>NZ_JAAOIW010000024.1 GCF_011440305.1 Paenibacillus agricola | reverse complement strand
AGTACCGTCCTTATACAAAAGCTTCTCAACAAATCGGCTCTTTGTTGGCTTATGTTCCAAATTTCCCCTGTAAGGGGTATCAATTTGCAATGTTTTTTTGGAGTTCATTTTATCTCCCCTTTATAAGAGCCCCAGGTTAACCTGAGGCTTTATACCATTTTTTTATTTTGTCGCCAACTCTTTATTACCTCTGCTCTCAATATTTTTAAGAGTGACATCCGCTGCTTGGCTGGCATACCAAAATTTATCCATTTCTTCCGTTATGATCGCATTCACCTTAATGTTACTGATTAAAGTACGAGGATCCGCCTCAGCGTCTCTGATATATGGAACCAATTCAATGAAACCCTCTGGATGGACTTTGGTATTAAACCATTTTTTAATTCCCTCCTGAGTATAAAGCGATTTACGGTTGGGCATCCACAGACCCGAGCTAATCAGATCGGTTTGATATTCCTCTGATGAAAGGTAACTGATCAATTTCCAAGCTTCCTTTGGATGCTTTGTGTTTTTCCATGCGGAATGCACGTGAGCTTGCCCGATGGTTACCGCTTTCTTGAACTGCGGAAGCGCAGCTACCCCAACAGGGAATTTCATTGTTGCAATCTCTTGCAATGCCCAGGAACCCGTCACTAGCATCCCGATCTTTCCGCTTTGAAGCATTTGTGCGGGTTTCATCCCAATGTTTTCAAGTAATTTGGCTTCCGGTGCCACTCCATCATTTTTACGCATATCAAGAATTGCCTGAAAGGCTGTTTTGTTTTCCGATGTATTGATAGCCATTGTATTTCCATCATTAGCAAAGAGCTTCCCACCGTTTGAGGACATTTCCGGAATGACAACTCCAAAATCCTCAAATCCATAAGCTCCGTATTGGGTAACCTTACCTCCATCCATAATGGTCAGCTTCTTGGCAACATCTACGAACTGTTGCCAAGTCCATGCTTTCGCAGGATCGACCGGCGGATAAGGGAGACCTGCTTTATCAAACACGTCCTTGTTGTAGTAAAGTACTGGAGAAACCGTACAGCTGCTTACACCGTAAATACCTCCTTTTATCTCCATGATTTGTGCAGAAGAAGGAATGAATTCATCTAACTTGTATTCAAGCTTAAATTGAGGTGTAAGGTCAAGAAGCACATTACGTTCCTGGAAAGAACGGTATTCTCTAGCGCCTAAGAAAAATACGTCGGGGGCTGCGTTTCCAGCCAGCATCGTGAGAAGCTTTGAAACATATTGCGTACCGCCTGGAACAGGAGTATATTCAACTTTGATGTTCGGATTTTTCTTCATAAAATTTTCTATACCTTTTTTTACACTATCCGTTTCTAAAGGGCTTGCTTCCCACCCCATAAACTGCAGGTTCACAACCTCATTACTAGTATTTTTTGCTTGTTCTTTAGAGGATGGCTGCTCAGATGCCGGTAGTGAGCCTGAACATGCGGACAGCAGCAGCGACAGCACCAACGTGTTACCGATCACTAATCTTGATTTTCTCATTGACTAAACCCCTCTCGTTAAATTCATGATTCCTTTGCTTGAAAGCAAATGGCATTCCATGCCAGATCAGATTGATTCCCTCCCTATTGTCGCCAGTTATGATAGCGTTTTCATAAGTAAAGTATAGCGTAGGAATCATCTCTTGTCGGTAGTCCAAAAAAAATATTAGGTGTATTATATTGACTTCTTCCTTCCTTTAGAATATTTTATAGTTAGATTGGAAATCTTACGAATTTAGGTGATGGCATGCAGTTTTTTAAAGCCAATATCGCTAATCCTGTTGAGTTTATATCAGGCGGCCAATTTGTTTCAGAGATTCCATGGATACATACTAAACGTAATATTGATAGTTTTGAAATCATCATTGGCGTCAATAAGACGCTTTATATCCAGATGGAAGATATTCAATATGAAGTAAAGCCCGGAACTGTTCTATTGCTGCCGTCAGGTTGTACGCACCATGGTTATATCGAAAGTGAAGGAACCTTATCATTTTATTGGTTTCATTTCCATTTTCCTGTAGGTTATAAGCTGATAGATGCAGAGAGCATGGATGGAGACGTATCTATCTTCCGCATGGATCCCGATTCACGCCAAAATATTGCCGATATCTATATCCCGCTCTTTTCTGCACCACCCGGTATAGAAAGGGTCAATATTTTGTTCCATCAGCTTATGCATGCTGTGAATTCGAACTATTACACGAAATACAGCGGTTATTACCTGTTAACTTCTCTGCTTATCGAGCTTTCTGAACAGACGATTACGAATTTCTATATGCCGCGAAAAAAGTCGGGAAAAGATTATAACCTGGAAAAAATTATGGAATGGACCCGCATCCATGCTACGGAAGACATTACTGTAGCCATGATCGCAAAGAAGTTTAATTATAATAAAGATTACCTATCCCGTTTTTTCAAGCAGAGAACAGGCATAAATTTGCAGGAATATATTCACCGCCAAAAAATATCAAAAGCGAAAGACCTGCTCTCTCGAAGTATGCAAAGCATCAAAGATGTGTCTTTGGCCATAGGAATCGGCGACGATAAATATTTCATGAAATTATTTAAGAAATACGAAAACATGACTCCTACAGAGTTTAGGCAGGCATTCACTAAAATGCATATGAACAATAGATAGCAGGGTAGTCAATTCCTAACAAAGGGTAGACAAAACTGATATTTTTATAATAGCTCGGTCGGCTGACCGACTATTTATATTTATGAGAATTCGTTCGGAAATGTACATGCCTTCGTCAGGAGCTCACAGGCACAGTTTGTGCGACACTTATCTACTCGGATAGTATTTACGGTTCCTAGTAAAGCCACATTTATCCTGCTTTTGGCTAGCTATATGAAGTTCGTGTTCCTCAGACCGGAGATTTGCCACCGGCTTACTCCAGATTCCACCTCGCGATGGACACCCTTGCCTTAAGCTATGGTTACTATTGCCTTCACCATTCGGGACTTGAACCCTAGAGATAGCGCCCATGCTGGGCGCACATAAGAAAAAACCATGCCTCATAAACAGTCGCCTCCCCCAAATGATGTTTCACGGAATAGCTGAGTTTTCCTTTTCCGAGTATCGCATGGGTATTGCTGTTTATACGGTATTTTACAGAGATACTGCACTTGTCGATATCTGGAGTAATCCATGCATGTTCTACGAATACGGCCGGACGCTCCTCAATAAATACGTCCTGCCAGATTCCGCTTACACGCGTATACCAGCTACCATGCTTGCCGATCGGAATATCCGAATTATCCTGAGGATCATACTCACGTACCGTGACCGTTTGCTGGTCCTGATCGCTTAAATATTCGGTAATATCGAATTCAAAGGGAGTAAATCCTCCTTCACGCTCGCCAACATAACTGCCGTTCACCCATACCCGGGTCATATAGTCCACTGCGTCAAAGTGAAGAAATTGACGCTTCTTGCGGTCGCGGTCTTGTACCTGAAAGGTGCGGTCATACCACGCTACGCCATAATAATTGACCAGTTCCCCTCCGTCTCTTTGCCATATATGGGGAACTGTACTTCATACCCTGCGGGAAGCCCTTGCTCTTGATCATACCAACTGCCCTTGTCTCCTTGATCCTTGGGGTCAGTCGCAAATGTCCACGTCCCCGCGAGGCTCCATTGCTTTCTCGTAGTCATTTCCTCCACCATTCTAAGCTGTCAAAGCTTGTCTATCCTTTTTTTTCAGTCATCGTAATCCCTTTACTAATATGCTTTTGAAAAATAATGAATACGAGTATGGCCGGAAAGCTTGCCAGCATATTGGCATAGCGGAATCCCGATAGGCAGCGTCATCATTGCCTCGTCACTAATAGCAAGGAACGGCCACAAGAAGTTGTTCCACGAGCTGATGAATGTAAAAATAGCCAGCGCTGACATTGACGATCGTGATAACGGAACGAAAATACTTGAGTAAATGCGGATAAGGCCCGCACCGTCAATTTACGCAGCCACCACCAGTTCATTCGGAATACCGTCGTAAAACTGTTTCAAAATCATAACCCCAAGCGGGGCGGCCAAACTCGGCAAAATAATTGAATGCTTTATTATAATATTAAATCGTGTTTTATTACAAATATTATTGTTTAAATAATATAAAAAAAATAACGCCTGCATTTGCAATGACGTTATCCTTAGCTATTATTTTATACCGGAAGTATTTGCATAGTTTATTTTAAGAATCAGGTCTTGCTCATAATTACCAAAGCGTTTGCCAAACATATTCATGCCTCCAGTGTTCAGCGCGTCTTTTTTCACTCCTAGGCGGACAGAGATAAAAGGCTTCTCGGAAATATTCAGTTTATCAACCGTAACATCAGAGATTCGAGTACCGTCAATAAAGCTGCCTTTATCATTGATCTGCCAACGCTTCAGCAGCCCATACTGCGTATTGTGGGTAGCCCACCAGTCTGGAGTCAGGAAGCCTCTTTTTCCGCCCAGATCCCCGGGGCTTGTCCAAGTTCCGACCTCTACTCCGTTCATCCAGAGCGTAATATCCGATGGCCAATCCAGTTTATGGTACGGTGCTTCAGAACAAACCTCCGCGGATAACTCTATTTTTTCAGTCCGGGCGCCATATGGAACCCTGTTTGGAAACCGGTATTCCAAATATCCGGAACGAAACCATATCAGTTGTGCGTCCTTCCGTCCCGGTTCATAGAAGGAGCGCGGGTCATCTATAATACTGAGAATACTATGTTCCCCTACTAGCCCGCACGTCGGCTCAGCCTCACAGTCGGTGTACTCTCCAATAGGCATATCGAGAATCACATTATTTTCTAACTGGGGTTCAGGTAACTTTAAATTAATGACTATACGGTCGTACTTTTTTGAGTTGACTTTTTGACTGCCACGACCCGGAACTATTTCCGTCGAGATTATACCGGCATCCTCCAGTTTTTTTACATTAACAGCGGCAGTCGAAAATGGGATTTGCAACAACTCTGAAAGTTCGTTCACATTAAGAGGACCTTGGTTAAGTACGTTCAGCATCTGCATCCTGTGCTCGTTGGCCAAAGCTTTGCATATTTCAATTGCTTCTTCTAAAGTAAGTTGTAGGGTTCTCACGTTATCCGCCTCTTTATTACAACAATATTTGTAATAATAATTATAACAGACAAACATTTACTAGTAAATCATAAAGGTTAGAATTAGGCTTGCTCGGCTATAGTTTCCGAAAACAAAAAGAGCCTGCTTCCGACATCAGTCAAAGAAACAGGCTTATGATCTTATGTGCTTTCTTTACGGTACAAAATCGGGTTAAGCGGACTGCCGATCCAGTCTCCCGGCAGCCATTTAGCCAGGTCTAATTTGCGAGCGTTGGTATCCGGCTCCAGCACCCGCTTCTCGTCTGCAACGTAGATGATCGTCATCACCTTCCGGGTGCTCGGCGTTGGATTTCCTCGGCGCTATGAAGCGTCCAAGGGGGATATTCTTGTCGCAAAAAAAACGACAAGAATATCCCCAAAAAATGCAAAAAAACCACTGGTGGTACAAGGCGGTACTGGGCTCCTTCAAAATGTTTAGTTCATTGGTCCAAGTTGCTTACTGTCTACGCTTAGGTGCAGCTTCACCTGCTCCCCCTTGACCAGCTCTATATAGTTTGCGGGTTTCAGAAAGGGCGAATTCGTTTATCAATTTCGGGACCGAACTCATGGAACCATCTCATGATCGTAGTATGAGAAAATCTGTAATCCCCGCTCACCCATCATTTCTACAAGATCTCGATAACTTAAACTATATTTCAAATACCATCTCACGGTTAGTAAAATAATCGTTGATTCATAATGCTTCCATTTAAATAAATCCAATTGCGTTTCCAAAGTAAGTTTCTCCATCCCATGACTTCAATTTCAATTATGTATCATGAATTAAAGCTTTGCACCACAACCTATTACAGAATTAACAAACAGATGGCAAAAATACGAAACGGATCGGCAAAATCTCAGTTGCTCCGTTTCGTATTTTATCAATGACTATTAAAATTTGTAATGGAATTTTGCAAGCCGATTATTGTGCTTTTGTTTGTACTGAAGCCAATGATACACTGCGTGAAAGCACTTGCGGATGGTGAGAGTACAAATGCTTCTCCATCTATATGTTTTTGGGACATCCGGTTCGGTCTTGTCCTGCAAGGTTCAAAAGAAAACATGAAGCTTTCCGCAATTTCTTTGGCGATCAGCGACCTGGGAAAACAATCCAACGGTCGAATGACAATCCCGGCAGCACTGAAATCTTCGTTCACGATCATCTCAGCTGTGACGCTCTTCGGACGATTAAATTTACTTACATAAGGTTTAATCTCTTCAATGCTTTCAAGTCCAGAGACAGGTTCAGGAACATACTGATAACAGCGGATCGGCTCAGGACCCTTGGCCAAAGCGGGAATATGCAGGGGATCCTCTTCCGCAGGCGCGCCATCTCTTAAGTGCATGTTCCTTTGGGCTACCGGCAGCACATACCTACCGCCGCCATGCAGAAATGAACCTGACAGCTGGATATGAAGTCCGTCATCCAACGTTTGGTCGATATCCGACACGTTTATGGTGTTTTCCTCTCTCAATAAAATGGACGAGTTCCATCTGGTCAGAATACTGATTTGTTTTTCAAAAGCAGGGATTTGCGTATATCCTCTGCATAGAACGGTTCCCTCAATCCGCAGCGCTTCTTCATCATAAGTGATAAATACAGACTGTGGACTCGCTATAGAATAAGAACCTGTTCCATGCAGGGTGTATCCTTCACCGGGACTGCCAAATTGCTCCGGGCCGATGGTCGCTGAAGCTGAATAAAATCCGTCGAGCCACCCTGTCCCGCCCCGCTCCTCGAGGTTGATATGTTGCGGATGCACGAGATACCCGTAACTGCGATCCCAGCTTATCTTCGCTCCTGCAACCAAGATATCCCCGATTTCCATGCCTCTGTCAGGCAAAATGGTGATTGTCATCAGCCCGTTGTCTATGACAAGCACCGTTAATTCTACCCCATGCTTGTCTGTAAATACCAGCTTCTCTATGCTTCCTTGTTTCGGCATGCTTATTTTCCCACAATGCTCTAAGTCAGCCAACACAAATTTTCCTGTTTGTAGCATGGAATCCCTCTTTCTTCATACAATCGAAAGTAAACAGCCTAACGGATGTACCTCCGTCACACGCTGTTCTCCCACTTTTTATGTTATTTCCCTTTGCTGTTCAGCAAAGGCTGGACAAACTGGCCATTTTCAAATATCACGGTACGGACCTCTTCACCGGGAGAAGCTTGAAAAGCAGCATTTTCCTCAAAGAAATGAAATTCTCTCGGATATGCGGCATAGCTGTTCACTTCATAACGATCGCCGTGTCTGGTGATCTCTCCATTGATGCAGCACACTTCTCCGTCCCTGACATAGAGGAAACACTTGGTCCCGAAGCCGGACAAATAAGCGACCACCTCCTCACCCATATCCCAATCGTCGCCTGATGCATTACTGAATAGCTTTTCAAACAATCCACCGTCTTGGGCAAAAACCGATTGGCCGAATCTGTTTCGTGACAAGTCGGGCCGATTCATATTAGGAGAGGCCACACTGTAAGTGGAAGCAGCCTGCCCCCGTTCAAGCTTTTTGTTCGTTGCCGTTGCATGCCAATCGTAACAATAAAACACAGGCATGGTCGCACGGTAAGCTGCTTTCAAGTAATCATTATCGCGCAAATGCTCGTACGCAACAAGTGTTGAAGCAGCAACCAATCCGCCCCATAGCGAATGCGTCATATAGGATAAGGCTTCCCACCAGCGGTCCGGGTTCTGAGCCCTGAAATCATTGCTGTATCCAATATTGGCCAGAAGAAGCTCGCCATACAGCTTCGCTTCTTTAGTATGATCCAACAAGCAAAGCGCCTCACAGGTCGGTCCGAACCCGGCATTATCATAAAAATGCTCGGTCACGGCTCCTTTATACTGCCCGCTGTCCAAACGGATCCGTTCCACCGTGGCCGTAAATAAACGGGACAGCTGTTCATGCATATCGGTCATGTTGAACTGAGCCAGATTCTGCAGAAGATCTTTGATAAATAAAGTGTAGACACCGAGCATGTGCGTTTCTTTTTTCTCACGTTCATCCTCGTGAAAATTTTCATCCAATCGGACGATCATCACTTCAGCTGCCCATTTCAAATAATCGGCAGGGCGCTGGCGTACTAACTGATTCGCTTGGAATTTGGAGAGCAGGTAGAAAACATGGGCAACATAATCGAGATCAAATATACGATAAAAATCATCGTATAGTTTAGCAGGATGAAAGAAGTCTCCATTCTCAAACCATTTGGGCTTGATATAGTGAACCGCGCTGTTTTCCACTTTTCGCAGCTCATCAAGATCAAACGTACCCAACAGATTCTTCTTCAGCACAAGAATCAGCTTGCCAAGCGATTCGCCTTGATTGGAAATCGGCAGAAACGCATGAGGTGTTTCCGCATCTTCGTTCTGATACAGGCTGCGGCATATATAATCGGCCCTGGCTTCAATTATTTCTTTGATAGGTTCGATGACATTAAAAACAACACTGTCGGTTTTACCGTTATTCATAACAATCCCCAGTTTTCTTTCACCAGGCCGGTTCATACGGATTTCAAGTGCTAATCCATCTTCGGTCTGTTTTACCCGTTCTGTAAGATCGATTCGCTGGATTTCACTATTTTCAAATGACTCTATCCATACTTCAACGAGCTGTACTTTTTCCGGCAGTCTAAAAGCTGTCTGGAACATTCCTCCGATTACGGTAACGGTATTGTATTCAATTATCGGATGTCCAAGCTTAAAAGCATTCTCGTAAAACTGCTGTTCTTCATCATAGGGCATCAAAACGTATTCCCAGTCCACAGAACAGCCTGCAGCCAGGCGAAGCGGCTGTACATCACTCATATAAATCCAATCGGAAGCTGTTGTGCTTCGTTCATTGCTGCCCGTTCCGACAAGCACTAGATTGTGGTAGAGGATTCCATCGAGTGAAGGAGAAACGTTTTTAAAAAAGTTATTCTCAAATCGGCAATAAGTACCTACTGACCGTGTTTCTCCCTTCACTGCGTACATCCCCAAATGGGGTCCGTTATGACTTCTCCGCACGGCGGCAATCTTGCTGAAATCCTGTGAAATAGAAGGGAAAACTGCGCAGGATTGGCTGATATTGCGATGCACATCCGCATCGCGGTACATAATATAGGCGAGGGCCGACCATACAAGGAAGTCATGCACCACAAGCTCGCTGCCGCTTATATTATGCAGACACACATTCCAGTTCAGGGACTCCTCATCGGATTCAAGATCATAGGTGAGATGAACTTCAAAGCGGTCAAATGAATAGACCAGCTTGATCTTTTTGGTCCCGATCCTAAATCTCTTAGGCTGCTCGCAGATTGTGCTGCTGTATTCCACGTCGTTCACTGTTAAACGGAAGTGTCCGAACAGCTTATCGGCATCCTGGTAACCGACCTCCCGCAAATATGGGGGATCAATCACCCAATTCATGTTTTCGCTGTCCTCATTGATAAGAAGTTTCTCCACAAAGCCCTGATCAGATAATTGAAGGGAAAATGCATTATTCTTGATGGATTCCAATAGGCTCACTCCCATCTCTATCTCTAATTGTTAATCGCCTAGGCTTGCATATTTATTTGATCTTTAATCCGGCTAAAATCAGCTGTGCCAAACTGGTCAAACAGCTTCCAGTAACAATGAACGGCTACCGCAGGGATCCATGGGAAGCAGGTTTTGTTGCCTTCCCCTTTCCAGCGCTGACCAAATCCGGTATCGCCAAACATCGGATCATCCCAAGCCCACCAGCTGATTAAATAGCCTTCTTCCTGTAGACCGGTGTAGCGGTAACCCCAGTCTTTTTCAGGAGTCGCCACGGTTTGGTTGCAGCCGTGCCAGAGCAGTTCCGCTACACGGAACATATCTTTATCACCAGTTAGCGTGGCGATTTCCACCATCTCGGCCACGCCGGACAATTCAAATGGATGTACATAGCCTGCTCCCGGCGTGTCGCATGCCCCAATGCCTGTGCTGCGGAAGCCGTATTTAGCCAAGGTGCTCGAAGGAGGAAGCGGTACATCCCAGAGTACCGTCCACGACGCGTTCAACTTGGCGGCATCATGGGCACCTTGCAGATAATACTCATCTTTAGTCGCTTTATACAAAGCAAGCAAACCGATCATCGGGAAATAGATGCTTTCATTATCGATCAACTGGCCTTTGGCGTAAATGCTGTCATGAATACCGCCATTAAATTTAATGCCTCTGACAATCGTTTCGCGGACAAAGCGCCCTGCTAGTTGGGCAGCTTCCAGATAACGCTCGTCTTTTGTAATTTCATACAGCTCAATGAGAAAAGGAATCGACGTCGCTGTCGATGATTTTTGTTCATACATCGTCGTCCCGAACCAGATTGGCGGATCTGTAATGGCGTTTCCGTCGGTATCATAAGCCCGATACCAGGTGCCGTCTGCTTCTTGGGTGCGAAGCAGGAATTCGGCATAGTTTTTGGCTGCAGCAAGCCATTCCTTATTCTCTCTTCCTTGCGATTTTTCAAATTGATAGATGAGCACTAATGCATGGACATCCTCATTCATACAGCGCAAATACGATCCTTGCTTCTCTCTTAACGCTTTTATCACAAACTCGCGGTGATCATAGAGCGGCCCCATAAGTTCAACGAGACGCTCTCCTTCCGCGTAGGCAAGCGGAAGCAGCAGACCGGTCCACCAAAAATCGAAGCTTTTCTTCTCTATGCTGTATAAATTATAGAACATGCCGTTATCGCGAAGATGAGCCTTATTGACAAAGAAATCGACGACCTTCTGGGCTTTATTTACATAATCATCAATGCCGTTATCCAAACCGTAACGCAGCGAATTATAAGCACTGAGAATGTTTTGACCTGTAAATCCGAATTGGATAATATTGCTCAATTGAATCCCGTTTTGCGGATGGCAGTTGAGCGCGTACCCTGCCGGCATATTGGGATCTTCTTCTTCGCTCTTTTCGATGTAATAGCGATCGAGCGATTCTAGTCTGTATTCATTCAGCTTCTCGGCAGTTGCAGGCAATGGCACCGGCGTAGACTCAAGGTCTTTCATACGACGGGTGTATGACTGCCATATGGCATCGATGAAGGCCGGTGCTGTTTCTACCCGGATTGCATAAGACACTTCGAAGGTCTCACCGGTTTCAGCAGGCCAAAATGAACCCCAGTCCGGACGTTCCTTCATGTATAAGGCATGGCAGCGTTCTCCTTCGTAGAAAGGGTAAGCCGCGCGTAAAGACATTTGGTCTTGCTCGCCCGGCACCTTCCAAACTCCCAAGCTGCCGATATCCGTTTTTTGCAAAAATAGTCTCTCTTTATTCGGACGATCTGGGATGTCATCATAAGCCGGCTGGTCTGCACGGAGCAAGCTCATGCTGAACTTCCGATTTTCGTCATAGGCTAAAACAGCCAGCATATTTAACCGGTCTTCTCTATACATCAAATTGCGGGTGCTTAAATAATCTTCCAGCCCGTCTTCATCCAAATCGTTTTTATCATAAAGCGCAGGCGGAGCAAAGTAACGCAAATCGGTAAAATCCGTTTCTTTTTGAAAAGCGGTAACCACGTCCAGGCGCAGCCTGAAGCCTGCGTTTTCCTTACCCTGTAGAACAACTGCCTTGCGGTTCACCTGCCAGGTATCCGCTTCGGCTCTCACCCATTCGTCAATTATCCGGTAACGGGAACCTCCTGCCTCCAGCTCGGCTTCGCACAAAAATCCGTTATCCTGCTCCCGCACAGACGTATATCCGATTGAATGCTCGCTTATCTCTTCCTTGGATGCTCCCACATTCCAGGTTTCCAAACACACAGGTTGCGGAATGTTAAGTACGCGAAGTGCTTCCGATGTATCCGCAAATTCAAATTCCGGAGTTTGCAAGGATGAAGCTTTTGCCCATTTCAAGTTCAGTTGTTTTCCCATGATTATTAGTCTCCTTTTATTTATTCTTTAGTGGCGCCTGCAGTTAATCCTTTGATCATGCCTTTTTGAGCGATGATGGTGAAGATAATAACTGGTATAATATAGAGAATACCGGTGGCCGACATTTTGCCCCAGAACGTCTGAAACGTTGTGACGTAACCCGCAATTCCAATCGGCATCGTTTGCGCGCTTTCGGTTCGCGTTAATGTCAGGGCAAACATAAACTCATTCCACGCGGCCAAAAAGCTGAAAATCGAAGCCACGCCTACCGCCGGCATCGATAAAGGCAGGGCGATTCTGACAAATTTGCCAAACGTACCGAGGCCGTCTATTTCTGCCGCCTCTTCGATTTCACGCGGAACCTGGCGGAAAAAGCCTTCCAGGATCCATATAATCAAGGTTAGTTCCAATGGCAAATAAGTGATGATCAAACCCAAATGCGTGTTGATCAGACCAAGCTGGCGCATCATCAAAAAGAAAGGAACGCCAAGAATGATCGGTGGAAACATGCGGATCGCTACGACGGAGGCGAACATCAATCCGCTGAATTTATAGCGGTATTTGGCAAATCCATATGCCGCAGGAATACCCACAACCAAAGAAATCAGTGTACTGATGATCGAAACAATCAAACTGTTACTCATAAAAGACTGAAATTTGCCTTCGGAGATAATCGCAGCATAATGCTCGCCGGTAACCGGCTGAGGAATGAACACAGGCGGCACGGAAAACATCTCGACATCGGTCTTAATGGAAGTTAAAAACGTCCACAAAAATGGAAAAAGAACAAACACAGTCATAAGAATTAAAATGAAATAGGAAATAAGGTTCGATAATCTGAATGCTTTCATCACGATCTATCCTCCTTTGGCCGCAAGACCCGGAACAACACGAAACTTACCACCATAATCATTAGCATAACAAGGAATGAAGCAGCCGCACCATGACCGAAATGCAATCCAGTGAACGTACTTTTGTAAATATACGTACTCAGCACTTCCGTTGCCCCGCCCGGTCCGCTCTGCGTCAGAATATAAACAATATCGAATACGCGAAAAGCGTCCGACAAGCGAATAACGAGGATCATCAGAATTGCCGGCTTCAGCAGCGGGAGTGTGATGTTAAGAAAAATTTGCAGTGGGTTCGCTCCATCGAGCCTTGCTGCTTCATATAAATCCTCCGAAAGCGAGGATAACGCCGCAAGCAGGATCAGGATCACAAAGGGCGTTGCTAACCAGACATTAGCAATCAGAACGGCCGTCTTTGCTCCCCAAACACTTCCCATCCAAAGCGGCGCCTTGATGCCTACTAAGTTAAGCACATAATTGACAACACCATATTGATCTGCGAACAGCCATCTCCACTGAAGTCCCGACACGATTGGGGCAATCATGAGCGGTAGTGTGAATATAACTCGAAAAAATGTGGTTCCGGGCAAACTCCGGTTTAATACCAGAGCCACCGTAAAACCGATGATTAGTTCTATGATGATAGTGGTCGCCACGAAACCCAGCGTATTCCAAAGTGCATCTTGAAATTGAGTGGATTGCAGCACCTTGACGTAATTTCCGAGTCCCACAAAAGAACCGGATGACATCATCCCCTCCGATTGATACAAACTGATTTTTAAAGACCATAAGATGGGATATAGAACCGTTGCGCCCATAACGATCAATGCAGGCAAGGTCAGTAGAATCCCTGCGATCCTTCGGGATCTGTTATGTTTTCCACCTTTATTCATCACGGATTCCGCCATGCTGTATTCCTCCTTACTTAGGGATAACTGGACTGAGAAAGGGAGTGCCGCAGCTTGCCGCTACACTCCTTCTGGTTACATACTTTTGTCAATTATTTGGATAGGATGGACTGGATATCCTTTGAAGCTGCTTTCAGCTCGTCCTCAGGCGTACTTTGTTTCGTCATAATTTTGGAAAGGGATACTGCAAGACGCTCTTGGATAGCAGGGAATGCATGGGTAGTTGTTACATTTTTACCATTTTCCGCAGCTTTAGTCATCACAGCTATCGCCGTTTTATCCGCATCTTTTAAATCCTTGTCCGAATTCAGCGAATCAACCGCGGCAGATTTTACGACAGGATTGATAAAATTTTTACCAAACTTTTGCATCATTTCTGTACTAGTTGTCCATTTCAAAAACTCCATCGCTGCATCTTTATTTTTGGAGCTTGACGAAATCCCAAAGCCCCAGCTCCAAACCGCACTCGTTTTTGCCACTCCAGCCGGCTGTAAAGCAACTGCGAATTTGCCTGCTACCTTGGATTTAGCCGGGTCATTAGCCAGCGAATACATATAAGGCCAGTTGATGACCATCGCTGCTTTTCCCTGCATAAACATATTATGCGCATCCGCATTATCGTAGCTTACCGCCCCTTCAGGGCTGCTTTTGTCTTCGTGCTGAATGGCAAGCAAGTATTTAAGAGCATTTGCGTTCGCCGCACTGTCCAGAACAAGTTTGTCACCTTCAAGCACCGCTCCACCTGCCTGCAGGAATCTGTCCAGCAGATGCGTAACGGGCTCCCCGCTTTGTTTGCCTTCCACGATAGTTCCGAATACTCCGTTTTTGGTGTCTGTGAGTTTTTTGGCGTATTCACGGAATTCATCCCAAGTTTCCGGTGCTTTCTTGAGGCCTGCTTGCTCGAACAAATCAGTACGGTAATAAAGCACAGGAGTGTGAACGAGATAAGGCAATCCGTAAATCTTGTTTTGATAGGAAACAGCTTCTAGTGCGGCCGGCGAAAATTCTTTCTTCTCGGCATCGCTTAAACGTCCATCCAGCGGTTCCAAAAAGCCTTGCTTGGCAAATTCGGAAATCCAAGGCTGATCCGTATTAAAAATGTCGATAGAACCGGTTCCAGTTGCAGCTTCTGTAATAAATCTTTCATGCATATTATCATGAGGCACTTCCTGGAAGTCTACCTGAATACCGGTTTGCTTGGTGAATTCCGGAGTAATTTTTTTATAAAACTCCATGTAAGGGCTGCCTGTCTCGACGCCTACTGTTATTTTTTTTCCCTCTCCTACGCCCGGAGCAGTTGAAGACTTATCGCCGCTAGGACTATCACTATTACTGGAGCATCCGCTTATTAAGCTGATAGCAACGACTGAAGCAGCCATCGTGAAACCGATTTTGCGCAATTGTTTGACATGTTTTCCCGTATGATTCATTTAAATAACCCCTTTCAAATTATAAAAATATTTTATCCATAAGTTTTTTTTAAAGACTTAATCGATTAAGTTAATAATGAAAAAAAATTAATTGAATACTTTAGCTGCTGATTTTCTTTCAATCAAGGTACATTTAAGTTTTTTATTCCTTTGGACGGTGCGATCGTGGTTAATTATAGCCATTAAAGACTTCATGGCCTCTACACCCATTTCATGCAGGGGAAGTCTCATCGTTGTCAATTTGGGATTAATGTACGAACTAAACTCACGATCATCGATCCCTACAATAGAAATATCGGCTGGAACACTTAAACCCTTATCCTTACAAGCGTTAATAGCGCCAGCTGCCATGTTATCGTTCATAGCAAGAATCGCAGTTGGATGGTTTTCCGCAGCGAGTAGTTCAGAGGTCAACCTGTATCCGGATTCAAATTCCCAGTCTCCTGTTTTAATTAATGAAGGATCAAAGATCAATTGGTTATCCATAATTGCCTGGTAATAACCATTAAACCTCTCGCGAGACGGATTGGAATTAAAGAGACCGCTTATTACCGCAATATTGCGATGTCCTGCTTCTATTAAGTAATTGGTAGATTCATAAGCGGCCAAATGATCGTCGTAATTAACGGAATAATCTTCTTCTTTTGAGGTATAACAGTAAATGTAAACAATCGGTATTTTATCATTTTCAATAATTCCTGTTACATCCCTGGTATGGAAGCCGATATATATCAATCCGTCTACCTGTTTGTTTAAAATTTCATTGATTGCTGGAGCTGCCAGCTTTTTGACATTCTCCGTATCCGAATATTCCTGTCCCAGACGTTTGAGTACTCGCATATTGGTTAGGAGTAACGAAAAACCATGATTCTCGGCATATTCGTTAATTCCGTCTATAATTTCGGAAGAATTAAAGGAAGTGACGTCCTCAACCACAACGCCGATCGTTTTTGTCTTTTTGATTTTCAGACTTTTGGCAATTTGATTGGGCTGATAATTCATTTCTTTAATAATTTCAAGTATTTTAGCTCTTGTTTTTACACTTACACTTCCGGTTTCATTTAACACATAAGATACAGTAGCGGTAGAAACATTTGCTTTCCGGGCAATATCCTTAATACTAGGCATATCTCCTCCTTTGGATCTCTCTTTTATAGTTGAAGACTGATAACTTAATCACTTAATCGTTTAATTCAAACCTATCTTAGCATTTTTCCGTTTTTCATGCAAGCGTTTTCTGCCTCCTTTAATTTGGCAGAACAGAACCTTTCCGCGCTGCCAGAGCAGTTCACACCAAGCAGTGCCTGTCACCCCCTTCGTGTGTAAACTTGGATATGTCCGTCAGCACAGCACATAAATATATGGTGCTACACGATGTCAAGACACTTATTTTGATATAGTTAAGGTGTGAAAGGATTCACATGCTTTTGTGGATATAAGATTTTTATAAAGGTTGTATCCATTCTCATTTGGAATAAATATTAAATATTTCCAGTTATCTTTGCCCATGTTAACGTAGCCCAAGCGAAGGCGCGGGAGAAACCTGCCGCGTCTCTCGCGGACTGTTATAGTCATGGAGATAGATTTCATTATATTTCAAGCTGCGCCAGAATCGCTCGATCACGATGTTATCCTTCGCACGCCCTTTGCCGTCCATGCTAATGCGCACCTCCTGTCCCTTTAAGAGGTCGATATATTTGGGGCTCGTAAAATGGCTGCCTTGGTCGCTGTTCACAATGGATGGTTTCTGCCTGGCGAAGGTCCGTTTCATCGTTTCGAGGACGAATCCGATCTCCATGCTTTGGTCCAGCTGCCAGTCAATGATGTAGCGGGAGTACCAGTCCATCACCGCGTACAGATACATCCACCCGTGTTTCATCCGGAGTGAAGTAAGAGGCAGAGCGTAGTCGAACTATCTCCTTGCCTCTCCTTCCCGAACCGGACTTGCACCTCTCAGCGCATCCGGCTCTCCATTTAAGTGTTGCTCAAAGCAAAGGCGACTTCGTTAAAATAGGATTCCGTTGTACGGCGTTTCTCGGAACGAAAAATGTATGGATTTTCGACCGGGTTTCGCCATGTGAACCAGCATTTGCGTTATCAGCCTTCTCAGCGCCAGTTCTCCATAGTAACCCCGACTGTTCTGACCTTGCAGCACTCAGATTTTAGCCTTTCCCTTCAGAGGGGAACGGACATAATCCCGCATGAGTGACCTGAATCCCCGCCTGTATTTACGAGCCAGCCAATATCCGAGTTTCCAGAACACCGTGCGTATCCAGCCCATATTCGTGATATCCGTCCATACGTGTAATGGATACCAGTCCGCGACCTGCCTGTTAAACGGTGTAGGCAGGGGTGACATTTCAACCCTCAGATGCGGTTTAATAGGTTCGTGTTCCTCAGCCTTCCCATGCTCAGCCTAGAGTCTCATCTTGGCGTAACCGTTTCGCCGCAAGCCCCGTTTCCCGCGGACTACGTCACCTTGCTAGTGTCGGCAAGTCACCGCCGCTTCGGCTCACTTCTTCTCACAGCAGAAGAAGGGCATGCCTGTAAAAAAAAATAAAAAGACATGCATTCCAAACATGCTCAAGTAACTTTATTCCATCACTGGAACTTAGTTAGCTGGGCGTACTGTACGTGATGTCCACACTCCAGACCTGGTCAGGGTGCAGGATCTGCAAAGCCTCTGAGCAGATAAGGATAGGTTCGGTGCTGCAGGTCGCGCTTGCTTAGGTTAGGACCGGGATAAACCGCCGTCAGGCCCATTTCCCGCATGTAATGCCTGACCGTGTTTTTGTGGATACCATCCCCTTCGCGATTCATAATGGTAGAGATCGTCCGGTACCCCATAAAGGGGTGCTGGGTATACAAGGCGTCAATCCGGTGCTTGAGGTGGATTTCCTCCGGAGAGGGAGGGACCGGTTTGTAGTAAAGGCTGGAGAGATTGAGGGTGAGTAGATCGGCCTGCACAAGAATAGCATGCTCAGGGCAGTCCCATTCGAGGAGGTCGATACGCTCCTCGCGAGCCACGACAATTGAGTTGTCAGCTTGTCTAGTATATATGTAGCATTATATAATTCGTCGGGATAATACATCTTTACCTGTCTATTGTGATCACAATCTTCATCTGTACATTTTATGTCAACATAAGTCCAATAATCATCGCTAAAATAGATTTTGGCAATGACCATACCATTTCGGCCGCAGTAACAAACATAATTCTTAACCTCTTTCATAACAAATATCGCTAATTCACGTTTGTTATTGTCATCCATTTTCAGCAGCGCCTTTACCGAATAAACTCTTCTGTCATATTAAACCAATGTTTTAAACGGAAGATAGGATTCGTTTTTATAAAATAACACACTCTACACTCGCTCTCCCAAGCAGATCCGATTAAAGCAGGTATGTCCTTAATTCCTATAGTTTTTGCTATACAAGTTCGGTGTTGTCCCCATGTAAAAGAATAATGCCCACAACTTGAGGAATGAATCCAAACATACTCTGTAACACCATTTAATTTTATGCTTTCTGCAAGCAATCGACAATAGTGTACCGAGTGAGACTGATGGTTTCTATATTTGTCTCGATGATCGACTCCCTCAATAACAGCGTAACGAGCAACCTCATCTTTAGATAGATCTAATGAACACTTACCTGTTAGTTTACGAAAACATGTGAACTTAGAAAGATTGTACGCATATTTATGTTTTGTTGGGTCAAAAGAAGCAACATCTTCGCTCACTAATACACTTCCTTTGAATTTATTGTTTCATTCTGCTTCATCTAGGAATGGAATTGAATTATATCCCAACATATATTCAGATCGTTGCAAAACAGTATATATAAGTTTAGGATCATTAGGAATATCTCCAATAAAATCAATCACACCTTGGCGAAAACTCATTATTAAATTTTCAATCTTCACTGTAACGTGATTCATACCATTTTGTTTTATTATTTCTTGTAATTGCTCTGGTTTGTTATCTCCCCAAGTATAAAAAACTTGAGTAGCCTTACCTTGTCGTGACATTGAGGATTCACTGGCTAATGTATGGACTACCGCGCAACGCGCAGCGTACAAATCCTCACCAGTTACTTTGACATCCATATGTGGAATCACATATTTATTTACCCATTCTATAAAATCCTTTTTTTGCACATCTTTTCCTATTGCAGTATTCAAAGAAGCGACTATATCCAATCCGCTATAAAGTAATATTAAAGTTGAAATTTTATATCCCTTTTCTAAGGTCACCTCGATGGACTTAATCAATTCCATAAGATTTCGACAAATAGTCTCGATGATACACAACTCCCTTGAAATTATATTTTTATTTGATTGTCAGGTGTGCTGTACATATTATAGACATCAATTGCTTTCACACATACTTGTTCAGTAAGACCTTTTTCTTTGCAATACCTCATATTTACATCGTACTCATCACTTTATTTATCAAATGCACCCAAGGAAATCGCGAATAATAATAATATAATTCCAGCACCAACGATGATTTTTATTATTGTTTTTAATACTAATTGTTCCGTCCCACAAAATCATCTATCTCCTGTAATGAATCTATCCTTTCATTAACTTATCAATTTCGTCCATTTTTTTCAATACTTCTTCCACCCCTGTTTGGGTTACTAGCCAATTTTTCAATTGTCCCCATCTATCAGATTTTTCTCTTCTTCTAGATTTGTTGATGATAGTTCCCGAACCTGAGATTAACATTCCTCTGTAATCTTTTGAAATTAAATGTCCATACGATGGCGCGCGATAATACGGTTCTGTTACTATTATCAATGAATCACCATCAATTATTGAATCAATAATTAATTGATTTTTTCCTTGGAGCAACCTTGTTTTTACCAACGACAAACTGACTTTATATCGTCTTATCATAATGAATATCTCCTTAAAATATCTATTTTATGTCTCTTGTAAAATTATACCATAGTTACATAAACAGCAGTCGGTGTTGAAAGAAAGGGAATTTGTAGAGGAAAACATATTGCCGGAAGAGTTCAATAACCTTTCGAAATTCCTATGTACTTTTTTTGATCGCGCTACATCTAGACATCCAAAAACATAACTTGCCATTCCTTCCCATCAGAGTTAACATACACACACTCAAACAATGGGAAGGGGATAGTATTTTGTCCCAAACCGAGTTGTCATCGGTCCGGATGATTTTTTCCTCACTGATTAGTGTCGCGATTTTTTATTAATCAACACCGGCTCTGTCGGGAATGAGATCAAGTTCTTGTCAAAATCGGGAATGGCAAGTTCTTGTCATTGGGTTTTGACAAGAACTTGGTCCCATAAAATAAAAAAGCTGCGATTTACGCGACGATTAATGAGATAAAGTTCTTGACACCCGACGTTTCATTAGGAATTCACTCCTATACTACTCATAAGAGCATTATATTGATCACTATCCTCTTTAATCTTATCGATAATTAATTTAGCGGTTGACACCATTTCGGGTACTTCAACAGGCATAGAAGCTCTTTCAATTGAACCTTGTAAGTGAGAATATTCATTGTTAATCCTATCTATTATAATAGAAGAAACTTTGTTATCTCCAAAGAAACGTTCGAGTTTATCCTCAGAAAAATCCGGATATTTGAAATATAGATATATCTCTAGAAACTTCCTTGCATTATTCCCGAAATTGTAAAATAACTCGAAATTTGTATCATCTATAGTAGTAATGCAAGAGCACTTGTAGATACAGGAAAATAAATAGTTAAATTCTGTTCCGTATTCTTTAAGATATTTTGGCATGAGTAGTAAAGTAGAATAGTGACCTAGCCTGTTGATAATAAAGTATTGCTTGCTACAACTTTTAGGTTTTCCACCTGTCTGTTGTTCAAAACTATTCAATCGTCTTAGATATTTCAGAAAATCGAGATTATGCGTAGAAACGAATAATTGTTCAAACAACCCTTTTTCGGCTACCTCAACTGCAATTAGGCTGTAGACAAAAAAGATATGATTTCCGTCTAAGCTGGAAATAGGATCATCTATCCAAATGATAGGCTTCGTATCTTTGGTTCAATGTCATCCAGTTTCGCTATAAAATAACAAAATGAAATCAAGCTGCATTCACCTTCACTCAAATGATAAGCACGCTTTCCATTTCGAACGATTTCAAAACGAATTTTCTTTTCACCTTCCTGGTATCATCTGTAGACCTTAAAGAAAGGAACTCGTGACCAAAAAAATCAGTCAGATATTTATTCACTAAAAGTGCGCCCTTCTCCTCATCATTTAATTGACGTTTTTTTTCTTGTATCTCTTCTTCTATTCTTCTTATCTCGACTTGAGTTTTATCAACTCTTTGTTTAACTGCTTCTGTTGTATTTTTAATTTCATTGATCCGAACTAAACTCGCGTTGTAGTTTATAGTTGAACAAAAATCATAAACTTCTTGTAACCTTAAAGTTTCTTTTGCTCTTGTCTGCTCTAAATGTAATTTTCCAGAAAACTCATTCGATTGAATACGCAACTCTTCGTAGCTCTTCTGAATTATACAAATCTCTTGAGTGTAATCTAAGGGACGTTCAAAAAACAGAGAGACAGTAATAGCTTCTTTACGTTTGATTAATTGCTTTACAATTGATTTCAACTGCTCATTGTAGTTAGATTCTGCTATTGAATGAGACTGGGAAAGTTGTTCGATTTCTTTCTGGAAATTTAAGTAGAACAAATTTTTATCAATTTTAAAACCATCTCTGACTATTTCTATTTCAATTCTCTTGATCAAACTTTCTATATTATGTTCCAAAACTCTCGATTCATCATCAAAATGCTTATGTAAAACACTCCAGCGCTCATCAGAAACAATCTCTCCACAGAACGCACAGAATTCCCTTTTATCATTGTGAAGTTCATAGCCCTTTTTAACCCACTCATTCAAGGAAACCTCACGGAGCAATTCTACTATTTTCTCGGATGTACCAATTTGAGATACAGAACTACCGCGTGATACCACCTTTGGGCGGACTTCCAATCGCGACAAATGATTTTGAAGTCACCTGCGTAACGCACCAGATAGCCTTCTTTCAGACAGGACCTTATTTTCGCAGCCCTTTCGCCAGTTCTTGATTGGAAAGGTTTTGTCAGCGGAAAGAGTTCCCATTGACCAGCCACTCAATGATCGAGGTCGTTCAGTACAATATTCGAAAGCAGTGTTGACAGCAAGCCCCCTTGAGGTACGCCTTTTGAAGGTTTTCCCTCTCCCTCGATCTCAGCTTTTAGCATTTTAGAGATGCACGCTAGAACCTTTCTATCTTGGATGCCCATGTTCCAAAGTTGCTTTACGAGCAAGGTATGGTTAACGTTGTCGAAGAACCCCAAAATGTCGATGTTGACTACGAAATGCATGGACGCCTGATTGATGAGAAATTGGATTCTTGCCATGGCATGGTGTGTCGATCGAAGGGGTCTGAAACCGTAGCTATGGTTGTAAAATTGGGCTTCAGCTACAAATGTTTACAAGTCATCCTCCACTACAAAATCAATAATTACATTTAAGTTATGGTGTATAAAGTTCCTCGTTAAAGCCAGGATATTCTCCCATGTTAGACTTAATCGTTCTTCCCATGAAGGTTGCAATTCTCCATTAAACATATCTAATACTTTTGCAAATTTAGGGTGCTTATTGGAATACTCATAAACTGTGCAAACATGAATATCCAATCGTACAGCAAGCTCCTCATCTGTCACTCCATCCTTAACCCATTGCTAAATTTCATCTAACCTTGGCTCTACATTCAAATCATACTTTGTAGGTAGTTTAGGTTTCAATGACCTCACAGATTTCTTGTTATCTTTCTTCATTCACCCCACCTCCGTTCAAAATTAAAAAGCCTATGCAAAAATGCATAGACGATTTTATATATATCATTCACTTACTTTTTTGTTATCGGATTTCAAGGTATACATATCTTGATCCGCTACATGAAGTAAATCATCTAATGTTTGCGCCTCATTGGGATACGCAGCCGTTCCAATAGAAACAGAAATCGCTATATTGAACTCTTGGGATGATAATTTTAATTCGTTCTGGATACGACTAATCATCATCGCTTTACTGCGATCATCAGAAAAAGAGGAAAGAACCAAAAATTCATCTCCTGCCCAACGAACAACTACGTCCCTTTTTTGTGAATGAAGCATTAATACGTTTGCAATCCGTTGCAGTACCTGATCACCGATTTTATGCCCACGGGTGTCGTTGATTATTTTAAAGTCATCCACGTCAATAAAATATAAAATCAACTTCTCCTGTTTTCGATCCACCGAAGCGATGAGCTTAGGAAAGGTATGCAACATGAATCTTCTGTTATACAGTGTGGTCAGAACATCTCTCTCCGAAAGAAACTTCAATTTATCATACTGTGTTCCCAGCAACCAACTTGCAATAACTATAAAAACACCAATTAACGGAAACTGAAAGGGGGGATAGTTATAATAAACAACACCATATATTCTTATAGCTAAGATCAATATTACAACAACCGATATAATAACGATTCTTCCTGAATATTTCATCGTAGATCCCCATTATTCAAATTGTATCTAAATTTAATTTCAGACAAACAATTTTGCCAGTTTCCTATGATAAAACCAAAGTCGATCGTTTGTCTTCATCCAAATCAGCAATAAAACTACAACTCCATATAATGCAACTACGAAGTCTGTTGTTTCTTTAATATGAAAATCATGTCATCTTTAATCTGAGATAATTTTTTTTCAATCTGATTGCGATGATCCTGAAACATATTGATTTCATAGTCAGAAAAATCTCTTAATTGCTCGGAAAACAACACAGTATGACCGATCAACTTACCCTGATATTCCAAAGGACTACAACAATAGGATTTAAATCCGTCCACCATCATTTTCTTCTTATGATTTAATGTTACAATGTCTTGAGCGCGTTCAACATTACTAACAATTAATGTATTTTTGATGTAAATCGGATCTTTTGCTCCACCTGGAATATCCATATTCACATTAAGCCCATGTGAATATTCTTTGTAACCATCTGGTATACTCGGACCCGCTCCGATCCATAATCGCTTTTCATCTTCTTCATATAAATATACTACACATAACAGACCATTTAATTTTTCTTCCATCGCCATACAATAATGACTTAGGGACATTCGAGTTTCTATAGACAGCAGTTCCTGCATCCCTATCAAATCTGCATGGTAGAGTTTTTCGAACACATTAGATAAATCAGATTGTCTTGCGTTCACTGGATGTAGTTGAGTTAGTATGGTTCTTATTTCTTTGGTCAGCTTAAAATGTTTCAAGGAATTGATTATATCTTTCATCTTTTTTATACCTCTCAGTCTAGCGATGTCAAGTGCTAGATAATCCCTTCTTATCATTAGAACTTATGCGCTCCTGAACAACCATCTCCAGAAGATCACGAACTATTTCAAGATCATTCTCCGTTAACGGTACGCCATCCCAGTGAAGTTTCGAATTGTTAAGAATCAATTTCGCATTCGTACCTTTATCTTGGGGATGGCTATCATCCGTAGCTCCGATTATATAGTCGACGGATGTGTTGAAAAGTACAGCGAGGTTCTGCAACACTTTAATGGGAGGCTGTCGATAATTTAGTTCATAACAGGCATAGGTGCTTTTGGCTACACCGATTGATTCTGCTACAGCTTGTAGAGTCATATTTCTTTCTTTTCTTAGTGATCTTAATCTAGATAATTTCAAGGGAACCTCCATTAGTATCGTTATTGATTGCTGGCAAAGTCTAAAATTTTATGTTCAGAATGCCGTAAATCATAAAATTGTCCCTGAGCCTCCACTAAAGGATTGAGTAGGGCGTCTGGATGGAGCATGACTATACGAGCCACTTGGCCATCCGTCAAAATCACTTGATCGCCAACCAATCTGTTCATCATGTTCATGATAAAACTATGAACAATCTTTGGATCAAACAATCCAAAGGAACTTTTGTGGATTTCCTGAAACACTTGGTACAAGGGTACTGGTTTCTTATACACTCGTTCTGAAATCATCGTATGAAACACATCAGCGACCGATACGATCTTACTAAATGGAGTGATCTTCTCCCCCGAAACCCCAAATGGATATCCACTGCCATCTTCTCTTTCATGATGCTGAAGCGCAACTAGAGCTTGTTGTTCCGTCATTTCTGAAATATTCCGAATCATCTCACACCCCAAATGTGTATGGAGCTTCATTTCGGCATACTCGTCAGCAGTAAGCCTACTTGCTTTATTTAATATCAAATCGGGAATCTTCACCTTACCAAGATCATGCATTAAACCCGCAATAGCAAGTTCATTTAGCTCTTCGTCATTCATCCTCAACCATTTTCCAATTAAAAACGAAATAACCGCAACTCCGATACAATGTCGATAGGTATAATTATCCTTTTTACTTAACTCCAATATAACATTTGATAGGTTATTGTTGATACATAATTCTTGGATTTTCGGCATTAACAGATCCTGTATAACTTGATTCGATAGCTGTTCCGTTTGGTGATGAATCTTTTCATAGATCGCTTGAACTTCTGAAACCGCTTCTTCCATTATCGCCTCCGTAACCAGTCGGATATCTTCTCGCCATATCTCGATTCCGTGTTGGTGAAGGAGATCAAGATGATGATTGTCCAAGATACTGTTCTGAGGTAGAAGTAAGCTGCCTTGCCTCGAATAAATATTAATATTTAATCTTCTCCCTATAAAACGCGTATTATCGATTAAAATCACCCACTTAAAATTGGTTAAAACTGTTACGATCAAACGTCTTTTCTTCAATCGGTTCAAATATGTCCATGCTTTGCCGATCAATGATAACTCGACCTTCAAACATTTTCTTCACAATAACTTTCTTTGTTGCTTTAAGGCTTGTCGCTACACCTGTGATGCCACCAACATACATGGCAGAGATCGTATCTCCCGCTTCAAGCTTGGAGCCTCGGCAAACGGAATTGTCCAGAAAGAAAATGATATTCCCTGCTGAATAAAGGTCACATTGGATAACGCCTTCTTTTCGGATAAGGATGTCTCCATTCGACTTTAATGTTGAGTTCTGACCTTGGTTTATGTTGATTTGGACTTGCGATTCCTGACTTAAAGCGACTCTCATGAATGCTTTCTTTAAGACTCGCAAGAAATCTTCCATTCTAGGAGCTGTCATGATTTCCACTATTTTTGTTGGCTGGAGGAATAACTCTAAATAGTTGTTCAGTTCTTGCAAAGCATCTTTATTGTAAGACTGTATGCCTGAAATAACACCCATCAATTCTTTCAGAACATCCCATACTTGCTTATAATTGCTTTCTATAACCAGTAGCAACACTTGGCCATACCGCACTTGCATATTCTTCTTACTGATTTCACTTAATAACATTTTTGCGCTTTGCATCATTTTTTCAAGTATATCCATCAACTGTTTGGAATTATTATAGAGCCTGTTATAAAGCATCCCGAAATATCCAGAATACAGATTACTCCCGAAGACATTTCCCTTCACTGCAATACTACCTGTGGCTGTTAAAGTCGAATTAAAAACACTGCCAGCCACATAAATGTTCCCCAGTGATTCAATAATCATGTTATCCATGACATCGCCGTAGACAATCACGTCACCTGCAAATACGATATTGCCTGTTTGTAAGTCAACGTTACCTGGCACAAGATAAGCCGTATTGATGTCAAAGCACTTGATTTGATTACCCGTGACTCGAGGTCTTCCCTCTTTTTTAGCAATAACAATGGAATTTGGTGTAATCTCAACGGTATCCTTCCCAGCAATATAAATGTCCTTAACCGGATCGGGAAGTAACACATTTCCAACCACATCATACCCCGTTTGTCCTTCAACAGGTGGTGTTTTCTTAGCGAGGACATCTCCACTCTTGACGGAAGGAATGTTCATGTGATTTTTATAGTCGATTAACCCCCGTACCTCGGTGAAGATGTTCTCGATATTTTCCGAGAAGAACATATCCAGTCTGGCGTCCTGACCTTGAGTAGGCGGTTTACCTTTTGCGATATTCACAGGTCGATGAGAAGGCTGAAGGATTTCCATTTGTACGGCTACTACATCCAGATTCATCTTAATGTTCATATTGTCAACTGCTGTAAGAATATCTTGCAGGTTGATGGTTTCCAAAATGATTGATGAATCTTCCTCCACAGTCAGTGTTACATCCAATTCAGGAGCCTTATCAGTTAACGACCAAGCGTGTCTCTGTGTGCGATTAATTGTTAAATATGCGTCTATCTTGTCTTCTGAGACTGATATCTCGAATAAGGGATTTTCTTCAATCTCCCACTCTATTACGCTTTCAGAAGAAACTTTAGTCTCTTTACTGATCTCTTGTCCATCCATCGACAGCTTGACAGGAGCTTTTGCCTTTAAAGTAGGGACTTTACCCCCATTGGATGGATTCCCAACAATGACCTTTCCATTCTCAACCTTAATGAATCCATCCACGATCATCTCATCTTCTAGGTTAATACGCGTAGTTGAAGATGATTCTATTCCTTCTCGTTTCTGTGAGTAAGAATATTGGTCGAGTTTCTTCAACAACTTTAATATTTCTTGTTCACTGACATGATCTGACATGGGTAACACCTCACTTGTTATATTCCTTTCAAGATTAGTTTTTTAAGGCTGTTGAAACAGATTCGATAAAGTCCTTATTATTAAAAGGTTTTGCGATTACCGTAACGCCCTTATTCATTCTCGAATCACACTGTAATTTTTCAATTGAACCTGTGCAAATCATGACCTTGGCATCGGGATCTTCTTTCGTAATCTCTTCTATGAGAGAAATGCCATCCATAATAGGCATTTGAAAATCGACAATCAATAAGTCGGGCTTCGTCTCAAAGTAGACGTTTAAAGCTTCACGTCCATTATTTGCTTGTAAAACGACTTCATGACCTGCCTGAGTGACTAAAATTGAAATCAAGAAGCGAACAGAAGGGCTATTGTCAGCAATCATTATTCTCGCCATATTTGTGTCCCTCCAAATATAAAAACAAAAAACATCCTTGATGAGTGATGTTTTTAGAGGTTAACCTCACCTTCGGTAACTTGGCGACCATAGAATTTTCTTCCGTAGGTCCATAGTTTTGCGTCCCTACTTTTCAATAGGTTTGCCGTTTCGATTTGAGCATTATGTAGTTAATGTTAGCTTTTATTATATTTGCAAAACGCAAACATTACAACAAATTTTTTCGGAATATTCGACACACTTTGATGGTATGTGTTTATTTTACCAGTAAGCATCTCTATTAACATAAAAGAGTCAGCGACAACATCTTGTCAGCAAATATTTGTTCGCACAAAAAACGCTGGTGGTGTCAATTTGTCTTAAAGTTTGCCACTCACCCACCCACGCGACTCCCCGCCCCACAAGGCTTTCCCCACTTTTCTATCCTCACTCTTCATCACGCTAAACCAGTAAAAGATTGACGTAAGAGCAGGGGAAATGGCAGAGAAGAGCATGTGAAAACCAGGATAAGGTTGGAGTAAATTGGATCATAGTCATAGGTTTTCCTGTCAGCTGGCTTATCACAACATCATTACCAGGCTTACCTTTAGATCATGGCAGCGAACCCTTTATTCGCCTTGATATAGTCGTATCCACCTTCCTTGCTTGTGGAGGCATCTTTGGAAATATATCCTGCAGATACCATCTTCCTACCGTTTTTAGAAGGTCTGCATACTGAGTAGATTCATATAAATTGGCCACCTTAAGTTCATCCACACTAGTAAGCACACCCAATCCCTCAACTAACGTATCTACTGACGCATTCAATTGCAAATCCAGGGTCGAAGTTCCGCCGACCTGCGGACAGACAAGTGTAAGGTTCGGCTCGTTTTCCTTAACTATTTTAAAACGGGATCCATGTCATTCATGGTTTTAATCTTACTTACATAATCTTATATTTTTCCAGAAGATCTGTACGCAACACAATACCAGCAAATGATGCGAAATCCCTGAAGCTCGATACGCCAAATGTTTGACCTTTAATTTTCGAAGCTGAAAGGATTTCTGGTTCGATAGACTTTAGAATGTCCGGTCCAAATTTCTTTTTTAAATCATCAAGGGGAAGTAATTGTCCTCTTGCAACCTGTGAACTATATGTTGCTGATTTTGTATAGATCAAGTCTACCTTTTCGTTTCCAGCGAGCATGAGAGTAGCTTGTTGGTCCCATGCAGCCGAGTCAATAGAAGTAAACTTTATGGTAGCATTGATTTTTTCTTTAGTGATCTTACTCATTTCTTCCTCAAATATTATCGAAGGCTACCATCGCTAGCTTCGAAAAGTTACCCAAACAAAAACGCGGCTTACCATCGGATGATGCCTTGCGGAAGATTATCTATCTTGCCACCATGGAGGCATCCAGGAAATGGACGATGCCGTTACGTAGTTGGTAAAAATGTATATCACAGCTTGCCATCCATTTTGGAGACCGGTTGCAAGCGGAACTATCTGCATGAGGCATGACTTGAGAGCCCGCTTGACATGGAGCCTATTCCTTGCGATTGGGCGATAGCTCGTAAACTCATATCGCTAAGGCAGTCTAGCCTATCATGCCCCCCTCCATGTAAAGCCTCTGGATGAACGTTTGTCGGTAAAAACCATTTACACAAAATTACAGATTGTTCGCTTACCTGCACATATTCGTTTTTCTTGCCTACCAGGTTGTTGGTGCTTGGTTCAAGCTTTAGAGTTCGAAATGATCGTTTACGAGGATGGACTTTCCTGCTTGTCCTAATTCTATTAAATTAAGTGGAACCATAATTGGATTGACTGCACCCATCCGCCTATATAAACATTTCCGTTTTTTACAATATGATTACAAGAATTAAAGAGTGAGAAATTCATACCAAAGGAAACCAGTATTAGACAGACTAAGTATCTGAACATTATTGTGGAGCAAGATCATCGGTTCATAAAGAAAATCACCAATGCTTGGTTTCAAAACGTTCCAAACCGAAGAGCAGACGTTAAAGGGAATCGAGGCTATGCATATGATTAGGAAAGGGCTGGTCGAAACTTCGTCTGTCCTTACTGCTATTGAATGGATCAACAAAATATTTAGGTTATTGACATAGACAATGGTCATACCCCTGTCAAGTAGACAGATGAAAAAAGCTAAGCTGCCAGCGCGCATCGATATTCAATCGGTGCGCGTTGTTTCAATTTGAATTGAAAGCGGTGGTAGTTGCAATCTCGTTATTGAATATATCTTGAATAACTGATAAGTAATGAAAGTTGGTTCCGTCGGAAATATAGGTAATATCGGTGACCATTTTTTGTTGGGGCGCTGTAGCATGGAATTTGCGTTTTAAGCGATTCGGATACACAACAGAGGGCGTGTAATTAGACTGCTTTCGCTTCTTTCGAATGACGGATTGGATCGATAACTCTCTCATGATCCGCCAGACTTTCTTGTGATTCACGTTGTAGCCTGCCTCCCACAAGGCATTCGTCATGCGAAGGTAACCGAACTCAGGATGTGCAAAATGGATGGCCATCATGTGTTCTTTGATCACGTGATCCCTGTCTTGCCTCGCGTTGCGCTGAGGCTGTGTGGCTCGCCATTTAGCTGGCCCGTGGTATCCCCGCTATGGTTAACAGGCATGTAATGCCGTGTAGTTGGCGTAGCTCCTCAATTATTTCGTAGTTAACCCGCTGACTGGGGGCTTCTCCTTTATTAGATTTGGATACCGCTTTTTTAAGTAGTCCACCTGTGCCTTCAAGTAGTCTCTTTCTTCCTCAATGCTTGCAAAGGACGTGCGAGGGCGACCTTTCAGTGGGTTCATCTCACTTTTACGCGCATCGAACGAATCCCCGTTTTGCCACTTCTTCACCCACACCTTCAGTTGTGAACAATGACGAATCCCTGCTTGTTCGGCTACCACCTTATAACTTGAAGAACCCTCTAAATACGCTCTAACCACCCTTAATTTGAATTCTTCTGTATACGTTTGGAATGTTTGTCCTTTTTTAGCCATAAAATATCCCCTCCAAGTGTCTCTCGAACCTCCATGATAACATGACGGTTTTTTTGAGTGTCTACTTAAAGGGGATAATACCACAATCTACAATTTGATTGGCTTTTTTATTTAATTTTTGCACCATAACCCAGGAAAGTAAGTCCATAATTTCAACTTTCGTTAACACTCCATTTGGACCCATCTTTTTTCTTGATGGCTTTTTAATATAGCTTCTACAAGCAGCATGTTTCGGTGCCCGTCGGATAATGTGGCAAATGAGCTTTTATATTGGCGATCTGCCGCTTTTTGATAGAAATCATAAAACAAATTTTTAAGTCCGTCCGGCCAGCCCTCATGGTGACCGCCTGGATAGTGGGTTAATGACGCTGCATTAGGCAATAGCAAGTCCGGATCGCGCAGCATCACTTCGTTGGACTGCGCTCTTTTACCTACCCAAAGCTGGTTCGGCTTTTCCTGGTCCCAATTAAAGGAGGAATGATCCGTAGCAATTTCAAAATACAAATGATTTTTTCTGCCGGCCGAGACCTGGGAGACAGTGAATACGCCCTGAATGCCGTCTTCAAAGTGGACCAAGACGGTACCGTAATCTTCGGTTGTAATTTCTATTTCTTCTCTTTCTACATCATCGCTGCTCGTAAACGTGGTCATTTGACCTTTCGGCTTCTTTCTTACAGGGTGAATAATTTTAAGATCAGCAAGTACCTCTGTTATTTTCTTGTTCAAGACATACTGTACGGTATCGCACCAATGAGACCCGATATCGGCGACAGCACGTGACGAACCGTTTTTCTGTGGATCTAATCTCCAGCTGTAATCCGTATCCAGCAGAAGCCAATCCTGCAAATATCCTCCGTATACCAGATTGATTCTGCCTTCTTTTCCCGTCTCCAGCATTTCTTTCACTTGAGAAACCATGGGATAGTGCCTATAGTTAAAGCACACCCCGCTAATAACGTCCGCCTGTTCTGCCAATTCAACCAGCTCCCGGGACTGCTCACTGTTAATGGCTAACGGCTTTTCGGACATCAGATGCTTTCCAGCCAGTAGTACCTGCTTATTAATTTCAAAGTGCAGTGAATTAGGTGTGCAATTATGAACAGCTTGTATGTCGGGATCTTGAATAAGCTCGTCAATGGAGACGTAAGCCTTCGGGATATTCAGCTTTCGGGCAATTTCATTACCTTTATCAAATGAACTTCCCGAAATTCCCACTACCTCAACCAGAGGAATCCGTCTCAGAGCCTCGATATGCGCCATAGCCGAGAATCCCGTACCCACAACCCCTACTTTAATGGTGTCCATGGTTTCCCTCCAAGCACTGCATGATTCCTTTAATATGCTCTATCGACTGCCGTGTATATTGATCATATACCGAGCCTGATTCGTTGGTTTCCGCGCTCAAATAAGGATTCGATACCCGCGGCATAAATTCCATAGTGATGGCGCCAGTATATCCAATTTCAATTAAGGTACGCATCACCGTAACAAAATTAGTCTGGCCAAGCCCTGCCGCTTCCCGGGTATTATCCGCAATATGCACATGCAGGAGATACGGAGCTATATTTCTAAGAGAGGTCATATGATTTCTTTCCTCAATATTCATATGAAATAAATCAGCCATGATCCCTACGCAATTCACATTGACTTCCTCGACAAGCTTTTTAGCCGTGTCCAAATTATTGACCAGATACGTTTCAAACCGGTTCAACGCTTCAATCGCCAGACTTATGCCTTTAGCATCCGCATAGGCTCCTGCTTCTTTTAAGCTGCCGACCGCTAGGCTCCATTCCTCTTCTCGGTTAGAATCTGGACCGCTTTTTCCTACTGGCGTAGGAACTACGATGACGACAGAAGCGCCCACCGTGACCGCCATATCTACACAATTCTTCACATATTGAACCGCATTAAGCCTTATTTCCGGCGTCGGGCTAGAAAGGTCGCGCTCCGCATTATAAATTCCGCAGATGGATGTGCATCCCATCCCATACTTGTCCATGAGCTTCTGAATGGCAGCAATGTCCAGCTTCTTGGGCTCTCCGGCAAGCTCCACTCCGTCATAACCGAACTTCTTAAGCCTCTGGAGGCTGACTTCCATGTCTTCATGACCAAAAATCCATTGGGTTACACTGTACTTGAACATCATTTATCCCTCCTCAGGGCTATTATCCTTTTACTGCTCCCATAGTAAGCCCGCGCACCATTTTACGCTGAAGCGCTATGGTTATTACTGCAATCGGCACAATAATCAAGGTGCCCGCTGCTGCTATTTGCCCCCACAATACACTTACTGGCGTAGCATATTCGTTAAGTCCAACCGGTGCGGTTCGCACATTCGGACCAGATAATATGTTCGCAAACAAAAATTCGTTCCAAGCAAAGATGAAAGAAAGCAATCCTGCGGATACAAGTCCCGGCCCTACGATTGGCAGAATCACTCTGAAAAAAGCCGTAAAACGGTTACATCCGTCTACAAGCGCCGACTCCTCAATTTCTCCCGGGACATCCTTAAAGAATCCGTAAAGGAGCCAAATAGCTAAAGGCAGGTTCATAAAGGTATACATCAAAATGAGAGAAGTATACGTATCCAGCATATTCAACTGCGAAAAAAGTAAATAAATCGGCGTAATTGAAACGATAGGCGGCACAATTCTAAGCGTCAGAATCCACGTTAAAATGTTCTTCGAGCCCTTCAAGTTATACCGGGCGAACGGATAGGCGACACCGCATCCCAACATCACGGCAAATATGGTAGATACTGCGGAAATATAGAAGCTGTTCAATAAATATTTCATAAAGTTTCTATCTATTAATACCACTTTATAATTGTCAAAGGTTACCGTAAATAGCCACTTGGGAACCGCTGTAAAAGCATCGTTCTGACTTTTTAGAGAAGTCATGATCATCCAGAAAATAGGGAAAACGAAAATAAGCATAGCAATCGCAACTATAAACAACTGTAGCAGTACGACGGACTTATGTTTGGAAGTGCTCATGATTTCTTTTCCACCTCAAACAGATCGATTTTTTTCAGCAATAGCGTTAACAAAGTTACAACGACGATAAGCAGAACGACACAGATGGCCGCTCCATAACCGAATTCCAGAAACTTAAAGCCTTTATCATAAACAATCCAGCTTAAGGTTGAGGTTGAATTAATAGGACCGCCTTTGGTCATCATATAAATGGTGTCATAGATTCTAAAAGAATCGATGGTTCTGAGTAATAAGGCGATATAAATGATCTTCGACAGCTGCGGAATCGTAACATACCAGAAGGTTTGCCACGCTGATGCTCCGTCTATTCTAGCCGCCTCGTACGGCTCATCCGATATCCCTTTTAAACCTGCCAGCAAAATAATCATCATAAACGGCGTCCACTGCCAAATATCCGTTGCAATGAGAGCAGGCAGAGCAAAATCCAGATTGGACAACCAGGCAGTTCTTGAAAACCCGAAAATTTCGGCAAAATAATTAAGCACCCCGTACTGATCATTCATCATGAATCGGAACATTAAACCTACAACAGTAGGCGCCATGGCAATGGGAATCAAAATGAGCGATTGAACAATCCGTTCCCCAATGCGGAGCTGGTTTAAAATTACAGCCAATGCAAGACCGATAATAAATTCCAAGGAAACCGTGCTTAGCACGAATATAGCCGTTACCTTAATTGCATTCCAGAAGTTATGATCCTGAAATAAATGAATATAGTTATCAAAGCCGATAAACGGCTTGGTTTTTCCAATGGGACTGTATTTCTGAAAGCTAATTTTCAAAAGAAATAAAAACGGATAAATAGAAAATAAAGCGAGGAGAATCAATCCCGGTATCATGACAAGGTAGGGCCCGTTTCTGTGTAACTTTAATCTGTCCATATTCAACTCCCCTAATGAATTTGAGGGGGATCATCTCCCCCTCGCCTCATTTATTTCAACATTTTATTGACTGCTTCGTCGGCTTTCTTCAGTGCTTCTTCTACAGTGATTTGCTTCAACTGTGCTGCGCTCAAATATTCGGAAACTGTGCTTTCCCATTTCTCCTCCTGCGGAAAGAACGGACGCGCTTTCGTAGTTTTCATAGCTTCCTTCAGGGCCTCGTAACGGCGGAATTTCTTGACATTCGTTCCTGGGATCAGCTCGTTAGTTAGAGTCGGATCGCTATAGGATTCCTCGCGAACCGGGTCTCCCCCGCCCATCGCAGCTTGACGAACATCATTTTGCTTGCTTTCGAGCCAGGTCATAAATTTAAAGGCCTCATCGGGATGTTTCGTTGTCTTTGGCATTACGATAGACCAGCCCGCTAAATGCGGTACGGATTGTTTCATCGCAGGCACTTGGACAAAATCCCAATTACCGACTGTTTTTGACGACTTGGGATCATCTACTTCAAATGCGGACCAGGACCAGTGTAAAGCCATTGCCAGCTTGCCCTGTGCTGCGTCCGACGCAACCTCGGCAAAGGTATAATCGTTGATTCCCGGAGGGGAATACTTCAACAGATCCACCCAAGTCTTTGTGGCCTCGATGGCTTCAGGCGTTGATAAGGAAGAGGTCATTTTATCCCAATTGATGACATCGGCACCGTTGGAATACATAAAAGACAGCCAGGTATGAACGTTACCGAAGCCTTTGCTTCCTTGTGCGGCCCAGCCGTACATTTTCTGGCCGTTTACTTCTTTTCCGTTAAAAAACGCGGCGGCGTCTTGGAACTGCTTCATCGTCTTAGGCGGAACGAGATCATAGCCATAAGCGGCTTTAAATTCCTGCTTTATCTTGTCGTTATTAAACAAATCTGAACGGTACCAGAGTACATGAGGATGAATCGTTTGCGGGAGACCATAGATCGTCCCTCCGTTGCCGAATGACCCATTTTTTCCATTCCATTGGGTTAAGGCTAAAGCTCTCGGCAAATATTTGGACGTATCCACATTGTTCTTTTTGATCAAATCATCCAACGGATATAAGCTGTCTGTCGATGCAAATTCCGGGATCCAGTTATAATCGGCATTAAACAGATCGTAGTTAGCTTGTCCGGCAATGGATAAAGCCATCTTCTGATAAATAACGTCACGTCCGACAAGCTCGATATTTACCTTGACGCCGGTTTCTTTTTCATATTCTTTTGCCAGCTCCTGCGTAGCCTGACCCCATGTTGCCCCAAGGAACACCCCGTTCAATGTCACTTTTTCGCCGGAGGTATTGCCTTGTTCGGAAGGCGCGGCCCCTTTATCGGTCGAGCAAGCGCTTAACAGCAGTGCGCTGCTTAGCAATACTGCAGCGGATGACTTCATCCATTTCGATTTCATTTACCAGTTCCCCCTATTATTCATTTACAGTGGTGCAGTCTACAATAATCTTAATCGTATCTTTATTCGTCATCGCTTCCCGAACGCCGTCCTCAACTTGCTGAAGCGGAATCGTTTTCGTAATAATGTCAGTGGGTTTGAACCGCTTACTGGAGATTAAATGGATCGCTTTCAGCCAAGTATCATACGTACCGGCATAGGAGCCTACAATCGTCAATTCCTTGCTGTAAATTTCAAAGGGCTTGATTTCCATTACCGCATTAGCAGGCGCCGCTCCGTAAGTAACGAGAACGCCTCCACGGCGCACCATTTGAAAGGCCTGCTGATAGGTGGGTACCGCCCCTACTGCCTCGATGACAAAGTCAGCTCCTCTGCCTTCCGTCAAATCGAAGACTGCTTTAACCGGATCTTGGGCTGAGGCGTCAATCACATGGTCAATACCCAAGCTTTTCGCCTTCTCGATGCGAACTGCATTCATCTCAGTAATAATAACCTTGCTTGCGCCGTTGAGCCTAGCCAACTGGGCATGAACCAATCCCATCGGTCCGGCTCCGATAATGGCCACAGTGCTTCCCATTGTAATATTGGCGCGCTCTTGTCCACGGATGACACAAGCTAGCGGCTCAATATAAGCTGCATCCTCCCAAGACATGTCTTCCGGCAGCTTGTAGATGTTAGACTCAGGAACCTTTACATATTGCGCAAATGCTCCGTTTATATGCACACCGATCTGTGTAATTTCCTCGCAAAACAGCTTTTGTCCCATACGGCAGTAGAAACATTTGCCGCAGCTGATATTGATGTCAGCGGTAACATGATCCCCTACCTGAACCGTGTTCACGGCGCTTCCTATCCGGGCGACTACACCCGAAAATTCATGCCCTTGTATAAGAGGGGTAGGAGCTGGAAAATGTCCGCGGTAAATATGAGGGTCTGTTCCGCATATGCCGCAGCGTTGGACGGCGATCAAAATTTCATTCTCTCCGATTTCCGGAACAAGCACTTCTTCTACCCGCATATCCTCCGGCTTATGGAGTACGGCAGCCAACATCGTGTTTTTCATTGTGTGTAAACCTCCTTAAGATAGAGAACCAAATAATTGTTTTAAATAATCGATGGATTCCTTCGTATATGGATCATAAAATTCTTCACATCTTACGCCGCTAAACGGATCCGCGAAAGGCGGCAGCAGCTCCATAGAGATAAATCCTTTATAATTGATGTCCTTTAACGCTTGAGCGATCGGTCTAAAATCGATATGACCCCGACCTGGTGCCGCACGGTTACTATCGGCGAAGTGGACATAAGCAAGCTTGTCTCCCACGTTACGGAAGGCTTCCGCTATATCAGTTTCCTCAATGTTCATGTGGTACGTGTCGCCCATGCAGCCGACATTAGGCAGATTAATTTGATTCACAAGAGCCAGTGATTGCTCCAAACGGTTGATCAGGTAAGTCTCGTACCGGTTCCAAGCTTCCAGAGCCAAGCTAACACCATGCTCGCCTGCATAAAGTCCGGCTTCTCTTATTCCTTCAACCGCCCAGTTCAGCTCCGTTTCCAGATCGGCTTCTGCGTGTATTTTCATATTGGCAGTCGGTGTAACGGATATGCCTTTGGCACCTATGGAAGCAGCAAAGTCAACACACTGCTTAATATAGGCAACCGCGTTTTTTCTAATCTTGTCATTGCTTGATACCAAGTCCCGTTGCGGTGTGTAAATGGCGCAAATCGACGATGCCCCCAGATTATATTTCTCAAGCAAATTCCGAATATGACGGGGATCTACGTTATCTGGGTCACCTACAAATTCTGCTGCATCATAGCCGAAACCGGCAATCCGCTTAATTCCTTGCTCTATATCTTCTCCTGCATAAACCAATGTATTGTAGGCATATTTAATGTTCACGATCGTCGCGACCTCCTCGAGACAGATAAATTATTTACTCTCTTATCATACACACGCATAAAAAAAGATTGAACATGGATAAACCAATGTTTCCCCATGCATTATTAGTATGGAGCCCGGAAAACAACTTGATATTATAAAAAAGCCTTCATTCGAAAAAAATCCCGAACGAGGGCTATGTATGATTTATCCTAAAGCTATATCGTGTCCGTTGAGGTCGGATGGCGGATGATTACCCTAAAGCCCTGAGTTGCTTTCGTATCGACCTGCACGCCGTAATCGCTGCTGAAATGGAGCTGCAAACGTTTATGGACATTACTCAGTCCTATGCCGTGATGAGGCTCGCCCTCCGGCAGTCCCTTCGTTTCCAATGCATGCTCATGCCTCATTCCGGGACCGTTATCCTCAATGATAAACACAATATCTCGCTCGCTTCGCTTTGCGGTTAAACGAATCTTCCCTTTGCCTTCGGGGACTTCATTCACCCCATGCTTGACCGCGTTCTCAACGATCGGCTGCAAAATGAGCTTAATCACCTTTAGCTTCAGAATATCCGGATCCACCTGAATAAATACTTGGAAAGTGCGGTTGCTCTTTAGCAGCTCAATGTCCAAATAATTGTTGGCGTGCTCGATCTCTCTTTCGACAGTAGTCCATTCTTCCCCATTATTTAAGCTGAAGCGAAGCAAATTAGCCAATTTCATTACCATAGTTGCGATTTTATTCTCATGGGCAAATTCCGCTCTCCACTTGATCGCGTCCAGTGTGTTATAAAAAAAATGTGGGTTGATCTGATGATTTAAGGTTTGAAGTTCCAATTGTCTCTTGTCAGCCTCCATCTGCTTCGTTGTTTTAAGCAGCTCCGTCATCCCCGAGATCATTTGATTATAGCCTTGAGCGAGCTGTCCGACCTCATCCTCACTTGTTTGGCTGAAACGAAAAGGAGTGAGTTCGCCCTGACGCACCTTATTCATGTGTATCACCATTTTATGGATCGGTAATGTTACACTCCTCACAATCAGCGTGAGAAGAATGGCAATAAGAAACAAGCCGCCCACAACAATCCAAACCGTAAACTTTTTAATCTGCTCGATAGTACCCGATATATCCTTCTGGGGTACAGCCGCAATGAGCTTCCATCCTCCCTCCTCTAGTTCGATTTCGGTTTCAAACCTATCGGTCCGTGGCACATATTTTTCATTGTAGCGGCCGGAGGATGTATGGGAAATAATGTTGTTCTCATGGTCTGCCATCAGAAACGTATAATTTTCGAATGAAGAAGGGGACTTCATCTCCCTCAAAAAAATATAATCAGGAATCTGAATGGCCAGTATACCGAGCGGCTCAAGATTGTTGGCTAGGATCGCCCTAACATAAATAAAAATAGGTTTCTGTGAATTCTCATCCCACACATGAACCCAAATGCCTTTTCTTTGCAGCTTATAGGCTCTGTCGAACACATCCGATTCGGGCCCGAGCTTATTTAAGGTTAACAGCTTCCTGTAATTAGGGTATTGATCTATGCTTCTCGGGATGACATACAGTTCATATGAGCCCTTAAGTTGGATAATAACATCAACCATCCCGTTAATAAAACCTAACTGCTGTTCGTAGGTCTTGGGCGGCTCTACGCGCAGCAGGTTCTGCAGCTCTTTGGACGCAATCATTTTCTCCGATTCTTTTTCCACGCTTTTAAAGAAATTATTCAATTGATAAGCATTTAGCCGAAGGTTGTCCTCAAGTAATTGAGAAGTCACGGATTCCAGCTGATTTCTGGATTTTTCATAGGAAAGATAGCCAAGGAGAGCTACAGGCACGAAAATACATATGGACATGAGCAGAAACATCCGGTTAAACAACTTGTTTAAAAAGGAAAATCGCTTTGTTTTCATTTCCCGTACCGGTACTCTTTGGGAGTTTCTCCTGTTCTTTTTTTGAATATAGTTCCGAAGTGCTGTAAATTTTGATAGCCGACCGACTCAGCAATTTCATAGATTTTGAGACTGGTTTCTCTTAGTAAAGCTTTTGCGCGCTCGATACGGGTTTCTGTAAGATGAGCCATATACGTTTGTCCGGTTTCTTTTTTAATTAGCTGGCTTAGCCACACAGGGTGCAGGGATAACTCATCGGCAATAATTTGCAGAGTCATATCTTCCATGTATCTAGCTGAGATTAACTTCAGAGCCCGCTCCACCATTGCATTCGATTTAACTGGGGATATCTCTCGGCTGAGGTTAATCAGGTACTGGATCAAGACACCCTCGCTTTCTTCCAGCGTTTTACATTCGTCAAACTGCTCCCACACCTTCATTGGAATTTCATCCAGCTCTCTTGACGTTTTTTCACTAAGACAAACATGAATTTGTGAAAGGTAATTCAAAATTTTACGAACCATATCCTCCTTGCTTACCGTACCCTCGGACAAAAAGGTATGACGGATAAAATAGCTCACACTTTGCTCAATTACTGCTTCCTCTCTGTCACTGATCAGCAATGACATGACCCTCGGAGATGAAATATCCTCCTGAGGTGAAATCTCGTCAGCTTTATGGTAAACATAGTCCGAACCGGCCGATAAAGAACTTATTCGAAAGGTTTTCAAGGCCTCAGTATATGCGTTATGTATATCTTCAAAAGCACTCATTCTTGAGCTGGCGCCAACTGCAAGAGGCAGCTTCTGATATTGCTTGATTTGGGCGATAACGGTTGCCGACAAGCCTTCGATATCTTCTTGGCCGGAAAGTACAATCCAACGGTTCTGAGAATCTTTAAAGGTAACGGATGGGGAATAATCAATAATTAATTCCTGAACAATATTGCCGATGGCAAACGTTTGAAGCGAGAATTCCCGGCCCAAAGGCTTACCGTCAGGATATCCTTTGGTATCCAAAACAAGGAGGGAAAACGTTTGATTGGCAAGCCACTCGATTCCCCACAACCGCATTTTTTGATATAAATGTTCAACTAAAGCGGTAGGCTTTAAACAAAAATCAACAAGATAGTCGTCACGCATAGAACGGTTCCCGATTTCCGCAAAGCTTCTTTGCTGCTTGGTTTCCAGAAGATGCATGTTTTCTGTTTGTATCGCGGTAAGAGCCTTTCGAATTTTCTCCGTAAATTCCTCGGTGCTGAACGGCTTTAACAAATAATCAACAGCACCGACCTGGATACTTTTTCTGGCATATTCAAAATCATTGTACCCGCTTACGACAATAACGGTGGGTTGATAATCCGGACTTGTAACCTCTTCGATTAAATCCAGTCCGGTCATATAAGGGAGCATGATATCGGTAACAACAAGTTCCGGTCTTTGCTCCTCTATGATATGTAATGCGTCTTCCGGATGATTCGAGGTAAATAGAATAAAATCCATGTTTATGGATTCTACTGCTTTTTTCATGCCCATTAATGATTCCGGTTCATCCTCAATGAGGATCAGCTTCAAAATAACCACCTCTTTCTTAAAGTATCATAATATCGAAGTTTATATCCTAAATTGCTCAAAATCAACAATTGATTTTTCAGAATTCATTAGCATATGCAACTTGTCGAAGATTCCATGGCACTACATTTCAGAAATATACAGACTATTTTTTAACACTTTTGGACAATTTATAAGCAAGGAAGGAATGAACAATATAATGTTTAAGAAATGGCTTGGAAAGAATACATCTAAAACCCAACCTATAAATCCACATCCACAACTCTTGGTTGAATTATTTAAAAAGGCAAAAAAATCGAATGATTTCAAACAATTTTCAGTTACGAACGAAGAAGGGAATTTAATTATTTCTTTCTATAATACCCTTATCGACCAGCAGCAGCTTCAGTGCAAAATACTACATGTATTTCAGGAACATTATACTGATGTCTCGAACATCGAAATTAAGGATATAAAAAATATGATTCCCATCGAAGATATTATTCTAACAGACAGTTTGGAGGTTATTGAATCAAAATTACTTAGAGGATATGCCATACTGCAAATTAAAGAAAATGAAAATACATGTGCATTAATCAATATTTCTGATAAAGAGATCGGACTCCGGGACCAGAATGAGGCTGAAAACGAGTTCAGTGTGGTAGGACCCAAAACTGGGTTCGTCGAGAACATAGATATTAATCTTCATTTGCTGAGGGGACATCTTAAAACTCCTAATTTAATCTTTCAAGAAATTAATGTTGGTACCCTGTCGCATACCCGGGTTGTAATTATTTATCTTGAAGGGATTACGAATCCACAGCATATTCATACAATGAACCAGCGACTGCAAGATATCGATTTCGATGTAGTATTTGATTCCTCCCAGCTGCATCAAATTATATCCGATGATTCTTTAACTCCTTTTCCATTATCTTTGTCTACCGAACGTGTAGACAGAATGGTTTGGGCATTAATTAATGGACAAGTAGCAGTATTATGCGAAGGATCCCCCTATGCAATCACGGCACCTGCCACACTGTTTGATTTTTTTGTATCCCCTGAAGATTATTATTTACAATGGGTAATTGCTTCCTTTTTTCGTATGATACGTATCCTTGGCGTTCTTTTCTCTATATTTGCGACTTCTATATACATCGCCGTTTTAACTTACCATTATGAGTTAATTCCTAAAGTTTTACTCGGTCCCCTTGTGTACTCCCGTCATAACGTTCCTTTCCCTCCGGTATTAGAAGTGCTTTTTTTGGAGTTCACAATTGAGCTTCTGCGTGAAGCCGGAGCACGTCTGCCTGCTAAGGTCGGACAAACGTTGGGCATTGTAGGCGGTATTGTTATAGGTCAAGCTGCAGTTGAGGCTGCGCTGACAAGCAATGTGTTGCTCATTATCGTTGCCTTGTCCGCCTTAGCCTCTTCTACGACACCTAGTTATAAATTCTCAAACACGATCCGTTTCTTACGTTTTCCGTTAATCATTTTAGCAGCTATATGGGGAGGTTTCGGTGTGGTGCTCGGAATCTGCTTTTTATTCGCTCATCTCACACGATTAGAATCATTAGGCTCACCTTATACAGTTCCGTTGTATCCATTTCGGCCTAAAGATTTTAAAGACACTATAATACGCTCCTCTTATCAAGAACTTGCAAAACGGCCAGGCTATCTACGTCCGAAATCGCTTTGGAGATATAATCCAAACAGTCAGAAAAAGAACAAAAATGATTTCAATGAATGATATGAGGTGAGGTATGAAACCATTTTCACTATTTGCCTTCAGTCTAATTGTCTTTCTAACCGGGTGTACCCTTCACACTAAGATCATCGATAAAATCCAAATCATTCAAGATCTTGCTTTGGATTTGCAAGAAGGGAAAATTAAAGGAACGGTTATCTATCCCCGATTCGAAGAAAAAGGGAAAGTTAAGCTAAATATCTATAGGACAGAATCGGATTCCTACCATGATATTTTCCCGAGATTAAGCACAAAATCTCCATATCCAATCGAAACAGGGAAACTAAGTTTGGTATTGTTCGGTAAAGAATTGGCTAATCAAGGGATTAATGAATATATAGAAAATCTGAGCCGGGAGCCCCATACAGCAAGTCGCATACAACTAGGCATTGCGATGGATAAAGCCGGAGCCTTATTAGAATTAAGCAAGAATGTGAATGTTCCATTCCACCTAAGTAATAAAATCGAACATAATATAGAGGTTGGAAATTTGCCAAGAATGAACTTGCACTTATTTTTGGAAAGATTTTACAGTTTAGGTAGGGATCCCTTTTTACCTTACTTCATCACGGAGGAGGATGAGGTCAAGATCGACGGCTTAGCTTTATTAAAAGAAGGCAAGTATGTGACTAACATAAATATGCGAGACTCATTACTATTAAAAATGCTGCTTGAGGGAAACCAAAATGGTAATTACAAAATTAAAATCAACGAAAACAACCTGGAAGGTTTTATATTACTCAAAAATCTCGATTCAAAAACTAAGTATACAGTTAATAAAATAGCTCCAATCCCGGATATATCTATAGATGTAACGTTAAAATGCCAAATTCAAGAAGCCATGCCTGAACTTGATTTTACCAATATTCAAGGTGTCCTGAAAGCGGAAAAAATAATTAATGAACATATTACGCAAGCCATGGAGAACCTCATTTCGTTATTAAAAAAGAATAAAGTTGATCCTCTCAGACTGGGAGACCGGGTTCGGGCAAAATCAAGAAATTGGGACAATGATCAATTTCAAAAAGTATATCCAGACTTAAAAACAACAGTTCATATAAATGTGGATATTTTACAAACCGGTATTATCGAATAATTCAAACTTTTTAGGAGGAGTACTGAGGTGAAAGCTTTAATAAATGAACGATTTCAAGTCTCTCCTTTTTTTTGCTTTTTTCTGATAACCTCTGCACAAGTTGGCATCGAGATGGCAAAATTTCAAAGAAATATTGCTGAGCGGGCCGGCTATGATGCGTGGATGTCCATCATTTTGTGTGGTTTAAGTATTCATTTTATAGTTTGGATGATGTATCGCATTCTTCATATAGCGAATGATGATCTGTTTTATATCAATCCTTTTTGCTTTGGGAAATGGTGCGGTGGGGTAATCAACATTTTTGTTATCGTCTACTTTCTGCTGACTGCGTTGATTTCTCTGCGTTCCTACATTGAAACCATCCAGGTTTGGATGTTTCCGCTAATGAAGACTTGGCAAATAAGCTTTGTGTTGCTAATTCTTATTTATTATATTGTAACTGGTGGTTTTCGTGTTATTACCGGAATGTGCTTCTGGGGCCTGATTATTGCTTTCACTTGCTTGTTCCCCGTTTTATTATCTCCCTTATCGTATGTTTATTTAGATAATTTGCTTCCATTTTTTAATCATCCTGTTAAGGATGTAGTATTATCATCTAAATTGGCGCTTCCACCGTTTCTTGGTTTCGAATGCTTACTACTGTTCTACCCTTTAATAAAAAATCCTGAACGTTCACAAATATGGGCACAATGTGGAATTTTGTTCACTAGTGTGCTCTATCTTATATTAACATTAATCACATTTGTTTATTTTAATCAGGAGCATCTGAAGCATCTCATTTGGCCAGTAATAACATTTCTAAAAATTGTTGAGTTGCCTTTTATAGAAAGATTCGAATATATTGTAGTTTCCTTATGGTGCCTCGCCGTTTTACCCAGAGTTTGTTTAAGTCTATGGGGAGCCTGTCGCGGAACTAAGAGATTCTTAAAAATCAAACAACATTTTATTTTGTTATTCTTTCTCATTGCTTTGTTTATTTTATGTAATGTATTAGAGGAGCACAGACAAATCCAGCAATACGAAAATTTATATTCAAATATAGGTTTTTGTTTTGTATATGTATATATCCCTCTCCTCTTTGTTATCGTCCATATTAGACAAAAATTTAGGTTGAAAAAATGAGGGCTAAGACCTCGCCAAGCCCAATCGTCGCAGCTGCATCATTTAAAATACGATAGGCCTGAACTGTTGTAATCGTCTTCGGTTCCAGCCGTGATGGAAGCAACCAATCCGTACTCCGATGTGGTTCTCCAAAAGGTGTATCAACACCTGGCCGGATTCGATATCTAATATTTACTATTGATGGCTCTATCCTTAGACATAATTAATACGAACAGAGTCGTTAATGCAACGCAAGTATGAAATCTCAAAAGATTGAGAAACAATATCTTTCATTCGGATTCATCTATAGGTCCGCTTTGAAGTACAAACCGAGCGAAGCCAATCTAGACATATATAGATTTAAAAAACGGTCTCTATTATTTTATTCCTTAAAAACATATTGAAATGTAAGCGTTTATAATGTATGATTACTAAATATCGTGCACGATAATATTGTTTAATGTATTATTCGAAGGAGGTTGACTTTATGAAAGCATTTACTCTCTAACCATTTGATCATTATCAGCAAAGCGGCCTTGATATTTATTAATAAACAGTATTGGAGATGAAAAAATTGGCCCTTTCAAAAAAAGAGATGCGACAAGTGGCTATGGCCAGCTTAATCGGATCAGCTATAGAATGGTACGATTGGTTCCTTTACGGAACGGCAGCGGCTTTGGTGTTTAATCAGTTATTTTTTCCGTCGTTTGATCCGCTGATAGGAACTTTATTAGCTTTCGCAACGTTTGGGGCCGGCTTTATGGCCAGGCCATTGGGCGGTATTATCTTCGGGTACTACGGGGACAAGTTGGGGCGCAAAACGACGTTGATTATCTGTTTACTGCTTATGGGAATCGGCACCTTCTGCATCGGACTGTTGCCGACTTATGACAAAATCGGAGTTTGGGCTCCTATTTTACTCGTATCCCTTAGAGTATTGCAAGGTATTGCAGTCGGCGGAGAGTGGGGCGGAGCCGTCCTGTTAGCCATAGAGCATGCCCCTAAAGGAAAACGCGGATTTTACGGTAGTTGGCCTCAGATGGGTGTTCCTATAGGACTTCTTCTCTCGACAGTTGTTTTTTCAGCTTTCTCCTCTATGCCGCAAGAGCAGTTTCTGACCTGGGGCTGGAGAATTCCGTTTCTGGTAAGCATTCTCTTAGTGGTCACAGGGCTGTTTATTCGTTTAAAGGTTATGGAAACGCCCGCCTTCATACAGGCTAAAGAGGCAGGAAATCAAATTAAGAATCCTTTAAAGGAAGTTTTGCGCACTTCTAAGAAAGAGGTTCTGATAGCCTTAGGTTCCCGCTTCGCCAATGATGCCAGTTACTACATTTCGAATGTATTCGTCCTTCTGTACGCGACTAAATATTTGTCGTTGGATAAGACTATGTTTTTAACCGGCGTCTCTGTTGCAGCTGTTGTCGAATTGTTTACTATTCCGCTTTTTGGAGCTCTCACGGACAAAATTGGCCGCAGGCCTGTTTTTATGGCAGGATGTTTATTTTTTGTGATATTTGCATTCCCTTTCTTTTGGCTGGTTGAAACCAAGATTACCGCATTGATCTGGATTGCTCTCATATTATGGATCGCAGTCGGACATGGAGCAACATTCGCACCGATGTCTTCCTTTATTGCGGAACGATTTGATACGCAAACCCGGTATACCGGTTCTTCCATCAGCTATCAATTGTCAGGTATTTTAGTTGGAGGGCCGGCCCCATTCCTAGCAACCGCTCTACTGGCGTGGGCGGGACATTACTGGCCGATCGCCTTGTATGTGGTGATATTAGGAGTTATCAGTTTTGTGTCGGTCTATATGGCTACTGAAACCTATCAAAAAGACCTGACCGATGTTCCTCCCGAAAAAGCCTAAGATATGACTCAAAAACTAAAATGAATAAGGATGGTAATTGAATATGAAACCTGCATTACACAGTACTCTTCATGACATTCCGGTAGAAGAATATATGGATCGCGTCCGCAGAACACAAGCTGAAATGGCCAAAGAAGGATATGACCTTATTATCGCCTGGTCCGACAGCTATCGGATGAGCAATGTTCGTTGGTTATCCAATTATAGGGCATTTGACGGAATATTCCCGTATCCCGCTATCGTAATCGTACCATTAAAAGGAGATCCGATTCTTTTTGTTGAAAGCAGTTTGACTTCCATCGGTGCAGCTTCTGTGGTCAAGGACGTCCGCGGCATCAGACAAGACCTAGGTCCGGTGCTTGAAGAATATGCCGCATCGGGTAATGTAAAAAAAGTTGGCATTGCCGGGTATAAATATCTGGCTTTGGAGTTCTGGAGCGTCATTCAAAAATCATTACCGAATATCCAAGTTGAACCAACCATTATCATTGATTTTTTAAAGTCGATTAAAAGCGAAACGGAAATCCGCAATATGAAAGTTGCCGGATATTTGGCGGATTTGGGGATTGAAGCTATTAGAGTAGCGGCTCGGGAAGGCGCTACTGAAAAGGAACTGACCAAGCAAGCCTATCTCGCCATGTTCGATCATGGTGCAGATACTGTCGCATTCGATATTATGGTACAAACCGGAGAGAACTCATCCGATTATTATCTCGCACGGCCGACAGACCGTAAGCTTAAAGACGGGGATACGCTTCTCATCGATATGGGCTGCAGATACAACGGTTATGCCTCCGATATGGCGCGTGGTGCCACATTCGGTAATGTGTCCAAAGAAGCGCAAGCTATGTTCGACGCGGCGCTTGAAGCTTACGAAACTGGATTTAAATATCTGCGTCCCGGTTTAACCGGAGAAGAAGCCAGCTATCCTGCCAACGAAGTATTGGCCAAATACGGTTACATTCACTCACCGGGAGAAGGCCGAGGCGTTGGACATGGATTAGGCATGGATCCGGAAGAAGAGATGCCTATCTTGGCTCCCGGAATGAAAGGGATTCTTCATGAAAATCAGACACTTGCTTACGTCATTACACTGCTGATTCCCGGAGTCGGCGGATTGAGGATTGAAGATAGCGTTGTAATCCGTAAGGATGGCGCGGAATCAATGACAAACTTCCCGTATCGTAACCATTGGTAATTTAAAACCGCACATTAGACTAAAGGAAGCGGTCATGTCTATGGCCGCTTTTGTCATTAAGCAAATCATAAAGGAGTGGTAGATTTGTCTCGTTTCTTCAAAGAACAGCAGATTCATGGCTATCAAGATATTTTCAAAGAAGATCGGAGTCTGTTAAAATATCTAGCGCTCGGAAAAATTACTTTAAATAAAGATGAACGATATACCGCTGAAACGAGCAATTGTGAAACGGCCTTAGTTATTTTAACAGGGACTGTGGCTATTGTCTGTGAAGACGAAACGTGGAGTGATCTCGGTGAGAGGAATCATGTATTTGAAGGAAGAGCTACTGCCGTCTATATACCTTGCCAATCAGCATATCAAATAACAGCTCAAACGAATGATGTGCAAATCGCTGTGTGCAAAGTGAAAGCAGAGAAGAAATATAAGCCTTTCGTTGTGAGACCTGGCGAGGTCGTTGTTAATCAACGCGGGAAAGAGACATGGCAGCGGGAAGTGCACGATATCATTGCTGATAACGGAAATGGTAAAGTACATCGGATTATCTTAGGCGAGACATACAATCAATCTGGACATTGGTCAAGCTATCCACCCCACAAGCATGACGGTGAATTTGCTCCGGAAGAGCCGAATCTTGAGGAGATTTATCACTATCAAATTAACCCCCAACAAGGTTTTGGTATTCAACTTCATTACACGAAGGACCATAGTATCGACCAAGCTTACATCATAAGAAACGGAGACAGCTTTGCGATTGAAAAAGGATATCATCCTGTTAGTGCGGCGGGTGGATACCAAGTATATTACTTGTGGTTCATGGCTGGAGAAACCGGCAGAACTTTAAGACCGTATGATGATCCCGACCACAAATGGCTTTTGTAAAATAAGAGTGTATTTATTCACATGAAACCTTGCTATTACCTAAGTTTTTGATTTATGATGATAAATAAATATACTAATGATCTTAGGATGGATAACAATTGAAAAACAATGAATCTCGAAATAAGCGAAAATTAATTACAGAGGACATTTACACTTCCATCAGAGATCAAATTCTCTCTTACACCCTCTCACCCGGGGAAAAAATTAACATTGACCAAATGGCGCGCGATTTGAATGTCAGCAACAATCCTATTCGTGAGGCTCTATCACGATTGGCTACCGAAGGGTTAGTGCATGTTATCCCCTATAAAGGGGTTTCCGTGGCTGAAATGAGCCTGCAGGATCTGGATGAATTATACGAACTGCGGATTGAGTTGGAAGGTTATGCGACGCGAAAGGCGACGCAGCTTATCACGGAGGCTGAAATCAATTGGTTGGATCAAGAGATGAAGCAATCCTTTATATCCATAGATCATTGCGAAGGAAATTTGGAAACGGTAATGAAGATGAATGAGCAGCTTCACGGAACGATTTTAAGGTATTCCCACAATGAAAACTTAAGCAAACTAATTAAGCTTTATTTGCAAAGGATAGAAAGATATTTGATTTTTGCCCGTCGGGATTTGGATATTGAAACGGTAAAAAAGGAATGGCACGAACATCAGGAAATTTTGAATTATCTTAAGGAACGCAATAACCAAATGGCAGAGAAGGCCATGAGGATCCATATCAGCAACTCTCATCAGAGAACCAGAAGTTTTTTTCAATAATATATAGTTCCTTTCAGAATTCCATTATAATGATCATAATGCTTGATGGAAAAGCAGGTTGCCATAGCATCCTGCTTTTTTCCTTTGGATCAGAAATAGAGGTTGTGGTGCAAGAAAAGAATAAACATAATCCAGTTGTATTTTGGAATAAACTTTTATGCCAACAAACCGAATAACTTTTGGAAGAATTCACGGTATTAGGGACAGACAAATTTTTCAATATGACCTGCCCCTTCCTGATCATATGCATCGTTTAAATGCCTTGAATCGTTTTCTCTGCTGTTTCAAATGATTTACTTCAACAGTGCCTTAGAATAATTTTTGTTTATTTCAAGATAAATTGTGAAAGAATCGATCAGATCATCAATGCTAAGTTGGTTTGTCATAATATTCATTAATTAAAGAAGAAAGGACGACCACGATAGAGTTCTTTTACCATTTGAAAATGTTTAAAAAACTTCTACGATTAGTTTGAAGGAGGATGACTTACATATAGTTTGATAGAGCTTTTACACTTCAGGCAGCAAGGATATCGCGATATTTTTTACTATTTATTTTCTATGCAATCGCTACTGCTACGCTTATTTTCGGTTTATTAAAATTCACCAAGCAGAACATCGCTATTAGCCGATTTGTTCCCGGTATTCTCGTGTTCTACATCGGCTCTTTAGTTATTTTTGATATCTCGTTCGAATTAGTCAAAATTTTTAATCGGCAAATCGATCAGTACGTCCTAGGTCCAGGAGTAGCATTGCTTTTAATGTTGCTGGGATTGGCACTTGGTGGAACGCTTATGTTCGCTGCAACGCAAAAGCTTGTATTTAAAGTTAAGGATAGTAGTAAATCCACCTCCGACCGCCTCATAAATCGATTGTTTAAGGGCGGCTTTCTCTTCGTCCGACAACGTCATAGATTGATCGCCTATTCGGCGGATTACCAGGAAACCTTCCTTTTCGTTACTATATGAGAACTGGAAATTGACAGGTCGGCTTTTGAACACGGTCTCCAGAGATGAAAATTTACCCCCATACTTTTCCAAATCCTCTTTAGATAAGGGCTTCACTTTCTCTGGGAGTCACAGGCGGATCAATCCCCTCTCTTCTGTTGATAGGGTTTCGCTCCAAGCAACCGGACAATAGCATCGCGAACGCGCATTTGTATCTGATGTTTGTTGTCGACAACTCTCACGCCCTCAGTTTAGGCTTAACATTAGCATTCTCAGCGCCAATTGTTTACGTAAAAATATTATGTTAACTCGTCGGGAATGTAATAAGGTTCTTGTCACTTATCGGAAATGTAATAAGGTTCTTGACAGCGACTGATGACAAGAACCTTATTACATAACTAAAAAAAGCCGCGACTTATGCGACTTTTAATGTAACAATGATTTTAACTTCCGACACTAATATAATTTTTTTTTTGACCTATCCGCTTATTTCCATCAACAAATCCATGATTTTTTATTAGTGAATATCTCGTCCCGTTACTGCAATCTTTCTATATAAACCTTCGTAAAGATCATGGCCATCATATAGGAATTAACACTCATATCCTAAAAATAAACATCAAATAGGCCAATATAATTTTCTCAAAGGTACTAGCGATCTTGTCTCAGAGTCAAAATTATCATAGTTCTGTATGATTAACTCCACCAAAAGATCTTATGTGAATGGAGCCAACCACTGTCTGCGGATCGCTTCAATGAAATGAATCTGATACGCAACATTACCATCACATAACGCATACACATCTTTCCCGTCGCCGATCCGTCGTAGCCGTAATTCCCAGTATAATAAATTGATTCTTGTAATCATTTCAATCAGAGGGTTATGATTTAAAGCAACTTAATCAGTTCTTCTAGCTCATCAAGCAATACTTTTGCAAGTTCAAAATTAGTATCTTTTAAAGCCAATTCTATTTTCGTTTCAACTGATTTTTTCTTTTGTTCAGTTTCCAAATAGTCTCTATCAAAATGACTAGCATAAATCATCTTTCTAAATTTTTGTATAGTCATTTTTCTAATCGTCTTATCGTCAATGATTAAAACATAATCCATACCATTTACCACAGAATAGAAATCATGAGAAATCATGAGAATCGCACCTTTGTAGTCTTCAATGGCTTTCTCCAGTGCTATTTGTGTATAGGTGTCTAAATGACTTGTCGGTTCATCAAGAAGCAATACGTTTGCTTTACTGGCAGAAACTTTAGCCAATTGAAGCATATTTTTTTCTCCACCAGATAAAGATTCTATCTTTTGATTAACGATTTCTCCTTCAAAGCCATAGTTTGAAATATATGATCTAATCTCTTCATAAGTTTTACGGCATCGAGTTGGAGACAAAATATGTCACACAATGAGATCGCCAATTGTCTTATTAGAGTCAAAACAAAAACATAGAGTTTTTTTCTCTGATCAAAGACTCTCATTTTCGGGGCTGGCACAAACAGAACAGAAAGGGATGAAGACACCATGGGCTTTAGCAATTGTCCGGTTTGCCTGGTAGGTGTTGTTGAGACTCTGGGTTACGTCGAATTAAAGGAAGGACCGTTGGAATTCCAATATGGTCGATTGCCACTGACAAAAAAAGCGACTATCATCATCGGGATGTGTAGTCGGGGACCCTGTCAGTATGTAGGTATGGGGGCTGTTCCGGAATCCCCTACTGTGGCCAAGCGTATATTGAGGGATCTGATTCTATCGCTGGAAAAGAAAACGGTAAAAGCAATAACACAATTTCGTGCTCACGAATCGTCCACAAACGACTCGACAATAACATCTTCGTGACGATGCGGACGTATTCGACCGCGATGCCATCATTAGTTCATATCATGTATATCCTTATGACGAAGATGATCCCTGATAGTAAGTTGATAACATTAAATTTGAAAATGAAACGTGTGTAAATTACATGCAACAATCACCAGAATTTTTCAAGAAGTTAATGGATTTGAGCAACGCCGAAAAGGATAACACAATTGAACAGAAGATCCGCGATCTCGTTCACATCAGGGATTCACAAATCAATGGGTGCGGATTCTGCTTGGACATGCACGTTAAGGAGGCCAAAATCCATGGTGAGAGCGAGCTTCGCCTCTACCACATCTCGATTTGGCGGGAATCCACTCTGTTTATTCCACGCGAACGGGCCGCACTGGCATGGACCGAGGTCCTGACCAAACTGCCTGAGCAAGGCGTACCTGACGAACTTTATGACCGTGTTCGCGGGCAGTTGTCTGAAAAAGAAATTTCGGACCTGACCTTCTCGATCATGGCGATCAATGCTTGGAACCGCATAAACGTCGCCTTCAAGACTGTACCGGGTTCAGCTGACGCGGCGTTTGGATTGACTAAAGCAGGACTGAGCTAATCAGTTGTAAAAGCAAAGCATAGATCACGCGCTTAAGAGTAGTGTCTTCGGCCAACATTTGCTAGTCGTTCAAGGGTCCTAGCGGTACAAGCTATGGCAAGTCATAGAATATCACTCTAAGGCCTTGCCGCTTTCACGGCTTTTTTGTATCAAGGTTTGAAGTTGCTTCTTCCCATCACTTTTTTCACCTGTTGTAATGATAACTGCTGTAATGATACGTTTTTCATTCATCGCAAGATGTGTTTTATAGCCAAAGAAAGCGGGATTCTGTAAAATACATTGTGTAAACTCCCAAATCTATTAAAATAGAAGTATGGGGAAGGTTGGACTTCAAGGTCGATTTGGGCTATCCACCAGCGGAGCACTAACAATGGCTTAACCTCCTCTGAATAGCAGAAATGGAGCCACTCCTGTGGCTCCAAACATTTACAAATTCTAATATCGTTATAAATCCGCCGCTGTCGCTGTTTCGGGTCCTTATTTAGGTCTGGGCATTCAAATCGTGTTATCTATCGGCAAACGCTTGGCCTGATACGTCCACTTTATTCCGCTGTAGCTTTGAAGATCGACAGACTCTTCGGAAGCGGCGCTTGTATAACAATCCATCATTACTAACAGTATTAAGCGCTACCTGCTGTATGATGCAGCGATTCAGCTTCAAGAAGCTTATCCCATGTGACCTAACCCATGATCAGCACTCCCCATATATTCGCTTGCAATCCTCCTCTGTAATCTCCTGTACCTTGTCCCATTCGCCTCGACGCCTTTCATAATCCGTCCGTACTTCATCCACTACACTGATTCTCGTACCGTCCGCCGCATCCTTAGGCGCATCCGCCATACTCGTGTACCAGTTGGGCTCCAGCTTGAACGCTGCCGTCTCTTTCCACCAAGTCCATACCCGTTGCCATCGCTTGTATGTGTGTACGTCCATGATTATATGAACCTCCTCTTTGGCTAGTATCTATCATTCATTATAATCCTCAACGTAGAAACGGCTTGTTTCCGTCCACATATGTCCGGGCTCCAATGCAATCAAGCCTTTGCTTTCATCGGGCAGGTTGACATTAGGGGCATTGACCAAATTGATTTGGGGTTCTGGGCAGAAATAGCCGCCCGCCGCCTTATTGTTCCATATCATCCACTGCTTATACCGGGTTCCCACATCATAGATCAAGCGTACTTTCTCACGCGTGTCGATAAGCTCGATATAGTTTTTCCCGTTTTGCGGCAAGGCGGTATAATGATTGTCCATGGGTTCGGAAAAGGGGGAGACGAACCCGTGTTTCATCGACAGCTCACGCTCTCCCAACGGCTGTTTACGACCGGTCGGCAGCATGCGCGCGTCCAACTCCCACCTCTCCCCGATGGTAATTTTACAAAGGCAGTCCTCAATAGTGGAATTCGGCGAAAACGGCGCATTGAGTGCAGTATGAAAAGCCAGCATACAAGGCATAGGATCGTCCCCGCAGTTCTGAATCTCCACCTTCTGGGATAGTCCTTGTGCCGAGAGTGTATATTTAATTTTGAATTTGAAGGTATGTGGGAAATAAGAAAACACCCCGTGCTTTTCATTCACATCTTGATGCAAAACAATAAAGCTTTCATCCTCATTCTTACCGTATTCAAGCACTTCCCAAGCCCGATTATAAAAGAAGCCGTGTATGTGATTGCCTGTCTTTTCTTCGTTAATGGGAAAAGAATATTTCTTGCCGTTGAAGGAAAATCTGCCGTCTTCGAAACGATTAGGTGGAAACAATACAGGAATGCCGTGGTTTCTCGGCTTTTCCTTGAACGCTTCCATGTCTTCAAGCGACGGCTCACGCAAAAACTTGTAACCTTTACGTCGATCGCGAAACGCAATTAGATTGGCTCCTATTTCAGGTAATACGGCAGCTTGATATTGGTCAGTTTCCAACCAAAAAGCCTTTTCGCCATGAAATAAACCTTGGTATACCTCTGCCACCCTGTCACCTCCTAGCGCAAAGCAGCGCCATTCTTCCTACCTACCAAGCAGGAGCAAATCCGTCGATTTCTATTAAAATGTCCTCAATTTCCCGCAGCAAATCAGGGGTCAATTCGATCTCCAACGCTTTTACGTTGTTCTCAATTTGCGATGGACGGCTGGCTCCGATAATCGCTGAACTGACGCCCGGCTGCCTCAAGACCCAGGCAAGCGCCATCTCCGGGAGCTGAACACCCATCCCCTGAGCCACCTTCTCGAGTCTTTCGACACAGTAAAGCACTCCATCTTTCAAGTAGCTTGCAATAAATTTGTTTGTGCTATCATTGGCTGCGCGGCTATCGGCCGGGATCACCTGACCCGCCCGGTATTTGCCTGTGAGGATGCCTTGCGCCAGCGGGGAAAACACGACCTGGCCCAGCCCTTGACGTTCGCAGACGGGGAGCACTTCTTTCTCGATATAACGTACGAGCATATTATAGATCGGCTGGTTGGAAATGAGCGGGCGGAGGTTCAGTTGCTTCGCCAGGTGAACCGCATCGATGATTTGTGCCGCGCTCCATTCACTGACACCGGCGTACAGCACCTTCCCTTGGGAAATGAGGTCGTCCATAGCTCGTAACGTTTCTTCCAAAGGTGTTTCGGAATCATATTTATGGCACTGGTACAAGTCGATATAGTCCACATTCAGTCTCTGAAGACTTGCTTCGCACTGCTCGATAATATGTTTTCTGGAAAGCCCTCTGTCATTCGGCCCGCTCCCCATCGGAAAATACACTTTTGTTGCCAGTACATAACTGGCTCTCGGAAAATCCTTCAAGGTTTGCCCAAGTACCACTTCAGCGGCTCCGCCTTTATATAAATTCGCGTTATCGAAAAAGTTGATTCCGAGCTCATAGGCCTTGCGGATACATTCGACCGCACTCTGGCTTTCGGACCCGGTTCCATAAAACCAGCTTCCTAATCCGATCTCGCTTACTTTCAATCCGCTTGTGCCTAATCGTCTATATTTCATCATGCTTTTAACTCCTATCTTAAAAAAAGTAATCCATCCCGTTCAGTTGATGGATTACTTTTTTTATTTAATTTCGTTATTTCTTCGCTTTTTCGATCGCATCAAGCTCTTCCTGGAACTCTTTACGGTATTTGTCAATAACAGGCTTTACAGCATCCTGCCATGGTTTAAGGTCCTTCACTTCCGTCACGGTTACGCCGGCTGCTCTAATTTTCGCTTCCGCATCTTTTTCGAACTTATCAAATAGTTCTCTTTCTATCTTCACAGAATCAAGAGCGGCTTGCTTTACTATTTTGCGATCCTCTTCAGGCAGTTTATCCCAAGTGGTTTTACTGATGATCAGCACTTCAGGCACGCGTTGATGTTGATCTATAATTAGATTCTTTGCTTGCTGCTGATGGTTCGACGTATATAGGTTAGCAAAGCTATTTTCAGCGGCATCAATAACACCCGTTTGCAAAGCGCTGAACACTTCCCCAAATGCCATTGGTGTTGCATTAGCTCCCAGAGCATCAATTAAATCCACATTCACCTTGTTCTGGATGACACGAATTTTTTGCCCTTTTAAATCAGCAATGCCCGTGAGCGGCTTACGTGAATAAAAGCTTCTGGCGCCTGCAGAGTAATAGGCAAGGCCTTTCATTCGGGATGACTCCAAACCGTCTAACATCTTGGTTCCGATTGCGCTCTCGAGAAATTTAAATTGATGCTCCTCAGATTCGAAAATATAGGGCAAACTAAACACTTCAAATTTCTTGCTGAAGCCAGCCAATGCCCCGGCTCCCGTACGAACAAAATCGAGGGCTCCAAGCTGAACTTGTTCAATCGTAGTTTTCTCTTCTCCCAATTGGGAGTTTGCGAACACTTCGATTTTAATCCGTCCATTCGTACGCTCACTTACCATCTCGGCAAATTTTTTGTCGGCAGCTACAATCGGATGATCCACGGCAAGCGTATCCGCCAAGCGCAATGTGAGCTTAGGGCCTTCCGCTTTCATCCCAGCATCTGTTTCTGGCGTATTATCCGATGCTTTGTTTGCAGAGCAGCCAGTCAACGCTACACTGACCATAAGAAAACTAGCAAGCATAGTTTTAACAATTTTCGTCCTTTTTTCCAATTCAATCACTCCTTGTTCGAATTTTGTATTGTTGCTTTGTTACGCTTATTTAGCAAATAAATTGGGCAACCACATCACAAGCCCAGGAACATAAGTAAGAACCATCAATATGACGCACATTGCATAAAAGAAAGGCATCATAGCCTTCGTGCCTTGATCGATAGAGATGTTTCCTAATGAGCAGCCAACAAATAAAACCGTGCCTACCGGTGGCGTCAACAGCCCTATGCCGGTGTTAAGCATCATTATGATTCCAAAATGTACAGGATCCATTCCAATCGCCGTGACAACCGGCAGCAGGATCGGAGTCATTATCATAATTAAAGGAGCCATGTCCATCGGCGCGCCAAGGACCAATAGAAGTACGTTAATAATCAATAGAATGATAATGGGGTTATCTGAAACACTAAGCATCCAATCGGTCATCATACCGGGAACTTTAAGAAAAGCAAGCACCCAGCCAAACGATGCGGAGGCGGCTATTAGAAACAGGACCATCGCAACGGTACGGAAGGTTCTCTGCAATATCAGCCACATTCTTGAAAGAGGAATATCCTTGTAAACAAAAAATGTTAAAATAAAAGCGTACAGGCACGCGATCGCACCGGATTCTGTAGCCGTGAACCAACCCGTAAAAATTCCACCAAGGATAATAACGGCCGACATCATCGAAAGCAAGCCATCCCTAAGGATTCCGGGGATATCCTTTTTCAGTACAGGCTCCCCTTTCTGATAACCTCGCTTCACTGCAATGATATAACTTACAGTCATTAGAGTGACGCACAGCAGTAACCCTGGTACAATCCCCGCTAGAAACAAGCTGGTGATCGAAATGCCTCCACCCGCCGCTAGGGAATAAAGCACTAAATTGTGACTGGGTGGAACAACTACTCCCTGTATGGAGGAGGAGACGGTAACGCCAACCGCATAGTCGGTATCGTAGCCCTTTTTCTTCATCATAGGAATCATGACGGAGCCAATGGATGAAACATCCGCTACGGCTGAGCCCGAGATATTGCCGAAAAACATGCAGGCCACGCTGTTTACCATTGCCAGTCCGCCGCGAACGCCGCCTACGAGAAGCTGCGCCAAATTCACCATGCGAAGCGCCATCTTTCCTTGGCCCATAATCTGTCCGGCCAGAATAAAGAATGGGATCGTAAGCAGCGTGAAGGAATTCATGCCCTGGATCATCGTTTGGCCTATCGCGGCAAGCGGTACTTTCAAGTATAACAAAGTAATAATCGAGGAGCCTGCGAGCGTCAATGAAATCGGAAACCGCAGCAAAACAAACAGTGTAAAACTGGCACATAAAATAATGATTGCTGTTGTCGTATCCATAATTAGTGACCCCCTTCCCCTTCATCTATCCCTTGATGCCGTTTGGTTTCAATCCCGAAAAATTGAAGAAGCGAATATATGCTCGTCATAACTCCGGTAATCGGCATAATTACATACGTGATACTGTTCGGCAGCCCTGTTGCAGCGAGCTCCGACTCATTCATCATTAAGGTAAAATCCCAGCCGTAATAAATCAAGTAGAGCCCGAACAAAAAGATACTTGCATAGATCACCTTATCCAGCACCCGATTGAACGACGCCGGAAACAGGTTTGTAAATGAATCCATTCCCATATGCAGCTTTTCCCTAAACCCAATGGCAATCCCCATAAAGGAAAACCAAATTAACAACAATAACGTAATTTCCTCCGACCAAAAAAACACAAAATTAAATAGCTTCCTCGTTATAACCTGAATGGTGACAATGATAATCATAGTGAGTAAGGCCATTAAGGAAAAGGCTTCCAAAGCACTATCGATAGCAAGGAATACTCGAGATATTCTCTTCAAGTTGTCCACTCCTCATAGGGTTGATCATGTACATAAAGTAAGCTTTGAACGTAGTTTGCGCTTTCATTTTCACAAGAAGAAGAAACAAGTTAAGTTATAGCCCTTAAGTTATAGCCCTTGTGGATTGCCCAACTTTCAATAGCGGAAGCACTACCGTAAGCTTCGTATGTGTTTCTTCTCCGTTGATCATTTTCATAAGTGTGTTGGCTATCATTTCTCCCATCTCATACAGCGGCAGATCCATGGTTGTTAACCGGGGATTGACGAGCCTGGATATAGGAATGCCGTCAAAACCAATAACAGATATATCCTTCGGTACCTCAAGGCCCATTTCCGTACACGATTGAATGATTTTGGCGGCGGTCATGTCATTGTAAGCCAAGATCGCGGTTGCATTGCGTTTAACTAGCAGTTGTGTATTTTCGTGAATCTTATCATGTTGGTGATCGATGTGCAGGATTAAGCTTTCGTCTAAAGGTACCGCATAATCAGAGAGTGCCTTTTTATAACCAATCAATCTTTTTACACTGCTGTCTGCATAAGCCGGTCCGACAAGGATGCCAATACTTCTATGCCCCAGATCAAGCAAATACTTCGCCGCTGTATAACCACCAGTTTGTGCGTCAACTATAATACTGTAGACCTTATTCATTTCTGCGATTTCACGATTCAACAATACGACAGGAAGTTTGCTCGAAATAAGTTTTCGCAGATTGATTTCATCAAGCCGGGGGCTGCACAAAATGATGCCGTCTACATTATAATTTTGAGCCAGTTGAATGCAGGAGACCTCCCGGGAAACTTCTTCATCAGTTGAAAATAAAAGCACATTGATATTCGTAGCCCGAACAGTCCGATCTATCCCGCGCACAATTTCGGAGAAGAAAGGATTGGTGATGTCAGGAATCAGCAGTGCAATCGTGTTCGTTTTGCGGGTTACCATACTGCGCGCCTGCATACTCGGCTGAAAATCAAGCTCTTCTATAATACGTAGAACTCGTTTTCTTGTGGTCTCATTAACGTCCCCTTTATTATTTAGTACTCTTGAAATGGTTTGGCGGGAAACTCCTGCTTTCTCAGCTACATCATTTATTGTGATCTTGCGATCCATTAAATATCACTCCTAAAATGTGAACGTTCACGGTAAGTTCATAAACTAAATTAACACTCTTTTATAGCTAATGTCAACTTATTTTAGATAATAGTGCAATTTATAAGCGTTTTCAAAAAAGGTATTGACTTTCCCTTTGTCATTGTCGTATATTATTTCCGTGAACGTTCACGGTGAATTATCACACATGCAAAACTAATCTAATTATATAACTGGAGGAATAACAAATGGCACTAGAAGTACTCTCAACTGAATTTCAAAGACGCGTGGATCGTACGAGAGCAAAGATGAAAGAGGCAGGGTTAGATGCTCTTTTTATTTATAGTGATGAATATCATCCCGGTTACTCGATGTACTATACCAATCATAGAACCATCAACTGTATCGAAGAATCTGCTCATGCTCTTTTTCTTCCATTAGAAGGCGAGATTCACGCTTTTATGGGCAATTTAAACCGGTTTGCAGCCAAACGCTTTTCCTGGGTTAAGAGTGCCCACAATATTTATGAAATGAGAACAGAATTACCAAAGCTTGTCGAAGCCCTTGGTTACCCGGTCAAAAAGATCGGCGTCGTTGGAGAAGAGTTATTCCCGATTTCCCTGTATCGTGAAATGGAGAAGGGATTTAAGGGTATTACGATCGTAGAATCCTCGGATATTGTCATCCAAGAAAGATTATATAAAAGCAAAAATGAGCTTGATCTGATCCGGGCGGCTGGTAAATTGGCGGATGATAGCATCCTTGCCGCATTAGAGCAAACGGAAGTCGGAAAAACAGAGATCGAGCTTTCTGCTATCGGTGAATATATTACAAGGTCGCGTGGCGGTGATATTGGTTCGGCATATCTTGTTGTATCCGGCATGCATACGGATCTTCCTACTTGGCGCCCAATGGAGCGTAAGATAGAGCGTGGCGATTATGTTTGGTTTGATTTCAATCCTTCTGTGCTTGGTTACTGTTCCGATACCGGAATAACCATCGCCATGGAAGGAGCCAGCGAGGAACAAATCAAGATTATGGATTTTGCCTATGAGACCAATCAGCGGATGGTCAATTTTATTAAGCCCGGTATGAAGGGCAGTGAATTATTTAAAGAAACACTGAGACTTACGGACGAAGCTAATTTATCCCAATACTTCGTTCCTTATACCAAAGGCATGCGCGCTATCGGCCACGGTGTCGGGTTAGAGGTCGTAGAATATCCGGACTTGGGTCCATCCAGCGAATTCGTGTTTGAGCCGGGAATGGTATTTGGAATTAAATTTGATTTGCATGGATTCCCTTTCGGAGGGGTTCGCGTAGAGCCAACCTGCATAATTACAGAACATGGCGCAGAACCTGTCAACGATCTTATGGGTATGCGTAAAAGCTACGAAAATGGGCGCAAATAAGCTCTTTTCTATCACGCTTACATTTCGGCAACAATCATCCAGCCTAAGCTGGATGATTGTTGCCGAGCATATCCATTCCTATCTTTTAGGTTCTGAGTTCCAAGCCGAGGCTGAAGTCCCATTGGTAGTTTCATGTACCACAAGAGGCTGCTTGTTCAAATATTATGCCTCCATCCTCCTCATAAATGCACACTCTTTGTCGACTGGCCCACCTTCAATAAAGGAATAACCGTCATTCCTTTACTGGCAGTATCCGTTTCCTTTGGTCCGAAATGCTGTCTTGATAATCAATACGAATAATAAGGCTTTCATCTACCGCAGGTTAGCTGGGAATATCCATAGCTGTCTGGATGTTTAGCAAATCTAATTGAATTTGTTCTTTAATATGGAAAGGCCTATAGAGTTCCCGTGACATCATATAGCTCACGATCTTCTCGTGGGTTGCGATTGCTTCATCAAGATGGTTCATTAAAATGGTCTTGATTTCCGGTGTGGCACATTCGGTTACAGCCATAGCGTAATTGCGGATGCCGTTCTTAGCGTTGATCAGGAAATCCATGGCAATAACTTCATCTGTCAGCGAATTCAAGCCCGCCAAGTGTTCTAAAATCGTGTTCATGCTCTCATCTCCTATCCCATGGTTTTGGACAGCACGTTGCCAAGCTCCTGCAGCTGTCTCGTTGATAACTGAATATCCTCTTGCAAAATTTCTTTTAGCTTTGGATCGGTAATCAGAGCTTGCATCATTTTGGATTTTGTCATGCAGACGGTTTTGAAGGCGGCGATTTCATGAATCTCCATCGTCTCATGTAAGGCGTAAGTCGAATTCATTTTGATTTCCCTCCTAGTAAGAGTAAAGCTTATGGTTTCAGAATAACCTTGATGCAATTATCCGTCTTCGTATCGAATACTTCATATCCATGCTTCGCCTCACTAAGTGGAATTACGTGTGTTACCACGTCACCCGGATCGACTTTGCCTGTTGTAATTAACTCATACATATAAGGCATATAATGAATAACAGGAGCTTGTCCGGAGCGAATATTGACATTGCGTTGCATGATATCGCCCAGTGGGAAGCCATTGTAGCGTCCGCCATATACTCCGGTAATTTGAATGGTACCGCCTTTACGAACAGCCTGCGAAGCAATCACGATCGGGCCCATCGCACCACCTTGCAGCTTCAAGCCACTTGCTAGAAACTCCAGATCGCTCATTTTGCCGTCCATTCCTACAGCATCAATGACGACATCAGCGCCTCCCTTAGTCATTTCCTTCAGATGGCTGCCAATATTTGGTTCTGACTCGAAATTGACAATTTCCACGTTATTCGTACGTTTCGCGTGCTGTAGACGATAATCGATGTAGTCAACAGCAATAACTCGCTTTGCACCCTTCAGCCAGCAAAATTTCTGCGCAAGCAGCCCCACCGGGCCACAGCCCAGCACAATCACCGTATCCCCATCCTTCACACCTGAGTTATCCACGCTCCAGAATGCAGTTGTCATAGCATCGGCGATTAAGCACAGCTTCTCATCAGGCTCTTCACAGTTATCTGGAATTTTGAAGTGTGTGAAATTGGCGAAGGGTACACGTAAATATTCGGCCTGCCCGCCCGGGTAGCCTCCGGTCGTTCCTGAGTACCCAAAATAAGCGCCTATCTCGCCGTTTTCATTGGAGTTATCACATTGGCTTTCCAATTGATTCTTACAATAAAAGCAATCGCCGCAAGCAATGTTGAACGGGATGATAACCCGGTCACCTTTCTTTAGCTTGGTGACGCCCGGCCCCACCTCTTCGACGATGCCCATAGGCTCATGCCCGATGACATAATTCTCCTGCATATTCGGAATCATTCCGTGAATAAGGTGCAGGTCTGATCCACATATCGCGGTACTTGTCATCCTCACGATCATATCGTCGGGCTTCTCTATTTTCGAATCCGGTACCTCTTTGACAACGACATTTTTAATACCTTGGTACGTTACGGCCTTCATTGTGTTCTTCCCCCAATATGTTCATCTGGTGCCCGATCGAACATGCCTTTACGTGACGTATCGCCCGGGAACAGATTCATTTGCCCGATCATGACCGTATTTTTCGCCGAAAGCTGATCCAATTGGTACTGTTCGGTCAACTCATAAGGATGGAACCATTTCTTGCTCATCATGAAGTCAGAAATTTCCTGATGCAGCGCAAGGCCTTGGTGAAGCTGGTTCTTCAGCAGCTCTCTTGCATCCGGTGAAACGGTTTCCGTTAAGGCGATTGCCGTATTTCTTACTCCCTCCTTTGCTCGCATGAGGAAGTCCATGGCAAAGGTCATATCTGCCATTTCCGGCATATTTAACGCGTTAATAGGGTCTAAATAATCGTTATTCATGTTATTTCACCTCAATTTAAGATAGATGTAGGGCGGCTTTGTGGAACATCTGTTTGAAAAGGGGCTCTCGCATAGATGGCTTGCAGCTCACCAATGGCTTGAATAGATTGCTCTACGTCCTTCTGCATGAGCGCTTTGAGATCTTGGTCAAAAACGAGACCTTGCATCAATTTCGATTTGGCCAGGCAAAGCGTTTTAAAGTTCAGAGCTTCATGAAGCTCCATCGATTCGTGAGGTGCTAATCCTTGTTGGTTCATCAAAAATTCTCACCTCCAATTTGTCAATAACCTTAGCTTTTCCTAAAAGTTTGGGTTTATGCAGAAATAAGCTCCCAAGATCCACTGATCCTGAGAGCTTATTTTTGATTGTAATCACTAGAGGCTTGTGAAATCTGAAGACTACAAATTAAAGGCTATTTCACTGCTACAGGGTCGCCTTCAGCTTTGATCTTATCCAGGGTGGTTTTGGGATCCATTTCACCTGAAAGCATCAAGCTGGTATACTTAGTCCAAACCTGAAGCCATTCGTTGTAATTTTTCGTTACTGGTGCTGCTACGGCAGGTAATTTTGAATTTTCAGCGAATGGCATTGCATCGATGCCTTGACTTTTATAGAAGTCAAGGAACGAAGCATTGGAGTCACTTAAGCCGGGGAAGTAAGCCCCTGTTCCGCCAATAATATCCTGGCCTGTTTTTCCTGTAATGAATTTAATGAACTTCCAGGATTCTTCAGGATACTTCGTCTTGGAGTTAATAACATCACCCAAACCAAGCGTCGTAGCCACCTTTCCTTGTGGACCAGCAGGGATGGATGTGATGCCCCACTCAAAATCTGCTTTTTGCTTAAGCGGCGTCATCATCCAGTTGCCGTCATTCCAAACTGCAATTTGCTGTCCAACAAACTTGGCTTCAGACCCACCTGTACGGATCGTTGTGTAGGAAGGAGCGACGAAGTATTTAAAGGTGAGGTCATACATAAATTGATACGTTTCCAGCAATTTGTCATCATAAGCCAGCTTACCCTCAGCGTTTAAGATCGTACCGCCGTTTTGTGCTGCATACCCAATAAATTGGCCCGGATCGATTTGATCCTTATCTACAAAGTTGTAGCCGTACTGGACGATATTTTTGGGATCAAATCCCGGCTCATTCGGATGTTTCCCATTTTTATCCACAGTCAGCTTTTGCAGGAATGGAATCAGCGTCCCGCCATCCTTCGGATTCCAGGACAGATCTTTCGGGTATTCGTTGAAGCCTGCTTTTTTCAGCAAATCCTTATTGTAAATAATGCCAATGGTTGACCATTGCTGCGGAATGGCATAGGTTTTGCCATCCTTCGTGTATGCTTTTATAATAGCATCGCTATATTTACTCATATCAATATTATCTTTTTTGATATTGGCTGATATATCCATCAGTGCGCCCTTTTCCATTAAGCTGGGTAGGCGGGTTAAATGTCCCCAGAACACATCGGGAGCTGTACCTCCTGCAAGCTCAGTAAATAATTTATCCCAGAAATTGGCCCATGGAGTCACTTGAAGCTCTACTTTGATATTTGGGTTTTCTTTCATAAAAGCATCAACGACCTTTTGGTAAGTCGGCTGTGCTCCCCAAACGGCATAGCGCAGGGTGATCTGTTTGTCGGCTGTTGGTGCTTTTGAAGCCTCAGGAGCTGGCGATGTACTTGATCCCACATTTGGGTTAGATGAACTGCAGCCCGCTAAAAAAATGGCGAAAATGAGCATGCTCACAATCACAAAATTAGTTTTTTTCATTCATATGCCTCCTTTTATTTAGTTTGAAGCGAAAGCGATTTCATTCCTGCATTGTTTTGACCCCAACCTTGAAAAAAATGATTAGTCCACCATTTGAAGAGATGGTCACCTCCCCAACTTTTAATTATTTTATTTCAAGCCACTCATTTGAATGGACTGAATAAAAAATCTTTGGAAGAAAGCAAAAAGCACGATGATTGGCAAGAGGGCGATAAAAGAAGCGGCCATAATCGCTGCCCAATCTGCGCTGTATTGTCCATTTAAATTGGCCAAACCAATAGTTAGCACAAACTTTTGTTGGGAAGTAGTGACTACCAGGGGCCACAGGAAGCTGTTCCACGATTTTACCAAGGTAAATACAGCAAGCGTACTCAAGGCTGGTTTGGTTAATGGCAAAATAATCGTCGTGAACGTGCGAATGATTCCTGATCCATCTATTTTCGCAGCTTCATCCAATTCCTTGGGTATTCCAATCAAATATTGTCTGAGCAGAAATACGCCAAACGCATTGCCGAACATCTGGGGTGTGGTAATCGCTTTAAAGGTGTTTAACCAGCCAAGCTCCCTCATGATCAAGTACTGTGGAATCATCGTCACGATTTCTGGGATCATTAAGCTTCCGATAAAAATGACAAAGATCAAATTTCGCCCAGGAAATTCCAAACGGGAGAAGCTATAAGCCGCCATCGAAGAAAACAACAATTGCCCAATCAAAATGACTAACGTGATAAAGATCGTGTTCAAAATGTAATGGCCAAATGGCATCTCATTCCATACTCTTGCAAAGTTATCCCATGTAAAAGGAGCAGGTATCCACTCCGGTGGAAATTTAAAAGTCTGTTTCTGTGGTTTAAACGCTGTACTAGTCATCCATAGGAATGGAATAATAACTATAATTGTCATAATGCTAAGTACGGTGTAAATAATAACCGCATCTATTTTTTTCAAGGCTATCACCTGCTTAGTTAGTGTCATTATCCCGGAAAACACGAAGCTGAATAAGTGTAAGTATCATAAGAATGGTAAACAAAATCACGCTTAAACCAGATGCATAACCCATCTGCAAGGAGTTGAAGGCTTTTTCATAAATCATATAGTAATACACACGTGATAAGTCACCCGGTCCGCCATGTGTGGTTGCATACACAATATCAAACACTTGAAAGGAACCGATAAGCGAGGTTATGAGAATAAACAATATCGTCGGTTTTAACAAGGGAAGCGTAATGTGCCAAAATGCCTTGAAGCGCCTGGCACCATCAATTTCTGCGGCTTCATAATACATGGTTGGGATACTTTGCAAGCCAACTAAAAACAAAATGGTCGTAAAACCAAAATGCTGCCACACATCAACCAACGCTATAGATTGAAGCGTATTGCTAGGTGAGAACCAGGTGATTCCCGGGATTCCTATTTTCGACAAATAATAATTTAGCAAACCGGTCATCGGATCCAAGATCCAACGCCAAACCGTAGCTACGGCAATTGGCATGGCGATCCAAGGCAAAATAATGGGAATCCGAAAAGCTCTAATTCCCGGCAGCGATTTATTCAAGCAAAGAGCTAATAGTAGTGCTATTAGAAGCTTAGGTGTTTGGCTGTAAAACACATATTTAATGGTCACCCAGAGTGAATGCCAGAAATCCTGGCTGGAAAAAATTTGCACATAATTCTCGAGCCCCAGAAATACAGGGGGACGAATTAAATCCCATTGAAATAAGCTGAGTACAAATACCGCAAGAGTAGGAACTAACGAAAATACGATAAATGCTCCAATGGTCGGCAGAAGAAAGAGATAGCCGAAGACGGTTTCCTCTTTAACTTTTCTTTTTTTTTTGAATCCTACCTTTTCCAGCGGTTTATTATTTTCTGTAATGAGTGTTTCCATTTCCTTAGGAACCCTCCAATCTTTTTAGTCATGTTCGTACCCGTTATCGAGCTAGATTCAAGTTGGCTCTGGTGCAAATGCTATATCGCCGTGTTGCACCAGAGCCGATTCCACCATTAGTTAACGTTTATAGCCTGAGCCGAAGCAATGGAATCATAGCAAGCCAGAGCAGTCGCCAGCGTATTGAGATTATCCCTTCCGCTGACGGGAGGCTTGCGTCCGTCTAGAACCGTTTGGTAAAAAGCGTCCAAAGGACGTGTAAACGGAGCATTCGTGTTTGCCGAATATTCCTCTTTCGGAAATGTCTGAAGCGGATAATGCCCTCCTCCTCCAACTACATAAACATTGAGGCTGAATAGCTGCTTGCGATTGATTTCCATCGTACCTGCTGTACACTGGATAACCGCCGACCCGCCCCAATTGGCCTGGAACCCGTGGCACTCGCCGGAAGCGACAATCGTGCCGACCGCCCCACGAGAGAAATGCAGCGTAAGTGATCCCCAGCTTTCCCCTGCAACCTGAGCGGCTTCCGACTTACCCGCAGCGGCATACACTCTCACCACATCATCGTTAAACAGGTAACGAAGCAGATCGATATAGTGATAAGCCTGTTCAATGATCAGCATTCTGGAGCTCTGGGTGCGGTAGCTTCCGCCGTTCCAGTTGAAAAACCCTTCCATCGTACCGAAAAACGGACGCCCTAGCTTATTGTTGATTAGATAGTTGTGCGCTTCGAGATATTCAGGACGGAAACGGTAGTTCTGCATGACACCCAGAACCACACCGCACTCCTCCGCCACTTCAACGGCTCTGACAGCCGATTCCATGTCGGATGCGATCGGTTTTTCACACAGAACGTGCTTGCCGGCGCGTGCCGCCATCTGAATGAGCTCTGAGTGCGAATCCGGCGGTGTGCAGATGTCCACAACATCCACGTTCGGATCGGCCAGCAGTTCTTGCACGCTGGCATACATGGTCCCGATATTGAAATCGTTGATATACCGTTGCCTCAGCTCGGGACTGATTTCCGCAGCTGCAACTAGACGTGCAGCCTCCGGATTTTTTTTGTAATAATCATTAACATGTCCACGGGAAATACCACCGCAGCCGATTAAACCTACCCCTAATGATTTCTTCATAATGTTGTTACCTCCCCTAATATACGTTTCAAATTGGCCGCTCCCGTTCGAATCCTTGCATCGGCTTGATCTGCCCATGGAATTCCCTCTAAAGTGTCCATACCGGAAATTTCACCGGACTCGATTCGCACCTCGCTTAAGCGTGCTTGTTCGATTAACCATGCCAAATCGTTTGCATGAATGTCTAAATAATCGCGTTCCCAGCCGGCTTTGAAAATGTCCATCCTATAAATACCCTCATGATCTTCGATGGATAGATTCAGATCTGGGTGCAGCGGATAGAGTATAGCCAGAATATCAGCTAACGGCACAATGCCTGTCCCAAGCGGTCGGCATTGGGAGGATATCCCCTGCTCTGTAAGGATGGTGATACAGTCTTTCATATGTGTAGCGATGATGTGCGGAGCCAGGCGGCGGGTAGCTGCAAGCGGGTCCTCCAGCACGATCGGGAAGTTTCCGGTATCGAGGATCACCTTAGCCACATCGTCACCCACCTCTTCGATCAGGCGCAAAAGCTCGAACGACGTAACATCAGCATGCGTTTCAAATGCCAGGTAAACGCCCAGCTCACGGGCAAGCGGTGCTAGGCTTTGCGCGATCTGTATGGCTCCTCGCTGCTGCAGCTGCCATTCAGCATCTCGCCGCAGCCGATCGCCCGGACCTCCCACAAAGGTACGGATGACCGAAGTGCCGGTGGCGGCAGCCGCCTCTAGCATCCTGCGAAGCCCGTTCATATAGTCGCCTTGCCCTGCTTCAAGCGCCTTCGCTGAAGGCCGCAGGAAGTTCAGACCGGGGATTCCCATCTCTAGGTATAGATTGCGGCGTTTCGCCTCGGCGGCGACTTCGCGGATTTCACCGAGATCGAAGTTCCGGCTCAAAGCCCTAGCGTCGGCAAACTGGATGCCTTCTAGGCCGAAGCTTTCAACCAGATCCAACTTGTCGTACGCCGAAATGTCCAGGTGATGGATCGTCCATTCATCTAGTCCTATACGCATTGAAATCTCTCCATCTTGTTTGAATTTTATTGGACGATATGTCCGCCGTCCACTACGAGCAGCGATCCGGTGACAAAGCCTGCATCCCGTGATAGCAGATACATTACAGCGCTGGCAACGTCTGAGGGTTGGCCCAGACGTTTGATCAAATAGCTGTCCCGCATCGAATCCAAAGCCTCGGTATTCGCGGACAAGCCGGCTGTCATTCCTGTATATATGAACCCCGGGCAAACCGCGTTTACTCGAATATCGTGAGGTGCAAGGTCGACGGCCATAGAGCGCGTCAAACCGGCGATGGCGGCTTTGCTCGTTACATATCCGCATACGCCGGGCAATGCCACAAAGGATAAATCGGACGCCGTGCTTACGATAGCCCCCCCTCCGGTTTTGCTCATCGCACGAGCCACATGCTTGGCAACCAGCATCTGCCCCTTTACGTTGACGCCAAGCGTTTCATCAATTGTCTTCTCTTCAATCTCCAAGATAGAGGCATCCTTTGGATGCAAAATTCCCGCGTGGTTGTGAAGAAGATCGATTTGTCCCCATTCGCGTAACACCTGGGCGACCATTTCGGCCACCTCCGACTCATTGGTGACGTTAGCTTTAATCACTATAGCCCGATCAGTGCCTCCGATCAATTGTGCCGTCTCCTGCGCCCTTGCGAAATCTCTATCTACAATGGCAACGCGTGCACCTTCACGAGCTAGAAGCTCGGCTGACGCACGACCGATACCTGAACCAGCACCCGTGATCACAGCCACTTTTCCATCTAGCTTTCCCATGTTATCCCCTCCATTGAACTTGGCTAGTTCGTCCCTGTGAATCCCGCTGTTCTATGAACGGGGACGCCCCGCTTCGTCGAGATCTGGCAGAATCGCCACGTTTCCAGCGAAATCCCTCATGAAAAAATCGACATTGTCACCGTTAGCCTTTTGACGGTGTCCGCTTAGCGCCATATAAAAGCTGACTGCCATTCCTTTTTCCTTAGGCCATGGCCCCGTATGCCAAACATTCGGTTTCAAAACGAAGACGTCACCCTTTCGGATTTCAAAGCACAGCATCTCCTCAGGCTTAGGCAAAGACTCCGGGTCATCCGGGTTTGCACATAATCCGAATGGAACATAGAAGTCACCTTCCATGACTACCCAAAGCTCCTCTGTTTGTAGATGGCGGTCAAATCTACTTCGTGTCTTGCTCCATGGGGTTTCAGATGGCGGCTCGTACAAGTACGAGAGATCCACCAGCGTGCCGTCAGCGATGTCAAAGTTGCTGAATGCGGGCTCAAAACAACTTTTTTCCGACACCATCTTTGCTGGCTTCGCCATGCGTGCCACGGTTGAAAACAGAGGATCGTCCGTTGTCCTGATATTCAGCTTATATATATTTAATTCACTCATGTTACCCCTCCATCGTTTGTCGATTTGCTATTACCTGATTTCGCAATGTACCCAATCCTTCGATCGATAGCTCGATTACATCGCCGGCCTGTAACATCCGACCGCTTTCTTTCCCCGATCCGTTGCCGACCGTTCCAGATCCGAACACTTCGCCTGGGTACAAATATTCATCCCGTGATGCATGGGCAATCATATCTTCGAATTTCCAATGAATCGTATTTGTGTTGGTCCGGCAGCATTCTTTGCCGTTTATACTTGCGACCATGGTGAGGTTGTAAATATCGGGGATTTCATCTGCCGTCACCAGACAAGGACCCAGGACATGTCCACGATTGAAATCCTTGCCTTTGGCCGGTCCCAGACCCACCGACATTTCACGTTCTTGCATACTCCGTGCACTAAAATCGTTATAAATCATAAAACCGTAAACATGCTCTAACGCATCCTTTGGATCGATATTCGAGCCGCCCTTCCCGATGACGAACGCAAGCTCGAACTCATAATCCAGCTCCTGTTCGTAAGAGGGAATACGTATATCGTCGCCGTGCCCACCCGTACTGCCAGGATTCCCTTTATAATATACAGGCAGGTTATACCATTCCGGGGGAATGCTGCGTCCGAGCTTGGGATAAATATTTTGCAAGTGCTCTTCGAATGCCATAAAGTCACGCAGCAACGGCGGTCTTGGAATCGGAGAACGAAGCGTTACCGTATCGGTTGCGAAGGTGCACAATTCACGGTCGGGTATCCGGTCTCCTCGTACCCAATCCAGCGCCTTGCGGGCTTCTTCCAGTATGAATCTTCCGCCTTCGATAAACAGAAGCAGATCCATTGGGATCAAGGCGCTGCTAATCCGGTCGGCTGCCGATTTCGACACACCAGAATCGAGTAGCATTAGCCGGTGAGCAGCCGCCAAATCGACGATCCGGTTGTTCGACTCCAAAGCGCCGACGCGGGTAAGCGAACCCATGATGCCTGGTATTTCAAACGTAACTAACCGCATAAGAACCTACCTTTCCGCATGAAGTCATGCAAGCTCATGTCGTTCCACAATTTACTCAGCAGCGTCGAGTACCAAATCGAATACTTCACGCTCACGCTTGACTAAGAGCGGAACGACCTTGCCTTCAATAATCTCTTTGAATTGCGGCGTAAGTTTATGTGCTTCTAGAGCCTTGTCATCCACATATACCTCATAAAGCAAAAGCATATCCTCGGTATCTACCGGTTTATGTACACGGTACATCGTGCATGCTGGTTCATCAGCTTTTACTCGTTCCGCCATCTCACGAAGATGTTCAAGCACCTTTTCTATTTGTCCAGGTTGTATGGTGTATCGGGCCGTTAAAACGATCATGCTAAAATCCTCCTCAGAATGGTTGAATTATTGGATGGTATTGTTTTATTTTGTATAGCAGGCTCATCAATTAATCTATAATGGCAACCGCTCTTATCGGAGCGGCAGTTGTGCCTTTCCATTTAATCGGAAATACAGAAAGCTTGAAGCCGTGTGATATTCCGAGTTGATCCAGATTCATCAGATTCTCAATATGGTAATATTCATAATCATTCATGACCAAATGGGCTTCCCAGAAGCGCTTTACCTCAAACATCGTCTTAACCGGCACTTCAAATGTCGGTGCGTCAATACCCATCACCTTCACACCCTGTTCAATCAACCAGATCGTTGCTTCGGCTGTCATGCCACAATGCTCGGTGAAATAGGCTTCCGTCTCATTACGATTTCCGTCGCCGTCTCCGGTATGAATCAATACAATATCTCTCGGTTTTATCGTGTATTGAATTTTCTCCAATGCTTGTTTTACATCTTCGACGGAAATAAAATGTCCGAACGGTTTATCCCGAAAGTCCAATACAACTCCGTCTCCAAAACAATATTCGAGCGGGATCCCCTCGGGACCTGGAGCATCAGGAACGATATGCTTCATGGCATCGATATGGGTGCCTACGTGATCTCCCTGCGTAATTACATAAGTGGCGGTCAGCGATGTAGCTCCGTATTGGGCGGCTCCGATTCGCGTTGCAAATTCTTCCCATGATTCATATAATGCGGTTACCGGCCGAACGACTCTTGGAAACACTTTCATATCATCATGGACGGTCATACTTAAATCGACAATGGTTCGAGCCATTCTGAATCTCCTCCAGTTTTCTATTTGTGGATAACGACCAATTTCATTTCCGTCATTTCCTGGATCGTGTATCTGGGACCCTCACGGCCAATACCGCTTTCCTTCACGCCACCGTATGGCATTTCATCGCTGCGGAAGGCAGACGTTTCATTGACCATCAAGCCGCCAACGTGAATCTCGTGCGCGCATTTGATCATTACCTCTAAAGAACGGGTAAACAATCCGCCTTGCAAACCATACTTGGAGTTGTTTACCATCGCAATCGCCTCATCCAGTGAGCTATACGAGTTGACCACAACGACCGGCGCGAATGCTTCCTCTACACAAAGCTTGGCATGAAATGGCACATCGGACAATACAGTGGGCTGAACCATCGTTCCTATCCGTGTACCCCCGCACAATAATTGCGCTCCCGCTTCCACCGCTTCCCGAATCCATTCCTCTGCCCGGGCCGCATCCAATTCACTGATCATCGGCCCTACTTCGGTTGACGGATTCATCGGATCACCCACCAACAATGACTTGGTCATTTCCACCATCTTTGCCAAAAAGCGCTGCTTTACATCCTTGTGCACCATGATTCGCTGGACTGAAATGCACACCTGTCCAGCATTGTTGAATGCGGTACGGGCACAACGCTCTGCGGCATAATCGATATCAGCATCGCCATGCACCACGGTAGCACTATTGGAGCCCAGCTCCAGCGTGCATGGGCGCAGCCCGATCGCTTCCTTCAAATGCTTCCCGACACGTGGGCTTCCCGTAAAGGTGTAAAAAGAAAAGCCCTCTTCCTGCAAAAGCCATTCACCTACAGTCGATCCTCCACCTGTGACCAGATGGCCGTATCCATCAGGTAAACCTGCTTCTTGCATCAATTGCAGCAAACGGATTGCCGTGAACGGCGTAGTGGTTGCCGGCTTCAATACGAAGGCGTTGCCTGCGGCAATCGCGGGTCCAACCTTATGGGCTACCAAATTAATGGGGTAGTTAAAAGGCGAAATTGCGCATACGACACCGATCGGTTTACGCAGCGTAAAAGCTAATTTCGCCACCAGTTCACCTGAGGCCAGAGGAACCATCTCCCCCGATATTCGCTTAGCCTCCTCTGCCGATATCAGAAAGGTTCGTGCAGCACGGGTAACTTCCATTTTTGCTTCGGCAAGGGGCTTTCCGGCCTCTTTAGCAATGAGTTCCGCCATTGGGTCCCGATGCTGCAAGAGGAGCTCAGAGGTACGTGACAAGATTCTGTACCTATCTTCCATGGAAAGCGGGTGCTCTTTCATCGCTTGCCGCGACGACTGTACCGCTTGTCGGATATGCTCCTTAGAGGCGACCGACACCTGTCCGATTTCCTCTCCATTGTATTTATTGAAGACTGAGATACGTTCATCTGTCTCGATCCATTTTCCATTAATTAGCAAACTCATATTCCTAACCTCCCCTACCTCAACCGGTTTCATTTTCATACAGTCTTTCCTTCACTTGGCACAAGTTCATTGTAATGCAATGAATCCTGGAATTGAGGATTAAAAAATTGCTAAACGGTTGAATCTTTTGCCCGACCGATCATGTTCACTAGAAAAAAGACCTTTAGTTCCACCATTATGGTGGGATTAAAGGTCCTACTGATTTGCTGCCATATCGCCCTCTTGCTTGAGTTTATCAAGAGTGGTTTTCGGATCCATTTCACCTGACATCATAATACTGGTATATTTTACAAAGGTTTGGTACCAGTCGTTATAATTTTTGAGTGCGGGAGAAACGACGGTCTGGCCGTTGTAGCCTTCCACGAATGGCTGCGGATTGATGCCCAAACGATTATAATAATCAACAAATTTAGGAATAGAATCCTTGTTACCCGGGAACACAATCCCCGATTCGGCAAGAATATCCTGCGCACGTTGGCTGACCATGAATTTAACCAACTTCCATGATGCCTCAGGGTTTTTGGTTTTCGAATAGATCACGTCGCCCAGGCCAGATACGAGCGCATAGTTTCCAGCAGGTCCGTCTGGAAGCGGCCCGATTCCCCAGTTAAAATCGGCTTTTTCTTTAAGCGTTTTCATCATCCATTGACCGTTCATCCAAACAGCGATCTGCCCAGATAAGAATTTCGATTCCGATCCGCCGGTATGAATATCCGTATAGGTTGGAGCTACGTGATATTTAAAGGTAAGGTCGTAAATGAATTGATAAGTTTCAGTAAGCTTGCCGTCGAGGGCGAGCTTACTGTCATTCATCATCGCTCCGCCATTGGAAGCGATCAACCCTATCAACTGGCCTGGATCGACCTGGTCTTTATCAATGAGATTAAATCCATACTGCACGATGTTCTTCGAATCAAAACCCTCTTCGTTCGGATGCTTGCCATTTTTGTCCCAAGTAAGCTTTTGCAGGAACTCGACGAAGGTGCCTCCGTCTTTCGGATTCCACTTCAAGTTGCTCGGGTATTGATCAATGCCAGCTTTTATCAGCAAATCCTGGTTATAAATGATTCCCATAACGCCGAAATTTTGCGGAACCGAGTAATTTTTTCCGTTAACCGTATAAGCCTCAACCGTTGAAGAATTATACTTGCTCAGATCCATCTTGTCATTTTTGATATAATCTGTAATGTCCAGCACAGCACCTTTGTCAATAAAGCCAGGAAACCGAGGCATATATCCCCAGAATATATCGGGCGCGTTTCCCCCAGCAATTTCATTCATCAGCTTATCCCAATAATTGCCCCATGGTACCACTTGAAGATCAACTTTTATGTTCGGATTTTCCTTGTTAAACTCGGCAAACATCTTCTGATAGGTCACGATAAAGTTACTGTTCCAAATCATGTAGCGCAAAGTTGTAAATTTATCGTTAGATAAAGGACCGGTGCTGCCGGGTACATTGGTGGTGGAACCGGGCCTATCCATACCTTTGGACTCATAGCATCCAGCAAGAAGAAAGAATACCAACATGATCATGAAGGGTACCATCAGACGTGTTCTATGCATATTTTACCTCCTTTTTAAAACATGCTCGATTGCCTAGTTTCCTAAAGATAAGGAATCTTGTTCGTAAAGTAGAGCGGTTAATCACGTTTGGAGTCTATTTTGTTGAATTTTTCAGATCCCGATATTCGCTCGGTGTCATTCCGCAGTATTTTCTGAATACCTGGCTGAAATACTTGCCGTCCATAAACCCAACGAGGAAGGCTGTTTCTTGACTGGTCAGCCAATCCTTTGTATCGAGTAGCTCTTTCGCTTTCTCGATGCGAATCTGCGAGCGGTAATCATTGAAATTGGTTCCTGTTTCTTTCTTGAACATCCGGCTCAGATGGCTTAAACTCAAATGAAAATTGTCAGCGACATCCTGCAGGCTCAGATCCGGATTGCTGAAATGATCCTTTACATAGGACAAGATTTTATCCATGAGCGGAAACTTGATAAATTCCCTTCTTTTTCCTATGTCCCTGCACACGCTACTGAGAACTTCTCGTAGGTTGACTGCCAACTCGTCAAAGGAAGCGTACTGCTTCAAGTCGTTGAGGGTAGGGACGGTAAGCTCCAGCTCCCATGACTTTGTCATATTGGAAATGTTCACTAGAACCTCTAGGCATAGGCTATACACGAGCTCCATATTCCCACTGTTGTGCAAGCGCTTTACCAAGCTGTCAAACTCCTGCATAGCCTGCGCTTCATTCCCTTCATTCATGGCCTCATACAAGGACTTGTCGATCCGTACGGAGGAGCCATCAAGAGAGGTCAACCCGTCCGAAAATTCCAATGACCAGAACAAGTGGTGCTCCAGCCTGAGCAGAGCCGATTGATAAGATTTGTTTAGGTTTTCGATCTGATTGACAAAGTCACCCATTCCGACAAATATCCGTTTTTTGAAAAATATTTCTGCCTGCTCGATCCCTACCCTGGTTGCCTCCAACACCCTTTTTTGGGCGATAGTGCTCGGAACGGATAAATCGAAGAGGACGGCAATGAAGCATTTTCCCAATATCCACTGGATGCTAACCAGACAGTTGAGCTGTTCATACACTTCGTATAAAATATTCGAGAGGGCGAAATGTGAGAGTGATTGATAATTTCGATGCCCTTCCCACACTCTGAGCAAATCGAAAGCGACAACCTGCCCTTTCTGGAAAGCCATACCCAGGCCCTGCATTTGATTTTGAAGCGATTCGGTCTCCAATGCGTTATTCAACATTAAATTCATGATAATACCGGATTCGGCCAGCGGATTAGCCTGGTTGAGCTTTTTCTCTATGATTTCCGCATCTCGGCTTGTTTCCAGCGCTTTATTCAGATGATAAAGAGCTCTGCGCAGCGTTTTTTTTAATTCCTCTTTATCAATCGGTTTCAGTAAATAATCGAATACATTATGCCGCATGGCCTCCCGTACGTAATCGAACTCATTGAATCCGCTGAGCACAATGATGATTGTATTCGGATAGTTCCTACTTACATATTCGGCAACCTCCAAACCGTTCATCCCAGGCATCTTCACATCCGTAAGCACGAATTCAGGCTTTATCCTGTCGATGAGCCCCTTCCCTTCCAAACCATTCAAAGCTGTCCCGGATACGGTGCAGTTCCATTCCTTCCAAGCAAAATTTTCCGCTAGGCTGCGACAAACCATTGGTTCATCATCAATTATTACTACCTTGTGCATGGGAACTCCCCCCTTTTTCAGAATGAATCATCGGCATCTGCGCTTCGACAATGGTGCCAACATTCGGCGAACTTTGTATTGTCAAACCGTAGCCATCGCCATAGAGCATTTTGATTCGGTTATGAACGTTTAGAAAACCGGTTCCCGTTCCTTTCTTCTCCTCTTGTGCGGATCGGTCCATCCTGAATAGCTCGTCCAAAGTCACCAGGGTCATCCCTATTCCGTCATCTTCTATTTGAAAGTGGATCGTTTCTTGAGCGGCCCAGCCTTTTATCATCAGGCTGCCCTTTCCGATTTTATTTTCCAGTCCGTGAACAAAAGCATTTTCCACCAAAGGCTGCAAAATAAACCGGGGAATCATAGACTCCATGATGACATCGTCCACATTGATGTACACATCGACCTTATCTTGGAATCGCGTGTTCTGAATTTTTAAATAAGCATCAATATAGACCAATTCGTCTCGTACGGAACTATAATCGTTTTTATTATCAATGCTGGCTTTAAACAATCTCCCCAGTGCGATCGTTATCGTCATGATTTTTTCCTGTTCGTCAAATTCAGCTAGATAGCGGATGGTTTCAAGTGTATTATAAAGAAAATGAGGGTTAATCTGCGCCTTCAGTGCTTTGTACTCCGCTTCTTTCCAGCTTAATTCCTTGATATATACCTCTGACACCAGATAATTAATCCTGTTCATCATCCGGTTAAAGCTTTTTCCGAGGCGCCCGAACTCATCGTTTTGCGAAATATTGACCTGAAGATCGAAATTATCCTGGTCCACCTGCTTCATAACCCTTATTAATTCCTCCAAGGGGCGCATCAGATGCTGGAAGCTGATCCAGGTAATCAAAGTTCCGATGAACACACCAACAATACCGATCCCGATAATCCATTTGGAGATTAACCGCGTTTCTGAAGCCACCTGACTTAAGGGTACGATGGAAATCGTGCTCCACAAAGTTAAATGTGAGGTGTTCATAACGATAATTGCCTCCTCTAATGGAGCTATCGTGATAATTTCTGACATGTTTGGCGTCAAACCCTTGGCTTTCTCCATCACTTGAGAAAAATCTACCACAGATGCATCCCCGTTACCTATCATCAGTTGACCGTTTTCATTTACGATATAGGTGTAGCGCTTTGTAGCTGTATTAATCATCTCCTGAAAATAACCGAGATTCAGTGAGACCGTCATATAACCTATAAGCTTAAGGCTTTTCCGATCACGTATCGCGCGGTTAATGTAGACCTTGCCAGCCTCCACCTTCCAATCTATATTTCCCTCACTGTTGTACGAGTTTTTATTCAAATGGAGATATCCAATATCGAAGTCATGCGAATTCAAAATGCTGCTGCGGTATTTTTGCGTATCATATATAAATATATTTTCAATTTTATCTGTCGCCAAAATGCTTTTCGAATTCAAGACTTGCTCCAAATCGAAGTTGAGTAGATTCTCTTCCAGGCTGGAAGTATACGGATTTTTCAGTATTTGCTGTACCTCCGCATCCATTGTAAGCGAGTTCATAAACCAGTCAGTATTGGAAATAGCCATATCCAATCGATCACTAATATACTTCACATCCTGCGTATTTTCATTCATGGCCGATTTCATTTGCAGGGGTATGCTGACGTTATAGATGACGACTTCGATCAATATGACAACTCCTACCAAAGTAAACATCATCAGAAATATCATTTTTCGTTTAAAGCTGATCGAGGATCGAAAAAGAGCTATTCGGTTGGCGATTTTCATTGGGCTCATCCTTTCCAAAGACTGTCTGTACGCTTAACCCATCTAGCATAAAAGGCACCAAAAATGATATAAACAAGATCAGATAGGTTCTAAATTTTATAATTTTGTGAATAATTGAAAAAGAGCTGCCGAGGCAACTCCTGCATTTTTTATATAGAGTCCTATATGGTATACGAGTAGAAGGAGGATTAGCCCCACCCACCTTTTTAAAAACAATACGCCTTCAACTTAATTGATTTGATAAGTGGGTATTGTGAGATTAAAGCTTACATTTTTGTTCAACGGCATTCAACTGTTTATAAATGTCTGTCTCTAATGAGAGCAACAAATTTTCATCCAGCATCCAATACATATAAAAAGGATAAAGCGTGTCGGCCATTCTAATAGTGAGCTCTTTGCGGAAAGTCGTGAGCTCTTCCGTGGAAGCGTGTGCGGCTAGGATATCATCCGACTGCTTCGTTTCCAATGCTTTTCTAGCCAGAAAGCTGGCTTTTACAGCAAAATAAAAGGTCTTCACATAGAATTGAAAAAGATCCAGCGTTGTATCGATCTCCTCAATGAACGACTGCGGTATACCCAACGATTCCGGCTGCAAAATGGATCTCAATTGGCCTACCTCATCGACTGCCGCCTGCTTCTCGGCGATAATCGCCCGCAGATTTTCATCGGTCAGTCTAACATTCTCGGAAGCACCCGGTTCCCATTGATCCCGGCTGTGGTACGAGTATATGACATAAAAAAAATCATTCAGCGTTGGTGATATTTTGCTGCTGTATTGGAAAACATGGCCACGTGTGTATAACGTCTTCTCTATAACGGACCATGAAGCTTTCATAAATGCTTTTAGCTTATCGACAGCGTCGGGTGAAGCTGGAATAACAGCCTCCCGCCAGCTTGATTCCGGACTCATCGACGTGTAAAGCCCCTTCTGTGCCCATGCTTCATAGATATGGTCTACATCGATCAGCGGGTTGCCGGCAAGCAGCGCCCCCCCATATAAATTCACCATATTCAGGCTGTTGAAAGCACTCGTTTCGTTCATTAATTCCCAGTCGGTACGGAACCATACCCCGGAGACGCCCTGATCCCGGCAGAACTGAATTCGCTGCTGTAAATCCTCTACTAGGCTGCACGGAAACACACCAAGTCCGCAGTACTGTCCCCACACATCAAATTCTACCCACTGGCGTAGTCCACCGGTGTGACCAATTCTCGCATTATTTGGAAACGTAGGCCAGAAATCATGCGGAACATTTTTCAGTGCAACTACAATGTCCTTGGATACCGCCGAGGCTGCATCCACCACGGAGCCTTGTTCCTCAACGGTATAGGTGAAGTCGCGCACAACGAGCGTTTTGTCGGCTTCGGAAAGTGGCTTGTGCATGGCCTGAAGCAACTGCTTGTACCATTCCCCATTATCCGTTGTCTGGCAGCGTTCGCAGCTGCAGGAGTTAGCAGCAATCGAGACTTTGCTTTCCCGTGTGGCCGGGCTCATAATAATTCCAGCGAAATCGGGCAGCACCTCGATAAGCTCGCGAATTTTAACCTCCAGAAATTCAAACCAGAACGGGTCGGTCGGACAAACCTTGCCTTCTGGAGTCCTCAGATGCGGGAAAATCTCCAGCAGGTTATCCGGATACCATAGTTCCTTGACTTCAAAATAGAAACCAATGCCCATGCTTTTCGCTTTCTTAATAACCTGCCGGATATACAGCTGGCTGGAAACGATCGTCGATCTGCGGAGAGGCCAGCGGGTATACATCAATTCCTGAGTGAAATATGCCTTAGGAAAGACCAGATTGTCAATAATATCGTTTTGGTGAAAGATGAGTGCGTTCAAATCGGTTTCTGCCATGAACTCAAGCGCCCGCTCCACAGCAGACCACCGCCACATACGGGCATTATGGATTTCCAGCCCTCTTAACTCGAAAGTTTGCATTTATCATCATCCTATCGCATTTTAGTTTGTGTGTATGGAAGTAACTCATTAACTTTTAACCCTTTAAACCAGTAGTGGCAATACCTTCCACAAAATAGCGCTGTGCAAAAAAGAACAGCAGGAATACGGGTAGTATGGAGGTTAATGACATCGCCAGAAGCTGTCCCCACGCCATTGCCGACTGTGTATCGACAAACATGCCAAGCGCTAGCGGTACGGTGTACAATTCGACCGAGTTAATATAAATCAACGGACCAAAGTAATCCTCCCAGCCCCACAGGAATGAGAAAATCATCACCGTGACGAGGGCAGGACTTGCCAGCGGAAGAACGATCCGAAAGTAAATTCCCCACCAGCTACATCCGTCTATTTTAGCCGATTCATCCAGCTCCCGAGGCAGTCCACGAAAAAATTGCACAAGCAGGAAAACAAAGAAGGTTCCTCCGATCCCTGACCCCAAAGCGCTTGGCACGATAAAAGGCAAATACGTATTAATCCAGTCTAGTTGATGGAACATCGAATACTGCGGTATGAGCGTAACCTGAGCAGGCAGCATAATCGTCATCATCATCATCGAAAACCAAAATCCTTTTAATGGGAAGTTGAGCCGGGCGAAGCTGAATGCCACCAAGCTGCTTGAGATCGTCGTTAGTACGGTCATAGTAATGACAAGCTTAAAGCTATTTAAGTAAAAATGGGTAAAGGTGTATTGTGACAGCGCCTTCCAGCCATCGCTGTAATTGCTCCACATCGCTTTTTCCGGAAAGAGGGTAGGCAGGCTGAGCTCAGACATCGTCTTCAGCGATGCACCGAACCACCATAGCACTGGAAAAATCATAATGAAGCACAACACGATTAAAAAGGCATGCAGCATCAGTCTGGGTAAAGGATTTCGTGTTCTTGCCATTGTCATCGCGAGCCCCCCCCTTCCGTTTCGTAAAACACCCAATACTTGGAGGCGACGAAATTAATGATCGTTGCCACCGCGATCAGCCCCAATAAAATCCAAGCTAATGCTGATGCATAGCCCATTTCCATGTCCGTAAATGCTTTATCATACAAATACAAGCCATAAACCTCCGTTGTATTCATCGGTCCACCCTCGGTAACTACATACGCTTTTGTAAACATTTGAAAGGCGCCGATCATCCCCATGATCAGGTTGAACAAAATAACGGGTGACAGCATCGGCAGCGTGATACTTAGAAACTGGCGGCTTTTTCCCGCACCATCAATCGAAGATGCCTCATACATTTCCTTGGGGATTTGTTTAAGTCCGGCCAAAAAAATAATCATCGCTGAGCCGAACTGCCATACACCCAACAACACTAGCGTACCGAGCGCAGTTTCCGGAAGCCCGACCCAGTTTTTGGGCAGCACGCCGACCAGAGCCAACAAATCATTGACGAATCCGTCCCTGCTGAATATGTGTTTCCAGAGTAGAGCTACCGCTATACTTGCACCTAGTAAGGAGGGCAAGTAAACCGCTGTGCGATAAAATGCAACGAACTTAATATTTTTGGCCAGCAGCATAGCAACGAACAGCGCAAAAATGAGACGAAGCGGAACTGAAGTAATTACGTATAGAAAGGTGACTTTTAACGAATTATAAAAAAATCGATCCTTAAATATTGCTTCGAAATTTTTGAGCCCCACCCATTTCGGGGCGGTTAATAGAGAGTAATCAGTAAATGAAAAATATAAGGATTGCAGCATTGGCCACAAGGTTAGTAGCAAGAAACCAAGCAGCCACGGTAAAATAAACAGATATCCGGCAAACGGAGCATCCCAGCGCCCCTTCATGCGGCTTACCCAATTTTTACGGGCGACGGTAGGATTACTGATAAGTTGTTTGTTCAAAGTTATGACACCCTTTCTTGGATATAGGCTGTTAAATTAATAATCAATGTGCGCCCGAGAACGACTCATAGAACGGATCACCCTCTACGACAGATCCACGTTTCACCCAGCTTTTGGTTACAGCGGACTTGTATAGGCTAGTAACAAATTCAATTGAAGAACGTAGGCCGTCGCCACTCGACGATGGTCGAGTTCCCTGCTCCATACAATCCAATAAGTAGGAGAGCTGGGCATAATGGTCTCCAACCTGGTCACCGTCAATCGCCCTCCAACGGCTTACTTCTTCCTCTGATACATCATTTTTCGGACTGAATATCCAATCCTCATTTTTGTATTGGTACATGTGTTTACATTCCACCGTGCACTTTTGCAGATCAAGACGCAAATAGCTTTCATTCCTATTAGGCGCGAGAACCGAGTTAAGAATCTGTCCTAGAGCGCCATTCTCGAATTTAACCATCGCCATCAGTACATCCTCGACCTCGATTTTTCGATCGAGTGTTTCAACTGCCGCACTCACTTCATTCCAATCGCCCATTAACCAGAAGAAAAAGTCATTGGCATGAATTCCTTGACTGACCGACGCACCGCCCAGCTCCGTTTTCCATTTCCCTCTCCAGGGAACAGCATAATAATCAGCATCGCGATACCAGAAGGTTTGACTGACGCCGGTTAACGGTTTACCCATCGCCTCTTCCTGAATGAGCCGTTTTATATGGCCGCCTGCTGATCCAAATCTCCATTGATACACACTGCTGAAATAAGTACCCGTCTCTTCTTCAACTTTGCGAATCTGGTCAACCTCCTTTAACGATCCTAACGCCGGTTTCTCCCCCCAGACCCAAGCTCCAGCGCGCATACATTTGACACCTATCTCATAATGAATAGCCGGTGGTGTGCAGATATGAACCAATTGGGGACGTGTTTCCTCCAGCATCGTTTCCAGATCCGTATATCGGTTGGAAATACCGTACGTTTCGCAGAAAGCATGCAAGGCCGTTTCATTAATTTCCATAGCGGCAATAAGCTCGATCCGATCATTTGCTTTTAGTATTGCTTGAATGTGTTCATGGGCGATAAAGCCCGTACCGACGATTGCTGCCCGTATAGGTTTCTTGCTTGAATTCATCGTTAGTATCTCCCCTTCCATCGTTATCTTAAGTATAGGGTTCATACTATCGGATGGAAATGCGGGGATTGTCCAAAAACTTTCAATATTATCTCGGATTTGAAGTGGATGAAACAGCAATTTTGTAATTTCACTTGGTACGGTCGATGATCGTAACACTCTCATCCGCCTGTATGGCAGCAAGCGAGGCAGCCAAAATGTCGGCATGACCAATTACCCAATCGCTTCGTCCTTCGATCCGGTCGATAAAATCGGAGCATAGCGTATACGGGACAGTATCGAGTTCTACAGACACAAGACCTTCCTGGTACGTAGTAATCAAGAAAAGCGGGCTGATTGCAACAAGCGGATCACCGGACAATCTCAGCTCCGCTGTTCCCTTCGTTCCTGTTATAAAGATGCGGCAATCTCCCCATGTCCAGCTTTGCTCAGGCGTATACCAATCCAAGTACAACTGGGCGACAATGCCGCTCTCCATTTTTACCTGCAGGCTGGCCGAGTCATAGAACGTGGGATGCTCCGGCAATATATGCTTCAGCATATAGCCTTGCGAAGCAACGATTTCCTTACCCGTCAGCCAACGGAGCAAATCGAATTCGTGAACGGATAGGTCATTAATAATCGCACCATTCTGCTGCTTATCGAAAAACCACGGTGGTCGCGTTTTTGGAGTAAGCCGGTGTGGCTTTCTCGTTGCTATACTCACGATATCCCCGAGGACGCCTGCCTCCAATCGGCGCTTCAACGTATACTCGGCTGGTCCCATTCGTTCCATCAGCATCATCCCGATTTGGATAATCCCGCGATCCACCACCTGCTTCAGTCGTTCGTAGCCCGAACGGTTGATTACGGCCGGCTTGGTGAGCATAATCGGCTTTCCGTACTGCTCGCACAGCTCGATAAGTGCGATTTTATCACTATGGATCGCCGAGCTGCCGACAATTTCAATATCATCCGCGAGCAGCGCTTGTCGGTCGCTGACCATCGGAATGCCATATTTCGCAGCGATTGATCGCGCTAAATCGTCAGGCTTCTCCTCATAAATACCTGCGCACTCAAACCCCAGCATGCTCATTTGCTCAATGAAATCAGTAATATGCCAATGATGGCAGCCAATTATTGAATAACTACGCAGTTTCACATCAATTCCCCCGTTCGTTTCTGTTCATAACAGGCAAAGACCGGTCAAACTTCGACCGGTCTTTGCGCTTGTCATTTCCTATGGTTGATTGATCCCATAACAGGTTGTTGGAAATTTTCCTGAAATATTACTTCGGAAGATCCTTGGATGATTGCACGATTTGCTCCCATGCTTGTTCCGGGGTCAGCTTGTCGAACATCAGCATCTGGCAAGTATTGATATATTCCTTGAAAAACTTCGCCCAGCCCGGTACAGCATCCGGGTCGAGGATCCACTGCTGCGGGTTTTTGGAAACCTTATCAATCAATTCGATACTTAATTTATCCACAGGTGTGAATTTAGGCTGCAAATAATCGATCATTTTCTTAGAAGCGGGAATGCCGCGAGTTGTAGTCAAAATATCGGAAGCTTCCGGGCTGTTAATGAACCAGTCAATGAACTTCTTCGCTTCTTCCTGGTTTTTGCTTTCCGGACTTACCGCCCAATAAGCTGAAGTGGATAACCAGCTTGATCCTTGAACGCCCTGAGGCTCGGGAATAACACCAATTTGCCCGGGCTTCAAGGAATCATAAGCCGAAACCTCCGAAGCGTTGGCGGTTTTCATCAGGATTGTATTATTAGCCAGAAGATCATCCTTTGCGTCCAACAGCTTGTCGCCAACGGTTACATCGGGTGGTGTCACGAGGCCTGCTTTACGCAGCTCGGCAAATTTCTTCATCCATGTGATCCATGTGTCTTTATCGAATTTAAATCTACCTTCCGCATCGCGCGCAATCCCTTTACCTTGCCCTAGTTGGTAAGCGTAATAAGAGTATACGTCACCCGTTAAATCCTTAATCAGGTATTGGTTTTTACCAAGCTTCGGTTTAGCTTCCTCAGTGAGCTTGAAGAATTCATCCCATTTCCAGTTCTCGGATGGAATTGGAATGCCTGCCTTTTCAAAAGCCGGTTTGTTGAAAACCATACCAATCGCATTTTTCCCGAACGGTACGGCGTACAGCTTTTCATTTTTCTTCGCTGGACCAACAAGAGCAGCATCAATGTCGCTAACGTTAACAGACGATACATCAGCAAGTTGAGTCGAATAGTCGCTGTACCATGCTGTAAGGATTTGGACAATATCCGGCTCATTGTTGCCCGCCGACTGGGTTCTCAGTTTTTCCAGATAACCATCAAAGGTTTGATATGTCGGTTCGAACGTAACGTTTGGATTTTTTTTCGAGTAAAAGTCAAGCGCCTTTAGGGTTGCATCGTGCCGGGCTTGTCCTCCCCACCACATAATACGCAGCTTAACCGGTTTCCCAACCGCTTCTGTCTTTGGGACTGTAGTTGGACTTGGTTTTACTGCCTCATTATTCCCACTGCAAGCGGAAAGCAACAAGGACAACATCATAACGACTGCAATACTGGAGTTTCGTGCTTTTTTAGCCATGGTACATCCCCTTTTTTCCTTATAAATGATTTGTATTGGTTACAGCTTTATCCTATCAAGTCATACCGTTGTTTTGTAGCAGAGGAATATCCGATTTGTTTCACTATTTTACGAAAAAGCCGGAATCAGACAGGCTTCTCCTGAAGAACTGGAAGTTTTATGGTCACCTGGGTGCCGCCAGTAAGCAGTTTTTCTGCTTGTAGCCCGTAATCACTACCAAAATAGGCTTCCAACCGTTCCTCAATATTGCGAATTCCGTAGCCTCCCGTTTTACGCTTGCGCCTTTCCTTCCAATCATTAGACAGCCCGACACCATTATCCGTCACTGATAATACAAGCGTATCTGTATCTTTTACAGCGGACAAACGCAACAAGCCATCGTTGCGGCCATGAAATCCATGAATAATCGCATTCTCGACCAACGGCTGCAAAGTCAGCTTTGGCACATAAAGTGCCAAGCATTCCGGATCGATTGCCCATTCAACTTTCAATCGTTCATCCAAGCGAACCTGCTGTTGAATTTCTAAATAACTGTTCATATGCTCCAGTTCTGCCTCAAGGGAGATCCAGCTTTCTCCATTGGAAAGCGTCACTCTGAACATTTTACCCATTAATTCAATGACTCTGCTCATTTTCGCTTGATCAGCATCTATGGCCATCCAGTTCAACTGATCTAATGTATTATACAAAAAGTGGGGATTAATATTAGCCTGAAGCGCCTTCAGCTCAACCTCTTTTTGTTTGGTAAGCTCCTGCTGCTGCTGCGTATACAGTTCGTTAATCCGCTCTTCTAATTTATGGTATCCGCGAAGCAGGCTCCCAAATTCATTCGTATAGCCGCTAGGTAATTCCAGCAACGGATGTTTCGGTGTTTGCAAATTAAAGTTAACCATCGAATTAACGACATAACGAATCGGTTTGGTGAAATGGCGGGAAAAGTATAACGCAATGAGCAGCGCAGGCAGCAATGTAAACAAACCAAGCGTAAACAGTGTAAGGGCAAGCCTTAAGCTATTCGCAGTAATCGTCTGCCAAGGAGTGACCTCAACCAGCATCCAGCTATCTTTAAAGGAACGCGACCAAACAATCAGGGATTTTTCCTTAAGAGGACTCACCCTATCCTTATTCTTCACACGCGTAATGGGTATAAACCCTTTGTCTCCCTCAAGTGAAGGAATCAAATCCTCTAGCTCAGCCGTCAAACGCTCAATGCTTTTTTTCGTCATGGGACGGTTGCCACCATCGAGCAATAAAAGCTCCCTGGATTCACTCCTTTGCAATACCGATTCGAATGCTTCCAATCTAACATTCAAGACCACAATTCCTATCGATGACATGTCTGTCGAGTATACTCTCCTGAAAAAACTGATAACAGGTGTACGCCCACTTACGGTTTCCACCTGACGCTCGGATATCCATACGGAATCTGAATTCTTCACAGATTCAAACCACGGTTCCTTCTGCATTTGGCTTTCCTTGAGCATCGCTACATCATTGCTCTCATTCGTTACGAGCGGATTGGCTTCATAAATTTGGATGGAGTAAATGTTAGGGTAGCTATTGATCAATTCCCTTAATTTTTGTACGACTATATTTTGCTGGGAGTATTTGGTGAAGTTATCATTGCGGATTGTCAAATAATCCTGTAAATTCGAGTCTCGTGAAATCGATAAAGAGGCCTGCTCAATAGAACGGCAAAGGATCTCCAACTGGTTATTTAATTCTGTGAGAATTTGCTGCTGGTACACCGTTGTGTTTTTTACTAGCTGCTGGGAAGAGAGATAATACGCACCCCACCCGCCCACAGCCAGTAATAAAGAAATGACCAAAGCAAAACATCCGAATAATAAAATGTCGATCCGTAAACGCTTAAAGGGATGCCACATGCTGCTCTCCTCCAACTTGTCTGCTACAGTCCTGCGATTTCACTATTTAAATCCGATCATTCCTGTTTCTTCGTTGGAATCGGCTCTTTTAATAGATCAGTCGGATTGCGGCCTGTTTGCCTCTTGAACATCGAGGTAAAATAAGGAACATTGCGGTAGCCCACCTTCTCTGCCACCTCATATATCCGGTGTTTTCCTTCCATGATCAACCGCTTTGCTTTGTCCATCCGGACCTTAGTTATATAATCCTGAAAGGTTTCCCCTACAGCCGTTCGAAACAGGTTGCTTAAGTAGTTTCGGGACAAATAAACTTTATCCGCCATATCGCCTAACCTGATTTCTTCAAAATAATGCTCATGAATATACTGGATGATGAAATCGATTGCCTGTTTGTGCTTCACATTCTGGCCGTTACTGTCGAGCCGTTCACAGATGCCGCGAATTTTCTCGTCTATCCATTCCACAAAATGGTTTGGCGTCTGGAGTGTGCCTATTTCCATCTTTACAGCTGCATCCAAATAAAGCTCATCCAGCGAATAGCCTGCTTCATTAAGTGCAAAAGCAAAAATAGCCCATAATTCAGCAGCAACTCTTTGAACGTCTTCCGAGCCTGTTTCTTTGGAATGCATCCATTGTACAGCAAATTCTTTGACTAGTTGAATAGCCCGTTCTTCCTGGAGCTGTCGGATGGCGTCGGCAACCTCTTGATAATATTTAACACGGGGAAATTTCACACTGGAAGTCTGTGAATTGTACTTCGCGTTCTCCCAGACCTTGACACCGGTTTCCTCCAGTATGAAGGATCGCATGGATACAAGCGCGGACAATGCTTCTTCGGTAGAGTTCGCGATATTTTTGATTCCATGCTGGACGCTACCTATGCCGATGCGGATCGATACGTCCAAGAAGCGGAGGACATTATCGATTAGCAGCTGACACAGCTCGGACAGCTCCATGGTATCCTTATTGGGAGGATAACGCAATAAAATCGCTACGTGACGGCTATATAGCTCAAGTACACTCGATTCAGGCCACTTCGTTTGCAGCAGTTCTTCAACTATATTGGCTACAGCATACCGGAATAAATGAATATCTGAAGAGGAGACCTCGGACGACCTTTTGGTATCTTCTATTTCAACAGCAAGTATTTGGAACTTGTTTTCCGCGAAATAATTAGCATTGGTTTCCTGCATTCTTCTAAAATGCGGCTCAAATGCACCTGTAACAAGCGACTTCAAGTATTCCTTTTCCATGGTTGGGCGATAGCTATCCGAAGTTTGCAGCAGACCTTGCAGCTCTTGCTGTTCTTTTTCTTCCTTCTCCAACTCCTGAATTACTTTTCGCAAAACCTCTAGCAGCGTGGGAACACTGACGGGCTTTACTAAATAGTCAGATACATTGAGGCTGAGTGACTGACGGGCATATTCAAAATCGGTATACCCGCTTAGGATAATCATTTTACTTTTTATATCTTCTTTACGAAGCTGCTGCAGCATTTCCAATCCGTTCATCACAGGCATGTAAATGTCTGTAATCACAATATCGGGACGGATTGAGCGAATCAACTCCAATCCGTCACTGCCGTTCTCCGCTTCACCTGCGAGCTCAGCCTTCAGTTCGACCCATGGTATGATTTTTTTCATTCCCCGCAGTACCTTTCGATCGTCGTCAATAATGACTATTCTCCACATGAAACACCCTCCGTCCATGATCTCTAATATGTAGACCTATTCTAATATAATCAGTCCAAAACATCAACGCGCGGGAATCAGACGATTGTGATTTCACTATTTTATCCATGGGGTGAATATCTGGGTAAAGTTACTTTCCCGTAATAGTGGTCACGATTGCTGGTATATGGATATTTATAGTATTCCCTACCGTTTAATCGTATTGGCATATTTGGATCTCTAGTTTCTCAACAAAAGTAGTAATATGACCGCTGAATATGAAAGACAACATCGAAGAAAGACAAGAAAAATAATGAGTTGCTTCTTTATAGAACGTTCCATGAAGATCACCTACGCCTATTTAATCGAGTCTACAGTTATCCTAGTTGTTGCTCGGTCTTCGGTCAGCTTATGTTCAGGGATATGAATTTCATCAAATAGTCCTTTAATCCAGACTTTCCACCTTCTTTGCCCATGCCGCTTTCTTTCTCCCCTCCGAAGGGTGCTTGGGCAACCGTTGGCAACGGATATAAAAAAGCAATTACAACCATTCAACTGCAGTAAAGACAGACGAAGTTTCGACCTGCCCTTTCCTAATCATATGCATAGCCTCGTTTCCCTTTAACGTCTGTTCTGCGGTTTGCAACTTTTTGAAACCAAGCATTGGCTTTGTGATTTTCTTTATGAACCGATGATCTTGTTCTACAATATTGTTCAGATACTTAGTCTGTCTAATTGTGGTTTCTTTTGGCATGGATTTCTCACTCTTTAATTCTTGTATGGCTGGTGGGTACGCTGGGTTTTTATCCAAAGTGATTACACGCGGGTTTTGATTATGGAGAGAGGACAAAGCCTTTGTGAAAAAGCGCTTGGCTGCCGCCATATCTCGATTTTCAAATAACATAAAATCAATGGTTTTTCCCATAGAATCAACAGCCCTATATAAATACTTCCATTGACCTTAGAGTTTGATGTACGGTAGAAGGCGTCACCCGACCCATTGATCGAACGATTAATAGTTTGACGGTAACGCCCTTCTCCGAACCGGACTTGCACCTTTCGATGCAACCGACTCTCCATCTAAAGTGGTATTACAGCACGATTTGCTTTTGAAGCTGTTCTTTTCGTTGTTTCCTTTTATAGCAGCTGATACATAACGCAAGGTTGTGGTGCAAGAATTGAAAAATAGCAATTTCCCATTAAATTGTAATTAACTATGCTAAAATACCAAATATTTTATTAAGCCATTCAACTGCAGAGAGGACAGACGAATTATTTTCGACCTGCCCTTTCCTAATCATATGCATGGCCTCGATAGCTTAAACTATATTTCAAATACCACCTCACCTTTAGTAAAATGATCGGCGATTCATATTGCTTCCATTTCCATTTTCGTTTCCAAAATAAGTTGCTCCATCCTATGATTTCATTATCAGTTACGTTATCATGAAATAGAGCTTTGCACCACAACCAGAGAAACTATACAGGAAGGCTACACGTATTACGATTCATATATGGGCCTAAACGACTTGAGGGCACTAAATTTACAACGCTAGCCTTTTCTACCTCAGTGTTTTCCGCTTGACACTGCCTGTTTTTCTTACTCTCCTACTCATCCACAGAACTTTATCCCATTCCCGACAAAAAAACATCAGGCGGTTATTAAAGTTAAAGGGAAATCAGAATCAATCAAATACAACCCGCGGGACTATTGATGACGAGTTGTTTTATATATGCTTTTAGGCATGGCTTTCTCATTCCTTGTTGTTTTAATAGTAACAAATAAGGAATTGCCGGGAATACATATTCTCGGCAATCAAAAAACCGACTTGGATTCAAACCGGTTAACGGTTTTTATTAAGAACATGGGTCAGAAATACACCTTATCGCGAATTTATATTATCATAAATTGGATTTATTCTAGCTACATTTGTATAAAAACTGTTATTAATTCGACCGTAATGCGTTGCTAATCACGAGTCATCCTGAAAAAACGCGGATCGGTGTAATATAGACGACGTTTTTACGTTGTACCATCCATTTTTTCGTAGTCAGGTAATACACATCTTGAGCTGCTCTGCTTCTCATCAAAATATGAATAATCAATTCATATTGAGAGAACATTATATTCGTTAAACCAAATAATGGAGGTAATATTCAATGCATAGTCGTAATGGCTAATGTAACCTGCGATGGAATTCCAGTTTACATTCAACACGTGGACGAAAAAAATGAAACCGCTAGAATCTACCCACTCGGTAAACCAGATAATGAGCAAGTGGTCTCTGTAACAAACTTAATTGAACATTAAAAACCAGCAAGGATGCGAAAGCACCCCCGCTGGTTTTTAACTATTTATAAATTACGCTTCCAGCTTCTTTAAATTCATTAGATTTTTCCTTAAAACCTTCTTGAATGGCTTCCTGCTCTTCAAGCCCTTGTTGTTTTGCATAGTCTCGGATATCTTGGGAAATCCGCATACTGCAAAACTTTGGACCGCACATCGAACAAAAATGAGCTATCTTGGCACCCACTGCAGGTAGGGTCTCATCATGGTACTCAATAGCTCTTTCGGGATCCAAGGATAGGTTGAATTGGTCATGCCATCGGAATTCAAAGCGTGCTTTTGACAACGCATTGTCTCGGTCTTGAGCCCCTTTATGACCTTTCGCTAAATCAGCAGCATGAGCAGCAATTTTGTAGGTAATCACCCCTTCACGAACGTCATTTTTGTTCGGCAAGCCCAAATGTTCTTTGGGAGTTACATAGCAGAGCATCGCAGTACCGAACCAGCCAATCATCGCTGCTCCAATAGCTGAAGTGATATGGTCATAGCCAGGCGCAATATCCGTTGTAAGTGGTCCTAATGTGTAAAAGGGAGCTTCGTTACAGATTTCAAGTTGTTTATCCATATTTTCTTTGATTAAATGCATAGGTACGTGGCCAGGACCTTCTACCATCACTTGTACGTCATGCTGCCAAGCGATTTTCGTTAGTTCACCTAATGTTTCTAGTTCTGCAAATTGGGCCTCATCATTCGCATCTGCGATGGATCCCGGACGCAAACCGTCACCTAGTGAAAAGGATACGTCGTATGTTTTCATGATCTCACAGATATCCTCAAAATGCGTATAAAGAAAATTTTCTTGATGGTGGGCGAGACACCAGGCTGCCATAATCGAGCCTCCCCGTGAAACAATGCCTGTCATCCGTTTGGCCGTAAGAGGAACATAACGCAGCAGAACACCAGCGTGAATCGTAAAGTAATCCACGCCCTGCTCGGCTTGTTCAATAAGCGTATCGCGGTACACTGCCCACGTTAAATCCTCCGCTTTTCCATTCACCTTCTCTAAAGCTTGATAAATAGGTACCGTACCAATAGGAACAGGGGAATTACGAATAATCCACTCTCGAGTTGTATGAATGTTTTTACCCGTAGAGAGATCCATAATATTATCCGCGCCCCAGCGCGTTGCCCATCTCATTTTTTCCACTTCTTCCTCAATGGAAGACGATACAGCGGAATTTCCTATATTCGCATTAATCTTCACCAGAAAGTTTCGTCCAATTATCATCGGCTCACTCTCCGGATGGTTAATGTTTACTGGGATAATCGCTCGGCCACGAGCAACCTCGTCTCTCACAAATTCCGGAGACACATTTTCCCGAATTGCGATATATTCCATTTCGGAAGTGATGATACCCTGGCGTGCATAATGCATCTGGCTCACATTACGACCTTTTTTCGCTCTCATAGGATGACGGTGTAAGCCGGGAAAAACTTCTGCTACGCTCTCTCCCTTTTGATATCCGTTGTCTTCCGGTTTAATCGTTCTTCCTTCATACATTTCTACATCGCCGCGTTCCAAAATCCAATTCAATCGATTAGGTAGAATACCTGCGCGAATATCCGTTTGGATCTCTTCGTCTGTATAAGCGCCACTCGTATCGTACACACGAATAGGGGCGTTTTCCTGCTCTCCATAAGATCCTGTAGTAGGACTCAATTTGATTTCACGCATAGGGACCCTTATATCAGCTCGCGAGCCCTCCACATAAACTTTTTTGCTTCCCGGAAAAGAGGATGCTGAAGATTAAACTAGACCCTTAGTCAAGGACACTTTAAAAAAAGAGTGCTAGGCCACACATAAGAGATGATTCCTGTACTGAACAGGAGTCATCTTTTTTAGTCCCCACTGATATCTGTGATGATTATAATAAC
>NZ_JAAOIW010000023.1 GCF_011440305.1 Paenibacillus agricola | reverse complement strand
ACTATATCTGAAATTGAAAGTGACTCCGATCACATTCATCTTTTAGTGGATTGTACACCACAGCATTCGATACCTGGCATGATTAAAGCATTAAAAGGTGTTTCCGCGAGACGTTTGTTTAAAGAGTTTCCAAAGATTAAACAGAAATTGTAGGGAGGAAATCTTTGGAATCCCTCATATTTTGTAGCAGCCGTAAGTAAACATACAGAAGCACAGATCAGAACGTATATTCAAAATCAGAAAGTGAAGTGACAAGCAATGGTTGTGAATAAAGCTTACAAATTCCGCATTTACCCCACGCCTGAACAAGCAACACTCATTAACAAGACGATTGGATGTGCTCGATTTGTGTTTAATCGTTTTCTAGCCCAATGGAGTGACACTTACAGAGAGACAGGAAAAGGCTTATCTTATGGTGCATGTTCTGCTGAACTCACAAAACTAAAACAAGAAATAGACTGGTTGAAAGAACCGGACAAATTTTCTTTACAAAATGCACTACGGAATTTGAGTGACGCATACAATCGCTTTTTCAAAAAACAAAACGATGCGCCTAAGTTTAAGAGTAAAAAGAATCCTGCACAGTCTTACCAAACCAACTACACGAATGGAATTATTGAAATTGTAGACAATCAGATCAAGTTACCTAAACTTGGACTTGTGAAATTTGCTAAAAGCCGTGAAGTTGAAGGGTGTATCCTGAACACTACGATTAGACGCAATCCAAGCGGCAAATACTTTGTATCTGTGCTTGCAGAAGCCAACGTCCCTGAGTTGCCCCAAACAGGCAAAGAAGTTGGCATCGATGTTGGCTTAAAAGATTTTGCAATTCTATCTAATGGCGTAGTCGTTGGAAACCTTAAATTCTTTCGCAGACTGGAAGAAAAACTGGCAAGAACACAGCGGAAACTTTCACGCATGATGAAAGGCAGCAGCAATTGGAACAAGCAACGCATCAAAGTAGCGCGTATTCACGAGAAAATCACGAATGCTCGTACGGACTACTTGCAAAAGATTTCAGCGCATATTGTCAAAAACCACGACATCATTGCGATTGAAGATTTACAGGTAGCCAATATGGTCAAGAATCATAAGTTAGCCAAGGCAATTAGCGAGGTTTCCTGGTCGATTTTTCGCTCCATGCTAGAGTACAAAGCGAAGTGGTATGGTCGCATCGTTGTGGCTGTGGGTAAAACATTCGCATCTTCGCAGCTATGCTCCTGCTGTGGCTATAAGCACAAAGATGTAAAAGACTTAAAGTTGCGTGAATGGGACTGCCCAGAATGTGGAGCGCACCACGACCGAGACTTTAACGCAAGCCTGAACATTCTTGCCGAAGGCAAAAGACTTCTTGCTGTGTAATCCTTACACGAACTGTCGGAACGACAGGGTTAGCTCGGTAAACTTCTCTTCGTTAGAAGGGACTACCCAAGAATCTCGTGACTTTAGTCATGAGAGGTTCAAGGTAATGGTTATCCTAACTGATGAAAAAAGATGAAATACCTGTAGTAGCACGTATATGTGCTATTTGTGATGTATATGATGCTTTGGTTAGTAGTCGGTCTTATAAAAACGAGTGGTCCCATAAAGACGCTATACAGTACATTTTTGATCATAGTGGCACACATTTCGATGAGTATATAGTACGCTGCTTTATGAAATTAGTTAATTAGTTAAAGGAGGCGATCATATTGAACCTTATGGAATTAGTTAATAACGGAGCTAATTAAAATATTTCTAGTAAATTAAGCTACATAGGGGGATCTGTATGAAAAAGGGAATGGCTTTAATATTGATGCTTTGTATTTCAATGATGTTTGGCACATTGGTTTTTGCAGGAGGCACACCAGCGATAACAACCCCCGCAAAAGCTGGAGGTACTATGGATAAAATAAAAGCAGGCAGTAGTGAGGGTTTAACTGACAAGATAGATGAATCAACAACAAAACTCCTCTCCATTGTAAGACAAGTAGGTATCTTATTTGCCGTGCTTTTTATATGCTGGATAGGATGGGGCATGTATGGAGCTGCTAATCCCCAAGGACTTGCAGCTATGAAAATGAGAATTATATTCTTTTTACTTGGATTATACGTAGCTATTTTTCCAGAAGATATACTTGGTGCCATCCTCGGAATTATGGATTATGACCCAACTTAATTAATCAGTAAGGGCGTGAAAATAAATGTGGGGACAGCACCATCCACTTCCGTACAATTCTAATATTAAAGAACGTTTAATAGGTCGCTTCTCATTTGGTCAAACCCTATGGATAGGATCGGGAGCTTATCTATCCTATAAGGCAAGCCAAATCATTCCGTTGCTGCCCCTAGAGTATTCTATTTTAAGCCGTGTTCATTATGGGCTCCCATTGGCATTAAGTATGTTTTTTTGTTACGCCAAACATCCTCGGACCGGTTTAACAATCGGTCATTATTTTTTTATTATATTGATATTACGATTCAGGAGAAGAAAATTCTTATACAGAAAGAAAAACATTAAAAAGGGCGGGGATTATTAACTTGCAGATTATCAGATATCTATTTGTGGTTGCCATTGTGGCAACCATTTTTCTATTATTTATCCGTCCAAGGTTAAAACAGCGTAAATCTTTGGAAACCGTACAAGATTTGCTCGGCAGTGATGTTACGGTTAGTACTCAAGGTTTAATTCAACATAATAATATGTTCCGTTATATTATCGAGGTGCAATCGGTAAACGGACAAACATCATCCAAAAATGAGCAAGCCATGATCTGGATGAATTTTCGTGATTTAGTAAACACATTAGGTTTTCCTTACACAATCCTGGTTCAATCACAATACTTGGGCTTAAAAGATTATTCATCGTGGTACCAGGCTCAGTTTATTGACAATCCTATTCTTACACCAGAAATGAGAGAGTGTGCTGAACATGTCGTTAATGATTTAAATAAACAAGATGATGAACAAAATATAAGGGACTATAAGAATTATTACATTTTACATTTTAATCCTACTTCAGATTCGATTGACTCTGGCGTGAAAACAGGCATGAATGTATTGGATGATTTTATTGGAAAACAAACTAGCGAAACCAAAGGCATGCCTGAAGACGAATTAATGGATCTTGCTCAACAAGTTCTTGATGAATCATGTAATGAAATATTTTCACATAGCCAGCAAATCGGCATGAAATGCCGGTTATTAGATCGTGAAGGTGTTTATCAAATGACGTACCAAATGCTACAAAAAGAAATGGCTGTGTGGGCAAGGTTAAAAGATGCTAATGATGCTCAGAGCTTTACAGTAAATATAAATTCAATTACGAAGAAACTATTACAATTTGAATATGGAGGTGCAGATGATGCTAAAGAAAATGCTAATTAAGTTATGGTATGGAAAGAGTGGTGAAGTTAAACAAAAACCCTACAAAAAGCAGCCTGATTTTGATGATGCTAAACCTGAAGGCATTGATTTTATTAGCCCTTCGATAATTAGAGAAACTTTGCCTAAAGAATTAAGCGCAGAAGGTATAAAGATGACAGACTATGCAGTAGAAGTTGGCGGGACAGCAGTTCCTGTAAGGTACTATAGATCGTTCTTTGCCCAGATTAGTGCTGGGAACACCTGGGCGGGCATGCTCGATTCTTTGGTTGTCGGGGACTTCGGGGAAGCAGACATGGATTTTGCTATCCATGTTCGCCCTTCAGCTAATGATAGGGAACTTGATGCCATAGGAAGAAGAATCACAGGGTTATTAAGCGATCTAGCCTCTGAGAAAGATGTAAGCAAAAGAGATTCGATGATGGATGAAGTCAAAGACTTAAAGGCACGTCAAGGACGTATAAGGAGAAATACGGAACGTAGCTACCGTGTTTCTATCCAAGCCATTGCCAGTGGAACCGATTGGAAAGCACTGAAAAAATATTGCAACTCCTTGGTCAAAAGATTTTCTGGTAAGTCAATCATATTAAGGTCAGCCGATGGGCGGCAATTAGATGCTCTCAGGGCGATCCTTCCTTTAACAACAAGCGAAGTACCTAAAGAGCACTTCCTTAGCTTTGAAACATCAAATGTAGCTGACTTGTTCCCATTTGGTTATGGAGGTATTAGCCACAGGACAGGAATCATACTTGGGCGCGAAATATTTATGGGAAAGCCTGTTTTTTTAGAAAATTGGCATCCTGACCTTACTAATCAGCATGCTTGCGTTATAGGTCGTAGTGGAGCTGGTAAAACTTATGTAGTTATGACCTTGGTGAATCGTAACACTCATATCCGCAGGCGTGTTGGCATTCTCGATTGGAAAGGCGAATATCGCGATTACATGATTGCCATGAACTGTCCGTTCATTGAGTTGAGCCAGCACTCACAAGATCGTATCAATCCTTATGATGTTGATATTACAGAAATGCCGGATGGCTCCCGTTATGTAGACATAGAGGAAGCAGCCAATTTTGTACAAGCCTTAGTATATAAAATGATATCCGTATATGACCGGAATATTTTGACTGGTGAGGTTAAAGTATTCATTTCCAATTCCATAAGGACGCAGTATGAAGATGCTGAGATAACCGAGGATCCAGAGAGTTTATTTACGGCATCTAGTACCGGAGATGGTAAATTTAGAATAGGAAGAACATATAAAAAGATGCCTGAACTAAATGGTCTTCACGATATGATGGAAAAATCAGATAAAGAAGCAGTTAGAATCGCAGCAGATATTTTCATACAGTTCACCAAAACAGGTAAAGCTCCCTCAATGTCAATTTTTGATGGACAATCGACCGTATCAGTAAAAGATGCTCCCATATTTGCGATAGCTTTAAATCGCTTAGACAAGGATATCATGCGTCCTCTTGGGCTTGTTGCTGCACAGCGCTGGATTACTGAGAAGTGGGCAAAGAAAAATCCGGATATAAAAAAATTGGAAGTCATAGAAGAAGCACAAAACATTTTTAATGATCCTGATGTTGGCGGGGTTTGGGCGGAAAGCTCGTATAGAGAGGGCCGTTCAACTAATACCGGAATCATTTCAGTTACACAAGGATTAGAAGTGTATACAAAGTCAGCGGCAGGGATAGCAGCTATAAAGAATAGTCCGATTAAAATCATCGGCTTGCAAGAAAAAATCGATATTGACTCCGTCCAAGGAATGCTTAATTTAAGTGAGGGCGAAGCTCACTTCCTGGTTAACCAAGCTTCGAGAGGGAAAGTTGTTTTGAAAATAGATAACGAGTCGACAATATTGCAAGTTCAAGCAACCAAATTCGAGCACATGTTATTTACTACAGATCCTAACGATCCTGCTTATGCCCAACGGAAAATATACATAAGAGATTTGCTGGAAAAGAGAAATAAATCTGTCAATCAAGAACAGACGGGTTAGGTGGTAAAATGAGAAGAATAATTTTTCTTATTGTTATTGTGTCATTCGTATTGCAGTCATTTTTTCTATTTCCCACAAATTCTTATGCTGCTGCGACTTATACATTGTATACCCCAGTGGTGAGTCCAGCGATTAATGGAAAAGATGAAGATGGTAACTTTGACAATAAAGTTACTCGGATATGGGATCCAAATGATAAGGAGATGAGCTTAAAATTAAATGCAGCACTAGGTCAACTCATTAGTGCAGTTATTGAGGAAAGAGATAAGTGTGAATCATGGTCAATTTTTAGTAAAGATAATGTATGCTGGAATTCTTGGGCAAAGGTATCTCAAAAAGCAGCAGCATTAAGTAATTATGGAGTTATATTTCACGGAGAAATTCTCACATTAAGTACAAGACCTTTCCAAAAATATACGTACGATGATTTTCTTGCATATCCAGACAGTGTTACTGAATCTATGCTGGGTTCTGGAATTAAATTTGATATTCCACAATTTCTTAAAAAACCGGATTCTCTGCTTGAATATGTAACAGATCCAGCTAGAGTAAGGACAGAGTCTGAATTAGCAAAATTTCAGACGGTAACAAAGCGAATAGAGACTGTTCCAACAATACCTACAAATGGAGGGAAGTTTAATCCGCAGTATGGAGTACTAGGCTCGAAGATGGAAGAATATAACAATAAAATTGTTAACAACATAGTGGAAGAACCAGGACTAGGAGAATCTTTTCTAAGTGAAATGATGAACAATTTTGCGAATGGTATATTCAATTTATTCGATATGAAAGACATTACCCTACTTATTTTTGGGAAAGACCTAGCAGCTGATGATGAAGCACAATCTACAACGGGTTGTTTCCAATACAATTGTCGGGCCGATCAGGTATACGGGGTATTTGAACAAGGGTTTTTCCAAGCTATAAATGTTTTATACTCATTATTCGATAATTACATGCCATATCCACTAGTGATTTTATTGATGTTATTTGGGTTTCATATGGCATTTTTTAGTGGTTCTCAAGAGGGACGATCAAGGACGAAAGATTATGCAATGAGCTTTTTAATTGGATTAATCTCCTTGAAATTCGGAAGCCATCTCTGGGATGTTGTATTTACGATTAATAGCTATTCTACAGATATTGTTTGGAACGGATTGATTGATAATGGGGTGCACATAGATACTTTTTTACACATGGTCTGGGGAAATGTTGGCATGATTGGTTTTGTAGCCAATAAAACGATAATCGCTTCTATATTAGCTTTACTGGCTACCTTTATGACTGCGTTAATGAATTATCAATATGCACTTAGAGTATTCATTTTAGGTGCATTACTTATTAGTTTTCCCATAGTTTGTGTTTTATCCATATTTCCAGCATTCCGACACTCGCAACAAATATGGTGGCAAGAGTTAATATCTTATACTTTTATGGATACAGCTCATGCATTAGCATTAGGATTATTCTTTTTAGCACTTCAATTTCAAGGAGCAATGAGTATCTGGCTGTTTATAGCCTATTTTGTTGGTATGCCCACTATAGTTTCACTCTTCAGACAGTTGATTGGCATAGAGTCCCATGGGTCTGGTTTTAAAGGAGCAGCTGCTAATGGTCTTGGTGCTATGTCTGGAATTTCATCGGTAATGGCACTCTCAGGGATGTTTCGACCAAATGGTGGGAGAAACCAAGGAAATGATCAAAGTAGTTTAGGCAACTCGGAAATGGGTGATACCAGCAATTCGCCATTAATTCCAAATAATAAGCAAGGTGTGTTTGGTAGCATTGCAAATAATGGACTGCTAAGGGGAGCTGTTTCAGCGTCAGCTGGTTTTGCAGGCGCAGTTGCATCAACTGCTATTACAGGTAATCCAATCATTGGGCATTCTATCGGGGCTAGTTTAGGCAGAGTTTTAACCGGAGGGCTTGGTGGTTTGGGAAAAGGAATGGACGGTTTAATGGCATCTGCATCTCATGATGATGGCATAGGGGCTGGCATGGAAAGCAGGTATTTAAGTGGTGAAGGTGGTTCTTTAAATAACTCTCTTGTTCAAATGGGATGGGGTGCAGAACGATTTATAAATGCTGTTTCAGGTGGTAGCGCTTTTGAAGATGCTCCTGCAAGGAAAGAGGCTATCGAACAACACCAGGAGCAATATGCAAATTCAGTGAACGAAATGAACCAATTAAAGCCACAAGTTGATTCAGCTAAGGCTCATTTCCAAGAATTAAAGAGCCAATATGGGGAAGGTTCTCAGTGGTATAAAGATAATTCCACAGAATCTTCACGTCCGGCTCTACCTGAACAGCACAAGGATTTTAGTAATGCTGAAGTTAATTACAAGGCTGCACAGGCACAATTATATGCAGTCAAGCTGGGTCACGATAACAGCATGGATTTTAAAACAGCTGAAGCGAACTTTAATCATGCAAAAGATGAATTCATGGAGCAGCAAGGGTTATATGGACCTGGATCACAATGGTTCAAGGACAATACGGGAGAAGTACCATATACCATCCCTCCAGAAAAACCAGCTGAACTAGTGAAAGCCGAACAACAATATCAAAACGTTAACGCCAGGTATGAAGCTGCAAAATCGAAAGCATTCGAATCAAAAGGTATATTAACAGATAGAAGTCAATTAAAACAATATATTGCTGATAACTATCCTTCAGGTAATGGTGGAACTAGTGGGGGTGCATCATCATCACCTCCAAGTGAAGGTGGGGCTAGTGGAGAACCACCATCGGAACCACAAGGAAATGGACCGGTAGATAATAATGGAGGCGTTGGAGGTGGAGGATCTGACGAATCACAAGGAGGATTTACCCCGATACAATCAGTGAATGGAGCACCGACAAATAATTCACAAAATAGCAATTTTGATGAGGACTTATGGAATGATTATATAGGGCAAAGAAACTCACAAAATAATGCTACAGAGCTTCCAGCTGCAAATAACACAGTAAGAGATAAAGTAACTGAGTTGGTCAAATCACTGGAATCAGATGATAACAATGAGCCCTCTCGTACACGGGGGCGATTGTAGTGCAAGCAAATAATGAAATGGAGCAGATGGTATCAGGAATAGGAAAAAAGACTTCCCAAGAAGCTTCACATGTAGCCAAACGATTAATTAAAAAAGCTGTAGGTAAGGTTGCCAAACAAGTTATTTTAACAACAGGCAGAGTACTGATATCAATTCTAGGTGAAACAGCCCCAGTTTGGGTTCCCATCGTCGTTATTATCGTCGGTGGGTTTTTAATGTATAACATGTTATATCTCATTCCCAAACAAGTATTATTGGATGGTTCCCCCAGTGGAAAAAAAATCGCAGCTTTTTATGGCAGTAACGATCCTGATTTTATAGAAAGCCGTAAAAATGTGTTTGAAGATTATGCTGATATTTCGAAAAAATGGAGTGATAAATTAACAGATGACCAAAAGATACAAGCGCAGCTCCACGCTATGCCATGGGGAGTAATAGCAGCTGTGGATCGCATTGTAAATGATCCAGCTACTACAGGCAAAAAAAAGCTATTGCTCCAGCCTGACATAATATTTGAAGCGTTACGCCCTGCTTTCACTTGGAGATCTAGTACGATCACTAACATCACTCAATCTTGTAGTTCATCTAGCTATACAGACAAAGAAGGGAATGTATCAGTTAATTATTCGATTCATTCAGATACTAAACTCACACCTATCTTATTATTGGCAAAAGCTGATACGTTTGAGGGTGCCTATAATTATGATTATAAGCAAGATGTAAAGCGTACAGAATACAGTTCTTCTTGTGGAGTATTGGTAAATACCGAAATAAAAGAAATTCTAGCAAAAATGAATACACCTGATGTGCTTAATCTACCACTAATGGAATTTTTGAAGTCAAAAGGAATAAAGAAAGAAGTGGATATACAACTTGCCTTTGAGTTGGCAAAATTGTACGACATCCAATTTAAAGGAAGTTCGGAAGTGAAGATAAGCTTGCCCTATGTGAATGGAGCCATTAGCGGTGCCAATTTGTTTTTTCCTGTTGATGTGCCATTCAAACAAACAACTCATTTCGGAGACATTGATGCATGGCACTCTACCCCACATAAAGGAATGGATATTGCTACAGGCACAGGAGGGACACATATCTATGCTATTGATGAAGGTGTTGTAGAGTATGCAGGGGCTCAAGGTAGTGGAAATGTAGGGTATGGATATTATGTAATACTAAGCCATCCAAACGGTCTTAAAACCCTGTATGCACACTTACAGCATGATCAATTTCAAGTCCAAAAAGGGGATAGAGTAAAAAAGGGACAATATATCGCCCAAATTGGTTATGGAAAAGTGGGTGACAGCACAGGTCCACATTTGCATTTTGAATTGAACATATTGGATGCAAAGGGAAAAACGACCCTGGTGGATCCACTTGTGTATGTTAAACCAGCGATTGGAATGATGACACTCCAAAATGGAACGAAATGGATTAGAGAAGATCAATGAATTAAAAGTCTTATAAATATGGGTATGGGGGGAAACATTAATGGTCAAAAAATCCTTGTTTGTGGTAATAATTTTAATAAATGTTATTATATCCTCTGCTTATGCTGAAGATATGCCACCAACTAGCAATTCAAACGATAACTCTATCGTCAATCCACAAAAAGCAAAAAAGCTTGATTCTGTTAATGATCGCTTAAAGAAGAATATAACAGAAGCGACACCTGAAAAATTTCAAGAAGGGATAAAGGAAAAGGGGAACACGCTCTACGAGTCGATTAAAGCTTCAACAGTTATGTATATAGCAGTTGTTATTGGTGCATTTTTGATTTGTATGTTCGTAGGAATATTCTTTAAAAAAATGATTGGATATGGATTTTCCGTATTAGCCCTAGGAACATTGGGTTATTTTATAATTAATTTTGCACCAGATATTTTGGAGCTTTTAACAAACGGGGTAACTAAATAATACTATGTGGGTGAAAATGAAATGGATGTTGATGCAAAGAGAATTTTGGAGTCCTGCTTAGAGCAATTTCCAGACCAAATTATTAACTTGAAACAAAATCACAATAAAATTACATTATTTCAAGTCCAGCTTAGTTATGATTGTATTGGAAATAGAATTGCCTTTATAGAACTTGTCCTATTGTTAACCAGAGAATGGGACTTCTTATCTATAGAAACTTGGTCTTTGGATAATGAAGCTAAAGTTACTATAAACTATGATGTGAAACCGCAGGAACTTTTAACATTTTTATCTAGAGTAAAATACCGCGGGCAAACTATTCATCTTTAATGGAAGGAGCCTCCATGAAAACAACTATTCATCTCGTGTACGATGTTGAGATCAATCGGGCTTTACAAGAGGCATTAGAACAAGAAGGCTACTACATATCAGGTAGTGATGTAACGTTAGAGCAGTTCAAAGACTTCACTACCTTAAGAACGTTACGTAATGAAATAATAATAATGGATGCGTTTGCAGGGGTCACACGCAAGCAAGATGTTATTGAATTATTAAAAGAAATTCGAAGTAACATGTCCCAGACTCGTATGATCATACAATTTGCTGAAGAAATGCAGAACGACCATTCTTTCACGCTTCAGATCATCAATTTGGGAATATATGACCTCCATTTTATCGATGAATTTGAAATTGAAAATATTAAGGCATGGATCAATGAACCCAAGAGTTATTCTGACTTCTCTTATATAACAAAAAAACAAGAAGTACAGCCTAAAAATGAATTGCCATTAGAAAACAAAACCAAACAATTTGTACCCCCTGTTATTAGTAATCCCAAGAAGAAAAACAGTTTACTAACTAAAATTTCAAGTGTTCTAAAAAGGAATGGTAAAGAAGCAACAATAGAACAAACTTCTCCACAACTCCAACATGCTCTGAATAGAATCAAAGAGATGGAAGAAGAGAAGCACATAGATCAATTAGCAGAAAAAGACATTAAACCAGTAATAGAAGAACAACCAGTATCTAATAAAGAAGGAGTCAAGGAGTTTGTTCCCGTTTCAGAAGAAATTATACAACCACTTAAGATTGAGAAGATTAAAAACGAACACAAGGATTCATCGCTGCCTATTACCAAAGAAATTAAAAGCCCACTAGAGCTAGAAAAGATTCAAGAAGACAAGGACTCTTTGCCGTCCACTACAATAAAAGATGTCGAGCAGCTAACGACGGAATTAAACAAAGACGAAAACCTTCAGAAGCACAAGGAAAATGAATATATTGATGTAATGAAGGTTATTGAGGAAATCGAAAAAACACAATTTAATCGTGAAGCGAAGATGGATCCAGCAAATCAAGAGAAATTGATTGAGAATGTGTTAATAGTGGAATCTCAGGAAATAACAATTCCAAAAGAAACGATCTCCATTAAACATGAAGAACCAATAATAGAAGATGTGGAAATCCTGAAAAATGACCAGGAGAGCCATAAGAAAGAAGAGCAAGGTATTGGAAATTTAGCCGCATTTGAAACAGTCCCTAGCAGTACCTTGGCTTCGCAAATATCAAAAAGGAAAAACTCGTTGTTGGCATGGGCGCAAGGAATCCTGGAAGCAGATAGAGCAGGTGAATCTGTTGAATCAGATGATTTGCAATATAAATCGAATAAAGAAAGTAAACCATCAAGAATTGTGTTTAACGACAGGATCGTAGGAACTGTTCGTATCGGTATATGCGGCATTGGTCCAGGGAAGGGAGCAACACATGCTTCCATACAGACAGCCCTCTATTTAGCATCATTAAATGTGGGTAAGGTAGCGTGTGTGGAGCTGGGTAAGAACAACGTATTTAATACATTTATCACAGATGAAGCAGCGCAATTGCCTTACGGTTTTTCTTTTAAAGATGTGGATTTTTATCACAGTGATTCAATAGAGACACTATTAAAGATTGGAAATAGCCAGTACAAATATATTGTAATTGATTTCGGCTCAATCATGGCTGTAGATGCTCAACAACACCAAGAATATTTACGGACTGATCTACAAGTCATGACTATGGGAGGAGCGATTTGGGATTTTAAAGAATTTATTAAATCTTGGGCGTTTTTTGAACAATGGGATTTCCGTAAAAAATGGCATGTGTTAGTTAATTTTGCTGATGGCTCTATGTTTGAGGAATTAACATCAGTGATGAATAAAAAAATGCAGAAAGAAATGAATGCTTGTCTTCATATGAATAGGCTGCAACCTGATCCTTTTACATTAGCAAAAGATGTTTCTATCCTTCAAGGTATATATGGGAATATAATACCAAATGTTAACAATAAGAGGAATATATTTACAAGGTAACTATTGCCAAGTGGAATAAAATCATGGTAGTATTGACATTAGACGTGGCGCGAGCCAACGTTTTTTTAATGTAAATATATGTAATTTTATAATGATGACTAAGAGCCTTGTTCATAAACGAGGCTTATTATTGCGTCTACATTTTAGGAAAGGGTGGAATTGTGTAAAAATACAAAATTAAGGGAAAGGAAGAATAGAATGCTTAAATTATTTAAAAGGACAAGCTCCAAACAATCTAATGGATCCAATGTAAATGATACTAATGCAGCCTGGGCAAACCAGCCTAAATCAATTGCCGTTTATCACCCGTGCGGCGGTGATGTTTCAATGCTGGCTTTATCATTGGCAAAGATGGATTATGCTGCAAAAGGGTCGAAGGGGATCATAACGGAGTTTCCTTGTATGGGGATCCCGCGGTTGTCGTATGCTGCATTTGAAAACAAATATGAAAAGGAGAAGACCATTGACCAGATACTGATTGATTATGAACGGGACAGTTTACGTTCTCTTGATGATTATGTTGTTAAGACCAATGAAGTCGATTTAATTCCGATCTATGAGAAGAGCAGGCCGGATTTGCCCACATTACTGAAATTAAACAAAAACCAAACACTGCTGGATGTACCCCAGTTAATCAACCATCGATTAAAAGAACATTATCAGCGCGTTTGGTTCATATTGCAAGGTCAATTAATATCTCCTATGACGCTCATGACTTTGCAGCAAGCCGATTGCATTGTTTTGACGTTTAATGATGTCTCTGAGTTAATTTGGACGTTATCCATGCATAAGAGGCTTATAGACGATTACCGGATTGATCCCAATCGGGTTATTTGGAATTCAACTATAAAGGCACATGGTTTTATCGAAGTAAATGTTTTAAGGGACTTGAGTGAACTATTGCTTCGTATTGACAGTATAGAACCTTTAAACAGAAATGATTTTGTTCCATTGAAGGGCGAAGATAAGGATCTAAATAAAGAGGAGTCCAGGCATGTTGGCATGGTTAATCCCATTGATTATTTGGAATACCATTCCGAAAATCTCCATATTTCAGCTGAGCTCAGCACTTCCGACAACCAACAGCTAGAAAGTTTAATGAAATTAACTAGGGAATATCTGCGGGATCATTACAGTGATGAATATATTAAGGCATTAATTGATCGAGAGGCAAGAGCCAAGGTTTGCTATTATATAGCCGACTTTATTAAGGAGCATGCTGAACTGAGATTTAATATGGATATCAATAAGGTTATCTCAATTGTGCAAAGAGAAATAACAGAGATGGGTGTCCTTCAACCTTTGCTTGATGATGATACCATTTCTAGCATAGAAATAAATTCGCCTTTCGAAGTCATTGCTGAAGAGAATGGATTTCCGGTACATAAGAAGGAAATACGGTTCCAAGATACGGACCATATTTACCGAACCATTGATAAGATGTTGATGCCAATGGGGAAGACACTAACTGCTAATGATCCTATTGTGGATAGCAATTATCGAGGGTTTCGAATTAACATCATGCTGGATATATCCCGAGGGGGGGTAAGTGCAAAGTATCCTATAATATCGATACGAAAATTCCCACCGGATGTCTATAGTAATGAGGATTGCATCAAATATGGAAATTTGTCACAAGAGATTGTGGATTTTTGTAGAGATATCATACCCACTGGAGGAAATATTGCTGTAGGTGGTGGAACGAATAGCGGAAAAACGACTACTTTGCTGCGGCTTCCTTTATTTATGGATAAATTAGACCGGATCATAACAGTAGAAGATTCTGAAGAAATGCTCTTAAAAGAGAAAATTGCGTTCAAGCACTACCCCAACATTGCATCTCTTATTGTTAAATGGCATGAATTAAAAGAACGTAGACAGGATTTAGCCAAACTTATCAAGGCAACTTTACGTCAAAATCCGGATGTCATTGTAGTTGGTGAAGTTCGTGACCCTGATGCTGCAGAACAATCAATGACAGCGGCAAACACAGGTCACCAGGTCTTGTTAAGCATCCATGCTGATAGTGACGATCAAGTACCAAGCAGATTAGTTGAATTGCTTGGGGATACAAAAACAGCTGCTCGGCGGGTAGGTCGTGTCCTGGATCTTGTCTTTTTTCAAGAGTGGGTCGATGGAGTAAGGGTAGTTACTGCCATATCAGAGTTGATGGGATTTGAAGGTGATAATGTTCCAATTATGAACCGGATTTTCTCATATAATTTTGAAACACGCGAGTTTCAAAAAGTTGGAAAGTTAATAAAACTAGTGCCAAAAATGAAAAAGGTTTACCGTAATAACCCTGAAGTAATCGCAAGGTGGTGTGAATTGTGACAGCTTACCTTGGTGGTGCCTTATTATTCATTTGGTTAGTTGCAGCATTCTTATTGGTTCCTAAATTAAAAAAGGGGAATCGGTATCAAACTGCTGCCAAATATGATCTGTCAAACTTATTTGGGTATGACAAGATCAAAAAAGAAGCGGAAACAGCTGGAATCTCATTAAATTTTAAGGAATTTATGATGATCGTCATTTTGTCTGCTTCCGTGGGATTAATTATTGCTGTACTTATTGGAAATTTGTTTTTTATAGCAGTCGGAATATTTTTAAGCTTCATGCTTCCTAAATTTATTGTGATGAAAATCAAAACAAGAAAAAGAAAGAACATCCTGTTTGAATTGCCCGATAGCATGAAGATGTATACCAGTAAATTAATCGATTTTCCATCTTTAGAAAGAGCATTGGAAATGGCATTGCCTGATTTTAACGGCGAAAGCAGGGTGTTCTTCGAGAAGGCTCTGAAGGGACTTAAATTAAACTTGCCGGCAGAGCAGGTGTTTAAGGAGTTAAATAAGGAGGTGAGGGTAAAGAAGTTCAATGATTTTACGGACAAGCTGCTTATGGCAAACCGAGAAGGGTTTCATTTAAGATCCATAGAGAGCTTAAAAGAAACAAATCGGAGTTTGAGCTATGATGTTAAATTAATCAAAGGAATAGATTTGAAAAATAAGCAGAAGTATCAAAAACTGTACGCAATGATTGTTTTAGCATGGGCTATGCCTGCTATCCTTTCAACAATGAATACTGGAAATGGCAACGTCTTTTTGAATACGTTACACGGACAAATTTATATCGTTGTTTTTTTTATCATCACTATTTTTTGTGTTATAAAGGGCGATGAATATTTAACGCTAAACTTAGAAGACCTGTAGAATTGGAGGGATGGAATTGCTTGTAGCTCAGATTATTATTGGTATTGTTGTTTTAAGTGTTATGGTCTACCTTTCGCATGCATTGCTGCCTGACTTCAAAAGATCGCAGATGTATAGCTCAATGGCAAACCGTTTACTTAAAAGTGAAGCAGAGCATCAACGAGCAAAACAAGGGAAAATGGAATCATTTATAGCTTATTCATTGATTCCTAAAATCCAAAAAAGAATTAATATTGAATTGTTATTTGGCAGGAATATCCGGACGATGCATGATCTTCTCAACACGAAGAGTACATTTGAAGTTATGCTGGCTGCAAAATTAGTGAAAGCGATTCTGTATTCTATACCGACATTAGTCTTGCCTCTTGTTACAGGAGAAATGTTGTTTTCTCTAGCCTATCCAGCTTCGGTAATTTTCACCTTTTTTTATGAAGTGAAAGGTATTCGAAATCGATTTCAAGGGATGCAAAGGACCATAACTAAAGATTTGCCCTTATTAATCGATAAGATGATGATTGCTCTCGAAGCTGGCAAACCATTCATTACCGTATTCCAGGAACTAGAGAAGAATACAACGGGTAGAATGAACTTTCTTCTTAAAAGGCTCAACGGTAACATCCTGAATATGAAGCCAGAGGAAGCCATCCAGTTATTCGCAAAGGAAACCACCATACCAGTCATGATGCAATTTGCTTCAGCCGTAAAAATTGGTATCAATAATGGATATGAAGAAGCTAAGGCATATTTTGATGATATAAAAGAAGAAATCTTGGATCTAAGAAAGATTGCTTTAGAACAGATCACTAGTAGCAAGCCTAAAAGAGTAGCCGTGTTAAATGCATTATTAATATTTTGTTCATTAGTGGCTGTATTTTTATCGATGTATGAAGTACTTAAAAAAGTTAATTCCATTTAAATTCAAATAAACTAAGAGGAGCTGTTATCAATGAAGAAGAAACTATTGAAACTAGAAACATCCTTGTATACCTGGAGCCGTGCTAAAGCAACAAAATCTTGGGAACTCCTAAATAACGAACGAGGAGAGAGCAGAGGTGTAGGGGCATTGGTATGGATCATGATTACTGTATTAATAGCCCTTTTAATTTGGGGGCTCTTAAGCGGCTTTTTACAATCGTTCTGGACCACAATTACAGGTAAAATCAGTACAATAAACTAAGAGGAGCTGCTATCAATGAAAAAGAAACTATTGAAACTAGAAACATCCTTGTATACCTGGAGCCGTGCTAAAGCAACAAAATCATGGGAACTCCTAAATAACGAACGAGGAGAGAGCAGAGGTGTAGGGGCATTGGTATGGATCATGATTACCGTATTAATAGCCCTTTTAATTTGGGGGCTCTTAAGCGGCTTTTTACAATCGTTCTGGACCACAATTACAGGTAAAATCAGTACCATCAATTAATTATGAAGGAAGACAAACAAGTGGGTGATGGTGAAATGATCAAAAAATGCATGCTGAGATACGTAAGCAACCAACGGGGGGAGTCGCAATCAATCTTCATCCCGTTTTTGGTTTTAATCTTGGCTATATTTATTTATATCGGCGTGGACGTATACGGATACATTATGACCAAACAATATTTGAAGGATACCGTTAATGAAACTTTGGATATTGCAAAAGCTGAAAATGGTTTTGATTCTTCTACAAGAGCTTCCTTTGATGATTTGGCTTCTAAATATGGTCTTAATCCAAATAATATAACCATACAGGCAACACCAAAAACGGTGCAACGGGGATCTTCCATAGAGATACGTGCTCATACAACCTATGAAGTCCATGCCTTGAGGCCCTTTGGGCAAACCATTACCATGCCTGTTGATGTATATCGAACTGGTTTTGCACTGACTTATATTCGGTAGGAGTAGAAGAGCCATGAGTAGCGTTAAATTGATGTTTATCATTTATTTTTGTGTATTTGTCATGATCTTTGTTGTTGACAGGATCCGTATCGAGCTTGTGCATGACGCGATTGGAGATGCACTCTCACAAGCACTGGATGCCGGATTAATACAAGGCACGGATGATGCATCACGCAGCTTAGGGGAGCTGCAGCTCGATATGAATGCAGCACAGATTGCGGTAAACGAAGTTTTAAAGAGTAATCTAAAGCTGGATAACGGATTAAGCAATGATGATTATAAAGATAGCCAGCTTGATGTAACTATGGTTTACCAAAACGGAACTCCCCGACTAGAGGCTGTTTTCAGTACCCATATCACCTTATATTCAGGAACTATGGTAGGCATTGGAGAATATCCAATAAGGATTCCTAAAAGAACCCCTTACCTCACCAATTATAAATGAAGGAGAATGAAGCTTGAAAAGTTTATGGAACCAATATACTAGAGGCACGGCTATTGTTATTATCGCTTCTGCACTTACATGCGCAGCCCTGTATATCAACTATGATTATGTGAATAAGCGTGTTCAGACCAAAAATGTCCTTGTCCCAAAAGAACATATTATACCCTTCGGTTCTTTAAAAGAAAATTTGACGACTCGTGAAGTGGTAGTTAGCGAGATTGCCAGCGATGCCATTCTAGATCTTAAAGAAATTCAAGATCAAGAGTGGTTTGCAGGAGGCATAGGCTTAACCAAAGGAATGCCCATTCGAAAATCCATGATTACGAATGCAAAAGATTCTCCTTTTGGTCTAGCTTTAACCATCAAGCCTGGCAATCACCTCATCGGGGTGCAATCCGATCAATACAAAAGTGCTGGTGACTTTATTAAAGCTGGCGTGCTAGTCGATGCCGTTGTATACATAAAAGGCGATCAACAGAGAAGGGCACAAACAATTACATCAAAAGAAAACCCAAACCTAAAAGAATTATTAGTTCGTGACCGCCAGAACCAGGAGGGCATTACGACAGGGACCAAAGAAGGGAAAAGCATGGTAACCTCAGTTGCGATCCTTGAAGTTAATGAAGCACAAGCGATGGACTTGGTACAATATCAAGAAGAGGGGAAGGTTTATTTATTACCTGTCGGTGTGGATAAGGGTTACATCGATACTTACCTAAAAGAGAATGCCCAGAAAAATGAAGCAACAAAACTCTTAACAACAGATCTTAACTCTGCTGCAAAGTAGATAGAAAGATCATTCAATTTGTTATCCCTATGCCCACTACAGCCTTTTGGTTGTAGTGGTTTTTGTTATTGAAAATTAGAGAGAAATTATTGTGCGTGAAGAAAGAAGGAGTGATATAAATCATGTTTCAAAAACGGGAACTAATAGCAGGTAATAATTTTCGAGTAAAGCCATATTGGTTCGTTGTTATCATATTTATCTTAATCATGTTTGGATTAAGTTCATTCTTTGGTGACAAGGCATTTGCGGCAACTGCTATTTCAAATTCGATATCTTATGAATCTACTAGTACATGTTCAGCCGGTGCATGCAGTAGCCAGCCAGGTTCTGTGAACACATTGGAAGTATACGGCAATGGTATCACTGGAGTTAACTACAGAGTTTCTTTTAACGAGCCATACACACCACTAGGCAGTGTTATTTCTACTAAATTGGTATATATCTATTCTGATGAAGGTGGTACATGGCATTGGGAGTCATTTCCATACAGCCAATATGTTGATTTTATAGGAAATGGAAACCAATGGTATGATCCCATTACAGTAAGGGGATCACTTTCAGCTACCCCTCCTTACCTTGAATTTACTTACACAGTCCCTGACACCACGCCACCAACAGCTCCAACTATCTCTCCAGCAACAACAACTTGGACAAATGCGGGCAGTGTGAGTGTAGGCATTACAAATGGTATCGATTCAGAGTCGGGTGTCAACCGAACTGAATATACCCTCGGCGGTGCAATATCACTAGGTTATACAACTTATAGTGGAGCTTTTAATATTATAAATGAAGGTCAAACGTCTATTACCGCAAGAACGATTGATAATATCGGAAACATCAGTAGCACCTCATCCCAAACGGTTCGAATAGACCGCACAAATCCTGGCACTCCATCCGTAACCCCAGCAACTACTGCCTGGACAAATGCCGGAAGCGTAATCGTATCCGTCACTGGAGGAACGGATGCTGCCTCTGGAGTAAATCGAACTGAGATTAGCATGTCCGGTGCAACCACACTGGGCTGGACAACATACAGTGGAGCTTTTAACGTAACGAATGAAGGACAAACCACAATTTCAGCGAGGACGGTAGACAACGCTGGAAATGTAGGGGCAACCTCCTTATCTATGGTTAGTATTGATCGCACAACTCCTACATCACCAATAGTAACACCTGGAAACACAGCTTGGACAAATGCCGGAAGCGTAAGTGTAGGCATATCGGGAGGAACGGATGCAGCATCTGGAGTGAACCGGACCGAATATTCGCTTTCTGGCGCAACGACACTTGGGTGGACTACGTACAGTGGCGCTTTTAATGTTGCCAATGAAGGCAGCACTACGATCACCGCAAGAACGATAGATAACGTTGGTAATACGAGCAGCAATGCAACCAATACAGTCCGTATTGATCGAACAGCACCAAGTATGCCATCGGCAACGCCTTCCATTACAGCGTGGACGAATACGGCCAGTGTGAGTGTTAACGTAACAGGAGGAACGGACGGAGCATCAGGGGTGAACCGGACCGAATATTCTCTCTCTGGGGCAACAACATTAGGCTGGACAACTTATGGAGGCGCTTTTAATATCACAAACGCCGGAATTACTACCATAACCGTCAGATCCATTGATACGGTGGGGAATACCAGTAGTTCAGGAACGGCAACGGTTTCTATTGACCGGATAGAACCAACCGTTCCGACTGTGACACCCGCGGTAACAGCTTGGACAAATGCTTCCGCGGTGAGTGTAAGTGCATCAGGAGGTACGGATACAGCCTCTGGAGTGAACCGGATTGAATACTCATTATCCGGAGCAACAACGCTGGGCTGGACTGCATATAGCGGTGCCTTCAATATCATAACAGAGGGACAAACCAGCATATCAGTTCGAACGGTGGATAATGCGGCAAATGAAAGCCCGCCGGTTCTTTCTACCGTGAAAATAGACCGGACGTTTCCTACTATTTCTGGACCAGTTGTCCAAGCCGATAGTAATACACAACTAACCGTACAGCCAGCTGCAGGTGATAGCGGATCTGGCTTACACACATCTCCGTATTTGTTTAATAGAAACAATGGGAACATAGGTACTTGGCTAAATGGAACTTTGGTCGATAGCAGCCTATTGCCAAATACCTATTATACGTATAAATACAAAGCGAGAGATGCTGCCAATAATCAATCCAATTATTCGGTTACGGCAAGCACATACACATTAGCTGCTAATCCAACAGCGCTAAACGTTACCAATGCTACTCCGACAAGTATGACATTCGCTATTACCAATGATGCATCAAATGGAATACTTCCGGAATTTAGAATCATCATTAAACGAGTTGGTGATGGAGCAACTATAGACACGACAGCCTTTAGCAACCAGCTCACCAACATTATAGTATTAGGTCTGAATATCACTGATCATTATGATGTTTATGTCACAACGAGGAATGCGAATCAAGCCGAGAATGCACCCGTTAAGATGTTATCAAGCATTAAAGCGAAGCAACCGCCAGTTCTGATTGCCTTTACAACAGCTGACAACCAAATCCTGTCTGAAGGGGCTGGTCATAACAAACTGACACTTGCAGGTTCGTTCCAGGATACCCAGGTTGGTGAAACGATGACACTCAAATACACAATTGATGGAGTGATAACAGCAAAAGCAGGAATGACGCTGACCGCAAATGGAGCGATCCAGCCGTTCACGTACGATGTGCTGATTGATAGCACTATTCCTGAAGGGTCACAGTCCATGCATGTTTGGATAGAAGATCAAAATGGTCAAAGCACGATGATCCATGACCTTCAGTTCAGCGTGAGCAAAGCTGCAGTCGGTAGTGCATTGGTGCTCAATAATGGGGTTGAGTTCTTGGAAGGGCCAAATGACCCGAACATGATCATTCCTTATAAATTAAGCTGGACCAATACAGGCTTATCTCAAACTAAATTTGTTCGGGTATCGATAGCAAATAATTTTGATATCGAAGGTACGTATACCGAACATATGGTTCTAGGACAGACCAGTTTATCAGGAACCATGCAAATGCCAATTGATCATGCTGTAGGAAGGGATAAAACAATTTTCTACCAGACAGAGGATCAGCTGAAGAATGTATCATCCGTTCAAACAGCGATCATTAAACGAAACATTAAGCCTGTTTTAGAATTTAGTATTGCCGATCGTTTAGCAGCTTCCAAACCAACCTTTCAATTCGAAGCGACCGACGCAGACCAGGATGCGATAGGTATTATCGATATCGAAGTGACAGGTGAAACTAATCATTCATTTACAACGGCGTTTTCAGCAAATTATGCCTATACTGGGGCATTGAGTGATGGATTCTATACCGTCAAAGCATCTGTCCATGATGCTTATGGTCTTGCATCTAATCCAGTTATACAGACGTTCTTTATGAATGGAAGTACGGATTCCGGACAATTTATTACTATTCCACAACCAGGAACAGGCCCAGGAATGAATCCACCATCAGATCAGTGGCTTGGAGTAAGCGGATTGAAGTTCTTCTATACAGTAGGGAAAACCATGGATAACACTGTGGAGGTATATAACGAGGCTGGAGCGCTTGTTCGTTCACTACCACAAGGTATTCAATCATCAGGAACGTATTCTGTTGTTTGGGATGCAAAAGATAATAATGGAAACATCGTTCCGAGTGGTCAATATAAAATTGTGCTCAAAAGTTTTGATGGGGTTAACACCTTTATCACAATCATCGGTACCGTTTTATTGGATACATCAACGCCAACCATTACATTCCCTATTAGTGAAACAGGGATTGGAAGTGAAGGGTTTCCAATCCATGTGATTGTGGCTGACGATCACAGCGGCAATGGGGAATTAACGGGCAGTATTGTGGTGAAAGATGAAAATGGAAACATCGTTTTAACAAAAAATATCCCAACCGACCTGATTAATGGTGCTATCAATGAAGTCTACAAACCTATAAGTGATGGTACCTATATCGTTGAAGTCAACGTTATAGATAAATCCGGAAATACAGTGAAAGAAGTAAAAAGCTATGAATGGGATACAACAGCACCAATGATCATGGTTATCTATGCAGATTCGACTGAGCTTTCTTCCGCTGATATACAAATTCGTGTAATGGATCAAAGCGAATTAAGCTGGATGAAAATCGGATCCGATCCAACAACAATGAAAGTAATAACGGACTATTCCTATAACCGAGAGAACAAAGTGTATGGGTCGATTCAATCCATCCAATTAAATGATGGGGCGAACACATTCTTTGTAGAAGGCATGGATAAATTCGGTAATAAACGAATGGAACAGTACCCAATATTTAAATTTAATTTTGGATCTGGCTCTGGCTCTGGCTCTGGTGGTGACAGTACTGTAGTAGTAACTCCAGTAGGCGTTCCAGAAAAGGGAGTCCCTGAACAAATTCCAGTGAAAAGAGATCCTTATGTGGATCTAGCAAATATTATTGGTGTATCGCTTGACACCAAATTAATTGATATGAGAAACGATACAGGCGGGAATGCGACATCCCAACTAGTCTTAGACAAAGAGAATTACAGCCTTCCTAGCACAATTACACTGCGTGACATCGATCTAAGTACTATTGACCTAAATGCTGCGCTCGATAAAGCAGGCTTAACTAAGCTATTGGATGATACAGAAGCCAGGATTAGTGTACAGGCTATGCTATTTAATGATGCTATTGGGCTGAGGCTAGTTGTTATAGGAAAAGACGGAAGCGTCAACCTCCTAACTATTGATATTCCATTCCTTGCCTCCTATACGGTTCCAGTTGGTGAGGATCCCCATAAGTGGGGAGTGTTTAAATTGGACGAAACAACAAAACGCTGGAGTATGATACCTAGCTTCGTTAATCCTGACGGAAAACTAGAAGCTAGAATTAAAACTGGCGTTTATAAAGCAATGAGAAAAGAAGGTTTACCAATTGATCTTTCCCAAAGCTGGGCAGTTGAAGATTTCATCGATATGTATAATATGGATGGGCTTGATTTAATGGCTACGGGAGAAATATATGATTACAGGGGTAAGGTATCTATCAATGAGATCATGCAAATGTTGTCTAAGGTATCAACAGAACAACAGTATAGCGAAATTGTAGATACAGTGGATAGATTAAACCTTTATAAATTCAATCTATCTCGTCAAGAAATAGATTACTTGCTGAATAAAACTATATCTACGGAACTTGTTTTGAGTATGAAGAATTTCGCTGGAGATTCAACAATTGAAGAAATGAAAAACTTTGATCTGAATAGTGATCCTACTAAGCTTCATGCCTTCAAGGATTTTTCACAAGTTAATGAAATGTACAGCAAGGATCTTGCAATTGCCACAAACTACAATTTATTGCTTGGACGCGAAAACTTCACGCTGGCTCCTTCGGAATTAACAACTCGCGAAGAAGCAGTTACACTGATGAATCGTTATGCCAGATTTGCTTTCTCTTTAAAGTACAATGCAATGAAATAACATTTTCGAACGGATTCTTACTTTCTATACGCACACTTGGTTTCTGCACTTATTCTTTAAAGTAAGTGCAGAAATACTATTTTTCAATTTAAATATCTAATGGATTTTATATATACTAAAATCCATTTTTATTATATAGTAAAGTTAGGAAAATAAATACAAATAAGGAAGGTGATACATAGTTTGAAACATCCCAAAAAAATATTTAAGCCTATCTCTATAAAAGTTAATCACAATAATCAGTATCGGGTTGTATTTTGTACATTCCGGAATTTACCGATCTTCAAAGGGCAAATTGCAGAGGATGTAAAGAAATGGATTTATGAAATAATTGAAGAATATGGGGGAAAAATTATTGATTGGGGAATAGAGCCGCATTTAGTTAGGATGATCATTCGTACTAATCCTGCATATGAGATACATCAACTAATAAAGACAATAAAGACAATAACGGCTGAAAAGATTAGGGAGGTATCAAAAGTAGAAATACCGACATTGGAAAATCATTCTCCATGGACAAATGCTTATTATGTTCGATCATTGGGATTTTCTGATGAAAACGAAGAACGATCATTCATTGAGGATCAAAAGAAAAAATAAGGAGGTGATTACGATTCGTTGGCTAAAATACGTTTTAATAGGAGCAGGTGTTATATCAGCCCTTTTTGGTTGGTCTGTACTTAATTCACCAGAAATGATTATGGTAAGCGGCGGCGAACATGCAGAGAGAGTTAAAATTGCTTGGGTATTCATAATTCTTGGAGTAGTCTTTGCAGTAGCAGGGTTCGCCAACGTAGTTGATAAGTTTCTGGATTGGGCTGAGTCACCAGATAATAATAATCAATGCAGTTGTGGACACAAGAATCAGCCGGGTAGTAATTTTTGCTCAAAATGCGGCATTTCAATGAAAATAATAATTGATGGAGAGTGATTCAGTTATGGTAAAAACAAAAATACATTTGATAGCAATTTTAGCACTTATCACTATAATTTCAGCTAATACAGCTTCTTTTGCCGCGGTTCCCGCATATAACGAAACAAATACAAAGGGAACAATAATAGATGGAAGTCTTATCGTTCCCACTGAGCCAAATGTAACTGAAAAATCGGTTGAAAATTCAAAAGTAGTTGGATTCGTCACCTTTACCTTTGCTGGAAGTGGCGTTGAGCATCCGGAACGGGCTGTAACTACATCTGTTATTGAAGAAAAGCCTCTAAGTGACGATGAAGTGATGGAAAAGGAACTAAGAGGGTTGACTAAGGTTGGTAACCAAGGAGACATCCTTCATATCGATGCAATAGATGGTGTGCCTATTGCGGAAACCAAATGGGCAAGCTATGGTGGGAATATCCCTGTAACAAAACCATATCTTGGTGGAAGAAATCCCGATGGGTTACCAATTAAGGATGCTAAGGGCAATATTTTATATAATGGTTTTTTTGTTACCTCAAACGCCTACGTAGGTAATAGTGGTTTCTGGAAGGCTTATTACGATGCTGGGTATAGAGATAATGAATCTATAAACAAAAAGTACGGTGGGGATATTAGTATTACACAGCCAGTTGTAATTTCTCCTTCAGATGTAACAGTTGTTGTTAATAACGAGCCTGTATATTTTATGGATGCTAAACCTTATATTGATGCTATAGCAGGACGTACTTTAGTTCCTATGAGAGCTGTATTTGAACATCATTGGGTTCAATGCACTGTCTTATGGGATGGAACAAATCGTATGGTAACAGCTACAAACAGGGATGGTCGGACGATCATATTTACAATAGACGACAAAATAATGACAATTATTGATAAACAAGGAAAGGTTACAAAAATTGAGAATGATGTTGCCCCTACCATAAAAGATGGAAGAACGTATTTACCTCTTAGAGCGATGACAGAAGCTCTCTCTTTAAAGGTAGATTGGAAGGAAGATACTTACGTAGTTGATATTCAAGGTAATGATGCTTACAATACTAAGTTAATGTCACGTAAAGATTGGGGTGCTTACTTTGTTAAGTATAATGCACAGCATCCGAATTAAAAGGTTCTTAGGTTTTTTATTGATTCTAGTAATTGTATCTACCAACTTTCAGCCCGTAGTTAAAGCAGATGATCTAAACTTACCGCCAGTTTATTCTGGCGGTTCTTCTACTATTGGCGATTCTGGATCAGTAATACCTTACACAGACAAGGGAAATAGATTTGGTATGAATGACGATTTAAATAAACACATTAATGATCCCTTCTCCCTTGGAAATATACCATATAGAGAGGCATGGACCTATGATTTAAAGAGATATGAACCATCTGATGATGATCCGAAAGAATTGCTTCCTGTAGAAAAATCAGGCGATGTACAGAGTCAACCTATCTTTGTAAACGATAAACTGACTGGAGTTACCGCTATTTTTGTACAAGCTGGTAAAGACCTATGGCGTTTGGATTATGATAGCTTCAGACCAACTAAGCTTCCTACTTGGGCTAAAGTTACTGATATAACGCAAAGCAAGCTGCCTTCAGCAAGCGCACCAACCTATATTCGCACACCAAGCTTTGATGGTACGAGCGAAAATGGAGCTAGAATATATCAAGCGACAAGGGATCATCAATTTATGTCTATAGATCCCGTTACTATGCAGATACAATGGAAAACAATTGTATCAGCTGGTAAACATCCTGAATTAAAATATCGCATTACGTCGAGCCCATTAGCAAAAGTTATACAGGACAAAGTATATCTTTCCTTAGGTACAGCTTCAGGCGACTTGACTGGAGACACAGATCAATATTACGCGGATAACGGAATGTTCGTTTATCAGGATCAGGGAGATTCCGTAGATATATTAAATAAAATTAGGACTGAAGGCGAGGTTACGGGAAGCCCATTAGAAGTAAATGGGCTCATACTAGATACGGTGAATACGGGCAATAATTTCAGTTTTTTGTATCAATATGGAATCAGCAATGGTTACATAGGAAAAGTTGAAGAAACTCGATTTAACTCAGGTGTTCCGACATCCATTGCTAGGGATGGAGAATATCTTTATATCGTCGATAGGACAGGAAGCCTGTATAAATTGGATGCTTCAACATTGATCACTGTGGGATTCAATGATGAAGTAAGTGGAAATACATTAGTCCTTGAAGATCCCACAATATCCAACGATTATGTGTATGTGCCTATAAAGCATTATCATAGTCTATCAACTGGAGGAAATGGCGCTATAGCTGTTTATAAAAAAGATGGACTAGATTTAATAAAAGTTATCGAATTGGACAGCCCCTTGCAAAACCAAGTCATATTTTGGGATGATCCTACAATCTATGACTCACCAAGCTATTTGATTGCCTATCAATCAAATGGAGAATTAAAATTCTATGATGAAAAGAATGATTGGGCGGCAATTCCATGGTTTAAAGACGAAAATGGAAATCTATTAGAGTCTCCCAGCATACCTGCTACAGGCGGGCAATATACTTCGCCTCAAATTGTTTTACATGATGGCTTACTAATTGTAGTAGATGGTGTAGGTGTTATGCATGCCTATTACGCTACCAGACCTCCTAATTTAGCTGTAAGCGGCATAAATCTAGTCAATGCTAATATAGAGGACATAAAGAAGGGAGACACCGTTACGGTGGCAGCTACAATTTCTAATACAGGAGATGATGATTATAGCCAAGTCCCTTTGAAACTTGAAATCAATGGTCGTGAAATTGCAAGGCAATCACTTGACTTGCCAAGTCATACGTATACAAACCAAGCAACATTTACGATTACGGTACCAAGTGATTTGCCGAAATTAACAATAACGGTAAATCCAGAGGAAGATAATCCTGTAAATGAGTATACGTATGCGGATAACTCAAAAGAAATAGTATCGCCACTGGATATTGCAATAACATCATTCAGCTTAGATAAGAGCAAAATTAATAAACAACAGCCTATTTTGAATGCTACAGTTAAAATAAATGCAACGCCATTAGGAAGCAAGGTTCCAAATGTTACGTTGCATACCCAACTCACTGTACAAACTGTCGGGAAAACAGTAACACAGGATATAGAGTTGCCTATGAATCAAGAACAAACGTTCATTGTTCCTATGGATTTGTCTGCAACGGGTATAGATTTTGATGGTACTGATTCTATAGATTTCAGTGCAAAAGTTAATGAGGATTTCGATATCTTTGAACCTGAAGATAAACATGCTAATAACTTTTCTGATACGATAACGGTTTCTTTAGATCATGATCTTGATTTGGTTGCAGAAAGTATTGCAGCAACTAGAAATGTCATGGTTGGTGATCCTGTTAATATTACTGCGAAGTTATTTAATGATTCTAATTTGTCACAACGAAATATACTTGTTCGATTTATGGCAAATGGTGAAACTGCCTATGAAACTAGGACGAATTTTGGTCCAGGGGAGCATAAGTCGGTTTCATTTGTATGGCAATCTCCATCAACGCCCGCGGCTGTAAGTATGATTGTGCATGTAGATGCAGATCAGGAAACAACCGATAATGACTTCACAAATAACGTGGCTTTCACATTGGTAAATGTGAATCCATACAACAGCGATAAACCAACACCTACAAATATAAATAGTTGTTCAAATTGGGTTGTATCTTATAGGTGGATTACGGGCTATTCCTCTTATAGTTCTTCAAATGGCTATTCCAATCCAATTTGGAGAAATGAAAACATTACGTACAAAGAGTGCCAAAACGGAACATTACAATTAAATACGAAACAAGGTATATCCACCGATCTTAACAATCCGAAAGAAACGGATCGAGAAAGTCGGGGCAGCTGGGCGATCATACCATATGCACAAAGTAATGGATTGGATCCCAATAAAATAACTCGTGCTGGCTATGGATTTGAAATTAAATTCAACGCTGATTATACAACAGATTGGGAAACCCGCGCTCCAAGAGATGCAGCGAAATACGGGGGTTCTTACACTGGTGTCCAAAATGTCGTGGCTGAGATTACAGATAGTAAAGGAAACTATGTTACTAGCATTAATTTGGAAAAAACAAGTGGCGACTTTAACCATGGTGTTTGGGAATTGCCTATTCAATCGCATTCGACTTTGTTAGGCGATGACATCATAGATCGTAAGTTCTATACGGATGTTAATGCACCAGACGGCAAATACACAGTAACCGTTATTGGTTATAACGGCGGAAAAACAGGTGTTAGTGTTCTGAAAGAGGATACGGTAGAAATATTCGGTTCACAGTATGATGATTCGCAAAACATTAAACAACGCTAATAATACTGATTGAGCCCTCCTGGATTACCAGGAGGGCTTGTTTCTAATGTAAATTGAGAAGTGAATGGTTATCTACCAATCCACATTAGAAACTGTAATATTTAGTGTAGTACGTAGAAAATGAGGAAGAGTTTGTCTGCTATAGATATTTTAAGCAAGACACGAGGAGGAATTGGTATGTCGGAATGGCTAATGGGAGGACCTTTTCTTGAAGTGAGTTTCTTGCTACTGCTTAAGGAAAATAAAGAAAAAACAATTAGGTCTATAATAAATAGGCTGTTGGAGTCTCATTATAAAATTCAAGTTGGGGTTTGTAAAATAGATTGTGTAAACTCCAAAACCTATTAAAATGAAAGTATAGGAAAGGTAGGGGAGCGCACATGGGATTATGGACCAAACAACAGCTTCGTCAGTTTATTAAGGAGAATAAACTGGTCACCGCACAAGATGCACAAAACGCCTTAAAAGACCTATTTGCGGAAACCCTGCAGGAGATGCTGGAGGCCGAATTGGATACACAATTAGGCTACGACAAGCATGACACCAAAAACAAGCAGACCCCGAATAGCCGGAACGGTAAAAGCAAGAAAACCATAACGAGCGAATACGGTGACCAAGAGATTCAAGTACCGCGCGATCGCCAAGGCGAGTTTGAGCCCATCGTTGTAAAGAAGCATCAGTCCAACGTGACGGGTATTGAAGACCAGATTATTGCTATGTATGCGAAGGGAGTCACCACACGGGATATTCAGGACCACCTTGAGCAGCTGTATGGCATTGACGTATCACCGACGATGATCTCCAACGTAACGAACAAGATTGTTCCCCTCATTAAAGAGTGGCAAAGCCGTCCTCTACAAGGGGTCTATGCGGTGGTTTTTCTAGATGCGATCCACTTCAAAGTCAAGCAGGACGGGCATATCGTGAACAAAGCGGCCTATATGGTGATCGGCATTGACTTAGACGGGAGCAAAGATGTGCTGGGCATGTGGATCGGTGAGAATGAGTCCTCCAAATTCTGGCTGACGGTCTTAAACGACCTGAAAAACCGCGGTGTCCAAGACATTTTAATCACCTGTGTGGACAACCTCACAGGCTTTTCCCAAGCGATTACCGCCTGCTACCCGCAAACCGAAATCCAAAAATGCATCATCCACCAGATCCGGAATTCGACCCGCTTTGTGTCTTACAAGGACCTTTGGATCGTTTTGAAGAGGTATGGGGAAGCAAATATCCCCTTATTATCCGGTCATGGCGCACGAACTGGGATGAGCTTGCGACCTTTTTCAAGTACCCACCCGAGATCCGAAAGCTGATTTACACGACCAACATGATTGAAAGCTACCACCGCCAGCTTCGAAAGGTGACCAAGGGAAAAAGCATCTTCCCGACCGACGAGGCATTGCTCAAGATGCTTTATCTAGCGACGATGGACGTCACCCGTAAATGGACAGGTCGCGTCCAAAATTGGGGCCAGATGCTGCTCCAGCTCTCTGTTTTCTTTCCCGAACGAATCGGCCAGCATTTGCGTTGAAATTTTTTTCTCCCCTCGGGGAGAAGGCTTGAAAAGAGTTTACACAAAATTCTTGACAGACCCTCAAGTTGCTGAAAACAACGTCGATAATTTAATCTCATCGTTTGTATTGGGATATCCAAACGATGAAAAAGACCCAAATACAGTATTCATACACTCGCTTAAACTTAGGTTATTGGTTGCATTTCCTAGACAACGAAAGGCTTATTTGCATATAGAACAAATTTCATCGAATTCAATAATCGTTGATTTTTGTTTTTTTGGCAGTGAGTTTGATGCTCCAGAGTGGAATCAGGTAGGAGTCAGGAAAGATGAGTATGTTGATTTCAAACAATTCCTCATTGATATGTTTGAGGTTTATGATTTCATAATTGGCGGGATTTCTTGGGAGGAAGACGTGAAATTCCTATTTGGTTGCAATGAAGTTTACCCAAACGAATGTTATCAATATCAGAATATTTCCCCTGATTATTTTTTTCAAAACTCATCTTATTTTACAGATGTGATTTGGAATCAAAAATATATGGAAATCGAGGACATTAGATACCCACATACGAGGTTGGACGACAATGCAATTCTTATTACTTTTAGAGAAATGTGACTGATAAATAATTAAACGAACGGGATACGATAGTTCAATGGAGTAGTCTACAACATTATTATTCATATTTAACTTAAGCAGCCCATCTATATCATTTGTGGAAAAAAAACTAGGTTTGGACAAGATGCTTGATCGATATTTTATTGTAAGAACGCAAGATTCGATAATTTTTTTAAGGAGTGGTTAGCATTTAAATGGAGAAAATAGTCCATGTTTTGTTGGTTCTGACTCTCTTAATTGTTATATATACCGACCTGCGATGGAGGATAATACCTAACAATTTGCTCTTAGTAATTACACCAATAGCTCTAATTTTGCGGCTAATCAGCCAACCCTTTGCAATAGGCAATTACTTGTTGGGAGCTCTTATTGGCTTTGGAGTGTTGTTTCTAGCAGCTTATATGTCAAATGGTAAGATAGGAGGTGGGGATATAAAGTTTTATGGTGTTATTGGCCTCATATTAGGGGTAGAAATGACCCTATTATCACTTGTATTTTTTAGTTTGTTACTATGCCTCTATTACCTGGTTTTATACGTATTAAAGCGCTTTATGATGGATCACAGCGTCCCGCTTGCGCCCTTTATTGCTGCTTCTGTATTGATAGTTTATAGCCTATAGGAGGATTCGATGAATACAATTGAGGAAACTAATATTAAAAGGCTGCAGGACGCGATTGCAAGCTTGGAAATTGCGCGGCAGCTGCTTTATCATCAATTATCTGCTATGTATCCCTATGAATTTGGAGTCTCTTACCAGGAGGCGCTTCCGGTCTGCCAGATCAAGGCATATAACCTAGTTGAACCGGTTATCGAAATAACCTTTGAAGGTATGCTCCCACTATATTTTGAACATGGTGACAGGAAGGATCACCAACGTGAAAAATATCGTCTTTTGACGAAAGAATACTATATCTCAGCTGTTAGCCAGGCTGTAAAAAGACAGAATGTCCAGACTCGTTTTAAGGAGAAGGTCATCATCATTATTGCTCATGTATTTGCGGATATAACCCTCAGGGATCTAGATAATCGCAATCGAAAATACCTTATCGATGCTGTTAAACTGAGCCAATTGATAAAAGATGATGAATGGAAAAATGTCTCTTTAATGGATTGTGGCTATGCATCGAAGGATGCAAAAAACTATGTGCAAATCTATATAACAGCAGAGAAAGCGAAATTAGATTTAATCAAGAAAGTTGATGAAAATAACACATAAAATTCCAATTATAAAGTAATAATTAGTCGGGTGCATGAAGCCTACCATTTCCACATTTTGAGAAGATAACTAAATCATTATTATTAATATCCCATTGTGCCCAAAAAATAAAGGGTTTTTTTTCATATCAGTAACACCAATTTGGATATAAAGAAAATAATGACATTTACCACTTTATTTTCCAAAATAAATCGATTAGAATAGGTACAAATAACTATATTTACGTTTTTTATCGAAAAACGGGTAGTTTGGAGAAGCAAGCGTGAGGCAGCATGCCGATAGATTGCGTAGGACAAACAGCCGCACTGAATGTTTATCGCTTCAGTGATGCCTCGTATTGGTAAGCTAAACATTTGAAATGGGATATGCGGCATGGAGAAAAATCGCCTAGGTGCTATTGAAAAAGCTCGGGACTCGACCATGGATGACACCGACAGGTGGAAGGAATGGGAGAGTTTGACGTAGTGCCGGTGGCATAGAGAGGGTTGCGTCTTCAGGGTTCGACTACGTACGACACCGGACAGGTGGAGGTAGTGGGAGAAGGGACGTGCTGCATGAGGGGAGGTGATAAAGTGATTCGTCTTAAGAAAAGGGATATGGAATTGATGGATGATCTATTCCGATACCGAGCCCTTACGATCAAGCAAATTCGTCAAATGTATTTCTCCGAGAACAACCAAAGTTATGTGTATAAGAGGCTTGAGGTCCTGGAGAAGCAGAAGTATGTACTGGTAAAGTCGAAATTCCTTGGAAATGTAAAAGTTGGTGTTGTATCGATAGGAGAGAAGGGGATTAAAGCTTTGCTAGATGAGGGACTCATTGAGCAAAGCGAGGTTGTGCTATCATATCACCACCGCAAGCTCAATTCGGATTATCATCTCAAAAATTCACTGGATGCAAGAAATTTATATGTGAATTTGCGGAAGGATGGTTGGAAGTTTAAAGACAGCAGAGTCTTTAAAAAAGAGCGGAATCTGAATAGAAGTTGCATGGTATTGGGTGTATTAATCTCTCCTTCGGGTATTGATTACCCGTTGTATCTGATAGACCGCAATTTCCAAGATCGTACAATCAGTTTTTTAATGTCTGAGATAAAATCTTCCCAGTTTGAACGTGCTTTGATCTTATACCGGACGTTGGGCGAAAAGGATGATTATGTTCGCATTAGAGAAGCGCATAAAAAGGCTGTGGATAGTGAGCGGCTGATCGCCCAGGTACATGTGCTCCCATTTGTCACAAAATCAGTGGAGATAATCAATAGGACTTTGGAAACCACCTGCCTTGTGAAATATTTCACTACTAACTATGGGGAAATCATCCAATCATCGAACAAATATATGCTGGCTCCTTATGAAATTGTCCATGAAGGAGAGAGGAAATACGTTATGGAGTATTTGACTCACGATCTACACCGAACGTATTCGTTACAGTTATACGGGGACCTTGCTCATATGGAACAACAGAAGAAGTGTCTAGTGTTTACCTGGAATGCATATGTCCATGAAATAGAGCCATATTTGAAACATCACTCACATTTGGAAATGGTGGTTATGGACATATCGGAAGATATTGAAAAAATACCAAAACCATCCGAATGAGAAACAGGCACACAATAGAAAGATGATTCTATTTGAAGGGATGTATTCAATTGGTTAATACGATCCTTAAGATCGTAGGAGTACTTGGAGCTGTATTAATGTGGTTCTTGGTATTTTCAGGAGAACCGAGGATGAAACCATTAATACCACTAATCCTGGCATTCCTATTGCTAGCGTACATGGTGTATGCAAAAGTACTGCAAAAGCAGTACGGCGTTATGCTACATGTAATATCGATCGTATTACTAATCAATGTAGCGATTGGTTGCTATGCTTTCCAAGATTGGTCAAGCAGTATTTCGCTATTAAAACCTAGTACCACTATGAGAATCATTATGGTCGTCAGTTTCCTATTTTCCGCATATATGGTGTTGATAGGGTATCGGGCTATTGGCATGCTGGATGGTCGCTGGGGGAACGTGGATCGCGGTAGCGAGAGCATCGTAATGGAGGAGCCCAAGACCTGGAGGGATAGGTGGAATGAATTCAAAATGCAAATTAAAGGCATTCCGGATCCAGCGGTTAACCCTGATGCAGATTTAGAGGGAATCATGTTTGAAATCGGTGAGGTTGTGAGGGAGAGGGAAAGATAGAAAGGTCTTTCCAAAAGGGGGCTTACAATGGTAGCGGTAGCAACTAAAGAAAAAATCATGTGGGGTGGAATGGATGCCTTTACCCATCTGTTAATAGTGGGGCCTACTCGATGCGGGAAAACAGCAACCATTCTGAAGCCAATCATCTATCAATTGTTAATGGCAAAAAAGAAAGGTAAGCGATGTGGATTAACGGTAATAGAACCTAAAGGTGATGTAGCCAGGATGGTCGCTGATACTAGTATAGCGCTAGGGCTTCCATACAACCATATCGATCCTCTGGATGATAATAGTGGCATTTTCAATGTCATGGAGGGAGATATCGACGATATATCAGAAGCGACTGTAACTGTTCTTAAAAGCTTGTTTGGTAAGCAAGAAGCATTTTTTTCAATCATCCAAGAATTATCAGCACGAAAAATTACACAACTGCTGAAAACACTGCATGGTGATGATATTAACCTAATGGATGTTGTTATGACGATTCGGGACCCTAAAGCTTTGGATAATAAAGTCGCTGCTTTAAAAAAAATAGAAGGTTCATCCGATTTGGTGCAGTTCTTCGAGACGGAACTTTTGGGGGCTCAACGTCAGGAATATCAAAAGTATGTTATGGGTTTACGTGGTCAATTAGAGAATATCACAAGCAATCGTTATCTAAAAAAAGTTTTGATGGGTAAAAGCAGCTTCAATTTGGACGCTCACTTAGAGTTAGGTGGCATTCTAGCAATTAATACGGCAATGGGCAAATTGCGTGATGCAGGAGATGCCTTTGGACAATTCGCTATGATGCATTTGCAAAGTGCTACCTATCGTAGAACTGGGAGCGAAAGTACACGTATCCCTCACTATATGATCATAGACGAGGCAAGCCGCTATATGACACCAGAAAACGAACGGTTTCTTTCCATAGCGGCTGAATATAAGACAGCAGGTATATTCGCTGTACAATCTCTTGCACAGTTAGAAGTGGAATCCGGAAAATTAAGTGGCAGGGCAATGAAGCAAGCTTTTATGACATCATGCCGAAACAAAATCATTTTTGTGGGTGTTGGTGCTGTAGATGCTAAGGAAATGGAACGAGAGTTCGGGGAGGATCCGATAACTGAGAGGCAATCTACGTACAAGCCGCATTTACTCAAGCCTAAGTTTATGCCAGATAGTTACCGAGATACCGAAAAAACAAAGCTGCGGTATACATACACTCAAATAATGGATGGCATACCCAAGTATCATTTCTTTCACAAAATGCTTAGTGATGGTCACCCGCAACGACCGAAAATCGGCAAAGGAGTATTCATTCCCAAGGATTGGAGGGAGCAGCTGCTGGATAATGAAGTTGCCCAACTAGAAAAGGGGGATTTCAATTTAATTAAGTGGTGCGTAAAAAACTATAAGGCAAATGTGGAGAGGGCGAAAGTGCTGGAAGAATTGGAAAATGCAACAAATGGGAAAGAATCAAAAGATCTTTCTAATGATATTGATGCCTTAGAAGCGAAGCCATTGTCCAAGCTTAAATTTATCGTTAAACAAAAGCAACCTGAAGAGCTGGCGAAGCTGCCTAAAGCAGATCGGCCAGAGGTTCACGAGCATGAAAAGACACGCCAGCCAGTGCTGCAACCAATTGAAACAGTTAAGAGCAAGGCTGTCGAAGTAAGTGAGCAACCAGAAGCTGCCAAAAAGCAGAGTGAAGCTCTGCGGAACCAGCTCGATATAGCAAGTGGCAAAAAGAAAGATGATTTCTTTCTTGCTGGAGAAATGGATTTAATCGAAAAAAACTAACTTAGGGGGCAAAAGTGATGGAAGAATTAAAAACACCTGAATATTTGAAAAATACGGTTGAGGGATTCGATGAAAGTAAAATTAAGCGAAATCCAATTGATGAGCACTGGCAGGAGGTTTACACAGCTGTACAAAACCAAACGATACTACAAGCTGAACTTATAGGCATAGACAAAGAAGGCAAAGAAATCGTTGGGTTGATCCAATATGGCACGATCCGCGGCATGATCCCTCTTAAGTTATCTGGTGTAGAAAAAGAAGAGCAGCTTAAGCAATACCTCGGGAGGCGGATCGCTTTCAAAGTAATCAATTATGACCGAAGTGCTAATATATTTACTGGATCCCGCCAAGCTGCACTTGAACAGATGGCTTCCATGACATGGAACCGTATGGAGTTGGACCAGCAGCTATATGCAGTTGTACGAGATGTGAATATTAATAGGATTAAAGTAGATATTGGCGGTATAGAAGTGGCTTTAAAGGCAGATGAATTAAGCTATGAATGGATAGACGTATTGGAGGAAAAGTACAACGTTGGCGATCATCTAAGCGTTAAAATAGTAGAATTGGATAAAGAAAAGAAACATGTGAAAGTCAGCCATAAAGCGACTATGAAAAACCCTTACCCGGATTGCCTTACACGCTATCAAAAAGGACAGACTCGTGTTGGCACAGTGACTGGCGTTGTGGAGTACGGGGTTTTCGTCAACCTGGAATCCGGTGTTGATATCCTCTGCAGGCACATGAAAATAGGCAAGGTCTCCAAGCATGACCGAGTTGCTATAACGATCGTTACTATTGACGAAAAAAAACAAAAAATGTACGGTAAAATCTCTCAAAAGATTTAAGGGGAGCAGCATATGCCAATTTCTCCGTTCTCAACAGAAAATTATAAATGGGAAACTCAATATAAGGTGATCGAGTCAAGTGAAATAGCCAGCAGCTTGAAAGTGAAATTCTCAAAAAAAGAGCTTGAAGTCCTTAAACCATTACGAGATATGAGGTTTATTGGAAGTGCTCAATATAGAAAGATTTTTCTAAAAGGCGATAAGGGGATGATAAATCAACTCATACGGGATAAAAAGGTGTTGGAGCATCCGATTATTCAAATCGGCAAAGCCGAATCAGGGGGGGCTGCCAGGCAAACCTGGTATTTTTACACATTGGGGTTATCCAGCTTGAAATATTTCGATATGGTTGATGAAGTCAACTACTGGATGGACTATAAAACGGCTGAAGTGTTGCAGCGATTTGCTTTTTTTAAATTATTTAGCAAGTTTATTTCAAATAAGCCTGCCATCTATTGTTCTGGCCAACCTTTTGTTGGCACCATAGAGATGGCGGAGCCTATTGATATCTTGGTCGTCAAAGAAAACACACGGGAAATCCAGCAAGAATGGCGATTTAGGAAGCCAAATCAGCAGCGGCGAATCATTGTTCTCACTGAGAATATAAATTGGCTGAAGCCGATTGAGGAACTGCTGGTAGATTTTAAAGTTAGAGTTGTTTTAGAAAGCGAGTTAAATTCGCCGCTTTCTGAATTGTTTTACAAATGGAATGAGAAAAGTATGGAATGGGTCAAGGCATAGGTTATACGGGAGGATAAACGGATTGAGTTGACGGTTTGTTACAAGTAAAAACATTGAAGGAATATTGTATGGGCTGTGCATAAAAGCACGCCCTATTTATTTGTGAATCTTATGGCGTAGAGGAATAGAGTTGTAGATTCAAATACCAAATAAAGCAGGAAATGTATGGAATATGTCGAATTTCAAAAACTATGCTACATTGCTGTTCAATACAAACGACTACAACAAAATTGTCACGGAGATTAAGTGAAAATGCAAAAGCTTTACTTCGATTTGAAAAAATCATTGAAGAAAATATCCGTCGTATTGGAAAAGATTATTAGCGCGGTTAACAGAATTTGGGTAGGGGGTTTACAGTAATGGCTAACGAATTACAGCCGCTTTCTGTGCTGTTTCAAAATAAACTTTTTCGTATACCTGATTACCAGCGCGGTTATGCATGGAAGCATGAGCAGCTTGTTGATTTTTGGGATGATTTGATGAATCTACATGAGGATAGGTACCACTATACCGGTTTGCTCTCTTTGAAGGCTGTCAGCCAAATGGAAACGCGAACATGGAAAGATGATGCATGGCTTTTAGACATTGGCTTTACAGCTTTTCATGTTGTGGACGGGCAACAACGATTGACCACATTTTCTATTCTTATGAATGAGCTTGTAACATTCGTTCAAAGGCTTCCGGAAAACGCCAAAAAAACAGATGAGGAAATATTTATCGGCTACGAGTCCTTAAAAGATATAAAGGCTAAATATGTCCTTAGAAAACGTCCGCCGCAGAATCTCGTCACTACCTATTTGTTCGGATATGAAACCGATAATCCGAGCGCGGATTACTTGAAATATAAAGTGTTTGAGGAACCTTTTGGCGGTTATGTGTTTGAAACTTATTATACAAAGAATCTGAAATACGCAAAAACCTTCTTTTCCGAAAACCTACAGCAGCTATATATCAGTGAAGGGTTTAGGGGTATTGAACGTGTTTACAAAAAACTTACATTAAGGCTTATGTTCAATATCCACGAAATCGAAGATGATTATGATGTATTTGTGGCATTTGAAACCATGAATAATCGTGGCAAAAAACTGACAAACCTAGAACTACTCAAAAACCGGTTGATTTATCTTACAACGCTTTTCGAAGATCATCAGCTTGACAATACTGACAAAGAGCAGTTGCGGAAAAATATCAACGATTCGTGGAAAGAATTTACTATCAACTTGGTCGCAATCAAAATGCTCCTTTGTCCGATGATGATTTTCTGCGCGCTCACTGGATTACATATTTCCAATATTCACGTAAAAAAGGTGATGACTACATTCGATTTTTGCTTAGTAAGTTCTCAGCAAAAAACATCTTCGAAAAGCAAACCATGACTCTGGCTGAGGAGATAGACGAACCATTACCCGGTTTTGAGCAGGAGCATGAAGATGAAGAAGTAGTCCAGACGACTGAGCCAGAAGTAATTATAGTCAGTCGTCTTGCGCCAAAAGAGATTAGCGATTATGTTAACAGCCTCAAGACTCTGGCAGAACATTGGTATTACAGCTTCTTTCCAAATGACAGCACCACATTAACCGACGGAGAAAAAGTGTGGATTGATAAACTCAATCGAATTGGAATTGGATATTTCCGTCCACTTGTTGCCGTCACGCTCGCTTCAATGGAAAGCACATCTGCAGCAGACCGTATAAGCCTTTTTCAAACTATAGAACGGTATATATTTCTAGCGTTCAGAATGGGCGGGTTTCAGGCAAGTTATAAAAGCAGTGACTACTATAACAAATCAAGAGAAGTTTTAAGTGGGATTACTTCCCTTGCTGAGGTTACCCAGGATATCAATAATACTGTTGATAAAGACATGTCATCAATCATCACTAATTTTATTGCACGCACGGATCGGCGGTTTGTTTCAGGCGAGGGCTTTTATGGCTGGCGTGATTTGCGCTATTTTCTTTATGAATATGAGTACGACAAAGCCACGCAGAACAACCTGCAAAAGGTTGACTGGAATCTCTTTACAAAGGTTGATAAAGACAAAATAACAATAGAGCATATTTTGCCTCAGACGCCTACGAAATGGTATTGGCGCAACCAGTTCCGGCAATACACGGACAACGAAATAAAACTGCTGTCCGTATCGCTAGGAAATCTACTTCCTCTGGCGCAAAGCATTAATTCCAGTTTGCAAAACGACAGTTTTCCAGATAAAAAAAGCTCCTCTGCGGCAGGGCGCAGAGGCTACGAAAATGGCTCTCATTCGGAAATAGAAGTAGCGAAAAAGCAGAATTGGACAGCTGAGAATATTTTGAACCGCGGTCTTGCTCTGCTACGTTTTTTGGAGTTACGCTGGTGCATTAAATTTGAGGACAAACAGATGATGGACTTGCTTCATATATCCTTTGTCAAGGATAAACGCTTGGACACTCCCGAATTGCCCGTTCCAGGGGTTACCGAGCTAACAGAGACCACAGCAGCGACTTCAAAGGAATTGTCCGAAAGGCATTATCTTCGGAAAGATTTTTGGACACGCTTTGTTCAGTATTGCCGTGATCATGGGCGTGAAGAGGATATTGCTTCCCGGAAGCCATCCTATGTCGACTGGTATGACGTAACGGTTGATAGCCGAGACTACCACTTGTTTTTTCAGCTTGTTAGAAAGAAAATTCTGCGTATTGGGATTTACGTTTATCGCCCAGAGGATTTTGCTCGGCTCGAATCAAATAAAGAAGAAATTGAAAACACCTGTGGGTTCTCTCTCGAGTGGTATACCAGCCGAGACAAAAGTACCGCAAAACGAATTCTATATTCTATTGAGGCGGATATACACAATACGGAATTATACGAGCAACACTTCGAGTGGTTGATTCGTCATTTTGATGCATTAAAAAACGCTTTGTAATTGGTGGATAGATCATGGACGGGAAATGTTATACCAGAACTCATAACGAACTGCCACCGCACTCACCGGGGTGGCAGTTCCGGAGAGACCCGAACCCCAGCTCGCCCTTGCGGACAAGAACGCCGCGGCGTTGCGGTAGGGGTGGCACTAAGTACCACAACAGTGGCACTGGTGGCATCCAACCCTACTGCCGACCCGTTGTGCAATGCCGCCAGTAAACCTTGCGCCGCCCAACCATCTGTACACCCCCAAACTGCCGCTACAGCCCCCAGCCGCGCTCTCTGACCAAATGGGCAACACGTGCCGGTGCATTGGCCTGCGCCGTGAGAAGGTTAGCACCAAGGGACGACACGCCAATTCAAACGCCAACTGGAACCAACTGATCAAAATCAACCGTATACCTCTGCAACCTTACCGACAAGACGCCCTCTCGCTTTGTAGGACTTGGGTACCCTTCCAAGCAAAACCAAGCGCAACGCTACATGGCACGTGAAACGTGTATACACAGAATCTTCCACTGCCCGCCGACTGCACCCTGCCGCACCACTACTGCTGTTCCTGTGTAGGCTTCCTCTGCTTCCAAACGCTGAGCCACACGCGCCAAAACGTGCGCTGTACCTTCCCCGACCTCAAACATCCAGCCCATGGCGTACACCACCCTAAGCCGCTGAGTCTCACCGGACGCTAAGCCCGAAGCATGGTTAAACGCTGTTAAACCACGTGAAATTACACTGACACAACGCCTTTCTCCGCGCTAAACTGTTTTGAAAAAGGAGGCAAGCCTATATTCTTCAAAATAACCTATCTCACACTGGCACTGCTTACGGCTACACTGCCAATGGGGTATGTCGAATTCATAGTGAATAATCCCCTTACCAGCACAGCGTTGTACAGTTGCTCAGGTAATAATGCCTCGAAAACAGGATAATATTTCATAGGTAAATTTTACTATACATAGGGTTATCATTAGTACGACTACGAGGAGGAAGACGCTTGAAGAAATCTACAAAATGGTTTGCAAGTGTAGTTGTTACTTGCACCATGCTGTCTACCATCATACTGATGTACGCGGCAGCAGTCCCATTGACGGACACCAGCAATCACTGGGCAGAAAGCACAATTAAGTGGGCCCAAGAAAATGAAGTGGTCGACGGTTACCCAGATGGTTCTTTCCTTCCCGACAAACAAATTACTGAAGCTGAGTTCCTCGGCATGTTTTCCAAAGCGTATGGTATTAAGCCCGTTCCTAACAACAAAATGAACCACTGGGCAGACGCTATTTACGATTTCGCTAAACAGCAAAACTACCCCATGAACGGCTTTGCTGATGCCGCGATTCGTAACGAAGCGATTAATCGTCAAAAGGTTGCTGAAATCATTGTCGGTTCTGTAGGTTACAATTTTACAAGTGGAGATGCCATCCAGTACTTGTTGGCTAAAGGATATTCTTCAGGTAAAGATTCCGCTACTATCGAAGGCTACAAAGGTGCAGACAGCTTGACTCGTGCCGAAGCAATCCATTTGTTAAGAACTTGAAAGACAAAGGCTTAAGTAGCATTAAACCTAGACCTACAGCACCTACTCCTACAACTGCACTGCCTAGTCTGCCAACTACAGACTTGTTACCACGTATTGCTGAAATCAAGGATGCTGTAACCAAAGTTGCAGAAGATAACGGTCTAACTGTACGGGTTGAAAAGGATGCAGTCGTCGTATTGTCGGTGGATAAAAAGATTGGATTAGTTAAATTGGAATCCAATCCAAAAATGATAGGGGTTGAAATGATTTCGACAGGTACTGGAAAAGATACAGCAACACTTGAATTGATGGTTAAAGTCATGCAAGCTGCCGGCATTCCAGTCGATGACTCTTTTGCTGACACACTAAATGGTGCCATTAAGACTCGTCAAAATAGTACACTAATTGCAGGGAAATACTCTCTTTCCGTAGAACCATCCACTAAATTGTACAAAGATATTTCCATCCACATAAGATATTAAGATCGAGTAGGAGGGGACGGCTAGTCCCCTCCTACTCGATTGACTACACAGTTTGAATTGGTGCGATTGCTGCTGTCGTTGTTTAGTGGTGTGTATGCCTCAAAAATAATAGATGATTTATTTAGCAACATATAATACTATATATAGTAATACTAGGAAATAAGGGTGGTTGTATTATGCTGAAAGATATATTTGATACAGTTCTTACATTGTTTGATAGAAATAAGGTATCAAATGAAAGTGAACGTGCTTTTTACCAACAGGTTCATCAGCTACTTAAAGATTACAAAACACAATATGACGAGTTACTGCTAGATGAATATCCGCTATTCGATGACTGTCATAGTTTACTGAAAGATGGTTTGCTAATTGTCGTTAATAACTTTCCAACCTTAGTGTATTCAGAAGGTTTTATCAAACAAAACAAGGATATACGCCAAAGCATTGATACTATTATAGAGGATTCCAAAAAACACTTGGAATATCTTCATAATGACGATTATTATCCGGATGTTGAAATTGTTCTGGACGACGTAAAGGTTATTATAAGTTTATATAATAAAGCGAATTCCAAATTATTCAGCAAAAAAGTCAGCAAAGTTTAGAAATGGTAAAAATGACTTGAGCAAACCAGATGTTGATCTACAACTTGTGGCATCCTGACAGTTGACTCTGTCTACCTGTTTACTTTCTAAATAATGATTCAACCTAGATAAAAAGAGGGAACCTTTCGTGGTTCCCTTTTAGCTATGCCAAGGAATACAAACAAACGTTCATGCTTTTACAGTCCAGTGGTGACCGTCCACTGGTCGAAGCGCTGTCGTTTGCTTTGGCCCGCTGGAATTAACGTGTGAAAGCTAGGCTAACAGCGTGGAGTGCACCAAAGTACCCACAAAAGTGTACAGCCTACACGACCGCCCAACAGTGGGGGCTATAGTCGTGTATTCCACAAGGCTTGAGGACACAAACGCCCGTTTGTACTCGCCTAGCATTGCAAGCACTTCCAGCCGACTTCTGTTAGACGGCTTGTTTGCCAAGCGACCTTGCAAACATTTTCAACGGGCAGCGCGACTTAATGGGTTCCAGTGTATAGAGTCCGCGTCCGAGACAGCTCTGCTAGTTGCCGACCACTTTTCACGCAATAAAAACATGAAAGCTCGTCATGCCAGTCCGCATAGAACTGATCGGCGAAATCGCCGCAAAGAGTGCCGGAACGTTGCCGCGACGGTGCAAAACACAATTGGACCCCGATTTACACCGCACAGACTACGGTAGCCCAAAGGCTATTGGTTGCGTCACACGGCATTAGCCGCATTGGTTGAAGCAAAGGAAGTGGAGCGGCGAAACCCCAACAAGCACCCCAGCCACCTATTACGGAAGGGACAGTGGCTAGCTGAAATAAGGTTGTTTAATCTGAAATAAAGTTGTTTAATGAAATTTACAGTTGTAAACAAATCTGAAATGGCTTGCACTCCTTGTTCTAATTCATCTATTTTGAACAAAGAACGCTAAGAAAGCTGAGAAAACCATTATAAATTAAAAACTATATCCCAAAATTCCAACTAAGTATATTCCCGCATACAACACATGTGGAGTGCGTGGTAAGGATATATCGGGAGGATTGAATGGTCATAGAATGATGAGATAATCCTAACTATGGTATAATGGTTTCAGAACGAAAAGGTGGTGCTGCGGATGAACGTGAACAGAGATGAATTAAAGCGAATGATTGATCGAATTCCTGAACAAGATGCAGTAGACGTGCTTGACTTCATTGGATACTTGAACATGAAACGCGAACGCGAAACATTAAAGAATCTCGAACAAGCAAGCATGACGAGTATGGACTTTTGGAATAATCCAGTTGATGACGAGGTATGGAACGATGTGTAGGCAAGGAGATATTTTGCTCATTCCGTTTCCATACAGCGATTTGTCCTCGTCTTGTCCAATTCAAGCTATAACGTGTCGCATCATGATTTAGTTGTCGCCGCAATCACCTCAAATAAATCTGTATGGAGGAGAATATTATGGGATTATTTGGTAACCTCTTCAAAAGCAGTTTCGAAAACTTGCTTGACACAGCGTCGGATGAAGAACTTGCAGATGAGTATGAAACAAGAAGGTTAGTATTGCTGAAAGATGGTGGCGGCGACAGAACCTATGAAATGGAAAGATTAAACGACGAAATGGTTAGACGGTCGAATGAAAAATACGAAAAGGAGCATCCGAACGCAGAAACAAGACATCGTGAACACGGCTGGTATCTGCCCAACGATGACTAACTTAATAGCCGTTTGTTTGCGGTTGCACCCCCTAAACGCGAAAAGGCTGCATTTCGTTATAATTAAATAAGCGTAAACTGCCACGTCTAATCAGATGTGGCTTTTTTAACGTTTATGGCAATAAATTTATATGAATTTACTCTATATCCATTTTCTCAAATCTAATTGTTGTCTGAATAAAAACCACCATTTTTACTTCCTCTCTTGATATTCTATCGGGAAGGTAGTACAATCTAAATACTCTACCGGAACAGTAGTACAAATTATGATGAGAAGAGGAAAATATTATGCCACGAAAAAATTACATGACCATAAACGCCCACGAAACAGTCCAGCAGATGTTCGATGAATTTGTTTTGCAACGAGGGCTAACGAAAACCGTTGCACTTAATGATATGCTGGAGATGTACATGATTGCCAAAGACGAGGAACTCTATATGGAACTAAAAAGGAAATATTTAAACATCGAATCCGTAAGGCAGATGTTATCTGACCGTGATTCAGACGAAGTAAATCTTTCTGATGTTAGTTTCATCTTTATGAAACTCGCAACCTCGCGTGATAATCAAGGCAACGAATATAACGGTCACGAAACCATGCAGCTATACATCGCAGACCAAGCCGTGAGAGGATTTACATGGTTTTCAACGCAAGCTCTCTATTACGGTATGTCACCAAAACGTGTAGCGGCGTATAACAAAGCAATTAACCGCGGCGAAAAAGTGACTATTATCTTTGCTATCGGAAGAACTGCTGGCGGTAACAATGACATTGCATATAAAGCCAATGTTTTGGAAATTAAGTCGTTCACAGAGCCTAAAAGTTTATCAAACGACGACTACCCTGCAGCATGGCATGGTGAATCAGCACGTATTTGGATTAAAATTGAAGATTTACAACCTGAATCTACTCTTAAGGCTCAACTTTTCCAAATTACTTCATCAGGAATGGATTTGCAACAAGTTATTAATAACAGCCAATATCACTTTGGCTATGTTAATTTGAAATAATCATCACAATTCATAAGTTCCAGCCCACCATTTTTGGCAAGTACGATACTGTCGACTGCACCGAAGTCTCCGGCGAGCCTCCAGTTCTCGTTCATACCTGCGGCTTGGGGTGAACGGGTCTCCCAGTCCATCATCGGACAAGTTGGGGCTGTATCAAGTGTGTTTATTCAATATATCCTACTGGAAATAATATGTCGAATAAAGGAATTTCCAGTTGGATTGTGGAATAAGTCTTCATCAATCAATGATTCGCTGGAGGCTTACGATGTTCAAAAAAATACTTGCGATGTTTAAAAAATCCTCAATTGCCCCTATTTCAATACCCTCAAAATCATCCAAGCCACGTAAAAAAGTCGAATCGACACGAATTGGTGAATTAGGCGAATACAAAATTAATATCCAACTTGACCAACTCCCTAAAGATTGTAAATATTTAAGCGATCTGATGGTTAGAAATTCGAAATCACGTACTGGTTTTTCTCAAATTGATCATGTAGTTATTTCTCCTTTTGGTTTATTCGTCATTGAAACCAAAAATTATAACGGTGAAATAAAAGGTCTGAGAGACGATACATACTGGACAGTTAATAATCGATTCAAAATGTACAATCCACTAAAACAAAATTATGGACACATCAAAGCACTGGAATCGACGATAAAAGGAAATCCCGATTTGATATTCGTATCAATGATCTCATTTACAATGCGGTGTAGATTCAGTATAGACCCTAGTTTGAGAAATATAGAGTCAAATGAACTAATTGTTTACGATGTGGAGCTCTCAGAATTCATTAGTAGAAAAATATTAAGAATGAAAGCTGTATTAAAAAAATCAATACTACAAGATTCTGACGTAATGAATCTATTTAACATGATAAAAAAAGCAAACATTACTGACCCTGCATTAAGGGCTGAACATGTGGAAAAAATTAAACGAAAGTGATAGAAAGATTTATTCGAACATCCACTTGCTGACAGATTAATGCAAGCTAGTCTTGTATAACTATGGAAATAAAATGTCGAATAAAGGAATTTTCAGTTAGATTGTGGAATAAGTCTAAAGGACTATAAATGATAGGATTATCGGAGTGATGAGCTTGAAATTCTTTATCGGAGTTACAGACCAGAATTGGTTTCAACACCTGTCAAATATACAGCCAGATGAAGTGAACTTCTGGCAACCAGGTGGCAAGCAAACGTTTAAAGCCATACAGAAGAATGATATGTTCCTATTCAAACTGCATAGTCCACATAACTTTATAGTCGGTGGTGGTTTTTTTGTTCGGCATTCCTTCCTGCCAGTGTCTTTGGCGTGGGAAGCTTTCGGCATTAAAAATGGGATGACTGATTATATAAGTTTTAGGAATGGCATCCATAAATACCGGAAAAGTGACTTTCGCTCGGAGCCTGATCCAACCATCGGCTGCATCATCCTTGCATTGCCTTTTTTCTTCGAAAAACGTGATTGGATTCCTGTGCCGGAAGATTGGAAGCCCAATATTGTACAAGGTAAAACGTATTCCACGGATACAGAAATCGGGCTTGCTCTATATGGAAAAGTTCAAGAAAAACTTGATCCATTGTCATACTGGGATTCTGAATACGTAATGGAAATCAATGAGTCCAACCGTTATGGCTCGGGACAAACTGTTTATCCGAGAATAGGTCAAGGCACATTCAAGGTTATCGTGACCGAAGCTTATCATCGCCGCTGTGCAATAACAGGAGAAAAAACGTTGCCAGTTTTGGAGGCTGCACATATCAAACCATATTCTCAAAATGGACCTCATTTGACCAGTAATGGCTTGCTGTTGAGGAAAGATATGCATACGTTATTTGATCGAGGCTATATCACAATTAATGAAGAACTCCAAATTGAAGTTAGCAACAGACTTAAAGAGGATTATGGAAACGGTAAAGAGTACTATGCATTTCATGGAAAGAGACTAGCCGAGATTCCTGAACAGCAGAATGAAAGACCATCCACACAGTTTTTGAGATGGCACAATGAGAATGTGTATCTGGCGTAAGTTTTATAGTAGCGAAAAATATTTATCTTGTGTAAATTTATGAGTCTATCAAAGAAGGGATAATTATGTATAACTTCCACACAAGGAATATTGAAATAACTGACCCTCAAATTTATAGATTTGATTCTGATTCTTTCCTAAAAATAAGAGTACAATGGTCAGAACTGTTTAGATTAATGGAAAAATTAATTGTTGAAATCTACTCGAGGAAAGACATAAAGAAATTTAATGAGTTGCTTTGATTTTATACATGAATGAATTTCATAAGTCCAAACCCTTGCTGGGTTTAAGTCTTTAAGGCAAGGAAAAAGGAGTACCTCCCCAAATCTCGAAGTGTTAAGTACCCCTACTTCACACAGAGAAAGGTTGGACTCCCTATGTCTAGTGTACACCAGGAAAGCTTGTTTACGTTAGAAGATTTATTGAATTTGTCTCCCCAAGATACCTACGGGTTCTTTTTCAACACGTTGGATATCCGTCCTTTTTTGAAGGTCGTATCCAAAAAGTTTGTTTTAGGAGCACCTACTCAACTGAACTACACAGCCATGCTCCGGTCTTTGTTTATCCGGGTGATCGAGCGGATTCCTACCATCAAGGATTTACGGAAACGGTTAAAACAAAGCGTCGAATTTAATCTCAATTGTGGATTTACCGGATCCGACCGCATCCCAAGTGAGGCTACGTATAGCCGCCTGATCCAAAAGCTGCAAGGCTCTGCCGTATTTGAACAAACGCAGGAGGCGCTGGTCCGCCTCGCTTTCCAAGAGGGATTTCTGGATGCATCCACTGTAGCGATGGATGCCACCCATGTCGAGTCCCGAGACCGCCAGCCCGAGAAAAAGAAGGTGGATGTGGAAGAACTGCCAACGGAAATCCCGAAAAAGAAGCGTGGCCGTAAATCCAAAGCGGAACGGGAGAAATGGCTGCAAGAACAGCTGGAAATCGAGGCCAACCGGCCACTTTTCGAAAAGAAAGTAGAAGAACAGCTTCCGTGTACCTTCACTCAACTCCGTGGCCAGATTCCCCTCGCACCGGAATGGGGAGTCAAGAAAAATTCAGCAGGCAAAAACGTATTTTGGTATGGCTTTAAAGCCCATCTTCTAGTGGATTGCAAAAGCCAGTACATCCTTACCGCTTTGCTGTCTTCGGGTTCGATCAACGACGGAAAAATGGCGATCCCCTTGTTAAAAATGTTAGCTGAACACCATCCGGAGCTGGAGGTGAAGCAAGTTTTGGCAGACGCCGGCTATGACTTGGCACCGATCTACAAGCAAGTCGAGGGCATGGGAGCCCAGGCGCTTATCGACTACAACCGCAGGAAAGAATCGCTTGTTGAAGGCAAAGACAAGTACTTCCGTCCCGTTTGCAAAGAGGGCAACAGCTACCGATACGATAGCTGTGATGCCAAGTACAACACGCTGAAGTACACGCAGCCTAAAGAATGTACGAGTTGCCCGTTTAACGATGGGACTTGCCAGAAAGTTTTTAAAATTAAAAGGGATTCAGACCCCCGAAAGTACACGGTTCCGGCAAGGGGAAGCGATGGTTATTACGATCTTTACAAAAAGCGGACAGCCGTTGAACGCGTCCATGCCTATCTCAAGGAGTACTTTCAACTGAACAACATGAGGCACCGTGGCACGAAGGCACAAGTGGACTTTTATTTTTCCTGCTTAACTTATACCGCTAGCAAACTAACCGTGGATCGATGGAACCAAACCCTGGAACGTTCTGCCAAGAAAGTCTCTTAATTTTTAAAACACTCAACTTCATTATTCTGTCCATATGGCTTCAAGTATTAATCTTTATGAAATTGATTCACATATAAAACATATTTCAAAATAGCGAGGGATAAATTGTGAAGATAAATAAGCTTAGAAACAGAGGTTCTTCTTTACTCGATGGTTTTCATAGAAAAAATTCATCTTCAATTTTGTATAAGTTAAAAAATGAACACACCTATCAGTCAATAGAAGACTATATGAAAAAGTTTATTAGCTTAGGTTATAAAAAACAAATTTGTGGTATACCATTTCCCAGAAATTTGTCTGAATTGGGCACTGGTCCAGATTCGATACAAACAAAGAATATTATTAAAGAATTAACATGGTATTCATTGAATATTAAATACTATGCAAAGGAAATAAATGATTTTCTAATTTTGAAGAAGAATTATGAATATTGCATATTAAAATCAGAATATCAAGAATGTTATAGTATATTAAAACAGATTTTTGAAAAATTTGGTTATTCAATATGGTTGATTGAAAGCCAAATTTCTCTGATACAGAGTGATAAAGGAGTCGAACTTAAAAATAAATATACTAAATCTTTGTTTAATAAAAGAGATGAGGATCCAGTTGTAAAATTTTTAACATTTTACATTAGTAGTAGAGCTGATTTAAATACGAGTTCTATAAAATACAAACATAAAATAAATGAACTTATTATTGACTTAAAAGAATCTGGACTGAATATTTTAGCGAGCTATATACCATTTAAATTAAGTGGTATTGATAGTAATCCTGATTTAGATTTAATCCAAGTTATGGCAAGAGAGTTTTCTATGTCAATGATTGATCGATATCTAACTTTTATGAAAGTTATTGAAATTATTATTGCTAGCAAAACAAATAATGAAATAACTCCCGAGACAACTTCCAACTTAATATTTCTACTTGGTAGATTGATTCCAGTCATCGAAGATGAAAATTTAAAAACATTGCTAGTTATTTTGGGTGGGGAAATTGATTATGTTTATAATAAAAATACAGATTTATATTATGATGCTCTTGATCAATATACTAATGGGAATTATTTGAAGTCGGCAGAATTATCCGAAAGAATAATAAAAGATGACCCTACATTAATAGAGATGTATGAAATTAATATTAAAAGTAAGATTAGAGTAAAGAATGAAATAAATTTAGAACCCATCAATCTAATTCAAGTAATAACTGGTTATTTATTAAACATTATTTTGAAAAATAATAAAGCTAATGACTCTTTTTTAAAACTGTCTAAAATAATAGATATGTTTTCACATCATAAATGGGCTGCTAAAATCAATGCTATTGTCGTAAAAGAATATTCTAGTGTGGAATTTGATATTCAGAAATCTAGAAGTATTTTATTTGGAGTTCTAAACTTACAACCCGAAAACCCTTTGGTTAGTTTACATATAATTGATGAAGGCAAAGGAATGAATAATTTAGAAAAACTAAAAAAAATGTATAGTGAACGTCAGTGCATTCGTCTGTATGAATCGCTTATATTGAATGATATACCTCTACTTAAATCTGTAGATATTCCAAATGAAAGAAAAAATATGTATTTATCTAGAATATTAACTAGTAAAAATGATTATTTAAATGCAAAAAAATTATACACAGAAATGATAGATAGTAGTGACAGAATTACAAAACAAGATTCGACAATTGGTTTATTAGTATGTTTATTAGAATTAAATAATATTGACGAATGTTTGAAATTAATGATTAGAACATATTTCCATAATGTTAATATGTATGTAAGAATGCCCATTATTCAAATTCTTGACAGAATTGAAAATGGAAAAACTGTAGAAGGAACTAATAAAATCACCTTATCAATACTTTATGATATATGTACTAAATATATTAATTTTGATAAAGAAACACTTAAGTTTGAAGCTTATGAAGATTTTTTAGATGCAATAGGAATAGATAAACCTTCGAAAATAATGGAGCATATATCTGAAATCGATAAAGAAATTTTAATATATTTTTTAAGATTTATATGCGTATTTAATATAATGGATAACCACGTTGTTTTTAATAGTACTAAAGAAATTGAGAAAGAAAGAATTGAAATATACAATATTCTCTGTGAAATTGATTCATCTAATAAAAAGTTATATTTAATCGAAATTGAAAATATTTCTGAAAGACTTATGATCATAGAAAATATGCAAAATATTGAAATGAGTAAAATTTATGTTGACGTAGATGGTATAAAAAAAACAATTGAAAAAAATATTAAAGAAAGTTTTATCCGTTATAAAAATATGGAAAGTTTTAATACTTTATTTTCTTTCAATGAATATATAACTTTCAATACAGAAAACGGAGAATTAATTAAAATTAGATTACCGATTAATGAAAAAGAAAACTTATTAAATAGTATGATTTTAGAGATAAGAAACTTTTTTGTTTCCAGTAATCAATATGGATTGGATGGATATTTAAGTCTAGGTATAAGGCATGGGACTATAACAGGACAACTTAGAAGTCCTTTAGAGGTAAATAAGTTAATTACCAAAAGAGATTATAATAACTATCATGAAAATGTTTTTTGGAAAAATAAATATGAGGATAAAGCTGATGTAGAAAAACTCTTGAGTTTTCTTGCTGAGTTTTCGGAGCAAATTGATGTTTTAATAGATATGATTAAAAACCAATGGATACGAATTAATATAGAGGATAACAAAAATCCTCTAGGGCTATTTGACTATTCAATCTATAATCTTGAACGTGAACTACTAGAGCTTAAACATAAAATAAATGATGAGACACCTTACGAAGAATTCATAGATATAGTTTTTTCGTATTTATGGCAAAAAACTGATATGAATTTAGCGGGAATACGATCAAAAATCACATTTGAATTAAAAAGATTGTTTGATTACGAGTTAGTCAATTTAGAAAAAAACATTAAAATGCTTGATTTAGATTTGACGGAACTGAATTCATATATATATTCGGCAAGAATAAGTATTCAAAGAGAATTAGATAAATTAACAAATTGGTTTACACGGGATCTAACAGCAAAATACTCTGATTATTTTTTAGCTACCCCTTGCAAGGTAGCAATAGAAATGTTAAGACCCAAAAATGTTAACTTGATACCCATATATGATATTGATGAATCTTTAAGATTAAAGGGACAAACTTTAGGAAGCATGACTCAGATATTTTATATTTTAATTGCTAATGTAATTGAACATAGCAACCTAGATGTTACAAAATGCAATATTATATTTTTGAATAGAGATGGGTTTCTTGTGATAGAAGTGAAAAACGAAATAAATATAATAGGTAAAGATTACGATGAATTGGTAAGCAGTTCAGCTAAACGTGTAGAAAAATTAAACATTGAAAATGAATTTGATAAAGTAAATACTGAAGGTGGTTCCGGATTATTAAAAATTATCAAAATCCTTTCTGTAGACTTGGGTTGTAAACATACTATCAACATAGAAGTAGAGAGTAAATCATATAAGGTGATAATTAAAATGAACGGAAAGGAATTACTCTGTTGAATATATTAATGATTGAAGATGATCAAAATAAAATCAAACAAATAGTAGATGAATTAAATAATGTTTACCCATCTATTACAATAACAAGACGCAATTCATTTCAAAGTGGTTTAAAAGAAATATTAGGTAACAGACAGAAGTACAAGTTACTAATATTAGACATGAGTATGCCAACTTTCGATATCTCAAACAAAGAAACAGGTGGGCGTTTAAGACCATTTGCTGGAAAAGATATATTAAGACAAATGTATAGAAAGAATATTTTTATTCCAACAGTGGTAGTAACACAATTTGAAAATTTTGGTGAATTAATAGAAAACGTAACTTTAAGCCAGCTTAATATTGAATTAAAAGAGAGCTTTTCAAATATTTACATGGGAACAGTATATTACAATGCAGCACAAGATAATTGGAAACAGGACCTAATTAAATATATTGATAAATATACTAAAGAAAGTGAGCAAATTTCCGGATGATAAAAATTTTGATAATGGAAGATAATCATGAAAAAATGAAAAATATTGGTTCGGTGATTTCACACTTTGAAACTGAAAAGTCATGCGATATTGTGATAGTTTCGGATATTATATCTGCAAAGAAAGAACTGAGAAATATTCAATACGATCTCTTTATATTAGATATACAGGTTCCTAATAGATTCGATTCGGAAATAATAATTGATGGTGGAATAAGACTATTGAAAGAAATTAAAGGAAATGTTAGAAATAATATTCCAGCGAATATTATTTGTTTAACAGCTCACACCGAAAGCTTTCAGGATGCTACAAATATATTTGAAAATAATTTAGTTAAAATAATCAAATATGATGAGACCTCTACAAATTGGGAAAAAAGTTTATCGAGTAGTATAAATGATATTTTTCAATATAAGGAAGGCTTGGATAAAAGAAAAAAAGATCAATTTGAATATCATCTAGCGATTATATGTGCACTAGAAAAAGTGGAACTTGAAAGCATCAAAAATACTGCTTCGACATGGGAAGTTCTGAAACTACCAAATGATAATCAGTACTATTACAAGTTTTCATTTAATCAAGGTGAAAGAATAATTAAAGGGATTGCAGCTGCAGCTAATCAAATGGGTATGCCGGCAACAACAACATTAAGTATGAAGATTCAATTTCATTTTAAACCTAATTATTTAGTTATGACAGGTATTGCAGCAGGGGTATATAATAAAGTTGATTTAGGTGATGTACTAGTGCCTGATCCATCGTGGGATTATGGTAACGGTAAATATGTAAAAATAGATGGTGTGCAAACTTTCTTGCAAGACCCAATACAAATTAGAATTGATGATGATGTTAGAGCTATATTGAATGAAATTAGTAAAGACAATGTGCTCCTTGATAAAATAAGAACCAGTTGGACTTTACCGAAGCCTCAAAGTGTATTGAAAATACATATTGGTCCAGTGGGTTCGGGTTCAGCAGTATTAGCTGATGGAACCATTATTGAGTCGATAAAGAAACAAAACAGAAAATTGTTGGGTGTTGATATGGAGGTATATGGATTATATTATGCAATGAAAAATAGCCTTCATCCTCATCCCAAAGTATTTGCTTTAAAATCAGTCTGTGATTTTGCTGATCATGAAAAATCAGATGATTTCCAGCATTATGCGGCATATACAAGTATACAAATACTCAAGGAAATATCTCTAAACTATCTAGAGTATGATCCTATATTATCAATTTAGCATCTTCAATAGACCAAAGAGAATGGATTCAACTCATTATCTATCTATCTATCTTAAATCGAGAAACTTCCCATCTAGTCTAGCATCATCGAACGATCTCAAATGTGGAAGATAATGCATTTATGCATAGAAAGTTTATTGATATTTTGAATAATCGATTTAAACATTCCCTCTAACCTATATCTATATGATAACTGGAAAATTGTTGCTTTACCCTGAATATTGTTAGAAAATAGAACTGGAGGTTATTATCGCCTTCGGTTTTTTATTTTTATCGGGACAAAATTAAATGATCACGGCAGTATCATTTATGGCTTGATTTAAATTGGAGAGGTAGATTTTATGAAAACGGAATATGAAAATATTAAACGAATAGTTGCATCTGTTGGGGGATATTTTGGTACTAGCTATACAGTCGAAGTCGAATTTGATAGAGGTAAAATAACTTGGGAGGCAAGAGGAGATGATTTTGAACCTGGTTTAATTTTACAGTTGGATATTGAGAGTATGAATACATTTAGAGAAGCATTGAGTAAATCTCGTATTTTGAGCTGGAAGAATGAGTATATCGACCCTAATACACTTGATGGAACGCAGTGGAGTCTGGATATTGAATTTGATGATATATGTATCGAAAAATCAGGAAGTAATGATTATCCAAAAGAATGGAAGAGGTTCTGCAAAGTTATTCATAAATTGACGGGTAAGCCATTTGAGTAATATTTATATGAATTACAAAAAGATGGAATATTATGATCAGAAAAACATGCAAGCTAGATACCGACTTTCAACGCTCAATAACCTTCCAAAGGAATATTGAGGTTTGGATTGGTGGAGAGTTAGATACAGTTGGCAAAGTTGAGAAGTTTACTGAAGATTCCGTGAAGATAGATGGAAGCTACTATCTGAGGGGGAATTGCAAGTTTTGGATTGTGTGAGGGATTTATTGAATCTTGTCTTGGAGTTATAATATTGCGTCATAATATTTGAATAATAGAAGCAATAAATATAAATCACACTTATAATTTTACAACAAAAGAACCGAGAGCACATCGCCTTCGGTTCTTCTCTATGTGTATATTCCAAATGATCTATAAACTCAAAAAAACCTCTATCATTTGAGGTTTGCCGCATGTTATATTAAATTAGTATGCCCAATAACTGTTACACGTTTATGATCCTATTTCCATTTGAGGAGGTATTTTTATGCATCCATTTAATCTAAAAGTCTATTTTAAAACGGAAAATTGCATACTTTAAAGGAAAATACACTAATCTAATATTTTTTACTTTTTAAATTTATCACGATTCGCGTTAAAACACAAGTGAAAATCATCAAATTTTATATTTTTTCTTTTATTAAATTAGTAGATAACAAGTAGGAAATATCAAGAATCCCTTGTTCTATAAGGGTTTTGGAATAATGATGCTTAAAATGGTGGATATTTTTCTGAAAGTAACAAATGAAATTGTATAGTAAATTATTCTTTTTTTACACTTATAAATTGGAGGTCATAACAAATTGATCACTAAACGTCTGTATCACTTATGGCAATACGATCTCGATGATCTTAAAGAGCAGGATGGGGCACTTTCACTGGAATATAATTTAGATTCTGCTGAACTAGCAACTGAAACTCTTATGTACTACATCCTGAACGAAAAAATTATGAAACGTAAGTATGAAGCAGAGATTGAGCATAAGAAAAATGAAGATGGTTCGCTTACGAAGTCGAAAAGTGGAGCTTCAGTAAAAATAAAGAAGAATGTCCTTCCCATTATGACGATTGAAACTGGTCGAAGCAGATCCAGTGAGACGAATGGAAAATTAGCAAAACTGCTGAACGAAGGTTATAACGCCAATTATCATTCTGAATCGGGGAAAGTCATTAGCACTCATAAGTTTGTATTCCTGGATAATGTTCTATCAGGAAGCCAAAACAAAGAATGCCGTCAACTATTTGTTCTCGATAAATATTACGAGGAATTGAAACGCCATGTTTCCCTTGGTACAGAGCCTACCAAATGCACAGTATCTAAAAATCTTACTCGTAACGCGCTAACCACGACAGATGTATACCTATATCCTGTTGATATGAATAAACTGAATATTTGCATCATTCCAGATAAAGAAATACCTGTCGTTGAAGATGTGGAGATGATTCAGCCATACACTCGTACTCCAGAGGAAGAATCCGTATATGCTGATCTTCAACAGTATCTACAATCAGAGAAAGAATTTAATAAGGAGAACCAGAAAATATTAGAGAAAGTCAAAGAAAATAAGCTGGAGCTTAAGATCGCACCTGAAGACAGAGAAAAATACAAAACTGTCGGTCTCTGGGGGAAAGAGGGAAGACGAGTAAGTTTAAAAGCTCTCATCGAACCAGATTGGAAGATAATCAAGAAAGATGGTACTCATGTTCCAGTATGGACTATCGACCAAACGGAGCAATATGAGAGAAGAGATGTCCCAATTACCGAATGGTCAACTGGATTACAGCTTTCTCAAGTGAAAGCTTATCAAGTTATGGAGAACGTGTTCGATGGTATGGGCTTAGTTTCCAAAGAACTTGGTCAGAGTATGGAGAAATTCTTACAAACTGGCTTTCCTATAACTGGATATCAGTTGAGGTTGCCAACCATAAAGGGCTTCTTTCCATGTGTCGATTTTCGAGGTTATTTCTCTAAGCAAAAGATTAGAAAAATCAAAGATATATTTGGAGCATGGCATTATACAGACAAGATTGATATTTTGACCACGGAGTCCACCTTTAAAGCTAAGTTAGACGTTGTGGGGCTGAAGCCAGATGGTTCGGAAGATAAACAGTGGCTATTCCCTTCTATTGCCGACTACAAATCCAAACTTATTGAGTATGGTTACGATGCTATTGGCATTTCAAATATCGCTAAACCTATCCATGAAGAATATCGAAAATCATCGTATCAATTATTGTTGGCTCTCGATCTACATCCATGTGATGTTTTTTGTTTGTCTAATACCCTTGGCGATATGATCCACAGAACGTTAAGCATCTATCGTAAGGATGAAATCGATTGGGATGATATCCAGTATCTCGAAGCATTTCTAAACTTGGTCTATAAAGAAAATTCGGATAATGGGATCGGAAAGAATTGTAGTGATGCGATTAAGGCGATTCATCTCAATAAAAAAATGGTCTTTGAACACAAGGTAATGCAAACCATCAAAGATGTCATTGATCACAAAATCGATGAAATGTGTTTAGGGAAATTTTATCTGGAAGCCAAATACATGTATGTAACTCAAGATATCTTAGCATTCTTATCTTACGCCGCGGCAGAGGATAAAGGTACTTGGGATTATAAGGGTAAAGGCTTTCTTGATTCAAAGAAATGTTACAGTGGTGGAAAGAATACGGGGGAGAAATTATTTGCTAGAAATCCGATTATGTCATTCAGCGAAATTACTAGAACAAATTTCATAGATTACAGTGGCAAAGATTCTCAATTCATACGTCATATTAATAATATTGTGCAGCTCCCCCTCGGCTCGGAGCCAGATCGTCTTGGGGGTGCAGACAGAGACGGCGATGAATTGCTCGTACTTTCAACGGAGAGGAATTTTGTAGATACCAGAATCGAGTATCTTGAACAATATAATTTTGTGTTGAATAACGAAAAAAGTGAGAAGCACGGCAAGAATCTGCTCGAAGAATTGAATGCAAATATTCAGAAACATTTCGAAGGACGATTTCCATTTCAATCCAAAGTAACCCTTCACGATTATATTGTTGACTCTGCTGTTCAAGTCAATGATGCGGATAAAGCTACTGCTGAATCGGAGAAATGGACGAAACAAAATGTAATCGACTTTATTATCCGTTCCGAAGATAAAACAGGCAAAATTACGGATATGAATACGACCATCGAAAATATAGCCAATGCTGAACGGAATTTGATGAAATATAAACTGCCGATTGCGATCATGAAGTATTTACAGGGACTCTGTATTGATGCATCTAAGTCTGGTCTGTTCGATAAAGTAGTCATCCCTGATGTGATTGAGTATCAATTTGGCAAATGGAAACCACAGTTTATGAAATTTAAGGATGGTGTTGAGTACAACAAGGATAAGAAACATACTTCTGCTTTGGATGATTTTTCTATTGTGATGGAAAAGTTCAAAGCGTATGTAAATCGAATCATGATTGAAAAAACGGATAGTAAGATCCAAAGGCATAAATTCCAAAATATTTATCAGTACTATCAGAATCCCAACCTGGATACGACCATTATCGATCAAACTATTGCCGCCTTACAGGACACTTACTCTACTTTTCTGCAAAAGAATAGAACTCTAACTAAGCAAAAGCTGAGCCTAAATAGGTACTCTTCGGATGAGAGGCATAAGCGATTAAGGAAAGAAATGGATGATAAATTCGCAGAGCTGTTTCGGGATACCAAGGAGCAAGCAGAGGAAATCTGTAGTTGTCCCTCCCTACTAGCTTCAGCTACCGTCAGAATGACCTATGTAGATTCAAAAGCGAAAAATGACAATACGAATTACTCCTTCTGTTGGGTTGTGGCCAGCGAAGGCATTTTGCAAAATATCCAACTTAACTATGAAGATCGGGATAAAGTATATATCCATTTAACAGAATTTGCTGATAATAACACTTTTGAATGGCTAGGCGAGTATTACACCGCTGTAACTAAACATGAAGCCTATGAGCTTGAATTTCCAGAAGGCAAAGACATGAGCATCCCTGATAAATATCTTAAGAAATCGGAAGCCATATTGAAAAACCTGATCGATTACGAAGTTACATTGCTTAGCGGTGATAAGGAACCATGGAGTCCTGATGAGGTGGCAAAAATAATATTGGGGCAAACGTACACGCTGTTCGATGATCGTGGTTGGCTAGGAGTCGCGAAAGGACTCAGTATAGTACGAAAAGAAGGCGATACGATGCTGGAAAATTATATGGGTAAGGAAATAACCATTAAGAAAATTGTGAAGACAGGTAAAGCTTCAATAAAATGTCAGGTTGATATTAAAGGTTAATATAATTGGGCCTTGTCAGGCAGTAGAGCGGAATGCGGAATGTTGTATATTTCGCATTCTGATAACTTTAATATTGGAGGTCGAAATGGAAAATAAAACTATTGTTATTACTCAATCTCGGATGGCAGGATGGTTGATGTTTAATCGGTTTCATAAGCTTGGTGAAAAAATGGATTTGAAGGATGCCAACCGTAAAATATTCATCTTCAAGGATTCTCCACAGTTGAGACGAGCAATGGAAGCTTACACTAATTTTAAAGATAAAGTAATCAGCTAGGAAGGAGTTCATAATAATTGGGGATCGAAACATATGAGCAAAATAGAAAATTACAATTGGCTCTCCTTGCCAAACAACTTGCACCAGACTACTTCGAGAAAACGGAAATCGAAAAATTAAAGTGTTTCCATTTGAAGCAAATATAGGGAAAACGGTAACATTAATTCAAACGTTGGAATCAATGAAAGTACACCGTCCATTTACCCGATCTCTGGTTGTTTGTAAATTCATTACTGAAGTGAACAGAATCGCTAAAGGTGTTCCAGATGCATTGGCTATTCATTCCGAGAATAAGAAAATAAATGAGGATGAAATACGAGATCATAGTGTTGTTGTTATCACACATTCTAAGTATATACAATTATGCAAGGATCGTGAAAAACGGAAGAAGTACACTGAAGGGCGAACAAACCTGATTATTGATGAAGAATTAAATTTGCTCTCGATGGAAATATTGAACTCTGATTCAATCTATACAATGGAGAAAATACTCAATGAAATATCTGTAAAATTTAAAATATTTGATACAGTTACTCAATTGGATTTAGGAAGTATGTATAAAAATATTATCGCGGATATTGAAGTGGAGAAAAATAAATACATTGAAAATGAGATGAAATTTTTCTTGTTTGAAGATAAAGATGTGGAGAGTCGTATTAACGAGTTAATATCACTTATTAAAGAGGCTAGATTCACAAAAAACTATTTAAGACATTTGAAAAATAGGTTCGGGATTACGACTGGTAACGTACACGTCATTGGGAAATTGGAGATGTTGAAAAGATATTATAATAATCCTAAAGTAATCGCCTGTAATAAGACATTGCACACTTACAATGATAAAATTGGTTATTTCCTTCTGGACAATAATATCTTACTTGATGCATCTGCAAAATTTCATCATATGTATGAGACTTCCAATATTTTTGAAGTGGTTAACTCCGAACGAATATTTGATCATGCTAACTGGACAATCAATTTTATCAAGCAAAATAGTACAGGATATGCGAAGCATAGTAATGATTACTTTTATAAAGATGTGATGAAGCTGATTAAAGAAAATACATCTGAGGGAGATAAAATATTTCTCATTGGTTGTGATGAAGATATAGATGCACTTGAAAAAGACCATCCAAAAGAATTGGGAAAACTAGATATCAGTATGTCTAATTTTCAAGCAATGAGAGGTAAAAATGATTGGGAGGATTATAATAAATGCTTCATTGTTCATACACCCAATATAAGCTTTGCTTACTACGCCTTTATGTACATGTTTTATACAAGCGAGCAATTAACAAATGATGATTTGTTCATACAAAAAATAAATAAGGGTATGGGTTTCACTAAAAATGAAGATCTTGAAAAACTTCGAATAACCGATATTGTCAGTAATATCTACCAAGGTTTAAAGAGAATTGGAAGAGGAAAACAAAATGCTGATAAAAAAGCAGATGTTTACATCATAAATAATAATGATAGAGTGCATAAAATGATTCTAAAGCAGCTTAATGGTGTCATTGAGGGGGATTGCAAATTTGAGTCGGTACGGGAGAAGAAGAGAAAGAAAAGAGAACAGAAAGGTTATAACAAGGACAAGCGCCAAGATAAATCTGCTGCAAGCTTAATCCTTGAAAAAATAGCAGGATTGAATTGTGGGGAATATGAGATACAAGCATTATGCCAAGGCTTATATGACCATAAAAACTTTTACAGGCTATGGGAAAAGATTAAAAATGATAAGATAATTATTGAACGAAATATTGATGTTGCCTATAGGACGAACTTTGGTCAACGAAAGAGGGTTTTGATAATCTCATAATTGAGTTTGAATACCACACGAAATATTACTATATAACTTATATAGATATAATTCATGTGGTGATAGATTGAAAGCTTAAACACAACACCGCATACGCCAACTCCAAGGTGAACTTCCTTGGATTGGTGGGGCGCGCAAAGAAACGGTATCTTCGTTTCTGCAGCAGGCACTTAGATTTATATTATATAAATTGATTATCCATGTGAACTATCGATATAAAACGTTAAAGAGCCTCAGGATGCTTTCCTAAGGCTCTTCTTTGTGGGTGCTTCCCAACAGACATAAATATATCACAAGGATTATAATTTGTAAATAAAAGGATATTAAATATAATTCAAAATATTGAGCGGATTGGAGAATGTTCAAAAATCAATTGAATGAATAAATGATAAACTGGATACCTTTCTGAATCGGATTCAAAGTAATAATCATAATTGTATTTGTTAATATGATCGGGCTTGTCAGCCCGTAGATAGGCAATTGTGTGATGAAAAATAATTGTTTATTTAGATTGCCAATTTATAACTGTAATTATCGGAGCCGTGTCGTATGGTTCATTTAATTCGTAACATAGTAAAGGGTAATCAGCAGCCAATAAAAACTATGGGAGTTGAGAATAAATGCAATGGTACAACAATTTAAAATATTGGACTTTTCGGATGCAATATGAACAAGTTAATTGGTGGTTCAAAATGCCTAAATTTTAAATAGCATAGCAATACTACAGGAACTCTCTAATGGCTAGGGTTCTTTTTGCTTTATACAGAAAAGGGGAATATACAATGGAATTTATAAAATTGAAAATTGATCAACTGGTTCATGCTGAATATAATCCGAGGAAGGATTTGAAGGCTGGCGATCCAGAGTTTGAGAAGATTAAGAATAGTATAGTCGAATTCGGGTATTGTGAACCCATTATTTGTAATAGCGATTACACAATTGTGGGCGGTCATCAGAGAGCTAAAGTATTGAAGGCACTCGGATACGAAGAAGTAGATTGTGTTCTGATTGATGTGGATAAGACGAAAGAGAAAGCTTTGAACATTGCGTTAAATAAAATTACAGGTGAGTGGGATTTTGATGCGTTGGCTGGATTATTGGAAGAGTTGAAGACGGACGATTACAATATTGAGTTGACTGGATTTGATTTCTCAGAAGCTGAGAAGCTGTTCGACGAATTACATAAGGACAATGAGCCGGATGAAGATGAATTCGATGTTGATGATGCTCTGCTAGAGAATCCAATTACACAAAAAGGTGATATATGGCTGCTTGGTAAGCACAGATTATTAGCAGGTGACGCAACGAATGAACAGGATATGGCAACGTTGATGGATGGGAAGAAAGCCAGGTTAATTGTCACCGATCCACCATATAATGTGGATTACACAGGCCGTACAAAGGATGCTTTAACAATTCAAAATGATAAGATGGACGATGAGCAATTTTATGAGTTTTTATTGGCAGCATATACTCGGATGTATGAAGTGGCTGATGATGGAGCCAGTATTTATGTGTTCCATGCTGATAGCGAAGGTTTGAACTTTAGGAAGGCTCATAAAGAATCAGGGTTCAAATTATCCCAATGTTGTATTTGGGCTAAACAAGCAATGGTGATGGGTAGGCAGGATTATCATTGGATGCACGAACCTGTATTGGTGGGGTGGAAGCCGACTGCAGGACACTATTGGAACTCGGATAGGAAGCAAACTACACTGTGGCAATTTGATCGTCCATTTAGAAATGAGCATCATCCAACTATGAAACCCGTACAGTTAATTTCATATCCGATTAAAAATTCCAGCAAGTTAGGCGATATTGTCCTCGACTCATTTGGAGGTTCAGGAAGTACGCTAATCGCATGTGAGGATACGGATCGAATCTGCTATACGATGGAGTTGGATGAGAAATATGCAGATGTAATTGTGAATCGTTATATTGAGCGTGTTGGTAGCGACAGTGGTGTGTATTTGATTCGGAATGGTAAGAAGGTAAGCTATCAAGAAGTTCTTGCTGAGTCGGTAAGCTCAGAGGTATCATGTGCTGACTAAACCGAAAGGGTGATGGGGAGATGGGCAAGGTAAAGGTGAATATGGTTATACGGTTCCTTAAAGGGATGCAAGCCGAGAAGGTAAACGTGCTTGGGGAAGAAGAAGCTAAGGATGACAATGAGCAGATACAAAAGGTGATTGAGGATATTGAGCTGTTTTATGAGGCTGAGTTGGAATAGTTACTGGGGGCTAGCGATAGCCCTTTTTATGTTGTGGGGAGGAAATATGAAAATACAATGTAGTTGGCTCAATGTAATTGCAAACCATTATTCAACTTGGGCAGGAGTCTGAATAAAAAAATATAAAACAAGCTAAAAACTGGAACTTATTTTAATGTGATTCCGTCTAATCATATGAGGTGAAGGACTATGGTGAAGGTTTTATTGGGAATCATAATAAGTACATTAATTTTTGGTTGTTCTACTAGCATAAATAAAGAGAATCAAACATTGGAAAATCTGGAACCAGTGCAAGTAGAAAGAGGAGTGAGTATCGACCCGGAAATTGAAAAAGAATTACAGAAAAAGAAAGAAGAACAATTAAAATCTGTATCAGGACTTTTTAAAACATCATTGGAGTCTGTAAAAGAGGATGGGAAAATAAAACTCACCTTTTCTCTTCAGAATGTTTCAGGTTAAGAGCAATCAATTTCATATGGGTCAGGGCAACAGTATGATATTTTTGTTTACAACGAGCAAAATGAAGAGGTTTTTAAATGGTCGAATAATAAAGCGTTTACTTCGGCTCTAATAGTGAGGAATTTATTAAAAGAGGGAAAGCTTACATTTAATGAGGAATGGAGCCTGAAAAATAATAAAGGCAATCCAATTCCACCAGGGAACTATACAATCGTAGTTAGAGTAATGATAGGTATAACATCTAAAACAATTAACCCCGATGACCTAACTGCTAAAACTATTCTTGAAGTTATCTAAATTAGGAACGTTAGTTGAACATGCATTATGACTTTAGGTGAAACAGAACAATTTGTAAGTGAATGTGAAATTATAAAATCGTCTATGCATTTTTTGCATGGGCTTTTTTTATTGGAGGTGAGGTCATTATTAGCAAGAACGATGAAAAGCCAAAGAGGAGCAAGCCGAAGATACTAACAAAATATGATCAATTTGTTGTTCCTCGACTCAGAGATATCCCTGTATGGGTACGTGAAGGATTAACGGATGATGAGATTGCCAAGCGACTGAACATCCATATTTGGACACTTGGAGATTATAGACGGAAGCATCCGAAATTTGCTGAAGCGTTAGAACGACCAACCAAATGGGAGACGCATGTATATCCACGATTGGCTGAAATTCAACAGTGGTTCCAAGAAGGTGTGGACAGTGGCGTAATTGTTAAGAACCTCGGTATAGCTCCGGCTACTTGGTATGAGTATATTGATAAGCATCCGATGCTCGCTGAATTAGTTAAATGGAGCAAGGCTGTTATTATATCTCGCGTGGAAACTTCACTTTTAAAAGCTGCTACTGGTTACTCCTATGATGAAATAAAAACAATTATCGAAGAAGATAAAAATGGAAAAAAGAAAACTCGAATCGAAAAAGTAAACCGTTATATGCCGCCTAATCCTACAGCGATGATATTCTACTTGAAGAACCGCGCTCCGAACGAATGGAATGACCGCCGCGAGATCATAATTGATACAAAGGCTGCTGAACTCGAACGGAAACAACTATTCCTTGATATGATCGAAGCTGATGTAATAGAAGCGGAATACGAGGCTATCGAGGAGTCCAACTATACTGAGGATGGCTTTGAAGAGTCGGATGCATAACGTTATGTCGTCAGTTATTCGATAGATAAACGCCTTATTTTACCCTAAATCTGCCTCAAAATAGCCCATATTGAGTGCATAAGAAAAGTTATGTATTGAGTTGACTGTCTCCCCCACCAACGGTATGATGTGACACACAAGCGAAAGGTGGGGGCAATATGCCGTATTTACAGGGGTTTGAGGCGCATTTACGCAGTAAGGACAGAAGCGAGAATACGATATCCTGCTACTTGAGGGATACGTTAGCCTTCATCGCTTGGTATCGCAGTAAGACGGAGTATGGATTGGAGAAGCTGATCGAACTGGATGGTGTAGAGTATAAGAAGTACCTCCAAAGCAGCGATCAGGCGATACTGACTATAAACCGAAAGATAGCCAGCATGAACGTATTCTGCCGCTGGATGCTCAAACAAGGCTATATAAAGGAAGAGATACACATTGAAGCAGTCAGGAATAAGGATGTCCGGCAATATAAAGGGCTAGAGGATACGGATTTGTGGAAGCTGCGGAATGAAATTCACCGACACGGCAACAAAATGCATATTTGTATGATAGAGTTATTGATTGGTACAGGTATCAGAGTAAGCGAATTAGTCGGCATCCGGCTGAAAGATATAGACATGAGCGAACGCAAAGGATTATTGCGGATACTTGGTAAAGGGAATGCCCAACGAACACTTCCTATTAATAAGGATGTACGCAAAGCACTCACACGTTACTTAGAGGTTAGGCTGGAAAGCGAGTCAGAATACTTATTCATCGGACAGCGCGGCGCATTTGAACGGAATGCAGTTAACTTGATATTGAACAAGTACGGTGATCGTGTACAAGTGAAGGTAACGCCCCATATGCTAAGGCACACGCTAGGGTATAGGCTGATTAAAAGCACCCCATTGACCACAATCCAGCAAATATTGGGTCATGACCATGTAAGCACAACTAATATATACACTTTGACAACTGAAAAGGATATGGCTGAAGCATTGGCGAATATAGAGTGGTGAGTAAGCCACTCTCTTTGTCGTTGTTGGGGAGGGGTACTTCTATATGGGGAAATCGAGCCGCCAGCAGAGGATGCAGAAATTTTTGTGATGATTTTACGGTGAAAGTTTAAAGGACATGATATAATTTCCAATATATTGATAAATGGAAGTGATGTTTTGAAAAGAATACAAAATATATATTATGGTGTAGTATCTAATGAAAATAGTATGACGGAATTACTATGCAATTATATGGCGTATAAACCATTTCGAGATTTATTTCTTAGCTTATTTCTAAACAATGAAGAGCTTGAAAGATTTGAGTACGATCAATTTGAAACACAATATACAGTGGAATTGAATAATTGCCGACCAGATATTGTCGTATCCAATGAAGAATATGAAATTTTAATCGAGGCTAAAACATCCGATTCGAGATTAACAGAAAATCAACCTGTAACATATCTACAACACTTGTATGAATCAGGAGAAAAGAAAAAGTATTTAATTTTTCTTGTACCATCAAATTATGCATATCAACATATTTGGTCATCAAAATCGAGCGAATTTACAAACAAGAACGCTGTTACCAATATTCACATCCAAATAATATATTGGAACGAACTGATCCATGCTATTCAAAAAAGTGAATTGTTTCTTCTAAGCGAGAAAGTAAAAGATTTCTATGATTTGCTAAAAATGTGGTTTGAGGTTAAGAGGATTACATTTACGAATTCGGAGGTATCCTGTATGTTCAAAACTGAAGTGCCTAGTACATTAACCAAGTTGTATTCTATTGTAAATGCGGTGAAAGGGTACAGTGGTAAGAGTTTTAAATCAAAACCAATTACAAGCAATGACTTAGAATACGGTGTATTTTTTCAGGACAAAACTGGGAAAGACTTGTTGTATTTCGGGGTTTGGTATGAATTTTGGGAAAAACATGGAAGTCCCTTATGCTTTGGTGTTTTTTCGGAATGGAATGAACAAACTGTAACCAGATTTGAGAGTAGGCACGAAATAACTATCGAACAAGAGGATTTTATAATGACTGTTGTACCTGAGGTCATGATTAGAAGTGAAAATTGCTCTGAAGAAATCGCACAGTTAATTTATAATGAATTAGTCGCATTAACGAATGATGTGACCTAGAAGGAGTAACTACAATTGAAACAATAAACCAAGAACAACAACGCCAAACACAACTACTCAAGCATTACATGGAGAAGCATTTTAAACCACCCAAAATCAAGCAGCTAATTGAAGCATTCTCATTCTCAGAACTCCGCAAATTAATTGGTGAAATGGATATCGAGTATTTTGCCTTATGCTATTTCCCGAAATATTTTGATCGTGAGTTTGGTCAATTTCATCGAGAACTATTCGCTGAGTTGAAACATATGCTTTCCAATACAGGACTGATTACGGCTTTCGGACTCCCAAGGGAGCATGGAAAGTCAACAATCAGTTCTTTTTTATTTCCACTGTATGCGACTCTGTACGATAAATCACAGTTTACGCTCATCATATCAGCAACAGAAATTATTGCATTGCCCTTCTTGGATATGATCAAGGATGAGCTTGAAACGAATACGATGCTGATTGAAGATTTTGGCATCCGTAAAGGTAGCAGATGGAACAACAATGAAATATGGCTTAGGAGTAAAAGTGGACTCGATTCCTGTATCATGATTCGTGGAGTTGACGGTTCCTTACGAGGTATCCATTATAAGCACCATCGACCAACACTGGTTTTACTCGATGACTTGCTTAAGGATGATACAGCCAAGTCGGAAACTAAACGTGAGCAAATTAAAAGCACCTTCACCGATGTCGTTTTACCAATTGGGACGCGAGATACGAATATTCTCATCTGTGGCACAATTTTAAATGAAGAAGATATCATGGCTGATCTACTCAAAGGAAAGATACCAGGAGTTAGAAGCATTCGTAAAGCAGCCGTTGTCCATTTTTCAGATAGAGATGACTTATGGGCAGAATGGGAAATCCAATATAATAATTTGCAGGATGAAGACAGGATAAACACTGCCATGTCATTTTTTATTGCCCATAAAGTTGAGATGTTGGAAGGCACTGAGATACTTTGGCCGGAGTATCTTGAGTACTATTATTTAATGTGTAAAAGACAAGCCATGGGAATCAATAGTTTTCAGAAGGAACTTCAGAATGATCCTCGCTCAACTGACGATTACATATTTCAAAATATCATGTATTGGGACAGGCTTCCTGAATTTGATGAGATGGAAATTGCCATGTATATTGATCCAGCCATTAAAGCCGGCAAGAAAAATGATTATTCAGCAATCACAATTTTAGGACAGCATCGTAAAACGAAACAGTTATATGTGATTGACGGTAATATTTATAAACTACTGCCAGATGATCTGTTCCAAGTGGCTGTAGAAAAGTTGAATACATATCCTGTAGATAAAATAGGTTTTGAGACGATTCAAGCTCAGAGTTACATGAAGCAAAAGTTTGAGGAAGAGTTATGGAAGGCTAAGAAGTTTACTCCTGTTGAAAGTATTAATAGCCGAGGACAGAAGCATGAACGGATTATTAGCCTTGAGCCTGATGTGAAAAAGGGGCATATATTATTCAACTCAGCGAATATCCGATACAATAACCAAATAAAGGATTATAATAGAAATTGCAAATATGATGATGCACCTGATAGTTTATATGGAGCTGTACAATTGATTCAGTCAGTGAAGAGTCTTAAGTTTTATGATCGGAGTTTGTTATTTTAAAGGTATAAAAACCAAGTGTTAATTTATCCAATTTTTGTAAAAGTTATAGCCCTATGGAGGAATTGATTATATGGATTATTTAGAAGAAAAATCAATAGAACGTGGAAATGTTACTTTTTTAGGCAGCTATTCATATTCTTCAGTAAAAACTCAGAAATTATTTGGTGTTTGCGCCCAATACGGCAGAGTAGATGGTATGATAGTGTTGTTAAATAATAAACATAATAAACCCAGTATACATGCTATTTCTGGATATAACCAAAAGACACCCCTTATGTATGCAGCTGATGGTGGGTCGGAAAAGGCAGTGCGGTTTCTTATAGAACTAGGTGCTAAAGTAAATGAAGATCCGCTTGGTCAAGGTCGTACGGCCCTCTTATATGCATCTAATATAGATATTGTTACAACCTTACTACATTATGGTGCAAATCCGAATGTCCAATCGAACATACCTATATATGAACATAATACATTTTATCAAAAGGTAAGCTATTATAAACGACAAGTACCTATAATGCGACAAATCATGGATGATAATGTTGTGAAACTACTTCTGGAACACCATGCAATTTCGGATTTAACTGATGAGAACGGGTATCACATTATAACTTATGCAGCGTTAGCAGGAAGCAACGAAATACTTGAATTGTTGATTACTAAAATAAATGATCGCAATGAAAGAAAGAGATTATTGAACCATGCCGTATTATCAATCGTTAAAAAATTAGGATTAGATATTAAATGGAAAAGTTCCAATTCATTGTTAATAGCTGAACAGATAAGGAAAAAAAGGCTGGAAAGTGATATTGAAAAAATTACAACCTTAATTAGAAAAGGTGCTGATCGTGATACACGCGACGATGAGCTGAAAACACCCTTAATTTGGGCAGTAATTAATAGATTCGATCACGTTGCCAAAACACTTATTGACTTAAATTGTGATGTGAATCTTGAGGATTCAAGTGGTAAGACAGCGGTTGATTATGCTCTTGAGAATCAAGAAATACCCATGTTTGATTTACTCAACAGAAATGGATCAATCGTGACGGGGAGTATGCTACTCAAAAGAAATTCTATTGATTCAATACTGGAAGCTAAGAGATTATTTGGAAATCCAATAACTACTATAATTCGGCCAAAGTATTAGTAGTGAGTAGGTCTCCATCTGGACTGGTAAGAGCACATGCATTTTGGGGTTTTATACAACACGGTGATATTTAGATTGAGTAACGGGAAACCAAAGTTTAAATAAGGGATTGCCCTTCTGGTAAGGGCATTTTTTATATTGTGCAAAGTAACAATAAACAATAACATAGCCCGTTTGAAAGGAAGCTAAACTATGGAAATAACAGAATCAATTATTCTTGAATGTCTAAACGAACTCAATCAAGCAGCATTAACCAAGCAAAAATATTCAGATTACTACAACGGCAACCACAGTATTCTAAAGGATTACGCCATGCAGGAAAGCCGAAGCAATCGAAAGCTAATCTTCAATTTCCCTCGTAAGTTTGTAGACAATGAAGTAGGCTATATACTCGGTAAGCCAGTAAATTACGTTTCCAAATCAGATAATGATGCAGTCGTACATAAGCTTGATCTAAACATGAGCCATTGGGAAAAGGAACACAATATTAATCTCCGGAAGCAAAGTGAAATTTTCGGTGAAAGCTATGAATTGAATTACATAGATTCCGATGGACAATTCGCATCAACAGTATTAACTCCTCTTAATGCTTATGTTTTGGAGGATGGAACAGCAGATAGAAATGTACTGCTGGCCATTCACAAGTTTACAAAACGATTTGATGAAAAAGTTTATTTAGATGTTTATACGGATAACGAAATTCTGCATTATGAATTGAAAGGCGATAAGAAAAACACTCAAAGCAAACAGAGTAAATCACCTGAAATCCAATATATCGGTAAACATGATCACATCTTTGGAAGAGTACCTGTCATTTCTTGCCCAGCTAATACTGAGCGGAAATGCGGCTTCCAAGATGTGATTTCTTTGTTTGATGCGTACAATGCGCTCAACTCAGATTTGGTTAATGAAATTGCCGATCATCGTAATTCTTATCTGGTTATTGAGAACGCCAAACTAGAAGAAGAGGATTTACTAAAAATGAAGAAAATGGGCATCATCCAGGTTCCTGTTGGTGGTAAGGTAACGTGGCTGATCAAGGAGATCAATGATTCGTTTGTGAAAAATGAGCTGGATAATTTGGAGCATAAAATTTATGACATGATGGATCAGGTGAATTTCAATGAGAATTGGGCAAGTAATACATCCTCGTTAGCGTTAAGAAATAAGCTGCTAAATTTAGAAAATAGAGTCGCTATTCGTGAGGCGATGATGGAGAAAGTGATTAAGAATCGACTTCGGAATTTCTTCACGTACCTTCAGAAGAAAGAAGGCGTTCAATATGACTTTCGAGATATCGCTGTTAAATTTACACGGAACTTACCAACGGATTTGGTTGGATTGGCTGATGTAATCGTAAAGTTGCAGGACGTATGCTCAAAGGAAACGTTGCTGACTTTATTGCCATTCGTGGAGAATCCGAAGTTGGAATTGAATAAATATTTAGCTGAACAGCAACGATTAGGTGATGGGACTGGAGATTCTACACATGCAAAACAAAAATAAAATCAAACAACTCGTCAAACATAATTGTGCCTCCTATCTGGGTGACAAACATGGCATCTCGAATTATTGTTGCTGGAAGGATGGTTCATGCGTATTTTTTGAACAGGGGAATCCTCTCCCAAGCTGCCGATATTTTGAAAATGGAGTGCTACCAACTGATGAAAAGTTGGAGCGTGAGTATAAGTTGGAACGGAATATGCATGTTGAAAGACAGATAGCGAAGCCGAAGGTTAATTGTAAGAAATGTGGGACTAGCTTCGAGGCAAATTCTAATCGACAATTTTATTGCGAAAAATGCGATGAAAAGAATAAAAATGAAAAGGCAAAATTACGAATGCGGAAGATGAGACGAAAACAGGCTTGATGTTACGCTTTAGAGGGTTAAAAAAGCTATATGAATCAAGGGTTTGTAATCGGCAAAAATGAGGGGGTAGGGTATTTGTTCCTTATCCTCGTTTTTGCCATTTCTAATGCGTAACATCATTGTCCTGAGCATGACATTAAACTACTACAAAAATACATAGAAATGCGTGTTCGGTTTAGACAAGTCGAATGGGCATTAAAGGAGATTAATGAAAATGGATTTGGAACAGGTTAAACAATTTATCAAAGCAAATGGCACGACTGAGGAAGTGAAAGCATATCTTCAGGGTTTGAATCCCATCAACGTTGAAGGTATCGAGCAATTCATTCAATCTGATAAGGAAGCCAAGAGTTGGTTCGATAGCACCGTGGATAAGCGGTCAGCAAAATCAATGGAAACATGGAAAACTAATCAACTTGAAGGATTGTTGAATGCTGAAATTAAGAAGCGTTTCCCAGCGAAAGATGAAAAAGAAATCGAGATGGAGAAGCTTCGTGCTGAAGTTGAGAATATGAAACTGGAGAAACAGCGTGAACGGTTAACGAGCCAAGCCATCAAAATAGCCAGTGAAAAGAAACTTCCACTCCAGTTAGTGGATTTTTTTATTGGCACAGATGAGTCTACAACGACAGCTAATTTGACTGCGTTTGAACAGTCACTTCAATTACTGGTACAACAGCAAGTCGAGCAGCGTCTCAAAGGGGATGGCTATACTCCACCTGCTGATTCTACAGGTAAAACTTTCACATTGGATGCAATTAAAGGCATGTCGTCAGATGAAATCAACAAGAACTGGGATCAGGTCAAGCAAGTATTACAAAACAAACAATAAAAAATGAAAAGGACAAGGTGAATAATCATGGCAGTAACCAATTTTATTCCTACAATATGGAGCGCACGTTTAAATGAAAGTTTCAAGAAAAATTTAGTCTATGGAAATATTGTCAATACGGATTACGAAGGTTTGATCGCTGGTCAAGGCTCAACGGTTAAAATTAATTCGATTGGTGCAGTAACCATTGGTTCGTATGATAAGGCAATTGGAATCGGCAATCCGCAGGAGCTGGATTCTGCACAAAAAACGTTGACCATCGATCAAGCAAAGTTTTATAACTTTACCGTGGATGATGTCGATGCAGCTCAAGCAAATGTGGATTTGTTAAGTGGAGGTATCGTCGAAGCATCTTATGGACTCGCCAATGTGGTGAATCAGTATATCGCAGGATTTTATACTGAAGTAATAGCAGGAAATACAATTGGTAATGATACAACACCTATTGTTCCGACTTCAGCAACAGCCTATGATTACCTTGTGGATTTGGGAGTTATCTTGGATGAAAACGATGTGCCAGAAACAGAACGGTTTGTTGTTGTTCCTGCATATTTTTACGGACTCTTGGTGAAAGATCCTAGATATACGAAGGATGCTAATGTAATGAGAACAGGATTTGTCGGCAGTATCGATAATATGTCAGTGTATAAGTCGAACAATGTGCCGAATACAGCAGGTGTAAAATATAAAATTATTGCTGGACACAAGAGCGCGATCTCATTTGCTGGTCAAGTGGATTCGGTAGAAGCGTACCGTCCAGAGAAGCAGTTTTCTGATGCCATAAAGGGACTTCAAGTATTTGGAGCCAAGTGTATCAAGCCAGAAGCCATTGCTGTATTGACTGCAAATAAGTCTTAATCAAAAAATACATAGTCCCAAGTGGGTGTCCTTAACTGGATGCCCTTTTTCAATTTAATGGAGGTGGAATATATGTGGTTCAAGAATATAGAAACAGGAATTCAATGGGACGTAACTGATGTGGAATTAATAAAACGTCTAGAGAAGAACGCTAATTATGAAAAAGTTGAATTAGAAAAAGCTGAAGCTAAAGGGTCTATTCAAACAGTCATCACTAAAAACGTGAGAAGCCCTGAAAAGGAGCAAGCCAAATGATTGAGCAGTTGGAATTGTTAAAGCAACTATTGGGGATCGAATCGTTTGATATTTCCAGGAATGATATCCTCACTCACTATTTGAAGAAAGCCAACAGCATTATCATTGGTTATTGTAACCTCGATACTCTACCCACGATATATGATGATGTGGTTGTCGATTATGCCATGTACCTTTACAAAAATAAAGATTCCGAGGGAATAGCTCAGAAACGTGAAGGAGAAAGAAGTGCTACCTATGAATCGGGTATTCCGCAGAGCATTCGATTTGCTCTCCCATTGTCAAAAATTAAGGTGGGGTATTAGTCATGTTCAATGATACGAAACTGGAGATTTTAGAATCTGTAAATTTGACGACTATTAAAACGATTTGTGGAGATGTTCAGCCATACCTAAAAAACTATACATTTGAGGACGATATCTCGCTAGAAGTTACGCATCGTGCCTTTTGCGATCAACACTCCGAGCTGGAACTATGCCGATATTTACGGATTGATCATCAAATTTACATCATCTTGGATTTGAAAGAATGGAGCGACCATATAGAACTATATCTATATCGTTGTAAACCTGATTTTGCATAGGAGGGAGCGTTCATGACACGAAGTATAGAAACGATGATGGACTTCTTCCTTCGGGAGAAAGGTGAACTAATACATATAAACGGTGTGCAGCAACGTGCTCTCATTCGGGATGCGGTCGATAAGATACAAGCATCAAATGAGAAAATAATCCGCGCAACAACTCTCTTACATACTGGTAATTTTATTGATTATCGTAATGAGCGCTATTTGATAACAAGCGAAATTGATCATAATGAACAATCTTATCGCAGCAGGATACGAAAGTGTAATTACAGTATCGCTTTTAACTGGAATGGCAACGTGAAATGGTTTGATACCATCGTAGAGGGGAAAAGCTTTTCTGTTGATACAGGTAGTGTAATCTCGTTTCCCGATGGAAAAATTCAAGTGTATCTTCAAGACAACGCGGATACGAGAGCTATTACACTTAGCCAACGTTTCTATAACACACACCAGCCATTTAAAGTGGAAGGCATTGATCGAACCGTTAATGGAATCATCAAATTGAGCTGTGTTTTAGTTTTCATCTCAACCTCTGATGACGATGTAGAAAATAACATAGCAGACCGTTGGAAATATGAAGTCGTTCATACATACGCATTAACCATAGATAATGGAACGGAAGCCAATGTGCTGATCAATGATATTTTACTGCTGAACTGTGCAGTTACGGATGATGGTGATCCTATATCCAATCCATCCATTACTTTTTCATCAAGCGATCCAAATGTTGTTAGCGTTGATAACCAAGGTAAGGTGATGGGGATAGAAGTTGGGCAAGCCACAATTACTGCGAGGTTGACATATCATCCTACTGTTCAGGCTACGATTCAGATAACAACTGTTGAATCGTTGACTCAAACATATACGTTATACTTAACAGGCAATCCAACTATAAAAGTCGGACAAAGCGCATCTTACGTAAGCCAAATCTATGACAATGGAACAGAAGTGTTTGATCAGTCTGTTCAATGGAGTTTGCAAAATCAAGATAACTCGACTCCGATTATGGGAAACATCACTGCCAGCACTGGAAATAGTGCAACTGTTAAAGCAGGAAACAATAGCAATTACTACAACAAATACATCGTAGTAACTGCCACGCTAACGAATGATCCGGCAATTACAATGGATAAGACCATTCAGCTTAAAAGCATACTTTAACATCTATACATATCGGCTTACCCATTCGGGTAGGCCATTTTTATTTTCAATTAAAAGGAGCCTATACATATGAAAAAATCTATCGACTACATGCTCAGCGTGAGCCTATTAAAGCAACTGAAATCACAAAATTTAATCACTGATGAAGAGTTTGCCGAGATCGATTTGTTGAATAAAAAGTCCTTCAAAAGCCCGTAAAATGGGCAGAAATGGACTTGATGATGTGCAGAAGTAATCGTAACATGTGACAGTAAAAGGAATATATCTGAGGGGGAACTATATGGCTAAAGTATTGAAGAAGGTTGTTGTTGTACCTGTAAGATCACTGGATATGGTAGATGGCATTCAACAGATTCATAAGAAACGGGTGGCAGCCTACTGCCGAGTAAGTACGGATTCTGAAGAACAACGCGAAAGTTACGAGAATCAAGTCAGGCACTATACACAACACATTGAAGGAAACTCGAATTGGGATTTGGTAGATATTTATGCGGATGAAGGCATATCGGGAACGAATACAAAGGATAGGGTACAATTCAAACGGATGATCGAGGATGCCAGAGCAGGAAAGATCGATTTGATTCTAACAAAATCGATTTCGAGGTTTTCACGGAACACGATGGACTTGTTGAAATATGTAAGGGAACTGAAGAGCCTTGGAATTGCAGTGCTATTTGAAAAGGAGAACATCAACACACTTGAATCTTCAGGAGAAGTATTCCTAACCATTTTCAGCTCCATCGCCCAAGATGAAAGCAGGAATATATCCGAGAACTCTAAATGGGGTATTCAAAAAGGATTTGCAAACGGAAAGGTACATTGTAATACCACACGGTTTCTCGGCTACGATAAGGATAAGGAAGGCGAACTGATCATCAACGAATCGGAAGCAGTAATAGTACGCCGCATATACGAGGAGTATCTGGAGGGTAAAAGTTATCAGGCGATTGCTACAGGATTGATGAAGGACGAGATCCAAACTGTAACAGGAAATGTGAAATGGTGGGATTCAACCATTACGATCATACTAACCAATGAGAAATACTATGGAGCCTTACTCCAGCAAAAGACCATCACTGTTGATTTTCTTAGTCATAAGCGAGTAAAGAACCATGGTCAGGAACAGAAATACTTGATAGAGGACAATCATGATCCAATCATTTCCAAAGAAATGTTCGAACTGGTGCAAAAGGAAAAAGAGCGCCGCGCATACCTCAAGGGGAACATCATGGGTGACCGAAAGAAATACTCCAGTAAGTATGCTCTCAGCGGTAAAGTTTTCTGCGGATGCTGTAATGCTAATTTTAAAAGGCGAACCTGGAATAGTAATAATATTTCTAAGAAAGTCGTATGGCAATGCCGAACCTACGTGAATGAAGGTAAAGAAGCTTGCGATGCCAAAGCAGTCGATGAATACGTGTTGCAGGATGCCTTTGTACGAGTATTCAATCGGATGCATGAAAACAAGGATGGATTTATCCGAACACTGAATGCCAATATTGAAGCGATACTTTCCAAACGAGAAGGACATGAATCGTTGATAAAAGTAGAGCAGAGCATCGAACAGCTAAAATCCGATCTCAAGGGATTGGTCAATCTGAAGCTTCGGGATAACATTGACGAGATCGTTTACAATGAGGAAAACACCAGAATCTCCTCCGAGTTGGATAAGCTCCGGCAGAAGAAAGCGATGCTGGAGAAGGATATGGATCAAAAAGCTCAAATAGAAAGTCGAGTAAACGAAATTATACAAGTCATGAATGCGCGGCAGGATTTACTTGAACAATTTGATGATGACATATTTAATGCGTTGGTAGAGAAGATAACTATTCTCTCGCCAACGCATTATTTATTTACACTGAAAAGTGGGTTGGAGATTGATGAATATGAGGAATAAATGACGGGATTTTGGAGAAGACAGCATAGTTGAATTCAGTTGTCCCTTCCCGTTGTTCGAGTGTGGGTATGCTAACTCTGATGGACATGGATGGCAAGTTTTGTTTGGCAAGTACTATTGGAACCAATTGATGAGGGGGGAATTTACTTATGAATTGGTATAGAAAACATATTTTTATTGATAAAAATAGTAATTATTTGTGACTACACTTTTTGCTTTGTACAGAGCTATATCCGAGCATTTTAAAAGCTGCGATGGTAAATGCCCATGTTCAGGAAAAAATGACACCCCAATGCTAGTTGATATATGATACTGATCATTTTTTAAAACACACGGTTCCTTCAGAGATGCTGAAATGCGATCAATTATTTCAAATACTTCATTTTCATCCCTTAGATCATTCATTAGAAGAGCAAATTCATCACCACCTAATCTACCTAAAATATCTCCTTCTCTTTTACAACTCATTAAACGTTTCGAGAACTCTTGAAGTACAATGTCCCCCGCATCGTGACCTAAATTATCATTAATCCATTTAAACTTATTCAAATCCATCATTAAAATTGCAAGTTTTTGATTCTTTTTTGTCGCTTTTTCAATAGATATTTTTAATTTCTGTATTAATTTTCTCCTGTTGTATAGCCCTGTAAGAAAATCGTGATAGGCCATAATTTCTAATTTTTTCTCATATTCTTTTCTTTCACTTATATCCCTAGTGACTAAAACAATACTCTTAACTTCTCCCTCTACATTAATTACTGGAGAACAAGAAGCTTCTAACCAAATCCAATGTCCTTGTTTATGTTGTTTTCTCAGTTCCACAACAACGGGTTCTTTATTCTTCAATACTTCCCCAATAGCATTTTTAAACTTGGATAAATCAGCTGGATAAATGGAATCAGACACAGCCCTTCCAAGAAACCCTCTTGGATCTTGTCCAAGGATATACAAGTGAGATGGTGAGGCGTAATCAATATATCCTTCTATATCAATTATTTTAATCAAATCACTGGAATTTTCAGCAATAATTCTAAATTGTTCTTGTTCCAGTTTCTTCTGATCAGTTATAAACATTTCAGTGTTATATAAGAGATGATCCATTTAATTTCCCCCTTGTCTTTCCAATTCGATGATAACGTCTTTCGCAGTAACATTTTTTTTACTGAAGTTTAATTATAGTTAGATTAAGATATTGGCGAATAATATTCGACATAAACCGAGTTTTAGTACATTTTATACTATATCTTTATCAATAGAAAGCCAATTGTAACCAAATTCTTTTCAAAAGAATTTTCAAAGTTATAAACAACCATGTTTAGTCAAATATAAAAAAGCCGAGACGATAGTAAAGAGCGATTAAGGGAACCTTGAGACTTGACGAGTTATAATAGACTCGTACACTACCGCGTATAACCTTGCCTGTTAGTTCCCCTGCAAAATTTAATATACTAAATAAAAGGTCTAATTTTGTAGTTTTTTGAAGGAAAATAGACTTTCTTAGAGAATAATTTAATGTAATCTTTTTCATTCACCAAATCATTTTTCTAAAAACATCAGGTTACTGCTGAATGCTCCAAAAAGGAAGTGAAGAAGGAAAATGGGAAAAAAATATAATATAAAAAAAGACGAAATTTTAACAACAAATGACAAAGAAGAATTAATTGAAATACTTAAAAGAAAAGATAAGAGTTTTGAGTTAGCCCAAAAAATAGCCAACGTGGGGTATTGGGAGTATGATCAATTGCTTGACAAGGTTTCATGGTCAAAACAAATGTTTGTTATACACGGTATCGATAATGATTTAACGGTAAAGCTGGAAGAGATTTTTAATTTTAAGCATCCTGATGATCGAAAACGAGTATTTGAAACATTTTCGTTATCTGATGAGGCTAAAACACCCTATGAAATTGAATATCGAATAGTTCGTCCCAATGGGGAAGTAAGATATGTTGTCGAAAGTACAGAATTTTTCTCCAATGGAGCATTAGGTACAATTCAAGATATAACGGAGAATAAAAATCTTCGATTACAATTAATTGAAGAACAACAATATTATAAGTCATTATTTGAAAATAATCCTGATGCTGTGTTTTCTTTTGATCTTCATGGGAATTTTTTGTCATGTAATTCAGCTCTTCAAGATATGTTTGGTTATTCAAAAGAAGAACTATTAAATGGGAATTTCGAGCATCTTATAGAAATAGGATACTTGCAAAAAACTCAAGATCACTTTATGAAAACAATCAGGATGCGTCTGCCGCAAAATTATGAAACAACGGGTATTCATAAAAATGGAGAATGCATAGATCTTTATATCACCAATATTCCTATTATAATTAATAACGAACTTGTAGGCGTATACGGCATAGCTAAGAATATTACAGAAAAAAAAGAAATGGGAAGATTGATATTAGAAACTGAAACAAAATATCGAAGTATAGTAGAGGAATCTGCAGTCGGAGTTTTTATTGTTCAAAATAACCTCTTTGTATATACAAATCCCCAATTAAATAGAATGTTAGGTTTTAACTCTTTAATAGATGTTGATGCATGGGAGATTATACACCCGGAAGATAGAGAAGCTATTTCTAGTAAAATCTTAAAGTTGAGTATAGAACAATCAATCAGGAACATTAGTCACAGGGGGATAAAACAGGATGGAACCATTATTAATTGCGAAGTTTATTATACAAGAATACTTCATAATGGGAAAATAGCTATATTAGGTACTGTTTTGGATATTACAGAACGGAAGAAAACAGAGGAGTTAAATCAATACTTGGCTTACCATGATTATTTAACCGATCTTCCTAATCGGAGGATGTTTGAAGAACAACTTGACAAACAATTAATCTTGGCTCAATTTTATGATAAAAAACTAGCAGTTCTGTTAATTGATTTGGATCGTTTTAAGATCGTTAATGATACACTTGGACATTCTGTTGGTGATGCGTTGTTAAAGCAATTTGCAAATAAATTGAAGAACTGTTTAGGTGAAGGTCAAACCTCTTATCGTCTAGGCGGAGACGAATTTTGTATTGTGGTAACCGAAGTGAATAATATTCATGAAATAATGTCTTTTTCGGACAAAATCAATCAAATAACCAAAGAAGAATTTATTATTAAAGGTTACGAATTAAATATAACGGCAAGTATCGGTATCAGTATGTCACCAGAAGATGGTAGTACATTAGAAACCTTACTTAAAAATGCGGATGCCGCACTTTATTTTTCAAAATCGCAGGGGAGAGATCAGGCTCAATGTTACTCATCTTCTTTAAACATTGAATCGTTTAAGAAATTTACTTTAAGCAACGATCTTCGAAAAGCATTAGATAAAAATGAATTTTTCCTACAATACATGCCTCGTGTAGATACTAACACCACTGAAATCCTCGGGGCAGAAGCCTTAATTAGGTGGAATCATCCTGACTGGGGACTTGTTTCTCCAACAGATTTTATTCCGATTGCAGAGGAAACTGGTCTCATTGTTCCCATCGGCGAATGGGTATTGCGTGAAGCCTGTAAACAAAATAAACAGTGGCAAGACATGGGGCTTCCACCAATTACAGTCTCGGTCAATTTCTCAGTACAACAGTTATTGAAACAAAATATATTGCAAAGTATCGATCAAATTGTTGAGGAGTCAGGAATTTCACCTGATCGGTTAGAAATTGAGATTACGGAGAGTTCCTTCATTAGTAATGAAAAAGAAGTGATCCAACTACTGGTTGAGTTAAAGAAACGGAAAATAAAAGTTTCACTTGATGATTTCGGTACAGGTTATTCTTCCTTATATTTGCTTAAACGATTAGCGCTGGATACCATTAAAATTGATAAATCATTTGTTGAGGAGATTTTAACCGATCCCGTTAATAAAAGCATTATTGAATGTATCCTGAATTTAGCCAAAGCGCTGCATATTAATGTTGTTACAGAAGGTGTAGAGACTGCTGAACAATATGCCTTTTTGAAGGAAAAAAAGTGTAACGAGATTCAAGGATATTATTTCAGTCGTCCTATTGATCCTGAAGAATTTATGCACTTATTGAAGAATAAACTAATGATAAATCAATCATCGAAAACAAAACAAGAGAAACTGATTGCAAACCGCAGAGGATACTTTCGGGTTAATCTTAAAAATCCATTGGTGGCAGGAATGACCATTTCCATGTTTAAGGGAAGGAGAGTTGATCTGGGCAGTACAGAAGTGTTTATAATAAATATAGGACCAAGTGGACTGAAATTTTTAATGGGAGTTAAATTACCTGTTAATGATGACATTATTTTAAAATTTAGCACGGAAATATTAAATCGAGCCTATGAACTTCACGGGAATATTGCATGGAGTAATGAAATAGAGGGTGGCGAAGTTTATGAATACGGCGTTCAATTTCATATTGAAGAAAATGAACAGTTAGAAATGGTCAAAAATTTAAACCTACTAGCTATCAAAATTCGTGAAGGTGTCCCTCCCCATACACAAATATTTGTTGGGGACCCAGTAAGTAGAATTAAAGAACAGAAAAAGAAATTGCAAAAATAATAAAGCTGTAATGATTAATCAGCTTAATAGAATATTCATCCGCAAATTAATATATCCCTTTTACCGTCTCCACACATGTGGAGTGTGTGGTAAGGATATATCGGGGGGATGTAGTTTATAAAAGGAATCATAAATGAGGATGAATTTAAAGCGTAGGATACGAAATGCTTTTAGTTTACGGGACTTTAGGTTAATGGAGATAACTTGTAAAGAATTAGAAAACGAACTTTGACGAACTCTGTTGAGGGATGGAAGATTTTGTTTGACTAGCACCACAATCATACTATACGCTGATAAGAGATCTACAGAAATTCCAGTATATGTAGGATTGGGGTGTGGAAAATGTCCGCAAACGGAGTGTATAAGGAACACAGCAGTGTCAATGATTTATTTTGGCGGGAACTAGGGGTTCGGTTTGATGCTATAAATGAAATAGATAACGAACAAAAGTCAAAACAGTTACGACAATTTCTTGAAGCAATGTCTTTGGACGAATTGAAGGAGTTTGCTGATGCAACTGGTACAGTATTAACAAATTCAGAGGACAAAGAAGCAACAACTAATGAGTTAGTAAACCTATCGGAGCAAAAGCTGGTTCTTTCTCTTTTGTTGCGTGACTTTCAAAATCGAAAGAAGAGAACCATACCAAATTTTTACCAATCAAATTCCGAATTGCAAAGCTACAAATCTCCACTAGCACAACTGCATCATTTATTTGAACAAACACCTTCACAATTAGTCTCGTTATTGACTTATCACTATTGGACTGTTCGTGGTACTGGGAATATATTTGCTTTAGATAAAAAATTAGATTCAAGTAAGGCTAGAAAAGTGCTTATTGAAAAGGGATTTGAGGATACTCTTTGCAATTTATTATATAAGGGTTCAAAAGAGACAAATAAATATCGAATTCATTCATATTGTGCCATTGGGGAAAGCCGGTTTATAGGATTGTTATATAAACAAGTTAATGACACTTCGATAGCTGACTACAAACAAGCAATCAGACATCAGGAAGTAAATACTCTTATGTTTGAGATGGACTCCGATGATGGGAAAGTAGAAATTAAAACAAAAGTTCAGTTTGAAAGTCAAGCCATAAAGAAATATATTGAAAATACTTTTGAAGGTGTATTGACCACCTATTCAACTGATGTTTTTAACGGGTATGACAAATCTGTATTTATCGAAACTGTTCTGAATGGTAAAACAGCTATCGGTAAAGCTGTTAGTGATTTCCTTGTTGAGAAAATTGTTTTTCGTGGTAGTCCAATTGTGAACTCGCCTGAGCTTACATTACAGACTAAAAACATGGATGTCTGGCCTTCGGTAATGGATGCTAGTGATAAAGGCTGTGTGAACGTTGAAAGTATTAAAGATCTTGCTTCAATTTCGTTTAAGTCATTTGGTGTTAGCCGGACTATTCGTTCAATAGTTCAGGACAATGGTAACGTAATTTTTACTATGGACGATAGTTTGATTGAAAAGGACACACTTGAGGGGATTAAGACAAAGTTCCTTGAAAAATTTGGAATACCGATGTTCCAGGAAATTGCAAACAGCAAATTTTCAGATGGGCAAGCGGATCTAATTGATTATGTGATGGGGCAACGTGAAAATCATAAGCATAATCATGAAGACACAAAAGAAGTCTACGATTCACTTATTAAGCATGCATATCTAAAAAACAATACAGAGACATACGTTGAATGTACAAGCAGTGGCTGTCCTCATGAGGCAAAGTTCGATGACCAAAGTGTGCAGACAGATGAATGCCCTCTCTGTGACAGTCCTTTAAGAAAAGTGACCAGTACTTCAACCATTATTGACGCCCCTAAAATAAAAAGGGAAGTTAAGAGGAGATTACGAGTTTGGTGTAGCGATGGTAATTGGATAATGCATGATGATTCGAGTTTAACTCATGGTGAGACCACTCTAAAATTAATTAGATTAGAACGTACTACTGACCAAAAGCTTCTTCAAATCCTAGTTACTGAGCAAACAATTGATGGGAGACTCTTAACAAAGCTTCATAAAATGATGACACCATTAATCATAGTTTCTGTGGGGCAACAAGAAAAGTTCATTGCGAAATATTCAAATGAATGTATTCAGGCCATAAGCTTTGGAAAACTTTATGTTCAAAAAGATAATGAACTGAAATCGTTCTTTGATTACATATTTATGAACCTAGATTTGAGGGCCAAGAATTACTTAGCTTCCGCAGCAAACAAAGCGTACGAATCGATTTGTACTATCGAAGGTGAACCGGCCAAAATCGATAAGAAAAAATATACACCCGGCGATTTAGAGGATGATGGATTTGCTCTCCTGAAGGATATGTTCCCGAATTCAGTAAAATGGGGTAAGCAACAGAGTGGTAAACAAATACCTGAGGGGGTCTTTTCTTTATCCTACGTCAGAGATGATAAAGAAAGGTATGCATTTTCATTCGACTTTAAACTGGCATACAAAAATGAAGGGTATCCTTTAGAGATCAGTGAGAATAGAAAAGCAGTTCAATACGTGAGTGATCTCAATGACTCAGATTTAATACGAAACTATGCAAAGCAAAAGCAATTAAGCGGGCATATATTTATCTCAAACTGTTTTAATCAAGCTCAGGTTGAGACGACGATTAAGCATTTTGAGGATCAGCTAAATGAGCCGATAAGAACTAAACCACTCTTCATCACGACGGAGGTTTTAACTTATCTCCATTCAAAATACAGGGAGCATTATCTGGAAGTTGAATTAGCAAAAAATAATTACTTGCATTGGTTATTTCAGGCTTTTACTAATAAAAATCAACTCTTTACAAAAGCACATGTTAATGCAATCTTTGATAAGCTATTAACTAAACAGTACAGGGAAGTTGATGTAATGGATATGTCCTTGTTAACACATGAGGTTATCCAGAGAGATGCTATATAAAATGAGGAGTTCGTGGTGGGGACGTATTATACTATATAGGCGTCTCCTTTTTCTTTCATGCTATACCGATAAAGTAATAGCGAAGGCAAGGAAGCTATTATGAAAATGGTGAAATAATAATCATGGCAATTGAGACTCCCTAGCGGAGTTTTTTTTAATGCGTACTTACTCTTGCTGATAGATTGGTGTCGGTGAGATGATGTATAATGGTGGAAATAATCTGTCGAATAAAGGAATTTTCAGTTGGATTGTGGAATATAAGTCTAAAGGACTATTTTCAAAGTGATATTGATTTCAGAAGAGATAGGTTATAATGAAGAATCACAACAATACACAATACTTTTAGCTAAAATGAAATAGCTGCAAGATTATAAGGTTATAAACAAAAGCATGGGGATAACAAAAATTATTTAAGAATGTAGAAGGAGATAGTGGAATGAGCCAAATATTAAAGGCGGATATTGATTTTCAAAATGAATTATTTGATGCGGCCAATCAATTGCGGGGACCAATTGCTCCAGCTGACTATAAGCACTATGTATTACCCTTAATCTTTATGCGTTATTTATCATTACGATATGATAAGCGCAAAGCAAAGATTACGGAAATGATAAACGATCCGGAAAGTGAGTATTATGCTGCTGAAGATGAAACTATGAAAGAAATGTTCTTAAGTATGAAAGAGTTATATCGTGAAGATAACGTATTTATGATTCCAAAAGAAACGCATTGGGATTACATTAGAAAACACGCCAACCAACCGAATATTAAAGAAATTATTGATAATGCAATGAAGTTAATAGAGGAAACAAACAAAGAACTTGAAGGTACACTTCCAAGAATTTTTCAACAAGCAACGTCACTGCCAGTTGAAAATATAGCTGCACTCATTACCATTTTCTCTAAAGATGTATTTAGTGCAAATAGTGAATCAAGTGTCGATGTACTTGGGCGTGTCTACGAATATTTTATTGGTAACTTTGCATCTAGTGAAGGTGCTCGCGGTGGGGAATTCTTCACACCATCTGCTATTGTAAGTTTATTAGTTGCAATGTTGGCTCCAAGGGTAGGTACAGTTTTTGATCCAACTTGTGGATCAGGTGGTATGTTCATTCAATCAGATGACTATTCCAGTCACAATAGAAACCTTTCCTTTTATGGTCAAGAAATTAAGGAAACGACTGTTAGATTAGGTAAGATGAATGTGTTATTACATGGTATTAATGCGAATATTAAGCTAGGTGATTCATTATTGGAACCTCAGTTCAGTGATTTAAAAGCTGATTACGTAATCGCTAATCCACCTTTCAATATGAAAGATTGGGGGGCTGATCGTATTGCTAATAATGATCCGCGTTTTAATCAATTAGGTGTCGAAGGTATTAAGGTAACAAACTCTAATGCGAATTATGCATGGATGCAGCATTTCTTATACCATCTAAATCAAACTGGAACGGCTGGATTTGTTATGGCAAACGGTGCTATGACAACAAATACAACAGGTGAAAAGGAAATTCGACAAGCTTTAATAGAGAAAGGTTATGTTGATTGTATTGTTCAGTTACCTGAAAGGTTATTTTTCACAACAGGGATTCCATGTTGCTTGTTTTTCTTAAGTAAAAATCGAGATGGAAAAGGATCATACCGCAATCGCAAACAAGAAATTCTATTTATTGATGCACGTAAGATGGGTGGGATGGTTTCTCGTCGCCAAAAAACGTTAACTGAAAGTGAGATCAGTGAAATTGCTAGTAAATATCACCAATTTCGGAAGGAAGCAGGTATGTATGAAGATATTGCAGGGTTCTGTAAAATTGCAACAATCGAACAAGTAAAAGATCAAGATTACAAGGTAACACCAGGTATGTATGTTGGAACGGAGTTAGAAGAAGAAGATGGTGTGCCATTTGAGGATAAGTTGGCAGAATTAATGAAGCAATTGAAAGAGCAATTTGAAGAAAGTAATCACCTCCAAAAAGGTATTTTAAAAGACTTGGAGGGATTAGTTTGACAAGTTTTAAGATGGAAAAACTAAAAAATATTACTCTCAAAATAGGAAGTGGATCGACTCCGAGAGGCGGTGAAGCTGTTTATATTCAAGACGGTATCACTTTAATCAGGAGTCAAAATATATATGATTATAAATTCGAAAAAGATGGGTTAGTTTATTTGGATTATAAAGAAGGGCAACTTCTTAGAAATGTAACTATTGAACAGCTAGATATTTTATTGAATATCACCGGTGATTCTGTAGGAAGGTGCTGTACTGTACCCAATGAATTACTCCCTGCTCGAGTCAATCAGCATGTTTGTATTATTAGAGTAAATACCACAAACTCCCCTGAATATGTAATGTATGCACTTAATGAAAGAAAGAATAAAGAGAGATTATTAAATTTAGTTCATGGTGGAACTAGGAAGGCTTTAACCAAGGGTGTGATTGAAGAGTTTGAAATTAGTTTGCCTGCTTTTACAACTCAAGTTGCAATTGCATCAATCTTAAAAAAAGTAGATGCAAAAATAGAATTGAATAGAAATATTAATCAGACTTTAGAACAAATGGCCCAAACACTTTATAAACATTGGTTTGTTGATTTTGGCCCCTTTAAAGATAGTGAATTTGAAGAAAGCGAACTTGGAGATATTCCGAATGGATGGAAAGTTCAATCTCTTAAAGATATAGCATTAATTATTATGGGACAATCACCCAAATCCGAGTTTTATAATGTTGATTATGAAGGATTACCATTCCATCAAGGAGTTACAGGTTTTGAAGAACGGTTCCCACAACATACAGTGTACAGTTCAAAAATATTGCGTGTGGCAAACGAAAATGATATTTTAACGAGTGTGAGAGCACCTGTGGGAAGAATTAATATTGCTCCAAGTGAAATGGTTATAGGACGTGGACTGGCAGCTATTAGGCCAAAAGATAATAACTATTCATTTTTACTATATACATTAAAAAACATATTTAAATCAGAAGATTCTCATGGATCAGGTACAATTTTCAATTCTATAAATAAATCAGAATTAGAGAATCTGAAAGTTACCATACCTAATCCTAATATTATTGATTTATTTGAGGAAAAGGTAAAAAAATGGGATAAATTGTACAAGATAAACTCGGAAATTATAAATCAATTAATTGACACCAGGGATTATCTCTTACCACGCCTACTATCGGGTGAAATTGAAGTGAAAGAAGCAGCCAACATGATAAAAGAGGTGCTTGCAGTTGACAAAGAATCGATTGTACGAATCTGATTTTGAGGAAACAACGATAGAACGTTTGAAGTTACAAGGCTATACCTACATACCGGCGTATGAGTGGATGGCACGAGAGAGTTTGAGAGATGTAGTGATGGAGGAACGCTTAAAGGCGTTTCTTCATCATAAATATCCTTCAATTCCAAATAGTGAGCTTCCTCGATTAGTTTCTTTATTTACAACAGTCGATGGTCTTTCTGTAGAGAAAAGAAATGAGCGGTTTCACGATAGGTTAGTAAAAGGGATGACGTTTTCTTATGAAGAAGTCGGTGAAACAAAGCTTATCGATGTCCTTCCTATTGATTGGGACACGCCAACAAACAATGATTTCGTGGTTATGAACCAGCTTGCGATTGATGGACACTTTTCTCGTCGTCCTGATGTCAATATATTTGTAAATGGTTTACCACTTGTTGTGTTTGAATTAAAGAGTCCTTATCGAGAGGATCCGTCAGTGCACGGTGCACATTTGCAATTACAACACTATGTTAAAGATATTCCTCAATTGTTCAATTACAACGCCTTTGTAGTTATTGCGGATGGTGTTCGTACTATGCATGGAATGCCATTTGCGAAAATGGAATACTTTGCAGAATGGAAATCAAAGGATGGACATCATATTGAAAACAATCCTGTTCATTCAATGAAAACACTTATTGAAGGATTAATGAATAAAGAATGCCTTTTAAGATACATACAACGCTTTATTTTCTTTAAAAAGGATAAGGAAAAATCGACAAAAATTGGTGCCAAATATCATCAATTTTTTGGAGCCACTATTGCTTATCAAGAAGCACTTCGTGCAGTTGGAATTGGTGGAAATCACAAAATTGGAACCATTTTCCACAGCACAGGTTCAGGAAAGTCATTTACAATGTTGTTTTTAGCAAACCTGTTGAGGAAATCTAAGGATTTAGAAAATCCAACTATTGTGTTACAAGTAGATAGAACAGATTTGGATGAACAACTGTTTAAAACATTCTCATCAGCCTACTCATTCGTTGGAAATGTTGAACAGGCAGGAAATGCTGATGATTTACGGGTTCTTCTCCAAAATGAAGGTGGGCAAATTATACTCTGCACTATCGAAAAGTTCCGCATAAAAGATACGGAAGAAGTACATCCAGTATTATCGAACCGTGGTAATATTATTGTTATAGCAGATGAAGCACATCGTACCCAGTATGGAGCAAAAGGATTTGCCAGTAATTTACGACAGGCACTTCCCAATGCTTCGCATGTTGCGTTTACGGGTACACCTATCACTATGATGGGTCGGGACACTACAGAGCAATTCGGGCCCATTATTCACACATATGATATGGTTCAATCTGTTCAAGATGGTGCCACAGTTAAACTTATGTATGATCCCAAGTTGATTCCATTGGATTTAACAAACGTTAATATTGATACTGATTTTGCCGAAATTGTAGAACAAGGTTCAAGTGATGATGCGTTAGAGAAATATAAGCGTGAGTATGCCGCATTGAAGAAGGTTGTCGGTACACCAAAGCGTTTGCAAAAACTTGCTGAAGAAATTGTTACACATTTTAACGAATCAATAATAGAGCAACCTTTTGCAAAAGGATTAATTGTTTCGATGAGCCGTGAAATTTGTGTAGCATTATATAACGCATTGAAAAAAATACCTAACTGTCCACCAATGGAAATAATCATGACTGGAAGAACAACTGATCCCATTGAATGGAAAGATGTACAGGAAGGTAGTAAGTATTCTCACATTAAAAATGATGCAGAAAAGAAAGTGCTTAAAGAACGATTAGCAGATTGGGAGGATCCAATAAAGATATGTCTTGTTGTAGATATGTTTTTAACGGGATCAGATTTTCCCCCAATGACTTTTTTGTATGTAGATAAGCCTATGAGAGGGCATACCCTCATCCAAGCGATTGCACGTGTTAACCGTGTTTTCCCTAAGAAAGAGGGAGGACAAATTGTGGATTTTATCGGCATTGCTGAACAATTGAAAGAGGCAACTAAACAATATACGAATCTTGGCTCCGTCCCTAGAGGCACACAGTTGGATGTGAGTGAAGCTTTGATTTTGTTTTGGCAATCACTTGAAGGTGTAAGAGCTTTAATACCGCAGCAGTTTCGTAGCAAGAGTTGGCGTTCACTTGGAAAAGTTGAACAGGAGGATTTACTTGCAGATTTAGTTGCTTTATTCTTAGGTTCAGATACCGAAAAGGATTATCTAGAGGCACAATTAATACTTTCTAAAGCATATAAATTAGTATCAAATCAAATGGAAGTACGAACTGTTGTAGATGAAGTTCTTCTATATGAAGTCGTAAAAACACAAATACGTAAAGTAGGTATGAAAGATTTTGAATCTGAACAAGAACTTGAACGGAAACTCACAAAATTGATAGATACCAGTTTAGAAGTTAAGGGGACTATAGATATTTTTTCTATTGCGGGGATTGAAAAACCTGACATCTCTATTTTGGACGAAGAATTTATTCTTGATGTTAAGGATAAACCACATGTGGATTTGAGGCTGAAATTATTTAAGCAACTTTTAGAGAATCAAGTAAAGTTAACTTTCCCTAAAAACAAGAAGCAATCACAACAAATGAGTGAACTATTAGAGAAAACAATAAGGGATTACCATGATCGAGTTATTACGGCAGCTGATGTTGTTCGAATAATGGTTGAGATGCGTAATGAAATATTAAAAGAAGTTCAAAAGCGTAAAGATTTAGGCTTATCTGAAGAAGAAATTTCATTCTATGAAATTATAGCCAGTTTAGAAAAACAATCGTTTACAAATAAATTCATAGCAGATTTGGTGCATAAAGTCCTTAAAGAAATGAAGAAAGAATTCAAGGCAGGATGGACGGAGTCTCATCGAACTGATATTTTAGCAAAAGTCAAACTTGCTGTAATCAGAGTATTAAATCGCGAAAAAGTAACCGGAGAAATGTTGAAATTTTTGACGAATGCCTTAGTGGATGAGGCGAAAGATAAGTATAAGGGTTGGCCAATGGATGCTTAAAGAATTCATTTAATATTGGAAAATTACTTTTAATACGGATTAAGCGAACATGTTATTTTAGGGAAACTGACATTACTAAGTATGAAACAAATAGTAAAATGAAGGAGCTACCACATGGCAGAATTGAAATTCGAAATCACTCAAAATATTGGAATTCTATCTGAAGGCGCAAAAGGCTGGAGTAAGGAAATCAATCTCATCAGCTGGAATGACCGCGATCCGAAATATGACATCCGCGAATGGTCACCTGAGCACGATAAAATGGGCAAAGGTGTCACATTGTCAAAGGAAGAGATCGTTGCGTTGAGGGATTTGTTGAATGGGTTGGAGTTGTAGGATTGCACCGCGGCAGAGTAAATTGGAAAAATGTTGCTTTACCCCGAATGTTGTAAGAAAATAGAACTGGAGGCTATTATCGCCTTCGGTTCTTATTTCTTATCATTCACCTTTGGGGAACACAATTAAATGATCAAAACAGGCAGTATCATATATGGCTCAAGATTTAAATTGGAGAGGTAGGTTTTATGAAAACGGAATATGAAAATATTAAACGGATAGAAGCTTTTATTGGTGGGTACTTTGTTACAAGCTATACATTCAAAATAGAATTTGTTAGAAGTGAAGTAATTTGGGAAGCAGTTGGAGATGATTTTGAACCTGCATTAATGATACAAATGGATAATGAGAGTATGAATACTTTTAAAGAGGGAATTAGTAAATGTCGTATTTTGAGTTGGAAGAATAACTATACTGACCCTCATATACTTGATGGAACGCAGTGGAGTCTGGATATTGAATTCGATGATTTACGTATCGAAAAATCAGGAAGTAATGCTTATCCAAGAGAGTAGAAGAGGTTCTGCAAAGTTATTCAAAAGTTGACTGGTAAGCCATTTGAGTAATATCTATATGAATTATAAAGGATGGAGCATTATGATTAGAAAACCATGTAAGCTCGATACGGACTTTCAACGTTCGATCACATATTGAAGTTTGGGTCGATGGAGAGTTAGATACAGTCGGCAAAGTTGAGAAGTTTACTGATGATTCTGTGAAGATAGATGGGAGCTACTATCTGAGAGAGAATTGCAAGTTTTGGATTGTGTAATGGGATTAATTATTTATAGTATTGCGCCGCGGCACACTAATTGGAAAATTGTTGCTTTACCCCGAATATTGTAAGAAAATAGAACTGGAGGCATAGTCTGCTTCTGGTTTTATTATTTTATGGAGGAATCGTAATGATCAGAAAATGAGTAGTTAGTTTATATCAATATAAAATGAATGTTTCGTATTAATGTTAAAGGGAGAGATAATAAAATGCTACAAATGCCAAAAGAAACTCTCGATGATTTACTTAAAACCTATAAAAGAGTAGATAAATTAATTCTGGATATTGAAAATTTAAGTATTCAAGAAATTAAAGAAGAACTGGAATTCCTCATGGTTTGCCACTTTTCTGAAGCGATTTTTGCAGCCACTGGCAGGGAAGATGTTAATGTTTTGGAAAGGACTCTAAATAGCTATATTAAGCATGTTGATGAACCAAGTGCAGATGGATATATTAAATCCTTAGAACTATATTTGAAAAGAAATGCTAAACAAAACGAAGATCAGGACAACCGTTAAAAGGCATGTTTTATAACGTACACTAAACGTAAAAGATATAATTCACACTTATAATTTTAGAATAAAGAACCGAGAGCACATCGCCTTCGGTTCTTCTCTATGTCTATATTCCAAATGATCTAAAAAATCAAAAAAACCTCTGTCATTTGAGGCTTGCTGTGTGATAGTATTAAATTAGTATGCCCAATAACTGGTACACGTTTATGATCTTATTTCCATCTGAGGAGGTATTTTTATGCATCCATTTTAACCTATGACCCTATTTCAAAAACAGAAAATCGCATTCTCTAAAGGAAAATATAATAATCTAATATTTTTTACTTTTTAAATTTATCACGATTCGCGTTAAAACACAAGCGAAAATCAGCGAGTTTTATATTTTTTATTTTATTAAATTGATAGAAAGCAAGTATGATGTAGCTAAAAACCCTTGTTCTATAAGGGTTTTGGAATAATCGTGCTTAAAAGGGTGGATATTCTCTCGAAAGTAACAAATGAAATTATATAGTCATTTAGTATATTTTACATTAATCGGAGGGTCATAACACCTTGAAAAAAAGCATCGTTCGCATACGTCAAATTAAGCTTTCTAAAAGCAACATCGGAATTTCTAATGGCAAATTCATAATCACACAACAAGAACCTGTTTTGATCCAGCAGTCAGAGAACCTATATTACCATACCCTGTTTCGCTTACTTAACAAGCCATTCCCACCGCAATATGACAATCGAAACGACTATACTACTGTTGCCTTCATATTAACAGGTGAAATGGTGGAAGACAACGACAGAGACAACAATCCAGCCAAGCGCAAATCATTTTCTGAGATCATCGAGAAAGGAATATGGATAGCTGATATTCATTATTTACGTTCTATTTGCAGTGTTTCGATGAAACGATCTCAACGTACTTTGTTCGTTCGAGCAGACTTGCGAGACCAATTGGATGAGTATTTATCACTCGGTAAAAATAAACAAATCAAGCAAACCATCATCAGTAAATATCTGGCTTCCATTGGTTTGTGTTTATCCAGCGCTAATATTGTCGAGAACAAGCCTAGAATATGCGTAATCGAAGATGCCATCAAGCCTATTACCGAAAACGTCCTTCAGGTACGTAATTACAAGAAGAAAGAAAACGAAGCCGAAGAAAATGAACGTATCCAGCAACTTATGATTCAGCAAGATATACAACAAGAGCAGAATAAGTTAGCTAAGGCAGAAGCAAAAGATAAACTGTCACAGGATGTTCTTGCTAAACTACCTAAATCCCAATTTCAATTTCACAAGGGTCATGGCAAATGGTTTGATGAGAATCGGTATGTCCGTACAGAAGATATATTGAAGCCAATTGCCCACACCCACTTTCAAGGAATCTATTATCCTGCCTATGAACTTTCACAGACGGAGGAACGCATACAGATTCCATTAACTCCTTATAGTGTAGGCAAAGAGTTAGAAGCAATGAAGGATTATTCGCAGGATACAAACTTGTTTGATGGAATGGGACTTTGCTCAGTTGAATGGGCAACGCTCATTAGCGAAAAGTTAAAACTCGATTATGTGCCAAGCGCTTTTCAATATCGTGACCTGATGCAGAAAGGTTTATTGCTGAAAATGGATTTTAAAGCATATTTCGCTAAACATGACATCACAGATATCCCTGATTTGTGGGGCAAGCCTCATACCATTAAGGAGATTGATCTGATCCTCACTGCCAGTCAGTTTAAGATGTTTCTAGAGAAAGGGAAAGATGAAGACAAATTGTTCTCCAGCATTCAAGAGTACGATGATCTCAAGGATCATTATGGGTTCAAGCATATCGCCATAGCTGCTGTAAGTAAACAAATGGTGGAAACGAATCCCTATACCAAACTGCCTATCAACATATACAGGCATTTGCACTTACAGCAAAGGAACTGAACCGTCTTGTGCTGCCGACATCCAAATTAGCGAGAGAACTTATTAAGGGACAGAATATTTTATTTATCAAAGCTTACCTTGGCATGTATCCCCATGAAGAGGAATCGGATTATGAGCTGCGAGATTATTTTGCTGAAGCCTTGGACATACACGATGGAATGCTTGGTGATCCCCATATGCGAAAATGGCTGGCTGGACGAGCACAAGATATTGTGAATGATGTTTATCAAGGGAAATTTTATGTTCGAGGGTTTACAAACCCTATCGCTGTCGATCCTATTGCTTTTATGGAATGGGCAATGTACCGCGATGTAGATAAAATCGTTGGTTTCCTTCATAAGGGAGAATTTTATGCCAAAGGAAGAGAAGGGCGATTTGTCGGTATTCGCAATCCTATCGTTCATTACAGTGAGACGCTCAAAATGGAATTCGTAGAGTCGGAGCATACATGGATTCAAGATATCGATGGGGTGGTACTGTTCAATGCCCATTCCCTTGCCGCGCTACGCATTGGGGGCGCAGATTTCGATTATGACCAGATCAGCGTATATGACAATGAAATCCTGTTGCGGAATATCATCAACTCGGATGTGGTTATTCCATGTCCAGATGAAGCGCCGAAAGCGAAGGAGAAACCTTTATTTGATGAGTTACATAAGAACGATGAGCAGGATGAAGATGAATTCGATGTTGATCAAGCGTTGCCAGAGAATCCAATTACACGTAAAGGTGATATATGGTTGTTGGGTAAGCATCGATTATTAGCTGGAGATTCAACCAGTGAGCAGGATATGGCAACGTTGATGGACGGGAAGAAAGCCAGGTTAATTGTCACCGATCCTCCATATAATGTAGCATACGTAGGGAAGACAAAGGATGCATTAACAATTCAAAATGATAAGATGGATGATGGACAATTCTATGAGTTTCTGTTGGCTGCATATATGCGAATGTATGAAGTAGCAGATGATGGTGCAAGTATATATGTTTTTCACGCGGATAGCGAAGGCTTGAACTTTAGGAAGGCTCATAAAGAATCAGGATTCAAATTATCCCAATGTTGTATATGGGCTAAGCAAGCGATGGTCATGGGAAGGCAAGATTATCACTGGATGCATGAACCAGTATTGGTGGGTTGGAAGCCGACTGCAGGACATTACTGGAACTCAGATAGGAAACAAACTACACTGTGGCAATTTGATCGACCATTTCGTAATGAGCATCATCCGACCATGAAGCCAATACCGCTAATTATTTATCCGATTAAAAATTCAAGCAAGATTGGCGATATTGTCCTCGATTCATTTGGAGGTTCAGGAAGTACGCTAATCGCGTGTGAGGATACGGATCGAATTTGCTATACGATGGAATTGGATGAAAAATATGCAGATGTAATTGTGAATCGATATATTGCCCACGTTGGAAATGATACTGGCGTATATTTGATTCGGGATGGCATGAAGAGTAGCTATCAAGAGACCGTTGCTGAGTCGGCAGGATAGATTTTAAGTAATGAATTGAATATTAACATATTTCCCTTAATTATTTTGTAAGATAAACAACAACTTAAAATGAGGTGATGTAATGGATAATCAAGTTGTATTGAATGCACTAGCTAAAATTCCTGAGCTTAAAATAATTAAGCATCTAAAATCCGATTTATTTAATGCAGAATGCACAACTAAGAAACAACATCACAGACGAAAAAATATTGTTGGCGATATTAGACTAAGTGGATCTAGTTTTATTCTCTATAATAATGGAGTGTGGATTCCGAGGAAGAGGCTGGGTATCAATACACTCGATGAACTTTTGGAATGGGTAAGAAGAGATATCGAATATCTTTCACGTTAATCTGGAGAGGATGCTGGTCGAAAGAATAATGTGCTTGGATAGTAAAAGAAGGCAGGATGCAAAAGTGATTGAGGGATATTGGGTTGTTATATGAAGCGGAGTTGGAATAGGGGCTGAGAAATCAGTCCTTTTTAGGTTGTAGGCAGGAAATATGTAGCTCTATGTTGAAATATACAAATTAGCTGGCTGTGGCAGGTTAGCTCAATAAGTTGCTACTCTCCTGATAAAACAAAAAAGTAACTCGCTTTAGATCCTGGGAGTCGTTTTTTTTATTCCGTTTAGGAACTGCAACGTAATGGATAACGACTACGTATATCATGGAGAAGATTCATTTAGAAAAGGGTGTAGTACATAAGTGAAAATGAATTGGAAATCTTTTGTAAGCGGTGTTGTATTGGGTTCCGTCCTTTTTTCGGGCGTATCGTTTGCAGCTCCTAAAGTGGTGAAGTTGATGTTCAACGGCACCGAGATTCATTCCGAAGTCACTCCTCAGATAATCGATGGGAGCACTTTAGTTCCGGCACGGGCGTTGGCTGAAGCCTTAGGAGCTAAAGTCAGATGGGACGAAATAAATCAAACCGTGATTGTTGAAAATGAGGCGTATCGCCAACTACTGCGGAAAAACGCGGAGATTGGCGAACGAGATGCGGTTGACTTAGCAGGAGACGCAAAAAACCACTATTGGCACATGTCCATCGGTGGCGGCGGCGATCGCAGAAATGGATCCTTTGACGTACATGGGCAGGATTATCGATGGATGGGCAGTGATTTGGATACGAAAATTAAATTCATCGAATATGTGGAACAGCTTTATACGCCTGAGCAAGCGGAATCCTATTGGAAAGAGCTTACGGAGACCCGTTCCATTGTAGAAATCGAAAGGAAATTGGCGCAGCCTAATGCGGACGGCGGAAGTGCTTTTGCTTGGGGCGATGCTACAGCCAAACTAATCCAAGAAGGCAACGGAACCAAGACCTTCCATTTCCAAGTGCCGCTCTTTGATAAGTTTGAAGAAAAAGATATCAAATTGCGCTATGTCGAAGGAAAAGGCTGGCGAATCGATGAGCCGGTGGATACAATCCGTTAATTGAATTTCAACCGGGAGGCAGTCTGTCTGTGAGAAATTGATATGATTATTCAGCAAATGCTTAACCCCCTAATGAAGTTAACGGAGAACGATAGTAACATGCAGTATGGCTTTTAATGAAACAGAACAGCTAATTGTAAGTAAGTGTAAAACTATAAAAACGTCTATGCATTCATTGTATAGGCTCTTTTTTATTTGGAGGTGATGTAACATATGAGTAAGAAAGGTGATGAACCAAAAAGGAACAAACCAAAGATACTGACCAAATATGATCAATTTGTTGTCCCTCGACTCAGAGATATCCCAGTATGGGTACGTGAAGGATTAACGGATGATGAGATTGCCAAACGACTGAACATCCATATTTGGACACTTGGCGATTATAGACGGAAGCATCCGAAATTTGCTGAAGCGTTAGAACGACCAACCAAATGGGAAACACATGTATATCCACGATTGGCTGAAATTCAACAGTGGTTCCAAGAAGGTGTGGACAGTGGTGTAATTGTTAAGAATCTCGGTATAGCTCCTGCTACTTGGTATGAGTATATTGATAAGCATCCGATGCTCGCTGAATTAGTTAAATGGAGCAAGTCTGTTATTATATCTCGCGTGGAAACTTCACTTTTGAAAGCTGCTACTGGTTATGAGTATGAAGAAATCAAAACTATCATTGAAGAGGACAAAAATGGAAAAAAACGTACTCGGATCGAGAAGGTGAAACGCCATCAACCGCCTAATCCGACAGCGATGATATTTTACTTGAAGAACCGCGCACCGAATGAATGGAATGACCGCCGCGAGATCATAATCGATACGAAGGCTGCTGAGTTGGAACGTAAGCAATTATTCCTTGATATGATCGAGGCTGATGTAATTGAAGCTGAATATGAGGCTATCGAAGAGTCCAACTATACCGAGGTAGGCTTTGAAGAGTCGGATGCATAATGTTATGTCGTCAGTTATTCGATAGATAAAGGGTGAAATGTACCTCAAAAAGGGCAGTAATCGGCTAAAAAATAGGCATAAATCCGCCATAAGAAATGTTATGTATCCGCTTTACTTTCTCCCCCACCAACGGTATGATGTGACACACAAGCGAAAGGTGGGGGCGATATGCTGTATTTAAAGGGGTTTGAGGCGCATTTACGCAGTAAGGATCGGAGTGAGAATACGATATCATGCTACTTGAGGGATACGTTAGCGTTCATAGCTTGGTATCGAGGTAAGACGGAGTATGGGTTGGATAAACTGATCGAACTGGATGGCGTAGAGTATAAAAAAATCCTTCAACGAAGCGATCAAGCAATCCTGACTATAAACCGAAAGATAGCCAGTATGAACGTATTCTGCCGCTGGATGCTCAAACAAGGTTATATAAAGGAAGAGGTACACGTTGAAGCAGTCAGGAATAAGGACGTCCGGCAATATAAAGGGCTAGAGGATACAGATTTGTGGAAACTCCGCAACGAGATACACCGACACGGCAACCGTATGCATATCTGTATGATAGAGATGTTGATAGGTACAGGTATCAGGGTAAGCGAATTGGTCGGTATTCGGCTGAAGGATATAGATATGAGCGAACGTAAAGGGTTATTGCGGATACTCGGTAAAGGAAATGCCCAACGAACACTTCCTATAAATAAGGATGTTCGTAAAGCACTCACTCGATACTTGGAGGTTAGGCTGGAAAGCGACTCTGAATACTTGTTCATAGGACAGCGCGGCTCCTTTGAAGGGAATGCGGTCAACTTGATATTGAACAAGTATGGTGATAGGGTTCAGGTGAAGGTTACTCCCCATATGCTAAGGCATACTCTAGGGTATAGGCTGGTGAAGAATACACCACTGACTACAATCCAACAAATATTGGGCCATGACCATGTAAGTACGACTAATATCTATACTTTGACAACTGAAAAGGATATGGCTGAAGCATTAGCGAGTATAGAGTGGTAGACAGCCACTCTTTTTGTCGTTTCGGGGGGAGGGGTACTTCTAACTGGGATAAAGAAGCCGCCAGCAGGAGATGCAGAAATTTTTGTGATGATTTTAGGGTGAAAGTCATGATATAATTTCCAATATATTGATAAATGGAAGTGATGATTTGAAAAGAATCACTAGCGTTGCATAAAACCGATCCATACTAGTAGTCGGAATATTCTGAACAACAGTTTGACTCCGTTTGCCAAAAAGTGGATCTCCTCTAAGAGGTAGCCTGCCCATTTGGTATATTATGTAATAT
>NZ_JAAOIW010000022.1 GCF_011440305.1 Paenibacillus agricola | reverse complement strand
GGCAAGTTGCCTGGAACCCTCATTGCGGATGCTGGGTATGGTGGGGAAGAAAACTATGCGTACTTGGAGGAAAAGCAGGTGGAAGCCCTCGTCAAGTACAGCACCTACCACAGGGAAAAGTCAAAGGCCTGGAAAGCCGACATCAGCAAGGTCGACAATTGGACTTACAACGAAACCGAAGACACTTGGACTTGTGCGGCAGGGAAACCGCTGGCTTTTCGCTATGAAAGCAAAGAAAAGACGGAAAGCGGTTATGAAATCCGCCATCGCCATTACCGGAGTGCAAGCTGCGAGGGCTGCCCGCTTAAACCATCCTGCACCAAAGCAGCTGGGAACCGGGAAGTGAAAGTAAGCCACGCGTACATGAGGTTCAAGAAGCAAGTGAGGGAAAAGCTCAAAAATGAAGAAGGCTATGCACTCATGGTCCGAAGAATGGTGGAACCCGAAAGTGTGTTTGGCCAGATCAAAAACAATCGGGGATTCAAGCGCTTCCTGCTTCGTGGCTTACCCAAAGTGAGCTTGGAGGTAGGTTGGCTTTCGCTTGCCCACAATTTGCTCAAGGTAGCAGCTGTGGACGAAAAACGAAAAAAGGTTGGGCAGAAGTAATCCTCTGCCCAACCCTTTTCGTTTTTTTTCATCATTTTGAGATGAATGGCTGCCCCTTTATAGAAAATTATCTACTTATGGGACAGCCCCTGATCTTGTTATTGCTATGAAAGGAGTGGTTCGAATGCTGTACCAAGTGATCAACCTTCTTAGCCATGAGCTTAACACTTTAAAGCCTTCTGATATTCTTGATATGGATTATGATTCCGACAACAGGATTATTGTTACTGGAAATAATCAGGAAAAATATTTTTTGCTAGCGACCGAAGACATAGTTAACAAACATTAAACCGTAACAACAAAATGATAAGCATACTTATTTAGAATGATTTTTCTAACTTCATTTATGGCAGGAAAGAATTTCATGGCAGAGTTTTCTTAAGGTCCTTATATTAAGCATCTCAATGCGCTACAGCCCAAGTATCTCTTAGAGGTATTTGGGCTGTAGCGCATTCTTAATGTCCATTATTGTAATAAATAGACAAATCCCTTATAATAAAACGGAACACTACACTAGGCACACGTCTTTTTTTAAACTTAAAAAAGATAGTGACTGAAACCAGCGAGTGTATTCCCCCGAATAATTTTATTAATTTATGTATTATTCGAGCAGGGAAACGGGACTCACACCAAAGGGAATCAAAAGAATCGCATTGATTCGAAGTTGTCAAAGCCCTAATTACAGCCTTTAAGCGATAGTAATTAGACTGGTGAGCACAACGCGACCTTCGTCGAAAAAATAGGATTACGCTACCCGTGTGTCCTTTGTATCTAATTGCTAAAACAAAAGCTGATTCATTCTCTTTCTTTGAGGATGCAATCGGCTTTTTTTATTTCTTCATAAAATTAACGATCCTTCTGCCTTACTTGGTAGCCATCTGCTTTTTTAGTAGACTAGCTCATATCACAAGTAAAAGTAGAATGATCGTTATTTTTATATATAAAAAAATAGCTTTAGGAGGAATATTATAATGATCAATTTAGAAAATGTACATGCAACCCAACATGAAGGTGCTGAAAGTATTATTGGGTATTTAACCTGGTTTTCCGTACCTGATCAAGTGGTTACATTGGAGAAGCTCCAGGATCTTTTTGATGAATGCGACTTGGACAAAGAACACTTACCAACCAAAATCCTTGTGCATCATGCATTCCGAAGGGCTACACAAATTAAAGACAAACGCAAAACAGAACATGCAGGGGTCCACGAGAATTACATAACTCGTGAAGTTGCCTGCAATCTGGATGGAATTATTCGCCATATTGTTTGCGAAACGGTGGATACTAAAGGGAAACGACTTAAATATGAAGAAGATGCAGCCATACTGATTCTCGAGCGAAAAAGCGAGATCGTCAAGTACTACGGTATGAATGCTTATGCAAAAGCATTAGCGAAACAAGCAGCAATAGAATTTGAATTGTACAAAAAGACAGTAAGTGTCCAGACGCTGAGAAGCATCGTTCAAAGTCTATTACAGACAATGGCACCAACGCCTGTAAGACCTTCTGGAGGCGTATATTTTGTGCCTAAAAAATTCGAAGAGCAGATTAATAACATGAATCGCTTCTTGTCTGTATTGGACAAAGGAGAAGGTCGAGCCATCCCTCTGATCAACGACGAGGAAAACCGAGACATGATTCGCGGCAAGCTATTGGATCATATCGGCGGCACGATGGATTTATGCAATAAATCCTTGAGCGGCGAATTAAAAGACCACCAGGTCCGAGAAGTGTTGGATAATGCAAAGCGTGTGTTAAGAGATTACACGAATTACACATCCATCATTTCAAAAGATGTAACAACAATGGAGGATATGATTGATCAGATTAGAAAATCTGTGATAACCATAACCGAGAAATTTTAAGCAAATGGCTAAGCTAACTCGCTTGCCTTTTTTTATGCCAAAAATAAAATATAGAAAGAACGTTCAAATGAACGTTTAGGAGGAAATATCATGCCCATGCAAAAATTAGTCCAAATTCGGGCCTACTTAACTAGTAAATTCGTTGAACGTGAATCCGTAGTGGAAGCCTTGTTGATAGCATTAATTTCACGTCAGCACCTCTTACTGATTTCTCCTGCAGGAACAGCAAAATCTGCTTTATCAGCAGAGCTTGCCAAGATTGTCGATGGTGCCAGTTATTTTCAGTGGCTGCTAACCCGATTTTCGACTCCTGAGGAATTGTTCGGCCCTATTTCACTTAAAGGATTGGAACAGGATGTTTACCGGAGAAATACTACAGGTAAATTGCCTGAATCGCATATCTCTTTTATTGATGAAATTTTCAAGGCAAATTCAGCAATATTGAATGCCCTTTTAACCATCATTAATGAAAGGTTATTCTATAATGACAACCAGATTGTTAAATGCCCATTAATGAGCGTAGTTGGTTCAAGCAATGAGTATCCTGAAGAAGGGGAAGGGTTGGAAGCTTTGTTTGACCGTTTCTTGCTTCGGTATGAAATCGGTTATATCGCAGATGAACCCAACTTCATTTCCATGATGAGAGGTACAGGATACCAGGTTACAGCACCCAGCATGACGCTTACTGAGTTGGAGCATTTACAAGATACCGCAGATCTCGTGGATGTGCCTGACAGTCTGTTGTTCGCTTTATCGGCTATAAGGACAGAACTGAGAGACGCAGGTATCACACCATCAGACAGGCGGTATAAACAGTCTTTGTCTTTGCTACAAGCAAAGGCATTGATTGACCAAAGAACTGAGGCCAAGCTTAGCGACCTCATGATACTGTCCAACGCACTTTGGGAAACAGTTGGACAAAAGGCGAAAGTAAAAGAAGTTGTTGAAAAATTTGCAATGGATCGTATCATGAAGGCGCTGCAAGATATTGAACAGTCCATCCTTGATATTAACAATACACCGTTACCTACTTCTGCTGTCGCTATGGAGCAGTTAGAAAAATTAAAACGACTGGAACAGGAGCTTACAAACCTTCAGAACGACCTAAGTAAAACACCGGATCACCAGGTTGATTTAGACCGGATCACGGGCTTGAATAAACAAGCAAAATCTAATGTTGGCTCAAAATTGCTGGAATATTAGGGGGCTAATCACATGAATCAATCCGTGATGAATACCGATACCTATGACCGCAGGCGATGGGGGCAGATCTTGGATCTTTCCCCTCGTTTACAGATAATTGAAGCCGATGGATTAGGGAGCTTACCCTTATTTTCACCTTTAATGGGTGATATGTGGTCCTCCCTTTTCAAAGTAGCACCTACCTTGTTAGAGGAAGTAGAAACACAATTATTGCCTAACCATAGTGTAATTGAACGTTTGTTGAAAGATGAAAATTATCAACAATTCCGTTCAACCACTGTGCTCGATGATTTTGCTTCAGCCGTCGGCTCGATTAACTTATCAGAGAAGGTGCTTGAATGGGTCAACCAACAAGCATCCAAGGATCAGGAATTTGCCAAAATGATGCGAGAAGCTAGAGAGCTGCAGCATGCAGATGTAAGACATCCAGAAGATCAACAAAGCATGGATGATGCCGCGCAAGCTATCCAGCAAAAGCTTCAGGAAATGATGGCTCTTCCATCGTTTTCAAAAGCGCTACAGCAAGGGTATGACGACACAAAATCAAGCCAAGAGGCGTTGCAAACCCTTTTTGGTGGTTTAACAGCAGGTGACCAGAAAGGGGAACTACATAAGGTTCCCTTAAATGAAAAAATAGCCTTAGCTGATAAACTCAAACGTACACCCAAGCTTAAAAAAATTGCAGAATGGGCAGGGCGTTTTAAAGTCATTGCCCAAAAAAAACAACGTACTAAAAGCAAAGATTCCCTTTCTCGTAGCGGTGTATCCATTGGCGATACATTAGAACGTCTGCTGCCTACTGAATTAGCCTTGCTTCAAAACCCGCTGACAAAGCTAGACTTTTACCGTAAATACTCGGAGAAGCAGCTTATGCAGTATGAGGTCAAAGGAAAAGAGGAGCTTGGAAAAGGTGCTTTTATCTTATGCCTGGACCAATCCGGAAGTATGAGCAGATTAGATGACCAAAGCAAGGGTTTCATGCTTGCTCTAATGGCAATTGCAAAGAAGCAAAAGCGCGACTTTGCTTTTATTCCATTCGATACAGCGGCAAAAACCTACAAATACGAAAAAGGTAAAATCACCATGACACAAATGGTTGAGCTTGCCGAAACATTTCTAGGTGGTGGAACAGACTTTATTCCTCCCCTAAGCCATGCGCTTGAAGTGGTGAAAAATAGTAAATTCAAAAACGCGGATATCATTTTCGTCACCGATGGAGTTTCTTCACATAACCCTTGGTACGAAAAGGTGTTTAGTGCAGCGAAAAAGGAGCATGGTTTCAACGTTCTTTCGATTCTGCTTGGCACATCGAATAAGAGCATTGTCAAACTGTTCTCAGACAATATCGTTTTGGCGAATGACTTCACTAGTGAAGAAGCGCTTAAAGCTTTTGAAATTTAATATATTCGTAGAAAAAAAGAAAAGAATACCCTTGATTTTTTGGGGTGGTTCTTTCCTTTTTTTTATTTTAAGGAGGATATCAAAAATGTCAAAAAAAAGATGGATCACCTTTGAAGCAAGGATCGATATGTTAATCGATGTCGGTGAGGAAACGTTAGGTGCCACAGTAAACTGCTTGAAGGAACACGTTCAAGTTGCATTGGCTGAAGGCAATTCCTTTATCCGAAATGTGCTCGAAACTGAAACCCAACAGAAAGTGGAGATGGACTTGTTCCGGATCCCTCCTATTACCCACACAGAGGTGATAAAGCAAATATCATATTAAAAAAGTAAGTTGGCCTGGTTAAGATAGGGATCACCCTTAAATGAATATTTAATAACTGAACATAAAAAGGGTTTTCTGTTCCACTATCTGACTTATTAATGGAGGTTTTATTGTGATCGATAATATTCTAGTTATTCTTATGGCTGTTGGGCTAATAGCTCTCTGCTTTATAGTTGTTCCTGCTTCATTTATCTTCCATAAGAAGAAAAAAGGTCTGTTTTTGAACAAACGTTATATTTGTTCATGGAATAAATCATACGAAGCCTATGAAATACATTGTTTCGTGAGATATGTTATTTGGAGATCCAGCAGCACGGATTACAAGGCTGACCGAAAAGAAGCCGTCGAGATCCTTAAGCAACGTTATCCAGATAATAAAATTATTGCAATTACTGCGATGCTTCAATACCACTACGAAAATGAGTTGCGATTAGTAGGCATACCGATCCATTATTCGTTTTTGAAGCGCATATCCGTATTTGCCAATAATATTTTCTCCATTTTTTTGAATGTTTCGAATTGGTTTCATGTACGCAAAACGGGTGAATGGCAGATTTTACATTTAGTAAACCGGGCTTGGATAACCCCGCCAAAGTGTTATGTGATCCATAGTCCAAGCAACAAATTAACCAGCTTAAGGAGTCAGAATCCACTACGGAGGAAGACTCAATGAAAAAACAAGCGATTATCCAATTAAAAGACCGGCATAGGTTGAGTGCGTCTATAAATGAAATGTTCGATGGCAACCCAGATGAAAAAGAGCGTCCTAGCCATGATCTGGTGGGAACTCTATTGTTTATAATTGGAATGAACTTTCTGAAAGTTCAAAAATTGAAACGCCCACTTTCTAGTGTGATGACTAATCCTGTCACTGGGATAGACCAGGAAGAAGCTTGCAAGTTATTAAGTAAAAATGGATTTACAAAAGAGGAATTATATACACTAGAGTTCTTCAATATACACGGTACGAATGAGGATCTAATCCGTTATTTAGATAGACTCATAGAAACATATGAGAATCCTCATTCTAAATTTATAAAGAAGTATTCATAGGTATATCCCTGAAGCACAGGGCAAGTAAAATCATCTTCCCCTGTGCTTCGGGGGAGTACTATGGAGGCTATGAAGATGACAAATATTTACGAAGATAACTTTAAATTGATGGATCAGCTGCTAGGTAGGGAACTCCATAACTTCGCATCCGGAGAAAAAACTTATATTAAACTGCATGCGCCAGGTTACATGGACTTAATCGTTGAATTCATTGGCATAAATACATTGTCCATGACACATTATTTCTCCATGAATGGTGATTTGGTGCAAGATCCTGAAATGGTGATTCTTGTAGATTTAAATTTGTCTATGGTAGAAGCTTTGTCCTTTCAAAATATGTATGTATACCAAGAGGTTTATGAAAATCTGGAACGAACCCTGGTATATACACAAAGGAAAGCGGCGCAAAACATGTTTCTAACCGAATGGCTCAAGAATTTAAGAGATCAGGGTTACTTCCTTTCAGCTCCCCTAGAAGGAAGGAATCTTGATTGTTAAAAACGCTGGTTACTTATCCAGCCTAACAGAATAACTTCATAATAATACCCCTGATGCACAGGGAAATCTAAAATCCCCCTGTGCATATTTTAGGGGTGATCTATGGAGGGACTGCCATTGAAACATATTATCTGCTACAGCGGCGGTGAAGCTTCAGCTCAAGTAGCTATAGAAGTTGCCCGTAAGTATGGAATATTTGAAAAGGCTAAACGAGCTGAAGAAATTATAAAATACAGCATCTTAAAAGGAATTTATATGAGAGAGCTTGAACCGATGTTTGCAGACATGCAGGCAGCTGGTATCCAAGGTGATGAAAAAATGAAGCCCGGCACTTTTTGGAGCAAAGCAAAAAAAATTCTTGGAGAACAACCTTTAGATGATGAAACATCTGGCAGCTGCGAAATCTTGCACCAGATGGATCTATCTGAATTTCTTGTTTTTCAATAAAAAAGGAGGCATCCAATGAGTAGAGAATTGTTTTTCGGTACTTTACGTAAATTGAAAGATGATATGGACAAACCATTAAACGAGATTAGGAAAAAGTACCAGGCACCCTATCAAGGCATGAAGAAAACTGGTTGGATCGGGAAGCTGCTCTTTAAAACCTTTTTAGGCTTTAAAGGGCAACCGGCTCCGAATCCCAGTGATGTAAATATTGTATTGGCTATGCTTTCTAATACAATTATAACTTGGGGCGTATATGTTGGATCAGCTGCATTTCTAGGCTTCAATAACATCATCAACTTGCAATGGGGCAGTATTCTTACATGGTTGTTTCCAGCTGTCTTTTTCCTCATAGCAGCTTATACAAACTTTTCGAGAATGCTAGACATAGAAGATCCTATGTTCGATATTGATGCTTATAGCATCTTTAGAAGAAAAGAATACCGGATGATTTTGACGTATTTAAAAGAACCTCTATTTTCGTTTAATGAATTAAATGATTGGATCGACAAAGAGATCATAGCAAATAAAGAAGATAGCCAAACAGTAAGAGACTTAAACGAACATAATCAACAGTTAGAAAACGATAAGGCAGTGCTTCGTTACCAGAAACAAGTTCTGTTAGATCAAAGCGTTCAAATGCAATCAGACTATATTGCAATTCGTGATGAACTCTTGAAATCAGTAACAAAAACAAGTGGAATGCTTATTGTGTATAACCGCGCAATTGACATTTTATACTGGATAAAGGAACCTTCCCAGTTAAGGAAGGAAAATCTACATTTACTTTCGGATTACAGTTTATTTGAGCTTAGAAGGGACAATCTGTATAAACTTGACTCTCTGGGACCCACTGAGACTCCCGATATTATACCCGTAAATGACATAGCCTTCAGCCATTATTCATCAGTAATGGTTATTAAAAACCAAACCAAAATTGAAGTAAGTGAAAGTGATCGGCCAGGGCGCTTTGTCGCCTCCTATCGCATTCCCATGCCTGGTAATCTGATATGGGTTTACAACTTCCATTACACTATTGAATCAACTTATGATATAATACAGACAGAGGAGTTATATCGTCTTGTAAAGATTATGTGTCAACTCCTCAATGAACGAAATTTGATCAAAGAGGGTGTTTCAGATGGTACAAACTAAAGCTAAATTAGTTTCATACGCAACAGTACTGCAGGAAATTACACAACAGGTGCGGCTTCTGGATGACGTACATCAAAGAAACATTCAATCCTTTGAGATCAAAATGAACAAATACGATCTCCTCAGCGAAAAAATGGATGAAACTATTAAAGAACAAAAAATACTTATAGAATCATTAGTAAAAAGTACAGCCTAACTATTACTACAAAAAAAGCGAGGAACAGAGTCTTTTACTCTGTTCCTCGCTTTTTTATATTTTCTTTTAGTAGTTTAATATGTTCTTCATTAGACCATACTGGGATTTATCAAATCTCAGAAAGCAGGGATTCTTTTGAAGGAGAAAAAAGGAAAGTTGATAAAAGGAGATTTTAAGCGCCTTCCCTCTTACAAAGATCAGTTAGATGAAGTTCTGAAAAAGGTCGAGCAGCATGATCGAAGTATGGCTAAAGCCAAAAAAACTATCAATGATATCTTAAATAATAAAAATTAAGGGCAACATGTATAAAACTAAATTTTTTGGAAACGATTAATGTTTCATTCTGTTAGTCTATCAATGAATACGCCCATAATTTCCCTATGGTCTTTCGTTCGGATTTCATGAACTATATCCCGAAGCAAAATCGTGACTACTTCTTCAACGGTTAATGAAAAGTTAGGATCATTAAGGTTCAAATCCAATAATAGAAAGTTCATTCTACGCATTGCCTTTGGATGGATATGAAATGAAATTATTTTGTATTTCTGCCGCGGCTCGGTAACTTTGCTTTCAACTAAAACCCACCGGTTCTGTGATTGTTGTTTTAAATCACTTTGAATAGACTTCAGGTATTTATTTTGCTTTGCCTGCAGCGTATTAGCTAAACTCGCTAATGGAAGCCCGATGCTAATTTGTTTAAGAAAATCGGCTAATAGAATCGAAGTTAGTCCTTTGAATGTTATTGAACATTCTCCCTCCGTTGCATCGTAAATATCATCTAAAAACACTCCTAGACGCGAATATTCAGAGATTGGGATTTTAACTAATATTTCTTCGTATTCTAGTGGCTTTTCAGCTTTCGATCTAAATAAAGAAGATATGAGCTGCCATGTTAGATTCTTATGGCTCTCAATATGGGGGGTATCTGCAATTAACGGTAGATTTGTTGCCTCTTGTTTTAACATATTAAATACTTCCCTCCTTAAAAAAGCATTCTAATGAATAGTGGATCAAGCGGTAGACCATTTGACGCTCTGAAATATCATAGTGGATTGCTAATTCTGCAATGACCTTATACCACTCTTCAGCAGGTTTAACATGCATATACCTTCTTGTGTCTTCATATGGGTAACTGGGTATTCTCGGCTCTTGCAGCTGCAAGGCTAACACTAATAGATGTGTGCAGCAAGCAGTCTCGGTCAATTTCAAGTGCTTTCCAATGCGCCTTAACCTCATTCGTTCATCTGGAGTTACCGGAAATCGGATGTCATGAAGTTTATCCGAACGAGTCTTTCTCTCTTTCTTTAATGGCTCCTTCAACTTTTTATGAGCATTTTGATTTCTTGCTTCTTCTATAATTTGGTTTATGAACACCCATCTTCCCCCCTATTATAATTTATTAGCTCATTTATGAGTTTATCTCAGGGCCACTTGACCACTTGACCACTCCTTAGTACAAGTTATGAGTGGGGGAGAGGATATATACACTTTTTCAATAATAATCTATTAGGAGTGGTTGATAATGAATACGAAGCAAAAAAGTCTCAAGGATCTGGCAATTGAATTTTGTAAACTTGCCAAAAAAAATCAAAAAGAAATAATGGTTCGTGAAAAGCCAAAACCGCACAAATGAATTTCTATGATTTTAGTATGCAGAAAAATAAATAAAAAAGCTCCAGTCAGCTTATGAGCCCTGGAGCTTTTTGTGTTTAATCAATCGCAAAGTTTGTCCTGTGGAAATTGCAAAACTATTTCATGATATCGTGAATCGGCTACACTAAGTTGGACAGAAAAAATAAGGGCTTGTAGAATAAACTTATCATGCTAAGGAGCGGATCTCTACAATGCCTGAAAAACAACGACGCACGTTTACAACCGAATTCAAAAAGCAAAAGGTGCAGCTCTATGAAAATGGGAAATCCAGAGCAGCCCTTGTGGAGGAATATGACCTCACAGCTTCTGCTTTAGACCGCTGGATCAACCAAGCTCAGACAACGGGCTCCTTTAAGGAGAAGGATAATCGCTCATCAGAAGAAGAGGAATTGATTGCTTTACGAAAAGAGAACCAGCGTTTGAAAATGGAGGTGGATATTTTAAAGCAAGCCGCGCTGATCATGGGACGAAAGTAGCTATCATCCAGAACAACCGTGATAAATACTCGGTATCAGCAATGTGCGACGTCCTGCAAATCGCAAGAAGTACATTTTATTACGACGCCCAAGAACGAGCCACTGAAGATGATATCACTGAAGCTATTGTAGACATCTTTCTCAAGAACCGAAAAGCCTACGGCACACGCAAGATCAAAGTGAAGCTTCACGAGCGCGGGTTCATCGTCTCCAGACGCCGCATTGGCCGCATCATGAAAGAGCAAGGGCTTGTTTCCACTTACACGGTGGCACAGTATAAGCCCCATAAAACGGCGTGTAACGAAGCGACAACGGCGAATGTTCTGAAACGGGAGTTTGAGCAAACGGAAGCTAAACGCTTCGTCTTCAGTGATTTGACGTATGTGAAAGTCCAGAACCGATGGCATTACATTTGTGTGCTGGTAGATCTGTTTAATCGAGAAATCATTGGCCATAGTGCAGGACCGAACAAGGACGCTGCTCTGATTACCCATGCCTTCGCGACCGTTAAGAGTGATCTACGCCAGATTCAATGGTTTCATACCGACCGTGGCAGCGAGTTCAAAAATCAAAAGATGGATGAGCTCTTGGAGACTTTTGAAATCGGTCGATCGCTAAGTATGAAAGGCTGTCCGTACGACAACGCTGTGGCTGAAGCCACTTACAAGATCATGAAAACAGAGTTTGTGAACCAGATGAACTTTCAGAGCCTTCGTCATCTAGAGCTGGAATTATACGATTACGTCAACTGGTTCAACAAGCATCGCATCCATGGAACTTTAGACTATATGACGCCTGTTCAGTATCGACAAGAAGCCCTTAAAAAAGTTGTCTGATTTACTGTTGACAATCCAATCGTTAATATAGAAAGTGAAAGGCAAGAGTTACAAGTTGGTATTTTTGAATTTAATTTCTCATTTTTTTTATCCAATACTTTGCGGCGGAGTTAAAAAAAATATTGAGGTATCCGGAAGGATCTACCTATTCAAAAATAAAGCCTTGGCTCGATGCAAATCCAACAATAGAACAACAATTCACAATAAAGAAATTCGGAGAAGGAAATTATAAATTTGTAATATTTCAACTTAAAGGATAGAGAGGATTGCGAATAATAAAATGGAGGTTTCAAATATGTATTTTACAAATGATGTACATCTTGAGAATTATGCCGCAATTCAAAGAGCCTTAAATATTAATCCGAGTAGGTATGAGTATTTAGCAGTTGCGTATGTACTGGCATATCCAGATATTTATCAGAATATTGAATGGTCGGCATTTCAAATTACAAGAAAATTCGAAGGGCAACATGCATTCGACTTTCCCAGCTTGTCTGGAGGTTCTGTACAATAAATTGTGTAACCTACTAAAGTCAACGAAACATGGGCAAGCTACATGTAAGAGTTGAATGAGGAGGAGTTACACATGATCACGAATGGATTATTGAACAAACAACAGCTGCGCCAATTTGTAAAAGAGCACAATTTCCAGTCTACCGAGGACATCCAGGCTACGCTGAAAGAATTATTTAAGGATGTGCTGCAGGCTACTTTAGAAGCGGAATTAGATACGGAATTAGGCTATGACCGTTATGATGCCAAAACGAAAACAACCAAAAATAGCCGGAATGGGTTTACGAAAAAGACGGTGGCCAGCGAGTATGGTGATGTCGAGATCCAGGTGCCACGGGACCGTCTGGGTGCTTTCCAGCCCGTGGTGGTGAAGAAAAACCAAACGAATGTGACGGGCATTGAAGAGCAAATCATTGCGTTATATGCCAAGGGTGTAAGTACTCGGGACATCCAGGATCATTTGGAACAGCTGTATGGGATTGAAGTCTCGCCTACACTCATTTCCAATGTAACCAACAAAATCGTGCCCGTGATTAAAGAATGGCAAAACCGCCCGTTACAAAATGTGTATGCCGTCGTCTTTCTGGATGCGATCCACTTTAAAGTGAAGCAGGACGGGCATATTGTCAATAAAGCGGCGTATATGGTGATCGGGATTGACCTCGATGGCAACAAAGATGTGTTAGGTATCTGGATTGGTGAGAACGAGTCTTCCAAGTTCTGGTTAAGCGTCTTGACAGAATTAAAAAACCGCGGCGTGCAAGATATCTTGATTACCTGTGTAGACAATCTCACGGGTTTCAGCCAAGCAATTGCTGCTTGTTATCCGCAAACGGAAATCCAGAAGTGCATCATCCACCAAATCCGCAATTCCGTCCGCTATGTCTCGTACAAGGACTTGAAAAAGGTCACGGCGGATCTCAAGCCGATTTACAAGGCAGCGACCGAGGCGGGCGCTTTATTGGAGCTGGAGCGCTTTGAAGAAGTGTGGGGAGAGAAATACCCGTTGATGGTTCGTTCCTGGCACCAAAATTGGGATGAGCTCGCTACATTTTTTAAATACCCGCCTGAGCTGCGGAAATTAATCTACACGACCAACATGATTGAAAGCTACCACCGCCAATTACGCAAAGTGACCAAAGGCAAAAGTATCTTCCCGACGGATGAATCCCTGTTGAAAATGCTGTATCTCGCCACGGTGGATGTGTTACGGAAATGGACGGGGCGGGTCCAGAACTGGGGGCAGATCCTGCTACAGCTCACCGTTCATTTCCCGGAACGCGTCCAAGTCCGCTAAAGCAGCTTTATATGGAGGGGCAGGCCTGATAGGCTATCTGCCCCGTGCGGAGAAGCGTTTAGCTGATTCGCAGCACCGTACGTTCATCAGGCCTGCCGGAGGCTCCGTGTCAAGCCCGGCACCGCAGTTGCTAGATTTGATTTTGAGAGGTTACACAAAATTCTTGACAGACTCTGTCTGGATCCACAATCCATCTTGCTTTCCTGGCTGAAAGCCTCATGGATCGAACCTCTGTGAATATAGGAAAGGCTCTAGAACGGTTCGATGATGAACAGTACCTAGTAGCTCTACAGGCGATTGATATACGCCGCGGCACACTATCTATCGGTATTTTAAATAAGCTAACGAATCTTTGAGCGAAAAGGCGATGGAACCGGATCGTTAATGGAGATATTCGTATATAGATACAAAACAAGCAAATTCGCGAATAGTATATATCTGCAATGCTGGGGCTGAACCCTCAGTAGTCCGAGCATCGTTCGATACTCATGAATGTTGGTTATACAATGATCTTTCTAAAAACAAATATATGGGAAGACATGCAGCATGAAGCAACTAAATGTAACCTCTATGGTCTTTGAGACAGAGGAACTAAAAAAAGATTTTATAGCAACACTCAATGGCAGTAAAATCAATAAAATATTCACTATCGAATCAAATGATATCATGTATGAAAAGCCTGAGTTTATGCTAAGCGAATTAAAAGGGCAATGGTATATATATAGCTCATCAGAAGAAAATTTACCTATATACCCTTTTAGTAATCTGGATGAAGTCATCGCATATGCTCAAGATACATATAAAGATAACTACCTTCAAGTCAGCTGGTTCATTATGGAAAACATGCTCAAACGGTATAGCAAGCTATTCCTGGATACTAGCGTATTCACAGCCATATTAAATAAAAATATTGAAGAGCACGTATTTATAGCATCAAAAATGTTGAGCCTTGTCGAAAAAGGATCTGTTGAAGCCATCGCTTCAGTCATATCTCTGAGTGATATTCTTCCATTAGGTAAGAGTGAACACGAGCAAGCGCATTTATATCTATTGATGAATAAATTTAAAAATCTAACTTGGGATCCAGTGGATTTGGAAACCGTTAAAGAAACCACGAAACATCATTCTAATTACCTGGGAGACTTTAAGACTAGTCTTATTATTGCAAGCGCCATTACCACCAATAAACAAATTGATGGCAAGATTGCGTTTATTAGCATAGGGGAGCCTAATAACAGATTGGTTGAAATCGATCACTACGCGTTCTATAAATCATAGTTCAACTTCATAGGGTAAAGTTCCCCGTGCCTAACTAAGAAAAGCCTTAAGACAAATGTCTTAAGGCTTTTTTTTGTTAACAAAATATAATAGATTTCGTTAGTTTGGGTGTTAAATTCATCAATCTATCAATTTTATTTTAACTATATTTTAGATTACATATGATAAATAAAATTTCGCATCATTATGTGCCGAGAATGCATTCCAGCAATAGGTACCTGCAGCTGCTCCGCCCCCTGCAGCAAGTGCAATTCCAATAATTGTGGATGCGCCTGCTGTTGTAGGGGCCGCTATTACACCTGCAATAACAGCCGCTGCAGCGCTACCTAGAGCTGCAACTGCCGCAATTTCTGAAGACTTAGTTGTATCGACTGCTATTCTGAAATAATTTAAATTGCTGAAATTTGCACTTGTTTCATCAACAGCGTATACTGGCGAGGCAGCTACACTGATATCCCATAAGTTTTCCCAATAAGGACTTTGATCGAATACCTTATAACTTGAACCCCACCAATTTTCATATCCTGAAGATATTAAATCTCCAAAAGCGAACGGAGTTATGGATGGATTCGTTGTTTGCGGCGATTTTCCAGTGAAACTAACAATTGGTGCATTATTCTCCTGGACACTAAATACATTTGTTACTTTGTTGTATGTCACAACAGAAACATCATTTCCGTGTACGACTTTTACAGTTCGTTCATCCGCAGTTTCTTTGATAATTGACGTTGTAAGCTTGACTCCATCTTGAGTTGTTATTGATTGTGGAGAGTCAATTGGTGCAGAAGCAGCAAATGCAACGGGTGCTGCTAGCATACTTAATACCAATACTAAGGACAATAACGTAGTAGATATGATATTTTTACTTTTCTTCATTCGTTTAACCTCCATATATTTCTATTTTTATATTACACTGTAAATAATTACATATATTAAATATATTGTATATAGGTATGGGATAATCTTCCTATATTTTAATATATTTGGAAATATGATATTATCTAGGTAAATATGTTTATACAGGTGGTGATTAAATGAGTGCTATGAGTGATCTGTTTATGATGATGTGGACTATTATCATCATCTTTGCTATGTCAGTATTTTTTAGGATCGTATTTATACGACAAAAATTTACCATTGATATGTTGCGTATTATAGTTAAAGGGATGGAATTAAAAAATCCAATAGATATCGAGCTTCAAAAACTTCTAGCTCAAGGAGAAAGAAAGAGAGCAATTAAAATGGCTCAGAAAATATATGGATTTACTCCACAAGAAGCGGAAGATCACATAAATTCCCTTTAATGAAAAAAATGATATCAAATCAATAAATAAAAAAACAGGATCCCCTTTAGCGGATTCTGTTTGTGCTTAACATACATGGCATAAAGGAGACGATCATTAATCGATATGCTCAACACGAAGATATGAACCGAACCATGTGCTTATTTGAGAAAGAAGGAAGATACTACGAACATATCCAAAAAAGACGCGACCGATAAAAACCAGCAATGATCGTTTTTGTGAACTGAGGAGTCCTTCAGAATAAATAGCAGTGAAAAAGAAGCCCTAAGGATAAACTCATCCCTAGGGCTCTAAACGTCTTTAATAATATTCAGCATGCTTTTAACATACTCGCCAAGCATAACACTGAGCCGAGACTTCACCACATCGCGCATGATTGCAAACGGATACTCGTAGCCGCGGCAAAGATATTTATAGTTCAGGTCATCATCAGGACGTATATCTTCATAAACCTTGATTTTCCTTGCCTTCAGCTCGTTTTTATTTTTGACCATTTCAGTATGGATCCGGTGCATAAGGATTTGAGTTGCTGATATATAGTAACGCCTGAGCATGTTGGTGGATACCTCAAACTCTTTCCCATTTTTCTCCACCATAGTAAGTAACATCGGGAGCAAAATAGATTTAAGAATCATTTCATGCTCCTCAGCAGTTGGTTTTTGTACCTGCTTGTTCACTGTCTCTGGATTTTGTCGATTGATCAGTGCTTCTTTGTGTTGCGGCAGTATCATCCTGGAAGACTCCCAGCGACCATTACCTTCAAGCTTTTTACTCATTTGTAATGACCTCCTATAATAAGCGCCCTATGTTTCGCCTTGCCTGCTGCACCAAATGATGAAGCCCTAGCGATTGCGGCGCTGCCAAATCTGTCTTTAATCGAATCTGTAGCTTTTTCTAGCGCTCTTTGCCTCTCTTGGTCTTCGAACATAGTGAGCTGGTAATCAGTATCTTCAATTAGTCCGCTGATAGTCACGCCAGCTCTGCGTACAGGCATTCCATCCCAAAATTGGTAGAACAGCTTTCTGGCTGCCTCGTACACCGTGTTAGTAATGTTAGTTGGATCAGGCATAGTCATTTGCCTAGAGAATCCTGTGGGGGCATCGTAGGGGCTGCACATGCAGCCAACCGTTATAGTCGATCCCATATAGCCTTTACGCCGCGCATCCCTGCATATTTCCTCAGTCAATTCGAGTAAAATCGTATCTATCTGATCTTCTCTAATAAATTCAAATGGAAGGGTCATCATGTGGCTGATAGACTTTGGAGCCACTCTGTGGGTGCTTGGCGTTACCTTAGAATCATCAATGCCATTTGCTGTTTGCCAAAGCAGAGTCGCATGAATATCTGCATTTTTCCCAAATCTAGTCCTAAGCATGCTTTTGAGCTTTGGCAGCGGGGTCTGCGCCAGCTCTTCTATGGTATGGACACCTAATCGGAAGAAATGCTGTGTCATACGCCCTGCAACACCGAACATTTTTTCAATCGGGAGCTTCCATAAATCGTCGGCAATAGTTTCTTTATTCATTATATATATACCTTCAGCATTCTTCTTTCCGAAGTGATCACAGGCTAATTTTGCAATCATCTTTGTACTTGAAACTCCAAACCGTACCTTAACCCCTGTCGCAAGCATGACTTGAATTTGGATCTGCTTTGCCATTTCTTCAGGCGAACCAAACATCCCTACCGAATCGGTCACATCCAAAAACGACTCATCGATGCTAAATATTTCGACAAGATCTGTAAATGATTCATAAATTTCTGTAATTCTAAGAGAAACATCAATATACATTTGCATACGCGGTTTTACTATGATCAGATCAGGACACTTGCTTAGAGCCTCTCCCAGCCGTTCAGCAGTTGCTACTCCATATCCCTTTGCAATAGGGCAAGCACTTAATATAACTCCTGAACGGCGAGATGGGTCGCCAGCAACTGCAAGAGGTTTACCCGTATACTCTGGGTGGGATGCCTTCTCTACGGAGGCATAAAAAGCCTCGCAGTCTATTAAGCAGATGACTTTATCCTTCATACAGAACACTTCTTGGCAAGAGAAATAGCTAGAATATTTTGCAAACTAAATACTCTCAACCTTTTTTTTGTGAAGCAATAAGCACATAAAAAGTTATTTTTTATTGAATGTATCTCAATAAATCGTTGTGTAATGACATTCGGCTTATCTATATATACAATTTCCACTTGTTGACCTACATAACGACTAAGCTGTTTTTTTTCCATCTTCATCACCATCCCATTGCACGATTTTGAGTGTCCGAGGCTTACCACTTTCCTAGTCTATGTATCCAAGTTTTCTCATGCGTTCCAGGTAACCATGAGCTGTGGAAGAAGATTTTAATCCTGTATACAAACAGATATCCTGAATGGATGGTGAATACTTGTGAGTACTTATAAAAGAAACAATAACCGTAAGGATACTTCTTTGCTTTTGAGTTAAATTCATAAGCGCGCAAAACGGGTGATTGCTGCTATCAGGAAAATTCATGACGGCACGGATGTCACGATTGCGATTGTTTGCCATGCCGCTTTTGGCTCTGTTATGCTAAACGAATTGCTGGGGAGGGTCCATGCGATCATAACCGGTTCAGCTTTTCACATGCGGCTATAGCTAGGGTTGATATTGAGGATGACGATACGGTAAGCCTTCGGCTCCTGAATGATGTCGGACATCTTCGGCGGGAGATGGTCACCGAAGGGCTGGACTTGTAGGCTAGCCATTCAAATTAGGGTTTACAAGATGCAAAAAAACAAAATGATTTATTTGCGGCAGGTGAAGCAGAATAATATGTCGGAAATTTTTCGAAGAGATCTGGCGCTACAAGCAGCTGTCGAGGTTGGAACTGGTCGTCGATGCAGCAACTACACTGTCCTTTCTGCAAAAATATGATCTTATGCAGCACTTCAAGCTGAATCTGGAAGCGAACCATGCCACGCTCGCTGGGCATACGTTCGAACATGAGGCTGCGTGTGGCGCGGATCAACGGCGCACTTGGATCAATCGACGCTAACCAAGGCGATTTGCTGCTGGGCTGGGATACGGATGAATTCCCTACGGATCTATACGCCTCAACACTGGCTATGTACGAAATATTGCAAAATGAAGGCGGAATCGGCCGTGGCGGAGTCAACTTCGATGTGAAGGTTCGCCGTACGTCCTTCGAGCCGATTGATGTTGTCTACGCACACATCAATGGTATGGATGCATTCGCCCGCGGGCTACAGGTAGCAGCCAAATTGATCGAAGACCGGGCATTCGAGAGCGTTATCGAAGACCGCTACGCTTCTCCTGCTTTGTTTTGAAGCCCCGCTTTTTATATTGCTGTGGCTTGCCATCTGTTTTAATCCCATGGGTTAATGTAAAGTACCAGCTCTTGTCATCCTTTTTTATGATCCGCACGTACGACGGTTCTGTGATAGCCCCATGCAACTGCATGGGGCTACTCGATTTTTTCGATGATTGTCACATCGGGCTAGTGAATCTTAAGAATAGAATACCGTTTAATCAATTCAATATGGCCACATGAAGAATTGCATATTCCATAAAGAATTATATATTTACATTTCTTACACGTCACCATTAGGATGAAATTCATAACCGAAGTATAGCAGGCCTGCTGATTCTGGATATTTTACAGTTTTAAAATGAATAAACAATAATAATAAGTTAAGAGGTAACTGCGGTGAATAAAACAATTTCTGTCCTTATCCAGTATCGTTATCTTTATTTAATGCTTCTTCCGGTAGTCTTGTACTATTTATTGTTTCATTACGTTCCCATGTTTGGCGCTGTGATCGCCTTTAAGGATTACACTCCCGGGAGAGGAATTATGGGAAGCCCATGGGTAGGCTTCTCAAACTTTACGGATTTTTTTCAAAGCGTTTATCTATGGCGTCTTGTGCGGAATACTATCACTATCAATTTATATGAACTCATTTTCGGATTTCCGGCACCCATCATTCTGGCGCTTATGCTCAATGAAGTCAGGGTACGAATATTTAAGAGTGCGGTGCAGACCATCACCTACCTGCCTCATTTCATATCCGTAGTAATCGCTGTTGGTATCGTTCTGGATTTTTTTTCAACCGACGGCATTATCAATGCATTGGTTGTCGCCATGGGAGGAAAGCCTATTTCTTTCATGACGGAGTCCAGTTTGTTCTATCCCATCTTTGTAGGATCCAATTTGTGGCAGCATCTTGGGTGGCGAAGTATTATCTACCTAGCAGCCTTAAGCGCCATTAATCCTTCCTTGTACGAAGCTGCTAACGTCGATGGTGCCGGCAGATGGGCCAAATTGAAGCACATCACTTTACCCGGTATTATGCCTATCATCGTCATCATGCTCATCCTGCAAATAGGTAATATGATGAGTGTGGGGTTCGAAAAGGTTATGCTTATGTACAATCCTTCCATTTATGAAACAGCAGATGTTATTTCAACCTTTGTTTACCGCAAAGGGCTGCAGGATATGAATTTCAGCTACAGCACCGCGGTTGGCCTGATTAATTCAGCGATAAACTTTACGCTACTGATTTTCGCAAATACTATCAGCCGTAGAGTAAGTGAAAATAGTTTATGGTAGAGTTTATCAGATAAGGAGAACACCGATTATGAAACATTCCGTTTCCATTTCAAATCGTTCATTTGATGTCATCAATTCGACATTGCTCCTGTCATTAATGGTGATAACGGTTTACCCATGCCTGTACGTGTTATTTGCTTCCGTATCTGATGGCGTGGCATTGAATGCCGGGAACAAATTTTTGCTGTGGCCAAGAGGTTTCCAACTGGAATCTTACAAGCGTGTTTTCCTCAACCCCATGCTCTGGATAGGTTACCGCAATACTCTCGTTTACGTAGGGCTGGGTACGGCCTTGAATTTACTGCTGACCTCTTTTGCGGCATATGCTTTATCCCGGCGCTATCTTCCCGGAGGCAAGACTCTTATGAAATTGATTATTTTTACCATGTTCTTCTCCGGGGGGATGATTCCATCCTACCTTCTGGTGATGAATCTTGGAATGATCAACACCATTTTTGCCATGATCATCCCAGGGGCTATCAGCACATGGAATCTTATTATCCTTCGATCGGCCTTTATGGGGCTGCCCCCAAGCCTCGAAGAGTCTGCTAAGATCGATGGGGCCAATGATTTTCTGATTCTGTTCCGGATTGTAATTCCATTGTCCTTGCCTGCGATGTCGGTTATTTTTCTATATTACGCTGTAGGACATTGGAATGCGTTCTTTGACGCCCTTATCTATCTGAGAAAGAGAGAAATGTTTCCCATTCAGATGGTTTTACGTGAAATCCTGATCCTCAACGACCCCTCCATGCTGGTGGGGGTTACCGACACTGTAGACCGCATGCAGGAAACTATACCGCTCAAGTACGCAACCATCGTTGTATCTTCGATTCCCATTTTACTTCTGTATCCGTTTCTCCAGAAGTATTTTGTAAAGGGCATGATGATTGGGGCGATCAAGGAGTAAATGGTGAAGGAATCGCAACAAAATAGGCATGCCGTCCCATTTGGGATATAACATAAAATTAATTAAATCTAGGAGGATTCTTAATGAGAAAGTTAGGTTGGAATAAATCTGGTACTCGTGCCATGGCGGTTTTAATGTCCGTCAGCCTGTTGTCCGCTTGCACACCAGCAGCCTCCGACAAGCCATCGGAAGCCGCAGAGCAAACCAAGGATGCCAAGAAGATGACAAGTATGAAAATATTCACGGAAATGGGTTCATGGGCTTCACAGTCCACAAAAAATTATGGAGAAAATCTGGTATTTCAGGAAATGGAGAAAAAGACGGGCGTGAAGGTGGACTGGATTCACCCCCCATCGGGCCAGGGAAAAGAACAATTCAATCTGATGATCGCCTCCAATGATTTGCCGGATGTGATCGTATACGATTGGTTCAACGTTCCAGGAGGAGCAAAAAAATACGTTGATGATGGGGTTATCCTTGATCTAACGCCTTATATAGAGAAGCAGGCGCCCAATTTCACGAAGCTTATGAATGAAAATCCAGAGGCCAAAAAGCAGACTATGGATGATGCAAGTAAGTACTATTGTCTTCCTATGCTGCGTCTTCAGGATTCTCTAAGAGTTACGGATGGGCCTCAAATTCGTGTGGACTGGCTTGATAAGCTTGGCCTGAAAAAGCCGACAACCATTGATGAATGGTACAATGTGCTGAAGGCGATTAAAACCGGGGACCCTAATGGCAATGGCAAGCAGGATGAATGGCCTATGACCGGCCAGAAGTTTACAGGCGGCAACGGGATCGGAAACTTAGCAGCGGCATGGGGCATATCCTATGATTTCTATATTGATAGCGGCCAAGTCAAATATGGACCTATGAATCCTAAATTTAAGGAGGTTTTGACGTTCATCAACAAGCTCTTCGCAGAGGGTTTAATTGATCCGGATTACATGCTGAATAATAGGGAAAAACAGGACTCCAAGGTGATTAGCGCTGTATCCGGGGCATTGTTTGCGGTTCAGCCCAGCAACTTTATGAGAACTATGGCAGAATCCGGACGGGATCCGAAATTTCAGATGAGTGGTATTTCATGGCCTGTGGGACCAGCAGGAAAGGCTTATTCGCTAAGCAGTTCGTACACTTACCAGGCCGTATCCCCCTGTGTGGCAGTGACCAAGAAGGCAAAAAATCCGGAAGAAATTATATCGTGGCTGGATTATGCCTATGGCAAAGAAGGCAACCTTCTATTTAACCTTGGCGTAGAAAACCAGACCTATACAATGAAAGATGGTAAAGCAATTAACACTGACCTCATTGAAAAAAATAAAGATGGATTGTCCTCATCTGCTGCCCTTGGCAAATACACTATGGCTCTTAACGGATGGGGCATGTCACAGGATATTCTTTATCATCAACAACTTATGAGTCAATATGGTTATCCTGCTGCGGAAAACTGGCGTACTTCGGATACAAGTTTGATTTTACCCCGTCTTTCCTTTACAGCGGAGGAAACCCAGGTCGTAGCGCGCAGTAAGACTGACGTTGATACTTATGCTTTGGAAATGTTTGACAAGTTTACGACAGGTAAAGAGCCTCTCGCCAACTATGATAAATTTATGCAGCGTTTAAAGGACATGGGAATCGATAATCTGACCAAGACTTATCAGGCAGCTTATGATCGATATCAGAAACGCGGAAACAATAAATGATTGTAACGAGTGTCTCGCAGCAGTTCTGCCTGCGAGATACTTGTATTTGGACAACAGACCTAAAAATAGTTTGTGAAGAAAGTGAGTGAGGAAAAATGTCGAATCATTTTTATAAGAGCCCCTTACTGCCCGATCCTCTTTTGGGGTGCGAAGGAGAAAAGATCCTTACTGCAGAGCAATGGCAGCAAATACGGCGTCCTGAGATTCTGGAATTGTTTCATGAGCATGTCTACGGCAGGGCTCCACTACAACGCCCCCAATACTTGAGATTTATAACCGTGGATAAAGGCGAAGGATGGATGGGCGGAAAAGCGGTGAGGAAAAAAATAGATATCGGTTATGAAGGCCCTGGGGGAAACGGCGTCATACATCTTTATCTTTTTGTTCCCGCTCAAGCCATCCGACCAGTTCCAACTTTCCTTCTGATCTGTAACCGGGAAGCTGAGAATATGGATCCAGACCGAGAGGTGCAGAGCCCATTCTGGCCGGCGGAACATATAGTATCCAGGGGCTATGCGGCAGCGGTTTTTCACGTCGAGGACCTGGATCCAGATAAACATGACGGATTTAAGAACGGTGTTCACGGTATTTTTGATCCGCCGGAGGTTCCTCGACCTAAAGATGCCTGGGGTACGCTTGCTGCTTGGGCATGGGGAGCCAGTCGCGTCATGGATTATTTGGAAACCGACCCGGATATCGACGATAAAAGCGTAGCCCTCGTCGGCCATTCCAGAGGCGGCAAGACAGCGCTATGGTGTGGGGCACAGGATGAGCGCTTCGCCATGGTGGTTAGCAATGACTCAGGTTGCGGCGGAGCTGCAATCACCCGATGCAAAAAGGGCGAAACCATTAACAATATAAATGAACGTTTTCCCCACTGGTTTTGTGAAAATTACAAGAGCTTTAACGGCAGGGAAAATGAGTTGCCGATAGACCAACACATGCTGCTATCCCTAATTGCTCCCCGGCTACTTTATGTTGCAAGTGCTTCTGAGGACACATGGGCGGATCCGGATTCGGAATTTCTTGCTTGTACCCACGCTGAACGTGTCTATAACCTGCTCGGCCTCAAAGGTTTGGAAACCTTAGATATGCCGGCACCCGAATGCCCACTGCATCAGGGAAGCATTGGATATCATCTGAGAACCGGCAAACATGATCTGACCCTTTTTGATTGGAATTGTTTTATGGATTATGCGGACCGCCATATGAAGGAAGCTCGATTGTAAGCTCATAAGTTCATGCTAAAGTTGATTCTTTTATCTCTTAATTGTAACCTACAAATTAATTGGCTATGGTATACTCATAAGAAAACCGCAACAGTTAATAAAGTAAACCGTCACATCTATCAACAGGACGAGTATTGTATGATTTACAAAGTGAATGAGAGTGGGTGAAAACGATGGGTATTTGGAAGCATCTTTACAATTTGAAAAAAGAGAATCTTTTTTTATGGTATTTTGTCTCCTATACCCTCATGCTGGTCATTCCCATCGGCATCATCTCGGTCATCGTTTATGGAAGTCTTCTACGTACTCTGGAGGAAGAGACCGTAAAATCCAACATAACCGTCATCAATCAAGCTCGGAATACCATTGATATGAATCTGAGAGAGCTGGACCAATTTGCCTTTGAAATATCCAATAATCCCAATGTATACGATTTTGTATCTAGTAAAGAGACAGATGTTGTCGAGGCCAATATTAAGATGAAGAATATTATAAAGGATATCAATATTTCTGGTGTAAATGTGTCTAAAAACTTTGGTGAGGCAATCGGCATCTACTCTATAAAAAACGACATTATTATATCCAACACCACTAAGTACGAACCCGATTCTTTTTACAAGACGTTTGCAAACAACGAAAGCATTCCCTATCTTACCTGGATATCACAAGTCAAGAGTGCCACTAGCCGCCAGTTCTGGCCAGCAGTCACTACGATGAGTAAAAATAAGTCAGACCAAAGAAGCATAACCTATCTGCAGCCGCTTACCCAATTCGGGATCAGCAACAACGCGGTCCTGATTACTATAATGGCAGAAGATAAGATCTGGAATTTCTTTGGAAAAGGCGACATGGATACGAAGAGTTACCGTGCGATCCTTGATAAGGACAACCAGTTGATTACTTCTGCGCCGGGTTCCATCGATTCCATACCCGTTGATTATTCCACACTATTCCAAAATGGTCGTGATCATCTGTTTTTCAACCATGACGGGAAAAAATACATTGCGATCTATTCCTTTTCCCTGGTGATTGGCTGGAAATATGTAACTATACTCCCGGTCACCGTTTTCATGGAGAAAATATCCTACATGTATCTCCTGTTTTCTGTGGTTCTGTTGATCTGCATTCTACTGGGCCTTGCCCTGTCCTATATTTTTTCCGTACAAAATTACAAGCCCGTCATAAGTGCCCTTCAATGGATCCGTGTAAACCAGAAGGAAGAGATCGTAAGCCAAAAAGGCGAATATGAGACCATCATGAGCACGATCAAGGAGATGTTTACAGAAAACCACCTGCTGGAGAACCAGCTTCACAAACAGCTCCCCATTCTGAAAGTTCACTTTCTGCTCAGACTGCTGAAAAATGATACCATTGATGCCACTGAAGTGAATGAACTTCTGGAATTTCATTCGATGAGGTTTCCCTACGGTTTTTATATGGTTGCCGTAGTAAATATTGATGATTACAGCCGATTTCTGCAAAAGGAAGTTGGCGCAGGCAAAAGCCTGGTCCGTTTTGTGATCAGCAACATCTGCGAGGAAGTCATCAGGACCAAAGGACATGGGTTTGCCTTCGAGATTGAAGGGGATAAAGTTGCGCTTCTGATCAATACGGATGCACCATTGGAAGTAGAGGGCGAAGATACTCCTGGCGGCATACTGAGGCAGATTAAGGACTACCTGAATACAAAATTTAAAATCGAGGTAAGCATAGGCGTGGGTAGTGGATATTCCAGCTTGGAGATGATTCACCAATCCTATAATGAAGCCATTACCGCATTGAACTACGGGCTGATCCGGGCAAGAAACGTCATTATCAACTTCGAACACACCAAAGAGTATGCTAATAATATTCATTACCCTCTGGAAAAGGAAAATCAGCTGATCAATTATGTGAAAATGGGGGATTTTCCTTCAGTAGAAAGCTCTCTGGACAAAATTTATGAAATCAATTTCATACACCGGAAGCTCTCCCCGGGAATGATATACTGCCTCCTTAACAATATGGTTAGCACATCCTTTAAAATCCTGGAGGAAATCCAATTGGACTACCGGGATATATTTGATGAAGAGACGGATGTCTTCCAGGGCATTAGCAACAGTAAGGACGTTGAAAGCATCTTTGTCAAAATTAAGGGGATTTTTAACAGGCTCTGCGTCTTAATCAACGATAAAAAGGCATTTAGCAATGTTTACTTGCGAGATGGGATCATCCAATACATTTGTGGGCTATATGCGGATAAAGATTTGTCCCTGGTTAAAGTGGCCAACCATTTCAATCTTTCGCCTCCCTATATCAGCACATTTTTCAAACAGCAGACAGGGTACAATTTTTCCGATTATTTGAACCGCTTTCGCGTACAGCGGGCAAAGGATCTCCTTGCGGAGGAAGGTCTATCCATTCAGGAGATTGCGGACCAGATTGGCTATAACAGTGCAAATACGTTTATTAGAATATTCAAAAAATATGAATCCGTAACTCCCGGGCAATACAAGGAGAGCCGGCGCGCCGGTGCTGTCCCGGTATTATAGGTATGAAGTTATTTGGGAATACCTTGAATCTACTTGGGAGAATGAAAATGAAGGGTTTGACGTATCTTGAAGGCGCGGCTGGGATAGAGAAGTTCACCCAAACACGTCCAGGAGATGGATTCCCAGAACATGTTGCTGCATCGAGGAAGCTATTGTCTCGTGAAGTAAACGCCTGCATAGAAGGAATACGCTCCGTTTATCCCGACTGTATTATTGACGTTTGGGACGGTCATGGTCACTTTTTGGGACAGGGGTTCGACTCGATTGAATCAAAAATAGCGACGGTACGGTCGGTTGCGTTCAAAAGACGCTTCCTGGTGTACCGTCGCACTGCCTAGGGGAAGTCTATATTTAGTTGTACGATAAGGAATAATTTGGTTGGAGGCGCCACCCGGAGTCGAACACGGGGATAAAGCTTTTGCAGAGCTCTGCTTGTACTCCGAATATCTGGAAAAGCTCATACCTTTAATCCCTCCAGCATCGCTTTTATACGCTCTGTAACCGCCATGAGATCGGCATCAATTTCCTCCAATGGGCGTGGCGGCTGAAACACGTAGAAATGCCGGTTGAAGGGTATCTCGTAACCTACCTTGGTTTTATCGTGATCGATCCAGGCGTCTGCGACATGGGGAAGCACTTCTCGCTTGAAGTAGACAATTACATCCTCATTCAGTGGTACGTTCTCTGTGTCACGTAGGCTAGAATCAGGCTGTGGCTTGCCTTTCAGCTTACCCTTTTGTCCTAATAGGATGTTGCCGATTTCATCACGTATTGGCCTCTCTACAGTGACGGTACGGTATCCAAAGTCGGTGTTATGAAAGATGCGGCTGATTGGCTTCCCGTCTTTATTAGCTTCCGAGAAGCTGCCAAATAGTTGGGTGATCTCGGCGATGTGATCCTCGGCCAGTTCCTTGCGCTTACTGCCCAGTGATTTGCGGATCTTCTGCCACATACTACTGGCGTCAATCAGCTGCACTTTACCTTTGCGATACTCGGGTTTGCGGTTGGAAAGAATCCATATATAGGTAGAGATACCAGTGTTGTAAAACATGTCCGTAGGCAAACCAACAATTGCTTCCAACAGATCGTTTTCAAGCACGTAGCGGCGTATTTCACTTTCGCCGCTGCCTGCTCCTCCGGTAAACAGTGGCGCTCCATTAAGCACGATGCCGAGCTTTGTCCCCCAACCCGCAGGACGGTTAGGATAAGCCGGCTAGCACTCCGTTATTATATTCCATTAAATCAGCTTCAAATCGGACCGGGCATCCAACGGTACTGCCGAGTACTGAAGCGGTTTCAATTGCCCGTTTCAAAGTGCTTGCCCATATGTAATCCAGCGGGAATTTGGCCTTCACCTGCTGAGCCATCGCCTGTACTTGCTGCCGGCCTGCTGCGGTCAATTCGAAATCAGCTCGTCCTTCGTGGACATGCAGAAGGTCTGCCTCGGATTCACCGTGCCTAATTAATAAAATTTGCATGTCATTGCTCCTTTTTATAACCCAATATAGCGTTTATGTCCTTGATAGCTTCCAGCTTGGGGAAATTCATCGAGAACCAGATTCATGAACGTTTCCGAGAATCCATACTCGGGCAAAGCGCGGATAGGAACCATTAACACATCATGGATGTGAGTAGTCTCAAATTCATTGGTAGGACGGGTAAGCTCGCCAGACTTTTTGTGCAATAGGAAGGTGATATGAACCAGAGAAGGCTCGGCTTCGGGCAGATCGCACACATAAAGAAGCTTTACGATGCCTACATCAAGCCCGGTTTCTTCCTTCATCTCTCGGATCAACGCCCTATCGAGTGCCAGCTCACCCACGATCGCCATCTTGCTGTTTCAAAAAAATATGGCTGGTGAACTCGATCCGACAGAGATTATCACGCATAAAGCACCTATGGATCAGGCACACGACGCGTATAACACCTTTTACAACCACGCAGACGAATGCAATAAATTCATCTTGAAGCCTTAAATAATGGCATGAGAAGACATGATGGCTCCCAAACCACTAGACTTACAACAGGGGGGCTTGCTGTCAACACTGCTCTCGAATATTGTGCTGAATGACCTCGATCACTGGGTAGCTGGTCAATGGGAACTCTTTCCGCTGACGCAACCTTTCAAATCAAGAGCTGGCGAAAGGTACGCGAAAATACGCTCTAGCCTGAAAGAAGGCTACCTGGTGAGGAAGCCTTTTGAAGGTATTCCTTCTCCCTTGATTTCAGCTTTTAGCATTTTAGAGATGCACGCTAAAACCTTTTTATCCTGAATGCCCATATTCCAAAGTTGCTTCACGAGCAAGGTATGGTTGACGTTGTCGAAGAACCCCTTTATGTCAATGTCGACTACAAAATACATCGACGCCTGATTGATAAGGAATGGAACTCTTGCCATGGCATGGTGTGTTGATCGAAGGGGTCCTTTAGCTATGGGCTCAAGGACTTGCTTAAAGCACTGCTGAATAATGCGGTCGAGGATACAAGGGATGCCAAGCGGTCAACAGCCTCCACGAAGACCCGATACTCACTTTCGGATAGTTCTCGAAAGCTCGCACGGCCGCTTTGGCAACCTCGATGCGTTCGCGACCGTACTGCCACTGGCGTAATTAGATGTTAATCGATGAATATTTTTAATAATTCACTTTGCGCTCGTCTTATATGTGCATCCACTATTGCGACAGCCTTGTAGGTATCGCCTTGCTGTAGGTGGTGTAATATTTCTGTATGCTGTGCGTATTGGGAAATCATCCGCTCAAAGGCATTCGCATAAAAAGCTCTTGCAGTAATGTAATGCGTATTTAATTGAACGAAAGAGTTCACCAAAATTTCATTTCTGCTTAGACCTACAAGAAGCATGTGAAACTTGTGATCGGCATCATTATACGCTAGATATTCAAACGATTTTTTTTCGCTCATTTGATTCATAAGTTCCGTTTCTTTCTCAAGAGCTTGAAGGCTCTCAGGATCCACTGTTCCATTGGTAACAGCAAAGACCTCGATCATCCGACGGGCTTCCATAATATTGAGGACATCGATACGATTGAATTTGCGCACAAAAGTTCCGACCCGCGGCCTGATTTCCATAAGCCCTTCCTGAGCCAGACGGTTAAGCGCCTCTTTGACAGGCTGACGGCTTACGTTCAATTGAGTTGAAATTTGTCCGATATCAATCTGTTCCCCAGGTTTATATAGGTTTTGGAACAAAGAAAGTCGAATACGACGATATACTTCGTCGGTCAACGTTTTTAAAACAATGGGTCCATTCAGCAAATAAATCACTCCGTATTAGAATTATTGACAACGCATATTGTACACTTGATCTTCCGACAAGAGTAATATTCTAGACATTCGGTTAAAAATGAAGTAGACCGACATCACATTAGAGTTGACAATTTATATGATCACTGTTATATTTTACTATGTAATATATTACATATTACATGTGATATAATTATAACACAATATCTAGACATAATGCTTGATTTTTGGAAGTTAATGTGAAATATTCTTCTTTTCTGAAATCAAGAGAATAAATTTACCGATTAAATGATAGCGCATACATTTGTTGAAGAGGGGAGCAACGAAATGCGACTGGGTCTATCTGTGTATGGAACGGTCTACAGTATGGGCATTTCACCGGATTCAGGTCGTCCTACGATCAGACCAACAGAACTTATTGATCAAGCTCTTGCATATGGATTAGAGGGGGTAGAGATTCCCATCTCGTTGTTGGAGAACGAAGATGCAGCAGCCGTTGCAAAATACGCGAGCGAGCGAGGTGTGTTTATCGGTCTCGAGACGGTCGGATTCGAGCCGCATCATCTCGCCGAATCCATTGAGCTGGCGGCGCGTATGGGAGTCCCTACTCTGCGCACAATTGTTATGGGAGCCAAATTAGGCGGGGATCGGCGGGCTTTGGCAGGACGTTGGAAATCGTTTCTGGATGACATACATACAGAGCTTCGCAAGGCGTTAGAAGTAGCTGAGCATGCGGGTGTAAATCTCGCTGTTGAAAATCACCAGGATATTGCCTCCGAGGAGCTGCTGTGGCTCTGTGAATCACTTAATTCAGAGAATTTCGGTGTCATCTTCGATACAGGCAGCACTTTGGCCACTGCCGAAGATCCTGTTGACTTTGCAAGACGGGTGGAGAAATATATCAAGCATGTCCACTTAAAGGATTACTCGATTTATCTGAGCGAAGAAGGCTATCGGCTTGTCCGTTGTCCTCTTGGGCAAGGAGCGGTCAATTTTTCAGAACTATTTTCGATTTTTTCCAAAGCTTGCCCGAATGTAACCATGTCAGTAGAAGTAGGGGCGCTGGAGGCCAGACATGTCCGTATGCTCGCCGACGACTACTGGCCGGATTATCCCCCACGTACCGCTGCTCAACTTGTTAAAGTATTACGCATGGTTCAGGCGAATGCGAAGCCACCGGGAGATTGGCGGACTCCTTATGAGAAGGGCGAATCGGTAGAAGCGATCATGGCATACGAAAACCGACAATTGGAATCAAGCTTGGCTTATATCCAACACGCTCTCCGAAAATATGGATAACAGGTGATTGCGAATATGCGATTGCTGTCAATACATCCATGAAAGCAATTGACTGAGGGGGGATGTCGAAGTATAAACATCTGTATTGCTATCTTACTTGGGGCGGACAAACGGAAGGAGGACTACTTTTGCTCATTGATCTGCATGGTAAAGTAGCTATCGTTACTGGAGCGGGGCGGGGAATCGGTCGAGAGATTGCTCTGACATTGGCCAGGGAAGGAACGAAAACGATCGTCATCGACTTAAACCCAGCCTTTTTGGAAGAAGTGAAAAAAGTTTTTGATGAAAATGGTCTGGAAGGGTTCCAACAAGTCTGTGATATACGGGATTTCTCCGATATCCAGCGAGTAATCCTAGAAGCTGAACAGAAGTATGGGCGTATCGACATCTTGGTTAACAATGCCGGAGTGGCGGGCGGAGGACCGGTAGAAAGTCTGTCCGAAGAGATTTGGGACCTTAACATTGATGTAAATTTAAAAGGTACTTTCCTAATGTGCAAAGCTGTAATTCCTATTATGAAAAAGCAGAAGTATGGACGCATCATTAATGCCGCTTCATTTGCGGCCATTATTCCCAGTTATGGGGGTGCGGCCTATGCTACATCCAAAGCAGGCGTTGCCCATTTTACGCGGGTGCTTGCCGGTGAATTGGGTCCGTGGAACATTACGGTTAACTGTTATGCACCAGGGGTTATCCCTACCGAGATGAATCACTTTGCGGAACTGTCTCCTTTAGAACAAAAACAGCTGCTAGATAATCTTTCGCTGCGCAGGTGGGGCAACAAAGAAGAAATAGGAAATTTGATTTGTATTTTGGCCTCCGATTATGCGGGATATATTACTGGAACGATGATCGACATCAGTGGAGGGAAGCTGGCGACCCAGGTTCCTCGTATAGCCTATGAACGAGCTGAAGCCGAAGGATGGAAGGAAAATTTGTAAGCCCTTTCATCATGTAACCTCAGTTATACTGACACAGTAATAAGATTGAATCCGAATTAAGCGGATGCTTACGGGGGTAAGTTTCTGCAAAAAATCAGTAGATGCTTACAAAGTAAGTTCTGCTACACAAAACTTTAAGGAGGAGAAATATGTTAAAAAAGGGATTATCTCTAATGCTTATGTTCGTGTTAATGTTCGTTAGTGCCTGCAGCTCGGGAGGAAGTACGAACACACCCACAGCAACCCCCAAAGATGGAGCAACTGCTCAACCTGCTCCAGCCGCAGAAGCTAAACCCAAAGGTAAGCTGGTGTTTTGGGATAAATCGGAGTATGTAAAGGATTACAATGATTTTCAAAAGGAAAGAGTTGCACAATTCGCGAAGGATTTTAATGTTGACGTTGAATATGTGGCCATCCCGCCAGCAGATGTTAAAACCAAGCTGCTTGCTGCCGTCGAAGCAGGAAATCCGCCTGACCTCCTATTAGCGGATGATTTTGTCGCCAAACAATTTGTTGCGAACAACCAACTCGTGGAAATTTCAGATATTCTGAAGCAGCATGATTTTAGAGAAGATTCGAAGAAATATGCATATGCATTAGAAGGTTGGTTCGAAGTTCCAGCTTATCATAGTCCCAATGTTATGTATGTCCGCAAAGATAAAATGGAAGAAAAGAAGCTTGGACAACCAAAAACATGGGAAGATGTGAAAAACGCGGCCATAGCCATGAATGATCCGAAAAACAACTTCTATGGACTTGGTTTTCAACTTGGCGGAGGTGGAGATTCGGAAGGCCGGATCAACAATCTAATCAGGACCTTCGGTACTGATTTGGTCGATAAGGATGGGAAGGTCACCATCAACACACCGCAAGCTTTGGAAGCTATTAAATATGACGCAAGCTTCTTCACGGAAGGTCTATCCCCCCAAGGAGCTGTAACCGGGGACGATGCTTATAACAATAACGCATGGTTGGCCGGGCAGGTTGGAATTATTTTTAATTCCAGTAGTGTCTATGCGGCTATGAAAAAAGATAAGCCTGAATTGCTAGAAAAAACTTGGATCCTGCCGTGGCCTGCCGGTCCTAAAAGACAGTTTGGTTCTGGCGGCGGCACAGCTTTCATTATGTTCAAAAAAGCCAAAAATACGGATACCGCCAAGCAATACATCAAATTTTTCTTTGACAAAGATTCTTATGGGAAATTGCTTGAGAAGCTCAACGGCTTGGGTGGACCGGTTCTAAACGGGCTCGAAAATACACCATTCTGGCAAAAACCGGAAAATAAAGCTTGGTTCGATGCAACGAGAAACATTGTACCGCTTGGCGACCCTGGACCTCCGGATGCCCGCGCTTCCCAAGTAACCAGCGAAAATATTCTTTCTAAAGGCGTTCAAAAAATTGTCGTCAATAAGATGGATCCGCAAAAAGCGTTAGACGAAATCGAAAGAGATTACAAGAAAGTGTACGAGAAAAAATAATACGCCGGTTCCTACACTGGCGTACTCTCCCTTGGGCAGGTGAAATCATGCTAAAATCGAACCGAAAAAGCGATTTGCTTTTGGGGTATACGTCAGTAATGCCGATCATCATCATCATCTTCGTGGTGATCGGCATTCCTTTTTGTAACGCGCTGTACCTCAGTTTGACCGATAAAACGGTGGGTGCCGATGCACATTTTATCGGTTTGGACAACTATCGTGAGATTTTCTCCGACCCCGTCTATTGGAAGGTGTTAAAGAATACCTTTGTTTATTTCATTACAGACGTATTTTTCAAACTGGTTTTCGGGATGATATTCGCTTTGACCCTCAACCAGCAATTTTTCGGAAGATCCGTTATCCGTGTGCTCTTCCTCGTTCCATGGGCTATTTCGGGGATGGTTGCGGCACTCACTTGGAAATGGATGTATAACGATACCTTCGGCATTATTAACCAAGTGTTGCTCAGCAGCGGTTTGATTGACATTCCCATAGCTTGGCTGAGTGGTCCCAACATTGCTCTGGTTTCCGTCATTATCGTAAATATATGGCGTGGAATTCCATTCTTTTTATTCAGCATTCTTGGAGGGCTGCAAACCATTGACAAGCAGTTGTACGAGGCTGCCAAAATTGACGGGGCAGGGACGATACGCCAGTTTATTTCGGTAACGATTCCCTCCATTAGTTCGGTAATTATTATTACTACCATGCTTTCCTCAATTTGGACCTTTAACGATTTTGAAAATATTTTTCTGATTACAGGCGGGGGACCTTTGTACAATTCGGCCGTAATTTCCGTATACACCTATGAGGTGGCATTCCTCCAAAATAATATGGGTAAATCGCTAAGTGTTGCGGGATCTATTATCCCTATCCTGCTTGTTTTGATGTTCTTCATGACAAGGAAGCTGGGCAAGGAAGAATGAGGGGAGGTGGAAATAGTCGTGAGAGCATCCGCTATACGTGACATTCGAAAGAAGGTTCTGATTTATTTCATTGTAGCGGTCGGTTTGATTTGGACGCTGTTCCCTGTGTACTGGATGGTCAAGACGTCCTTTACGCCTAACAATCAGATGTACGATGCCAAGCCAACATTAATCCCTACTGAAATCACGACACAACATTATTCCGATCTGTTCAAAGAAACGGAATTCATGGGCAATATGAAAAACAGTTTATATGTATCCGGTTTGGCCACAATATTATCCCTGGTGATCAGCATTTTCGGTTCCTACGCTCTAACCCGGCTGCAATTCCGGGGCAGGAGCTTTCTTACAAAGAGTATTATCATTTGTTATTTGATGCCGGCGGCGGTCCTGTTTATTCCGATGTATGTGCTTATCAGCAAGCTCGGTTTTGCCGATAACAAGTTCGGTTTGCTCATTATTTATCCGACATTTATCGTCCCTTATTGCTGTTATATGCTGCTCAGTTACTTCAAAGCCATTCCGAAATCTCTGGAGGAGGCTGCACTTATCGATGGCTGCAACCGGCTGCAAACGCTATGGAAGATTGTTCTCCCTATTGCTGCACCAGGGATAGCGGTTGTTGCTACCTTTGCCTTCACCATGTCATGGAATGAGTTTTTATATGCGCTTGTTGTAACTACCAGCCCGAGCCAGCAGACCGCGACGATCGGGATTGCGAGCTTTAAATTTTCTGATACCTTCATATGGGGGCTACTTATGAGTTCCTCGGTTGTCGCTTCCATCCCGGCAGTGATTTTATATCTGGGTGCGCAGACTTTTGTAATCGGTGGACTTGCCGATGGTGGGGCAAAGTATTAAAAAAGCTGTACAAAAATGGCTGAAAAAGTCAAAAGGGGAGGAAGCCGATGAGTTTGGATAAGTTCAAATTAGATGGCAGGGTTGCGCTGATTACCGGCGGATGCCAAGGGTTGGGGTTGGTTTTTGCCCAAGCCCTTTCAAATGCCGGAGCCATTGTGGCTGTAACCAGCAGGGATGAAGCGAAAGCAGCAGAAGGTGCCCAGCGGATCAGGGAGGAAACCGGTCGCCAGACGCTCGGCGTAGCCGTCGACGTTACCGATGCTGGACAGGTTCGCCGTATGGCGGAAGAAACGGTCCGGGCTTTGGGCCGCATTGATATCCTGATCAACAATGCCGGGATTAACGTCCGTAAGCCGATCCTAGATTACGACGAAGAAAGTTGGGACCTTGTTCAAAACACGAACTTGAAAGCACCTTTCTTGTGCGCCAAGGCGGTGGCTCCCTATATGATCAAGCAAAAATACGGAAGAATCATTAATATGTCGTCTATGTTAGGAACAGTAGCACTCCCGGAACGATCCGCGTATTGCTCGAGTAAGGGTGGTTTAATCCAATTAACGAAAGTGATGGCACTGGAATGGGCAGAACACAACATAACCGCTAACGCTGTTTGTCCGGGACCGTTCGCTACCGATTTAAACAAGGTGGTTATGGACAATCCAGAGGCTAACCAATTTTTTTTAGATCATCTTGCCATTAAACGTTGGGGAAATCCGGATGAACTCTCTGGTATAATCCTTTATTTGGCTTCCGAAGCCTCCAGCTTTATGACAGGCTCTTCACTTACTATCGACGGCGGTTGGACCGCATCCTAATACAAAAGAAAGGGCTGAAGTGCATGAGATACGGACTCACTGTATATGGCACTACCTATGATATGGGTATCAACTCCCAATCTGGCAAAAAGCCGATAACACCTAAAGAATTAATCGATATAACGGAAAGAAATGGTCTCGAAGGCATCGAGATCCCTTTTCAACTGTTAAAAGAGAATAATCCAGATGAAGCTGCTGACTATGCGCGCGCTAAGGGTATGTTCATTAATATCGCCGCAGGCGGCTTCGATCCCGATGAGTTGAAGGAAGCGCTGGTGCTTGGGAAACGGGTAGGCGCCATAACGGTCAGAACGGTAGTGGGCGGCGCCCATTTCGGTGGAGACCGTCGTCATATGGCCGGCACGTGGAAACCGTTTTTGGATCAAATTCTAACCTCTTTTCAAGAAGCTGCGGAAACGGCTGAGCAGACGGGCGTCAATCTGGCTGTCGAAAATCATCAGGACCTGGCCTCCGAGGAACTGCTCTGGCTTTGTGAGACTATCGGCTCGGAACGTTTTGGTATCAATCTCGACACGGGAAATCCGTTGGCAACTGCCGAAGAGCCCAACGATTTTTTTCGGCGGGTCGCTCCATATGTGAAAAATATCCATTTGAAGGACTATTATATTTATTGGTATGAAGAAGGCTATCGGCTAGTAAGGTGTCCGATGGGTCAAGGCTCGATTGATTTTCCCGAGCTGTTCCGCATATTCTCAGAAGCCCAGCCGCAGGTAACCATGTCACTTGAACATGGAGCACTCGAAGCTAGAAATGTTAGGGTGCTACAAGAAGATTACTGGACCGAATATCCAGAGCGCTCTGCAAGCCAGCTTACACGCTTACTTCGTTATGTGCATGACCGCGCGAAAGTGAGCGGCGATTGGAGAACCCCATTCGAAAAAGGGGAATCACCTACGGCAATTATCGCTTATGAACAATCGCAAATGGAAACGGCCCTTTCCTATTTAAAATCTTTGATCGTTCAGATTCGGGAGAAAGAAAATTTGGTAAAAAGTTGAGGTGTAAATAAATGAGTGTTCTTGATTTGAAAGGTAAAAATGCGCTTGTCACCGGTTCCAGTCGTGGCCTGGGCAGACAGTATGCTATGGATCTGGCCCGAGCGGGCGCAAATATCATTATTCATGATGAAACCGCCGAGAAAGCAGCGGAATTTAACGAGGCTGCTTCAGGCTACGAAGTCGCGAAGGAAGCTGCTGCACTTGGTGTTAAATCCGAATTTATCGCAACCGATTTGGCTGATCCCGCCCAGGTTGAACAATTGATCGCCCGATCCATTGAGATTTTAGGATCCATTGATATATTAATCAACAATGCGGGCGGTGATATTGGCTTTAAGACTCCCCGGCCGGAGCCTAACGATTCACTGGATATTAGCGTCGACGACATCCGTTCTGTGGTCGAACGCAATCTTTTGTCCACGATGTACGCCTGCAAATTTGCCGGTCAGCATATGCGTGAGCGGCGCAGCGGAAAGATTGTCAACGTTGGCTCAATAGCAGGACATATTCCTGTGACATCCGGTGTGATTTATGCCGCAGCTAAACTAGGAATTTCTCATTATACGAAAAGCTTGGCTGTACAGATGAGACCGTACGACGTGAATGTGAACTGCATATCCCCAGCACCAACCTACACAGGTCGTTTTTCGGCTACACGCACGGTAAAAAGTGAAGAAGGCTTATCAAAGCTACAGCGGATTGCCCATCCTGAGGATATGTCCAAAATCGTGATGTTTCTCTGCGGGCCGCAATCCGAATATTTGACTGGGGAAACGATCGTTTGTTGGATATAACCAATCTGAAACAACCACAGGAGAATAAAAGTGAGCGATGCCATTCGTTACATCATGGGTCAGGATGAGCCCGAAGATTATATGATTCAGACACATGCCCCCGGACCTCAGGGGGCGTTGCCGCTAACAGCGGATATGCTGACCAATCTTCCAAGCGGTGATTTGTTTGGCATGAGCCAAAATGTGGGCATGGGTTGGAAGCCTGAGAAGCTCCGCGGAAAGCAGGTTCTTCTGCTAAGTACACAGGGAGGGATGCGCGCTGATGACGGTACCCCGATTGCTTTAGGCTACCACACCGGACATTGGGAAGTCGGATTGCTGATGAAAGAAGCAGCGCTGGAAATTAGCAGGATGGGGGCTATTCCGTTTGCGGGATATATAAGCGATCCGTGTGATGGACGGTCCCAGGGTACGACAGGCATGTTCGACTCGCTGCCTTATCGAAACGACGCTGCTATGGTTTACAGGAGGCTGATCCGCTCCCTACCAACCCGCAGCGCTGTCATAGGAATTGCGACCTGCGATAAAGGATTGCCAGCAACTATGATCGCGCTTGCGTCCATGCATGATTTACCTTGCATCATCGTTCCCGGAGGCGCGACCCTTCCCCCTGAATACGGTGAGGATGCAGGCAAGGTTCAAACCATCGGGGTCCGGTTTACTCAGGGAGAGATTTCCCTGCAGGAGGCTGCCGAGATGGGCTGTCGCGCTTGCGCTACACCGGGAGGCGGGTGTCAGTTTTTGGGCACAGCGGCGTCTGCACAGGTCGTGTCAGAAGCGTTGGGTATGGCGTTGCCGCATTCCGCTCTGGCGCCATCCGGGCAAAACATCTGGCTGAACCTGGCCAGACAATCAGCAAGGTCTGTTATGTGGATGCAATCCACAGGCTTACACATGAAGGATATACTAACCGACGCAGCCATCGAGAACGCAATGGCCGTCCATGCTGCTTTTGGCGGTTCGACCAATTTGCTACTGCATATTCCGGCCATAGCCCATGCTGCGAAGTGCCGAATTCCGGAGGTGTCGGATTGGAATCGGATCAACCGGAACGTACCAAGACTGGTAAGCGTGCTTCCAAACGGACCCGATTATCATCCGACCATCCGCGTCTTTCTGGCGGGAGGCGTTCCCGAGGTTATGCTTCAATTGCGTAAGTTGGGCTTGTTGAACGAAAAGGTTAAGACGGTTGCTGGGGACGATTTGTCCGCTGTGCTAGATTGGTGGGAACATTCGGAACGGCGGCACCTGCTGCGCAAGCGTCTACAGGAACAAGACGGTGTCAATCCAGATGATGTTATTATGAGTCCAATGCAGGCTGCTAAGCGAGGATTGACATCCACCGTGACATTCCCGACGGGTAATATCGCTCCTGAAGGCTCAGTTATTAAATCGACCGCAATCGATCCTGAAAAGGTGAGTGCTGATGGGTTTTACCGTCATAGTGGGCTTGCTAAAGTGTTCACAACCGAGAAAGAAGCCATAACAGCCATCAAAAAGGGAGCGATTCATGCAGGGGATATCCTCATTTTGATGGGCAGAGGACCATCCGGAACAGGGATGGAAGAGACGTATCAATTAACCTCAGCGCTAAAATATCTACCCTTTGGTAAACATGTCACACTGATTACCGATGCCCGTTTTTCCGGTGTATCGACCGGAGCCTGCATCGGTCATGTAGGTCCTGAAGCGTTAGCTGGCGGCCCGATTGGCAAATTGCGGGATGGCGACAGAATTGAAGTGACCATTGATCTGAACCGGCTGGAGGGAACCGTACATTTTATCGGCCAGGGCGATGTAACATTCAGTCCCGAAGAAGGCGCGGGAATTTTGCTTAACAGGCTACCACATCCTAGTTTGGCACCGGATCCTGAGCTTCCTGACGATACTCGTTTATGGGCCGGCCTACAAGCTGCAAGCGGCGGGACCTGGCGGGGAAGTGTTTATGATGTGGATCGAATTCTTGCAGTTCTGGACGCAGGGAGAACTTATTTGGAACAACTTGAGAAACAGAAGCAGAGGAATTGAATAGCGTTTTACAGGTTATACAGGGGCTGTCCCATAAGTTCCAAAATTGACCTTAGGGCAGCCGAAGGCACTGAAAAAGTGTCCTTGAAGTAAAAAAAGGCATAATACCTCGGGCGGCAGCCGAGGTTTTGGTTACTGGAAAGAACTGATGAAAATGTGCGTGCTATGTGAAGATGATAAATTCAACATCCAAAGTAACGGTGAAATGGTGATCTTCTTTGTTGATCCTACCAGTGAAGAGAACTTGTCCGATGATCGACAATTTGACTGGCTTTTCTCCTTAAGCCGAGGTATATTTTATTCTTTTTACGCAAAGTAAGAGAGTATCGACCCTATAGATTCGCTGACAAAAGATCTGGGAGATTGAAGACGAGTTTTTAATTAACCATTTTAGAGCCGCTTCTCGAGCTTGACTCGGGAGCGGTTTTTTTATGAAGAAATATAACAAAACTAACATATCTATTGTATAGCCCATCTTCCGCACATCATAAATTGTCGAGCCATAAGATTGATTGTCGAGGTGAAGGAATCGGGTAGGAAGGTCACGAATCATTCAGAATATCCTTCAGAATGGGGTGTTTCCATGGCGATGATCAAAGAAGGCTTTCAAGTTATTTATGCCTGCTACCCCTCCGTTATTGCTCACTTTTGCGATCAATTACAGCATTAACCACACCATTGCTTGGGAAGCCTTGGAGAAAGAAGGGATTCGCTTCTGTTTATCCACACGCCTCATCTGCTGTGCTGATCGGTGTTACGCGTGTACTTGAGAGGGACCAGGGGGACTCAACGAAGAAGATTTGGTCGGTGGTAATTATTTAAGGGGCGGTCAATTTCTTACCGGTAGTTACGACTACAGCCATTGTGGGGCTTGTTATGAGATTCATTTTCGGTGCTTATAAAGGGTTGGTCAACGAGATTTAAATGAAGCTTGGAATGATTGGCCAGCTGATTGATTGGCTTGGAATAGGAAGTTTACTTGTAGAAACAATGACCAAACAGATGCTTTAGTAACTGATGGATGTAAGAAATGAACACCAAAAAGTAAAAAAGCAATCCTTAAATGAAAGTAGATACCGAATTATAATTATACATATAACGGAAAAGGGGATGAGTAGTAGATGAAGAGGATGGAACACCAAGATGTTTACCTGTGGTCTTAATACATCAGAGTTAGTGAATCGCAAAAAAAGCCGTCTGTAATTACGACAGCTGAAAGATGTTAGCCGAACAAGCTTTGTATTCCTGTTTAACGACGTAACTTAGCGAGAAGCCGATCGCGGTAGCCACGTGGTGTTTGAAAGATCACTTGTTCTCCGTGTTCGTGGCTATGGAACAAGTGATTCTTCATTCTCCCATAGAGTAACCCATCTTTATCTATATAAGTTGAACTAATGTAACTTGGAAGGAAGTTCAAGTCACTGATGTCGAATAGGTTAAGATCAACTATTGGACGGGTGATGAATGTGAAAACGGTAGAGGAAAAGTTAATTGACGTTGAACAACGACTGAAACATGAGCAAAGTAGAAGGATGTTTGAGCGTTATCAAACTGTAAGGCTGCATCTTCTTGGTCAAGATAATGCCCAAATTGCCGTAAACATCGGAAGAAAAGAAAGCGCGGTGGACACGTATCTCCGCCACTATCTCAAACGAATAAAAGGACACCTTGAATCTAAGGGATACAATGAGTATGAACTCGGTTTTAGAGATAAAAATTACTTAACCCATGAATATAGCTTTGAAAATTTTAAGGCTTCTTTTTCTGGGTAACAAGATAACGCTTGTAACATGGAGCTAAAATGCTCAAGGATGCTTTTTAATTAACCGATGGCACTTACATAGAGAATCTCTTTTCCTTTTGTTTAAATTCGTCGGAAGGGGGTATGTAATAAATGCAGGCATATTCTTGGAAATTAAACCTATTTGTGTTGTGGATTGGAGCTTTTTTTATCAGCATGTCCTTTTCTATTTCTATTCCTTTCTTACCGATCTTTTTACAGGACCAGCTTGGAATCCACGACCATCTTGAGCTATGGTCGGGTGCGGTATTTTCGGTAAGCTTTCTGGCAAGTGCATTTGTTTCTCCATTCTGGGGATCGCTGGCCGACAAATATGGCAGAAAGCCTATGCTGATTCGCGCCGCGACTTGCCTTACAATTATCTATTCGCTTTATTATTTTGTGCAAAATCCATATCAGCTTGTTGCGCTGCGAATTTTGGAAGGGCTTCTCGCCGGTTATATCCCGGCTGCGGTTGCGCTTGTTGCGACGAACACGCCCGAAAAAAAGGTAGGCTATGCACTTGGAATAATGTCAACCGCTATGGCTACAGGCAGTATCATCGGCCCTCTGATAGGGGGCTTTGTGAGCCACTTGATAGGTAATCGTGAAGCCTTCCTATTTTCTAGCTGCATGTCATTGATGGCATTAATTACTGCATGGATTTGGGTGAAGGAAGGGGAAATCAACAAATCATCAGCTCGTACCAATGTGCTTGGTGACCTGAAGCTGGTATTTTCTAACCGCAGCTTATTATTCATCATCATTACTACTTTTGTCGTGCATACATCTGTTATGATCATCGAGCCGCTGCTAACGATTTATGTTATTCAGCTTGGCGCGAGCAGTGGCAATGCTTCCTTAAGCTCGGGAATCATCTTCTCTGCTGTGGGGCTAGCCACCTTGATTGCAGCCCCCAGGTGGGGGAAATTCGGCGGCACCTACGGATATGACAAAATATTGTTTATCGGTCTAGTAGGTGGAGGGCTAGGGAATTTGCTTCAAATAGCATTCCATGATTTAATCGGTTTTGGTTCCTTGAGGTTTATATATGGATTGTTTTTTGCGGCCGTCTTCCCGGCAATAAGTTCTTTAATTGTCCAATTTACTGACACAAGCTTTAGAGGCAGGGCGTTTGGGCTCAATCAATCTGCAATGCAGATGGGAACTATGGTGGGACCTATGCTAGGGGGGCTTCTTGCCAGTGTGGTTCCAATCCCTTATGTCTTCTTAATTAACAGTTTATTGATCCTGGCCATTGCTGTTGTAGTTAAAGTCCTAAAGGTAGGGCAGGGTGTTCGTGCCAATAACGAAATCGTAAAGACAGAAACGACCTTATAAAAAATGAAACAATTTATAAGGCGGTTAAAAAAGAAAAGAAACGAGCATTTAGCGCAATTAATTCGGATGATCAAGGAAGCACTGTACAAAAGAGAGGCTATCCATAAGCACGTAAGAAGCATGCACACCAGCCGAAAGTGGTGACAAGAAAATAGTCCGATAAGTTTCCGCCTAAATACGGGGCAGGTGGCCGGGCAAACGACCTGGTATGATCTTTGAGACGCCCGACTCTGTATGAATGGTCTTTTCAGGATAAGTAGATAGTTCTTGCTCTAATCGCTCATGAAATCTTAACTCCTCTCTGTAAGGATGTATAACAGTCTTTGTCTTTTTCATCTTAAATCACCTTTGCTTCATTAATTCAGCTGAAATATTGGCTGTGCTTTCTCCCAATCTTTACGGATGTCTTCTTTTGAAGGATGTAGGTATAAATTCATCGTTGTTTGAATTTGTGAGTGCCCCAGTCGTTCTTGCACCTGCTTAATATCTTTCGTTTCCAGATAGAACATCGTTGCATGTGTATGACGAAAAAGGTGGGGATGAAGTTTATTTATTCCTGTCTTCTGCCGCAACCGTTTAAACAAGGATTCCACATCAATGGAGGTCATTGGTTTCCCTTCATTTTCACCCCGAAGCTTCACAAATACAAAGTTCGAACGAAAATCCAACTCATCAAGGACTTCATATAAATAGTCGTCAAATAAGTCCATTAATGCCTGGGAAACAAAAATTCCCCGTTCACCCGTTTTGAGCTTTGCACCGTTTTCTATGAAGAGTTTCGGGCGGAGGCATGTGGAACGCTCGTCACATATAAATGTGCAATGTAATAAATCATCATAGTCAATCTGGTCTGGTAGGATCGCTTTCTTTCAGAATTCTTTCATGGTACTGTGATAAGATTCAATCTGAGGAATTAATTTTGACATAATCGTTCATCTTCGACTGAAAATGAAGGAGGATGAGGATGAGGATGATGCGACTTAGGGTCAGAATGCTGCTAACAAGGATTGGATGATCGTACTGTCCATGATATTTACGATCGCTACACCCTTTTGGTCTACAGCGGATGGAAATGTCGCATATGCCACTGCGCCATTTTCGGGGTGGGTTCAGGGACAATCGATCGGTACCCGCTGATTTTCAACATTTGACTGCGAAGTATTACTTAGATATGGTATAATTTTACTATTCATAATATATGCTTGGTCTTTTAGAAGTAACATGAGTTACAACTAATATCTATACTTTGAGATGACACCCTATGCAAACATGAACAATGTTCAAATACAAGTTAAAAAAACAGATCAACCCACAATGATACTGGCAAATCCGGAAGAAATGAAGCAAGTCCTTCTGAACTTTATGAAAAATGCAGTTGAGGCCTGTGCTCATGTTTCCAACACTATTAGTCTCTTTGTTTAGCAAGTCAGTTTCGGACAAAGAATTATCCATTAATTTTGCGCATCATGAAAAAGTGCAGGCAATCAGCCACGTAGCAGCTTCACGAAGTACGAAACCCGCTTACAGCACCTGTTCGCGCCGATTTGTGAGTGGTTTCGAGATTGAGAGGTATTCAGAAAGTATGGTTTCCGTACGTTGTATTTCATCCAAACTTATATCTACATATTGGAGCATTTTTTCTTTGGACAGGGAATTTTCGCGAATGAGTTGTAGAAATCCCTTAACTGAAAAGTAGTCATTAAGTTAGTCGCACAAAATAATCAGGTTGTATTGACAATTAGAGACAATGGGATTGGAATGGCTGAGGACTCAAGTTAAAAGCTTAGGTACTATTTATTTTTAAACTAAATCAAGTGGTACAGGTCTAGGTCTTACATTTTCGTATCAAGTAATTCGTTCTCTTTCTGGGATGGTATCTGTTAGCAGCGAACCGCAGGCAGGTACGTTATTTACAATCACCTTACCGCGTGATTGTGGAAAGACCAAAGTGTTGTAGAAAATTAATCAGTACAGGTGCGAACAAAATAAAAAAAAGCATTATTGTTGAACAGAGAATTAAAGAATTTGTACGAATCATTTTTGCGATTTTAAATGGAATTAATGAAAGGAGAGAGATTAATTATCGAAAATAAGATAAACCAAGAGCAACAACCTTTTTAGCCCCCTAGAAACAAGTTAAGCCCAGGTGGTACGTGATTATGGCACGGTCAAACACGTCTAGGATACACATAATGAAGAAGAAACGATGCTCTCCAGCCACCCAACCATACTTAATATCGGTTTCCCACAGTTGGTTAGAACCTGTAATCACACGGTTGTTAGCCAGCCGTCTCGGGTGTTTCATTTTCAGCTTACGTTGCGGTCTCAGAACCCCCAACCGCTTGCATAGCCTGTATACTTTCTTCTTGTTAATCACAAGCTGGTGGCGTCTTTTTAGCAGCACAGTGAGCTTGCGGTAGCCATAGGCAGCCCCTTCACCCGCCAGGAACTCCATCAGCCATTCGCAGATCTCTTCATCACTTACGAGCTTGCCGTCTGTCTTATAAGAGTAACCGGGTGCGGGGCGACCGGCTCTGTGGATAGGTTTCCTTTCAGCTTTATTCACATGTGCATAATACGTCGATCGTTCGACTTCCAGCACACGGAGCACGAAGGCAATCCTATGCCCTTGGTCAATATACTTCTGGGCGGTTTCTATTTTATCCGCAAGTTGGGGTTCGTTTTTTTTAGTAGGTCTTTGAGAATTTCCCTTTCCAGGGCTTGTTCCGCCAGTAGCTTTTTCAGTTTTTCATTCTCATGTTCAAGCTGTTTGAAATCTTCAGCAGTAGGGATAAAAGCGGCTTGCCTCTTGCTGGCTCCATCCAACTGATCCACATCTTTACGGTTCAGTTCTTTTGCCGCCCACCGCAAAACCATCTTTGGATCCAGTTCGTGCTGCCGGGCTACGGCTGTAAAGTTCCCAATCTCTTTCCCTTTTCGAATGATATCCATCTTGAAATTAAGGTCATGCTGTACACGCTTCATAACGTTCCCCACCCTCTAATATTATTGTATTTCATTAAGGGGTGTACTGTCCAAGTCTTCTAGGGGGCTAAATAGGCAGGCCTATTAAGAACGAGCAAACGTGAAAATTGGATAAAAGAGAGTTTCGTATAAAGAGGAATTGTTGCGTTTGAAGCGTCAAACAGACATTTTAGCAAAACGTAGACCATTAAAGTAGCTCTAAACAGTTGACCGTACACGGCATTTTCAGTTGTGCCAAACAAAGTGGGAATATTCAGATGCTGTTTAATCCAGTGGAAAAACACCTCGATCTGCCAACGAGCTTTGTACATCTGTGCAATTTGCTCGGCGGTGACTTGCATCAAGTCCGTAACGACTCGGATTTCTCGACCTTCACAGTCCTGAAAGACCACTACGCGGTGGCGTTCTTCAGATCGACACTGTGGCGTTCCAAGCTGGCAAGTGATATCACGAACAACGGAAGAACTTATGTCTTTTTGACGACGTAAGGCACGTGGATTTTCGAGATGCACATTGTCTCGTAGCCGAATGACGAACGACTGTCCGTCCTTTTTGTAACGATCCAAACGTTCGAGCTTTCCATAGGCACGATCCATAACCATGATGTAATCGACTTGGCTCAATCCCTCGCTCACCGGACCGTCATGTTTTGAACCTGACGTTCAGTGGTTGTTCATTTTCAGCCTGTAGCGCCACATGCAGCTTAATGCCAGCTCGTTCACCATGATACGGTGCCCAAGGCAAACGGGTTCTACCAACCGTTACGGTCGTAGAGTCAATGAGAAGCTACTCTTTAGGAAACGCCAACTTTCTGCTTGTTTTCCGATTGCATTTGCTCACAAGCAAGTGAAATAACGCTTTGAAATACCGAAAATAGAACGTCCGCAGCTTTACCTGAAAAAAGCCAATGGAAGCCGCGTGGTCGACGCCATATCGATAACTACCCCACTCCTCGAATGCTGCCATACACCAATATTGAAGCAGATGGTACACCGTAAACTTGCGAGCTTTGTCTTCGTAATCGGCAATTTGAACAACGGATATGACTTCCTCCGGCAATAGAATCGTGGTAGATTTTTTCATGGAGCCGCCACCTTTCGATTGTTTGTAGGGGTACAAACATTTTACTGGGTTGGCGGCTCTTTTTCTACCATTTAGTGGTTAATCAACAGGTCTGATATTTTAATTATATTTGATAGTATTGGTAACAAGGTAACAACTTTTGAGAGGGGGGTATTAAAAATCAATAAATGATACGAACAAAGCCCATTTTTTATTTATTTTACAATACCTACTAAAACTAAATTTTAGGCGTCTGCATGTTCAGATCCTCTACCACTGGCCTGGAGAGCCTGTCTATTAGCTGAGCAAGCCGTGTTGCATGCTGTTCATTGGCGGCGGCCAATTTCTCCTGCCACTCCTCCTTCTCCTTCAACAACAACTCCCGGCTCTCCATCTCCTTTTGTTTAAGCTGGAACTCCGATTGGTGATGGTAGCGGGCCTCTGCCTCTTGGGCAGCTTGCTGGCTGCGGGCGGCTTCCCGCCGCAGTTCACTGGCTTCTTCCCGGAGCAGCCGTTCAGCTTCCTGGTGTTGTTCCATATTTTCCTTTCGCTTATTTTCGCTAAACAGGAGATGTTCCCTCAAAGCTGCAGCTTCCCCTGCTGCAGCTTGCAGCACTCCTAATTGGGCTTCCAACTGGGCAGCCTTATCTTTAGAAAGGCGGGCGAGTTCCTCTAACGCGGTGCCCGCTTTAGCAGCTTGTTCGGCCTGCAGGCGGTATTCATTGGCCTGTTTGTTCGCGACGGCCAGTTCCTCATCTTTTTGGGCCAGCTTCTTGAGTAAAATCTTGTTTTCTTGCCGGGCGGCTTCCCGCTCTGCTTCCCGCTCCATTGCAAAAGCAGCGGATTGCCCCTTAAGGTCATCGACCGAATTCTCGCCTTCTTCATAAATCCGGGCTGTAGCATGGTAGATCCGGTTCACGAGTTTTTCAATTTCCCTCAGGGTATGCGAAGCAGTGGGGTTCCGTTTTTGCAGGTCTTTCATAGTCTCCAAGGCCATAAGGGATTCCAGGTACTCGTCAGCCTCCAAGCCTGAGGCTGCAATGCGGGCATTCACTAAGGCCATTCTTTCTTCCGTCATTTTAATGCCCTTCGTCACTATTTTTGACATTCAAACCATCTCCATATTATATTTAAAGTTAACCATAAAACATTGATTATAAAAGAAGTTAACCAGTTAACCATTGTATTATGGTTAACTATATCATAAATAAATGTAAAATAATAGATGAAATTGGTAGTGGATTATGGTATGCTGGAGGCAGGTTTCTAACGTCCGATACTATAAGCGTATCGGACGTTAGGAAGAGATTGTTGAAAAAAGGAAAAAGAGAGGGAGGGTACATTTTGGCTAGAAAAACTTGGGCAAGCAGTTAAAGGTTTTTGGGCACAGATAACAAAAGAAATGATGGTAATTTGAATGCCGAGCAAACAAAGGGCTAAACTACTAAAGGAAGCCAAGTACCATTATGGCCACATGGTCAAAGAAATGGACTGGAATAGCTTAAAGAATTGGAGTTTGTGGCCTAGTGCTTTTGTAAATGCCGGCAGATCTGTCCCCCAGTTTACATACGAAGCGGAATTTGCCGAAAAAATGGTCGGCAATAAGATACAATAAATTGATTGGTTGTAACCCTTTGTAAGCAAGCTGGTTAAAGCAGCAATGGGTTACTCGCAATAAGGGGCGGTAATATATGTTATGTAAACTTTAAGGAGTGAATATTTAACGGAATTAATAAAAATAGAAGGATCGTTTTATGGATGTATTAGCGACTACGGATTAACGAAAGAGGATAAGCCTTTGGGCTTTAGTTAATACGTTTACTATTTCGCAGAGGAGGGGATGCTTTGTTAGGCAATAAAGTGAGGCAGGAACTGGAACGGGTGGAGGCTGAACTGCAAACACTCAAGGAGCAAATGAAGACATACCAGTCCGCGTCGAAAGCAGACAATACACGAAAATCTTATAAAACGAATTGGCACCATTTCGAGGATTGGTGCGAGCAACACAGATTGCCTTCTCTGCCCACCAACGAAGAAACCTACGGCCTTTATCTAACAGCGCTGGCCAATTCCGGATATAAAGCAAGTACCATTAGCCGGCGTATGAGCACGATCGCCACAGCCCACGAATTGGCTGGGCATGCATCACCAAATACGAAGAATATTCGGTCTGTTATTTGGGCCGGCATCCGGCGATTGCATGGAGTTGAGGAAAAGGGGAAACAGCCGATCGTCCTGGAAGTGCTGCTGCCGATGCTTGCCGCTATCCCAAATAGCCTGCTGGGTGCACGGGATCGAGCAATGGTTTTGCTAGGGTTTGCTGGAGCTTTCCGGCGGAGTGAATTAGTTGGCCTCGATGTGGAGGACATTGGGTTTGTTCCTAAAGGGCTCGTTGTTAATATTCGCCGCTCTAAAACGGACCAGGAAGGGAAAGGGCAATCGATAGGCATCCCCCGAGGCACCAAACCGGAAACGTGCCCTGTCACGGCCTATCAAGCGTGGATTGAGGCGGCGGGCCTTACAAGTGGTCCTGTATTTCGCCCAATGAACAGGCATGGAGCCATTTTGCCGAAGCGCCTATCCGACAGGGCGGTTGCGAGGGTCGTCAAAATTTATGCGGCTGCGGCAGGTCTAGATGAAACGGAATTTGCTGGTCACAGCTTGCGGTCCGGTTTAGCCACGGTTTCCTGGCAAGCAGGAAAAAGCGAGCGGGCAATTATGGTGCAGACACGGCACACAACAGTGGCATCGGTTAGAAAGTATATTCGGCCGAAGTCTCTTTTTATAGAGAATGCTGCTGATGGTATTGGTTTGTAGCCATAGAGGGAAGGGAGCATAGAAATGAAAATGCAGGTTAATAATTACAGGTTTAGATTAAAAATTCAATAAGAAGGTGGGATATCATTGAGAATAAATAAAGATTCGATTGTCAGGTATTTCAACATCCTCATGCAGAGCCTAGTTATAGAGGCGATACTTTGCATGGGGTTGACATTTAGCAAGATTATATCGCCCAAAAGGGGTCCCGCCAACATAACGCGCAAACGTACGCTAAGGTATATTTATTGGATCATTCGCCATACTTGCGCAAAAACAGGCTGCCACGGCAGCCTGTTAGTTTATTGAACTATCGTGCCGTTAGTCATTCATGCACTGCAAGACCAGCGCTGCACCACAAAGGGGGAATTCCAGCGTAGCTGACACTACCCGCAAACGCATTTATATAAGTGTAAAAACCTTCCAAGTCTGGAGAGTTCTTTTTTATGAGTGAAATATAGTACCAACTGCAGCCTGTTTGTTTAACTCCCTCGTGTCCCTTTAGCGGAATGACCAGCACAAAGCCAATTTCCTTCATTTGAAGAAAGCCGGCTACTTTCTATGAGCCACTGCTAAGCAAAGAGACTGATTAAATTGCCATCGGGGTCCTGCACAATCCCATAGCGCTGCCTCCAGACAGCATCCCATGGCTCGCGGTGTCCGCTGTATCCATGCTCCGTTATTCTATCGAACAACTTGTCTACCGTTTCGTGGTTGTCGCACAGAAATGCCAGCTCAATACGATGACCTGCGGGCTCGTCCCAACCGCCATAAATGTCTTTAATGGTTTTTTGTGTGTCAAAGGCCAGTCGGAAACCGCTTTGCGCAACCTCAACGTGTATGTCGTCGTTGGCACGCTCCGGTATTTCCAATCCAAGTATGCGATAGAAGTCTAAAGCCTTTTTCATGTCTTTCACAACAATGCCGATCATATCGAATTTAATTCCCATGACTCTCAGCTCCTAAATTTGAGGTTTGGCTTGCACGCCGTGAAAATAAGAAGTACATAAAAGAACTGCACAATATAACCAGAATCATTAAAAGCGTTAAATTAACGTACACCAACGACTGTTTCTCCATAACGAACGAATGTAACGGAAATGCTAGAAAGGAAACATCCAGCAATTTAGCCGCCATAGCTGTGCCCAGAGCTTGTGCAATAAACATGCCCAAACTAAACAATCCCATGCTGATTCCGATCTGATTCCCGCGGAGCGTGGAGGATACGCTTTCGGTTATTGATGTTTGCGAAAAAGCATACCCCATGTTCATGACTACCAAGGCCGCCGCTATCCACCACACCCATTGATCAATGCTTATCCAAATTAGCGCAAATCCAAGAGCGATCAAACCCAACCCGGTGAACGTAACATAACGGGTCCCTTTTTTCACAACGATATTTCGGGCTATTTTTCCGCACAACGCCGCACAGATTGCGCCGGGAAACATGACTGATCCTATCGATCCTATCGTATCGGCACTTAAAGCATATAACTGAAACAGCATCAGCGGCAGCAAAAACATCATCGTCATAATCGCGCTGAACATAAGAAATCCGATTATAACGCCGATTCTGTACAAGGGGTTCTTAAAGAGCGTAGTCTGGAGAAACGGATACGCATGTGCCCGAATATGAATGGCAAACCAAATGCCTGCTGCGAGACTACACAACTAGGCTAATACCTTTTTAAGCTCGCCGCACCATTTACCCCAGCCATACCTAGCGCCTTCGAGACCTTGAGCATTGGCGAATCCGGTTTGTTCGAGATGAAGGTTAACCTTTCCGTCTCCTAAATCCTGCAGCGTCCAGGTGACCGTGTGCTTCTCCCCTCCGCTGGCCCAAGTATAGGACACCCGGTTTGGTGCGTCCACGATAAGCACTTCTCCATGCTTAGGAGAGGGTGTTGTGAGCGAGAACAACCCAGTTGCGGGATGTGTTTGACGCGATTGCAGATCCAACCAGACGCCGACTGATTCGTCTGTTAGCAGAGGCAGAGGAGATACCGCTTCATGAATTAACGGCACAGTTTCAAATGGGCCGTACAGCAGTATCCAAGCATTTGTCAATCCTTAAAGAGGCCGGACTTGTACTTGACCGAAAAGTCGGCAAAGAAACGCGATTTAGGTTAAACGACGCTCCGCTCAGAGAAATTCATAATTGGTTGACTTTCTACAACAAGTTCTGGAATACGAATATGTTGCGCTTAAACCAACTATTAGAGGAGGAAGAAGAAGAATGAGTTTAGCACCATTCAGCTAGACAATACACACTTGAAATACCCGCTGCTGAAGTATAAGGATATTACCTACATACCGATGATCTGGTCGGTCAGGCGACGGCGCTGCGTTTGAACTGGAGTCAGGAAAGCGGCTTATCCGTTGGTCTTGATATTCTGATGAGCGTAAAGCAGGAGCTCGATATGGGCGGTTCATTCCGTAATGAGCGTTATACCGCCCAAGTTGCGGATTTCTCCGTCAGTGTCAATCAGGAAGCAGTTAACAATGCAGAGCAAACATATCCACTCCTTGTGTTTCAGGAATTACCTATTTCCCGCTGACCTGGGATTATGCTGTATAGTTTTGCAGAATGGTGCTTTAATCAATATAGAAGAAGTGATTATATGCATAATGCCATTTGTGTAGGCTTTTACGAACATTGAGTACAGGATGAAGTTACTCGGAGGGCAATACCTACAGAGTTAAGCCCTTTATTTTTGAAGATGTAAAGACGTTATTTGAATGGACGTTACGAAGGCGCGTAGGTCTCTATGAAGAAATCATTAAGGATTATAACCTAATTAATCATACTAATTTTGAGAAATAAGTGTTAAAAGGATGGTCCATGTTTCCGCATTGGCTATAAGGCTGTTTTCACTTATAGGCTGAAGATGAGATTTGGGGGTATGATTATTGCACATAATTGCTTGCTGGAGAAGATGCTAACGGATGAGTCTTCTCTCCTACTTGTAGCGATATATTTTCTCTGCTTTTTCTGTCGAATGTTGTAAAATAAACAAAAAGGCTTGGCAGAGGAGAAAATATGCAGGATATACCCGGATATACGTATCTTCATACGATCTACGAAGACGAGAACGTGTGGGTCGTTCATGCGAAGGATGATGCCTTATCCAAGCTAGTTGTCATCAAGACGGCCAAGCCAGGACAGCGGATGATGGTCGAGAGCGCTAAGCTAAGTCACGAATACGAGCTGTTATCAGACTTGGATGTGTCGGGGATCTTTCGGCCTTGCGCACTATTGAGAGATAGGGGCTCCCTGGCACTGGTGTACGATATTATTCAGAGCGTCCCGCTCCGCCACGAGATGAGTCGAGGTCCGTTACCGCTTGAACGTTTCTATCCAATCGCAATTAGGCTGCTTGTAGTTCTACATGAACTTCATACACGACAGATTATTCATATGAATGTTAGACCCGATACGGTATTGGTGAAGCTGGAATCCTTAGAGGTTTTTTTGACCGGATTTAATGATGCGGTTACTGAAGGCGGACGCTTCTTCGGTGCTCCAGACGAAGGAAGTCCACCCTATATGGCACCTGAACGTACCCAGTCCAGAGGTGGCAATATCGATGTGACAAGTGATTTGTACTCCTTGGGAGTGACTCTGTACGAGGCATTGTGCGGCTCACTGCCTCTGGAAGCGACAGATCCCTTGGAATGGGCTTATGCCCATAAGGCCAGACAGCCTGTGCCGTTGCATCAACTTTGTAAAGTTACAATTGGGTTGTCCAACTTCGTGATGCGGTTGCTTGCGAAGCAGCCTGAGGAACGTTATTCGAGCGCGTCTGAAGCGAAGGCTGATCTGGAACGTTGTTATCGTACTTGGGGGAATTTAAATTCAGGAGCCTCTAAGGAGATAGCACTGCAGTTGGCTATGTCGAGGATTGCTTCGACTTCCTTAGTGGAGTTGTCCGAACAAACGACTGAAGGCCATTACCCCGCATCTGTTCGGATGGTTGCAAAAATGCCAATTGTTCAGCGACGTTATAACGACATGCTGGAGATCGATTATGAGCAGATGCTAGATATGGCAACGGTGTTCAAGGCCTCGCAGGCCTTCGCAGCAGAGCGTGACTTGGAGACTCTCTCGAAAAAGCTGCTAATACTTGTAATGGAATGTGCGGGAGCGCAACGGGGCAGTTGGATCGAATATGATCAGAAAGGATTGATAGTGAAGAGCCGCGGGGAGGAAGGTGTCGGTTGGAGGAGCGTGCGGCCAGCAATCCCGATTGCCGAAGATCCGAACGTTTGGAGAGAGCTGGTGGAACACGCAGACAGGAGCTGGACGGCGGTTTGGGTGTCGGATGCGAGCTGTGAGGATAGCTACGAGAACCAAGCTTATGTGAGAACATCCGGCGTACGTTCCGCTTGCGCGATCCCAGTAATTTTCCAGGGAACTCTGTCGGCAGTCCTCTACATGGAGAATAACCTCATCACTAATGTATTTAAGCCACACAAGCTTAGCGTTCTTCAAATGCTGTCTGCACAAATTATGCAGGTGAAGGCATCCATCCAGGTTGAAGGGGGCACTATTGGAGAGAAAGTTCCTGCTGCGTTGCCGGAAGCTGCTTTGACCCTCCGAGAGCTGGAGGTCATGCATCAAGTAGCGGAAGGTCTAACCAATAGGCAAATTGCCGAAAGGCTGCTCGTCACTGTCGATACCGTCAAAGCCCATGTCAAAAGCATCTTTGTGAAGCTAAAGGTTAACAAGCGGATTCAAGCGGTTCTGGTCGCGCAGGCTAGGGAGCTGTTGTGAGTCGGTCGTCGGATGAAGTCAGTAGTCCACTGACTATTTATTACCCGAATGGGTAATAGTATTAGACTTGACGGGGTGATACGCTAGAGTTGTGCAAGAGAATATGATAAAGGTGGTGATCAAATGTCCGAAGAGAATAAAGAGCAGAACGAGGAGCTTGAGCTTAAGCTCGAGGATCTTCAGGAACAGGTAGCAGAAGCCGAGTTAGAACAGGTTAGTGGTGGTGGAGTGCGACCACGCACAAGGCCACCGAGATAAGACCGGAACGACATAGCCATTATCTCAAAACAAGGGACGCATCAGATTCCTTGTTTTCTTTATATTCATAACGTTAAGGAGAAGGTGAGATCCACAGTGTTTGAACATCATGCAGCGGTGCTTATGAACGGGAAAACGATTTCTTTAAGGGATGTGCTTAAGTATGCCTTGGCGATGGATGCGATGCCTGCACTGGAAGGATTGATTGACGATCGCGTTCTCACGTCCTGGGCACACGAACGGAATGTGGAGGTCTCGCACAAGGAGCTGCAGGAGCGGGTCAATCAATACCGCCAGGAACGAGGCTTATTTACCAGTGTCGCTACGAAGGCATGGCTGGATAGTCGGCAATGCTCGCTTGCGGCTCTAGGATCATTATTGCGCCCGGGTTTGCTACGAGATAAGCTTCGCCGAGACGTCATCTCCGATGAAGAGGTACGCCGTTACTTCTATGAATATGCAGCTGCCTTGGATCGGGTCGCGATCTCCCGACTCGTCGTCCGAGAATATGGGGAGGCGAAGGAGATGCAGTATCGGCTGGAGGAGGGGGAGGAATTCCAAAGGCTGGCCAAGCAATATTCGACGGATACCGCAACACGGTTATCTGGAGGTTATGTGGGACAGGTCGGACGTTCCTATGGAACTGTGCAGATTACCGATTCTATATTCGGCGCTCAGCCTGGTGATATCGTGGGACCGATTGAGATGAAGGAGGGATACGTCCTCTTGCAGGTGGAAGCCCAATACCCAGCAGTGCTGGATGAAACTACGGCGGATACTATCATGGAAAGCTTGTTCGAAGAGAAGTGGCAGAGCTATAAGCTTAAAGCGGGTATTCGCATTGAATTGTGGGATTCCATAAGATGCAGCGGGGAGAAGACGGAGTCTGGAGGTGTCCTTCCATGAGCAGAGAACGTGCGATCCATAGCTTGAATCTGGTTCCGCTGTTCAATTTGTTCGACTCGGAAGAGAAGGGGTTGTTGGCCGCGCATGCAAGGGAGCGCTCCTTCCGCATGGGCGAGTCGATCGTGGACGAAAACAACCAGGGTGAGGCATTCTATATCGTAATCGCCGGACAAGCTCGCAAAATTGGAATATCCAACGATGAGGAGAAAAATTTGGGTCTGCTTCATCCGGGGGAGCACTTCGGTGAGTATGTTCTGTTCGGGGGTGAAAGCTTATCCAGTGTTATCCATGTGCGGGCTTCAACTGATTTGCAGGTGCTGGAGCTTAGCGGTCCCAATTTCCGGAAAGTTATCGGCCAGCATCCCCAGTTAGAGAAACAGCTTAAGGCGTATATCTCTTCCGACGTTATACGCGCTTTTCTAAAGAATAGTACAGTATTTACCCATGCGGATCACTCAGCGATCCGTTCATTATTGACGTGTCTGGAGGTATGCGAGTATTCGTCTTCGGAGTACCTCGTTCGGGAGGGGGAGAAGGGAGAGTCCTTCTACATCCTAGAATCGGGGTCTGCAACGGTAGAGAGGGGAACGGATGTGGTGAATCGGCTCTACCCCGGTGATTTCTTCGGGGAGCTCGCCCTATTGACTGGAGGTCTACGGAAAGCCAGCGTACGGGCAGTGGAGCCGGTTAGAGCCTATCGGCTTGATAAAGTGGACTTCGACCGGCTCATCGCAGAGTTTCCCGTTATCTTGGAATCGATCCGTCGTATTTCAGATCACTACGGTGCCGAGGCTATGAATATCCCGTTGATGCGTGGTCTGGAAGCTGGCGATGTCGGCAATGAAGTCTCTGCTGCTGCCGAGCTGCTGCTGCCCTCGCTAGAGAAAAGGAGAGCTCGTATGGGTCTGGGCTTTTGGCGACGCTTGCGACGATCGCCTCGCCCGGCGTTGCTCCAGCAGAGCGAGATGGACTGTGGACCCACATGTCTTACGATGATCGCTCGACATTATGGCATGAACGCCGGTGTAAACCGGATGCGCGAGCGCTGTAATGTAGGGACAGAAGGAACCTCGATGCTGATGCTGGTGAAGACAGCGGAATCACTTGGTTTTCAAGCACAAGGAATCAAGGCGACCCCAGCTATTCTGCGGGAGTTATCGGGTCCGCTTATCTTGCATTGGGAGGGCAACCACTACATCGTTGTCTATGAAATTCGAGACGATGAGCTGGTAATTGTGGACCCTGCCATAGGCTATGTCGAGACAGTTCCTCTTCCCTATGTGCTGGAGCATTGGACAGGATTCGTTGTAACACTGAAGCCGACCGAATTACTTATTGAGCTCGACGATAAAGAGCGCTTCTGGTCACGTTATATTGATTATTTTCGCCCCTATCACAAGCTGTTTGGCTCTAGCCTGGCCCTCGCCATCTTGCTAGAGCTCGGCTTGCTTGCTTTTCCAATCGCAACACAACAGATCTTCGACCGCGTTCTGGAAACAGAAGGCATTTCCTTATTGAACCAGCTGTTCATTGGGCTGTTACTGTTCGTCTTGGTCATTGCCGGAGGAACTGCGGTGAGGCAGCTATTGGTCGGACGTCTGGCTTATCGAATCGACAACGTCATGCTGAATGGCTTCTATAAGCATCTGTTCCTGCTTCCTTATACGTATTTCGTTAAACGAACCTCCGGTGATATTATTACACGAGTCTTCGAGAATGAGAAGATTCGAAAGCTTCTGACAGACCACGGCTTCCTCTTTTTGCTTGACGGAGTTTCTATCGTCGTGTACGGCATTCTGATGTTCTACTACGAGGCTCAGCTCGCACTAATTACGCTTGCTGTGATACCTCTATACATGCTTCTATACGGTAATTTATTGCGGCTAATGAGACGTAATGTCCGTAAGCTGTCTTCGCACAAGGGGAGTCTCACACGCAGATTGTGGAGGCTATCGGTGCTATCGCGTCGGTTAAGGCTGCTTCTGCCGAACAGCGTGTAAGGAGCAAGCTTGAAGAGAAATTGAAGAAGCAGCTTGCGTTAAGCTATGAGGGAAATAAGCTGGAAATTGTGGCAACGGCAGGATCGTTGTTCATTCGATCTCTTTGTAATGTTGTTCTTCTCTATTTCGGTGCTAGGCTAGTAATAAGCGGACTATTAAGCTTAGGGGAATTCGTAGCTTTTACGGTCATGTTCACTTCTTTCCTGTTCAGTCTTGAGAGCATCTCGCGCCTGTTCGGTGAATGGTCCGAAGCTCGAATATCGATGGAGCGACTGAATGATGTATACGAGTCAACTGTGGAGCATCCGTACCCGGACAGTATGCGGATCCTACCTCGCATTCAAGGACATCTGCGCTTCGACAATGTTTCCTTCGCTTATGGTCAGGGCTCAAAGCCGGTTCTCCATAACGTGAGCGTGGAGTTGACACCTGGCTTGAATATCGCATTGGTGGGAAGAAGCGGGTCAGGCAAGTCGACAATCGCGAACCTGCTGCTTAAACTGTTCGAGCCGACACAAGGGGGAATCTATATCGATGGGTATCCGCTGCGACAGGTATATGCGGACTCCATCCGTAAGCAAGTGGGATATGTTCAGCAGGAAACCGTTATGTTCCGAGGGACCATTGTGGAGAATATTGCCTTCAATAGCGATAGCGTGTCGTTGGATGATATCGAACGGGTATCCAAGCTGGCCGGTGCCCATGACTTCGTCGATCAGTTACCTCTCGGTTACCAAACAATGGTTGGCGAAGGGGGCATGCGCTTGTCCGGAGGTCAGAAGCAACGAATCGCCATCGCACGGGCACTGCTCGGTAATCCCCGTATTCTGATCTTCGATGAAGCAACCAGTGCTCTGGATACGGAATCGGAACGTATCATCCAGCAGAATATGGATGCTATCGTGAAGGACCGGACAACGCTTATTATTGCGCATCGATTAAGCACCATCCGCAGAGCAGATCTTATCCTGGTGCTGGATCAGGGGGCGATCGCCGAGAGAGGGACTCACGAGGAACTGCTCCGTAAGAGAGGCCTCTATTACTATCTCGTTCACCAGCAAACGGAGGGATAGAATGGTCTTCCTTCTGTATCTCGATGAGTATCATCCTTATGCTCTTTGTAGAATTCAGAAGCTGCATTATTAAATTTTTAATCCTGTTTTCCGTGATCCTTCGTTCCCCTTTGCATGAGAGAAGATACTCTAATTAGCTATTGCTCTTGGGCTGATTATCAAATTCAATGAAGAAGAAACAACTACCAGAAAGGGACGCCTAATCAGGTGCCCTTTAATTTCGCTGTTAGAGTGCTACGCTGAAACGCTTCGATCTTCCTTACAGTGGATACTACCTTTGTTGATCCTGGCGCGACAGTGACGGATAGGGAAGAAGGAATACCGATTACGATTATAGCTTAACGAGGCTGCCGACATGGATCATGGAATAAATGCCCTATATTTATGAATGAAATTAACGATCGTGTTATAGAGCCTATACAATCTAACCATTGAGTAAGGGGTATCTTCAAGGTTACGCAAATGTCTTTGTACAGGCAAAATTGATCGACCTTTCGTTATTATGATTATTCACTTGGTTATAAGAATCATAACTCAAATCACTTCTGCAACATTAATTGTTGGCGTGGATATCGCCAAATTCAAACATGTGGCCAGGGCGCAAGACTTTCGCGGGGTCGAGTATGGGAAGCCAATTGCGTTTGAGAACAGCCTTAAAGGCTTCGAGTTCTTCGTAAGTTGGTTCCGGAAGATCATGTCGGAACACGGATACAAAGATGTATTAGTCGGTAAGGAGCCAACCGGCCATTACTGGCTGAATCTCGTTCATTACCTGAAGGAGCATCATATTTCTTGCGGCGTTGCGAATCCTTTGCATGTGAAGAAAAGCAAGGAGTTAGATGACAACTCACCGACTAAGAATGACGTGGAGGACGCCAAAGTCATCGCTCAGCTCGTTAAAGACGGAAGATACGCCATACCGAATATTCCTCTAGGCATCTACGCAGAATTGCGTGAAGCCATGAAAATTCGCGATCATCTGTCTACCGACCTGAGCGTTGTACAAGGGCGCGTCCATAACTGGCTGGACCGCTACTTCACTGAATTCCTGGGAATGTAAATCAGCTATCCAGATGCTAAGTCTGGGTATGTTGCCACATGAACTCGTATCGTTATCGGATGAGTTCTTTCTGGGGCATCTGAGACAAGTTGCAAAACGTGGGGCTGGCATTAGGCGGATACAGAACCTGAAATCAGCAGCTAACCGTTCTGTGGGCATTAAGCAGGGCACGGAATTAGCCAAGATGGAACTTCAACTTCTGCTTACACAGTACCAACTCATTCAAGGTAAGTTTGAAGAGCTCCATCTGAAGCTCGACGAATTAATCGAACAAATACCTGGTGTAAATCAACTGTTAGCCATTAAAGGCATTGGGAGAGATACAGTAGCTGGCTTCCTTGCTGAGATCGGCGACATAGGCAATTACCATCATCCGAAACAGATCGTAAAGCTCGCGGGACTGAACTTGCGGGAGAATACATCCGGTAAACATAAAGGACAGTCCAAGATAACCAAGAGGGGAAGAAAGAAGCTTCGAGCCCTTTTATTCCGAGTTGTTATGCCTCTGGTCGCGAAGAACCAGGCCTTTAAAGCGCTGCATCAATACTATACGAAACGTCCAGATAACCCTTTGAAGAAAATGCAATCATTGATCGCACTTTGTAACAAATTGATTCGAATCTTATTTGGCATTATGAAAAAAGGCCATGAATTCAGTGAAGTAAAGATGTTACAGGATATCCCTCGGTTCGCTAGTTTAACAACAGCAGCATAAATAATAGCATTCTCTTTTCTTTTAGGATTGAAATGAAGAGGAAACACAGACAACTGAAGCACGGATAAGTCGGAACACAACTAACATACGGACGAAGATCCTGTCGGGCAGCATATCCGACCTCTACCTCATGGAAAGGTTGAATGAAGGAATGTGGGAGCATAGACTCTGTGAGACATGGGAGGGTTGACCTCCATGAGACATGTGGAGATCCATAGGTGCGATCATACTTTGCCTAAATAACCACTTTTTGTTAATAAGTGGCTAGGTGGATGTATCTTTTTGTTTTTCTGCCCCCAGATTCTTCTTCTTCTTCAACATGATTCCAAGATGAAGTTGTCTTCACTTCTTACATAACATCGAAATCCTAAGATTAAGAGAGTAGTCAGGAGAAAAGCGAATCCTCATAGAGGGAGTATGCGTAATAGATAAACCCTATAGAGGATATAGCAAATATATATTTTAAAAATAAGTCAAGAAATACGATAATGAATGTTAACAATTCAATTATTTGGTAGAGGAGAGACGCAATATGGGAAAAATGTTTACAGCTATACACCCCGAGCATGAAAAATTTATTATCAAGCAACGTGTTTTTTTTGTGGGCTCCGCTCCCTTGGATGTCGTGGGCCACATCAACATTTCCCCCAAGGGGCATGATGTGCTGCGTATATTTTCACCAACAGAAGTCGCTTATTTGGATTTAACAGGCAGCGGCAATGAAACGAGCGCTCATATGGAGGATAACGGGAGAATTACACTTATGTTCATGGCTTTTGAGGGCTCTCCCGAGATTTTACGCTTGTACGGTACAGGCCGCGTGATCCTACCGAGCATGGCGGAATGGGAAGAGTTAGTTAAGCACTTTGATCTTCTGCCGGGTGCGCGTCAAATTATTTTTATACAAGTACATGCAGTAAAAACATCGTGTGGGTATAGTGTACCGTTCTTCTCCTATTCCGGGGAACGTGATACGCTTCAAAAGTGGGCCGTGCAGAAGGGTGAGGAGGGTCTTGAAGCTTATCGGGAGGAGAAGAATGCCATAAGCATGGACGGAATTATTACCTCAATCGGTCAGAAATTGATCTAAACATGGTTGGAATATACTTTGATGGAGGGGCATAGCCTCTCATTTTTCAATCCTTTGTTAACTCACATTTCGCACCTCTATGACAAGCTATACCAGCTAATAGCTTGTCAACATTTCCAGAGAATCTATCAGAAATCCTATGGTATAGTGAAAAATAAGCATGCCAAACAACCTCCCAATTTGAGAGGTATTGGAAGATTATACCATTAACTTTTTGTTATGCTGGACGGAATGATTTCTTGCTTATTAAAATGGCATATAGCCAATGAACCAGCTTATTCGCACACGCTATTAGGGCCACTTTGTGAGGCTTTCCTTCGGCTCTTTTGCGGTCGTAGAAGTCTTTAATTCGAGTGTTGCGAGAACGGATTAGGCCACACTGTACGGCCATAACTAGGGCATATCTAAGCTGTCGGGAACCACGTTTGGTAATTCGATTTCGAGTTGCGGTGAACTTACCTGAAGCAAAAACACTGGGATCAATGCCAGCAAAGGCTACTAGTTTCTTTGGATGATCAAATCGGTCGACTTCTCCAATTTCCGATAAAATTGTTGCCGCAATTTTAGGGCCAATACCGGGAATCGACTGGATTAAATCATACTCTTCAATCTCTTTAGCCAGGGCATCTATGTTCTGTTCCAACTCAGCAAGGTGCTCCTGGTATTGAAGAATAAGAGTGATCAGGATCTTTAGATTGATTAAGTGGCTTGAGTACATCGTTTGCTGAAATGGATTTGCTTTTGCCGCATCGAGCAGCCGTTGAACTCGTTCGTTAATCCAGTCTTCCGAGCGACTACGTTTTGAAGAAAGTAGAGTACTGATCTTGGATTTAAGTGTTGATGTGTCAGTTTGCAAAACCGAATGTGATGTTGGAAACTCGTTTAAAAAACGTAGTGAAACACTAGAATACATAGCCCCAAAGACGCCTTTATATGCAGGGAAAACTTGATCCAAGACAGCTTGGAATTGCAGCTTTGTTTGCACACACATCTTTGAAAAGGCCTCATATTGCCGCGTCAGATAGCGCAGATTAAGCAGCTGAACGCCTCTTTTTTTGAAAGGTTCAAACTCTTCTCTATAGTGAAGCTCACCCAAAAGATAAGCATCAGCAGCATCCGTTTTTACTTTACGAAGATTGGATTTTCTAAGCCGATTTGAAATGAGTGGATTGATAACAATGAACACATAGTGATGCTCCTCGAGGAACTGAACGACGGGGCTTTGGTAGTGTCCGGTTGCTTCGAGAATCAGCGTAGGACGATGCCCAGATGCATGCTCGACGTCCCGAATCACTTGAAGCAAGATTTCGAGTCCTTCTCGCGTATGCTCGAAATGAAATGTCCCTCTGTATGGTTTTCCACGATCTAAAAAAGCTTGTCCATGGCTTTCTTCTTTGGAAATATCTAGCCCGATAACTGGATTCATCTAATCTCTCCTTGATGTGAATTTACCGGCAGCCTCTATAAATCTTCTTGTCGCTCCATAGCATCGCATGTGATACGGGATCTATGTCCCAACCAGCCTCAATCATGGTCATGACAAGTAGAGGTGAACATTATAGCGTTCGGGATCAAGTCCCACGGGCAGTTACGTTCGACCCGGCTACCTTAATCCTCAGAGCAAATGCAAAAAGGATCAACCAGATAAAACTGGCTGACCTCATAATACGAACGGGCAGTTATACGCAAATTTTCATTGCTAGGTGACTAGCTCCTTATCTCTCATGGTATACTGACCATATATTGTTTTGGAGGTATTTCATGGCAGAAGTTCGTATAGAAGAGCTAGCCGAAGGCAGCGGCAAATCGCGGAATAAATACTTTCGCATTCACGGGCCAAAGGGATTTATTAAGGTTGCTATTACATATGCGTATAAGCATGGTGTAATTCAATATCACGTCGATGGGTACGATGCAGGGAATGGATGGATAGAAAACGTGCGCGGCTTGCAAGAAGTGATGCGCGACGCCATCGGTTGGACGTTTACCCATCGGGGAAAATGGGCGGAATCGCTCTATACTAAAGAGGGAAATCCTCCCCCAAAAGTGACTATCGAAGAAGACGACCATGGGAAAACGGTAACGTTCGATGGTCCCACCGATCGGGTAACGTTTTCTAAACGGACTACTCGAGCGGAGCAGCAGCAACTCCGGGATCTCCTATTTAAGGGAAAGGAGAGCGTAGCCTGCGCGATCTGCGCTCGATCTTTCCCTCCTGGGATGATGATCACCGCTCACATTAAGAAGCGAAGTCTTGCAAGCGAATCGGATCGGCTTGACGATAACATCGTAGTGCCCATGTGCAAAGCTGGCTGTGACGCACTTTTTGAGCTCGGTTGGATTGGGGTGGAGGATGGGAATGTGATAAGTCTTCGTGCACAACCATCCACAAGCTCAGTTGAAGAGTTGATCACAAGCGTCAAAGGTCGCGCTTGCGCTTATTATCGTGGCAGTGCCATTGTATACTTTCAGTGGCATGCAGCACACCACAAGTCATAGCACTTGGATTTGGTGAAGAAGGCTGAAAGAATCGCACAGAATGTGCATCGTTACATTCCAGGGGCGTGCGGCCTGCATCTCCGCGGTCGTGATGCTCACTCCTCGGCTGCTATGATTACGGGCAGGATAATTCAGCAAGAAGTAGAATAATATTAACAAATTATGGGGAAAGGAGCGGTCATTATGGACAATCATTTATATGAATTTATGCGTATTTCGATTTTTAGAATGTGTGAACATTACCTTCCTAAATTGAAAATAACCTTGGATGACTTGAATAAAGAGGTTCTTTGGAAACATGAGACTGAGAGGCTCAATTCGATTGGGGGAATTGTGTTGCATGTAACACAGCACATTCAAAGGCACGTTATTAGATACTCAAATTCCGATAAGGTTGAAGGTGGAATAGAAATCACTTCCCTGATGAAACTACTCTTTTTTCATCGGACTTAATTCAACTTATTACTATCCGTTTTAATACCTGGAGGGAAGTTATGACTGATTACTTAGAAGGGAACATGGAAGAAAAAAACCTCGACATGTATAATATTTATCATTTAGTTGAACACACAGGGTATCATTTAGGACAATAATCGATCGAGTTCCAAAGATTGACCAGCAGAAGTTTTCAGTTTGTTCAAAATGGAATCAATGAAAGAAGTTTAAAAGAGCTAATTTATAGAGACTAAACTGTTCCGCAAGTAAGTTTACAACCGCAATGCGACTAATCCTCGTGTTGTGGTTTTTCTTTGTTATGTTGTGTCCGCGGCGGCAATGAAAATTGACCCCACCCAGTGCCGAATGAATTACTATATCGAGTTTGAATAAAGTTAACCCTCGTCAGCCCCGTACCAAAATTCTACAATTCCAGTGTATGCACAGTTGCAGTTGAAGATTATACCCTAATTGATGGAACTTGCTTGACCTAAACAATAGCAAAATCATCAGATACCACCACATTGAAGCCCAATTTCCTTAGCTTCGCTTTATCGCTGTTTTCTGAAAATAAAATTTTTGCGAAATTGAAACAGATGTCCTATCTGATGCGAAATAGAAGGTGTACGCAACTTCTTGGCTTCTTCTCCCGACCAATCATAGTAGGGGCGGTCAATAGAAAAAATTGATTTTGTTCGCAACTTATCTAGGGATTGTAACGATGGATAGGGTGTAAAGAGAATCTGCTGACGAGCAGTTGACATAGTACAGGTAAGGCAACGTGAAGGCTAGCCACCTTGCCCTCTAATATAGTCCGAAATTCATTAAAAAATTTCGGTGGGGGGCTGCTGAAAAATTTCTTCATCTGTTTCAAATCTTTCACTGGCAAATTTACGTAATGAAAATGCAACCAATCCTCGCAAAATTGTGCTATTATTAGAGAAAATATTCCATTATTTTCAGAAATCCAACTGATGCTTAGATAAGGAACTTAGCGATGAATGATCTATTCATAGATTTCCTAACGATATTACTGCCAACCTACTTTTTCTTTTATATGGCTATCACATTATTCGATCGCAACAAGAATAGCAGTTTGAACCGGGTCGCTGCGCTCCTCATGCTGTCTTTTTTGTTTTATTTTCTTGGTGAGTATATCAAAACTTCTTTGCTTCCACAGTATCAGATGCAGATTGTGCTGTACGGGAGCGCTCCTATGCTGCTGCTCATGATTAGTTCTTTGGTCCATCTCTGTTTGCTCGTCGGAAGTCCCGTTACGCTTCCTATGCAGCGAATGATCAAATGGATATATGCGGCACCATTCACCACATTAATTATCATGCTTCTCTGCAAGGATCACACGGTATTGTTCAATTCCAATATCACCGATGGAAGAAGTCCGCTGGATCCGTTGTTTCTGCTTCTGACCCTCATGTATGTGGGCGGATATATTCTGCTTTCCGTCGTCATACTGGCAGTATCCTTGTATCGTACCCGGGAAGCTAAACGCAGAGGTCTGCTGGGATCACTGCTCTTGAGCTTGTTCGCATTATTTGCCTGGTTTGTTATCGTAACGATGCTGCTGGTGATGAAATTTATAACAAGCCGGGAATCGATGGTTCTTTATTTTATTGGTTATTTATTGTGGGCTGTCGCACTGCGCCATCTGATCGGCAAGCATGATTTTTTACCGGATTACCGTAAGCTGTTCCATATTTTGTTCGAATCTGCGCCGACCGCCATTCTGCTTTTGGATAAAAAGGGCGGGGTAAGAGAGATGAACCCACGGGCCAAGCAATTGTTTGTTGGTTATCCATCTCAAAGGATCTCAGAGGTTCTGATGGTTGACGAGACGATGAGTTTAAAGGACAGACTGGCTTTATTTATAGTGGAGCGTGGGAAAGAAGCCAGGTGGGAGATCAGCTTAACCCATTCGGATACAAGCCATCTTGATTTAATTGCAGGCCTTGACGTGCTTGAGGAGACGGGTGAGGAGCTGCTGGTGATGCATCTAACCGACATAACGTCGCTGAAGGAAGCGGAACGAAGATTAATGGAATCTGAGCAGAACTATAAGTACTTGGCCCATCACGATGCTCTTACCGGATTGTATAACAGGGCGGCGATTCAGGAGCAGCTCCACCGGATGATCCGGGCTCAAGAACCATTTGCCCTGGTTCTCATCGATCTGGATAATTTCAAGTTGATCAATGATACTTACGGTCATTTGGTCGGAGATCATTATCTGAAGCATATTGCCGCCTTAATGAAGGATCATACCATTCCTGGTGAGTTTGTAGGTCGTCTAGGTGGAGACGAGTTCATCCAAATCATCCCCGGCATAGACGATGCGGCCGACTTCAACCAAGAAGCTTACAACCGGATAACCTCGTTATTCAAGCATCCCTACGACCTTGAAGGGACGGCTTTGCCGGTTACTTTCAGTGCCGGAGTCAGCTTTTACCCGAAACATGCCGCTGATATTACCGATCTGCTGTGGAAAGCGGATGAAGCGATGTACACTGTGAAGCGCAGAGGGAAAAATGAAATCTCAGTCTATGCGGGCTACTAGAAATCCAGTTTCCTATCGATATGATAAATACAAAATGCTCACTCCCAGAATATGTGCGATTCCCCTCCCAATAAACTATATTTCGAAGCATCATGATGAAAGAGGATGAACATGACTGTATATAGAACCTTCCTTTCTAAGCTTGCACGCAACTATTTTCTTGGTTCATTCTTTACAACTCTGGGAGTTGGTGGCGTTTTAATTTATCTGGTGACCCCGCCAGACGATGTAGAAAGAAATGCTTTATTCACCATTTTTTTTATTAGTTTAGCGGGAATGGTCACTTTGAATCAACTTACCTTGTACCATCAATTGCGTCCCATTCGTATTTACTTCAAGCATTCGGAAGCAAACTATGAGATGCTTAAGGCAGCATATGTCCAGACACACCGTTTTGCCATACTCACCGCAAAACGCATCCTTGGTCCAAGTGTGTTAGGTTTCTTTTTAACTGCAGCTTGCACGATTTCTATAGCCCGTTATGGAGAGTGGTTGCATATCCCCTCTCGTTACTTGTTTTATTACTCCGTGGGAGCATTATTGATAACCGTAATACACGCAATGCTGCAGTTTTTTCTCGCCTCGGAAACGATACGGCCTCTGCTGATCTACCTTCGAAATGATTCAAATCACCGATTTGGCAAGGACATATCCTTAGACGGGAACGTTCTTCTTTCCCTTCGTGCAAAATTCTTGTGTTTTTCGCTAATTATCGGTATTTCGCCAATCCTTTTGTTTTCCTTGGTGGCCAGGCTCAGGTATGAAGAGAATGCTTCATCCGACAGCTTTTGGCAGTGGGCCGGCATTATTATTGGATTTGGAATTGTGCTTTCGGTTGTCTATGGTTGGCTTTTCTCTCGTAACATTCAGCGGCCCATTGATCAACTACAATATGTGATGAATGAATTGAATAAAAGCGAATTAGAAATCAAGGCTTCAGACATTTACTCCGATGAATTCTCCCGACTTGTCTCCGGATTTAATGGAATGGTGGAAGGGTTGCGCGAACGTGACAGCCAAAATAATCAGTTAGTAGAAAGTTATTACTCAACGCTTGCTGCAGCACTTGATGCAAGAGATCCCTATACTGCCGGTCATTCGGAGCGTGTTGCTCGTTATTCTATTCGGATTGGGCAATGGGCGGGCCTTTCTCCATTACAGTTGGAGATGCTTAAAAAAACGGCACTTCTACATGACATTGGGAAAATCGGCGTTCCAGATTCGGTCCTGCATAAGGAAGGTAAGCTTACGATTGAAGAGTTTAATCTGATAAAACTTCATCCAGTCCTTGGAGAATCGATACTTAGGAGAGTTCAGCCAGAACGCGCTATGGCACCTTTGCTTCCAGGTGTTCGGTCTCACCATGAACGTTATGACGGAGGGGGCTATCCTGACGGTTTGGAAGGAGAGGGCATTCCTCTTTTTGGCCGAATTATTGCTGTGGCAGATGCATTTGACGCTATGACTTCTGATCGCCCTTATCGGAAGGGAATGTCTTTTGAAGAAGCGCTTTTAATACTTAGACAAGGTAAGGGAAGTCAATGGGACCCCATGCTCGTACAGTTATTTATAGATAATGTCGAAACTGAAGCCCTCGAATGCGACCTATCCAACAAGACAATCTCTTATGGAAAAACAAAGAGATAGCCTATCTGTCAAGCAGAGAACAAAAGTGAGCGTCAAATAGCCCCCACCTAGCAGTCAGATGGCAGCGAGTGTATGATGGATGAAGATTAAGGGATGCGACAGGTATCCTGTAGTGAAGATGACCATGGCATATAGGGCTCCAGTGCCTTCGGATCTTGGAGATCCAAAAGCTGAGGCAACTGCTCAAAAAGGTACATGAGGTACCGGGATAAAGGTCTTGTCATTTATGACATCAAGTTCTTGTCAACCGACAAGAATGTCGGAAGTCAACATCATTATTACATTAAAAGTCGCTTAAATTACGGCTTTTTTTAGTTATGTAATAAGGTTCTTGTCATCGGTCGATGTCAAGAACCTTATTACATTTCCGATAAATGACAAGAACCTTATTACATTCCCGACGCAGTAACATAATAAATATTATGCAAACTTATGTTGTCGGTACTCGCTCAGCGAACGGGCAGCATTCCTGTAATGAGTAAGAATGACGTTTGAACAATAAAAGACCTCTTGGTATCATAAGAATTGTCCTAAGCTGGCCAGCAAAAAGGACGAATTCGAACACCAGGAGGTTGATAATATGAATTATAACCAAAATGACAAGATAGCTCAAATCACATCTCAAACGCTAATCATAGGCGTAGATATTGCTAAGTACAAGCACGTTGCACGTGCACAGGATTTTAGAGGGCATGAATTCAGGAAGGCTTACCATTTTGAAAATACGAATTCAGATTTCAATCACTTTCTCGGTTGGACATTATTCGTTTGAAGAGATTGCCGATATAGTCGGGAAAAGCAGTGCGAATTGCCGGCAAATTTTCCACCGCGCCAAAAAAAGCATCCATGTCGACCCGGACCAACAACCGTCGGTTTCCATTGCGGAGGATAAGATTAAAGAGTTTGTGAATTCGCTGTTGCAAGGAAATACGACGAAGCTTCTTGAACTGGTTAGTGAGAATGTTGTGCTCTACTCGGACGGCGGAGGCAAAGTAAGCGCGGCACAAGTGCCTGTTGTCGGGTTTGAGCAAGTGCTGAAGCTTCATCAAAATGTGATCAACATGCATGCGGGTAAATTTACGTACTCGTTCCTCATCGTGAATGGGCTCCCCGGAATCCGCATTCGTTTGGATGAAGGGATTCAATATGTTTATTCTTTTGCTTATCGAGATCATAAGATCGAAGCGATTTATACTGTCGCAAATCCGGAAAAGTTAAGACATCTATAGAATCACTACTTAAAAAGAGCTGTATAGTAAAATTCTACGAAAGGAGCTGCCGAGGCACTCCTTTCATTTTTTCGCCGGTAAACCTGTTAAGGAGAACCGTACCATATATTCAAACAAGTCACGGTTTTCATCGGTTCAACATCGCTTAGGGTTACTTTGAGCACAAATCAAGAGTAACCCCTCTCTCTTGTATGTTTAACGTATTAAAGGAAAAACAACTCAGAAAGGCCGTCCCGCGAAGAATGGCCAGATCGCTACGCTAACGGAGACGATAGTTGAATGAGGCAGACCCCCGCTGTGGTCTGTTTTTTATTAAAGTAACGGGCAGGTTAGTTCCAATATATGGTGCAATAAAACCGATCATATTCATTCTATTTAAGGGGCTTATTATGAAGGTTGTGAGGGCTACAAAGGATGACCTGAACGATGCAACTGCATCCTATCTTCAGGTAACGGTGGCGTAAACGCAGGAAGCAATGATAGATATCTCTGAGAGGATGAGTGAAATGACAGGGAACCTGTTTCGAGTGCTGTTCATTGTGGTGATGATCGCCGTTATCGTGGGTGTCGATATACTGTACTTAAGACATCACTTTGCGACCCGGTTAATCGTCAACATCGGAATAGTTGCGGTGTTTGTCACCGTCTATTTCATCTTTTTCAAGAAATCGTAAGCAAAGTACGACAGATTCTTAAGTCGTTAAAGGGTACTATTGGAGGCAGCTGAGATGGAAGGGGCCGAATGGTTGGAAATCTCCTGCAGCTTGGCCACGTCCTGATGCCGCTTGTAATAGTGGTAGCCAAAGGTTTTGCGCATCGTGTGTGTCCCGATATCGGTCCGATCGATCATGGCACCGGCTTTGATAAGCGTCCTGTAGGCTTGTGTTGCAGATATAGGGCCGTCCCCTTTGCGGGAAGGGAATAACCAACCGTCCCGATCCATGCCCTTTGTATAGGCCTCTACATCGGTTTGAATGGGTTTGAGAAAGACCCGGCGGCGCTTGCCGCTTTTTTCCCCCGAGAGCAGCAGGTGATCCTTCCCCTGGACGTCCTTCACGCGCAGGGCCACGATATCCGATACACGCAGCCCGGTATTGATCCCCAGCAGAAACAGGAAATAATCCCGTTCGCTGCACCACCGGCGCAGCGATTGCTTCATATCCTCGATGTCCTGGAGCGAGCGCAGCAGCTGCACATCGTAGGTTGTTTTTTTAGTCATGTTTCCGGTTCCTCCATGATGAAAGCATACGTTAAATGTATGATTATCTTATGAATGGAATATTTTACCTGATAAAGGCAGGAAAATCAAGGGTTTTAATGTACGAAAATACCCATTTTCGTACATTGGATCCGACATAAAAAAGATCCCCTACTGGAGACCACTGCAAAAGTCGATTTTTTCAGATCAAGAAAATAGTCAAAGAAAAACGAGCCTCTAGAATCACTTCTAAGGCTCGTTTCATGTATTGGGAGAAAAATCTGTTGTATTGAATAAATTGATCACTGTGATGCTGTGAAAAATGGAATACTTATCATATATCATAGATCAATTTTTCCTTTAAGCTCGCGTATTTCATCCGGCCTGTCTTCCGGTTTCATGTTTTTAGGAACAGAAGTTGTTCCAGCAGCAACTGCGGTATCATAAAACCAACACTTATATTTGATCGTATTCAATGTTTTCTGCAGCGATTCAATCTGTTCCTCGACAAGCTTTTTTCTTTCATAGAACATATCGCGGCGCAGTTGGAGAGTCGAATCCCCCTCCATATACCAGTCGACAAACTGCTTGATCTCTTTAATTGACATACCTGCGGCTTTCAAACATTCAATCAGCCGAATCCACCCAAAATCCTTTTCCTTAAATATTCGTACACCACCCGCACTGCGTTCCACAAAGGGAATCAACCCTTCTCTGTCGTAGTACCGTAAAGTATACGAGGTTAATTGCATTTTCACCGCCGCTTCACTAATCGTATAGAGCATAATCCCACTCCTATAAGTTTTTTTATAAAAACTATTGACTTACAGTTAACTGTAAGTTGTAAGCTGAGACTATCAATACTTCCCGATTTTGTCAAGATGGGAAAAAGGAAGGAAATAAGAACGGCTTGAAACAAATAGGAGGTGATGAAATACTCTAGCTGGCAGAAAAAAGATAACCACAAAGGTCACAAGAACTGGAAAAATGATTGAAATATAAGGAGAGATTGATATGAAGACACGATTTTTGGGAAATGGATTGAAAACATCTGAAATTGGCATTGGTTGTATGGGATTAAACCATCATCGCGGACCAGCAAAGGATAGAAACGAAATGATCTCGGTTATCCATGCTGCCGTTGATTTGGGGGTCACTATGCTTGACAGTGCGGAGGTTTATGGGCCGTATACAAATGAGGAATTGGTGGGCGATGCTTTGGTCGGTCGAAGAGAGAAGGTTCAGCTTGCGACAAAAGGCGGGCACAAGATCGGTGATCCTCAAGGCGGGCTTGACAGCAGACCTGAATCTATTCGCAAAGCCATAGAGGGGTCTTTACGCCGGCTTAAAACCGACTATATTGACCTATATTACATCCACCGTGTTGACCCCAAGGTCCCGATTGAAGACGTAGCGCTAGCGATGCAACAATTCAAGAAAGAAGGAAAAATAAGACACTGGGGACTTTCAGAAGCCGGAGCAGAAACTATCCGCAGTGCTCATGCAGTTGAACCATTGACTGCGGTCCAAAACGAATATTCTATGTGGTGGCGAACTGTAGAGACCACCCTTTTTCCAACGCTGGAAGAACTGGGAATCGGAATGGTTGCTTATAGTCCCCTTGGGCGTGGATATCTAACCGGTAAATTCGACAAGAATATGTCTTTCAGCATAAACGATAACCGAGCAGAGCTGCCAAGATTTACGAAGGAAGCTATGGAAGCAAATCAAGTGGTCATTGATTTCATAGAACAATTAGCAATGGAAAAGCAGGCAACTCCGGCTCAGATTGCATTAGCATGGGTATTAGCACAGAAACCCTGGATTGTGCCAATCCCAGGAACGACAAGGATCGAGAGGATTCAGGAAAACAATGCTTCAGCGGAAATCATTTTCACCGAAAGTGAGCTCAAACAAATAAATAATGTTTTAAGCAAAATGAAAATAGTTGGTGACCGCTACCCCACTTCTCAGCAAAACAAGATCGGAATATAGTGAATCTTGCCTCTTTCGCTAAAAAACTGCTGGTACAATATCATCATTATGTCTGGAGGGATCAAAGATAAACAAATCAACTTTACACCTGATGGAAGAGAGTCAATATGCAAACTTATATCTTGGGGTCCCTCCAACAAAACGCGGTTATCTTAACTACATTTATGAAAATTCAGATCCCATGCGATGTCGTACATTGTTTACACGCCGCAAATGTTTTCGATCCTGTTTGCCATGAATGGGATTGCTATTATGATGGGAACACAAATTGTCAAACGAGTCGCTGGTCGGCTGACGGAACTCAGTATATTTCGTATTGGATTATCGCTATCCTTTATTTCTACTTCCGCTATCCTGATCTCAGTTCTCTCTATGGGGTCATTATCGGCGATATTTGTTTCAACCTTCTTATTTGCTGTATCAATTGGGATCATTGGACCGGTTTCTTTTACCTTAGCAATGGAATCGCATGGACAAATTGCGGGGAGTGCTCTGCCGTTCTAGGCACCTTACAATTCGCACAAGGCGCAGTTACTTCCCCGCTTGTGGGAATCGCAGGCGAGAATTCACCATCCCTTTCGGAATCATTATATTTACAACCAGTTTACTGGCTATCGTTTCCTATATCGTCCTTATTAGGAAGGCGGAGACTTTAGGCGATGTAAACAACAACACGGAAAAAATACGCAACCCTAATGGAGGAATATAGAAAATGGAAATCAGAAGAATCGGATCCCAACCTTCGAGGAAAGGACCGTTTGAATATTTCACCGGCACGGTTCGCATCGATCCACTGTTTGAAGCAGCCGATCCTGCACGCGTAGCTGGAGCCAGCGTTACGTTCGAGCCAGGCGCACGGACAGCATGGCATACGCATCCACTAGGTCAAACGCTGATCGTAACGGCAGGCAAAGGACGGGTTCAACGTTGGGGAGGTCAGATCGAGGAAATTAGTCCCGGTGACGTGGTTTGGTTCCCACCGGGGGAGAAACATTGGCATGGAGCTTCGCCAACCACAGCTATGTCGCATATAGCCATTCATGAACGTCTTGATGGCAAGGTCGTTGATTGGATGGAAAAAGTCAGTGATGATCAATACCAGTCCTAAGACACGCGAGTGTGCATAAATACCCGTTAATCGTTAAGACTTGCAATGGTTATTCAGATGTAGCATTGGAGTGAGAGTATGGAGATGACTTTAGCCATTCTAAACAAAAACGTAAACCCCCAAATATCAGATGAAATTAAATGTTTATTGAAAGAGATTTATAATATTTCAGAAGGCGAAGCAAGTTTTATCATTAATAACAGTGGTGAAATAGTAGAAAGTTTATTAATCGACTATACTCCATATGTATACTCTATCCAAGAAATTACAAATGATATTAGAAACACACTAGACAAACACCTGAAACAAGTGAATGAGGAAGAACAAACTTTATTAAAAATGATGAACGAAGCTGCTGTATGGTACGTGTTTGACCGAATAAGGCAGTTTTACAAGAACGCAATTTAGGCTGGTTAATGTGAAATTGTTTATTGGGAAATTTAAAGAATAATTTTTGAATGAGAAGTTTTATGTTTTGAGCTCAATATTTTCACACAAGCTTGAAGGCTTGATTTACAAATACGATTAAAGAAAGGGAAGGGTTATGGAGAAAAGAATATTGGGAAACAATGGATTGGAAACCTCAGTGCTTGGATTGGATGTATGGGGCTAAACTATCATCGGGGTCCGGCAAAAGACCGTAATGAAATGATTCGGGTAGTGCACTCCGCTATTGATGCTGGCATTACCATGTATGATACAGCAGAAGTTTATGGGCCTTACACAAATGAAGAGCTTGTTGGTGAGGCGCTTGCAGGTCATCGAAGTATGGTACAGATTGCGTCAAAAGGCGGCTTTAAGATCAATGGTTTAACAAATGAGCTTGACAGCCGACCAGAGTCCATAATCCGTTCGGTTGAAGGGTCTTTAAAAAGATTGCGAACGGATTATATCGATTTATACTATATCCATCGTGTAGACCCAAAGGTTCCAATTGAAGAAGTTGCGTTGACTATGCAACAGCTAAAAAAAGATGGAAAAATAATCCATTGGGGGTTGTCAGAGGCAAGTGCTGAAACCATCCGCCGTGCGCACTGCGTTGAACCACTGGCGGCAGTGGAGAGTGAGTATTCGATTTGGTGGCGAGAAGTAGAGAATAACATTTTCCCTGTACTCGAAGAATTGGGGATTGGCTTTGTTGCCTATAGCCCTCTGGGACGTGGATTTCTCACCGGGAAATTAGACAAGAATACATCCTTCACCGAGAATGACAACCGAGGGGAGCTTCCTCGGTTTACTAAGGATTCAATGGAAGCAAATCAGGTAATCATTGATTTTTTGAATAAATTGGCTAAGTGGAAAAATGTAACCCCTGCACAAATAGCACTTGCATGGATACTTTCCCAGAAGTCCTTTGTTGTTCCAATTCCTGGGACAACAAACATCAGCAGAATCTCAGAAAATGTTGCATCAACTGATATCGTTTTTACTGAGCAGGAGATGATGGAGGTCAATGAAGAAATCGCCAAGATCCTAATTGTTGGTGACCGTTATCCTGAAGCAGAGAAGAAGAGGACCGGCAAATAAGCAATGAAGTTCCGAATTCTGCCGACCGATCAAATCAAAAACAAAAAGTTTCATTAAAGAAAAGGTGAAAGAATAGGTGGTTAATTGGAATGAAAGCAAATTTCATTTACGCTACTGGTGATGTTAGCGTAGAAGAAGTAACCGTTCCGAAATTGCAATATAACAATGCAAAGGAGATTAAAACATGTTTAACGAAACTTACAGATTATCAAATGGCGTAGAAATTCCATATTGATACTGCTCAGGCTTATATGTTGGATTTAGTGCATCTCTTATTGCCGGTGTACCCATAGGTCGTTTTGTGGCTGCAGCATTCGGCTGGAAGGTCATCTTTGTGGGTATCGGTATTCTTAGCTTACTTGCGATCACTGTGGCTCAAATGATTCCGCCCACAGAAGGTGATTGCTCCTGTTCCCCTTAACAATCAACTGGCTCTTACAAGATCAGCATAATTCCGGAGGCTTCTGGAGCGAGAGCGACCAGGTTAAACTGCAGACCCGGCCCGGATTTCCGGGTTCTTCAAGCATCTCTGTTTAATGAGAAATGGGAAAACCAAGTATATAGGTCAAGGTACTACAAAAAATATAACAATGCAAAGGAGACAAAAACATGTTTAACGAAACTTACCAGTTATCAAATGGTGTAAAAATTCCCAAATTAGGTCTTGGTACCTGGCTGTTTGACGATGAACAGGCAGCACAGGCATTACGTGATGCGGTATCTATCGGATATCGCCATATAGATACTGCTCAGGCTTATAGGAATGAAGCTGGTGTAGGCGAAGGAATCCGTTCCTGTGGTGTCGCAAGAGAAGAACTTTTCATTACGACAAAGGTTGCTGCAGAAGCAAAGAACTATGATGCAGTTACGCAGTCCATTGATGAGTCTTTAGCAAAAATGGGACTGGATTACATTGACCTTCTGATTATCCACAGCCCACAGCCTTGGAAGGAGTTCCGTGAGGAGAACCGTTACTTCGAGGAAAACAAAGAAGTATGGAAAGCAATGGAGGATGCTTATAAGACAGGCAAAGTAAAGGCAATCGGTCTTTCTAACTTCCTTCAAGATGATGTAGAGAATATTCTTGCAAGTTGTGAGATCAAGCCTATGGCAAATCAGATATTGGCACATGTAAGCAGTACTCCTTTGGAACTAATTGAATTTTGCCAGAAGAATGACATCATGGTAGAGGCATATTCACCAATTGCACACGGTGCAATCCTTGATCATGCAGAGGTTAAGGTAATAGCTGATAAGTATGGAGTATCTGTTGCTCAGCTTTGCCTGCGTTATGATATCCAGCTTGGTCTTGTAGTCATTCCTAAGACCGCAAATCCAGATCACATGAGAATCAATGCAGAGCTTGATATTGTTATCAGCGATGCAGATATGAAGACTTTGAAAAATGTAGAGCACATCCAGAATTATGGTGAGCATAGCTTCTTCCCGGTATTTGGCGGGAAATTAAAGTGAACAGGTAATGAATGGGGACTTTTTATTGCAATTGATCAGCAAGAAGATACAATATTAATAATATTTTTTGGAGGAACCAAAAAGGCAAAACATGAAGAAGTAAAAACGGCGTTATTTTCCCAGTGGGTGAAAAAAATGAAGCATACGCACAATATTTTGTGGGACAAAGTTTTCTTAAAAAAATTAATTGCTGATCCTAAAGTGAGCGTAGGTGTTGTACTTTTGAACCAGGATGCAGAAATAACTGGCATATTCATCGTGATGGATTTCAGCTTTTATTAGTAATGGTGGCGAAGGTTGGTACCAAGAAGAAGGAAAACCTCTTATTGTTACCCATGATGGTGTTAAAACTGGCATAGTGCTACAAAAGACAGCTGGTTTGAACAGATTGCAATCCCTGCAGGCAAGCCACGATGGCATACTTCACCAAAAAATACGAGGAAATTCATGATCGTTACGGATGCCAAGCATGGATTTGCGGCAGGATTACCATGGAGAAACACTTCACTCTTGGAAAAAAATTAAATTTATATCAAGACAGCACTCACTAACGTATCTGCATTTGCTTCTCCGGCACCAGTTCAAAAGTATACTGAGGGTTTAAATCATCAAAACGTCTCTGATTTCGCCAAATTAAGCATCACAGATAGCCAAGTTGTGGAGCAAACAGTCAAAGATTTTTTTGATAGTTTGAATCAAAAAGATTCTGTAAAGTATTTAAATAATGTGGCACATTCTGAGGAAGACAGCACAAAATATGTAGCTTCTAACTTAAATGAGGAGAAAATTGAATTTGAAATCATTAAATCTCAGAAAATCGATGATTTAAAATATGAAGTTCAAGTAAAGAAGACTCAAAATGGTAAAGAATATCCTGTAATTCCTTATGATGTGGTATTGGAGGGAGCAAAATGGAAAGTAGATCCTACCAATATTTTTGTTACACCAAAAGTGATACTGGAGAAAGAGCTAGGTATTTCTTCATTGCCTTTACAAGCGACCTACGCACAAAATATTGTGGGAGAAAATGAGCAGTTTATTGTAAAGAAAATCACTAGCGTTGCATAAAACTCATCCGCATTAGTAGTCGAAATATTCTGAACAATGATTTGACTGCGTATACCAAAAAGTTGATCTCCTCTGAGAGGTAACCTGTCCATTTGGTAGTTTATGTAATATATATAAGATCAAGGGAGATGGAAAATTAGCTTCGTTTGCTTCGTCTTCCTGCCGATGAGCGAAGGGGCTTGTAATGTATGCGTGTTACCCATTCCTGTTCGGATTTCCAGAGCAACACTTTAAGCCAACGACATAGATCCAACAGGCTATGTTTCGTACCCGTCTCTATCTTCATTAATACGAGCAGACAAAAGGCAATCAGTGCCATCCATACTTGGTTCATTACCGCCCGTTCGCTCGTTCCGTAAAAGTTCCTGATCCGAACATGCTGCTTCATCCACTTAAAAAAAGTCTCTATCGCCCATCGTTCGCGGTAAATCTGCCCGATTTCATCCGCACTCAGATCGAATCGGTTCGTTAGAATAGCGACGGGATTCCCTTCGGAGTCTACGCTGTGGATCAGGCGCAATACGTTCTCCATTCGCTTCTGTGGCGTTCCTATGACGACCATTTCGTCCGTGAGTACACCGCTATCTGCGGGTAGCATGAAGGTTTCAATCGGGCGGATCACTGCGTTTTTCTTCGTTCGAGTGACAAAGAAAATGCCGCGGTCACAGTAGTCATCGAATCTGGCATAATCGAGGTAACCACGGTCGAACACATACGTGAGGCCGACTTCATCGACCAAGGCATCCAACTGGCTCCGATCATAAAGGGCTGGTTCGTATTACCAAACGAGGGCGCTCCGGTCTTCGAAAGTTCTTATACTTAGCCGTATTGCACTTAGTTGTAAATAATGAGGAATTTCGATCGCTTCACCACCACTACACTCGAACTAAAAAGATGAAAAAGATACATTCTATCATTAAACTATGTGGGAAATTAGCACGAGTTCTGGTAGGCATTGTTCGTCAAGAACAAACTTACATTCCTGAGAAAGTTATTACTGCTACTACTGCAGCTTGAGTAAAATAGCTTAATAAAAGACGTAAGTTGGCTTGTTCGCAGGATTTCGGACAAAGAAAGCACCCGAGTACTGAATTCTCATTCCTTAAGGGCACAGACCCGTGAACGAAGCAGATCAGCCTCCATCTCTTGGACAGGTATAACGATGGAATGACAGGGTATTATGACCCGTTGAGTCATGGGAGGGAGAGCCACCGAGAGTAGCATGGAGCAGTGTGCAGGATATGGAACGATATGGGAAAAGATGACGATCCCTCTGTTTCCGCATGCCCTCATGTTTCTAGGGGACTCCCATCACTATCTGATTCATTCGTTCACCACTACTATGAGATGTGAAATCCTGCGAACAAGCGAGCATACGTAAGAAAATCTCATCATTCTGAGGGAGGAATGAGAGGGCATAGACCCGTTGAGGCATGGGAGTGAAAGCCTCTAGGGGTAATGTGGAGAATGCGTGCATTAGAATGGGAATATATGGGACAATTCTACGCTCCCTCTATTCCCGTATGCCTTCATATTACCGAAGTCTATGACAGTGCCCCTCATTTTGTCTTTAACTCCTTACCCACTGGGTGAAATTCTGCAATAAGCGAGCATTCATGAGAACACTGAATCGTACCGAGGGAGTTGAAACTGAGTGCTTGCGAAAACTGGCTTCTCTTGTAGAGTAAAGGAACCGGCTTTTTCATGCAGCGAAGCTTAGCTCGTACGATTTTCCCCGTTTCGTGATGTGTTTATTGGTGGTTGGGAATCAGATCCATTACCGCAACCGCTATAAACACTTCAATGAGTGCAATAGCCTAGATCAGCTATTCAAAACTAATTTGGTGGCCAAAATATCATCGCTGAAGACACAGTGTTTGAGGCTTGTTAACGCGGGTATCAGCTCTTTATCCAGGAGGATCTATTAGAGGGCTTCCCGAACCGCCCCGTGAGCATGAATCCGTATGTGTATGTGGAGAATAACCTCCTACCAGAAAGTTCTGGTGACCTCATAATACGCAAGGGCAGGATAATTCAATTCAATACCAATTTATAGTGATGACTTTCAACGATCATAACAGGTGTTCTAGAGAGCATGTAGCGTAACAATTCAGCTTCATTGCTCACTTTTCATTCCGTAACCTTCCATGTAAATCCACCTCTCCATATTTATTCAGGTTTCCATGTAGGTTCAAATATTTTCCTCACTTTATCAGGAAGAAGCCGTTTGTAATGGTTGGGTATGTGAGGATAGCAATAAGTTAATTTATTACGGTTAAGATTTGTGATTTGTCCTAGGGCATCCCATTCCTCATTGGATAGTTCTTGTTTGCAGTTTATACAGTGGTGGATTTCCCTTAACGACGGCTGAAGATTATTTTGACCAGGCTTTTTTAAGCCAGACTCAACATTTAAAAGATGCTTCAGAGCCGGGTTATTGCCCCAGTCATTTTTTCGATGGGGTGCCAGATCACGCCAACCCATTTGCCACTTATCGACGGCATGAATAAAGGCACGATTCACTGCCAGATCTAAGGCTGGAGCTAGCTGATCTTCTAATAATGCTTTTCCAGCCTCAAGCTTTTGCAATCCATAACCATCCCGAAAATAAGCACCGATTTGTACCCGAACCACGGCCTTTACATAATGTCCTGAGAGATTAATGTCGGTTTCCCGCAGCTCCAGACTCCAGCGGCTGCTGGTAGCTTGCTCGATTCGGTCAGTGTACACCTGATTAGGAATGTAAGCCATACCCCCATTTTGAAATTGTACTGTACCTGCAGGAAAAGCCATTTTAAGGTCACTAACAATCTTCTCATAATCCAAATCCATGAACCGTTACCTCTCTTTCTAATGGCCATCAAATTCATGTATGTAGGAATCGAATTGACGATAAACCTTTTGTGCCAATTCCACACGTTCAGGAAGCTCAAGCTTCAGCTGTAGAAAATAAGTAACACCACTGCCTGTAATCGAATAGAAACGATTAAAACGCTTATCGCCATCCCACCAGCGATCCACATGACCTTTATCAAATAGGAACTGCAGCCGCGTTGTTAAATACGCATTATTAACGCCGGTACCGTCAAGCTTACGAAGAATAAATTGCTCCATTTGGTTGTTATACTGTTTACCTTGTTGCTGAAGCACGCCTAACACCATAAAATCAATGACTTGTTGAACTTTAACGACACTACCTAATGTTTCATGTTTTTGTTCCATATTAGTATTCCTCAAATTGATCAACTCCTTAAAAAATCGTCCATGCGTATGCTACTCAAAAGCTTACAGCCTCGCTATCGATCATTATACCATATTTACTTGCAAACAAAATACTTGTTGCCATCTCTTTAATCTTTACTGGGAACAAAATACGATGTGATTTATCTTTATTTAGACCCTTCCGACATGTTTGGAACTTTAATATATATCTAGAATGTACATAGAAAGCTAATTCCGAATTTGTAACTATATACATGTCCATTTTTTGCTACGTAACAATCCAGTAACAGCATATAATTCTTCTACTAGATCCGTACATAGTTACAATACGGTGGGTTGGGGGGCGGGCAGGGCGCTACGCGCAAAGACGGTCGGAAAGGTAAGTTCAACATTAAAAGATACCGAGCTAAACGTTTTATAGAACTACATACATCGAAAAACTGTAAAGAAAATACGAGACTGAGAGCAGTACTGACTTGAAATGAGCATCCAACCTACCTATCAATAAAATGGGGATAGATATACAAAACCAAAGTTGAAGGCCAGCAAGCAGTCTGATACGAAGTACCCTACCCAGGAGTTTGAACCGAATGTAAACAAGTATTTTGTTACCATGTATTTAAAGATTCTATAAGTTGCCTATCATTTGAACGGTTGTGGTGCAAAGCTCTAATTCATGATAACGTAACTGATAATGAAGTCATGGGATGGAGCAACTTATTTTGGAAACGAAAATGGATCTATTTAAATGGAAGCAATATGAATCGGCGATCATTTTACTAACGGTGAGGTGGTATTTGAAATATAGTTTAAGCTATCGAGATATAGTCGAAATGATGGGCGAGCGAGGATTAAAGATTTCACATACGACGATCATGAGATGGGTCCATGAATTTGGACCCGAAATCGACAAACGAATCCGTACCTTTTTGAAACCTACAAATGATTCTTGGAGGACTGACGAAACCTACATAAAAGTAAAAGGACAGTGGAAGTATTTATATCGGGCCGTTGATTCTATGGGGAAAACCATTGATTTCATGTTATCTGAAAACCGGGATATACCGGCGGCTAAGCGTTTCTTTACAAAAGCTTTGTCCTCTCCACACAATCAAATCCCACGTGTCATCACCTTGGATAAAAATCCAGCCTATCCACCAGCCATACAAGAATTAATTAAGGGTAAATTATTACCAAAAGAAACTTTGATTAGACAGACAAAATATCTAAACAACATTGTGGAGCAAGATCACCGATTCGTTAAGAAAATCACAAAACCGATGCTCGGTTTCAAATCATTTCTAACTGCAGAACAGACATTAAAGGGAGTCGAGGCTATGCATATGATTAGGAAAGGACAGGCCGAATATAATTCGTCTGTCCTCTCTGCAGTTGAATGGCTTAATGAAATATTTGGGATCTCGGCATAGTTAATTACAATTTATTAGGAAATCGCTATCTTTTTTAATTCTTGCACCACAACCTTTTTAAGAGTGTAAATCCTCCGACTGATATTCTTATGTTCGTTGAATAATTAAAGCAGAGAATTCGGGCTTCAGTTTATTGTTGTAATTAAGTTGGAGGAACAAATTTAGTAATCGTTCTTGAGGATATTCATTTTCAAGAGTTATTACTGGAAAAATGTAATAACAACAAGAGGAAGGTGATCATAAATGAAGGCTACAATGAACGAATATAGTATCGTGAACAAGACAAGGATTGATTCGCCAAGTCAGAAGAATCCCACAGACGATGATCTGCAATTCTCATTCTTCTTGGGTGACTCCGATAAGATTAACGCTGGTATCGGAATAGACATTGATGACACATACAATTTCCACTTAACAGAGAGTGATACTCCAATTGAGCTTCCCGATACAGTAATGGAAGACGTTCAACACGAAGCTCCATCTACGTATAAAGTTGACAAAATAGAGATCATCACAGATTCCTGCAACCCAATAGAACCTGAACAAGGGCAAGTAGAACCAAGATTGCACATCTTTGCCGATGAGGATACCGATTCAGAATCAGTCTACCATCATATTGAGAAGGTAATAGAGAAGAGTGCCAAACTGTTCGCTGAAACCAGATCAGCAATAGATGATCGAATAATCAAAGTAGAAATGGAAAATGTTAAAGCATCATCATTTATCTAAGAAAAAATACAGATTGCGTTGGAAAAAGCACCTTCGGGTATATGTCGACCAGAGACCACCAATTGAAGTGAACTCATACCTAACAGATCCTAATTACGCTCCTAGCACAGGAACGCCCCACAAGTATAACCCTTCTAATATTGACTTGAAGGCGGCGTTAAGATTCATGTCGGTATGGGAGCATGTGATAACGGATGTGAATAACATCTTAGATCCTACAGGTAAACAGAAAAGTATTGAACTTGATGGTAAGAAGGCTTGTGATGTGTATGGATTCAAGTTTAGAGAAAATCGTAAACCATAAGTCCCTTCCGGGTTCCGCGGCTTCCGCTGTATGAGAAGTGAAGTTAGAAAATCAACGGATGCGGCTATCCTAAACAGGTACCCGCATTTTTATTTCCCGAGTGGGGATTTTGTCGATTCGTGCTTAAGGAGCAGGAGTTAAGCCCCTTGTTGGCGAATATTTACAAATGACATTGCTTGTGAATTCTACATGATGACATCGAAAGTACAATGCCCTCTTTGCGGCAACGAAGCAGTACTAAAAAGAGATGGTTCTGAGGTATATCAAATAACTTGTCCAAGTTGCGGTGAATTTCAGATCACCCAGGATTGTTTTGATGATTTACCTGCCGCGCGTAAACTTCAGCCGCAGTTGATGAAGGTGTCGGCATTTACCAGATCACGGACAATTAATAAGGAACCGGTAGTCACATTGTTCATAGGTAATCCAGGCGATTACCCTGAAGGGTATACAATTCCTCAAATCATTAACCAGTTCCCATCCATTCCAGATCGTAACTTGAAAGTCCTGGGTAATCTTCAAGGTCTTTCGACATTTTTTGGCGATCCAGTATTGATTGAAACAAAAGACTATCCTGTTTTCTATCCCGAGGTGAATCATGAAAGTCCGAGCTTAATGATGATGAGAACTCTAGTCGAGGAAGTACTCGTTTCAGGTGAGGTAAAATTCCCGACTCAGCTCACTGTTACGGCTAAAGGGGTTTCGATGTTAGGAGGTCAGTCATCACCAGTAGCACCTGCGACACCCATCAGAATTGTTGAAGTGTTATGAATCGACAACACAAACTAACAAATTTCGACATGGAGCTTAATATATAATGATGGGACTACAAAAATAGGAATGGAGAATCAGAATGAGTTTATTCAAAAGTAGGATCAGAGGTGGGAACGGCGGGGGACCAACGAAGCCTACAGACCCAACTGAGATTTTCAAGACTTTGATTCATCAGGAGGGGTATGACTACCTTCGGGATATTCAAAAAGACTTTTTAAAGTTGTGGCATAGCAAGCGCGAACAAGGGGATGTAGTTGGGATCTTAAATACAGGCGCGGGAAAAACCCTAATTGGTCAACTGATGCTTCTTTCTAAGATGAATGAAGGTGTCGGACCTGTAGTTTATCTCTGTCCTGACAAGCAACTCGTGGAACAAGCCATTGAACAGGCTGCCATACACAATATACCTGTAGTGACAATCAATCAGGAACCAGGTCAAGCAGCAGAGTTCCCGCATGAGTTCTTGAACCGAAAAGCTATTCTTATTACCACATTCGAGAGAATGTTTAATGGTCGCTCAATCTTTGGCGTCGATGGGTATGGGAATCGTCCAATTCAAGAGATCGGCGCGTTAGTTATTGATGATGCTCATAGTTGTATTAAGAAGGCTCGTCAGCAAAGTACGATTATTTTTGAGAGGGATCATCCTGCATACTCAAAATTGTATAAGCTATTCGAATCTTCAATTCGTGAGCAAGGTGAAGGGGCGCTAACTGCCATTAAGAATGGAGATACTACGGTTTCACGGATTGTTCCCTACTGGGTTTGGAGGCAGCATAAAGATGCGGTATTTAATATCCTTCAAAAGTTATATGCAGACAATGATGATTCTGTCTTTTTCTCTTGGGGTATTATTGGTGATGAATTGTCTAAGTGTCAATGTTATATAAGCGGTAGTCAAATTGAAATCACACCGCTTCAAATACCTGTGCAAAGAATCCCTTCATTTTTCAACGCCAAGCATAGGTTTATTTTGTCGGCAACATTTAATAACAGTACCGATCTGATAACGGAACTCGGGATTGAAAAGGATTCAGTTATAGCCCCATTAGAGGTTGATAACCAAGGGGACGCTGGAGAAAGGCTAATTATTGCGCCGAAAAGGTATTTTGCCGATTTGACAGACGAAATGATGCGACCGATTATCGCAAAATATGCTGAGAAGCATAATGTTGTGGTAATTGTGCCGAATGGTAACAAGGCAAAAGCATGGGCTAAATTTAAGCCGATTCTTGTCGACAAAGATAATATACTAGCCGCGACTCAAAAACTGAAGGATACCCAAGGTAATCTTATGGTATTCCTGAACAGATATGATGGGGTCGACTTGGCGGGAGATTCTTGTAGGATTCTAGTTCTTGATGGTAAACCGAGCGCGTATTCTGCAAGAGAACGGTATATCTCGATTGCTCGCGAGGGGTCACCTTTCTTAAATGCCCAAACTGCTCAGACAATTGAACAAGGGTTGGGCAGAGCAGTAAGGTCAGGCAGTGACCATTGTGCAGTTTTCATTCTAGACAATTCATTGCTCAACTTTATTGGGGTTGATGCGAATCGTTTCTTCTTTAATCCTGCTACAAGAGCGCAAATTGATTTTGGTCTTGAGTTGTTTGGTGATCACAAACCGACATCTTCGGAAGAGGCTTTGAAGGAGATTTATGGGGCGGTGGACGATTGTTTAGCTGGTGATCAGGAATGGCGACAGTTTCACAAGGATATGATTTTGAAAGCTGAACCAGACGATAAAAGCGGGACATCTCACCTGCTCGATATTGCCGAGACAGAGAGATTGGCGCTTAAAAAGTATCGTGACGATTTTTATGAAGATGCTTGTAGTGTGATCCGCGATATTATGAACACTCATAAAGATTCTATGAGCAATATCGATGAGGCTTATTATCTACAAATGGGGGCAACTTTAATAGATTCATTGAATCCAGTCGGAGCTGCTGACATGCAGGTAAAAGCCAAGAGCCTTTCTTCGAAAGTACTAAAACCGCAAGCTCATACCTACTCGAAGCTGACCAAGGTAAAAGGTCGGCAAGCTGATATTGTGGTTAAGTGGTTAGCTCAATACTCCACTGGAACAGATGTGGTTATTGCTATTGAGAACTTATATACAGATTTAATTTACTCCCCCGATGTTGATTCTCATGCATTTGAAAAGAGTGTTCATCAAATCGGTGAATTCCTCGGGTTTACTTCTCAGATGCCGGAGGAAGATGAGGGCGATGGTCCGGATAATCTATGGAGAATGGAAAACGGAGTCAATCTTATCATCGAGGCGAAAAATAATAGCACTAATGACAGAGTATCTAGATCAGAGATTGAGCAGTTACTTCATTCAATTCAATGGCATAGCGATAAATATGGCAGCGAACAGGAGTACATCCCTATTATGTTACATAGGGGCACAAAGTCATTTGAAAATGCCCATCCTTCAGATGATAGCAGAGTCATGCATGAAGCGTTGTTAAAACAACTGAAGGACGCCCTTTCGAATTTGGCTAAAGCCCTTTCCCAAAAGCCACCTAAATTTTGGTCGATTGCTGAGGTGCATACACTTCTTTCAACCAATGGTCTGTTATATAGTCAATTCGTAGATAAGTACACAATACCTCTACGATAAAGACTTCAGTCGTCCAGTTTTACTAGCGACTCCTTAAGCTGTCGAGAAATTCGGTAGCTTTTTCTTTTCTCATGGATAATGTACTAATGGTTGAGTGAAAGCATCTCAGGACTTTATTAAGCAATTGGAGTTATTGTATGAACAGTACGAGAAAGAAGTATCAGAAAAGTTGAAAGCAGGTAATCTTAAGGACACCACCGCCAAGACATACCTTAGCCACTCCAATAACTTTGTCAGATGGTGTCGAAATGATTTCGTACCAGAGACAGAAACCAGTAATGCAACCACGTTTAGCCGAGGTCGGCTAACAGCATGTTGTTAGCCCTGCAAAATCATCTGCAGGCTGCAAAACCATATGGTATTATGTGGAAAATACGACATATGAGGGTTATAAAATGTCTGTTCCTGACAAGAAAATCATCGTTAACAAATTAACTCAAAAATATGGCTGTTCCCTCTCAGCGATCAACAGGAAGCAAATTATGTTTCAAGGTGTTAGCGGTGAAAGCGGATCGTTCTCTGCACACCATCTTCCAAGCTCCATACTGATAATCTGATATTTGGTCCTCAAAAAACACAATATCATTCAGCTATCAGGACACTATAGTTGAATAACAAGGGTCAGTTTGCTTCAGCAAACTGTCCTTTGTTAATTACGTTTATTCTTCTAAGTGATAACTATATTCAATGGTTATGAGTATGGTACTGGAATTATCTTTTACTAAGAAATTGACAATTTGCCTTAACGTACCGTTCTCCAATGGTGCTTAATACTAATTCGTCATCATGAGATTGAATTATTGGTTGTGGTGCAAGAATTAAAAAAGATAGCAACTTCCCATTAAATTGTAATTAACTATGCCAAAATACCAAATATTTTATTAAGCCATTCAACAGCAGAGAGGACAGACGAATTATTTTCGGCCTGCCCTTTCCTAATCATATGCATGGCCTCGATTCCTTTTAATGTCTGTTCTGCAGTTAGAAATGATTTGAAACCGAGCATCGGTTTTGTGATTTTCTTAATGAATCGGTGATCTTGCTCCACAATGTTGTTTAGATATTTTGTCTGTCTAATCAAGGTTTCTTTTGGCAGTAATTTCCTCTTTATTAATACTTGTATGGCTGGTGGATAGGCTGGATTTTTATCCAAGGTGATGACACGTGGGATTTGATGATGTGGAGAGGACAAAGCCTTAGTAAAGAAACGCTTAGCCGCCGGTATATCCCGGTTTTCAGATAACATGAAATCAATGGTTTTCCCCATAGAATCAACGGCCCGATATAAATACTACCACTGTCCTTTGACTTTTATGTAGGTTTCGTCAGTCCTCCAAGAATCGTTTGTAGGTTTCAAAAAGGGACGGATTCGTTTGTCGATTTCGGGTCCAAATTCATGGACCCATCTCATGATCGTTGTATGTGAAATCTTTAATCCTCGCTCGCCCATCATTTCGACTATATCTCGATAGCTTAAACTATATTTCAAATACCACCTCACCGTTAGTAAGGTGATTGGCGATTCATATTGCTTCCATTTAAATAAATCCATTTTCGTTTCCAAAATAAGTTGCTCCATCCCATGACTTCATTATCAGTTACGTTATCATGAATTAGAGCTTTGCACCACAACCTAGATTTAGATGGCCTGCCTTGAGGGCAGGCCATATTCCATAATGGAATGGGAAGTTATTGGAATGGACGAGCTACCCAATCTGGTTGATAAAAACTACAAGTGATCAAGTCAACGATGGAACGAAATAAGAAATACCACAACTATCCGTTTACCACGAATTGTGACCACTATTATTCGCTCATATTATTACAAAACCGTCTGGATAACTGGGAAAGATTTTCGCAAATCATCCTAAGTTTTAAAAACAGTCGATGTACCCCCGTAAGTAAAAAGAGTGATATGTTCGAGAAAACGATAGCTATTGAAAGGTCTGGTATTCCTGGATTTATCACAAGAAAAACGGAAGCCGAAATGTTAGCCTACATAAAAGTACTAGAGTGGAAAATCGACGATTTACAAGGGATATGGTTAATGAATCCCACCTGATGGTTTAGCTTATGCCGTTATTTGGGCACGGTTTCCTGGAGTAAAGAAATTTGTTGGTTAGGAATGTACCGAAATTCGGAAGAAAGAAGATCATCGTAAAGTAGGATGAAGGAAAACTTGCATTCAATTAGATGAAGGGCGTTGGGAAATTAATGAAGCTAATATTCGCCTTACAATGAAATTTTATTTCACTTACTTAAAACTCGGAAGGATGAATTCTTACATAAAAATCGATAAAATTTATAAAAATTTTATGAAATATGACAAAATTATACAAAATTTTTAAGATGAATGTGATAATATGGTCTGAGCACAAATTATTACAAAAATAGGTAATCGTGGTTATAATTTGTGCTGAAATTATAGCCTACAAACGAACTTCTCTTTGTTCCCCAATGAATTAGCACTTTCAGTTAGCTTTTTGTGAATCGATGATGAGCGACCGCGCTTAAGCGGTAGATTTCATCGCCGATGGACCAGAAAAACGCTCCATGCAGTAATCAGGCTGAGAAGTCTGTAGCATCAAGAGTTTCCTTGAGAGGAAACTCCGTTTGACAACATAGTGCAAAAATGAGAGACCTTTCAAGAGTTCATTGAACTTTTGGGAGGTCTCTCATTATTTTTAATGATTTTGAATAAAACTATAATTCCTTAAAAAGACTTGTTTTTACAGCAAGTCTTTTTAATCATGCACAGGTGGGATGCTTCAATCTAATGCTTCATCTAAAACATTTTTTGCTAAACGACGTACTTCATCTGTTGACTTGGTATCCATTAATTGGTTTCTTAGTTCGCCTGCGCCTCTAAATTCACGAACATAGATTTTGAAAAAGCGAAGAAGTGGTTTAAATGGACGTGGTTCGGTTTCATTTGAATATTTATCGTGAAGATCTAACTGTAAAAGAAGTAAATTGAGAAATTCCTTCGCGCTATGTTCTTTAGGTTCTTTTTCAAAAGCAAATGGATTGGTGAAAATACCGCGGCCAATCATGACACCATCAACGCCGTATTGTTCTACTAATTTTAATCCTTTTGCGCGGTCAGGAATATCTCCATTAATGGTTAACAACGTATTTGGAGCAATTTCATCGCGTAATTTTTTTATTTCAGGGATTAGTTCCCAGTGTGCATCTACTTTACTCTTCTCTTTTTTTGTACGAAGGTGAATGGAAAGATTCGCAATATCTTGTTTCAATATATGTCCTAACCAATCGCGCCACTCGTTAATATCATGGTAACCCAATCTTGTTTTAACACTAACTGGTAATCCACCTACTTTTGCTGCTTGAATAATTTCTGCCGCAACTTCAGGATGTTGTATTAATCCAGCACCTTTTCCATTGGATGCGACGTTTTGTACTGGGCATCCCATGTTTAAATCGACACCACGAAAACCAAGTTTTTTCATATCAATACTCATCTGTTCAAAAAATGCAGGTTTATTGCCCCAAATATGAGCGACAATCGGTTGCTCATCATCTGTGAACGTTAATCGACCACGTACACTGTCTTTTCCTACAGGGTGACAATAACTTTCTGTATTTGTGAATTCCGTGAAAAATACGTCGGGTTTTGCAGCTTCACTAATGACGTGACGAAATACAACATCTGTGACATCTTCCATTGGTGCTAATATAAAAAACGGCTTTGGTAAATCAAGCCAAAAATTTTGTTCGTTACTCATATTATCTCCTCCTGTTGCAACATATAAAAACGATATAAGCTATAGCAAAGTCCTTTACCCATCATACAGAGTATCATTTTTTTTCGTTCCTTGCACAGAATCAATTGTGTAAGAGACAGACATCAATTAATGTAAAGAACATTTTTGGTGTCTGTCACCCATCACACTTCAAACTTGATGTTATTGAATTTGTATGAAGTGCATGCTCATTCTGCCCCATTTTCGTTATAATGATAAGGTATGTCTGTTTTGAAGAGGTACACAAGCATTGTGGGAACAATCCTTCAATACATGTATGGACTGTTGAAAGGGGAATCATTCCTTGACTAATATAAAAGAACAAACGCTCGTCGCTGAAATTGACCATTTAGATGAAAAAGGCAATGGAAAAGCTGTGATTTGGCGTGAGAGTGATAAAGGTTCCAATCCTAGAAAGCTGAAGCTAACGATTCCGCAGACGCTCATAGGGGAGTCAGTGCAGGTCGTCGTCGATGATCCCGATAAGAAACGAAGAAAAGTAATACCTGTAGAGATTCTAACTGCAAGCCACGAACGGACGGATGCGGCTTGTCCTCATTTTGAGCTTTGCGGAGGTTGTGTATGGCAACACTGGACGTATGAAGGTCAATTGAAGCATAAGACTAAGCATGTGAAGAACGCATTGAAACGTAAAGGATTAGATTTTGAACGATCGGTATGGACGACCCTTGGCATTACCGTAATAAGATGGAGTTCACTTTTTCCCCTGAAGGGCATATTGGAATGCATGAACAAGGGAATTTCCGTAAGATCATCCCACTGGAAACGTGTCTGATTGCAGGCCGGGCATGTTAGAAGTCGGCGAATGGGTAAAGGAGTTCGCCCTGAAAGGCTATGACAAAGATGCACATGATGGGCTTCTTCGTCATTTGATGGTGCGGGAATCGTTTGCGACCGGAGAAATGATGTTGGCATTGTTTGCTACGAAAACGCCTGACGGTGAATTGGCGTCTGCAGTTGAAAATCTTGTCGAGCGGATCACGAAGAAGTTCCCGAATGTGAAAAGCCTTCTTTGGCTTGTGAACACAGACTGGGCGGATCGCACACAATCCGAGGATACGCATCTGTTAACGGGGCGTGATTTCATTTATGATGAAATGGCAGGATATCGCTATCGTCTTTGGTTCGATACATTCTTCCAGACGAACCCTTTACAGGCCAAAAAGCTTGTGGACCTTGCGTTGGAAATGGGAAAACCAAAGGAAGACGAGAAAATGATCGACCTGTTTTGTGGTGTCGGCACGTTCTCATTACCGTTCGCGGCACTTGTGAAGGAATTGGCAGGAATCGAGATTGTCGAGACATCGATTGAATCCGCAAAACGGAATGCCATCGATAATGATTTGCATAACACGACATTCCTTGCCCGTGATGCACGAAGGGGACTAGATGAGATGCATGATCATTTCGGATTCGCAGATATTCTGTTGATAGACCCACCACGTAGCGGAGCTGGAGGGAAAGTGATGCGCCGCATTGTACGCTCCAAACCAAAACGGATCGTCTATGTATCATGCAATCCTGACACATTCGCAACTGACGTAACTGAATTGCTGCCATTCGGCTACACGCTTCAAACCGTGCAACCTGTCGACCTGTTCCCGCATACCGTGCATGTGGAGGCCGTAGTAGGAATGCAACGAATAGATACGTAGAAATCCTTTGTTTTCAACACTTTGCGCCGTTTACGACATTTACGAAGGATGGCGCAGATTTCAAAAATAAGGTGCTTAAGGACGAAATCGAGGTTTCGGTCGTGCTGGACCTTGGTTTTGACGTCGAGTGTGTAGACATGTAGTAAAGTGTGTGGAGCGTCTTTAATTAGACGCTTTTTTTAATGGACTTCAATGGGAGAGGAATTTCCAATGATTTGTCGAATAGTCAATGAACGTGGTTTAAATCATTTTTGAATAGGGGTATGTATGGCTAATGAATCGAAGTAAATACTTCAATTATATAGAAGAAAAGCTGGAAGTTTTGGCAAGACGAATTGAAAAACGAGGAAAGATCAATTTATTGGATTTGAATATATATTCAGAGACGTTTTTTGCTGAATTAATGAATTTATTGTTTGGACTTACGTTGGTTAATATGAATATACTTAAACAGAATGTTGAAGGTATTGATTTGGTGGATGTAAACCACAAAGTTGTTGCTCAAGTATCTTCAACCTGTACAAAACAAAAAATTGAAGGCTCGTTAAATAAGGATATATTCCGTAGGTATTCAGGTTACCGTTTCATTTTTGTTTCAATTGCTAAGGATGCAACCAAACTTCGGGATATGAGTTTTATTAATCCACATAATGCTGCTTTTTCTCCCACGGATGACATTGTGGATATAAACACATTATTAAATGTTATACTGAGCATGGAAATCGACAAACAGCGTGAGGTATTTGAGTTTGTTAAAAAGGAACTTGGAAATGATGTTGATCTACTTAAAGTAGATACGAATCTTGCGACCATCATAAACATACTTGCAAATGAGAATCTTGCTAACTGTATTGAATCGCCAGAGATTAATTCCTTTGAGATTGATAAGAAAATAACCTTCAATGATTTATCGGATGTCAAAGACACAATTGATGATTACAAGATATTTTACCAAAAGTTAGATGAAAAATATGCTGAGTTTGATAGGGAAGGCTCGAATAAAAGCTTTTCCGTTTTTCAAATTATCAAAAAGCAGTATACAATGCATCAACATGAAAAAGCTAACTCTAAAGAACTTTTCTACAGTATAATTGATAACATAACCAAGATAATTATCGAGAGCAAAAATTATATTGAAATTCCGTATGAAGAATTGGAGCTCTGCGTCTGTATTTTAGTCGTAGATGCTTTTATACGATGCAAAATTTTTAAGAATCCGGAGGGATATAGCCATGTTATTGCCGGATAATATACATCCACAGCTTAGCATTTACTATAATGGATCTTTAGTTTTGAAAGAACTTAAACAACATGCCAAACAACAAGTGTTTGATCTGTATCAAAGGATTAAAAGCCAATATAACATGTCTTTTCCCACTTTCATGCTTTGTTTAGATTGGCTTTACCTAATTGATTCTGCAAAGATAGACGATGATGGATGGGTGGAATTATGTTCATAAAAACACTGAAAATAACGAGTCGTACAGGGACAATAAGGGAGCTGACTTTTCAATCCGGTTTGAACCTAATCATTGACGTAACACCATCCAATGATGATAAATCTACTGGGAATAATGTGGGGAAAACAACAGTATTAAAGCTAATTGACTTTTGTTTAGGGTCTAACGCTTCAATAATATATTCTGATACAGAGAATAAAAAGGAAGTCTATGAGTTGGTTAAAGATTTTCTTGTAACCGAAGAAGTATTGATTACTCTTATTCTTGTTGAGGATTTATCAGATGAGGCATCAGATGAAGTAGTAATTGAACGCAATTTTCTGCCAAGAAAAAAGAACATTAGGAAAATTAATGGGAAGTCAATACTTGATAAGGATTTTGAAGACGAGTTACAAGGGCTTCTTTTTCCCGACCATAAGGCTGAGAAACCCACATTCAGACAGATCATCTCTCACAATATTAGATACAAGGATGAGAATATAAGTAATACACTTAAGACTTTGGACAAGTATACCTCTGATGTGGAATATGAGACTTTATATTTGTTCTTATTAGGTTGTGACTTTGATGAAGGGGCAAAGAAGCAAGCATTAGTGGCAAAAATAAAACAAGAAGAAGCCTTCAAGGAAAGACTGGAAAAAAAGCAAACAAAAATAGCTTATGAAATTGCTTTAGAAATGATTGAAGCAGAAATAGCTCAATTAAATGAGAAAAAATCAAATTTCAATTTAAACGAAAATTTTGAAAATCAGTTAGATCAACTTAACTTCGTAAAATTTCAAATAAATAAAAGTAGTTCAAACATAAGTAAAATGAAAATTAGAAAGAACCTCATAGAAGAGGCCAAAAAAGAGATTGAAAATAGCAAAGCTAATATTGACTTGAAGCAATTGGAAGTACTGTATGCTGAGGCTAATGCAAATATTTCTAACTTACAAAAGACCTTTGAAGATTTAGTAGCGTACCACAACAATATGGTTGTAGAAAAAATTAAGTTTATAACTGCTGATTTACCTTCTTTAACTGTAAAAATTGAGACTGAAGAAAAGAACTTAAATACATTGTTATCTCAGGAGAAAGAGTTGGCAATGACTATATCTAAAGGTGACTCCTTTGAGGAGTTAGAAAAGATTATAACTGAGTTGAATGATAAGTATCGAATTAAGGGTGAATATGAGAGTATTATCTCGCAATTAGTTGAAGTAGAGAAAAACATTAGTGAAATTGATGCTCAAATTAAAGTAATTGATGATGTTTTATTTTCAGGAAGTTTTGAAGAAAAGTTAAAAGGCCAAATTCATAAGTTTAATAAACATTTTTCTGAAATTTCTTTTGAATTGTATGGTGAGAAGTATGCATTGAAGTATGATAAAGTTATTCATAAAAAGAGCCAGCAGCAAATATATAAATTCAGCGCATTCAATGCTAATTTAAGCTCAGGCAAAAAACAAGGTGAAATTTTATGCTTTGATCTTGCAGCTATATTATTTGCTGATGAGGAAAAAATACCGAGTTTGCACTTCCTACTAAATGACAAAAAAGAATTAATGCATGATAATCAACTGATTAAAGTTGCAGATTATGTAAGTAAAGAAAATATTCAATTAGTGGTTTCTATTCTGAAGGATAAGTTGCCTGTAAGCCTACTTGATAAAGCCCATATTGTTGTTGAATTATCTCAAGAAAGTAAATTATTTAAAATAGAAGAGTAATTAAAATACTGTTTAGGAATTAGTGGGGTTATTTAAAAGGTGATTTAATTCTCTTATGAAAGTTACAATTTCAAGTGTGTATTTTTATACATTTTCATACAAAGGCCGAAAAACTTTTTTCTAATGAATTAAGGAACAAACCATCTTTTTCTCTTGATCAATCGCAAAATTCTAATAAATTATGGAACAACTAAAACGGAGTTATGCGGGTTCGCAGCTCCGTTTTTCTAATCAATTATGGAATATCACAGAACAACAATATCCAGGTAGTTTCGTCAGCAGTACAAGGAGGTGCCTGTTGCAAGCAGATGAAAGCTAGCTATAGCAGTATCACACTCACCTGGATCTCACGGACGAGCCAGCCCTCTTGAAGTCGAAAAATACGTACGTAAAACAAATTCTGATATCAATATTCCTTTTCTTGCTTTCCATAGCTTAGACGAAGATGAAGAAATTAAACTGTTCGATACAATCAATACGAAAGCAAAGGGAATAGGCACTTCTTTGAGTAAATTTCCCCGCCGCGATTCGGATGATATCAGTTGGATGGCCACAGAGATGATGACAAAAAGAGAAAGCCCGTTTAACTTGATAGGAAGTATTATTAGAAAACGTAGCAAAGGTATGCATGTGACACTGCAGAATTTTTATAAAACGAATTATCAGACCTGTTGATTAACCAAATTATGTAACTCAAATAACCACAAGATAGTTGTGTGTTTGAACCCATAGCTGAATTTTCGCAATCCCATACAGATGGTAGTCTATTAAGAACGAGCAAACGTGAAAATTGGATAAAAGAGAGTTTCGTATGAAGAGGGATTCTTGCGTTTGAAGCGTCAAACAGCCATTTAAGCAAAACGTAGACTATTAAAACTGCAAACCAAAGTGGGAAATTCAGATGCTGCTTAATCCAGCGGAAAAACACCTCGATCTGCCAACGAGCTTTGTACATCTGTGCAATTTGCTCGGCGGTGACTTGCATCAAGTCCGTAACGACTCGGATTTCTCGACCTTCAAAGTCCTGAAAGATCACTACGCGGTGGCGTTCCAAGATGGCAAGTGATATCACGAGCAACGGGTCGAAATCCCGAGCATCGCGTATCCCACATCTTACGGCCATGTATAAAGCGTGTCTTAAGCTGCTAGATCCTCTTTTGGTAATGCGGTTAACTGAAGCTGTAAATTTGCCAGAGGCATATACGCTAGGGTCTACTCCAGCAAATGCGACTAGCTTTTTGGGGTGATTAAACCGATCGATCTCACCGATTTCGGAGATAATCGTTGCCGCGATTTTTTCTCCTATACCAGGGATAGATTGGAGAATCGTATATTCTTCCATTTCTTGGGCAAGGGCATCTATTTCGGCATCCAACTTGGATAGGTGCTCTTGGTATTGAAGGATTAACGTGATCAGTACCTCAAGATTAAAGATATGGCTTTGAAATAAGTTGTTCTGAAATGGGTTTCGGGATGCGGCATCTCTTAGCTTTTGCGCCCGTTCCTTCGCCCATTTATCAGAACGACTTTTACATAGCGAAGCTATTTCATCCACCAATGTACATTCGCTGATGCTTAAAACCGACTTCGATGTTGGGATGTAATAGGGTTTGCAAGGACACTTTGGAATATAAGTCACCAAACACACCTACATATTCAGGAAATATTTGATCTAACACGGAATGAAGCTGTAATTTTGTTTGTGCGGATACTCCTGAAATGCTCTCGTGCAGTCTTGTTAGATTACGAAGGTTTAAGCGTTGGATTCCCCTTTTTTTATAAGGCTCTAGTTCTTCTTTATAATAAAGTTCACATAGATGAAAGGCATCAATGGCATCGGTTTTAACCTTCCGTAAGCTTGAACTTTTAGCTCGATAAGCAATAAGTGGATTGACGATAATATACACATATTGATGCTCCTCTAAAAATTGAACAACAGGAGTATGGTAGTGTCCCGTTGATTCCAAAATAACTGTAGGCTTTTTACCCGTCAGGGTCTCAATTTCTTTTAAGAACTTTAGAAAAACAGTATTAAATTCCTCAACATTATGAAGGACACTAAAACTTTTACGATAAGGCTTTCGTTTATCCAAAAATGCTTGAACTTGACTTTCCCCTTTGGCTACATCCAGACCAACGACTGGATTCATACGAATTCTCCTCCTACATCATACTTAATTGTCGGTATCCCCTAAGGCTTCTTGTAATGTCATAGGTTCGCTTGTTAAACGGGATCTGGTCCCAACCAGCCTGAAACATGTTTATACAAGTAGGGGGTGAACAGTTTAGCTGACGGGATCAAGTCCCACGGGCACACCGTTCTACCCCGACTACCGTAATAATAAGACCCTATGAAAAAAGGTCAACCAGAAATATCTGGCTAACCTTATATTACGAACGGAGCACGATAGCTGAATAAAGGGTATTTGAAAAAAACATCCGCTTTTGTGTGAATGTCCATCAACAAAACCTCTCCAGAAGCATAAAAAAGGCCCTACAAACCATTTTCTTTTTCTTGGTCTTAACTTCGCAAGAAAGGGAGAGTGGTAAATAGAACCTTTCTGTTTGTTTGATGCGTTATCGTTTTTTTTATAGACGGTTAACATCATCACAAAATAATAGTTTAAGATCATTCGCGGTGAAACATATCACAAATGAGGCGAATTTTTGGGTATGAAGCCTTATGGGGCGTGAAAAGTTGCCTCGGCGGGCGGGGTGGGGGAAGGTCGTGCCTTGGTTCAAAAACCTCGGCAAGCGGGCTCTTAGAGTCTAGAACAGCATCACCACCTTGTTGGGGTGTGGCAAGAGATGGGCAAAATTGAAAGCTATAATTTTATGGTTCAGTAAGATTTTGACCAATAGGGTCTTCAACAAATAAATCAATGATTTTAAACAAATAACATTTTATGATTACAAACCAAATTCAACATATCTTGAAATCCTACCAGGGCAAATTTATAAGTCTAGCTTCGAAATGAAATGCCCAACAGATTATGTAGATTTATGGTATGGCTTTAATACTGACATTTTTTAAATAAAGTTCTTTTTTATAATCAACATACGCTTCGCCCTGATATTCCACCACAATAAGTTATGGTTAATGCTACCTTTGAGCTTACTCGGTTAATACAAGGTATTATAGGTTCGCCAAGACCATGGTTTATTAATGAACATTTTACTTACTGACGGTACCAATTTAGGCTGCCTCCCCCAAACATCCTAAGCATCGCCCGTCGCTGAATTGTGGATTTGCCCAGCCAAGCCTCGTCTCCATATGCTAAATCCACAATATGGAGCTTGAATATAACTTCTACATGCTTTTCGTAGACGATTACCTTTTCCACATAGTTGCCGATGAACTTCTTGATTTCAGGAAGATCGTTGTTTGCTAGCTAGATGGGCTCCGAACTGAGAAAGCAGTTGTCGCAGAGTTTCCTCTGTAATGGCTGCTTTTTCTTTTATCACCTCGGCTTTGAGCAGTTGCACTGCTTGATTAAACGTTTTTCTTTGGAAGCCCTCGGAGGCAATAACATCAACAAATTCGTAATCTTGAATTGTAATTTCTTTACCAGTATTATTTGTAAATTCTAATTGTACTATATGTTTAATAGATTCCTCCATTATGTGGCATTAATCAATGGTATGGTAAAAACTGTTTTGTTAATATTATCCTCCCATGGTATCATGTTGTGATCAATTTTTACATAAAAGGGAGTGTGTTGTAATGAAGTTGAACAAATTTTTATGCACGACATTAATCGCTGCTACTTTCGTTGGAACAGGGGGTAGCGCAATTGGTTCAAATATAGCTTACGCAGAAACGGGAACATTGGTTTCTAATAGCGTGGAATCATTATCTACTGATCATATTCTCAATATTCTTAAAGACGGTGATGGCACAACCACAAAATTCAAATATGACACCAAGCATGTAATCGAGCCTGGGACAATTCGTGTTTTTGTTAATGCAATTGAAACTAAAGAATTCGATGTAGACTACAAGAATAGAATCATATTCTTCCCGAAAGCCCCTGATATTGGGAGTGAGATTCATCTTGAATATCCTATTAGCGATTTTATCGACCCATCTAACGATCCTAGCAGTTCACCAGGCACAATTACTGTATCTGAAGCTGGAACAATCTCAATTAATATTACACCTAAAACAACTTACAAAACTCTGACCTACTACTTGATCATTTTGAATAGCGACCAGAAACAAATTAAAAAACTAACACTAAATGCTCAAAATCCTGTCGTATCTTCCAGCACATTAAACTCATTACCAAGCGGCACTTATACAATGTATATTCAAATGGTCAGCGGCCAAACGACTCTAAATTCAAAAGCAATTTCTTGGACACCGCCTACCCAATCGACCGAGGCAACGCCAATAAGCACGGCTACGTTCCCTGGCTCAGTGTCTGTGTCGTCTACTGGAACCATTTCCATCACTATTCGTGTTACATCCAGCGATGCATCACAGTATTATTTGGTCGTCAAGAACGTTAATGGCGACATTATCAACACATTACCCGTTGATCCACAAAACCCAAAAATTTCTTTGAATTATAGCTCGGTGCCCGCAGGCACGTATACATTACTATTAAAGCAAGTGAATGGTACATCCACGATTTATTCAAATCCGACGACATGGAAGGTTCCTGCCAAACCTACGGAAACAACGTCAACAGACAGCAACGCATCAACATTCAAATTCCAGTTGCTATCCGGAAGTAAATTCCCAGGGTCGGTTACTACAAAATCCGATGGTACATTCACCATAAATATAACTACCCGTACCATTCCGCCTACGTCAACTTTTTATCTTGTTGTAAAAAATACGCAAAATTCTGTAATTAAGCGAATCGTATTCAACCCTGCAAAACCTTATACCAATTCATGGACAAATTTAAAGCTAACGACCGGCGGATACTACTATTACATTAAAGTTGTCAGTGAATCTGGCGATTTCGCAACATCAGAACCACAATTTTTGCCAATAAATACGAACGGTGCATCCATTCCGCAAGTATTTATTAGTGGACAAAGTCAAATTTACGAACAAGCACCTATCAACCAGAACGGTAATATGCTTGTCCCGCTCCGAGCCATTTTTGAAGCTCTCGGTGCAACGGTAAGTTGGGATCAAAACACTCAAACCGTTACAGCTACAAAAGGAACCATCATGATTGTATTAACTATTGGATCAAAAACAGCCACAGTCAATGGCAAAACCGTCATATTGAACGTTCCGGGTCAACTGATTAATGGATACACGATGGTTCCGATTCGTTTTGTTAGCGAATCATTGGGAGCCAATGTAAAATGGGATAGCACGTCATCTTCTGTCGTCATTACTACAGATGACAATAACGGTCAACCGCCTGTAGATGCCGATGCAAGCATTCCTTCACCCGAACAAGTGACACAGCCAGGAGCTCCAGACACATCGCCAATCTTGACCAATATATCTAAAGATATTGCAAGTCCTACTGATCTTGTCTTTGTAATCGATGTCACGCTTAGTATGACAGATGAAATCGATTATGTAAGAGAAACAGTCAAAAATTTCGTTGATGCTATGCCGCAAGGCTCGCGCTTTGCTGTCATTGCCTTCCGCGATATTAATTTTAAGAAAACGCAAGATTTTCAATACTTTGATTTTACTTCCGACAAAGATGTGCTGAAAGAGAATATTATGGGGTTGACCACTGCTTCCGGAGGAATCACTGACGAGGAGTCCGGATTAGAGGCGATTCACATGGCTGTAGACAAACTAACTGGCAGCAGCAATGCGAAAAGAGTTATTTTCATCACTGATGCACCGGTTCACGATAAAAATATGGAACCTGGCACCACCATTTATTCCATAGCTGATCTTAATAGCGAATTGCAATCCAATCAAGTGACGCTTGATGCCATTGGTCCTTCGAGTGGAAAAGGATATGACCAAATAAAACCGCTTGTAGACGATAACAAAGGAAACTATTTCAACATCGAAGATGCCAATATTAATCTCTTGACCCAGTAAACGATGCAATAGTGAAACTCAAGTTATGAAAACAGCCGCCCTTGTAAGTAGATTGTTCTACTTCAAGGGTGGCTGTTCTGTGTACAGGGTGATGATGCGGTTAAAAGTAAGCAACCCCCGTCCGAAATGGAAAGAGGTTGCTTATTTGATGTTTAGACAAGTATGAAATTCGTTTGGGGTACCAATTGTCGTCAGTCTGAAGGGCAGAAGTTTAACCGTCTGATAAGTCTGATAACTGCTTGTATTTCCAAAGTTACTATCACCTATGGCGATCCGACTTCATTAGTCTAACGGAGCTAACTTGATATTCTTTTTAAAGGAAAAATAAGTTAAAAAATTAGCTAAACAATCCGCTGCTGAAGCCACTGGTGTTGAAGATATTGTTTCGAAAATTATCTGTTTCTACTTTGCTAGAATCCAAGTGTCAATCTTTAAAGTTTAGTGAGAATGGTGCGAATCAACATTCATTTGCGTTTAAGCAATTCGGCAATAATTTGTATCTTTCCTGCAAACATTTCAACCCATTAGATTTTCACAATTGGATATTTACGCGGCGGCGAATTGTGGATTTGGCACACCACGGTTCGTCATGATGAACCTCTGTCCCAACTGTATCTGTTAACTTAAAAGTAGGCCAGCGGAGTCATTGAAAAACCAGCCACAACCGATAAACCAACTTGTAGAACGTAGACAGGTTGGGGGCAGGAGAGAATGATCCAAATGAACATCATGCAACA
>NZ_JAAOIW010000021.1 GCF_011440305.1 Paenibacillus agricola | reverse complement strand
TCACGATTAAAATAGGGACGTGAATAGCTCACGTCCCCATTTCGTCCCCAACTCCTCTATTCACTCACTCAAAACCTAAGCTAATTCCCCGTGATAGTTCTGATCCCCTGGTATTCAATTCTTTTGGGGTTGTTAAATACCCAACCACGGACTACCAACTGAGCTAAGGGGCAGTTAGCATAAACAATACTATTGAGCGAATACTCTCACATCTCATCTACTGATTACGAATCATCAATATTAAGCACTCCACATGTGTCGTATGCGGGGACGATAGCTTTTCCACCAAATCAATAACTACTAAGCGCATATTAGTTGAAGTAGTTGAAGTATTTCTTCCGATCTCCGATTAATTAATTTTAAGGTATGCCTTGCGCTCTTTTTCCTTCTGTACAGCTTCGAAAATCTCTTTAAAATAATCGGCTTATAACGGGAGCTCCCGTCATCTCTTGAAGGTTCCTGCATCGGCTATTATCTAGTTTACACTGTAGGTCAATGGCAGTTTAAGATTCGCGGTAATCGGACAATGTTTGTGTCGCAAAGCGAAAATCGGATCAAGTTTGTGTCGCGAGCTGACGACACAAACTTGATCTCATAAATGAAAAAACTAATAAATAACACGAAATTTATGGGACAATGTTTGCCCTTGAAAAAAGTACGGGATGGTTGAATAACAGGACGCATGTCGATGGTTACGCGGGCTATCATAAGGTCGCTAGTGTGACTCTTGTGGTATGCTGGGCACATGCGCGACGTAAATATGACGAAGCACTGAAATAATCCTCTGCAGGATAGAACGATTGTGCCGGTAAAATATCCGTCACAATCGGTTTGTTGAACTGACTGCTCTCGGCAATTTTTCGCTTCGATGCTTCCACCTTGTTCTTCTGTTCCTCATTATGGAATAAATAGCTGTCCGCAAGGATTCTCCTCTGTCGTGAAACTGCCCACCCGGATCGGTAGGGTCGATTTGCGACCAATAATGTCCAGCAACTTGTCATAGGGAAAAACCTCCGGGTCAAACGTAATTTGCACCGCTTCCCTATATCCCGTAGTCTCGGAGCAAACCTCCTCATACGTAGGATTCTCCTTGTGACCGCCTGTATAGCCGGAAACGACCTTGATGATGCCCGGCATTTCCTCAAACGGCGATACCATACACCAGAAGCACCCTCCAGCGAACGTAGCCAATTCGTAATGTTTATTGTTTATGCCGCTAATTTTTAACACCTCATTCTTCAATATTCAAGATGACCAAGATTTAAGCAAAAACATGCTTTATTACAATGATCAACAGCTTGCCGGTCAATTAAATTTACTGAGTCTCTCCTGGGTAACTATTTTTGTGGAATCCCCAATTCCCGTGATTTTATCAACTCCCTCACCGCATTTTTACAAAGGCGGTTTTCATTTGGTCATTATCAACATTAGGATTTAACATAGCCAAATAAATAAAGGCCCCGATTGGGGCCTTTATTTATTTGGCTATTTGCAATAGCAAATCCGGATCCTGAAATAACTTTATTTCATTATCTGATGGCGCCGCGCAGCGGCATGGGGGTCTAACCGGGCAGGTGCACCGTTTACCCATGATCTCGAAGCCTCGTGATATCCATCAGACGACAAACCTTAAACAATCTTAGTCCAATGGAGTACCGAACTAAGGCTGCTTAGTGCTCTTATTTCATTGTTGTCTACTCGACGGGCCGACCGGCCTATCGCCTGGGAAGGACCCAGTTGGGGCGCGGGAAGTGGCAGGTGTAGCCGCTCGGTAATCGCTCCAGATAGTCCTGGTGCTCCGGCTCTGCTTCCCAGAAGTCGCCGACAGGCGTCACTTCGGTGACGACCTTGCCCGGCCACAGATCCGACGCGTTCACGTCTGCGATCGTCTCTTCCGCCACCTTTCTCTGCTCGTCGCTCGCATAGTAGATCGCCGAACGGTAGCTTCTGCCGATATCGTTGCCCTGACGATTCCGCGTCGTAGGATCGTGGATTTGAAAGAAATACTCCAGGATGCGCCGGTAGCTCGTCTCCGCTGTATCGAAGACGATTTCGATCCCCTCCGCATGAGTGCCATGGTTGAGATAGGTCGCGTTCGGAGTGTCACCGCCAGTATAGCCGACGCGAGTCGAGACGACGCCGGGAAGCTTGCGGATCAAGTCCTGCATTCCCCAGAAGCATCCCCCAGCGAGTACAGCGCGCTGATGCATGTTAAACCTCCTCAATCTGATCGAGATATTTGCCGTAGCCTCGCTCTCCATGTCGTCGCGATGGATGAATCGGAGCGACGAGGAATTGATGCAGTAGCGTAGGCCACTGCGATAAGCCGGGCCATCCGGGAAGACGTGACCGAGATGGCTGTCGCCGTGAGTGGATCTACCTCGGTCCTTATCATCCCATGGGAGTTGTCCCGCAACTCGTTGATGTTTGCGGAAACGGTCGGCTTCGTGAAACTTGGCCACCCAAAGGAGGACTAGACCCAAGCTGCATATCGGTGATCTCTCGAAGCTCCATGTCTAGGATGTCCCATATCCGCATTGGAAAGGCAATGTTTTTCCAACTAACTTAGAGCTTCGTGAGATCCTCAACCATTATACCCGCGGTATGCGTGACTCAAACCTGTTGTTTTTTACTGTTGAACTAAGCAGTACATTTGCCGCGTCCTGACTTACCAGATCAGAGAGCAACTGGATACCTTGTCCGGATTTTGCGGGAGCCAACGTACTGCAAAAAAACGAGCAAGACCTAGATACGAGGTTATGGATAGATGAAACCGATCTCACCGAGAAAACAGTAAGACGCTGGCACTGATGCCTCGTATTTAAAGTAGCTGTTTTTTTCGACGAGTTGGAATACTTGTCCACCCGGTGCCTGGAAATAAAAAATGAGGATTCGGTATTTCAAGCTTCGAGACCAGAATCGAGAATTTTTGACGCTGGTTTGGGCTTAGTCGATGAGTCATGGTTTGGTCTCAAATGTAAAATAGAACAATATAATAAACTGAAAACCTTCGATCATAACTCGATAAAAAATCCGGTAAAAGAGTAGGGGGAGTACCGATACATGCCGAGCATGATATATATGATGACCAATATGAGTGAAATGAATCAGGTTGTTGCGTTTTACCGGGGTATGAATGGATTGCTCACCTTTATGGCGTCTTATCCAACCAGCGGAAAGGGTACGGGGACAAAGGAAGTCTCAACTGCAACACCAAACGATGGAATCGATCCTCTTCATTCGGAAGGCTCTCTCACTTTGTCCCTTGATGGTCGGTTCCTTTTTGCGGTTAATACAGGCAGCCATAGTATAAGCAGCTTTATGGTAACTGAAAATGGGCATCTTATTCTTGTGGATGTAAAACCCTCGGGAGGCTTTCAACCCAATAGCGTAGGTGTATTTGGTAACCTTCTTTACGTCTCCAATGTGGGGTATCCCGCCAATCAATCTCATTCGAATATTTCTGGTTTTCGTATAGAAGGTAACGGACATCTTACCCCTATTCCTGGATCTATCCATTCTCTCAGCACCATTAATGCTCAACCCGCGCAAGTCCTATTTACTCCAGATGGCAGTAGAATGGTTATACCTGAGCTTACGACAAGCCATCTTAGTGTATACAACGTTAATAGAAATGGCACAGTTACAGGGCCAATGATTAATGAGTCCTATGGTAAGATGCCGTTTGGCTCTTATTTCCTTTCGACAGGGCTGCTTTTAGTTACAGAATTGGACTCTAATGCGCTTTCTTCCTATACTTTAAGTGACAACGGGATCCTTCATGTAATTAGTGGCTCTGTACCAACCGGCCAAAAGGCCACTTGCTGGGTGACGACAACGAAGAATGAACGTTTTGCTTATGCGACCAATACCTTAAGTGGGACCATAACTATCTATCGAATTAATAGCAGCGGAGCGTTAACAGCAATTGGACATGTTACCAGCACTCCGGCAGGAATACCAACCGGTCTACCGATGAATATAGAAGTAAGTAAAGATGGACGATATCTTTATACACTTAACGGGAATCAGGGTACAGTATCGGTCTTTCAAATTAATGATGATGGCAGTCTTACCCACTTGCAGGTTGCTGCGTGGACCTTTTTCCCTTATTTCGGATCACAAGGTTTAGTTGTGCTTTAATACATTTGCTGCATCTTCTGTAATTTGCCCTGAGTCAGCCGATCAGGTGGATATACGTCTTTTATTCTTATTCTTTAGTTAAGTCTTGAGTGCACCAGCAGGATGTTCTATTGAACTTAGTATGTCCCATTTATATCCGTTTCAAAGGTTCCACTTTCTATTTTACAGACCCCACTCCTGTCACCCGACATCAAACAAACAGGAAAGACCCTATTTTACCACCTTTCCCCTTTCTTGCGAAGTAATCTTCGACCAAGAAAAAGAAAATGGCTTGTAGAGCCTTTCTTATGCTTCTGGAGAATCCCTATTAAAGTAACGTGCCCTTTAGGCCGCTGGGTCAACCGCACAACTAAGCTGGAACGTAGGTCAACCTGATCACCTTCTCGCCAATTCGATCGCTTGCCACGAGGCGCAGCGGCGGCCGCGGACCGGCGAAGAACGGCTTGCCGTGACCCAGCACGACTGGATGGAGATAGAGTCGATACTCATCAACGAGACCGAGCTCCGTTAGACTGTGGGCCAACTCCGGCCCGGCAACTTCAATCTCCCCTTCATGCTGAGCCTTCAGCCCACGTATGGCCGCTGCGAGGTCGCCCTCGATCAGAGAAGCGTTCGGACCGACGGACTTTAACGTCCTCGACACCACCCACTTCGGTTTGCTTTGCCACGCCGCTGCGTATTTCCGTTCCGGCGCATCCCATTCAAAATGGTCTCCGTCCCAATACCGCATGGTCTCGTACATGCGGCGCCCGTACAGGCTGCCCGCCAGGCCGCGCACGTCGTCGATGAAATGACGGAATAGCACGGGGTCGGGCTGAAATGCCGTGTGGTCGTGGTCGACGAATCCGTCCAGAGACTGGTTCAATGCGAAAACGATCTTTGCCATGCGACTGACTCTCCTCCCTGGTTTTCTCGCACATTCATCATCAAGATTACACGTTCCATATGCAGCCTCCTTTATGTCTACATTTTATCATCCAACAGCATGTCCGGTTTCTCATGGATTGCTAATGTGCACAGTCCTGGCCTGACCGAATACAAATTTAATTTAACGAAGGATGGTAAATTAAACAATTCTGCCCGTTAGGTGAGCGAAGGCTGCCGTTAGTGTCGGCAGCCTCGTCCCGGTTACTTATTGAGCTCTAGTGTCCCGTTCGTTGAGCGAGCGTTAAGCCTATTGAAGTAAGTTGTAAACTATTATCGCACAGCGTTAGTTAGACAAGGATGTGGCAAATTACTATTGCTGGACTAGAGATCCTTTTGCATTCTTAACATTCTCACTGATATTACATGTTCTTCATATTTACATCAAAGACTTGTGAAATCCAAGTCCAATAAACGGAATATCATTGATTAAATTGTTGATATTAAACGTCAATGCTTCTTTACTATAATCATTCCAATTAACAAAGTTACCCATATCAAGACTACGGTATTTAAGACCAATAACGATAGCTTGCCTTAAATTAATAAATAATGGAATAGTTTCTAGTGAACTACGGCTTAATGTGTTTTCCTTGGTGTATCCTTGAAAAAAGTTTGAAAAAAAACGTTTTGCTATTGCCTTTCTAGTATTTACATCTGCAATAATAAATGGAATTGGAGTTTCATGAAATATTGATGTTGCAATTTCAGAAGCGAACCAACTATACTCGCATTGATCAAAGTCAATGATGCTCGGGTGATCTTCATGATTCAGGTAATTCCCAGGACTAATGTCTCCATGAATAAGCCCAAACAAATCACTGTCTCTTGACAATGATTGAATTTGACTTAAATATAATTCAAGTTTCTTTTGAAGCATCTCGTATGGTACATATTTTTGAAATTCTGTAATAGCTGGATTGTCATTCCAATCATACCTTTTTTGAATAGGAGAAAACTGTTTTGATAGCTTATGCATCTTCCCAGTAAACCTCCCAATTCGTTCATAAAAGATATCACTTTCGACGCAGATTTCAGCCCTTCTGCCTGGAGCGAATTCAAAGGCAGTCACTACAAAAGAGTTTTCATCATGTTCAATAACTTCAACATATTCACCTTGATTAGAAAGTAAAGCTTTCGATACCGTCATTCCGGAATCCGCTAGATATGAAATAAACTCGATCTCAGCAAGAGTCATATCCTTACCCCTATGTGAGCTATGAGCAATTCTTAATATTACTTCTATAGAATCACGTTTCCCTAAAAACACGTATCTGCAAAGTTAATGCCAAACCGACCTGCTGCCTCTAAAAAAATTTCTTTTGTAAATTTGTCTTTAATAGAACTTTCTATATGAATCTCCTCCAAATAAATAATACTTTATTTCATATTGAGCTAACGTATTATACGAAAACTATCCATATTACTATTACTATCAGCTTGGTTCCGGAGTATGTATATTTCATACCCATTTTAAAATAATAACAAGTTATTTCTTTAAGCTAAAGTGTCCCGCAGCACAACGACTTAATCTGCCCCGTTACTTTAGCAAGCAAATAGATGAACGCAGGGTCCTCAACTCTTGTAGCCGTTAGCTCAACCGATTACTAAAATCTTTAATTTTACTGAAACAGGGGGCTTGAATGATATTATGATTGGTTTGTTCGATTACGCTCAGCAGTTCTTTAGTTTTTCGTACTAATTCGTTCTCGAATTCATCCCACGTTATTGTCTGATTAACAATGCCCCTATTGTCTGCATTAACAAGAAACTCACGGTCAGTTATCAGTGCTTGTTGACAAAACTTATCGTGATGATACTCATTTACAATTAGACTATTGCCATTCCGAATAAACTCTAGCCATGTCCATGGATTCTCTATATATTTTAAAGCTATGTAATCGCCAATAATTAGCTCGAAGTAAGCTTCAATTAGAAATTCAAAGTGTGTGAGTATTACTTCCGAAAAAATATGTTTTGTCTCCAGCCTCATCTCGGGAGATGGGAACTGAAGATATTCGATTCCATTAACAATTAGGGTAAAACAACCGTAAATTTGATCATAATCTTTATTAAAAGTCTGGATGTCTATTACGCGAAGTCTGGAAATATGATCTTCAAAGATCTCATATTTAATTTCAAACAATAGATATCACTCCGTTCATTATTGGGGATTACACCTATTTTACCGTAATAATGGGATAACAGAACTGGATGGTTACAACGCCTTTGTTACTTTATTCTGCCCAGTTACTTTAATAGCCAAAAAAAGGATCTGCCCGAAGCAAGCTCCTCCACTATCGTAGCCGTTAGCTTAGCGATGTTTCCCCGCCCGTACTACTTTTCCAAAAAGATAAACAAGAACAAAATAGACGGGGAATAAAATCAATCCGACAAAACCAATAAAAATACCGATTGCAGCCCGACCGTCATCATTCCATGCGTCCACGTGTTGTATGGCATAAAGCACATAGAATAACCACACCACCATAGCCACGTATCCTAACCTATATGCTATACCCAAAAGTATATCCCCCTTCATCCATCGCTGTACTGGCAAGGTAAATTCCTTCAATTTCCGATCCGATTACCACGATACTGGGCTTACTATCATTTATACCCCCATTTGAATTCAAATCATTGTTTCTTTCACATGCAGATAAAAACATAAATACAGCCACGATTAAGGCTAACAGAATACGGTAATAAGATTTCATTAATTCCTCCAATAACTCTTTGGATGGGTTAAGTTCTTAACTTTAGACGAAAAATCCAATATAAAGTTCTACTCTACCAAACCATATTATTTAACCTACCTCACTGCCGTTAGCAGAGTAAATGTCTGCCATGCGGTAGCCCCTTATATTGAACGATATTTTCGTTAGTTTAATGTCCGACTGTGGATTTCTGATTCATAGATTAAAAGTCGCCGCCCACACATGCGTGGAGATTCCATTTTGATAACTCAGAAATAGACCCCCTCTCGATGCCTGACGGTGTAAGGACACAGATTTGGTACGGCTTGTTTCCTGGTCCAACTGTAAAAATTGCTGATACCTTCAAGGGTTTCCCGTCCACTTCAAAAGTCAAATCTACATGTCCAGTACAGACGCAACCATCGTCATAATCCGCTTTAACGTAGTCATTTGATAGCAGTCGGAAGCCATCTTCCCTAAGGGACTTTCTTACATTTTCAATATCTAAAGAACTCCCGAAAAAATCTGGGGCTACACTAATGTTTCGTGCCTGTACGGCTTTCAAAAATGAGGCGGTATTCTTCTCTACTTCATTCTGATTCAGTAAGACATTGCCATAGTATGTGAGGAGAAAAATGACCCACAGCAGGAGCACGGAAACGACTACTTTTTGTTGAATCTTCAAAATCCAACCCTCCCTTGAACCCATCTATTAATACATTTACTTTATTAGATGTTTCGTTTAAAGTACAATTTGGACAAGTTTAAATTAATTTACATTTTTAAATGTTGATCAAAGGAAACGTAGTAGTAGCTCATGTCTGATCATTTGAAAACTCACATCCTAATATTATGCAAAACTGCCCGTTAGCCATTCATGCAGCGCAAGATGCGCTGCACCACAGAGGATGAAAATGGATACAAACTGTCCTATACTGAAACTATGGCTGGGTGAGGAAGGTCGATGAGCTATGGTGCCAGTAGAGCCCATCCGTTAGTCTGACTCCGACGACCACGGTGCATCACAGACTGTCGCTCCCTTTTGGGAAGCACTCATGGTAGATTAATCCTATTTTGGTCTTTGCACCAGCCTCCACTACTAATAGCCATAGAAAGGAACTTTTTCAATGGATATTCTCATTGAACGCGCATGTGGCATGGATATTCATAAGAAATCCATTACTGCGTGTATACTGACACCTAATGGAAAGGAGATTCAAACGTTTTCCACGAAAACGGTCTTTCTCTTACAGTTAATCGACTGGATTAAACAGCAGGGATGTACCCACGTAGCGATGGAAAGTACAGGGGTATTTTGGAAACCTATTGTTAACCTGCTTGAAGCTGAAGATATTGAATTTTTAGTGGTGAATGCCCAGCATATGAAGGCTCTCCCATGACGTAAAACCGATGTCAAAGATGCGGAATGGATTTGCCAACTTCTTCGTCATGGACTTTTGAAAGCAAGTTTCATTCCAAACCGAAATCAACGGGAACTACGGGAACTTGTTCGGTACCGCCGTAGTATCATTGAAGAGCGAGCCCGACAACATAACCGGATTCAAAAGGTTTTAGAAGGAGCCAACATCAAGCTCAGCTCTGTCGTTTCAGATATTATGGGTGTCTCCTCTAAGGATATGCTTCACGCCATCGCAGACGGTGAAGATGATCCACAGACCTTAGCAAACTTCGCTCGGCGATCCATGAAAAAGAAGAAGGAACAACTTGAGCTCGCTCTTAGAGGCTATGTCAATCCCCATCAACGCATGATGCTCAAAACCATTCTACTACACATTGACTTTCTAACCGAACAAATTGAAGCTCTCGACCAAGAGGTTGCCCAGAGAGTCAGCTCGGATCAAGAAGATATTGAACGATTAGATTCTATACCGGGGATTGCCACTCGTATGGCTGAACAAATCTTAGCTGAAATCGGAACCGATGTGGGTAATCAGTTTCAAAGTGCAGCTCGATTATGTTCTTGGGCAGCACTCGTGCCAGGGCATAATGAAAGTGCAGGCAAACGGAAATCTTCAAAAGGGAAAAAAGGAAACAAATATTTAAAATCTGCCTTAACGGAAGCCGCATATTCCGTAGGTGCCTCTAAAAATTATCTGGGAGCCATGTATAGACGTACAGCGGCACGAAAGGGTAAAAAAAGAGCGGGTATCGTCGTCGCGCACGCCATGCTAAGAATTGCTTATTATCTTTTAACACGAAAAGAGATGTATGTAGATTTAGGGGAAGACTTTTTTGATAAACAAAAACAAGCATCGATTGTGCGAAATTCAGTTCGAAGACTAGAAAGCTTAGGTTATAACGTAAGCATTTCAGAAGTATCCTGATCTACCGATCTCAATATCCTAGGCGCTTCACATTTTAAAAAAATGAATGAGCCGCGTCTTCTTCAGTATTGTCTTTTTACGATGTAACCGGAAGTTAATTTTCATGGTAGCTTAGCACCACGCCGTTAAAACTCTTACTTCGGGTTGTCGTTCCTGATTGATTAGTCGGTAATGGGACAATGTTTGTGTCGCCAACCGAGAATCGGATCAGGTTTGCGTCGCGGGGTAACGACATAAACTTGATCCGATAACTAAAAAAACTCCCTAAAATAAGGAGTTTTATGGGATAAAGTTTGTGTCGTCCGACAAATATGTCGGAGGACAAGAATCTCTAATCTCCGTTACGGAATTACCTCTCCGGCTTTTCCTATCACAGTAAAGGCTCCCCTCTTGATAATGTCCACAACCAATATCCGTTGTTTCTTTATGAAGATATAACTTATTTTCCAATGACTTGGAATAACGCAATCGCATTAGGATTAGAAATAAACTGGGATCAGAATGACGGACTTAACATTAGAAATTGTTTTTAACCAAGGATAACAAACATCTAATGACCTCCGTGCAGCTCGTTCAATGTAAGCACAAATACCATCCACAGTAACAATAGTTAAAGGTTCACTAATATTTTCTGAAGGATACTTGAAATCTCCTAACGCTTGATGTTTTATTCGCATAACTGATTCTTTATCAATCTCCGTTAATTTGGGTACGTCATCACTTAAGTTCAAAGCTTCATAAAGACCATCGGAAACGTATTTCTCTGCTAATTTTGCATTACATAAATAAAAATCTTTGTGCAATTCTTTATAAAAATTCGGTTCATTTCTTAATCTATCCTTCAATCCGCTATAATACATAAATGTTGCCCACATATCATCTGCAACCAAATGTGTTAAGTATCCAATATAATATGGATCAGTGAACTTCTCATGGTATTTTGCAATAAATCGTCCATACTCAGATGGAGCGCCGTCGGATAACGTATACCTAGTCCCCTTAAAGTGCGTTTCCCCCTTAATTTCATCACCATCTGGAGCAATAGAACCTAATAACATACGACCTCTGTTCGTTGAAACGCGATCGGCAATCAACAAGTGCATCATACGAGAGCCCATTCAACCACTCTTTTCCTATTGTATAATACCAAAATAATACAATTCGCGACATTTATGAATAGATCCTTTTTCAGTATTAAGACTTTTAACTATCTGCCCGTTAACTAAAAACCACGTGGCAGCCTTTTATGGTTTGTTCAACTATAGTACCCGTTCGTTGAATCCCACAAACTGAACTTCCCTCACAAGGGTAACACTATGTTCTTGCTTTGCGCGTTCTTCAGCAAGTTCAATTAGCGCCAATACGTCTTTGGCGGTAGCCTCTCCTGTATTCACAATGAAGTTTGAATGTATTTCAGAAAATTTCGCCCCGCCGATACTCTTTAATCCACAAGATTCAATCACCTCAGCAGCAAATAAAGGTAACGGATTTCGAAACACACTACCGCATGAGGGTTGTTTAAGAGGCTGGGTCCGCATACGCTTTTCTTTAAACAACTTTGTCCTTTCCACAATAGCGTTGCGGTCACCTTGTAAAAGGGAAAATGTAGCCTCCAATAAAACCCATGGTTTATGTTGTATCACCGAATTGCGGTAGCCAAAGATAAGGTCTTTAGCCTCTAACGTTTTGAGTCCCCCTGTCTCATTCATTATCAGCACTCGTGACAATGTCTGGGAAATGTCGGAGCCATGAGCCCCAGCATTCATACAAACCGCGCCGCCAACAGTCCCAGGGATTCCTCCAGCAAATTCTAACCCTGTAAAACCGTATTCGACTGCCTGAAGTGACAATGTTATTAGTGAAAAACCTGCCCCAGCAATAACACCATCATCTCGAAAGGAAACGGTATCAAATGCTCCTGAAAGACGTAAAACCGCCCCATGAAATCCTTCATCAGAAACCAACATATTGGATCCTTTGCCGATTATCATCGATGGTATTCCTGCTGAATTAAAAATGCGGGTACATGCTGAAATTTCTTCTACAGAACGGGGAAGGACCACTAAGTCAAAAGGACCACCGATTTTCCATGTTGTATAAGTATGTAATGGTGTATTTGGTGTAAATGGAACACCTGACTTCTTAATTGCCGAGATAACTTCTTGCATGTTTGTCCCCCAATCGCATTTTATCTATCTATGATATTCCATATTCTTCACTTCCTTCCTTTAATTTTCTCAACTCTCCTGCCCGATAGTTTAACAAACTGCCGACATCATCGGCAGCCTGCTGTCATGTCGTTATCGTCTCCGATAGTTCAACAAGTAGACTTGTTATTTTTGTTCGATAGGTTGATATTGCTTAATTAAGTTCTCGATGTTGATTCCGTTTATGACCAGTCCTGAAATGTCGCAGTTTTCCAAATTAGCATTAGATAAATTACAACCTGTAATCAGACCATTTTGAAAATTACAGTTTGAAAACCGCACAGACTCTTTGTTATGTTCTACATCAGGTTGGCTTTGATTACCGTATCCAATGTATTGAAAATGTGCCCCTCCCCATTGAGCTCCATCAATGCTCAATTCGCTTAAATTAGCATTGGAGATTTTGAGTCCAAATTTACATCATTCATTTTCAACCCACTAACATTGCAACATTGAATTTCCGTTCCACTAAGATCGCAACAATTGAAGTTTGAATTGCTGAGATTCTGATTTTCAAATTTCATTCAGATCTTCCTCTTTTCCACTTGGAATTAATACCCATATCTACTAAGTATTAGACAATATATAGAGAAATCCTTCCATTTTGTTCCACAATCTTGCCCATTTAGTTTAATAGCAAAAAGAGACCTACAGCAACGGGCTGAGGGTCTAAGTTTATATTTTAAAGGGGGTCGACTTTTATCATAATCTTAAATGATTAATGCCAGATGAAAATAAGATTTCAATCATGTAACAATTACTCAACTCTCGTTACCCATTAACTTAACAAAATCAATAATCTGTCACTATAGATACTTTTGTCATTAAATCCGCATCATGTCGGGGCGCCAGTCCTTAATCGCCGAACGGATCGCTTTACGGCTCATTCGCTCGGTCACAGCTCGGTCGCATAAGGACGGAAATTCATCGTCGCCGGCGTAACGCAAGGAGATAATCTGGGATACCGTAATGCGCGGATCCAGCGTTCGCCCTGTCAGCCGGTAATGACGGAAGTTCTCCTCCATCCGGACGATGCGGTCCTGTGTCTTCGTTGCGTATAGGCGGATGCGCGCAACGGCGAATGCGAGACATACTGCTAGAATGAAAAGCAGCCAGTCCAGTCGCGATAGCTCCTCCTGTCCCAGACCTCGGAACAGCTCTATGACCGAGAATACGAGAACAACAATCGCCAGCGGCGCCGCCACATAGTGGTAGGGCCAGTCCAGTCGCCGAAATCCGCTTCTTTCCTTGTTATTCATCCCATATCCTCCATACAGATAATATGATTTTTAACTTTCATAGACATTATAACATAAGCGATTTCTTAATTATTGTATTTTTCTAAACCTAAATGCTGTTACGCTATGCTGCCCGATCGTATTATGAGGTCACCAGATCTTTCTGGTCGACCTCTTTTTTGTAAGGTCGTAAGATAGCGGTAGCCGGGGATCGAACGTTTCTGCCCGTGGGACTTGGATCCCGAGAGCTATTCAGTTCATCCCCCCTACTTGTTCAACCATGGTTAGGCTGGTTGGGACATGAATCCCGTATCACATGCGATAGTGTGGAAGACAAGAAGGTTAGAGGTTGCTGGTGAAAATACTACAGGAGTGATGTCATGAATCCAGTTATTGGTTTGGATGTATCCAAGGGAGAAAGCCATGCACAAGCATTTTTAGATCGTGGAGTACCTTATGGAAAAATCTTTAGGTTTAAGCATGATCTTGAAGGATTAGCGTCTTTTCTGAATTACATGAGAGGGGTGGAATCAGCTGCAGGAATGCGTCCCTCCATTGTGATGGAAGCAACAGGCCACTATCATAGCCCAGTTGTTCAGTTTCTAGATGAGCATCAGTATCTGAATATCGTCATTAATCCTTTAATCTCACATAACGCCAAGAAAACCAATTTGCGACGATTGAAGACGGATGCCGCTGATGCCCATCTTTTAGGAGCGTTGTTTTATAAAGAAGAGTTTGAACCCTACAAAAAACGGGGTCAGCATCTCATGAACTTACGCTATCTGACACGCCAACATGAATCTTTAACGGGTATGTATGTCCAAGTAAAACTACAGTTTCAGGCTATTCTGGATCAAGTTTTTCCTGAATATCATGGCGTGTTTGGTGACCTTTATTCAAAGGTTTCCCTTCGAGTTCTGGCCTTACACCCGACGTCTAGAGAGGTTCTGGAACTGGATGAGAAGGAGATTTCAGCAACAATCCAACGCCTTACAGGACGTGGCAAATCGGCTTTATGGTGTCTAGAGCGCGCTCAAATCTTAGTAGCAGCAGCAAAGCGAAATCCCTTTAAGGAGACGGCTTTTCCAAGTCATTTGATCTCCATGCAGCTGCTCATCAAATTGCTTCTTCAATACCAGGACCATCTAGCAGACCTTAATAAATCGATAGAGGCCCTAGCTGAAGCGTTACTTGAATATGATTTAATCCAATCGATACCCGGAATTGGCACTAAAATTGCTGCAACAATTTTAGCTGAGATCGGGGAAATCGATCGGTTCAATCACGCAAAGAAACTTGTTGCTTTTGCTGGTATAGATCCAAGTGTTTTTTCTTCAGGCAAGTTTACAGCAACCATAAATAAAATAACTAAGCACGGTTCCCGGAGGCTTCGTACTGCCTTATATCAAGCTGTTCGATGTGGTATTCGTAGTAATAGAAATAAAAAACTAAGAGCTTATTATGATAAGAAGCGCGCTGAAGGAAAGCTGTTCAAAGTAGCGATAATTGCTTGTGTGAATAAACTCATCCACTGGATTTTTGCCATCTTGACTACTAAGGAAGCGTTCCGTTTAGAGTAAACAGCATAAAATGGAAGTATATGGAATACATTTCCGTGCTATGTGGGACGGCTCTTTCCCATGCACTTTTTTAAGTTTACCACCTCATGAATCCGCCATTAATAATTAAATATTGACAAGCTATTAGCGGAATCGTATTATTTCATATTAAATCATTTGCATAATGCTGAAGACCTAATTCAAAAGGTTTTACAGTGACTAGTGAGAAATGCAGTAAAGAGTGTTGATATATCCTTACCACGCACTCCACATGTGCAGAGTGCTATTTAAGCCCAGCCACCATCTGCAGATTTAGTATCACAGCCTCAACCTTCAACTCGATTCTCTGCCTTACTACTATTTGTAATATGGTTCACCGTATCATCTATAGAGCGAAATCGAAAGGCACCCGAGTTGGGTGCCTTTCACTGCCTTAGAATATTCAATATTTACCGCTGACCTACCTGCCGTTCCATCAAATAAAATATATAATCGGTCGGGACCCCGGCATATCCTTGCTGCCTCAGCATCGCGGTCACATTGCCCCTGTGATACGTCCCGTGGTTGACCACATGTCGCAGGATGTCGGAGAAATGCGTATCAAGACGGCCGTACTTCGGATGCTCAATCGTCATTGCCTTGTCCGGGTCAGGCGTACGCCCCAGCAAATCACGGAACTGTTCGGCGACGCCTGAGAAAAATCGGCGCATCTCGTCAACGGTTCTGCCCTGCGCTTCCTCCGTCCAGCCCGGCATCTTCGGAAAAATGTCCTTGTTCGGAACTTCCGCTAGCACAGACATATAGAGCTGTTCGAACAAGTACATGTGCCCAAACGTTTGTGATACGGACGGGAACACGCTCGTCACTTCCGCATGGAACACATCCTCTGGAAGCTGCTCTAGGTGAGCGAATAATCGGTCGTTTGCCCAAACATGATATTCGTACAATTGATGCGGGTGTTGAAGCATGGAAGAATCCACCTCTCCTTTATTCGTCGTCGTTTGGCTACCACTGCCGCAGCCTTGTCTCTATCGTATACCAGGTTCGCTGACAACCGTTGTCAGTGAAGTTCAATCGGAATCTTCGTCGTAATGTTTTGCGATTCCATATGCCACTTCCTGGATCCGACGCTTCAGCTCCAGCGGCTCCCGAATGCGAATGGCTGTGCCGAACGTCATTAGATACATCGAAAGGTGCTTGTTCATCGTCGGGACGTCGAGCAGAAACCGCACCTCCCGATCGGTCCGTTCCGTCAAATAGTGGCGCATATGCCAGTGGCGGCAAACCGCGTTCAGCGTGTCGGGCTCTCCCTCGATGCGGATGACCGTCAGCGGTCCGTCTGCCTCCCGTTCCCGCTCGGACTGGTCGCGGAAATAGACGGACGCGGAGAAACGCTCCGGCTTTTCGAACCGCGCTTCAGTCGGCTCCAGCCGCGCGATGCGGTCCACGCGGAACGTCCGCACCGCCTGCGACCGATGGCAGAACGCGACAGCGTACCATTCGTTTCGGTCATAAGCCAACCCGTACGGATCAACTTCTCGTCCGTCGTCCTGCTCCGCATTCGTTTTGCGATAGGTGATGTGAACCGTTAGCCCGTCCTTCGCCGCCTGCTCTAGGTCACGTAACAACGGAACGACGGAAGGTAGACGCGACGGAGAAATCACATCCAAGCCATTCGACTGACAGGACAAATCGTGGCGCTGCTCTTCGTGCAGCCCGTTCTCCACCTTCTTCAGCGCGCTTTCCAGCTCCTCTGTATACGGATAGCCAGCGCCTTGCGCAAATTTAAACGCATCCACAAGCGCCTTCACCTCTACGGAGTTGAAGAACAATGGCGTCTCCTTGAAGCTTTCCAGAATACGAATGCCACCGTCATGGCCCGATTCCGCGACGACCGGCACACCACTGGCGCATAATGCGTCGATATATCGGTACACGGTGCGAACGCTGATCTCCAAACTGTCCGCGATCTGCGTGGCGGTGAGCTTCCTTCCGGTTCTAAGCATCGAAAGCATGTTATCCCATTTCGCTATCGGAAGCACCCTCTTTTTCTCAAGAAAATGAAACTGATTTGAGCTTTGCGTAATTATGTGAAAAATAGATATTACACTCAGGTGAATGCGGCTCCATAATTCTACTTTCTCACAACCAACACACAGCACTCCACATGCCTTGTGGCTGTGATAAGTATGCCGCTAGAACCTGTAGCCCCTTGGCGGCAGGGTATATTTTCGAAAGATTGCTTTTTCAACCTCAAAATTTTGAAGTTTCTATTTTCGTCAACTATTTGGCACCAGCATTTCTATTACATCACTTCAGCAAATTGTCACTTTTTATACTTATTCTCCACCAAAGCTTTTGGCCCATTCAGTAACCCTCCGACTACTTTCCACTTCTGACAAATCCTCAATCCTAGTCATTCAGAAGGATTCTTCACTGTTATAAATACGGTAATAGATGTACAGCCGTTGGGTGTTCCATTCTTTGTATATTTACCTGACACTCCCATATATTTTATGTTTATACCTTTATTGGATTGAATTCATCAACTCATAGAAATATTTGGATTCTTGAGTCTTATTAAGACTATACCAGGCATCTAATGTTTGTGAAGAAAACACGCCCAGAGCTTTCAAGACGTGTACAGAAAATTCCAACGGAGCTATTCCAGATGCAGTGATCAATTTTCCATCAGTTACAACAGACTCCATTTTGTAATACTCTTTACCCGTGTAAGTGGGACAGATCATTTTAAGGTATTCCAGATCATTGCTTGTATGCGGGCGTGAATTCAGCAATCCTGTCTGGGCAAGTCCCATTGTAGCACCACAAATCGCTGCAACCAATATACCTTCCTTTAAACACCTCTGGGCGATTTTTAAGATGGGTTGGTGAATTGTTTCTGTCCATGTATCTCCACCGGGTAAAATCAATGTATCTGTGCTTTCAATGCTGCACTCATCCAGTTTAATGTCAGGCAGTATTTTCAATCCGCCCATTGTAGTTACAGGAGTCTTTTCAATTCCCACGGTAACTATTTTTGATGGGGCCAGCCCCTTTTTATAATATCTTCCCGAGTTCAGTTCGGCAGTTAAGTAACCTATTTCCCAGTCTGCCATTGTGTCAAACACATAAAGATATACCGTATTATTCATTTGCAAGTTCTCCTTATTTTACAATTCATCAAGTGATACCAACTATCCATCGGTAATCAATAATTATCATCATTATAAAACAACTTCACTGACATCTACTGTCAGCGAAGCAATTAAAGTTGATAATATTCCATTAACTCCGACGCAACAGCAACAAGTTTTTCCTTCAAACTCTGTGGTTCGATTACTTGAATGGATTTCCCGTAGGATAGGAGAAAATAAGGGACATATATATGAATTGATTTTTCCTCAAGTAAAAAGATTGCTTGGTTTGCTGTCCGCTCTTTCAGATGATGCCCCAAAAACCAATGCAGGCATAAGTCATCCAATGCCTCTGGCCTACCTCCGATAATTAAAGAAATTAACCCGTCCTTGCCTACTAAATCAGGCAATAGATTTTGCATAAATAATTCACAGGCCGAAAAAGCTTCGGGTCGCTTAAATGTTATTTGAGTACGCTTGATTTGTAGAATTCGTTCTGCCCGAAAGCCACTACTCTCTTCGCAGCGGAATTCGATAAGCGGTATCGCAATCGTGGCATCCGAGCTGCCTCTGTGATGCCCGGGAATAGCCGATCTAGCAGGAAGACTTACAGGGTCTATAGTCAATGTAGTCTGCGAGTTTATTTGATGTCTTTAGTGACTCAATCAGAATGTAGGAGCTTTTGTGTCGTTTAACGACAATGTAGGAACTTTTGTGCGTTTTGCCACGACACAAATGTTCCTACATAAAAAAAATAAAAGCCTGATTTATCAAGCTTTTTTGCTAAAGTTATGTAGGAACATTTGTGTCGCTATACACTAGCCTAAAATGATATTTGTCAAACGGTTTACTGCCGTATGCAAAGTTTCTTTCTTTCTTTCCCCTCTACACATGCCATTGCAACCCCATTTGCTGTAATAAATAATACCTTATTAATAATAATCTCCTCTATTCTTCTAAGATTACAACAACTGTTGTTAAAGTTAGTATAAAACGATTTATCAACTAAACAAACCATCAATATTATCGAATTGTTGCAAATCCAACATTTAGCTGGTATTGACTGAAAGATGAATAATCAAAATAATGTTCAATTCGGTGTCCTGTCATAAAAATACAGATTAGAGAAGATCCCTGACAATAAACAATGAAAATACCCTATAATAATAGGGTAATGAAAGTGTCAGTAAAGATAATTACTTAAAAAGCGGGATTATAATTGAAATTATCAATTTTATTCTTATGCGATCTGCCCAAATGATTTGTTTTGATACGCGTACTGTATGGACCACTGCCCTGTCATGATTTGACTTAGTTATATTATTTCTCTGTTTGAAAAATCACTGAATTGAAGACGTTAGGATCAATTAGCGAAAGTACCGCCACAATGTAGGTGACTTTATGTCAAAATCCAATAATGTAGGTAGATTAGTGCATTTTAGCATGACATTAATTTGCCTACATTAAAATAAAAAAGCCTGATTTCGGATGGAGATGTATCCGGCAAGCCTCAATCACGATTAAAATAGGGACGTGAATAGCTCACGTCCCCATTTCGTCCCCAACTCCTCTATTCACTCACTCAAAACCTAAGCTAATTCCCCGTGATAGTTCTGATCCCCTGGTATTCAATTCTTTTGGTGTTGTTAAATACCCAACCACGGACTACCAACTGAGCTAAGGGGCAGTTAGCATAAACAATACTATTGAGCGAATACTCTCACATTTCATCTAGTGATTACGAATCATCAATATTAAGCACTCCACATGTGTGGAGACGGTGAAAAGGATATATGGGATCTTGCCATCATCGATCAAAGTTAGGCTTTCCGTGCTATCCAATATTGGAGACTATAGAACGAAAACCATCTAGCTTTAACTCTGCTACATGGTTAGGGCTATTATATGGGAGGTTATCTTTGCTGTATTGTAATAACATTGGGGAAACGAACATTTTTCTTCACATGATACTATACTACCATTTAACAGAATCTTATATCGTAAGTAAATATATCCATGTATCAAAATCCTGTTTTAGATTCAATAAAAAGAAATTATTAAATCCACCAATACCTCTTATATAGTTTTTGGAATCAAAACTTGTGTGACAATAAGAAAAAAATATAAATATAAATTTCTGACATGAAGTTGTTTGTTTTAGTATAACAGATCCCAATAAATCCACTCCAAAATCCAAAAATTTATTATTACTTCATTGAATCATCATAGTAAAACTTTTTCATATATCCAACAGCCGAAACGGATTTTCCACTTCCCATGTTCGTCTTACAATACATTAATAATATGTAATTTGTACAAACTGTTCGTTCATTAATCTGTTTTTCAAATAAATTTAAACCTAAAGCTACAAATATATTATTTCCTGATTTGTTATTAAACTCTCCTTTGAGCCAAGTTACATAATCGGATTGGCTAGGCACATTAATGTATGATAACACCATAAATATAACTATTATTATCCCGAAAAATTTTTGAAAAGAATTCATTATTGCTGCCTCCGACGTATCCATATAATACTAACTATTGTATACAATTGTAAGCTGAATTACTAAACAATTTCAAAATAAAACAATTATTTTAATGATTCATAGGCGTACCATTCTTGATTAGATTAAGTTAAATTTATCAGATTTTTTATTCGCCTTTTCTTAATAGAATCCATTTCATTTTTATGCATTTTCAGTAATATAACCTTTACCCGCCTTTTCAAACGTAGATTAGAAATATTTCGTATTAGTTCATCCAGAAACGAGTAATAGTAAATATTGCAATTATCAATAAGATCATCGAAGATATATGCATTATCTATTGCAAAATGAGGGTATATAGAGAGTATCTTCAAACAAGAGTCATAAGAACCGCTTACAAATGAATCTTTAAATTTTAAGTTTTCTAGATCTGCATTGTTTTTGTTAATTAATATATTGGTTTTATTTATTAAGTCAGATATTAATAATTTGAATTCACTTCTCACATAAAAACCATCATGTTTTAACCTAAACATCAGCATTTTATCTTCTTTGTGAATTAATTGGGAAATAATTTCATGCGCATACCCATCTATTCCATCAATATTTATAGAAAGATTAAATTCAAGAGACAAAAATTTTACCCAAGCTACAAAACCTATAACCTGTTCTACTGACAGAAAATAGTTTACTTCGTTCCTAATTAATTTGTTCATTAGTTTTTCTATGTTTGCTTCTAAAGTTGGGACATCATAAAAATCATAATGTATAATACCATCCATCAGTAATTTTGATGGTTCATAGATTGGGTTCATATAAGACTCAATTAAATTGATATTAATGTTATTATATTTTAAATATTGTTCGATTTGTATCCAAAGAGATGACACCCCAAAAGGTAGGTTATATAAATTGCTCTTCAGTAAATGCACATAACTTGGATCATCGGAGGTTTTTTTAGTTTCTTTTTCTTCATGGCTTGATTTGTAATTACTAACAACAACTGCCGCACATAATTCAATTAAATCTTTATTTAGTTTAGTTTTATGAAGCAGTTCACCTATAAGTCTAATAATTTTTTTAAGTGTTCTTAAGTTATTTCCGCCATGTTTATCAAAAAAATCGATTAAGACTTGCTGCTCTTCAATAGATAGTTTATCTAGAACAGAAACTTGATCCTTTTTCGTTTGTTCAGATATCTTATTAAGATGATATTCATAATCTATTATTTTTTCTTTCTCGTTTTTAAATTTACTTCTTTCATCAATTCCAAGTTTTTCTTCACAGCCGATTAATAAGATATTTGCGTGAATTCCTATCTGTTCGATAGTTCCCATAAGATCATTTAATTTTATCTTATCTGATTTTCTTTCTAAATCATCAAAACAAACGACAAATGTATTGTTCCATTCTGGTTCAAGTACTGATATAATATCTACTGTCCCACCAGTATATTTTTTCAATAAATTACTCGAAAATTGGCTTAAGATTTTACCCGATTTTGTATTTTCTAGCCAGGTAAAATTAGATGCTTTGCTATCCAGTGCAGAAAGATAAGAAATTTTTAATTTTCTGTTTAAGTGATCAATAGTGTCAATTCCAAATAGGGAAATATATATTAGTTTTAATTTATTATCACCTAAGCTTTCTTGATAATCCGTGAATAGTTTCCAAGTATGTGATTTACCTATTCCCCACTCTCCATTCAAGAATATTCTAGTGTTTTCCTTATTTGATTGGTATTTGTCTTTTAGGATTTCACACAATTCTACTTGATTCATCTACATTAACCTCCAAGAATCAGATATAATAATCTAGTTTACCACAAAATTACAGTACTCTCATATTGTTTTTTTCTTTTTGGTGTATAGTCTTTCTTTACATCTGTCTTTGCTGAATAATGTAATAAAAGATACGATTTATTGTTTTCAAAAGTCGATATGTTAATGTTCTGGTAATATTTAATCATCCAGTTCTACATTTTAACCTTCAAAAACGTTAGATATGTGGGAACAACACAACTTGCCATCCCTTCCCATCAGAGTTAACATACACACACTCAAACAACGGGAAGGGGATTAGCACTATGGAAGATTGGCCAGAATGGCTAGTGGAAGGTTTGCATAAGAGGTTCGATGAGTTATCTCTCACTGTCGAACAGCAAGAACACATTGCTCCATGGATCGAGAAATCATCAAAGTTATTAACGGATTTGAAAAGCCAGGTGGATGAGTCTGCTCAAGGGATTTTATTGGAATGGGAAGATGCGGTTCACTATCAGCAATCAGCTGAAAAGGAATGGTTATATCTACGTGGGGTTAAGGATGGTATGGGGATGGTCAATGAGATCAAGCTCTTTTTGAAGGAGAATCGGCTGGAGTGTTAACGATCAAACAGCATGGACTTACCATGCCATCTGCCTAATCATCTATTTTTAATACAGGCTAGAATTTACTCCTCGAACTCTTCAATCTCCAGCCCACTTTTCAAGGTAAATAAATAACGCGTTGGCGAGAGAATGGTTATCTTCTCTACCAACGCGTTAAATAGTTCATCGTCAAATTGTTCAAGTAAATCCTGCCGCGAATTCATGACTTGTATAATTTCCTTTACTCGGCTCTTGATTTGAGCTTTTTGATCCATATCTTTCTCAAGCATTATTTTCTTCTGCCGGAGCTTATCCAACTCGGAGGAGATTCTGGCGTTTTCCTCATTGTACACGGTCTCGTGAATGTTGTCCCGAAGCTTCAGATTGACCAATCCCTTGAGATCCGCTTTTAATTGTTCAATGTTTTGCTCGACTTTTATCAGAGTCTCATGTCCTTCTCGCTTGGAGAGTATAACCTCAATATTCATATTCAATGTTTGAATAAATCCATCCTTGTTTTCATGCATCCTATTGAATACTCGTACAAAGGCATCCTGCAACACATATTCATCGACTGCTTTGGCATCGCAAGCCTCTTTCCCTTCATTAACATATGTACGGCATTGCCATACGACTTTCTTGGATAGATTATTGCTGTTCCATGTCCGGCGTTTAAAATTAGCTTTACAACAACCACAGAATACTTTGCCACTGAATGGATATTTACTGGAGTATTTCTTTCGATCTCCCATGATGTTCCCCTTGAGGTATGCGCGGCGCTCTTTTTCCTTTTGAACCAGTTCGAACATCTCTTTGGGTATGATCGGCTCATGGTTATCCTCAATCAAGTATTTCTGTTCCTGACCATGGTTCTTAACTCGCTTATGGCTTAGAAAATCAACGGTGATGGTCTTTTGCTGAAGTAAGGCTCCGTAGTATTTCTCATTTGTTAGTATGATAGTAATGGTTGAATCCCACCATTTCACATTTCCTGTTACAGTTTGGATCTCGTCCTTCATTAATCCAATAGCAATCGCCTGATAACTTTTACCCTCCAGATACTCCTCATAAATCCGGCGTACTAATTCGGCTTCCTTTTCGTTGATGACCAGTTCACCTTCCTTATCCTTATCGTAGCCAAGAAAGCGTGTTGTATTACAATGTACTTTTCCGTTTGCAAATCCTTTTTGAATGCCCCATTTAGAGTTCTCGGATATATTCCTGCTTTCATCTTGGGCAATTGAGCTGAAGATGGTTAGGAATACTTCACCAGAGGATTCGAGCGTGTTGATGTTCTCTTTTTCGAATAATACTGCAATTCCAAGGCTCCTCAGTTCCCTTACATATTTCAGTAAGTCCAATGTGTTTCTCGCGAATCGAGATATACTTTTCACAAGGATCAAATCCATCCTGCCGTTTCGTGCATCATGTATCATGCGGTTAAAATCAGTTCGATGCTTGGTTCCCGTTCCCGAAATTCCCTCGTCCGCGTAGATATCTACATAGTCCCAATCCGTATTACTTTGAATGTACCTTGTATAATGTTGAAGTTGGTTCTCGTAACTCTCTTTTTGCTCCAATTGCTCCGTGCTTACCCGACAATAAGCAGCCACACGTTTCTTCTGTATCTGCTGAATGCCATCGACTAACTCTAGCGATTTTACTGGTACAACTACAACCTTCTTAAATACTTTACTCATATAATTCCCCCTCAGATATATTCCTTTTACTGTCACATGTTACGATTACTTCTGCACATCATCAAGTCCATTTCTGCACATTTTACAGGCTTTTGAAGGACTTTTTATTTAACAAATCGATCTCAGCAAACTCTTCATCGGTGATTAAATTTTGTGATTTCAGTTGCTTTAATAGGCTCACGCTGAGCAAGTAGTCGATAGATTTCTTCATATGTATAGGCTCCTTTTAATTAAAATAAAAAATGGCCTACCCGAGTGGGCAAGCCGATATGTATGAATGTTAAAATAGACTTTTGAGCTGAATCGTCTTCTCTAATGTAATCGTAGGATCGCTCGTAAGCACGGCAGTCAATACGATGTATTTGTTGATATATCCACTACTGCTGCCACCCTTCACCGTTGCACTGTTTCCTGTACTGGCTGTGATGCTTCCCATAATCGGAGTCGAGTTATCTTGGTTTCGCAAACTCCATTGAACAGACTGGTCGAATACTTCAGTTCCATTATCATAAATGTGGCTGGTGTAAGATGAACTTTGTCCAATTTTAATAGTTGGATTGCCTGTTAAGGATATGGTGTATGTATGAGTCATCGTTTCAACAGTTTTAATCTCAATAGCACCCTGAACATTGGGATGATAGGTTAGCTTCGCGGTAATTGTGGCTTCTCCAGCTTCAATCCCCATCACCTTACCTTGGTTATCTACGCTAACAATATTTGGGTCGCTTGATGAAAAAGTCATGGATGGATTGGATATAGGATCGCCATCATCCGTAACTGTACAGTTCAATTGTAAAATATCATGAGACATCACATTGGCTTCAGTTCCATTATCTATGGTTAATGCGTATGTATGAACGACTTCATATTTCCAACGGTCAGCAATGTTGTTTTCCACATCATCATCAGAGGTCGAGATGAAAACTAAAGCACAGCTCAATTTGATGATTCCATTAATGGTTCGGTCAATGCCCTCTACTTTAAATGGCTGGTGGGTATTATAGAACCGTTGGCTCAGCATAATCGCTCTCGTATCCGCATTGTCTTGGAGATACATTTGAATTTTGCCATCGGGAAATGAGATTACACTACCTGTATCAATAGAAAAGCTTTTACCCTCTACAATCGCATCAAACCATTTCACATTTCCGTTCCAGTTAAAGGCAATATTGAAGTTGCACTTTCGTATTCTGCTGCGATACGATTGTCCGTTATGGTCAATTTCACTTGTAATCAGATAATGTTCATCTCGGTAATCAACACAGTCGCCTGTTTGTATGGGAGTTGCTGCGCGAATTATCTTTTCATCTACTGCTTGAATTTTATTAACAGCATCCCGAATAAGTGCAAGCTGTTGCACACCGTTTATATGTATAAGTTCACCCTTCTCCCGAAGGAAGAAGTCCATCATCGTTTCTATACTTCGTACCATTATCGCTCCCTCCTATGCAAAATCCGGCTTACAACGATACAGATATAGCTCTATATGGTCGCTCCATTCCTTCAAATCCAAGATGATGTAAATTTGATGGTCAATCCGTAAATATCGGCATAGTTCCAGCCCAGAGTATTGATCACAAAATGCTCGATGCGTAACTTCCAGCGAAATATCATCTTCATATGTATAGTTTTTTATGTATGGCTGAACATCAGCATATATCGATTTTATAATCGTCAAATTAACAGAGTCTAAAATCTCCAATTTCGTATCATTGAACATGACTAATTCCCTACTTTGATTCTTGGCAGTGGAAGAGCCAGCCGAATACTTTGTGGGATACCTGGTTCATAGCTGGCTGAACGTTCGCCTTCTTGCTTTTGCATCAAACCCACCGAGTCTTTATTTTTGAAGAGATAAACCGCATAATCAACAATAACCTCATCGTAATCAATAGGAAGACTCTCTATGTTACAATAACCGATGATATTGCTCCTAGCTTTTTTCAGGTAATGATTCAGGATATCATCCTTAGAAGTATCTGTTACATCGACACCGATCAGCTGCTTGAATAAATCCAATGTGGCGCTCATTGGGTTACCTCTTTTCCGCTGCGTTTTGTATTCTTATTCTCCAAAACCGGTTGTTCAATTTGTACCTTGATGGGTTCAGTCACTTGTTCGTAATGTTCATTTTTCTCCAATCGCTTAATGAGTCCTGGTTCGGATACATCCCATGTTAATCCTGTTTCTTTATTCAAAAACCACATGCCTATACACCTCCAAATTGTAATAGGGCATCCCCGTTAAGAGACACCCTTGTTGCGTTTCTTCTATATTAATGATGATTACGATTTATTCGCTGTCATAACCGCCAAACCTTCTGGTTTAATACACTTGGCTCCGAATACTTGAAGCCCTTTAATCGCATCGGAGAATTGCTTCTCTGGACGATAAGCTTCCACTGAGTCCACTTGACCAGCAAAGGAGATCGCGCTTTTGTGACCAGCAATAATTTTATATTTGGCTCCGGCTGTATTTGGCACGTTATTCGACTTGTATACCGACATGTTATCGATACTGCCAACAAAACCTGTCCGCATCACATTCGCATCCTTCGTATAACGTGGATCTTTCACCAACAAACCGTAGTACCAAGCTGGGACAACAACAAAACGATCCCCTTCAGGCACATCATTTTCATCCAAAATGACACCCAAATCTACAAGGTAATCATAGGCTGTAGAAGAAGTTGGAACAACAGGTGTTGCAGCCGTACCAATCACATTTTCTGCTTTCACTTCGGTATAAAAGCCAGCAATATATTGATCCACCACATTAGCCAAACCATAAGATGCTTCCACGATGCCTCCACTAAGCAAATCTACATTGGCTTGCGCTACATCGACATCATCAACGGTAAAGTTATAAAACTTCGCTTGGTCGATGGTTAGCGTCTTCTGTGCAGAATCCAATTCCTGTGGATTGCCGATTCCTGCTGCCTTATCATATGTACCAATGGTTACTGCGCCTATGGAGTTAATCTTCACCGTTGATCCTTGCCCTTTAATTTCACCTTCATAATCGGTATTGACCACATTCCCATAAACCAGATTCTTCTTAAAACTCTCATTTAAACGTGCGCTCCATATTGCAGGAATAAAATTTGTTACTGCCATAATTATTCACCTTGTCCTTTTCATTTTTTATTATTTGTTTTGTAATACCAGTTTGACTTGATCCCAATTCTTGTTGATTTCATCGGACGACATGCCTTTAATCGCATCCAGCGTGAAAGTTTTACCTGTAGAATCAGCAGGGGGAGTATAGCCATTCCCTTTAAGACGCTGCTCGACTTGCTGCTGAACCGCCAATTGAAGCGACTGTTCAAACGCATTCAGATTGGCTGTCGTTGTAGACTCATCTGCACCAATAAAAAAATCCACTAACTGTAGTGGAAGTTTCTTTTCACTGGCTATTTTGATGGCTTGGCTGGTTAATCGTTCGCGCTGCTTCTCCAGTTTCATATTCTCCACTTCGGCACGAAGCTTCTCCATCTCGGTTTCTTTCTCATCCTTCGCTGGGAAACGTTTCTTAATTTCAGCTTCCAGCAATCCTTCAAGTTGATTGGCTTTCCAAGTCTCTAGCGATTTAGTGGTTCGTTTATCTACTGTGCTATCGAACCAACTCTTGGCTTCCTTGTCGGATTGAATGAATTGCTCCATACCTTCAACGTTGATTGGATTCAAGCCCTGAAGATATGCTTTCACTTCCTCTTTCGTGCCATTTGCTTCGATAAATTGTTTCAATTGTTCCAAATCCATATTCATTAATCTCCTTTGATGCCCATTCGACTCGTCTGAACCGAACACGCATTTCTATGTATTTTTGTAGCAGTTTAATGTCTTGCTCAGGACAATGATGTTACGCTGCTTAAAACAAAAAAATGGGGTAAACGACTTATCACAAGACCCCCTCATTTTTGCCTACTATAAACCTTTGATTTATATAGCATTTTAAACCCTCTAAGGCGTAACATTAAGCCTGTTTTAGTCTCATCTTCCGCATCCGTAATTTTGCCCTTTCCTTCTTATTCTTTTCAGTACATTTTTCACAATAAGATTGCCTATTAGAATTCGCCTCGAATGTAGTTCCACATTTCTTACAATTTACTTTTGGCTTCGCTATCTGTCTATCGACATGCATATTACGTTCCAGCTTATAATCACGCTCCAGCTTCTCATCTGATGGCAAAACTCCATTTTCAAAATACCGACAGCTTGGGAGAGGATTGTCCTGATCAAAAAATACACATAAACCATCTTTCCAGCAACAATAATTCGAGATGCCATGCCTATCACCGAGATAAGAAGCACAATTGTTTTTGACGAGTTGTTTGATTTTGTTTTTATTCTGCATGTGTCGAAGCTCCAGTCGATTCCATAAATCGTTGTCTTTCAGTATGAAACTTATTATGTTCAAGCTTCGGATTTTCAACAAACGGCAATAAGGCAAGCAATGATTCATGCGAAACAATATCCTTCAGCTTCACGATGACATCAGCCAATCCCACCAAATCTGTCGGCAAATTTCTCGTGAATTTAACAGCGATATCCCTATAATCATATTGAACACCTTCTTTTTTCTGAAGATAGATAAAGAAATTCCGAAGCCTGTCCTTGATGACTTTCTCCATCATGGCTTCCCGGATAGCGACTCTATTTTCTAAATTCAACAGTTTATTTCTCAACGCTAACGAGGATGTATTCGATGCCCAATTTTGATTGAAATTGACCTGATCCATCATGTCATAAATTTTATGTTCGAGATTATCCAGTTCATTTTTCACAAACGAATCGTTGATCTCCTTGATCAGCCATGTTACTTTACCGCCAACTGGAACTTGGATAATGCCCATCTTCTTCATTTTAAGTAAATCCTCTTCTTCTAACTTGGCGTTCTCAATGACCAGATAAGAATTACGATGATCGGCAATTTCATTAACCAAATCTGAGTTGAGTGCATTATAAGCATCAAACAAAGAAATCACATCTTGGAAGCCGCATTTCCGCTCCGTATTAGCTGGGCAAGAAATGACAGGGACTCTTCCAAAGATGTGATCGTGTTTACCGATATATTGGAGATCAGGGGATTTACTCTGTTTACTCTGACTGTTCTTTTTATCGCCTATTAATTCATAATGCAGGATTTCATTGTCGGTATAAACATCCAGATACACCTTATCATCAAATCTCCTTGTATACTTGTGGATGGCTATCAGTACATTTCGATCTGCTGTACCATCCTCCAACACATAAGCATTAAGCGGAGTTAATACGGTTGAAGCGAATTGTCCATCTGAATCCAGATAATTCAGTTCATAACTCTCACCGAAAATTTCACTCTGCTTCCGAAGATTAATATTGTGTTCCTTTTCCCAATGGCTCATGTTTAGATCAAGCTTATGTACGACTTCATCATTATCCGATTTAGAAACGTAATTTACTGGCTTGCCGAGTATGTAGCCCACCTCATTATCTACAAACTTACGCGGAAAATTGAATATCAGTTTTCGATTGCTTCGGCTCTCTTGCATGGCATAATCCTTGAGAATGGCGTGATCTCCATTGTAATAGTTGGAGTATATTTGCTTGGTTAATGCTGCTTGATCGAGTTCCTTTAGACATTCAATAGTAATTAGTTCGTTAATTTGCATACCATCTCTTCCTTTCAAAATGACTTTGTTATTGTTTCGTTGATTTTTGCACAAAAAAAACTGCCCTTAAAAAGGCAGTTGCTTATTCGTATCCGTTAGTTGAATAACTTCAAAATAAAACAATAAACTCAAATATCCCAATTCATTAATTAAAGTAACTATAGTCATAATTGTTCCATAAGGTGGCATCCTAAATCTTGCAATTATCTAAGAAGCCAGTTCAAAAATGCGTTTTTGTGTTTCAAGACAACGTTGCAGATTAATAACTGGATTCACAGATTGCGAAGGTGTTTCTTTCTCTAGACTGGTCAGTTCAATCGCATTATTTGCTGCAAGTTCTTTTGTATATTCAAACATTCGATTTAAAAGCACATCCAACTCCTCCATTGAAAGTGCAATGTTTATTTTTTTAAAATTAGGTTGCATTTTCAGTTCACCCAAATGTTCCATCACATCTGAAATTATCTCCATTGTAAGAACACCCTTGCGCACAGCGTTTAGGTAGACCTTTAGAGCTTCTCTAAATTTTACAGCAACATCAGGCTCTTGTTTTTTCTTAGATTTAATATAACTTTTTACACCTGCCATACCTAATTTGCTCACCATAAATAGGGTATCCCTATACTTCCAGCCATAGTATAAAGTAGTCTCTAACTTGCTGACAGGTCTAAGAACTTTTACAACTTGCGATTTGTTATTACGAACCTCGACACCAAATATTTTATTCTCTCCTGTAGAAATCTTCGTCATAATTTCATCAGGTATGTTAAAGGATATTTGAACAATTTCCATTCTAACAACTCCTTTTATCTATCTTGCCGGTTCAACTACCGACTTTTAATATCCGCAGCTCAATCCTTCGAAAAATGGAAATAAAAATATCCAATAACGCTTGTTATTAAAGTCTTTAAACACACTACTTCCCCTAAACTCATTATCCTTTTTTCTTAATTCTATATAGAACAATAATATTCCTTCTTATGGAATTAAACTCCCGTTAGCTTAATCAAATGGGATAAAATAAACATTGAGTTTTAACTGTACCTTTAAAATAACAAACTGCGATCATAAAACTTGAGACTCTTAACAGACTGAATCAATTGAACAGCACCATATAAACTATCGGGAGCATCATCATATTTACAGTTTCGATTATAATCCTTTATTTGGTTATTGTATCTGATATTTGCTGAATTGAACAGAATATGTCCTTTCTTTACATCCGGCTCCAAACTAATGATCCGTTCATGTTTCTGCCCTCGACTATTAATACTTTCAACAGGAGTAAACTTCCTAGCCTTCCATAATTCCTCCTCAAACTTCTGTTTCATATAACTTTGTGCTTGAACGGTTTCAAATCCAATCTTATCAACGGGATAGGTGGTCAACTTTTCAACAGCCACTTGGAACAAATCATCAGGCAGCAATTTATATATATTTCCGTCAATCACATAAAGCTGTTTCGTTTTACGATGCTGACCAATAATTGAAATAGCGGAGTAGTCATTCTTCTTCCCAGCTTTAATTGCTGGATCAATATACATGGCGATTTCCATCTCTTCAAACTCAGGCAATCGATCCCAATACATGATGTTCTGGAATATGTAATCATCAGTTGAGCGTGGATCATTCTGAAGCTCCTTATAAAATGACTTCTCACCCATCGCTTGCTTCTTACACATGAGATAATAGTAATCTAAATATTCACTCCACAATATTTCTGTTCCTTCTAGCATCTCATCTTTATGGGCACAAAAAAAAGACAAGGCTGTGTTGATCCTGTCCTCGTCCTGCAAATTATTATATTGGATTTCCCAATCTGCCCATAATTCATCTCGATCCGAAAAATGAATGACTGCTGCCTTCCTTATACTTCTGACTCCTGGTATTTTACCTTTAAGTAAATCAGCCATGATATCTTCTTCATTTAAAATTGTACCGCAGATGAGAATATTCGTATCTCGCGTTCCAATTGGCAAAACTACATCCGTGAAGGTACTTTTAATCTGATCACGTTTGGTTTCAGATTTGGCTGTATCATCCTTGAGCAAGTCATCGAGTAGAACCAGTGTTGGGCGATGATGTTTATAGTGGATGCCTCGAAGGGAACCGTCAACTCCACGAATCATAATGCAGGAATCCAATCCACTTTTACTCTTGAGATGAATTTCATTATTGTTCCATCTGCTACCTTTGCGAATGCCGAAATCTTCAATCAGCATCGTGTTCGTCTCAAGCTCATCCTTGATCATATCTAAAAATGGCAAGGCAATAATTTCTGTTGCCGATATAATGAGTGTAAACTGAGATTTATCATAAAGAGTCGCATACAACGGAAATAAAAAAGAACTGATTGTTGACTTTCCGTGTTCCCGAGGGAGTCCGAAAGCTGTAATCAGTCCTGTATTGGACAGCATATGTTTTAACTCTGCGAATAGTTGACGATGGAATTGACCGAATTGTCGGTCAAAGTATTTAGGAAAATAGCAGAGAGCAAAGAATTCGATATCCATTTCTCCGATTAGTTTGCGAAGCTCTGAGAAGGAAAAGGTTTCGATTAGTTGCTTCATTTTAGGTGGTTTGAAGTGCTTCTCCATGTATTGCTTGAGTAGTTCAGTTTGGCGTTGTTGATCTTGGTTTATGGTTTCAATTGTACTGGCTCCTTTCTAATATTTCTATGTATCATAATCCTTAACTATCGTGTCCCATTAGTTCAGTGAAGAAAATCCGAAATATTAATTCTCGGCCTTTGGATATGAATATTCTTTTCCATTAATAGAAATTGTATAAGGATTATTGTTCATGACATCTGTTAATAACTCCACCATTTTCAATGAATATCTAGGAACTCCATTCATACTCACATGATAATCATTATTGGTGGCTTTCATATCAATGCCAGTTTGCCTCTTGACTTGTTGAATTAGAGAAAACCCATAGTACCAAGCTTGCTGTCTACGGTATCCTCGCTCTATCGGCCTCAATCGTTGACTAAGATCAGTAGGTGTCATGGGCCACTGAGTCGCCAATTGGTTGGGATCTGTAATATGAGCAAGAGTGATCAATGTTCTTCCAACAGGCTTCTCAATAGGTTGTGCTGAATGAATAAACTCACGTATGAACTGTGTTCGATCAGCTAATCCTCGTAAGCTAGCGATATCAACCTCTAGATTGGTTATCGTGTCACTTTTAACAACATTATATACAGTCTCTTCAAATTGCTTTAATAATTCAATATCCACTGAATCTTGGTACAATGCTTCATATATTTTTTCATATGAACTCACTTCAATGTAATTTACCCTTACAGATTCTCCATTTCCGACAGAGATCGATTTATCAAGTTGAGGTGATGAAGTTGGATCAATATCTTTATTCCAGGAAATAAACCACATATTCGGAATGAAAGCTTCAGATTCAGCATTTAATATTTTTTTAACGTTGAGGAGAATTGATTTAACGTTTTCGTCACTTAAACTATATCCAATAAAAACGATTGGATGTTCTATGAAGTAAGTTAGGAGTTTTGCAATTAAGTATATCTGATCGTTGAAAAAGTTATCATAGTCTTGTTTCTCAATTACGATACTATTCGGTTCCTCCACTGTACCGTGAATTTTTAATATATGACCAATATCTGTTGATTTTTTTTGGTAAATTATTTGTTGTCCAACGATAGGCGTATATTTTGGGAATAGTACCTCTAACAAATTATCGTAGTTTGTGGTAATGAATGCCTGTGGATTCAATCTACTTAATAATTCAAGTTCATCTCTTTTTTCATTTGTTTCAATATTAAATGATGTCATGAACTGTTGAATTATTTCAGTAATTTTATATTTTAAATATATGCTCTTGGTGGGAGAATTGAAGAGAAATGGTGGGAATAAATCTGTGTTTTCACTGTTATCCCATGCGTAGTCACGATAATACTCCACAAGATCTGAAGCAATTTTGGCATAATCGCCAGTATGTTCTTGAATGAAATATAAAAGAGGCTTTTTAATTTCAGGATTATTCTTAATAAGTATTTCTAATAGTTCCGACCAACTTGGAGCGTTTATGTATCGCCGTGAAAAACCAGAACCGACAAACAAAATCGGTCTACTATTCATTTCTTTAACAAAATCCTTCAATCTTGCTAGAGATTCCTCTAAATAAATTTCATATTGTGACATGTTTGACCTCCGTTCATACGTAATTTCATTTTAACTAAACTGCAAAAATTTGACAAGAAGATTAATTAGTATGAAAAGAAAGATTAGAATATAGTGTTATGATCACCTAATTATATCGGCCGTGATGATTCAAAATCTCAAACAATTGTGAATCCCAATTGAATATTTATCCAAATACGTAGGAGTCCTCAGCGTTGCAAGATAACTGCCCGTTAGTTGAATTACTTCACCGTAAAATCATCACAAAAATTTCCGCTCCGCTTGCTGGCGGCTCCATCTTTCCACAATAGAAGAACCCCTCCTATACACAACAAAAAGAGTGGTTGCTCACCACTCTATATTCGCCAATGCCATTTCCATATCCTTCTCGGTTGTCAATGTGTATATATTCGTAGTCGATACGTGATCGTGTCCGAGTATTTGCTGTATAGTCGTTAGCGGAGTCGTTTTGACCAGCCTGTATCCCAGCGTGTGCCGGAGCATATGGGGAGTCACTTTCACATTTACCCGATCACCATACTTATTCAATATCAAGTTGACCGCATTCCGTTCAAATGCCCCTCTTTGTCCTATAAATAAATATTCTGACTCGCTTTTCAGCCTATTTTCCAAGTATCGAGTGAGTGCTTTGCGTACATCCTTATTAATAGGAAGCGTTCGTTGGGCATTCCCTTTACCTAGTATCCGTAATAACCCTTTACGTTCGCTCATGTCTATATCTTTTAGCCTGATTCCTACTAATTCGCTTACCCTGATGCCTGTTCCGATCAACAGTTCGATCATACAAATGTGCATTCGGTTGCCGTGTCGGTGAATCTCATTCCGTAGCTTCCACAAATCCGTATCCTCTAAGCCTCTATATTGCCGGACATCCTTATTCCTGACCGCTTCAACGTGTATCTCTTCCTTGATATAGCCTTGTTTGAGCATCCAGCGGCAGAATACGTTCATGCTGGCTATCTTTCGGTTGATCGTTAGTATCGCTTGATCGCTTCGTTGAAGGATTTTCTTGTACTCTACACCATCCAGTTCGATCAGCTTATCCAACCCATAATCCGTCTTATCCCGATACCAAGCTATGAAGGCTATCGTATCCCTCAAGTAGCAGGAAATCGTGTTCTCGCTTCTGTCCTTACTGCGTAAATGCGCCTCAAACCCCTGTAAATACGGCATATTGCCCCCACCCTTCGCTTGTGTCACATCATACCGTTGGTGGGGGAGAAAGTAAACTGAATCCATAACATTTCTTATGTTGGATTAATGCCTGATTTATAGCCGATTTTAGCCAATATTAGCGCGAAATGAGGCGTTTATCTATCGAATAACTGACGACATAACATTATGCATCCGGCTCTTCAAAGCCTTCCTCAGTATAGTTGGACTCCTCGATAGCCTCATATTCCGCTTCTATTGCATCTGCATCTATCATTTGTAGAAATAATTGCTTACGTTCCAATTCAGCAGCTTTCGTATCGATTATGATCTCGCGGCGGTCATTCCATTCGTTTGGAGCACGATTCTTTAAATAGAATATCATCGCTGTTGGATTAGGCGGTTGATGGCGTTTAACCTTTTCGATTCTAGTTTTCTTTTTTCCATTTTTGTCCTCTTCGATGATAGTTTTGATTTCTTCATATTCATAACCAGTAGCAGCTTTCAAAAGTGAAGTTTCCACGTGAGATATAATAACAGACTTGCTCCATTTAACTAATTCAGCGAGCATCGGATGCTTATCAATATACTCATACCAAGTAGCAGGAGCTATACCGAGATTCTTAACAATTACACCACTGTCTACACCTTCTTGGAACCACTGCTGAATTTCAGCCAAACGTGGATATACATGCGTTTCCCATTTGGTTGGTCGTTCTAAGGCTTCAGCAAATTTCGGATGTTTACGCCGATAATCGCCTAACGTCCAAATATGAATATTTAATCGTTTAGCAATCTCATCATCTGTTAATCCTTCACGTACCCATACTGGAATATCTCTAAGTCGAGGGACAACGAATTGATCATATTTGGTTAGTATCTTTGGCTTGTTTTTCTTAAGCTTTTCATCGTTCTTACTCATATATTACATCACCTCCAACACAAATAAGCCTATGCAGAAAAAAAGCACAGACGTTTTATGGTTTCACTATTTCACATTTACTTGTTTCTAGGGAATTATGAATTTTTCATTATCATCTCTATTCTTGATTGGATTAATTTGTCGGTGACCAAATTTTTTAATTCATTCATTTTATCCTTTACTATATCCTTTGTATTTTGATCCAATTTGGAATACGTAATTACAGCGGTTACTAGAAATAAATAATCATAGTCACAATTAGAATGTATTATTGCTTCTAAAGATGATATTATGTGTGATATTATTATTGGATTCGATTTAATTACTTGCTGACATTCTTTGTACTTTTTTTGATTATATAAATCAAAGAATTTTTCAATGTCAGTTTTAGACTTCTGATGAATAATTGATTGTTTATAGTGTTCTAATAAATTTTCCGCATAATTAGGGTGCTCAGCGAAGTGAATTCTAAATATCTCCAGCGTTAACAACTTATCTATATCCCTATCGACATCAACCAGATAAGATATCGCGTTTTTTGCTGATTCCTCTATTTCTTGAAATCCTAAATTTAAAGATAATTTTTCGTTATAAAATCTTAAATAGAAGACAATTTGAATCAAAATTTCACAAGTCTCGAAAAATATGTAGTTTTTTATTCCTAATTGTTTCTTTACATTATTGAAAGAATCCTTAATAAAGTCTTCATTAAATAACCAAGCTTTCTGTAAGTCATGGAGAAGTATTTGGTTTTCCCGCAATTCTGGTGAAAGAAAACTCTTAATTATTTTCTTATCCATTTTATTAAATTTATAAAAATAGATTATTTCCGTTATGACACTTTGAAGTTCATAACTTAAAGTATATTTGAAATAAATCGAATTCTTATCCCCGAAAGAAAACTTAGAAAGTTCCTCCAAGTTAGTTCCAAGCACATCTTCTGCTGCAATCGCACAACATAAATTACTGATTCTCTCATCTATATCGATTACAGTAGATACCTCGTTAACGAAGTTTATCATCTTTGTTAGCGTTCTGAGATTTGTTGCTTGTTGCGACATGAAAAATTGAATTACGGAATTTCTAAGACTTGGCTGATTAAGATTGCTTTCAACTATATTTGAGACTGTTTCCATGTCAATATCACTTAATGTATAAGAAAGATCAATTACTTTTTCTTTAAAGGTACGAAACTTTTCATTTTCTCTTATATGTTCATCATTAGCTATAATCAAAACATTTGATTTTAATGCAATACTTTCTATTAATCCGAGAATTTCTTCCATTTCTAATTTCTTTGAAATTCTTTCTAAATCATCAAAACATACAATATAATCTACGCCTAATCTAAGAGGTATCATTGAAATTGGATCAAAAGACATACCTATGTACTTCGTAGACAAGGCGGATGCGATTGTTTTAACGCTTTATTATCAAAAATACCATTTACAGTTTTTTTCAAAATTGAAGAATCCGCTATAGATTCTGTAAGTATATATTCGGTTTTTATCTTTTGTAATAAAATTTCAGTTGAGTCAGCGCCAAATAAAGATATATATATCGTTTTATATTTTTTTTGTCTTGCTTTCTTTTCAAATTGTTCCCATAAAAATGACTTGCCGATGCCCCATGCACCATTAATGTGAATCCTTCTATTTGCATGTTTTGATAGCACTTTAGAAATGAGGATTTGTAGTATTTCATTTTGCGTCATAATAATGACCCCCTTTATTAATTGTGTTATGTACGGCAATTAATTTTATTTAGAGTATAATTCGGTTTGATTCAACTACAACTATACTGTCTGTTGAATAATGGTTCGAGATTCGTTGAGTAAACTAATTTATATATATTCAACATAAAGGTAGATATTTCCTGCACAAAACCCAGAAAAGGTTGGTTACTCAGTCCTATTTTACTTCCATAACTATTTGTCCTCTTGCTTATCATCCTTTTGGTTTAGTCAGCACATGATACCTCTGACCTATCCGACTCAGCAACTATATCTTGATACATAATCATCTTCCCATCCCGTATCAAATACACTCCATCATCGCTACCAACACGCTCAATATATCGATTGACAATTACATCTGCATATTTCTCATCCAACTCCATCGTATAGCAAATCCGATCCGTTTCTTCGCAAGCAATCAATGTACTACCTGAACCTCCAAACGAATCCAATACTATTTCACCAATCTTACTCGAGTTTTTAATTGGGTAACTTATAAGCGGAATAGCTTTCATAGTCGGATGCAATTCATTCCGAAATGGTCGATCAAATTGCCATAGTGTTGTTTGCTTCCGATCACTATTCCAATAGTGTCCTGCAGTCGGCTTCCAACCCACCAATATCGGTTCATGCTGCCAATGATAATCCTGCCTTCCCATAACCATTGCTTGCTTAGCCCATATACAACATTGTGATAACTTAAAGCCTGATTCCTTATGAGCCTTCCTAAAATTCAAACCTTCACTATCCGCGTGGAACACATATATGCTGGCTCCATCATCTGCCACTTCATACATTCGAGTATAGGCAGCCAACAGAAATTCATAAAATTGCTCATCATCCATCTTATCATTTTGAATAGTTAAAGCATCCTTTGTCTTTCCAACGTAAGCTACATTGTAGGGGGGATCGGTGACAATTAACCTGGCTTTTTTACCAAACATTAACGTTGCCATATTCTTCTCATCACAACTATCCCCACACATCAACCTGTGCTTACCTAATAACCAAATATCACCTTTTTGAGTAATTGGATTCTCCGACAGTGCTTGGTCAACATCGAATTCATCCTCATCCGGCTCATTATCTTTATGTAACTCATCAAACAACTTCTCCGCTTCCGAGAAATCGAATCCAGTTAACTCGATATTGTAATCGTCTGCTTTCAACTCCTCCAATAATCCAGCCAACGCATCAAAATCCCATTCACCTGTAATTTTATTTAACGCAATGTTCAAAGCCTTCTCTTTCGTTTTATCCACATCGATAATCACACAATCTACTTCATCGTATCCAAGTGCCTTCAATACTTTTGCTCTCTGATGACCTCCAACGATAGTGTAATCACTATTGCAAATAATGGGTTCAACATATCCAAACTCATTGATACTATTCTTAATTTTCTCAAACTCTGGATCGCCAGCTTTCAAATCCTTCCTCGGATTATATTCAGCATGAACCAGTTGATCAATTTTCAATTTTATAAATTCCAATTTACATTCCCCTTTTCTGTATAAGACAAAAAGAACCCTAGCTTGTAGCCAGAGTTCTCGTATAGATTACTAAGCTATTTAAAATTTAGGCAATTTGAATCGCCATTCAACTTGCTCATATTGCATCCGAAAAGCCCAAAACTTCAAGTCGGTGTACCATTGCATTTATTCTCAACTCCCATAATTTCATTTGGCTGTTAATTACCCTTTACTATGTTACGAATTAAATGAACCATACGACACGGCTCCGATAATTACAGTTATAAATTGGCAACATCTAAATAAACAATTTTTTTTCATCACACAATTGCCTATCTACGGGCTGACAAGCCCGATCATATTAACACATATAATTAAGATTATTACTTTGAATTAGAATCAGAAATGATATTCAGTTTATCAACTATTCGTTCAATTGTTTTTTGAACATTCTCCAATCCATCCAGATATGATCAATCAGTTCAATATTTCACGTCATAGTAATCTCCCTTTTATTTACAAATTACAATCCTTGTGATATATTTATATCTGTTGGGAAGCACCCACAAAGAAGAGCCTTTAGGAAAGTATCCTATGGCTCTTTTCGTTTCATTTTATTACTTTCTCAACTTGCACTGTTCCCTATATATATTATTATAAGAAAGTGTGCAAGTTGAGATCCTGTTTTAATTGACCAATAAACAGTACATATAAGAGTCCCCACCTCTACCCTTTATTCGGGAGATTTTTATTTGTTTATCGCCAATTAATTTTTGAATATTTTCCTTTTTAATGAGCCTACTCCAATATGACTCCGTTATTTCTAATTTCTCACGAATTTGTTTAATAGGAACAGGTTGAGCATCCCAATCTTCACTAATAAATTTATATAAAAGTTTTTCCTGTTTATCGATACCATTCTGATGATACTTTTCCAAATCAAATTCTGGAATCGCCTCAACTTCAAACCTACATCCCTTAAATCTTTGAGCAATCATTTCTTTTAAACGATAATCTCCCCCGAACAAATAAATACTCACTGGCTCGTTAGAACTAAAATCTCTAACCTTTGTACGAAATACTTCTTGCTCCAGATCGACCATTAACCTTCGCAGTTCGAATATATTGATATTGTCATGACCGAACTTACTATTTATCCAATCGAATTGAATGTAACCTTGGACTTTCTTCATATCCGATTCATTGAGTTGACGCAATTCTTCTAATTTTATAAATGTATACATAAATGCAGCTACAGTTTCATCCGATGGAAGTCGATTCCAGCCAACCTGAACCATTTTTCGACAATGCTGGAATAGATTTTTGCCTTTCGTATTGCCGAAATAAGGCACTATATTTTTTCCATTCTTATCTTTATCCAGCACAACACATGTATTCTTTTTTAAAAGTCTGGTAAGTTGCTGATTAGCATTCATTTTTCCACACATTTTATATGAAACAACATAAGTAAGTTCTTTAAAAGTTTTATGAATCCAATCTGCTGCAACTTTCAATTTGGACTTCGATTTTTCAATGGAATTTCTACTCATGTTTTCGCTCACGATATAAAACGTCAGATTCGTATACTCTTTATAATCATCAATATTAAAATGGATAAATTCATCTGTATAGCTGGGATCTCCTTCTCCTGTAGCATCAAAGATGTACGTTCTGAAATTCTCAATTCGAAATTCCTCTTTCGGAAAGATCGATTTAAAATAAACAGAATTAGTTGTATTACAGAATAATCCTCCAGACTTAAACAGAATCTGGATAGCAGCCAGTTCCTCCGAAAATTGATATCTGAAGTAGCGCGAAAATAGTTGCAGAAATTTATCGTCAAATATATCCTCATTATTAAATACAATCCTGCTGCGATAATCTTTATATTGCTTTTGCAAACCTAAAATTCTTCCACCGACTTGGTGCAAAGCATCTTTCATATACATTTTATTATCTCGTTCTTCAGCGAGATCAGCTATACGCATTTCATTAACAGCTTGAGAGAGCTTCAACAGCAACGTTTCATCAACATTAAGCTGCTTCTCAAGGACAGGCTTCTCATCAATAATAATTACTTTTCGAGGAAGTACTCCCTTGTATGCATTGTAGGTATAAAATTGACTCATTCTTTCAGCTCGGTAATATGAAAAGCGCTCATTACTCATGGCTACAATTGGGCTGTCATTTTGCTCAAATCGTTGCTTAAATACCCAGCAATCTTGATAAAAAGGGCAGTTACGAGTCGTGCAGCATCCTTGATAATACTCAGAAACACCATTTAAGCAATTTTCTTTGTTCCAACCTTCCATAACATAAACCCAATCCGTTTGTTTGAAATCATCGTGGCAACCAAATTCCTCTCGAATTTTCGATTGAATTTTTTTCAGATCTTCAATTCGGTCACTAACAATAATCATACCCATATCGATTTCTTTTTCGTTTTCATGAAATGCACCTATTTTTCCAATGACCGTTTCTAGGATGGATTGAATCAGTGTCGACTTGCCAAATCCAGCTTTTGCAGGGATAACTACTGTCTGATTAGGAAATTTCAAATCGCTGAAAATGAGCCTCGCACAATCTAGGGAAAACTGCTGTTGTTTGTCCGACACTTCTTTCTGGTACATATTTTGAAATGTGGAAACGAAGTGAGTTGAGATATCTGACGCCAATCGAGCTGTTCTATCATCTTCGTGAATCAGATCATCTATTTTGTAAGAATCGATATCCAAATTAAACAGAGATTCTGAATACCGTCCATCTGTATAACCATTTCCATATACGATATTGTTATAAACCTTCTTTTTTATTGGTTGCTCCATACGTTGTGATCACCGTCCATATCTAAACCAAGTTCGCTTTGAACTGGTTATATTTGCCCATTGTTTCTCGTAATTGAGTGGATTCATTAAATATATAAATGACACGATTCTGATCTTTCAAATCTAAGCGTTCATTTACTTTTCCGAATCCATTAAACATCAACCATCCTGCCATCCGAGATTGAGTAATGACAATTGTTTTATTTTCCATTTTGACCTCCAATATTAAAAGTTATCAGAATGCGAAAGTATACTACAACCTGCCACATTCCGCTCTACTGCCTGACAAGGCCAATCCAATTAACCTTTAATATCGACCAGACATTTAATGGAACCTTTAGTCGTCTTCACTATTTTCTTAATGGTTATTTCCTTTCCCATATAGTTATCCAGCATGTCATCCCCTTCTTTTCGCGCTATGCTGAGTCCTTCTGCGACTCCCAGCCAACCACGGTCATCAAACAGCGTGTACGTCTGCCCCAATATGATCTCCTTCACTTCATCAGGACTCCAAGTAGTTTTCTTATCGCCATTAAGCAATGTAACTTCGTAATCAATCAGATTTTTCAATAGGGCATCCGATTTCTTAAGATACTCTTCAGGTATGCTCATATCTTTACCTTCTGGAAATTCAAGCGTATAGGCTTCGTGTTTAGTTACAGAAGTGTAATGCTCACCGAGCCATTCAAAAGCTTTATGATCAGCAATATCTGTTAACTGGATGTATACTTTATCCCGATCTTCATAATTGAGTTGGATATTTTGCAATATGCCTTCGCTAGCTACAACCCAACAAAAAGAGTAATTTGTGTTATCATTTTTCGCTTTTGAATCCACGTAAGTCATTCTGACGGTAGCTGAAGCGAGTAGAGAAGGACAATTACAGATTCCCTCTGCTTGCTCCTTTGTTTCCTTAAACAACTCTGCGAATTTCTCATCCATTTCTTTCCGCAATCGCTTATACCTATCATCCGAGGAATACCTATTTAGGCTCAGCTTTTGCTTTGTTAGAATTCTATTCTTTTGCAGGAAAGTAGAATAGGTGCCCTTTAGGGCTGCGATAGTATGTTCGATAATAGCCGTATCCAGGTTGGGATTTTGGTAGTACTGATAAATATTTTGGAACTTATGCTTCTGGATCTTACTATCCGTTTTTTCAATCATGATTCGATTTACATACACCTTGAATCTTTCCATCACGATAGAAAAATCGTCCAATGCAGAAGTATGTTTCTTATCCTTGTTGTACTCAACACCATCCTTAAATTTCATGAACTGCGGTTTCCATTTGCCAAATTGATACTCAATCACATCTGGGATAACCACTTGATCGAACAAGCCAGATTTAGATGCATCAATACAGAGTCCCTGTAAATACTTCATGATCGTGATCGGCAGTTTATATTTTTTTAAGTTCCTTTCAGCATTGGCTATATTTTCGATGGTCGTATTCATATCCGTTATTTTGCCTGTTTTATCTTCGGAACGGATAATAAAGTCGATTATATTTTGTTTCGTCCATACCTCCGATTCAGCAGTAGCTTTATCGGCATCATTAACTTGAACAGCAGAGTCAACAATATAATCCTGAAGGGTTACTTTGGATTGCAAGGAAAATCGTTCTTTGAAATGCTTCTGGATATTTGCATTCAATTCTGCGAGTAGATTTTTGCCGTGCTTCTCACTTTTTTCGTTATTCAACACAAAATTATATTGCTCAAGATATTCGATTCTGGTATCTGCAAAATTCCTCTCCGTTGAGAGTACAAGCAATTCATCGCCATCTCTGTCTGCACCCCCGAGACGATCTGGCTCCGTTCCAAGAGGGAGTTGTACAATATTATCTATATGACGAATGAATTTAGAATCTTCGCCCCTGTAATCTATGAAATTAGTTCTAGTAATCTCGCTGAAAGACATAATCGGATTTCTAGCAAATAATTGCTTCCCCATATTCTTTCCACCACTATAGCATTGTTTTGAATTAAGAAACCCTTTGCCTTTATAATCCCAAGTACCTTTATTCACTGCCGCGGCGTAGGATAAGAATGCCAATATGTCTTGAGTAACGTACATGTATTTGGCTTCCAGATAAAATTTCCCTAAGCACATTTCATCGATTTTGTGGTCAATGACATCCTTGATGGTTTGCATCACCTTGTGTTCGAAGATCATTTTTTTGTTGAGGTGAATCGCTTTAATCGCATCACTGCAATTTTTACCGATCCCATTTTCCGAATTTTCTTTATAAACCAAGTTTAGAAATGCTTCGAGATACTGGATATCATCCCAGTCAATTTCATCTTTGCGATAGATGCTTAACGTTCTGTGGATCATATCACCAAGGGTATTGGACAAACAAAAAACATCACATGGATGTAGATCGAGAGCCAACAATAATTGATACGATGATTTCCGATAGTCTTCATGGATAGGTTTAGCAATGTTTGATATGCCAATAGCATCGTAACCATATTCAATCAGTTTGGATTTGTAGTCGGCAATAGAAGGGAATAACCATTGCTTATCTTCCGAACCATCTGGCTTCAGCCCCACAACTTCTAATTTAGCTTTAAAAGTGGACTCCGTGGTTAAAATATCAATCTTGTCCGTATCATGCCATGCTCCAAAAATATCTTTGATTTTTCTGATTTTATGCTTAAAGAAATAACCTCGAAAATCCACACATGGAAAGAATCCCTTTATGGCTGGCAATCGCAATTGATATCCAGTTATAGGAAAGCCAGTTTGTAAGAATTCCTTCATACTCTGACCAAGTTCTTTGGAAACTAAGCCCATGCCATCGAACACGTTCTCCATAACTGGGTGAGCCTTCACTTGAGTAAGCTGTAATCCAGTTGACCACTCGGTAATCGGGACATCTCTTCTCTCATATAGCTCCGTTTGGTCGATAGTCCATACTGGAACATGAGTACCATCTTTCTTGATTATCTTCCAAACTGGTTCTGTGAGTGCTTTTAAACTTACTCTTCTTCCGTCTTGCTCCCAGCGACCGACAGTTTTGTATTTTTCCCTGTCTTCAGGTGCAATCTTAAGCTCCAGCTTATTTTCTTTGACTTTCTCTAAAATTTTCTGGCGTTCTTTATTAAATGTTGTCTCTGATTGTAGATACTGTTGGAGATCAGCATATAATGCTTCTTCCTCTGGAGTACGACTATATGGCTGAATCATCTCCACATCTTCAACGACAGGTATTTCTTTATCAGGAATAATACAAATCGTTAATTTCTCCATATCAACAGGAAATAGGTATACATCTGTCGTCGTTAGCGCATTACGAGTCAGATTTTTAGATACTGTACATTTTGTTGGCTCCGTGCCAAGGGAAACATGACGTTTCAATTCCTCGTAATATTTATCGAGAACAAATAGTTGACGGCATTCTTTGTTTTGGCTTCCTGATAGAACATTATCCAGGAATACAAATTTATGAGTATTGGTGAGTTTCCCTGATTCTGAATAATATTTGGCGATAAAACCTTCGTTCAACAGCTTTGCTAATTTTTCATTGGTCTCACTTGATCTGCCTCGACCAGTTTCAATAGTCATAATGGGAAGGACATTCTTCTTTATTTTTATTGAAGCTCCACTTTTCGATTTCGTAAGCGCGCCATCTTCATTTTTCTTATACTCGATTGCTGACTCATACTGACGTTTCATGATTTTCTCGTTCAGGATGTAATACATTAGAGTTTCCGTTGCGAGAGCAGCAGCTTCTAAATTATATTCCAGTGAAAGGCTTTCATCCTGCTCTTTAAGATCATCGATATCGTATTGCCAGATGTGGTACTGACGTTTTGTAATCAATTTGTTATGACCTCCGATATTATAAGTAAAATATAATAAATCACTATATAATTTGATTTGTTACTTTCGGAAAAATATCCACCTTTTTAAGCACGATTATCCCAAAACCCTTATAGAACAAGGGATTATTGCTACATCACACTAGTTATCTACCAATTTCATAAAAATAAAAAATACAAAACTTGCTGATTTTCGCTTGTGTTTTAACGCGAATCGTGATAAATTTAAAAAGTAAATTATGCATATGATTACGTTCCTTTTCAGTTTTTGTACTTTAAAAGTAAAAACCCTACGGAATACAAGGTTAATGGATACAAAATATACCTCCTCAAATGGAAATAGGATTATAAAGGTATATCAGTTTTTAGTCACACTAACTAAACATATCATAATGGAAACCTATACTTCAATAGGTTTATTTTCGTTTTATAGACTTTTATTTTTGAGTACAAAGAAAAACCGAAGGCTATTTGCTCTCGGTTCTTTTTCTTATAGATTAACGATTCTTTCATGGTTATGGTGCTTGTAACAGCGATAGTTTATCAGTTTAAAATATTAGGAGTTATCTTAAAAGCCTTTCTCGAAGCTTCTACTTAACACCATCACATTAGAATACTTGTTAAAGTTGTAATTCCATTTAAGTGGGGAATAAATTTAGGAGGGCATTTTTCCAAAAAATATTTTACTGTATTAGGATTGTACAAAATGATATGAATATAGTCTGTCTCAATGTCGATACTCATATCTCCTTTAACTCTCCACTCACGTTCATGTGTCCAATCAGTTATATTCCAACTCCAAGGCTCATTAAATCCATATTCAATATCAACAATCCGCCACCATTGCTCTTGTGGTAAAAATCTTTTTGCTTCCTCAGTTTTCTCATATATGACGGGTCTCCCATTATATTTGTGATACACAATTGGTTTAATGAAGGACAAGCCTACTCCACAGTAGCGTAGTTTCTCTGTTGGATTTCTTAATCTTCTCGCCTTTTCATGTTCAACGTTTTGAATTAAACCGTATAACGGTGTTTCTTGAAAGCATACAGCCTTATTATTTCCAACTATGAAACCTTTCCTGCTGCTTCCAATTAATTTTTGCTCAGTGAGAATTTTAATAAGATTATCTACTGCGAGTTCATTAATTTGGTCGAATGTTTTTTCTTTAATGTCCACACCATCAATAGGCTTTGTTAAATGAGTCAGCCTCCCAGTTAAATCACTTCGACTGGATATTCTAGTAGACCAATCTTCGAAATTAATTCCCATGATTTCCCCCTCCGCAAACTCAATAAATCTTGCATTTTATTAGATCAATACTGTTACCAGAATTTTTTTTGTTCATCTACCAAAGTATTTCATAGTCATCTTATTGGAAACACTAAAATCATTATAATGAAGTGGATTATTTTCTTTATAGTGTGCATCTTTTCTATCTTGATAGGCAACATCAATGTATGGCTTTAATTCTTCAAAAGTAGAAACTAAATTGATGTTTATATGAGCTTCCTTTTCTCCTTGAACATATTTTTTTTTGTTACCACTAAATTGTTTATTAGCTTTCATTTGCTGTTCCTCAGCATGTTTACTATTCATCATATGCAATATGTATATTCCTTTTTTAGATATCGAAAAAAATTTACGTGTGGGAACAGAATTCGGTTTAAATAACATAAAACCAAAGCAATCTTTTATGTCTGGATTAGGTTTTACATAAGGAAGTGATTCTAGATATGAGCGCGCCTTTACAACTACCTCATAAATATCAGGTTGATTTATGAAATGAGCAAGAATAAAGTTAACAGTTTTAGACTTTGATAGTCCCATATTTTCGAGAAGTAATATAAACTGTGCTAAAAGAAAATTAGTTACGCCACTAAAAGTATCTGATTGATTTATTTCAACAAAGTAGCTGTGAATATCTTCCCAATAATAATACTTTGGACACTGAATATTCTCCCCATCAGCGAATTTCTTCTCATGATCTTTTATTTGTTGAGGATCAAACCTACCATTGTCTATTTTAGCTTCAATGAGTAACACAGTGCTATTAAAACTTATCATTGCATCAGGAATTGATTTTTTTTTCATTCCTTTGCTTATCGTGTAATCTGTTGTTCTTCTTAGTTGAAATTCCAATTACATAGCCCTGCCCAAACTTTTGTATTAATTTTTCTCCTACTTGAACATCATAACTTGTTATTAACTTCGTATACATGTCATCACAATCGATTTTTAGAAACTCTATTACAAACAGTTTTGTTAAAGCTTTATCGGAAAATCGAAACAGATCAACCAATGATTTGGTAACATTGTTTTCTTTTCCTGTATATTTATCAAATATCGAAAGAGATTTATTCATGACTTCCACCTTATTTGCTCTTATTAATAAAATTAGGAATAGCCAACCATTAAAACATGCCTTTTATCTTGATATTCCTAATTTCATCATTTTTCTGCCAATTTCAAAAATTGCTGCAAACTCTACATACTTAACTTCTGAGATAATTGAATCGTCTTCTTTCCTTTTGTAATGTAATCCATCAGTATAAACATATTCATAAATGATACTCATGTCATAAGCATTTTCTACTTTCAATTTTCCCTTTCCGTTCAAGATGCCAGAAGTAATTGAATGATTCCCACCTTCGACAAAACATACTCCCATAGGCAATACTATGTTCAGAGAATGATTGGAAGTATCTTCTATCCATTCTCCCCATGGTCTAGACAAACCAATTGAAGAGATTGAATCCACGTACCTTCCCACATGCCATGCCCAAGGCAGAACCAGATCCTCCACTAAATCGACTACAACATCTCTGTCTTTTTTGATTAACAAATCAAACATTTTTCGACCATCAGAAGTAAGGTTTGCTGATAAGTCAAAAAACACAAGCCATGGTGTTATATCAGGGAAATTCTTTTCCGCTCCGTGATCATCTTCATATAAAAGATTGGTTATATAACTCGTTTGTAGATTCAACCCAAGTAATTTAATATAATTCAAAATAGGATGTTTATAACCCTCATTAATTTTGTGCTCTTTCGCCTTTTTAAATATTGATTCAGATAAGCCAATCATTCTGTCAAATTGTTTCTTTTGTGTATTAGACTTGTCCAGTTGCTTGTTCTGATCATCATTGGTTCTAATTATATCCTTCTTTTTGAACCAACCTAATACCAAATTAACCACCTCTAATCGTTTAAAATAGCCATTTCATTAAATAAGCAAACAATTCACTTAAGCTATTTTCAGATTCATCGATTAATTCTCTTTAAAGATATGGTGATTCGTATTCCTCAACAAACAGGATTTTACTTTCCTTAAACTTTTCAATGACTGGATTACAATTTTCACTACTAACAACATACATGTAAAAATCAAAACCAAAATGTACTTGTAATTTAGTATCGGCAACTAATTTACACCAAAAAACATCTCGTAGTATCAAACTACAGGCAGCCATAATCTCTGTATGACTCTTCAGCAAAAAACCTTCTTCGATATAAGTTGGTAATTTCTGATAATATCTCAAATATATTGGATGAACCGCAAAAGAATAATCAATATTAACTTCATTCGTTGGGCTAGGTAGATTTTTTAAATTATAGTGTTCTTCATATAATTCTAATTCTTTAACCTTCAAGTGGGATAATCCAAGATATTCTTTAAATGCTAAAATTACATTAACATATTGCATTTCAACACGAAAGTAACTATAGTAATCAAGCTTTTCACCATTAAATTCCTTCCCTATATCCGAGAATGATGTCCACTCATCATGAAGATAATGTCCATCCTCGTCACGTTGATCAGGATCATACTTTGTAATTCTCCATGAATAAACAATAATAATCACTTCCCCATGTAATTAAGTAGTGGATCAAATGTACCTATGCGTGACGATTTACTTTGTAGGTTACTTATTGAATCAGCCATTTTCCAAGTTCCGCCTATATGAGATGAGACATCTTGTACTATACATAATCTTCCTTTTGTGTAAACTGGTTTTCCTTTAACGCACTGTCTAGTGATTGTATAACCTAAATATTTTGCCAAGTCATCTAATTGTGAATTTTTTAATGGAATGTTGTTGCTCTTTAACTGTGCTTTTAGAAAAGATGTGAAATTAAATATGGAAAGTGCTTTTTTAAAATTAATGTATAACTCTTGCAATATTGGATAGTTGAGAATCCTCGATTTTTGTACAAATAAGATCAAGTAATACCACCTCTTTATATGATTATATAAAGTTAAAATTCGAACATTTCAACAAAACACTTCTTCAGCCTTACACGTAAAAGTTAACTACTTACTTGGATCGGCAATTCCACATACAACTCAAATTAAGCTTTATTTCAACTTGAAATATTTCTTGCCATTTCTTTGGTTCTCCTTAATTTTTATGGATTGGGGATTTAAAACGACTTTATGTAAGTGGTCTGAATTGAAATTAGGCTTTTTTTCAAATGATTTGACAGATACACCTATTAGCAATTGACTAAAAAAGCCCAATGGTTTTATTAGGAGTAGAGAATCCCCAAAAAGTCTTACCATTCTACCAAATGAAAAAAGACCAGTTACAAATTCAATTTTTAAATTATTTTGTTTACAATATTCAATGGTGTTAATTAAATTCTTTTGAAATTCGATTGCATTATTGAATCTATTAGCTATATGAATTTCAAGTGTATTATCCCACCGTTTAAACCCTGAGATATTATATTCTCTTCTTATTTTCTTTTGTAACATAATGATATCAATGAAATAGTAAGTTGTGATACAACAATAAAGTAATAAGCAATATTGTATAAAGGAAGAAGAACTGAACAAGCTCCCGATCAAAAGCATATAACCAACGCAAAGTTCCACAAAGATAAAGTAAAACTGCCTTGAAAAATAGACTTTCACAATAACCATCCAACATAAACTAAAAAATCGTCCTATATATTTCAATTTGTTACCCCACGTAAATAATGTTTTTTCTAAACTAAATTAATGCTATATTTGTGTCAATAACTGCTTATGCCCATTAACGATCAACGCCAAGTCTTCAACGGATATTATCGGTTTCTTATGTATCATCTTATGGCAATTGCTACAGAGCATAGCTATATCCTCTGCTTTAGTCTTATCTCCCTCCTTCATTTCAGATATAAGTTTTCGATGATGTCCTTCGATGAAATCTTTACCTCTTTCACCATAAGCTATTGTAAAGTCTAGGTTGCAAGCTTCACAAAACAACCTTCCATGCTTCTTTATAAACAGCTTTTTAGCTTGCTTAACAACACCTGGCTTTCGTTCACGCATCCTATGTAGACGATAATATTCTTTACCTTCTGCATATTCCATATCGTTTTCAAGATCATGATCATCTTCGATACTTAACGCAATATGACTAAAAATGAAATGGTTTAAATCCGAACCAACTTCAATAGTGAACTCACCTACAGGAGTTGGAAACACCTTAGCAAATTCCCTTTTTAATTCCTTTCTAAATCTTATACTTTGCAATACGATATTTTTGTCTTCTTGGTCTTCAAATCTATATTCAGCCGTAAAAATCTTATTGTTAAATAGCACCTTGAGTTTTCGAGCTTTTCCCCTTGGCACAAAGAAATCGCTACCAATTGGATTGAATATTTCATGAAATTCTTTATCTATTCTAACACCGTCTGTATATTGTGACTTACCAACTTGTTTTATTAACCTTTTGTATTTTTCATTCGCAACAAACATCTCAATACTATTTTCACTGTATAAGTCATACGATCCTGCTGAGTATCTTTTTAAAGCAACAATAAATGAATTGTACTTGTCTTTTCCTAATCCCGATAAATAATTAATGGCATCTTCAATGCTGATTTCCTTGAAAAAACCTTTATGAGCATCCCTTAAACCTAAATGATGCAATATCCCCATCGAAAACCAACCACGAGAATATTCCGGATCTTCCAGCAAGATGTCTTCATCAATCCATCTATTTGACTTTCCATTAAATAAAAATTCAAATATGACCTTATCTCTAAGCTCTTCTGAGTATCTTCTATATTCTCTGTCTCTATCTTCAGGTTTAAGATCAGGAAAGGGTTTGATGTTATTCATTTACCGTGCACCTCAGTTTTTTATTCAACCTTAACCAGTAACAATTTATCCTTAAATCCACCACGCTCTGCCTGTTTAGCTAATCTGACCTTCTCAAACTCCTCAATACTAAGGCCTTTATTGTCCAAAATTGCATAAACAACTTCCACCAAATCAGCTAATTCCGCAATTTGATCACTTTCATCGTTTGCTTCTTTATACTCATCCAATTCCTCTTGAAGCTTTACATTAAGCATTTTTGTATATTCATCAGAATCCATAACTCGAACTTCCGCTTTCTTCCCTTTAGATTCAATTATTTGCGGGATTTTATCTCGAATAAGCTTGTTGTAGACTATCACTTGATTTCCCCCTTAATTATATTTAGAATACTGCTTCAAATTCATATCCTGGCTGCCAACGATGTATCATTTTGTTTATGACTTGTCTATCAACATCACCTAAAAATTTCGCTCGTTCTACTTCAGTTTTTCCAGTTTGATTAATCAACGTTTCTCTTAGAGGATGATGGCTGTCAATCATAAAACTGTTCCGTTTATGTAATCGATCAAGAAATCTTGCTTTAGGACTCTGGCAAACTTGCCATTTGCACCTCTATTGCAAGATTTACAAGCTAATACAAGATTCCATACACCGTTCAAATTGATGTTCAACTCGCTTTGAATCATATGAGGGAAAAAATGATCCACATCCGCTAAGTCTTCGGATAAAGGATTAATTGTAATATCATCGAAACAATAAAAACATTTACCTTTTTGATAGCCGTTGAGTGCATCACGGCCTGAAGTGACATCTATCCTACGCAGGTTATTGTTTATGTAAAAAAGATTTGAATCTTCTTCAAATTTCACTTGTATAAGTGACGGTGCAATCCCTATTGACCATGCAGTTTCAACTAATCTCCATCTGGCTTCAACCTCAAATTAAAATTAGTGAATTGATTGGTTTCATGAAGTTTAAACAAATCATCAGTTATGACAATGCCTTTTTGCTTTGCCTTCCTGTCACTCTCGAAAAATTTTACTGGGATATCCCCCTGGTTAACAACATGAAATGCATCCAGTACATTTACAAATCCATATTTTACAGTTTGCTGTATCAGTTGTTCATGTGTAATTTCTCCAGCAATAAATTGCCGACAAGCATTGAGCATAGTACTCGATTGGGAAGTGGTTTGTTTATCATTGAGTTTCAAGTGTAGAATTAGATTGTTTGAAAATGGAACAGCTAGTTCTTCCAAGGTGATGAAGGACTTACCACTTGGTATCAATTCGATTAACGATTTTGCCATTGAAAACTTATATGATGCGCTGTTTCTGCCGAAAAGGATTACTGCTCTCCAAAATGATTCTAAGGATGGATATTCTTCTTCAAATCTCAACCAATTAACCTCCCCATCCGAGATTACTGACTAAAATAATTCATTGATATTCTTATAGCAATTACCTTCTTCAGCTAAACATCTTATTTTCTTTTCTAAAGCTGTTTTAAAATCAATTTTTCTTTCTAAAATAATTGCTAATTCTTGACCATCCATCAAGACAATATGGACTGTCCTACCCGAATTAAATGTTTCAACCGCATGAGGGGAATATCCAGCATGACTAATAAAAAAGCCCCTAGTAAAAGCTGACTTAGAGCTTACCTTTTCATTGAAAATAACTAAATCGTTTTTATTGCTTGGCGTTGATTGCCATTTAGCCTCTAATAAATAAACTTCGTTAGCGAGGCAAAAACTCCCATCAATTTGTTCCCCGTGAATTCTAAAACTTTCTCGGGGTTCTAAGTTATTCTGTATAAATAATTCAAATAAATACTTTTCGAATTCATATCCTCTTTCTTGAGCGTTTTTGTTAGTTACCATTTTCGTATAAGACTTATAGCTTGCATCAAAATCAAAATTTAACCTCTGGACAATTGGAGCAGATTTCACTTTCGGTAATGTACTTTTCCCTATCAATCGATAACTGATTTCTACACATTTGAAAAATAATTCTTTTTCATCCTCTTTGATTACTAAGTGTAATTTTTTATATTCTAAAAGCTGCAAAAACAATTTTCCAACAGGGACATCATCATTCTCATCTATAATTCTTCTAAGAATTTTAGCTTTTGATAACCCAACATATTTTTTATAAATATCTATCTCTAATGAATCAAATATAAATCTTTGGAATGTGCTGTTTGAGAAATTCAGCACATACCCTCCGTCCATTTCTAGCATCTTCTCTATGTATTGAAGTTCATTAAAGCTTATTTTTGACATGTAATACTCACCTCAGCTTGTTTGCTGTACCTCAAAATGCCTATTCAGTTAGATTCAATTACTATTCTCGCCAAGAATATGCTTTGCTCTAAATAACACTTGATCGTAGGTCATAATAGTTAAGTTTGTATAACTTGCGTTCAAAATTCTATATGCCTTAAACTGTTCCTCATTCCAATCATTTGATCTACCAAATATCAAAATACATTTTGGCTTAACAATTTTAGTATAGTTCAATCTTTCATGGGTCTTAATATTATTTGCTTCTCTTTCAATCTCATATAAATAATTCAATGATTGGGTAGTCGCTTTGATTAGAAAAGTAGATGGGACGTAGTTGCCATGATCCAATGTATTACTCCAAAAATTGATATCGGATGATGTTCTTTTAATCTCAATAATATCTAAAAATCCATCAAACGCTTTCATAAGGTAGTCTGCTATATTATGAGTATCAATACGTCTTTCCTCTAGTATTTCAACATAATCACTTCCCAGTATCCAAGAATTTATCTCAAACCACTTCTGCCATGCTTCTTCTCTACAGTCGTTATCAAGCATCTCTTCAAACTTGTTAAGTGCATTAATTCTTTTAGCCATTTGGATGCCGACAAATATCTCATCAGACATGACATCGACATCCGATAAAGCGGCAATAATTCTTTCATTCTTGTTTGAAGTAATGATATTCATCAAGCTCTTTTGCACATCATTTTCGACAGAAACATATGATTTAATTCCTAGCCTAAAAGGTTCATAATTATCGTTCAAAAATTCGCAGAGACCTTCTAACTCAGTATTATCAAGTGTCATTTCGCTTTTAGGACTAATCCACTCTACACTGTCAGAACCATTAACCTTTTTATACCTACCGATTTTTAAAGAGGTTGTTTTATCTGTACTATTATGATTAATCCCCCAAAGACATACTTTTGTAGCTACAAGTTGCTTCTGCTGCAATGTCTGTCTTAGATACTCAATTCCATTTACTGAAGTCCTAACAGTTTTGATTTCTGACATCTGTCTCACCTCATCGAATTAAGTACATATATATTTTGTAATCCGTTATTTTCATATAATTCGATGTAATACTGTTTAACCTTAATTAATAGATCTTTATGGTAATTGGTTTTATAGTAAAGAATATAGTCTGCACATTTTCTTTCGCTAGAGAGATCATCTTTTTGCGAATGATTACTGGAAATATAGTCCTTTAGACTTATTCCACAATCCAACTGGAAATTCCTTTATTCGACAGATTATTTCCATCATTATACATCACTCAACCGCCACTAACTTGTCAGCAAGCATATGTTCGCAGTTTATTAATCTCAGTATTTGGAAACCTTTTTATTATTCATGCGTCTAATACGACACAACACTTGAAGGAGCGGAAAAATATGAAAATTACTTGCTACTATGGTGATCACTCTGATATGGGCTATATTTCTTTGAAGCCAGTATCAGAAAATCAATTCGATGAGTATGAGTGGAGTAAGAACGAAATCAGCCAGCATATGCAGCCAGATCAGATCACTATTCCCTACGTTATAGATGAAGTTGTATCCCCGTTCCTTGATCGTATGACCATAGCGGCGCACACATTTGAAGAGGATTATGAAGAAGGCTACGACACTCAATTTGGAAATGATATAGATGAACATGGCTACATAACTGGGATCGAATTAACGCTATATCATGATCGATTTATTGATCTTGTCAAAAATCAGGTTTTTAAAGTTTTCAAGATTGAATGGCGAAACAGGGAGTATCATCTTGTTACGTTCGATTATGCTAATGAGGTATTTAAAAAGGAGAATGTCATTTATAAATTGACAGATGGGGAAGATGCTTTTGTTATTGTTCAGCTTGTAGAACCAGAGCAGCTTGGATATCAATACACCGATGAAAACGATCAGAAACGTCCAGTCGCTTTATTCAAAGGATTAATTTCAGCGAGAGATGATATTTATCCATTGGAATATTTATTGAAGCCACAGTTTTTTATACGCAAAGATGAAGGTTATTTCTGGGTGGAACAGGGGGTACGGTGCGATGCTGTCGAAAAGGAGCTTTGGGACTTCATATCTCTTGAAAAGCGTGCAAACATACTTGAAACCATTATTTGCGAAAAATGCTTAGCAGCCCTTGATTCTCTAGATTGTACTATCGAAATGAAATCAACGAACAGTTTAATTTCGAGGATATATTGCAACCAATGTGAACATCGTTTTGTAAAAGTTGTGGAGTGGGATTAAACATTTCGCAAGCAAGCGTATATTCGCATGAAAAAACCTTCACCGTGTAATGGGAGAAGGCTAAATCTCTAATATTATCCTCATTGTTCAATTACTCAGAATCCGTTAATTCTCGTAGCTTTAATAAAATCTGAAGAAATATCTTGTCTTCAACGGCCTTAGCCCACAATCCATCACAAAATCTTTCTTGACGCACAAAGTATGTCAGAAGCGCCCTTAATGTATCCGTATCTTCGACATCGTTAATACCATGAACAATCTCTGATACCGAGCCAATTTTTTTTAGATAATTCAAATAGTGGTTGTGGTGCAAGAATTAAAAAAGATAGCAATTACTTAATAAAGTGTAATTAACTATGAGACAATACCAAATATTTTATTGAGCCATTCAACAGCAGAGAGGACAGACGAATTATATTCGGCCTGCCCTTTCCTAATCATATTCATGGCTTCGATTCCCTTTAACGTCTGTTCAGCAGTTAGAAATGATTTGAATCCAAGCATCGGTTTTGCGATTTTCTTTATGAATCGATGATCTTGCTCTACAATGTTGTTTAGATACTTTGTCTGTCTAATCAAGGTTTCTTTTGGTAAGACCTTATCATTTATTAATTCTTGTATGGCTGGTGGATATGCCGGGTTTTTATCCAAAGTAATCACACGAGGTAATTTATTATGTGGAGAGGACAAAGCCTTTGTAAAGAAACGCTTAGCTGCCGGCATATCCCGATTTTCAGATAACATGAAATCAATCGTTTTCCCCATAGAATCAACTGCCCGATATAAATACTTCCATTGACCTTTGACTTTAATGTAGGTTTCGTCCGTTCGCCACGAATCGTTTGAGGGTTTCAAATAGCTGCGGATTCGTTTGTCTATTTCCGGCCCAAACTCATGAACCCATCTCATGATCGTTGTATGAGATATCTTTAAACCCCGCTCGCTCATCATTTCTACTAGGTCTCGATAGCTTAAACTATATTTCAAATACCATCTCACGGTTAGTAAAATGATTGCTGATTCATATTGCTTCCATTTAAATAAATCCAATTTGGTTTCCAAAGTAAGTTGCTCCATCCCATGACTTCATTATCAATTACGTTATCATGAATTAGATCTTTGCACCACAACCGAATATATGACCATCGGCACCTTTGGATTTCCCCCCTGACCACTCTTTCCACTTAATATGCGGCAAATTATTGCCAACATTGGGCTCTGCAGGATGATGTTCATATCCATCTTTATATTTTTCTTCAGTATATCTTTCTTTTTCTTCTAATTTTGGTTTCCCTTCTTTCAATATCTTTTCAGCATCTTCCTTAGATTTAACCTTTAATATTGTTTCCCTTCCCACGTCCTTCTTTAATCTGTTTGACTCCGTTTTATCGGAACTCAGGATAGAACTTATTTTATCAGTAATACCGAACCATAATACAACTGCAATTATGATAGCTGACTCCGTATATTCATCTGTTTTTGAAGAAGTTGATCCGCCAGCTACACCACCAGCGATAGCACTAGTTAATATAGAATCCACAATTACAGCTGCTTCAACTATAGCTGGATTATGCCCACTGGGATCATTATATTTTAGTGGATTGTTATGCCCATACGTATACAAATTCAAACTCAACGGATTATTTATATCCCCTTCATAAGTATCCTGATTCATAAACCGCCCTACACTTGGATCGTACCACCTTGCCCGCAAGTATTGCAAGCTCGTGCTGTTGTCCCAAAATTCGCCGCTGTACTTGAATGGGTTTGCCACTTGTTCGCTAGATTCCGTCAGGTTCCCCCACAGGTCATACGCATATTTGTTTAAGCGGGTGTTGCCTGTTGCATCCCGCAGCTCCACGATATCCCCGTGCCCGTTGGACAAATAATACGCTTGGCTCCCATCTGCCGCAGCACGCGCTGCCAGCCCATTCCCTCGGATATATCGTGCATTTAACGATACGGCTCCGTTCGCCGCCACGATGCCGTCTGCAACCAAGTTGCCGTTATCATAGTAGTACCGCATGGTTACACCATTTTCCGTACGCTCAACCAGTTGCCCATCCCCATTATACCGGTAGTTGACCAGCGCCACTTCTTCTTGCACTTGGGTAAGGCGGTCTGAAGCATCATAGGCATATTCCGCACTTTCCATACTCGGTGCATAGTCGCTTTGCATCGTCGCCCGGTTGCCGCGGCTGTTATATGAATAGGCTTGATTATAGGCCGTTGCACTCGTAATGCGGTCTAATACATCGTAACCGAAAGCAGAAGCCACCCCATTCTCAGTTTTGCTGGTGATATTGGCATTCGCATCATATCCATAGCTGTAGCTGTTGATCACGGCTCCGTCAGCCTTTTTGTGTACCAAGGTGTTAAGCTTCTTGCCCTCATAGCTGTATTCGCTCGTATTCCCGTTTCGCAATCCGCCTTGCTGAGCAGGTTGTTGGTTTTATACGTATAGGTCGCATCGTAATTGCCAATCGCTGGCCCCACCCCATCCAGCCGGTTGCGGTTGTCATAATGGTACGTGCTCGTTTGCCCAAAAGGCTCCACCATCGAGGTCCGCAATCCCATGCTGTCATACGCATACTGGATGTAGTGCCCATCCGGGGACGTCACCCGCTGCAGCTCGCCAGTCGTTGCCTTATATGCGTAGCTGGTCGTCCCGGTCAGGTCTGTCATCGACATCCTGCGCCCTGCCAGGTCATAGGCGTAGCTTACCGTTTCGCCCGGGCTGCTCTTAGCCGTAAGCCGGTTGCGGTTGCTATAGCCATACATCGTTGCCTGGCCTTTGCGGTCCACCTTTTTCGACAGGTTGTTGTTCGCATCATAACTATAGGTCTCCACCTGCTGCAAGGGGTCGGTTTTGCGGACCAGCCGCCCCCGCTCGTCATATTGCTTCAACAGCTTGTTGCCATCTGCGTAAGTGAGCTCCCCCAAGAGCCCAGCCATGGTATAGCCATAGGAGGTCGTATCCCCGTTGGCCTGGACAACCTGAGCCAGCCGTCCCAATGCATCGTAGCCATACTGGGTGCGGTTCCCTTTGGCGTCCCAACGCTCCAACGGCTTGTCCGTGTAACCATAAGCCATGCTCTCTAGCGGTAACAGCACAGCCCCATTCACTTCTTGCCGCAAAGTGACATTCCCCACAGGTCTTTTAATGAGAACATAAAAATAAGGATGAACATGTTTTGTTCATCCTTATTTTTATACAAGTACCTGTGTTTTTTATCGGGGTACAATTTTAATAGGCATTCTTTCTAGGATAAAGCCTTTACACCTTTTTTATGGTTTGACCCCCTTTATAACAATCCCATAAAACAAAAAAGCCGCGAATTACGCGACTCTTAATGAGATAAGGTTCTTGTCTCATTTATCGATTATCAGAATGACCTCTGTCTAAAGCTTGTTCAATGACCTGCAAACCTGTACAGCCACTGTCTCCAAAAATGGCTATTTTCACGTAAATCCCCCCACATTCACTAGGGAGGCAGCTACTACGTGCCCCCTGGTTATTACGAAATATTATGATGTGAAGCTGACCGACTCACTTAGGTGTCGCCATTCCCCGTCTGACTCTGCGCGGGCTTCCTGTGCTGCTTTTGCATAGTCACAGCATCTTTGCCTATTAAGAAGGCGAAGCGGCGGCTTTTCCATGTCAGTAAGCTGTGTAATATTCCCGATAAATAAAAAAAAGCAGCGTGCGATGGGTTCGCGGCTGCTAGTGGCCTTTCGTTTCAATTCTTTACATTGTCAGTCTGTAAGACAGTACAAAAAATAAAATTACTTAAGCCCATACACACCATAGCGTCGGCGCCACTTAGCGAGTGTTGTCTTCGTGATGCTGAACTTTTGAGTTGCAGCCATTACACCGATATGTCCATTTGCAATCTCTTGAATGATGGCGAGCTTCTCTGAAGCTGTATGTTTTCTTGTATGCACAAAAAACTCCCCTTACAGTAACAGGATTTATTATTTCACCTGTCTACCGCAGGAGTATGGTATCATCCAAGGGTACGAGGACGGAACATTCCGCCCAAGCAAAACGATCACACGCCAAGAAGCGATGGCGATGATTGCACGGGCGATGAAGTGGACAGGACTTAACGCAAGCATTAGCGGCGCAGACAAGTTATTTTTCAAAATTTACGCTTCCGAATCCATGAGACCGATGAATTCCCGGATCGGCTGTCGTCTATATAAACGAAGGCATAAATGAACACAAACTAATTTGACGAAGAGGTGTTTTGAAAATGGCATTAACGTCCGCATTCACGAGCTTCAACCTGCCTGTAAAAAACGTAGAACAATCGAAAGCGTTCTTCACCGGACTCGGATTCGAGCTCAACCCGCAATTCCCCGAGAACGAGAATTCGGTAGCCATCGTGATCGGCGACAACCTGCAGGTCATGCTGATCAATCAAGCATTCTTTAATACGCTCACGGAGAAGGAATCCGTCGATACGAGCAAGTATGCGCAGATGACGATCGCATTGGCCTTCGAGAGCCGGGAAAAGGTCGATGAAATCGTGAATACCGCGGTCTCCTTGGGCGGGAAATTGCACGCTGAACCTGAAGATCATGGGTTCATGTATCATTGGGGCTTCGTAGACTTGGACGGCCATCTGTGGGCCATTAACTACATGAACATGGATGCGGCACAAGGTTAAGGCTAACGGAGAGCACGCTCGTACTAGGGTTCAAAAAGAAAGACGCCGGGCATCTTCCCCGACGTCTTCTTCGCGATGATTAGTTTTGTTCGGTATAGGCTTTGAAATTGTCCATGATCGCTTGCCAGCACTTTTTATCAGATTTAGTACTCATGGATAAATTTAGCACGATCGTACTAATAATTCAATAACCAATAAATTAACCCAAAATAATTCGCAATACCTCACGCCAGGACTTGAATACTGTAACTATCCTCCCGCTACTTTAAATAGGCAAAAGAGGATATACCCGAAGCAATCTCCTCCACTATTGTATCCGTTAACTTAATGGGGCTGCAATCCTATAGTATCTACTCTCATGGTGAAATTCAAAACCTGTCAACACAGCAAAGCCAACCGATTGAAAAAGGCGGCAGCCTCCTGATGGGGCTAATCCCGTAGCGACGCAACAAAAAAGCCGCCGTTTTTTTCCTCGGCGGCAGTATATATATTATTCGCGTTCCCAGAGAAGATTGCGCAATCTTCGATCGACCAGCCACAGCGCCCCCCAAGCCAGTATGGCGACATAGACGGGAAACAGCAGATGAGACCACAACGGATTATCCAACCTGAGATGTGTAGCCACCGCGCCTCCTAAGTAACCCGTGAGCAGTAGCGCCCCCAGGAACCAAGTTCGCGGAATGGCATACAGGACAGTGCAGAGCAATACTAATACGCCCAACGTTACAAGGTGGTGCTCCGCGAATCCGAGCGTGGCCGTGCCTTCTACCACTGGTACGGGCTTGGTGAATTTCCCGATCCCATCGAACAGCATGAACAGAATGACAATCCCTCTCATGGCACCCGCTGTCCATAGCCTCGCATTAGAGATTTCTTTTACTGGCGGTGTCCTCGTTTTCATATTCGTCTCGATCATCGGGATTCCTCCGTATATTTCTTGAAATTATCCAAAATCGCCTGCCATCCCACCTGTTGCATTTCTATGGAATGCGTGCTTTCCGCGTCAAATATTTCAATCACCTTGGTTTCGTTTCCTTGATTCAGGAAGGAGATCTCAACCGTTCTCCCGTCTTCCATTGTGTATGAAATCTGCTCATGTAGCTTCACGACGTCGTATGTTCCAAAGAAGTCAAACCCCATGCTGCCGTCTTTTGCTTCCATTCGGGTAAGGAATTTGCCTCCAACCCGCAGATCATTCTCCGCCTTAGGTGCGTGCCACGACTCCGAAGCTTGATTCCACTTCGTGATGTGTTCCGGCTCGGACCAGTACCTCCATACCTTCTCTACTGGTGCTTGAACGAGTGCTTGCACGGTAACTTTCGTCGATTGATTCGTTTCCATTGTAATAACAACCTCTCTTGTTTTTAGTTTTCACTTCTATAGACGAAGCCAATCGACGAAATTCATCGGTCCAATCGATCCGGAAGTCCGAAACGGGCAAATAATTTTCTATTGATGAAATTTTGGACGTGGTATACTTTGTTGTCTTTCACTTCTAAGAGGTGAATCCCCCAAGGGACCAAGCCGTTCTCTTCCCTACTCCACATATACTGCGCTAACGCAGGAAAACCGCCATTCGCCGTAACCGGCACAAACCGGGATCCCTCGCAATGCCAACGCGTAAGCGTGAAGAACTTGAACAAATCGTCCTTGCCGCGCACCCACATAGGGAAAGGCGGCATAGACATCCGACCTTCTTCATGAAACAAGGCAACCAGGGCATTGATATCGAATTGCTCGAAGGCTTCCACATAACGCGACAGCAATTCCTGATCAGGTGCCTCTTCGCTCCTATTGAATTCATCGGAACGGAGTTGTTCCCGCTCCAACGTATCTCTGGCTCTCTGCAGAGCGCTGTTTACCGCTGCCGACGACATGCCTAACGTCTCTGCGATCTGCTTAGAAGGCCACTCGAATACATCCTTCAGAATCATCACCGCACGTTGACGGGGAGGCAAGAGCTGTAAAAGTGTAATAAAACAGATATGCAGCGTATCTTTACGAATGAAAATATCTTCCGGATTATTCGAAAATTCAGGGGCTGGCCAAATCCAAGATGAGTCAGGCAGCGTCTCGCGAGGTTCGACAATGGATTCCGCTGGGCCGGAGAAGTCTACGGGGCGAATGCGGCGCTTCGTTTGTCTTAGCTTGTCCAGGCATACATTTGAAGCGATCCGATAGACCCACGTTTTAAACGAGGATTCCTGTCGGAAGGAGCTCCAGCTTTGCCAGACGCGGATGAAGGTTTCCTGCACGGCATCGTCTGCGTCATCGATAGACCCTAGCATCCTATAACAGAACGAGGTTAACCCCAGCTTCAACTCGTCAAATAACTGAAGTTCTGGTGCGGTTACTTTCATTGCGGTGTCCACCCTTCATGGAACGAATTCTTCAATACTATAATACCTATTGAAGAATTCGTTTGTATATAAAAAAAGTGTAGCGCGACCAGATGGTGGGCAACTCTTTCTTCGTGAGGTATGGTTTACATCTCCGTGTAGACCTGGAAGGTCACGCCGAACTTGTCCGTAACGTCGCCGAATCCAGGGCAGAAGGATTCCTCCTGTAACGGCATATTGACATGGCCGTCTTGCTGCAGAGCATCGAAGATTCGATTTGACTTCTCAACCTCGTTCTACGTAATGCAAATCGTCACCCGTTTCCCGGTTTCGATCGGCGAACCCCAGGGCGCATCCGAGAACATCAAAGTGTCAAATATGTTGTGACTTTACTGTTTAAAACTATAGGAACAAAGAAAATGGCTCGATATGATATGCTGACTGTATTCCAAATTCCATAACGCTAAGAGATAACAATGAAATTAATTTTTCCAAATCCTGCATTGACACTATCCCGTTAGTTGAGAGAAGGCAGCCGATCCACTTTAACCGGCTGCCTTCTCCTATTGATTATAATTATAATTCTCGTATCTATAACAATTATGACTGTCGTCGATATACACAAGGGCTACTTCCCCGATGCAATATCCCCGATAATTTGGAAAATCTGATATATCATAAATGAGGCGAAAACAAGTACCGAGATAGTTCCATATATTCTTTGCGAATTTTGATACCATTTTGGAAATTGTTCGATTTTTTTAGGTGCCCGGAAGCCTTGAACACTATCACCATGTTTAATTACATCGTTAAAGGCATCCCTTTCGTCTATAATATTCGATTGCGTTAGTTTCAAGGTAAGGTGAATCGTCTAGTCATTGAATGGATTGTAGGAAGGATTGTTCATCTTAGACCACCTTCAATTTATTATCCATATAGTTAAACTATGCTGCCAGTTACTTCAATGAAAAAAAGTGGAGCTGTTGTCACGGCATTCCACTCTTCTCTGAGGGGGCTGAGAGATTACCGACAACATAAGTTTACATAATATTAATTATGTCATTCTGTCGGGAATGTAATAAAGTTCTTGTCATTTATCGGAAATGTAATAAGGTTCTTGACATCGACAGATGACAAGAACCTTATTACATAACTAAAATAAACCGCAAATTACGCCACCTTTAATGTAACAATGATGTTGACTTCCGACAATTCCAGCTGTCGGAGGACAAGAATAACTATCGATAAAAGACAAGAAGTTGTACAGTTTTCTCTCTGCTCTTTCATTACAACAAAATAAAGCTGCTGGCGCAATGCCGGCAGCGCTTTTGTATAGAGTTAACTATATATGTATGGTGCTGCCGCCAAACTCACGATCTTCATTGCTTGCTGCTAGAGACCATGTCAGTTCGCTTACGTCAGTAGTTTTCTAACATACTTATCGACATATCGCTGCAGTTCTTTATTCTGCTCAGTGGGGTTATTATACACCATCATAGCCACTGCTGGTGGAGTATACGATTTCATTTTGCGAAGTGCATGTTTTGATGCCCCAGTTATAAACAGACACTTGTATTTAAAGGGCTCTGTGGTTTCAGGTTTGAAATAGCATTCAATTAGAGTGCCATCACCTGGAGCCACACTATAATTAAATGCCATTTGCGGAAAACTGCATTCAACCATTTGATTTATTTGATGCCAGTTAGGTACTCTGACTTCACAAACCCCTTTCCCTGCTTGCTGTAACCATTGTCCGAAAAAGTTGAAGCTGAAATTCACTGTAATTTTGTCAATTATCCAGTAAAGCTGATTTATTCTATTTTGCGTTATGGGTTCTGTTTTAGAATGATGCAAGAACCTGCTTTTTAAGTAAGATATTTTTTCACTGATTATCTGAGCAGCAACCCTACCCTCTTCTATGTCGTCACCCCAAGGGAGTGAATAATACCAAAAAAACGGAAAATCGGAACGTTAAACGCAGTCCCAATCTTCCATTTTATGGATCATCCTGCCGACTGGTTAAGTGGAAGGAATGAATTCATCGCTTTAATTCTACTCCAATACAATCATTTCATGGTCGTTCAAGGAAGCGACTTGAAACCTTGCCCAACCCTGGTTGATTTCAAGCGGCACCTCTACTCCACTTACTTTCAAATGGGCATGCTTTAGCTCTAGTCCTTCCACTTTAACGGAAACCGCAATCGGACCTACCGGCAGGAACTCCTCTACATAACCCGGGCTTTGATTGGTTCCGCTAAGATTAACCAGGTGCAGAATGTATCTTCCGTTTTGTCGGTACAGCTTACAATCCAGATATCCCGGACCTTCTACCTGAAGAGGAAGCGTGTCGGCTGCTGCCCATTTCACCGCATTGGCCAATAAATCACCGAGATCTGGTAGATGCGTGCGTCCGTAACAACGATCCACGTCACCCGCGAAGTAATAAATGCGTCCTCCTGATGCGTGCTCTCCCACGAGCATCGCTGGAATGTCCGTCCGCGGCTCTCTCATCCAACTGAATTCAGGTGGATAAATGGGAAAGGCGGGGATGTAGGTGGCGATCGCTTTCATCTGCTCCCCAGTGTCAACCCGATGGAACTGTCCACCAAACGGGAGAATATCCGTATCTTCAAATCCACTTAATGAAGAATGCCGCTGCTCCGGCAGCCTGAAATAATTGTGCGTATCATAAAATGCCCAATCTGAGGTTTGGTTCTTCACAGCACCTTCAATCTCATATTGGTGCTTGATACCGGTTATAGAGGCCAATGGAAATTCGCTTCGCACCTCTCCCCACTCGTCAAGAGTTGCCGAAGCCCCTGTGAAGACCAGACTCCCTCCTGCTTCGACAAAATCACGAATGGCCTGGCACTGAGTATCGGTAAACACCGCAAGATCAGGTAAAATCAGCACATCTAATTGAGCGGCTTCCTTGGCGACATGGTCTGCATGGACGGGTACGAATGGAATACGGGCACGTGTTAATGCCCGGACGAAGCCATGCCAGGGTAAGGAGACTTTCTCCTCTGCAGCGCCGCGCCCATAAAATTCGGTATTATCCTGACTCCAGATTAAGCCGACATTGGCCACAGGCAGCCGATTGTATAAATATTGTTCATTCTTCTCGTGCCACTGCATGAGGGGCGGAAGGTTAGCAAATTGGCGGCGATCCTCATGGACAGCTCCGATATGATGGTACCAAGGGGAAATACCTCCGGCCATGCCCTCGATCACCCATAGCTGCGTTTCCTTGGGCGGGTTGCTGCCCAAACGAAAGCTTCGAACGCCGCGGATATAATTAGCCATACTTTCAGGAATGATTTTATCCCAGCCGGCCAGTCCATGCAGCAGGCTGCCATTGAGGCTATTCTGCTCAAATCCGTTCAGTGCGTCCCTCGATTGATGGTCGCACATGACGATTTGTGAGCGCTCTCCGACTTCCTTCAAGTCGCAGAAGGAGCTATGACCACCCACTGGATTCGCATTGACCATCCCTAACCACAAACAATCAGGACCGCCAAACTCCTTGGTAATGTCATTAAACAGATCCCAATTCTCGATCCGGCATTTGTAGCTCCATTTGATCCATTTTAAATAAATAGGATCATTCCAGTCAGCAGCAACAGGGAGATCGGCTCCAGATACTTCCGCTTTAAATTTCTTCTTGCAGTTCTCACAATGACAAATGATCTGACGCGATACCCCTGTCCAGCTGTTATCAGTAAAACCATCGGGTTGGTATTTCGTTATAATCTCTTTCAATATTTCTGGGATGTAGCGCTTGTAATAGTCACTGTTGATGCAGGAGAAATAACGTCCGTCGACCTTATGGGGTACACCCGCGGAATTAACGACAAACCAGTCCGGATGGGCATCATAGAAGTCCTGTGTTGCCCGATTAATATCCATTCTGGCTAGAATGGCCAAACCATCTTGTCTCCCCGCCGTTACGAAATCCCCTAATAGATCACGATCCCCTAATCCTTCTGCTCGGTAATGCAGCTCGAAAGAGCTAGGATAATAAGCCACAATACCGCCTGCGTTTACGATGATGCCCTGGACCCGGTTTTGGTGCCAGTAGCCTCTCCACCACTCCATGTCACAGTGGATCGGGTCCATTTCCGTTAGATTGGTTTGTCCCCAGCGGACAGTTCGTTTGTACCACGGGCTGTTAGCAGCTTGTTCCTTGTTCATACAACGTACCTCTCCTTTGGTAAAATATTTGCAAAAATGGATTTACGATCAGGATCGGCGGGGTTGACGTTTACACCGTCAACCCCTGCTCCCTCATCCATACCTTCAGAGGCACATCTTCTTCCGTAGGTGTATAATATCCATTGCAGCTCAACCCGTCGCCAAGCATTTGTCGGCGGATAGGGTCTGATTTCTCCAGAAGACCATCCATCGTCATATCGTCCTTTCTGCGAATCCACCGGTAGCCATACCCGTAGAACAGCACCTTACGTGTCACATCTGACCAGTTCGTGCTGGCCGCATGCCACAGGCGTCGATCAAAAAACACAGCCGTCCCCGGTTTAACAACAACAGGAATGGCGCCTTCAGGCTGACCAGTTCCAGTTTCAGATAAGGGCATATGATCCGTTAGATGGCTGTTTGGTACGATCCAAAAGTTACCGCGTCCTGGTTCGGATAAGTCAGATAAGAAGTAAGCTACCTTCAAAGAAAGTCGAGGACGCGGATGCGACTCTATTTCCATATTAACCCTTCCGCTGTCCTGATGCCAGCCAAAGGTCTTATCGCTTTTTTCCTGCCCCGACGGAGGCGTAACGATCATATGCGTATGGTACATATAAATATTCCAGCCCAAAACCCCCCAAACCTTCGGAAGAATTTTATGATAATCGACCAGATCCATGAAAAGCTGGTGATCCTTGATGAAATCGGTGTAAAACATCGCTTTATTAGGATCTTGACCTTCATTTTTTTTGCGTTCGCTGATCAGGTCTACCTGTTCAGTAAGCTCCTTGACCTGCTCTGCCGAGAGCGCATCCTCGATAATTAAATAGCCGGTTTCGTCAAATATCCGGCGTTCCTCGTCGGTTAAGCTGTATTGCAGGCATGATGTGTGCATGGGTAAACCTCCAAATTAGTTTATTTGTAGTAGCTGTAGGCTTGAGCGAATTCTTTATAAGCTTGTTTAAATTCCGGCGAATTGTTCAATTTGTTGACGTAGGCTTTGTATTCATCCATGGAAATTTGTCCGACAATCGCTTTCGTCATCATAGATTCCCATTCTGTTGAGTGTTTAGTCCAGGTTTTGAGCCAAGTATCCGATATCAACCAAGTAAAGATGTTGTACACACCCACCTTTTCATATTCGGCGACTTGATTTCTTTTGTCCGCATTGTATTCCTTAGGTGCTCCCGGATTGTCGACCTTCCCCCACTTAACATAAGCCAATACGGACGCTCCTAAACTGGTTGTATTCACTTCTTTTATGGAGAGCTCTGTAGGAACCTTTTCGCCATTGACCAGCTTGTAATGGACGCCTTCCACTCCGCTGTATCCAAAATCGGTCATCTCTTGGGAAGCTGTTTCATCAAAATATTTCAGCATTTGTTTAACCTTGGCTTCTGGCACCTTCTTCGAAATGTAAATACCGCCGTTAACCCCTGTTGACAAATCGGCTGCATAACCGCCAGGTCCCTTTAAAGGAGGCAGAGCAATCACTTTGGCATCAGGCTGTACCTTTTTGGCCTGCATTTCAAAATCGTAATGATAGCGGGTGCTGCGAATGTAAGTTGCGGCTTTTCCTGTCCCTATAGCTTCTTCCATCTGGGTTCTTTTCATCGCCATAAATTCCTTCGGCAAGCTTCCCTCTTGATAAAGCTGTCTGAACCAACCGACCATATCCGTATACGGGTTCGTCAATTGATGCCAGATCAGACCGCCATCGCTATCGTAATTCGGGGCAAATGCACCAAATGCTGCCGCAAACGAACTTGTCCCTTCGTTAATTCCGATCAAGCCCATGGTATCTTTTTTACCGTTGCCATCCGGGTCTCCGTTCACAATCTGCTTAAGTGCATTCTGGTATTCCTCAATTGTGGTCGGCACCGCTAAACCCAGCTTATCTAACCAATCTTTCCGAATGTTGATGGAGCTATCGATTAAGGATCTGGAACGAGGTAGCCCATAGATTTTACCATCCACGGATAAATATTTCGTCCAGTTAGGCGGAGTATTGTTTTTGAGATTTGGATATTGGCTCATATCTCCCAAGAAAGGAGTCAAATCCCAAAACGCCCCGTTCCGAACAGCGTTAATCATGGACGCAGTTAATCCTTGGTTCGGGTAAGCGATAATTTCAGGAATATCTCCAGAGGCAAGAACCAGATCCAGCTTGGTGATCACGTCACCGGAAGGCACCCAGTTTGCATCCAGCTTTACATTCATACGTTTTTGAAATTCAGTCCAATATGCATTATTCATGTCAGGCATCTCATTGTATAGTCCGCCGAATATTTGGAGCTCGAGAGGTTTTCCAGCGTTAGGGGCAGCTTGGGCGGGTTTATCCTTATCCGCACTTCCGCTTCCACTATCTTGAACCACATTATTAGTTGCTGAGCAGCCGCTCACCATAACGGCCAATAACCAACTAACGGTTACAGACAAATTCGCTCTTTTCTTCCACCGTTGGTTTGACAACATACGAACCCTCCTGAAATTTTATTTACATCATCTGTTCGTGAAACGCCTTTATACTGCTTTACTTTCTTCCGAGCAGAATCCCCTTACGCTCTGTCGTGTCTGGTTGGAAGCGACCACCCCCTTTCATAAAGCCAAGCTCCTGATAAACAGTGACCAACCCGACTATCCCTTGACAGAACCCAGCATAACGCCTTTGGCAAAATGCTTCTGTAGGAATGGATAGATCACCAGAATCGGCGCCATCGCGAGCATAATGGAAGCCATCCGAATCGTTTCCTGCGGCACCATCCGATCATCACCAGACGATCCACTAATACCGGTAGCATCCGAATCGATAACCAACGATTTCACCAATACCTGCAGTGTCCACTTCTTCGAATCTGAGATATAGATCAACGCGTTAAAATAGGTATTCCAATGGGAAACGGCGAAAAACAAAGTAAACGCCGCGATAGCAGGCAAAGAGAGTGGAATAACAATCCGCAAAAACACTCCGAGATCCGAGGAACCATCGATTTTTGCAGATTCCTCCAGCTCGGGAGGCAGTGACTCCAGAAAGCTTTTGATCACAATCAGGCTCCAAGCGTTGGTAAGTGCCGGCCAGATCAAAGCCCAATAGGAATTAAGCAATCCGAGTTCTTTGACCAGAATATAGTTCGGGACAATACCGGCACTAAAAACGAGGGTAAATATGACACAACCCAGCATAGCTCCGCGTCCTGGCATCGTTTTTTTGGTCAATGCATAAGCCAATGAGAAGGATACGATCAGGTTGAGGATCGTGCCCACCACCGTGATAAACGTTGTGCTTTTCAGCGCATTTATGAAGCTATTGGTCGATAAAATGTATTTATAAGCGGAAAGCGACCATTTTTCTGGAAATAAATAAAATTCCAACGGAACATATACCTGCGGATCCGTAAAGGACACGCTGAATACATAAATAAAGGGAAATACGCAAATCAGTGAAATCAAAGCTAACAGCGTGTAATTGACATAATCAAACAATGTCAGCCCTTTGCGCGATACAAAGCTCATTCCAATCCCCCCCTCCCTGTATTAATAGATTCCTTCGTGACCGAGCTTTTTAACGACATAATTGGAAACCAATACGAGCACAAATCCAACTACTCCTTTAAACATCCCTACCGTTACACCCGTGCTAATCTGCCCTCTCAAAATACCTTGAGTATACGCGTAGGTGTCAAAAACCTCCGCTAACGAGGAGACCAGCGGATTCATCATCAACAGCACCTGTTCAAAGCCTACATCTGCCATGTGACCCAGTCGCAAAATAAGTAAAATGAAGATCGTAGGCCGAATGGCAGGAAGCGTAATGTGCCAGATTTGCCGCCAGCGGTTCGCACCGTCCACTACAGCCGCCTCATATCTTTGCGGGTCTACACCAGCCATAGCAGCCAGAAAAATGATGGTTCCCCAGCCCGCTTCCTTCCACATGTTCTGAACCGTAATTAATCCCCAAAAATAATTCGGGTTAGATAAAAAGGCAACGCTTTCACGACCCGATTCAGTGATCAGCTTATTCACAATACCGACGTCTGTAGAAAGGATAAAAAATGTCATGCTCGCAACAACTACCCAGGACAAAAAATGCGGCAAATAAACAATAGATTGGTTAATACGCTTAAAGACCTCATGACGAACTTCATTCAGCATTAATGCCAGTACAATAGGCAGCGGGAACATAAAAACAAGACCGAAGATATTGATCGCAAACGTATTCCGAAGCATCATATAAAAATTATTGTCGGCGAACAACTCCTTGAAATGCATCAAGCCAACCCATTTACTTCCTACAAAACCACTAAAAGGATTATAGTCTTTAAAAGCGAGCATTAAGCCTAACAACGGAACCAACTTAAACAGAATAAAATACAGAATTCCAGGCAGCGCGAGCATATACATATATTTGTGCTGCAGCATGCGGATCCCCAATCGATACCAATAACCAGATGGTTTAGAAGCTTTGACTATGGTTGCGGCTCTTGCAGAATCCATCATTTATTCACCTCTCTCTCATTTGTAGTAGATCTACCTTATGCCTCCATTGTTAACAGGTTTTCATTAACAAATAAACTGACATTTCTTGAATACGGCATTCTAATGCAGATTGGACAAAAAATGTCAGTTGATTAGTGATTACGCAACCTGTTGTTTGGGATGATGATATCAGGGAACAACAACAAGATGGCTCCTGAAAAATGCAGAAGCCATCCCTTGATCCTATATCGGCCTCGGCCTGATCTAGCCTGTTTACAGCACTTAGATCTCCATAACCTTATCGGTATGTTGCTCTAAACATGGTAGGCGTCAATTGAATATTGCGTTGAAATATGCGAATTAATTGTCGCTCGGAATAGCCCATGATCGTGGCAATTTCACTAATGGTTTGATCCGTTTCAAGAAGCAGTCTTTTCGCTTCCTCCACCTTACATTCCACAATAAAATCCAAGAAGTTGATGCCCATTTCCTTTTTAAAAAGCCTGCTGACATAAGAAGGGCTCATACCGACCAATTCAGCGCATTGAACCAAAGAAAGATCTCCTTTACAATTTTCCCTGATATACTGGCATACCTTCAGAATAGCGGATTGTCCGGCATCCTTAAGTGAATTCTCCGTCAGCTTCTTATGAAGCGGGAACAGCACAACCTTGAACCAATCCATGATGTCCCTTGAGGTTTGCTTGCTTTCCAACTGACCGAACAGATTATGCTCCAGAATATCCAGAATATTCCCACCTTGTTTCTCCAAGGAAGTAATAACAGCAGACAAGAGTACCGAATAGCTCTGACGTATAAAATGGACCGATTGTGAAAGCTGCAGAGCTTTGGTAAACCCTTCTAACGACTGCTCCGCCTGATTTAATTCTCCCTCTGATAATGAATCAATAATAGTGCCTTCAAGTTCACGGGGATAACGGAACACAGCCCGTGTCTTGGAGTTTTCCAAATCTTCAATATAGAGGACCGCAGCCGTATCCTGATAAATTCGGTACTGGAGCGCAACCTCCGCTTCTTTATAGGAAACGGGAGCGTCTGCGATATTGGAGTAGCACCGCCCTATCCCTACAGTAACCTCAAAAGAAAGAAAAGCTTTTAAAGCATCGCAAACGGATTGAGCAAATTCAATCATTCTTTGCGGCAGCCTTGCTTGCTCCACATCCTCATCCCATTGCAGCATGCCAATACCTTTACCCTGATAGGGGAACACATAGCCTTTTAAATCAAGATTTTTGTCTAGCAGCTCCTGAATGACATTGGACACAGCGAAAGCGATGATCGGATTATCACCAGGCAGAAAACGGGTTTCTCTCACCAGATTGGCAACCTCTACAATCATAACCATATACGTGGACCTGATCGCCAGTCCATAGGTTTCACAATCCTGAACCAAAGAACCGCTCAGGAAATAATCGCCATTAACCAGCTGCTGCAAGCACCTCTCGCGAAGTGTAGGCTGAACCTTATCCATGTAACTTCCCAACTCCTGGGTTTCTTTACTCAAGTAGTCCAAACAAGCACGAATGTAATCAATTTCATCCTCATTCGCTTGGACCCTGCCCGCGCCCAGCAATTTACTGTGTTTGATCAAACGCTCGATGGGATTATAGGCTCTCTTCGCATTAAAATAAGTGAAAATCAACGCTAAAATAATGAAAAATACAATCGTCACTATCGTAATGATTCGAATCCATAAAAGCCGGTTGGCAATCAATTGCTCAGGAATTACCGATATGAAGGTTCGGCCGAACATTCCTTTCATAAATGAAATATACATGATTTGTCCGGACGGATCCTTCGTATAGAAATTGTCGATGCTTTGGGTTGATATATTTTTTTGATAAGCAGCTAATGGATCAAATGGTTTGGCAGATCCCCCTGTGAGTTCGGATATAGGCCTGCTCTCATAAGGGTAGCTGACGAATATGAGCTCCTTTCCATTCGGTATAACGGATGTATGCTCAGGCATGAACCGGATAACGTTGGAAGTATGGACTTGAAAAGCAAGAATGCCCTGTGTGGTGCTGCTAGCAGCAACAGGTATTTTTCTAAAAAACGTAATAAAGCCTTCATCTTGGCTCGAAGGTAAATAAGTCCACTTCGTTAAACTACTATCGTTCATAAGTAGCTCAACATCTATTTTATATTTATACGCATCGAGCTCGATAGATCCGTAATTATTCGACAAAACGATATCTTCCAGGTTGCTAAAGTAATAAATTTCTCCGATTAAATCATTAGCGTTCTTGGTACGGGCTATTTTCCTCAAGAAATCCAGATGCCAGATCAATGGATGATCGATGACCCGGTTAGCGAATACATCATTAATGATGTTATCTGCGGCAAGTTCAAGCGACTCCTTTTCAATATTCTGCAGCATGCGTTCTGTCCGGTCTTTCGATAATACTAGGGAGGAGTTACTTTCATTAATAATTTGCTCCTTCGTACGCTCCATGGAGATTTGATAATAGATAATACCTGCCACCACAATCGGAATACATACCGAAAGACACCCCACCCAAATAAAGCGCTGCCAATACTTTCCGATACGGTCCCCTTTACCGAGAACTAATATTCGGAACGCATGGTTAATCCAATTAGCCATAGACGCCTCCATCTATAAAAAGGATGATGCAAACTAAGGATATCGTACCCTCACTGAAAGTGTGGCTGGTCAAGGCGTGAAGCATTTAGAACGCAAAAATCGCTCTATATGGAGAATACTCAAGCTTATTTCCATATAAGACGATCTCCCTCTATTCATGTTATTCACTCTTGCCATAACGGCGAACTCGCAAAAGCGCTTGTTCACGATGTCCCATAAACCGTTCAATTTCGCATAAGCGTGCCGCATATTCTCCAATCATGGCACTTGCTTCTGGACTGCAGCGTTGGTATGTAACGGTCTTCAGAAATTTCCCAACCCACAGACCTCCAGTATACCGGGCCGCCCCCTTGGTTGGCAATGTATGGTTGGTTCCAATCACCTTGTCGCCGTAAGCCACGTTAGTTTCGGGATCCAGAAACAAGGCTCCGTAATTGGTCAGCCGAACCAGGAAGTACGATGGATCCTGGGTCAGCACCTCCACATGCTCGTATGCCAGCTTATCCGCTTCGATTAGAGCCTCTTCCTCATTGTCCACCACAATGACGATACCATTGTCGCGCCATGCCACCCCAGCAACATCTGCCGTCGGCAATGTTTGCAGCTGGCGTTCGATTTCCTTCAGCGTTTCCATCGCAAGCGGCTCGGAGGTGGTTATTAGGGCTCCCGGTGAAGTTGGCCCGTGCTCGGCCTGCCCCAGTAAATCCGTGGCTATCATTTCTGCATCTGCTGTTTCATCTGCAATGACAAGCGTTTCCGTAGGGCCCTGCCAGCAGATCTATCCCTACTCTGCCGAATAATTACCCGGTCCAACCAGCATATCCACGGGAGAGATGGTCGCAGTTCCGAGTGCCATTGATGCGAGAGCCTGGACACTCGGGTTGACCACCCGAATTCCCGCATCCTTCCGTGTGAGCCAAGGATATAAAACACGAGAGATTTCCGGGTTGACCCAGCCCCTGTTTGTTCAACCGCAGTGCAATCATATTCGCCACCTGACCGGAACATAGACTGGTGGGCAGGATTAAACCGATGTTATCACTGCAGTCTGCTCCCTGGCAGATTAGCGTAATGTTTTGGATTTTCTTTTGTTCTCTGACTGCTTAATCCAATACCTAATACCTTTACCAGCATGGGGCTCATCATTAAACCTCGGGATAATATGAAAATGAGCATGGTCTATATGCTGATTTGATACCTTTCCTACATTCCACCCTAGGATATATCCATCAGGTATATGTTTATTATCTATAAGCTCCTTAACTTGCTGCATGATGTCATACGTAGCGTTCCATTCTTCCCTAGAAAGTTCAAATACATTCTCTTTATGAGCTTTCGGAACAATGAGACCACAACCCTCTAAAACATCTTGCTCGTTCTCCTTCTGAATGAACATACAATATTCGTTTTCAAAGTAAACTTGCTGCTCTGAATCTTCATGAACATTACAAAAAGGACATTTCGTCATATGCTATCCCCCTACTTTTTCACTCCATTATTACATAAATATACCAGTAAGTAGTACCTAAACAACAAACAATTAATTGCGCAATCCTGCCCGTTCGTATTATGAGGTCACCAGATCTTTCTGGTAGACCTTATTTTTGTGTGGTCGTAAGATAGCGGTAGCCGGGGATCGAACGTTTCTGCCCGTGGGAGCTGGATCCCGAGAGCTATACAGTTCATCCCCCCTACTTGTTAAACCATGATTAGGCTGGTTGGGACAATGATCCCGAATCACATGCGATAATGTGGACGACAAGAAGGTTAGGGGTTGCCGGTGAAAAATATAATGGGAGTGATGATGTGAACCCTGTCATTGGTTTGGATGTGTCCAAAGGGGAAAGTCACGCGCAAGCTTTTGCAGACAGAGGAACGCCCTATGGAAAGATTTTTCGTTTTAATCATGATCTTGATGGACTTGCGTCTTTTCTTCGTTATGCCCAAGATTTAGAATCTTTTACTGGGAAACGTGCGGCAGTCGTATTAGAGGCAACGGGTCATTATCATAGTCCAGTTGTTCAATTCTTGGATGAGCATCAGTTTGTGCATATCGTCATTAATCCGTTACTTTCACACCAAGCGAAAAAGGCTAATTTACGCAAGGTAAAAACGGATGCCGCTGATGCATACCAGTTGGGAGAAATGTTCTACAAAGAAGAACTGGAGCCTTACAAAAAACGAGGTCAATATCTGATGAATTTGCGTTACCTGACAAGGCAACACGAGTCTCTAACCGGTATGTACGTTCAAGCAAAGTTACAATTCCAAGCGGTGCTAGATCAAGTGTTCCCGGAGTATCATGGCGTGTTTGGTGACCTTTATGCGAAGGTTTCCCTTCGTTTCCTGGTTCTATATCCAACGTCTCAAGTGGTGCTAGCGATGTCCGAGAAAGAAGTCATGACGCGCATTCAGAATCTTGCGGGATATGTTAATCCCAACGGTTGGACGATAGAAAAGGCACAAAAGTTAATGGCTGCAGCAGAGCGTAATCCCTTTAAGGAGACAGCTTTCCCAAGTCATTTAATCTCTCTGGAACTACTTATTAATTTACTTCTTCAATACCAAGACCATCTATCGAAACTTGATCAGTCCATAGAGGATTTGGCTCAAGAATTATTGGAGTATGATTTGATTCAATCGATCCCCGGCATTGGCACTAAACTTGCGGCAACAATTTTGGCCGAAATCGGGGAAATCGATCGGTTCGATCATGCAAAGAAACTGATCGCATTTGCGGGTATTGATCCTAGCGTTTTTTCTTCCGGAAAGTTTACTGCTACTCGAAATCCAATTACTAAACGCGGTTCTAGAAAGCTCCGAACAGCCTTATACCAAGCTGTTCGTTGTGGTCTGCGAAGCTCACGCAATAAAAAACTAAGGCTTTATTACGATAAAAAGCGTGCTGAAGGCAAACTGTTTAAAGTAGCTGTGATTGCTTGTGCAAATAAACTGATCCACTGGATTTATGCCATCTTAACCAAGAAAGAAGCTTTCCGCTTAGACTGAATTAGCAAGCCTTAGACATTGAGGAAAACCTTCCCAAATATTGTGGGGCGGTTATTTGTCGTACCCTTTTTCCAGTATAGCATCCTTCGTTTCGTTCATTAATAATTAAATATTGACAGCCTATTAGCTGGTATACTTCAATGGAAAAGAGGAGCTGCCACGTAGCAAGATCCTCCACTATCGTATCCGTTCGTAATACTGAGTGTTAGGTTTTTGTGATTTTTACATTACCTTCTCTATTATTTTCTTCATCCCATGTGACCTGGATTTCAAAAGTACCCTCTTCAAAAAACAATGGAAATCTTCGTCGAATAGATTGTTGCATTGGCAGACTGTACGCTTCTTTAATATTTACCCAAAGTGGTTTCCCTTCTGGCGAACTTACAAGTAAATCACCTTTAAAATCTTTCGTAATATAGTTGAAAATCATATATCTGTCATTTTTTATTGGATTTACATATTCATAAAGTCCTTTATAAACCAGATTAGATACTTCAATTCCTGTTTCTTCCCAAACTTCTCTGATTGTTCCCTCAACTATACTTTCAGGAAAATCAATTTTCCCACCAGCAGGAATATAGCCTTTAAAATTATCATGTTGTCTATCAAGCAATAAAACTTTATCACCATCTTGTATCATACAAACAGTCCATATTTTATAATTAATACCTTCACTCATTATTTTTCCCTATCCTTTTTAGCCAAATTATACCACGCATAACTGCCCGTTACTTCAACGAAACTATAAGGCAACCCCTGCACTATCGTACCCGATAGTTGAATGACCAAAGCATATAACCTGCAATGGAGTGGTTTTTTCGGGATATTTTTTTAAAAAGATTATTCCAAACATTATTATAGACCAATTTTTTGTAGTATTTCCTTAACAAAATCTGATTTAGCTTCTGCGTAAGCTATCCTGTCATTACTATAAATACTTGCTAGTTTAACTTTTAATTGCTCATACCTGATTCGATCAATATCGTTTGTTCTTAGATAATCTCTAAAAGCAAAGTGCCTTTGAGGAAACGATTTCCTTTGTTGTAGTACATATGAATCTGGTGTGTTCTTGGTAATCCTTTTGTTAGATAGTAACGTTCTGGAAGATTGGTATTTCCTTTATGTACATATCCTAATTCTCCAAGAGCCTGAATACTTGTAGGTGTGTTATTTTCATTTTCAATTTCAATGGCAATATCGATAATTGGTTTTGCACTAATATTCTTAATAGCGGTACTTCCAATATGGTGAATCGCAAGAATATGGTGACCTATCTTGTTTTCGATTTCATGCTTTTCTGCTAAAAACTCTCTTTCCCATTCCTCCGTCCAAGGGACTAAGAATACTTTACTACCTGGCACACCAAGCATCATCATACCTCCAAATCAGAATCCCATCATTTAACTGCCAATTTTATCATACCATATATTGGCATATTTTACCTGTCCTTCAAATTTGGTTCACTTCGTTAATCTGCCCGATCGTATTATGAGATTAACCAGAACTTACTGGTTGATCCTTTTTGCATTTGCTTGGAGGATTAAGGTACCGGGTCGAACGTACCTGCCCGTGGGACTTGATCCCGAGCGCTATAATGTTCACCCCTACTTGTCATGACCATGATTGAGGCTGGTTGGGACGGAGATCCCGTATAACAAGCGATGCTATGGAGCGACAAAAAGAACCCATAGGGGCTACCGGTAAATCTATATGGAGGAGAGATGAGATGAATCCAGTTATCGGTCTAGACATTTCTAAAGGAGAGAGCCATGGACAAGCCTTCTTAGAGCGCGGTAAACCGTACAGAGGGACATTTCAATTCGAACATACCCGTGATGGGCTGGCGAAGCTCCTTCAAACTATCCACGATGTAGAGCATGCGTCTGGACAACGTCCTTTGCTTGTTCTAGAAGCAACTGGGCATTACCAAAGTCCGGTGGTTCAGTTCTTGGAGGAACATCATTATCTGTACATTGTCATTAATCCACTTATCTCCAATCGGCTTAGAAAGTCCAGCCTCCGTAAAGTGAAGACGGATGCTGCTGATGCTTATCTGCTGGGAGAGCTATACTACAAAGAAGAGTTTGAACCCTTTAAGAAAAGGGGTGTGCAACTGCTTAATCTGCGTTATCTGACGAGACAATATGAGTCTCTTTCAAAGATGTGTGTGCAGACTAAATTGCAGTTCCAAGCTGTTTTAGATCAGGTCTTCCCTGCTTTACAAAAGTGTCTTCGGGGCTATGTATTCAGGCGTTTCACTTCGGTTTTTAAAGTCGTTTCCAACTTCTTATTCGATCTTGCAAACGGACAAAGAAACGCTTAATGCCAAAATTAAAGAACTGCTTTCCTCAAGGCGAGGACGTTCAGAAGTGTGGATTAACGAGCGAGTAAAGCGGGTGCTGGAGGCGCAAAACAAAACCCCTTCAACCAAACCATGTACGCCAGCCACTTGACCAATTTAAACGTTCTGATCACCCTCATTCTTCAGTACCAGGAGCATCTTACAGAGTTGGAACAGAACATAGATCCACTGGCTGAAGAAATCGAAGAGTATGATTTAATCCAGTCGATTCCCGGTATTGGGCATAAAATTGCGGCAACAATTTTATCGGAAATTGGAGAAGTCGACCGATTTGATCATCCTAAAAAACTGGTTGCCTTTGCGGGCATTGACCCGAGCGTCTTCGCTTCAGGCAAGTTCACAGCAACCCGCAATCGAATCACCAAACGCGGCTCAAGGCAGCTTCGATATGCGCTGGTTATGGCTGTCCAATGCGGGCTCATTCGTTCTCGCAACACACGACTCAAAGAGTTCTACGAACGCAAAAGAGCCGAAGGAAAACCACACAAAGTAGCACTAGTGGCCTGTGCAAATAAGCTGGTTCATTGGCTTTACGCCATCTTGAGAAATAAAAAAGCATTCCGTTTAACTTAACCCACATAACTGGTATAACCTTCCAAAACATCGATGACCTGGAGGGTTATTTGGCATGCTTATTTTAACTATACCATATTATTTAAGTTCATTTTACTGGGAATCTTGACAAGCTATTAGCTGGTATAGTTGAGCGACGCAGTCAGTATTAGTTTATTATTCATTGTATAAAAACATTATTATATAGTCTAAATCTTCATTATTTACGGTCAATAATACCATGTGTCGTTTAACAGTATGCGTCAAATAGCCCCCACCTAGCGGTCAGATGGGAGAGAGCGTATGATGAACATAGATTAACTTAGGCGACAAAAATCCGGGAGTTGTGGTGACCACGGCATAAACGGCTCCAATACCCGAGGCTCTTGCAGACCAGAATCTGTGGCAACTGCTCAAACAAGTACATCAGGTACCGGAATGGATGTAGCCCGTTTTCCTTGGCTGTCTCGATCACACTGTAGATAGCTGCGCTGGCCTTGGCTCCGCTCGGTGTATTCGCAAAAAGCCAATTTTTTCGTCCAATGACAAATGGTTTAATGGAGCGTTCACTGCGGTTGTTGTCGATCTCAAGCGCACCGTGACTTAGACGAGCCCACGTTCAATCGCAAATAGCTGGTTGCACCAATCGAGCCCCTGTGCCGCCACACTGTGCGGATTGCTTCTCGCTTCCGGTGCGGCCTTCAGCGCCTCGTCGTACTTACGGCGTGCATGTGCCCAGCACCCCACCAGCGTCACATTCTTGACCTAGTGGTAACCCGCATAGCCATACACGTGCAAATATCCCTTGAATCCTGCCAGAAAATCGCGCGGATGCTCACCTCCACGACCATGCTGATAGTCGTAGATCACCGCGGGCTCTACGCCTCGGCCTGTCCGATACAACCACATGTAGGAGTCCGACTGTGCCGCTTTGCCCGGTTCCTTCAGCACCTGCAGCGTGGTTTCATCCGCATGCAGCGCTCCCTGTCGCAATAGATGGCGCTTCATCTCCGCTACGACGGGCAAGAGCCACTGCTTGGCGCCGTAAATCATCCAGTTTGTCATCGTTTGCCGAGATAGGGGAAAACCATGGCGGACAAACTCCTGCTCCTGCCTGTAGAGCGGCTGGCTATTCACATATTTCTGGCACATGATGTGCGCCATTACCGATGGAGAGGCCAAACTCCCCGGATAGACCGGCCGTGGCATCGGTGCCGTGATGACGGCGTTTGCAGTCCATGGCGCTCACAGTGGCGGCAGGCGTACACCTGCCATACATGCTCGACCACCTTGACTTGTGCAGGCACCACTGCGATTTCCCGGCGAGTCTCCGTGTATTTCGTGCAGGGGTCCGCCGCAGCAGCCGCAGGTTTGCTCGCCTTCGGCAAGGGCATAGGTCACCGTTTCCACTGGAAGCTTCGAGAGGCAGCTTCACGCTTGCCGCTCGTTTTTCGGCGCTCAACCGTGATCTCTTCCTTCTCTGGCTCCTGTTCTGGCGCAGCTGTCACTTCGGCTTCATTGAACAGGTTCAGCTCCAGTTGATCCGGGTGCGTCTTTTCGCTAGAAGCGCCAAAGCGCTTCTGCTGCGCCAGCCGGAACTGCTCTTCATACCATTGGAGTTTGGCTGATAGCTCGGCAAGTTCACGGGCTTGCTTCGTATTTTGTTGCTCCAGCTGAGCGTTTTGCTGCTGGAGTTGTTCGAGGGTGAGGGATTCGTTTTCCATTCGCATAGCCTTCATTTATTTGAATTGATGTAGCGTCACGTTATGTTCCTCGGACCAAGCCTTCATCGTCTGTCCGCTGGCTTGGTAGGCGCGAATACGCTCCGTCCATATCTCTTGCAGATTCGTTTCCATTTGAAGTCCATCCTTTCTTGTGCGTGATGGCTTCATTATGATTGATTAGCTTTATTATGAACAGGTGTATTGGGTTTGACGCTTACCTTCAACCTGTACACTCAAAAAATCAATGTGAGTTAAAACACTTTTTGAATTCGGTTGTGTTGTCTGGCCCTTTCTTCAATGATACTGCGACGATACCGAACTAGTTCTCGAAGCTCTCGCTGATTTTGATCTGGAATGAAACTTGCTTTGAGAAGTCCATGACGAAGAAGCTAAGCTCATCGACCTTCCTCTCCCAGCCATGGTAACAGTATGGACGGATTCTGTACTCCATTTTCATCATCTGTGGTGCGGCGCTTGCGCTGCATGTATGGCTAAAAAAATCATCGAAATATTATTTCGATGATTTTTTATAATTAGCTAACCCAGAAAAGCGATAGAACGTTTTACTTTCTTTGCAAATTCAATAGGATTATCAATCGACTCCCAGTGAATATACATAAGACGCGGGTTCTCGAACAGCCAGTGATTATGGACTGCTGTTACTTTAATCCCGTTATTGCGAAGATTTGAGAGCAATCGATTTACTTGGTTTTGGAAGAGAGCCGTTTCCCCCAAACAGAGTGCGCGCCCCGACTTGTCCAATGATTCAAACGAAAACAGTTGATAACGGACTAAAGGAGATGTTGTACGTCTTCCTAAAATAGCTGCGTTTACTCTCCTATTTCTAGTAACAAAACAAACCGGGCCTTTTGTAATTTCATGCTCGGTTCCACCTAAAATGGTTGAAAATTGATCACATAGTCTTCTAAAGGCAGGACTTACATTTACTTGCACCGCCATATGAAATCATCCTTTCATAATAAGATACGAACAAAACTCAACTGCAATTAACCCAAGAATGCAATGGACTCTTTGGTTCTTTTCGCAAATATGACAGGATTCATGATGGCTTCCCAGTGCATATACATTAATCGAGGATTTTCTTTTAACCAGTGATTATGAATTGCAGTCACTTTTATCCCGCGTTTACGAAGGTTCGTTATTAAACGATTAACCTGATTTTGATGAACGGCAGTCTCACCCAAGCATAGCGCACGACCCGAACTATCTAGCGATTCAAATGAGAACATTTGCATTTGAACCAGAGGGGAGCGCGTTCTTCTTCCTAAGATCGTTTCTTTTAAATTCGTCATTCGCGTCACAAAACAAACCGGACCTGCATCAATTTCTGATTCGCCTCCTAAGATTTTCCCAAATTGCATACAAAGTTTTCTGAATTGCGGACTTACTTTCACTTGTTGTGCCATATAAATCCTCCTTTAATCATGTTCAACATAACGTATGATCAAAGAAGAATAGAGAATTGGACCAATCCCTATTGTTTCAAAAATGTGCGAATTCCATAGACCCAAAAAAACACGTAAAAAGCACTCTGAACATAGAGTGCCTTTATGAAAACTGAACGTAAGAGATTTCAGTTATTCTTCGCAATTTTCGAATCTTTCTCGAATCTTCCTCCGCTGTTTCCTTTTATCTATCCATATGACTTGTTTAGCGATCGTATATCCGATTAGATATGCTGCCGCTGAAGTATTTCCATCCACAGTAAATGGGATGATCGAAGCATCTGCAACAATTAAATCTTTTACCCCATGAACGTTTCCCCGCCGATCAACGACCCCTCCATTTTTTAAAGGAGCCATACGAAGCGAGCTTTGTTGGTGATGATTGTGTTCAAAATTTTCTTTAATAAATTGCTCAAGTTCGGTATCATCATCTATCGTTTCAGGAGTTGGTGAAATGAGGCGGTATGTTGGATCAATGGAGAATAGCTCAGCAGCTATATTCTTTACATAGATCTTATAAATGTTTTTTACGGCTTCCAAATCAATCGGATTATCGAGAAATCCTTCATCTGCGAGCACAATTTTAAGCGGGTCTTTGTTTTGGATTCTAATGGAACCGCGACTCTTCGGACGCAGATAAATCAAACCTAACGTTAAAGTATCGCCTTCAGAAACAATACCCAAAATTTGAACCGCTCGACGACGCTTTCTATCTATTTCTAAAGGGTCAGGCAGGAAAGCCCCGCCGGTATAAAGGGCATTTGGATCATTTGAAGGTAAAGGTCTGTCGCTCGGATTCGATTGAAATACTGCAAAGTTAAGTGTGTGGTTTCTTAAGCTTTTCCCCACGTTTGGATTATGAAAGATGCAGCGAATACCAGCTTCTTTAAGTATTTTTGCAGATCCTATCCCGGATAGTATTAAGAGCTGAGCGCTGTTAATACCTGCTGCAATAATGACCTTTTTCCTTGCGCGTGCGATTATGCGCTTGCCATTTTTTAAAAATTCCACTCCGCGGGCGCGCTTATTAGAAAAAATCACCCGTAATGCGGTCGAATCAGAAAATAATCTTAATTTACGACCATTTACTCCCCGACCATTCAACGCTAAGACATCCGAAGACAAAAATGCAGTGGAGGAACTTTCCCTTCTGCCATTCGGATTCTGATATAATTGCCATCGAGTAAAGGGGCCAATTGTGGTTTTCGGGTTATTATAATCGAGAATTTCAGGGAAGCCGGTAGCTCGCTCGATTGCAGTAACTAATTTTTTTGCCATGGATGTCGGATTTACAGGAGCCTGACGAATGTCAATATGCCCACGATACCCGCGTGCAGAGGCATTATTTGTTTTCCCATTATATTTTTCAAGTCTTTTGAATCGCAGAACCGCTCGATTAGGAGACCAGAGAGGCCCGAGCAGCCTTTCCCATTCTTTAAATACCCTGCCTGTTGGGCGAACGTACTGTTCTCCGTTAATCGATGAACCACCGCCCAAGAGGCGTCCTGTTGTCCATTCAAACGTTCGATCGTCCAGCCTCGCTTGCGGGACACCTTCTCCTTGCCAGAAATACTGAGGGAAGAACTGTTCTTCCAGCTCAGAAGCCATCGTCGAGTCGCTAATCGGTTTGTCTTTATCGTTGTTTCCGCCCGCTTCTAAAACAAGGACGGATGTTCTTGTATCATCGGATAGGGTTTTCGCGATTACCGCTCCTGCGGGTCCTGTACCCACAATAATGTAATCAAAAATTAATTTTCTTTCCATCAAAACTCTCCTTTAAATAATGGGCTAATGTAGGATATTAAGTTTAGTTGTCTCATGTGTCGAAAAAATAACTTGCCCTGTACACCCTACACCCAGAGGGAAGATCGACTTGGAAAAGTAAAATGCATCAAGGAGCAGTTAGCCAATACGGCAGCTGCTCCCTTTTTATTACACTTAGAGGTATGTTTGCATGGTGTGGTACTTCGAATATAACGTGTGCGTCAAATAGCCCCCACCTAGCAGTCAGATGGGAGCGAGTGTATGATGGATAAAGATTACGTGAGGTCCTCTACATTGACAAGTATTTCACGTAATTTTATTAATTTCTCCATGTTTTAATAGCCTCCTTTTTATCTTCCTCCACCCCATAGTTCCATTCCACCTTTTCCTCCAGGGTATTGTTCTGGACCATTATTTCATTGGCTTGCTCCCGCAACACCAGTGCTGCACCACAGAGGATGAAAGTTAATCAGTTCTTTCATGATAGCTCAACAATTATGGTTTAACTTTAGTGAAATACAGATTCAAATCGTCATCAACACAAACCATGGCACCAGGGTCAACTGGTTGTTCTTTGTACATAACTCCCCTGCCATCTGGTATATATCCCCTTTTTGCGTATAAACGTTGCGCGCTGCCATAGCTTTTGTATAGTCCAACGCCAATTCCAACTATTTCGAATTTCTCAAATGCAATGTTCTCGATAGCCTCTATTAATGTATGTCCAATTCCATGATTTCGTAATGGAGGAATAACATTAAAATCATTAACTTCAGGTATTCCATTTCCAACAAAGTAAGGATAATGAGATGTAGCAAGCAAATGTAAGCTTCCCGCAAACTGCCCTTGGTAAAAGGCTAATAAAGTTATTCTTTCTCCTGCCACGTTCTGTTCCCAGCACCTCAAGATGTAATCCCTAGGTTTTTTAATATCATGTTCAGTAAAAACTTGGTATACAAGTTCCACATCTGAATCAGTCATTTGACGAACTTTAATGGAATTGTTCATAATTTCCCTCCAATGGTCAATTGCATGTGAAGGACTGCCGCATGGCGGTATTGAACTATCGTTCGCCGTTAGTTTAATCTAATAGGCTTCAATAGTCACATAAAAACGAGTGCTTTTGATTACTTCTTTTACCGTTTCTGAGGGTTGTTTAAGAGTAGTGTCATAACTAAATTTGTTAATAGAAGGTGAACTCACCATTTTGTTCAATAAAAACAAAGAACGTTCTAAAGAATCAATATCCCCTCGAATTTTTAGCCTTTCGATTATTTTTTCTTTATCTGCTTTTAATACAACATATTTTAAACTCACATTTTTTAAGTCGGATAAATGTTCACAAAACCATTCAAGTTCTTCTTCTACTACAAAGTCAATAACGACATTTAAATCATGTTTCAAAGAATTCCTCGTCAAAGCCACTATATTTTCCCATGTGAGTCGTAAGCGCTCTTCCCACGAAAGTAATAATTCGTCATTTAACATATTAAGAAGAACATCACCCTCAATAAGAACGCATTGCTCAACATTTCGTGCAAGTTCTTTCGTAGTCGTTGATTTACCAACCCCGAGAGGACCCGATATAAGGTAGACTATGTTTTTATTTTGTTTGTTCAATTCATATCCCCCCATAAACATTATCAATTAAAATAATACAATATGTATGCAATGATTTCACTAATCTGCCCGTTACTTCAGCGACAAAGGAGGAGCTTTCTGCGTGACGAGCCCCTCCACTATCGGTATTCGTTAGTTCAATGAATCCTCAACATTTTCTAGGATTATCTTTTCAGGATTACCTATAATCTTTACTTTTTGTTCATGGTCAAGGACATGCCATGACTCTTCATCAGTAGGGTCTGAGACAAAGGTTTTTACAGAGAAACCGTCGTCTAGTTCAAGTGTTAAATCATTGCTTCCATTCTCGATATTTATACATTTCACTCGCTTCATGACCATATTACCTAGTTTTTGTGAAAGAACTTCATGTTCTTCTTTGTCATCTGTTTGAGCCTGCCTTGAGCCAGTAATGACTTTATTAAGACTTCTGAAGTGCCATGTTGGTTCGAGCCAAATGCTGGCACCAATATCGGTCTCACCTGGCAAACATTCCAAATAAATGATTAACGAGTTACCCGCAAGCCTGACAAAGGACACTTGCTTTTCTTCAAGTCTCTTTATTTCATTTATTACCCCCATGATTTTCCTCCCTTCAAGTTTAATTGTATCTTAAAGTATTGAGCTATCCTGCCCAGTTACTTCAACGAAAACAAAAAAGGAGCCGCTATAAGGCTAACGGGTTCCCTTTTGAGGTGCAAACATTGCAAATCACATCACATTTATTGTCACTAATATCAATGCAATTCTCAATGGAATTCTCTAATTAAATAACAATAATAAACGCAGAGAAGGGATAGCTTAATCGCTATCCCTTCATCTTAATTTCACTATCTAATCCCGTTGGTTGAAGAAACTTGTTGTCTGTTTTTATTAACTGTCTTCGTCACTTTTGTACTCCAAAATATCACCCGGCTGACAATCCAAAGTCTTACATATCGCTTCTAATGTTGAAAAACGAACCGCTTTTGCTTTCCCATTTTTCAGAATGGAAAGATTCGCCATAGTAATTCCAACCCTCTTCGAAAGTTCTGTTACGCTCATTTTCCTTTTTGCCAACATCACATCAACATTGATGATAATCGCCATGATATTCACCTCAGATCGTTAAATCATTTTCTGATTTTATATTAATAGCTTCTTGTAAAAGTCTTTGGAGAACAGCAGCAAAAACGGCGATCACCATAGAGGCGAAAATAATGACCAATCCGATTGGTATGAAACTTGGAGGGTCAACTCTTTCCGCCATGAGATAGTAGAGTGGCATACCTAGCAGGTACAAGGTACTGATCGTGATGGCACAGTATTTTATATTCTTTAAAGCCTTTACCGATAATTCCGAGAACGCTTGCTTCTTATCAATATAGCTTAAAAGTTTAAAAGCTTGATACAGAGCAAAGTAAAAAGGTATCGCTGCCGCGTACATATCGATTAAAACGAGAGATTTCATATAAGCAATATCTGGATACAATTCTCCAGCAAAATTCCCGATCTTAGGCACCAAAAATATGCACAATGCAAGAACTGGGATTCCTATAAAAATAACAGCTAGCTTTAAAAAGAGTGTCGTAACTTGTTTCATAAAAAGCACCTCGTTAATTAAATTTTACCGAAACGTTAATCATTTTCTGGTTTTAATTCAAGGATGTTTTTTAATGGCTTTTGAAGTACGTCCACAATGGCTGTGATGATACTTGTTGCTAAAATACCCATTAGACATAATGATGTAGGACCCGCTGCATCATCACTATCTGTAACTTTAGCAAGCACCCTTAAGCTTACTATTCCTAACAAAATGAGGAAAATGACTGTAAAAGCACATTTCTTTATAATCTTCAAAGATTTAAGGGATAATTCAGAGAAAGCATTGTTCTTTTCGATGTAGGTTAATAGTTTATATGCTTGATACAACGCAACAGAAAACGCAATACAGAATCCGTATGCACATACTAAAAAGGGGATTAGGAAGTAAGCCGTATCTGGATGTACTCTTGCATCTCTAACGGCTATCTCAGGCAACCAGATACACAAAGCAAGCACTGCAATTCCAGCCAGAAAAATAATTACCTTTAAGAAAGTGGTTGAACCTCGTTTAACATTCATTTAAAACACCTCACTTATTTAATGACAACATGATTTTATCATATGATTTATCGTTTTACAATAAATTAGTATTCTTTTTTATTATATTATTATTGTTATTGAAATATCCTTTTAATTTTGACAAAAATAAAAAGGATTTCTCATTACAAAGAAATGCTCTTACTTTAAAATGTTAAATTTACAACTTGTTCAACAAAACTTCCAAATAGTTTGATAAAGTAAATCATTAAAATAAATAATATCCTTCATCGTAAATTGTTTATCGGCAATCCCCAATCTTTGAGCTGGTATAGCCTTCACCTTACGTATAGGCTGAATTAACATGAAGTCCTTCGATATACTTGTTTCTTCGATCAAACTCATGAAGGGCATTCAAATAATCCGAGTAAGAGTCCGTATCATTCTTTGTTGGTGGTTGAGGAGAGAAAGAGAAGCGAAGTCTTGCATTCTTTTGAGAGAAATCATCAAGATGGTCATCTTTATATAGGATTGTGTCATTGTAGATATCTTCAACTCGAACATCCCAATCGTATGCCACATCCGAACGGAAGATGTATCGTGACCCCACATCTTATCTAAATTTATCGATTCAAAAGCCTTTGCTTCGTGTCGTTCAAGAAACTCCAAACATCTTCTATAAAGCCATTCTAATTTAGAGTAATAGGTCTTGGAACCAATCCCTAACATTTCACACGAGCGTTTAACAGGAGTTCTGTTTAAAAGTTGAGCAGCTAAATCAGGCAAGATATCATTTGTTTTTGATGATAAGTTGTGGATTCTCTTCGGCTAGGCATGACATTAGTTATTTTCTTACACTTTTTACATTGCCACTTCTGCGAATTTCCACTACTTTTGCCCCGCCTATAAAATTTGTAACGGGGACATCTGAACAATTAAAAGTTTTACAGGGGCAACCATACATTAAAGCCTAAGTTTCGGAGTGATATCTGACAAAAAAGACATCCAGAATTAAAGTCCTTTCGTAAAGAAAATAAAACCAAAAAAAGCCGAGGAGCGGGTCTTAAAATACTTGCTCTAAGGCTTTTTATTTTTATTTCCAAGAGAGTTTATTGGTTTTTCTAATATTTTCAATGAATTGCTTGCTGTCCAATTATTTCTCTCCTTGGTCGCGTGATTGTTAAATTTTTTTGACGAGGCAACCTTTCTGGTATTCAGCTCTCGTACCCGTTAGCTGAGTCTTTGTAGCCAGGTGTGGCCGTTAGGATACTCCTTTTGAAGAGATTCTCTTAGCCATTGTTTTTGCTCTTCATCAAAAAATGATAAAGATAGATCAAAATCCTGATTATGATCAATTGCATTAGAACCATCTAAGTAACTTGATTTGTAAAAAAGAACAACTTCCGGAGCTAAATGCGGTACTTCATTTGATACTAGTAAAGCCTTATTTAGGAGTCGTTTAACATTCGCTTTACCAGGTAAATAAAAATATTCATCATCTCGCTTATTGAAAAGAAATTCTACATATGTAAAATCATTTTGCTCCTTCTCTTCAAGTCCGAATCGATACCTGTCATCCCCAATAGGATCTAGCTTACATCGGCTCTCATTTGCTGTAAAACAAAATAAATTTCGCTTTTCAAAAGGAATTTCTTGCTTGTTAAACAACTCGTGAACTACTCCACCACCACATGCCTCGAATACCTTCCAGCCCGAGGTTAACATTAATTCAATAACTGAATTTCTATCTTCCCAAAATACAACAATATCTAAGTCTTTATGAGTCCTCGTTTGTTTACCAAGAAATAAATCGATTGCCCCACCACCGCATATTGACCAATCAAATCTACGATCATTAAAAAATGTACGAGCTTGTGAAATTAATTTTTCCACAATTATCAACTCCCCCAATGCTATCGTTGCTTATCTCTAGTAAGGATTTTACAATATATGGGGGGGGATTGCTATGCATATGTTTGTTTTAAGCTGTATTATCATCATGCTATACTGCCCGTTAGCGCAACGAAGCTGCCGATTCATGCCAGCAGCCTCGTCCTGATGATTATTGAGCTATAGTTCCCAGTTAGCGCAAAAAATTATTTAAGAGAAACCTTTTTCTTAGCCCTAAAACCGAAGAGATCAAAAACACTAGTCCAATAATTAAAAACAATGCCCATGATTGGTATGAGATCATTCGAATCAGATCCCAAATGCTCGAAGGGCCTGAATTCGGTCCATCACTATATGGATAGGCATTAAAAAGCGGAATAGAAGCAATAAACAGAAATAACGCTCCAATTATTAGTAAGAATGTAAACGCGATATTTCTCAACAATGGAATCACCTCTTTTTCCATTTTATCACAACCGCTCATTGAGCATAACTGCCCGTTCGTATTATAAGGTCAACCAGTTTTTTCTGGTTGATCCTTTTTGCATTTGCTTTCAGGATTAAGGGCTGAGATCCCGTATACCAAGCGATGCTATGGAGCGACAAGTTGTACCCTTAGGGGCTACCGGTAAATCTATATCGAGGAGAGATTGGATGAATCCTGTTATCGGGTTAGATATTTCTAAAGGAGAGAGCCATGGACAAGCCTTTTTAGAGCGCGGTAAACCGTACAGAGGAACGTTTCAATTCGAACATACCCGTGAAGGACTGGCGAAGCTACTTCAAACTGTTCACGATGTAGAGCATACGTCCGGACAACGTCCTTTGCTTGTTCTAGAAGCTACTGGGCATTACCAAAGTCCGGTGGTTCAGTTCTTGGAGGAACATCATTATCTGTATATTGTCATTAATCCGCTTATCTCCAATCGGCTTAGAAAGTCCAGCCTCCGTAAAGTGAAGACGGATGCTGCTGATGCTTATTTGTTGGGAGAGATGTACTACAAAGAAGAGTTTGAACCCTTTAAGAAAAGGGGTGTGCAACTGCTTAATCTGCTTTGGAATGGCTTCAGAATAACTTTGATGCAACTATCAGTCTTCGTGTCAAATACTTCATTTCCATGTTTCGCTTCGCTAAGTGGGATTACGTGAGTCACACGTCACCGGGTTGACTTTGCCTGACGCAATTAACTCGTACATATAAGGCATATAATGAATAACAGGGGCTTGCCCAGAGCGGATGTTGACGTTGCGTTGCATGATGTCGCCCAGAGGGAAGCCGTTATAGCGCCCGCCATATACACCTGTAATTTGGATGGTACCGCCTTTTCGAACCGCTTGAGAAGCAATCACAACCGCCCCCATTGCACCACCTTGCAGCTTCAAGCCACTTGCGAGGAACTCCAGGTCGCTCATCTTGCCGTCCATCCCTACCGCATCAATGACGACGTCAGCGCCCCCCTTAGTCATTTCCTTCAAGTGGCTGCCTATATTCGGCCCTGACTCGAAATTGACAATTTCCACGTTGTTCGTCCGTTTCGCATGCTGCAGGCGGTAATCGACATAATCGACAGCGATGACCCGTTTCGCACCTTTCAGCCAGCAAAATTTTTGCGCCAGTAGCCCCACAGGACCACAGCCCAGCACAATAACCGTATCCCCATCCTTCACCCCGGAGTTGTCCACGCTCCAGGATGCAGTAGTCATAGCGTCAGCAATTAAGCACAGCTTCTCATCCGACTCTTCACAGCTATCGGGAATCTTGAAGTGTGTGAAATTCGCAAAGGGTACACGCAAATATTCAGCCTGCCCGCCAGGGTAGCCACCAGTCGTTCCAGAATAACCGAAATAGGCGCTCATTTCCCCGTTTTCGTAGGAGTTATCGCATTGGCTTTCCAATTGGTTTTTGCAATAAAAGCAATCCCCGCAAGCAACATTGAATGGGATGATCACCCGGTCGCCCTTCTTTAGCTTGGTGACATGGGGACCTACCTCTTCCACAATGCCCATGGGCTCATGCCCAATGACATAATTCTCCTGCAGGTTAGGGATCATGCCGTGAATAAGGTGGAGGTCCAATCCGCATATGGCGGTACTTGTCATCCTCACGATCATATCGTCGGGCTTGTCGATTTTCGGGTCCGGCACCTCTTTGACGAGGACATTTTTAATGCCTTGGTACGTTACCGCTTTCATACTTGGCTTCCCCCAATGTGTTCATCTGGCGCCCGATCGAACATGCCTTTGCGAGACGTATCGCCCGGGAACAGATTCATTTGCCCGATCATGGCTGTATTTTTCGCCGAAAGTTGGTCCAATTGGTATTGTTTACCCAACTCATAAGGGTGGAACCATTTCTTGCCCATCATAAAGCCAGAAATTTCTTGATGCAGCGCTAGGCCCTGATGGAGTTGATTCTTCAGGAGCGCTCTTGCATCTAGGGATACGGTTTCCGTTAAAGCGATTGCGGTGTTCCTTACCCCTTCCTTAGCTCGCAAGAGGAAATCCATGGCAAAGGTCATATCCGCCATTTCCGGCATATTTAAAGCGTTAATTGGGTCTTGATAATCGTTATTCATGTGATTTCACCTCAATTTAAAATGCGTGTGGGGCGGCTTTGTGGAACCGGCACTTGGAAAGGGGCTCTCGCATAGATGGCTTTCAGCTCACCAATGGCTTGAATGGATTGCTCTACATCTTTCTGCATTAGTGCTTTGAGATCTTGGTCAAAAACGAGGCCTTGCATCAATTTCGACTTGGCTAGGCAAAGCGTTTTAAAGTTCAGAACTTCGTGAAGCTCCATTGATTCGTGAGGTGCTAATTCTTGTTGGTTCATCAAAATATCCATCACCTCCAATTTATCCGACAATGCTAGCTTTTCCTAATAGTTCATTTGAAACTTTCGACACGCTTACTAGACTTAGTTGGAATCACGAAACAGCCAACATAGGCTATTGTTGGGTATCCCCTTCTCTAAGTGATAAGGGATTATTAGACAACAATAATAAAAAAAACGCGCTATGCGCGTTTTTTAAAGTATGTTAAGTGCATGGGTCAGTAGCTCATCGAAACTATAGTTTTCCAGGAGGTGATGGTATCGATAGCTGCCATATACTTCTCTTGTTTTTTTACTTGCAGTGTGAATTGCATAACTAAAGTGGTTGATTCTTTATCAGTACGGGACGTGAAATAGTCAGAAACAACTTTCATACTGACTATTTCAATGCCATATTCCTTGAAGGTGGAATTGATTTTCACCAGAATACCTGCTTGATCGATAACTTCGATTTCAAGTTCACGGTTTTTACGATCCTTCAATTTAAACCTTTCCAGCTTATTCAATACATATAGGCTGATTAAGACAAATAGTGTACATAACAAAGCCCCGGTAAAAAAACCTGCACCTACACACAAACCGATAGCAGCAACAACCCATATGGATGCAGCAGTTGTTAATCCTTTGATAATGTTACCGTTTCTCATTATTGCACCTGCACCGAGAAAGCCGATCCCGCTGATAACCTGTGCAGCAAGACGGGCAGGATCGATTCGCACATTGGGTTCATTCACATATTCAGAAAACCCATAAATGGATAATAGCATAATGGTGGTAGAGCCCAGGCAAACGAGGATGTGGGTGCGAAAGCCTGCTGCATGGTTGCTCCATTCCCGTTCGATTCCTATCAGGCCACCTAATATCGTGGATAACAGCAATCTCCAAAAAAGTTCCCAATGTGTGATGCTCCAAAGATGTTGATCTATACTTTCCATTTCACTCGCCTCTTTTGTTTTACAGGTCCATACTGATAGAACCTTAATGATGGACAATCTTCTCCCACAATTCAAGCTTAGGTCGAGTATCTATATTGTTCGCATCCAATCCCATATAAAACGAAGAGCATTCATCTTCTCGACTACCGTTATAGGATCTCGCAATCGAAGTCACACGCCCTTCCGCCGTTTCAAGCCTTTTCATCGACTGCTGGTTCACTTTGACAAAGAACACCTGTCCGTCGACAAGGACTAAAACATGGTGGTTTCCTAAGCATAATACCAAGAGATTCATGTCATCATTTTGTACGGGCAAGGTCTTCAGTGACATTGTATATTCATCTTGATCTTCCCACGACTTCAGCAGAAGCTCCCCATTCTCTATGCAAAGTCCGGCTGCCCATACTTTCCAACAATCCCATGCCTGCACATTTTCCATGTAGGGCTCGAACAACTGCTTCTGGCCATCATAGCCATACAAGACTCCAGAGCTACTCAATGACCATAACGAGTGTCCATCCGAAATCAATTTCCGGCTTTGTTCCTGAAGCTCTGCTACCCTTACTACGGATAGCTTCCCAACCTCCGAGAAATCATAAACCTTCCACAAAGCCAAGCCTGAAGCCGCCCACACTCCACCATCCGGGCATAAAGCCATAGCGCTGACTTCTTCGTTAAATTGCTGTTTGGTAAACGGCCACGCCCCATTGGCATCACGAACAAACCGCCAAGGGCTTTGACGTTCGCTGCGACCGAGCGAATTTCCCCAAGACATCCAAATATAATCATCCGTTGCTGCAATTCCCGTTAATACAGGACCGATATGGTACGTACCGAAAACAGCCTCGTATTTGGGTTCGGCCTCCCAGGTAAAGCCATCTTCCGTCGAGACCAGGCAGCGACCACCAGACAATGGGATAATACCGCCTTGAAAGGCCGAGGCTTCGCCAACTGACATCGAGGTAACCCGGGACAAAGAAACCTCGGTTTTTTTAAGCAAGGACCTTATATGACCCTTATGGAACCATTCAACATCATGGGTCACAGCCCGCTTGATGTGATCAAGTGTTAACACCTGCACGGAATCTTCCTGAATGTCCACGATTCTGGATTGCCTCATCCCATCTCGCGTGAAGGAACCTCCGTGAACCCCCGTTATAAAAAAGTGTGTACCGAATCGGTATGTGTGGGAATCCGGGTGAATGTGGCTTAAGTGATAGTGGGCTGAGAACCACATGACGATCTCTGGCGTATTCTTGAATAAATGATACCAGCGGTAAGGATCATGGTTCTCATCCAAGTAAGCATTTGTCGAACGTACATGCACACGCGGTACGGTACGTAACCCCGACCCAACCGGGGGAGCATGCGTGAAGAAAATGACAGGAACATTTGGGCGCTCTTTTAACTTATTCTTAATCCAGGCAAACTGTTCATCCGTGGCAAAAACCTCCTGCACGTCGTAGCAGGAATCCGGCTGCTGGGGCTCAGTTGAGGCAAAAAAGAATCGAACGTGCTCGTATTCCAGCACTCCATAAGGCTTATCTAACTCAAACATCTGGCAAAAATGTTCTTCGATGGTCCCTTTCAGTTGTTCACCATTGCCTGATTCTCTCTCCAAATCGTGGTTACCTAAAATCGGTCTTAAAGGAACTCCCGGTTGCCTTAAAAAGGGTTCAGCCTCTTCTAGTCCAGAAATATAGCCGATTTTCCCTTGGCTTCCGAAGTCTCCGAGCGGAATCATTAGATCCGGCTTGCAGTTGGCAATATCCTCCATCGCTGATCGGGTAAGCTCATAATCTTCGGGCTTTAAATGAAAATCACCCAGAATCACGATTCTCATCATCATTCTCTCCCTTTATCTAGTTTACTTTTACAAATTAAATAGAACCGAGTTGCCACTGCTGGTTGATAGAGCCAGCAGCTTAGCTTAACCCTTGACGGCTCCTGAGGTAATCCCTTGAATAATATATTTTTGCATGATCAGGAAGAACACAACCATCGGTATAATCGCGAACGATAAAGCTGCCATTGCTAGTCCCCATTCATTGCTGTACTCTCCGAAGTAAATCGAGGACGCTAAGGGTAGCGTTTTGTTTTTGGCAGAGGTCAGCATAATAAGCGGGAGCAAGAAATCGTTCCATATCCACAGTGTATGAAGAATTGCAATTGTAGACGTTATCGGCTTCATAAGCGGCAGTAGAATCCGAAAATAGACACCGAATACCCCACATCCGTCGATATGGGCGGCTTCCTCCAATTCTCGCGGTATGGCTTTAATAAATCCGTGGTACAGAAAAAGTGCTAGAGGAATACCGAAACCACAATAGACGAAAATAAGTCCATACAGAGAATCGATCAATCTCAACTCGCTTGCAATCTTAACCAAGGGGATCATTAAGGTTTGAAAAGGGATAACAAGGGATGACAAAATGGAATAAAAAACGATGTTGCTAATAATCCCCGGCCGTCTTACCAATTGATAGGCTGCCGCTGAACTAATCAGCAAAATGAATACAACTGAAGCAACCGTTACTATTAATGAATTCATAAATACGCCAGGTATATTAATTTGCTTCCAGACCGTCGCAAAGTTGTGGAAATCAAAGCTCTGGGGCAACGACCATGCAGATTGCATAATTTCATTATAAGTTTTAAATCCACTGATAAATGTAATATAAAGGGGGAACAGAAAAAGCAAACCCAATACAATCATCATTAATTCCAAAGTCAATTTGCTTAATCCATAATGCTGCTGATTGTTCACATTTCTACCTCCCTGCGCTTCATAACACCAACCTGAACTAAGGTTATGCTGGCTAAAACCAGGAAAAAGATAACGGCCTTTGCCGCTCCGTAAGTAAACAGGTTTTTCACGAAGGCGTCCGAATATATTTGCAATGCCAACGATTCGGTTGATCCAAAGGGTCCGCCTCTTGTTAAAGAAAAATTCAAGTCAAAGGCTTTGAAGCTGCTTGAGATGGCCAGGAATAGACACACAGTCATAGCTGGACGAATAAGCGGCAGCGTCACATTCCAAAATCTTCTCCAACGGCCAGCGCCATCAATTTCTGCGGCTTCGAGCAGATCCTGTGGTACTCCTTGTAAAGCGGCCAAATAAATAACCATAAAATAGCCTGCTGAATGCCAAACAGCAACGAGCACGATCGACCAGAATGCATAATCTGGCAAGCTGAGCCAATTTTTCTCAAAAAGTCCCCAGCCTGTTGCTTTTCCAATCTCGCCGAACAGTTGAACAATGATAAATTGCCAAATGAAGCCGATGATGACCGATCCAATGACATGCGGTAAAAAAAAGCTGGTTCTAAGCAAGTTTTTCGTTTTGAACGCCATATTGAGCACCAAAGCAAGGAGAAGACCCGCTAAATTGAATAAAAGGGTCGTAACAGCCACATATTTAAAGGTGAAAATAAAGGACTTCAAAAAATCCTCGTCTTGAAACAGCCGCTTATAATTTCCCCAGCCGGCAAATCCGATGTGGCTGCTAATCCCATTCCAGTCCTGGAAAGAGTAAAGGACAGCTCGAGCTAACGGAATAAGGATGATCAGGGCAAAAAAAATAACCGCCGGGGCGACAAAAGTTAGATATGCGAGGAATTGTCTCGTGTTTGTTCTCAAATTACGCTCTCCTTTCTTATGGTTATATTAAGGAAATAAAGTTATATTAAGGAAATGAAAAGGCTCCCGGCACTGTCATTCACCAGGAACCTGTTCGTATATCATGTTATTTTTTTACTCGGTTATCCCAATCCTTTTGCAATTCAGCAATGGCCTGCTCTCTGTTGGTTTGGGCGCCAATATAGGCTTGCAGCCGTTTCGGTGAATCTTCCTTGTATCCGACCGGCCAAGCATTTTGTGTCCACGGAATAGCTTTTCCATTCGTAACATACGGGGACATATCAACCGCCAAAGGTCCAAGTTCAGGGGTGGTTTTCAAATCCGTAAATGCCGGGATAAATTTGAAGGAATCAACCAGATATTTTTGGCCATTGGTATGTAGCCAAGCAAGGAATTTCTTGCTCTCTTCGATGTTCTTCGATTCTTTGTTGATGACATAATAGCCTGGTACGGATACGGGCATTTTCGTTTCATCGGCATTGTCATTGATAGGAAGCGCGAACATCCCCATCTTAACATTCGGATTTACTTTCGTGATAGGATCAATCGTCCATACTCCATTATGGATCATGGCAATTTTACCTGTAGCGAAATCTGCTACTTGGCTGTCATAGCTCACGCCGATCGATTCCTGTCCTTTTCCATATTTCATACCCAAATCTAGAACGTCAAACATCTTGTTAATGTTGGCAAGATCTTTAATTTTCATTTCACCTTTTTGTAATTTTAGCAAAGAGGCGGCTGGATCCTTTTCATAAGCAAATGCCAAATTATAAATATGGTACAAAGGAAACGTTTCTTGGTAAGCTTCTTTATAAGGCGTGATGCCGGCAGCTTTTAATTTCTCAGCTACCTGTGTAAGCTCAGTTAATGTTGCTGGCAGCTTATTAATACCCGCCTTTTCGAACAATTCTTTGTTATAAACAACGCCAAAGCCTTCGTAGGCCATCGGGAAGCCTAATTTTTGCCCTTTGAATGTCATTCCTTCCACCGTCATCGGGGAAACCTTCGCCATCCATGGCTCATTCGACAAATCTAACAAATTTTCTGACCAGGACTCCATGGCGCTATATCCCGCAGTGGTGAAAATATCAGGCGCATCCCCGGCAGCGAAGCGGGTTTTGATCAGTGTATTGTAATCTTTAACAACTTGAACCTCGACGTTGACATTCGGATTCTGCACCATATAATCGGCCACCATAGCTTTTACTTTATCAGTGATTTCGATTTTGTTTTGCAGGATTTTAATGGTCGCCTTTTTCGCTGTATCTTTAGTGCTTGTGCCCTCTTTAGTGCTTGCGCCCTTATTATCGTTGGCTTCCGTCCCGCCAGCGCAGCCAGAAACAACCGCTGCGAGCAGAGCGACTGACATAAAAGGCAACAATATTTGGTTCATTGTCTTTTTCCTAAAGCTATTCATCTTTATTCCCCCAAAGTAGTTGATCACGTTCTTCTCTAACTTTACTGGTTAGCGAGAAGTATCGGAAGAGAATATTTTAACCTAAAAAGGGAAAATCGGGACTGGTTTTCATAGAACGGTTTACTTTTCAGGATTCTGGCCATTTTCATCCCTTTGGCTTTTTCGAAATTGAAGTGGAGAAATACCCGTCTGTTTTTTAAATACCTTACTAAAATAGTTTTCATCCGTATACCCCAGCATATTAGCCATCTCAGATACGGAGATGTTCGTACTTGAAAGTAATGATTTGGATTTGCCGATTCGGAGCTGAGTCAGGTAGGTTATTACCGTCGTTTTGTAAATTTCCTTAAATTTCCTTGAAATATACCATGGATTAAAATTAAATTTGGCGCCCAGCATGGATAAGGAAATATCCTCTTCATAATGATTCGTTATATAATCATAGATCGCTTCGATGCTGCGGGCACTGAATTCACCCTCGCTCTCATCAATAAGAGATGAATATAAATCGATTAATAGCCGTTCCCATTCATCCAAATCCGCGATCCACAAGGGTATAATTTTGTTGGTTGTTTTCATTTCCGCATGCTGAATACCGCCCATCTTTTCGAGCATCAGGTTCGCCTCATGAGTAAACCCTTGAAGATCCCTCAGCCTTAAAGACATCCTTTCCCTCAAAATACGGGTAAATGAACGGATGGTAGCCACCGCCAATGACTTGTCCTTCCGTGTAAAAGCCGTATGCAATAATAGCTGCTGTTCAGTCAATCGAGGCAATTTATGTGACAGGACATTGTTGCCGGGTTCGTTATTAAGGATGTCGCATCTTTGCAAGGCAAACCTCGCTCCCCCGATGGCTTCAGGCAAATTCTCTACCGTGGCTACTCCTTCATGAAGCCCGACCAGAACCTTAAGCCCCAGCGTATTCAACCAGGAGCTTGCCACCTTCTCTAAATAATAATGATGTTGATTTTCCCCCATAGGATCCTCGGAAAAGGTCAATAGCAGCCATTGATAATCATCAAGTCGGCATAAATAATGGGCTCCATAACGGTTTAGCACTTCATGGGCAATATTATTCAGTGAAAAAATAAGCAATTCCGAATCCCCACGGAAGCGATCATAAAGGAGCTCGGATCTGTTAATAGGCAAAATCAGTGCCACTTTTACTTGGTTGACTCGAAGACCCCTTCTCGAAAATAAACGGCGGATTTCTTCGTTAAATGCGGTTTCCCCTTTGAAATATCCGACTAATTTTTGCTCGTCCAATAAGGCATTTGCTCGGCGTAGCTTTTCCCCGGCTTCAATGTCCTTATCCAAATGGCTTGTTTGTTCTTTCCATGCGGACATAGCCCGTTCAAGCGATTGCACCAGCTCTCTTGTTCGTAAGGGCTTAAGCAGGTAATCCACACCTTTTGCCAGCAGTGCCGCGTGTGTGTATGCAAAATTATCATAACCGCTTACTACGATGATCTGTGTCGTTTGATTAAACTGGCGTAGCTGCAGCAGCAACTCGGTTCCATCCATTCCCGGCATGTTCATATCACAGAAAATAACGGCAAAATCATGCAATTTAATCAATTCCAAAGCTTGCAACCCATTTTCCGCGAACAATAGCTCCTGGACACCAATTTTCTCCCAATCCAAAGCCAACATAATTCCTTCCCGAACATGCTCTTCGTCATCCACGATCAATACTTTCATTCCCGTTGCCCCCCTGTACGATTTCTGTTGTAATTCCCAATGATATGACAGTAGAAGTATAGGGGATGCTTTCGATATCCCATTCAAAACCGGCGGCGTAGTATAGCTGCAGGCGATAAAGTACATTCATCAAACCAATGCCGCCTTCCTTTCTGTATTGCTGGAAGCTGGCATATTCCTTCTTGATTTGCTGAATTGTGGGCATATCTATTCCTTTTCCATTATCAATGACCCGTATATTAAGCTTTTCTCCGGTCATTTCAATTCCGATGTGCAAGGTTCCAGTGCCATTCCCCTTTTCAATTCCATGCACAATACTGTTTTCTACCAATGGCTGCAATACCATCTTAGGCACAAGCACTTGTAAAGCTTCTTCCGGACAAGACAGGGTATAGGATAATTTATGCTTGAACCTGCCTTTTTGTAGCGATAAATAATCTTCGACATGGCGAATTTCCTTCAATAGGGGGACGTGTTCAGTCTCAATATCCATACTATATCTAAGAATGGAACCAAGCTCCGTAATTTTATCACTAATTTCTTCGACTCCATTACGTAAAGCTAACGTTCCTATAGACTGCAGGGTATTGTACAAAAAGTGGGGATTAATTTGTGCTTGAAGCATTTTAAGGCGAGCTGTAGATATTTCCAACTGGCTTCGGTATTCCCGAATGACAAGCTCGTCCAGATTGTGAATCATGGTTTGAAAACGCTGCTCCAATATGCCCAATTCGTCAGCCTGGTTATTAGTCGGCTTCATTTTGAAATTACCGGATTCTACCTGCCCGATCATTTGAAGCAGCCGCTTTATGGGTGAAATGGTGATATAGGATAACAATGAAGCCAACACGATAACAAAGGCAATAGCCAGAACTTGAATGATCAAAACACGGTTAAGCATTTGATTGGCAGACTCATTGATCGCTTCTCTTGGAACAAATTTGACTATGGTTAGAGGCATTTCTTTGTATTGGTTTTTATGAAAAATAAAAATGCCTTCTCTTCCATTAAATTCTCCAGCTAGAGAGCCTTGTGCGTCTGTAAAAGAAGCTTGATCGATATGTAATAATGAATTTCCCTTGCCGGAAGTGTAGAGAAGTGTCTGTCCATCCTGCAAATATAAAAAGGTGACTTCTCCTTTGGATATATCTGACAGAGGATCCATCATTGAGGAAATTTTATCGAGGCCCACGTAAAGCGACGTCAACCCCAAAACCGTAGAATCCGGGTAATCTACAAGCAACCGGTGCAACGCCAAAACTTTTTCTTTCCCGATGGTGCTCACTTCAAATTCCTTGCGCTCATCCCACTGCCCTTTTAATTTGGGAACCGCTATATCAGGAAAATTAATTTCTGTACCGAGCTCGACTTTGTCATGCAAAGTGAATGTTTGATTGATTCTGACATTTTTGTACATAACCGCACGCATCTCAGGACGATTTCCATATAATTTGTTCAACTGCTCCCTAATTTGTATAAGTAAGGAAGAAGATGCCTCCGTTCGTCTTAAGTTGCTCATAAGCGCATCATCCTGATAATAAGCCACCGAATCGAGGGTTAATTCCTGTAAGTATTGTTTAACATTGTCCATGCCTAAGCTCATCGTTTTTTGATTTAATTGAATGGAATTTTGTTCAATCCCCTGAGAGGTAGTTTGATAAGAGACAATATTAGATAACGAAAAGGGGATGACCGACGCAACTAACATGCCCAGCAGCAACTTTGCAAATAAACTTCGTTTTAACCACATCTGCTATCCTCCTCATGCTTTTCGGGCAACGAAAAATTGCTTAAACAATTATTATAATGGAAATTAGCTAGAAATCAATAGCATGCCACCTACTTTACAAGGGATATACTTTTCAGTAATAATAGGGTACAAAGTTTAACCTTTCTAAGTTTGAAAGGTTTTTTTAACAAAACAGGGAATGGAGTTGTCAACATGAAACGGACATGGTGGAAAGAATCGGTAGTTTATCAAGTATACTGGCGCAGTTTTTTGGACACGGATGGTGATGGTTACGGCGATCTTCAAGGCCTTATTGAAAAACTTGACTATATCAAGAACCTCGGTGTGGATATCATTTGGCTGAATCCTGCTTACCAATCACCCGACAAGGATAATGGATACGATATTTCCGACTATCATACAATTATGGAGAAGGCGGGAACGATTGAAATCTTGGACAACCTGCTTCTGGAAATACATAAGCGTGGAATGAAATTAATCATGGATCTTGTCGTAAACCATACCTCTGACCAGCATCCATGGTTTGTTGAATCCCGGTCATCGCCACATAGCCCTAAGCGGGACTGGTATATATGGAAGCAGCCGGAGGACGGGAAAGAACCGAACAATTGGCGGTCCTACTTTTCTCCTTCAGCGTGGGAATGGGACCAGCGTACAGAGCAGTATTATTTTCATTCATTCGCCGTGGAGCAACCGGATTTAAATTGGGAAAATCCCGAAGTTCGTGAAGCCATATATGCGATGATGCGCTTTTGGCTGGAAAAAGGTATCGACGGCTTCCGTCTTGACGCTATCGCGTTGCTGGCAAAACCGGACGGCTATCCCAATGCGGCCGATCCGCAGGATATCCGGTATTTGACCAATAACCCCGGTCTGCATACCTATCTCAAGGAAATGAACGAGAAGGTACTTAGCCATTTTGATATCCTGACTGTAGGAGAAGCAGCCTATGTCACGCCCGAAGAAGGCTTGAAGTATGTCGGAGAAGACCGTAATGAGCTCCATACTCTTTTTCATTTTGAAGTTGCTGATGAAATGCCATCATGGGATATGCTTCGGTTCAAAGATATACAAAACCGTTGGTATGAGGGATTGAACGGAAAAGGATGGAATTCGCAATTCCTGAACAACCATGACCATACTCGTCAAGTGACCCGTTACGGAAATGATAAACAGTATCGCGTAGAGTCCGCAAAGCTGCTTGCGACCATGCTGCATACACTGCCGGGTATGCCCTATATTTATCAAGGCGAAGAAATTGGAATGACAGGAGTCCGTTTTCCTTCGATCGGGGATTATAATGACATCGCGATGAAGAATCGTTACGAGGAGGAAATCCTTAAAGGAAGCGACCCTCAGGTTGTGTTTGAAAGCCTGCTGCCCTTAAGTCGGGATAATTCACGAACGCCTATGCAATGGGACGAAACGCCAAATGCTGGATTTACAACAGGAGCTCCCTGGATCAAATTGAATCCCAATTACAAAGAAATCAATGTAAAGCGGGATCTCGAAAGCCCAAATTCCATTTATCGATATTATCAGAAATTAATTGCACTTCGTAAGGCCAATCCAGTGATGGTTTATGGGGATTATCAAGATCTTTCCGAGGGAGACCCGCATCTTTATGTATATACGCGTGAGCTTGATGGCATTCGCTGGTTGATTATTTTAAACCACGCTGACCACGAAACTCCTTTTACATGTATGGCGGGTTTTGATAATCCGAATAAAAAACTGGTTATTGCCAATTATATAGATGTGCAACAGGAAGCTTCCATAGCTCATGTCATGCTTCGCCCACACGAGGCTCGTATTTATAGCTTGTAATTCAAGAAAGACTGCTCTTTGAGCAGTCTAATCTTGTCCATATATTCGCTTGCAATCTTCCTCTGTAATTTCCTGTACCTTGTCCCACTTGCCTCCACGCCTATCATAATCCGTCCGTACTTCATCCATGACGCTGATTTTCGTACCGTCCGGTGCATCCATAGGCGCATCCGCTATACTCGTGTACCAGTTGGGCTCCAGTTTGAATGTTGCTGTCTCTTTCCACCAAGTCCATACCCGCTGCCATCGCTCGTATGTGTGTACGTCCATAATTACCTAACCTCCTCTTTGGGCTAGTAACTAGCTATCCGGTTCCCACATCATAGATCAAGCGAACCTTCTCACGTGTGTCTATAAGCTCGACATAATTTTTTCCATTTTGCGGCACAGCGGTATAATGATTGTCCATAGGCTCAAAAAATGGAGAGACGGATCCGTGTTTCATCGACAGCTCCCGCTCATCCAACGGCTGTTTACGGCCAGTCGGAAGCATGCGTGCATCCAACTCCTACCTCTCCCCGATGGTAATTTGGCAGTCTTCAATAGTGGAATTCGGCGAAAAAGGTGCATTGAGTGCAGTATGAAAAGCCAGCATACAAGGCATAGGGTCTTCCCCGCAGTTCTGTATCACTACCTCTTGGGATAATCCATGGTCCGAGAGTGTATATTTGATGCTAAATTTGAAGATATGTGGAAAATAAGAGTAGACCTCATGCGTTTCATTCACATCTTGATGCAAAACAATTACCGTATTCAAGCACATCCCAAACCCGATTATAAAAGAAGCAGTGTATGTGATTGCCTGTCTGTCTTTTCTTCGTTAACGGGGAACGAATACATCCTGCCGTTAAAGGAAAAGCTGCCATCCTCATAACGGTTAGGTGGAAATAATACAGGAATACCATGGTTTCTTGGCTTTTCCTTGAACGCTTCCATGTCTTCTAGTGCCGGCTCACGCAAAAACTTGTAATTGTTACACTGATCGCGAAATGCAATTAGATTTCCTGGGAACCATGACCCTGTGCCAGAACTATTAAAACTGGTTATAGTTGCACTTGTACTAGCAATTTCATAGGTTCCTAAATGAAATTCGGTAACCTTATATACACCCCAAAGATCGAACCTAGTATCAGGTGATAATCCTAGAACAGGCCATTAAGAACTATTTTTTTATCGTCCATACTATGCGTACTTTCCAGACGCCCACCGTGCCGTAACCGTTTTGATGGCAAAGTGTGGCTGGCATTTTGAAAAATATGTAACGTATCACTGCTGGTTTGAGAGCAATTTTTATGTGGTATACTACTCGGTAATTGGATTAGTAATAATAAAAATTAACAATAGCAATAAATATAACATCAATGTGAGGGGAAAACTGGATGATCTAATTAAAAACAGCGTCACTGATCGGCTTTATGATTCAGGCAATTGCTCTAATGGTTTCCCCTCCAACCAGCTCCTATGAAGAATTTGCAAGCGAGTCCATTCTCGAAACATCTGCTAACACAAGCTTATTCTCCTTAATAAACGGATGAATAACAGAACCATGTTCCACATCAATTTCATGATGAATGAGCCCCTCCATGTCTTTTCGAGTGAGTATCGTCAAATTAGGAATGAGCAATATCCCATCAATCCAATTCCATGGCTTCATTAATGTCCTCCTCATGGCAATTCTTTTATCTAATTTGTCTTCTAATATTAACATATAATGGAATCCTATGAGCCTGTCGCGAGTATTCATAGTAATAGCCTCGGCTGACCACGTCAGCGATGGCAAGCGCATCCTTCGGGTTACTCTTAGAGGGTGAATTATCGCAGTTCTCCTTGTTTCGTTTGGTGGTGGCCGGATTCACCGTTACAACGTGCTCGCCCTTGTCGGAAGGCCAGTTAGCCAGATTAAAACGCTAGTGAAAAATTATAACACAAAAACGCCAACCAGGTGCCCTCCAAAGGGAAGGAAAGTCCTAGTCGGGCGTCGTATGTGCTGCAGTTAACCGTTAAGCGCGACTTCCTTGAACTTACGGACTTGCTCGGTTATAGCAACCTCTGTGGGCAGCCGTTCTATGCTGGAAGCACCAAAGAAGCCGGCAACCCCTTTCGTGCGTTGCAAAACATAAGCGGCATCCTCAGGGTCTGAGATAGGTCCTCCATGGCATAACACGATAATGTCGGGGTTTACAGCTCTACCGACATCGTGGATGCGTTGGACAAGATCTACTGACTCATCTAATGATAAAGCTGTGTGGGCTCCGATGCTGCCCTTGGTAGTCAGTCCCATGTGGGCAACCAGAATATCCGCACCTGCTGCAGCCATCTTCTTGGCTTCCTCTTCATTAAACACATAAGGTGCCGTTAATAGGTCAAGTTCATGTGCTTTGCGGATCATTTCGACCTCGAGGTCATAGCCCATTCCTGTTTCCTCAAGATTTTGGCGGAATACTCCATCTATTAATCCGACTGTTGGAAAGTTCTGCACACCAGAGAAGCCCATTCGTTTTAATTCAGGTAAAAATACCTCCATCAATCGGAAAGGGTCAGTGCCGCATACACCTGCCAGCACGGGAGTATCCTTCACGATCGTCAAAACCTCGCTGCCCATATCAACAACGATTTGATTGGCATCGCCATAAGGCATAGTCCCTGCCAGGGAACCTCTTCCTGCCATTCGGAAACGTCCGGAATTATATATAATGATTAGGTCGATACCTCCTGCTTCTGCACATTTGGCAGATAGCCCTGTACCGGCACCCCCACCGATAATGGATTGGTTGCTTGCAACCTGGGCTTGTAACCGTCTCAATGCTTCCGCTCTAACTACTGGCATTCGTAACATCCTTTCTAAATTGTTTAATAAAATTACTTGTTAAATAAGGTCAGGAATTCGGTGGCGATCCGCTCGGCGACTGCTGGATCATTGATAGCCCCATCTGTCTCAATCAAAAAAATTTCTGGGCTGAGCTCGGATTTAAGGCCCTCGAATAATGCCATGCGTTCTGCGACGCCAGCGAATGGTTTTCCGTCCATGTCCAGCAGAGAGACGCCACCATGCGGAAAGATAACTACGGTTTGTGCAGCATTATTGTTCAATTTCTGGGCAAGCCGCTTCCCTAGCTCCCTATTTTCTTCAACTGTTGTCCTCATCAGCGTTGTTGTTGGATTATGCTGGTAAAAGGTACGATCTTTGAATTGCGGCGGCACAGTTTCAGACGGACCGAAATTCACCATATCAAGTGCGCCCACGGATACGATTTGTGGAATTCCTCTTTCACCTGCGGCGTCCATGCGGGTAGGCCCGGCAGTGAATATGCCGCCGACCAAATCGTCAGCCAATTCGGTTGTAGTAATGTCTAATACCCCTTGTATAAAGCCGCTGCGTATCAAATCCTCCATAGCCCGCCCACCAGTACCTGTTGCGTGGAAGACAAGGACTTCATAGCCTTTGGCCTCCAGAGACTCGCGAACCTGGGTACAGCAGGGTGTTGTAACGCCAAACATCGTCATCCCGAGCATTGGCTTGGTTCCAACGGCAATTGGCGCTTCAGCCTGCAAGCCTTGGACCATTCCGATAAGCGCATAAGCGGCATTCCTTAGAATACGTATGGATAATGAATTTAAACCGGCAATGTCAATAACGGAATACATCATCATGACATCCTTCTCACCGACATAGGGACGAGTGTTGCCCGAAGCAACGGTCGAAACCAGTAGCTTTGGGATACCAACCGGTGCTGCTTGCATCGCTGATGCGCTTACAGTTGTTCCGGCCGAACCTCCCATTCCGAATAACACAGCAACTGCATCTTCCTTCACCAAACGAGCGACAAGCTTCGCAACACCGGAGGTCATGGCGGCAATCGCTTTCCCGCGATCTTGCTCTTCTCGGAGCAAAGCAACCGTTGTTCCCCCAGCAACAGCCACTTCATCGCTGGATATATCAGGGGTGAACACAGGAGTGCCAAGCACCCCTGTATCCATAACCAGCGTTTCAATACCAGCGCCCTGAAGTATGTTCCGAACAAAAGAGAATTCTTGACCTTTCGTATCTAAAGCTCCGATCAAAACAGCTTTCTTGGCCATCATGTATCATCCTTTGATAGTAGGATTGGCAGGTATAATTTCACATTCAGGCAATGTTTTCAGCAAGGCTTCCGGACCGGCCGATTGGTATACGACGAGAAGCTGCATGACCCCTTCCCCCGTGTTTAATGTGCCATGGTATAAATCTGCGGGAATGAAAATTAGATCTCCCGATTTTACGTTTCTTGTATCAACCTTCCCATCTCCAAATTCAATGAACTGTTCGCCTTGACCTTGTGTAACATAAATAATCTCATCACAATCGGGATGATTATGACGCTCATGCCCTTTTCCAACCTCTAGATCGACCACGCCGGTCGTCATGATGCCAGATCCGGTAACCCCTGGTTCTGACAGCCATTTAATCCTTCCCCAAGGAAGGACTAAAGTTTCGACATCATCCGGAGACACGAATCTTCTATCTTTCCTGGTCACTGGCTTAACCCCCCTTAAACTGTTTGAGACTAAATTATGATGCCCATTTCGATATCCTTCTTGGTTTTAGCCAAAAGTTCTTGAACTTTTACAGGCTGTCCGGTTCGGCTACTTTCAATGGCTGCAAAAATTAAGGCTACCGACTGTAGGTTATCCTCCACATTCGTTTCCATGGGTTCCCCACCATCCAACCAGTGCACAAATTTTTCGATAAGCCATGCATGCGACCATTTGCGCTGCTGTAGTAAGGGGACTCGCTCGCCTTCCCCCTCTTTCTTATAACCCGATTTATAAGGAAAGAGTTCGATT
>NZ_JAAOIW010000020.1 GCF_011440305.1 Paenibacillus agricola | reverse complement strand
GACCCCTTATAGACGATGAGGTAGATAGGTCCGGGGTGGAAGTGCCGCAAGGCATGGAGCTGACGGATACTAATCGGTCGAGGGCTTATCCAAAGGAAGTCCCCCCTGAAGCGCAAGCTAAAGGGGGGGCGTTGCTCGACGCAGAAATTGTTGGTTTCGGATCTAGTTTTCAGGGTGCAAAGCCTGAAACATTATTTATATTCCCTGATAGCTCAGTTGGTAGAGCACTCGACTGTTAATCGAGTTGTCACAGGTTCGAGTCCTGTTCGGGGAGCCATTTATGGAGAGGTGTCCGAGTTTGGTCGAAGGAGCACGATTGGAAATCGTGTAGGCGCCACAAGCGTCTCAAGGGTTCGAATCCCTTTCTCTCCGTAGTATTTTTTTCAATATGGCCCGTTGGTCAAGTGGTTAAGACACCTCCCTTTCACGGAGGTAACAGGGGTTCGAGTCCCCTACGGGTCATTGTAAGTAAGGGCGCTTAGCTCAGCTGGGAGAGCATCTGCCTTACAAGCAGAGGGTCGGCGGTTCGATCCCGTCAGCGCCCACCATAAACATTATGATTCAATTGACGCGGGGTGGAGCAGCCCGGTAGCTCGTCGGGCTCATAACCCGAAGGCCGCAGGTTCAAATCCTGCCCCCGCAACTTATTTTTGAAGTAAGCTAACTTCAAAGAAATTATGGAGCCGTGGTGTAGTGGCCCAACATGCCTGCCTGTCACGCAGGAGATCGCGGGTTCGAATCCCGTCGGCTCCGCCATTATTCATTCCATCAAAGGAATGAACCCGTAAGTAAAAAAGGCTTGGTAGCTCAGTCGGTAGAGCAGAGGACTGAAAATCCTCGTGTCGGCGGTTCGATTCCGTCCCAAGCCACCATTTTTTCCAGATATGCCGTTGTAGCTCAACTGGTAGAGCAACTGACTTGTAATCAGTAGGTTGGGGGTTCAAGTCCTCTCGACGGCACCAGTACTTTTTAGATTAAAGCGCGTATTAATGCAGATTTAGAAGTACTACAATTAAATATGGAGGATTAGTGAAGTGGCTAAACACGGCAGACTGTAAATCTGCTCTCTCTGAGTTCGGTGGTTCGAATCCATCATCCTCCACCATTTTAGGGGCATAGTTTAAAGGTAGAACAAAGGTCTCCAAAACCTTTGGTGTGGGTTCAATTCCTGCTGCCCCTGCCATTCTTACAACTTTGGCGGTCGTGGCGAAGGGGTTAACGCACTGGTCTGTGGTTCCAGCATTCGTGGGTTCAAGTCCCATCGATCGCCCCATTATTTTTCTTAATGGGGATTAGCCAAGCGGTAAGGCAACGGACTTTGACTCCGTCATTCCTAGGTTCGATCCCTAGATCCCCAGTATTCTTAATATGCGGAAGTGGCTCAGCGGTAGAGCATCGCCTTGCCAAGGCGAGGGTCGCGGGTTCGATTCCCGTCTTCCGCTCCATAGATTTATTGGCGCCATAGCCAAGCGGTAAGGCAGAGCTCTGCAAAAGCTCTACCCCCAGTTCGAGTCTGGGTGGCGCCTCCAACAAGTTTTACATTTAGCCGGAGTGGCGGAATCGGCAGACGCACAGGACTTAAAATCCTGCGGTAGGTGACTACCGTACCAGTTCAAGTCTGGTCTTCGGCATACCAGTCTTATCAAGGGTTGTTGGTTAAGCCTTTGGTAAGACGAACCTTAAAATTAGGAAATCCTGTGTGTTTAAATTAGGTACACAGGATTCACGTATAAGTGGAACATACCTCCTTTGCAGTATCTGACTAAATCAGATGCAGTAAAGGAGTTTTTTTCATTGGCAATGCGCTTAACCAAGGTTAAAAAAGCCGCACCAGCAACAATGGAAGATGCATTAACACAGTTTATTAGTTGGAAGAAAGCGAACAACCTCAGTGAGCAAACCATTCTCGATTACACCACGCATGTTAATCTACTTTTCAAACGTTTCCCTGATGCAACGAAGTCTTATGTGCAATTAGAAAAATCCGTATATGAACACTTAGGGCAAGAAAAGATTAAACCAGCGACTTATAACAATCGCCTAGTATATTTGCGTAGCTTTTTTAAATGGTGCGTGGAAGAAGGCGTATTGTCCGATAATCCATTGGATGGTTTTAAAAAACGCAAAGATGAGGGCAGGATTGTCCAGATCGATGAAAAAGTATTAACAGATTTACTGCAACTACCTGACCAAACTACCTATGCTGGTTTACGTGATTACGCATTATTGCTCATTTTTTTGGACTGTGGGATTCGTCCTAAAGAAGCTTTCAGTTTAATGGAGTCTGATTACAACAGTTCTGCTCATGAACTAACAGTTGACGCCGATAAAGCTAAAACAAGAACGTCTAGGACGCTTCACATACTGGCGCAATCTGTAAAAGCAATTGATGAATTGATTTCCGTTCGACCCGATGAATGGAAGAATAAAGCCCCCCTTTTCTGCACGAATGAAGGCAAGCCTATAAACAGGCATACATGGGGTGACCGCATTGAAATGTATTGTAAGAAGCTTGGAACCAAATTCCATCCCTATGCACTCCGTCATGCGTTCTCAATTATGTTCTTGCGTGGTAAAGGAAACGCTTTTGCGCTTCAAATGATGTTAGGGCATGTAGATATGACTATGACCAAACGATATGTAAGGTTAACTAATAATGATGTTAAAGAGCAACATGCTATGGCTTCTCCGATACATCGAATTCTTCCTCCAAAGAAGCGATTAAGAAAAATCGATGGGAGGTGAAGGGTAAGCATATGACAAACGAAATTTTTGACAATGCCATTTCACTCAGCCGTTTATTATGGATAATGGGCGATGATCCATTTAACAGACTCTTAGCCATCACACAAGACCTTTTGCGACTTGCTAAAGAGCATGGTGACTTTGTATTGCCAGAACGTAGACAAGCTATTAGAGCCGAAATGGAGCGCCTGAGAGTAGAGAGGTCTGAAATACTCGGAGTCTTATTCTTCGTAAACAAATGGGATAATGACAAGCCGCCTAATGGTGACCCACAACAAAAGTAGCGTTTTAGTTCTCCCTAAAACGTAAAAACAAGCCTTAGAAGCGATTCTAGAGGCTTGTTTTTCTTTTGGATCTTTTGTTGTTTTGAGGAAAGAGGGTTTTTGCAGTGCGAATTGAAAACATAAATAATGAAAGGCTATACGCAGATTGAATTCAGTTATAGTGAAACCATTCGTTTTTTTTGAAAATATTAGGGACGTACTACCTAATATATTATATAATTGTTGGAAGGGAAGAAGCAAAATAGCTCTCTCACCATTGAATCACAATTTACTGTAAACGTAGGCAATCCTATCTTAAAAGGCTTGTATCCATCTACACCTTGTCTCTTTCAGAATCATGAAATCAAATCACTTCTTCTAATGCCTTCAATTAATAATATCGTTTTTGAAGACGATGAGCAGGGAATACAAGACGAAGAATTTACAGAGGATAATTATGCTAAGGTATACGGTGACCAGTATATATCCAAGATAGATGAATTAAGAGAAGCTATTACAGCATCAAGTACAGGCAGAAATGCCTTTAACGTGTTTAGCCTGGAAGCTGGGCTTGGCAAGAGTTTTCAGACCTTAAAGATAATTGATGCCAATCTTAACGATTGGCATCATTCACTTTCCTTCTTAATCGTAAAACGCTTCAAATCAGACATTGAAAGAAGCGAAAAATACTTAGCAAGCCATAACCACCCACTCCATACCAAAGTACTAGGTATTACAGCAGATAATTGGGGTGAGTGGAAATTCAAACAGGATGAACTAAAAGATATTCAGGTGCTGATCATCAGCCACCAGCGTTATATAAATTTATGCCTTGATGATGAACTCAGACAAGCATTTATGGAAAATAGGGAAGTGCTTATCATTGACGAGAAAATTAACTTCCCTATATATACTTTTTCCAAAAAAAATTATGACGAAGTACGTTCTTACCTTCACACAAGTATTCAGCCAGAATACGATAAGGTCTGCAATAAACTTAACAAAGAACTTCTTAAACAAGAAGTTGAAAAGAACAAGAACAAAGTTGTACGTTGTGAACCAAAGATTCACCCTGCAACACTTGAAAACTTCAAGAAAACCATTGAAGTGAACATTGAAAAAGAGATAGAAACGAAGACCAGAAACAAATTGAAGCATTTTATGGCAGGGCTTGACCAATGGTACAACACCAAATGTGTTTATAATGGTGGTAATATCTCTACCTACAACCGTAAGCACAGGCTATGGGGGTTGCAAAATAACATCATTCTTGATGCTAGTGCAGGAATAGATGCGACTTATCAGCTTGGTAAGTTCAATCTTATTGGTCAGGAGAGAATTGTTGACCATAATAAATCTCAATTCACAATCATCAATTTTAACTCAAGCAAAAGCCATTTACATCACAACCATAACAAATTTTACCCTGAAATTTGTGAAAAGATAAAAGCTAACCATAAACCCAAAGATAAGACACTAATCATATGCCATAAAGACAATCACAAAACCATATTAGAACAGCTATTCAAAGCTGATATTACGAAAATTGGCATTGGTGATGATTATGATAGTGAAGATTTCGCAATTAACTGGTTTGGAAATCTGATTGGCAAAAATGAATACTCTAACTTCAATCAAAGTTGGATTATTGGCACACCCAATATCCCATATGAGCAGTATTTAGTCCATTACATGATGTATAAGCAATCAGATTTGGGTAAAAAGCCCACAGAAATTGTACATGGCAGATTCCTTAACGATGAGTTTAAGGCTGTACAGATTGGCTATATTGCTTCAGAGATTTATCAGAGTGTCAAACGTATACAACGTAATGTAATGCCAGAGGGAGAATTTTTTATCATCAACAGCGATCAGAAGGAGATTGTGTCTACTGTACTAAGCCAAATCAAAGGTGCTGATAATGTTAGAATCATTGAAATGGACTTCAAACAAGAGAAGAAGGGTGAAAAGAGAGGGGATAACGTTGACAGATTTGTTGATTACGTATATGGATTGCCAAAGGGAAAGTATCAAAAGAAGGATGTATCTCAAGCTGTAGGCATAACAACCAACTTCAACAGAATCTTGACTCACGCAAAGGTTAAAGCTTTACTACCCACAGAAACAGGTTTAGGTATGATTAATATTCATAACAAGTACATTGAAAAGCTGACTGACCCGATTGTCCAACATGACGAATAAGGGAGGGTTTAGGTTTTTATTCATTTAAAACTTTAGAAATTTTCAATCCTTCAAGTAATCAGTTCTATCTATTATATAGATGTGCTGATGACTTGCTCAAAAAGGATAGCTATATTAAAGCTTTTATAGAACGATTTTCAAATAAGTTATGGCATACTTTCGGGTAAAATGGGTTCATCATATACACCATGAAGAATAACAGACGACTTTGGACAATTTGATCGTTGTGTTAATGATCCGAAAATACGATGCTGTATAGTAGAAGTCATATACTTGTAGGAAGCCACCGAAGCGAAGCGGAGGTATATTAATATCTCATTCAACCTTACTCCGCTTCGCTTCGTTCGGTTGGGTCGCTTTGCTCCCATCTTCAACACGGAAAGATAATAATAAGTATTCCAAGTATTTATTATTATAGAACTTATAGTAACTAAATCAAAGACATGTAGAGTAAAAGCCAAGAGAGTTGAAAAACGGTAACGAAGTTACCGTTTTTAACAAACAATTGCGAAGCATTTGTGCGTTAGCCCGAGCCCTTCAGGGCTCGGTATAAGTTGACATGTTGGAGGTTATTTAATATGGGGTTCATAAAGGAAATTAGCTGCAATCGCTAAAGTTCTTTGGATGCAGTCCAAAGGATTGAGACAATAATACGTTTACAAATATAACCATTTATTTTATAATAAGGATGTTCGAAAAGCATACGGCAAAGAAGTCCATGAGGAGGAACCTCTTGGACTTCTTTTATTTACAACTTACGAAGATTCACTTGCAAAAGATGCAGGAAGTGTAGCCGTTTTTGCTCACTTATTTACATTAATAATTGATGAAAATGGCTAAAAGAAATTTACGAAGCTAAAAAAACCTTTTAATGAGGTGCGGACATGTTAACTGAACAATTCCATGAATTTCTTAGCAAAAATAGACTTCTTCCTTTTAGTCTTTACTGGGAGCGTATTGAAGTTAACCACATTGATATTCTTGAAAATAAATTAAGAGTAAAAATGAAACAAGAAATTACAAAGACAACTGGAAAAACGGTTAAGGGTTTATATGTCTATTATAATGCTTCTGGTGGTTGTTTATATGTGGGAGAAGGTATGATAAGCAATAGAATACGTGATCATTATAACGAGTCTCATAATGAAAAATACAAAAACAAATATAAGAAATGGTTTGATTTCTTTTCAACTAATTTAGGACTATTAACAGTGTATTGGATGGCATATGATGATGAGATTGAAAGGAAAGCTATTGAAGCAATGCTGACAAAAGTTTTGAAGCCAAAATATAAATATCCTTAATTGTACAAAGCGGGGGCGATTATTTGGACATGAATCCTACGATAATGTTATGTGATTTTTAGTTTCATCTTGAAGCTAGGGCAACGTCTCACGAACGAGAACGCCCTTTGAGCGACCTTCATTCCCTACCCATCACCCAATCAGGCTTACATAGGTGGAGCGGAGCGCAGAACCAATCCAGCACGTTTCATTACGAGACCTTAAAAGGAGTGTCTGTTCGCCACAAGCCCGTTATAAACTACGATAGCTAATCCAATAATCAAGAGAATGTCAGTATAATAGAAGGTATTCTGTATCAATTCATGAGGAAAGTAGAACATAACGAAAAGCCAAGTGAGATCAATTTCTTACTTAGTTTTTCGAACGTATATTCGATAAAGTTAATATTATAAATTGACGGCTGATTTAATGATTTTTCGTTTCATCTAAGCTAGAGTATCGCTTGACGAATGAGAAAGCCCTGTGTGTGACCTTCATGCCCTAAGCCCTACCTATCCATCGCTCATCAGCTCGAAAAGGTGGAGCAGGAACACAGAACCAATCGTGCACGTGTTATCTACATGACGTTGAAATTAGTGTCTATATAGTCGCCACAAACTTGTTATGACTACGATAATACGATAGAAATATAATTAATACGGAAGATAAGAATATTGATAAAGCTGTCACCATAAAAATAAACAATGGAAATGAATATATAATCTGTTTAAGAATCCTATTATTATATAATAAAAAAAGGTGGTAATAACTATATTGTTTAACCGAGAAGTCAAAGATAAGTTCCTTTCTATGTACATCAATGAAGATACACGACAAACCTATAAGAGAATTTTTAACAAAAGTGAGTATGCTGAAAAGCGTTTTGGAGAAGATTTGTATTCATTTAGTAAAGACGAGATTGAGGAAGTACTATATGATCTTTCTCCTTTAACTCCACTTGCTTCACAAACAAATGGAAGGATCGTTACCGCTTATATTACTTGGGCAATGAATAATGGTTACAGAAAAACAATTAATCCATTGGTTGCTGCTTCTCCTGCTTGGTTTGATAAATTTGTTGATAAAACCTTTAAAATTTACTTTTCGAAGTCTGAAATTCAAGATATTGAGGCATATTGTGAGAACGCACAGGATAAAGTTCTAATTAGTTTATTTTTTGAGGGATTATCAGGCAAGGAATTCAAAGAAATCAGGCATATTAAGAAAAATGATATCGATTATGACAAGAACATTATTTATCTAACAAACAATCCTATTAACAGAAAAATTTTTGAAATCAAGAATGAAAGAACAATGAGTGTTTTGCGTCAAGCCGCAGATCAAACCAAGTACTATAAGAAAAATGGGGAAATGGAGGAAGTTGACAATGTAAGGAATTACACTGATTTGGTTAAAAATGAATATTTGATTAGAAGTTCTTTTACAAAAACTGAAAATATGATTAGTCCTGTTGATAAATCTGTTATCAATAGAAGGGTTAATACAATAGCTAAGCTCTTTCCAATGCCATATCTTGCGCCTAAAAACATTTCAAGAAGTGGCATGATATACATGGGATCGCAGTTGTTGAAAGAATATGGAACGCTGGGTAAAGAGCAATATCTTGAGATTTGCGAAAGATTTAATGTAAACAGTTGGTTTTCGCTCAAAGAGTTTGTTAATGAGGAAACGATACGGCGTCTCTACAATTCATAATCATTTGGATAAGGTGATTGTAAAGGTATTACTTGTGCAGTTGCACGTATATTTAAAGATTAGCCATCTGAATAGGTGGTTTTTGTTATTGAAGCGGTGGTGGTGTATTTTTTGCCGACAATTTATCATTTTTTTTCATACTCTTTAACAAGCCTATAGAATGTGGGTTTGGTTAGGTTTGATAACTCCATAGCTTTTACAGCGGTTATCGATCCATTCTTCCATTGTGTATAAGACTTCTTGAATTTATCCGTAATTTCGATCTTAGGTCTACCTAATTGCTTATTGTTCATCCTAGCTACAGCAATACCCTCAGACTGTCTTTCCTTAATAATATCCCTTTCAAATTCAGATAATGCAGCAAAAATAGTCAACATCAATTTCCCTTGCGGACTTGCAGTATCTATTCTCTCCTTTAGGGATACCAAAGCAACTCCCTTGTTGGACAATTCCTTTACTATTGAGAGTAAATCCATCGTGTTTCTTGCTAATCGGGAAAATGATTCAATGTATATAGTATCACCTTCTCTTACAAAAGAGAGCATTTCTATAAGCTTTGGTCTATCCTTTGTGGCTCCGCTTATCTTTTCGGAATAATACTTCTCTATCCCATTCTCCTTCATCATTTCTAATTGGCGTTGTTCGTTTTGATCTTGTGAACTGACTCTGATATATGCAACCTTCATATTTCCACGCCTTTCCAATTTTATTTGGGTAAGGCTATTATCCGTTAAAGTGTATCATAATGTCAATATTATTTTTGATACGTCCCTAAATGTAATTGCAACTTAAAGAAACACAACAAGCCTAATAATACCGATACTAGAAAAGAGTTAAGAAAGGTGTACTTTTTGATACGGAATCAAACGGGGAGGGGGGTATTAATTACATTTAAATAGGGTTGATATTCCTTAATATCGGTAGGCACAAATATAGCCCGAATATAAAATAATTTCCTCCATTTGATCTCGTTTATCCCCTCTTTACATTTTTGATAATTCAGTACGAATTGCAAGAATTGTATTTGTTAGTAACATGTTCAATTAAAATATTTGTCCCATATTCAACAAAATTTTATTTATGTTGTTACAATATATGGTATTCTTAATACGTAAGCGTGAAATACTACCTAACCTAATTTTGTCAATGAGTTAATCTTCCTCAGAACGAAGCGAGGAGGATTTTTTCATGACACGATCAGAAGTTAGACAAGGATGGGAAATTCGCATAGCAGTATATCGGGCTAGTTGTCAGACTTCTAGGGGGCTAATTACAAATGGTTTAAGGGGAGATGGTTTCATTGAAACATAAACTGGCTTTTATTTTCTTCATTTTATTAACAACAATATTAACTTCGTGTTCACCAACAGAACTCAAGATTGACAAAAGTAAGAACATTGAGATTGAGAAAAGTAAAAACGCTATGGAATTTATTATTTCACCAGGTGATCCTATTACTTCTACACCATTTGTTGATAGGGGAACGATGTATACTGGTCTTGTGAACGGACAGTTATTTGCTACAAATGTTGAAACAAAAAAAACGCTTTGGGAGTTCAATTCCCCTGAGTATCACATTGATGGTCTTAAAGCGTTCGACTCAATAAATAATTTTACGACTGACAACGAAAAGTTATATTTTGGAACAAGTTTTCGATTATATGCTCTTGACAAGAACACAGGTAAACTTGTTTGGAAGAATGAGATTAGGGAATGGGTAAATGCAGCTCCACTCGTATCTAATGGTCGTGTCATAATAGGCACAGACAACGGAAAAATTATGTCTATAGATGCATATAATGGTAAAGTCATTTGGGAAATTAGTACTCAAAAAAAACTTGGGGTTCGATCAGTAATTAAAGAGAGCAATGGTAATATATTTGTTTATGCAAACGACGGATTATTATATTCAATTGATGAAATAGAAGGTAAAGTTAATTGGATTTATAGAACACATCTGGCGGATAATGATTGGTCAAAAAATCAAATAGGTAGTTTACTCCTAACTTCACCGATTATATCTGAAAACCATATTTATTTTGGTAGTTGGGATGGATACTTTTACGCAGTTAATGAATCAACTGGCAGGTTAGTCTGGGAAAAAAATACAAATGGATATATTTCTACTTTTCCAATCAAAGTTGAAGATACACTATATTTCTCCAATGATGCTACCAGTTTCGCTTTAAATGCTAAGAGTGGGAATGTAATTTGGTCACGAAAAGTTGGAAACTCCTCCATTAATACAGCCTTTGTTTACCACAAAGAAAAACTAATTTACGGTGTTCAAAATAAAATTATTACTCTTAGTGCCATTACAGGAGATTTAATTACTGAGAAGGAGATTAATTACAAAGGGGGTAAGGATTACGTTAAATTAATCTCAAAGTTTGACCAAACAATTTACTTTACCACTATTTCCAGACCCGGTGTTCTATCTTTTGAGAAATTAGAATGATCTCCTCCGTAATTCCCTATCTTCATAGTAAATCGCTCCTTAGCTCCATCTATTACCATAATTTCTAAATGTACATTATCTAATTTCCATCCTTGCTCTAAAAAAGATAAGCAGAAAGCAGTTGAACGCATGTACAAGGATTAGTCACCTTTAAAGGAAGTAGTATATATTTTTAGAATAATTTGGGAATGATGGTAACAATGCAGGTGAGATTAAATTAGAGTGGCAGATATAATGAATAATATTATGGAGGGTTCAAATGAAAGGTGTGCTGTACAATAAAGACCAAGACTTACTTAAAAATAACAAGGTATTAGAGGAAAGATTGGAAATTGTTAAAAGAGAAAGGGAAAATGCCGAATGTCTATTCAAAGATCTTAAAATTGAATGTGAACACAAATATAAAAAAGCTAAGAAAAGTGGCAATCATCTTATTCAAGAAGCTAAATATTTGAAAAGTATTGAAAGTGATAATGAGGTTATGTGTTTTGATATTGAAAGTAAACAATATTATCGTCTAGGAAGACAAATATTGCCATGTAAAATAGCTGAAACACATAAATATAATATTTTTTGTAAACAGCATGACAATAATTTATTCAATAAAATTGAAAATGGACAAGTATTTGATTCGGAAAATAAGCAACAATGCTTTCAATTTGCACTCCGTGCGTTCACATTTGGGTTATCAGAACAAATTATTAAAGATAAACTAACATATATGAATCAAATTTTTGAGACTAAAGGAAGAGTATCTGTAAACTATCATTATACATATACATTGGAAAAATTTAAGAATTGCTATATAAATGATATTTGGGATACTTTAGAAACCTATACAATTCAATTAAATAAAAAAATACAATTTATTTCTTGCTCTTGGTTTTATCCCTATATTAATATGAATAAAAAATACAGAGGCTTTGTAGAAGATAAGATTTTTTTGAATATCTTCCCGCAAAATGAAAAGTCAATTATTATTATTTCATATTTTAAAGGTTCTAAATATGGTGAAGAATTATGTAACCAACTTAAAACTTTTGTTGAAAAGAAACAAATTAATAAAATCGAAGATTATTTAAGTAAAATGGTTGTTTCGCAAGATAAGAATATTGTACTAAGTCCTGTTCTTTTTGAAAGTTGGTCAGAAGAACAAAAACGTAACTTTTACAAGTATGCTCATTTATTTAAGAGTGGTAGAATACTAAATATTTTTAAGGCATTCTTTTTTTTGAAGTATAAAAAACCTAACTTTAATTTATTTAAAAGCAAATAAAAATTTATTAGCTTTTATTTGTTATATTAGGTATGCCGATATATCTTAGGAGAGTTAGTAAGCAGTATGACTTGTGCGAGATACTCAAAAGAATTTTACATAATTACAAAAGAAGAACACCAACACCATGAATATAAATAAAGCTTTCCCGAAGATACTTCTTGGGGAAAGCTTTATTTTATATAATTACAAATAAGATCTTCTTTATTTATACTTTGAGAATCGACATAATAACCAAATAACCTTTGTTTTAGGTAAATACAACCATGTAAAAAGGAGGAAAAAAGGATGTTTTATCGAATTAGTTTTAGATTGTATTGAGAATTGGTATTAAAAAGAGATAACTAGCAGGGGTAATAGGAACTACTTTGTTGATGGGATTGGGAACTGGTGCTGTAGCCGCATCAACATTGGAAGAGATCAAAGCATTATTAAATTAATTAATAAATCCACTTGAAGAATACAATTACTCAAAAAGGTTATATTCATAACTATGTTAAAAACATTCATAAGGAGAATAACAAATGAATTTTTACATAATATATTATCCGAATTCAAAAGGTCATGAAAAAAAAGATTATCCTTATATTGAATTGCTTTATGATAAGTGGAATGATTTTGGTTATTGTACTTCTTTTACTGCACATTTGTATATAAATGATCATAAGTCATTAGATATGGGGGCTTTAAAAATCTTACACATAACTGATAATTTTACAATAAATGTTATTGATAAGAATTTTGAATCGCTAGAAGAGGGTAAATTCTGTTCATTAGGTCAATCGATGGAATACTATAGAGATTTAAGAACACTCGAACAAAAATTATATGAGGATATATTGCATTCTTTGAAAGATGTTGCCATTTACAAGGAATACTATGAAAAATTTAAGGGGCATGGTGGGATTGGGGATTCTTTTTTTAGATCAAGCGAAGCTAAAAAAGCGTTTAGTTCAGCTATTCAATATTTTGGTGGTGAAAAAAGAGATGAAATTTTTAATTTTACATATAAATTTAACCCCCCATATTCTAATCAAAAAATAAACATAACTTTTGACTATTCAAAGAAAGATTTTGTGCCTAACAAAATGTTCGTATTGGTAGGGAAAAATGGTTGTGGAAAAACACAATTTATGGAAAGATTTGCAAATTCACTTTGTGGTAGTGAAAGTAAAGAGAATAGTATTGAAGCATTTGATAATATGCCGTTATTTAGTAAAGTTATTGCTGTTTCTTTTAGCGCATTTGATGATTTTAAAAAGCCGCAACAAGATGAAAAAAGGAATAGTTCAGGGTCTGAACCAATGAATAATTATATATATTGTGGTATCCAAGGTAATGATGAAAAAACTTTATCGTTAAAGGAAATGAGGGAAATTGGGGAAATCAGATTTAAAGAACTTAGAAAAAATGATGAAAAATTTCAACTCTGGAAACGAACAATGATGAGTGTCTTAGAAAATGAGTTTGAAGTCTTATTAAAAGAAACTGAGCCAGAAAAAATATTCGAAGCAAGATTAAGTTCAGGGCAAAACATACTATTATATACAATGACTAATGTGATAGCTAATATTGAATATGAGTCAATATTGCTATTTGATGAACCAGAACTTCATCTGCATCCCAATGCAATCTCAAATCTTATGAGAACATTATCTGATTTATTAAAGGAATATAACTCTTATGCAATAGTTTGTACACATTCACCTTTAATTGTTCAGGAAACAGCTTCAAGATATATTAAAAAATTTGTTAGAGAAGATAACCTTCTAGATGTAAGAGAGTTATCATTAGAATCACTAGGGGAAAATTTAACTTCAATAACGGAAGAAGTATTTAATGTGAAAGATGTTGAGAGTTATTACAAAACAATATTTAGAACCGCTGTAAATAGAGAAAATAAAAATTTGGATGCTATCTTGAATAAGTTCCCTAATGGATTAAGTTACAATGCTATGACTTATATAAGTGTTATTGAGAAAAACAAACAAAATAGAGGTAAAAATTAATGAGGAATTTATTGCCAATCACTGTAATGAGTCCTGAAGATATATTTTTAGCAATAGCTAAGAGTAAAAATAGTCCTTGTAAAGACTTACTTTATGTACATAATTCCAACCTTAATCCTATGAGTTGTATTCAAAGTTCAGTGCTTGAGAGGTATGAAGAGTACCAAGATAAACGTAATAATTTGTTTGACATAGATGATAGTAAGTTTATAGGAACAGAAAAAGATTGTCTTAAAAATTGTTATGATTCTAGTACTACTTCCTTTGAGTGGATGTATGCAGAACTTTTTAAGATTCAAGATACATACAATAAAGACAAGTGTCCATACTGTGGTATAAATTCCCCATCAACAAGAGATCATTATCTTCCAAAGGAATTATATCCTGAATTTGCTGTAATGAGTCATAACCTAGTTCCTTGTTGTGATGATTGCAATAGACTCAAAGGTAAAAAATTCAAAGATAATTTAACAAAGAAGAGAATGTTTATTCATTTTTATTATGATGAAATTCCAAATGATGTTTTTATTGAAGCCTTCATTAGCATTGGGAATAAAGATGAACCAGTTGTAAATGTAGTTATAAATCCACCTGTTGCTTATACAAATGCTTTTTATGATATCGTCCAATCACATTATAAAGAGTTAAATGTCCTTGAAAGAATCGAAAACGAAGTTAACACATATGTAAATGAGATCTATCAGATTAATAAAAAGTGCTTGGAAGAAGGTTTAGAAGAAGTAGATTTAAAACGCTTGTCTTTAATAGACATTAGAATTTATGAAAGAAATCATGGCATTAATTATTGGAAAGCAGTTATAAGTAGAGGTATTTTACAATGTGCTGATTTTTATAAATTGTAACAGTTTATGTTATTATTAGATAAGTAGATCAGCTGAAAGTGAAAGTTATTGCTCAATTGGATGGTTGGTGTTTCCTCAACGAGATAAATATAAAGAAAGGCTTTCCCAAAGATAGCATCTTTTGGGAAAGCCTTTTCAAAGTGATTTCCTGAAATTTTGGACTACATTAATCCTTGCCCAGTGAATTTGGTGTTTCATTTTAATTCAACCGCTTAATATGCCACTCTAAACTTACAATTCTCCTTAATGAAGTAGTCCCCATTCACAACCACGCAATTGTCTGCATGCTTTGTTATCTGTCTATAGTCTATTTTCTCACCTTCTTGTAGCACGTAAACTAGTACTGCAAAAAACTTAGCGTTGTCAAAATCGAAGAATGACTACTCCCTAGTTTAACATTACAGGCTTCGAAATACTTTCCGATCCTGTTTTTTTTGCAAATAGCCCTCCGATGCGTTTCTTCCGAAGTCGGCACAGATCACGTAATTCTCTTAAATCTTCCGATGGAACAAAGTTAGGCTCAAGAGACCCACATGCAGCAATATAGCGATCCACTCTGCATCACAAACATCCGTTTTCCGACGGGTACGATCTTAATTCTCTGGGGATTGGCGAGTACCACGGTGAAATACCCCTCCAAGATATCGAAGACGGGCTTCCAGTAGATCCCAGTGCTTTCCATTGCGACAAATGGGTCACCGAATGGAACACTTTGGACCTCGCCTGATAAATCTGTCGTTAGCACACAAACGACAATCGTTTCTTGATGGACATCCTTGCCTGCACAACGCTAAAGTAGAATTTCCATACGACAATACCTCCACAAATGGTGAATCTAGTAAACGCATGCTATCTTCATGCTAGGTTTGCGAGTGAAAACTCTTGAATGTTTATTTTTGATAGTGAAGGTGATATCAAGATAGCCATCTATTTTTGGGATAATTACTACTTCTTCCTCAGAAAATAAAAGTGGATAATAATTCCTGTAAATGGTAAAATCCATTAGGTATAATTACCAGTTATGGGAGATAGGAGTCAACCTTTAAAAACTGAGAATGAACCTATTATAAGTGAAGTGATAACGCTATTTATGTACCACTATGGAGTATATTAGGGCAGTTGAATATGTCGGCAGAAGAGTAAAATGGGGTACTAAGAATTAATCATCCATATCGGATTTTGTAAATACAATCAGACCAAAGTATGATGACATATTTCGGCAGCAGAATGGACATTCATAATACAAGATTAGACTATCCAATTATTTCGCAGGATTATGTATTGTATGCACCCCTCACATTTTTGAGCGATTATCTGGATATGCAAATAACCTATGGTGAAAATACGTATTGACATCGCAGCAGCAGATTTTAGTAAGGAAGTATCGTGGGGAACTGATGACTTAATTAAAGCGGCTATGGATAAGTTGAAATTAGATGCGGATGCTGAGGCCTTCTGGAAAAATCATGAAGAGGTTTGTAGAGGAAATAATTCATTTGAAGATGAAGTTACTTATAACGTTGAGATGTTTAGTTTCCCAAGATGAATATATATGCTGAACAGTGGGTATATAGATGGAGGGATTCAACTAGTAGTTACTATTATTTTAATCAATCAGGCAAAGTTGCTGCCGTACAGGATTAAAGGTGAATAGGTTACATTTTGTTGAAGTAATTTTGATGTTTCAATAGTCGTTTTAAATAAGGTGCCAGTTCATATAAGTTCGCCGTGGCGGCAGTTATTGGAGTTGTTACTGTCACTTTAATCCGAAATAAAGGGTGTAAAAAGAGTTGAATTATACACCTCAATTAATAGACTTATCCTATAGTCGTTATAGGCAGATAAGCAGGATGTTGCCTGAATGGGCGCATCCTTTTTGTTTTCGGATCTTACATTCCGAGTAGAGCCAAGCATTATTTGAAGATTCATCCTAGAATTGAAATTAATACGGATAGTATAGAATGGACCGAAGGAACTACTCATTTTCTTCCTGAAGAAGATCATATTAACAGTATTTAAACCTATTTTATGAAGAAAATTGACGAGCTTGCGGATATCAAAACATCAAATCCTCAGCTTGGCTGGAGGAACTAAGGGAGAATAAAAATTAGCTGCGGGGTGAATACCATGCATCAAATCTCAATATGTAAGCTAGATTTACTTGTGCATACGGCTATATCACATTTAGTTGCGGAAAGCTCTAAGGAAGGTTTCCGACATATGAAGCGGTTGGTGGACGAGTATGAGAGTGGCACTAACCTATTCGACAAGCAAGGTGAGGCACTGTTCATAGCCTGTGATGATACTAGGATCATTGGAATTGGCGGCTTAAACCAAAGCTTTACAGAACAAATTGGACGCGTTAGACGCTTGTACATTTCACAAGATTACCGTAAACAAGGCATCGGCAGGATGATCATGAATCATATCATTGAAGAAGCGAAGCAGCATTATCAGATGATTGAATTGAAAACAGATAGTCCAGCCGGGGGCAAATTCTATCGTTCATTAGGCTTTTCAGTTAAAGACGGTGATGAGCATGTCAGTCATTATCTTATATTGGACAAGGCTTGATGATGGATGTCTTTTGGAAGGCGGGGAAAATGACAACATGTTCAGTTCAATCTTCACAAAGATCTACTTGGCGTTGAGTGGACTCAAAAAAAATGTGTTACATAACTGAGGAGAGTTTGATCTTTGAGATCATCGAGGTATCCTAGCAGTCTTTCATCCTCTTCAGAATGGTGTAGTACATTGATGAGTGACAGAATTGTCGTAGTTTATGGGATGAGTTTAGACCTAGCAATGTAATGGTGACAATGGTGAAGGAGGGGGTTGGATTTTGATGCTCTATACACCAATTAAGCCAATGATCGTAAGCATAGGAAATGAGCCGTTCAATGATGAAAGCTTCATCTTCGAGCCAAAATGGGATGGATGGAGAATACTTTTACATAAGCAGGGTAATCGCATAGAGGCATACACACGTAACGGAAATAATGTTACCAACAAGTTTCCAGAGTTAAAGGAAGCGACAAATGCTATAAAGGCACATACCGCAATTTTGGATTGTGAAGGCATTGTGCTGCGTGATGGTAGACCCATATTTGATGATTTCTCCTTTCGTGGTAGATTAAGTAATTCATCAAGAATTAGAAATGCAGTCAACACGCATCCAGCAACATTTGTCGTATTTGATGTTTTATGTACGGATCGTGAGCATTTGAAAGAGCCGCTTATGATGCGGAAACAGCGGTTGCATGAAATTGTCTCTGTAACGAACATTATATCGCCAACGATGTATATTGAAGCGCAAGGTCGGTCTTTGTTTAATTTAACTAAAGATCGTGATATGGAAGGCATTGTGGCAAAGCGCAAGGAATCCAAATACTATCTGGACACTAAAAGTCCTGATTGGCTAAAAATAAAGCACTTCAAGACGATTGACGTTATTATATTGGGATACAGAACCAAACCGTTTGGGCTCGTTATAGGATTGAATTTTAGGACTGTGCCCAATAAACCTGTAGGTGTTGTAGAGTTTGGTTTTAAGCCAGAAGAAATGCAAATGTTCCTAGAGGTGGCAAAGCATCTTCAAACGGTTAAGGATCAGAAAACGCAATGGATGGAGCCGCGTTTATGTTGCCGTATTGAATATCTCGAAAGAACAGATACGCATCATTTAAGAACAACGGTGTTTCGAGGATTTTTGTTGGATAAGAAACCAGAGGATTGTAAATGGAGAGTTTAGAAAAGTAAACAACGGATTCCTGGGCTAGCTCTATCAGAGCCGCCAATTAAAGGGTTTCCCAAAACTATGGGATCCATCAATAATTCAAATTAAGAAACTAATGGAAAAATTGTCGTAATGTGGGCAAATGAAGGCTGGTGAAAATAGTGCGACTGATTAGCAGAATAACGGACCATGATTTTTTAGGTGGAGATCCTATTTTCATTGATCATGTGTCTCGACAAGCTTCAAGGGGCGTTCTGGTTGATAATGAATTCAATGTTGCCATGATGTTTATGTCACAGCTCAATCTTTATAAATTACCTGGTGGAGGTATAGAGGAGGGTGAAGACAAGCAGGAGGCATTTTTGCGTGAAATTAAGGAGGAAACAGGTTTCGATTCTGAGATCCTTCATGAGTTAGGGTATATCGAAGAACATAAAAATAGAAATCAATTCATGCAACTCTCTTATTGTTTTATCGCTAGAGTACTTGGCCATAGTGCGGATACAATGCTTACTGAAAGTGAGATCGAACTTGGAATGCAAGTGAGATGGATGCACTTAAGAGAAGCTATAAGGGAAATGGAGCATTCAGCCCAGCGCTGTGATGATCATTCCACTAAGTTTATGATTTTACGGGATCGTATTCTACTCGAAGAAGCTTCCAAAAGGTTGGATGTAGGTGAACAAAATAGTAAGGAGGCGATGTATGGTAAATATAAGAGACTTTAGCCAATCGGATATTGAAGCATTAGCTGAGTTAATGGGCGAGCTCGGTTACCCAACATCGATAGAATCTATGCTAAAGCGTATGGAAGCAATCGAATCCAGTTCAATGAACAGTACCTTCGTAGCGGAGATTGATGATAAGGTAGTCGGTATGATTGGTCTTTTAATGAATAACAATTATGAATATGACAGCATGGTTATGCAAATCGTTTCACTTGTAACGCGAGCTGATCATAGAGGTACTGGTGTGGGCAGTGCGCTTATAAAACATGCTGAGGAATGGGCCACAACGCATGGTGCCAGCGCTATGTCTTTAACTAGCGGTATCAAACCTGAGCGAGTTGCCGCACATGAATTCTACAAGAACAAAGGATATTATATTTCAGGATATCGCTTTTCAAAAAAGCTATAAGCAAAGAAATATAGACATGCAGGAGGGTTTCACAACATTTATTACTGAGATTCCAACGGATCAACGAGTAGGTGGCGTGCATTGTACGCCTGTCCTAGACAATGGAGATATGATGGTATGGGGTAAATAGGAGCAAGTTTGACTACCATTGGAGGTAGATTAGAAGATAACGAATCATTCTGGGAAAAAGGAGAGCAAATTCAATGAACTTGAACTACTGGAAAGGCGAGACTATCCAACTTCGCGCTGTAGAGGCAAGAGATGCAGTTGCTTTTTATGACTGGAATCATGATGCTGAAATATCCAGGAATATTGATGCCATTCATTTTCCGCAATCGTTGGAGCAAGTAAAACAGTGGATAGAAAGGGATAGCCAGATTAGAAGTGAGAAGTTTCGTTGGATAGCGGAAAATAAGGAAGGAGAAGTTGTAGGAACCATAGATACATTTTCATGCTTTCCGAGACAAGGGACGTTCAAATACGGAATTGTATTAGGTAGATCACATTGGGGAAAAGGGTATGCCAAAGAGATGATCAAATTGGTACTGAGATATTATTTTCAGGAATTAGGCTACCAGAAGGTGACCCCGCATGTATACTCTTTTAATGAGCGTTCCATCCATCTGCATGAAAGCCTTGGGTTTAAAAGGGAAGGACAACTTCGTAATATGTTGTATACGGACGGACGGTACTATGATGAGATATACTTTGGCATGACAAGGGATGAGTTTAATAAGCTATACGGTTAAACGGGGATTGAGTTGCAGTCCTGAAAGGAGCTAAATAGAGGGGGGCCATAATGAACAGATATACGCATATTGGGGTTTATGGACTGCTATTGCGAGATAATCACGTGCTATTAATTAAGAAATCCAGAGGGCCACATACAGGCAAATGGGATCTGCCAGGCGGCACTATAGAATTTGGCGAAGAACCTCTCGTCACCCTAGAACGTGAATTTTTTGAAGAGACGGGACTTACTCAAATAAGCGGAACTATCAATCGCGCTTCATCCTACACATTAATTTACCCGTATAAGGATGGTGAACTGGAGGAACTGCACCATATCGGCATTATATACGATGTGGAACTACAGGGCGCCAGTATAGAGGTGAAAAGCGAAGAGGATGGGGAAGATTCATTTGGAGCCAGCTGGCTTCCACTCGATGAAATTCCCAACATGGAGGTTACGCCGTTTGTTCAAGAAATCTTATGTAGGAAGTAGAAAATACCTACTGTTAATAGGAATCTTAATCAGAAAGAGGTGAAGTAATGGACGGGCAGATTATATGTGCAATGGAGATACAACATTATGAAAGAGTAGCGAAACTGTGGAGTAAAGCTATGGGAACTGCTGTATCGCTTGAATTTGATTCGTGGGAGAGAATAGCTGCGTATTTGAAACGCAACCCCAATATGAGTACGGTTGCAATGGTCAATGATGAAGTCGTAGGAACCGTTCTGTGTGGTCACGATGGTCGCCGCGGCACCCTTTATCATGTAGCTGTATCCGAGGAACATCGATGCAAGGGGGTAGCTCGGCAAATGGTGGAGCGGAGCTTATCATGTCTTAAGCAAGAAGGTATTGATACGGCTGTGCTATTTGCACATATAGAGAATGTGAACGCAGTTGAACACTGGAGAAGGAGTGGCTGGCCTTCCTATCCAAACGTATTGTATCATCTGAGGGAGTTTTGATCTTTCTTGGGATCTACCAGGAGGTAAATCTGAAAAGAATGAGTCAGCACAGGAAACTGCGCAAAGAGAGGTAAAAAAACGACTATAATCAAGAACCTCAGCCAAGGTCACTTGAGATTTTAGAATGCAAATATTGCTCTATAGATGACCTGCCCAAACCGATTAGTGACTTCACTTGTAAACGTATACAGGAAGATTTAAGTAATGACGGGAACCATCTATTTCACGTTATAGGGTCGAGCCAGTGGATTGAATAATGTTGACTAACGGGCAAAGCATAGTGAACAACGCAAGGAGACTGCTGATTTACGAATGGCAGCTATAGCATTTTTTGGTAATAACAACCTTGCTCGTTTAGTGGGTAAGGTAATTTTCTTAAGTGGATAAATAAGGGGGTGAGGTAATGCAAGGGTATAATGTTGTTATGATATACAGCAAAGATATGGACCGATTGCTAATGTGCAAACGATTAAAGAATCCATATAAAGGATTAAGTAATTTAGTTGGTGGGAAAATTGAGATTGGAGAAGCGGGTATTGAAGCTGCTTACAGAGAACTATTTGAAGAAACCAGTATTTCAAAAGAGGATGTTACTTTGCATCATGTAATGGATTTTAAATACTATTTGCAACATTGCTATGTTGAAGTGTATGTTGGCAAACTGAAGCATGATGTCATGGTCTCAGGAGATGAAAATGAATTATACTGGTCTGATTTGAATAAAGATTTTTTTAACATGTCCTTATATGCAGGTGAAGGAAATATTGGGCATATGATTGAACAAGTGAATATGAGTAAAGATATCCTTCTAACGGATTAAACACTTTCTTGGAGGGCGGCAATAATCCTAACACGACAGTTAAGGGGCTTGCTACGCAAACAGCTTCTCTTTGTATCGCTGAAGTAACGGGCAAGTTAACTGAGAAAGGATATGATTATGAGAGTTATAACTTTATGCGGTTCTACAAAATTCAAGAATCAATTTGAACAAGCCAATGCATTTCTTACACTTCAAGGAAATATAGTTATTGGCTTAGCCTTCTTTGAACAGAGTGAAGGTTTTGAAATAACACAAGAACAAGCTGAATTGCTGGCAAGCATACATTTTAGAAAAATTGATATTTCCGACGAAATATTCGTTATTAACGTTGATGGCTACATAGGAAACAGCACAAGAAAAGAAATTAAGTATGCAGAAAAGAAGGGGAAAGTAATTCGTTACTACTCGGATGGAGAGATTCCTTCTCAGTATTCAGCTAACAGGACAGGATAGTTAAATACGTTAAGCTAGTGGTGATATATGTCGCCAATATAAGAGGTATCCGGTTCATGCCAGCAGGGGCTAAAATATACTAAGAGAGCGCTCAGCCATCAAAGGCAAAAACGCTCTTTTGGCGGTATGATGAATATTTCATTTGCCAATTCCAGGAGAGAGAGCCTATACTAGACCAAATCGCACATAAGGTAATTTTTGTTAATAGCAAATGAACCGATAAGGTGGAAACAGGCAGGAGTTGAACCTAATGGGCACAGTCCGATTAGTTAATCCTTCATTGGACTTTCATGAGCAGTATTTACTGTTCTATAAGGATTGGGTCAACAGTGGTGAAGAGATCATTCCTTGGGTTGTACAAAAAGATCCTGGCGATTTCAAGAGGATGCTGGAATTTCTTTATTCAGAAGATAGCGAGGAGAAATTAACTAATCCTAATTGGGTGCCTCATTCGACATACTGGCTGATCAATGAGGAAAACAAGCTTGTAGGTGTAGTAAACATTCGCCATCGTTTGAACGAGCAGCTTCTGAACGGCAGCGGACATATTGGTTATGGAATAAGTCCTTCCCATAGACGAAAAGGTTATGCTAGTGTGCAGTTATCTGAGGCGCTACATATAACCAAAGCAATGGGCTTGGATAAAGTGTTGTTGGTGTGCAATAAAGGCAATATAGGCTCGGAGAAGACAATTTTGAAGCATGGTGGTATTTTTGAATCCGAATTTTTAGAGGACGGTGGCCATATCGTCAGGAGGTTTTGGATTAGGGTAGGAGGCTAATGCTGAGGCATTTCGAGAAGGCATTGCGTGGTAGGGAGAGATGGAGATATGGCGGGTTAGAAGGGGGCTGACTATGAATATTATTGTACAAACGGTTCATTATGATCAGAAATCGATACTTCGGAACTTAGTAGAGCTATATAAATATGATTTTAGTGAGTATGAGGCAGATGATGTTAATGAGCAAGGCTTATATGAATACCAGTATTTGGACCACTACTGGACGGAAGATGGAAGGTTCGCATTTTTTGTCAGGGTGGATGAAAAGCTGGCAGGCTTCGCTTTGGTAAGGACACTTGGCATGAATGAACAAAATCAAACTATTTATTCGATGGCTGAGTTTTTTATAATGAAAAAGTATAGAAGAATGGGCGTAGGCGATCATACAGCCGTTCATTTATTCAACCTGCTTCCGGGTGTATGGAAGGTAGGTCAACTGGAAAGCAATGAGCCTTCCCAAATTTTTTGGAAGAAGGTAATTGGAGCCTATACCAATAATGGTTATGAGCAAGGAAGGCGCGAAGATCATGAGGGCCCGCTGCAAACCTTTGTGAGCAAGCCCTAAGTATGGATATCTACGTAATTCATTCGAGTAAAATAAGAGGTTTGTAGCCGCACCATAAAAGAGTGTTCGTTCGCTAATTGAAAATGGGAATCGTGCAAAGGATGAACAACGTACATGAGCAATCAAATGATAACGATACAAGCATTAAAGTATGGAGGCCACCTTCATTATGAGTGGAATACAATACTTCTTGAGCAGACGGACAGCTATATTTTTGTACTGGGGGAATATGGGCGGAAATTAAGTCATTATACAAAGGATCAAATATTTACGGTGGAGAATTGGACTATTGAATTTTTTTCGTTGGATTCCTGGTTCACCGTTAGTGCAGATATTGTTGAAGGGAAAATACTTCAGTATTATTGTAATATCAATCAGCCAGCTACGATTAACGGTCAAGTGGTTTCTTTCGTTGATTTGGATCTTGATTTGGTCTATAGAAATGGTAAGTGGGCAGTCGTTGATGAAGATGAATTTGCCAGTAATACGCTTAAGTTTGGATATCCAGATGAGCTGGTAAAAAGGGCAAGGATGGAGCTGGACAGCTTACAGGAAAGGATTGCTAGAAAGCAGTTTCCATTTGATGGAGCGATTGAGCGTTTTATTAGGATGATTCCATAAGGGAAAAATGCCAGATCGTGTTTAACTGCTGCAAATATGTATGAGCAAAGTATTTCTTTGGAAAAGGAGCTAAGCCGTTGAAAAGAACATTAGTGATAAGTGATATTCATGGATGCTATGAACCCTTTAATCAGCTACTAGAGCTTATGAAATATAACCGGACAGAGGATCAATTAATCGTGCTGGGTGATTATGTCGATAGAGGGCCTTGCAGCAAAGAGGTCATTGAACAAATCATGCGGATGGTGCGTGAGGATGGAGTGATCGCGTTAAGAGGGAATCATGACCAGCGTTTTATTCATGTGGCGAGAAGTGGGGATCCCAAGGTGACCTCTACATTTTTGGAGTATGGTGGTAAGCAGGCGGTTATGAGTTATCTGGATCTGGACTTTTGGGACGATACTTGGGCAACAGAAACGATCCAGCAGTTTAGGAGGGTTGTCGTGGAGCGGTACCAGCAGCATCTTTCCTTTATGGAAAGCCTTCCATATTATTATGAAGATAAAACCCATATTTATGTGCATGCAGGGCTGGACCCTAGCTATTTGGATTGGAAAAGCCAGTCTCCGAAAGAGTTTATGTATATCAGGGAGTTGTTTATTAAGAATAAGACGGTCGTGAACAAAACAGTGGTTTTTGGACATACAAAAACGGTTGAAATCCATGGAAGCGCGGATATTTGGTTTGGCGGTGACAAGATTGGCATTGATGGGGGCTGCTCTTCAGGGCTACAGTTGAATGGGTTGGAGATTACAGATGGCTCGACTTATAGAACCTATAAAGTGAAGGCTTAGACGGGTGGAAATAATTTATTTACAGATAAGCTTGCAATCCCATTTCATTCGTGGTATTATACTTCTTGCGCACATGAATCACGGCTAAAATAAGCTAGTTTTTATGCGAGTTTTAAATATTAGAATTAGATTTAATTTCATAATGCGCACCCTTAGCTCAGCTGGATAGAGCGTTTGACTACGAATCAAAAGGCCGGGAGTTCGAATCTCTCAGGGTGCGCCATACACACTTGCCGGTGTGGCGGAATGGCAGACGCGACGGACTCAAAATCCGTTTCTTGAGAGGGAGTGGGGGTTCGAGTCCCTTCACCGGCATCACTGATATACAAAAATCACTTCAGATCCGCTTGCGGCTTTGAAGTGATTTTTGCTTACCCCTGTTACCACAAACGAAAACCTCAGAAAAGTAAAAAGAGGGCATGCGCCCTCCAAGGAAATTCTCGTTTTTACTGTACCTTCAAGGAAACGCCAATCCATTTGGCAGCTGATCACTACATCACGGAGCTGATCAGCACCTTCTCTCCGCGTTTGGCGCTTTCGATCGCGCCGAACACCATGGCCATACTGTTTAGGTTATCCGAACAGTCGGTTTCCGCTTTGCGCCCTTCGATGAGCGAGGCAAACATTTCATCGAAGCAGCCGTCATGCCCTTCACGGCCCGTCCATTCGGCTGTAGGCTCAACCCTCAAGCATTCGTTCCTGTGGGCTCCAGTCACGAGCTCTGCAGGCAGTACCTCCGCATAAGGCGTGTTCGTGCCGTCCCAGATTAAGGTTCCCTTGGAGCCCATGATCCTCCAAGCGCTTTCCCAGGAGGTCGAGGCGCCTTCAGCGCACCATGAACCGTTGTAAGAAAACACGCTGCCGTCGGATAATTCAAAGATGCAAATCGCTGAAGCATTGCCCCGGTACCAGGAATGGGGCGGATTAAATTCATGGCAGTATACCGATACAGGATCGGCCTTTAGCAGAAACCGAGCTTGGTCAAAGGTGTGAATCGCCATGTCAAGGATCAAGGGATTGTCCATGGCATCGCGGAAGCCGCCAAAATGCGGCCCCAGGAAGAAATCGGCCTTAATAAAACCGGGTTGCCCGATGACCCCTTGCTCGATGAGGCCCCTTGCCTCACGAATTTGCTTCGTGTACCGGCGGTTTTGCATAACGGCATAGCTTTGGTTATGCTCGGCGACGAACGCCTTCATATCAGCCGCGTCTTTCATGGATGCGGCCATCGGCTTTTCGCCCAGTACATCGCAGCCGAGCGCCGTGGCGGTCAGCACTACGCTTTTGTGCACCTCGGGGATCGTCACATCCATCACCAGGTTAGCGTTGGTGGAGCGGATCGCTTCCTCCAGATTGGTGAAACGTGCGCAGGTGAGGTTATATTCAGCGGCCATGGCTTCAGCGGCGGCAGGGTTAATATCGACCAAGGCTACGATCTCCACGTCCTCTCGCGACAGCGCATTTTTAATCCAGCGCTTGGACATATTGCCGCAGCCAACCTGAACGGCTCTAAATGCTTTAGAAGGAGCAGCAGCAGCACTCATTGAGGTTGAACCCCCTTAATCGACTCCAGCGGTACACTTTTGCCATAGACAGGAACGGGGCGCGTTGTTGGTGCTGCCCATGCGGCGGCGTTACGAATGACACGGCGAACCTGCTCATTATAATAAGTAGGGTAAGTTTCGTGGCCGGGGCGGAAATAAAAGATTTTGCCTTGCCCACGGTGGAAGGTGCAGCCGCTGCGGAACACTTCTCCGCCCTCAAACCAGCTCAGTAGAATAATCTCGTCCGGCTGCGGAATGTCAAAATGCTCTCCGTACATCTCTTCTTGCTCTAATTCGATATAGGGGCCAATGCCTTCCACAATCGGATGCCCCGGCGAAACGACCCATAAGCGTTCTTTTTCATCGGCTTCCCGCCATTTCAGGTTGCAGGTGGTGCCCATAAGCTTCATGAATATTTTGGAAAAGTGTCCGGAGTGAAGCACGATCAGCCCCATGCCTCCAAGTACACGCTTGTGCACGCGTTCTACGATCACATCCGTAACCTCACGATGCGCCTTATGCCCCCACCAGATCAGGACATCCGTATGATTAAGCTTTTCCTCGGTAAGGCCATGCTCTTCTTCATCCAACGTCGCATAACTGATCTCAAAGTCCTCACCAAGTCCGGCACCAATGGCATGATGGATGCCCTCGGGGTAGATAGCTCTTACCTTTTCATTAATTTGCTCATGCCTAAATTCATTCCAGACGGTAACGCGCAGCTTTTGGCTCATAGTTAAAACCTCCATTGTATGGTTGTGTTTCGTCAATCATTCACCTCGAATTATAAGCAACCGCTTACACAAAAGATAGACTTAAATGTGCCCGTTCATTCTCCAAAAATGACATTTTCGAAATTGCTATGGTATACTGAACGCAAATCTTTAGGATTAGCGAGGTGCATCCGCTTATGACTATTTCGATGGAGCCGCAGCTGGATCCCGTCAGGGAAGAGGTTGTGATTTACCAAAACCCGCTCCTATTCCTGAAAGTCTGGGAGGTTCAATCCGATTATCCCCGTGCAGACATTCCAAGGGTTTGGCCTTGGCATTACCATAAAGAGGTCGAATTTCTCGCTGTCACCGAGGGGGTTGCTGGCATACAGACCAAGGAGGACTACCAGACCCTGGAACGTGGGGATTTGATGTTGTTTGGTTCCTCACAGCTTCACCGCATTCGTAAAGCGCATCCGTCGCAGCTTCGTTTTATCGTTCTGCAAGTCGATTTGCTGCAGCATTTCGACCAAAGCTCGATGCCTTATTTGCACGGCTTTTCCGAATTTATGCATCCGCTGGGCAAGCTGAATTATATATTCAGGGAGCAGCCTGAGGGCCGCGCGGAAGCCTACTCGCTGATCCAGGATATTTACCTCGAATCCCAAGTGCGGCAGCGAGGGTATGAGCTGGCAATTGGGGCGGCGATCAAACGCCTGCTGTTAGTATTGCTACGCTATGATTCCTTGATGCTCATGCAGGGCGGCACGGAAATGGAGGTTACCCGTTTGCGGCCGGTGATCGATTATGTAGAACGCAACCTCGGAGAGAGGATTACCGTCGAGGACGTTTGCAGTCTGATGAATTTTAGCTATGCCTATTTTATCCGGTATTTTCGTTCAGCCATGGGGCTGTCCTTCGTCGAGTTCGTTAACTATAAGCGGGTGAAAAAAGCCGAGCGGCTGCTGCTGACACGCGACCTCAGTATTATGGAAATTGCCTGCGAGGTGGGCATACCGAGTACGGCGCAATTTTACAAGCTATTTAAAAGGTACAACCATTGTGCACCCGGAGAGTTCAAGGCAGCAATGAGTGGTAAAACGATCGATAGCGACAGCATTTAGTTTAAGAAGAAAACGGACTTTTCTTTCCAACTGCTGCTCTGGCAAGGTTTTTCCCTAGAGGCATGGCATTTGGAAGGGACATTTATTTTCCGAAGGGTGTAGAAAAGTATTGTCCGTATCCTGCCTTTCCCATGCCGTTTATGATGAATGTAGCCGCTCTCATTAAAGATGGGCGCTGCGTACCTAAATCGCAATTGGGGAGGATTACAATAAAATGAAACCAATGAAACGTAACCTTACGAAGTCTTCTGTAACTTTAGCATTAATGCTGACTTTTGCCGCAACAGCCGCATGCTCCAATCAAGCAGGGACAGAACCAGCGAATGGAGCCAACAATGGAACAGGGGCAGCAGCGAAGGAAGCCGATAAGGCGATTTCGATTAAAATGTTTGCCGGGCTTTATAACGAAGCGCCGAATATGAGCGACGATTATTGGACGGAATGGCAAAAAAGGACAAACTCCAAGCTTAATGTGGAATGGGTACCATCCGGCGATTTAAATACGAAGCTGGATTTACTGCTGGCCTCCGGCGACTTGCCCGAGGTTGTAGCTGTACCGGATTTCAAGCGGGCTACCCTGCTAAGCGCCGTTAAAAACGGTGCCTTCTGGGATCTTACTCCATTTCTTGGCGATTTGAGCAAATATCCGAATATGAAAAATAATTTGGTTCAGGATGCTTTTAAATACCGGACGGTGGATGGCAAAATTTATTCGCTGCCAGGCTCACGTTCCCGGGTGGATGCAGGCATCAAAATCCGCAAGGATTGGCTGGACCAGCTGAAAATACCAGTGCCTACAACGCTCGATGAATATGCGGCAGCCTTGAAAAAAATCATTGAGGCGGATATCGACGGCAACGGAAAGAAGGATACACTGGGACTGATCGGGCATGGAGTGATTGTTAATGATGGCGATGCCTCATTTGCTGCGGGCTTCGGCGCGTCGCAGCCAACGTATGATGCTGATGGCGGCTTGATGTATACGAACTTAAATCCACAATATACCGAGATGGTGGCATGGTTCCAGAAGCTTTATCAGGATGGAATTTTGTCCAAAGAATTTGCTGTGATGAAAACTACGCAAGCGGAGGAGCTATTCCAAACCGGGCGCGCCGCTTCTTATCCAAGAAGCATATGGTGGGATAAGCAGTGGGAAACGACCATGGAGAAATCCGGGCAAAAAAATCCGCAAATTATTAATCTGACTTTAAAAGGACCAAAAGCGACGGCCATCGATTTATCTATTGGCGGCGGCGGCGGCTTCTTTATTTCCAAAAAGGTGCCTGAAGCCAAGGTATGGCAGCTTCTGGATTACTTTGAGAAATCGGCTTCAGAAAGCATTACGGATTTCGCTTATTATGGTTTGGAAGGCGTCCACCATACCGTAGTCGATGGGCAGAAGGTGTTAAATGAAAAAGGGATCAAAGAGGTGAACACAACCAGTAAGGGTGTGGGCGTTCTTACTTACCAGAAGTGGGGCAAAGTGATCAGTGCTTCGGGAAGTAAAGCTTATAACGATGCCAAAATCAAGGAAGTTGCCAACTTTGACGAGATAGGGCAGGTTGACCCTTTCCGCTTCCTTATATCTGATTCGTGGATTAATGTTTGGTCCAAATATGAAAAAGAATGGAAATCGATGGTAACCAAAGCGATCGTTGGGCAAATCACCATGGACGAATACAAGCAGTTTGTTGATAAAATCAATGCTTTGCCAGAGACTAAGCAGGCCTACCAGGAATTCGCTAAGCATTATAAAAGCTATTTGGGCAAATAACTGGGCAAGCAAGGGTCTCTAGTTTTGCCGGGGAGGGGCCTATGAAACATTGGATGCGTTGGGGGCTTGCACGAATTGGTGTCTTGCTCCCCAGGACTAATTATTTAAGCCGACTCGTTTGGCTGGGCTGTATTTCCGTGTCTTTGCCTATTTTCCTGCTAGGAAGCTCCTATTTGCATATGTCCGAGAATAAGCTCACCCAGCAGTTCCAGGATGATAGCTATGCCTCTTTATTACAGCTGAAGGAACGGATGGAAAATGTATTAACGCAAATCGAATATCAATCGCTGCAGCTTTCCTTCTCGCCTTCCATCAGGTCTGCCTTGGGCCAGCCCGAATTTGCTGGGCAATACGTAGAACAGGCTGAGATTTTGGATACCTTAATCGTGCAAAAAAACTCCGGGAGCCTGGTACGCGAAATTGTGATGTATGAGAGTGCAAGCAATATCGTGTTATCCAGCTCCTATGGAGCTACTGCATTGGAATATGCCCCACAGCGGGATAATATTAAGAAGCTTTTAGCTATGGACAATAAGGCGGAATGGTTATACTTGCCTTCATCTGCCGAGGATGAAAGTATCTCTTATGTAAGGCGCCTTCCGGCTACCAGCTTTGGCAAACCGCAGGGCATACTTATTTTTCAAGTGAAGGAAGCCGATATTCGAAAGCTGCTGTTCAACTCGGGATCGGCGCAAAGCCTGCAACATTTATTGGTGCTGGATTCAGAAAACCATATTATGCTGCATTCTTCAGACGATTCGCTGCTGGGCAAGCCAGCTAAGCTCCAGCCTCTTTTGACTAGGGTTCTAGCTGATGAGAACGACTCGGATTATTTTATCCAAACGGATGACCAACGAGAAAAGCTGATGACCGTATTTTATCGTACGGCTCTAGGAAGAACCTATATTTCGCTTATGCCTGAGCGGGAAATGACAAGCCAATTATCATGGCTACGCCTTTCTATCGCGCTTTCCGTGTTAATTTTTTTGCTGCTTGGTGTCGTCCTGACCATCGTATTTTCCAAGCTGGCCTACAGTCCAATCGATAAGCTGCTTAAGTATGGGGAGCAGCTGCGAAATGGAGGGACAGCGAAGACGACTGGTATCCAAGGAAACGAAATTGAGTTTATCCGTTCCTGCCTGACCTATTTAAGGGATCAAGCGGAGTCCTTGGACAATTACGTCAAAAAAATCCAGCCGGATCTGCGAGACCAATTTTTGCTGAATCTGCTGGGTACCGCATCAACAGTCCGTAAGGGAGCCTTGGAGACTTCCTGCACGACTTATCACATTCCTTTAGAAGGCGTGTATATGGCGCTGGTCGTCAAGGCGGAAAACCTGTTTAAGGAAAAAAGGTTTTTGCCCAATGAGGGAGCTATTATCGTATTTGCGATCAAAAACGTGATGGTCGAGCTATTGGAGCATTGCGCCCCGGCTCAAGGCTTCGTCGTGGAAAAGGACGAGAAAGAGGCTGTTGCTGTTATCCATTTTGAGCATGGGACGGATGAGCTGGAAATGGAGCAAGCCCTACAGCGCTATGGCGACAAAATTTGTGAGGCGTTAAAAACGTATTTGTCCTTTACGGTTTCTATTGGAGTCGGCGGCAAGCGTGATAGTCTCGCCAAGCTGTCGGAAACCTACAATGAAGCGAAGCTTGCGCTCCAATACCGGCTGATCAGCACTAGCCAAGGGGTGCTTTTCTACGACCAGATGGCTGCACCCACGGAGAAGCTGAAGGTGTTCAGCTACCCGAAAAGCTTCGAGTTGGAGATGATCGAGTATTTGCTTCAAGGCGAGCTTTCCTCGGCGGAGCTTGCTCTAACCGAATTTTCGTTGAGGGTGCGAACCTCTGATTCCTATAATACCGCTATGCAATGCTATTTGGTGCTGCTCTCAGCAATTATCCAATCTTTAGAGGAAAGCGGCTATGGGGTACTGGACAACCTCGGTGACAATTTATTCGAGCAATTAAAAGCAAGACAAACGTATCAGGAGGTTCATGAATGGTTTGTTGAGACCTTATTTCCGATGCATAAGCAAATTACTGAGGAAATCCGTACGAATACAACAAAATGGGCTGTACAAAAGGTATGCTCCCACATTGAAGCAAATGAGGGATTGCCATCTCTGATCGAATGCGCGGAGCTGGTCAATATGAGCCCCTCTTATCTGAGCCGGATGTTCAAGCAAGAGGCGGGCATTTCTTTTATCGAATATTTGATGGCTTACAAGGTGGAAAAGGCAAGAAAATTGCTTGAACAGACCGACCATAGCATTACGGAAATTGCCAGTATGGTTGGATATTCCGAGCGGAATCTTAACCGCGCGTTTCAGAGGCATGTGCTGATGTCACCTAAGCAATACCGTTTGTCCACAAGATAAGGGGCGGTTGGCGGCTATAACTAAGACAAAGACTGACATAGTTGGCTGATATACTTTCTTATGCAGATGCATCATTGATAAGAGGAGGTAGGGCTACTATGAAAGCTCTGGAAGGCAAAATAGCTGTTGTAGCGGGTGGCACGCGTGGCGCAGGCAGAGGAATTGCGGTAATGCTGGGTGAGGCAGGCGCTACGGTCTATGTGACAGGGCGTAGTGTGAGAGGCAATCTATCGGAGATGGGCAGGCAGGAAACGATTGAGGAAACAGCGGAAATGGTGACAGCGCACGGAGGTGTGGGCATACCGGTAAGAGTGGATCATTTGGTCCAGGATGAGGTTAAGGCGCTTTTTGAACGGGTGCAAGATGAGCAGGATGGGGCTCTGGATCTGTTGGTTAATGATATATGGGGCGGGGATTCCTTAACGGATTGGGGCAAGCCTTTCTGGGAGCATTCTTTGGATAAAGGGTTGAAAATACAGGAGGCTGCCGTACAAGCACATATGATTACCAGCTATTATGGCGCTCCCTTGATAGTAGCCCGGCAACAAGGACTCATTATCGAAATCACCGATGGCTTCGATTACCGGTACCGCGGCAATTTGTATTACAGCTTAGCCAAAGTATCAGCGATTCACTTGGCACAAGCGATGGCGGCAGATCTTCGTGAGCATCACATCACGGCGGTTTCCTTGACACCCGGGTTTCTGCGTTCGGAAGCGATGCTTGACCTGTTTGGGGTAACGGAGGCCAATTGGCAGGAGGGGGCGAAGAAGGAACCGCATTTTCTCATCTCTGAAACCCCCTATTATGTCGGCAGAGCCGCCGCGGCTTTGGCAGCAGATCCGAATATTATGGACAAGACGGGTCGCATTCTCACTTCATGGGATCTCTCCGATGAATATGGCTTTGTCGATATGGACGGCGCTCGTCCCCATTGGGGCAGGTATGCGGAGGCGCAGGGATTTTATAAATGAGCAGGGTTCCCCGATGCGGGAATATCGTAACAATAAGGAAGCTTCAAACCCGGTGCTAAAGCATCGGGTTATTTGGCTGGAGAAAGCCTGACATCGCTGGGCGAATCTCTGATAGAAGCGCTGGCCGAATCACTGGTGGATGCCTAAGGGGACGCGTACTATTGTGATAATAGTCGTAATTTGTATTATAATAGAAGGAGTACAGGCATTCGTAAGTATCTAATTCTAACCTTGAGCTATTAAAAAAACTGAAAGATCGAAGTCTATCCATGGTTCTAGTTCTCGGAGTATTTGTTAATCAAAGCATTGGAGGGATAATATGAATTATGAAATTTTATATCAAGGAGCGTTTCCATTAGTAAAGGTGGAATTAAATGCGGGGGAAAGCGTGAAGGCCGAGTCAGGAGCGATGGTGTCGATGACACCCAATATTGACCTCAAAGGAACCGTAGACGGGGGAATTATGCGTGGGCTAGGGAGAATGCTGAGTGGCGAGAAGTTTTTCTTTCAGGAGCTGACTGCAACTAAAGGAAAAGGGGAGGTTCTGTTGGCACCTGCGGCTATAGGCGATGTTCAAGCGATTGAGCTTGACGGGTCTTACAAGCTTTTAGTGCAAAAGGACGGATTCCTTGCAGGAACCAGCGGTATTGAAGTCAATACCAAAATGCAAAACCTGACGAAGGGATTCCTCTCTGGTGAAGGCTTTTTCATCGTTGAAATCAGTGGGAGCGGTACAGTGTTCATCTCCTCTTACGGAGCGATCCACGCGATCAGCCTCGCGGCTGGAGAAGAGCTCATTATTGATAATGGCCATTTGGTGGCTTGGCCGAATTATATGGAGTATAAGATTGAAAAGGCAGCTAAAGGCTGGATATCCAGCGTAACCAGCGGCGAGGGTGCTGTATGCCGTTTCCGTGGCGAAGGTATTGTGCTCATCCAAAGCCGCAATCCGGCCGGCTTCGGGACATGGATCAAGCAATATATTCCCGGCGTTAAGTAAAGCCGTTTATACGCAATAAGTACGCTTGTGAAGCCCTTCCTGAACGATTTCGGGAGGGCTTCTATTAGTCATGTATGGTTTTGGTTTGGGTCAAAGGTGGATGCTTGGCTCCCGTTTAGCCGTTAGAGCACCTTCAAACATATCGATAATTTCCAAAAACCTCTCCGCTTCACGGAATACATGGTCCGCTAGGAGAGGATGGATAATGCTTTTCACTTTACATTGATAGATGAGATCTCTGGCAGTTTGCTTGAAATCGCGCAATGATTTCACGGAGACTCGGTTCTGGTCGAGGAATTGGTCCAGTAATGGCTTAGTTTGTGATTGTGGACGCATCGAATCCAGATCCTTGGCTTGAAATAGCAGCTGATCAAAATCATGGCTGAATTCCCGGGCTTGATCAACAAGCTTGCGTTCAGAGGGATCGAGAAGATGCCCGATGAATTTGGCATGGTCAGCCATAATTCGCAAGAAAAATACATTTTCATCTATGATGGCGTCTTGTAGCGGCTCTAGTTTGCCTTGATTAAGCTCTTCCAAGCGGTTTCTGAAATAATACGCTTCTCTGCTGACATGATCCACTAACAATGGGAAGTTGTTTTGTCCGGGAAGCTGACAGGATAAGATCAGTCCTAAAAGTTTTCGCTTAAACACCCAAATATGAGAAACAGCCGCGTGGACTTCCTTATTGAATTGCTTGATGGTTGAAGGGTCTGTATCTAGACCATAAGCATGGGATTGTTGCTCGATTCCTTCAAACACCTTGTAAAAATATTGTGCCTCATTAATGAGCTGAGTATCCTCACAGCGAAAGCCCAGTCTTAAAAAGAGTGAATGCTCTTTCATAATGCGGGACCAAAAGCGGATTTCATCTATAGATCTTGTTACAAAAGCATCTGGCATTGGGTCACCTCCTGAAAATTTTCGCAGAAAATTACCTTGGAGCATAAGCTGATTTTTGTAGAAAACATCCTTAACAAATGTATGAATAAGATACATAATTAATAACCAATGCCTTTGCTATTAATTAATTAGCTGTATGCTCATTTCCTGTTATAGGGACTCGAATCTGCATGTAACTTTTGTGGATTTTTTTCGTTATACTGAAAGTTTAGATCTGGGAGCCAGAATTTATTGGATTGATCCCGAGAATGGGAAATCCACTTCATGAGATTATCGCTTTGGGTTAAATACGCGGAAATGGCTGGAAAATTCATATCTAATTCAATCGGAGTATAGGTATGGGGAAAAAAGCAAATGTTTAGACAAGGACACTTTAAGGGTATTATATAAGTATCAATCTGAAGGAGGTAGAGTACTATGAAAAAAGCGTTATTGACTGCAGTTGGATTGGGAGCTGCCTATCTGTACAAAAACCCGCAGGTTCGACAAAAATTAATGAGCAAGGTTCAATCCTTTATGAGCCAGTCCAAGTCTACAAGCCCAGCGACACCAACCAAATAATGGGTGCTAGACGAAATTCGATGATGATTGAACTTGATTTGATCTGAGCGCCTTAACCCCAGAAAGCACTCTTATCCTACGTAACCAGTAGGATAAGGGTGCTTTTTCCTGTTTACCTTGCTCACTCACCAAGGGTAGGGGGCTAAAGGGCTTCAAGCCTATTGGAGGCTTTTGCGGGCGGCATCGCAAAACTGCCTAATGGCCTGCTCGACAATCGATCTAGGGCAGGCTAGATTAATTCGCAGCCAGCCCTCACCTTCGGTTCCGAATACCGAGCCTTCGCTGAAGGCGACTTTTGCTTGACGGAACATTAAATCCTTTAGTCCCGCAATGTCTAAGCCGAGCCCACGGCAATCTATCCATAATAAATAGGTGCCTTCCGGGACAAGCGGCTTCACTTCTGGCAAATGCTCCGAAAAATAAGCGAGCGCATAGTCCAGATTTCCTTTAACATAGGCCATCATTTCATCAAGCCAAACGGCACCTTCATTATAAGCGGTCTCAACGGCATCCTGGGCAAAATGCTGAGCCATATGTAAACTAAGCGTTTTGAGCCGTTGGTCGATTGCGCGCTTAAGCTTAGTATTGGATGTCACCATAAATGAAGTATGCAAGCCCGGCAAATTGAAGGTTTTGGTAGCGGCTAAGCATGTGACGGTAATATCTGCAAGTTCTGGCGATACGGAAGCGAAAGGGATATGCGTATGTCCTGGAAAGGTTAAGTCGCAATGAATCTCATCGGAAATGACGGTTACTTGGTACTGGAGGCAAAGCGCTCCGAGCTTGGCAAGCTCATCTCGCTCCCATACACGTCCGCCTGGATTATGAGGGCTGCACAGCAGCAGCAGTTTCGCTCCGCCTTGGAAAAGTGACTCCAGATGGTCATAGTCCATCTCAAACCGACCGTTGCGAATCAGCAGCGAATTTTTGGCTACGACTCGCCCATTGCCCTCAATAACATCATAAAAAGGGTAGTACACGGGCGATTGGATCACGACCTGCCCACCGGGCTCACTGAACAGTTCTACAGCGAGGCTAAGCGATGTTACAATACCAGGCGAATCCGTGATCCAACTGGACTTGATCGACCAGTCGTGGCGAAGGCCAAACCAATTGACAATCGCATCCAGGTAGCTGTCACTCCGGACGGCGTAGCCGTAAATGCCCAATTCAGCACGCTGCTTCAGTACCTCCAGCACGGCAGGAGGACTTAAGAAATCCATATCGGCTACCCATAACGGCAGAACATCCGAGCCCCCGAACAGCTTAACCCGCTGGTCCCATTTATAAGAACGGGTATTTCGTCTTTCATTTAAAAGATCAAAATTATAAGCCAAGAACAAACACCTCAATTTCTGAATTTTAAAATAGACCTGCGTTAACCCGTAGACCTAAGGTCATGGAGCATTCCGAAAGCTGTTGATGCCGTGTATCTTCGGATTATATCATTATGGGGTGAAAACGGTAAAGCGGCGGCGCTTACGCAAAGGGGAAAACAAAAAAAGCAGTACCCTTCCGTGAAACGGTTAGGATACTGCTTGTCTATTCAGATGTCGATGCCCAAGTAAAGGCAGCGCATTAATTTACATGTGCAAGAGCTGCTTAGTTAGCTTGCTGCGCAAGGCGTACCAGCATATGGGCCAGCTTGTGCTGTTCTTCTTGAGTGCCAACCTTCCACAATTCACTCAACAGCTTTTCCTCGCTATTGCGTGGCTCTTCATTTGCTGTCAAATAATTGGCTATTTTTTCGGCAGTAACCGCTATTTGCTCTTCGCTTAGGCCTAATTTCTCAGCTAATTCAATGCGCTTGCCCAGATAGCTTTTAAAGGATTCGAAGTTTTTCAAAATCTCTTCCTTTTTGTCTGGGTTTATTTTATCCAGTGCAGTATTTACCTTATCTACGGTGAAATTGTCCTGTTTGTCGACCACATGATTATACTCTGACATAGTAACGCCTCCTTAGGATAAATGGTTAGACTGTAGTACCATCTATTACACTCTCTAGGCAGAGGCTGAAACAAGCATTAACCCAAGCCCTCCCAAATCATCCGGACCGCGACAAGGAAAAAGGTAATTCTTAGCACCCACAGCAGCTTGCCGCTGCTTAAAGAGCTGGCGATTCGTGCACCTATCCAGCCGCCGACGAGAGCGCTTGGGGCAAGCCCCAGCACCATCCAGACATCAACCTCGCCTAAGGCTACATGCGTAACTGTGCCCATGATGGAGGACAAAAAGATCACAAACATCGACGTTGCGGTAGCGACATGAGGCGGATAGCGGAATAGTAGCATCATGGCGGGTACGAATAAGGAGCCGCCGCCAACACCAAATAAGCCGGATATAATGCCCACGACCAAGCCAATCGCCAGCGCAGGGAGGGCACCATAGCCATAGGTATGGACGGCTCCATGGTCATCAGTGTATGTTCTTTGAATGGCCCAGCGCACATTCACAGGCTTTAGATAGCCTTTGAAAATGAGCAGGAGAGCCATAATCAGCATGAAAATACCAAAGGCGAGCTGGAAGGTAGTGGCATCGACGAATTGGGTAAGAAAAGACCCAAGCATTGCCCCGGGGCCGCAGGTAAGAAAGTAAAGCCAGCCGCTGCGGAAATCGACCTTGCGTTGTTTATGGAAGGACCAGGTGGAGGAGAAGGCTGTGAAAATAAGCACAGCTAAAGAAGTCCCCACCGCTGTAGCGACCGAGACTTCTTTGCCGATAAAATACGGCCCCAAATAAATGAGCGCAGGGACGATAATAATCCCGCCGCCAAGTCCAACAAGGCTCCCAAGTGTTGCCGCGAGCAGCCCAACTGCTGTGAAAAATAAAAAGCTCATGCAAGTACCTTCCTCCTAAAAGTTTGCGAAGCAAACCGCTACGTAAGCATATCTTAAGTTTGCGAAGCAAGCTGCTACGTAAGCATTCTATATGAATGTATGATGGTTCCCCATCATAGTATCATATTGGAGGAGAGGGTTAATGCATGAGCTGTGCCATTACTTCAAATATAAATCGCCGATCAGCGGTTTATTCGGCAAATAATGTACGGTTCGGATGAAACGGACGGTTTTCGTCTTGGCTCTCATCACAATTGAATGGGTTTCTGCGCGATGGTTGCCGATATATTGGACGCCTCCAAGAAATTCTCCCGGCGTGATGCCGGTTGCAGCAAAAAACACATCCTGGTTGCCGACCATGTCCTCCATCGTCAACAATTTCAACGGATCGCCGATGCCCATACGGCGGCACCGTTCCATCTCTTCTTCATCCGCAGGCATCAAGCGCCCTTGGATCTCGCCATCGAGGCAGCGCAGCGCAGCAGCGGCCAATACACCTTCCGGTGCGCCCCCAGAGCCTACATATAAATCGATGCCCGATTCATTCAGGGCAGGAGCCATCGCCCCGGCGACATCGCCATCGCTTAATAATTTGATCCGAACGCCAACGCGGCGCAGGGTTTGGATCTTATCCTGGTGGCGCTCGCGGTCGAGAATCATGATCGTCAAATTGCTCAGCGGCTTATCGAGGTATTTGGCGGCTTTTAACAGTGTGGTTTCCAATGGGTCATCCAGACTCAGCTTCCCGACTAATGCAGGACCCACCGCAAGCTTATCCATATACATATCAGGAGCATGCAGCAGGCAGCCTTTGTTCGCCATGGCGATAACCGCCAATGCATTATTCAAGCCTTTGGAAACCGATTCGGTCCCTTCCAACGGATCAACTGCAATATCGACCTCCGGACCTTGCCCATTCCCTACCTTTTCGCCTATGTACAACATAGGGGCTTCATCCATCTCGCCCTCGCCGATCACGACAGTGCCTTGCACGGAGACTGAATCGAACATCGCCCTCATTGCAGTAGTTGCAGCGCCGTCTGCCTCAATCTTATTGCCTCTGCCCATCCATTGGGCTGCGGATAATGCTGCTAATTCGGTCACACGTACAATTTCCATAGCCAGCTCTCGTTCCATTAGTTACGCCTCCGCACTCATAATAGATTAAATAAGTTACAATGTATCATGATTATAGTATAATTATTACATACTAATTGTGCAATATATAGATGTAAACAACAAATATATTTTGATAACTAAATATATACAGCATATAACTGTGATAATAGATCAATAACGCACTCTTCTATAAGTTACGCTTTATCTTTGGTATAATTAAATACATCCAGAGAATTTTAGAGAAAAGGATAGGGAGGTCAAGATTATCGAATTGTCAGCCCGTCAATTGCATATTGTGGAATTGGTTAAGCAGCACTCGCCGATTACCGGTGAGCAGATCGCAGAAATGCTGGGGCTCAGCCGCCCGACACTGCGTTCCGATTTGGCTCTACTTGTTATGCTGGGGTTGGTTGATGCGAAGCCTAAGGTTGGCTATACGCCGGGCTCTTCCATATCAGCAGAGAATCAAGTAGCACGCAGGCTGCAGTCATTGAAAATTAAAGATATACAGGCGATGCCGGTCGTTGTGAGGGAATCGGCTTCGATTCATGATGCGGTAGTTACACTTTTTATGGAAAATGTAGGGAGTTTGGTCGTAGTGGACGAGGAAAGCTGTTTGTCCGGTATTATTTCCCGCAAGGATTTGCTGAAATTTACACTGGGCAATCCGACTGCGGCCACCATGCCTGTTAGTATGGTAATGACCAGGGAGCCGAATGTCATCCATGTTGGGCCCGAGGATAATGTATTAGATGCCGCCAGAAAAATGATCCACCACCAAGTAGACGGACTGCCCGTGGTTATTCCCATCAAACAAGATATCCCCAATGGCCGTAACCGCTGGGAGGTTGTTGGACGCATCACGAAAACGATGATGACCCAACTATTGCTGGAGCTTGCCTCCGAATCCTAGTCGTATCATGATGAGCAAAGGAGAACCGTGGATGATGAACGATCAGCATTATGAAATAACCATTTGCTCAGATTCGGTAGGCGAGACGGCGGAGGCGGTAGTGAAAGCAACGATGCGGCAATTCGATGCCCATCAGGTGATCACTAAGCGAATCGGCCATATCAAGCACGAGGATGAGATTCGTTTAATTATGGAAGCAGCGGCCAAGCGGGGAGGCTTTGTAGCCTATACGCTGGTGCAGCCTGAGCTTCGCGAAATGATGAAGGAAGAAGCCATCCGGCTGGGCGTCAGGGCCGTAGATATCATGGGGCCTATGATGGAGGCGTTTATTGATACCTTCAATGACTCCCCCAAACGCAAGCCGGGCTTGCAGCATGAGATGGATGATGACTATTTCAGGCGTGTTGAGGCGATTGAATTTACCGTAAAATGTGATGATGGCCGCGACACCAGCTCTCTGCTGAAGGCAGACATCGTGTTAATCGGCGTTTCGCGAACATCGAAAACGCCACTTAGCATTTTTTTGGCGCATAAAGGCCATAAAGTAACCAATTTGCCGCTGGTTCCAGAGGTGAAGCCGCCCAAGGAATTGTTTATGCTTCAAGAAAATCGGGTAATTGGTTTAACTATGGATGCGGAGAAGCTATTGAAAATCCGTACTGAGCGATTGAAGGCGGTAGGTCTACCTAATGGTGCCAAATATGCCACATTAGACCGTATTGTCGAGGAATTGGATTATGCACATGTCTTAATGAAGCAAATCGGTTGTCCGATTATTAATGTGACTGACAAAGCAATTGAGGAGACAGCAGGCATTATTCTCGGTTATATGAACTAGATTAAAGCTTATTTAATATTAGAGAGGATTGATAGTATGTTCAAAAAATTTGCTGCAGACGCATTAGGCCTAAGTGATATCGGAACAGTAATTAAACCGGCTGATTATGATAAAGTCGATGCTGACGATTATGTGATGAATGAAGATAATGAGAAAATTTTCTTTTTGATCAAATCCAAAGCAGATGAATACTGCTTCACCAACCTCGGTCTGATCCATTTGGATGGCACAAGCGCGATGAGCAAGAAACGTACACTTCGCCGCTTTAACTATAGCGCCCACACCATTTCCGATGTAATGCTCGAAACAGCGGGAACAGTGGATATGGATGTGGAAATTAAATTTACAATTGGTATTGTCTCTTATTCCATAGACGTTCACAAAAAGCATATTTTAGAGGTAAAGGATCTGTATAAATCGTTGCTCAAAATTGCTGAAATTTCTTACGAGAATGACATTACCCTGCAATATGCCAAAGAAAGTGTGCATCTGGCCTCAAATACTTTGAACCGGACAGTTAGTGAGAAAGGCAACATCGTTGACCATTTTAAAGAATTGACGGAATCCTCCTTTCACTGGATGATGGAAACCCGTAAGCAATACAAGATCAAAGATTTTGGTTATGTGTTCGAGCGTTATATTAATATGTAATCATAACTAAGTAATCATCCCAAAAGTAGTCTAATAATAAACTATAATAAGTAGTCATAGATGCAGAGTGTGTCAATCCATCGGGGTTGATAAGCTCTGCATGTTTTATTTGGATCAGGCGTATTATTTATTTTGTTAAGGTTTACGTAATATTTGCCGCAGAAGCTTATGTTAGAATAGTCATATAGAATTACAAACTAGAATCCATGGATAAAATGGTTATATTAAATGGGGGATATCGAGTGAATGGAGGGCGCATGCATGGTTAAAATTTTGGTTGCAGATGATGAAGATAATATAACCGATGTATGCGCCCGCTATTTGCAGCGGGAAGGCTTTGAGGTGGTATGCGCCAAGGATGGCGAGGAGGCCTTGTATGTATGGGAGCAGGAAGCGCCTGATTTTATCGTGCTGGACCTGATGATGCCGCGCAAAACAGGGTGGCAGGTATGCGAGGAGATTCGCAATAGCAGCGATGTCCCGATTCTGATGCTGACCGCCAGAGGCGAAGAGATGGACCGCCTGATGGGCTTGACGATGGGCGCAGACGATTACATGACCAAGCCGTTCAGCCCTCGCGAGCTGGTGCTGCGGGTCAAAGCGATTTTGCGGAGGCTGCGCCCGAGCCAAAGCCAGGGTACGACAAGCCCCAGCAAGGGCTCGGGCCAGAATGGTACAGCTGGTTTATCCGTAGCGGAGGCTGGTACGAAGGCCGGCTCAACGATTACGAGAATGGGCTTGCAAATCGATAGCCTGCGAAGGACGGTCCACGTGGGCGGCAAGGAAGCCGGGCTAACGGTTAAAGAATTTGAGCTGCTTTGGCTGTTCGCAAATCATCCAGACCAAGTTTTTTCACGTAATCAATTATTGAATACGATATGGGATACTGATTATTATGGCGACACGACTACCGTTACCGTTCATATCCGGCGTTTGCGGGAAAAGATCGAGCAAAACCCCTCCACCCCCAAATTAATTAAAACCGTCTGGGGAATCGGCTACAAGCTTGACGGGAAGGGAAGCGAACAGGAATGAACCGCTTTGTAGGCTCAGTTGGTCTGCGCACGTATTTACTTGTAACAAGCTTGGTCAGTATTGGCGCCATATTACTTAGCTTGTTTATTAGCTACAGGAAGATGTTCCTGACGTTGGATGAGGTGCTGTGGTTAACTATTGTTACGGTAGGCGCAGCGATTTTGTCATTAATTGTTCATTGGATTATGACGCGACCGATTGAGCGGGCGATTCAATTAATCACCAAGCAATCACAGCAGGTGGCAGAAGGTGATTTTGGCGGGGAGCTGCCCTTAATCGGTCCTGTGGAATTTCAGGCGATGGCGGGTAATTTCAACCAGATGAGCCGTAAGTTAAATGAAAGCTTCCAACAGCTGCATTCCTCGGAAGCCTCCCGTCGGGAGCTTATCGCCAACGTGTCGCATGATTTGCGTACTCCACTTGCTTCCATCCAATCGTTTGTTGAGGCGCTGCAGGACGATTTGATCGACGATCCTGCTACTTATAAGCGGTACCTGAGCACAATCCGTTTGGAAACCCAGCGGCTTAGCGGGCTTATTAATGATCTGTTTGATCTATCCCGCCGTGAGGCAGGCGCTGAAAGCTTCGAGCCGGGAGCATACCATCTGGATAATCTGATTGTGGAGACGCTGCAAAGCCATCTGCTGCAGATTGAGGAGAAGGGCATCGAGGTAGAGGGGGATATTCCCGAGCACCTGCCGCCCGTATCGATCATGCCCAGCGAAATTAAGCGGGTCGTTTCGAATTTACTGCACAATGCACTGCGCCACTCGCCCGATGGTGGCAAAATTGTGATCCGTGCGTTAATGCCTGAGGACGGATACGTGAAGGTGACCGTTGAGGATCAAGGTGAAGGTATTGCGGAGGAGGAGCAGGTGCGGCTCTTCGAAAGGTTTTACCGGACGGACCAGTCACGCAGCAGGGCAAGTGGCGGCTCAGGGCTGGGGCTGGCGATTACGAAGTCGATCGTGGAAATTCACGGCGGAGAGGTTGGGGTCAGCAGCAAGCTGGGTGAGGGCAGCCTTTTTTGGTTTACGGTTCCTGTAGTGAAAAGGTAGCGAATGGACATGAAACTGATGTTCCCCATGTATACGTATACTTAATTAAAGGTGGTGCTGGTATGGATAGGGTAAGGGAATGGTTGAAGGAGCCATATGGGAAAAAGCTCTTAAGACTCCATAAATGGAATGCTTGGATTGTCTTGCTGTTGGCTCTCACGGGTGTTATTTTATATGTCCCTTCGATTCGGGGAGACCTCGGGGCGTTTCGCGTATTTCTGAAGCAGGCGCATATTGTATTCGGAATTGCATCGGTACTTCTTATTGCTCTATACCTGCCGTTGATCCCGAAGCATTGGAAGCAGCTTAAAAATAAAATGAAGCAGCGCTGGAATTTAGGAATTGTTGTGTTTTTGCTGGTGGGGTGGAGCTTAACGGGGCTTGTGCTCTGGCAATTTCGCAGCCTTCCTCCCGCTTGGGCGAATGCTTCTCTAGTGCTGCATGACCTGTTCACATGGGTCGGGATTCCTTATGCCCTCTATCATTCCATATCGAGAAGCCGTTGGCTGAAATCGATGAAGGCTGACGAGCAAAAGGCAGCAAGGCTGCAGCAAGCGGAGAAAAGAATGGCTGGCGGCATAGCGGCAGTAGATGTGGGGGCGGTAGCAGGGGCAGATGGCAAGATGAGCCCGCAAAGGTTTGTTGAATTTTTGAAAAGTGCACCGATTTCCCGTGCAACCTTTTTAAGGACGTTAGTAGGGCTGCTGCTGGTGTTCGGGATTGGGCCTGCTTTTTACCGTTGGATGAAAACAATATCGGATACAGGCGGCACCCAATTGGACAAAATTTATGCAGCCGATGCCAATCGTATGCTGCCAGCGCCGGTCGCACTAGCGGATTCGAATCCACCGATTGGTGGCGGTGGCAAAGGGGAGTTCCGCATTTATACGGTTACGGAAATTCCCAGCTTTTCAAGCGAAAACTGGCAGTTTGCGATATCTGGATTGGTTGATAAACCGATTTCCTGGAATTGGGAGCAGTTTATGCAGCTAAAGCGCAAGGTTCAGGTGAGTGATTTTCACTGTGTAACGGGCTGGTCGGTGTATCAAGTGACATGGGAGGGCATTCCGCTCTCCGAAATGCTGCAGATGGCTGGTGTGAAAAGCACGGCAGGCTATGCCAAAATGTATTCGGGTGACAAAGTATACACGGATTGTTTGTCGTTGGAGCAGGTGAAGATGGAGGATGTCATGGTTGCTGTCTTGATGGATGGCAAGCCGATCCCGGATAAATTGGGTGGCCCGGTGCGGCTGGTGGTTCCCAAAATGTATGCGTACAAATCAGTCAAATGGCTGCAAGCCATCGAGCTGATCGATAAAGAGCATATCGGCTATTGGGAGGTTCGTGGTTACGATAATGATGCTTGGGTCAATGGTAAGGGCACGCTGTGATGAACAGCGTGGCTCTTTTTTTGTCGTTACAAAAAGGAGCGGTCTAAAGCTTAGTGGAATTTTACGCTTCCCGAATATTTTTATTCAAGAGGTATTTAAATTGTATATAATAGGTAAAGGATCTAATGCTATTTAGACGAACAAATGTTAGGTAGGAGGGAAAAGGAAATGCAGCTGCTTTCACTCAATATTAGTAAGCCGATTACAGTAAACCATCAAGGGAGACCGGTGGAAACGGGAATTTTTAAAAATCCTGTCAACCAAACCCTATACCTGTCACATACTCAATTGGATGGCGATGGGCAGGCTGATTTAATCAATCATGGGGGAGTGGATAAAGCAGTTTGTGCCTATTGTGCAGAGCACTATGCTTACTGGGAGGAAAAGCTGCAGCGCAAGCTTCCTTTTGGTGCGTTTGGTGAGAATTTCACCATTGCCGGGCTAACCGAAACAACCATTCATATTGGTGATGTTTACGAAATAGGCACCGCCATTGTTCAGGTCAGCCAGCCACGTCAGCCTTGCTTTAAGCTGGCTTTAAAGCATCAAGTTAGCGACCTTGTCTTGCAGGTGCAAGAAACCGGCTATACAGGTTATTACTTCCGCGTGTTAAAAGAGGGCTTGGTCGCCTCCGGCCAAATGTTCCGCTTACAAACTAACCATCCGCTCGCAATTACAGTTGCTGAGACGAATCTTTTAAAATATGTCGACAAATCCAATACCGAAGCAATTCGCCATTTATTAACCGTCAACGAGCTAGCCGAAAGCTGGCGAGAATCATTCCAAAAACGTTTAGACCAAGCTAGCCTTTAATCTCTGCGGAGCGAATCCTGCAAGGAACGGTGCACCCAGCCCACAGGGTCGCCAACTCGCCGCCGCGGAGCAAGTCCCGCTAGGGAAATGCTCCACGCCTGCATGGTCACCTCTCTCACTCCCATGCAGGCAGCTCGCCAGCCACTACAGTAAAGCGTGTCCCGCAGGGACGAAAGCGCCCCGAGAACACTAAAGTCACCATACCACAGGGGAGTCCAGAGGGCACAGCCCTTTGGAACCCTCCTTGGAGAAGGAGGGTAGGGAGGATGATCCCCCATGGAGAAGGAGGGTAGGGAGGATGATCTCCGGAGCTATACTAGCAGGCGGCCAAAACCGCCGTATGGGCGGGAAGATGAAGGCGCTGCTGCGGCTTGACGGCCAGCTATTCATTGAACGGCAGCTTGCCGAATTAAGCCAATTATGCAGCGAAATTATTATCGTAGCCAATGAGCCTGAGCTGTTCGAGGCGCAGCTCGCATGGCCCCACGCACAAATGCGCATTGTGCCTGATAAGCAGCTAGGCAAAGGGCCGCTCGCTGGCCTGCAGGCAGCCATGGCAGCCGTCACCCACAGCGAGGAACTGTGGGTGGTCGCATGCGATATGCCGTATGCCTCCGCTGAAGCGGCCCAGGTGCTCCTCGGGCAGCTGCGCAGCGGAGCAAGGCACGGCGGCCATGATCTTGCTCTGCCGCTGATCGCCGGCAGGCTGCAGCCCTTGCATGCGATTTATCATCGGCGCTGCCTGCAGGCTATAGATCAGCAGTTGGCCGAAGGGCGCTATCGGATCATGGAGCTGGTTGAGCAGATGGATGCTATAGCAGTTGAGGAACGCTTTTTTTTGGAGCGTCAGATTGCTTTGGATTTTGTGGGCAATGTTAATGAGCCGTCCGACTTGGCCGGGCTAAAGAACAATTCCCAGTGTTAACTAAACTTACATTGCTACTTTTTTGCTGTTGAATGTGAGATAATGGGTAAGAAATAATTCTATTTTCATAACCATTTTTATAAACTTCTAAACCTTTATGAACGCAAAACATTCCTATAACCCATAAATCAGGGATATTAATTGGAAAAGGGGTGAATGAACATGACCGATATTTTAAAAGATCGTTTCGGACGTATCCATGATTATTTGCGTATTTCGGTTACAGATCGCTGCAACCTTCGCTGTGTCTATTGCATGCCAGAGGAAGGGATGGAATTCGAGCCTGAGGAGAATATGCTAAGCTTTGACGAAATTTATGAAGTCGTTCGTGTGATGGCAAGCTTAGGTGTAAGAAAGCTGCGCATTACGGGCGGAGAGCCGCTCGTCAGAAAAAATCTGGAGCAATTAATAGCGCGCCTCTCGTCCATTCCCGGCATTGATGATATCGCGTTGACGACTAACGGCATTTATTTTGCTCAAAGGGCAGATAAATTGCGTGCTGCAGGACTGACACGTATTAATATTAGCTTGGATTCCTTGCGCGCGGACCGGTTTTCGCTTATTACGCGGGGAGGAGATATTCAACGGGTGCTTGCTGCGATTGAAGCGGCATACCGAGTGGGTCTTTATCCGATAAAATTAAATGTAGTGCTTATGAAAGGCTTGAATGAAGACGAGATTGTCGATTTTTTGAAAATGACTATGACCCGAGATGTGCAGGTGCGGTTTATTGAATATATGCCTATTGGACACGATGATTCCAATTGGAAGAGCAAGTATGTTCCGTTAACGACAGTTATGGAGCGTTGTGCAGAAATGGGCTGGGATGCGCAGCCTTCTGGAGAGGTCTACGGCAACGGGCCTTCGCAAAACTTTCGGATTCAAGGCGCATTGGGGTCATTCGGCTTGATCCATCCGATCAGTGACCATTTCTGTGAAACCTGTAACCGGCTGCGGTTAACCGCTGATGGCAATATTAAGCCTTGCCTGTATTGGTCGGATGAGTTTAATGTGCGTTCACGTATAGGGGATGACCAAGCGCTTGCGGCATTGTTCTTGAAGGCGCTGGAGGCGAAGCCGGAAAGCCATGAAATGGCCAAGGCGCTGCTGGATCAGCAGCAAAGCCATAGTCCCACATTACGTAGAATGTCGCAGATCGGGGGCTAACGAAAGCTGTGTCGAGGTTTAGATTTCAGCGCAAGCTGGTTCAATTGGAGGAAGCGCAGCAAGCGGTCCTCCATTACATAAATATGCAAAAGACGGAGGATGTCGCTTTAGCCGACTGCTTCGGGCGACGTCTGGCGATGACCGTAACGGCTAACCATCCAGTGCCGCACTTTCGCCGCTCTGGGGTTGATGGGTATGCGCTGCAGGCATCAGGCACGAACGGTGCATCAGCGGATCAGGAAATTAAGTTGGATGTAACGGAAATGATCCCTTGCGGCTCCATACCTTCAATGCAAGTAGGGCAAGGCCAAGCGGCAAGAATTATGACAGGTGCAGTCGTCCCTGATGGGGCAGATTCGGTTATTATGATTGAAATGACCGAAGTGCTTCCAGACCATCAAGTACATATTCGTAAACAAATGGCTGTGGGCGACAATATAACGCCGATCGGAGAGGAAGTAGAGCCAGGAGATATCCTCATGCTGCCAGGCCGAACGATTCGTTCCGGTGAAGCAGCGGTACTGGCGACCTTCGGCTTTGCTCGGGTAAGTGTATTTCGCAAGCCGCGCGTCGCGATCTTTTCTACAGGTTCCGAGCTGCTGGAGGTGGATAGCCCACTTGCACCTGGCAAAATCCGCAACAGCAACAGCTATATGCTGGCTGCCCAGGTGATTGAGGCAGGCGGGGAGCCGGTCATCATGCCCGTATTACCGGATGACCCGGCAGAGGTGGAACGAGCCTTGCTCCAGGTGCTGGAGCAAGTTGATTTGGTTGTGACGACTGGCGGTGTATCGGTTGGCGACAAGGATGTGCTGGTCGATTTATTCGAGCGCTGGGATGGCGAGCTGCTATTCAACAAAATCGCGATGCGCCCCGGAAGCCCTACCTCTGTTGGTTATTGGAGAGGGAAGCTGCTATTTGCTTTGTCCGGTAACCCGGGAGCGAGTTTCGTGGGGTTTGAATTGCTGGTGCGACCCTACATAAAAGGAATTATGGGGCAAACTGAAAAGCTACATGCGGAAACGAAAGCCTACCTGCAAACCGACTATTCAAAAGGCTCTGCCTACCCGAGGTATGTAAGAGGGACGTTGAAAATGCAGGACGGCAAAGTATATGTAAACCCGGCAGGCAAGGACAAATCCAGCATCATGACCTCGATCAAGGATGCAGATTGCCTGATATACATACCCGCAGGTGGCAAGGGCGCCGCTCGTGACGATTTAGTTCGAGTGCTGCTGCTTAATGAGCCGATTTGCAGCTTGTAAATTGCGCCTAGGATCAGCGTGTTGGAAAACTCACAAAAAAGCCCCAGTCAAGCAGTAATCGCTTGACTGGGGCTTTTTGATATAGCTCATATATTCCTTGGATGAAAGTACGGGATACAATTACAAGCAAGATAAATCATGCAAGAATTACACCTGTGCTGGTGTACAATCTACCAACAGCGCTCATTCGAAATCCCCTTTTCAGAAGGCATACTCAACCATGTGCAGGGGAGAATAATGCTGATTGGACAGCAGCCCGACCCAGCAGCCCGACCCGAGTGGTTTACACTTAAAAAAGGCTACGCTATCCCATTAGGAAAGCGCAGCCTTTTATTTATGTAGAAAAGAAAGAACTACCGCAATGACAGCAAAAAGGCTTCCTTATTGATTTTGGAAGCAATATCTGTTAAAATAAGAAATGGATCTAAAATAATACATATGTAAATAAAATCAATATAAATATACCACTTAACAGATCGATTTGTCAATAGTTTATTTAAATATTCATACTTTATTCATATATTTGAAAGAGGGCGGCTTGAATGGACATAACCGATCAGCAATGGCATGAAGAACAGCGGCGTGTGGATGGAGTAGTTGGTAAAATGGATCAACAAATCCACCAGCTTTCTTTGGAGGTCGGCGATGTTAAATCCGAGGTTGTCGATATCCGAACCCATTTTTGGGACGACGTTAAGGTATACATGGGAACCGCGGATGATATGGGGGAGACCTATACGAGCCTGAAGCAGCAGGTGGAGATGTTATCGGAGCGGGAACGAAGCCACAGGCTTGCGTACTCGTCGCTTAAGAAGCTGGCTCGGATGGTCAAATCTCCTTATTTTGGCAGAATTGATTTCGAAGAAGAGGGAACCCAAGACAAGGCGGCGATTTATTTGGGGATCGCTTCTTTCATGGATGAGGATGACCAAACCTTTTTGGTCTATGATTGGCGTGCTCCCGTATCCAGTCTCTATTATGATTACCCGCCGGGGCCAGCGGCCTATGATACACCCAGCGGCGAAATTAAGGGTGAGATCTCGCTTAAGAGGCAGTATGTGATTCGTGACGGGCGCGTCAGCCTGATGTTTGATACTGGGGTGACGATTGGTGATGAGCTTCTTCAGCAGGTGCTCAGCCGCAGCTCGGATGCGCAGATGAAAAGTATTGTGGCGACGATTCAGAAGGAGCAAAATCAAATTATCCGCAATGACCGCAGCCGCATGCTAATTGTCCAAGGGGCAGCAGGCAGCGGTAAAACCTCCTCGGCTCTACAGCGTGTAGCTTACCTGTTGTATAAAAACCGGGAAACTTTGCAAGCGGACCAGATGCTTTTATTTTCTCCCAATCCGATGTTTAATAGCTATGTATCGACGGTGCTGCCTGAGCTTGGGGAAGAAAATATGCAGCAAACGACATTCCAGCAATATTTGGAGAGCCGCTTGGGCCGTGAATTTCAGCTGGAGGATCCTTTCATCCAGATTGAATATGTATTAAGCGCGCCCGAGGATGAAGCCTATGTAGCCAGAACTACCGGAATTCGTTACAAATCATCCACGAGCTTTTTGGCGGTTATGGATGCCTATAAGCTATGGCTGGAGCAGCAGGGCATGATTTTTTTATCGATTCGTTTTAAGGGGCGAGAGGTCGTATCTGCACGGAAGATCAGGCAGCAATTTTATTCCTACAAGTCTTCGGTTCGTTTGGCTAACCGGGTTGTACTGTTGCGGGATTGGCTGATCAAAGAGGTTATTGCTTTTGAGAAGGCAGAACGCAGTATGCCTTGGGTCGATGACGAGATTGAGCTGCTGGATGCGGATGATTATCGGCGTGCCTTTAAGGAGCAGCAGCGAGTCCACAAGGATGAATCGATCACGTTTGACGATGCCGACGTGGAGAAGGAATACCTAGCACGGATGGTTGTGCATGAGAAGCTTAAGCCGATGCGCAGGCGGATCAAGCAGCTCCGCTTTATAGGGATACGTGCATTGTACCGGCAGCTGTTCGAGAAGGAAGGGCTATTCGCCAGCTTGGCTGGCGGGGAACAAGCGCTACCCGAATATTGGGATGAAATTAGCAAACAGACGACGGGTCGGCTGGAGCAGTCCGAGCTTGCTTATGAGGACGCTACGCCCTTCCTTTATTTAATGGAGCTGGTGCAGGGCTTTCAGACCAATACCTCCATTCGCCATGTCATTATCGATGAAGCGCAGGACTATTCGCCGTTCCAGCTTCATTTTCTCAAACGCCTGTTTCCCCGCTGCCGTATGACGGCACTTGGCGACGTGAACCAAGGCATTTATGCCCATGCTTCGGCACTCGGAGAGAATGACCCGATCGCCAAGCTGTATGGTGTGGAGGAAACTGAGCTGATTCGCCTAATGCGCAGCTACCGTTCAACCCGTGAAATCGTGGAGTTCACGAGGGGGATGGTCGCTGGCGGCGAAGAGATCATGCCGTTTAACCGAAGCGGCGAGAAGCCGCAGGTGGTGGTGGCTGAGGATCGCGAAGGGTTGCACGATGGCATCGTTGCCGATCTGCAAACGCTTATAGCGGAAAACTATGATTCCATCGCCGTTATTTGCAAAACGGCGAACGAAAGCGCAGACGTTTATGCCGCGTTGCAGCATCGGCTGCCGCTGCTGCTGGTGACGAAGCAAACGTCGTCTTTTGAAAAGGGTGTGCAGATTATTCCTTCTTACTTGGCCAAAGGCGTCGAATTTGACGCTGTGCTTATTTATGACGGTTCGGCTGAGAGGTACCGGCGGGAAAATGAACGCAAGCTCTTTTATACGGCATGTACACGGGCGATGCATTTACTGCATATTTATTCGCTTGGACAGCCAAGCCCCTTTATTACCTCGCAGGCGGGGGATAGCTTCGATTTACTGCAACTACAAGTGAACGTATAAAGTGAAATAGGTAAAACCTCCACCCCTGTTAAGGGGAATGGAGGTTTTTGGTATGCCCAAGTGGGGAGGAATGCCCCGAACCTGAGGCAGTTGCCCTATTGGCACATGTTTAGTCTAGTAGGTGGAGCCGCCGAACAGGAAACGAAGCTCCCACTGTGAGCCGGCAATCGTATCGATCCGTACGCCTCCGGAGGCTTGTGAATAAGTGTGCAGCATCCTTCCATCACCCAGATAAATGCCAACATGGGTCACGGTTTCGGTCGCCTTATTCACACTAGCATAGCTTGCAGGTGTATAACCTTTGTAAGCCATGAAGAATACAAGGTCTCCTTTCTTCAGTTGCTGCCAATTACTGCTGGTCGTGCCTATGGATTTGACAAGAACCGCTTGGTTTCTTGAATCACCAGGCAGCTGTTGCTTGATCCCATCCAAGAACGCTTGGCGAACAAAATCAGAGCAGTCGAAGGTAGAGGTATCATTGCGGCTGGAGGCGAATTCGTAGGGAACACCCAGGTAGCGGCTTCCGGCATCAATTACTTTTTGCGCGGCGACTGCCCGGCTTAGCTGTTTGTAGGGCTCGATATACGACGTTGTCAGGTAGGAGCTGCTGGTACTGACGTAGCCGATAACACCGTTCTGGTCCTGGATGTTGTACCAATATTGGTTTGTTTTGTTGAGGATTAGCACCTGCTCCCCTTTCTTCAAATAACGGATCCGGGTTGAATTGGTGTCTGGTCCTTTGCGAAACGAAACGGAGCTGACGGCTGTTGCATTGGGAGGTGAAGGAAAGTCTGCTTCCAGCTGATTTTCCTCTTCAACGTAGGTTGTATCGATATATTGTGATCCCGTGCTAACGTATCCGACGACTTTGGAGCTATCTGTAACCTTATACCAATAGCTGTTGACCCTTTCAAACACTGCGACCCTTTCGCCTTTGACCAAGTAGCGAATCCGTGGCGAGTCGGTTGATGGCTGAGTCCGGAATGAAACCGAGCTGAGGATAATAGCATTAGGTTCAAAGGTAGCCTGGCTATTAACTTTAATTTCGGCAGCGCTGACAACAGTAGCTTGCATGGGTAATAAAGAAAGAGAGATGGCGAATGCAACGATTAGGAAAATCAGCTTTGTTGGCATGAATGGAACCTCCATTAGATAGTTATTAGGCTATCGATGATGTTGGAGCAAGTAGCAAGGGTGATAGCATGAAACATAGAGGTTGCCGGCCGGCCATCCATTATTTTCAACATCTATCTCTTTTACACATGATAACATAGCTAATTATGGGAATTTAAGTTGTAAAAAATGACAGATCCCAAGAAGAGTTTAGAAAAAATAGGTATTTTGCCTGATGAATTTATGGGAAGAGAACAAAAGCATATTTTTCCTTTTTATTAGGTTTTTTTAATGGGTAAAAACAACCACTTTAATAGACCATTAATTATTTCAGGAGTGAAAATAGTTCTTTGGGCTAGACAAAATTGAATTGCGAACATCTGTTTGTTACAATAAAAAGATAAGGGTTTGTTAGTGGGCAAGGAAGGCTTCATTGTAGGTTATAATTGCATTAATGACGATCTCCCCTTATACAATCGCTTATTTTTGGCTTGCTAGCGCTGATGTTTGATAAATATTTTGGGGGATACATCCAGAGCGAGCTTATTTGCGAATAAATAGATAAGAGGAGAATCATTGAAAGGAGATTCTTCATGAATGATTCAATGCCCGATCAAGAGCTGATGAAGCTTATTGAGGCAAGAGACGAAGATGCTTTGACCAAGCTTTATGACCGATACGAAAAGCCCGTCTATTCTTTTGCCTATCGTATGGTAAGAGATGCTATGATGTCTGAGGAAATTATTCAGGAACTATTCCTGAGAATTTGGAATACAGCCGAGCGCTTCGATGGTGCACAAGGCAAGCTGACGAGCTGGATGTTTACGTTAACCCGCAATATTACTATTGATTTATTGAGAAAGAAAAGAAGCCGGACACCGCAGTCTATGGCAGAGCTCGATCAACTGCAATTTGTTGCGGATGAACGGATGAATACAGAGGTGGCTGTTGAAAAGAAATGGGTTGGGGAGCAGGTTAAGGCGGCTCTCGATGATTTAAGCGATGACCAGAAGAAAGTAGTGGAATGGATATATTATCAAGGATATACGCACCAGGAAGTATCGGACATGCATGCTATCCCTTTGGGAACGGTAAAAATCCGTGTTCGGTTGGCGATGAAGCAGCTTCAGCGGCGTCTATCTGACGGGGAAAGGAGGGAGTTCAGCAATGATTAACCAACATACAGATATGATGTGCGAGCTTGTAGAGCTTTATGCTTTGAACGGTTTGTCTAAAGAGGAAGCTGCCGAGTTTCGGGAGCATTTGACAACTTGCGCCACTTGCCGTGAACAATTAATTGAGCTGCAAGTCATTGTGGATTTGTTGCCGGAGGCGTCGGAGCCAGTAGAAGTGCCTCAAGGTATGCGCGAACGGGTGCTTGGGCGCGTATTAGGCAAAGCGGTTGATAATGTAAAATCTTTAGGAGCGGCGGGGAAACTGAAGGTCGTGGACACAGCACCTGGGATTGAGCTAACGAAAGAAGCGGAAGCGCCAGAGATAACGGAGATTCCGACACGGCAGGAAGTAGAAAACATGAAAAACATCGATGCGTTGAGTACAACAGACATGCCAAAGGCGTTAGAGATAACAAGGCCGCCGGAACCATGGAAGGCAGCAGAAATGGCGAGACCAGCAGTGAAACCAGCTGAAACCGTGTATACGGACAGAGAACAAACGACTGCTACGGATGGCAATGTGCTGCAGCCAGACCAGACGGCTGGTGTGGAAGGTGGAAGTGGATGGCGCTCAGCTAGAATCAAGCCGGAACAGAGGGTACATGTAGAAACTGAAGCGATGCCTGCTCTTGGGCGGCGGATGTCCAAACCGGAGAAGATAGACCGTAAAGCCCGGTATTGGAAGCTGATCAGCTTGGGATTGTCAGCGGCTGTAATTGCACTTGGGCTTTATACATACATGCTTAAAGATGCGATGCATGGCATCCAGACAGAGTTGGTTGCTGCTAATGGTGCATTAAATGGACTGCAAACCGAGCTTGGGGCGACCAAGGAAAAGCTGGCTGTTGCTATTAAACCAGCTGAGGGTGCGCAGGTCAATAAAATTGTCACATTGAGTCCCGCAGCGGAAACCTTTATTTCCAAAGGTCTGGCTTCCGTCATGATCGATAATAAAGGGACACACTTGATCGTACAGGCAGAGGATTTGCCGCAAGTTAAGCAGCAGGAAGCCTTTCAAGTCTGGTTAATTAAAGATAATCAGCCTGTTAGTGCTGGAACCTTCGCTTCCCAGAATGGTAAAGGTGCGATCTATTTTACCTTTGAACCGAAGGATTATGATACGGTAGCCATAACATTGGAGCCGGATGCTAACGGAGTGCAGCCACGCGGAACGATTGTTTTGGCTGGTGGTTTAAAGAGCTGAGCGAAGCAAGTATAATAAGAAGACAGGCTACAGAAAGACGCCGGGTTAAGGCTTAAGGCAGACACGCATGCATTCACTGCTTGTACATGGAGTGGATGCATACGTACCTGCTGGAGAGCCGGCCTGGTGCTTTTGTAAGCCCACAAAGGGAAAGCGTATAATTCGTTGATAGCGTATAACCCGTTCGTTTATTCGTTAATTTGGAGGGAAATTTGAATGAGTTCATTGGATATTCGCCATATCCGCAAGGAGCATTTTTTAGATAGTGTCGCTTTATCTGCCTTCGCTTTTCAGATGGAGCTGACTCCACAGCAGCGTGAGGAACGGTTAGCCCGAATGAGTGAACAGGAAGGCTGGGGTGCTTATGTGGATGGCAAGCTGGCGGCCCGTTTGACGCTGCTGGACTTACATATATGGCTGCATGGTAAACGCTTCAATATGGGTGGAATAGCCGGGGTTGCTACATGGCCAGAATACCGCCGCGGCGGCTTGGTTGCCGGTTTATTGCATCATAGCTTACAGGTGATGAAGGACCAAGGGCAGACGTTGTCCTTCCTGCATCCTTTTCAATTTGGCTTTTACCGCAAATTTGGCTGGGAAACGTATTGTGATTATATCAAATATGAAATTCCAACTGCACTGTTGCCGAAGCTTCCTGCACCACCGGGCCGGATGGTACGAGTTAATCACGATATGGAATTACTGAACCCCATATATCGCAGCTATGCTACACGATACAATGGAACGTTGGACCGCAACGAGCAATGGTGGCAACGGCGCATATTTGAGAACCGCAAAGGGGATATCGTTGCTTATTACGATGATAACGGAGTGGCAAGCGGCTATGTACAATATGAGGTCAAGGATCGGGTCTGCAAGATTCATGAGCTTGTCGCCTTACATTATGAAGCGGAGAAAGCGTTATGGCGCTTTATAGCCGATCATGATTCGATGATCGAGAAAGTTACGCTGCAGGCTCCTGCGGATGACCGTTTGCCGTTTCTGCTGGATAATCCGCGAATCAAGCAGGAGCTCGTGCCTTATTTTATGGCACGTATTGTTGATGTCGCAGGCTTCCTGGAGCAGTTTCCGTTTGCCGCGAATGCAGGTAGGGTCGTACAGGCGGGGGCTGGTGGGGGCGCAAGAGCTGGAGCGGTTAATGAGACTGCTGCTGGAACTCGCGAACTAGTGCTGAAGATCAAGGATGCCCATGCCGAATGGAATAATGGCAGCTTTGTCGTGAAGATTGATGCAACCGGCGCGGCAAGTGTTGAGAAGCTGCCAGAAGGAAGCTCAATTGTGTCAGGTGCAGAGGCTGAAGGTGGGGGCTCTATCGGATCGGCAGGTGCAACGGGATTGTCCTGCGATATCTCGACGCTGGCTGCGATATTTATGGGCTACCAGCAGCCGAGCTTTTTGCAGCGGATTAACCGTCTGCAGGGATCGGACGAGGCTGTACAAAGCTTGGAAGCGTTGCTGCCGCAGCAGCAGACTTACTTGGCTGACTATTTTTGAGTGTGTGTGGCGAAAGTTTGGATTGCCTGAAAACTCTTTGGCGATAGATGCAACCTTAAATCTTGTGAAAAAGGAACCCCCATATAGATGGAGGTTCCTTATTTTAGTTGGTTTGCATGAAAATAATTAACGTATGACTTTTTGGTTTATTAACTATTCAGTTCTGTTGGAATACAGCACTTTTCACGATAGCCGCAGCTGCTACACATGCATCCGGTTTTATCGTGCTTGAATAAACACTAATTCCAACCTGGCCGCCTGAGGTCTAACACCTCCCCCGACTTTGGTCTAGTAAGGGTAACCGCCGCAGGTCCGTTTTGAAAAGGTCTTCAATCGTCTAGAATAAGTACATAAGCAAGAGACATCATAACGAAAGGCGGTGAATACATAAATGAGATTGAATCGAAATAGCGGTTTGGCTTTGCTGCTGATTGCAGTAGGATCGTTAATACTTTTGAACAAAATGGGTATGCATACCGGACATCTGATAGGTTACTTGTTCCCGGTAGCGATGATTGGCCTAGGTTGGTTAGGCATTAAAAACGACCGTACGATTATCGGCTTGATATTGATTGCCATTGGGTCTCTGGTGCTCATAGTGAAGCTGTCGGGTTTGATTGCTATTCTAGTCGCCATCGGGTTGATCGTTTGCGGCATATCCAGCTTACGAAGAAAATCACGTGCCTATTAATTCATTAATCGTCGTTCTCAACAATTCTAAACAAGAAGGTGGTAAAGAGCATGAGTCTAGGCAAACGCTTCAGAGATATTACAGTCGCTAAATTCAATGAAATGCTAGAAAACTCAGAAGATCCGGTTCGCCTGATCGATAAGTATTTAAACTCGCAGGCAGAGCAGATTCGTGAATCCGAACGCTTGCTGCAGCAATGTTTATCCCACGCTGCGGGGCTGAGGCAGCAGTATATGACAGCTGCACAGCTGATGGAACGCCGTGAACAGCAGGCGCTCATTGCTTTAAAGGCAGGCGAGGACGAAGTCGCCCGCATCGCGCTTCAAGAGAAGCTGCAGCAAGAGGAACGCAGCATTCAATACAAGGCGCTGTACGACCAAAGCAAGCTCGGTATCGTAGAGCTTGAGAGTCAAATGCAGCAGCTGAAAGCGGACTTTGATGAAGTGGCTTCCAAACGCAGCTATTACATGGCAAGGCTAGAAAGCATTAGATTGCAGCAGCGAATGAATGAGCGGCTGCGGGGCATGGGTGGAGGTATTGGCTCCGAACAGCCGCGGATGTTCGAGCGGCTGGATGAGCGGATCTCCGACATGGAGTCGACAGCACGAGCACTTCGTGAAGTTAGGTCACATGGACGCGAAGTATTGCAGGCTGTAGGCACCGCTGCATCGCAGGCGCTTGACCAAGAGCTCGCTAAGCTGAAAGTTAAACTACAAGAGGAAGGCTGGATGCGATCATGACTAAACTTTATCGTTCACGCTCGGACCGTTATATAACTGGCCTGTGCGGCGGTTTGTCAGATACATTCGGAATAGATTCGACTTGGATTCGTTTATTACTGGTCATAACAGCTTTCTTTTCCGGTGGAGTGATTATACCGTTGTACTTCCTGGCCGTACTAGTTATTCCCAAAGAGCCTCGTAACCATGGCCCGTACGGACCTTATGGTCCGGGATATGGATTTGATGGCGCCGCTGCTGGCGCAACGAACTGGAATGGCCAAGCAACTGGACCACAGTGGGGACAACAGCAGCAATGGGGCAATGGATGGAATGGCAAAAAACATGGCTGTGGCTTCCGCAAGCATAACCGCAATGACCGTCGTCAACATGAAGCTGAATATCAAAATACGCAAGGTCATTCCCAAGGCAATAGCCAAAGCAATGCAGGCGATAACCTGGATGAAATGATGAAAGACATTGAGAAGAAGGCTATGTGGAAAGAAATCGAAGAGCTTCGTGCCAAAGTAGCGCAATACGAAAAAAACCAACAAACTAAAGGGGACGTGTAAACCATGGGAGTATTTACTAGAATTAAAGATATGACGAAAGCATCGCTGCATGAGCTGTTGGACAAAGTGGAAGATCCGATCATTATGTTGAATCAATATTTGCGGGATATGGAAGAGGAAATCGCTCAAGCCGAGGTAACGGTTGCCCGCCAAATCGCCAATGAACGCAAGCTCAAAGAGCGCTACGAGGAAGCGGTTCGCTTAACCTCTCAACGTGAAGAGCAGGCCAAGGATGCTTTGAAAAACGGCCAGGAATTGGCGGCACGCCAAGCCTTGGAGCAAAAGCTTTATTATGAAGGCAAAATTACCGAATATGCAGACCTCCATGAGCAATCCAAAGCCCAAGCGGCAGAGCTGGTTCAACAGCTGCATGAGATGAAGGATGCCTTTTACCAAATGCGCAACAAGCGCAGCGAGCTGGTGTCTCGTGCACAATTGGCAAGAGCACAGCATCAAATGGCTCAAGTTTCGGCGCATAACGTAATCGAAGGTGGCCAGGCAGCTAAAGGCTTCCGCCGGATGGAAGACAAGATCGTTACGCTGGAGGTAGAGGCAGAAATCGCTCGTAAGCCTTATGTCAGCGGTGCTTATTCCACAAATGGCAGCTACACGCCTTCAAGCAGCGTTGATGCAGCGAAGCAAAAGAAGGTTGATGACCAGCTTCAGCTATTAAAAGAAAAGCTGGGTTCGGAGAAATCCCAATAATTGCTTCTCTAACCAACCGAATACTGTCTAAAAATTAGTATTCGGTTGTTCGTAAATTATGATATGCTAAGTAAGGCATAAAGCCATAGGGCCGTTTCGTGGCCGCTATGGCTTTTACGCTTCTGAAAGTTCGTTGTATCATTAGCAGAGTAGCTTCTAAGAATCGGCATAAGAAAGGAGGCAGCATAATGGGGAAGTTTAACCGCAGTTGGATGGGAAACGAGGATGGAGCAGGCAAGGATCGCAAAGGGAACCGTAATGACCGCAATGTAGCGCTAGTATTGATCGGCGTCGGAATATTCCTGTTATCCAACAACCATTGGGGCTTTTTCACTGTGCTTGCTATCGTGCTGATTTTTATAGGTATTCATAAGGTTAGAAAGTCTTCTCCTCGCAAAGGCTATATTTTAATGGGGATAGGGCTCGTTATTTTATTAGGGGGCAATTTCTCGCTGATGCTAGCGATAGTTCTAATTTCATTAGGGTTTTTCTATATACGTTCCAAGCAATTGCATCGGGCGGAAAGCTACGTGAAGAAAAGCTTGATCGAAAGCGTGCGTTGGGGTAAGGAGCCTTGGGTGCTGCGGAACAGCTCGATTTGGAATGTAGTTGGGGAATTGAAAATTGATTTGACCTATGCCATTCCTGAGGAAAAACAAGTGACACTTGTACTGCAAGGCGTAATCGCGGATTTGGATATTATCGTGCCTGAGGATATGGGGCTGTCTGTGACCTCGTCGGTAATATTCGGGGAGGCGACGATTGGACCGAATAAGGAATCGGGCATTTTAAATAAAACAGAGTGGCAAACACCTAATTTTGAAACGGCTGATACGCAGGTTAAGCTGCTGATTTCCTATATTATTGCCGATATCGATATTAAAATTGTTTAGATGAACACCGGCAGGTAGCATTGGCATTGGCATGAAGGCAGGGAGGCAAGGTTTATGGAAAGGCACAATAAACGGCTTACCAATATGATGTGGCGAAGCATGGGCGAGTCGATTGGGCTTAGCCTTGTTTTGTTTGGGGTTATTGTGTATTTTCTAAGCCACTATGGATACATAAAAGGATTTTCGTCATGGAGTGAAGGGATCCAGTTCAGCTTAATGCTAATCCTTATCGTTGCCGCTATTGGAGGCGTATTCGGCATTTGGTATAGCAGCAGGATCAAATCGCGTTTGGAGCAATTGGGCGAGGTCATGCTGGCCTTGGAAAAGGGAAACCTGACCCGCACGGTTCCACCGCTTGGTGAGGACGAGATTGGGCGGCTGGGTGAACAGCTGAATGAGATTACGAAAAAATGGGAAGAGCAGGTAAGCTCGCTTCAACGGCTTTCCAACGATAACGCCCAGCTTGCGCAAAAAGCCAAATATTCGGCGATTGTGGAGGAGCGGCAGCGTTTGGCAAGAGAGCTTCACGACGCGGTCAGCCAGCAGCTGTTCGCCATCTCGATGACGGCAACCGCGGTTGGGCGTACACTGGATAAAGACTTCGATAAGGCGCAGCGGCAGATCTACCTGATCGAAGAGATGGCCTCCGTCGCCCAATCGGAAATGCGGGCGCTGCTGCTGCATCTGCGTCCCGTCCATCTGGAGGGCAAGCGGCTTGCAGAGGGCTTGGTCGAGCTGCTGCAGGAGCTGGCAGACAAGGTGCCGATGGAAATTGTTGGAGAGCTCACAGACGACATCCAGCTGCCGCAGGGCATTGAGAATCACCTGTTCCGGATCGTCCAGGAAGCCATGTCGAACGCGCTGCGACATTCCAAAGCGACAAGGCTGGAGGTTCGCCTTACGCAAACCTCGGCGGAAAGCATTCGGCTGCTTATTCGTGATAACGGAATCGGCTTTGACCTCGATGTGAAGAAGCATGCTTCCTACGGCATTATGACGATGAAGGAGCGCGTTAATGAAATCGGTGGCTCCTTGAATTTGATCACGGCTCCAGGTAAGGGGACACGGATTGATATCCGGGTACCGATTATAGCGGAAGGAGTGGATGATAGTGGAGAATGATGAGTTGGAAATAGCGATTAAGGTGCTGTTGGTGGATGATCATGAGATGGTGCGGATTGGTCTTGCCGCTGTCCTTAGCACGGAGGATGGCATTGAGGTAGTTGGCGAAGCAAGCAACGGTGCAGAAGGCATTCGCCTTGCGCAGGAGTACAAACCTGATGTTGTGCTGATGGATCTCGTGATGGAGGGAATGGACGGAATTGAAACAACGAAGCAGCTGCTTAAGCTGTATCCCGATTGCAAGGTCGTCGTCTTAACAAGCTTCCTCGACGATGAGAAGATGTATCCGGTAATCGAAGCGGGTGCGTTCAGCTATTTACTAAAAACCTCACGTGCATCAGAGGTGGCCCAAGCAATTCGTTCAGCCGTAAAAGGGCAGTCGGTTCTTGAGTCCCAGGTGGCCTCAAAGATCATGAACCGTTTCCGCCAGCCGAAGCCCGTGGCTCCGGCGCATGATGAATTGACCGAGCGCGAAATGGAAGTACTGCGCCTAATTGCTTCGGGGCACTCCAATCAGGACGTGGCCGACGAGCTATTCATCGGGATCAAAACGGTTAAATTCCACGTCACGAATATATTGGCGAAGCTCGGTGTCGAGGATCGGACACAGGCGGCGATTTATGCCTTTAAGAACGGGCTTGCTGAATGAGGTTTTTTTAAAAGATACGCCACCGACTCCATTACGCCACGAACATTGATTGACGATCAACTGGATAGCTACGGCAATCGGTCTAGAAGCATCTGTTTGCTGTATTTGTCCGTGGAAGTCGGTGTATCGCTTTGCCAGATTATATATGCCCTATGTCCATGTCAGTCCATGTCCCCACATGTACCTTGTTACTCCACATACCCCATATAACACGTATACTCTCTATTTCCACATGCCCGTATGCCCCGTATAAAAAGGAGCAACAAGGAATGAGCTGGAAATATAACCCCATGATTTATCGAATCATTAGCTTGAGGATTTCCAGTTTAAGACTATCATCCCTCACTGTCTAAGGCACTGCTTGTTAAGGCTCTGAAAGCTCAGACAAAATAGGCACCTATCCAGCATTTACCCCATATGCTATAGGCGACTAACCCTATGAGGTGCTGAGATGATAAAAAATGAAACAGAGCTTGTTCTTATCCAACTCGTTCGTGCAAACTTGCCCCCAAGCGCGGAACTGCTGATGCTTAGCGCGCCTGCCGCTGAGCCGACTGGCGGCCTGGCCGGCGCCCCCGCCGCTGCGCCCTGGGCCAGCGCCTCCACCGCCGCGCAGTGGCCAATCGCTGCATCGCCGCAAGCAGCGATCCTCCAAGCTGACCTCACCGGTGATGGTCAGCCCGAAATAGCAGCCGCGTACCGCATCAATGGCGAGAGCCATGTGCTGGTACTGGGTTATTATGGAAATAGCTGGCAGCCGATTGCCCATCTCAAGGGCCCAGGCTACGGGATCAGCTTGCTGTCAGCCGCGCCAATTACAGCGCGTGGTCGCAGCAACCTTATTGTAGGCTGGCAGGCTGGGGCGATCTGGTCGAAGCTATCCGTTTATGAATGGACGCCGCAAGGGATGAAGGATATCGCTCCAGCTGATATGAATTACGGCTATAGGGAAATCGAAGACATGCCAAGCACAGATCACACAGGCCAAGATGGAATTGCTGAAATTGCGCTGTGGATCCATGATACGGGAGAAGCCTACCAAGTGGAGGTACTTAGGTGGGAACGAGCGAAAGGCATATCGGAGTTCGTCCCGGCCCTGGATGTGTACCCCTATTATTTTCGCAAGGTAGCCCATTATTATGAGACTTTAACACGCCAGCATCCCGATTACGCCTTTTATTGGTATTATTTGGCGGATGCACAATACAAGGCTGGCCTTCCACAAGCCGCTGCAGCTTCGCTGGAGGTGGCTCTTAGCTTGCAGCAGCCTTATCCGTCCAAGGATGCTTTGCAACATTTGCAGCAGCTAATCCAGCTTCAGCTGGCGCAGAGGAGGATGCCTGAACTGCGTGCAGGGGGGCTATTCCCCGCGCACCTCAAAACGATAACAGGTACCAAATGGGGATTTATCGACAGTAAAGGCGATTGGCTGATTGGGCCGCAATTTGAATACGCGAATGATTTCCAAGAGAGCGGCTTCGCGGTTGTGCAAGCCAATGGGCTAAATGGCATTATTGATGCCACGGGTAAATATGTAGTGCCGCCTATCTATGATTCGATCAGCCCCTTCAGTGAAGGGCGTGCGGTTGTCATTGATAAGCAAGGCTTTAAGGTGATTGACCAGAAAGGGCGTGTCCTTACGGGCAAGCCTTATAGCTATATTGCGCCTTACAGCAATGGAAGGGCTGCTTTCACAAAAGCACAAGCGGCAGGTGGAAGCCAAACGGGAAGCGAGCTTTACGGCTATCTGGACCTCAGCGGCAAGGAGGCTATTCCGGCCAAATATTTACAGGCAGGTGACTTTCGAGACGGTAAGGCAGTTGTCCAGCTGAAGGCAAAGGAATTTGCCTTGATCAGACCGGATGGAAAACGGATAACGATGTATCCCTATGCGTTCGTGGGTGCTCTTGGAAACGGGCTTTTACCATTTCAAAAGGAGGCATCTGGCAAATACGGCTATATCAATGAGCGGGGCAAGATCATTATTTCACCGCAGTATACAATGGCGTTTGCCTTTGAGGACGGAGCGGCGGTCGTGAATATGGCTGAGGATTATGGCTCATTGTATGGGCTGGTCGACCGGGATGCGAATTTCCTGATCAAGCCTATTTACGATGTAGTTCGCCCTTTAGGGGAGCAGAGAGTGGCCTTAGGCAAGGCGATTGATCCCAAGCAGCCTTTTATCGGTTCGAACTATGCAATTGCTGATATCAATGGCAAGCTGCTGACAGATTTCCAATATCAGGATGTCTCTGATTATAAGCAAGGGCTGGCATCCGTAACTAACGGCAGCCAAACCTTCTTCATCGACCTTACGGGAAAGGCTGCAACGGGTTATCCTCGTTTGGAGGGCAGCGGCACTTTAGCTATTATGAATGAGCTCATTCAAGCGAATGTCGACCAGCGGTTATCTTATCTGGATCGCTCGGGCCATGTCGTCTGGCGGACTAATACAGTTATACCCCTAAGGCCTCCTTTCCGTGTTAAGGAGCATAAATATAAACCAAATAAAGATTATTTGGTCTATTATCCGCAGGTGGAGGGCATGAATGACCCGGCAGCCGAGCAGCAGGTGAATGAGAGGCTGATGGTGCTATCCCAAGTGAAAAACGTGCCCAACGACGTTCAGCTTGATTACAGCTACACGGGCGATTATGAGGTTGCCTTTTTCCAGAAAAATCTATTGGAGCTTAAGCTGGAGGGCTATCATTTTCCTTTTGGTGCTGCCCATGGGATGCCGACTAGGTTGTACACGACGACTAATTTGGTCAATGGCCATAGCTATGGATTAAGCGATTTATTTAAGTCTGGCAGTAATTATGTACAGGTATTGAGCGCAATTGTAGCTGAGCAGATTAAAGAAGACCCGCAATATGATTATGTATTTCCAGACACCTACAAAGGGATCAAAGCAGATCAGCCTTTTTACGTAACAGGCGATGCCTTGCACCTATATTTTGAACCCTACGAAATTGCCCCTTATGTCGCAGGCTTTCCCACATTCACGATTCCCTTCTCAAGCATTATGAATATAATTGCTGTCAACGGCGAATTTTGGAGAGCCTTTCAGCCAATTGGATAACAAGGTGACCCGCTAACCCTACTGATCCAAGTGGGGGATTTTTTTTTGAAATGTGAGTGCAAATAGCACTTTGCATCGTCTATATAGGGTGGCATGATTTTTACTATTTGGGGAAGCAGGGGATTGTGTGATGGCTATGGTTGTAGGAGGGGTGGCGGATACCCCTAAGAGCTTGACGATCCATGATAAAACCAAGCTCCTTCGGGAATACGAAAGCTCCTGCTACCAAATCACTTGGTTTATGCTAAGGAATGAAGAACAGGCCATGGTAGCCGCCCAACAAATTTTGCTTCAATTATATGAGAATGAGGCATGGTTCTGTATGGAGGATGCCGCTCGCCAGGCAGAGGTGAAGCAAGCGGCTCTCCTGTATTCATTGGAAAGCAAGAAAAAGGAGAGCCAGAAAAAGGAGAGCCAGAAAAGGGCATTAGCCAGCGGTGGCTCCCACCAACCTATAAACAAATAATAAAGGCGCTGATCGGTTAGGATCCAGCGCCTTTGTTTGTGAAGCCGATGATAGCCATCTTTTTAAATATAGTCATTCATCAGTATTCCTGAAAGCGGAACAGGTAGATAGGTATTAACAGGTTGGTCATCCCATTCGCTAAATTGATAATTGTTGAACGATTGGAATAAGGTTTGACCCTGGTCAAGTAATTCGTAGGATGGCGGGTCAAGAAGCTTGTTGGCTGCCACATTTAAAGCCGCTGCAAGTCCACCGAATCCCCGTAAGCTTAGCTCCAGCGCCGCAAAGTTGAACTGGGCTTGCTCTTCTAGGACAAATGTATCCATCCTCAGAGAACCATCGGAATTCAATTGAATCCCAATTTGCTCCAATGGAAGTGAGCTAAGCTTGCCCATAACCACTTGGCTGGCTTCGCTAGAGAGAAGCCCCACTGATTGGGTAAGCATCAAGTGAAGAGAATTATAACGGTTGACCAATGCCTGAACTTGACTTTTAATTCCGGCCATATTGGGACGAATGTCCACGGCTACAGGCTTTTCTGCTATATCCAGTAAGGTTAGGACTACACTTTCGTTATCCAAATATATGTCATTGGCTGCAGATTGAATGGATGAGCTTCCGTCGATATGGTACCTTGCATCCTGAGCCTGCAAGACGACGTTGTTAATCCCGGTTGTTGCGGCTGCATTTCCATATATATCTTGGATGGAGAAGGCTTGCTCTGCTCCTGTATGGCGGCTGCTTATTTGAAGGTAGCTGGATTCATTAGAGCTGTCTCCAAGCAACTCAACATTTAGAGCTGCTTTAGTTTGACTAATGGCTCCTCGTATTTTTTGCAGTACCTGGTAGTTATTTTCTACGGGAAGTATGTACACTGAGAATGAGGTGGTACGCCCATTCATCGTCAATTTCATCTGGTTGGAGCCTGACGCAATGGGGGTAGCTTGATTAGAAGCAAGGCTATTCCCTTTATTGATTTGTGGTTTGGCCAGTTGGTCAGCCTGTATGTAGTAGCTATTAATGGATGAATGTTGGTTGGCGGTACCTATAATCGCATTTGGATTGCTGCTCTCAACAGTCCGTTGGTCCAAAGAAGAGCTAGGGCTTAACAAAGCTTCTCCTGCTTGCTTCAGTTGGCCGGCAACGGTTAACACCTCGGCTAATGCGGTTGCAGCGATACGGGCATGATGCCCAAATGCATAACGTTGAAAAACAAGCTCAGCAGATTCCTTAGAGGATACTAGGGGACGCTCCTGCCAACCCCCTTGCTGCCAATGTTGGTCATCTTCACGCCATATTTCATTGGTACGATAGACTCGGGTTACCTCGGAAACTTTTGCAATCATAGCCCGTACACCTCGCAATCTAGAATATTTATATGTTAATTATACATGAATGGACAGAGTTTCGTAAAATGGCTGTTGACAGTACATTCCACTATCAACTATTCTATATGATTAACATTAACTTTAAAAATGAATATTGAAACAGGTAATTGTAAATTTTAATAAGGGGTTGCAGCTATGGATAGTTTTCAAATCGCGGTCATTATCGTAGTTATTGTGATTAGTGTGCTATTGATGGCCTTTGTTGGCAAAAAATATTTGAAATAATAAATAATAACAAATGCGAACCTTCTTTCATATGATAAAACATATTTATCTATGGGGGTGATGCGCTTTGATCCGCAAAAGGTTACTTGAGCACGATAAAGCTATCCTGGAATTGGTGCAGAAGCTGCTGCTTCCTTATGCGAGAGTAACCCAGCCTAATTTAAAAGTGGATCTAAAAGCCATCCGTAAGCGACTTCGTAGTTGTGAGGTATTCGTCCATCTAAATAGTGGGCGGGAGGTAGGCGGATTCATTGCTATTAGGCATATGAAAAATACCATGTATATCGATATGCTTGCTATACATTCGAAATACCAGGGCAAAGGACTTGGCAGCAGGCTGCTTAAGCATGCCGAGCGTACTGCTCAGTTGTACGGCAGAAATGAAATCTATTTGTGGGTGGATGACACCAATACACACGCCCAGCGTTTTTACGCGTCCAAACGGTATGAGCCTGTCCACTATGATAAAGAAATTCGCTGTTATATGCTTAAAAAGCATTTATAAGGTCGGAATCGTTATGGAAATTCGCGAAAAATAGCTTCTATAAAAAAATGTTATAACTGGGATGTTGAATCCTACGGCATATTTAGTTATGCTGTAAGAAGCTTTAAATGAAATCGCTTATAACGGACAAAATACATAAGAGAGAATGATGATAAAATGACGGATGCCGTAATTTTGCTTTTTGGAGCAACAGGAGATTTAGCACGCCGCAAGCTTTACCCTGCCATATACAGCTTGTACCGCGAGCGCAAGCTCGGCGACCGTTTTGCAGTCATTGGTCTGGCTAGAAGACCACGTACGAATGAGCAATTCCGCGAGGATGTTCATGATTCGATCAAAGAGTTCGCCCGTTATAATGTGACTAAGGACGAGCAATGGGAATCCTTTGCCGAGCATTTCGAATACATGTCATTGGATACGAATAACATTGACGCGTTCAAGGAATTGGGGACGATGACGAATCGGCTCGATACCAAGTTTGAAGTTGGCGGCAACCGTTTATTTTATTTGGCGCTTTCCCCGGAGCTATTCGGCAATGTGTCCAACAATCTCAAGGAAGGCGGCTTGCTGGAAACCTCAGGCTGGGCGCGTCTTGTTATAGAGAAGCCATTTGGCTATGATCTGCCTTCAGCCGAAAAGCTGAATGCCCAAATCCGCAAGGTATTTGAAGAAAAGGACGTTTACCGGATCGACCACTACCTCGGCAAAGAAATGGTGCAAAATATTAATGTGGTGCGTTTTGCCAATGCATTCTTCGAGCCGCTCTGGAACAATAAATATATTGCCAATATTCAAATTACGTTAAGCGAAACGGTAGGGGTCGAAGACCGCGGCAGCTATTATGACCATTCTGGAGCGCTTCGTGACATGGGGCAAAACCATATGCTGCAAACACTCGCGATGATCGCTATGGAGCCGCCTAGCCGCTTGTCTCCTGAGGATATACGCGATGAGAAGGTGAAAGTATTCCGTTCGCTGCGAGGCTTTCAAACTGCCTCGGAGGTTCGCTCCAACACGGTTCGCGGCCAGTATTCGTCAGGTACGATGAAGGGCAATCAGGTTCCCGGATATCGCCAGGAATCCTCAGTCAATCCCGAGTCGACGACGGAGACGTTTTTTGCGGCAAGAGTATTTGTCGATAACTTCCGCTGGGCGGGAGTACCGTTCTATATTCGTACAGGCAAAAGGCTGCCACTCAAAACGACTGAGGTCGTCGTTGAATTCAAAAATGTGCCTAATAATGTATACCTATCGAAAAAGCATAAGCTGGAGCCGAACTTGCTTGTGTTCCGCGTAAATCCGATGGAGGGCATCTATTTCAAAATGAATGCCAAACAGCCGGGGTCAGAAGGTACCATCCTGCCGATCTCGATGGATTTCTGCCAAAGCTGCCAAATTGGCTTAAATACACCAGAAGCCTACGAACGACTTCTGTATGATGCGGCGCGGGGAGATTCCACTTATTTCACACGTTGGGATGAAGTGGCGTTGGCTTGGAAGTATGTCGATAAAATCGCCTCGGCTTGGGCTGAGCGTACGGACAACCTGATGCTGTATCCTGCAGGTACTTGGGGACCGGATCAGGCGCAACAGCTCTTGTCTGAGGATGGCTTCAAGTGGTGGCCGGTGAATGGGCAAGATGAAGGGGAAGTTGCTTGGGAGATGAACCAGAAGTAACCCGAAATAGTTGGATATAATTCAAAATCGCCTAATCCTGCCCAATATTTGTGACAAACCTATACTTGATCAAGGAGGCTCGTACTTTACCCGGTACGGGCCTTTTTTTGTATGCCTGCCTGTAAAAAGTGTACAGAACCCTGCATAACAAGATATAATAGGATGACATATTATTGGAGACATTCAGGAGGTTAACGAATATGTCGCGTCGAGCTTTTATACGCTGGATGCTGGGGCTTGTGGTCATGATTGGAGCAGCTTCTACCGGTCTGGTCCATTTGCTGCAGCGCTCGGTGAACCGGCAGGCAGGCTCGAAGACAGCTGTAACAAACCCTTTGGCTGGAGAGATGCAGGAGCAACCCGCAGCCAAGGAAGCAACGGCTTCTACGAACGATCCCTTATTATCGTTTATGATATTAAGCGATCTGCATATATCGCTTTATGATCCTCTTACCGTGCAGCATTTGAAGGAAGCGTTGAATGATATCAAGCAGTTTGATGCCCCAGTGGATACGGTCGTAATGACGGGGGATATAACAGACTATGGTGATGAGGAAAGCTACAAGGAGCTAAACCAAATATTAAGTGGCTATAAGCTGCCCCCACTTTACGCCAATATGGGCAACCACGATTATTATGATATTTGGATCGACAAAAAAGGTGCGTTTAATAAAGATACGATGCCCAACGGCAAGACAGATTGGCAATCACGCGAGCGGTTCCAGAAGTTTTTCAACCTGGAGAAGCCTTATTACACTGTTGAAATGAATGGCTTAACCCTGCTGTTGCTTTCGCAGGAAGCTTACGTCCAAGAGAAGCCGGAGGTTGGCGAGGGTGCTTGGTACTCCGACGACCAAATGAATTGGCTCAAGGACGAGCTGGCTAAGCATAAGGATAGCAAGCCGATATTTGTGATGACGCACCAGCCTTTGCCTGCTATTGGATCTGACGGCGGCAACCATTCGTTGATACGAGCCAAGCAATTCCGTGAAATACTAAAGCCCTACCCCAACGTCTTTGTGTTCTGCGGCCATCGCCACCAGGATTTCCAAAACGGTTCGGAGCACTATCTGAAAGAAACATTCCATTATTTTCACAATTCGTCGGTTGGCCGTGTCTTGAACCGCAGCTTCCAGAATGAATTCAAGAACAAGTCCCAAGGCCTTTACGTGCAAGTATATAAAGACCATGTCACTCTGCGCGGCCGTGAATTTAGCAACCGCACCTGGCTTAAAGAAGCGGATTGGCATATAAAGATCTAATATAAAAGATATAGATAAGGAAGGAATAAACAATCACATGAGCATAGATACCCTACAGAAGATGCAAGAGGAAGTCCAGAAACGCCGCACGTTTGCGATTATTTCCCATCCCGATGCCGGTAAAACAACATTGACCGAGAAGCTTCTATTATTCGGAGGCGCAATCCGCCTGGCAGGCACAGTTAAAGGACGCAAAGCCAGCAAGCATGCTACCTCCGACTGGATGGAAATCGAAAAGCAAAGAGGGATTTCGGTTACCTCAAGTGTTATGCAATTCGATTATGACGGGCATCGAGTTAATATTTTGGATACACCTGGCCACCAAGACTTTTCCGAGGATACGTATCGTACCTTAACCGCGGCAGATAGTGCCGTGATGCTGATCGACTCTGCCAAAGGGGTGGAAATGCAAACCAAGAAGCTGTTCCAGGTTTGCCGAAAACGGGGAATTCCCATCTTTACCTTTATCAATAAAATGGACCGTGAAGGCCGAGACCCATTCGATCTTCTAGAAGAGCTGGAAGAGGTATTAGGCATCCGTTCTTATCCGATGAACTGGCCGATTGGCTCAGGCAAGCAGTTCCGCGGCGTATACGACCGCCATCAAACGCAGGTAGAGCTATTTCAAGGCGAAGACCATAAAGAGATCCATGTACGCAAGGTGAGCGGCTACGGGGATGATATGGTTAAAGAGCTGGCAGGCGAATTTCTTTACGATCAGCTTGCGCAGGATCTGGAGCTGCTCGATGTCGCAGGCGACCCGTTCGATTATGAGAAAGTACGCACCGGCGAGCTAACGCCTGTGTTCTTCGGCAGTGCCATCAACAATTTCGGCGTACAAACGTTTCTTGAGAATTTCTTGCAGCTTGCGCCAGTGCCCACGCCGCGCCGAAGCACACAAGGAGCCATTGATCCGCTGAATGAGCAATTTTCCGGTTATGTGTTTAAAATTCAGGCGAATATGAACCCGGCTCACCGTGACCGTATCGCCTTTCTGCGCATTTGCTCAGGCAAGTTTGAGCGCGGTATGTCGGTCAAGCATGTTCGCCCTGGCAAAGACATTAAGCTTGCGCAGCCTCAGCAGTTTCTGGCGCAGGATCGCGATATTGTGGAGGAGGCTTATCCTGGAGATATTATCGGGCTGTTTGACCCAGGAATTTTTCGGATCGGGGATACGTTATGCCAAGGGGGCAATTATGAGTTCGACGAGTTGCCCACCTTTTCTCCAGAATTGTTCTCCAAGGTATCGGTCAAAAATGCCTTAAAGCACAAGCAATTCCAAAAAGGTGTCGACCAATTGACAGAGGAAGGCACTATTCAAGTGTTTCGTACCATCGGTTTCGATGATATGATTCTTGGCGTTGTCGGACAGCTGCAATTCGAAGTATTCGAATACCGGATGAAAGCTGAATATGGTGTCGAGGTGCAGCTGCAACGGATGAATTTCCAATTTGCCAGATGGATTATCGATAAGGATGTCGATTCAGCCAAGTTCCGTATTAACTCGCAGCTGGTGAAGGATAAAAACAATAATTTCGTTGTTCTGTTCGAGAGTGAATATGCGATGCGTTCGGCGATGGATAAAAGTCCAAATGCCCAGTTTTTGGAGAATGCGCCTTAAGTAACGCTTTGATGGAAGGAGCAAGCCTTAATGGAGCACTTGGGATCAACGATCCTTATCATGGCAATTGTGGCCTTCGCGATTTATCGCAGAGTGAAACGGACCGTGGGTTATCAGAAGCTGTCCCGCACCCGGCTTATATTTCGGACTGTTATGTTCGGGTTGCTTGGCTGTATATTTCTATATGTTGGCTTTCTGCACCCACTTAATTTGGTTGCAGATGGCATTGGGCTGGCAGCCGGTCTCGTATTGGCTTTTTATGCGATCAAGCATATCCGCTTCGAGAAACGGGTAGATGCCTGGTACTATCGAACCGCCCTGTGGGTGGAGATTACATTGATCGTATTGCTGCTGGGTAGGATTATTTACAAGCTTCTTTCGATTTATTTGAATAACCCTGTGCTTTTCCAGTCAGGTGCAGCGCCTTCGCTGGACAGCTATACGAAGGACCCGGTCACCGTTGGCATTTTCTTTGTGTTGATTTCATTTTACATCCGTTACTTCACGTATTTGCTCGGCAAGTCTAAAGAGCTTGAACCGGCTTCCAAGCTGGATATAAGCTAAAGCGAAAAAAGCTGCTTCTGCTGAAGTAGCTTTTTTTGGCTTGCATAGAAAACGGGAGCAGTTTTGCGACACTGGCAAATCCCTTCTATCTTTTTCTCTTTCAGTAGTCCTAGTGTTTATTCCTTGTAGAATTAGTTTAACTATATAGGGATAACATGTAAACACTAGGAGGCGAAGAAATTATGTTCAAGCGTATGGATGAAATAGCCATTGAAATCCCTGAGGTCGAGAAGCCAGATCCTAATGCAGCAGCTGCTGTACAAGAGTTATTAGGCGGGAAGTTCGGAGAAATGTCGACGCTAAACAATTATCTGTACCAATCCTTTAATTTCCGCTCCAAGGAAAAATTAAAGCCTTTCTATGATTTGGTGATGAGTATAACTGCGGAAGAGCTTGGGCACGTTGAGCTGGTTTCGCATGCAATCAATAAATGCTTGAGAGGCTCGACCAGCTATAAAGAGCCGGACGGTACTCCGCTGGGCTCCGTTAAAGATGCTCGCTTATCTTACCACTTCTTGGCAGGTGCACAAGGTGCTATGCCTTTCGACTCCATGGGCAATCCGTGGACGGGAGCCAATGTGTTTAACAGCGGCAATCTGGTCGAGGATTTGCTGCACAACTTCTTCCTTGAATGTGGCGCCAGAACCCATAAAATGAAGGTGTACGAAATGGCCGACCATCCGGCGGCGCGCGAAGTTATAGGCTTCCTTCTTGTTCGTGGCGGCGTTCATGTTGTAGCCTATGCCAAGGCATTGGAGATCGCAACTGGGGTTAATGTGACCAAATTAGTGCCCATCCCTTCCTTAAGCAATAAGGCATTTAACGAAGCGAGAAAATATGAGGAAAAAGGGGTGCATACGAAGCTTTACACTTGGAGTGATAAAGACTTCAATGCCATCGACCAGATATGGAAGGGCACACATCCTGAGGATGGTCTTCCACTTGAAGTTATCCAAGGTGCGCCTAAAGGCGTTCCTATCGCAGAGGCTCCTCCTCTTGAGGAGGAATATGCACCTGGCATTTCCGCAGAGGAATTTAAAGCCATCGCAAAGCGGCTTAAAATGGCGGGTAATATTTCTGAATAGTAAAAAACTCCCCCACATTAATCGGGGAGTAAATGTTAAGAGATGGCTCCTAGGATAGTCTAGGAGCCATTTTTTTTGACGAGATTTAACGATTGATCGTGTACTCCCCATCATGCTGCCCATGGCTCATCCTGTAGCTAGTACTTTTGCGATTTGATCCCTGGTCTCGCTTAAATGCTTTTCCGCGCCATGAGGGAAAAGAGGCTCGCTCCAAGAGAAGCCATCGCCTTTAAATCTGGGGATGATGTGCATATGATAATGCGTCAAGTCATTAAAAACTCCCCCATTCTGGCACATGGTGATGCCATCTGGGTGGAATAACTGCTTTAATACTTTGGATAACCTGATTGAGGTGTCCATAACCGCATGTGCGGTTTCATCATCCATTTCTTCGGCATCCCAGTAGTGTTTCTTTGGCAGAATAAGCGTATGACCTTCATGAAAGGGGGCGATATCCAGAACGCAGGTGACCAGCTCCGTTTCCCAAATGATATGTAAGTTGGGCTCAACTCCGTTAGCGATACGGCAGCCGAGGCATTCCATTTTATTGATCTTGCCCATCTTCTACCTCTTTTCCATTGGCAGGCTAATAACGCTTACCGTTCACTCATTGCATCCTGAACTTTACTTTATATATCGTTGCCATCATTTTATTTTAGTGGAAAAGGAAGAAAAAGTCATTAAATGATCTGGGCAGAGGAAAATCCCAAAAGCCCTAACCAGAGCTTTTTAAGGCGCATACAATATGGTGTCCAGATGAGATTAGAAAGGTGGAGCACATGAGTAAAGCCAACCGTAAGAGGCATATCCTCAGCAAATGGAGGAAAACAAAAGCCAACCGTAAGAGGCATATCCTCAGCAAATGGAGGAAAACAAAAGTCAACCGTAAGAGACATATCATCAGCAAATGGAGGAAAACAAAAGCCATCCTAAGGAATTCCGCGCTACGCCGCTATGTACCTGATACGAAAAAAATGACCCGGGCTTCGCTGCAGGAGATGTTAAATCGTTACAGCATGGTTTATATTAAACCGGATAGTGGTACCTTTGGAATTGGAGTCATGAAAGTGGAGAAGGTATCCGAATCCGAGGGGAAACCGTTCAGGTACCAAGCTGGGGTGGTGAAAAAAACGTTTACAAGTTTTGACCCTATGTATAACTCGATTCTCAAGCTAACAAGAAGACGGCTTTATCTGGTTCAGAAGGGCATCCACCTGACCAAGTACCGCAATCGGCGTTTTGATATTCGTGTTATGGTCCAGCAATCACCGCGCCGTAAATGGGAAGCAACAGGTGTGATCGGGCGGGTGGCGCATCCAAAGAAAATCGTTACGAACTTCCATAATGGTGGGACATTGGAGCCAATAGAAAAGCTTCTTGGTGCCTATGTATCGGGTCCTGCAAAACCCAAATATATTCATCGATTACGGAAGCTGGGACTTGTTATGGCGAACCAGCTTCACTCTAATTTCCGCGGGATCAAAGAAATCGGATTGGATGTAGCCTTGGATAAGGAGCTGCACCCGTGGGTGCTTGAGATTAATACATCTCCAGATCCCTATATATTCAAACGTTTGAAGGATAAAAGGATCTTTGGTAAAATACGCCACTATGCCAAAGCGTACAGAAGGCTATAATGAGCCTATCCAGCCCAGCCTACGTTACATGACATATATAGCAGCTGGGGGAAGTCGCTAGAGGACTTGAGTGACGAAAGGACAAAAGGAATGAAGGACTAGAGGACTAAGCTGGCTGGCGGATTTTATTGGCGAAGCCTTACTTCCCAAGCACAAGCCTCAATTGGACGGTTACATTGTTTTGGGTATCCAGTAAAACAGTATGTGGGTTTTTCATGCCAAAATCATCAAAGGTAACTACCGTGCTGCCCTCAATGCTAAGCGCGCCTTGGCTGAGCAGGGCATCACTTGTAAAGGTTACATCCTTTGAAATTCCTTTTATCGTAAGCGTTCCTAACATTTTGAAGGAGGCCTTGCTTCCTTCTTTCCATTCCTTCGGGAAGTCCTGGAACGATTTAACGGTGAATTTAGCTTCAGGGAATGCGGCAACATTTAAACTATCAGCTGCTTTTACATGGTTATCTCTTTGTGCATTGCCCGATTGGAATTTGGTTGTATCCACGATACCCTCAGCTTTCATTTGGCTAGGGTCTGCAGAATTAATCGTCCAAGTTCCTTTGACAGAAGCACCTTCGATATTCACAGTTTCCTTGGAGGTTGTTACGGAAAGATATACTTTCGATGCAGGCTGGATATTCCACAGGCCGTCCAGCTTCGCCGCATCACTAGTTGCAGTAGCTGCAGTAGCTGCAGTAGCATTAGCAGTGGCTGGGACCGATGCGGCAGATGATGAAGCAGGGGTTTGGGCGGCTGGGTTGGTAGGAATAACTTGCTGAATGGCAATATGGTTGCCTGCGTAATAATCGTAAGCAGCATAACCGCCACCTACCAAAACAGCTAAGACCCCGATCGACAGTAACGTTTTTCTAGCATTCATAATTCATCCTCCTAGTGGAATAGTTACACTACAAATTGTAGTGTTATATCGAGACAAGCTGTACATATAGCCGCTTGTTAAACAATTATACACTATTAACTGTAGTGTAAGGTGCGAAAGATGTCAAGTTTGCCAGTTTGCCCGCCTATTCCTATATCATAAAGCTGGAAGCTGAATGCCAAATGAGTGTTATCTGAACAAATCCTTAAAGAACATAGCCAAACAGCAGGTAGCTATTATAATACCGATCCTGCTGTTGCTGGTGCCTTTTATTTTTAACTATCGTTTCCCGGTAGTTCCATCGAACCTATACGGGCATATACAATCGCCGCAGCTCCGGCTTCTCGTATGCTCTTGAAAGCTTGAACGGCAGCGTTGGTTACTTCTATGGGCAAAGAGGATCGGATTGCAGCTCAAGGGATTGATGAATGTTATGGAGGGGTGCAGTTGCAAGGATTTTTTCCACGCTGCCGCTGGAATGTGTCCAGAAGCAGGATCGAAGAAATCAAACTGTCCTCGCCCTCGCTCCAGCCTGGTTGGTACACAATAAAAAACCGTCAGGATGATCCCTGACCGTTTTCATTAATGCTTATTTCGCGAATTGTTTCTCAGCGTCATCCAAAGACATTTTGCTGCCCAGTGCGGAATAATCCAGCCATGGTTGGTCAGGAATCATGTAAACATTTTTATTTTTAACGGCTTTAAGTCCCTGCCAAATCGGATTGCTTTCAATTTGCTTGAACAGCTTGTCGGAGGCTTCATCTCTGTTCACGATAACGAAGATCGCATTTGCATCATAATCCGGCAATACTTCTTGGGAGATCACGTCAAAGGCTTTATCCTTGCTTACCTTTTCCACGCCTTTGGCCGGCTTTAAAGCCAAGTCTTCAAAAAGCAGAGGCCCCATAGGGCGTCTTGTTCCAAATACGCGAAGCTCCTTGGCTGTAACACGGACGGCCATAACCGTAGCATCCTTGCCAATCTTAGCATTGATTAGTGCTTTGACACGGTCTTTTTGGGCTTCATAATCCTTAATAAATGTTTCTGCTTGCTGCTCGCGGTCTGTTAGCTTGCCGATTTTTTTGAGATGGTCACGCCATGTGCCTTCATCAAGATCAAATACGACGGTTGGCGCGATCTTTTCGTATTTGGCAATATCGGTTCCGGCATACATTTTATCCAGGTAAATGATTTCAGGCTTCAGCGATAAAATAGCTTCCATATCGGGCTCGGTAACTACGCCCAATGGTTTGGTGTTTTTCAAGCGGTCAGCTACGTGGGGCAGGAAAGCCTTAAGATCGCCGCCAATCACAGAGCCAACTGGGGTAATGCCGAGTGCCAGCAGGTCATTCGTTAAATGGATGGAAACGGAGGCAATCTTAGGCTCTTTGGCAACTGGCTTTACGGCAGCTCCTGCAGGGGTTGTGGCCGGAGCTGTTGCAGATGCAGCCGGAGCAGAAGCTGCCGGAGCTGCCGGAGCTGCCGGAGTTGCTGCCGGTGCGGCAGTCGGGGCAGCGGTTTGTCCGCAAGCGGATACGATCAACAGGGATACAATGCTTGTAAGAATTAAAGTCTTTTTCATATAGCCTCCTAAGTTGTTTAAGATTTGGTTTTGGCAAGCAAATAAAGAAAGTAAGGTGCGCCAATCGCAGCGACGACAATCCCTGCGGGAATGGCGTTAGGCTGGAACAAGGAACGGCCAACCGTATCCGCGACGACCAGGATGACCAGGCCAATAAGGCCGGCAATCGGCAGGAAATGCTGGTGCATCGGCCCCACGAGCCGGCGTGCCAGATGGGGGGCAACAAGACCAATAAATCCAATACCGCCAGCCACCGCTACACTGGCACTAGATAAGGCAACAGCGGTCATCAATAGTAACAAACGCTTGCGGTGTACAGCAGCCCCGATCCCAACTGCAACCTCATCGCCAAGTGAGAAGGCATTTAAGGTTTTGGATTGAAACCAGGCATAAGGAGCAAAAATAACAATCCAAGGAAGCAGCGCCATCACATGAATCCAGTCTCGCCCCCAAACATTGCCGACCAGCCACCTGGCCGTGAAGGCATAGGTAGTTTCGTCCAGAAGAAGCGAGAAATATAGCGTAATGGCACTAAAGCCCGCAGCCACGGCAATGCCGATAAGGATAAGCCGGATAGGCAGCAGCCCTTTATGGCGGTCATAAGCCAGGATCACAATTAGAACGGCTGTGAGCACGCCGCCTGCGAAGGTGAATAAAGGAATAAGAATGGCGGACGATTCCTTCATCGAATGAAAAAAGCTGACAAAAGCGATCAGCCCGAGCGCAGAGCCGGCATGGAGCCCCAAAATTCCGGGGTCTGCCAGCCCATTCCGGGATATGCCTTGCAAAATGGCGCCGGATACACCTAAGCCGATTCCTGCCAGCATCGTGATCAAAATACGCGGCAGCCGATAATCGAACAAAACGAGCTTGTCATCTGGCGTGCCATAGCCAAGAAAGGTTTGGATGACATTCATCGGCGGCAGCCGGATCGTGCCTGTGTTCAAGCTGATTAATACCGCAATCGTGCAAATCGCTATCAAGATCATACTAACCTTGATAGTTCGCTTTTCTCTGTTGTGGGCTTGCAGGCTCATTATAGGCTTCTCCTTTCTTTACGAGCTAAATAAAGAAAGAAAGGAACACCAACTAGTGCGACCATAATGCCAAGCGCGAGCTCTCTTGGAGGATTAACCATACGTGCACCAAGATCAGCGACAACCAGCAGCACCGCACCTAATAAGGCGGATAACGGAATAATGAAGCGATAATCGACGCCAACTATTTTGCGTGCTATGTGCGGGATGACCAGGCCAACAAACCCGATTGACCCGACAGCCGAAACGGAAACGCCAGCCAAGAGCACAGCTCCTGCCATACCAAGCACCCGAATCCGTTTGGTCTTGACGCCCAGATTGACCGCAATATCTTCACCTAAGGAAACGAGCGAAATTTGCCGCCCCAAGGCAAAAGCCCCAATAAGAGTAATGCTGATAACCGGTACCAGCAGCTGCAAATGCGACCACTTGACCCCCGCTACACCGCCGGCATACCAGAAGGCCAAATCCTGAGCTAAATTGTAATAGATCGCAATGCCTGAGCTGAGTGAATGCAATAATGCGGCTACAACGGCACCAGCGATCGTTAAACGTAACGGAGTTAACCCGCCTGCGGAGGAACGTCCCAACAGAAAAATAAATACAGTACTCATCACAGCCCCTGAAAACGAAAGGGCAATTAAAGCCGAATAAGGTAAATTCGGAAAAAACGCAAAGCTAAGCGCCACCACAAAAGTCGCACCCGCATTAATTCCTAATATGCCCGCGTCAGCCAATGGATTCCGCGTTACGCCTTGCATTAAGGCGCCCGCAACAGCAAAAGCCGCTCCCATGGCTGCTGCTCCAAGCACACGCGGAAGTCGGAGCTCATGGATAATCTGGTGTGCTGTTAATGCTGGATTATACTGGATAACAGCTGACCAAACAGTACTTAGTGTCATTTCCTTTGCACCATACGAAATGGCAATAAACATGGATACCAGTAAAACGAATATTGCAGCTGCAATAACCAAGCTAAAGGTAATGGGATTTAAACTCGAAGAAGCTTTGATTTTTGTCATTCCCCTTACATAGTAAACATATGAAAATGATTATTATTATCAGTCGAAATTATACGTTTATTTGGTTGGAATAGCAAGAAACTTTTGCGAGAATAGTCAGATGAAATTACGTTAGGGTAGCTTTAACCCGCAGAAGTTTTAGGATCGGTATTAGCGCTCGAAGAAGGAATAGCAAGATCTCATATTGACAAGCAAGGCATCCCATGATAAAATGAACGCGTGTACATAATGCGTGATTAAGCTGAAGAGGGGGATGGTCTTATAGTAACCAGGAAGGAAGTTGCTGAGCTGGCGGGCGTCTCCGAAGCTACCGTTTCCCGTGTATTCAACGGCGTAGGGCCGATGAAGGCACAGACGAAGCAACGTGTGCAAGAGGCTGCCCAAGCACTAAACTACCACCCCAACGCGATAGCCCAAAGCTTTGCCCGCCGTAAAAGCGGTAATTTGGGCGTTGTGCTTCCTTATGTGCCTAAGGTTCATTTGTTTTCGACGTACTATTTTTCCGAGGTATTAAGTGGGATCGGTGCCAAGGTGAAGGAGAAGGGCTATGACCTTCTGCTTTCCTTTCGTTCCCTGGACGAAGAGAGCGATTACATTGAGCGGTTCCGTTCACAAAAGGTGGACGCCTGCATCATTCTAGGCGCCAGTGATACACCTAGTGAAAGAGCCCAATTGAAAAGGCTGGAGGCAGAGGGGCATTCATTTTGCCTAGTTAACCAGCATTTTGCTGGCGAAAGCTTCAATGAAATCGATGCCGACCATATCGGCGGCAGCTACCAAGCGGTCAAGCATCTGATGGAAAAAGGCTACAGGCAGATTGCCTTCGTTAATGGATCGGCGCAGTTTTCCAACAGCGCAGACCGCTATGAAGGCTATACGAGAGCGATGCGGGAAGTAGGCAAAGACTCAGAGGAGCTGCATAAGCTTTACTATGAAGGCAACTACAGCCGTACAAGCGGCTACCGGATGGCTGCGTCGCTGTATGCACGCAGGCATGAGATCGATGCGATCTTCGCCGCTAACGACCGGATGGCGATCGGGCTGATGCAGGGCTTACGCGAGCTCGGCTGGGAAGCGGGCAGGGACGTTGCGGTTGTCGGCTATGACGACTCCGACGTAGCCCGCGTGACCGATCCGCCACTTACCAGCGTGGCGGTCCCGTTTTATGAGATGGGCAGCCTTGCCGCAGAGCGGCTGCTGGCACAGGTCGCCGGCGAGCCGGGCGGCTTTCAGGTGAAGCTGGACACCGAGCTTGTGGTGAGGCAGTCCAGCAGCAGGAGCGCGATGGAGTGAGGAGCGGTGGCGGGAGAGCTTGGCGAGGAGTCGCTGGGCAAGAGCGTGACGGAGTGAGAGGTGTGCACAGCGGGAGAGCTTTTAGCGAGGAGTCGCTGGGCAAGAGCGTGACGGAGTGAGAGGTGTGTACAGCGGGAGAGCTTTTAGCGAGGAGTCGCTGAAGTGCCTGAGCGAGAGATACGCAGCTTGCTTGCGATAAGTCCAATTTTGAAGGAGGCCAATGGAAAATGAAACAAGTAAACATCGGGATGGTTGGTTACAAATTTATGGGTAAGGCGCATAGCCATGCTTATCGTGATTTACATATGTTTTTCCCGAAGCTGGCAAAGCCGATGATGAAGTTGATTTGTGGCCGTGATGAGCAGGGCGTTGCCGAGGCGGCCGAGCAATTCGGTTGGGACGGTTATGTGACGGATTGGCGTGAGCTGCTGGAGCGCGATGATATCGATGTTATCGACATTAATGCGCCAAGTAACGCACATATGGAAATCGCGCTGGCTGCCGCGAAAGCGGGCAAGCATATTTTCTGCGAGAAGCCATTGGCACTAACGTTGCCCGATTCAAGGGAAATGCTGAAAGCTGCCGAGGATGCAGGCGTGAAGCATATGGTCGGGTTTAACTACCGTTTTGCGCCGGCTGTGCAATTGGCCAAAAAGCTGGTCGATGAAGGTCGTTTAGGCGAAATTTATCATTTTCGCGCTTGGTTTCTACAGGATTGGATCGTTGATCCGGATTTTCCGTTAGTATGGCGGTTACAGAAGGAGATAGCAGGCTCGGGCTCTCACGGTGATCTTGGTGCGCATTTGATCGACTTGGCACATTATTTGGTCGGTGGAATGACAGAGGTCATCGGGATGAGCGAAACGTTCGTGAAGGAACGCCCGCTACCAACAACGATGACAGGCTTAAGCGCCAAGGGAAGCAAAGACGCGCCGAAGGCGCCTGTTACCGTCGACGATGCGACGTTATTCATGAGCCGGTTCGAAAACGGCGCGCTGGGCAGCTTTGAGGCAACCCGCTTTGCGCCAGGACATCGCTGCACAAATTCATTCGAGATTAACGGCAGCAAGGGCAGCGTGAAGTTCGACTTCGAACGGATGAATGAGCTGCAGGTGTATTTCTCAGACGACGCCGAGGATGTCCAAGGCTTCCGCCGCGTATTAGCGACCGATCCGTCGCATGCCTACATGGATGCTTGGTGGCCTGCTGGCCATACCATCGGTTATGAGCATACATTTATCCACGAGGTCGTGGAGCTGATGCAGGCAATAGAGGAAGACCGCCAGCCCGTTCCTAATTTCGTGGATGGCGTGAAATGCCAGGAAGTGCTTGAGGCCGTAGACCGCTCGATCGCCGAGCGCCGTTGGGTGCGAATCGACGAAGTATAGGCTGGGAGCGGGAAAGAAAAGCTGAACCGAAAACGTTCAACAAATTAAGAACAAAAGGAGCACTCATCATGAAAAAAGCATTGATCGTCCAAGGTGGCTGGCAGGGCCATGAACCGAAGCAGGTAGCTGAAATCTTCCGCACCGTATTAGAGGAAGAAGGCTTTGAGGTGGAAGTATCCGATACACTGGAGGCATTCGCAGATGCTGAAAAGCTCTTAGGGCTCGACCTAATCGTACCGGTATGGACAATGGGCGAGATCGATAAGCAGCTTGCCAAGAATGTATCCGAAGCCGTCCAAAGCGGCGTAGGTATCGCAGGCTGCCATGGCGGTATGTGTGATTCGTTCCGCAATAATGTGGATTGGCAGTTTATGACGGGCGGCAATTGGGTTGCTCATCCCGGCAATGATGGCGTGGAATATGTAGTGAATATTAAAGGCAGCTCCAGCCCCTTAGTTGAAGGGATCGAGGACTTTACTGTAGTAAGCGAGCAATATTACTTGCATGTAGATCCTGCTGTGGAGGTGCTGGCAACGACACGTTTTCCAGTAGTGGAGGGCCCGCATTCGTTGAATAAAGCGGTTGATATGCCGGTAGTTTGGACGAAAAGATGGGGAGTAGGGCGTGTATATTACTGTTCGCTAGGACATGTTGCTAATATTGTCGATATGCCAGAGGTGAAGCTATTAATGCGTCGTGGCTTCCTGTGGTCGGCAGCAGGCAAAGCTTTGGCCAGCACAACAGCTGCAGCAGCTCAATATTCAGGCATGGGCGACAGCCAAGTATAAAATCGGTACAGGACAACAATCAACCCGTTTAAAATTAGCCAAAAGAGAAGGAGCATCAAGAATGAAAAAGGTACGTATAGGGATTATCGGATGCGGTAAAATCAGTGCGATTTATTTTAAAAACTGCCAAACATTTTCAGCGTTGGAGGTTACCGCTTGTGCAGATTTGAACGTGGAGAGAGCTAAAGCAAGTGCAGAGGAGTTTGGTATCGCCAAGGCTTATTCCGTGGCTGAGCTGTTGGCGGATCCGGAAATTGAACTGGTGATCAATTTGACAATTCCAGCCGCCCATGCGGACGTGTGCATCCAAGCGCTTGAAGCAGGCAAGCATGTGTATGTAGAAAAACCACTTGCTGTAACGCGTGAAGAAGGCCAACGGATTTTAGCGGTAGCTAAGGAAAAAGGTTTATACGTGGGCAGTGCGCCGGACACCTTCCTCGGTGGCGGTATCCAGACTTGCATCAAGCTGATTAACGATGGCTGGATCGGGACACCGGTTGCTGCCAGCGCATTTATGATCGGGCGCGGCCACGAGCATTGGCATCCGGATCCGGAGTTTTATTACGCGCTTGGTGGCGGTCCTATGTTCGATATGGGTCCTTATTATTTGACCGCATTGGTTGCCTTGCTCGGACCGATTTCCAGGGTAACCGGCTCAGCCAAAATTTCATATCCAGAACGGACAATTACGAGCGCACCGAAATTCGGGCAAACGATCAAGGTCGAAACCCCAACCCATGTTGCGGGTGTACTTGATTTCCATAGTGGCGCGATTGGCACGATCATTACAAGCTTCGATTCCTTTGGTGGGTCACAAGTACCACGGATGGAGATTTATGGTAGTGAGGGTACATTAAGCGTACCCGATCCGAACACATTTGGTGGTCCTGTATTAGTGCGCCGCCATGATGCGAAGGAGTTCAGTGAAGTTCCTTTGGTCCATGGCTACTCGGATAACAGTCGTGGTCTTGGTGTCCTTGATATGGCATTCGCGATTCGTAATGGCAGGCCAAACCGCGCAAGTGGTGAGCTAGCCTACCATATCCTTGAAGCGATGCATGGCTTCCACGATGCTTCGGAGCAAGGCAAGCATTACACCATGCACAGCACATGCGAGAAGCCTAAGCCAATGCCAAGTGGGTTGGTCAGAGGCATACTGGATTAATATATCATAAAAATAAGCAGCACTTATAAAAGTAGCCACTATGAAGAAACTAGAGCTTTAGGACTCTGGTTGCTCATAGTGGCTTTCTTTTTGACTTAAGCTAAATGCTCCTTTAAAGCAGTGACCATTTGGGCTTGCACGTTTTCTTCGCTATGCTGCCAAATAATCTCGAACAACACACCCAGCCCGGGAAGCACCTGCTCTTCGCCGCCAATGGAATCCTCGATGATACCGAATAATTCCTCATTATTTTTGTCTGTGACGCGTTGAACAATAGCTTGTCTAAGGTTTAAATTCATGGAAGGTTCCCTCGCTTTTCGTGACTAAATTTAATGTGGCTTAGCTTCATTGATTGTGCTCATCGACTTTGTTTAATATGTACCAAACTGTCTTAGATCATGCGATTCCACCGGAATCGTACAGGCGAAGTGTTTTTGATGAAAATTTGAAGAGGATCTTTCTGAAAAAAGATGCTGGCTGCATAGCGGGAAAATGGGAGCTCAGGCAACAATTACTTTGGCATTACTGAAAAATGCTTTGAAGCTTTATGGTATAATAAATAACAATGTAAATAGTCTGTATATACAGTGATCGTATAATAAGATTTGTTGAAAAGAAGGGTGCGGGTGAACGTCCATGAAAAAACAATTTGCAATCATCGGCATGGGCCGTTTCGGCACCAGTGTCGCCAAAACCTTGTCGGGCTTAGGGTTTGAAGTGCTGGCTATCGATAACAGCGAGCAAAGAATGCAGGAAATATCTTCGATCGTTACTCACGTTGTGCAGGCAGATTCGACAGATGAGGAAGCACTGAACGCTCTAGGGCTGCGCAATTTTGATGTAGTGGTTGTAGCGATTGGTGAGGATATCCAGGCCAGCATACTGACAACAATTATCGTCAAGGAAATGGGCATTCCGACCGTTATTGTAAAAGCGCAAAATGAGCTGCACGGCAAGGTGCTGAGAAAAGTTGGTGCTGATAAAGTAATTTATCCAGAGCGTGATATGGGCCAACGTGTAGCACATAATTTGATTTCTACCAATATCATCGATTATATAGAGCTTTCTGAGAAGCATAGCATTGTCGAGCTTAAAGCTTCGCGTAAAATGATTGGCAAAAACCTAAGGCAGCTGGATATTCGGGCGAAGTATGGCTGTAATGTCATTGCGATCAAAACGGGCTCAAGTATGAACATCGCCCCCAATGCCGAGGATTTGATCACCGAAGATGATTTGTTGATCGTGGTTGGGAGCAATGAGGATTTGCAGGATTTCGAAAAAATGTTCGTAGAGTAGCCAAAGCTGGAGCGCGCTTCATGGACTAAAGGGAATACTTGAACTTAAAAGACACTTCCCAACGCGTGTGAATTCTGTGAGCGAGTTGTTAAACTAGGAGCTCAATAAATAAAGAGGAAATGAAGGGGAGTCGTGTAGCGTTGATTACATCTGTACAAAATCCGCGAGTCAAAGCGTGGACGCAGCTGCTGGATCGCAAAGGACGGGATAAGCAGCAGCAATTTATGATTGAAGGCGTGCACCTTGTGCAGGAGGCTTTGGCATCGGGAGCCAAGGTGGACACGCTGGTATTTGCGGAGGAGCGGCAGTGGGAGCTGCCTCCGGGCTTGCTGCTCGAGGCAACGAGCGCAGGCGTGGAATGCGTTGCGGTAAGCGATGCGGTGCTAAGCAAATGCACGGATACGCTAACGCCGCAGGCGGTTTTTGCTGTGCTGCCGAAGCTGAGCTGGGAGCCACAGGATTTACTTGACCTGAAAGCTGGCGGACGGAAGGAAAGCGAAGCCGTTGATATGGCGGGGACTGAAGCAGAACCGGGAGTTGGAACTGGAAATGGAACAGGGGGTACAGCAGGAGATGCAGCTTTATTCAAGCCCCTGGGATTGGTCGTGGTGATAGACGGCGTGCAGGACCCTGGTAATCTCGGCACCATTATTCGCAGCGCGGATGCCGTTGGCGCAACTGGCGTGCTGTTGGGCAAGGGTACCGTAGACCTATACAATCCCAAGACCGTTCGCTCCACGATGGGCTCACTATTTCATTTACCCATTGCTTCGGGAGATTTGCACGCATTGCTGCCCGCCGCGGCTGAACAAGGCGTTGCGATTGTAACGACCAGCCTGCAAGCAACCTCAAGCTGCTACGATTTCGACTTCCGCCGCCCGGTTTGGTTCGTGATCGGCAATGAAGGACAAGGTGTCTCAGCAGAAGTATCTGCCCTTTCAACAGAGCAGATACTTATCCCGATGCAAGGAAAAGCCGAGTCGCTGAACGCAGCTATGGCAGCAACGGTCGTGCTGTTTGAGGCCATGCGGCAGCGGGTTTTTGTAAACAAACAATAATAATGTGTTTTCGTCTGTAGGCGGTGGCGGTTGATACAGTCACAGCGATGTCGGACAGCAAGCTGGTATTCAGGTTTAAGGACTGCTCGGAAGTTGAAAGTTAAATTGCGCAGATTACTACATTCATACCGATGCCTACACCGATGTATAAGTCGGAGTGGGCATCGGTATTTTTATGTTCTTTACATTGTCTGGTTTCATGTAGGCAGAAACTTCTCCATGACTTACTCCTTCAACGACAAATAATGCTTGATCGGAAAGGGAAATGCTGAGCGGGCGATCATCATCTCCGAAGCAGAATAAAAACACAGGACACCGATTTCTCGACGCTTATAATTACCAGCCGGCAAGAAATTACTCGCCGCTCCTGTCTTTCTGCTCCCTCTTTTTCTGTCAGCCAACACGAAAAAAGAGAATGAATCCGTAAGATATCGTTATGAATATTCATCGTACTTTTCAAACAAAGTATTCAATTTAAAATAGTACCTTGACAGACATAGTAGTATGTCGTATTATACAAATACGGAGGTGATTATATGAGCGAGAACAAAATTACATCCGACCTGCTGCGCGGACATACCGATACGATGATTTTACGGCTCTTATCCGAAGCTGACCGCTACGGTTACGAGATTGTCAAGCTGATTGCCGAGCGCTCGGGTGGCGAGTATGAATTAAAGGAAGCCACGATGTACTCCAGCGTCCGGCGGCTTGAGATAGACGGCGATATCGAGTGGTATTGGGGCGATGAATCTCAGGGTGGACGGCGCAAGTATTTTAGGATTACCGATAAGGGCAAAGATACTTACTCCCGCAACAAAAGCAATTGGGAGTATTCAAAACGCGTGCTAGAAAATTTATTATAAGGGAGATTTGATGTGATGAATCAGAAATTGACGAACTATTTGAACGGTGTGTTTACGCCATACGATGGGGTAAAGAGCGTAACCGAATTAAAGGCCGACCTGCTCTCCGATTTGCAGGAGCGATACCGTGAACTCAAAGCTGAGGGAAAAGACGATGAAACAGCGTTTAATATGACCATTGAGAGCATTGGCGACATCGAGGAAACGATACTGGAAGTTGCCAACATCTCCCGCTCTCTGGAGCGGCAAGTGCTGACAAACTTTAGCGCAAGCAACCTGCCAAAGAGCGACTTTGCGGGCGTTATTGCGCATAAAGGACAATTTAATGCTAGCGCGTTACGCGGCTCCGACTTTGCGGGCGCAGACTTGACCTGCAGCTCGTTTAAGAGCAGCGACGTACGTGAAGCCAATTTTGACGGCACGAATCTGACTGACTGTAGCTTATCCGCCCTAGACCTTTCGGATGCGAGCTTCAATGAATCGATCCTTGTACGCACCAACTTCAGCATTTCGGGGCTGGACGGAGCAAAATTCACAGGCGTAAAACTGACCGACGTCACGCTAACCAAGATCGACCTTAGAAAAACAATCTTTGAAGGTTGTATCTTTGACGGCGTGGTCTTCAAATATTCCGACCTGAGCGGGTTGCGTCTTGACGGGCAAACCTTTATCGGCGTTAAGTTTGACAAGTCGGCATTAAACGAAGTTTCGTTTAGGGGCGCTACACTCAAGAATGTGTCTTTTCAGGCGTTTTTTTCGTTGACCAATAAGTATTACCGTGCCATCAAAACCATCTGCTTTGACGGCGCAGTCATGGATAAGCTGACCTATGCTGCGCTTAAAGGCATGGGGGCCGATTTGTCCAAGGTTACTGTTCGATAAGGAGGGGGAAGTTATGCAAAATAATTCGATTCAAGTCATTGGGCTACAAAAGTCCTACAAGCAGCTACAAGTCCTAAAGGGTGTAGATTTCGAGGTGGAAGAGGGCAGTATTTTTGCCCTGCTCGGCTCCAACGGGGCGGGCAAGACAACGGTTGTCAAAATCCTCACCACGCTGCTCAAACAAGACAGCGGAACCGCCACCGTAAACGGATTTGATGTTGCGTCAAAACCGGAGAATGTGCGGCAGTCGATCAGTCTGACCGGGCAATTTGCCGCCGTGGACGAAATTTTGACCGGACGGGAAAATCTTATCTTAATTGCCAAGCTACGATATCTCAAAAACCCGCGTCAGGTTGCGGACGACTTGCTTAAACGTTTCGGCCTGACAGATGCCGCCGAGCGCAGGGTGTCTACTTATTCGGGTGGTATGCGCCGCAGGCTCGACATCGCCATGAGCCTTGTGGGAAAACCGCAGATCATTTTCCTCGACGAGCCGACCACTGGGCTTGACCCCGAGGCACGCATCGAGGTTTGGAAGATTGTCAAGGAGCTTGCCGCCGGCGGCACGACGGTACTCCTAACCACACAGTATTTGGAGGAGGCTGAGCAGCTTGCAGACCGAATTGCCATTCTGCATGAGGGTAGGATTATCGCCAACGGCACGCTTGCGGAGCTAAAAAAGCTGTTCCCATCCGCAAAGGTGGAGTATGTTGAAAAACAGCCGACATTAGAGGAGATATTCCTCGCAATCGTCGGTAAAAAGGAGGGGAAGTAAATGGAGGCGGTAAAGAAACACTTTTTCAGCGATCTGGGTGTTATGCTTGGACGTTCCATGCGCCATATTTTGCGAAGCATGGACACCATTATCACGGTCTGTATCACTCCGATTGCGATGATGCTGCTGTTCGTCTATGTGTTTGGCGGCGCAATCCAAACCGGTACGGATAACTATGTGAACTATTTGTTGCCCGGCATCCTGCTGATTGCTATTGCAAGCGGTATTTCTTATACGGCTTACCGCCTGTTTATCGATGTGCAACGGGGCATATTCGAGCGGTTCCACTCCATGCCGATTTCACGTTCCACCTTACTGTGGGGGCATGTGCTGACCTCGCTAGTATCCAACGCCATATCGGTTGTCGTCATCATTCTCGTAGCATTGATTATGGGCTTTCGTTCGTCGGCGGGGATACTGTCATGGCTTGCAGTAGCCGGCATCCTCGTGCTGTTTACGCTGGCATTAACTTGGGTCGCGGCGATTGCCGGACTGTCCGCAAAATCGGTGGATGGCGCAAGCGCCTTTTCCTATCCGATTATCTTCCTGCCGTTTATCAGTTCGGCGTTTGTGCCGACCGAGTCGATGCCGTCGGTCATTCGCGCCTTTGCCGAAAACCAGCCGGTGACCTCGATAGTGGAAGCCATCCGTGCGCTGCTGTCAGGTCAGCCGGTGGGCAATGATATATGGGTCGCTCTTGCGTGGTGCGTCGGGATTTTGTTCGTAGCCTATTTCTTTGCAATGAGGGTGTATAAAAAGCGGGTGTAAAAAAAGACAGCTTTTTCTGTATTGAACAACAGAGAAGACAGTCCTGTAGAATAAATTCTATACCTATATATAAGGGCACATTGATGAGCAGTATAAAAATACGAATGTCGTTATAAACATGTATACTGGGCTTACATCTAGAGGGTATTTATCCGAGTTATCGAGCTGTGGTCACTAATGTTGAAAAATGTCAGATAACATGGATTTGAGGCGCAAATCCAACGGGATCCGACTAATAAATCGCGAAAAATTTATTGCGATGATTCTCAAATTAAATCTTGGCACAGCTGATGGGTAGGCTTTGGGGTTCTTCAAGATTTATGTCACCTGAAGAATTTGAACTTGGAGCAGAGATTAACGAGAGCACAAATGTGTTTAATATGGGGGCAATTTCTTTTGGACTGCTTGGTGGGGAACTTGATCGGTCATTTACTAAGTGGGAAGCCGGTGAGGAACTTTATGATGTAGCCTGTCGTGCTATAGAAGGAAATAAATCCAAGAGATATTCGTCTGTTGAAGAATTTTATTTTGCTTGGCAAGGCGCCAGATAAAATTATGTAATAAGAATTTAAGGCTCTTGGGTTCGCAAATAAATCCAGGTTTATGACAAAGGGGAAAAGACGATGATTACTTATTCTGTCGATAAACTTCAAGAAGCAAAGTATGTTGCTGATGTGTTTAAGAACTCTGGAATCAAAAGACCCTATGAAGATATTGAGAGGATTAAGAGGATGATTGATAACTCTGATATCCTGGTAACAGCTTGGAAAGACGACAAGATGGTCGGAGTGGCAAGAGCAATAACTGATTTTTCATATTGTTGTTATCTGTCCGATTTGGCGGTTGATAGAGAATATCAGAAACATGGAATCGGTAAAGAATTAATAAAAATGGTACAAACAGAAATCGGAGAAGAATGTTCATTGGTGTTACTCTCGGCGCCTGGGGCAGTTGAATATTATCCCCGTATGGGTTTTGATAGCACGGATAAGGCCTTTGTAATAAAAAGACAGAAATGACAGACGATTAATGCGAATAAAGAAATTAATTATTATCGATACTGCATTGGGCAGTAGATTCCTGAATTAGTTTTCCACCAACTCACCAAAAAATGGAGATATGATCAAGCATCCCTCGACGATCTTCCAGCGACACGAGTGCCAAACAATCACGAAATACTAAATATCATAAATAGGTATACGACAATTGGAATGGATAAAAAACAAATAAACTCAGTAAAAAATCAAGAAACATACAACAATGAGTAAAATAAATTGTTAGAAACGAATTCATTGAGTCAGTCAATAAATGAATGATTTAGGAGTGGCTTGAGTTGATAAATTTGTTTCGGTATAACTGGCTGGTAAGAGATGAATGGTTTGAATTGTGCACGCAAATTCCAAGGAGCTTTCAGCTTCTTGGAGGATTGAAACACAGTTGTTCCTTCAAACATGGACAAACGATTTTGAGAAAGAACTTGTGACCGTTTCATGGACTGAGGGGCGTTACAGCAAGGGCGAAATCTTACATCATGTGATTGCTCATGAAATTCATCATATGGGTCAAATATCCGTCTGGGTACGGGAGTTCGGGATTCAGCCCGTATCCGCGAATGTAATTGGAAGGAACCTCAATAGGAAGGAAGAACATTCTTGAGAAACCCTGAATAAACTTATGAGTGTATTTTCATTGACGCCTTGGGTATTTGACAATAACATGTCCCACAGATTTTGAAGACATATTCACAGACAACCCTGTTCTGCATAACGTGAATTTATTATATTGAAAGGTGATGCTGCGGTGCATTCAATTTTTAAAGAACTTACCAAAGATATAGCGTTTACTGGTCATTTAAAGTACGATATTCACTTATTTCTAACTGCTAATAACTGCACTATGACCGCAGATCATTGCATGGACGTTGGTACAGAAGCAAGAAGGGTCGCCTTATTATTTGAAGTTAATCCCGATGCAGCAGAAATTGCTGGTTGGTTACATGATATTAGTGCTGTCTTCCCGAGCAATGAGCGAATTGCGGTATCAAGGGATCTACAAATTGAGATTTTACCCGAAGAAGAAGTATTTCCAATGATTATTCATCAAAAAATCTCTAAAGTAATGGCAAGAGATATCTTCAAGATTACAAATGTAGAGATATTAGATGCGGTGGGTTGCCATACTACGTTGAGAGCTCATTCGACGTTACTTGATCGAGTATTATTCGTAGCAGACAAGATATCCTGGGATCAACTAGGTGAGCCACCCTATATTCAAGAACTTAATAGAAGCTTAAAACTATCATTAACCCACGGTGCATTCTCATATATAAATTACTTATGGGAACGTAAAGACACACTCAAAGTCGTACATCCTTGGCTGAAGGAAGCGTACGAAGAGATGAAGCAGAAGAAATCGATAAATGGAAAACACGCACATTGTGCAGGATCTGATGATTCTTTGGGCTGAGGTGAGTGATCATAGTGAGCGATAATATGAAGTGGCATCCACGGAGACTATACTCTACTAACGGCAAACGCAAGAAAAACCTTGTATTATTTGAATGATCAGCATACAATAAAGTAAATATTTGGTATGTGCAACTGGCGGAACGTGGTTAACCACGAGGGAGCACATATACATAACGCCGTACGCCTGGGCAAAGTATTTGATCATAGATCAGATGCTTTTTTTGTTATATATGATGAAAGGTCGGGTGCTTAAAGATGAAGATGGCTTTTATTTTGTTTGACAAGATGACTATGTTAGATTTTGTTGGTTTTTATGAAGCGGTAACATGGATGGGGATTTTAAAAGCAAAAGAAAACGTGTCGTGGGATTTTTGTTCAAACAAGGAACAAGTCAAGGATGATCGAGGATTGACTATAAAAATTAATCATATTTCCCCTGACCTGTCGGGGTATGATTTAATATTTATCCCAGGAGGGTTATCTACGAGGCAACTTAGATATGATTCTGATTTTATCTCATGGATTCAGACCGCACAAGATGTAGAGTATAAAGTGTCTGTATGTACGGGGGCTTTGATTTTGGGTGCTGCGGGTTTTTTGAATGGGAAAACAGCGACAACAAATCCTTCAGCATATGACTTATTAGCACCTTATTGCTCCGAAGTTGTTAAGAGACGTTATGCAAGGGATGGCAACATTTTTACAGGCGGCGGCGTATCTGCTTCCATCGATTTAGGTTTGTATTTCGTAGAGTCACTTACCAATGATGAGGTAGTTCGACAAGTTCAAGAAAAGATGGATTATCCCTATTATATGGCGAGAAAATGACAAGGTTTTTTGAACATTTCAAAACAAGGAGAATAACTCGGTGAATGATACAGCTTACGATTAGAAAGGCAGATATAAATGATGTTGGTGGACTATCCGAATTGTTCATTGATTTTATTGGTACAGAGTCTAATTTTCATGCAAATGTGAATCATCACATAAATTTTACGAATCAATGGGTTATTCGACAGATCAGAGGGGGTTCAAAAAACGCTTGATGCAAATATAACTAGTTGAAGGGGTTATTACTAAATCCAGATATGGCTACCATGAAAATTCGTTTTCATCCTCTGTGTGCAGTGTTGGTTTTGTGCTGGATGGCTAATATTACATTTAGCTTAATAGGAGCATCAGGCAGCCACGCGATATTCCATAACATTTAAAAATATGCTTTATCATTTTAGGAGTGTTGATTAATGAAGTTTCGAGCAGTGTCAAAAGTGACGGAATTAAATTATCTACTTTGGAGTGTTAAGAAAGAAATAAAAAGAGAAAATGTATATTTAAGTACGCTTGGCTATGATCCTAAGCCAATCATAGATGTAGTGAAGCACCATATTGACAAATGGGATCCCATTCAATTATTAGCAATGGATTGTCCAATAGATGAGTATGATGGTGAAACCCGAACAGTTACCATTTATATTACCAAGCATCTTGAAGATATTGACAATATTTCGCTTAGTAAAACCATTAAACAAGTATTCGTCGATTCATTTAAAAATGAATTTAATAAAGATTATGAGTCAATCGAAATTGCAAGCAACATAATAAGTCTGTTAAGAACAAGTAATTTAATAAAATGAGAACTTGGAAGGTTGATAAAGGATCAGATTACAATGATTGGAATCTGACCTTATTAATTGGATATTGTTAATGTGACTAAAAGAGGGAATGCATATGAGAATTGTTGGAGCAATTGATTCAGACTATGGATATATTCGTGATCGTGATCATCATATTCTAGAGAGCTTAATATTGCCGAAAATAAAGGGGAATGAAATATATATACTAAGAAACGAAGATGAAAGTAACATTGGATGGATGAGGCACGGATATTTTTGGGATAACATACCCTTTATGAATATGATTTGGGTCGATGAACAATTTCGAGGTAAGGGTTTAGGGAAGCAAGCGGTTCTTTTTTGGGAAGATGAAATGAAGCAAAAGGGTTTTAAACTAGTGATGACATCTACCTTAGCTAACGAAGAGGCCCAGCACTTTTACAGAAAATTGGGTTATCGGGATGCAGGGTGTTTATTACTTGAAAATGAGCCATTGGAAATCCTGCTGACTAAAAGGTTTATCTAATCCCCTGGTTTCTACGGTAATAAGTAACAGTAGTGTTATTTGAGTCTTGGGAAAAGGTGAATAGAATGAATATGGTTTCAAGGGTAAGATTGGCAACCTCAAAGGATGCAGAGGCACTTTCAAGACTCAATCAAGAGTTTAACGGAGGCGACAAAAGACCTTCAGCAGAAATAATAGAAAGCTTGAATAAAAGTAATGAATTGATTGCGGTAGCCGTAATAAGTGATAATGTCGTTGGGTTTGGCTGTGCTCAAAGTTTTCAATCATTCTGTTATAAAGAACTTCAAGGAGAAATTACCGAAATGTATGTTAAAGAAGCCGCTCGAAGAAAGGGAATTGCTGCTTCATTAATTTCTTGTCTGGAAGAAAACCTTATAGCACGTGGAGTGAAAAGTATAAAAGTATTAACAGGTAGAGGTAACGAGGCTGCAATTAATACATATGAACATTGCAACTATGTTAAAGATGACGAGCTTTTGTTGAAGAAAAAGTATTAGAGCTGGGATAACGGATTAGTGGAGTATTCGTAGGGATCATGTATGAAGAAGACAGGGAACCGAGGATACATTGGACTGTTATATTCCATTGAAAAAAATAGGAGGGAGTCGATTGAAAAAATGAATGCATACTCGCATAAGCCCGAAGGATACGAATGTCCATTTTGTCGTGTTGTTTCTGGTATCGAACGACCTAATCAGGGAACGAAACAGAGAGATATCATTTACCAGAATGATTACGTAACTGCCTTTATCGCGAGCAAGTGGTGGGTAAACAATAAAGGGCATGTTCTTGTTGTCCCGAATCGACACTTCGAGAACATATACGAACTTCCTGCGGAGTATGCTACTGAAATTCATCGCGCGGCCCAACTAACAGCGCTTGCGATGAAAAGCACATATGGATGTGATGGGATTTCCACGAGACAACATAATGAGCCTGCTGGCAATCAAGACGTGTGGCATTACCATCTCCATGTTTATCCAAGATATGAGAATGATCAACTTTACCTGACGAAGGGTTATCAGACTGATCCAGATGAACGCCATTTATATGCAGAAAAGTTACGTTCTTGGATTCGGAAAAATGTTTAGTATGATATGTAGTAGGGATATGCCGTTGAAGGTATTATTGTGTATGGCTTATTAAGCTAAAGGGATCCGATAATAAAGGAGCTTGTCGTGAGCAGCCTCTCTTTAGTTGGTTGAAGTAACGGGCAGGAGATTTGGATAGGGGGAGGACAAAATTGGTCCTCCCCTATTTGCCATTATTCATTTTTGGTTTTGATTTCAACGTGGTACTGACTTTAAATAACCGGTACATTTAATAGATTACGTAAATGCTTGACATCGCTACTCGGCGGAAGTCCAAACATTCGGGCGTATTCCCGGCTGAACTGGGAAGGGCTTTCGTAACCGACGCGAAAGCCGGCATCAGCGGCGTCCAAAGATTCTGTAAGCAACAAACGGCGTGCTGCTTGTAGTCGGAGGATCTTCTGATACTGCAGGGGGCTCAAAGTGGTTACCTTTTTGAAGTGTTTGTGCAAGGATGAGGGGCTCATGTTTACTTCCTTCGCCAATTCTTCAATCAGGAGAGGCTTGGCATAATCACTGTTAATCAGATGAATCGCTTTTGAGATGCGATAGGCCTGGCTGCCGATATAGGCGAATTGCTTAATTAACTCTCCCTGCTCGCCTTGCAGCAACCTATAAAGAATCTCACGGATGATGAGCGGCGCAAGGATCGGAATATCCCCAGGCGTATCTAAAAGTCTGACAAGCCGGAGTACAGCATCTAGCAGCGGGGGGGTGAATTTATTTACTAAGATGGCACGTTCCGTCTTCCCATTCCATTTCTGATTGGTCTCCTTGACGATATCCAGAATGATATCTGCGTTAAAGTCTAACTGAAGACTCAGGTAGGGGACTTGTGGAGTGGCCTCAGTAATCTTTCCGATAATCGGAAGATGAACGGAGCTGACTAAATAAGTGGCCGCATCATACTGGTAGCTTTCTCCGGCCAATGTGGCGGTCTTGGAGCCTTGTGCGATAACGCAGAGAGACGGCATGTTAATGGAATGTACCGGCTCCGATACATGGGATGAGCGCCTGAAACGAAGCTCAGGCAGAGCTGAAGCGTACGTGCCGTCCGCTGGGGAATGACGCTGAATCAGCATAGCCAGTTCTTGTTGATAGGTCGCAATAGCAGGTGGAGCAATGAGTTGGTTCATGTTCACCATTCCTTTCACATGCAGTCTGATGAGCATAGTTTAGCAATTCGGATAGGATTAGGCAAGGAACGGACATGAATAGTCTACCTGTTTCGAATGGGAACTATCTATAATTTACTAGGTAAGCCAAAGGAGAGCATTCGACAATAAGTAAAAGAAAGAAGGATTAGGATATGAGTTTTGAAGAGAGCTTCTTGACGGGAATCAAAGACAAGGTCATCGCAATTACCGGCGCAAGTAGCGGAATTGGCGAGGCGACTGCGCTTCTACTAGCTGAGCGAGGCGCGAAGGTTGTGCTTGGGGCACGCGGATTGGATCGCCTTGAAACTGTGGCGGCTCGCATCGCGAAAATGGGTGGTGAAGTCGTTTATGCACGGACAGACGTAAAACAGCGCGACGACCTAACCGACCTCGTCAAGCTGGCATGCGAACGGTTCGGCAAGCTTGATGTTCTGGTCAATAATGCAGGCGTTATGCCAATATCCCCCCTCGATGACCTACGCGTTGAGGATTGGGAGGATATGATCGATGTAAACATTAAAGGTGTTTTGTACGGCATCGCCGCAGCGCTACCTGTTTTTCGCAAGCAGGGCTTCGGACATTTCGTCAACACCGCTTCTACTGCTGGACATAAGACTGTACCGAACCAGTCGGTCTATTCCGGCACGAAGTTCGCCGTGCGCGCCATCTCCGAGGGTTTGCGCCAGGAGGCAGGCGATAAGCTGCGCGTGACGATCATCTCGCCTGGCTTCGTTAGGACAAACTTTGTCGAAGGTGTGACAAATCCGGAGATGAGAGTCCAACTCGAAGCGTCCGTGGAAAAGTTCGCGTTATCGCCTAATGCGATTGCTCGCGCTATTGCGTTCGCGATCGAGCAGCCGGCCGATGTTGATGTGAGCGAGATTATTGTCCGTCCCACTGCGCAGGGTTAACTCCTCTAGGTCAGCCAATTAATTAAATAGATTAAAACCTCCCAATTCAAGTAAAGATAGGACTATTAAATGAATTGGGAGGTTTTTGCTATTGTACTTGCCCGGCATTCAGCTAACGGAGAACGAGACTGAATACCAGAAGGGTTGCCGCAGTTCACATTACGAACGGGCGTGCAATCACGGTTCTTGAGTGAAGTCCCTAACGCAAGTCACAAGTGACTTATCCATGCTCCCGTGTGCTCATTAAACTTTGCAAACGCGCGGCCGTATCTGTTGAAGCTGTATAAATCATGATCTTCAGATCCGGATTGGTCGGCGGTTGCAAGGTCACATGTTCAAACTCCATCTCTCCGATACGAGGATCGTACGTTCGTTTGTGGTGATCTGTCGCGACCTGAACGTCATGTAGCGGCCATATCTCGCGAAACGGCTGGCTGATCTGCATAAATTCCTCAATAAGCTCCTTAAACCTCGTATCATTAGGGAAGTGTGCGTAATCCGCACGAAAGCGTGCAATCATGATTTGTGTTTTGGCTTCCCAATCCTTTATGTCCGATCTCAGCTTGGCGTCCGTCAAAAAACGTCTCATCCAATTGGGTCTGTGCTGCATATGACTCGAAAATGACGGCAATTGGAAAACGAACTCAGCTGCTTTGTTCCATAGCAGCAAATCCCAACATCTACCTAGCACGAGCGCCGGATTCGGTTCAAGAGCCTTGATCATCAGCTCCAATCCTGCATTTAATTGCTGATCTTCTACCTTTTCCAATTGTAGCGGTCTTGCAAGAAGATGGAGATGGCGGCGCTCATCCTCAGTCAATCGCAGCGCTTTTGCTATGTTATTTAGTACATCCTCTGATGGATTGACACTTCTGCCTTGTTCCAAAGAGGTATACCATGATGTTCCGATATGGGCAAGCTGGGCCACTTCTTCCCTTCGAAGCCCCGGGGTCCGTCGTCGTCCATAGTATATTAACCCTACATCTTCTGGAGTAAGACGTTCTCGACGCGAACGCAAAAATTCACCTAACGACACTCTGGAAGAAATCTCTTCCATTTGTAACTCCTCCTTATCCTGATACTTCCAATCATACGATAAACGCAGGAAGGTAGCTACTTGCACGTTCTATTATAATGCAGTATATCGTCAAACAAAACCTAGGAGGATTTGAAAAATGAACATCTTTGTAACAGGAGCCACAGGTAAAGTAGGAAGTCGTTTTGTTCCGCGTATGTTACAGCGGGGTCATCATGTTAAAGTGTTGGTTAGGGACGCTGCAAAGGCGGATTGGCTTCATCAGCAGGGAGCTGAACTTATTGAAGGCAATCTTTTGCAGCCGGACGATTATATTGACGCTCTCCGGGGTACTGATGCTGTGATTCACTTGGCAGCACAGTTCCGTGGGGTCGACGAGAACACCACCAGAATCTCAAACATCGATGGCAGTATAGCTCTAGCACGCGCTGCGCTACAAGCGGATGTGCCAAAATTTGTTTTTTCCAGCACCAATAATGTATACGGCTCCGGGAATCATTCAAGACCAAACCGTGAAGATGACGAGCTTAGGCCTGCATTTCCTTATCCTCAGACCAAAGTCGCGGCCGAAGCGGCTCTGCTCCAGCTTCACCGTGAACAGGGATTGGGACTGCGTATAGTACGGCTTCCTTTTGTCTATGGCGAGCGAGACCCTCATATCATAGAATTTCTTCCGTTTATGCGCAATTGGAATCCAGCCAAACGAATGCATATGATACACCATGCGGATGTAAGTCAAGCCCTGATGCTCGCAGCTTCCACATCAGGTATTGATGGCCGAATCTACAATGTTGCCGACGATGCGCCGATCTCCGTTGCGGAGTTGGCTCAGCTTCATAATAGCGAAATTTCGTCAGAAGCGCTGCAACAGGATTTTGATCCATGGGACATGATTGTCGATACAACGCGTATAAGAGACGAATTACATTATCGACCGATTTTCCCGTCTTTCTATTCGGCAAGAGATGCAGGTGCACTTTAATAAAATTGAAGGTACCCGAGTAGTCATTTTGATCTGTTGAACTAAAGGGTTACGATAATTCAATGTCAGAAGGGCTGCCGCGTGGTCAATGTCATTAAGTTAAGGCCCAGCACAAAAATCAATAAAAAGAGCAGGTTATCGAAAAAGATAGCCCGCTCATTTTTTTGCACGAAAAAGAGAAATAAGACTTGACAAGTAGGTATAAATGTGTGGCGAAGCCCCTTGAAAAACGAGGAGGTATCGCCAATGAATGAGTACGCAAATTCGCTAAAAGAAACGCTGACATCCTTCATACGAGAAATGTCAGCCGCACCAGCACCTTATGTCAAAAACCCTGAAAAAGATTTTACCCGAAAGAAAAAGCTTCCCTTTGAAACGGTCATGCAGCTCCTGATCTCCATGGGTGGCAACAGCTTATACAAGGAGATCTTGGAATCACAAGGCTATGACGTAAATACCGCAACCACTTCTGCTTTTGTCCAGCAGAGAAATAAAATCCTGCCGTCTGCTGTGGAAAGCTTGTTTCACAAATTTACGCAGTCGCATACGGATATCAAGGACTACCGAGGGTATCGATTAATTGCCATTGACGGTTCGGATTTGCATATCGCAACGGACCCTGCGGACACAGACACCTACTTTCAAAGCCAACCTAACACGAAAGGCTATAACCTTCTGCATTTGAACGCAGCCTATGACCTCTGCAACAGACTGTACGTAGATGCCAATGTTCAGCCGCGAAGGTTGCGTAACGAGGGAAGGGCGCTGGCTGCTATGGTCGACCGTTCCCCCATCAAGGGCAAAACCATTGTTATTGCCGATCGAGGTTATGAAAGTTACAACAATTTCGCGCATATTGAACGCAAAGGATGGAACTATGTCATACGGGTAAAAGATTTGGATTCGAGTGGTATTCTTTCGGGCTTGTGTTTGCCCTCTGGCGGAGAATTTGATCGAAACATTCATCTGATACTCACCAAAAAACAAACAAAAGCGGTCAAGGCTCATCCCGAGATTTACAAGTACGTCCCTTCCTCGTCTACCTTTGATTTTTTAGATTTGCATGAGAACTTTTTTCACCCGATTTCCTTTCGGGTTGTTCGTTTCGTCCTGCCGAGTGGAACTTATGAAACCGTCATTACGAATCTTTCTGCCGTTTATTTCCCACCCGAGGAACTCAAAGCCATTTATAACATGCGCTGGGGCATTGAAACCTCTTTTAGAGCATTAAAATACACTGTCGGTCTGACGAGTTTTCACGCGAAGAGACGAGAGTCCATCATCCAAGAGATTTTTGCAAGAATGATTATGTACAATTTCGCTGAAATGATGACCTCGCACGTCGTCATTTCCCAAATGGAAAAACGGCACCAATACCAAGTTAACTTCACGGTCGCCGTTCACGTTTGTAGACATTTCCTGCGCTCAAGAGGTGATGAACCCCTGCCTAATGTTGAAGCACTGATTCGCAAAAACATTTTGCCGATTCGACCCGTTCGCAAAGGGCAGCAGAATACGCGCAAAATCCGCTATAAATCAGCTGTTAGCTTCGTCTACAGAGTAGCATAATTCGTTTCACATGACCATTTTTTTAGCGGATATTCCATCCGTTTGTTTGCTGTACACTTTTTTTCTTGCTGGCACAAAAAACAAACGGCACAGGTCTTTTTCCCATGCCGTTTCGGATTTCATTTCTATTCCCGGTTTTATCTTGAGTTTAACTTAATGACATTGGCCGCGTGGTAGCCCTTCGCTCAGCTAACGGGCAGCATTCCTATTATGGAGAAATATGAGTTTTGAAGAATAAAAAGACTCCTTGGTATGATGTTAATGGGTCCCAGTTGCTGGCCAGCGACAGATCCAAATACATTCCAAGGAGACTACACTATGCATTCTAATCAAAATCAGCGAATTACTCAAATCACTTCCTCTACGCAAGCTGCTCGCCACAGTTCCCAAGTACTGAATAATTCGCAAGCCACGAGTTAGAGCTGCTGTGTCTCATGGTGATACACCTATCCAGTTGCATAGTTAAGTTTCACCAACAAGGGGTCGCTTCACGAAACGGAAAAAATCGTACGCTAAGAAATTACCATAACATCAAAAAACCAGACTCTTCACAGATTATGGAAGTAATAGCGTTCTTCCATGGGAGTTTAAAGACGAAACCCATCACGCGTACGTCATAATTTTCCCAGAAGAAGCGCCCCTACATGAGGCGCTTTAATTTACATTTATCAATAATTTCCATCAATCTGCACTTCGTCTCAACTACGCTGGTTTTTGCCCACTTAGCTTAGAACTAAGCAGTGGGTCGAACAATGGCTAGGACAGCGCGTCAATTGACACCTGCCACAAATGCGCGGCCGCTTCGGGATCAAGGGCGTAAGAAGCGACGCCGGTTCGAGTTCCGGGCACATGGGGTCCGGCCTCGTTACAGTCCACGAAATATCGGCCACCGATACCGTCGAGCAGAGGCGAGGTTGCCAACAGTACAGAGGTAGCTGCTCCCTGTTGGGGTGTCTTCCATACGAAGTCCTGGCCGCTCGCCCTCTGCTCGGCAGTGATTTGTAAGCCGGCAACCCCTGGAGTATGAATGGCACCTGGCATCAACGCGTTAACTGTGATGCCATCGTCGGCCCAGCGTTTCGAAGCTTCAACGGCGAATAGTATGTTAGCAGTTTTGGATTGCCCATAAGCAAGAAATGGATCGTAGGGACGAAGTAGGAAGTTAATATCGTCGAACACGACCGGTGAACGGAGGTGGCCTGCGGAGCTAACCGATACGACGCGGGCACTACCGGCCGCCATCAATGCGTCATGAAGGCCATTAGCCAGCGCGAAATGTCCCAGATGATTGGTGGCGAACTGAAGTTCCCAGCCTTCAGGCGTTCGCGTCTCTGGCGTTGCCATTACGCCGGCGTTGTTGATCAATATGTGAAGCGGTCCATCCCACGACGCCACGAACGAGGCCACCGACGACCGATCAATTAGGTTTAACAGAGCCACCTCAACGAGCTGATTGCCGGTAGTTGCAGCAATATCTTCGGCGACGCGCTTGCCAGCTTCGAGGTCGCGAACAGCCAGCGTTACATGGGCGCCCGCCTCAGCTAGTGCGCGGGCCGTCTCAATGCCTATTCCGGACGCTCCGCCGGTAACGATGGCTCTTCGGTTGGTGAGATCGATACCCGCAACAACATCGCTGGCAGTGGACGAGGCATCAAATGGCGTGGTGATAAGTGAAGTTTCAGACATTGTGATTTCCTTCCCTTACGTTAGATTTATTCGGCGCCCATACATTTAGCTTATAGAATAGAAATGACTGGGCATCGCTGACGACAAGATCGTTATAAAATGTGAATATTGAGCGTTTTGGAGAACCGGCGTCGGCAGGCAGGCTTCAATGGTCACATACAAATCATTCCTTTATTTTATTAAACGTTACGTTTAATAATTGAATGTTCGTTCATTTAATGCCAAAAAATGATTAAACTTTATAGCATCCCAACTCATTTGGATTACTTCATCCAAACTTTCCCGAATGCCACCACTGAAATATAGGTTCCGCCATCCTTGATGACCGAGTAGTTCTTCTTTCCGATTTCTCCCGGTACCCCGGTACCGAACGTGGATTGGTCCATAGCGGAATCCAATACGATATCAACAGGATCTGTTATTTGGGTGGCAAAGTCGACTTTCGTGTAGTTGAACACCTCGCCGAGTCCTTTGACGAAATCATGATTATAGTCCCTCGCGGTTGCGATAACATATGCTCCATGTTGCTTGGCCATCTGGACCGCCGCATGTCCCACGCCGCCGGCGCCGGCTTGAACAAGGATAAGTTGGCCCGGTTGAAGACGGTCATGCTCAAACAGCGCTTGCCAAGCTGTCAGGGCAACCGTAGGCGCGGCGCCTGCCTCTTCGAAGGAAAGACTCTCAGGGATAACGGTAAGAAGATCTTCCTCCACCGCAACATAGTCCATGCAGGAACCCATCTGAACCATGCCCATGACACGATCCCCCGGCTTGAAATGACGAACTTTTTCGCCAACCTCTTTTACGATGCCGGCTACTTCATTACCAAGCACAAGCGGCAATTGAAAATGAGCCGGAAATTTACTGCCGCTGTTTCTATTGTGTTAACTGTGCCAAATATTTGGCATTATCCGTTAATTGCTTTCCCACTGGGGGGGAATATCAACCGTTTTGCCGTCCTTTGTGGAGCCGATGGTGATGTCATCGTCGAACAGATAGCTTTTTATGAAACACTTCATCTAATAACAGTATTTCTGCTTTTTTGCTGACAGCACGGTTTCCAAGCTTAACATCAATGATAAAGTCATTACTCAGCATCTGGCGGTACCGGGAAATAATATCTTTTTCAGGCAATTCTCCCATTGACTTCGTTTCGGGCGGGATTACCGTGATGCCGGCTTGCTCTACCAGACGAATATTTTTTTTAATATCTGCGGCGACCTTGCTTAGAATGCTTTCACTTCTTGCTGTCTCTATATCCACCATTCCGTGATTCGTATAGAAATGTTTGTTGACTGCAGCGAGCGCAGCATGCGAAACATGGAATGCTTGAATGTCATTCTGTATTTCATAATGCAGATCCGCTGTTTCAAATATTTTGGCAAGCCCTTTCACTCTTTCGGTCGTTTGTCCATTTATTTCACCAAAAAAAGTTTTGGAACCGAATTGGGCGTATAGTACACCTTCTTTGATGTCTCCACCTGCACCCGGGAATCCTGGAAGTAACCGATCACCCACGATTTCAAGCCAGGGGTCATAACCAATGGTGTTGGTCAAGGTGATTATTGTTTTGCTCTGATTATTCTTGATCGCAGACAGGGCAGATTCTGCCTGATCATATCGTACAGGAACAAAGATGAAATCATAGATGTCATCGTTTGCAAGCTTTTCTATCGTCTTGATAGATATTTGCTTTATCGTTCCATTATCGTTGTATCGCAGTCCGTTCCTTTTAAGTACATCCAGCCTCTTTCCTCGGGCCAGCAATGTGACGTCCAGTCCCGACTGTGCAAATCTGAGTGCATATACACTGCCAATCACACCGGCGCCAAATATCAAAAGTCTATTTTGTTTGATGTTCAATATTATCCTTCCTTTCAGGTAACTAGTCACAGATTGTTTAAGCAACACCTGTCTGATACTATAATAGTACGGCATTATTATGATTTCAATCAGCAGATTGAGTGAAAAGCTGCTTAAGCAACAGAATATGATATTTGATGTTTTAGAAGGGGATATAGATATGGTAAATCAGAAAGATCCAAGAGTTTTGCGCACACGACAGTTAATTAGGGAAGCATTTAGAGATTTGTTGCGGAATAAAGGATTTGATGCAATAACCATAAAAGATATCGCACAGAGAGCTACCATTAACCGCGCCACCTTATATGCCCATTATGAAGATAAATATGCTTTGCTGGAAGAAATAACGGAACAGGCTTTTCACGAGATGATTCCCGAACAAGTGTTGAATGCGCGGGAGTTTACAGGTGAAATATGTAGACAGCTGATCTTGCTGACACACCACTACATCGTAAAATTTTATCAGATATGCAGATTGGATTCCCAATCTACTGCTGTGGATGAAAAAGTAAAGAAGATGTTGCAGCAAATAATAGAAAGCATATTTTTGAAAGGGGATAGCCTCCATATAGCAGACCGCCATCATACAAAGATCATTTCGGCCATGACAGGCTCAGCGATCTATGGCGCTGCACATTATTGGTTAATTGTTGGGGAAAAGGATCGAACCGATTTACTTGTAGACATTGTTCGTCCCTATGTAATGAACGGTCTGGGGCTGTATCGCAATTGCGATGAATATTTAAACGACTCTCCGACAGCACCTTTAGGTTAATGCTCACCCAGTCGGACTAGAGTTGAAATTATTGTATGTGCAGCTCTAACACATGATTATGGAGGTCATCCATTTCTTTTAAGGCACGTATGTAAAGCAATTAATCAATTAATTAAAGCTAATAAAACTTTATCAAAACCATCAAAAGTTAATAAAACGATATATGGTCAGTCTAAGAAAAATTTGACATTTTCTATTAAAGTAACGAGAGTTTAACACCACTTTTTATAAGTAAAGATTCTCTTAGATAGGAGTTGAATGGAGAACATATATTTTCATTCTGGTGGAGATGATAATACTGTTCGGGGTACTGGGGCATGTCGCTTGCGTCGGCCTTTGCGATTCTTGCTTCAGTCCTGTAAGAGCTAAACCAATATATCCCTGAGGTGATTATGACAGATGGCTTTATTCGGCAGTCTCGGCGAAGACCTTCTCACGGAGTTCTGGGCCAAAGTCTACAACCTTCCGCAGGACCTCGACGCGATCGATCGTCTCTGCACTGATGACTTCATTCTCTCGAACCCAGGTGGTGACGTCATGGGTCGCGCTGCCTTCAAGGATTGGGCACGCGCCTTCACCTCTAAGATCCGCGACATAAAGCTGAAAAGCCTCGACATGTTCAGCGGCGCCGACGGCACGCGCGTCGTGTCGCGCTGGGTAGTCACGGGGTACAACCAAGGTGTACTCGGTTCCCTACCCGACAATCGCCCGATTCAGCTCTCCGGCATCGCGGTATGGGAAGTTCGCGATGGCAAGCTCGCCCACAACTGGGTCGAGCGAAGCGCATATGAGCTCTCTCAGCAGCTCGCGAAGCCCGTAAAGTAGCAAGGCAGCGGATGCGGCCATAATGTAGGTTGGCCCATTCGTATTTGATCAATTAGCCGTTGGCATTGCGGAGGAATGGGTACAACGGTTCCGCAGCGAATGTCATAGAAGCTCATTGAGTAACAATTGTAGTACCATCCCCGCATTTTGATCTTCAGTCTCGGCGAAAACACCACAGTCAAAAATGAAACTAAGGCTGCCAGTAGCCGGCAGCCTTAGTTTCATTTTAATTGGTGACTTCAGTTTAGTGCATCTCCGGCGGCGCAAACTTCAATTAGCGTAGGCACCTAAATAATCCTGAGCAAATTCAACCATTTGGCGAAGCTCCAACGAGTTTCTGGCGACAATTTTGAACCCGCGCGATGCGCTTGTTAAAAGATGCGCCAATTTCTCTGCATTTCTTTTACTTCCGGCGAGTTCAACGATTGATCGAAATTGTTTATAGACCACACTTCGAACGCATATAAAATCTTGTCTTCGGGCATTTTCTTGGAAGAAAGCCCTGCCACTATTTCTTCAAGAAGAGAGTCGCCATAATGTAGAATCGTTGCATTAAAAACCTCCTCCTTGCTCTTAAAGTGCAAATAGAGACCCGCACGCGAAATACCGGCAGCCTCTGCTATTTCATTCATTGACACTCGCTTATAGCCATACTTGAAGAACATGTCCAACGCAACGGATAGAATATGAAGCTTCTTTTTATCGTCTATGAATTTATTATTATACACTTTACAAACTTTGTCTAGTCGTATAATATATACGAATAGACAAAATAAGTTTTTTGTCTAAATTGTAAATAAGGAGACCTGTTAGGATGACATCAGCCCAAAAACCTTTACATTCGGCATTCGGGCCGCAAACAACCGCCCAAGAAGCACTTGCCGGCCGCGACCTCCGAGGAAAAGTTGCGATAGTAACAGGCGGTCATGGAGGTATTGGATTAGAAACGACGCGAGTTCTGTCCAATGCAGGAGCCACCGTCATCGTAGGTGCACGCGACATTAATAAGGCACAAGACAAGCTCTCGACAATGAAAAACGTCGAGGTCATTCACCTCGACCTCGCCGATCCTAAATCCATTGATCAGTTCGCCGCCGATATTCTGAAGTCCAACCGGGCGCTTGATATTCTTATAAATAATGCAGGCGTTGCAAACCCCCCGGTGATTAAAGACGCTCGTGGATTCGATACCCACTTCGCGACGAATCATTTAGGGCATTTTCAACTGACGGCTAGGCTATGGGAAGCGTTAATAAAATCCGGAAATTCCCGAGTAATCACACTTTCTTCGATCAGCCACATGTTAGGGCCGATCGATTTAAGCGATTTGAATTTCACCAAGAGGCCATATGACAAGGACATCTCCTATGGAGAATCGAAGACCGCATGCTCACTCTTCGCGGTCGAACTTGATAAACGGGGCAAAGAGCACGGTATTCGCGCGTTTGCCGTCAATCCCGGCGCTATTCTCACCGGTTTGACTCGTCACCTGACCGATGAGGAATTAGCTGCCTGGGGTGTTCGCCGAGGAGAAAACAGCGAATTCATATCTCCCGAAGGCTTCAAATCTGCCGAGCAAGGCGCTGCCACATCCATTTGGTGCGCAGTGAGTCCGTTGTTAGAGGGAAAAGGCGGAGTTTACTGTGAGAACTGCGACATCGCGGCTATTGTTCCTGCGGATAGCAAGCTTATGACTGGCGTACGTGAATGGGCCATCGATCAAACAGCGGCCGAAATGCTTTGGACCGTTAGCGAGGATCTCTTGCACATTGGATCAATTCCGGGACTCTCCAAATAAACATTTAATCAGCTCTATAAAAATTAAGTTATATTTTTCATAAAAACATTTAAAGGAGATCTTTTTTATGACTACTAACCAAACACCTATCGGTTCCGGCTTTGGAGCTTCCTCGACAGCCGAAGACATTATCAAGGGTATCGACCTATCCGGCAAAATTGCCATCGTCACCGGTGGCTATTCCGGACTTGGTCTTGAGACCGCGCGTGTGTTACGTTCTGCTGGCGCCAAGGTCATAGTCCCGACGCGTGATCGAAACAAAGCCGAGACCGCGCTTGCGGACATCGACGGCATCGAAATTGAAGTGATGGACTTGCTAGACCCTACCTCGATCGATGCCTTTGCAGAGAAGTTTCTTGCCTCCGGCCAGCCGCTGCACATGCTAGTTAACAGCGCAGGCATTATGGCATCTCCCCTGACACGCGATTCGCGAGGATATGAATCGCAATTTGCTACGAACCATCTGGGCCATTTCCAGCTTGTAGCGCGGCTTTGGCCCGCGCTGCGCAAGGCGCACGGCGCACGGGTAGTCTTAGTTTCGTCTTGGGGGCATCACTTTTCCCCTGTCGTGTTCAATGATCCCAATTTCGAACGACGCAACTATGACCGCTGGGCGGGCTATGGTCAGTCGAAGACGGCCAACATTCTCTTCTCGGTCGCGCTCGACAAACGTGGCCAGGCCGATGGCGTACGCGCCTTTTCCCTTCATCCGGGCAGCATCGTTGGCACCGGTCTCGAAAAACATCTTTCGAAGGAGGAACTGCATACGGCGGGTGTCATCGATGAGAACGGGCAGCCGGTCCTCGACCCGGCGAAAAATCTTAAGACGGTAGGGCAAGGGGCTGCTACCAGCGTATGGTGTGCGACGAACCCACAGCTTGAAAATATGGGCGGCGTCTATTGCGAGAACTGCGATATCGCCCCTCTGGGACAAGACGCTGAGTCCGAATTTCATTTGGACAACAATTCGACATTAACGGACTCCGGCGTGATGCCATATGCGGTCGACCCCGAGGCGGCCGATCGACTCTGGAGCCTTAGTGAACAACTGATAGGTTTAAGGTTTGCAATATAGAAGAAATGCTAAGGCAGCAGAACGCCCGTACTGGCTGAAGGCATTCAAACGGTCTTAGAGACGAAGCGATCCAGAGTCACTTTTTGCCGATTGTTCGTGTCCATTTGACTAATTTAGCTTAGATCTTAAACGGATAAACGGGAAAGCATTACCTAGCATTTATATCTCATGCTTGTAGAAAAAAACGGATAGAGTAAAGGAGAATGAAAGATGGAACAGACAAATAAAGCCGTAACCGGAGCAGCCGTTACTTTCGCGAAGGATCTCGAATGGTTCGATACGATGCCGGGCGAACAAATGGCCATTCGCATCCACAGCAATCAAGTTGGAGGAGCGATAACTGTCGTTGAAGCGCGTGTACCGGCTTTGATTGGTCCTCCGAAGCATATTCATAAGGAACGGGAAGAGATATTCGAGATTCTTGAAGGAACTTTCCGTTTCCAATGTGGAGAGGAGGAATTTGAAGCTACTCCCGGAACGAGCGTCGTGGTTCCTCGTGGCGTACCTCATGCGTGGGCTAACGTCCGATCCGAAATGGGACGTATCCTCTTCACCTTCGCACCTGGCGGTATTGACGATTTCTTCCCTGAAATCAGCCGACATTCACTCGAGGAGATTGGGCGACTGGCCGAGCAGAATGACACTCTGATTATTGGACCTCCAATGCTTCAGCAATCCCGTTAACATTTGGAACCTGTCTATTGGACTTCATATAATTAATCAAACAAAAAGAAACGGGACAGTCCAGGACTAAATCTGCATTGTCCCGTTATTTGGTAACCTTGAAACTCAAGTTGGAGAAGTTGTGTCAGTCAGCCGTAGTGCAACGCATACTTTTAGCAAAGAGACTGTGGAGGTCATTAGGCTTCTTGCTGGTCTGGGGGTGGAAGACGACGCACACATGGGAAAGACTGTAAAGCATCGTTCACGAGTTGCTCAAAACCCGATTCAACCCAACCTTCGACAGGTTCATTTCATTCATTCGGAGTTGTTCGATGAACTACGAAGTGCAGGTTTTCACGTCGAGCCCGGGCAGATGGGTGAGAATATTATAACCCGTGGTACACGCCTGTTGATCAACCAGATACTGGATTTTAGCGATTCCACAAATAAGAGTGCTTCTCCAATACTTGAATAGAGGCTCTGAGCCATTCAAGCTGTAACTGGTTTTGCTGAACTTGTTCAGTGAAACGGATGATGGGTATGATTTTGCAAGAAATAACGAAAGTTTTTGAAGAATTATATAACCATCTCAAGACCACATAGGTCATCAGTGCAGCAAACAGCTGGTTAAATACGGCATTCTTCGTGGTACCAAACAAGACAGGCACATTCAGATTTTGCTTGATCCATCGAAAGAAAACTTCAATGCCCCAACGTGACTTGTACATGCCAGCAATTTGTTCGGCTGAAAGATGCATGAGATTCGTTACGACACGGATTTCATTGCCGTGGCTATCGTTGAA
>NZ_JAAOIW010000002.1:240083-811910 GCF_011440305.1 Paenibacillus agricola | reverse complement strand
AAGCATCTAAGCGCGAAGCCCCCCTCAAGATGAGATTTCCCAATTAGTAAGACCCCTTATAGACGATGAGGTAGATAGGTCCGGGGTGGAAGTGCCGCAAGGCATGGAGCTGACGGATACTAATCGGTCGAGGGCTTATCCAAAGGAAGTCCCCCCTGAAGTGCAAGCTAAAGGGGGTGCGTTGCTCGACGCAGAGTTGTTGGTTTCGGATCTAGTTTTCAAGGTACAAACCTTGGATGCAAGCCTTTAGGCAGGCCATTGCAGCTATTTAGTTGCGAGGCAGGCAGATGAGTTTGTTACATGAGCTTTCTAACGAAAGCAACCGTTTGGTGATGATGGCAGAGGGGAACCACACGTTCCCATCTCGAACACGACCGTTAAGCCCTCTAGCGCCAATGGTACTTGAACCGCAGGGTTCTGGGAGAGTAGGACATTGCCAAGCACAAGTATGAAGAGTCTTTCTGGATGAAAATCTAGAAAGACTCTTTTTGTTTATGGTTAACGTATTTTGTTTATGATTAACGTAATAACACCAATAGCGTGCACAGGCACGCTATTGGTGTTGGATGAATGAAACAGCTAACCGTCAATCCAAAACATGCTCAAATTTTAGCTGCGCTTCGACCAGCAGCACACCTGCCTAAAGGCGAGATTAGCGGATAGATCGACCGCCAATCCAAACATGCTCGAGCTCCAGCTGCGCATTGAGCAGCAATACATCCGCCTGGAGGCCAGGCATGAGGGAACCAGTGGTTCCCTCAATGCCGAGCTGTCTGGCGGGGTTGGCGCTCGCCATGCGGCTGGCATGCTCGATGCGGATGCCAGCGTTGAGCACGGCAAAGCGCAAGGCAGCGATCATCGTTAAGGTGCTGCCGGCAAGGCTGTCGCCTTCCTTGAGGCGCGCGACTCCGTCGCGAACGATAACGGAGAGCCCGCCGAGCTCGAATTCGCCGTCGCCTAGGCCTGCGGCTGACATCGCATCGGTGATGAGAAGCATACCCTCGGGCCCTTTGGCTTGCGCAAGTAAACTGATGGCTGCCGGATGCACATGATGGCCGTCAGCGATCACCTCGGCCATAATCGCCGGATTGCCCATAACGGCACCGACAGTGCCTGGTTCCCGGTGATGCAGCCCACGCATCGCGTTGAAGGTATGTACAGCATGGCTTAGACCATGCTGTACAGCAGCTTCAACTTGCGCATAGGTAGCATCGGTATGGCCAAGCGCAGCTATGATCCCCTGCTGGGTTAGCGCTGTTATATAAGCAAGCGCACCTTCGGTCTCAGGCGCGAGAGTCTGCATACGGATCGTTCCAGGGAACCGATCCGTCCAATCGGCAAGCCACGCCAGCTGTGGGGCTACAATATGCGACGGGTTTTGGGCTCCGCACCATTGGTCGCTGATAAAGGGTCCCTCTAGATGCACGCCGAGGATCTGGGCGAAAGGCATGGCGGCTTGCTTGCGGTAAGCAGTAACACGCTTAAGCACCAGATCCAACTCTGTTTTCGGCGCCGTAACGGTTGTGGCTAGCATTGTGGAGGTGCCGTGCATCGCGTGAAACCGCGTAATGATATCCAGCTCGGCTGCATCGGCATCCATAAAGTCGTGCCCATAGCCGCCATGGACATGCACATCTATAAAACCAGGGAGTACCCAGCCACCTGCACCATCGATTTTTTCTGTGAGTGCATCATTTAATTTCCCAAACGCCGCCTCGAAAGTCGCTTGGGTTCCCATTGCTTCGATACGGCCATCCACCCAATAAATCCAGCCATTCATCAATGTCGTATCGGCAGTTACAATATTGGCGTTATATAAGAATGTTGTTTTCGGATTGGTGTTCAACGTTATAGTGTTCATTGGAGTAAGCTCCCCGCTTCGGAATCTAGAAGTACGACTAAGTGTGGATGTGTTTGCAGCAGTGATGCAGGGCAATCCGTTGTGATCGGGCCGGTTAAGGCACGGTGGATGATCTCGGCTTTATCTTGGCCCTTTACGATGAGGAGGATCATTTTGGCTTTTAGTATAGTGCCTACACCCATAGTTAAAGCATGAGTCGGTACTTCACCAAGCGATCCAAAATACCGCGCATTCGCCTGCCGGGTTTCCTCGCGTAGCTCTACAATATGAGTACCGCTGATTAAGGCATGGTCGGGCTCGTTGAAGCCAATATGCCCATTGTGCCCGAGACCGAGCACCTGCAGGTCGATTTGCCCCGCTTGATCAAGCAGGCGATCGTAGCTTTGGCATTCTGCTACCAGGTCAGGCGCGTTCCCATCGGGAATATGCGCTTGGCTGCGCGGTAAATCGATAAAGTCGAACAGATGAGTATTCATATAGCTGCGGTAGCTTTGCTCATGCTGCTCAGGCAATCCGACATACTCATCGAGGTTGAAAGTAGTTGTATCTTGGAAACGAACGATCCCTTGTTGGAAGCTTTTCACAATTTCTTGGTAAATTCCCACGGGGGTCCCTCCTGTAGCAAGCCCGAGAATAGCGCGTGGATTTGTTTGTACCAAACCGGTAATGATGCCGGCACCGGATTCGTGGAGCTTTTGATGAGAGTCGAAGGTTAATAAATTCATGAGACAGCTCCTGTTCTTAACGGTATTTTTTGACCATATGAAATGAATTTTCCAAGCGGGGAACCAACTCACCAAACTGTTGGCTGAGCAAGCCAACAAATAAAATGTCGATTACATGCAGTTGGGCAATGCGTGAAGCCATGTCCCCGCGGCGCATACCTTCCTCAAGTGTTGAAGTGAACAAGCATATATCGGCAAGCGAGGAAAGGGTGTGGCTACCGAATTTGGTGAGTGAAATAGTGGTGGCACCGTTCTCGGACGCACACTTTAAGGCAGCGATCGTTTCCGCAGTTTCCCCTGAATAAGAAATACCAATTGCGACATCGCCCATGGTTAGGCTCGAAGCAGAGGTAACCTGCATATGGGGGTCGGAAAAAGCGACACTGCGCTTGCCAAGCCGTACGAGCTTTTGATAAAAATCCTGCGCTACTAGTCCAGATGTAGCTACGCCATACAGGTCAATCTGCCTTGCTGTGGCTAAGGCGTCTATGGCTAGCTGAAGCTGCTTCATATCGAGCAATCGGGTCGTATCGGTGATCGAGCGCAGGTGGTTGGCTTCCATGGCTGTTACAATATTGGTAAGTGAGTTGCCTGCGATAATGTCTTGGTAGGACTGTGCATCAGGCGGTCGGGCCAACTCAGCGGCCAGCTTAATTTTAAACTCGGTAAAACCAGCAAAATGAAAAATTTTGCAAAAGCGTGAAATCGTAGCGGTACTGCTGCCGGACGCCTCAGCCAATTTGGTGATGCCCATTTGGGCGATGCTGGGAGCATGCTCAATGATATAGGCGGCCAATAGCTTTTCTTTGCGGCTCATTACCGTTATTTGCTCTTGGATGGCACTGATGATTCCTGGCATAATAGATAACCCTCTTTATAAGAAAAAATGAAAATAATTTACTTAATATTAATATTAAAATGAAAATAATTTACATGCTAACTATATCTAATATCCGTATGATTTTCAAGAAGAAGTTATTTCTTTTACCTAGACTGATTTTTCTTTTGTCCAAGACTGCTTTATGCCTAAACTTAATTTAACCTGTTTGTCATGTTATAATAGATCATCAATCAAGTACGGGTTGGAGCTGGCTTGCAGTATGGATGGAGGGTTAAAGCATGGCAACCATTATGATCGTCGATGATGAACTTCATATCCGTGAATTAATGAAGGTTTATATGCAGCAGGAAGGCTTTGAGGTGGTGGAGGCCGAGAATGGTGTGGAAGCTTTGCATAAGATAGAGCGTACCCGCATTGACCTCGTTATTCTTGATATTATGATGCCGCAGATGGATGGTTGGGATTTGTGCATTGAGCTGCGCAACCAATTTCCAGATCTGCCATTGCTAATAGTAACTGCCAAAGGCGAGACCGGGCAGAAGGTAAAAGGCTTCCAACTGGGGACGGACGATTATTTGGTGAAGCCCTTTGACCCTGAGGAATTGGTCGTGCGAGTGAAGGCATTAATGAAGCGGTACCGCATCGAGGCTTCCCAAAAGGTGCAATTTGGAGATGTCGAGCTGAATCGGCAAAGCTTTGAGGTGATTAAAAACGGAGAGCGGATCACACTGCCTTTAAAAGAGTTTGAGCTGTTGTTCAAGCTATTCAGCCATCCCAATCAAATTTTTACACGCAACCAGCTGATCGAACAAATCTGGGGGATGGATTATGAAGGCGACGACCGGACTGTAGATGTTCATGTCAAAAGGCTCAGGGAGCGGTTTCCCGAAACGGATTCGAGCTTTGCGATTGTAACGATCCGTGGGTTAGGCTATAAGCTTGAGGTTAAGCCATGATCAAAACCTTGTATGTTCGAGTGGTGCTTACTTTTTTGGCGGCGGTCATATTTGGCTTGGTGTCGTCGTTTTTTTTAACAAGCTTTTTCTATTTCAATCTGGTTCGGGCAGAAGTGCAGGATGAGATGGACAATGACGGACGGGAAATTGTGCAGATGTATACGTTACTAAGCAGTGAGATTAAATCAGAGTATTTGAAAAGCTCAGGATTGTTAACAAACTATTACATCAGCTTGTATGACGGAGAACAAAATAGGACCGTACACGGAGCTTCCGCACCAAAGGAAGAGGTTCAACTCTCTCATCAGGAAATCAGCCAGGTTCTGAATGGAAATACATATCGCAGTGTAATCGGTTTTCCGGATAAGATTGTAGTGGGTATTCCTTTTGTGATGAATGAAGAACGCTTTGCGATGTTTTTTCAAAAGGGCAACAGGGAAGGCATTCTGCAAAAAGAGATCTTTACGTCGCTGTTGCTTACTTTATTTATGGGGAGCTTATTTATTTTCGTAGCTGCACGTTATGTGGTCAGACCATTAAGGGAAATGACGGATGCCACTAGAAGGATGTCCAAGGGTGATTTTAATATGGACTGGAAGCTGATAAAGCGTAAGGATGAGCTGGGTGTGTTGGCACTAAGCTTTAGAGAAATGGCTCGCAGCTTGAAGCAGCTGGAGCAGATGCGGCAGGATTTTGTATCCAATGTCTCCCATGAAATCCAGACTCCATTGACTTCGATATCTGGGTTCTCCAAGGTGCTTCGCAATAGGCTGATGACGGAGGAAGAGCGCATCCACTATCTTGATATTATTCAATCGGAAAGCGAGCGGCTTTCCCGTATGAGCGAGAATTTGCTTAAGCTTGCTTCACTGGAGTCGGAGCATCATCCGTACCAGCCGCATACCTACGATTTGGATGAACAGATCCGCCGCGTCATCGTGTCTTGTGAGCCGCAATGGTCAGCCAAAGAGATCGAATTTGAATTGGCGATGGCCAGCATCAAAATTAGCGCCGATGAAGACTTGTTAAACCAGGTCTGGATCAACCTGATTGGCAACAGCATCAAGTTTTCGCCTAAGCATGCGACGATTCGGATTGACGTCAAGCGAACCATTAATGAGGTTATTGTAAGCATCGCCGACCAAGGCATAGGCATTTCCAAGGAGGACCAAGGGCGAATCTTCGAGCGGTTCTACAAGGCAGACAGGTCTCGCACAGGGGAACAAAGCGGGAGTGGGCTTGGGCTTGCCATTGTTAATAAAATTGTGCTGCTGCACAAAGGGCGGATCACTTTGCAGAGTGCATCTGGTGAAGGCTCGATCCTGACAGTCACGTTGCCGAGCGTACCTTCCGATTTTCCAACCCTTTAGGGATGATATGTGCTGCCGTATAGGCAAGACAAAAAAAGAACCTCCACCCCTTCTATAGAGGATGAAGAGGTTCTTTTGCTTTCATTTGGGATGGATTCTTCTTGGTTGTCGAAAATCGCTATTCCATTATATAGGCAGGAAACATCTGAGGGGGTTAATTAAATTTTTGTTCATATTGAGTTCATATTGGTTCTGTATGCTTAAATGCAAATACTTGGAAAGGCTTGCTAAAGAAATTTCCTAATGAATGCTTAAACGACCAGCTGAAACCATTCAGCCAATTTAGTATGTCGTCACCAAGATAGATGGGTTACGTTATGAATAAATCGAAGGAGGGGAACTCATGAACCAATTTACTAACTTCTCCATGAAAAATGTAGCAGCGATTTTCATTATTGTCGCTTTGCTTTTGGGAGGAGGGATCTACTCGGCATTCACGATCAAGGTGGAAAATATGCCGAATATTTCATTTCCGGTAGTACTGATTAGCACTTCCTATCCAGCTTCCCCTACAGATGTAATGAGGGAAGTAACGAAGCCTATTGAGGACAAAATATCCAATATTGAAGGCTTGGACACGATGACCTCCACTTCGAGCGATAATATATCCACGGTTATCGTTCAATTCGAGCAAAGTGTTGACATTGATAAGAAGAAGCAGGAGGTTGAAAGCCTCATTCAAGAAGTAAGGCTGCCAGATTCTGCGGCTAGGCCGAAAGCCTCAACCTTCGGCTTTGCCTCCATCCCTGCTTATTATTTGGCGGTATATGCCGAAAGCGGAATGAGCCAGACAGAGCTGGATAAGATGTATGAGGATCAAATCGAACCTGGCTTGCTTTCCATTCATGGCATTGACCATATAGATTCGATTGGCTCCAGAGAAACATCACTTGATATCGAGCTGGATGCCGATGCTCTCACCAGCTTCGGATTGACGCCTACTCAATTGAGCACCTCCTTACGAAACACGTTAACTAACGGAGCCATCGGCACGGTTGAATTTAACGGTAACACGAAGGTGGCTCGCGTAACGGGCAATATTGACAGCTTGTATAACCTTGAGAATATGGAAATTGCCGCAGGCAATGGCAGTACCTTGCAGCTCAAGCAGGTCGCTAAGGTAAAGGCGGTGACCGAATCCGAGTTTATCGCGCGTTTGGATGGTAAGCCAGCCCTTGGTATTCATTTATATAAAACGAGCAATGCCAATGCAGTTGATTTCTCGGATGAAACCGATAAGCTGATTGAGAATTGGCAAACGACCTTGCCAGGTATTACCTTCAAAACGGTCTATAACAGCGCCGACCTAGTTAAAGAATCGATCAATGGCATGCTGAAGGAAGGAATAATGGGGGCAATTCTGGCTTCCTTGATGATTCTAGTCTTTTTACGTAATGTCCGAATGACTATGATCGTTCTGGTTTCGATACCCTTGTCGATTATGATTACGCTACTCGTCATTTCGCAATTTGGCATCACATTAAACACGATGACGCTTGGTGGCATATTTATTGCAGTCGGTCGGGTCGTCGATGATAGTATCGTTGTTATTGAGAATATATATGCATCTTTGCAAAAAGCACAGGAACGGAATGAATCGGTCATTAAGCTGGCTACTAAGCAGGTATCCATGGCGATTACTTCGTCAACGCTCGCGACAGTTGGGGTGTTTGCTCCAATCGGGATGGTTAGCGGGATCGTCGGAGAGTTGTTCCGCCCGTTCGCGATTACAGTTGCTTGTGCGATGCTAGCATCACTGCTGGTGGCCTTGACGGTCATCCCAATGATGGCCAAGCTGCTTGTTTTGAACAGTAAGATCACCCACCATGAGGAAGGCAAGCAAGGCAGATTGATGTCGTTATATGAAAAGGTTTTGAAATGGTGTTTGTCCAATCGGGTGAAGACCCTTATTCTTTCAGCATTGATCTTTGTCGTATCGATCGCGGCTATTGTGCCGAATCTGGCTGTGAGCTTTATTCCAAGCGGCAGCTCGGAGCGGCAAATGAGTTTTTCCATTAAGCTTCCTAATGAAACTTCCATTAATGGAACGGATCAGATTTCCAAGGAAATCGAAAAGATTATGCAAGAAGCTAAAGATGAGTCGGGCAATCCATTATTCACCTTCGTAGAAGCCTTTGTTGGATATAGCGGTGGTGAAGACCAAGTATCCAATATGGCCGAGATTTATACAGAGGTTAATGAAACGGCAGACCCGGATCAGGTGAAAAAAGACTACAAGGAAATTATTTTATACGAGCTTCCCAAAGGCTCAGAGGTGACACCTAAGTCATTAGCAGGCGGTGGTGGCGGGATTTCCTCAACAGACTTCACTTATTCCTTAAAAGGCGATAACCAGCTCTTATTGGAAGAAGCAGCTATTGTGATCAAACAGAAATTAGAGAATTATCCGGAGCTTAGTGAGGTAGAGGATTCGCTTAGTGATTCCAAAACTCAGCTACAGATTACCGTCGACCAGAGCAAAGCCCGTACTTTTGGGCTAAGCACATCACAAATCCGTGATACGGCGCGTAGCTGGATCACCAAAGAGCAGCTTGGCGATATCCAATTTGATAATATCACGTATACCACAACCGTCCAGTTGACGAAGGCGGACAAAGATTCGATTGAGAAGATCGGGAAGATCCCGTTGAAAACAGCCACAAATACAACGATCTATTTGAATGAGGTTGCGAAGCTGACAGAGGTTGAAGCGCCTCTATCACTACATCGTGAAAGCAGGGAGCAGGTTTTGAGTATAACTGCCAAAATCGATGCCGTGAACAAGTCGGCGGTTAGCGCTAAAATTACTACCGAATTAGGCCAGGTTGCTTTACCGGATGGTATAAACCGTGAAGTGAAAGGGGTAAGTGCAGATATTAACGAAAGCTTCAGGCAGCTATTCGTGGCGATGGCTGTAGCTATCGCAGTTGTCTACCTAGTCATGGTACTGGCATTTGGTAATGCAAGTGCGCCGTTTGCGATATTGTTCTCCTTGCCACTTGCGGCCATTGGTGGCTTGCTGGGCTTGCTTATTACCAGGCAGGCGCTTGATGTCACTTCGATGATCGGTTTTATGATGCTGATCGGTATCGTTGTTACCAACGCGATCGTGCTCATAGACCGTGCCCAGCAGTTGCGCAACGAAGGCTACACGGTACGTCATGCTTTGGTTGAGGCTGGTATTGTCCGGTTGAGGCCTATTATTATGACGGCTGGCGCTACGATTATGGCGATGATGCCGTTAGCGCTTGGATTTACTAAAGGCACCTTGATCTCCAAAGGGCTGGCAGTAGTTGTAATCGGAGGATTGACGACCTCCACCTTGTTGACGCTTGTCGTTGTGCCTGTTGTATATGAATTGATCGAAGCGATGAAAAACCGTTCGGGCCAATGGTTAAGCCGGAAGCCCAAAGCCAGTAAAACTTTAGAAGGATAGGGGGACAACCAATATGAACAATGAAAAGACAGCTAATAGATTGGTAAGCGGTTTGCGGACCGCCGCTATTATTCTGGCTGCCACAGTCGTAGCCGTTGGCTGCTCGGCGCCTCCGCCCGAGCAGTCATCAGCGGTTGCTAATCTGCAGAATAGGCCGATTAAGGTGGCGACCATTACGCAGCATAGTATGAGCGAGCCTAAGGAGCAGGTGGCAGAGGTCAGCGCAGCGGTGCAAATTGATGTGCTGCCCAAAACCGGCGGACAGGTGCTGCAGGTACTAAAAAGGAAAGGGGAATCGGTCCAGCAGGGCGAGGTGATCGCCCGGCTTGATTCACGGGATGCACAGCTGCAGGTGCAGAAGGTGGAGCAATCGCTTAAAAGCGCGGAAGAAAGCTTACGCCAGTCCATTGAGAACCAGAACAATAGCAGGATCGATCTGGAAAGCTCACTTGTTAAGGTCAATGAGCAGGTAAATAGTATCCAGCAGGAATACAATAAGGTGCGAAATGATTTTGAGGCAGGAACCGTTACTAAACGCCAGGTGGATCAAGTAGAGACTCAGTTGAATAATGCCCGCCTGGATGTGCAATCGGTCCAAAACAAAATTGATGCTTTAGATAAAACCAATCCAGTCGCCTCGCAGGAATCACAGCTGGCTACTGCCCGGATCAGCTTACAGGATGCCGGTAATACAGTTGCCAACTACGAGGTTAAAGCACCAATCACGGGTGTGTTAACGGATATGAGTGCAGAAGTAGGCATGAATGTCTCACCCTCTGCCAAGATTGGTTTGGTTCAACAGCTGGATCCAATTAAGATCAAAGCCGATCTGACGGAAAACTCCGTCAAGCTGGTGGGCAGCAAGCAGGAGCTTATCTTTTATAGTGCAGATAATCCCGCGAATAAGCAGACCGCTAAAATAACGTTCCTTGCAAGCCAGATGAATGATACAACCAAAGCGTATCCCATTGAGCTGGATGTAGCGAATCCTGATGGCTCCTTTAAGCCTGGAACCCGTGTCCAACTACAGTTGACCAGTCCGGAGGAGGAACAGGCGCTTGCCGTTCCTAGCCTTAGTATTGTGAGAGAGGGCAGCGATGCATTCGTCTTTATTCTCAATGGCGACCAGGTCGAGAAGCGTAAAATTAAGATCGGGCGCATCAAGGATGCGTTCCAGGAAGTAGTGGAAGGCCTGAAAGCAGAAGAATCTATCGTCGTTTCTGGACAGCATCAATTGAAAGATGGGCAAAAGGTCGAAGTAGCGAAATAAAGGCAGCATGTACTTAAGGAAAATAACGAAAACCAAGTAGAGCTTACGAGGTAGGTTTTCTACGAAAACTTTTAGGAGGCTATAACAACATGAAAACTTTAAAAACCATTAAAACGGTACCTTACAATTGGAAGTCAGCTTTAGGAGGCACTCTGCTGTCACTCTCGCTCGCTCTCTCAGCTATCCCTGCCGTGGCATTAGCGGATGGCAATCCGGTGCAGGTTGTAGCTATCGCAGGGCAAGCCGTAGAAGCTGCTACCTATCCATTGACAGAATCCATCCAAGCCAATATTAAAAGCATGTCCATCAGCAAATCAGGCAATGTTACAAGCATAGGAGCGGTTGTTCGCCTACAAAATCAAACCACCTTGCTCAAACGCGTTCCTGACTATGAAATTCGGGTGAAGACCTCCGATGGTAGTGAATACAAGCTTACGACTAGCGCGGCGAATCCCAAGTCAATGCTGGCTATGGAGAAAGTAGAATTAACTGGGATGGTTACGTTAGACCGTCCAGGCGATGTAACAGTGACGGACGTTTCTTTTGTCGAAGTGGATGAGTATGTGTACCCCAAGGCAGAAACCTATGTACTTACGATCCCTGTAACCAATGTATGGAATAGCGCGAAGCCGGACATTACAGATCCTGCTTTTGTCAAAGCGTGGGGAGACACTTTCACGATACCTGAATCTCCATCGCCGATTAGGTTTACCCCTTCGAGCTTAACCAAACAAACAGATGATAAAGGCGCGCATATCCAAGTCATTACGCTATTGGCTGAGAATCCAGGAACAGCAGGCGAAGCCTTACCGGAATTCCGGCTTGACGGTAAAGCAGGTGAGCTTTTATATACAGGTAAACCTGCCGATTCGAATCCTCTTACTTTAGCGGCAGGAGACCAGAAATATATCCAATATATTATCCCTACGGATCAAGATATAGATTTGCAAAGCTTGTTGCTCATGACCAAAGAAACCTTCGTGGTGGCTGGAGCTGCGGCGGGTGCTGCTGGCAGTGCAGCATCGGCTGGTCAATCGACCAACCCAACGTTTGATATGGGTCTCCTGAAGATTGGCGTTCCTACAGCAGTGAGCTCGCCAGTTCAACTGCTGCCAGCCTATGCGATGGGTACAACGATTCCGGTAGATCCGTTAAATCGTCTCTTGGATTTGGGCACCCAGGTTTCCTTGATGGAGCTGCATATGCATGAGAACCCGGGATCGGGCTTTAAAAGTGTAGTTGCTAAATTCAGGCTGCAAAATACAAGCGGTGAAACAGTAACACTACCTGAATTCCAAACGGAGTTAATCGGCAGTGATGGAGCCAGCTATTCAGGCACTAGACAATCGGCTGTTGCCGCTGAGCTTATGCCACACCTTGGCTACGTAGTGAGCTATTCCTATATGGTTCCTGCCTCCGAGAAAGGCGATAGTCTAGGAATGAAACTATTGGACAGCAAAACCACAGCACCTTATAGCACCACTATTGGTGGATTCCAGACAGCTGTGCAGGCAGTTGTAGAGGATAGCGAACTCATGAGCTTCTATCCATTCGATGTAAAGTTGAATGACTGGACGATGTCTGCATATACGAATGCAGGCATACCTGTTACCTATTCGTACAAGCTGAAGCTGAACTTAACGGTTGAGCGTGTCGAGGATGTGGTTGTCGATGCGAATTTCTCCAAATTCACCATTGAGCTTGTTGATGGGCTTGGCCGTACGCTCGGCTCCCAGTCCGTTCCTTTCAGTGGAAATGATATGCTGATTAGCGGTGAGCAAACCATTCAAATTAACAATATCAAAACAGAACAGCAGGAATATCCGCTTACCATTAAATTGTATGAAACAATTACAACACCTAATGGCGAAGCGAAGCGTCTTGTGAAGACTTTACAGCAATAAGCTTGGCTCGGCAGCTTTATATTCGATAGCCTTCCTTATATGGCGTGCTTATTGCCGCCCCAACCATCCCTCTTTGCTTTCGGTAAAGAGGGATGGTTTTTTTGCGTGAGGCAACTTAGTTTTGTCATCATGGATGCAGGAGATCCTACAGTGCCTCCCCAATTCACCTGTGAGAGCTGCGGAGGAGGCATGTATCCGTAGTACTACAAGGGGGTCCACGGTTATAAATACAAGATCGAAGACCTTGGGGTAAGAAGTGGGAGGCAGCACCAAAAAAATGAAAGAGGACATGGGTATGGGGTGGAGGAGCGAAGCGTTCGCCTTTGAAGCTCGTGTTCCAACCGCTGGAAGCCAAAAATTCAAGGAACACGAACTTCAACAGCGACCGGAACCCCATACCCATGTCCTCGGGAGCGTACACATGTATGAGTTTAGACAAGGACCTGGCCTTCGGCCGGGTTTTTCTTATAACTGCCACTTGGGGCTACTCTCCGTACTGTAGGATAGAGCCGCTTGAACCCTGCATTTACGGGTTAGTGATATTCACGATTCTGCCTTCAAGGCGTGAGATATCTGCCGCAAAACCGATCTGATGTCCACGAATAGACTTCTCCAGCGATGTGGAGGAAATGGAAGGCGCTTCTCCTCGCATCATGCTCACGAAATCCTCGACAAGCAACCAATCCCCACCGCCATGGCTATCATTAGTTACATGGACAGAAATTCGTTTCTCCGAGTACTCATGGCCTACACGGGCATCTGGATGTCTGATCACGAAATATCCATCCTCCAGAACGCCCTGGATTTCTCCCTTTGTGCCGATAATATGTAGGGTACGGCAAGGTCTGGACGTAGCCCCAATCATATTATGTGTCGCTGTACAGCCATCCTCGAATTCGATGATTACTGATTGGTGGTCGACGACATCGTTATCACAATGCCAGACACAGCGCCCATAGGGGCTGCTTGTACGTAAAAGGCTTATTTTTTCCTCATCCGTCGGGTTAATGCCGAGGTGATCATTGTTCCAAACATAAGAGCCCCAACGGCCTTGTTCGATATAATGTTTACGTGCCGAATAGGTACAGGCCGCTTCAATCTTGCAATCTTCAAGGCAGCGATATCCAGATCCTTCCGGCGCATTTTCTGGCTTAAATTGTGTCAGACTACCGAAGCTGCTAACTTTTACCGGTTGAGCTCCTGACATCCATGAGATGACATCCATATCATGTGAGCATTTTGCCATAAGCATAGATGATTTGCAGTTCTCCAATGAATTCCATTTTCCTCGTATATAAGATACGGCCATATGGTGATAACTGACATGCTCAGCTGTTTGAATATTCACGATGGTGCCGATTTCGCCAGCGGCAACCGTTTTACGAATCTCCGAGTAGAAGGGAGCGTAACGCAGCACATGGCAAATCATCACCCTGCGGCTATAATGATTGGCTGCTTGAACCAGCTTCAGCATTTCGTGCTCCGAGATCGCAATTGGTTTTTCCAAAAGAATGTCGTAGCCTGCTTTCAAAAGTGGAATCGTTGTTTGGACATGGAGCTCGTCCATGGTTCCATTAATAGCAGCATCCGCAATTATAGAGCCTTGCACGAGCTGCTCTACTGTTTCGAAGCAACAAAGGTCAGGGATATTAAAACGCTTTGCTGTTAAGCTTCTTCGTAAGGGATCGGGCTCTACGACTCCTGTGATTTGTAGCTGGTCGGGATGTTTTTCCGCATAAGAGGCATAAATCAAACTTCGATGTCCGGCGCCTACAATGATGGCTGTGACCGGTTTATTTCTTGTGTCAGCGTTTCCCATTGTTTTCTTCTCTCCTTACGTTATGCAGATGAGATATGTTTATAGCAAGCGAATGGTGAAAATCCGGTCCACCGGGGTCAACAGATTGATATGTACATATTGGCAGCCAGCCGGATGATAGTCATTGCGAATATCTGGCAGCCAATGCTCGTAAGAGCCCGATGAAATTTCAAATGCACTTCCTTCGGTATGATAAGTAAGAGATCCGCTTTTCAGTACATATCTGCTTTCGCCTATATTTTCGATATCAGTACCTTGGATACAGCCTTCCGCTCCCAGAATAAAGGTTAGCTGCATCATCACATCCTCACGTTGATCCGAACGAACATGAATCTTCCATTCCGCAGCTTCTTGTGTGACATCTACGGTTAGTGCTTGCTGCTGCAGATGCGTGACCGGGCGATGCTGCTGTGGCAGCAAATACCAGGGGCTAAGCTGCTGTCGATTCGGGTGATTAGGTAGGAGGGATTCAGGGATGGGACCGTAATACCCTTTTTCCAGAATTAGGCTTAACTTGTACGAGTCAGCACCCTCGGTTAACTCGTCGAATGTGACGACTCCGGGAGTGAAGGAGGTTGCCAGTTTGACACCAAGCAATCTAGCTTTTCCATGACGCAGAGAAAAGAAAACCGGTGTTCGTGCCATCAGGGTCACACTATCTTCAAGCTCTCGCATACGGATAACCGGTGCTCCAAATGCCAAATGCATGCTGCTGTGTTCGATATGCTTGGGATACCCTAATGCTTTCATCATGTCCAGATGCTCACGAAGCGGATGGCCCATATTTAGAGCTTTTTTATAACGATCCGGTAGTAGTGCTCTGTCTAGCCCGTCGAATGCGGATGGAAATAATAGAAGACCGGTCATCGGATGGTTATTAACACCCTCTTTGTATCGTGTCATAAACGAAGCCGCATAATCAGACATGGCCGCAAAGAGTGGATCATGGTCTTTCACTGCCATCAAACGATAGATCAAAAAATAATTGGACATATGGAGCACTTGGCCTAAATCTTGCCGACCGGAATATTCCGTGACCACTTCGCCGTCTGGGTGAATCAAATAAACCATCATTCGCAAGTTCCGCCGTACGTGTTCAAACAGCTCGGGACGGTTCAATACTCGGGCAGTATGATAGAGGGAGATATCGCTTACGGTATTATATATACCATTACTGCGTTCTGTCCATTCCCCATCCTCCGTAATATCCATGCCCTCAGCTAACCATTCCTCTGCACGAGCGATAAGCTCCGGCATGGGGAATATTTCGTATAGCTGGGCAAGCGCCGCGGTAATGACCCATCGATGATTCGGAGTATGACAGCCGCCGGAGAGCAGCGCAGGAAGGGTACGCTCTAGAAACAGCTTTATTTGCACAACCGTAGTCAGAGCCGCAGGCCATTCGTTTTTTTGAAGCAGCTGATAAATTTGGGTAACACCGCCCACGACAAAGGCAGTATCCGGCGGTGAATTAAAATTCGTTGAGCCGAGACTTATGGTGCCATCGGCATGCTGGCGGTTCAACATAAATAGGGCAGCTTTGTTCAGGGCATGGAGCAGCTTGGTATCGTGATAATACCGTGAGTCTGGATTCACAAGGGCTGCAGTCCATGCCGCCATCACAGCTGGGGTACCTAGATGGTTAGCTTTTGGAATCCCGCTAATGGGATCGATAATACCGCCGAAATATTTGGAAGTAGGGTCAGAAACCTGATGGGATATCGCGGTTTCTGTCCAATCATCATTCATGTGTAAAAGTTTAGTATACATAGGATCTTCCATATTAAGCACTCCTATTGCTCAGATTTGCAATTTTTTGAGTGATAAGACTATGGCTCTCATGAATTTCGTCAGGTTGACATACCGCTTTTAATTCATATACCTTCACTTTTGCCAAATCGATGACTTCAAGGAAATGGTCAAAGAAATGCAAGTCCTTGCTATGCACATATGGGCAATAATGATCAGACAGCTCGAGAGTTTCATGAATGTGGACACCATAGATATAGCGCTTAACCTCTTGTAAATCATTAAGATTATCATACAATCCCATGCGGTCCATCATCATCGCGTGTCCAATGTCGTACCATAAAGAAACAGGGCTGCCCTTAAGGTGATCACAAATGGTTTTGGCCTCCATCAATGTCGGCATTTGGTAACATCGGGCACGCGTCTCGATACCAATAGCCACATCCCATCCTTGCTTAAGCGCGTGGTTGCTTACTTCCTCCAAACTATCCTGAATCCGTTTCGTATACAGCGGGCTTAAGCGAGCGCGTCTTTCGTGCATTTCATTCCACAGTGTTTGATACTCAGGCGAATCCTTGCCATGATCCCTGTACCGTTTTTTTAATTCCGAGTCAATGTTATATGCGAATGGCACTTCACCCGGATGCACCACGACCGCTTTCGCCCCATAACGAACCGCATATTCCATAGAACGGATCAGCAGCTCCACCGAGCGCTTCCGCTTGACTTCATCATCGTACCCAAGCAGCACGGAATCCGTGTCGTAATCTTTATCATCAATAAAAGGAAATACGTTGTGCACACTTGAAATCCCAATTTCTGCTTTTTCGATCATCGGCTCTATCGTTTTCAACAGCTCTTCGGTTACGTTATAGTTGAGCTCAACATGACGGAAACCAAGCGTTTTGATCTCCTCAATCATTTCCCTGCCAACGGTATGCCTTTTGATGTTCCAACACGTAGAAAAAGAATATTCCCCTTTATTCAACATTTGATTTCCTCCACTGGTTATTCATTCTATCCGATAGACAGCGCATCGGTTGTATTCGATTCATAAAACAAGCTGGACACTCAAGCGAATTCCGCTTGATCAGCGGGCTCGCTATTACATGTCCAGCTCCTTCATTAAAAAGCTACTTTACTTGCTCCATTTGCTGCTTCACGATTTCTTGCACATCTTTAGCCATGAACGCATTAGCTTTATTTTCCTGGTACCACTTGTTCATGAATTCTTCAAGCTTCTTACCATCTGCTTTATCCCAGGCTGCTTGGGCATCTTTAATCGCTTGTTCCGGGCTGTATTTACTTCCGCTAATGATGCCCTTAACAAAAATGTCGCCTTTTTCTTTTAGAATTGTTGTGTTAATCAAATTGAGATCGGCAGGATACACCGGCATATGATCGCCCAGAGTAATACCAGGGTATTCTCTTTTAGAATCAAAATACATCTTCTGAATTTCTCTGTACATGTCCATACCCGCTTTTTGCTCGGGTACATCTGGATTAAATCCACTCAATACAAACGAACATTTATCTACTCCTGAAGAGAAGAACATAGTGTAGTCTAAGGCGTAACCGACCTCATTTTTTGACTTGGCTGGATCTACAGACTGCGGGCAGCCATTAGAAGCTTTCTTCCAGTGGGTGTTTTCCTCTCCATTAATGATTTTTAAAGCGTTTTCCGGTTTCATCATAAAGTCAAGATATTGTCCAACAGCCTCCGGATTTTTGGCGTTCGCGTTCACAACTGTTGTCATTTGAATCGGGTTATCGATAGCGCCGGTGAAGGTGCCCATTGGTGATTTCGGATAAGCTAACGGTGCTACTTCTGCCCCCGAAACGTTTTTCTTCAGCGTGGTATAATCATTCATCACAAAATCAAACCAACCGCCCGAAAACTTGACATAAATACCGATCCTGCCATTCAAAAAGTCCTGTTTAGCCTTTGCACCATCTTTATCATTGATGTAATCTTTATCAACTAGACCTTCATCGTAGAGGCGCTTCTTGAATGTAAGGGAAGCCTGCTCCTTCTCCCAAGCGCGGACTACTTTCCCATCCTTGATATCCCAAGCCAACAAAGTTGCTGATGAACTCTCACCAAACATCTCATTGATCGCTTGCTCTGAATAGGTACTTATGTTCATCCCATAAGTATCCTTTTTACCATTACCATCTGGATCTTGTTCGGCGAATGCCTTGGCCACGGCCAATACTTCATCTGTTGTTGTAGGCATGGCTAGATTCAATTTCTTCAACCAATCGGTGCGAATTAATAAAATATGCGCTGGGGTAGCTTCCTTCACCTTGCCGATCTCGTACAGCTTACCGTCTGGCTTGGTTCCCGCTTTTTTTAACTGCGGATATTGGGTCAACAGCTTCTGGTATTCAGGCATAGATGGCAAAATTTTATCAATAGGCATCAGCTGCTTTTGATCATACAAGCTTCCACGGAACGGAGTGTTATACTCGTTGATAATATCGGGGGCAGAGCCGGATGCAAACAACACGTTCAATTTTTTCGTTGAATCGCTACGAAGAATAGGTACAAACTTCACATTGGCCGGCCCATTTTGGTTGATCCACTTGGTCCAACGATTATCCTCGTAATTACCTTCTGAAGCAGGTACGGATCCACGATCATACATCGTAACCGAAATATCTCCTCGTTTGGCTGGTGTAGGTGTTGTGGTTGGTGCGGTTGTCGACGGCTTATTCTCTGTTGCACTATTAGTGGCAGCTCCTTCTTTGTTATCGCTGCTGCAGCCAGCGATTGTTGCTCCTAATGCTACGAGTCCCAATGTCATGCCCAGCCCTAACTTCCTGTTCATCCTTAAACGCCCCCTGTACGTATATTGTTAAGTTTCGTGAAACTGGAAAACCATTCTTATCAACCCTTAACGGAACCGAGCATAACACCTTTAACAAAATATTTTTGTAAAAATGGATAAACGACCAGCATGGGAACTACCAGCACGACTACACCCACCGACTTGACCATCTCGGTAGCGACCATCTGCTGCTCATCTGCATTGAGGGAAGGAGAATTCAGCAGATCGTTTTTTTGCAGCATGGCTTGGACAACTACCGTCAAATTTTGCAGTTGGCTCGTGTTGATGTACATTAGCACGCTCATGAACGTATTCCAATAGTTAATCCCATAGAACAGAGCCAAGGTGGCAAGCATCGGAAGTGATAAAGGCAATATAATTCGGATGAGAAGGGATACATCGCTACATCCGTCAATACGAGCGGATTCTTCCACTTCATGCGGTATGTTCTCAAAATAACTTCGCATGAGCAGCATATTATAGGTACTGATGAAACTGGTAAGCCAGATGGCCCAATAGGAATCGATTAAGGACAAGTTCTTTACAACGAGATAGGTAGGAATCAATCCACCTGAGAACAGCATCGTAAACACCATGGCGAGCACGAAATAACGACGCCCTATCAAATAATTTCTGGAAAGAGGGTAGGCTGCCAGTACCGTGCCCAGCATACTTAGCGCAACGCCAACGACCGTAATAATAATGCTATTTTTGAAAGCTGAAAAAGCTGGGCTGGTAATGAAAAATATCTTGTAAGCCGTAAACTGCAAGCCTACCGGCCAGAAAAAAACATGTCCCGATTCCACGGCTGCGCGATCACTTAATGATAGCGCTATAATATGTATAAAGGGCAGAAGACAAGTTAAAGCAATGGCCGCGAGCACTATATAGTTGACGGCATAGAAAATCGTTTCTCCTTTGGTCGCTTTCATGCAATACTCCCTTCTAAAATAAAGCTTGGTCAAATTTGCGCGCAATCTTGTTAGCAATCAGTACAAGCGTACAGCCAATTACGGATTCGAATAGCCCCATTGCAGTTGTTAAGCTAAACTGTGAATTACCAAGGCCTATTTTGTAAATATAGGTACTAATGACCTCGGACACGTCAGCAACCGCTGCATTTTGCAAATTGTACACTTGATCAAAGCCAACCTCCATCATTCGACCCATGGCCAAGATAAGCAGCAAAATAATGGTGGGGCGAATGCCGGGCATCGTAATATGCCAAATTTGCCGCCACTTCGAGGCACCGTCCATGCCAGCCGATTCATATAGGGAGGGATCAATGGTTGTCAGAGCAGCCAAATAAATAATCGTGCTGAACCCCATTTCCTTCCATACACCTGACCCAACAAATATAGTGACCCAAGAGTTGGACTCATACAAAAAAGTGATCGGCTCAATGGAAAATAGCATGAGTACCTTATTGATTGAGCCGTAATCGGTTGCAAATAAGGAAAGGACGATACCAGACACAATGATCCACGAGAAAAAATGCGGCAAATAAATGATCGTTTGCACCCATTTTTTAAACCATGTCTTCCTGACCTCATTGAGTAGAATCGCCAGAAAAATAGGGACAGGGAATCCAATTACCAAATTCAAAAAACTGAGCCAAAATGTGTTCCATATAATTTGGAGTGTATTAGAGCTGGAAAACAGGATATTAAAATTTTTCATGCCTACCCATGGACTGTGCAGGATGCCATCTGCAAAATTGTAATTTTTAAAAGCGATAATAAGTCCGCCCATAGGCCAATATTTGAAAATAATATAATAAGCAAATACAGGAACCAGCATGATGAGCAATGGAACATTTTGTTTCAGTCGTCTTCTTCGGTGGAGGGATGAAGCCTTCCGAATTGCCATTGTTGAACTCCGGGAGTCTCCTTCAAAACTACCTTTCACGTATGCTTCACTCCTTCATTCAATCATTCATTCTTATATCTCTATAATAAAAGATTCAACAAAAAAAACCCTTGAAAAATTATAGAAGAATCTATAATTTTATTGGGTTTGTGTAAATAATAAGAAAAATATTAAATCGTTTCCATAATGGTCATTCCGAATCCCGATAATTCCGATACTCCTTGGGAGTCATTTGATACTGCTGCTTAAATACATTAGTAAAGTAGTTCGGTTCATCGAATCCGACAGCACAAGCGATTTCAAATATTTTCATTTCGGTATTGCGTAGCAGCAGAGCTGCCTTATCCATACGGGTTCGGGTGACAAAGCGGGTAAAGCTTTCTCCCACGGTCTTCTTAAACAATACACTGAAATAGCTTGAATTCAGATGAACATATGCTGCCACATCTGTCAGTCTACAGGCTTCATTGTAATACTCTTCAATATATTTGACAGCTCTCTCGATCAAATTGTCATTTTTGAGAGCTTGCCAGTCGTTAAACAGCAGCAAGAAATTCTTCACCTGTTCGCTTGCCCAGCGGGTTACCTCTTCTGTTGTCCAGTGGGTCTCCGGCATGTCAATTGGGATCTTGGCCAACAAGCTGTTCTCTTCAGGAGCGAATTGCTTTTGCATCGTTCCCAGCAGGGCAATGGAAAGAGATAACGCCCCTACTTTCATATCTTCCGGTGATTGGTTCGGCAGTTCCCTAACGATCCGATCCAGAAGCTGCTGGAGACTATCCTCATGTCCCATTAATATGGTAGACATCAGCTGAACCTCCAATTCCTTGACCCGAGCCTGATTAATTGATAGCGTCTTCCCGTAAATGTTTTCACTTTTGCCCGCAGGATCCAAATTCGCAGTACGAGAGTCGCTCCCTTTGAATCTGACATATAAGGCCGCCAAATGTTTGGCAGCAGGTGCAGCACCCATCAGAATCATTTCGGTACGTATTTTCAAGTATTGTAACGTGGTAACCATAATCGCTTCTTTCAAGCTGTCTTTCATCCCATTTGATTCCGAAATGAGTACAAATCGGTCGCGCTCAACAAGTACAGGCCTTGCGTGGACTCCCGCTTCTTTAATCAGCTCCTCCACGATATTGGAGAAAGCAAATTGGAGCAAGCTCATGTCGTGTTTCCCATAATCGTGTATGGCCATATTCTCATAATTCCATTGTAACAGCCACAGTTCCTGACCCATTAAAATCTCATCTAGGCGTTTGGAGCTTCCGGTTGAATAAGGCAAGTCAAGTAAAGCCGCACGAATTTCTTGATCCTCCTGCTGTTTTAGCAGAACGAGCTGCTTCTCCAGCAGAGTATACTTTTCATAAAACCGTTCATACGCTTTGTCCATCACCTGATTGACATCATGCTCGGTACACGGTTTGATTAAGAGATCGAGCGCGCCAAGCCGTACGGCCGCCTGTGCATACTCAAAGTTCTTGTACCCGGTCAAAATGACCACCAGCATGTCAGGGTAATGTGTACGTAAATGTCCAACAAACTCAATTCCGTCCATAATGGGCATACGGATATCGGTAAGCACCAGATCGGGCTTTACTTGGTCCAGCAACTCTAGCGCAGCCTGTCCGTTCGCGGCTTCGCCGACAACCTTCCATCCCAACTGCCCCTCCTCAAACATCTTGGTCAGTCCCTTTCGAAAATTAGGCTGATCCTCCACAATCAACACTTTACCTTTCAGCATGATCTTGTTCTCCAGTCTGGATGGTATTGGGCAATATAAGGCGCATGGTTGTGCCGCTTCCTAATCCGCTCGTAATCTCCAATCGAGAGGGCGGTCCATGGATAAGCTCAATCCTTCTAACTACACTTCTTACCCCGAGACTTTCCCGTCCGTCTGAACGCTGAGGTAAAGATAGCCCCTCACGCCTGAGCAGTAAGGAAATGACCGACTCCTCCATACCGCAACCATTATCAATCACTTCGATCTCTAAGAAACCTTTAATGCTTCGCGCTTTAATCAGTAAAATTTTGTGGGAAACCTTATTTCGAAACCCGTGTACAAACACATTTTCCACAAGCGGCTGGATTAAAAAACGCATGATTTCACATTCCATGATTTGCTCATCTACTTGGATGATGGTTTCTAAATCCGATTCGAACAGCTCTGCCTGTAGCTTAACATAATGACGGACTTGCTGTAATTCTTCCCTCACGGTAGTTAAAGTTTTAACTGGCATTAATGAATACTTTAGCATCTCTGATATAGCTGCAATTAAGGACGCCGTTTCTTTCTCGTCTTGCAAATAAAGCTTCCAATAAATTTCGTTAAACATATTATGCAGAAAGTGTGGATTCAATTGAGCCTGCAGCGCTTTAAGCTCTGCATCCCTCTCGCTTAACTGAGTCATATACACTTCCTTGATCAGCCGTTCCACATGCTCTGCCATATTATTAAAGCTTTCCGCTATATAAGCGAGCTCGTCCTTCGTTCGAATCTCGATCCGTGTCTCGAAATCCCCAGACCGAACCTTGCGAAGTCCTTGTAAAAGATCCTTTAGCGGTCTCAGCAAATTTCCAGTGGACAGCCCGATTAAACCACTGGTGAGAAGAATGCTGACCAAACCGGAATATACGATTCTTTGGAAAATTTCGCGATTCTTTTTTTGAATTTCGGTAAGTGAAGTGCCACTGACCAGCTTAAACGAAGTCGTTTTGGATTCTCCATGTACAAACATAAAATGATCGATAATTTGGGTTTCATTGAGGTCTCTCAATAGGTTGAGTTGTGTCTCCGAGTCCGCCGCCGAGTTACTGTACAGTAGCTCCTTATTCTGATTGAACAAGTAGACATCGCCGGTTCCTTCCTTCGTTAATTCTTTGAGTGCACTGGAGAAAAAAGATTCGTCAATCGCTATTACCAACACACCGTAAGTATTCAAAGTACTGTTCTTCATCAATCGGGAGGTAATAATCGTTTTTCTGAACCCGCTTGGTTCAATAGAGCTGGGTAAAGCCATATTCATCCACATTAAATCGCCATAGGTATCGCTAAGTCGGGAACGAATCACTTTATACGCGGTTTGATCGAGTTCATTGATCGATGAGGTGGTGTATTTGAAGTAAGTCGAATTCCCTTCCAAATCATACAAATACATCCCTGTAATATAGGGCGCATCCGTTTTAATCTGAAAGATCTGTTCTTCAATTTGTTTTTTATCATAATACAAACTAAATGCGTCAGCATCTTCATTTGAATTTATTTGTTTAATCATCTTTTCGATTTGAGGATTAAACACAACGGTTTGCGAAATACGCATAATTTCCTGCACCTTGAGATCCATCTTAGCCAATGCCTCTAGATTCGTGCTCGAAAACTGTTTACTGATCTCTTCCTCAAACAGCTCCATGTTATATTGATAAGTCAAATAGCCGGTTATTCCAAAGGCCAGCAATATAATCACGGATAAGTTGAGAATTAGCTTCACTCTAAAGCTACGGTTAATTCCTAATAAAGATTGAACCCATACCGGCATCTGCATTACCCCTATTTTTATATTTGGTATCGAATCTACATTATCCAAATACTATTAGTTAGCATTCTACCACATATTGCATGCTCACGAGTCCTGAGATCAAGTGGGCAACTTTTTCATTCACTTCCGTAATAAGTTATAATGGAAGTACATAGTTCAGATATATAAGCTTTATAGCTTGTTAGCTTCACAGCATGGAGGGATGGCTTTGTTTCAAAGAGACTATATGATGCGAATGATCGAGCAATTCACAGTCACGCTCGCACAGGTTATGTTCAAGCGCCGCAACCAAAATTTCGTTGAAGCAATGGAGCTGCTAACCCAAGCTATGAAGCAACTGCTGGGCCTTAATTCCAAGATGGTGCTTGCACTCTCAGTGAAGGACTTGATCGCCTTGCTCTCGACCCAAGGGCAATTTGATGCGGCCAAGGGCTTGCTGCTTAGCGATATGCTCAAGGCGGAGGGTGAACTGCTGAGGGATGATGATAACGAGGAGCAAGCATGGAGATGCTACGCGAAGGCGTTGGAGCTGCTGCTTGAAATGAGATGGATGAACGAAGCGGCAGAAGCGCAAGAGGACGTAGAGGAGCGGCTGGACAGCCTGCTGGCTATACTACAACCGGTTCATATGCAGCCCCGGCTTATCAAGCTGCTTATGGATTATTATGAGAGTACCGGAAGGCTGGCCAAAGCGGAGGATATGTTGTTTTTTTTGCTCAATAGAGATGCTGGCCATTTAGAATGGTTGAATGCGGGACTACAGATGCTGGAGCGCTGGCAGAGCAAGGAAATTGACGAACTGGAGCAAGGCGGATTGAGTGGACCGGAAGTCACTGAAAGCTATGAGCTGTTACAGAAAATGAAGCAATCCGTAAGCGAGATCGACAGAATGTAGCAAAGATCATTTCAAACGCGAACCATTAACACGAATATTTCATATATTGTTCGTCTTCTCAGGTTGACAGCCGCTCGCTATCGCTGTAAACTTAACACGTAAAAGCTTTCACTTTTTAGCTAAACTTGTCGAATAAAAGTGAATGAGAGGTCAGCACTTCAGTGCTAGGCCTTAGCTTGCGCTTGAGATCATTTACCCGTCCTGAAGTGGATAAATGAGGTATTGGACTTATCTGCCGGACTTTTTATAAAAAAAGTAACCAATTATGGAGGTCGAAATGTCTGTTCTTGTTGGAGTGATTATGGGAAGCCAGTCTGATTGGGAGACCATGAAGCACGCTTGTGACATGCTTGATGAGCTAGGAGTCCCTTACGAGAAAAAGGTTGTTTCTGCCCACCGCACGCCCGATTTGATGTTTGAGTATGCATCATCAGCAGTAGAACGAGGTTTAAAGGTCATTATAGCAGGAGCGGGAGGTTCCGCTCATTTACCCGGTATGGTTGCCGCAAAGACGGAGCTACCGGTTATTGGTGTTCCCGTTAAAACGTCCACGTTAAACGGACTGGATTCTTTATTGTCCATCGTCCAAATGCCCGGTGGCGTTCCCGTTGCAACAGTGGCAATAGGCCACGCGGGAGCGACGAATGCTGGCTTGCTGGCTGCACAAATTTTGGGCGCATTTGACCCTAATCTTCAGCAGAAGATTAAAGAACGACGTGAGCGGATTTGTGAGAAGATCACAGAAAGCAGCGTGCAGGAATGAGCGAAAATGAGCGAAGAGATGCAAAAAAGGTAATACGTCCGGGCAGTACCATTGGCGTTCTGGGTGGCGGACAGCTTGGCAGAATGATGGCCTTGGCAGGGCGTGCGATGGGTTACCGGTTTATAACGCTGGACCCAACGGTAGATTCGCCCTGCGGGCAGGTAGCAGACAGGCAGATTGTTGCGGCTTACCACGATATAGAGGCAGCGAGGATGCTGTCCGAGCAATCGGATGTCATCACCTACGAGTTCGAGAATGTAGATGCCGAGGTAACGGAGCTCCTGATGGAGGAGTCGTACGTGCCACAGGGCAGCCGCCTGCTGTATATCACGCAGCATCGGTTGCGCGAGAAACGGGCCATTGAATCGGCGGGGGTTAAGGTTGCTCCCTATGCGCAGATTGCCAGTTTAGCCCAGCTCCGTGAGGAGCTTGGGCGCCTGGGAACCCCATCCGTGCTCAAAACGGCTACAGGTGGCTATGATGGCAAAGGCCAGTGGATTATTCAATCGGTAGCTGAAGCTGAAGAAGCCTATGAAGAGCTAAGCCGGGCAGGCACGGAGCTGGTGCTGGAGCAATTCATAGATTTTGACAAGGAAATATCGGTAATTGCAGCGAGAAACCCGCGGGGAGAAGTGAAGGTGTTTCCTGCAGCGGAAAATATACATGTGAACAAAATATTGCATCTTTCGATGGTGCCTGCTCGAATCGAGGAAACCGTTCAACAGGAAGCCGAGCAATTGGCAATCCAAATAGCGGAATCGCTAAATGTAGTAGGATTAATTGCCGTCGAGATGTTCGTCACACACGAAGGCGAATTGTATGTCAATGAGCTGGCACCACGTCCGCACAATTCCGGCCATTACACGATGGAAGCCTGCAAAACGTCGCAATTCGAGCAGCATATGAGAGCGATTTGCAATTTGCCGCTAGGATCTACGGATTTGCTGACTCCGGTTGTTATGGTGAATGTGTTAGGGCAGCATGTCGAGCCCGTGATGGATTGGATCGTCAAACCGGAATCGGAGCAGCATGACAAGGGCATCACGACCAAATTACATATGTACGGCAAGCATGATGCCAAAGAAGATCGCAAAATGGGGCACTTGAATGTGCTCGCTCCCTCGGTAGAAGAGGCATTGCGGTGGATAGAGGCTTCGGACATATGGAAAACTAGCCAATAGTATCAACTTTGAAGTGAGGGGATTTTACCGATGATCGAACGTTATAGCAGACCAGAAATGGCGCGCATTTGGACGGAAGAAAACAAATTTAATGCTTGGCTTGAGGTTGAGCTGTTATCCTGTGAGGCATGGGCAGAGCTTGGCGTTATTCCTAAGGAAGATGTTGTAGAGCTACGCAAAAATGCAAAATTTGATATTGACCGCATTTACGAAATCGAGCTGGAAACCCGCCATGACGTAATTGCTTTCACACGCGCCGTTTCCGAGAAGGTGGGTCCCGAGCGCAAATGGGTGCATTACGGGCTTACTTCCACGGATGTAGTGGATACAGCACTTGGTTATTTACTCAGACAGGCCAATGAGATTTTGGAAAAGGATTTATTGAACTTTATTGAAATTTTAAGAAATAAGGCGATCCAATATAAAGATACACCGATGATGGGGCGGACTCATGGCGTTCATGCCGAGCCAACTACCTTTGGTTTGAAAATGGCTTTGTGGCTGGAAGAAATGAAGCGGAATTTGGAGCGATTCCGGTTCGCGGCGGATGGCGTGCAATTCGGAAAAATTTCCGGCGCGGTAGGTACGTATGCCAATATCGACCCATTCGTAGAGACGTATGTGTGCGAGAAGCTGGGCACAAAAGCGGCTCCGATCTCGACACAAACCTTGCAGCGCGACCGCCACGCTGAGTATATGGCAACGCTGGCACTCATAGCAACTTCGATGGATAAGTTCGCTACAGAAATCCGCGCCTTGCAAAAGAGCGAAGTGCGTGAGGTTGAAGAAGCCTTCGCCAAGGGCCAAAAAGGCTCATCGGCGATGCCGCATAAACGCAACCCGATCGGTTGCGAAAGTATTTCTGGCTTGTCCCGTGTTATCCGCGGACATATGATCTCGGCCTATGAGAATGTAACCTTGTGGCATGAACGTGATATCTCGCATTCCTCGGTGGAACGAATTATTTTGCCGGATGCGACGATTTTGCTGAACTACATGTTGAACCGTTTTGGCACGATTGTGAAAAACCTGACCGTCTTCCCGGAAAACATGAAGCGCAATATGCAAAGCACTTATGGCGTCCCGTTCTCTGGTCGTGTTATGACGAAGCTGATTGACAAAGGCTACAGCCGTGAGCAGGCTTACGATACCGTACAGCCGCGTGCTATGCAAGCCTGGGAGGAGCAACGCTCGTTCCGCGATATTATCGAGCATGAGCCCGTCATTGTTGAGTTATTAAGCGCTGAGGAAATCGAGGATTGCTTCAACCCAACCTGGCATTTGAAGCATGTTGATACGATTTTTAAAAGGCTTGGTTTGATCGAGTAAGAATCTAAGGATTAGGGCAGCTGCCAATACCATTTAGAGGAGGACCACAAACGATGGTCTCAACAAAGGCGATTTCAAGCGCCGAAGCTTATATAACAGCACCGCTCATTTATAAAGGCAAGGTTCGTGAGCTGTACGATTTGGGCGAGCATTACTTAATCGCAGTAACCGATCGCATCTCTGCTTTCGACTGGGTGCTTTCACCAGCTGTGCCGGATAAGGGCAATGTGCTTAATTCCTTAAGCAAATTCTGGTTTGAGCAAACGGCGCATATCCAACCGAACCATGTGGTTCATGGAGATGTCGATCAATTGGGTGATATAGTAACCGACCGCGAGATCATGAAGGACCGCTTCATGGTCACCAAAAAAGCGGAGCGCATCGATATCGAGTGTGTCGTCCGTGGTTATATTACCGGAGGCGGCTGGAGGCAATACGTGAAGGATGGCACGATCAATGGCCAGACATTGCCGAGTGGCTTGCGTAAAAACGAACGCTTCGAGAAGCCCATCTTCACGCCTGCCGCTAAGAATGATGTCGGCCATGACGAGGACATCTCGATTGAACGGATGAAAGAGCTGGTTGGCGAGGAATTAACCGAGCAGCTACAGGCCAAAAGCATGATGCTGTATGAATTTGCCCATCGTTTCTGTGAGGAGCGGGGCATTATTCTCGCGGATACGAAGTTTGAGTTCGGATTGATCGATGGCGAAATTATATTAATTGATGAGATTTTTACACCAGATTCCTCAAGGTTCTGGGCCAAAGAAAAGTACGCCTATGATATCGAAATCGATGGCATGGATAAAGAACCGGTGCGCACCTACTTGTCAACAACCAATTGGGATAAAAATAGCGAGCCCGACCCGTTGCCAGTCGATGTAGTAGAGGAAACCTCTCGCCGCTATAGAAGCATTTACGAATTATTGGTTAAATAAAGCCGATTGCTCACATCTTTTTAAAACAAGCTATCGCCGCTTTGTAGCCGATTTATAGTCTCGAAAACTCAGTAGATACTTACGAAGTAAGTTTTCTGCGAAAACTCTAAGGAGGATTCACCCCTAATGTTAAAAGCAACTGTTTATGTCACGATCAAACAAAGCGTGCTCGATCCACAAGGAGTTGCCGTACAAGGCGCCCTTCATTCGATGGGCTTCAGCGAGGTTGAAAAAGTACGTGTAGGCAAATATTTGGAGCTTCAGCTTGACACAGCCGACCGTGCAGAAGCTGAACAACGCGTTAAAGCCATGTGCGAAAAGCTGCTTGCTAATACAGTTATCGAAGATTACCGCTACGAGCTGGTATAAAGGTTATACCCTTTAAGGTCTTCGCAGCGAGCGAAGCAATGCTGCATCTTAAAAGTCCGCTACACCGCCCAAGTAAAGCGTGTCCGAAGGACGTAAGCGCCCCGAGAACACGCAGTACCACCGTAAGCCGCCGTACCGCCCAAGTAAAGGTGTCCGAAGGACGTAAGCGCCCCGAGAACACCAAAGTCCGCTTCCAGCAAAGGGAGTCCAGAGGGCAAAGCCTTTTGGAGCCCTCCCTATAGGGAGGGTTTGGGTGGGTAAGAAACAGAATCACGAAGGAGGATCAAACTGATGAATTTCGCGGTATTAGTGTTTCCAGGCTCGAATTGTGATATCGATTGCTACAAGGCAGTAGAGGAAACGATTGGACAACCTGTTGAATATGTTTGGCATACAGAAACGGATTTATCCAAATATGATTGTGTTATCGTTCCAGGAGGATTTTCATACGGAGATTATTTGCGAACAGGTGCGATAGCCCGTTTTGCGCCGGTTATGACCGCTTTGGTCAAGGCAGCCGAGCAGGGAACCTACATCATTGGGATCTGTAATGGATTCCAGATTTTGCTGGAATCGGGATTGTTGCCAGGGGCAATGCTTCGTAACAGCTCGCTGAAGTTCCGCTGCCATGCTGCGAATTTGCAGGTGGCTAACGCAAATACACCTTTTACAACAGGTTATGAGCAGGGTGAACTGGTTAACATTCCGATCGCCCACGGTGAAGGGAATTACTACTGCGATGAAGAGACGCTGGCGGAACTGCAAGCCAATAACCAAATCGTGTTTCGTTATGAAACGGGTAATAACCCGAACGGGTCCATCGACGATATTGCAGGAATTTGTAACAAAGCGGGCAATGTGCTCGGCATGATGCCACATCCAGAGCGTGCAGTAAACGAGCTATTGGGTTCGGAAGACGGCAAGCGGATGTTTACATCGATTTTGAGCACTTGGAGGGAAAAGCATGGCGCAGCAGCTATCGGTTAAGGAACCAAACGCAGAGCAAATCGCGGAACAAAAAATATATAAGCAAATGGGCGTAACGGATGCGGAATACGATCTAGTCTGCGGGTTTCTGGGACGTCAACCCAATTATGTGGAAATTGGCGTGTTTAGTGTAATGTGGTCAGAGCACTGCTCTTATAAAAACTCGAAGCCGATTCTTCGCAAGTTTCCAGTTACAGGACCTCGTGTACTGATGGGTCCAGGCGAAGGCGCGGGGATCGTCGATATCGGTGATAACCAAGCCGTTGTTTTCAAAATCGAAAGCCATAACCATCCTTCAGCCATTGAGCCTTTTCAAGGGGCAGCAACGGGTGTAGGCGGAATTATTCGTGATATTTTCTCCATGGGTGCACGTCCAGTTGCGATTTTGAACAGCTTGCGCTTCGGTAATTTGAACAATGACCGTGTTAAATATTTGTTCGAGCACGTTGTATCGGGGATTGCTGGTTATGGTAACTGTATCGGGATTCCGACGGTCGGCGGCGAAATTATGTTCGATGAAAGCTACGAAGGCAACCCGCTTGTTAACGCGATGTGTGTAGGGCTAATCGACCATGACATGATTCAAAAAGGTGTCGCCAAAGGCGTAGGCAATCCAGTGTTTTATGTGGGTCCGGCTACAGGCCGCGATGGCATCCATGGGGCAACCTTTGCCTCCGAGGAACTAACAGCAGAATCAGAAGCGAAACGTCCAGCTGTACAGGTCGGCGATCCGTTCATGGAGAAGCTGGTTTTAGAAGCTTGCCTGGACTTGATCAATTCCGGTATCGTGCTTGGTATCCAGGATATGGGTGCTGCGGGGCTTACTTGCTCCAGCGCTGAGATGGCAAGCAAAGCAGGCAATGGTATGGAGCTTTACCTCGATGAGGTACCACAGCGTGAGGACGGCATGACGCCGTATGAAATGATGCTGTCGGAGTCACAAGAGCGGATGCTTTTTGTCGTAGAGCCTAAGGATGAGGCACAAGCCATTGCGATTTTTGAACGATGGGGCCTGCACTGTGCAAAGGTTGGCAAGGTAACGAATGATGGCGCACTGAAGCTGTTCCATAAAGGCGAAATGGTTGCAGACATGCCTGTAACAGCGCTGGTTGATGAATGTCCAGTGTACAACAAGCCTTCGCAAGTTCCCGCCTACTACTTGGCCAACGCTGAGGTAGATACGAACCGTTATGCCGAAGTAACGGATTTGAATGATGCATTAAAGCAAATACTGGCTTCGCCAACGGTTGCCAGCAAGGAATGGGTTTACAATCAATACGATTACATGGTGCGCACCAGTACGGCCGTACAGCCAGGCTCGGATGCCGCGGTTATTACGATTCAAGGGACGCGTAAAGCATTATCCATGTCCACGGACTGTAACGGACGTTTCGTTTATTTGGATCCTGAAGTGGGCGGCATGATTGCGGTAGCGGAAGCTGCACGTAACAATGTATGCTCCGGCGGCGAGCCTTTGGCGATTACGGATAACCTTAACTTTGGGAGCCCAGAGAAGCCGGAAATTTTTTGGCAGCTTGAAAAAGCGGCAGATGGCATTTCTGATGCTTGCAGAAGACTGGAAACACCGGTTATTGGCGGTAATGTCAGCCTGTTCAATGAAAATGCCAAAGGAGCGATCTACCCGACGCCAGTTATCGGGATGGTTGGCTTGGTTCACGATATCGACCATATTACAACACAAGGCTTCAAAAACGAAGGCGACATTATTTTGCTTCTAGGCGATACCAAAGCAGAGCTGGGCGGCAGCGAATTCCAATATGTACTGCATGGAGTTACCGAAGGGCGTCCGCCGCAAATCGATCTTGATGTAGAGAAAACGTTGCTAAGCACTGTACTAGGCGCGATTCAAAAAGGCTACGTAGCTTCCGCACATGACTTATCTGATGGCGGCTTGGCGGTTGCATTGGCTGAGAGCTGCATAAGCGGGCGATTGGGTGCTAAAGTAGATTTCTCTACGGAGCTTCGTAACGACATCGCATTATTCAGTGAAAGCCAATCCCGTATTTTGCTTAGCGCTGCACCTGATCAAGCAGAAGCTTTGAAGCAATGGATTACAGAGCAAGGTGTTCCGTACCAACAATTAGGTCAAGTGCAAGGAACCGAATTGCAAATCGACATTAACGCTAAACCAGTCGTCCAGTCACCTGTTGTACAACTAGAAAAGGTTTGGAAGGATGCGATTCCATGTCTGATGAAATAAAGACATTGCAAGAGCAGCTATGGACAGGAAGCTATTATAACGAAGGAATGGGCAGCCGTGACGGGCTGTCCGATAAGCTAGGGGAGGAATGCGGCGTATTCGGGGTGTTCGGTCACCCAGAAGCCGCTTCACTCTCCTATTATGGTCTACATGCGCTGCAGCATCGCGGACAGGAAAGCTCTGGTATTTGCGTCGCAGATGGTGAGGGCTTTAAGCATCACCGCGGTATGGGACTGGTCAAGGATGTCTTTACCAATGAAATTCTTAGTGGCTTGGTAGGATCTGGTTCGATCGCTCATGTACGTTACTCAACAGCTGGCGAGAGCAAGCTGGCCAATGCCCAGCCTCTAGTATTCAAATATCGCGGCGGCGATTTGGCGATTGCTACCAATGGTAACCTGACTAATGCCGTTGAGCTAAAGCAGAAGCTGGAGGATATGGGCTCGATTTTTCAAACGACGAGTGATACGGAAGTTGTTGCTCATCTAATTGCACGCTCCAAGCATGTGGATATCGCATTAGCTGTGAAGGAAGCACTGCAGCAGGTTGAGGGAGCTTATGCGTTCTTATTCCAAACTAAGGACAAGCTGGTTGTTGCTTTAGATCCCCATGGCTTGCGGCCTTTTGTAATGGGACGTTTGGGGAATGCCTACCTGTTTGCCTCAGAAACCTGTGCCTTTGATGCGGTGGGGGCAACTTATTATCGTGATATTATCCCTGGCGAATTGATTATTTTTGACGCCGTTAACGGGATGGTTGAGGATCGGTTTTCACCAATCAAGCAACGTGCCATCTGTTCGATGGAATATATTTATTTTGCACGTCCCGACAGCGATATGGATACGATCAATATTCACTCTGCTCGCAAACGGATGGGCAAGCAATTGGCGCAAGAGGCCTTTGTTGACGCAGATATCGTAACCGGCGTACCCGATTCGAGTATTTCGGCAGCTATCGGCTTTGCTGAACAGACAGGTATTCCTTACGAGCTGGGCTTGATCAAAAACCGCTACAGCGGTCGTACCTTCATTCAACCCAGCCAGGAGCTTCGTGAGCAAGGTGTCAAAATGAAGCTAAGCGCTGTGCGCAGTATCGTAGCCGGCAAACGGGTTGTTATGATTGATGATTCTATCGTCCGCGGCACAACCTCATTGCGTATCGTGAATATGCTTCGCGAAGCTGGCGCAACCGAGGTTCATGTGCGAATCAGCTCACCGCCATTTATGAATCCTTGCTACTATGGAATTGATACACCGGATCGCAAGGAGCTAATCGCCGCTCAAAAATCAATCGAAGAAATTCGTGTCGCTATTAATGCGGATTCGCTTTATTTTTTAAGTAAAGATGGCTTATTAAACTCTATTGGCCGTCCCAAGGGCGAAGCAAACCGTGGCAATTGCACCGCCTGTTTTGACAATCAATACCCTACCCGGATTACTGAGGAATCAGAAATTGGCTGTGGGTGCGACTAGATCAACCAACTAAAGGAGTGTAACCAGTGTCGGATGCATATAAAAAGGCCGGAGTCGATATAGCGGCTGGCAACGAAGCGGTAGAACGAATGAAAAAGCACGTAAAAACAACGTTTCGTCCCGAGGTATTAACCGAGTTGGGTGGCTTTGGCGGGCTTTTTGGCCTCAATAAGGACAAGTATGACGAGCCTGTGCTGGTTTCCGGTACAGATGGTGTGGGTACAAAGCTGAAGATTGCTTTTGCCATGGACAAGCATGATACGATCGGTATTGATGCGGTTGCGATGTGTGTGAATGATATTATCGTTCAAGGCGCGGAGCCTTTATTTTTCCTGGATTATCTGGCTTGCGATAAGGTCATTCCGGAGAAAATTGAATCGATTATTAAAGGGATCAGCGATGGCTGTGTGCAGGCAGGTTGTGCATTGATCGGCGGCGAAACGGCAGAAATGCCGGGTATGTATGCTGAAGGCGAATATGATATCGCAGGCTTTACCGTTGGTATCGTGGACAAGAAAAAGATTATCAATGGCTCCACAATCCGTCCCGGCGACGTTGTTATCGGCCTTGCTTCAAGCGGTGTGCATAGCAATGGGTTCTCGTTGGTTCGTAAGCTGCTGTTGGAAGAAAAGGGCTATGGCCTGCATGATTCAATCGACGCTTTGGGCGGCAAATTGGGTGATGTTATTTTGGAGCCGACTAAAATTTATGTCAAATCCGTGCTGGCTGCAATGGATAAGGTAGAGCTTAAAGGCTTGGCGCATATTACAGGAGGCGGCTTTATTGAGAACATCCCGCGGATGCTTCCAGATGGTGTGAACGTAGCGATCGAGTATGGCTCCTGGCCGATTCTGCCTATATTCCAATTGCTGCAGGAAACAGGCAGCATCAGCAATAATGACATGTTCCGTACATTTAATATGGGTATCGGTATGGTTATTGTTGTAGCTGAGCAGCAAGCGGCTGAAGCTGTAGCTATATTCGCTGAGCAAGGCGAGCAAGTATATACACTGGGTAAAGTAACTGCAGGCGAGAAGGTTGTTACCTTTAGCGGAGCCGTTGTATGAGTAAGTCCTTTCGCATTGCCGTGTTCGCTTCGGGTAGCGGCTCGAATTTCCAAGCTATTGCGGATGCGGTGAATGCAGGCAAGCTCGATGTTCACATCGGGCTTCTTGTCTGTGACCGCCCGAATGCCAAGGTTGTGGAGCGAGCTAAGCAGCTAGGGATACCGTCATTTGTGTTCCGTGCGAAGGATTACGGGAGCAGGGAGCAGTATGAACAGGAGATTTTGCAGCGGCTGGAGTCATTAGAGATCGATCTGGTCGTGCTGGCGGGCTATATGCGGCTCATTACCGAGGTGCTCGTTAAACCACTGTACGGACGCTTGATCAATATTCATCCCTCGCTGCTGCCAGCTTTTCCTGGCCTAGATGCTATTCAACAAGCCTTGGATTACGGTGTGAAGGTCACAGGAGTCACCGTCCATTATGTAGACGGTGGTATGGATACGGGGCCTATTATCGCCCAGCAAACCTTGGCGATTACGCCAGAAGACAATGAAGCTACTTTAGCCGCAAGTATCCACCAAATCGAGCATGTGCTGCTGCCGCAAGTCATCGCGCAAATTGCCGCGGGCGAGTTAAAAATAAATAAAGACAGCTAGAAGTACGGTGAAAACGAGCCCAGAGGCCGAAAGCTACATACGAAAGGAAGTAGACCATGAGTAACCCTAATGAAATCCATCTGCGTTATGGCATGAATCCACATCAAAAGGAAGCGAAAATTTACAGCGACAACGGCAACCTGCCACTTCGCGTAGTAAACGGCGATCCGGGCTTTATCAACCTGCTGGACGCATTGAACAGCTATCAATTGGCTAGAGAGCTGAGATTGGCAACAGGCCTTCCGGCCGCTGCATCCTTCAAGCACGTCAGCCCCGCAGGAGCGGCTGTATACGCACCGCTAAGCCCGGAGCTGGCTAAAGCCTACTTCGTAGACGGCTTGGAGCTATCGCCGCTTGCTACCGCTTACGCAAGGGCTAGAGGCGCGGACCGCATGTCCTCCTTTGGCGATTGTGCTGCGCTTAGTGATATCGTCGATGCATCCACAGCGCGTTTATTGAAACGCGAGGTTTCCGATCTGGTGGTAGCTCCAGGCTACACCGAGGAAGCTTTGGAAATCCTACGCTCCAAGAAAAAAGGCGGCTTTCTTATTCTTGAGATCGATCCTGAATATGTGGCTGCGCCTATCGAGAAGCGTAACTTGTTCGGCATGACGTTGGAGCAGCAACGCAATAACGCGGTAATTGACGCTTCTGTTTTGACGCAGATTGTTACGAATAACAAAGAGCTGACCGAAAATGCAAAACGCGATATGCTGGTTGCACTCATCACCTTGAAATATACGCAATCCAATTCGATTTGTTATACATTGGATGGACAAACCGTCGGCATTGGTGCTGGGCAGCAATCCAGAATTCATTGTACCCGGCTTGCCGGAGATAAAACGGACCGTTGGTTCCTTCGCCAGCATCCAGATGCATTGTCAATGAAGTTCCGTCAGGGGATCACCCGTCCTGAGCAAAACAACGCCATTGACCTATGGCTGGAAGATGAAGTAACCTCCTTCGAGAACGCAAGCTGGGAGCAATATTTTGAAGAGGTGCCTGTCCGTTTAACCCGCGAACAAAAGCGTGAATGGTTAGATAAGCTACAAGGTGTTACTTACGGCTCTGATGCCTTCCTGCCGTTCCGTGACAATTTGGATCGCGCCAGCCGCAGTGGAGTGAAGTATGTTGTACAAGCAGGCAGCTCCATGCGGGATGAAGAAGTCGTGCAAGCCGCTAACGATTATGACATGGTCATGACGTATTCGGGTGTTCGTTTATTCCATCATTAGAATGCGCGTACAGCATTTTTCTGTGTATGTTAAAGCACCACAAGTACCATTTAGGAGGAATCGAATTACGTGACAACCACCACTAACCATTCAGCCGAGAACAACCTTGAGAGTTTACAGGGCAATCCATACCCAGGGCGCGGCATTATTATAGGCTTAACACCTGATGGCACCCGTCTTGTGCAAGTGTACTGGATTATGGGGCGCAGTGTGAACAGCCGCAATCGGGTGTTTATCCAGGGAGAAAACGGTTTTCTGCGCACAGAAGCGCATGATCCAGCCTTGCTGACGGATCCTTCCCTTATTATTTATTACCCGGTTAAGCATACGGGAGGATCGCATATTGTAACGAATGGCGACCAGACGGATACGATTTTTGAGGTGTTAAATGCAGGAGGTTCATTCGAGCAAGCGCTAACGACAAGAACCTTTGAGCCGGATGCGCCCAATTTTACACCGAGAATTTCCGGTCTGGTTGAGCTGCAGAACCCACATTGCCTGTATAAGCTGTCGATTTTGAAATCAAATGCGGGCAACCCTGACCAAACCTTACGCCAATTTTTTCATTACGCCCAAGGCATTGCTGGCCAAGGCCACTTGATCCATACGTATTCCGGGGATGGAGATCCGCTGCCTTCCTTTAGTGGTGAGCCGGTATTGGTGCCGCTATACGATGATATCGACCAAACGCTTAGCGCTTACTGGGACGGTTTAAATGAGGATAACAAAATATCATTGCTAGTCAAAACGATTCGACTTGACAACGGAGAAACAGAAATGCGTGTCACCAACAAGCATTAGGGGGTTTGCGAAGTGCGGATTTTAGTTATTGGCGGCGGCGGCCGGGAGCATGCGATATGCTGGGCATTGAAAAAAAGTCCAAAGGTGCAGGAGCTATACTGTGCGCCGGGTAACGGCGGGATTGCCGGAGTTGCGGAATGCGTACCTATACAGGTAAACCAATTTGCGGAAATTGCTGCTTTTGCGATTAGCCATGCAGTGGATTTAGTTGTTATTGGTCCGGATGATCCGTTGTCTGAGGGGATTGTTGATTATTTAGAGGCGCAGCAAATTTCGGTATTTGGCCCTCGCCAAAACGCGGCTATTATCGAATCAAGCAAAGTGTTTTCCAAGCATTTATTTAAAAAATACAATATTCCATCAGCAGCCTACGAAACCTTCGATAATTATGAAGCGGCGCTTGCCTATATGCGTAACCAGCAAATTCCGATCGTCATCAAGGCGGATGGCTTGGCTGCGGGTAAAGGCGTGGTCATTGCCCAATCGATGGAGGAAGCCGAAAAGGCACTTCATGATATGATGGTTGTCAAAATTTTTGGCGATTCCGGTAATCAGGTAGTGATAGAGGAATTTATGACGGGCCAAGAAATGTCGATTCTATCGTTCGTCGATGGCGCTGTGGTGCGTCCGATGGTCGCTGCGCAGGATCATAAGACGGTATTTGATAATGACTTGGGTCCGAATACCGGAGGGATGGGAACGTACTCCCCATTGCCGCATATCGAGCAATCGATTATCGACGAAGCGATTGAAACGATCATCAAGCCGACAGCGGCAGCGATGGTTAGCGAAGGCCGCCCGTTCCGCGGTATTTTGTTCGCAGGTCTTATGCTTACGCCTCAGGGGCCAAGAACGATTGAGTTCAATGCCCGATTCGGTGATCCCGAGACACAGGTCGTGCTGCCGCGGCTGAAAACCGACCTGCTGGATATATTTCTGGCAGCGGTTGATGGCACATTGGAGCAAATCGACATTGCGTGGAGTGACGAAGCCGCTGTTTGCGTGGTTCTGGCTTCCGAGGGATATCCGGGTAGCTATCCAAAAGGACTGCCGATTCAAGGGCTGGACGAGGTCCAGGATGCGCTGGTATTCCATGCAGGCACAGCTTTAAAGGATGGCGCCATCGTAACCAACGGAGGGCGTGTGCTGGGCATTACCGCATTAGGAAGCGATATCGCCGATGCGCGTGCTAAAGCCTATGCTGCAGCGGAGCGTATTCAATTCCAAGGCAAGCATAGCCGCACCGATATTGCCAAGAAAGCTTTAGTGTAGCTAACTTTAGCGAAACATCTTTAGTATAGCTACATGGGTCAGCGAAAAAGCCTAAGCGGAGGATCCACTACCTGCTTGGGCTTTTTTAGGATGTAACATTAGACACTCCAACGCAGTAAGGTTTACGGCTTGTGAAGTCATGTCCCCACCTCCAAGTCTAATCTGGGTGACACGACTTCAGGAACGGCTGGAATCCCATACGCCTATCCTCGCCAACGCACCACCGCAGGGGTTTGTACATGATGTTCTTTGCACTGATTTACAATGATTTGCATAGAATGCTGAATACCTCGACAATAAAAGCTAGATACTGACAACGAGATTCGAGCCTATATTTAACCCAGGTTTGTTAAACTATGAAAAAAGATTCATAGGAGGGTAAATAATGAACCAGGAGCTTATCGGATTTGTTTGTGTGACGTTGTTCAGTATTACTTTTATGTTCTGGCTGTGTTTAGATGTATGGTCTAAGAGCTATATAGTACATCAGTTAAATGAAGCAGATGCTTTAAGCAAGAACAAAGCCCAGGCAGAAGCAGATTCGTTGAACCATGAGCAAAAGCCAGCTTACCCTTATTACGCGGATTATATTCAAAGTACGGATAAGTTTGCGGATCCCGAGGGCACGTCGGCGATAAGTGTAAGCCAGTAGAAATTTTTTTGGCAGCTTTCATATTAACGTTTCAACTACTTGACAATGTTAACTGTAATCGATATAATAACAGTATAAGGTGAAAACAACAAGCGAAGCAGCCGAGGAGGAACATCCCATGAATAGCGAGTTTACTATAGCGGTTCATAGCCTGGCGCTTCTTGCTAATTTGCCTGATCGTATGGCGACAAGCGATATGATTGCACACAATGTTTGTACTCATCCAGCGCGAGTGCGCAAGGTGATGGCAATGCTTCGTAAGCAGGGATACGTTGGGGCGAAGGAAGGCATTGGAGGCGGATTTTTTCTCAACTGCGACCCTTCACAGGTGACGTTAGGCGAGATTTATCTACTCACTTCATTAGGCTCTGTAAAACCAGGCTGGTGTTCAGGAGACGTGGAGCAGGATTGTATGATCGCCTGCAATATTGCCTCGGTTATGGACAGTATTTTTTCAGCGGCAGAAAGGCAGATGATTGAATATTTCAATCAATGGACGATTCAAGATGTTTTAGCAGAAGTAAATAAAGAGCAGCAAAGAAAACTTGTTGTGGTTATAAAACTTCATTGATCTGTATGGACATACGAGGTTTTTATATTTAATCTAACTGTAACAATTATTATATCAGTTTTCGAGAGTTTTGTAGCTATTTTATAGCTGATGATTTAATTGCCGTTCATAATGGGTAAAGCATTTACATGAAAGACTTTTGGAAGGGAGAGTGGCTAGTATGGAATGGGCAAAACAAGCAGTGGTACAAGTGGGAGACTGGGTAAGCGGAACCTCATTAGAGGATGAAAAAATAATAGGTTATGTAGACTCCATGGATTTGTACGGAATTGTGAGGGTAATGGTTACACAGTCGGATCGTGAAGAGGCAATTGGATACATGGTAAACAGTATGCGCTTCAAGCTTGAAAAACTGGAAAGCAATGTGCTTACAAGCGAAGCTGATCTGCGTAGCTTAATGGATTTGGCATTGATGACCAGAGACCAAGAATGGTTCAATGAATTAGGTGCCGCTCTCCGTGCTACGAAATCCAATGGACATATTCAGCTTGCTGCAGGAACTGAAGGATTAAAGCCTGTTTCCCGCAGAATCAAGATTGATTAAAAGGCTGATCCATTAAGTTATAACTATTTGCTGCACAAATCATATAGATAGATAACAGTTGCCTAAATAAGATATAAGGAGTGGATAGAGTATGGCTATAGTAAAAGTGGCAGATCAAGATTTTAAAGCAACCATTGAGCAAGACGGTGTAGTATTGGTAGATTTCTGGGCTCCTTGGTGCGGTCCTTGTAAAATGATTGCTCCTGTATTGGAAGAACTAAACGGACAATTAGGTGATAAGCTGACCATTGCCAAAATGAACGTAGATGACAATCCAGAAACTCCAGGAGCCTATGGGATTATGAGCATCCCAACCTTGAAGCTGTTTAAAAATGGTGTGGAGGTATCCTCCGTGGTAGGCTTTAAACCACTACAGGATATGGTTGCCTGGGTAAAACCACACTTGGCTTAAGTCTGTAGCCCCCAACGCGTATAAGCTGATGTGTTGGGGACGCTGCAGGGCGACACCATCAAGCTAGATCAAGCGCTAGTAAAGGTTCAGCAGCCTTAAAGCTTTAAAAATGCATACGGTGAAACTAAAACTGAACATCATCATGCCGGCCGGAGCCTGCCCCTGACGCAAGTAAAGATGCGAAAGGCGTGTTCTGGTTATTGGCTTTTTTTGTTTTATTATCAGAATATTCCGAATGTTAACGTGAACATGGATTAATTATCTAAACTTTGCTATAATTTTTTGAGAAGGAATAGCCTATAATAAGCTGGAGGTTTAGTGATGAAACTATCTATTTTTACTGTAGTTACACCTGATTTGACACCCGAAGAAATGGGAGCGGCAGCTAAAGCGGCAGGAATTGATGGGATTGAATGGCGCTTTAAGGAAACTGCGCAAGACGTTAAGGACGAAAAACCTTCCTTCTGGCGTAATAATCTATGTACGATTGATACCTCCACAACGGATGCTGAGCTGGAGCGCTACATACGTATCGCCCAAGATAACGGTTTGCAAACGATAAGCGTTACCCCTTACTTACAAGCAGGAGATTTGAAAAGCACAGAGCGTGTTCTGCAAGTAGCACAAAAGCTTGGTGCCTCGATGATTCGCGTAGGCGTGCCTTCTTATGATGGGACGAAGCATTTTAATGAATTGTATGCGCTGGAGCAAAATTATTTGAAGGGCGTCGAGCCTCTTGCCAAGAAATATGGCGTAAAATGCTTGATTGAAACGCATCATAATACGATTACACCGAGTGTTTCATCGGCGTATCGGCTTGTTAGCAGCTTCGATCCTAACCATATCGGCGTATTGTTTGATCCGGGCAATATGGTACACGAGGGCTTCGAGAACTTCCGTATGGGCATGGAGCTGTTAGGCCCTTACTTGGCACATGTGCATATTAAAAATACCGGCTGGAAAAAAACAGAGGTCCGCGAGGACGGATCGCAAGGCTGGACTTCGTATTGGGAGCCGAATTTGCAGGGTATCGTTAACTGGCGCCAGGTATTGACCGACTTGAAAGCGGTTGGCTATGATGGCTACCTTGGCGTTGAGGATTTTAGCGGGCTTTACGAATCCAAGGAATTGCTGAAGAAATACAGCGAGGAAACACGCGCGATCCTGGCAAGCATTTAACTATAATTAAATCATGGCAAGCGGAATCCGTTTCATGAATAAGTTTAATCCCAATTGGTAAGCAAAAGCACCCTTATCCACTATTGAAGTGGATAAGGGTGCTTTTTTGCGGGCATTCTTTTTCAAGTCTATGCTATTGTGAAAGCCTTGGGGACCTCGGGAGCGGCTGAAGCAGCGTCCATATGCACGATACGATCACAGATGGCATCAGCATCAGCTTGGTCGTGTGTGACGAGGATGGAGGTGATCTGCTCCGCCGCCAGAATCTGCTTGAGCTCCTTGCGGATGCTCCCCTTTAGGTCGGCATCCAGGTTGCTGAACGGTTCATCCATTAGAAGGATGAACGGCTTGGGAGCCAAAGCCCGGGCAAAGGCTGCCCGCTGCTGCTGCCCGCCGCTAAGCTCGTGCGGGTAACGCTTAGCGTAGCTCTGTAGCTGGACGAGCTCCAGCATTTCGTGTAGCCGTGCGGCACGATCTGTCTTGGGCAAGCGGTGCAGCCCGAACGTGATATTATCTGCGACCGTTAGATGGGGAAATAACGCATAGTCCTGAAACACCATACCGACCCCGCGCGATTCGGGATTGACGAAGAGGCGGGAGTCGACCATTATTTTACCGTTAATGGTGATACGTCCGGTACAGGGTGCTTCCAATCCGGCGATTAACCGCAGCAGTGTGCTTTTTCCACATCCACTTTTGCCCAACACACCAACAGATTCACCTTTTTGCAGGCTCAAGGAGAAGTTGCGCAGTCCGGTTTGTTGCCCCTTGGCATATTGAAAAGAAATATCGGACATTTCAAAAAAACTCATTTTGTGTTTCTCTCCCCCAACCAATGATAGAAATAAACGGAGATCATGCCGACCCCGATAATTAACAACGATGGAATAGAAGCCTCTTGGATTTGTTCATCACTTGCGTATTGGTAGGCTTTGGTAGCCAAGGTATCAAAGTTAAAAGGGCGCAGCAGCAGGGTGAGTGGCAATTCCTTCACGATTTCCATGAAAGTCAGAATACAGCCAGCGAGGACCGCCCCTTTGACCAGAGGCAAATCGACTTTGAAAAAGGTTCGTGTCATCCCCAGCCCCAGCATGCGGGAAGCCTCTGAGTAGCGGTTACCCGTCTTTTCGAAACCAGCCTCTACGGCGTTAAACCCTACGGCAAGGAAGCGGATGATATAAGCAACAATCAGCATAGCCAGCGACATACTAAGCACTAATTTATTGACCCCAAGGCCCAATCCTTCGTAGATCCCCGCAAGCTGCTGGTCCAGTGAAATAAACACAGCAAGCATACCAATCGAAAGCACAGCCCCAGGTATGGAATATCCCATAGAGATCAGCTTGGATAGCACCAGGGTAAAGATGGAACGCCGGGAACGGCATACGTTGGCTATGATGATAGCTAGCAGCATTAAAAAAGAAATGGATACGAGCGAGATGAAAATCGTATTGCCAATAAGCCGGAAAAAAGAGGCGTCAATTACGTCCATGTAGGTCCACGCCGCCCATACGATTAATTGCACCATAGGGATAAGGAAGGAAAATGCGAACAGAAGCGCACTGAAGCCGAAGGCTGTCCATGCCCATATCCCTTGAAGCCTTCGCCTGCGGAGTGGGCTGGTTTTGCTTGTGGTCACGTTGTATTTTTTACGCTTACGGACAAGCCGCTCAATAATAAACAAACCTATAATCAAGCTCATCAGCATGGCCGCCAAACGAATCGCCGAGTCCACATCATACATCCCAAACCATGTGGTGAAGATCGCAGTAGTAAACGATTGGATGCCAAAATATTTGGTCACGCCATAATCATTCAACACTTCAAAAGCGACCAGGCTGACACCGCCAACAACAGCAGATTGCGAAAGGGGGAGAACAATCCTGAAAAAAATAGTGAACGGGTTTTTGCCAAGCAGCTGGGCATTTTCAATAAAAGAGGCGCTCTGCTTTTCCAGAAAAGCTTTTGTAATTAAATACACATAAGGATACAAAAATAAGCTGAAAATAACGATAGCGCCTTTGATCGACATGATATGGAAATATTGCTGGTCTGGCGTCCATCCAAGCGAGTTGCGAAAAAATAGCTGAATGCTGCCCGTGTAGCTTAGCATGGAGCTATAGGTATACGCGGCGATATAAGGAGGAATAGCCAACGGCAGAATAAAAGCCCAAGCAAAGAAGCGCCTGAGCGGGAACTCATATGCGACTGTAAGCCAGGCAAGGGTGAGGCCAATCAACACGGTACAGGCGCCGGTGCCGAGAACAAGCCACAAGGATTGGAGTGCATAATCCTGCAGCATATAGGTTTGGATTTGCAGCCAGTTTTCATTAGGCGGCTTTAAGAGATGGATCATAATATAAATAGAAGGGAGCAGAGCCGCAAGGGCTCCGCTCACACTAATGATGACCCAAAGATTACTGCTTCTTCGGAGGTTACGCCATAATGTGGAAACATCCATCTTTATTTCCAGCCTACCTTGTTCAGAATTTCGATGGCTTTTTTATTATGGTCTCCCAGCTTGGAGAAATCAATTTGTTGGGTTTTGAAGGTTCCCCAGCCTTTAAGCAGCTCAGGCAGGTCTGCTTTTTCATTAACCGGGAACTCAAAGCTTTCCTTGATCAGCATGCTTTGGCCCTCTTTGCTTGTAATAAATTCGATCAGCTTGATGGCATTGTCTTTATTTTTAGCATGCTTGGCAAGACCGGCACCACTAATATTAAGATGGGTGCCATTCGTTGCCTGATTCGGGAAAAAGACGCCGATATTTTGTGCTACCTTCACTTCCTCTGCATCCTTAGAGGCAAGCATTTGGCCGACGTAATAGGTATTCATAATTGCGACATCCCCGACTTTAGCGGCAATGCCCTTAGCTTGGTCCCGGTCTCCGCCTTCAGGCTTGCGTCCTAGGTTGTCGGCAATGCCTTTAGCCCATTCCTCAGCCTTCGCTTCACCGTTTAGCTCAATGAAGGAGGCAACAAGAGATTGGTTGTATAAGCTGGTCGAAGAACGCGCCAGCACCTTGCCTTTCCATTTGTCTGTAGCCAAATCTTCGTATGTAGACAATTGCTCAGGCTTGATCCGATCCTTCGCATAAACGATAACCCGGGCACGTGTCGCTATGCCGATCCAGTTATTGTCCTTATCACGCCATTGCTTGGCAACATTGGCATCGATTGTGGACGATTGGATAGGCTGCAGGACACCATTCTGCTTGGCATAGTTAAGTACGCCACCATCAACGGTAACGAACAAGTCCGCTTCCGAGCTTTGGCCTTCACGCTTTAAGCGCTCAACCAATTCTTCGGCGGTGCCTTTAATCTCATTAACCTTAATGCCCGTTTGCTTCGTGAAGGCTTCATATACCAACGTGTCCGCAGCATAATGCCGTGCTGTGAAAATGTTCACGGCTTGGTCTTTGCTCTTTGCTGGCGTTTCGGCTGGCTTCTCCGTGCCTGCCGGAGCCGCTGCTCCAGGGGAAGCCTTGGGATCTGGTGTAGCTGTACTAGTGGGTGCAGGGCTTGTAGAGCCGCAACCTGCCAATAAGGTCAATGCCATGACTGCGGGTAGCATGACGCCGAATATCGATTTTTTTCTCAATGTAAACCCTCCAAATGTGTATTGCACGAACTAGTTGATAATGAATATCATTACCAATGGTGCTAAACCTTATTGTAGCGGATGAAAATGAGAAAATGATGTGAAAAGAGAAAAAATAAACGCACGGGCATTAGCCTCATCTAATCCTTGGGCAATAAAGGGAAAGAAACCATCACAGTTGTACCTTGATGTTCGATACTTTGAAGCTTTATCCTTCCGTTATATTGCTCTACAAGACGCTTGGCAATGGAGAGGCCAAGACCATGCCCGCGGTATTCGCCACTTCTTGCCTTGTCCACCCGATAAAAGCGGTTTAACACAAAAGGAAGGTCGGTTTCAGGAATACCCATACCATAATCGGTGATCTCTATCATGACGTTGTTTTCATGGAGCATCCCTCTGATCTGGATGGTTTTGTTTTCAAGGGAATATTTAACGGCATTATCCAATAGGATCAACAGGATTTGCTCCAAGTGCTGGGCTGACAACACAATCTTTACCTGGCCTATGCCACGCAAATCTTGCTCAAATCGAAACAAGGGATGGAGCAAGGCGACATTTTTGATAATCAGAAGGATCGATTGCTGAAGATCCTCTACTTCGTTATGATCCTGTAGCATTACATTTTCTACACGTGTCAAAGCAAGCAGCTCATGGACAAGCCCCTTCAAACGGTCAAGCTCCTGAATCGAAGCATGCAGGGATTCCTCCAGTATAGCCGGATCGTTTTTACCCCAGCGCTTGAGCATGGAGATATGGCCCTCTACGATAGCTAAAGGTGTCCTCAGCTCATGCGAAGCATCTTCCACGAATTGCTTTTGCTGGAGAAAGGATTTTTCGACTTGATCCATCATTTCATTGAACATTTTCATTAACGTCGAAATCTCGTCTTGCTGATCATTGAACTGAACCCGCTTATGCAGCCCTTGTTGTTTGATAAGACGGATCGTATCTGCCATCGATTGAAGAGGGATCAGCAATTGACGCGCTAGTAACCTGCCTCCTAAGCCGCTAATGAAAACAGCTAATAAGCCGCACGCTACCATAACACGGAAGAAAGCGGTAGTTAGCTTCTCGAAATCCTCCATATTTTTGGCTATTTCGATGGTTCCGTTAAATTGGAAAATAGTAAGAGGGCTCCTCATGATGAGCAAGTGGTTATTGTCATACCAAACTTTAGTTATCTCTGTGGTGGATACATGCTTTTTATCGACCCATTGCTCTGGAATATCATCCGATACGGTGGCGATCGGGAAACCTTGCTCATTCAACACCCGAATAAACTGGTTGGGATGATTCGACTTATCAAGGAAAGGGCGAATTTGGGAAAAGTCATGTTCATTGAAAGTGATTTCGGTTTCTAGAAAATAGTTTAAAATCTCCGCCATATTTTGGCGGATATGGGATTCTTCCTGTTTTAGCATCCATTGCTCTACGAATACATACTGGACAATGCTATAGGCGGCGAATAAGAGAAAGAGCAGCAAGGAAGATAACAACGTTAGCCTCCACTTAATCGGCAATCTTCTAGACAGGCGGGTAATGGTGTTCATTTACGCATCACATATCCGATTCCGCGCAAGGTCGTAATATAACTAGTTTCTCCAGGAGCATCAATTTTGTTTCGTAAATAGCGGACATAGACATCCACAACATTCGTGTCCACAACAGCGTCGAACCCCCATACTTTGTCCAACAGGCTTTCACGTGTTAACACATGTGTCGTATGCTTCATAAAAGTGACGAGTAAGTCATACTCGCGCTTGGTCAAATCGATTTGCTTGTTTCCTCTGCAGACGATCCTGGAGTCCAGATTCAACCTAAGGTCCTGGTAGACCAGTGTTGATTTATGCTCCTCAGCCTGATCCTCCTGCCTTCTGAAAATGACTCGCAAACGTGCGAATAATTCCTCAATTGCAAACGGCTTAGGCATGTAATCATCAGCACCGCTATCTAGACCCGAAATTCGATCCCTAACACTGTCTCTTGCTGTCAGCATAATAATCGGTGTTTTCTTCGATAGCCTGATACGGCGGCATACCTCAATGCCATCTAAACCTGGGAGCATAAGGTCTAATAAAATCGCATCCCAATCCTCCTTAAGCGCAAGCTCCAGTCCCATATAGCCATCCGAGGCAACCATTACAAAAAAAGATTCGTGACGGAGCTCAAGCTCCATATAACGGGATAAATTTCTTTCATCCTCAATAAGTAAAATTCTTTTCATTCCAAGCTCCGCCTTTATTCAGGATTGTCTATAGTTGAAGCCATTATAGAACAAAAGCCTTATTTGAACAATGTGCAGGGCTCGAGGTATACTTTAACGAATGATATTAAGATGCTTGCTTGACTTCGATAAAACTTGCAAAATCTGGGTGATTGTAGGTAGAAAAGCAACAAAGCAGAAGGTATTATTTTCCTTTATTTTACATTTAATACGTGGTTGGAATCGGGTAAAACCAAATAAGAGATTCAATTCCTTATCCTGTATGGTAAGTATAAGGAGGGGAAAGGGGATAACCAGAATGAGAAAAAGTACATATTCAATTATATATGCCACTATGAACAAAAGCTTAAAATATGGTATTACCTTTGGTGCTGCCTTACTATTCTTGTCTTCTTGTAGTGTCTTTAATCCAGCAGAACCCGTTGTGACGACTGTCACTCCGAAGGAAATAACCGTGCCCCCTATATGGCCGCCGGTCCAGTCTCCGGCACCAGTACCGAAGGTCCCCTTATATGTATGGCCGCTTACTGGCATGCCTGCACCAGCCCCTAGTTTGAGCCGCCCTTTTATGGTCATGGTCAATAACGCTCCACAGGCGCGTCCCCAATCGGGACTAAGCTATGCCGATGTTATGTATGAAATATTAGCCGAAGGGGAAATTACCCGTTTAGTAGCCGTTTACCAAAGCAAGCATTGGGATGGACCGATTGGTCCGATCCGCAGTATTCGTCCTTATTATATTGATTTGGGCAAAATGCTCGATGCCGTCCCTGTCCATGCTGGCGGCAGCCCTGATGCCTATGCCCAATTGTCCGCGCAAAAGCTTGAGCATATGGATGAAATTACGAACGCAGGTCGATACTTTTGGAGGGAGCCGACGCGTAAGGCGCCTCATAATTTATATACCAATATCGAAATGTTGGAAAGCGGAATCAAAGGCAGGGGACTTAGAGAGGAAAGTAAAACCGTACAGACGCAACCGACCTTCCTTGCAGAAGAAACGGTTATGCCAGGAGATCGTTTGACTAGCGTTACGATTACCTTTATGCACAACAGCTCGGTTGTTTCTTACCGTTACAATCCTGAACGCAGGCTATATTTACGATTTATTGATGATATGCCTCATATTGATTTGTCCAACAATGAACAGCTTACGGCAACCAATCTAGTTGTTATCGGCGCTGACCATATCATATTGGATAACGAGGGACGTAGAGATGTGAAGCTTGTAGGTAGCGGCGCAGGATATTTGTTTCAAAGAGACAAAGTGCAGTCGGTGGAATGGGAGCGGGCCCAGGTTCAAGATACCTTCCATCTGACTCAAGCTAATCAGGAGGCAAGCTTTTTTCCGGGCAAGACACATTGGATAGTAGTACCAAATTCGCCAACATTTGATGAGCATATTTCCATTTCATGGGAACAAAAAACAGGTGTCGCACAATAACTGTTGTGCGACATGAAGGAGGAAAAGCTTTTATGGATGAAGGATCCCAATTCACTCAATTATCTACATTTAAACAACATGAAGCCTACACAGATGAGCAGATTATTGACATGTTTCTAGCAACATGCAGCCGTTCAAAGTATACAATTCGCAATTATAAGCAAGCGATCGAAAGATTTCGCCAATTTATTTCCCACAAACCGTTGGCTGAGGTAACCTGGCAGGAAATCGAGGTTTACAAAATCGGTTTAATGAGAGGCTATTACAGTCCGCAAAAAAAACCGCTGGCAACAGCCACGGTTGCGAGCTTTATTGCTCCATTGCGTTCCTTGTATAAATGGGGAAGCGATCCTAATATTGCGCTTTTTAAAATAAATCCAACTTCCTGCGTACGTATGCCAACCATACAGGTAAACAGCAAAAACCACTATTTAACACAGAAAGAGGTTGGCCATTTCCTAAAACAATTAAAAAACCAGAGTATTCGCGACTATTTAATCGGTCTTACCTTTGTATTAACGGGTTTAAGGCTTTCGGAGCTAAGCTCAATTGAATGGGGGCATTTTATAAAAGATGCTGCAGAAACTTCCATATGGCTAATGGTTATGGAAGGAAAAGGTAGTAAACAGCGAACGGTCAAGGTTCCACCGCAACTATGGGAGCTACTCCTTCATTATGCAAAATCACTGGATCCTAACCAGCGGCTTGATCCGAGGTTGTTCCCATTATCGGGCAGGCAAATTGAACGGATTATTGGAAAAGCAAGCAAGAAATGCGACATAGGCAAAAGCTTTACCCCCCATTGGCTAAGGCACACAAATGCTACATTAGCCCTGCTATATGGAGCGTCTCTGCAGCAAGTTCAAGAAAATTTGGGGCATTCCCATATCAATACGACCCAACGTTATTTACATACTGTAGAGCAATTAAAAAAAGCAGCGCCAGATTTCGTCCAGGAAGGCTTACTCGAATTTTTATAAAATTGGAATTAATTTCAGTAGACCCAAATATTTATTCTTTTAATATTTTGTTGATTTTATAGTCCAATTGAACTATACTAGCGAAGTAATATTTCCGCATAAATTGCAATATTTTGAAAAATTATGTCGCACAACAGTTATTGTACGACATGACAAGATGGAACGTAATCCTCCCATAGGCATGGATAGCTAAAATTTTTTCATTATATTGGAGAGCGGTGCAGAATATAATGCCATATTTGTTGGGGCTTACCCATATGGATCAATTAATGGAAAAAGATGTGGAGACGTATGAGCATAGCATGAGAGTCGCTTCATTAGCTAAAGCCATGGCTGTAGGAATGGGTTTGGACAAAAAACGAAAACATCAATTAGTTACAGGCTGTTTCCTGCACGATATAGGTAAATTACGTATTCCTATTGAGGTACTGAATAAAACTACTTCATTGCTGCCACATGAATGGGATCTCATGAGGCTCCATCCTTCTATAGGAGCCCATATACTTAGGGAGTACGCAAACCTGGATATGGAAATTATTAACATCGTTGAATTTCATCACGAAAGATGGAATGGACAAGGTTACCCTAATGGACTAAGCGGGCATGCTATACCCGAATTCGCACGAATCTGCGCAGTTCTCGATGCTTATGATTGTATGATTAGCGATCGTCCATACCGTTCCAAATTGACGGTAGCTGAAGCAATAACGCAGCTACTGCTCCATGCGGGAGAACAATTCGATGAAAAGTATGTACATATACTCATCCAACTACTTAAAGGAAATATAACTGAAAAATGCTTGGCAAAGATGAATCCAGAAAAAATAGTGGGAGGCAATCGATGAGTATTCTTTTAAGAGATCAGTATATGGAAATGGTTCTAGACAAAGAGTATTTTGCCATAAACACTCAAGATGTACATAAAATCATTAAAATGCAGCCGATTTTCGATGACTACGAGGTTGGATCCAACAGTAAAGGGGTGATCTATCTTCGTGATAAAGCCATTCCTATTATTAGCATGCGAAGCTTGTTTGGGATGAAGGAAGTCGCTTATACGCAAGCTACAAGAATTATTATCCATAAGCAATTTACGGAGTTAGCAGGCTTTATTGTGGATCAAGTGAATAGAACCTCGACTTTTGACGAAATTCAACCTGCTTTGGATGAGGTAGGCTCAATAAAAAGAGATTATGTCCAAGGCATTACTTATTGTGAAAGCCGATTAGTACGTATTCTAAATATGGGCGAAATCATCAGTCAAGCCCAATGTTAGCAGCTTACCCTGTGATTACTTAATGATTAAAGGAACAGAGTTCGGCTGAGGGTACACTTTCGATGTAACGGGTGTGCCTATTTGTCATTTTGCTGGTGGGTACTCCATTGCTCTCGAAGAGACCCCCTCAGAATTGCCGAATGAGCAAGATATAGAGGCACTTCTGTGTATGTAGATGTTCGCTAGAGTCATAAGGCTGTCAACCCCCTAAACATTAGAATTTTCTTATCTAATTCTAATAGAGCCAATGAAAGCCAGCACTACCAAGGATTAAGGATACCCTTGGTAGATGTTGGCTTTTTTTTGCGTGTTATACTCGGAGCATAGCAGGGTACAAGCCCCTGTACATCCAAAATTTTGTTTGCAGGAGGAATAATATGAAGCTTCTAAGAAAGACGAAATTAGGAAAGACACTTCTTGCATCCACAGTCAGTTTATCCATGTTATTCTCGGTTACGGTGCTGGTACCGCCAGCTAATACCGCTCATGCGTACAGCTCATCCAAGGCTAATTCCATTATTGCTACAGCCAAACGTTATATGGGGACTCCTTATGATTTTGGCGCACCTTCCGGATCAACCCGTGCTTTTGACTGCTCATCCTTTACCCAATTTGTCTATGCCAAATACGGTGTCAAGCTTCCACGTACAAGCCAACAGCAATCCCGTGCCGGTAGCTTTGTATCGAAAGCTAATTTGAAACCTGGTGACTTGGTGTTCTTTTATTCTCCCATTCATCACGTAGCCATCTATATTGGGAATGGTAAAATACTGCATACTTATGGCGCACCAGGTGTTACGATCTCAAACATGAACAGTAGCTTTTGGAAGTCTAAATATAAGACGGCTCGCCGCGTATTATAGTTGCAGTTAAGCACACTGTTAATAATTAGCACAATTCAAGTAGCATAAGTCAACAACTAACAAACAGCACCAAGAAACTTTATTCCCCTGAATCTTCCCAATTATTGCTGACCATATATGAAGACAAGCTTAGAAGAAAAGGACAGCATTTTGCTGTCTTTTTTGCGTTTATTTAATATGCCTGCCGCCCAGCACGCAGCAATCGCCTCCCGCCCTGCAACACAGTAAAGCGTGTCCCGCAGGGACGAAACGCGCCCCGTGAACACCACCCCCGTGAAACCACAGTCACAGCCACCACACCATGGGGGAGTCCAGTCCAGAGGGCACAGCCCTTCCCATCCTCCCTAAAGGGAGGGTGGGGAGGGTAAAAATGGTAGCTTCACACTCACCTGCGTACCCGCGCCGAGCGAGCTAGTGATGGCAACGGTTCCCTTATGCAGGCGAACAATATTGCGCGCGATAGCAAGCCCAAGCCCGTTGCCGCCAGTTTCGCGGCTTCTCGCTTGGTCGACGCGATAAAAGCGGTCGAACAAGCGTGGGATATCGACCGCTTCCACCCCGATGCCTTGGTCAATAACCTGCAAGACTAAGATCTGGGCGTCCCGATGATCCCGGAGCAGCTTGATCCGTACCGGCTTCTGGCTGTACTTGATGGCATTGTCCAACAAAATAATCAGCAGCTGCTTGATTTGCTCAGGATTGCCATATAACAAGGCATCAGGAAGCTCGATTTCGACAAGGAGCTCTCGCTTGAACGCCTGCTGTAAGCCTGCGGCTGTTGTACGAATAAGCTCAGCCATATCGAAGTGCTGCCAGAGCTGCTGGCCTTCGGCTTCCGTATTGGCAAGCGTCAGCAACGAATGCGTCAAATTCCGCAGCCGGACAGCCTCCGATTGGATGGCTTCAATGGCTTCCTCACGGAGCGCCGTATCGCTGCCGCCCCATCGCTTCAGCAGATCCGCATAGCTTTCGATGATCGTCAGCGGTGTTTTTAGCTCATGCGAAGCATCCGCCAAAAACAGCTTTTGCCGATTGAAATTACGCTCCAGCTCGGCAATCATCGCATTAAAGGTGCGTATCAATTGCCCAAGCTCATCATGCCGTCCAAAGGGAGACAGCTCCATCTGCATAAATACCCCATTTTGCTGGTTAACCTCCATAATATAAGCAAGCCTGTGGATAGGTCGTAAAATAATTCTCGTATAATACATGCCGCTCAACAGCGAGAAGACAGCAGCTCCGATGCTAGTAAACATCAGGACAGTAATCAGGACACGCAAATATTCATCCAACGTTTCGAGCTTGCGTCCCATCTGAAGCGAACCTAAGGTTTGGTTATTTTCATCAATGATCGGGGTTTGAATGTAGACAATAAGCGCATCAGCGGTCTTGATCGTTTTGGAAAAGCTGCGGCTGCTATAAACGGCGGGGATTTGCAAAAGCTCCTCCTGGGATTGCAAGACCGTCTGGATTTGCGAATCGGTATCCATAATGCGAATCATCGATTGTGGCGTTAAAAAAGGTTTGAGCCAGCCCGAGCGGTTCCAACGATTTGGGCTATAAACCCCTGGCTGTGACATGATCGGTTGTGCCGCTTCCCATAAAAGGCGTATTTCGTTGGTGGTGGTTAGATTGACGACGGTCATATAAGTAACGGCATTAAATAATAACAGAACCAATAACAGGGATGAAGCGATCAGCAGCGTTATTTTGGTGCGGAGCCTCACGGTGTTGGCTCACAATCCTTGACCACGTAGCCTACACCTCGCAGGGTGTGAATCAGCTTGCAGGAACCAAGGTCAATTTTTTGCCGCAAATATCGAATATATACATCCACCACATTCGTATCCCCTATAAATTCATAGCCCCATACCCGTGATAAAATTTGTTCGCGGGACATGACCTCTCCAGGGCGGCTTGCTAAAAAATAGAGCAAATCGAACTCCTTGGTTGTAAGCTCAATGGGCTGCTCATATCTTCGTACCTGGCGCGTACGGACATTCATATAGAGGCCATCTACCTGCAACTCGTCGCTCTGGAGAGGTGTAGCGCTCACGTCTGTGGCTTGGGCTTGAATGTTTGTAGCCATCCGCAGCAGGTTGCGAATACGAGCCAAGAGCTCCTCAATGGCAAATGGCTTCGTGATATAATCGTTAGCCCCTTGGTCTAAGCCACTTACCCGATCAGGGATCGTATCCCTTGCCGTCAGCAGAATAATGGCAACCTGGCAGCCTTGCTGGCGGATGCGCCTAAGCACCTCTAGCCCGTTAAGCTCAGGAAGCATAATATCGAGCAAAATCAAGTCCCATTCTCCGTCAAGGGCTGCCTTCAAGCCTTCCCGTCCATTTTTGGCACATTGCACCGAGTAGCCCTCATGCTCTAACTCAAGCTGCAGCACCCGTGCGATTTTATCCTCGTCCTCAATCACCAATATTTGCCCTTTCAAGCCATCACCCGCCAAGTTGTCGATAGGGATAGTATGTGGCCTATAAACGGAAATTATGTTAAGGGAAAGCAGGTCGTACCAAGAAAGGTGCTAAACTTTTAGAAAAAATCTCTTGAAACATCATATGAATTATAATATATTGTATATACATCATATGAATTAAGACTAATACAAGTAAGCGCAGGTGATTCGTATGACGAAGAAATTAACGTATGAAACCGTATACGATGAGATTAAACGGAACATTAAGGAAGGCCACTGGAAGCAAGGAGAGCAGCTGCCACCCTTGGAGCAGTTATCCACCGAGCTGGGTGTTGGTATTTCTTCAGTACGTGAAGCGGTGCGGATCTTGGGCAAGCAAAAGATTTTGCGCATTGAACAGGGCCGTGGCACTTATGTGGAGAACGAGCTGACCGAGGCACCGGCGGACCGGCTGGATTTTTTGGAGCGGGCAACGATGCTGCAGCTAACGGAAGCACGGTTGATTATTGAGCCGGAGCTTGCGGCAATGGCTGCCGAGAAGGCGACCGCCGAGGAAGCGGAAGCGATCATGGCGACCGCCGAGGCAATGAAACGCAAGGTGGAGAAGAAGCGCGATTTTTTGAAGGAAGATATTCAATTTCACGATCAAATTGCAAAGGCCTCACACAATGAAATTATGTTTCACATGCTGGATCGGATGAGTGACTTGTTAGTGGATAGCAGGCGCAAATCGATGAAATGGGCAGGGATGAATGAGAAAGCGTCTTCTTTTCACTTTTTAATTGCCCAAGCGATTGTACAGCGCAATCCAACCCAGGCGCGCGCTTTGATGAAATGCCATTTGGAGGATATGCTTTTTGAATTTCATAAAGGGAGAGATGAAGAATGAAAATTAAAACGTTGGAACTATTTAAGGTGCCACCGCGCTGGTTGTTTTTGAAAATTACGACGGATGATGGCATTGTCGGCTGGGGCGAGCCGGTAGTTGAAGGTAAAGCGGATACGGTCCGTACGGCCGTAGAAGAAATGAGCGAGTTTTTAATCGGCAGAGATCCCGGAAATATCGAAGATTTATGGCAAGTGTTATACCGCGGTGGTTTTTATCGCGGTGGCCCTATCCTAAGCAGTGCTATTTCGGGAATTGAGCAAGCCTTGTGGGACATTAAAGGAAAAAAACTAGGCGTACCTGTTTATGACCTGCTTGGTGGCCCGGTTCGCGACAAGATGCGTGTCTATGCTTGGATTGGTGGAGATAAGCCATCTGATGTGGCCGTAGCAGCGACAGAGAAGGTCGCACAAGGCTACTCGGCGATCAAGATGAATGGTACATCAGAGATGGAGTGGATAGATACGCCAGCGAAGATCGAGGAAGCCGTAGAGAGGCTTGCTGCCGTGCGCGCTGCCGTTGGCAATACGATTGGCATCGGCGTGGATTTGCATGGTCGTGTTCATAAAACGATGGCGAAGGTACTCATCAAGGAAATGGAGCCTTACAAGCCCATGTTTATTGAAGAGCCAGTGCTCGCTGAAAACTATGAAACGATCCACGAAATTACGAAGGGCTCGAGCGTCCCGATCGCAACAGGTGAGCGTATGTACACTCGTTGGGATTTCAAACGCCTGCTGGTGCATGGTGGTGTAGATATTATCCAGCCGGATCTTAGCCATGCTGGCGGTATTTGGGAATGCCGAAAAATCGCTGCAATGGCGGAAGCCTTTGACGTAGCGGTGGCTCCGCATTGTCCGTTAGGTCCGATTGCTTTGGCATCGTCGCTGCAGCTGGATTTTTGCACGCCGAATGCATTTATCCAGGAGCAGAGCTTAGGCATCCACTATAACCAAGGCTCCGACCTGCTTGATTATTTGGTTGATCCGGGCGTGTTCGATTACGAGGAAGGCTACGTGAAAATATTGACCAAACCAGGCCTGGGCATTGAAATCAACGAAGCGAAGGTTCGTGAAATGGCAGCCATTGGCCATCAATGGCGCAACCCGGTTTGGCGCAATCCGGATGGTGTGGTAACGGAGTGGTAAAACCAGCTTAATTATGAAAACGGAAAAAGGCTGTCCTAAAGTCATAAAATGGCTAGGGGAACAGCCTTTTTTTAGAGTTTATCTCTACGTGTTTCTGGCATTAGGCCATATTGCAAAGCGGAAGGTTTTCGTTTAGGCTGGGTAATGGTTCTAAATAGCCTTTATGTGGTAAATAGGGGTACTATTCGAAATATTGAAATACTAATGAGGTGAATGCTTTCATGCTCCGACAATCGGATTTAAAGCCGATAGACCCGGCTTTGAACCAGCCTTTAGATCCATCCCCAGAGGCAGAGGTACCTGCTTCGCCTTCCGGCTACAGGTCGAAGTATGGGATAGGCTTGGTGCTGTTGGCAGCACTTCTTGGGCTAACACTATTAACCCTCCACAACCCAGTTCGGGTTCAGGCAGTTGGTCTGGGGTCCAAGCAGCCGGAGCATCTTACACTGACCTGGCAGCATGATCCGGCAACGACGCAAAGCTTCACATGGCGCACCGCATCAGGTCGAGAGGGTACAGTTGTAGAATACATTGAAACCGCTACATACCTAGGCTTTCCTGATGGCCAAGCCCAGCAAATTATAGGCACCGAAGTGCCGTTCGTCTCCGATGCTGGGGAGATGCTTGTGCATGAAGCCGAAGCAGTCGGTTTACAGCCCAACACGTCATACACCTACCGAGTAGGCAGCGGCAACAATGGAGAATGGGCAGGACCGTACCCATTTGTAACCGGTCCTGATCCTCAGCAGCCGTTCACATTCCTGTTTGTTTCCGATACGCAAGCGATCCCTAATCAAACCAAGGTTAATGGCTATGGGATTTGGGGCGAAATGCTGGAAAAAGCAATCGCGCAGCAACCAGATGCACGTTTCGTGTTGCTTTCTGGCGATATCGTCGATTATGGCTACCTGCAGGAGCAATGGGAGCAATGGTTTCATGCCGTTCGAGAAATGCTGCCCGGCATCAATATGGTGCCGACACTTGGCAATCATGATGTATTGAAGACCGGCACCGAAAATTTTCAAGCCCAGTTCCAATTGCCGCAAAATGGACCGATGGGCGAGACGGAATTGGCGTATTCCTTGGATTATGGAGCTATGCATATTGCTGTACTGAATAGTGAGGGAAATTTGTCGGCACAGGCCGAGTGGCTTCGCGAGGATATGGCGGCCAGCACCAAGCCATGGAAAATTGCCGCATTCCATCGCTCCCCTTTTCAAAGCCACGCGGCAAGAGCCAGCGTGGATGTAAGGGATGCTTGGACACCGATTTTTGACGAAACAGGCGTCGATCTTGTGCTTACCGGCCATGACCATGCCTACCTGAGAAGCTGGCCCTTATACCAAGGTGAGAATGTAGCCGAAGGCGAAGGTACGACTTATGTAATCGGAGGTACGGCGGGCTCCAAGTTTTATGATATGGGCGACTATCCATGGATCCGGGTAAAATTTGATGATAACATCCAAATTTTCTCGTCCGTTACTGTGGCTCCCGAAGAATTAACATTTGCTGTTACTTCACGCGATGGGGACAGTATAGATACCTTCAAGCTGTATAAGCCTGTAGCGAACCAGCGCTATGACGATGTGTTTCCTTCCTATTGGGCACATGATACCATCGAAAGCCTGAGTAAGACCGGCATTGTGAATGGCATAGGCTCCCGGCAATTCCGCCCGAGTAAAGAAGCGACGAGAGCTGAGTTTACTTCCATGCTTGCCAAGGCGCTTCAATTGCCATCGGCCAATGCTTCTAGCTTCGCTGATGTGCAATCCAACCAGTGGCATTATGAGCCGATAGGATCAGCGGCAAAAGCAGGCTTGGTCCAAGGCCGTGATGCTAAGCACTTTGGACCGGATGATTTATTGACACGCCAAGAGCTGGCTGCTCTGCTGGTCCGTGCCTACGATTGGAAAACGCAACAGGTGTCTAAGCCTACCGCGGAGAGCAAGCTTTCCATATATACGGACCGTGCGGAAGTGTCGGGCTGGGCGATATCGCCCATAGAGATTGCATTGGAGCTTAAGCTCTTAGCTGGACGCACCGAGCACGTGATTGCTCCACGGGAGTTCGCGACACGAGCAGAAACAGCCCGAGCTTTGGAAAATTTATTAGTTATGATTAAGTAGCGTTTCACAGATTGGCTCCTAACCAAGTTCAATCCGTGGATCGTTGTAATTAAATAACGAAAAAACGCTGCAAAAGGCGCTTAAACAATAATTTATCGTTTAAGCGCCTTTTGCGAATTTATAGGGTGATTGATTTCTCTTCACAGATTCCTGAGTGCCGAGTATTTGCTCCATAAATAGTTAACCATTTTTACCAAATACCTGTACTGCCTGTACGTTGGGTTGTATAGACGCCGGCAGGTGCTATAATGGCTGCATCCGACCTTCTTATGCTATCCTTGGTCTCTGGTACCCAATCATCAAAGTCATTGTCGTCGATCCAAGCCATTACCATAATTTTTCCTTTATCGAGTTCTTTTTCATAGAAGTCGGCTTCATCCTTGGACAGTCCGAGTGACTGTAGCTTGACACGAAGCTGATCGCCACGAGAACGGAATAAATTAGCGAAGGCGTTAGTGATGCCTTCTTCGTAGATGCCTACTGTTTTCGTTGACATTAATTTGCTGAAGCCTTCTGTTGTATCGTTATCATGGGCAATCACATAAATTTCCTCTAAGGTATAGCCTTCTTGTTGGAAGGCGCGAATTTCACTGATCGCCTGCTCTTCATGAGTGACTAATCTCACTTTGTTATTCATATTTTTCTTCCTCCCTCAATTAGCATAATAGCCTATTAGCATTAGCGGCATCAGAAAAGCTGGTATATATCCTCGGTTTTCAAGGTTTTTAGTGGAGAGCAATGACTCACTTTTCTTTCCCGCTTTACCTTGTTTAGATTAAGTTATGCCCACTATTAACCATTAGTTATTGCTTTGAAACATTCTAGGTGATTCAACGAGTTGAGCTATGGTTACATACATAGTAGAACTGCGATATAATAATATAAGAAGTTATTTGCAACTCCAAAGGGGATTCATTGATGAGCATTGCAATTGTGGATGATAATCCGGTTAACTTAATGGTAATCGAAAAAATATTGAAGAGTGCTGGCTACGACCAATTTATTAAGATGGAGTCTGCCATTGAATTGCTTGCGTTATTGAATGCCGAAACCAATGGGCAGCCGAAGGAATCGATTGATTTGATATTGCTGGATATGATGATGCCCGAAATGGACGGACTTGAGGCTTGCCGGCGGATCCAGAAGCATGAAAGCTTAAGAGATATTCCCATCATCATCGTTACAGCGGTTGGCGATTCCAATTTATTGGCCGACGTTCTGGAAGCCGGGGCTATCGATTATATTATGAAGCCGATCAATAAAGTAGAGCTGATTGCCCGGATCAGGGTGGCTTTGCGCTTGAAATTTGAAAAAGACTGGCACAAAGAAAATGAAGCGCGTATCCGCAGCGAGCTTGATTTGGCTAAGCAGGTACAAAGCAGTGTATTGAGCCAGCCAATCCATAGAGATGAGTTAAGCATTTCGGCTTCCTACCATCCGTCCTTTGAGCTTGCAGGCGACCTGTATTCCTGGTATAGGCTTGATGACCACCGTTATGGCATTATTTTGTTGGATATGATGGGCCATGGCATTTCTTCCTCGCTGGTCTGTATGTTTATCTCATCGGTTATGCAGGACACGATTACCCGTTTCGTTGCGCCTGAAATGGTTATAGCGGAATTAAACCGATATATGAACCAATTGAATAAAAAAAATTCATCCGTAAGCTATTACTTCACAGCGATATATTTGGTTATTGATACTCATAACAAGATCATTGAGTATGTAAATGCAGGTCATCCACCCGCTTTACTTTTTGAAGGAGACAAGCCGCCTGTCCAGTTGAATTTGGGAAGCTTTGCCGTTGGTTTCTTTGAGCAGATGGATATTCAGAAGGGTGTTATTACCTATGATAATGAAATCGAGCTGTTTCTGTTTACAGATGGTTTGCTGGAGGCCTTGGAAGAGGATGGCTATGATGAAGTAGAGAAGCTTACAGAGGGCTTGAAAGCCTGTGCGGGACAAGATTTAGCTTGTATTGTTGATAGTATTTTGCCTTTGGAAATTCGTGACCAACAAGAGGATGATATCTGTATGGTGCTAGTTCGCGCGAGGTAATATGGATAGAGTAGGCTGTTGGGAAGGGGAGAATGCATGATCAGAATCAAAACAAAGCTGTTCTTGGGCTTTGGGACACTCATGATCCTTATGTTTGCCTTAGCTGGAATTGGTATTAACCGCCTAACGACAATCGATCATAGTATCAACGAAATATTCAATAACCGTTATACCAAGGTGCAAATATCGACAGTATTGCGCAATGATACGGCAGAATTGGCCAAATATTTGGCTAATTTGCTATTGAATGAAGACCCAGAAAGTACTAATAAAATTATGGAATCGATCCGTCTTTCAAGTGCAAAGGTCATGAAATCGATGGAGCAAATCCATAATGAATATAAAGGCTCCAATGAGCAGCCGTTAGCTGTAGATCTGTTGAAAAAAGGAAATAAATTTCTTGAGTATAAGGATCAAGTGCTCGGCTTATATTTGGCAAACAATAAAAACCAGGCCATGGATTTGCGGACAGCGGTAGGGTTAACCTACGAGCAGGAGATGCTGGATAGTATTTCGGCCACAGGCCAGTATCAAAGTGATGCCTTGATGCTGGCGATGGAAGGCACCAAAGCAGAGAACCGAAGAACGTATACTTATACCGGAATGATAACGATACTTAGCTTGCTTCTAGGTGTGGCTATTATGTTCTGGATCGTGCTGGCTGTAACACGCGGATTAAGCATGCTCTCCGGCATTATTTCCAATTTCGGCAACGAGCAAGCTCGCGGCTCTTATCGGGTCTCGGTAAAAACAACAGATGAATTCGGGGATATTGCCCATATTTTCAATGCGATTGCCGAGGATTTGGAAGATACAACGACGAATGAAAGGGCGCTAAGCAAGGTAAACGCAGATCAGGCTTGGCTGCAGATGCATATAGCAGAGGTTTCCACCCAATTACAGGATACCCAAAGGCTTGAAGAAGCAACCGATAAGTTTATTCAGGCTTTGTGCCGCATCATCGGTGCGCAAAGTGGGGCGATGTATATGGTTGAGCAAGAGGGCAGGCAGCAGGTTATTAATTTAAAAGCAACCTATGCCCGGCCTGAACAAAACGCACTGGAACAACTGCTGCCCGGCCAAGGTCTGATCGGGCAATGTATACGTGATGGGAACCCGATAACGCTGACCGATATTTCGAATGATTATTTTAAAATATCAGCAGCCTTTGGTACGATTCCCGCTGCTTCCTTGGCAGTTCGGCCAATCGTTTATATGGACGAGGTCATTGCTGCCTATGAAATTGCTGCAGTGAAGCCGCTTACGGACCTGGAGCTTCAGCTGCTGGACCATCTGAATGAGGTCACAGCGATCACGATCCACCGCATTAAAGGGCAGCTTCGGGTGGAGGAGCTTCTGCGCATTTCCCAAATGCTGACCGACGAGCTGCAAAGCCAGTCCATGGAGCTGTTGTCCCAGCAAGAGGAGCTACAAGCCTCCAACGGCAAGCTGGAGGAGCAAACAACGGCATTGCTCTGCTCGGAGAAGCAATTGCAGCAGCAGCAAAGTGACCTGGAGCATACTAACAATGAGCTTAGGAACAAAACCATGCTGCTTCAGGAGCAAATTAAGGAAACGGAAGAAATTAACCGTGAGATTGAGCATGCGAAGGATACATTGGAGAAGCAGGCAAGGGAGCTTGCGTTCGCCTCGAAATACAAATCGGAATTTATGGCCAATATGTCGCATGAGCTTCGGACACCGTTGAATAGCCTGCTTATTTTATCCCAGCTATTGAAAGAAAATAAGGAAGGGAATTTAAGCGAAAGACAGGTGGAGTACGCAGAGACGATCCTATCCTCGGGAACGGATTTATTAAGGCTGATTGATGACGTGCTGGATTTGGCCAAGGTGGAATCGGGACGGATGGATTTGCACTATGACAATGTACGGCTCTGTGAACTGAAGGAAACTATGATGAAAGCCTTTATGCCGATAGCAAGAAAGAAAAAGGTGGAATTTGAGTTTGAAATCGATCCACAAACACCCGAAACAATGTATACAGACAGTTTGAGGCTGCTGCAAATATTGAAAAATTTGTTATCGAATGCTTTCAAATTTACGACTAAAGGTAGTGTTAAGGTGCAGCTAGCACCAGTGGTGCATCATCCTTCTATGCTGGCCTTTTCCGTAACCGACACAGGCATCGGGATTGCAAAGGAAAAAAGCCGGATGATCTTTGAAGCGTTCCAGCAGGCTGATGGCACGACAAGCCGCAAGTATGGCGGTACGGGGCTGGGCTTGTCGATTAGCACACAGCTGGCTACTTTGCTAGGCGGCCATATTGAATTGGATAGCCAAGAGGGAGTAGGCAGCCAATTTATTTTATATGTACCTCATCATGCTATCCCTGGTCGCGAAACTGACTCCCGAGAAGTAGCAGCCGCAGCTGAACAGGATGCTTTAGCTACGAAAGAGGATAAAGCGTTTGAAGCGAGTATTCTATCAATGCCATTGCCCGCACCTGATCTTGATAAACCGCTGTTACTCATAGAGCAGCGACAACAGGAGCCTGTCCAAGAAGCACCTGCCATCCATGATGATCGTGATTCCATTAGGGAAGGGAATCGCGTACTATTAATTGTGGAGGACGATATTAGCTTTGTTCGCATATTGGTGGATATGGCGAGGGAACGGGGCTTTAAAACGATTATTGGCCTGGATGGCGTGACAGGGCTTCGATTGGCTAAGCAGTATAAGCCAGATGCTATTCTCCTTGATATCCAGCTACCCATTGTCGATGGCTGGTCGATCCTGGTACAGCTTAAGAATGACACGGAGATACGGCATATTCCTGTCCATGTGATTTCGGTTGTCGATGAGGTCCAACAGGGTCTGGCTATGGGAGCCATCGCCTACTTGCAAAAGCCATCAGCCAAGGATAGCTTGGAGGAGGCCTTTTCCCAAATCGAAGCTTTTCTTGAAAAAGGTACAAAAAAGCTGCTGATTGTGAGCCAAGATACCGCACAGCGGAATTATATGGTGGAATTAATCGGTTACGACGATGTTCATATTGTTGCAGCAGATGGGAGCCATGAAGCTTGGATGCATCTCCAGAAGGAATCGTTTGATTGCATGGTTATTGATATGGGTCCGCGTGACCTGAAGGAATTTGAGCTGCTGGATCAAATCAAGTCGGATCCAAGCCTTCGCAGGCTGCCGATTGTGATTTATTCGAACCAAGTTTGGGAGCAGAAAGAAAAGCTTAGGTTGAAAAAATATGGAGAATCGATCATCATTAAAGATGTAAGGTCCCCAGAGCGGTTGCTGGACGAGACTTCGCTATTCCTGCATCGGGTAGAGGAAAATTTACCTGAGGAGAAGCGGCAAATTTTGCGCAAACTGCATAGCAAGGAAGAAATATTTGCTGGTAAAAGGGTACTGTTGGTCGATGATGACATTCGCAATGTATTTGCCCTCTCTAATCTTCTGGAAGGGTATAAGATGGTTGTGGGCTTTGCTGAAACCGGCAAACAGGCATTGGACCTGATGAAAGCGAGCCCTGCTTATGATATTGTGCTTATGGATATCATGATGCCTGAAATGGACGGCTATGAAGCGATGCGCATGATCCGCAGCCAACAGCAATTCGATTCTTTGCCGATCATTGCCTTGACGGCTAAGGCGATGAAGAATGACCGCGATAAATGCATCGAGGCCGGTGCATCCGATTATATTAACAAACCGATTCAAACGGAGCAATTACTTTCTTTAATCCGTGTTTGGCTGTGCCAATAAAAAAAGGAGGCAGCATCATGATTAGGTCCATGCAATCTTCCTCCAAGGTGGAGCAAAAAGGTCAAGCCTCGGATGATGAGCGGGAACGAATTGAAATCGAGCTTCTGCTGGAGGGGATGTTCCGTTTATATGGCTATGATTTCCGACATTATTCCTATCCTTCCTTGCGCCGCCGTATATGGAATCGAATCTATGGGGAACGGCTGAATTCGGTATCGGAGCTTCAAGCCAAAGTGCTCCATGACCCGAGCAGCATGAAAAGGCTGGTGTCGGAGCTGGTCATTCACGTCACAGAAATGTTCCGTGATCCACATATGTTCGCTTATTTTCGCAAGCATGTTGTGCCCGTCCTTCGTAATCTTCCCTCCATACGCATATGGCATGCAGGCTGCTCCACGGGTGAAGAGGTTTATTCGATGGCTATTCTTTTGCATGAAGAAGGGCTATACGAACGGACTACCTTGTATGCGACGGATATGAGTGAGGATGTGCTCCAAATTGCTGGGCAAGCGACCTATCCGCTCAATAAAATGAAGGAATATACCAAGAACTACATTTTAGCCGAAGGCAAGGATGAGTTTTCCAAATATTATTCGACCAGCGAAAATGCGGCTGCCTTTCATCCGTTATTGCATAACAATATTGTCTTTGCTCAGCATAATCTGGTAACGGATCGTTCCTTCAATGAGTTCCATGTCATTCTTTGCCGTAATGTCATGATTTATTTCGATGCGGAGCTGCAGGCCAGAGTTCATGAGCTGATTTATGATAGCCTGTGCCAATCTGGATTTCTGGTATTGGGCGATAAAGAAACGATTACATTTACCAAATATGCCGGTTGTTATGAACTGTTGACCTCTGAAGAAAAGCTATATTGCAAAAAATCCTGATCAAACGGCAATAGTTTAATAGAATGGAGCAGCTACTTATGATCGAGCCGATTCGTATCTTACTGGTAGATGACCAGACGGAAAATTTGTTGGCTTTAGAAGCAGTGCTGGGAGACCAGCAGTACCACTTGATCAAGGCGAACTCCGGAGAGGCCGCACTGCGTTGCTTGCTTTCCTATGATTTTGCTGTCATTGTACTGGATGTGCAAATGCCGGGTATGGACGGCTTCGAAACTGCGCAATGGATCAAATCCCGTGATCGAACCAAGGATATTCCGATTATTTTCGTAACAGCCGCTTATGGTGAGCAGGACCAGTCGTTCACTGCTTATTCCGTAGGTGCTATTGACTATATGGTGAAGCCTGTGATCCCTCATGTGCTGAGGTCGAAAATTGCCGGCTTTGTCCATATTTATTTAACCCAGCAAAAATTACAGCAGCAAACGGTATTGCTCAATCAACGTAAAGAGGAGCTGGAGCTGGCTAAGGAAGCCGCTGAGCAAGCGGTGCGAGCCAAATCTGAATTTTTGGCAGTGATGAGTCATGAGATCCGCACACCGTTGAATGGGGTGTTGGCAATGGCTGATTTATTAATGGATACCGAATTAAATGGGGAGCAGCTGGAGTTTGCTGAGACGATTCGGAAAAGCGGCGCTTCCTTGCTGGCGATCCTTAACGATATTTTGGATCTCTCTAAGATCGAGTCAGGAAAAATGGAAAAAATCGAAGAGATATTCCATCTACGTTCCAGTTTGCAGGAGGTTTTCGATTTATTCCAAATGGATGGGCGCAAAAAGCTATTCGATATGTCCTTCGAAATGGATCCGAGCCTTCCTGAATATCTGTTGGGTGACGAGGCTCGTTTAAGGCAAATTTTAATGAATTTGATCGGTAACGCCGTGAAGTTTACACAAGAAGGCGGCGTATATCTAGCTGTCAAAAAGCTTAAGGAGCATGAAGAGGATATAGAGCTGGAGTTCAGCGTAAGGGATACAGGGGTCGGTATTCCGGAAGGTAAGAGGAATGTGCTGTTCCGTCCGTTCTCGCAATTGGATTCCTCGACTACCCGTAAATATGGGGGGACGGGGCTTGGTCTAGCCATCTGCAAAAATTTAGCGGAGCTGCTGGGCGGCAGCATACGTTTGGACCCTAATTATAAAGAAGGCGCTATGTTCATATTCACCATTCGTGCCCGAATCGGCTCGATATAAAAAGCCTGAGCAGAAGCAAGCTTCCTGTTCGGGCTTTTAAGTTGCTCGTTTTATACAAAGATTAAAACTCTTTATCACCCATCATACCCAATGTTTCAGCAGGACCTTCATCGTTTAATAATGAGGAAGGCAACATAAACTAGGGGAAATAAATATGAAGGGTTGGGTGATTGTAAATGAGCAGTGTGAAATGCGTGGCGATGTTGCTTTCCGGAGGGGAAGGGCGGAGACTGGGTGTACTTACACATAATAAAGCTAAACCGGCTGTTCATTTTGGTGGAGCGGCGCGAATGATCGATTTTGCATTAAGCAATTGCAAAAATTCAGGTATCAAACAGGTGGGCGTAGTGACGCAATACCTTCCAGAGGCTTTGCATCAACATATTGGAAAAGGCAATGCTTGGTTAGAACCTGCAGATCAAGGAGAAATTGCCCTATTATGCTCAACACAAAAGCATGTGGGAGCAAAAGGATATACGGGTACAGCCGATGCGGTTTACCAAAACTGGAATTTTATTGAACGCTACCAACCAGAGCATATAATGGTTCTGTCTGGGGATCATATTTACCAAATGGATTACAGCCAATTATTAAAGCACCATCATGATACAGCCGCAGATGCCACGATTGCTGTTACTCCTGTTTCCTGGACAGAGGCAAGCCGATTTGGCATTATGAACACCGATAATAAAGGAAATATTACCGAATTTACGGAGAAACCAGAGGTGCCTAAAAGTAATTTGGCATCTATGGGTATTTACGTGTTTAAAACAGCTTTTATAAAAAGATTTTTAGATACCGATGCAGCTACCAGCGGCTCAAGCCATGACTTCGGTAAGGATGTCATTCCTGCTATGTTGAACAGCGGTGCATCGATGCAGGCCTATTCCTTCAAAGGCTACTGGAAGGACGTAGGCACCTTAGATAGCTTATGGGAAGCACATATGGATTTACTGGGTGCCCACCCTAAATTTCAATGCGCTTCGGAGCATTGGCCATTGCACACTGTTGCTACGAGCAAGCCTATCTTACATAAGGATGCTTCCGGTTTAATCCGCAGATCCTTAATTTATGATAATTGCAAAATCCAAGGCATTATCGATCATTCGGTTATTTCGACAGGAGCCGTTATTGGCATGGGCAGCCGTATTATTGATAGTGTTATTATGCCAGGAGCAATTATTGGACAAGGTGTCACCATTCATAAAGCCATTATTGGCGAAGGTGCTGTGATCCGTGATGGCGTAGCCTTAGGCTTTGCTAACAGTAATGGGGTATCGGTTATAGGCGATAAAGAAGTGATCTATGCTAAAGATGAAAAGCTGCCTAAGGTATATATTCCTGCCAGTAAGCTAAGGATTGAGATGATTGGTTAAGGGAGAGGAGGGAGAATATGAGAAGAAGAATGTGGGTGATTGCGCTACTCAGCCTGCTCTCGGCAGGAGGCATATGGGCGCATAATCAGGCCTATAATCAGCCTGTATTATCGATGAGTTTATCGAATGCACCAGAGAACCAAACTCAAGCTCAAGCCCAAGCTGTAACTCACGCAGAAGCTGCAATAGCTTCCACAACCGTAGCGGCTGAACCACTTCTTCCTTCCCCTTCCTTGCCATTAGCTTCTTTAAATGGTATTTACTTAACCGATGATCTAGCCAAGATCCATGAGGTTAAAGGAGAACCGCAAAACATCGTCCAAGATGAGGTCGTGAAGACATCTCTTACTTATGTGTACAAAGATTGCGAAATCAATATGGTGAATGACCACATTCAGAGTATTGTCGTTCCTGCAGCGGTTGGTAAGGTCATTATCGATGGAACGATTATTCCGTTTGACCAGCTCAAGCAGAGGTTGGGCACTCCTTTTTTCGAGAGTGAGGATGGACTTGTTTATCGCCAAGGCAACCATGCTTTTAAAATTTTTAGCGAAACCAGCGCTAGCGATAGCCCTATTAAATACGTGAGCTTTTTCCATGTAAGTGCCCAATAACGATAACAATTATATGTTAAACGTATCTTAAAAAACCGTTGGCTATCAGGTTTATGTTAAACCTGAATAGCTAACGGTTTTTAAGTTGATTCCATTTCCATTTGTTAAATTTACCGTATTTGGCTTTAAACTCCATTAATTAAATGCTGGAAATATGAATTTGACGAGAAAATACAAAAATCCGAAGAAGATAATGATGTAAGCTGCATATTTGATAAAGGTTGATGCGACTTGGCCTTTATCGAGACGTGTTTCCGAGGTATTGACCTTTTCAGTTTTAAATTCATCCATGGGTATCACTCCTTTAAGGTTTGTAGGTTAAACGGTTATGACTGCAATTACCCATGAAAATCAGGGATGAATCACCGTTTCAAACGGTAGCACTCAGGGTAATTAGTTCATAACTTAGCTATTAATAGCTATTACCACGAGGGGGATAAGACTTATGAATAACTTGATTATTGAAATTAGTGTGGCTGCAGTTGCCTTAGCAATTGTGGTGCTTATTGTGTTTTTGATTACGACATTACGTTCCATGTCTGCTCTATTGGTCCAAACGAATTCGACCATCCATGAACTTCAGCATCATTTGGCAGGCGTGACTAAAGAGGCTTCCGATGTTTTGCGCCATACTAATGCTGTAACTGTAGATGTATTGAATAAGCTGCATTCGCTGGAGCCTACTTTTCATTCGGTCAAACAAGTGGGCGAAGCCGTAGATGAAATTACGACTTCCGTGAAAAATGCTTCTGTATCCGTGGCACGTACGATTAAGAATAAAGTAGAAAGCGAAGCGTATTTGCCAGCAACCAGCAAAATTGCAAAAGCGATTCAAACGATCCCTTTAATTCTTGACATATGGCATCAAATAAAATTAAAAAAACAAATGGCAGCTGCTAGTAAATAATTATTGCTATCATGTTTCGTTCGATAGATAATGGGGTAAATGATAAGATAATCAAGATAATTAAGATAATTGTGTACACTCTATTTTAGAGTGAATTTGAAGGAGGAACTACTTGGATGAATCGACAACATGTGTTTGTGATCGATAAACAGGCAACAGCAGATAGCTGGGTGCTATATTTAAAAGGAGAATTGGATTTATCCAAGGCTGCCGAGCTTCGTGCTGCTGCTGATCCTTATGTAGCGGATACAGGGCGTAAACTTGTACTTAACTTAAGTGAACTTCAATACATCGATAGTACGGGTATCGGTGTTATTCTATCGTTATTAAAAGCAAGAAATGTCCTAAAAGCACCTATCGAAGTTGTGGAAATTCCATTAAAGGTTCAGCGTTTATTCGATATGACCGGGCTTACCTCATTTATCCAACAATCTTCGAATAATCTGAATTAGAAAGGAAAGAAAAAACGATATGAATTCGAATACTCGACTGGTCTGTATGACTCTTCCTGCGGATGCGGAATTTATTGATGTGGTAAGGTTGACGTTATACGGTCTGTGCAGCAAGGTAGGCTTCTCATATGAAGAGATTGAAGATATGAAGGTTGCTGTAGCTGAAGCATGTAACAATGCCGTTGTACACGCCTATGAGCCAGGTCGTACAGGCACCATGGATGTAGCCTTTGAATTGCTGGAATCTGGCATACGCATTTCCGTAAAGGATGAGGGAGCTAGCTTTAACTATGCAGAAAAGGTTCAACAAGCCCAGTCGCTACATGAACAAACATTGGATGAAGCTAACATTGGTGGTTTGGGAATTTATTTAATGCAAGCTTTAATGGATGAAGTCGAAGTGAAAAGTAATGGAGGTACAGAAGTCATTTTGACCAAATGGCTGAGTAAAAGTGAGGAAATGGTATGAAATTAAATCCAGAGAGACCGGCATCTAGCGCCCATGAACTGATCATCCAGTATCAGGAGACGGGTTGTAACGAGGTGGCAACAATTCTGCTGCTAAAATACGAATCCTTAGTAAAAATGGCAGCTGGAAAAATGTCTCGCAATCGTCCGGACCTCTATGAGGATTTATATCAAGTCGGACAAATGTCAATGCTGCGGCTTTTTAAGCAATTTGACGTTGCGCAAGGCGTTCAGTTCGAGCCTTATATGATGAAAAGCGTAATAGGGCATATGAAAAATTATTTACGTGATAAGTCTTGGTATGTGCAGGTTCCGCGCCGTGTTAAGGAAAAAGGCGGGCGGATTCAAGAAGCGATTGATCGCCTCACTGTTATTTTGGAGAGATCCCCCAATGTTGAGGAAATTGCTACCGATGTGGAGCTAACCATAGAAGAAACGATTGAAATATTGGCCGGTAGGGAATATTACCATTATGTTTCCTTGGATACTCCGCTTTCTACAGAGGAAAATGGGGCTACGATTGGAGACTTGCTCGGTACCGAGAAGGATGATTTCCAGCAGTTGGAGCGTCGTCTTGATATTGAGGAAGCCATGGCCCAGTTGAAGCCTGAAGAACAGCAGGTGCTCCAGCTTGCTTATGTGGACGGTCAATCGCAAAGAATGATCGCTCAGGAGCTAAATGTTTCGCAGATGAGTGTATCGCGTATCCAGAAGCGCGCATTGGATAAGCTTAAGGTATTGTTAGCAGAATCAAGGGAAATGACAGATCTATAAAGAACACGTCCCACAGGGCGTGTTCTTTTATATATGTAGTATCCAACATCCACTTTTTTATGGTCTCTATGTAAGATTCATGGATGAGCGAAAGGGGTAATTATATGTATGTAGTTCAAAGATCCATACATGCAAAGGCGGTGGTTGTTATGACAATAAGACACACGATTACTTGTGACGACAGTGAGGTATTAGTTCGTGAGATTGATCCTAAATCCTATCAAGTAAGTATTCAAGCCCAGGTTAATCCTTTAGGGAAGGGCAATGTGTTGGAAACATTCCCAAAGCTAGAAGAAGCTATTGTTGCGGCAGAGCATTTCTGTAAGCTGCATACCGCCGCTAAATCAAAAGGCTATTACTTGGAAAATGGACATTTTGTAAAACCGGATAGACCCAAGATTCATGTGGGCCAGCTGCTAAATGAACGCAAAGATCCAGAAGCCATGCTGCAGCTTTTAGAAAATTAAAACATATATGGGTTGTATGGGAGCCGTGGGCTCCTGTACAGCCCATTTTTAATGCCTGTGTGGCTGCAGTGAAAAGGTAAGCCCATCAAAATTAACTTTGAACATTTGCAACGGAAGAATATTTGAACGATGTAAAACGGTAATTTTAATTCCGTGTAAAACTATATGAATACAATGCTAGCATTTTCAATAATACTGTGATATATTATTTTTTGTAATTTAAATTTCAATAATACAAAGGGGAGTGCCCGTGGCAAAGAAAAAGCCTACAATGGTCATTTCTATACGACTTGATGAAAAAGCCTTGAAGGCGGTAGATTTGCTAGTTGATTCGGGGCTTGAAACGAACCGTTCGAGGGCAGTAACTCATTTAATGAATGTCGGTATTCAATCCTCGGAGGAGCTGCTTCGGAAAGCTCAGCTTCTCGCAGATCATGTACAGCAGCTTAGGAATGAGATGATCGAGGCTGTTAAGATGAATAATGTCGAGATGGTGACGGCATTGATTCATAAAGATTCCACGCTGGTTAATGCAAGGAACAGCGAAGGGGAAACGGCCATTCTTATGGCAACCTATTTACGTGCGAATGAGATTAAAGAGTTGCTGATCGATAATGGCGTGGAGCTTAGCATATTTGAGGCTGCTGCTGTCGGCAACACGGCGCGTGTGAAGGAGCTTGTGGAGCAGTCTCCTGAGCTGCTGTCTGCTTATAGCAAGGATGGCTACAATCCGCTTGGGTTAGCATCACACTTTGGCAATGAAGAGACGGTCAAGTTTGTTCTCGAGTCGGGTGCTGACGTTAATGCAAGAAGCAGGGATGGCAATTTGAACAATATGGCTATCCATTCGGCGATTTTAGGCAATTATGAGCATATTATCAAAATACTGATCAGCTATGGCGCTGATGTGAACGCGAAGTGCGAGGGAAGCTTGAGGCTAGGCTACAGTGCGCTTCATGTCGCAGCTTATTTCGGTCGGGATTTGCTCATTAAGCTTTTCCTGCAGCATGGCGCTGATAAGACAGCCTTGAATGCAGATGAGGAAACTCCATATGTTGTAGCCGTTAGCAAAGGGTATGCGGCTTCTGCGGAGCTCTTGAAGGATTAAATGATCTAAGTCGAAAGTTATAGGCTTTCGGCTGATCTTTATCCGACTTAACCGATGTGAAAACGATATATAATGTACCGTTCTATCGGATAGCCATAGGGACGATTACATAGGCATGTAGTCCTTTCCGATATTTTATTTTTTTGAAAAGGGGGTACTTGGATATGTTATACAGAAAATTGGGAAGAACCGGTCTTAAGGTATCCGAAGTTAGCTTAGGTACCATGGCGTTCGGTCGCTGGATCGATGAAACAACGTCGACCGCGGTTCTCGACCAAGCGCTGGAAGCGGGAATTAATGTCATCGATACCGCCGACGTTTACGGAAGAGGCATGGATGTGGGCGATCCGAATCTGACAGGTGAGTCAGAGGCTATTCTAGGCCGGATTCTGAAGGGCAAAAGAAACGACATTGTGCTGGCAACGAAGGCGTTGGCGCGTGTTGGGACGGGTGTCAACGATGCGGGACTCAGCCGCTACCACATTTATCGGGCGATTGAGAATAGCTTGCGCCGGCTGCAGACCGACTACATCGATTTGTATCAGGTGCATGGATTTGACTCTGAAACACCGATCGAAGAAACACTTGGCGCGCTTGATGATTTGGTCAAGGCAGGGAAAATTCGCTATATCGGCTGCTCCAATTATGCGGCATGGCAGCTGGCTAAGGCGCATGGCGTCAGCGCCCTGCACAAGCTGAACCGTTTCGAGAGCGTTCAACCCGAGTACAGCCTCATCTCGCGTGATATGGAGCGGGAGCTTGTACCGTTCGTGGAGTCTGAGAAGGTGGGAGTCATCGTGTACAGCCCGCTCGGCCGAGGAATCTTAACCGGCAAGTACAAGCAGGGCGAACAACCGCAGGAGGGCTCGCGTCTGGCTGCAGGCGAGAAGCCTCTTGAGCAGCTGCTGACAAGCAATCCTGCTTACGAGCTGGTTGAAGCGATTCGTCCGCTTGCCGAAGCGCGCGGCTGGACGCTGGCGCAATTCTCGCTGGCATGGGTGCTGAGTCACACTTATGTATCCTCAGCGATATTGGGCGCCTCCAAGCCGGAGCAAATCCGCGATGCGCTGCAATTCGCGGATCAGCGGCTGTCGAATGTAGAACTAACAACCGTTGATACAATCTCTCGTAAAATTAAATTAATTTCCTAGGAGGCTGAGCCCATTGGCTAACACTAACACTAACATTAACTCAAATCGCAAGCTTCACCTTGGATTATTTCTATTCTCTACCGGTTACCATCCAGCAGGCTGGAGGCTGACGGAATCGGTGGCTGACGGCGCATTTGATCCCAAGTTCCTACAGCGCGTAGCGCAGCGTCTGGAGGAAGCTAAGTTCGATTTCTTCTTCCTTGGGGATGCTCTGGCTTCGAGTGCAGATATGCAGTATCAATTCCCTTCTCAGATGGTTCGAATGGAGCCGTTCACGATGATCGCCCATTTGACGGCGGTTACGGATAAGATCGGATTAATTGTGACGGCAAACACGACTTACGCCGAGCCTTACCATATCGCTCGGCAAACCGCTTCTTTGGATTATTTGAGCAGCGGGCGTACGGCATGGAATGTCGTTACGGGTGCTGATGCTCGCGCCGCGCAAAATTTCAGCCGTGAGAAGCATTGGGACAATGCGCGCCGTTACGATTATGCCGAGGAATTCGTGCAAATCGTCAAGGATTTGTGGGATTCCTGGGAAGATGATGTTTTTGTTCGTGACAAGGCAACTGGTGTCTATGTAGACGAGACCAAAGTACACGCCCTTAACCACAAAGGCGCGCACTTTTCCGTCGCCGGTCCATTGAATGTCGCCCGACCGCCGCAAGGGCAGATTCCTCTGCTGTCGGCTGGCACATCGGAACGCAGCCAAGAGCTTGGGGCACAGTTCTCCAATGTGATATTTACCGGTCAGGTTTTGTTGGAGGATGCGCAGGCTTTTTATGCGAGCATCAAAGGTAAGCTGGCCAAGTACGGGCGGAGCAAGGACGAGCTATTTATTATGCCGGGCTTGGCACCACTGGTCGGCCGTACCGAAGAAGAGGCGAGAGCCAAATATCGGGAACTTAGCGAGCTTCTCGTCACGAATTTCGATCTGAAGCCGCTCTCGGACAGGATCGGAATCGACTTGACCGCTTATCCGCTTGATGGTCCTCTACCTGAGCTTTCTCTTTCAACGCTGCCTATCAAAGAGGTAACAGCAATCGTAGGGCTGGCGCAAAAGGCTTCGGGTCACGCGGATATTACGGTTCGCGAGCTATTCCACTATTTTTCAGCTATCGCCAGAGGTCATCGTCTTATTGTTGGTAGCCCCGAGCAGATCGCCGATCAAATGGAGGAGTGGTTCGTGGGTGAAGCGGCGGACGGCTTTAACATCTGCCCCCCTTATCTGCCGGGCGGTCTGGATCTGTTCATTGACCTCGTCGTTCCCGAGCTGCAGCGCCGCGGATTGTTCCGTATCGAATACGAGGGCAGCACCTTCCGGGAGCATTTCGGATTGTCGCGTCCAGAGAGTGTTTGGGCGAAGCAGAAGCAGGCTGCGCTGCAAGGCGAATAAGCCGAGTAAGGAGATATAGGCCTGAGAACAATGGGATGGAGGAGCCTCATGGGCAACAAGAAAAAAAACCGGCTTAGCCGCATAATAATTGGACAGATCGTGCTTCTCTTTATCTTTCTTGGAGTATGCGAGTATCTCGTTCGGCAAGAGATTGTAGGCTCGCTATATTTGTCAGCACCTACAGAGGTCGTTAAAGAAATTGTTAAATTGTTCGTGGAAGGGGACGTTTTGCATCACCTGGGAATTACGCTGCAGGAGTTTTTTGGCGGCTTTCTGATATCAGCCGTCGCTGGTATCGCAACCGGCTTGGTGCTGGTGCTGGTACCGCGGGCGGAGGATTTTTTCAGACCTTTCTTATCAGCGCTGATGGCGGTGCCTAAGGTCACGCTCATTCCGCTGCTGATGCTATGGCTTGGTATTGGTCTCACGCACAAGATGGTCATCGTGTTCCTGTTTTGCTTTTTCACAATAGCCTTCAATACGATTACGGGCATCAAGCAAACTTCGGAGAATCATCTTAAGGTGGCGCGCGTGTTCGAGGCTTCCAAATTCCAAACGATTATGAAGGTTATCCTGCCTTCCGCAGCACCTACAATTTTTGTCGCTTTGCGGGTATCGGCGGCAACGGGGCTTGTCGGTGCGCTATTCGGAGAGATGGTGGCCTCTAAGGATGGTCTAGGCAACCTGCTGGTGAAGGCTACTTCGCTTTACAACACGGCGCAAGCTTTTGCAATCATTACATTAGTGACGATCGTGTCGGTCTTAATTATTGCAGGTATCGATCTATTAGAGAAAAAAGTGTTTCTGAAATGGAAATCATCTTAACCATACATCGCGTACATACAACCAACTAAAGGGAGAAATGACTGATGAAATTGAACAAGTTGACAAAAGGCTGGGTTACAGGAATATTGCTGGCAACGGTACTGGCAGGCTGCGGATCTACAACGAATTCGAGCGCAACAAACACACCTGCGGCTGCTCCTAAACCTGTAGCTACAACAGCCGCTACACCAACGCCGGCTGCTAGCACGGAGCTGCAAAAGGTTCGTTATGCGGCATTTAACGGCGTCAGCGGTCTTGCGGTATCTTTTGGCATAGAGAAGGGTATCTTCAAAGCAGAGGGTTTGGATGTAGAGTTAGTTAGTACGCAAGACGTTGTAGCCGGCTTGAACAGCAAAAGCATCGATGTAGGCGATATTGCTACGACTTCTGCTATTGTGGCAGCAGGTAAAGGCGCCCCGATTAAGATCGTATCCTCACTTTTCCGAACGAAGGGTCCATTTTATTTAATCGCGGGTCCAAACATTAACAAAATTGAAGATTTGAAAGGTAAAAAGATCGGCGCAGCAGCATTCGGAAGTGGATTGGATGTAACTACGCAAGTGATTTTGAATAAAAGTGGTCTGAAGAAAACGGATGTTACACTTATTGCTAATGGCGTGAATGATGCGGCTTATGCAAGCCTGACAAACGGACAAGTAGATGCGACGATTATTCATGAGCCGTTCGCTTCGCTGGCCGAGCTTTCCGGCAAAGGTAAAATTCTGGCTAAAGGCTGGGACTACCTGCCGAACTTCCACACAGGCGTGCTCGCTGCCAGCAATGATTTCGTCGAGAAGAAGCCGGAAGTATTGACAAAATTGATTAGCGCGTACTTCAAGTCCCAAGACTATGCGAAAAGCCACTTGGATGAGTACAAGAAATTTTTCCTGGCCACAGTGAAGGTAGATCCGGCAGCGGTTGACAAGGCGTTTGAACGCGAACTGGTGTTATGGGAAAATAACCCGAATGTCGATTTGAACGCTTTGAAGGAAACGCAGCAAATTCAGCTTGATCTGGGCTTCCAAGACAAAATTTATGATATTGATAAGTTAGTAGATCTGCGCTTTCTTCCTAAAAAGTAATAGAGCTGGGGTGCACATATGGCGGGCTTTGAGATTACCCAATTGTCAAAAGTATATGATAGCGTGGAGCCGATTGAGACGCTATCAGACATTAACCTAACCATTCGGGACGGTGAATTCGTCTCGATTCTGGGTCCGAGCGGCTGCGGCAAAAGCACGCTGCTGGAAATCCTTGCGGGTCTCCAACTGCCGACCTCGGGCGAAGTGCTCTTGGGAGGCAGGCCGCAGAAGGGACCTAGCAAGGAGCTGGGTGTGGTTTTTCAGGATCCCTCCTTGTATCCTTGGCGCACGGTTCAGCAGAACATTGAGCTTGGACTCGAAATTCGCGGTGTAACTAAAGCAGAACGGCGTGAAGCAGCGCTTAAATATATTGAGCTTGTAGGGCTTAGCGGTTTTGAGCGAAAGTATCCGCATCAGCTTTCCGGCGGAATGCGACAACGTGCCGGATTGGCGAGGGCGCTGACTAACCATCCGGAAGTGCTGCTAATGGACGAGCCGTTCGGCGCGGTTGACCATTTGACGCGGCTGCAATTGCAGGACGATCTGCTTGGCATCTGGGAAGCAGAGAAGAAAACAGTCGTATTCGTGACGCATGATGTTTCGGAAGCCGTATATTTAGGCGATCGTGTTGTGCTGCTATCACCTAGACCGGGACGCGTGCAGGCGGAGTTCCATGTGCCGCAAGCAAGGCCGCGCAAGCGGGACGATCTGGAACTGATCAAGATTCAGAGCGATATCTATGCAGCGCTCCAGCAAGTGAAGACGCAGGATCAAATGGAATTTATTATTTAATTCATTCAATGGAGGTGCATCATCTTGGCTCAATCACAAGTAGTAGATGTTGGCTGGCTGCGAAATCGGCTAGAGCAGGGGGAGGTTGCTGTTCTGGATGTCCGCTTTTCCCCCAAGGATGCCGCTTACGGCAGGAACGCTTATCAAAAGGGGCACTTGCCGGGAGCGGTATTCGTAGATTTGAAAACCGATTTGCAGGATGAGCCGAGCGAGCATGGCGGCAGAAGTCCGCTGCAGTCGCCGGAGCGTTTGGCCCTATATTTTGGGGCGCTTGGCATTGATGCGGAAACAACGGTTGTTATTTACGAAGATGTCAACGGCCCTGCGGCTGCACGGCTGTGGTGGGTGCTGCAGTACCTGGGGATCAAGGACGTGTATGTACTGGACGGCGGGTACAAGGCTTGGGTAGACGCTGGGCGGTCGGTTACCGCTGAGCAGAGCGTACCGGAGAAGAAAACCTTTCTTCCCGATGTAAGAAGCGATCAACTGGTTGGTGTCGATGACGTGCGAGCGGCGCTGCATCGGGCTGGCACTACCTTGGTCGATTCGCGCGATGCCGAGCAATATCTGGGGCTCGCCTCGCCATTTGACCCCATTGCGGGGCATATTCCTGGCGCTGTGTTGCATTTCTGGAAAGACGGGCTCGACGAGAGCGGCCGTTGGAAGAATGCTGCCGCACAGGCGGAGCGGTTCGTTAATCTCCCGAAGGATGAGGAGATTATTGTGTACTGCGGCTCGGGGATCAGTGCCGCACCGAATGTGCTGACGCTCAAGGAGGCAGGCTTCACGAAGGTGAAGCTGTATGCGGGGAGCTGGAGTGACTGGATTTCCTACAGCGATAATCCGGTAGCCACGGGGGAAGAGTAGTAGCCGGGAGGTCGCGTGGGGCGCGGGTTTGGGGGATGTGACAGGTTGTGAGCGAGCGACCTGCTGCACCTTTTGGTGTGGAGCAAGAGTCCGACCTCCTTTGGTTTGGTTTAACGATAAAAGCCCGTCAGGATGATCATCCTGACGGGCTTTCTTAGGTCTTCCTTATTAAGTAAGGGTGTTAAAGCGAACTAATATTTGTTGCCGACCGCATCCAATTTCTTGGTTTCGTTAACAGCAGCATTTGCAGCTGTATCAGTTGCTTTATGTGCGGAATCCGCTACTTGATCAGTGGCTTTATGGATGGAATCAGCAGCTTGATCTGTAGTTTTATGAACAGCTTGAGCGATAGTTTCTGTAGCAATGCGAGCTGAATGGGCTGCATTATCTGCTACTTCCTTCGCTTTGTCTACTAGCTCTGCTCCATGCTCTTTAACAAGCTGAAGGGTATCAGAGGTAGTTACTTTAGCCTGCTCCAACAGCTCTGAGCTTTTGGTTTGTAGAGTTTGTACGGTACCTTTAATGTCTTCTCTAAGCTCACGGCCTGATTTAGGTGCTAACAGTAAAGCGACTAACGCTCCTACTGCACCACCAATAATTGTTGCTGCCAATACATTACTCCGACTCGATTCTGTAGACATTCTCATCCACTCCTAATTGTTTTTAGATTATGAGGTTCTGCCATTCATCGTTCTTGCCAGTAAAGTCAAGATAAGGACGAACAAAGCAGCCCCGATAATTGCAGGTAATACGGCAAATCCTCCGATAATAGGTCCCCACGCTCCCAGCAGCCAGCTGCCGAGCCACGCACCTACAAATCCGGCAATCATAGATCCTAAAATGCCTCCCGGCATTCCGCCTGGCGCTATTGCAGAACCAATAGCTCCAATGACGATTGCCATGATAATAGTTACTAATAAGCTTATCATGTCACCACGCTCCTTTCGGGTTAGGTATCCTTCCATGCTGTATATTACCCTGCTGCCCGCAAGGCGAAACATGGTGAAAGGCGGATGATCAAACTTAGTTTCGCCCCAAGCTAAGCAGTACCTGCGCCTACGCGAATATCCGGGCTTGTCTAAGGAGTTCCAGGAGCGTCAGGGTAGTTTTAAGGCATTGAAGTCTTAAAACTATGCTGAGGTAGCGAGCAACGGGCGAAGGATAGGTTTAGTCGAGTACAATTTCTTGGGGCGATGCCGCATCAGGGACCAGCGTTTAAGGATTACAGCTTGGTGACGATTACAAAATAGTATATGCAAAACTAGGCGCTGGCGTGACCTGTCTTCAGGGAGCGTGCCCAGAAATATTATTCGGGTGTGGTTTCAAGGAAAGCTCCGTTTATAGCCTAATAGACAAAAAGAGACCCGCGAGCAACGGGCTGCGGGTCTTAAGTAAAACTATATTTTAAAAGGGGGTCATGGATTAGTATAGCCGAACTACATTAAGGGACGATGAAGGCTTGATTTCAATTATATTACAGCATGATAACAAATGCCTACAGAGGCACGTCGGGTAGCGATCCCGTGTTCTTGTCACAGACAGTTTATGGTAATATAGAGTTAACAACTAAAATTCGCCATTAAAGGAGCTAACCCATGACAACCGTACAAGTTAACCAGCCCGTTCCAAATTTCACTTTGCCAGCAGCTAATGGAGCCGAGGTCTCTCTAAACGATTTCCGAGGCAAAAGGGTACTTATTTATTTCTATCCTAAGGACATGACACCAGGCTGCACGAAGGAATCCTGCGAATTCAGAGATTTCAACGGCCAATTCGGGCAATTGAATACCGAGGTAATCGGAATCAGCCCGGACGATTTAGCGTCACATAACCAATTTATTAACGAATACCAGCTACCTTTTCAGTTGCTATCGGATGTCGACCACCAAGTATGCGAGCAATTTGGCGTATGGAAGCTTCGCGAAAGAGACGGCAAACAGTTCTACGGCGTCGAACGCTCTACATTCCTGATTGACGAGCAGGGCATATTAGTTAAAGAATGGCGCGTTGTCCAAGTGGACGGGCATGTTGCCGAAGTGCTGGAAGCGATCAAGCAGCTGTAGGCGGTAAGTCGGATTTTTTAGATACAGCTGCTGCGCTCCAACTGCAGCAGCCTGGTTTTCATATCCATGCCACCACGGTATCCGGTTAGCGTCCCGTTTTTTCCTATTACACGATGGCAGGGTACTGTAATCAGAATAGGGTTAGCACCAATGGCAGCCCCAACTGCACGGACTGCGGCCGGCTTTTGGATCTGGTTGGCAATGTCCGAGTAGGACTTGGTTTGTCCATAAGGAATGTCGCAAAGCGCGTTCCAGACAGCCAACTGAAAAGGTGTCCCATGGAAGTCGAAGGGAACGGTAAAGCTTGTTCGTGACCCCTGCAAATATTCGATAAGCTGGACTTTATAAGGCTCCAGCCTTAGGATGGCATCATCATCCTGAAGTAAAGTTCTGCGTGGAAAACGAATAGGGATCCAGTTGGCGAGGTCTTCAAAGGATTGATTGTGCGCGCCTACATAACAAAGGCCTTGGGATGAAGCCGCGATATACATATTCCAATCCTCGTGCTTTAGCAGCGTCCAATAGATTGGAGAATTAAGGGTGTTGTCCATTTTCGGAGGCCTCCTTTATAAGTTGGAGCTGTAGCTGGCGGTAGTCCCCTGGTGTAGATCCGGTTTTCTTTTTGAACAGGGTAATAAAATAAGGAGTGTTGGGTAAACCGACGCTTTGCCCAATTTCGGCTATACCTTTTTTCGTGGAAATTAGCTGCTGCTGGGCGTGCCCGATTCTGATTTGCTGGATATAGGCTACGGGAGTCATACCTTTGACCTTCTTGAAGGTTCGATGTAGATGATAGGGGCTTCCATGGCTAATATCTGCAAGCAGGTTCAGCGTTACATGCTCCATGTAGTTCAATTCGATGTAGGCTGTGACGGAAGCCACCCATTCATGATCGGGCAACCGTTGGCCGGTAGGCTTACAGCGCTTGCAGGGCCGATAGTTTGCGGACAAGGCCTGCTCGGCGGTCTGGAACAAGCCAATATTCAGTTTATTGGGCGGTCTGGATTTACAGGAGGGTCGGCAAAAAATGTTTGTAGTTTTTACCGCATAAAAAAATTGGCCATCATAAGCAGCATCGTTATGGATGATGGCTTGCCATTGCTCATCCGTCAGTTTGTCCGAAATCGATAGATGGACCGCTTCGTCTGGCTTACCGATCAGTCGCTCCGTTTCCAGTGGTTTGAATAGCTTTGCCATCATGTTCACCTCTATGAACAGTATAACCCTTCTACTGGCCTTTGTACGCTATTTGGAATGTAACAGCAAGATAACGAAATCGAAAAAAGACTGATTCCGCCCTGTCTTCGGAGGGCTTCGTCAGTCTTTTTGGCTTCGTCCTTTAGCTTCGTTCCATCAGCTGCTCCCGCTTCGGACCGTTGGAAATAAAGCGGATCGGCGTCTGGATCAGCTCCTCCAGTAAGGCGATATAAGCCTGCGCCTCCTGCGGCAAATCCGTAAATTGGCGAATATGCGAGATATCGCATTTCCAGCCGGGTACGGTTTCGATCACCGGCTGGGCATAACGAAGCTGCTCCATAACCGGGAATTTCATGGTTCGTTCGCCATGAAGCTCATAGGCTGTGCATATCGGAATTTCGTCCAGATAGCCAAGCACATCGAGATTGGTTAGAGCGACCTCCGTGGCTCCCTGCAGCAGGCAGCCGTATCGGGTTGCTACCGCATCGAACCAGCCTACCCGACGGGGGCGCCCCGTTCTTGCGCCAAATTCGCCGGCATCGCCGCCGCGTCGTCTCAGCTCCTCGGCAGCTTCACCCGCAAGCTCCATAACGAAAGGTCCCGCTCCCACACAGCTCGAATAGGCTTTGGTGACAGCCAGCACCCGCGTAATTTGATGCGGTGGAATGCCCGCGCCTACAGCAGCAAATCCGGCTAGTGTCGACGAGGAAGTCGTGAACGGATAGATGCCGTGGTCGGGATCACGCAAGGAGCCCAACTGGCCCTCTACCAGCACGGTTTTTCCCTCGGCCAATGCTTCATTAAGCAATGTCGTTGTATCCTGGACAAACGGCTTAAGAAACGCAGCCCAGTGGAGAATATCAGGAAGCAGGTCTGCTGCAAGAATAGGGGGCTGGTTATAAAGATGCTGGAGCAGCACATTTTTGGCAGCTAAAGAGGCTTCCAGGCGGCTGAGCAGCCTTTCCGTATCATATAATTCGGCTACCTGGATGCCCAGCTTCGCATATTTATCTGCGTAGAAGGGGGAGATGCCCATTTTGGTTGAACCGAAGCTATTGGCGCCAAGGCGTTCCTCCTCTAATTCGTCAAAACGAATATGGTAGGGCATAAGTACCTGTGCGCGTTCTGAAACGGCTAAGTTAGGTGCAGGAATGCCTCTTGCGAGCAATTGATGCCATTCTTTCATCAGGTCGGCAATGTTAAGTGCTACCCCCGGTCCAATCACGTTGACCACATTAGGATCAAATACGCCTGAGGGCAGCAGGTTAAGTACAGACTTGCCATAATGATTAATAATCGTATGGCCGGCGTTGCTTCCCCCTTGGTAACGCACGACATAATCGGACTGCGATGCCAAGGCATCCGTAAGCTTTCCTTTACCTTCATCTCCCCAGTTAGCCCCTACAATAGCTGTAACCGGCATGCTGAATCGCCTCATTTCCTAATGGTTTCATTCTACATACTTTAGTATAATCAACTTGACAACATAAGTTAAATTGATATTACTTATACAAGATATAAAGGTGGTTGATAGCGAATGCTGACTAATTTGGAGTCGTATCGGGTCTTTTATATCATCGCAAAGGCAGGAAGCTTTTCTAGAGCGGCGGAGGAGCTGTATATTACGCAGCCTGCTGTTAGCTACGCCATTAAGCAGCTGGAGGAAAAGCTGGGCGGCAAGCTTTTTTTTCGCACGTCAAAAGGGGTGGAGCTAACTCATGAGGGAGAGGTGCTCTTTCGTTATATCGAGAAGGCATATCATCTCATCCAAGCAGGGGAGAAGGAGCTCACATCGATGCATGAGCTGCACAGCGGAGAAATCGCTATCGGTGCGAGCGATACGCTCTGCAAGCATTATTTGCTGCCGCATGTGGAGCAATTCCATCACAGCTTCCCCTTTATTAAGCTGAAGGTAACCAACCGGACTACGCAGGAAACGATTGCCCTGTTGAAGCAGGGGAAGGTCGATTTTGGTATCGTCAACCTTCCTATCGAGGACCGTCAGCTGCAAGTGCAAGAAGCGCTTGAGCTGCAGGACACGTTCGTGGCGGGAAAAGCCTACAATGAGCTGGCCAAGGAGCGATTGGCTATGGAGCGATTGGTCACTTATCCGTTGCTGCTCTTAGAGCAAGGCAGCAGCATTAGGCGTTACGCGGACCGCTTTGCGGAAAGCCAAGGCTTAAAGCTGCAGCCGGAGATCGAGCTGGGCAGCATTGATCTGCTCGTTGATTTTGCCCGGATCGGGCTTGGCATCGCCTACGTGATCCGAAATTTTGTGACGGCGGAGCTTGCTGCCGGCACATTGGTCGAGATTAAGCTTAAACAGCCGATACCCCCAAGGCAAGCGGGAATTGTTACGCTGAAGGGAGTGCCCATATCGGCAGCAGCAAAGCAGTTTATTGAGCTATTATTGCCTGAAAATAGCAAAGAGAAACAGTCGCTATAAGTTATGGTGGATGATGGGACGGTTAATCGAGCAGACGAGACTGGAGAGATGGCCAACTATTTTTAATTGACTTGTGTGAATCCTAGCCCTAGCTTCTCCATATCTTCAAAATAGCAAGGGTAGGTTTTGGATACACAGCCAGGGTCGAGTATACGGATGCCGGCTACTCGGGAGCCGATTAAGCTTAAGGACATCGCCATGCGATGGTCATCATAGGTGGGCAGTATGGCTGGCAGCGGCGTTCCGGGATGAATCGTCATCCCGTCCGCATGCTCCTCCACATTAATGCCAAGGCGGCTGAGGGATTCGCACATTGCATGAATCCTGTCACATTCGTGGCTGCGAATATGGGCGACATCCGTGATGGTAATGGGCGCATCGGCAAAAGGAGCGATGGCCGCAAGCGTCAGCGCTTGGTCGGACATTTCCTTCATGCTGATGGTGAATCCGCCTTTTAATTGGGGGGCTCCCCATAGCTCAACCCCAGCTTCGCTCTTTTTAACACGGCAGCCCATTCGTTCGAATAGCTCCAGCATGCCAATATCCGGTTGGTTGGTATGAGCCGGTAAATTAGTGATCATCACATGCCCACCAGTTAGGGCGGCGTAGGCGAGCGCATAGCAGCTAGAGGAGGCATCGGCCTCCAAGGTAAGCGACTGGGCTGTGTATGCTTGTGGCTGGATCACAAAATGATCCAGCCGCTCACTATGCATGACACTAACACCAAATTGCTCCATCAGCTCGATCGTTAATCGGACATAGGCTTGTTGGACGATCGAATCCGTTATAATTATACGCGTTGCTTCTCTCGCATAGGGACTGGCGATTAATAAGCCACTAATGAATTGGCTGGATACAGCACCTGATAGGCTCACGCTTCCCCCGTTTAGCCCCTGCGCCTCAATCGCCAGCGGAAGCTGGCCATCCGTCGCTGCATAACGGATATTCGCTCCTAATCGATGGAGCGAATCGACCAGCGGGCGAATGGGTCGCTCGCTCAGCTGCTGGCTGCCCTCGACCAGCCAGCTCCCGCTAGCGCTAGCCGCCAGAGCACCGGGCAGGAACCGTGCTGCCGTTCCTGCCGAGCCCAAATACAAGCGGCCTTGCCGATTCGGCCAGCGTCCGCCAGTACCCTCGATGGTCACTGTGCTCCCTTCGATCTCCATTTGGACGCCAAGCCTTTGCAAGGCGTCCAGGCACCAGTACGAATAATCGCTGCGCAGGATATGCCCGATCGTTGAAGTGCCTTTCGCCAAAGCAGCAATAACGAGGGCTCGATTCGTGCAGCTTTTGCTGCCGGGGATCGCAATCATGCCATCGGGTGCTTGAACGGGTGGATGAATTTCTACCTGCTTCCTGCCAGGTGTCGCTCCCCAAGGCGAGCGTGCCTGAAGCTCTAGATTTGAACGGTTGCGGTTATCAATGGTCATTTGATTTCGCTCCTTTGGAGTGTGGTGAATAAGCACTTTTACTGTGTTGCTTGTTGTAAGTATAAGGAGTATCGACATATAAAGATAATCGCTAATTTCTATATTTGGCATAGAGAAAAGCAATGCCTTAGGGTAAGTTTTCAACCACTTTGGAAATGTGATAAATTACGATTAGAGATGGGAGGATTGGGTGGCATGAAACAGAACAAATATGATGATTCAGGATTTTTTGCAAAATACAGCCAGATGCGGCGTTCAATTGGTGGACTGGAGGCTGCTGGAGAATGGCCTGCCTTTCGTGCGATGCTTCCTGAGCTACGCGATAAAAAAGTGCTGGATCTTGGCTGTGGCTTTGGTTGGCACTGCCGGTATGCACGGGAACAGCATGCCAGTTCTGTGGTGGGAGTTGACCTTTCGGAGAATATGCTGGAGCGTGCGCGGGCTAATAACAAGGACTCAGGAGTCGAGTACCTTCAACTTGCGATCGAAGATATCGATTTTGCCGCTGAGCAATTTGATGTGGTCATCAGCTCGCTTGCCCTTCATTATGTTGAGCACTTCGACATCATCTGTCAGAAGGTCCATCACTGCCTTAAACCTGGAGGCGCCTTTGTACTCTCGGTTGAGCATCCGGTTTATACCGCCATGGCTGAGCAGGATTGGTATTACGGTCCGCAAGGCGAAAAGCTGCATTGGCCAGTCGATGGCTACCAGAATGAAGGAGCACGGCTGGCGAGATTTCTGGATAATGATGTTGTTAAATACCATCGAACGATCGCCACTCACATGAATGCCTTGATAGAATCCGGCTTTAGCATGAATAAGCTCTCCGAGCCGCAGCCAACTAGAGAGATGCTGGACGAGATTCCCGGCATGTTAGACGAGCTCCGCCGCCCCATGTTCCTCTTGATCGCCGCAGTGAAAAATTAAGTGATGATAGGTAAAAGGACCATTAATTCCTCTTGAAATCGGAAATATGTTTAGCGTGGAATGGTGTCTATGATTGAATCGATGCTGTTGTACGGTAAGCAGGACATTGACTTATAAAGATATTTATTGTTATGTATAATTAACATAGACATAATCAATGCCCATCATTTCGATTAGAGAGGTTTCCATACGATGAGCTCAATGGATTTCTATAAAGTATTTTATTATACAGTGAAGGCGGGCAGCATCACGGGCGCTGCCCAGCAGCTATTCATCACGCAGCCTAGTGCCAGCTATGCGATCAAGCAGCTGGAGGAGCAGCTAGGCGTACGCCTCCTGCTACGCAAAGCGAAGGGCGTCGAGATGACCGAGGAGGGCAGCACGTTGTTCCATTATGTGGAGCAGGCATATGGGCTGCTGCTTGCCGGCGAGCGAAAAATCAGCGAGATGAAGACATTTATGGCAGGGACAATCCGGCTAGGAGCCAGCGATTCGCTTTGTAAATATTTCTTGTTCCCGTTTCTCGACAAGTTTCACAAAGCACATCCGAGCGTCCGCATCTGCCTGTCCCATGGCAAAACCGAGCATATTCTCCAGCGCCTGCGAGATGGAGAAATCGACTGTGGCATCGCGCATTTGCCGGTCGATGAACGGCTTCACGTGCAGATGACACGTCCGGTTCAGGACTGCTTCGTCGCGGGACCGGAGTATGCCCATCTTGCCGGGGCACCGATTACGCTCCAGGAGCTGGTTCGGCAGCCGTTCGTGATGCTGTCGGCTCAGAGCCGCTCACGTGCATTTTTTCATGCGCTGCTGCAAACCTACGGCTTGGACATTGTGCCCGATATTGAGCTGGGCAGCGTCGATTTGCTGATTGATTTTGTCCGTAAAGGCATGGGCATTTCTTTAATAACCAGGGAGTTCGTCCTGGAGGATTTGGCAGCAGGTACATTGGTGGAGCTTGATATCGTCGAGCCGATCCCGGCACGCTCTATTGGCGTAGTGACGATTCCAAATGGGGACTTGTCGCAAGCGGCGGCATTTTTTGTCAAAGAGCTTGTAGCCGATATGGAGCTTCTCTAGGCTCCCCGCTTGAGCCTAGAGAAGGGGAATGGCTACGGATTCGTGCTTCAATCGGTTACTCCCACCAAATAAATAGTATGGTATGATAGAAAAGCCGCAGGTAAAAGTACTTTCTTATTCAGCTTAAGCTGCGGTAATCTTAACATCTACTAACATTAGGGTGATCAAATGACAGACTCAAAGCTTTCCAAGGACAGGCACCGGCTGCTTGCTAGCGTCGGGCTGCTCTCGATTTTCACCTCATCTTTTGTATATATGCTTGGTGTTCATATGCTAAGGCCGATCATGGCGCTGTATTTTGACAGTGTGGGATATGCGGCTGTAATGATCGGTTTTTTTGTGTCGCTGAATGCAGTCATTCCTATTCTGTTCGGGATGCCCATTGGCAGCTGGATCGACCGTATGGGTACCCGGCAGGCTGTGGTCACCGGATCCTTGCTAGGCTTAACTAGCGCGACTCTTTTTCTGATCGGAAGCAACCAAGAGAATATTGTCCTTATCCTGTTGGGGCAGGTTATTAATGGAATCGGCGCGATGTTCGCCTGGGGCTCCTTGCAGGTAGCTGCTTCGCTTGCCGCGAATAAACAGGCTAATAATAGCAAAAGCAATCATGTGATCTCCAATTTCTCCTTCGTGAATTCCTTAGGGCAATTAAGCGGACCGGCGATTGGCGGGTTTATGTCCGACTGGGGCGGCTTCCAGCTCGTATTTTATCTTTTCGCGGGATTAAACCTGTTGGGCATTGTATTGTCTACCTTGCTGCCCGGCTCGTATGCAAGCACCATGAAGCAGATGGCTACGGATAAGCTTGTGAAGGTAGCGGTGAAAAATAAGGCTTCTGATGGAACTCAGCGTTCAAATCCTAAAATAGGGAGGAACTCCAATTCAGAGGACAACCCTGTGCCAACGAAAAAACCATCGCTTTGGCGTAGCTATGGAAACGGTTACTCGATGATGCGTTATAATAAACCATTTGCGATTGCAATTTTGCTAAATGGGATCTTGTTTATGCTGATCGATGTGCGAACGACGTTTTTTCCGTTATTTCTATCCGATATGGGATTAACGAATACCGAAATAGGCAGCATGGTTTCGGTCTCGGCATTGGCCGCGATCATTGTTCGACCGTTGGCAGGAAATTTGATGAATTGGCTTGGTTATCATCGGATTATGATGATTAGCATATTTAGTGGAGCCACCTGCTTACTAATGTTGATGTTCCAGCCAGGTTATTGGGTGCTCGCGGCGATTGTTTTCGTATGGGGAGTTTGCACCAGTGTCAATCAGCCTGTGGCGCTTATGATGGTATCGCAGACAGTGGCACCGAGCGAACGGGGGATGGGCATGAGCATTCGCTCGATGTCCAATAGGTTCGTTCAGTTAATTAACCCAGTGTTATTCGGAACGCTGACGACTGTAATCGGGCTCACCTTTGGTTTTGCCGTGATGGGTGTGGTCCTGATGGGCTTTGGAATCGTGTATCATCGGCAAAGCAAGAAGCGCCATGCGACGGAGGAGTGAATGGGCTGACACGGGATGGTCGAGATGGTCCAGCGAATCCACAGCCACCTAGACTGTAATTTTCACTGTTGCTGGCGGCTCTATGCTTGCTTTGTTAATTTTGTACGGCTCCCGGTACTGCCGGGGCGTAATGCCCATTTTATTTTTAAACAAACGGTTAAAAAATTTGATATCCTGGTATCCGGCGCGGGAGGCAATGTCGCTCACCTTGAACGAGGTTTCTCTTAATAGGAAGCAGGCTTCACGGATGCGTAAATGCTGCAGCAGCTCAAGAAAGGTCATCCCGGTTCGTTTGCGGACAAGCCTAGAGAGATGGCGTTCGCTGACACCAACGGTTGAAGCGACGCTCGCTGCGGTCAAGGGGCTGGAAAAATCACTTTCCATCAGAGCAACCACTTGGTCGACGGGCTCGTTGTCGGATAGCTGTGTGGGCAGCAAGCCCTCGGGCTCTTGGCTGGCTTTTTTGAATAGCAGCCCATTGAGCTGAAGCACCCCACCATATAAAACAAGCTGCCATCCGGGCTTTTTAGCCACAAACGCTTCATATAAAAAGGTGAAAATACGTTCGAACTCATCACGCTCCTCCCGATGCCGCAGCCATTGGTTCCCCTTTGCCTCAGCGAGCAGCCAACTGCTAGGATCCGCAGCCATAATAGTGCGCATATGGGTCACCGCCTCTTCAGTGAACAGACAGTTGTACACGATCAGCTTGCTTTTGTTGGTAGAGGATTCAGGACGAAATACATGCGGGACACCAATTGGTATGAAGGTAACATCCCCTTTTCTAACCGGAAAGCATTGCCCACCGATAAAATGAAACCCTGCACCTTCCCCCACATAACAAATTTCATAAAAATCATGCGAATGAATGCCAAGCCTAAACGACTCTGCAACCCGATTTACAAAGATCGGAGTGGTTTCATTAAAAAATTGCTCCCCAAGCGATACAAAAATCGTTTGCTTAACCATATTCTATTACTCCCCCTAAATGTTGTAATGCCCCCAATAAATGTCCGAATACGCCGTATTGTTCTGTTCAATTCATATTAGAATAAGAGGTACGACTAGTCAAGGACTCAGCAGACGCTTACGAAGTAAGTTTTCTACGAAAACTCTAAAGTGGACGCTTACGAAGTAAGTTTTCTACGAAAACTCTAAGGAGGATAACAATGGGGACAAGTGTTAATTTGGATAGGGAGATAACTGTGGAGCAGGAGCTTCCGTTTTTGCCACAGGCTCGCTGGATATGGGGTGGGGTGGAAGAAAGCCCAAGGAATGAATGGCGTTGTTTCCGTTCAACGTTTACACCGGATGCCGAATCGCTGGAGAAAGCCGAGCTGCTTTTGTCGGCAGATACGAGGTATGTGCTGTATGTGAATGGGACTTTGGTTGGCAGGGGACCGGTTCGTTCATGGCATCACCAGTATTCCTACGATACTTATGATATTAAGCATTGGTTAAAGCCAGGCGTTTCGAACTGCATTGCTGTATTGGTTATGCATTTTGGTGCAGCGACATTTTATAGCCTGCGGGGCCGCGGCGGATTGCTGGCACAGCTGACAATGTCGGGCACTTCCATGGTGACCGATTCGGGCTGGGTTACGCATCTGCATGATGGTCATGACCCGAATCAGGCGCGGATGTCTGTACAGCACGCTTATGCGGAAAGCACGGATGCAAGGCTGTGGGACGACAGCTGGACGGAAGGCGGATACGACGATAGCAGCTGGTTGGCGGCGAATGAGATCGGACCTGTAGGCACGGCGCCTTGGACAGGTATGATGGCAAGAGATATTCCGATGCTCACAGAGGAAACGATCTATCCGGCCCGGGTTGAATCATTGAATGAAACGAGGTCTCCCGCATGGTCAATCGCGATGGATGTTAAATATCAATGGGAAGACAATAGTGAGGAGCATGTCAACCATTATAAGGTAGCTGGGATGATAGCCACAGTGGTGCATATGGCCGAGCCCGGTGTTCTGACGGTAGCAACAGTGGGATCGCCGTTCCGTTCCTGCGCAATTGATGGGCAGGTGTACAATAAGACGGAATTTGGCGGTGAATCGCCCAAGCTGGAGCTTAGCGTAGAGCTGGCCGCTGGTGAGCATTTGCTGATATTGGATGTTTCGGGCGATGACCATGGTCAGGCGTTTCGGATGGCACTGGATGCAAGCGTTTCCTTTGAGGTGGTATCACCACTTGCGAAGGCAGCTGCGACTGGACAAAAAAAGCCCAGCCAAAGCACGGCAGCGTTACATGGATCTTACGTGAACCATGCGGGTGAAGAAGCAACTAAATCACCGGTGGTTATGATAGGACCCTTAGCGCATATGATCGTTCTGGATACAGTTGTCCTAACCACTCAAGAGGTAGAGTCTTTTAATCAGGGACTGCTGGATATCGAGGTCTTTTTGCCGAAGACAAAGAATGTAGCGGATTTGCTGGCTGGGCCATACCCGTTAAAGGAAATATCCCCAAGCCTTATCCGGCTTGATGATACCTTCGCGATGTCTATCTGGAAGCCTGAATCTGTGGGTTATGCGGTTCCTATTTCTTTGCAGCTGATTGCAGCCTCCAATGGCTTGCCTGCACAAGCTCCGCTATTCGTGAAAGGCGACACCGAATTCGTACTCGATTTTGGTAAGCAATGGTCGGGATTTCTGGAGATTGAGCTTGATGCTTCTGAAGGAACCGTAGTTGATTTTTACGGCTATGAGTTTCAACAGGACGGCTGGCGCCAGGAAACCTTTGGTTTGGATAACACGCTGCGCTACACATGCCGAGAAGGCAGGCAAAGCTATATTTCGCCTGTACGCAGGGGCTTCCGCTATTTGATGGTTACCATACGCGGCGCGGCGCGTCCGACGCAGTGGTATAAAGCTGTTGTTCGCCAGAGCAACTTTCCAGTGGCGCAAATCGGGCAATTCCAATGCTCCGACCCACTGCTTAACGATATTTGGGAAATTAGCCGACACACGACCCGCCTTTGCATGGAGGACACCTTCGTGGATTGCCCTGCTTACGAGCAGACCTTCTGGGTAGGGGATAGCCGTAATGAGGCTTTGGTTAATTATTATGTGTTCGGGGCCACCGAAATTGTTGAACGCTGCATGCGATTGGTTCCGGGCTCGGCTGACCAAACCCCTTATTATGGCGACCAAGTGCCAAGCGGATGGGTGAGCGTCATTCCGAACTGGACGTTTTTCTGGGTAATTGCCTGCAAGGAATACGCCGATTATACAGGAAAAAACCAATTTGCCACCGACATTTGGCCACATGTGAAATACACGCTTGAGCACTATTGGCAGCATATTGACGAGGATGGCTTATTTAGCTTTAGAGGCTGGAACCTGCTGGACTGGGCACCGATCGACCAGCCTAGAGATGGTGTAGTCACGCATCAGACGATGTTCCTGGTGAAGACGCTGCGTGCGGCGGCAGAATTAGCGGAAATCGCCTATGACCATGAGCATGCCGAGCTTTACCGCGAGCGTGCCAAGCTGCTGGCACAAGCCATCAATACGCACTTATGGTCAGAGGAGCAGCAGGCTTATGTCGATTGCATCCATGCAGACGGGAGAGTATCCACGATCTATAGCATGCAGACGCAAGTTGTTGCTCTTTTATGTGATATTCCCGGCGCAGACCGCGAGTCGATATTGCGAGCCTATTTATTGTCACCACCTGATCATTTTATAAAAATTGGCAGTCCGTTTATGTCCTTTTTCTACTATGAGGCGCTTGCCCGATATGGAGAAACGCAGTGCATGCTGGACGATATCCGGTACCATTTTGGCGAAATGATAGATCATGATGCGACGACCTGCTGGGAGATGTACCCGGGCTTTAAGGAAAATCGGGCTAATCCACGAATGCTTACACGGAGCCATTGCCATGCTTGGTCGGCAGCTCCGGGTTATTTCCTGGGCGATCAATTGTTGGGTGTAAAGCCGTTGTCACCTGGCTGGACCAAGGTCAAGGTTGCGCCGAGCCCGGGGGATGTACGCTGGGCCAAGGGAAGAATTCCGCTGCCGGGAGAAGGCTGTATCGATGTATCCTGGAAGCTGGATGAGCAGGGGCGCACCTTCCAGATAAGGGTTAGCGCGCCGGAGGCGGTAGAGCTTACAATTGAATGCCCAGATGGCTATACCGCCGATGTGACCACTATTGCTGTAAAAGCGACAAATGCTCGATAAAACGATGCTTTTAATCGAAAAATGAAGGAGACCCGTGCCGTGGAAATTGTTGCAATGACCGTAGAGTACGAACAGGAGCCGCTTGGTTTGGGGGAGTTGAATCCAAGATTCAGCTGGAAGCTGCACTCATCACTGGCGGGTGTGCTTCAATCTGCTTACCAGATTGTTGTCGCATCCGACCGTTCCCAATTGGTGTTGCCTGCGAAGCCAGCAGATATGTGGGATAGTGGACAGGTAGCATCCGGACAGTCGGTGCTTGTGGAATATGAAGGTAGTGCGCTTGCATCTAACCGTGATTATTACTGGTCGGTTCGTATATGGAACCAAGACGGCGAACCCTCGGCATGGAGCGAAATTGGGCATTGGTCGATGGGACTCTTGAAGCCAAGCGATTGGGTCGCCCAATGGGTCACCCTTGGAGATAAACGCGGCAAATCCGCTGTGCCCGTAGCTGAAGATGGATCCGTTTCCAAATCCGAAAAGCCTTCCCTGGAAGGCGTCCATTGGATATGCCTGCCGGAGGCAGAACGCAAAGAGCGGGCTAACAGCGACGCCTACGCGGGGAAAATGGTCTATCTCCGGGCAACCGTCGATATTCCTGCCCCTATTAGCAAAGCTATATTAACGAGCACGGGAGATAGCCGTCCCTTGCTATTTATTAACGGGCAGCTCGCCCATGCAGGCTATAATTTCCGTTATCCGCTCCACACGGATTTGACGCATACGCTGCTTCCTGGACGTAATGTGCTTGCGTATTGCTTGAACGAAAGCTCAAGCTACGGCATTGGCGTCAATTTTGGAGCTTTATGCGCCAAGCTTGTTGTAGAGACTGAAGATGGTCATACATTGGAGTTCGTCACAGACCCATCGTGGAAAATATCTGAGGAGAAGCCGGATGGCTGGAACGCTTGGGAATTTGACGATTCGAGCTGGCTAGCGGCAGAGAGGTCTGAGTGCTTCGGCTCGGGCCCATGGGGAAGCGAGTTTAATTGGCCCCAGCAATTGTACCATCCAAGTAAAAATGAGAACGGGTTCATCCGCACCTCATTCGAGCTATCCAAACCCATCCAGCGCGCTTATGTGTATGCAACCGCGCTTGGGGTATACGAGCTGCATGTGAATGGCCAGAAGGCTGGTGACCAGGAGTTGGCTCCAGGCTGGACCGACTATAACCAGCGGTTGATGGTACAAGCTTATGATGTGACAGCATCATTGCAGCAGGGGGAGAACAAGCTAGGCCTGGTCGTGGGACCTGGTTGGTATGCGGGCTGTGTAGCGATGTTCGGTCCCTACCAATATGGTACACGGCCTTATGCGCTGGCACAGCTGCATATCCTCCATTCGGACGGTTCAGAAACCGTCATCGCAACAGACGAGAGCTGGGAGTGGAGCCAAGGCTCCATCCAATATTCTGACCTGCAGCAGGGTGAAATCCATGATGCACGCAAGGAAATTGCAGATTGGTGCCTGCCTGAGGAGCATAGCGCATCGTTAGCTGCAGCCTCCAGCCGTGCCGATGCAGGCTGGAGTCCGGTATACATCCCGGAGCTTTCGCCTTTCCAAGGCAGCCTAACCGCGCAAAAGGGGCCAGTCGTCAGAGCAATGGAGCGGCTGTCGCCTATCTCTGTAAACGAGCCTAAGCCGGGCGTGTTCATATTTAACTTGGGGCAGAACATCGTCGGCCGCGCCCAGCTGCGCGTAAGTGGCTCCGCGGGTACCACGGTACGTATGCGTTTTGCCGAAATGATGAACCAGGATGGCACTTTATATATAGATAGCCTTCGCGGCGCAAGGCAGACCGATATTTTTATTCTTAAGGGCCAGGGGCTTGAAATATTTGAGCCTAAGTTTACTTTTCATGGGTTTCAGTATGTGGAAATAACGGGCTATCCGGGACAACCGCCGCTCGATTGCCTAACAGCCATTGTGCTGCGCTCGGATACACCGCTTGCTGGCTCTTTGGAAACCTCGGATCCACTCTTGAATCAGCTAATCAGCAATATCGAGTGGGGGCAAAAGGATAATTTCCTTAGCGTCCCGACAGATTGCCCGCAGCGTGATGAACGGCTGGGCTGGACGGGGGATGCACAAATTTTCATTCGTACTGCTTCTTACAATATGAATGTTGGTGGTTTTTTCAGTAAATGGATGGACGATGTCGAAGACGCGCAACGCGAGTCTGGCGCGTTCACGAACGTAGCGCCACATTTGGGGTGGCTAGAGTCTGGCATAGCCGCATGGGGTGAAGCTGGCGTGATCGTACCTTGGACAGTTTACCGTGTGTATGGGGATCGACGTATACTAGAGCGGCATTATCCGGCGATGGAACGGTTCATCGAATTTTTGAAGCAGGACAGCAGCCAATGGCTGCGCCCGGATTATGGCTTTGGCGATTGGCTGTCGATCGCAGCAGATACACCGAAGGATGTGCTGGCTACTGCTTATTTTGCCTATAGCGCCCATTTGATGGCACAAATCGCCAAGGTGATTGGCCGCGAAGCAGATGCCATTGCCTATAGCGGCTTATTTGAGCAAATTCGCACAGCTTTTCAAAAGGCCTATGTCTATGAGGATGGAACGATTAAAGGTGAAACCCAAACCGTGTATTTGCTGGCGCTGTACATGGATTTGCTGCCGGAGTCAGGCCGTCAATCGGCCGTGATGCACCTGTTAACTGATATTAAGCATAAGGGCACACATTTATCCACAGGCTTTGTTGGTGTTAGCTACCTGCTTCCTATGCTTTCCGAGCATGGCTATACGGATGTCGCTTATGAGCTGCTGCAGCAGGAATCATTTCCTTCTTGGCTATATTCGGTACTGCAGGGTGCAACGACAATTTGGGAGCGGTGGGATGGTTGGACACTGGAGCATGGACCGCAAAAGGCGGTCATGAACTCCTTTAACCATTACTCGTTGGGATCGGTTGGCGAATGGCTTTACCGCTATATGGCTGGAATTGACTTGCCGCGTGACGGGGAGCAATGGGGCTTCAAACGGTTTACAGTCAAGCCGCATCCAGGTGGGCGGATCTCTTCGGTAAAAGCATCCTTCGATTCCATGTACGGGACAATTCATGTACAGTGGGAGACTGGCGGCGAGGCGGCATTCCGGCTGCGGGTAACGGTTCCGGCCAATACAGAAGCGGAAATTTGGGTGCCGTTAGCTGTAGATATAAATACAAGAATTCAAGTTAGTGGCGATTCTAGCCTAGTCTTGATAGGCGAAGAAGAAGGCTACGCCGTGTATACAGCGCGTTCGGGAAGCTTTGAATTTACAAGAGCTTGATGGATACACATGGCTATGGCTTTATGAAGGGAGATAGGCCGGAAGGAAGAAGACGAGGCTCTTTGCCTCGTCTTCTTCCTATGTAAAGGCGTAGCCTGAAGTTCATTTCGTGGTTGAAATTTTATTATTGGTATCTTTTATAAAGCCTTCATTTATTAACTTTTTTGAAAATTGCAAAAAATCAGAAAAATCACTTGACATGGAAATGCTTACAAAATTATGCTTTATTTATTCCAAAGCAACATACATATTCCAGGGGAGTGGATTTCTGATGAGAGTGCCAGAGAACCCGCATGAAGCGATTGTCGACATGGCGAACAGCTGTTACGCAGAGTACCACGAATTTGTTGCTTTATCTGCATTTGAGCTCAATCGAAAGCAAGCTGAGTACTATTCAGAGCTCCATATGCTGCAGGAGCAATTTACTTGCTTGATCAAAGAGCTGCGTGACGATTTACAGCGCTTCAAAGAAAGTCGATTACGGCATATTGCTTAGCGATTCTCCACATCGTAGCCCAGTTGCACTTCAGTCCTTCAGCTTCTGAGGCCTTCAACCATCTTAAACCTTCTCCTGAACCTCAATCACCCTGTACCCGTTCATCCTGTGCTCTTGTGATACGCTCTTGTAACGCATAAAGACCTTGTACAGTGAAATCATGTACAAGGCCTTTATTTGTTTTTCAATGGATCCCTGTTGCTTTCATCAACCAATCATTTCAACAATGCTCCGAACCAATAGAATAGGAAGAGTCGCAAATCCGAATAAACCGAACAAAAGACCTTTACAGACTGATTTAATGTTGTCCATGACGATCATCTCCCAATAATCAGAATCAATAATTATTCATGAATTGTACGAAAATTCTGATAATTTGTCAATCTATTTATTTGATCTTTATGAGCTTATCTCTTAGCTTTTTCCTAGGAGCAGGAGCGTTTCCCTATGGACTTTTCACTGTAGCCTTGCTGCCGCCAGCAGCCGGTGAGCTTAGCCCACCGATATATTGGTCATAGGCCGCATACATCTTAGCGGCGATCGGCGCAGCGCCAAACTTTCCGAAGCGTCCTTCAGGGACGACGACGGCAATGGCCAACACAGGATTGTCGATGGGGGCAAAGGAGATAAAGACAGCATTATCGACCCGTCCACCCGGGACATCCTGTGTCGAGGTGCCTGTCTTGCGGGCAACCGGGAATGGCAATTCATCGATCCCTTCCGCACCGCTTTTCATCCCGCGGATCACAACATCCCAGTAGTTGCTGGGATAATTAGCTTCCGTTAGCACCACGGGTTCATAGCCGCGCACCAAATCTCCATTAGACTTCGTTACCTTTTCCACGAATTGTGGCATCATCCGTTTACCGCGGCTGGCGAGTGTGGCGGCGAACTGGGTAAGCTGGAGCGTCGTATATTTCTCGTTCTGCCCCCACGAGGCATAAACCATGGCTGATTGGTAGCTGCTCGTTTTGGCATTTTTGAAAAATTCATTGGAGCCCTCGTACTCATTGGGCAGATTACTGCCGGTTTTCACGCCCAGCCCAAATTCAGCAAAATATTGCGCCCACACATCCAGCACCTTGGATTTTTCTCCGCCGTATTTGTTATAAAGCGGCACTCCAATCATCGCCGACATAAAGGTATTGGACGACACCTGAATAGCCGTTGTAGGGTTTAAAGAGCCATACGCATGCCCATCAGAGTTGCTTATGGTTCGTTTATCCTTACCAAATGTGAACGAGCCACCGTCGCTATAGGTGCTGTTAGGCGAGATGACATTCTCCATCAAGCCAACCAATACGGATAAGGGTTTAACCGTAGAGCCCATATAAACCAAGGAGGATGGATGCTTGCTTCGTTCCTTCTCGGGATAATCGGGATAGGAGGTCGTAATGGTGCCATTATTAATAAAAGGCATAATTTGGCTGTATTCATCATTGCTCATGCCGCCCGTCCAGGTGTTCGTATCATAGTCAGGCATGCTGGCCATTGCAACAACTTTGCCGGTTTGGACTTCCATTGCTACCGCATACCCGGATCTTGCGTTGGGCGCATAGTAGGTACTGCCTGCCAAGCGGCGGTTGCGAATAAATTCAAGATGCTCGGTAATAGCTTGCTGGGTAGCCAATTGCACATCCTTATCGATCGTAAGATGCAGGTTATGGCCTTTTTCCGGTGCTATCAGAGTGGCGGGTCCAATAATTTTTTGCAGCGCGTTGACGGGATACGATTTGAACCCTTTTTGCCCACGAAGCTCATCCTGGTACATCAGCTCCAACCCATCAAAGCCGACATCCTCCACCTCCAGATACTCATCTCCCCTATCCTTATAAAAGTTGAGGCCAGACACCGGGTTTCTTGCGGCATTATAACGTTTCATATAACCCACAAGCTGGGCAGAGATACGCTGAGGATCATACACACGGATGCTGTCCTCGAACACCTCAATGCCTGTAAGCTGGTCGCGGTGCTCTAACAGGAAAGCAATTTCTTTATTAGTAAGATCTGTTTTGATGCGGCGGGGAACGTAATAATAGCTGGGTTCCTTTGTCTTGGCTTTATCCATATCGAAGCCAACATCCATCAGCTTCAGAATTTCGGCGGCACTTAATTTCTTTTGCTCCGGCTTGCCGTAAAGGGAGAAAATTTTTTCAAGCTCTGTCGCCAGCTGTATAATATCGTCCTTGTTCGTTGCACGCCCTTCAACCCGGTAGTAGACCGATTGCATCGACCTCGATTGGGCTACTGGATAACCCGTCCGGTCGTAGATCGTGCCACGTATGGGCGCTATAGGACTGTTGCTGTTCGTAATCGAAGCGGTTTCTTCTTTTAAGTGTTTACTTTCGACAAATTGGAGGATGGCCAGACGGACAATCAGTATGGTGAAAGCCAAAAATGCTACGAAAAAAAACACGTTCAAACGGACGGAAAAATGCTTTTGCATCCTGTTTCTTTTTTGTTCGGGTGGTTCTTCCGCATATCGCGAAAAATTGTTGCCCATTTCCTCACTCCCATGCCCTTTATTCAGTCTGTAGTGTAGCCCAAAGCACGATGATCCAGAGAACAATAGCGGCAAGCAGGCCCAGCATGAGGTTGACAATGGCTCGGCGCCAGTCTTTTTGTTTACGTTTGCCGTTTCTTTGGTTTTGCATACCGCGTTCTCCCTTTTCTCTTTATTTTACCACGATAAGCTCTCTTACAGTGAATGGTTTTAAATAGGTCAGAAATGGATAATTGGGTTCGTTTAAGTTGATTAAATAAGATTACTTCGAGGTCAAATAGGATTGGCCATGCTTGAAAAAGGCGGAAATCCTCGTTTTTTTACAACCATATTAGATTATTTAAAGTTGACTGGCGGTGTACTAAGATTAATGGTGTTGCAGACGAACACACGTTATTACATGACAGGCAATATTACAGAGTTGGAGGAGAAGCGATTGAGCAAGGAAGCCGCAGCTTTGGTTCAGGCGAGGAAGGATGTTTATCCGAAAAGGAGCAAGGTATGGAGGACACTAAGCAAGGATCGATGGATGTATATGATGCTTGTGCCTGGGTTGTTCTACTTCCTCATCTTTAAGTACCTGCCCATAGGAGGGCTAGCGATAGCCTTTCAGAATTACCAGCCTTTTTTGGGATTTACCGAAAGCAAGTGGGTCGGATTTCATCATTTTATCCGTTTTTTCAATGAATCGGATTTCTGGCTGTTATTGAAAAATACGACGATTATTGGGGTTAGCAACATTGTGTTCTTTTTCCCGCTGCCGATTCTGCTGGCATTAATGTTAAATGAGGTCAGACATCTGGCGGTCAAAAGGTTTGTGCAAACCGTGACTTATGTCCCACATTTCATGTCTTGGGTGGTTGTCGTCAGCATCAGCTATATTTTGTTTACTACTGAGGGTGGTGTGGTTAATGATGTGATTGCTTCGATTTGGGGACAAAAGCTGAACATCCTGGCGAACCCCGATTGGTTCCTGCCTTTGTATATCGGGCAAGTGATTTGGAAGGAATGCGGTTGGGGCACGATCATCTTCCTAGCGGCACTGACCAGCATCGATCCCGAGCAATATGAAGCGGCACGTATTGATGGCGCAAGACGCTTGCAGCAGCTCTGGTATATCACATTGCCGATGCTACGGAGCACGATTGTGATCCTGCTGATCCTGAGGCTGGGCTCGTTTTTCGACACTGGGTTTGAGCATATCTACAGCATGCAAAATGCACTCAATCGCAACGTGTCCGAGGTATTCGATACGTATGTGTATATGGTCGGCATCACTCAAGGAAGCTTAAGCTACAGTACCGCAGTGGGCATGTTTACATCCATAGTCGGTCTGATTCTGGTGTATTTATCCAACCGGGTATCCAAAAAGCTTGGCGAAGAAGGTATATTCTAGAAGGCTATTCGAGAAAGAAAGGATGAAGAGGATGACCTATGAGAAGTCGATAGGAAGTCGACTGTTTGATATCATCAATTATGTAGTGCTGTTATTGTTCGCTATGGTGACCATACTGCCGTTTATACATATTATTGCCGGCTCCTTAACTACCGCCGAAGGGCTGCTGCAGAACAGCTTTGTGCTGATCCCTACAGATTTTACACTGGATGCGTACCGCTATATTTTTTCATCGGACAGTATCGCTAACAGCCTGCTGATTACCGTATATATTACCGCGCTGGGCACGTTGTTTAATTTGGTTTTTACCGTGCTGACGGCTTACCCTCTGGCTCGCAATCCGATTATGGGCAAGAAGCTGATCATGTTCTTGATTGTGCTGACGATTGTTTTTCGCCCGGGCATGATCCCTAATTTCATTGTGGTGAAATCGGCAGGGCTGCTGGACAGCATTTGGTCGCTCATTATTCCAAGCCTGATCAGCCCGTTTTACCTGATTATTACGAAAAATTTTTTCCAGCAGCTTCCGAAGGAGCTGGAGGAATCGGCGAAGATCGACGGGTATAACGATCTGCAAATTTTGTTTCGGATCTTTTTGCCGCTGTCCAAGCCGATGCTTGCGACCTTTTCGTTGTTTTATGCGGTAGCGAACTGGAATACCTTCATGCCTGCGCTGTTATATATCAACGATTCGACGAAATGGCCGATCCAGATTATGCTGCGCCAGATCGTGCTTTTGGCTGCAGGGGGAGCGGGCGCTTCCGATGCTGCGGGAGAATTTGCAGTACCGCCGTCGGTCAAGATGGCTGTGATCGTGGTCGCCACGCTGCCGATTATGCTGGTGTATATGCTGCTGCAAAAATATTTTGTCAGCGGTTTGATGGTAGGCTCTGTTAAAGGGTAGTACACAATGATGATTGAGAGAGGGGAAACAAAGATGAAGAAGTTAAACAGGAATTTGTTATTCGTATCCACATTGAGCGTAGCTGTTGGTGTATTGGGGGCTTGCAGCGCGGGGACTCCAGTGAAGCAGGAGGCTGGCGCCCAAGCGCCTGCCGTTAATCAAAAGAAGGAGCCGGTGAAAATTACGATGCTCAATGTATTTTATGAAGCGGAGGCGCCCAAAAAGGATAATCCGATTCTGCTGAAGGTACAGGAGCATACGAATACAGAGCTTACTATTACTTGGGTTCCAAGCTCGGCTTATAATGACAAGGTTGCCACGATGATGGCAGCAAACGATTTGCCCAAGGTGCTGATGGTCACCAACGATAAAGATCCGCTGCTCCGCAATAGCATCCGTTCGGGGATGTTTTGGGAGCTGGGGCCGTATCTGAAAAGCTATCCAAATTTGGGCAGCAAATTGGAGAAGGCGCAGCTAAGCAATTCCTCTGTGGATGGCAAAACCTTCGGTCTGTACCGGACGCGGGACCTGGCAAGAAGAGCGCTTATTTACCGCCAGGACTGGATGGAAAATCTGGGGATGAAGGAGCCGCAAAACCTCGATGAGGTTTATAACCTGCTGAAGGCATTCACCTTTAATGATCCCGACCGTAATGGCAAGGATGATACGATTGGCCTGGTCGATTACAAAGGGCTGGATAAGGCTACAAGTGTTGCCGGATGGTTTGGGGCTCCTAATGCTTGGAGTGCGGAGGGTACACCGGATTTTGCCACCGATGCGTACATGAATATGCTGAATTTTTATAAAAAGCTTTATGACGAGAAAATATTAAACCAGGATTTCGGGATTATGGAGGAAAGCCAAAAACATGATTCATTTATGAAAGGCAAAGCAGGCGCTAAGCTGCATATATTGGGCGACCTCCAGGATATCGGCAAGTTCGATCCGATGTTTAAGCTGTTTCCTACTGCCAAGATCGACGCGATCTCCAGATTTAGCGGCAATGACGGCAATCGCAGCATCGCAGAAAGCGGTTATACCGGCATCTTCCTGATTCCGAAAACTACAGTGAAAACCGAGGAAGAATTGAAGCAAATCCTCACGTATTTTGACAAATTGCTGGATAAGGACATGCAAAACCTGCTCGTTCACGGTGTTGAGGGTGTGGAATACAAGGTTGTGGATGGTAAAGCGGAGAGATTGAAGCCGGAGGACCCAACAAACCGCCGCGTGGGCTGGGAGCTGGGCTTGTACCGTGGAGACGCGATTCCGAAGGCTGTCATGAGGGCAGAAGAGGCCAAGGCGAATAAGATGCTGCTGGACAATGAAAAGGTGGCTGTTGTCAACCCATTTGCCCCGCTTGATTCAGCTACCTATTTGGAAAAGGGCGCGAAGCTGCAAAAGGGTATTGATGATGCCAAAATCAAGTTTATTATGGGTGTGATCGACGACAAGGGCTGGAAGGCTGCCATTGAGCAATGGCGCAAGGACGGCGGCGACAAAATGATCGAGGAATACAAAGCTGAATATGCCAAGCTGAAGAAATAGGGAGGGACAAGACCGATGTATGTGCGTGAGCAAGAACGTGAAATTGAGCTTATGGGTCATTATGATGTGGTTGTATGCGGAGCGGGACCGGCAGGTATTGCTGCCGCTTTGTCTGCTGCCGGGCAGGGACTACGGACAATTCTGCTTGACGCAGGAGGCTGCCTGGGCGGCATCTGGACCTCAGGCTGCTTATCAGTCATTCTTGATGTAGAGGGAAAAGGCGGTATCCTCGCCTTAATTAAGGCCAGATTGACCGCACTGAGCGCGGTATTACCCAGAGGCAATCAGGTGAATTTTGTTTATGATGTGGAAGCCTTGAAGGTATTGCTGGAGGACTTATGCACCGAGGCGGGAATTGAGGTGCTGCTGCATACGAGGGTAGTGGCTGTAGCCAAGGAGGGCAGCAGCATTCAAGCAGTACTTACGGAAAGCAGCCAAGGAAGAATGGGCATTGCTGGCAAGATCTTCATTGATTGCACCGGCAATGGAGATTTGGCAGCGCAGGCAGGCTGCGCATTCGAGTTGGGGCATCCAGAGACAGGCAGCATCCAGCCCGCCAGCATGCTGGCGATCGTCTCGGGTGTCCCCGAAGCCTTCACACAGATGCAAACCTATGAGAAAAAAAGAGAGTTCAACGACTTTCTGGACACCTATGGCATCGTGCCGAGCAACAAAGCCCCGACGATTATTGAGCTTCCGTGGGCAGGGCTTTGTATTTTATCGGTTAACCACCAGTTTCGTGTCCACAGCGATAAAATCCTGGATATTACGAAGGCTACCATCCAAGCAAGAAAGGAAATCAATACCATTGTCCAAAGACTCAGGGACGAAGCGGGCTGGAGCCAGCTTCGGCTGGTTACGACTCCTGCCCATATTGGTTTACGGGAAGGTCGGCGAATCCAAGGGGATTATATGCTGGGGCTTGCGGACATCACCTCGGGCCAAGCCTTCGGGGACGGCGTTTGCCTCGTCAAGTTCAAGGTAGACATCCATGCGATGGAGCCAGGCCAATCCCACGGATACGGGAACGGCGGGGTCGTGACCCAGCCTTACCAGATCCCCTACCGCAGCTTAATAGCGGCGGGTTTGGATAATCTCGGGCTTGCCGGGCGCTGTATCAGCGGCGATTTCTTCGCCCATGCTTCCTATCGCGTTACCTCCAATGCCGTCGCAACCGGGGAGGCGATTGGGTTTGCCGCTGCGGGAGCCATTGCCGGCGGCAACCGGTTCAGGGCCGTCCCGGGCGAGGAGGTCTCGCTTGAAATGAGCAAACGGGGTTATTTGCTCTAGCCGGGGGCTGCCTGTTCTAATATTAGCTTGTCTTTCTGCGAGACTGGCTGCGGGTGCATGGTATAATACAGGTATCAAAGATGTAGGCATCAATTCCCAACTGGAACGCTGGAGGTCATAAGGTGAGTCGGAATCGCACTAAAATTCTGGGGAAGCTGCGCTTATTTATTTTTATACTTGTTACCTTACCTGTGCTTGTCGTAAGCATTGCTTCATATTACCGCTCCTCAGATGAGATTGAAAAGAGGGTTGTCGAAGCGAACGTTAACGTGATGCTGCAAAACCAGATGCGCATGGAGCAGACGTTAAGGCTAATTGATAATATGGTTGTACCTTTCATTAAATCCACACTGTATGGTACGGCTATGGAGCAGGAGCTGGCCTCCTTTGATTTTCAGGTGTACGACCAGTTATTCGAAGGGATGCATAATCTGCAAAGGTATCAGCTACCGGTGCAAAATGTATATGTGATTAATCTGGACAAACAATGGGCGATCGATAACCGGGGGGCGTTCCCTCTGGACGATATCAAAAATGATGAGCAGCTTGCTGCCTATATCCAAACACCTCGCTCCAATTATTGGACCTATGAGGAGAAGAAATTGAAAAGCCCCCAGCGGGAGAACGGCTATGAAGCGATTGATGGCATCAGCCTGGTTGCCAAGGTGCCGATTAATTCGCCTAATCCGAAGGGACTGCTTGTTGTGCAAATTCCTCGTGATGCGTTGATCGAGATGATTGTATCGAATCTACGGGCAGACGGGGCCGCCATCCTTGATGGCAACAATAAGCAGAGTCCAGCGGAGGGTCTTGTCATTCTCGATGATAAATACCGAACGATCTTTAGCAATGATGCCTCTATGATCGGCAAGGATGTGTCCGTGCTTGGTTATGTCAACCAAATCAGGCTGGCCTCCAAGCCTAGCGGCTATTTCGAGACTCAGCTTAATGGGGATTCCATGGGCATCAGCTATGGAAGATCCAGCTACAACGGCTGGCATTACATCACGATGGTGCCTATTGAAGATATCCGCAAGGATTCCCGGTCGATCGGCTTATATACGATTGTCGTCAGCTTTATCATGCTGCTCGTGGCTTGGATTGTGGCGCTTAAGCTGACCGGAAAAATCTATAACCCGATCCAGAAGCTGTTCGATGCAATCAGAAGCAAGGATGGCGCGGAGCTAACTGCGGAGGATCGGGATGAATTGCAGGGCATCTATGAACGGTTTGATACGATGGCTAAGAACAATCAGCAAATGTCGAATGAGCTTAAGGAGCAGCTAAGGTATATCCGCGAGTATTATGTGCTGCGGCTGCTTAAAGGTCAGCTGTCCAAGATGAAAATCGAGGATCACCGCGGCTTGTTCCCGCATAGCCAGTCTTGGAAATGGATGAGTGTGCTGAACATTAGCGTGGATACCTTTGCGGAAAATGTGTATAAGAAAACGGATACCGACCTGATTTTGTTTGCGATCTATAATGTCGTCGGCGAAATCGTTCCAGCAGACCACCAGCTGTGCATCGTTATTGTGGATGAAGCGGTTCTCGTTGTGGTTGGTGGCAGGCAGGATACACAGTCATTGTTCAAAGCCTTCAAGGTAGCGATCGGCAACCAGATCCAGGATGCGCTGAAGGATGTTTTGAAAATTAGTGTCAATATCGGGATTAGCGATACCTACCAAGGGCTGGCAAATGCCCAGAAAGCTTTCCAGGAAAGCGTGGAGGCATTGAAATACCGAATCCGTTATGAGGATGAAGCGGTCATCTGCATAGAAGAGATATGGCCGGAGGAATCATCCTACATGACATTGCCGATGCAATTGGAGAACGAGCTGATCTATGCCATTAAATTCGAAGGTACAGGCACGGTCAAAGAATGCCTGCGCCAGCTTGTACGGGAAATTCGTAGCGCCGAATTAACCTACAACGAATACCAGTTTTGTTTGTGCAGGCTGGTCGTGAATCTGATGAATATGGTGCCCGAGCCAGGGGCGTATTTTCCGGAAATCTTTAAGGGGAAAATGCCGCTGCTTGAGCAAATCGTCCAGCTGAAGGCCGGCGAGGAGCTGGAAAAGTGGCTGATGGAGCAAATTTTGAGCCCATTAACCGCTTATTTTGATGCAGGCAAAGGCACCCCCAAAAAAAGGGTGTCAATGAAGCTGATCCATATGATCGAAGCGGAATTCGACAGCGACCTGACATTGGAGCTATGTGCTTCCAGACTGAACTATTCCCCGAATTATTTGCGGCGCTTGTTTCTGGAGGAAACCGGCGTCAATTTCGGCGAATATTTAGTGCGCTACCGGATGGATAAGGCGAAGCAGTTTCTACTGGAAACGGATATGCGGATAGCCGATATTGCCGATAAATTGAGGTACAGCAATTCGCAGAACTTCACCCGGCAGTTTCGCAAGCAGGAAGGGGTTTCACCCGGTGAATACCGCGAAGCGAATAAGGGGGAGTAGATATGAACGTTGTGCCAGATGGCGGCCGGGAGGTGATCCGGTTCAGGAGCCAGCATAAGGGCAGCTCTTTGCTGGACACATACGCGTGTTCAAACCTGATGTTATTGAGCGGCAGCGATTTAATAACGGGCAGCGGACGGTTATTTTTGGCAATGTGAACGGCTATACGAGCATCGGCGGTGATGTTGAATCGCACCACGCAGCAACTTGGAGCATTCCCCTAGGGATGCTCCTTTTCTTTTTACATAGCAGGAGCCTTAACTTTAAGCGTTTGTTTGAAAAAGCTTCCTGCGAAGTGTATAGTTTATAAAATGAAGATGTACTTAGAAGCATAAAAGTATAGGAGTCTATCCTGACTAAAGCTTGGAGGAGCCCGTCAATGCAGCGAATTTTATTTGTGAATACGGGGGGTACCATATCTTCTTCCCTTCGTGGTGGTGCCCTAACCCCGACCCAAACTGCTGAGGATCTGTTGCAAGCCGTTCCCGAGCTGCGTATGCTATGTGAGGTGGAAGCGATGACGCTGATGAGCCTGGATAGTACGAATATGCAGCCGGAGCATTGGGCGAAAATCGCTGATGAAGCAAGGGCGGCCTTGGAGGATTATGATGGCGTTGTCATTGCTCATGGAACTGATACAATGGCTTATACCGCCTCAGCCTTAAGCTTTATGATGGGCACTTTGGACAAGCCGGTTGTTATAACGGGGTCGCAGGATTCGATTATGGTCCAAGGAGGCGACGCCAGGCGGAATTTGCTGGATGCCTTTATTGCTGCATGTGGAAATTTAACGGGTGTGCTGGTCGTATTTGATGGCAACATCATAAAGGGCTGCCGCGCTTCCAAAGTCAGGACGAGAAGCTATAATGCGATAGAAAGCATTAATTATCCATACCTCGGACATATTGAAAATGGCAACATTCATGTCCATTCTGAAGCTCCTGGCATTTCTGGCGAAGCTGGATTTGGCAAGACGATGAAGGTTCCAAAGGAGCATCCTTTTAACAGCAGCTATTGTAATGAAGTATTGGTGCTGAAGCTTATTCCCGGAATGAAGCCTGAGTGGTTCGATGCGATTCAAGCAATGGGCTATAAAGGGTTAATTATAGAAGGCTTTGGTCTAGGGGGGATTCCTTTTCAGGAAAGAAGCCTGCTCGAAAAAATCGAAAATCTGGTCAAAAGCGGTATATGTGTGGTTATAACGACGCAATGCTTGTATGAAGGCTCTAACCTGAACATTTATGAGGTGGGGCAAAAAGCTTTGGAGGCGGGTGTGCTTTCCGGTTATGATATGACGACGGAGGCGCTTGTTACGAAAATGATGTGGGTTTTAGGACAAACCTCAGATCCTCTATTAATTGCCGAAATGATGGCAACTAATTTTGTGGATGAAATGGGGCTTGTTTTTGTAGGGCAAAACATCATAAAATAACCTTAAGAGCTTTGAACCTGTAAATAGTGGCAATTTGCTGTGAATGTTGGGGTCTAACCTCATTTAAAGGGTAATATGAAGGAATACATGTTTTTGATTGCAAAATTCATAAAAAGAAAGGCATCCACACAATGAATGAAACTACCGATTTATATACAGAAGCGATGGACGTATTAGCGGCTACCAGCCGGACCTTTTTTATACCAATCAGCCGCCTTGTTCCGGGACTTCAGGAGGCGGTTGCTTCGGCATACCTATGTATGCGTGCTATTGATGAGATCGAGGACGATGCTTCTTTATCCGCCGAGGTTAAGATGGGGCTGCTGCATAGAATCAGCGTGATTTTGAAGGAGCCTGCCATTGACGAGCCCTTGGCAGAGCTATTTAAGCCATACGAATCCGTGTTGCCAAGTGTTACGCTGCGAATAGGGGATTGGGTGAGATTTTGCCCAGTATCGGCCAGCCATGTGGTTCGGGATTCAACATCAACGATGGCCAAGGAAATGGGCGAATGGGTGGAAAAGGACTGGCAGATCCATACCAAGGAGGATCTCGACGGCTATACCTATAGCGTAGCGGGGGCGGTTGGCGTCTTGCTGTCGGAGCTATGGCAGTGGCATGACGGGACGAAATCGGACTATAACGAAGCGGTGGCTTTTGGGCGTGGCTTACAGGCCGTTAATATTCTTCGTAACCGCAAAGAGGATATGGAACGGGGCGTGGACTACTTTCCCGATAACTGGGGAACGGAGGAAATGTTTGCCTACACGCGTGGTAACCTGGCTTTGGCGGATCGCTATGTCGCTAATCTTACCCCGGGTCCCGTTTTTGATTTCTGCAAATTACCATTGGCGCTTGCCCATGGGACACTTGCTGCCTTAGAGGCTGGTGAAGAAAAGCTTAACCGTGCCGCGGTTATCGAAATCGTGAAGCGGGCAAGTGAAGAGTAGCTATTATATCCTACCAATAAGAAAGTTATTTGATATGCTTTATTAAGAAAAGAGGCTGGAGCTTAAGTCATTCGACTTGAGCCCCAGCCTTTTTGTACCGCTATTGTCCCATACGGGTCAATGCGCCTTCAAACGAAGTATCCACCTTGTCATCGCCACATAAGTAACGCCAAAATTTGGCGGTTTGGATTTGGTTGACACGAGCCTCATCACCGCACCAAGGATGGTAGGCTTTCTTGAATACGTCGCGTACCTCCTCGCTGTTATAACCATCGGTGTTAAACAGGCTGCGCTGCTCCTGGCCGGGGCGAAGCCGCAGCTTGAACACATAGCGGGTTTCGTCCGTATGGTTCGGCTGTGCACAATGCCAGATACCATGGTGGAGGAAGCCAATTGTGCCGGCTTTGGATACCATGCGTTGCTGGCCGACGATGTTTTTGTAGCGGCCAATGCTGCCGTTACTTACTTTGCGAAGATGCGAGCCTGGAAGCACCAAGGTGGGCCCCATCTCATCCGGAGCATCATGGGAGAAGTAAAACGCCTGGATATCGTAGCCGAATGGGCGTGTATCAATCACGGAGTCAGCATGGTAGCCTTGCCCCTTAAGATGCTTGGCACGAACGATATGCATGAAGGAATGATCATAAACCGGATATTGGCCAACGAAGCTCTGGATAGCACCCTTTACCTGCGGCAGCTCGAATATATCCTGGATTACCTGGGATTCATTCCAATAGGTAGAGCCATTGCCTTGAAATTCACGCTGTTCCTTGTATGCGGCTTCATTCAATTCCTGCGGAACGATTTCATCCAGTCGGATAAAGCCGTTGACTGCGAATTCAGCCATTTGCTTAGCGGTAAGCAGATGCTTCTTCTCTATGCTACTCATCGATTGTCACCTTTCTTTCCAATACATATTCGTAAGGCAGATGCCCTTGGTCATGCTCGAAGCCACTGCGGAACACTGGCATGGACGGAAGCTGGATCAAATTCCAGCCATCACGCATGGCGTCCAGCACCGAGCCATATAACGGCTCATTGGAATCGCCTGTGTTCATCTGCAACTGTCCTTTAGGAATGGTACTGTCATACAGCGCCCAAGCAACTGTGCGGGATTCAAGATCGGGATCGCTGGAATGCAAAATCAGAATTTTTTGGCGGGTCGAGCTCATGAGTAGTCCTCCTTAGAGTTTTGCTTTAGCAAAACTTACTTCGCAAGCATTTGCTGAGTTTTGCTTTAGCAAAACTTACTTCGTAAGCGTTTGCCGAGCTATGTTTTGTTGATATCTGTATTGTAGTATGCAGCGGCAGGGAAGTGGATGTATGATAGTAGCATAGGTTTGCACAATACTAAGGAGTTATTCATCCAGTGGGGGGCATTATGGATCAAGATAAGCTACAGCTACAATTAATCCGCAGCTATTTAGATAGTACACAGATCATGATGCAGATGGCGCATTATACGAAGGTTGGGCCGAGCTGGCGGGAAACACATGTGATGCCCGATGTAAACCGGCTGTATTACATACGCGAGGGGAGCGGGTGGATCCATATTCGCGGCAAGGATTATTATCCGCAGCCGGGCCAATTGTACCTGCTTCCGGCAGGTATGAAGCTTTCCTATGCCCGGGATGATGAGAATCCGCTTGGCAAATACTGGTGCCACTTCTCGGCCACAGTAGGGGATATTAACCTGTTTCAAATGCTGGAGCAGCCGCATTGGATTCAGGTCCAGGATGAGGCGCAGTTGGAGCAGAGGTTTCAGCAACTAATCGAATTAAACAGGAGCAATAGTGTGACCGCTCCCTTGCGGATCAAGTCGATTTTATTGGAGATTATATCCGAATATATCGAGCAGTCCTCGGAGCAGCTGCACTTGGCGGCTACCACGAGCACCTCGAAAATTAATAGCGTTTTATCCTACATCGAGGGTCACTTATCTGAGCAAATGTCGGTAGATGAGCTGGCGAGGCTGGTACATTTCCATCCGAATTATTTTATGCATTATTTTAAATCGATGATGGGCCTCTCACCCATTGCCTACATTAACAAAAAAAGATTAGATAAAGCGCGCCGTTTGCTTACCACGACCGAGCAGTCGATTTCAGCGATCGCCGACGGCATTGGGATGGAGCTGTATTATTTTTCGCGTATCTTTAAAAAACAGGCAGGCATGTCCCCTACGGAATACCGGAAAGCTTCTGGAAAAACATATGTACCAAAGGAAGAGGAAGTGTAGCTTCTAGTTGTCTGGTGACCTCGGATACTCAGATAGACCCTTCACAACGAGCTCGTCTGCCTTGCTCTTAGTCCGGTTCCATACGGTCAGGCTTATGGCAGTGATCCAGGAAAGCGAGGAGAAGGTATTCTATTTTAATAACCAAATTAAATCCCAATTTCTCCTTTACATCAAAGAGATATTAGGATTATTTGCTTTTAAATCCTTATATTGGAAATATTAGTTTTCGCTGGGTTGTTGCAATGCCTGAAATATATCTATGAATCATGAAACCAATGTTGCTAGCTTCCGTATCACATTTTAATAGACGCTTTACTCAAGACGCATTATCGCAATTGAATAGTTACCCCAACCACAAAAGGGGAGTAGCTGCCACATTAAAGTCGTCATCACGAGAACGGACGTTCTTGGGCTTTATAGGTATTGCCGATAGAGGCACTGTTAGCGAGACCTTTGCCTAAAAGGGCTAGCTTTTGGAGGGGGCACTAGACGGTAAATCTATCATTTTAATTAGGGGGATATTGAATGGACTTCGGATTGTTATTAGAATATGGATGGGTGCTTTTTGTATTGATTGCGCTGGAGGGTCTGCTCGCGGCCGACAACGCGCTTGTAATGGCGATTATGGTCAAGCATTTGCCTGAAGCAGAGCGTAAGAAGGCTTTGTTCTATGGTTTGGCAGGCGCGTTTGTTTTCCGCTTTGTTTCGTTGTTCGCGATTTCGTTTTTGGTGAATGTCTGGCAGGTCCAAGCCATCGGGGCGCTCTATCTTCTGTTTATTGCGCTCAACCACATATTCCGTAAGGTCATCGTGAAGAAAGGCGAAGATTCCGCAGTCAAGAGTTCGGGGAAGGAACCAAAGAAAAGCGGATTCTGGCTAACCGTTTTCAAGGTTGAAGTGGCGGATATCGCTTTCGCGATCGACTCGATTCTGGCAGCTGTCGCGCTGGCCGTCGCATTGCCGGCAACTAGCTTGCCACAAATTGGGGGTATAGATGGCGGTCACTTTATCGTTATTTTCCTAGGTGGATTTATCGGCCTTGTCATCATGCGCTTTGCAGCGAATATGTTCGTGAAGCTGTTGGAGAGCAGACCTGCTCTGGAAGTCGCCGCTTTCTTTATCGTCGGTTGGGTCGGCGTTAAGCTAGCGGTTCATACACTTGCACATCCATCGCTGCACGTCATCCCGCATGACTTCGCGGAATCGGCAGGCTGGAAACTAACATTCTACGTGGTGCTTCTCCTCATCGCCGTAATCGGTTGGTTCCTTTCTGGCAGCAAGGAGAAGGAAAAACAGGCGATGAAATCGGCTTAAGTGGAATGGATTTTATGGTGGCTCATGAGAACTTTGCTCCGAATGTGCATAGTCCCATTTCACTATTTTTTCGATCAAATTTCTCGTAGTCATGCCGTATCGGTTAATAAATACTCCACTTTGGGCGCTATTTAAATGGCGTTTCCGCATCTTTGGATGAGGGGAATCTCCAAACTGTCACCCATGGGATTTTAAGGGCTATGACCCGTTGGGTACTCCCATCGTACCGAGGCGCTCGTTTTTTTGCAAAGCGGTAATTTAACACTCTACAGGAATGTTAACGGGACACTTTAGTTCAATAAAAGAAGTTCTACCCAAAGAAACCACTCCATTTTGAGGAGTGGTTTCTTCTTTATATGGATATGTAAATCTTTTGGTTAAATGATACTTTGTGTTTAGACCATTACGGTGAACCATACAACAAGCCACACTGAATTGCTTCAACGAAACTTGGAGCAGATAGACCTCAAGGCATATAGTCCTTTGCTGTTTTCGCGGTTTTTTCCCATATCACAGACAAACACCATGGTCTAAAAAAGTAAATCTGAATAAAATATGAAATGTAGATCATATCCTTTCATATTGGAGGTTGTTCGGGTGAAACAAATGGTCGGTATTCTGCTTGATAACAAAACGTATGCGGGGATCACCCGCAAAAGATCGGATTATGAGCATATCGGACTATATAATAAAGCTACCAACCAATTAGGTTTAAAGCCTCTTTATATGTCCTTAAACCATACGGGAAAAAGAATAGCGTCAGGATACACATACTCGGCAGGTCGTTTTCAGAAAGTGAGGCATAAAATCCCCAAAGTGATTCATAATCGAGCCATGACATTGACCTCACAGGGGAAGAAAAGGTTAGAGCAACTCGCGAAGACGAGCACGATCTTTAACCGGACCAATCGTTTCGACAAATACCGAATTTATAGGCTGTTATATCGAAATCCTTCGCTTCGTACTTATCTCCCTAAGACGGTACACTATTCAAAGTCCAATTTAGTGAAAGCCATGGGGGCATACTCTGGGCTTTTTATAAAACCTTCAAGCGGGAGCGTAGGTGACGGCATTATTAAAATCTCAAAAATATCTAAGGGTAATTGGTACATTTTTCAGAAAAAAGGTAAGCCAACGAAAAATACATTTAGACAAACAGTCAAGTTCATTGAACGGTATGTGGGCACTCGGATTTATCATATCCAGGAAACCATCCAGTTATCGACCTATAAAGGCAGGCCCTACGATCTTCGAGTTTCGGTACAGCGAGGGAGGACAGGTACATGGCAGGTAACAGGGATAGTAGGTAAGGTGGCAGCGGTAGGGCGCCATGTCACCAATGTAGCCAAGGGTGGGAAAGTCAGAAGATACGAAGAGCTTTTCCAGTCTGGGGGGCTTCCAGTTGAAACCGTAAAAAATGAAGTCCATCGAGTGTCATTAGAGATCGCTAACTATTTAGGGAAGCATCTACCACATCTTGCCGATATAGGGTTGGACATGGGGGTAGACCCGGATGGGGCTATCAAATTCATTGAAATGAATGGTAGAGACCAGCGGATTTCCTTTAAAAAAGCGGGCATGCATGCTACATTTTATAAAACCTACCTGAACCCACTTCAGTATGCCAGCTCATTGATGAAGCCCAAAAAATCACTAAGGCCTCGTCCTAATTCATAGAAATAGCGCAAATTCCCAAGTGGTGAAATTCGAAAAAATCCGTGGTTAAGGCGATGTCGGGGGGAAATGCTTGCGAAGGCCAGAATGCTTGGATGCAACCGGTGAAGCTGCCATTATGTAGCTATGTCAACATTCTTAGGAGTAGTTTAGTCACAACATATGAATTGTTCCTATCTACTGGCACGGCACTTGCTTAGGTATGCTGCGGGGTGGGCGAGTACAGTTCCCTTCTATTTCTAGCTGGATAAGATAAAGTGCTGACCTTAACCCACGTCGTATGATCCTGCAGGCGGCCACTGATCGTTTTGCTTCTGGATGTACCCTGCGGCGCCCCCAGCGAGGCGCCGCAGCCCCGCGTCAGCAACCGATCATTTGTGTAAGGCACGCTTTAAAGCCGTATTATATTCCTTTACAATTCTCTGGCTGATTTCAGCAGTAGGAAAGTATTCCTCAAAGCCGTGAAAACATCCGGGGTATAAATGAAACTCTGTTGGCACACCGGCCTGCGTTAGCCTTAATACATAATCGATTGTTTCATCACGAAATGGATCTAAGTCACCAACACATGTGTATGTGGGTGGAAGTCCTGACAAATCGGTTGCACGAGCTGGAGCAGCATATTGGGATACTTCACCGTTTTCCCCTAAATACATTTCCCATCCCAATTGGTTTTTTGCTTGATTCCATACTCTTTCATCTGTGATTTCATTACTGGACTTGGTAATGTTCCGATCATCAATCATTGGGTAGAGAGGCATTTGGAATATTATAGAAGGACCCTTTCGATCTCTGGCCAAAAGGGAGACGGCAGCCGTTAATCCACCGCCGGCACTGGGACCAACTACTGCGATTCTAGATGAATCACCCCCCAGTTCTTCAGCATTTTCAGAGAACCATTTGAGTGCAGCATAACAATCTTCGAGTGGAGCCGGAAAAGGATGTTCTGGAGCCAGTCGATAATCCACGGAAACGATCACGCAATTGAGTTCTGTTACTAGTTGTTGCAAGGCAGGGTCCATCATATCAGCAGAACCAAGGATATAGCCACCACCATGAATATATAGAACACCTGGAAGGGTTTCTTCCTTCACTCTTGGTTCATAAATTTTGATCCGGACATCTGGATCCCCTTCTGCTCCTGGAACGTATCTCTCTGATGTTAGAACTGCATCATTAATGGGCAGCGATGCAACCATACCAGCAAGCATCTCGTTCATCTCTTTCCTTTTGGCAGCTAAATTCTCTTGGGTATAAATTACTTCTGGTAGAACTGAAAACATTTGTTTAAGTTCCGGGTTCAATTTTTTCTCCATAATCCAACCATCCTTCGTTAACAGTGTTATATATTGCTTTTCAATGTCTACTAACGGTTTGGTTTAAGTCACAAGTAATCTATTCGTGCCTTGTCCTCTGTATTCACTTTGATGGCAAGTTTGAAATAATTGGCAATGTTTATGTTTTAATCCTTTCCATGCATATTTAGCCATGCTGTTTGCCCCATCAGGTTCCGCATGGTAGTCATGTACTTTTCTTCCGACTGGGTCCATCTCAGTTTAGCCGTTTCTTCCACGTCCGGACCTGCAAGAAAGCGCAGTCGGTCAGACTCATCGCAGGCAGCAGCGTAAACCTGATCCGCAACCTGGTTCTCATCCGCATTATCAAATGGATAGTTCATCATCGATTGCATCATGTGATCAAAATAAGGCTTGTACGATTGTGGAATAGGCATGTCTTGGGTTGCGGACATGGTGTTCGACGAGAAGCTCGTAGTTAGCATGGCCCCTGGTTCCACAAGTTTGATGGAGATATTTTGCGATTCAAGCTCGTACGATAGCGATTCCGACAGCCCTTCGATTGCATGCTTGGTCGCGATATAGACCGCCAGAAGTGGGTTTGAAGCAAAGCCCATGTTCGAAGTGATATTCACAATGGTTCCGCCGCTTTGTTCACGAAAATATGGCGTAATTGCCTGAATGACATTCATGACACCGAAGACATTGGTCTCAAAAATCCCGCGGATAACATTCATAGGTGTTGCTTCAAAAATCGAGAGGATGCTGACTCCAGCGTTGTTCACAACGGCGTCTATCTGGCCGAACCTGGCGATCCCTGCCGCAATCGCCGCCTCAATGCTGGCGGGCTTTGTAACATCGAGCTCGGTTACGAAAATCCGTTCGGGATTTTCCGCTGCCAAGCGCTGATCCGGTTTGCGCATCGTCGCAACCACATTCCATCCCTCATATGCAAACTTCCTAGCTGTCGTATTTCCCAATCCGGTCGAACATCCAGTTATCAACACCGTTTTTGTCTTTGAACGATCTCCTTAATAATAATTTTTTGTTGTTTCTATCTTTAGCTTACTGGGTTGAGGTGGCTCTAAGTCAATTCCATATAGCTACTCCTTATTGGTAAAGGATTTATTTGACTGGACGTAAGTTCGGATTGTAAAATAGATTAGAGTAACTCTAACCCTAAACAGGCGGTGAATGATATCTTATGGCTTATACTGTTAAGGAAATTTCGGAAAAAACGGGCATAACTCCGTATACACTACGTTTTTATGAGAAAGAAGGCGTGTTGCCAATTGTTGACCGAGATGCGAATGGGGCGCGCATGTTTAGTGAACACTACATCGATTGTGTTGAGACGGTACAAGCCCTGCGTTCAACAGGTTTACCTCTGGCAGAAATAAAACAATATGTGGAGCTTTATAAGAATGGGAATAGTACATTGCAACAAAGGAAAAAGATGCTGGTACACCAGAAAAGCAAAGTAGAGGAACAAATACCACTTCTAATAAAAACACTGGAAAAGATCAATTACAAGTTGGCGTTAATCGATGCCCAAGAAAATAAATTTGAAAAGCTGCCATAGCTTTTTCAATTATGTTAAATGCTCTACGAGCTACCCCTGCTTCGCACGAGAAGATCGGATCAGATCGACCAACAAATAGATAATTGGAATCATTCCAGTAATGAGTAGAAAGGTTATTTCTCCGTGACTAAATAATTCTTCGAATTCCGAAGATGACCTGACCATATACAAGGATAAGCCAATCACTATAGCCGTCATCGAGAAGGAGAACGGCTTGTGATCCTTTAATGAGAAGGTATGCGTTAAACCGCTAACAGCTACATAGATAAACAAACAAACTTTGATAAACAAACTGGATACCCAGATCGCAATAAGTACAGGATCCAAATTCTCAAAAGTAGATCCGGCTCGGATATTCCGTATCAGTTCAAGCTGAGGGTAAGGCAGGTTAGCAGTTAAGTCAGGGCCGAAGACCAAAATAGCCGGAATCAGGTTGGTTAAAATAATAAATACCGATGTAACTGATGCCCATCCCAACGACTTCATCGTTTTTTTATGATTCATGAAATACGGAAATAAAAAGGGGATGAACGCCATTTCTGAATATAGAGCTGTTGTAATATAAGTACCGCTCCAAATCCCCTTCAAATCATAATGGTTTAACATCGCTATCGCCCTAGGAAAATTGAGTTCCTGGAACACAAAAAAAGGAACAATCAGTGCACCAGCTGCACTTAAGTAAAAGATTCCCTGGGAACTGAGAAAAATCGTTTCAACTCCAGAACGAACAGCATAAGCAAGACAAATTCCGAACAAGACCGAAACAGCCCATCCCGGTGTAGTGGGCAAATAAACTTCGATTATAAATTCCTGCAATTGTCTTAAAACAGTGGCTGCAGAAAACAAGAAAGAAAAAAACATCGTAAAGATCAGAGGATAGTGCAGCCATTTCCCCAAAATATCCTTGCCATAATTCCCAATAAATTGAGTCGGTCTTCTGATGGCCAGCCTAAAGGATAAATACGTAATCACAAGCCCCCCGGCAGCGCCCAATAGCAAGGATAACCAGGTCGTATAACTGGCATTCCTGACAAGGGTACTCGTGAAGAAACCAAGTGTGGTTGTAAAAAGAAAATGGGAAAACAGCATGAAAATTTGTGATTGGGATACTCGCTCCATTGTGGTATCTTTCCTTTCATTTCTTCCCTCGAATGGTTTTATCAATGGGATCAAATATCGTTTGAATGGTCTCAGCTATTGTCCATTGTTCTCTGAAAACATATAAGGCTTCCATGCAGACAAATAGCAAAATTGCGGTACCAAGCACGTATTGAAAAGTGAGTCTTTTGCGGTTTCTTAATTTCAAATAGCGCCATTCGTAACAAATAATACAGCCGTATAGGAGCACAATGATGATCATTACTCATCCTCCGCTTGTGAACCTGTTGTTACCCGCAACGTATGCTGCAATGTTCCCAACCTCTTGATCGTGATGTTCGCTTGTATCTCTTCTTTGAGGTTGTTACTGTAGTAATAACGCCAATCAGGCTTGATGCTCTTCCACTTCTTGGGGTAATGCCAATCTATGTAATTTCCAAATATGAAGGGATCCGAATTTGCTTCTTTAACCTTGGCGATCGCACTTTCCATTCGCTTCTTTACTTCCATATTAAGACTTTGTTCGAGTTTCTTTAATTGTTTTGTATCCAATAAATTGATATTTGAGCTCGATGAAAGAACTTCAGCTTCTGCTTTACACTGAATTTGTATTTCTATTTGATCTTCTCTGATTTTTGGGGTTGTATGAGTAGTCGACCTTTGGACCATAAAGCTTACATACTTACCATCGGTCGGTGAGGGTACTGACATTTCCCCATCCTTAAATTTTCCAAGGATCCATAATGCCCCCCGCATTTCTTTCACATTTAACGTCCCTACCATTTTCGCTTCCCTAAAAATAGCCGCTCCATTGGTTCCCATCGAGGTTTGTTCCTTTTCCTTTTCGCTTTCAATTCTTTTCTTTTCAAATTTGAGCATAGGTATAATTACATCTCCCCCACTGTAATTTACCACAAGAAAATCTTTTAACGTTGTATCTACGGTTACATGTGAATTGGAGTATGCTACTAAGATATCGGTGGGAAATCTTTCTACTATTGCTGTAATCGATTCGATTTCCTTGGCTCTTCCGGGTGTTACAAACAGGTAAGCGTTCGAGTGCATCCTCGGTTCACGAGCGAAAAAATCTAGAATGGGCTCGATTCCTTCTTCGGCCAATTCTCTGCCGAATATAACCACACGTGTTTGCCCGAAGCTGATTTCCCGCGACAAATCCGATTGAATTTTACGGTAAGCCTCTCCAATATCACTCCCACTATTGGAAACGTATGTGTAGGGTTTACCGGTTTGCTCCCCTGACCCTCCCGCCGATCCGGGAATTAACCGATTCGGTAACGATAAGTCCAAGGATAACTCAATGCCTGATTTAGTTTTATCAACGACTATCATTCTTACAAAAGCGCGATCATTCAACTCAACGGAGGACCAGCAGCCTGTAAGTAAAAGCAGAGTCAGCAAACCAAAAACATATTTCAATCCCCATTCTCCTCCTGTTCGTGCGCCCATTTACGGGAATCCGCTCGCTGTCTGGACCGGTTTGCTCCAGATAAAGATGGGCGTTTCTTCATTAACCACCAGGGTGCCCTAATTAAGGAATCCTTAAGATCACTTATTACCAAAGGTACGATGGGCGATAGATAAGGCGTTCCGAAAGAACGTAAATTGACTAGATGGAGATAGATAATAAGCATCCCACAGGATATTCCGAATAACCCAAAAATCCCGGCCAAAAGCATGATTGGAAACCGTAACAACCGAAAAGCCAGGCCGAGATCGAAGTGTGGAATAATAAAGGAGGCAATGCCTGTTAACGAAACAATAATAACCATCGCTGCCGATACAACCCCTGCCTGAACTGCTGCCGTACCGATAATGAGTGCTCCAATAATGGATATGGATTGACCGATCGCTTTGGGGATTCTTACCGCTGCCTCCCGTAACGCTTCGAAGCAAATTTCCATCATGAAGGCCTCTATTAGAGCAGGGAAGGGCACCACTTCCCGAGATGACGTTACAGTGATAAGCAGTCTTGCAGGGATCATCTCTGGATGGAATGTGGTAACAGCGATATAAACAGAGGGCAATAACAGAGAAATTATTAGAAAGATATAACGAAGCCAGCGAATCCACGTAGCTGCGATGTATCGCTGATAATAATCCTCCGCAGACTGCATCAGCATAAACATAGTGGTCGGTGCAAGCAGAACGATCGGCGTGCCATCCACCATAATGGCTACCCTTCCCTCCAATAGGGAAGCCGTAACCGTATCCGGACGCTCGGTATACTGTAATTGTGGAAAAGGTGAGAAGGGAGAATCCTCAATAAAATCTTCCAAATAACTGCTTCCAAGTACGCTGTCGATTTCAATTTGCGATAATCGCTTATTCACTTCGTTCACAAGCTCTTGCTTACATATGCCCTGAATATAGGCAACTACCACTTCGGTTTGCGTCTTTGCTCCTATCAGCATCGATTCTGTCTTGAAATCAGGAGTTTTCAGTCGTCTTCGGATCAAAGTCAAATTGACTTCGAGGCTTTCTATAAAGGATTCACGCGGTCCCCTTAAAACGGCTTCATTCGGCGCATCTTCGATTGATCTCATTTGGTAAGAAGTGAACGGGAACCCGATCATTCTCAGTTCGCCCTCAACAAGTAGTAATACTTGTCCTTTTAGAATCGCCGAGATCCCCTCTTTCAGGGTGATTATCTCTATAAGGTTACTAACAGATAGCTGCTTAAGATCGAAAATTTGCTTGCGAAATTGGTTTGCGTCCTGCGAATCGAGGGATAAGATGTCACTCAGGACATCTTCTTGAATCGTTTTTTGGTCAACCATGCCTCTTAAATAGATCAGCGCGCACTTTTGCGCAGGACCTGCAATGAAGGTATGATAAATCACATCAGAACAGTTGGTCAATTGTTGACGAATGTAGTCCAGTCGTTTCTCTAGTTGTCCAGCATTTATAATGGCAACGTCGGAGTCTGTTAATCCTTGATTATTGGGAACAACTTCCTTGTGTTGCTGCTGTTTTCCCCTTCTATTATGCTTGTTAATAAGCCATTGAAATAACGACATGATATGTAGATCCTCTCGTCATAGCTGCAATTTTAAGGTGCCGCCATAAATTTCATAAAAGAGCCCACACAAGAAAAGCAGCTCACAGTGAGAGTATCTCCACTATGTAACCTGCTTATTACAAGAATTACATGTATTGTATTTTTATAGTTAATTTACCAGACCTGACAGCACTCCGTATACCAAAAAGTTGATCTCCTCTGAGAGGTAGCCTGAATATTTGGAATTTTATGTAAAATAAGACGAATAGGAACTTAATTTAGTACAAAAGGGACTGCCGTTTGGCGGTCTTTCCCTTCGTTACACTAACAGGCACTGATTGTTCAAACATCAGAAGGCAACGAAAGCAGATATTTGGTCGTAACAGAACAGGGGTTATTTACCAAAAAAGAGAGGCGTTGTTTGTTTAATGCCGAATACTAAACTTAATCCAAATAAAAGAAGGGTGCTGTGAAATCAATATTTTTAGTTAATTCTCGTGCAATAATTGAACGAACACTAAATGGAACAATGGAAATCGTAATTCAGACACGTAATAAACCAGAAGCACCTCAACGGATTGAACTTCCAGGTGGGAGAATCGATCAATATGAATCATTAGTAAAGGCACTTATTAGGGAAGTAAAGGAAGAGACAGGATTGGATGTAGTAGAAATTGAAGGTGAAGATACAAGAATTGATACAGTAGGTATCGATCCGAACTTTGAAGTGGAATGTATAAAACCATTTGGGGCATATCAGACCATTAAAGGTCCCTTTGATTCGGTTGGTGTGTACTTCCGATGCAAAGCACAAGGGGAATTATTGAATTCAGGTGATGAAACTAAGAATCCAAGATGGGTTACAGTAGTCGAATTAAGACGATTAATGAAAGACGATCCTCTACAATTTTCTGATGTAGACCGAGCGGGTATTTTATTTTACTTAAAAAATTTGAAATAAAGTGAACTATAAGGATAGATTGTTTCTTTATAAAATTCGTTGAATGGTTCCGCTGGTCCTTTGGTTACTAATTTGATCAAAGACGATAAAGAAAGGGGATAGTCACAATTGAAGCATGAGATATGTATTAACCTTCCAATAGCCCCCCTTGAAGTACCAACTCTAAGAGAGCTGGTGGGTTGGGAAGGTCGACATTCTGATTACCCAATTTTATTCAAGCGTTGCAACTTTTGGGCTGGATGCCGAGATGCAAAGAATGAGCTTATAGCATTCGGCTACATTGCTGGGATGGGATTGCAACATGGCTACATGGAAGACATAATTGTACATCCGCAATTTCAGAAGAAAGGAATCGGTCAAGCCGTAGTAAGGAAATTACTTGAGGAGGCGGAGCGTGTCGGGTTAGAGATTGTAACTTTAACTTATGATTCAAAGCATACTTCATTCTATACGGAGAGTGGGTTCATACCTTGTTCTGGAGGACTATGGAGTGTCGCGGGTACTTAAGGGGAAAGCTGTAAGCAAAAAAACGGGAATGCTTCTTTTTCCAGGTACACTGAATAGGATTCATGTAAAGCTCTATTTGTCACCGAAACCCATCCTACCCGTCGAATGACAATCCCTACGATCCGTTGGTTATTAAAAAAAGTTAGCAAACAGAGGGGAAGTTGTATCGTCGTGTCGGATGACAAGAAACTGGTCATATAATTATTGAATCCCATTCCCCACCACCAATAATCACACCTCACGAAACAAAAAACTATAAGCTAAGCAATTCTTGCATGAAAAAACCGGATTCCCTTTACTATACAAAGGGAATCCGGTTTTCGTAAGCACAGACCTTCAACTAACGTGCCCGTTAGGTCAATATTTTGTGCTGTGCCACAGTCCCCTATTAGAGCAGTGCGAATTAATTTAAACCCCGAAATCGCTGCTCGCTCGATTCGTCAGGATCGCGCTCGCAATAATATTGAAGAGATAGTCAGCCCTTGGCGCGGACGACGGTTGGTTGCTGAGCCACGCAAGCGCAGCAGCTAACGAGAACAGATCATCACCATCCATGTCGGTACGCGCCAAACCTTCTGCCTGGGCACGAGCGAGAAGCTGCGTGCCTGCTGTGCGCATCGTCATGCAAGAAGCGTGGAGCGCGGACTCCGGGTCCTCTTTGGCTGCCATCATCAAGTCCACAACACCTTGATAGTTGCTCGTGAATTCAACGATTTCGCGTAACCACGACACGAGCGCATCTTCGGGTGAACTTGCAGTTTCGAGCATACGTGCCTTTGTCGTAAACTCGTCGAAGCTTGCGCGGAGCAAAGCTTCGAGCAGCGCCTCTCTCGTCGGGAAATGACGATAAAGCGTGCCTAGTCCGACACCAGCTCTGCGAGCGATCTCGCGCAGTGATGCATCGACGCCATGCTCGGTTATAACGACGTTCGCGACTGCGAGTATGTGTTCATAGTTTTTCATAGCATCAGCTCTCATAAGAGACCTCCTTGACAAGCGGAGCGTTGCTCCGTATAATCATAAACGGAACGGTGATCCGATTAAGCGGAGCACCGCTCTGGTAAGTATAACTCATCTGCATGAAAGGAGAAAGTAAGATGTCTATAAATACAATGAAAGCAATTCGTCTGCATGAATTCGGCGGTCCTGAGGTACTGCGTTACGAGGAGGCGCCGATTCCCGAACTGAAGCCAGGTGAGGTGCTTGTCCGCGTTCACGCGGTTGGCATCAATCCCCCCGACTGGTACCTGCGCGAGGGGTATAAGGATCTTCCTCCTGAGTGGCGGCCGCCGGTGCCCTTTCCCGTCATTCTGGGGTCGGACGTGTCGGGCGTCGTCGAGGCGGTAGCCACGGATGTGCAGAGCTTCTCCGTCGGCGATGAAGTTTTCGGCATGGTTCGCTTTCCTAGCTTTGGGGAGAGCGCTGCTTATGCAGAGTACGTCGCCGCGCCAGCGTCGGACCTTGCACTCAAGCCGGCAGGCATCGATCATATGCACGCCGCAGGGGCGCCGATGGCAGGCCTAACCGCGTGGCAGTTCCTGATCGAGCTGGGGCACAGTGAAGCGAATCCGCTTCAACCGGAGTTGCATCGCCCGGTGCCGCTGAGCGGCAAGACAGTACTCGTCAATGGTGCCGCGGGCGGCGTGGGGCACTTAGCGGTGCAACTGGCTAAATGGAAGGGTGCGCACGTCATCGCAGTGGCATCGGGCAAGCATGAGTCGTTCCTGCGCGAGCTCGGTGCCGACGAATTCATCGACTACACCAAGAGCCCTCCCGAGGACATCGCTCATGACGTTGATCTCGTCCTCGATACCCTCGGCGGTCCCACCACCGGTCGTTTCTTGCGTACGCTCAAGCGTGGCGGCGCTTTGTTCCCAGTGTTCTTAGGCTTCTCCGACGCCGAGGAGGCCGCAAAGCTGGGCGTCACGGTATCAATGACCCAAGTGCGCTCAAACGGCCCACAGCTGGCGGAATTAGGGTGCTTGCTCGATGCCGGGACGGTTCGCGTCGCCATCGACAGCATGTTTCCACTTGCCGTTGCTCGCAAGGCGCATGAACGAGCCGCCGGTGGGCACATTCAAGGCAAGATCTTACTCACGGTGGAGTAAGGACGATAGCTCGAATGATTTTCGCGCTCCGTGTAAATCGCGATTAGCTTTGAAGAAATTTTGCATGCTTAATTCAAGAAAAAAAGGATGAACATCAATGATTCTACTCATGGGTTACGTAAATCTAAATCCGTCTGACGTAAATGAGTTCACTGCAGACGTTCAGAACGTCGTTTCCAGCACGCGAACTGAAACTGGATGCCGCTTTTATGCCTTTACTTTGGAGGATGCACGCGCCGGACGCATGCTGACTGTTCAGCGGTGGGAAGATCAAGAATCGCTGACCGCTCATGTTGAAAGACATGAATCGGCGCCGTTTTTAATGAAGTGGGGAAACAGGATGAGAATGGACATTCAAAAATATGATATCTCAAACGAGCGCTCGTTTATGGAGTAAAAGAGGTCGAGTAGACCGGGGATTCCCCTTTCTCTTACAGAACAGGGCTACTCTTGCAGCATGAGTTAAATGGATCCGCCGCGGCGGATCCTTCTGCTTATATTGATCTAAAGTATCAGCTCAGATCACTGAGCATAACTGCCCGTTAGCTGAGCGAAGGGCTACCACGCGGCAACCACGCGGCAGCCCTTCTGGCATTGAATTATCGTGCCCGATAGTTGAGCAAGCATTTAAAAATATTTTTTGAATCCCTTACTTATTGATCCGTTATATCCTTCCCTTTCGAAGAACTGATGTGCTCTTTCACGGGTTGAATTACTTAGAAGCATAATCCTATGACAATCTATTGATTTACAATAATCCTCAACATATTCTACCGGGCAGAAAAGTCGCGCTCGGAGCAAACCGGAGGTTCCGGACTTGGTCTTGCTATAGTAAAAAGCATCATCGATGCACATGAGGGCTTGATCACTGTCTCTAGCAGCGAACGACATACGGTGTTTGAAATTAAGTTGCCTTTGTTAACATAAATAACGAGTATGTTCCCGTATGCCTTCTTTTTCGTTAACCTTATAATGCAGCAACATATTCGCCACATGCCTTTGTATCTCTGCGATTAATTCGGGAGGCTCGATAATCGTAACGTTGTTACTATAGCTGAGAATATTCTGGATGGCACGTTCCGTCGAAGAATAATGTGCGTTGACCAATAAGGAGCCATCCGGGTTCACTATTATTTTGTCAAACCCGAACTCATCTCTCACCCTGGTTTTGACAGCTGGGCTGAAGTGCAGAACTGCGCTCACTTTAACGAAGTTAGCTTGGTTCATGAACTGCTGCTCGACATCCTGCAATGTATAGTTACGACGGACGAACTTCTTCGGCAAACTCAGGGGTTGATTGATGCGGGTAAGTCTAAATACCCTAATATCAGATCGGGTGAGGCAATAACCGTATATATACCAGATATATCCTTTCAGAAAGAGCCCCATAGGTTCGATCGTTCGGTCAGTTTCCGTACCCTTATTATCCAGATAGTCGAACCGAACTAAATGTAACTCTTTAATAGCTAGGTGGAGTGTGGCGATTTTTTCCTTATCGTTAGGCGTCGGGGTGAAGTCTAGATCTACTTTATAGGTATCTGTAAAGTTTGACTTATTCGGCATCAAAGCGCCTATTCTATCCAATAGGCCGTCGATATCCGAATTGTCCGTTGCAGAACGGGCTCCGCGTAAAGCTGAACATATAGAGGAAAAGTCTTCAAGGGATAGGATTTGTTTGTCCAACCGGTAGCCAGGCACAATCTCATAACCTCCATCCGAACCCGCAAATGAAACAATAGGAATTCCGGCTTGATTAATTGAATCCATATCTCTATAGATAGTTCGCAGAGAGACCTCGAATCGCTCAGCTAGCTCACTCGCATTGACTCGGGTTTGATTTAGTAACGTCATTGTAATAGCAAGCAATCGATCCAGCTTCACTTGAAGTTCCTCCTAAACGTAAATCAATCGTCACCTTTTAGATATCTTTTCTACACTTAATGCGCTATGACCTTCTTGTTAACGAATTTGGCAAAAAAACGTCTTACCTATCCCGATCACTCACTGGTTCGTTACTCCAGAGGGGCGAACTGGATGTCATGGGAATGATCATCAGCTGCAAAAATTAGCAAACGAGCTCCCTCCTCAGCTAGAGCACTTTGTTCTTGTTTGGAAAGTCGCTTAAAAGGCTCGATGATTAATGTAGCTGTCCCTTGATCTCGCTTGATCCTCCATGTTCCGCAGACGAAGCCGTCAATGAGTATCGTAGATCGGATAATGCCGTTCTCGGTGATTACCCGCTTAAGGTAAACCTCGTCAATGATGCGCTTACGATCTGCATAAGACAAGAGCATGTTATCAAACTCGCCGAGGAATCGCGGCGGGGACTGGGTATCTGCATCAGGCCGTGGAGCGTCGGGTAAGTCGAATAACTCGTTGCCTTGCTCATCGCGGAAGATGACCAACTGCTGACGAAGCCTCTCCATCACCTCACGTAATCGGGTAAGTCCCGACCACACCTGTATGTCCTTAATGGTAGCCGGGCCGTATGTGGCCAGATAGCGCAGAATCATCGCCTCTGTTGCCGGCTCAGCGGAAATGGGGGTGCCCGAGCCATGCTTCCAGAGAAGTATGTATGGCTTGGCCGCTCTCCCCCAGAGACCGCGGGGGGGCAATTGGACGAGCGGTACCCAGGTCCTGACAGCAGCCGCGAGAGCAGCTGGGTCACGATCGGGCCATTGTTCGTTTAACCGCTTGCCGAGTTCACTGAACGTAAGAGGCTTAGCTTCGACCAGCGCGCGGCCTGCTGTTGCCAGCGACTTAGTGTCTAAGCCTGCGAGGCGTTTGCCGAATGCGCCGTTCAAGCTGCGGTCATGGACAGCTTGTAAACAAGCGCGGAGATTTAGGCAATCTCGGGCGGACACCAAGTGAAGGGTCGAGCGCATCAGTGCGATGCGCACGGCCTTTCTGTCTTGGATGAGCTTAGACAGCTCTTCTTGTCGGAATCCTTCGATCCGTGTCCACAGATCGAAGTAAGGAGCATTTGGAGCTTGAGCTTGCAAACCGACCAACCACTCGATGGCATCCAGTGCTGGCAGCTTTACGCGACTCAGCAGCATTTGCCTCGCAAGCAGGGCGCGGTTCAAGGCGCGTAGTCCTAGCACTGGTACCTGTTCACCTCCGCATGCCATGCCTTTAATGGGGGTCGTCTTGGTTACGCTCACGCTCATTATTGAAGCCTCCTTTTGGATTCTTACAGTTGTCTACTCTTATCTGAAGCGACGGAAGAACGTTTGAAGGTCTGGGACCAGAAGATCCGGCGCGTCCATGGCGGCGAAATGGGTGCCACGTTCAAATTCTGACCACTGTACAATGCTGGTATTATCACGTTCTGCGAAGCGCTTCATGGATTTGAAGTCATAACCGAACACAGCCACACCCGTCGGAGTCGTATTCGGACCTTGCTCTGTCTGTTCGCTATTATGCGCATTTTCGTAATACAAGCGAGTGGAGGATTCGGCAGTATTGGTCAGCCAATACAGCATAACATTCGTCAGAAAAGCGTCGCGATTCACGAAGTCCACATGATCACCAAAGCCATTAAACAGCTCTGCAATCCAAGCGAGCTGGCCTGCCGGAGAGTCGGTGAGCCCATAGGTCAATGTCTGCGGTCGGGTTTGCTGAATTGCATTGAAGCCCGCCCGCTCATGAAAATCCGCTAGAAATTGAAGGCGTCCCATATCATCTGCGGACAGATCTGCCATCTCTGCTGGATCGCCAGAAGGGAAGGAGAACAATTGAAGCACGTGGATGCCGAGCAGACCGTCAGGTTTCTGAATGCCCATTTCGCGGGAAACAAGCGCGCCGCAGTCGCTGCCATGAGCACCGTACTTTTCGTAGCCTAGACGCTTCATCAATTCTGCCCAGGCTTTAGCAATGCGAGTAATATTCCAGCCAGCCTCTAGGGTCGAGCCTGAAAAGCCGAAGCCGGGCACGGAAGGGATGACGAGATGGAAGGCGTTGGCTGGATCGCCACCATGTGCCCGAGGATCAGTAAGCGGACCGATCAGGTCCAAGAACTCCACAATCGAGCTCGGCCAACCGTGTGTGAGAATTAGAGGAAGTGCATCAGGCTCGGGAGAACGGACATGCAGGAAATGCACATGGGCTCCATCTATTGTTGTCGTGAACTGGGGGAATTCATTCAGACGTGTTTCGTATTTACGCCAGTCATATTCGTTTTGCCAATAAGTTGCCAGTTCCTTCACATATGTAAGCGACACGCCGTATTTCCAGCCAGCGCCAGGCAGCACATCAGGCCAGCGGGTACGGGACAAGCGGTATTGCAGGTCATCCAAGTCTGCTTGCGGAATTGCGATGCGAAAAGGTAGGATTTCAGTGTCTGCTGCCTTTGAAGCTGGAGTAGAAGTTTTCATTAGGATTTCCTCCTCGAATTTGGGTGAACATTTTTTTCTTCCTTACACTTCTTATATTAAAGCATGGACCCTGACAGCATGATGTCAGGGTGCAATGCACGATAAAAATTAATTTGGGGATCGATGGATTGAAAAATCAGAAATATTATCGATTTCTTACATCTGATATGGTTTTATGGGCAAAGGTCAATTTCTGTCATAGGGATGTATAAGGCGATTTATGGGCTGTTTCCGTCCACTTTTCGGCTTAAATACTTATAGTTGAGCAACTAAAGGAGCTTTTTTTGAGAAAAAAGGAGGAAGCCTGCTAGGTTGGCTAGGGAGCAAGAAGTGTCTATTCATTGCCGTGTGCATTCATGATAATATGGGGCATGCCAACGCTTACGAAGTAAATTTTGCTAGAGCAATACTCAGTAGCGCTTACGAAGTAAGTTTTCTACGAAAACTCTAAGGAGGACAACCCATGAAGCTGATCTACGATCATCGCGATGCTATGATTCATTATGGAGTCGACCAGGTCAAAAAAGCCCTGCAATTGAAAGGCATCTATTTCATTGAGCAATTTGAGGGGCATGGTACGGTCTTGCTGCCGGAAAATGGTATTATTATTAAGAAAATGCCTACATTAAGGAATCAACCTTCCCTCTATGAGAATGAAGCCTTCCGTATTTATAAAAGTGGAAACCGGATCCATATCGAGGGCTCAGACTCCCGCGGCGTCATGTATGGCTGCATGGAGTGGGCGGAACGGCTTGGACGGGGCGAGGATTTGCAGCAAGGTGAGGAAATCAGTCGGCAGCCAGCGCTTGGCGTACGCGGCATCAAATATAACCTTCCGTATGTTCCCTTTGATGATGGGGACCCTTTTGTGCTTAATACAGCTACCTGTATGGATATCGAGTTTTGGCGTGCTTATATCGATATGCTGGCGCTGAACCGTTACAATTGTTTGAGCTTGTGGTCGGAGCATCCTTTTCATCTGATGGTGGTATCCTCCAAATTCAGGGCAGCCAACCCTTACAGTGATGTACAGATTGACCGCAACATACGTTTTTTCCGTGAGCTGTTCCGTCACGCCACCAGCCGCGGCATCGATATTTATTTGTTCACCTGGAACATCAGGCTGACGCCCGAGGTAGCGAAGGGCTTGGGGCTGCCGGAGAACGTTGGCGATTATGGCGATATGTACGATGAATTGATTCATCGTGTCGGCCTGCCGCTTAACCGTTTCCGTGGCCAGTCTGAGGTCATCCGCGATTATATCCGTGAGATGGTGCTGCAGGTGCTGCTTACTTATCCCGAGCTTAAGGGACTGGGCACCTCGGCAAGCGAATGGATGGACGGCAGCGGCTACGAGCGTGAGCAATGGATCGTCGAAACGTACGTGGAGGCGATCAAGCAATCCGGCAGGACGATTCCGTTCATCCACCGGACGAATATGCAAAGTGCAGGCAAGGAAATTAAGGAGCTGGTCCAGCCTTTATTTGATCCCAAGCAGTTTTATATCAGCTGGAAGTATTCTAATGCGCATTGCTATTCCCATCCAGAGCCCCAGTTTGAGAAGCTGTGGGATGCTTGGGATGGGATTGATCTAACTACGACACAAATCCTATATACCGTGCGTAATGATGATGTTTTCACCCATCGCTGGGGCGACCCGGACTATGTGCGGGCTTACGTAAAAGGTATGGTTAAGCCTTATATTAAGGGGTTTTATTGGGGCTCCGATGGTTATCTCTGGGGGCGGGATTTTCAGCACATTGACCACGGGCATAAAACCTGGAAATATGACTTTGAACGCCATCTGCTACAATTCCAGCTATGGGGTCGGCTTGCTTATGATCCCGACACGGATGATAAGACCTGGACCTATTTACTGGAAGCGCAATATGGACCTCAGCATGCTCCGACATTTTTGCAGGGGTTGCGTGTCGCTTCACGAATTATTCCAGCCGTTAACCGGCTCTTCTGGATCGATTACGACTTCCAATGGCATGCCGAAAGCTGCCTGTCCCAGGTGAGCGGATTTAAAACGATCCTTGATTTTGTCGATGGGGTTCCGATGCCGGGTGTAGGGGTTATGGGCATTAACGAATTTGCCCGTGCCGAATCGGAAGGTCGACTGGAGCAGGGTAATGGTGTGGGCGCGAGCAACAGGCCAGCCAAGGAGCAGCTTGATGAGAAATCCGGGGAGCAGCCCAACAGGCAAGACCGGCGGGAAACGCCTGTCGATATTGTGCGGATACTGGATGAATCCGCACAGGCTACGGAGCGTCTGGCCGTGCAGTTAGGCACAGACTTAGGCGAATGCAAAGGCAGCCATGCTGAATGTACTTGGCTTGACTTGAAAGCCTACGCGGCTATGGGACACTATTACCGCTGCAAATTTAGTGCAGCGCTGGAGCTGAGCCGTTACCGGCATAACGGCGACAAGGCGCACAAAGAGCAGGCGGTCGTCCTGCTTGAAGAAGCCTGCGGACATTGGGAGCGGCTTGGCTTTTTCTGGAGCCAGCACAACAAGCCCTATTTCATGGCGCGTGTAAAACGTACCTTCGGCTATACGTATTATGCCGAGGATGTACGCTCCGATGTAGAGCTGGCGCGGCAGTTTGAATGAGTAGGCATGATTCAAGAGAGTGAATGATGCAGGAATGAATGGATGAAAGCTAAGGATTAAAGAATATTCGGGAATTACCGAGTAGGCTTTAATCCTTTTTTGGTTTGGCTAGCACAGAAGTGAATTCAAAGAGCTTTTCGCCTGAACGTGCTCGGATTGACGCCGTACCATTTGCGGAATTGGTTCATGAAATGGTTGTAATTCTGGAAGCCCACGTCATGGCTTACTTCGGATGCACTTCGATCGGTATGCTCCAGCAATAGCGCCGCCTGCTGGATCCTCATTTGATTCAAAGTATCGACAATCGATTGGCCGGTGACGCTTTTGAACAGATGGGACAGCCGCGATGGAGAAAGCCCGACCTTCCTCGCAATATCGTCGATCTTAAGCTGCTCCCTCATATGCTGTGAAAGTAGATGGAGCGTCTCTTCGACTCGGGAGTCGATAGCGCGGTTTTTCTTTTGCGCGAGCAGCAGCAGAATTTCCCGCAAGGCGCTGCTGCACAGCTCATATCCATATTCCCCGCGCTCTCTGGAGTCGGTAAGAATACGAATGAACGCATTGTGAATCCGTTCGCGGGTAAATTCATTATCGATATGCTGCACGGAGAGCTCTTCCTCGTCTTCTGGAAGCAGATTGCTTTCTGCCAGCTTTACGGGGAAATGGACCCAAACAAAATGCCAGGTTTGTCCCTTGCTGGTTCCATATTGGTGGGGAGCCCCCGGTTTGAGCAGCGTCAGATCGCCGGTGTGGCATAGCTGCTCTTTGCCACCTGCCAGCCAATAACCTTCTCCGCCGAGCGTAAACGTAAGAAGCCAGTCGTTTCGGCCCTGCGGCCTCTTGGTGACGTAGCTGTCCGGCTCGTTAAAATGGCCGGCAATTACGGTACGAACAACCGCTTCCTCAGAATTCGAGTTATGGCTGTAATTGCTACGGCTGAATTGCATGACCTATTGCTCCTCTCCTATTTAGTGTATAGCTCTGTGGATACGTAGGCTACCAAAGGGTTTTCTTTACTACTAGCTTACCCCAACCTTGCAATATGTTCTAGGGGTATAGCAGGATTGTAGGATTAATTAGCATCATTGTTACTTCTGATTTTGTGGAAATCGATCTATGATACTTATATGAGATTAAGTTTAAATATGAGTTCAAGCCAGTGATGAAGGTTTTTACAGATGAGGAGGAACAAGCATGTCCTATGAGCTGCGCAAGCTGACCAAGGAACAAAAGCAGCATTTTGAAACAGAGGGTTATTTACTTGTAAAAGGGTTGTTTTCCGAGGAGGATTTGGCCGAGATCGACCGCACCTTTGAGGAAATTAGCCATCAGAGCATTCCCGGCCATTTTGAGCCTGTTCTGCAAGCCGAAGCATCCGACCCTTTACAGCAGTATCCTCGTGTGATGCACCCGCACCGCTTTAATGAAACAGCCAAAAGGTATATGCTGCACCAGCCTGTCATGGAACTACTGGCAGACTTATTCGAGGAGGAGCCGCTTGCTGCACAAAGCATGTTTTATTACAAGCCTCCAGGCTCCCGCGGGCAAGCCTTGCATCAGGATAATTTTTACCTCAAAGTTGAGCCTGGAAACTGTATTGCGGCTTGGACTGCGATTGATCCGGCCAATGAGGAAAACGGCGGGCTGCTCGTCGTACCTAAAACGAATCAATACGAAACCGTTTGTCCCGACGTATCGGATGCGAATGAATCGTTTACGACGCATTATGTAAAGCCACCGAAGGATCAAAAGGCGGTTCCGGCCGTGATGGATCGAGGCGATGTGCTGTTCTTTAACGGTAATTTGATCCATGGATCGTACCGCAATAAAACGAAGGATCGCTTCCGTAGGGCGTTCATTTCCCATTATGCCAATGAATCCGCTACGCATATTAGCAGCCATTACCGGCCTTTGTTCCGAATGGACGGAACTCCGGTGGATCTACAAGCCAATCCTGACGGAGGCCCATGCGGCATCGAGCATGATATCGCCTACCCGCATTAATCCAGATTCCAGATTATGAATGAGCATCAGCCCCTTGAAGGGTTGGTGCTTTTTTTTGCCTGTTTTCACTAGCTTTTCCATCCCTCAGAACTTGTATCATCAACCGAAAACAGATAAAATATAAATGATAACCATTATCATTAAATTGTCCTTGAAGTGGCTGCTGGCGAACCACTAATGGGTGACTAGGCTATCGCTGGATTGCCCGGTTCTATCCCTACAAAGGAGGGTCTAACATGCCTCAGACGGAACGAATTCGTCAATTACCCTTAACTTATATGAATACCCGAGAGATCAAGATAGCTAAAGGCGGACAGCTGAATATTGACACAGACAACGAATACAGCTTTGCTTTTGTCATGCAGAACAAGGTATCAGTGGCCCTAAGTACCTCCTATAAGCATTCCGAAGGCAATGCGTTAAGCGGTGAGCTGTTTATGGTGCCTGCCCATTGCCAGTGCCGATTAACGAATACGGCGAACCAAGCTGTTACGATTATATGGATTCGATTCATGCAGGAAGCCCTGCAGATGCCGCCCTCTAAGGAAAAGCCGTGTGCGCTGCTTGACCAATTATTTGACCAGTCCGGCTTTCATCCCTACCGTATGCCGCAATTACGTAGCTGGATTCTCGATTTTATGGACGAGGGGCAGCCCTTGAATACGGCATTGGTTTACCAGCTTCAATCGCATTTGTATGCCCTCACCGCAAGCTTCATCGAATCCGTGCAAAAGCCTAAGGAGACGGAGGCCGACCTTATTGTTTTTGTGGAACAAGCCCGCCAGTTTATGCAGGATCAATCTCATCTTCCGATGGATATTGAAGAGCTTGCCAAATCATCAGGCTCCAGCTCCAGCCGGTTTTATACCGCATTTAAAGAGCAAACAGGGCTAAGCCCACACAAATATATGACCAAGCTCCGCTTGGATGCCTCGCTCCATTTATTGGCGAATGCGCCAGGGTCGATTGTAGAGGTGGCCCATTCTGTTGGTTATGGTGATGAATATTATTTCAGCCGGCTTTTCAAGAAGCATATGGGGATGACACCGACCGAATATACAGCCTGCGCCAAAAGGAAAGTTGCCAATTTGAACGAGGTCTTTGCAGGTGACCTCTTTGTTCTTGGGATTACACCTTACTTATCCTTTGACCGGGGGTGGCAGGACCATCCAGCGTATGTGCTTGAAAAGCTTGCCAGTGCGGAGCCGGATATGATCCTGATCGGACCGGTATCCGAGGAGCTGTATCAAGCGCTGTCCCAAATAGCTCCGGTCACGGTGCTGCGCTGGAAGGAATATTCCTGGAAAGAACGCCTGATCGATATTGGTGAGCTGTTGGGCTTATCCTCTGTAGCGGAGCGCTGGCTCTCCTATTATGATATGAAGGTGGAGAACGCAAGGCGCCATGTTAAAAATTTGCTTGGCGATGAGCCTTTTCTGGTCGTGCACGCTATGAAAAACAGCTTCTATATATTCGGGATGAAACGGCGCAAGCTGCGGGATATTTTTTACGACGATTTACAGGTCATCCCGCCTTCTCCGGCTAAGCAGATTAGTATGATGAAAGTGGATACCTTACAGGAAGTAGCGGAGCTTGATTGTGAGAATGTGCTGTTTCTTGTCCATTCCGCGACTACAGAAGCTTATTGCTCGGAGCTTGAGCAGCAGTGGCGCATCCTGAAACCAAGCCGTCTCAAGAAACGCTGCCTATTTATTCGCAACTATGATTCCCCGCTTTACAATGCCGTTGTCAACGAAAGCCTGGTCGAGCAGATGGTCACACAACTACTTGTTAGTGCCGACTGACTCATTCACATTTAATCCATAAAAGCTTCAATAAGAACTTGACGATTATAGAAATGTCCAAGCGAAATAAAGAAAAGTCCATTCTCAGCCGAGGGTGGTTCCTTTAATATATCGTAGTGAGAATGATTATTACTATCACATTATTATTTTTACTAGGCTTGGGGGAAAAAGGATGCAATTAACTCAGCTTCTAAAGGAAAGACGGTCGGTTCACCGATTCCAGGATCGTGAAGTGCCTATCGAGCTTGTAACTGAGCTCCTGGATACAGCGGTATGGGTGCCCAACCATAAGATGACACAGCCTTGGCGCTTCGTGATTGTCCATGGAGAAGGTCGCAAGCGGATTGCCGAGATCAGTCGTACGGCCGTGGGGAAAAGAGAGAGAGATCCTGAGAAATCCAAAGAATTAGGGCAGAAATTTCACGATAAGTTTATGGCTGTCCCGATGTTTGTTGTTGTCCTGATGAAGGAAAGTCCTGCGATTACCGTTCGTGAGGAGGATTATGCTTCAACCAGCTGCCTGATCCACAATTTCAGCCTGTTGGCTTGGGAGCAGGGTATAGGCCTCGTCTGGGAAAGCTATCCGCTTTTGTCCGATAATGCCTTCCGTACAGCACTGGGCATTCAGCCAGGCGAGCGGGCGATAGGAAGCCTTCATGTCGGCTATCCGGAGCAGATTCCGGCAGCACAGCCAAGAATTCCGGCGGCTGAATTAATTACGATTATTGAATCCACATGAAAAAAAGATATTTGTTGATTGCTATTGTGATTTTATCCTTTTGCTCCGTATTCATAGGTGTAAAGGATATCAGTCCCTTGGACATATTCTCATTGACCAAGGACCAGGTGGAAATCCTGTTCATTAGCAGGTTCCCACGTTTAATTAGCTTGCTGATAGCCGGAGTCAGCATGAGTGTGATCGGCCTTATTATGCAGCAGCTCACGCGTAATAAATTCGTTTCGCCGACAACGGCGGGAACCGAGGACTCCGCCAGATTCGGCATTCTGGTGTCCATGATGCTGTTTACCACCGCCAGTCCGATGCAAATGATGCTCGTTTCCTGTGCTTTTGCCTTGCTGGGAACTTTTATTTTTATGAAAATATTAGACAAGGTGAAGTATAAGGATGTTATTTTTATCCCTTTGGTGGGGTTGATGTTTGGACAAATCGTCAGCTCGTCAACAACATTTTTCGCCTACAAGCATGATCTGATCCAAAGCATTTCGGCATGGCTGCATGGTGATTTCTCGATGATTATGAGGGGTCGTTATGAGCTTTTGTATATCAGCGTCCCGCTTGTTATTATTGCCTATTTGTTCGCGAATCGCTTCACCGTTGCAGGGATGGGCGAGGAGTTCTCGGTCAACCTGGGGTTGAACTACAAGCAGGTTGTCAATATCGGGCTTGTGATCGTAGCTTTAGTCACCTCGGTCGTTATTCTTACTGTGGGTATGATTCCGTTTCTAGGACTGATCATTCCGAATATTGTCACGATGTACCAAGGCGATAACCTCAAAAAAAGCTTAAGCCACACGGCCTTATTGGGAGCCGCTTTCGTGTTGTTCTGTGACATTCTGGGGAGAGTTATCATTTATCCCTATGAGATTTCGATTGGCCTTACGGTGGGTGTAATAGGGAGCGGGATTTTTCTTTACATGCTCATGAGGAGAAAGGCTTATGCATAATAGAGTCAAAATCACGATTTTGGCCATAGTCGCCCTGTCACTTATCGCTACGTTTATGGTTATTCAGTCAGGAGGCAATTGGAGCTACATCCTGCCAAGGCGTGGTATCAAAATCCTGGCTATCGTGCTGACGGCTGCGGCCATTGCCTTTTCCACCATGGTATTCCAGACGATTACGAACAACCGCATTTTGACTCCCAGTATATTGGGGCTGGATTCGCTTTATATGCTGTTTCAAACCTTTATTGTATACTTCCTGGGTTCGGCGACCTTGTCGATGATGAGCAAGCATGTCCATTTTGGGCTTTCTGTAGGCTTGATGGTGTTGTTCTCAAGTGTCTTGTACCGCATTATTTTCCGCAGAGAAGGGCAGAACATTTACTTTCTGCTGTTGGTCGGCATCATCATGGGCACCTTGTTCGGAAGCTTCTCGTCGTTTATGCAGGTAATGATCGATCCGAACGAATTTTTGCATGTCCAGGATAAAATGTTTGCCAGCTTTAATCGGGTAGGCTCCGACCTGCTGCTGCTTTCCTTCATCATTGTATTGGGCGTGGCCGTGTACTTCTGGAAATTCGCCAAGTATTTGGATGTCTTGTCGCTGGGCAAGGAGCATGCGGTTAACCTAGGTGTCAATTATGATTATGTAGTGAAAAGATTGCTGATTCTTGTAGCGATTCTGATCTCCATATCGACAGCGCTAGTCGGTCCCATCACCTTTCTTGGTTTGCTGGTGGCTAATGTTGCGCATCAAATGTTCGGTACGTATCGGCATAAAGTGCTGATTCCCGGCTCCATCCTGATCAGTATTGTCGCTTTGGTTGGAGGCCAGCTGATCGTTGAGCGTGTGTTTACCTTCACAACGACCGTAAGTGTCGTTATCAATCTTGTCGGCGGCATTTACTTTATTTATCTGCTGTTAAAGGAGAATAAGTCGTGGTAGAAGTAAAGCGGGTATCCAAACGATACGGTAACAAAAATGTCGTCGATGATGTATCAGTTTCCATTACCAAAGGTAAAATTACCTCATTCATCGGCCCCAACGGAGCGGGGAAAAGCACCTTGCTGTCGATCGTTAGCCGATTGATTACGAAGGATAGTGGAGAGGTATTTATTGAAGGCACAGAAATTGGGAAATCCAAAAGCAATGACTTGGCCAAAAAAATCTCGATCCTGAAGCAATCCAATCATATTAATATCCGTTTGACGATCAAGGAGCTAGTCAGCTTCGGGCGTTTTCCGTACTCGCAAGGGAGGCTGACCCCTGAGGACTGGAAGTTCGTCGATGAGGCGATCCACTACATGGACCTGCAGGATATGCAGGATAAATATTTGGACCAGCTCAGCGGTGGCCAGCGGCAGCGGGCTTACATAGCGATGGTGGTCGCGCAGAATACCGAATATATTTTATTGGATGAGCCGCTGAACAATCTCGATATGAAGCATTCGGTACAAATAATGAAGGTGCTACAGAAGATGGTGCATGAGCTGGGTAAAACAATTGTTCTGGTGCTGCATGATATTAATTTTGCCTCCTGTTATTCCGACTACATTGTAGCCCTCAAGGATGGCAAAGTGGTCAAGGAAGGCACGACCGATGAGATCATCAATTCGGCGGTATTGAAGGAAGTTTATGATATGGACATCCAGATCGAAACGATTAACGGTAATAAAATTTGTGTTTATTTCTCATAAAGGGCGTACCGCTCGTGAATGAGTCCAATAAAAAAAACTCTAGAGGTGAACAAAGTGAAAAAAATATTCATGCTTGTAATTATGTTAACTCTTGCTATTGTTGCTGCTGCCTGCGGTTCGACCGCTCCTGTTGAAACTGCCAAAACTCCGGCTGCAAGTGCACCAGCACCAGCTGCATCAGCTCCTGCGGCATCCACGCCAGCTCCAGCAACACCTGCTGCTCCGACTGAAATTACGATCAAGCACCAATTGGGAGAAACCAAAGTGAAATCAAATGCCAAGAACCTTGTCGTATTCGATTTCGGCGCTTTGGACACGTTGGACAAATTGGGTATTGAAGTTACAGGCGTAGCACAGTCCAGTGTTCCTACCTACTTAGCTAAATATAAAGATGCGAAATACAAAAATATCGGAACCCTGCAAGAGCCTGATTTCGAAAAAATTAGTGCGATGAAACCAGAATTAATTCTAATTTCGGGCAGACAGCAAGCCCACTATGCAGAGCTAAGCAAAATTGCACCGACCGTCTTTGTTGGTGTTGATAACAAAAGATACATGGAATCCTTTGCAGAAAACGTAAAAGTCATTGCCAAGATTTATGGTAAAGAAGCAGCAGCAGATGCTGAGCTTGCTAAAATTACAGAAAACGTCAAAAAGGTAAATGCCAAAGCAGCTGCAAGCAACAAAAAGGGTCTTATTACGCTGGTAACCGGCGGCAAAGCTAGTGCCTATGGTCCAGGCTCACGTTTCGGTTTTATCCATGATGTGTTAGGCGTGGTTCCTTCCGAGAAAAATATTGAAGTATCGACGCATGGCCAAACGATTTCCTTCGAATATATTGTTGAGAAAAATCCGGACATTCTATTCGTAGTTGACCGTGAAACAGCTGTCGGCGAAAGCAAAACAACCGCTAAACAAGTCATCGAGAATGAGTTGGTTATGAAAACAAACGCATTTAAGAATGGCTCGATTGTGTATCTTGATCCTAACTACTGGTATGTGTCCGGCGGCGGCTTGATCTCCGTTGCTGGTATGGTGGACGAAGTGGATAAGGGCTTGAAATAGGATTGTCACGAGTCAGTAAAGCAGCTTAAGCTCCATGAATTCTTAAATAGATGGACTCACAGCCCCCCAACACTTTGCTGGGGGGCTGTTTGTATGATGTCAAAGCATTAATCTTTATCATTGGTTTACTTTGTACTTGTACTTTTTTTGCTATCGTTAGCTGTGTTGGTCGTTTTGGAAACAGGCTTTATCGCTGGTTTTATGGCAGTTTGGTTTTTGGTGTCCTTGTTGTCATTATCCTTTTTGCTGGTGCTTGAGGAGGCAGGTTTGGTCGATGCTTGAGTCTTGCTCGGTTCAGATGCTTTGCTTGTGCTGGCGGTTTGCTTGCTGGAATCCGTTTTTTTGGAATCGCTGGCTTTGTCAGCAGCAGTAGTAGACTTAGCAGCATCCTTGGAGCTGCCTTTATTGCTGTCCTTAGAGCTATCTTTAGAGCTATCTTTAGAGCTATCCTTAGAACTGTCCTTAGAACTCGCTTTGGTATCTTTTGTGTCCTTCGCGTTGGCTTTAGTAGCGTCCGCTTTAGCATCGGACTTGCTCGATGCTGCTACTGCTTTAGCCAGTTCGGCTTGCTTCTCGGCCTGGGCTTTTTTCTTGGCGGCGGCAGCGAGCATAATGGCTTCCTGCTCACCGTTGATCTTTTTGCCTCCGCCAACTACGGCTGCATAGGCCTCCGGTTTAGCGAAATCGACGATGGGCTCATCAAGCAGGGCTCGAGTGACGACTTCCTTGAACAATGCCGCAGGGTACTTGCCACCAGTCGTGGTAAGATAGTGGTCTTTGTTCGTTTTGTCATAGCCCAGCCAGATGGCGGCGACGATCTCAGGAGTATAGCCAACAAACCAGGCATCCTTGGAGCCATCGATTTGGTTACCGTCCGCATCCTTGAATTCCGGGATGTCGGGAAGCTGGGTTGTGCCTGTTTTTCCGGCGGCAGGCCGATCCATCTGTGCACTTTGCCCGGTTCCTTCGTTGACCACCTTTTCCAGCATCTTGGTCATTGTGAACGCGACGTTCGGGTCGAGCATGGGCTCAAGGACAGGCTGGGACTCGCCTACGAGCCGTCCATGCCTGTCGACGATTTTGGTGATCGCATAAGCTTTTGCCATATTGCCATTGTTCGCGAACATCGTATACGCTTGCGCCATAGCAAGGGGAGATGTGCCTGTGCTCATCCCGCCTAAGGCAATGCCTAAGGTGCGATCCTCCGGCTCTAGGGGCAAGCCAGCCTTGCTGGCAAATTCGATGCCTTTGTCGATGCCGATTTCCTTCAGCAAGGCGACCGCAGGAATATTATAGGATTGTACCAGAGCTTCCTCCACCGTGACCCAGCCATGCAGCTTATTCCCATAATTCGCGGGCTTATAGGCTCCACCGAAGTCGGTTTCCACATCATGAATCCGGTCTCTGGTTCCAAAGCCCTCACTAAGCGCTGGCGCATACACAATAATCGGCTTAAGGGTCGAGCCAGGCTGGCGCTTAATTTGTGTCGCATAATTAAAGGCACGGAAATCCTGCTGTGGGCTTCGCGAGCCAACAATCCCCATCAATGCACCCGTTTGAGGCTGCATCAAGACAACTCCGCTTTGTAAGCCGCCTGCATCCTCAGGAAACAATGAGGAGTCGCCATACACCTCTTCCGCGGCCTGTTGCACCTTGGGTACCATGGTCGTATAAACTTGGTAACCGGAGGATAAAATTTGCTGCTCAGTCAGCTTGTACTTTTGGATCGCCTCTTGCATCACATAGTCGATGTAGGACGGGTTTTTCGCTATTTTTAAAGGAGATTGTTCGGTTAGCTTCAATTCCGTGCTGATGGCGGCATCCCGCTCTGCGGCTGTAATTTTCCCCTGCTCAGCCATCAGGCTCAGAACCAGATTGCGCCGCTCCTTGGCTTGCTCGGGTTTTTTGACAGGTGAATAGTTGGTTGGTGACTTGGGGATTCCTGCCAGCAGGGCAGCTTCAGATAAATCCAGCTCTAACGCCGTCTTGCCAAAATACGACTTAGCCGCGCGCTCAAGCCCCCAAGCGCCTTCACCAAAATAGATATAGTTTAAATACAACTCCATAATTTGGTCCTTGGTATACGTCTTTTCTATTTTAATCGAAGCGACAGCTTCATTGATTTTTCGAGAATAGGTTTGCTCGGATGAAAAAAGCATCGTTTTGGCAAGCTGCTGCGTGATGGTACTGCCACCCTGCACGGTATCACCGGACTTCCAATTATGGTAAAAGGCGCGGGCAATCCCGTATAAATCGACACCCTGATGCTCATAAAATCGGGCATCCTCTACAGCAACAATCGCTTCCAGAACCGTCGGAGAAAATTGCGCTAAAGGCATATATTCCATTCGTGCATTGGTAAGCTCGGTTATGATTTCCCCTTGGCTATCGTAAAAAACAGTGGACTGGGGCGGCTCTTTCCCTAAAGATGAGATATCGACACCTCGGTATATGCTCAGATACGAATTCCAAACCAAACCGATGCTAAGGGCTATTAAGCCGGCAATGAGGGCGATGCTGACAAAGGACATCAGAAATATTCGTGCTGTAACAACAAGTTTATTCGAAGCCTTATCTGCTTGTTGTTTGGTTATATGTATGGGGTTCATCAGACAGTCCTCCTGCGTATACCTTATTATCATTACCACGAACGGGAGAAGACCAAACATCGGGCAAGCTTAGGGAGTATGGGGAGAATAAGGTGTCGCCGATGCAGGCTGCTATAATCGGAATTAAAATGCACAAATGGCTGCAACAGGTATTGATTCCTGGCAGGAATATGATAAAATGCACCTAATCATAAAAATGAAAGCGAACACATCCTGCAGACAGTTGGGCTTTAATCCAGCTATAATCTAAAAGTATAGTCTACATTACGGAGGAGGGCAATATTTTGAAAATAGGATTAAGTACGTATAGCTTGGCAAAACAGCTTCAAACTAAGCAAATGACGGTCATTGATATTATCCAGTGGGCGGCCGACCAGGGGGCAGAGCATGTGGAAATCGTGCCGATTGGTTATGATTTGCATGAAGATCCAAGCCTGGTGGAGGCCATCCGCCAAAAAGCGGCCGATACCGGGCTAGACCTGTCGAGCTACACGTTTGGCGCTGATTTTATAACAGACAGTGAAGAGTCGTATGAGCGGGAGATTGCCCGTGTGATCCAAGAGATTGATGTCGCCCATAAGCTTGGTGTCAAACTGGTGAGGCATGATGTGGGGAAGCGTGCGATTCCCGAAGCAACGGTGCGGAGCTTTCAGGCAGATCTGCCCAAGCTAGCCCAGGCTTGTACAAGAGTGGCTGATTATGCCACGCAGTATGGGATTACGACCAGTGTAGAAAATCATGGTTATCATATTCAGGACAGTGAACGGGTGCTCGCACTGGTTCATGCGGTTGATCGTGACAATTTTAAAACGACTGTTGATATTGGCAACTTTATGTGTGCTGATGAAGACTCCGTGGCCGCCGTGAAAAAAAGCATCGCTTACGCCTCGATGGTGCACCTTAAAGATTTTTATTTGCGCCCCTCCTATCGGAATCCGGGTGAGGGCTGGTTCCGTACCGCTTCAGGAAACTATTTGCGTGGAGCCATATTTGGCCATGGGGATATCGATGTGTGGGAAGTGCTGAGGGTGATCAAGCATTCAGGCTATAATGGTTATGTTAGTATAGAATTCGAAGGCATGGAGGATTGCTTGGTCGGGGCCAAGTCCGGGATGGATAATGCGCTAAGGATCTGGAGCGAGGTATAGTTCCGTGGTCGCGGCTGACAATAAGAAAGAGCTTCCCTTGAACCATAGAGGGAAGCTCTTTCTGTTGGCTATAATGTAGGGGGTCCGAATCAGGTTCCCAACTACATGATTTGTGTTTAGAGAGGGGTTGTCTTCGAGCTATCGCTTGATGGCTTGCGTCCCCACGGTGTACCAAGAAAAGGCAGCGCCCAACGATCCAAGCCATACCAGCCTGCATTTTTCCAAGCGAGCACCAGCCATGTTGCGAGAATGAACAGAATCGGATTGGTACTCAAGGTTCCGGCGAATAAAAAGCTGGCGTTCATGATCCCCCCAAAAAAGGCAGCAATCCCTGTTAAAAGCCCCAAAATCAATCCTAGCCCAACAAGCAACTCGCCAAAAGCTACCATGTATCCAAATACCTTTGCGTTGGGAAGCACTATATTTCCCAAAAAGTCGGCATACCAGCCGGTAACATCCTTACCTGCTTCGGCTTTTGCCAAGGCTCCTTTCACAAAGCCCTGCAACGCAGTTCCAGCTTGGTCTCCTGTCCACGCCTCGCTTGTTATCTTTTTCCAGCCTGATGTAATCCAAGCATAACCCACATAAAGGCGAATAATTAACCAAATCGTCGCGGCTCTTGTATTATTGAACAAAAAATTGGATACCGGGTTCTCAGGAATAATAATCTCGTGTTTGGATGATGTGTTTGGCATACTCAAGGACCTCCTTTTTATTATAGGCACATACTTAATCTACAATGCCTGTATAAGATAAGATAATTGTAAGGCATTTGGATGGAAAATGCTGTGATATGTATCACATCTCATAAGCTTTGTAATGCTCGGGTAATTAGGTAAGGCAAAAAAGAGCACCCATTGCGGGTGCTCTTTTTTGCGCATGATGCCTTGCTGCCAGAAAGGATAGGGCCACACCGGCACAATTGCTTTCGCTTTGACTATTTGCTAGCTGCTGTTATAGCTGTTTGAATGGCTTGAGAGGCTTGTTGCTCAAAGGCTGACAGCTCTTCCGCTGTCCAACTGCTTGTAGCAGCTTTCCAGTCATATTTCCATAATTCCATTATCTTTGTTGTTAATTCCATGGCGGGAATACCTGTAATTTGAGTTAGGCTGGCGCCATTTTTATAGGAACTCTTCATGTCCATAAATTCTAAATCTTCATTATTTGTAACGAGATAAGCATCGGTGAGGATGGAATTTAACCGTGTTTGCAAAAATGTCTTGGTGACGGCTTTGGTTATGTCAAAACTCCCAGGCGTTGAAATAGCAGAGAAGATGGTAACTCTTGCTTGATCTTTAAATTTGGAGCCGTCAATTGATGCAAGCTGCCCTTGTTTCACAGCAATGTCAATTTCCTGTAGAATCGGGCGAAGTAAAGCTTCCAATAGTTCATTTTCATTTAATGAAGCGGCTTGTGCAAGCGTACTACCTTGAAGTAAACGATCATTGATATCTATGTAATCTTCTTCTGAAAGATAAGCAGCGTTTATCTTCAATTGATTAATATGAAAATCGATAAGCGCCTTATAGTTAAATTGTCCCTTTGTGCCGGGAGTTATATAACCGGGTGTGGAAATAGCTTTTTGGATAGCGTTATTCAGATCAGCCTTCAAATTAGCAAGATACTCAGGGGTAGCTGTATAGTTTTGTAAATATAAATTTAAATCAGCTGCAAGGATTCCTTGTAGCTGTCCATCCAAGAAGGCACCATTAAGACCCGATGCTTGAGTTAAGGTTTGCCCTGCCTGTAAGGCATCTTGAATGTCAATGTAATCTTTATCCGCAATCGCAGCTGTATGTATGATGATCCTTCCTAACCAATCCGTCATAAATCGTTGTCCGTCAAACGGTGCTTTCACCTTTGTAAAGATGGGTAAATCCTCATCATCTGCGAAGGTTGTTGGGGTTAAGGCAGCGGCTCCGTTAAATAATAATGCCATAGAAAGAATAGCAGCCATCCATGGTTTTTTGATTTTCATAAACAATCTCCACCTTTTCTTATTTCGTATAGAAAATATTTAATAGTATACATTTCGCATACGAAATATATCACAGTCTTTTATGCCTTGTAAATATGGATTAAGCTCCAATACATGTACAATTTTTGAACACAGATCTTAGCCCTGCGTGAGAGATGGTATTATTTTATGGGGTTGAGCAAAGGGGAGAAAAGGGGATGATCAGCCCCATTATGGCTTGAAAATGCTAGAATTTGACCATTTTCGGGATTTCTCAAGGTTAGGCTTATCTGTTATATTAATTCGTATACGAAATATTATATGCAGAAATGATTAGCGTCAAAACAATTTTTTTATTGACTAAAAGGAGTGGAAGGGGACTTGATGACCTACTACGATATGGAGAAAATGGAGCATCTGTATCGGCTAATTCATAAAAAATTTATTGCCGAGTGGAATGCGGTCAGCCCGCTAAACCTTACCTTATCACAGGCCAACATGCTGCAAAAGCTTCATAGAGAAAGCCAAAGGGTTAGCGATTTGGCGGAGCTATTACATATGACGGCTGGAGGTCTTACGCTTCTGTGCGATAAGCTGGAGGAAAAGGGACTTATACTCCGATACCGTGATGAAGTAGATCGCCGAAGTGTGAACTTGAAAATAAGTGAACAGGGTGAGCAGGTAGTCATAGCGATTAAGTCAATGAAGAATGGGCTATTTCAGAAAATGATCCAAGGAGTACCTGATGAGGAACTACAAGCAATGGATAAGCTGCACACTCGGATTTTAAGGAATTTGGAAGTTGAAAGCTGTTAAATATTTGTTAATTTGATATTTCGCATACGAAATATATAAAGCTCAGACAATTCAGAAATGGAAAGAGAAGTGGGGAGAAGCATGAAGCGAAAAGTAGTGTTGATTGTGATTTTGGTGGTTATGGTCATCAGCGGCAGCGGAATCGGGTGGAAGTTCTGGAATGATGCCCAAAAATATGTATCTACTGAAGATTCAAGGCTTGCTGGCGATATTTACAAGGTAATACCTCGAGTTACAGGAAAAGTGGTCTCGATGCAGATTAATGAAGGAGACCACGTTATGGCTGACCAAATATTGGGGCAACAGGATAGCAATAATTTAAGTATCAGCATGCTTGATCAAGCAACATTGAGATCCCCCATTGAGGGCACTGTGATCAAAACGTTAATCAAACCTGGTGAGGTTGCTTCGCTTGGGCAGACAGTTGCCATGATCGTGGACCAAAGCCGTTTGTATGTTTCAGCTAATATTGAGGAAACCGAAATTCATCGTATTAAGATCGGCCAGAAGGTGGAGATCAAGGTGGATACCTTTGCTGGATTAACACTGACAGGGACGGTAAAAGAGATCAGCAAGGCAACAGCATCGAGCTTTTCTCTGCTTCCAGCGTCTAATACAAGCGGTAATTTCACGAAAGTCACACAGCGTATTGCGGTAAAAATAAGCATTGATGACCAACAAGGGTTCGATCTATCGCCGGGAATGAGCACGTCCATCAATATTCAAGTCAAAGACAACTAAGGTAATGATAAGGGGAGCAAAAACAATGAAAATAAGACCATCTATGGGGTTTTCTGTGGTTCTATCGCTTGCATTAATCGGAGCGCTCTCAGGGTGCAGTGATGCAGGTGCAGGTAATCAGGCCAATAGTGCCACAGCTGATGTGCCCGTTAAGGTTATCAAGCTTGGCCAAGTTACGGATGCCGGCTGGAGCGGTAAAATTAATCCTAACCAAGAAGTGAAGATTGTCAGTAAAATGTCAGGCAAGGTTTCCGCTGTCAATGTGGAGGAAGGCGCCCACGTGAATAAAGGAGATGTACTTGTCCAACTGGAGACCGACGATTTGATCCAGCAGCTCAAACAAGCGGAATCCGGCGTTATTGCGTCAAATGCGAAGCTGGCAGATACAAAGGCAGGTGCTAGATCGCAGGAAATACGCGCGGCGGAGAGCGCGGTGCGTGCTGCCGAGGCCGCGCAAGCCCAGACGGAAGCTACTGTAGAACAGGGGAAAGCGGGCTTTGAATTTGCAACCAACACTTATAACCGCCTGCGCAACCAGTTTGACAGTTCATCGAGTGTGACTAAGGAAGATCTGGATCGTGGCGGGCTGGAGTACGAAAAAGCCAGGACTGGGTATGAACAGGCGCAAGCTGCAAGCCAGGCTGCTGCTGCACAGGTCGATGCGGCACGAGCCAAGCTCGAGCTGGCCCAAGCAGGTGCCACACCCAATACGATTACAGCCTTACAGGCTGATGTAGACCGATTGAACTCAGTGGTTGAGCTAGCTAACAATTCAGTCAATAATGCAACAATCACAGCCCCATCGAACGGAACTGTAATTAAACGCAGTATACAGCCAGGAGAAATGGCACAGCCGGGTGTTGCCTTGTTCTCGGTTGTCGATATGAACCAGGTGCAGGTAGAGCTCAGCGTAACCGATACACAGATTGGCAAGGTCAAAGCAGGCACAGCAGTCGACGTGAAGGCGGCGAATGTACCCGATCAAAGCTTTCCTGGAACGATCACCTTTGTCAGTCCGGTATCCAACGCCAACAGCAATACCTTCCCGGTCAAAGTAACAGTCGACAATAAAGATGGATTGTTGTTTGCCGGTGCGATTGCCGAGGTCCATATGAAGGATACCGAACAAAGCCGGCTGGAGGTGCCGAAATCGGCGCTTATTAAGAAAGACGGCAAAGATTATGTGGTCAAGGTCGAGAGCGGTACAGCTCGTATGGCTGAAGTCAAGACCTCCGATAAAAATCAGGAATGGGTTTATGTAGAGGCCGGATCAAATCTACAAGCAGGACAGCAAATTGTCGTGAATCCGAACGACAAAATCGTTGATGGCGCAAAACTGAAAGTGGAATAGGTGGTGCAGAAAATGGCCGACGCAACGTTAAAAACGAAATCCGAGGGCGATGCAGGCATGTGGCTAGGGCTGATCGCCATTGTGCTCGGCACATTTGTTTCTGTCTTGAACAGCAGCTTAATGAATGTTGCCTTGCCGAAATTCGTTGCCGTGTTTGGTTCCGATGTAGCCACCATCCAATGGGTGCTTACGGGTTATATGCTGGCCTCTGCAGTAGTAATCCCGATGAGTGGTTTTTTAGGGGAAAGATTTGGCAATAAAAATGTGTTTATTTATTCGGTTGCAGGGTTTACCATTGGTTCGGTCTTATGCGGGATGGCATGGAGCGACGTTACCTTGATCTTGTTCCGAATTATTCAAGGGTTAGCTGGTGGATTTATTATGCCCGTCGGCATGGCTATTATTTATACGTCCTTCCCGCGTGAAAAAGTGGGCACGGCTATCGGATTATGGGGCGTTGCTGCTATGGTGGCACCAGCACTTGGACCGACCTTCGGCGGTTATATGATTCAGTATTACAGCTGGCGTTGGTTATTTTTAATAAATATCCCGATTGGACTGTTCGCTTTCATTATGGGCAGGATTCTTCTAAAGGATTCTGTGAAAAATAAAGTAATTAAATTTGATACCGCAGGCGCTGCGCTTTCGATATTGTTTTTTGGATCAGTGCTGCTCGCTTTAAGTAAGGGGAATACTGAAGGATGGACCTCGTTATTCATCGTCAGCTTGCTGTTTGTCTCGTTTTTCAGCCTGCTACTGTTTATTTGGGTCGAGCTTGGTAGTAAGCATCCTTTGTTAGACCTCAGGATTTTTAAAAATGCTAAATTTACGATGAGTGTAATTGCCGGCAGCCTTGTCATGATGGGTATGATGGGTGGTACCTTCCTCGTACCGCTCTTCCTGCAAAATGTACAATCCATGTCAGCGATGCAGACTGGGCTTCTTATGATGCCGCAGTCGATTGCGATGGCCTTAATGATGCCGATTAGTGGTAAGCTGTCGGAAAAATTTGGCGTTGTTCCTATTGGAGTCTTAGGTCTGTCTATAATTGGAATTACTACATTTGATCTTCATACGCTGGCTTCGGATACCCCTCATCATTGGCTGAATGTCCTGCTGACCATTCGAGCCATTGGAATAGGGCTCTGTATGATGCCACTGACCACTGCCGGCATGAACGCTATTCCGCAGCATCAAATCAATAATGCATCTCCGTTATCCAACGTAGTTCGACAAGTAGCCGGATCGATGAGTATCGCTATTTTTGCTGCCCTTATGAGCAATCGTCAGATTGTCCATTACCAACATATTTCAGAAAGCGTAACTGTCGATTCACTGGCAGCGAGCAACGTCGTTTCGGGGTTGACCGGAGTGATCTATCAGTGGGGTGTGGACACGAGCACAGCAAGCGCGACAGCGGCTAGTACCCTGGCTGGCATCATGCAGCTGGAAGCTATGGTTCGGTCAATTGGGGACACCTTCTTTATATCTGCGATTCCCGCATTTCTCTGTATACCGGTTGTCTTCTTTCTAAGAAGCAAGCGAAAAGTTGCTTCGGCACCAGCGGAAGCGCCTAAATCTTCGACTCCCGATGAAACAGATCCGAAGGAGCTTGAACAAACACTGGTTGAGCCCAAAGAACCTATGGGGCAAGAGCACCCAACAGAACCGGAAAAGCCCTCGAAGCCTGGCAAAGGATCCGCAGGGGCAATACCCGGCATATTGAAAGCTTAGGTTCAATAGATGATTACCGAAAACGTACCAACATACGGTCTTACGATTACAGGAGGATTCATTCATGAAACTATATAAGAAACAAACCCTATTGGCGATCATGCTTACATCGACTGTTGCATTCTCCATACCCTCGGCATTCGCTGCTGATGGAACCACAGCTCCAACTGCTGTTGAAGCACCAGCCTATGCGATCAACGGTTCCATCCAGACGCAGGTGAAAAGCGTCCTGCTGGAGAAGACGGAGAACGGCTGGAAAATGGGAGTGGTTATTAAGTTGAATAACCGTTCGGGGGCTGCAGTACGGACTCCAGACTTTGAGCTTCGTGCCAAAGGCTCGGACGGCACCTTGTATTTGCTGCAGCCAAGCGCAGCCAATATTAAGTCTATAGCTCCGCATACGAATGAAGAGTTCAGCTATATGGCAGAGGTTGATTCGACTGTAGAAATTAACCTCACAGACCTGATCTTGGTCGATTTCGATATGAGTGTGTATCCGAAGCAAGAAACCGTGCTTGCGGATATCGGCATTGGCTCGATGGTCTGGAAGGGCAATGATTCCAGAATCGCCGATACTGCCTTGTTGAACTGGGGAGATCCATTCAGGCTGCCAGGCGTTTCTTCTTCATTGGTCTACTCAGCTGCCAGCCTTTACACACAATTTGATGGGCAGGCTCCGACTTATATCGTCCAATTAAAGGTTGAGAACCCGGGTAGCCACACGGAAACTGTACCTGGATTCTCATTAAGCGGGAAAGCTGATGGTCAATCATTTCTTGGCAAACGAATGGATGAAACGCCGTTGGTTGTAATTCCGGGTGAAAGCCATTATGTCTATTATTCCATTCCCATGGATGCTGGAGTGAATCCAGAAGCCTTCTATGTATTAACTACCGAAAGCTTCGTGAAGCTGGGCCAGACTACTGCCCAGACCTATTCTGTAGGAGGCGTTGGCTTTAGGGTGCCTGCTCAGGAAGTGACAGAACTAAGCTTGCCCGCTTACCAGCTTGGTTCTCGAATAGCTATTGATCCGATGAGCAAAGCCATAAATCCACAGCTTTCCGTCTCACTTTCTAACGCGGATTGGTTCGAGAATGAAGGGCAGAGCTTCAAGACGGTAGTCGCTAATGTGAAATTTACGAATTTCAGTGATAGTCCGCTGCCCATTCCTGCAATTGGAGCCGACTTGATGAACCATACAGGAGTCGTATACTCAGGCAGTCAGCTTGAAAGCTCGGTCAAAGAAGTGCTGCCCGGTATGGGCGTTGCGGCAACGTATGCTTTTACGATGCCACTTACCGAATCTGCTGATCAGTTTACATTCAGGCTGCTAGAGAAGCAAGGTGAGTCCGGCTTTCAAACGCCGATAGGCAAGCTGCCTGTAGCTATCCAGAAGGCAACGCCAAATGCGACCGATCTGGACTTTTATCCCTATAAGCTGAAATTGAACTCATGGGGCTTATCGATGGTTCTTTCGCAAAATGCAACCACTAAAATCAACAATTATACGTACCGAATGAAATCGGTTATGGATATCAGCACTACAGATAACGTGGTGACAGAAGCATCCAATCCGAAGCTGCTTATTGAATTGGAGAACCCAGCAGGGGAGCGGATCGGCTACAAGACCTTCGAGCTAACAGGTCCGAACCGCTTGATCAACGGTAACCAAATGATGTATTTTGATAATGTGGTCAGTGATTTGATGGAATCGCCCTTGAAGGTGAAAATATTCGAGACGGTAACCACACCGCTAGGAGAAGCCAAGCGCTTGCTGTCGGTTCTTGAGCAATAATAAGGGAAATACATCAGCAGATTCTATCTAAGGTTTTTCAAAAAAAAGGCCGTGCCTAACATAGGAGATGTTAGGCACGGCCTTCCTTTCTTTGCTCTGTACAATTAATATGATATAGTTTAGACAATATTGGTTTTATGTAATCGCTTAAGACAGGGGAGATTGTCCATGAATCAAGCAATGAATATCTCTAAAACCATTCACAAGCTTTCCCGATTATATAATACTACACTCGAAGGTTTCATGAAGGAAATGGATCTGACGAAGCCTCAAGGTATGGTTATTGCGCAAGTTTATAAAGAGCCAAAGACGATTGGCCATATATCTGAAGCTGTGAAGCTTTCCTATAGTACAGTCTCCAGTATTATTGACCGTTTGGAGCGGGACGGCTGGATTCAGAGAGTCAGGGATGAGTCGGATCGTCGGATTGTATGGATACAGAAAACCGGGAAGATAGATGAAATCCGCAATAAACTCGATTACTTTCATGAAAATTTTTTTCAAACCGTGCTTAGCGATCTTGGATCTGAGGAATTGGATGGTATTATCACTTCACTAGATTTGTTGAATACACAAATGGAAAAGAAGGGAGTGGGCTCCGTAGAAGTGTTTTAGCGGTCCCAAAGTTCAAATTTTTCTGAAAGGCAATTTATTGACAAGGTCTTCCATAAGGTGGAGGGCTATTTGACGTTTGCTTACATGGATGAGAGCACTGGGCTGCCAAAGCTGGTGCTCTTTTTACGTTCACAGCGCTCTGGATTACGGAGTGCCCCCAGAACCGTTTGTAGCTCCGCTTGTTGGGGCGCTGCCTACCAAATTGCTTGCGGTTGGGGGTACCCCTTCTGGTGGTGCCGCATTGCCCTTATCCGCAGGTGCAACGGTAGCAGCTGTGCCCTTGTCAGCTGGGGCAGGAGCACCAGCGCCTTTGTCCGCAGGAGCGGTAGCGGCTGTGCCCTTGTCAGCTGGGGCAGGAGCACCAGCGCCTTTGTCCGCAGGAGCGGTAGCGGCTGTGCCTTTGTCAGCTGGGGCAGGAGCACCAGCGCCTGTAGCCCCGGTAGCCGCCGTTCCGCCGTTCGCCCCGGCTCCGTTCGCTGCTCCAGGCGTCCCGCCGCTTGCGCCTGTGGCCGCGGCTGCGCCGCCGCTATTCGCGTCAGCAGCGACGGTGCTCCCAGCACCTGCCGCGCCAGCGCCGCCACCAGCACTAGTGACCTGCGCGCTCGCGGCAGCAAGAGCCTCAGCTGCTGCGGCCTCCTCAAGCGCCAACGCTTCCTGCTCCTCTGCCAGCTTCTTCTTCGCTTCGGCAAGCGTTATGGCTTTATTCTCGTTGATCTTCTTTTTGCCACCCACAACAGCAGCAAACGCCTCGGGTCTGGCAAAATCAACAACGGGCACACCCTGCAAAGCACGAGTCAGCACTTCATTAAATAAAATTGCGGGATATTTACCGCCGGTAGTAGTCAGGTAGTGGTCTTTGTTCGTTTTTTCATAGCCCAGCCATACGGCGGCCACGATCTCAGGGGTGTAGCCAACAAACCAGGCATCCTTGGAGCCATCGATTTGTTTACCGTATTTATTTTTGAATTCCGGAATGTCGGGCAGCTGGGTTGTTCCGGTTTTTCCGGCTACAGGCCGATCCATCCGTGCACTTTGTCCTGTGCCTTGATTGACTACTTTTCGAAGCATGGTGGTCATGGTATAAGCGACATTCGGCTCCAAAACAGGCTCCAACACAGGGCGGGCTTCTTCGCCAACCAGCTGCCCATGCTGGTCAACTATCTTGGTGATCGCGTAAGCTTTAGCCACACTCCCGTTATTGGCAAACATCGTATAAGCCTGAGCCATCACAAGTGGGGAAGTGCCCTTGGTCATGCCGCCCAAGGCAATGCCTAAGGTTCGATCTGTATCCTCTAAGGGCAATCCTGCCAGTGAAGCTATTTCCATTCCTTTGTCGATGCCAATTTCCTTTAACAGAGCGACTGCCGGAATATTATAGGATTGCACTAAGGCTTCCTCTAGGGTAACCCAGCCGTGAAGCTGGTTTCCATAATTCGCGGGTTTGTAGGCTCCACCAAAATCGGTTTCTACATCATGGATTTGATCCCTGGTCCCGAAGCCGGCACTTAATGCAGGTGCAAACACAATGATGGGCTTGAGGGCCGAGCCTGGCTGCCGCTGATTTTGGGTCGCATAGTTAAATGCTCGGAATTCCTGTTGCGGGGTACGTGAGCCCACGATGCCCAGCAAGGCCCCGCTTTGAGGCTCCATTAATACTATCCCGCTTTGCAGACCGCCCGCATCCTCAGGAAAAAACGAATCGTCGCTATAAACCTCCTCCGCCGCTACTTGCACTTGGGGTGCCATGGTCGTATAAATCTGGTAGCCGGATGACAGGATTTGCTCCTCGGTCAGCTTGTACTTATCGATCGCTTCGCTTATTACATGGTTGATAAAGGAGGGGTGCATGGCTACCTTCGGTTCTGCTTGGGCCACTAGCTGAATCTCCTCATTTTTGGCGGCATCCCGCTCAGCTTCAGTGATTTTCCCTTGCTCTGCCATCAGGTTTAGTACAAGATTGCGCCGTTCCTTGGCTTGCTCAGGCTTTTTGACAGGTGAGTAGTTGATAGGTGATTTGGGAATGCCCGCCAACAGTGCAGCCTCGGATAAGGTTAAATCCAGTGCAGGCTTGCCAAAATAAGACTGGGCAGCACGCTCCAGGCCCCATGAGCCTTCTCCAAAATAAATATGGTTTAAATACAGCTCCATAATTTGATCCTTGCTATAGACCTTTTCGATTTTAATAGAGGCGATGGCCTCATTGATTTTGCGGGAATAGGTTCGTTCGGAGGAAAATAAAAAGGTTTTGGCAAGCTGCTGCGTAATCGTACTACCGCCTTGTACCGTGTTACCGGATTTCCAATTCTGGTAAAAAGCACGTGCGATTCCTTGATAATCAACACCTTTATGCTCATAAAAACGTGCATCCTCTACAGAAACTACAGCTTCTTGTACGATTTTGGAAAAACGATCTAAAGGCATATATTCCATCCGTGAGTTGGTTAGCTCTGTGATGACCTCGCCATTGGCATCATAAAAAACCGTAGCACGCGGAGGCTCCTTGCTCAGCAAAGAAATATCGATTCCGCGATATATGGTCATATAAGAGCTCCAGACCCAGCCAAAGCTGAGAAGCAAAAGCACCCAGATAAGAGCAAACGCAAATAAGGATAACATAGTAATTTTTAAAACAGTTCCTATACGGGAAGCTTTTACGGTAGATGGTGTGTTAGTTTTAGTTGGTATTGGATGCATATGTGAGTCCTCCATGGTTCGTTCTATTTCATATTTACCACCGAGGATATAACGTCAAACATTCACAGTTCTATCTTCATGCGTAGCTTGAACTCCTTGGGCGAGCAATGGTTATGCCGTTTGAATAGCTTATAAAATTGCGCCATATTCGGGATACCTACAGCCTCACCCACCTCGGCGATGCTAAGTGGTTGCGTAAGCAGCAGCCGCTCGGCTTTTTTGATGCGTTTGTAATTCACGTAATCGATGAAGGACATGCCCATCACTTTTTTGAAATATTTAATAAAATAGTGGTAGCTTAAATTCAGCACGGCGCACGCTTGTCCGATTGCGATTTTCTCTTCCAGATGCTGCTCCACATAATCCAGCACCGGCTGTAGTCTCGTCAGCTCATCCCGCTCAGCTCCATGCAGGATGCCTTCTGTATCATTGCGCAGCAGAAGCAGCAGTAATCGGCGGATGGAAGCGCTGATCGCAAGCTCACAGCCTTTTTGGTTCGTTTGCGATTCGGCAAAGATGTCCATAATTAACGCATAGGCTTGGGCTTGCACCTCAGGGTATTGGCTGAACATAGAGTTCAGCAGCCCTAGCGGCCTTTGAACCTCGCTGAAATAATGTAAATAAGGCATCGTGCTCTCATCAAAATGCTGCGCCAAATCAAATTGGCAGACGATGTAGTTGAGCGGTTCAGCGCTTTCTTTTTTAGTGCGATGGAGCTGTGAGGAACCCACTACATACACCTCACCACTTTGCAGAATACGCGTTCCGTGCTTGGTTTGCAGGCTGAGCGAGCCTTCCATAATGGCTACGAACTCCACCTCCTTATGGTAATGCCAACGGAATAAAGGGGGATGCCCCTCTTGCGGTAGGGGGTAGCTTCTGCTAATTTGCCATATTTTTAGCCGTAGTAAGGCATTCTGGTAATCGACAAGCTCATTGTGGATCGACGCTTCTTGTTCAAGCATAGTGGACATACTAAAGCTCTACCTCCAAATGGTTAAAATGAACCGCGTTAAACAACGCACGGCCTGGAATAGCATGCGTTGGACGCTTCTATCTTTTGGGAATTTTTTGCAAAGACATTTATGTATAGTCGTTTTGCGCAAATTCAATGATTAGTATAGCATGATTTGGTCAGGCATGGCGCTTTTGAATAGAGATCAACCAGTTTTGAGCATATCCTTCAATGGGTATAATCTTATATAATATAAATCATACAAATGAATCTAAATGAATCTAATTGGAGGCTATCCTAATGAGTCAAAAGCTGCGTGTAACGGTATGGAATGAATTTCGCCATGAGCAAGAAAGCGAGAGAATCCGGGCTGTGTACCCGAATGGTATCCATCAAGTGATTGGGGAGGGCTTGGGAACAGAGGTTGAGGTTTCCTATGCTACGCTGGATGAGCATGAGCATGGCTTGACCGAGGAGCGCTTGAATAGCACGGATGTGCTGATCTGGTGGGGACATAAAGCACATGGCGATGTGCAGGATGAAATCGTACAGCGTGTACATAATCGCGTTTTGCATGGGATGGGGCTTATTGTGCTGCATTCGGGGCATTTTTCGAAAATTTTCAAAAAATTAATGGGTACCTCCTGCGACCTCAAATGGAGGGAAGCAGGCGAGAAGGAACGCCTCTGGGTCGTTTCCCCAGGGCATCCTATCGTTGAAGGCATCGGCCCTTATATTGAGTTGGAGTCCGAAGAAATGTACGGCGAGCACTTCGATATCCCGGCTCCGGATGAGGTTGTTTTGGTCAGCTGGTTCGAGGGCGGCGAAGTCTTCCGCAGCGGCTGCACCTTCCACCGTGGACAGGGCAAAATTTTCTACTTCCGCCCAGGCCATGAATCGTATCCAACCTATTATAACGAACAAGTGCGCCGCGTTATCGCAAACGGCGTGAAGTGGGCTGCGCCGACAACCCGTGATTATCCGCAGTACGGGAATAGCGAGCCTTTGGAGCCGATTAAGGCTAAGGAATAGAGAGAAACAAAAAAAACGGCAGAAATGCCGTTTTTTTTGTTTATTAACGGTATTGCGGCCCAATAGATCCAACGCTGAAAGCATCGCTTGATGGAGTTACAAGTTTGATCGGATGAATGAGCATAAAGGTGTCTAAAAGCAAAAATATGGAGCGAAAAGATAAACGAGCTGGAAAAACTACCGTTAATATGAGCCTACTAGGCTCAAAACTCTAAAAGGAAGTGATTTAGCTGGAGCTATTCCACTACTATACTTTTTAAGCAGAGTTTCACTATCTCCAGCGCGAAGCCAGCCCAACGGCCAAGCTAGCGTGCCCCGCGGCGTTTACCGCGAGTCTTGCCTATGCCCTTGGCGCTTGAGCTTTTGCGGCGCCTGCGGCGGGGAGCCGCTCCGTCGGCGCGGCTTTTTTTCTTTTTGCCGAAGGAGCCCATCAGCACCTTGACGAGTGGAGCCATCTGCTGCACGCTTTGCACCATCTTCTGGACCTTGCCCATTGTTTCCATGATGCCGTCTATGCCACCCATACGGTCGATCGCCTGTTTAATTTGTGCGATGTTAATCGTACTGCCGCCTTCACTGCCGGAAGCTCCGCTAAAGAAGGCTGCAAGCTTGTTGAGGGGACCTGAGCTGCTCGCAGGCGCGGGTTGTACAACCGGTGTGGCGTAATTGGCTACATAGGGTGGTGCATAGGCGTTACTTCCTATTCCAGGATAGGAACCGGGGAGCTGTGTTCCTACGGAAAAGGAGGGAGGCTCTTGCGCGACGTAACTGCGAGTGTGCATTCCGCCTCGGTTGCCTATCGTTGGCCTTTGTATGCTCATAGAATACTCATTCCTTTTTTTGGGATATAGACATTTATCTTTATTCAGTCTATGTGGTAGGCGAATGGATGGACCTAGTCACTTGTCACGGTTTTTGGTGTTTTCCAAGATTTTAACCCATCACCGCATAAAAATAGTAACGCATTGCTAACCTAAAGGAAGGAATTCCGCTAAAGGTGTCGAATAGCTTTGTATATGGATTTTTAACAGACCATCAAGGGGTTGAACGTATATGCAATTGAAAAAGCTAAATGACAAAGCAATCGATCAGCTATTCGAATCGATTCTCACATTAAAAGATGTTGAAGAATGTTATGTTTTTTTCGATGATTTATGCACGGTGAACGAAATCCATTCCTTATCCCAGCGGCTTGAAGTAGCTAGAATGCTTCGCAAAGGGAACACATATAACCAGATCGAAGCGGAAACCGGAGCCAGCACAGCGACGATTTCCCGTGTGAAACGATGCTTGAATTATGGTAATGACGGATACAAGCTGGCTCTGGAGCGGATTGGCCGTTAAGCAACTACCTGATCACCTGAGTGGAACCGTTTTACCAGATGCAAGGGGCTGCGGAGGCAGACTCCTTTTTTTGTTGAGGTAAGGCAGGAAACAAGGTTTCCAATTATAGACATGATTGAGTATTTGGGAAATGTGGATTTGTGTTATAATGGAAGATACAGGTTAAGCAACAAAAGGAAGGGCAGCGAAGCGCTTCTTTTTTCGTTCGGAAGAGGGGATAAACGTGCTCAAATATGGTGTATTGGTCATAAGCCACGGCTCTCGAAATGAGAAATGGGTCCATCTGGTGGACGAGGCTGTTAACGCTATGCAGATCCCTGACGGAATACCGGTATATGCTTCCTTTCTGGAAATTGTAGAAGGCAGGCTTATTCAAGACGGGATTACCCATTTAGAGTCACTTGGTGTTACGGATATTATCGCCGTTCCTTTATTTATATCTTCTGGCAGTACCCACATTGATGAGATTAGCTACGCGCTTGGCGTGAAGCCCGAACCGGTTCTTCCCACAGATATGACACCTTTTGCGATACAGGCAAAGCTCCACTTCACAAATCCTATCGATGATGATCCTATAATAGCACAAATTTTGTATGAAAAAATGAAGCCGCTATCTTTAAAGCCAGCCGAAGAAATCGTGCTGTTGGTCGGGCATGGGAGCGTAGAACGAAACTTTCATATTCTGTGGCGCAGAGGTTTAGAGAGGTTGGCTTCGCGGTTAAAAGAGTATGGAGACTTTGACGAGGTAGACGTAGCGATGCTGCTGCCCGACCAGATCGATCGAAAGATGAACCACTGGCTTAAGCTAAAACCGAACCACATGGTGCTGGTCGTACCGGTATTTCTTAGTGAGGGCTATTTCACCAATGAAGTGATTCCAGAGCGGCTTCAGGGCTATACTTATAAATATAACGGGAGCTCCTTGCTTCCTCATCCGCTGGTAGCACGGTGGCTAGAACGGCAAACGGCTATTTTTTGGGAGCGGGTATGATCGTCGGCATGTCAATTAATTAGGTAATAATGAGCGGACGGGTGATTAAGAAATGGCCAAACGTGCAAGACTGATTTATAATCCAACCTCCGGCAGGGAGGAAATGAAAAAACGGCTGCCCGAAATCTTGCAGCACCTCGAACGCGGCGGCATTGAAACTTCGACGCATGCTACGATTGGCGAAGGCGATGCTACTCTGGCTGCAGCAGAAGCCGTCGAACGGGGCTTCGACATTATTATCGCGGCAGGCGGTGACGGCACGATCTACGAGGTCATTAACGGCGTCGCCGAGAAAGATTACCGACCACAGCTGGGTATTATTCCACTGGGGACCACGAATGATTTTGCACGGGCACTTAATATTCCACGCAGCTGGGAGGGTGCGGTTGACGTTATCCTGCAGCAGCACGCCCGTTATATAGATGTAGGCAAAATGGACCAGCGCTACTTCATCAACATCGCCGGCGGTGGCTCTATGACTGAGCTGACCTATGAGGTGCCCAGCAAGCTCAAAACCATGATCGGCCAGATGGCCTATTATATGAAGGGTTTGGAAAAGCTGCCCCGTTTGCGGCCCATCGAGCTCCACATCCGTGCGGATGACAGGGAGTTCCACGAAGAGGTTATGCTTTTTCTAATCTCCAATAGTAACTCGGTCGGAGGCTTCGAGAAGCTTGCACCGGATGCCTCCTTGAACGATGGATTATTCGACGTGCTGATCCTCAAAAAATGCAACCTGGCCGAGTTCATCCGCGTTGTCTCACTGGCACTGCGCGGCGAGCATCTGGGCGATCCGAACATTATCTATTTTCAAACGAAAACGATCCACGTTACCTCCCCCGACTATGTCCAGATCAATCTGGATGGCGAATTTGGTGGTACCTTGCCTTGCACCTTTACAAATTTACCTTGCCATGTGCAAATATTCATAGATCAAAGCGGGCAGTCGGTTTATAAGTAGGCTTGCTGAACGATAGCATGAATGATTGAATGATTGAATGAATGATTGAATGAAAAATGAATAAATGAAGCGATTAACCTTTTTACGATATTAAAAGTTTAGGAAAAATAGTTTGGAGTGGAACGTAATATGGGAATGAAGAGTGGCGGTTTTAGAGGCGGTAAAGGTAAGGGCTCAAATGCAGGGAGGGGTAACGGATTAGCTTCGAACTCAACGAAGAATGCAGAGCTGAACCGTGGCTCGGGCACAAATGGAGCAAATTCGAACTCGACCAAGCATGTAGGTGCCGGACGTGGATCAAAAATAAGCTCGGTGCAGGGCTTGGATACTTCGGCTTTGCCAGTAGTGAGGAACGAAGAGTATGAGGCCGACATTATCGGAATCGGCCATGAGGGCGAAGGGGTAGGCCGCGTAAATGGCTTTACCCTTTTTGTTCAGGGTGCGCTTCCTGGTGAACGCGCGCTTGTAAAGGTCATGAAGCTAAAAAAACAATACGGCTACGCCAAGCTGCTGCGTATTGTTAAGCCGAGTCCCGACCGCACCGCGGCACCCTGTCCCATCTACGAGCAGTGTGGCGGCTGCCAGCTCCAGCACTTAAGCTACGAGGCGCAGCTTCGCTTTAAGCGACAGCTTGTAGTGGACAACCTGGAGCGGATTGGCAAGCTAAAGGTAGCGGGCAGCTTGAACAGTAAGCTGAGTGTCGAGAGAAGCATGGATGAAGAGCTTAGTCCTAGTCGAGCGAGTGCAGAGGCTGGCGGCGAGAGCGGATACGAGGGCATCATCGTCCATGAGACACTAGGAATGAGTGACCCATGGCGTTATCGCAATAAAGCCCAAGTGCCCATCGGACTAGCGTCTGTCCATTCGGTTTTGGATAATGGCGAAGTTATGGAGGGAGGTCTGGTTGGTGGTTTTTACGCACAAGGCAGCCACCGGATCATCGATATGGAGGCTTGTCTCATCCAGCAGGAAAACAATGACCTCGTCGTGTCTAAAGTTAAGCAAATCGCCCGCGAGCTGGGCATTCGCGCTTATCATGAGGAAACCCATCGTGGCTTGCTGCGCCATGTTGTAGCACGTTATGGCTTCAATACAGGCGATATTATGGTGGTCTTGATAACTAATGGAATAGATATTCCGCATTCGGATGAGCTCGTAGGCCTACTGCGCGCTGCTATTCCCGGCATCAAAAGCATCTGCCAAAATATCAACACCGAGCGCACCAATGTTATCTTTGGCGATAAAACGAAAGTGCTCTGGGGTGACGATGTCATCTACGATACGATCGGAGACATTCGCTTCGCCATTTCAGCGCGCTCGTTCTTTCAAGTGAACCCCATACAAACTGAGGTTCTGTACGGGAAGGCACTGGAATTCGCCGAGCTTAGCGGCGAAGAGATTGTGATCGATGCCTACTGTGGCATCGGCACGATTTCGCTCTTCTTGGCGCAGCGTGCGCGCCAAGTGTACGGCGTCGAGATCGTCGAGGAAGCCATCGACGATGCTCGGCGCAATGCGTTGCTGAACGGCATCAGCAACGTTCAGTTCGCGACCGGCGCAGCCGAGGTGGTCATCCCCGAATGGCGTCGCCGGGGCATCGCCCCCGACGTCATCGTGGTGGACCCGCCGCGCAAAGGTTGCGATGCCGCGCTGCTGGCGACCATCCTGGAGATGCGCCCCGCGCGCGTGGTCTACGTATCGTGCAACCCGTCGACACTCGCCCGCGACCTTCGCGTCCTGGAGGATGGCGGATATCGTACGGCCCAGGTGCAGCCTGTTGATATGTTCCCGCATACGGTGCATGTGGAGTGCGTGGTAAGGATATATCGGGAGGGTTAAATGATAAGATTCTGTTTCTCCTGTGGTATAATGGAAATAATGATGAAAAGGCGGTGTTATTCATGAGCGTGAACCGTGAAGAACTGAAGCGCATGATCGACTATATAGCCGCGCAAGACGCTTTAGAAGTGCTTGACTTCATTGGATACTTGAACATGAAACGCGAACGCGAAACATTAAAGAATCTCGAACAAGCAAGCATGACGAGTATGGACTTTTGAAATAATCCAGTTGATGACGAGGTATGGAACGATGTGTAGGCAAGGAGATATTTTGCTCATTCCGTTTCCATACAGCGATTTGTCGGCAACAAAAAAGTGTCCTATCCTCGTCTTGTCCAATTCAAGCTATAACGTGTCGCATCATGATTTAATTGTCGCCACAATCACCTCAAAAAAATCTGTATGGAGGAGAATATTATGGGACTATTTGGTAAACTCTTCAAAAGCAGTTTCGAAAACTTGCTTGACACAGCGTCGGATGAAGAACTTGCAGATGAGTATGAAACAAGAAGGTTAGTATTGCTGAAAGATGGTGGCGGCGACAGAACCTATGAAATGGAAAGATTAAACGACGAAATGGTTAGACGGTCGAATGAAAAATACGAAAAGGAGCATCCGAACGCAGAAACAAGACATCGTGAACACGGCTGGTATCTGCACAACGATGACTAACTTAATAGCCGTTTGTTTGCGGTTGCACCCCCTATACGCGAAAAGGCTGCATTTCGTTATAATTAAATAAGCGTAAACTGCCACGTCTAATCAGATGTGGCTTTTTTAACGTTTATGGCAATAAATTTATATGAATTTACTCTATATCCATTTTCTATCTTTCTGTTGTCTGAATAAAAACCACCATTTTTTACTTTCTCTCTTGATATTCTATCGGGAAGGTAGTACAATAAAAATGTTCTACCGGAACGGTAGTACAATTTATGATGAAAAGAGGAAAATATTATGCCACGAAAAAATTACATGACCATAAACGCCCACGAAACAGTCCAGCAGATGTTCGATGAATTTGTTTTGCAACGAGGGCTGACGAAAACCGTTGCACTTAATGATATGCTGGAGATGTACATGATTGCCAAAGACGAGGAACTCTATATGGAACTAAAAAGGAAATATTTAAACATCGAATCCGTAAGGCAGATGTTATCTGACCGTGATTCAGACGAAGTAAATCTTTCTGATGAGAGTTTCATCTTTATGAAACTCGCAACCTCGCGTGATAATCAAGGCAACGAATATAACGGTCACGAAACCATGCAGCTATACATCGCAGACCAAGCCGTGAGAGGATTTACATGGTTTTCAACGCAAGCTCTCTATTACGGTATGTCACCAAAACGTGTAGCGGCGTATAACAAAGCAATTAACCGCGGCGAAAAAGTGACTATTATCTTTGCTATCGGAAGAACTGCTGGCGGTAACAATGACATTGCATATAAAGCCAATGTTTTGGAAATTAAGTCGTTCACAGAGCCTAAGAGTTTATCAAACGACGACTACCCTGCAGCATGGCATGGTGAAACAGCACGTATTTGGATTAAAATTGAAAATTTACAACCTGAATCTACTCTTAAGGCTCAACTTTTCCAAATTACTTCATCAGGAATGGATTTGCAACAAGTTATTAATAACAGCCAATATCACTTTGGCTATGTTAATTTGAAATAATCATCACAATTCATAAGTTCCAGCCCACCATTTTTGGCAAGTACGATACTGTCGACTGTACCGAAGTCTCCGGCGAGCCTCCAGTTCTCGTTCATACCTGCGGCTTGGGGTGAACGGGTCTCCCAGCCATCATCGGACAAAGTTGGGGCTGTATCAAGTGTGTTTATTCAATATGATCCTATTGGAAATAATCTGTCGAATAAAGGAATTTACAGTTGGATTGTGGAATAAGTTTAAAGGACTAATTTTGAAACATTGCAATTGTGTTCGACTGCCATATTAAAGAAGTAGCAATAAAACTTTTATTGTATAAATTGCATTTCCATCTACTTATGTTTTATGGAAAGGTGACCAAATGAAAAATAAGAGTATTCCAGAGTTAGATAAGCTTTTTCTAGAAATTGGTACATATCGAAAGAGTAATGAACTAAAAGAGTTATTCGAATTTGTGAAAAAATTCCCTCATATTGCTCCATATAATGCAATGTTGATACATATTCAAAAACCTGGCAGTCAATACGTTGCAACGGCAGCTGAATGGGAAAAAAAATTTAATCGAAATATCAACCCCGGTGCAAGACCACTTGTAATCTTACGACTTTTTGGACCTGTTTCATTCGTTTTTGAATTATCGGACACATTCGGTAAAGCCCCTTTCCCTGAAGAGCTAATTAATCCATTTAAAGTCAAAGGTCAAGTTGCAAATGTTGTTTTTAATCGGCTAATAAATAATCTCAAAAGTGATGGAATTTTATATAGTGAGGTTGATCATGGCACATCCAGTGCAGGTTTTATTCAAATCAGCAGTAGCCAAAGAGAAGGGAAAATACTTCGAAGCAAGAAGGAAATATGGGTGAAAATTTTATATGAGATGGTTGTGAATAGAACTCATCCACAGGAAACAAGATTTGCAACAATTCTACACGAATTAGCTCATGTTTATTGTGGTCATCTGGGTACTCCAAATCCTAAATGGTGGGGAGATAGACGTCATCTTGATAAAAACGAGCGTGAATTTGAGGCAGAAAGCGTATGTTGGTTAGTTTGTGAAAGGAGGGGATTAAAAAATCCATCTGCAGAATATCTTAACGGTTATCTTAAAGATAATAAAGAGATACCCAATATAAGTATTGACACCGTTTTGAAGTCAGTGGCAATAATTGAATCAATGCTAAAAAGTAACAAAGAGCCTCGGAAAGAAATAGTAAAGAGAATAAATGAAATAAAGCAGGAAAAAAATGTTCAACTTTCACTCAATTTTAATATTACTTAGAACCAAGTAGCCTTCCTGAAAATTCATTCTCGAAACCTCCAACTTCCGTTGGGGGAGGTTTTTTCATGCGAACATATACTCGCTGAATGATTTGTGTCGTTGCCGGGTGTATAATGTTGGGAATAATCTGTCGAATAAAGGAATTTCCAGTTGGATTGTGGAATAAGACTAAAGGACTATTTTCAGAAGTGATAGGTTATAATGAAGAACCACAACGTACAATGCTTTTAGCTAAATGAAATAGCTGCAAGAATAGGTTATAAACAACAACTTTGGGATAACAAAATTATTTAAGAATGTAGAAGGAGACAATGGAATGAGCCAAATACTAAAGGCGGATATTGATTTTCAAAATGAATTATTTGATGCGGCTAATCAATTACGGGGACCAATTGCTCCGGCTGACTATAAGCACTACGTATTACCCCTTATTTTTATGCGTTATTTATCATTACGATATGATAAGCGCAAAGCAAAGATTACGGAAATGATAAACGATCCAGAAAGTGAGTATTATGCTGCTGAAGATGAAACGATGAAAGAAATGTTCTTAAGTATGGAAGAGTTATATCGTGAAGATAACGTATTTATGATTCCAAAAGAAACTCATTGGGATTACATTAGGAAACACGCCAACCAACCGAATATTAAAGAACTTATTGATAATGCAATGAAGTTAATAGAGGAAACAAACAAAGAACTTGAAGGTACACTTCCAAGAATTTTTCAACAAGCAACGTCACTGCCAGTTGAAAATATAGCTGCACTCATTACCATTTTCTCTAAAGATGTATTTAGCGTAAATAGTGAATCAAGTGTCGATGTACTTGGGCGTGTCTACGAATATTTTATTGGTAACTTTGCATCTAGTGAAGGTGCTCGCGGTGGGGAATTCTTCACACCATCTGCTATTGTAAGTTTATTAGTAGCAATGTTGGCTCCAAGGGTAGGTACAGTTTTTGATCCAACTTGTGGATCAGGTGGTATGTTCATTCAATCAGATGACTATTCCAGTCACAATAGAAACCTTTCCTTTTATGGTCAAGAAATTAAGGAAACGACTGTTAGATTAGGTAAGATGAATGTGTTATTACATGGTATTAATGCGAATATTAAGCTAGGTGATTCATTATTAGAACCTCAGTTCAGTGATTTAAAAGCTGATTACGTAATCGCTAATCCACCTTTCAATATGAAAGATTGGGGGGCTGATCGTATTGCTAATAATGATCCGCGTTTTAATCAATTAGGTGTTGAAGGTATTAAAGTAACAAACTCTAATGCGAATTATGCATGGATGCAGCATTTCTTATACCATCTAAATCAAACTGGAACGGCTGGATTTGTTATGGCAAACGGTGCTATGACAACAAATACAACAGGTGAAAAGGAAATTCGACAAGCTTTAATAGAGAAAGGTTATGTTGATTGTATTGTTCAGTTACCTGAAAGGTTATTTTTCACAACAGGGATTCCATGTTGCTTGTTTTTCTTAAGTAAAAATCGAGATGGAAAAGGATCATACCGCAATCGCAAACAAGAAATTCTATTTATTGATGCACGTAAGATGGGTGGGATGGTTTCTCGTCGCCAAAAAACGTTAACTGAAAGTGAGATTAGTGAAATTGCTAGTAAATATCACCAATTTCGGAATGAAGCAGGTATGTATGAAGATATTGCAGGGTTCTGTAAAATTGCAACAATCGAACAAGTAAAAGATCAAGATTACAAGGTAACACCAGGTATATATGTTGGAACGGAGTTAGAAGAAGAAGATAGTGTGCCATTTGAGGACAAGATGGCAGAGTTAATAGAGCAATTGAAGCAGCAATTTGAAGAAAGTAATCACCTCCAAAAAGGTATTTTAAAAGACTTGGAGGGATTAGTTTGACAAGTTTTAAGATGGAAAAACTAAAAAATATTACTCTCAAAATAGGAAGTGGATCGACTCCGAGAGGCGGTGAAGCTGTTTATATTCAAGAAGGTATCACTTTAATCAGGAGTCAAAATATATATGATTATAAATTCGAAACAGATGGGTTAGTTTATTTGGATTATAAAGAAGGACAACTTCTTAGAAATGTAACTATTGAACAGCTAGATATTTTATTGAATATTACCGGTGATTCTGTGGGAAGGTGCTGTATTGTACCAAATGAATTACTCCCTGCTCGAGTCAATCAGCATGTTTGTATTATTAGAGTAAATACCACAAACTCCCCTGAATATGTAATGTATGCACTTAATGAAAGAAAGAATAAAGAGAGATTATTAAATTTAGTTCATGGTGGAACTAGGAAGGCTTTAACCAAGGGAGTGATTGAAGAGTTTGAAATTAGTTTGCCTGCTTTTACAACTCAAATTGCAATTGCATCAATCTTAAAAAAAGTAGATGCAAAAATAGAATTGAATAGAAATATTAATCGGACTTTAGAACAAATGGCCCAAACACTTTATAAACATTGGTTTGTTGATTTTGGTCCCTTTAAAGATAGTGAATTTGAAGAAAGCGAACTTGGAGATATTCCGAATGGATGGAAAGTTCAATCTCTTAAAGATATAGCATTAATTATTATGGGACAATCACCCAAATCCGAGTTTTATAATGTTGATTATGAAGGATTGCCATTCCATCAAGGAGTTACAGGTTTTGAAGAACGGTTCCCACAACATACAGTGTACAGTTCAAAAATATTGCGTGTAGCAAACGAAAATGATATTTTAACGAGTGTGAGAGCACCTGTGGGAAGAATTAATATTGCTCCAAGTGAAATGGTTATAGGACGTGGACTGGCAGCTATTAGGCCAAAAGATAATAATTATTCATTTTTACTATATACATTAAAAAACATATTTAAATCAGAAGATTCTCATGGATCAGGTACAATTTTCAATTCTATAAATAAATTAGAATTAGAGAATCTGAAAGTTACCATACCTAATCCTAATATTATTGATTTATTTGAGGAAAGAGTAAAAAAATGGGATAAATTGTACAAGATAAACTCGGGAATTATAAATCAATTAATTGACACCAGGAATTATCTCTTACCACGCCTACTATCGGGTGAAATTGAAGTGAAAGAAGCAGCCAACATGATAAAAGAGGTGCTTGCAGTTGACAAAGAATCGATTGTACGAATCTGATTTTGAGGAAACAACGATAGAACGTTTGAAGTTACAAGGCTATACCTACATACCAGCGTATGAGTGGATGGCTCGAGAGAGTTTGAGAGATGTAGTGATGGAGGAACGCTTAAAGGCGTTTCTTCATCATAAATATCCTTCAATTCCAAGTAGTGAGCTTCCTCGATTAGTTTCTTTATTTACAACAGTCGATGGTCTTTCTGTAGAGAAAAGAAATGAGCGGTTTCACGATAGGTTAGTAAAAGGGATGACGTTTTCTTATGATGAAGTCGGTGAAACAAAGCTTATCGATGTCCTTCCTATTGATTGGGACACCCCAACAAACAATGATTTCGTGGTTATGAACCAGCTTGCGATTGATGGACACTTTTCTCGTCGTCCTGATGTCAATATATTTGTAAATGGTTTACCACTTGTTGTGTTTGAATTAAAGAGTCCTTATCGAGAGGATCCATCAGTGCACGGCGCACATTTGCAATTACAACACTATGTTAAGGATATTCCTCAATTGTTCAATTACAACGCCTTTGTAGTTATTGCGGATGGTGTTCGTACTATGCATGGTATGCCATTTGCAAAAATGGAATACTTTGCAGAGTGGAAATCAAAGGATGGACATCATATTGAAAACAATCCCGTTCATTCAATGAAAACACTTATAGAAGGATTAATGAATAAAGAATGCCTTTTAAAATACATACAACGGTTTATTTTCTTTAAGAAGGATAAGGAAAAATCGTCAAAAATTGGGGCCAAATATCATCAATTTTTTGGAGCGAATATTGCTTATCAAGAAGCTCTTCGTGCAGTTGGAATTGATGGAGATCACAAAATTGGAACCATTTTTCATAGCACAGGTTCAGGAAAGTCATTTACAATGTTATTTTTAGCAAACCTATTAAGGAAATCAAAGGATTTAGAAAATCCAACTATCGTTTTACAAGTAGATAGAACAGATTTGGATGAACAACTGTATAAAACATTCACATCAGCCTACTCGTTCATAGGAAATGTTGAACAGGCAGGAAATGCTGATGATTTACGGACTTTGCTCCAAAATGAAGGTGGGCAAATTATACTCTCCACTATCGAAAAGTTCCGTATAAAAGATACTGAAGAAGAACATCCAGTATTATCGAACCGTGGTAATATTATCGTTATAGCAGATGAAGCACATCGTACCCAGTATGGAGCAAAAGGATTTGCCAGTAATTTACGACATGCACTTCCCAATGCTTCGCATGTTGCGTTTACGGGTACACCTATTACTATGATGGGGCGAGATACTACAGAGCAATTCGGACCAATTATTCATACGTATGATATGGTACAGTCTGTTGAAGATGGTGCTACGGTTAAACTAATGTATGATCCCAAGTTGATTCCATTGGATTTAACCAACGTTAATATTGATACTGATTTTGCTGAAATTGTAGAACAAGGTTCAAGTGATGATGCGTTAGAGAAATATAAGCGTGAATATGCCGCATTGAAGAAAGTTGTCGGTACACCAAAGCGTCTACATAAACTTGCAGAAGAAATTGTTACACATTTTAATGAATCAATAATAGAGCAACCTTTTGCAAAAGGACTAATTGTTTCGATGAGCCGTGAAATTTGTGTAGCATTATATAACGAATTGAAAAAAATACCTAACTGTCCATCGATGGAAATAATCATGACAGGAAGAACAACTGATCCCATTGAATGGAAAGATGTACAGGAAGGTAGTAAGTATTCTCACATTAAAAATGATGCAGAAAAGAAATTGCTTAAAGAACGATTAGCAGATGGGGAGGATCCATTAAAGATATGTCTTGTTGTAGATATGTTTTTAACGGGATCAGACTTTCCCCCAATGACCTTTTTGTATGTAGATAAGCCTATGAAAGGGCATACCCTCATTCAAGCGATTGCACGTGTTAACCGTGTTTTCCCTGAAAAAGAGGGAGGGCAAATTGTTGATTTTATCGGTATTGCTGAACAATTGAAAGAGGCAACTAAACAATATACGAATCTTGGCTCCGTCCCTAAAGGCACTCAGTTGGACGTGAGTGAAGCTTTGATTTTGTTTTTGCAATCGCTTGAAGGTATTAGAGCTTTAATACCGGAGCAGTTTCGTAGCAAGAGTTGGCGTTCACTTGGAAAAGTTGAACAGGAGGATTTACTTGCAAATTTGGTTGCTTTATTTTTAGGTTCAGATATCGAAAAAGATTATCTAGAGGCGCAATTAATACTTTCTAAAGCATATAAGTTAGTATCAAATCAGATGGAAGTACGACCTGTTGTAGATGAAGTTCTTCTTTATGAAGTCGTAAAAACACAAATTCGTAAAGTCGGTATGAAAGATTTTGAATCTGAACAAGAACTTGAACGGAAACTCACAAAATTAGTAGATACAAGTTTAGAAGTTAAGGGGACTATAGATATTTTTTCTATTGCGGGGATCGAAAAACCTGACATCTCTATTTTGGACGAAGAATTTATTCTTGATGTTAAGGATAAACCACATGTGGATTTAAGGTTGAAATTGTTTAAGCAGCTTTTAGAGAATCAAGTAAAGTTAACATTCCCTAAAAACAAAAAGCAATCACAACAAATGAGTGAACTATTAGAGAAAACAATAAGGGATTACCATGATCGAGTTATTACGGCTGCTGATGTTGTTCGATTAATGGTTGAGATGCGTAATGAAATATTAAAAGAAGTGCAAAAGCGTAAAGATTTAGGTTTATCTGAAGAAGAAATTTCATTCTATGAGATTATTGCCAGTTTAGAAGAACAATCGTTTACAAATAAATTCATAGCTGATTTAGTGCATAAAGTCCTTAAAGAAATGAAGAAAGAATTCAAGGCAGGATGGACGGAGTCTCATCGAACTGATATTTTAGCAAAAGTCAAACTTGCTGTAATCAGAGTATTAAATCGTGAAAAAGTAACCGGAGAAACGTTGAAGTTTTTGACGAATGCCTTAGTGGATGAGGCGAAAGATAAGTATAAGGGATGGCCAATGGATGCTTAAAGAATTATTCGAAGATGGGCAAGTGGGTTAAGGGAGTACTTTAAAGGGAACTAGTTATTTGGGGAATACTGACTGCACAAAGTATGAAACAAATAGTAAAATGAGGGGTTAAACAATGGCAGAACTTAAATTCGAAATTACCAAAAATATCGGAATCCTATCCGAAGGTGCAAAAGGCTGGAGCAAGGAACTCAATCTCATCAGCTGGAATGACCGCGATCCGAAATATGATATCCGCGAATGGTCGTCTGAGCATGATAAGATGGGCAAAGGTGTTACGTTATCGAAGGAAGAGATTGTTGCGTTGAGGGATATGTTGAATGGGTTGGAGTTGTAGGGCAGCAACATGTAAATCGGAGGAAATCGGTTTGAAGGCATATGTCAACTGTGATAAATGTGAATATAAAACTAAAGAGTATGACGTAATGTTCATGGCGATAGCAGAGGCTATCAAGCATGGCGCAAGATACAATTATAAACATAACAATGACCAATGTCCGAAATGCAAGGCAATAAATTCATTGAAGCAATCGAAAATAGTTTCAGCCTCTGCCGCGATCCAAGAATCATAAAAGCAAAAAATATAATTTTAAACCTAATAGAATGAGGAAAGAACCGAGAGCACATCGCCTTCGGTTCTTCCCTATGTATATTTTCGGATGATCTATAAACTCAAAAAAACCTCTATCATTTGAGGGTCTCAGTGTGATAATATTAAATTAATATACCTAATAATTGGTATAAGTTTATGTTCTATTTCAGTTTGAGGAGGTATTTTTATGCACCCATTTTTAACTATGATCCTACTGAAAAACGGAAAATCGCATGCACTAAAGGAAAATATGCTAATCTATTATTTTTTACTTTCTAAATTTATCACGATTCACGTTAAAACACAAGCAGTAATCAGCAAGTTTTATATTTTTTATTTAATAAAATTGGTAGACAGCCAGTGTGAATTAGCGAAAAACCCTTGTTCTATAAGGTTTTTGCAACGATGGACGTTAACGGAGCAGATATTTTCCTTTAAATGAACAAATGAAATTATATAGTGAATTATTCTTTTTTTACATTTAAAAATGGAGGTCATAACAAATTGATCACTAAACGTCAGTATCACTTATGGCAATACGATCTCGATGATCTTAAAGAGCAGGAAGGAATACTTTCACTAGAATATAATCTAGAAGCTGCAATGTTGGCAACGGAAACTCTTATGTATTACATTCTGAACGAGAAAATCATGAAACGTCAATATGAGTCAGCCATCGAGTATAAGAAAAATGAAGATGGCTCGCTTACGAAATCGAAAAGTGGAGCTTCAATAAAAATAAAGAAGAACGTCCTTCCCATTATGACGATTGAAACTGGTCGAGGCAGATCCAATGAGACGAATGGAAAATTAGCAAAGCTGCTGAAAGAAGGTTATAACGCCAAGTATTATTCTGAATCAGGGAAACTCATTAGCACTCATAAGTTTGTATTCCTGGATAATGTTCTATCAGGAAGCCAAAACAAAGAATGCCGTCAAATATTCGTTCTCGATAAATATTACGATGAATTGAAACAACATGTTTCCCTTGGCACGGAGCCAACAAAATGTACAGTATCTAAAAATCTGACACGTAATGCGCTAACGACAACAGATGTTTACCTCTTTTCTGTTGATATGGAGAAACTAACGATTTGTTTTATTCCTGATAAAGAGATACCTGTCATTGAAGATGTGGAGATGATTCAGCCATATACTCGTACTCCAGATGAAGAATCCGTATATGCTGATCTCCAACAGTATCTACAATCAGAAAAAGAATTTAATAAGGAACGCCAGAAAATTTTAGAGAAAGTCAAAGAACGAAAGCTTGAGCTTAAGATTGCACCTGAAGACAGAGAGAAATACAAAACAGTCAGTCTCTGGGAGAAAGACGGAAGACGAGTAATTTTAAAAGCACTCATCGAACCAACTTGGGAGATAATCAAGAAAGATGGTACTCATGTTCCAGTATGGACTATCGACCAAACGGAGCAATATGAGAGAAGAGATATACCGATTACCGAATGGTCAACTGGATTACAGCTTACTCAAGTGAAAGCTTATCCAGTTATGGAGAACGTTTTCGATGGTATGGGCTTAGTTTCCAAAGAACTTGGTCAGAGTATGGAAGCATTCTTACAAACTGGTTTTCCTATAACTGGATATCAATTACGATTACCAGCCATAAAGGGCTTCTTTCCATGTGTGGATTTTCGAGGTTATTTCAGTAAGCATAAAATTAGAAGAATTAAAGATATATTTGGAGCATGGCATGATACGGACAAGATTGATATTTTAACCACGGAGTCCACCTTTAAAGCTAAGTTAAAAGTTGTGGGGCTGAAGTCAGATGGTTCGGAAGATAAACAATGGTTATTCTCTTCTATTGCCGACTACAAATCCAAGCTAATTGAATATGGTTACGATGCTATTGGCATTTCAAATATCGCTAAACCTATCCATGAAGAATACCGGAAATCATCGTATCAATTATTGTTGGCTCTCGATCTACATCCATGTGATGTTTTTTGTTTGTCCAATACCCTTGGTGATATGATCCACCGAACGTTAAGCATCTATCGTAAGGAGGAAATTGATTGGGATGATATCCAGTATCTCGAAGCATTTCTGAACTTGGTCTATAAAGAAAATTCGGATAATGGGATCGGGAAAAATTGTAGTGATGCTATTAAAGCGATTCACCTCAATAAAAAAATGGTCTTTGAACACAAGGTGATGCAAACCATTAAGGATGTCATTGATCACAAAATAGATGAAATGTGCTTAGGGAAGTTTTACTTGGAAGCCAAATATATGTATGTAACTCAGGATATCTTAGCATTCTTATCTTACGCCGCGGCAGAGGATAAAGGTACTTGGGATTATAAAGGCAAAGGGTTTCTTGATTCAAAGCAATGTTACAGTGGTGGAAAGAATATGGGGGAGAAATTATTCGCTAGAAATCCGATTATGTCATTCAGCGAGATTACTAGAACTAATTTCATAGATTACAGTGGCAAAGATTCTAAATTCATTCGTCATATGGATAATATTGTACAGCTCCCTCTTGGAACGGAGCCAGATCGTCTCGGGGGTGCAGATAGAGATGGCGATGAATTGCTTGTACTTTCAACGGAGAGGAATTTTGCAGATACCAGAATCGAGTATCTTGAACAATATAATTTTGTATTGAATAACGAAAAAAGTGAGAAGCACGGAAAGAATCTGCTCGAAGAATTGAATATGAATATCCAGAAGCATTTCGAAGGACGATTTCCCTTTCAATCCAAAGTTACCCTTCACGATTATATTGTTGACTCTGCTGTTCAAGTCAATGGTGCCGATAAAGCTACAGCCGAAGCAGAGAAATGGACGAAGCAAAACGTAATCGACTTTATTATTCGTTCCGAAGATAAAACAGGCAAAATAACGGATATGAATACGACCATCGAAAATATAGCCAATGCAGAACGGAATTTAATGAAATATAAACTGCCGATTGCGATCATGAAGCATTTACAGGCACTCTGTATTGATGCATCTAAATCTGGTCTGTTCGATAAAGTAGTCATCCCTGATGTGATTGAGTATCAATTTGGAAAATGGAAACCGCAGTTCATGAAATTTAAAGATGGTGTTGAGTACAACAAGGATAAGAAACATACTTCTGCTCTGGACGATTTTTCTATTGTGATGGAGAAGTTCAAGGCGTATGTAAATAGAGTCATGATTGAAAAAACGGATAGTAAGATCCAAAGGCATAAATTCCAAAATATTTATCAGTACTATCAAAATCCCAACCTGGATACGACTATTATCGATCAAACTATTGCCGCCTTACAGGAGACATACTCTACTTTCCTGCAAAAGAATAGAATTCTAACGAAGCAAAAGCTGAGCCTTAATAGATACTCCTCGGATGAAAGGCATAAGCGATTAAGGAAAGAAATGGACGAGAAATTCGCAGAGTTGTTTAAGGAAGCGAAAGAGCAAACAGAAGGAATCTGTAGTTGTCCTTCTCTACTCGCTACTGCTACCGTCAGAATGACCTACGTGGATTCCAAAGCTAAAAATGACAATACGAATTACTCCTTCTGTTGGGTTGTAGCCAGTGAAGGCATATTGCAAAATATCCAACTGAACTATGAAGATCGGGATAAAGTATATATCCATTTGACGGAAATTGCTGATAATAACACTTTCGAATGGCTAGGAGAATATTACACTAGTGTAACAAAGCATGAAGCCTATGTTCTCGAATTTCCGGAAGGCAAAGATATGAGCATTCCTGAAAAGTATCTCAAGAAATCGGAAGCCATATTGAAAAACCTGATCGATTACGAAGTTACATTGCTTAGCAGTGATAAGAAACCATGGAATCCCGATGAAGTTGCGAAAATCATACTGGGGCAAACATACACGATTTTTGATGACCGTGGTTGGCTAGGAGTCGCGGAAGGACTCAGCATAGTGCGAAAAGAAGGCGACACCATGTTGGAAAACTATATGGGCAAGGAAATAACCATTAAGAAAATATTGAAGACAGGTAAAGCTTCATTAAAGTGTCTAGTTGATATTAAATTTTAATTGGATTGGCCTTGTCAGGCAGTGGAACGGAATGCGGAGGGTTGTATATTTCGCATTCTGATAACTTTTAATATTGGAGGTCACACATGGAAAATCATACAATTGTAATTACTCAATCTCGAATGGCTGGGTGGTTGATGTTTAATCGGTTTCATAAGCTTGATGAAAAAATGGATTTGAAGGATGCCAACCGTAAAATATTCATCTTCAAGGACACTCTACAGTTGAGACGAGCAATGGAAGCTTACACTAATTTTAAAGATAAAGTAATCGGTTAGGAGGAGTCAAAACAATTGGGGATCGAAACATATGAGCAAAATAGAAAATTACAATTGGCTCTCCTTGCCAAACAACTTGCACCAGACTACTTCGAGGAAACGGGAAATCGAAAAATTAAAGTGTTTCCATTTGAAGCAAATATAGGAAAGACGGTAACATTAATTCAAACGCTGGAATCAATGAAAGTACACCGTCCATTTACCAGATCTCTGGTTGTTTGTAAATTCATTACTGAAGTGAACAGAATCGCTAAAGGTGTTACAGATGCATTGGCTATTCATTCCGAGAATAAGAAAATAAATGAGGATGAAATACGAGATCATAGCGTTGTTGTTATCACACATTCTAAGTATATACAATTATGCAAGGATCGTGAAAAACGGAAGAAGTATACTGAAGGAAGAACCAACCTGATTATTGATGAAGAATTAAATTTGCTCTCGATGGAAATTTTGAACTCTGATTCAATCTATACGATGGAGAAAATACTCAATGAAATATCTGTAAAATTTAAAATATTTGATACAGTTACACAATTGGATTTAGGAAGTATGTATAAAAATATTATCGCGGATATTGAAGTGGAGAAAAATAAATACATTGAAAATGAGATGAAATTTTTCTTGTTTGAAGATAAAGATGTAGAGAGTCGTATTAACGAGTTAATATCGCTAATTAAAGAGGCTAGATTCACAAAAAACTATTTAAGACATTTGAAAAATAGGTTCGGGATTACGACTGGTAACGTACACGTCATTGGGAAATTGGAGATGTTGAAAAGATATTATAATAATCCTAAAGTAATCGCCTGTAATAAGACATTGCACACTTACAATGATAAAATTGGTTATTTCCTTCTGGACAATAATATCTTACTTGATGCATCTGCAAAATTTCATCATATGTATGAGACTTCCAATATTTTTGAAGTGGTTAACTCCGAACGAATATTTGATCATGCTAACTGGACAATCAATTTTATTAAGCAAAATAGTACAGGTTATGCGAAGCATAGTAATGATTACTTTTATAAAGATGTGATGAAGCTGATTAACGAAAATACATCTGAGGGAGATAAAATATTTCTCATTGGTTGCGATGAAGATATAGATGCACTTGAAAAAGACCATCCAAAAGAATTGGGGAAACTGGATATCAGTATGTCTAATTTTCAAGCAATGAGAGGTAAAAATGATTGGGAGGATTACAATAAATGCTTCATTGTTCATACACCCAATATAAGCTTTGCTTACTACGCTTTTATGTACATGTTTTATACAAGCGAACAATTAACAAATGATGATTTGTTCATACAAAAAATAAATAAGGGAATGGGTTTCACTAAAAATGAAGATCTTGAAAAACTTCGAATAACCGATATTGTCAGTAATATCTACCAAGGTTTAAAGAGAATTGGAAGAGGAAAACAAAATGCTGATAAAAAAGCAGATGTTTATATTTTTAATAATAATGATAGAGTGCATAAAATGATTCTAAAGCAGCTTAATGGTGTCATTGAGGGGGATTGCAAATTTGAGTCAGTACGGGAGAAGAAGAGAAAGAAAAGAGAGCAGAAAGGTTATAACAAGGACAAGCGCCTCAATAAATCTGCTGCGAGCTTAATTCTTGAGAAAATAGCTGGATTGAATTGTGGTGAATATGAGATAAAAGCATTATGCCAAGGTTTATATGACCATAGAAATTTTTACAGGCTATGGGACAAGATTAAAAATGATAAGATAATAAATAAACGAAATATTGAAGTGGCCTATAGTACGAACTTTGGTCAACGAAAGAGGGTTTTGATAATCTCATAATTGAGTTTGAATACCACACGAAATATTACTATATAACTTATATAGATATAATTCATGTGGTGATTGATTTAATAGATTGAAAGCTTAAACACAACACCGTATACGCCAACTCCAAGGTGACCTTCCTTGGATTGGTGGGGCGGGCAAAGAAACAGTATCTTCGTTTCTGCAGCAGGCACTTGGATTTTTTATGATTATCCATGTGAACTATCGATATTAAACGATAAAGAGCCTCAGGATGCTTTCCTAAGGCTCTTCTTTGTGGGTGCTTCCCAACAGAAATAAATATATCATAGGGATTGTAATTTGTAAATAAAAGGATGCTATTATGATGCAAAATATTCAACGGGTTGTTTATATCTGGGTAGATTGGATAATGTTCAAAAATCAATTGAACGAATGTTTGATAAACTGGATGTCCTGTCTAAATCGGATTCAAAGCAATAATCATTATTGTATGAGTTAATATGATCGGGCTTGTCAGCCCGTAGATAGGCGATTGTGCGATGAATAAAATTTGTTTATTTATATGATGCCAATTAATAATTGTAATTGATCGGAGCCATATATTCGTGTGGTTCTTTTTTTCGTAATTCAGAAAAAGGGTAATCAGCAGCCAATATAATTATGGGAGTTGAGAATAAATGCAATGGTACAACGACTTAAAGTATTGGGCTTTTCGGATGCAATATGAGCAAGTTAATTGGCGGTTCAAAATGCCTAAATTTTAAATAGAATAGCAATACTACAGGAACTCTGGCTAATGGTTAGGGTTCTTTTTGCTTTATACAGAAAAGGGGAATATACATTGGAATTTATAAAATTGAAAATTGATCAACTGGTTCATGCTGAATATAATCCGAGGAAGGATTTGAAGGCTGGCGATCCAGAGTTTGAGAAAATTAAGAATAGTATCAACGAGTTTGGGTATGTTGAGCCAATTATATGTAATAGTGATTATACAATTGTTGGAGGTCATCAGAGAGCAAAAGTATTGAAGGCTATCGGATACGAAGAAGTAGATTGCGTGATAATCGATATTGATAAGACGAAAGAGAAAGCATTGAACATTGCGCTCAATAAGATTACAGGTGAATGGGATTTTGATGCATTGGCTGGATTATTGGAGGAGTTGAAAACGGACGATTACAATATTGAGCTGACTGGATTCGATTTCTCTGAAGCTGAGAAGTTGTTTGATGAGTTACATAAGGACGATGAGCCGGATGAGGATGAATTCGATGTTGATGAGGCGTTGCCGGAGAATCCAATTACTCAGAAAGGTGATATATGGTTGTTGGGTAAGCACAGGTTAGTATGCGGAGACAGCACGAGTGAGCAGGATATGGCAACGTTGATGGATGGGAAGAAAGCCAGGTTAATTGTTACCGATCCACCATATAACGTGGCATATGTCGGGAAGACGAAAGATGCTTTAACAATTCAAAATGATAAGATGGACGATGAGCAATTTTATGAGTTTCTGTTGGCTGCATATACTAGAATGTATGAAGTCGCTGATGACGGAGCGAGTATATATGTTTTTCATGCGGATAGTGAAGGTTTGAATTTTCGGAAGGCGTTTATTGAAGCTGGATTCAAATTATCTCAGTGTTGTATCTGGAAAAAGCAAGTTTTAGTCATGTCTAGGCATTCGTATCACTGGATTCATGAACCAATATTATATGGCTGGCGACAAGGTGCTGCTCATTACTGGAATAGTGATAGAAAGCAGACTACTGTATGGGAGTTTGATCGGCCATTTAGGAATGAGTATCATCCGACCATGAAACCAATTCCACTGATCACCTATCCAATTAAAAACTCCAGCAAGTTAGGCGATATTGTTCTCGACTCATTTGGTGGTTCAGGAAGTACGCTAATCGCTTGCGAGGATACAGATCGAATTTGCTATACGATGGAGCTGGATGAAAAATATGCAGATGTGATTGTGAATCGGTATATTGAACGTATTGGTAGTGACAGTAAGGTATATTTGATTCGAGATGGTAAGCGATATAGTTATCAAGAGGTCGTTGTTCAGTCGGCAAGGTCAGAGGGAATATGTGCTGACTAAACCAAATGGTTGAATGAGGAAGACAAGAGATACCCATTTAAAATTCTAGGAAGGAAATGTATTCCATTTTGTAGAATAATACAAGAAAAGGGGTGGATAAAATGGCAAACCAATTAGAATATGAAGAGATCAAGTTAAATGAACAAAAATTAAAAAGCTTCATGCAACTATGTGGAATATCAGATGAAAATAAAATGAAAGCAAATTTAGTGCTTATTGATTTTAATGGCGAATTAATAAAGTGTATCGCGAATCAAGACATACGATTTGAGAAAAGTACATATTTGCATGAACAAGGTGAACTGAAAATTATTTCTTTTGTAAATGACCAAGATATATTTAATGAATTAAGATTGCATTATAGTGCACACATTAATTATCAAGTGATTGATTTAAATGAGGAAAGAAAATGGTTAAGGATAACAAATGAAGATGAAAGAGTATATTTTTACATTGAAGGGGTATGAGTTTATGAGTTCATGAGCCAACTATGGCTCTTTTTTTGTTTGGAGGCGAAGTAATGTATGAGTAAGAACGATGATAAACCGAAGAAGAACAAACCAAAAATACTAACCAAATATGATCAATTCGTTGTCCCTCGGCTCAGAGATATCCCTGTATGGGTGCGTGAAGGATTAACGGACGATGAGATTGCCAAACGACTTAATATTCACATTTGGACACTTGGGGATTATAGACGGAAGCATCCGAAATTTGCTGAAGCGTTAGAACGACCGACCAAATGGGAAACGCATGTATATCCACGTTTGGCTGAAATTCAACAGTGGTTCCAAGAAGGTGTGGACAGTGGTGTAATTGTTAAAAATCTCGGTATAGCTCCTGCTACTTGGTATGAGTATATTGATAAGCATCCGATGCTTGCTGAATTAGTTAAATGGAGCAAGGCTGTTATAATATCTACGGTGGAAAAATCACTTTTGAAGGCTGCAACTGGTTATGAATACGAGGAAATTCGGACAGTGGTTGAAGAGGATAAAAATGGAAAAAAGAAGACTCGAATTGAGAAGGTGAAACGCCATCAGCCTCCTAATCCGACAGCGATGATATTCTATTTGAAGAACCGTGCTCCGAATGAATGGAATGACCGCCGCGAGGTTATCATCGATACAAAAGCTGCTGAGCTCGAACGGAAGCAACTCTTCCTTGATATGATAGAAGCTGATGTAATTGATGCCGAGTATGAAGCTATCGAAGAATTCAGTCACACTGAGGAAGGCTTCGAAGAGTCGGATGCATAAGGTTATGTCGTCAGTAATTCGATAGATAAACGCCAGTTTCAGCCCAATAATTGCCCTAAAATAGCCCATTTTGAGTGCATAAGAAATGTTATGCAATGAGTTTACTTTCTCCCCCACCAACGGTATGATGTGACAAACAAGCGAAAGGTGGGGGCATAATGCCGTATTTACAGGGGTTTGAGGCACATTTACGCAGTAAGGATCGGAGTGAGAACACGATATCCTGCTACTTGAGAGACACGTTAGCATTCATGGCTTGGTATCGAAGTAAGACGGAGTATGGGTTGGATAAACTGATCGAATTGGATGGGGTAGAGTACAAGAAAATCCTTCAACGAAGCGATCAAGCGATACTGACTATAAACCGAAAGATAGCCAGTATGAACGTATTCTGCCGCTGGATGCTCAAACAGGGTTATATAAAGGAAGAGATACATGTTGAAGCGGTCAGGAATAAGGATGTTCGGCAATATAAAGGGCTAGAGGATACGGATTTGTGGAAGCTACGCAACGAGATTCACCGACATGGTAACAGGATGCATATTTGTATGATAGAGTTGTTGATAGGAACAGGCATCAGAGTAAGCGAATTAGTCGGTATCCGGCTGAAGGATATAGAATTGAGCGAACGCAAAGGGTTATTACGGATACTCGGTAAAGGGAATGCCCAACGAACGCTTCCTATTAATAAAGATGTACGTAAAGCACTCACTCGATACTTAGAGGTTAGGCTAGAAAGCGAGTCAGAGTATCTTTTTATCGGACAGCGCGGCGCATTTGAGCGAAATGCGGTCAACCTGATCTTAAAAAAGTATGGTAATCGAGTAAATGTGAAGGTGACTCCTCATATGCTCAGGCATACGCTGGGGTATAGGCTAGTGAAGAATACACCGTTGACGACTATTCAGCAAATACTTGGGCATGATCATGTTTCAACGACTAATATCTACACTTTGACAACTGAAAAGGATATGGCTGAAGCATTGGCGAATATTGAGTGGTAGAGATACCGCTCTTTTTGTGCTTGATGGGGGAGGGGTACTTCTATATTGGAAAATCAAGCCGCCAGTAGGGGATATACAAATTTTTGTAGTGATTTTACAGTGAAATATACTAAAGGAGGAATAGAAATTGGAAAACTTATTTCCAAGTTTGAAAATTACTATAAAGGGTGAAGGTAAGGAAAAAGATAATGATAAGGATTTTTTTAAGGAATGTAAAGAAAAAAACACAGAACTAATTGATGGTTTCTCATCAAGTTATTTGGAAGAAAAAGAATGGATTGAAAATCAGTTTCAAGAATTTAAACATGGTTGCAATCACAGTATTCACAATGAATTGTCTAGATTTTATAAAGATCGATTTGAAAATGCATACATATATGCATCTGGCATAGTTCCGGGATACCCTCGAAAAGAGGATATTACTGATTATATTATCTCTTCAGACTTGGAACAAATTGAAAATACGATGAATAATATAATACAAAAGAAAATCGAGGGGATTGCATCGGGGTTTAGAACACTATCAGATTTAAAGATTGTCTATGAAGATGATAAGGAATTACAATACAATGACATTAGCCAATTAAGTGCAAAGATTCTTAGTTATTCAACTGATATTTTGCAGAAGGTTAAGCAAAATTATAAAAACAGAAATTTTGATCTTATTTGGTTTATTGTTGAAAGAAACATACAATTTTATAATTATACATATGATGGCATGGAAGATAGTGGGGGATGGTGATTCAACGTAGACTTTATTTTTAACTATAACTCAGGTGAAAGTTGAAGGGAGTAAATGCATTATTAATAATATGATAAACCAAGAACAACAACGCCAAACCGAATTACTCAAGCAATACATGGAGAAGCATTTCAAACCGCAAAAAATGAAGCAACTAATCGAAGCATTCACTTTCTCGGAATTACGAAAACTTATAGCCGAAATGGATATCGAGTATTTTGCTCTCTGCTACTTCCCGAAATATTTCGACCGCCAATTCGGCCAATTTCATCGTCAACTATTTGCTGAATTAAAACATATGCTCTCCAATACTGGACTGATAACGGCTTTCGGACTCCCACGGGAACACGGAAAGTCAACGATCAGTTCTTTTTTATTTCCACTGTATGCGACTCTCTATGATAAATCGCAGTTTACACTCATAATATCGGCAACAGAAATTATTGCCCTCCCCTTCTTGGATATGATCAAAGATGAACTTGAAACGAATACGATGCTGATTGAAGATTTCGGAATCCGCAAAGGTAGCCGTTGGAACAATAATGAAATATGGCTAAGGAGTAAAAGTGGCTTAGATTCCTGTATTATGATTCGTGGAGTAGACGGTTCCTTACGAGGTATCCATTACAAGCATTATCGTCCAACTTTGGTTTTACTCGATGACTTGCTCAAGGATGATACTGCTAAATCGGAAACCAAACGTGATCAGATTAAAAGTACATTCACTGATGTGGTTTTGCCAATCGGAACGCGAGACACTAATATTCTCATCTGCGGCACAATATTAAATGAAGAAGATATCATGGCTGATTTGCTCAAGGGTAAGATACCAGGAGTCAGAAGCATCCGCAAAGCAGCAGTTGTCCAATTTTCGGATCGAGATGATTTATGGGCAGAATGGGAAATCCAATATAACAACCTTCAAGACGAGGATAGGATTAACACAGCCCTGTCTTTTTTTAATGCCCATAAATATGAGATGTTGGAAGGTACTGAGATACTTTGGCCGGAGTATCTTGAGTACTATTATTTAATTTGTAAACGTCAAGCTATGGGAATTAATAGTTTTCAGAAGGAGCTTCAGAATGATCCACGCTCAACGGACGATTACATATTTCAGAACATCATGTATTGGGATCGATTGCCAGAGTTTGAAGAGATGGAGATTGCCATGTATATTGATCCTGCGATCAAAGCTGGAAAGAAGAACGATTATTCAGCGATTACTATTTTAGGTCAGCATCGTAAGACTAAACAGTTGTATGTGATTGACGGTAACGTGTATAAACTGCTGCCAGATGATTTGTTCCAAGTGGCTGTTGAAAAGTTGCTCCTCTTTCCTGTCGATAAGATTGGATTTGAGACGATTCAAGCACAAAGTTACATGAAGCAGAAGTTTGAAGAGGAACTCTGGAAGGCGAAAAAGTTTACTCCTGTTGAAAGTGTGAATAGTCGAGGACAGAAGCATGAGCGGATTATTAGTTTAGAGCCTGATGTCAAAAAGGGACATATCTTGTTTAATGTAGATAATATTCGCTATAACAACCAAATGAAGGATTACAATCGAAACTGTAAATATGACGATGCTCCAGACAGCTTATATGGTGCCGTACAATTAATCCAATCCGTTAAAAGTCTTAAGTTTTATGATCGGAACTTGTTGTTTTAAACACAATGTCCAATCACAAATATGAACATAACACAACAATCACAGTCTTGATTTACTAGAGGAGTACTTGTGCTATAATCCCTTAATGAAGGAGTGATTCTGTGAATACACTTGTAAAAGTAAGTGATGTGCATGGTGCGGTTTGGCTGGCAGCATTAATTATGACATACGATGAGGTAGTCATTAAGAACAATAAGAATCGAGAAGCTCAGCTGCGACAATCTGATATCCAACGACTAGCAGATAAGCTATGTACAAAGTCAGTGCAATCAGCGAGAATCAGCCAATGGTGCAATGGGGATCACCCAGCTAGTTCATATAATTATTTAAGGGCTTGTAGAGACAAATTTAGAAGATTAACGAGAGTTGGAGAATTTTCTTTTATGAAAGAATATCCGGAGCACTTGTTAAATATGGATGATATTGTATACGCTTTGAATGAAAGTGATCAACAGATTAAATATCGCGAATTATTTGAATGGTATACTAGTTTTTATTCAAAAGCAGATTTTGTTAAAGAAAATTACCCGAATAATATGAACACTTTTACTGGCAATCATAGGACTATAAAAGTAAATAATGAAATTCATGAAACAGCCGTTCGTCAAATCATTCATACTGCTGATAATTACATAATAAATGCTGCCTTTAAAAAAGTGCATATTCAATATGAGTATTTGAATAAAGAGGATTTATTCTCGTCCCTGAAAAACAAATCAGTACTGGAAACATTGGAGAAACCAAGATATTTAAAATTCTCAACTTATGTAATGAATAAATATCCGAATTTCTTGAAATATGGTATTGGAGATTTTTTGTTTTATTTAAAAAATGAGGGGGATAGCTTTTATAAACTTCTTCTAAATAAATATGGGGATGAAAAGTACTGCAAGTTTAAAATTACTGATAAATCTGTTTTGAATAAAAAGGGATTATACTCATATACAGTGAATGGAACGATAATGTATATAGGTCGCTGCAAAGATAGTTTTTACAAAAGAATTAATACTGGATACGGAAATATAAGTCCTAAAAATTGTTATTTAGACGGACAAGCTACCAATTGTCACATCAATAGTATCATTAACCAATTCAGTGATAACATTGAGTTATGGATTGCAGAATATGAAGATGAATTGTTTATATCAGATATGGAAGTACAACTAATAAAGGAATATAAGCCTGAATGGAATATTGCTTTAAAATGATCTCAGTTTACAAACATGCCTTCACAAAATTGGTGTGGGTTTTTTACTTATGAAAGGAAGCGAAGCAATGCAAGTAAATGAATCACTAATTATACAGTGTCTATCTGAATTGAATCAAATAGCTTTAACCAAGCAAACATACTCCAACTATTACAATGGAGATCACACCATTCTAAAAGACTATGCTATGCAAGAAAGCCGAAGCAACCGAAAGCTGATTTTCAATTATCCAAGGAAATTCGTTGACAATGAAGTGGGGTACATACTAGGGAAGCCAGTGAATTACGTTTCCAAATCAGATAATGATGAAGTCGTACATAAGCTCGATCTGAACATGAGCCATTGGGAAAAGGAACACAATATTAATCTTCGGAAGCAGAGTGAAATATATGGTGAAAGTTATGAACTGAATTATCTGGATAGTGATGGACAGTTCGCTTCAACAGTATTAACTCCACTTAACGCTTATGTGTTGGAGGATGGAACAGCAGATCGTAATGTACTGCTGGCTATTCACAAGTTTACCCACCGATTCGATGATAAAGTTTACTTGGATGTATATACGGATAACGAAATCCTACACTATGAATTGATAGGCGATAAGAAAAATAGTCTAAGTAAGCAGAGTAAATCACCAAAACTCCAATATATCGGCAAACACAATCACATCTTTGGAAGAGTACCTGTCATTTCTTGCCCAGCGAATACTGAGCGGAAATGCGGCTTCCAAGATGTGATTTCTTTGTTTGATGCCTATAATGCGCTTAATTCGGATTTGGTAAATGAAATCGCTGATCATCGTAATTCTTATCTGGTTATTGAGAACGCCAAGTTAGAAGAAGAAGATTTACTGAATATGAAGAAGATGGGCATCATCCAGGTTCCTGTTGGTGGTAAAGTAACATGGCTGATAAAGGAGATCAATGATTCGTTTGTTAAAAATGAACTGGATAATCTCGAACATAAAATTTATGACATGATGGATCAGGTGAATTTTAATGAGAATTGGGCAAGTAATACGTCTTCGTTAGCATTAAGGAATAAGCTGCTTAATCTAGAAAATAGAGTAGCCATTCGTGAGGCCATGATGGAGAAAGTGATTAAGAACAGGCTTCGAAACTTTTTTACCTATCTACAGAAGAAAGAAGGCATCCAATATGATTATCGAGATATCGCTGTTAAATTCACGAGAAATCTTCCAACGGATTTGGTGGGATTGGCTGATGTTATCGTAAAGTTACAAGATGTCTGCTCGAAGGAAACGTTACTTACTCTGCTTCCCTTTGTGGAGAATCCGAAGCTTGAGCTAAACAAATTCCATGCAGAACAACAACGATTAGCTGATGGAACTGGAGAGTCTACACATGCAGAATAAAAACAAGATCAAACAACTCGTCAAACATAACTGTGCCTCTTATCTGGGAGAGAGGCATGGGATCTCGAATTATTGTTGCTGGAAGGATGGTTCATGTACATTTTTTGATCAGGACAACCTTATTCCTAGCTGTCGATATTTTGAAAATGGAGTGCTACCAACAGATGAGAAATTGGAACGTGATTATAAGTTAGAACGGAATATGCATGTTGATAGACAGATAGCGAAGCCAAAGGTTAATTGTAAGAAATGTGGGACTACATTTGAGGCGAATTCAAATAGGCAGCATTATTGTGAGAAATGTAAGAAAAAGAATCCGTAATGACAAATCAAAATTATGGATGCGGGAGATACGACAAAAACAAGCTTGATGTTGTTCTTTAGGGGTATCCAAAAACCATATAAATCAAGGCAAAAATTTAGGTAAAATGAGGAGTTGGTATGTTTGTACCTTTTCCTCGTTTTTGCGATTTCTAAAGCACAACATCATTGTCCTGAGCATGACACTAAACTACTACATCAAAAGAATTACGTTTTCGGTTTCTAGGAGTCGAGAGGGTAACAAAAAAGGAGAAGATGAATATGGATTTGGAACAAGTGAAACAATTTATCGAAGCAAATGGCACAACAGATGAAGTGAAGGCGTATCTTCAGGGTTTGAATCCCATCAACGTTGAAGGTATCGAGCAATTCATTCAATCCGATAAGGAAGCCAAGAGTTGGTTCGATAGCACAGTAGATAAACGAACAACCAAGTCGCTGGAAACGTGGAAAGCGAATCAACTTGAAGGATTGTTGGATGCTGAGATTAAGAAACGCTTCCCAGCCAAAGATGAAAAAGAAATCGAGATGGAGAAGCTTCGTGCCGAAGTGGAGAATATGAAACTAGAGAAGCAGCGTGAACGACTAACCAGTCAAGCGATTAAAACTGCATCTGAAAAGAAACTTCCACTACAATTAGTGGATTTTTTTATAGGTGCAGACGAATCGACAACGACAGCTAATCTGACTGCGTTTGAACAGTCACTTCAATTGGCGGTTCAGCAACAAGTTGAACAAAGGCTTAAAGGTGATGGATATACACCTCCTGCTGATTCAACAGGTAAAACTTTCACACTTGATGCTATCAAGGGAATGTCCTCCGATGAAATCAACAAGAATTGGGATCAAGTCAAACTAGTATTACAAAACAACAATAAAAAATGAAAAGGACAAGGTGAATAATCATGGCAGTAACAAATTTTATTCCAACAATATGGAGCGCACGTTTAAATGAGAGCTTTAAGAAGAATTTGGTCTATGGAAATATTGTGAATACCGATTACGAAGGTTTGATCGCTGGTCAAGGCTCAACGGTTAAAATTAATTCGATTGGAGCAGTAACTATTGGTACGTATGATAAAGCAACTGGAATTGGCAATCCGCAGGAGTTGGATTCTGCACAAAAGACGCTAACCATCGACCAAGCAAAATTTTATAACTTTACCGTGGATGATGTCGATGCAGCTCAAGCCAATGTGGATTTGCTAAGTGGAGGTATTGTGGAAGCATCTTATGGTTTGGCGAATGTGGTGGATCAGTACATCGCAGGATTTTATACCGAAGTAAAAGCAGGAAATACAATCGGAAATGATACAACGCCTATCGTTCCGACTTCAGCAACAGCCTATGATTTGCTTGTGGATTTGGGTGTTATTTTGGATGAAAACGATGTGCCGGAAGGGGATCGCTTTGTTGTTGTTCCTGCTTATTTTTATGGCTTACTTATCAAAGATCCTCGTTATACGAAGGATGCAAATGTGATGCGTACAGGATTTGTCGGCAGTATTGATAATATGTCAGTGTATAAATCGAACAATGTACCGAATACAGCAGGTGTAAAATATAAAATTATTGCTGGACATAAGAGTGCAATCTCTTTTGCTGGTCAAGTAGATTCGGTTGAAGCTTACCGTCCAGAGAAGCAATTTTCTGATGCGATCAAAGGACTTCAAGTTTTCGGAGCTAAGTGTATCAAGCCAGAAGCCATTGCTGTATTGACTGCCAATAAATCTTAATTAAAAAATACATAGAACAAGTGGGTATCCTTAACTGGATGCCCTTTCTCAATTTAATGGAGGTGGAATATATGTGGTTCAAGAACAGAGAAACTGGAATTCAATGGGACGTAACAGATGAGGAATTAATTAAACGACTAGAGAAGAACGCTAATTATGAAATAGTGGTATTAGAAAAAGCTGAAGTAATAGAGTCGCCTCAAACAGTCATCACTAAAAACGTGAAAAGTCCTGAAAAGGAGCAAGCAAAATGAACGAGCAATTGGAATTGTTGAAGCAACTATTGGGAATCGAGTCGATTGATATTTCCAGGGTTGATATCCTCACTCACTATTTGAAGAAAGCCAATAACATTATCCTTGGCTATTGTAACCTAGATATTCTACCCACGATATATGATGATGTGGTTGTCGATTATGCCATGTACCTTTACAAAAATAAAGATTCCGAGGGAATAGCTCAGAAACGTGAAGGAGAAAGAAGTGCTACTTATGAATCGGGTATTCCGCAGAGCATTCGATTTGCTCTCCCATTGCCAAAAATTAAGGTGGGGTATTAGTCATGTTCAATGATACGAAACTGGAGATTTTAGAATCTGTAAATTTGACGACTATAAAAACGATTTGTGGAGATGTTCAGCCATACATAAAAAACTATACATTTGAGGACGATATTTCGCTGGAAGTTACGCATCGAGCCTTTTGCGATAAACACTCCGAGCTGGAACTATGCCGATATATACGGATTGATCATCAAGTTTACATCATATTGGATTTGAAAGAATGGAGCGACCATATGGAACTATATCTATATCGCTGTAAGCCGGATTTGTATAGGAGGGGATGACAATGACGAGAAGTATAGAACCGATGATGGACTTCTTCCTTCGGGAGAAAGGTGAACTTATACATATAAACGGTGTGCAGCAGACTGCTCTCATTCGGGATGCGGTCGATAAGATTTCAGCAGCAGATGAAAAGATAATCCGCGCAGCAACTCCAATACAAACTGGCGATTTTATTGATTACCGTAATGCGCGATATTTGATAACAAGCGAAATTGACCATAATGGACAATCGTATCGCAGCAGGATTCGAAAGTGTAATTACACCATCGCCGTTAACTGGAATGGCAATGTGAAATGGTTTGATGCCATTGTAGAGGGAAAAAGCTTTTCTGTTGACGCTGGCATAATGATATCGATGCCGGAAGGAACCATCCATGTATATCTCCAAGACAACGCGGATACAAGAGCTATTACACTTAGCCAACGTTTCTATAATACACACCAGCCATTTAAAGTGGAAGGCATTGATCGAACCGTTAATGGAATCATCAAACTAAGCTGCTCGTTGGGCAGTATTTCTACTCCATATGATGATGTGGAAAATAACATGGCAGACCGATGGAAATATGAAATCTCTCATACATACGCATTGACTATAGATAATGGATCGTCAGCCAATGTAATGATTCATGATATTTTACAATTGAACTGTACAGTTACGGATGATGGTGATCCTATATCAAATCCATCCATTACATTTTCATCAAGCGATCCAAATATGGTTAGCATAGATAACCAAGGTAAGGTGATGGGGATTGAAGTTGGAGAAGCCACAATTACCGCGAAGCTAACCTATCATCCCAATGTTCAGGGTGCTATTGAGATTAAAACTGTTGAAACGATGACTCATACATACACCATATCCTTAACAGGCAATCCAACTATTAAAATTGGACAAAGTACATCTTACACTAGCCACATTTATGATAATGGAACTGAAGTGTTCGATCAGTCTGTACAGTGGAGTTTGCGAAACCAAGATAACTCGACCCCGATTATGGGAAGTATCACAGCCAGTACAGGAAACAGTGCAACGATGAAGGGTGGCAGCAGTAGTGGATATATCAACAAATACATCGTATTGACTGCCGTGCTTACGAGCGATCCTACGATCACATTAGAAAAGACGATTCAGCTCAAAAGTCTATTTTAACATTCTTACATATCGGCTTGCCCACTCGGGTAGGCCATTTTTTATTTCAATTAAAAGGAGCCTATACATATGAAGAAATCAATTGATTACATGCTCAGCGTGAGCCTATTAAAGCAACTGAAATCACAAAATTTAATCACCGATGAAGAGTTTGCCGAGATTGATTTGTTGAATAAAAAGTCCTTCAAAAGCCCGTAAAATGGGCAGAAATGACTTGATGATGTGCAGAAGTAATCGTAACATGTGACAGTAAAAGGAATATATCTGAGGGGGAATAGTATGGGTAAAGTATTGAAGAAGGTTGTTGTTGTACCGATTAAATCATTGGAATTAGTCGATGGGATCGCACAAACAGCAAAGAAAAGAGTAGCAGCTTATTGTCGGGTCAGTACGGATTCTGAGGAACAACGTGAAAGCTACGAAAATCAAGTCCGGCACTATACACAACATATTAAAGGCAATTCAAATTGGGATTTGGTAGAAATTTTTGCTGACGAAGGTATATCCGGCACGAACACCAAAGATCGAGTACAATTCAAACGGATGATTGAAGAGGCGAGAGCTGGTAACATCGATTTGATTCTAACAAAATCGATATCGAGGTTTTCTCGGAACACGATGGACTTGTTAAAATATGTAAGGGAACTAAAGAGTCTTGGGATTGCCGTATTATTCGAAAAGGAAAATATTAACACGCTGGAATCCTCTGGGGAAGTATTTCTAACCATCTTCAGCTCGATTGCCCAAGATGAAAGCAGGAATATATCGGAGAACTCCAAATGGGGCATTCAAAAAGGATTTGCAAACGGAAAGGTGCATTGTAATACCACGCGATTTCTTGGCTACGATAAGGATAAGGAAGGCGAACTGATTATTAACGAAAAGGAAGCTGAATTAGTACGCCGGATTTATGAGGAGTATCTGGAGGGTAAAAGTTATCAGGCGATTGCGACAGGATTGATGCGAGATAAAATCAAAACGGTAACTGGAAGCGATAAGTGGTGGGATTCCTCCATTACTATTATTCTGACGAACGAGAAATACTATGGAGCCTTACTCCAGCAAAAGACAGTCACAGTCGATTTTCTAAGTCATAAGCGGGTCAAGAACCATGGTCAAGAACAGCAATACTTGATCGAGGACAATCATGATCCGATAATTTCCAAGGAAATGTTCGAGGCTGTACAGAAGGAAAAAGTTCGCCGCGCACTCCTCAAGGGTAATATCATGGGTGATCGAAAGAAATACTCCAGCAAGTATGCGTTTAGCGGTAAAGTATTTTGCGGCTGCTGTGATGCAAATTTTAAAAGGCGAACATGGAACAGCAATAATATTTCCAAGAAAGTCGTATGGCAATGCCGAACCTATGTCAATGAAGGCAAAGATGCTTGCGATGCAAAAGCAGTGGATGAATATGTGTTGCAGGATGCTTTTGTACGAATATTCAATCGGATGCATGAAAACAAGGATGGATTTATACGAACATTGAATGCTAATATTGAAGCGATACTTTCCAAGCGAGAAGGGCATGAATCGCTGATAAAAGTAGAGCAAAGCATCGAACAGCTAAAAACGGATCTCAAGGGATTGGTTAACCTGAAGCTTCGGGATAATATAGACGAGACTGTATATAATGAGGAAAACGCCAGAATCACCTCCGAGTTGGATAAGCTCCGGCAGAAGAAAATATTGCTTGAGAAAGATATGGATCAAAAAGCTCAAATCAAGAGTCGAGTAAACGAAATTATACAGGTAATGAATGCGCGGCAGGATTTACTTGAACATTTTGACGATGAACTATTTAACGCGTTGGTAGAGAAGATAACCATTCTCTCACCAACGCGTTATTTATTTACCTTGAAAAGCGGGCTGGAGATTGAAGAACTCAAAGGGTTGGCTCCAGCCTGTAACATGAATAGATGATAAGACAGATGGCATGGGAAGTCCATGCTGTTTGATCGTTAAAACTCCAGACGATTTTCTTTTAGATAGCGGTTAATTTCCTTGACCATCCCCATGCCATCCTTGATTCCACGCAAATAAAGCCATTCCTTTTCAGCCGAATGCTGATATTGAACAGTACCTTCCCATTCTAATAAAACACCAAGAGCCGATTCCACCTGATTTTTCAAATCCGATAGTATTATTGATGATTTCTCGATCAATAGAGCGATATGTTCCTGTCACTCGACAGTTAGTGATAGTTCATCAAACCTCTTGTGTAAACCTTTCACTAGCCATTTCAGCCAATCTTCCATAGTACCATCCCCTCCCGATGTTTGAGTGTGCGTATGTTAATTTTGATGGGAGGGGATGGCAAGTTGGTTAGTGATTTATTTTTTCTACAATTCCCCCTAATTTTCAATATATACTGCGAAATATTACATAACTGTGGTACAATATTACTATTCTTTATATAGGCTGGGTCTTTAGAAGTAATTTGAGCTATTCAAAAATAGATGTATTAAATAGTGGTTCCACTAAATTGTAAATCCTAAGGAGTATTCAGTATATCATTAACAGTATATTTGGTTTAAGTGCTAAAGTATCTTGTAGATTCTGTAACAAGTACACTAGCCAATATCATGCTTATGGTTGACCTCTTAGGGATACCTGTTAAGGTAAATCAGAAACCAAGGATTGATAGGGAAAAAAGTAGTTATAGCACATCGTCAAGTAAGATACGCGGCGGGATTAGCTGGAACAATTTAATGATGAACTTATTTTCGTGTTATATGTATCTATAGGACCTTGATTTTGACAAATCGTACCATAACACTTTTTTATTGAATAAATCAAAAAAATAGGATAATAGCAAACCTAATCGAAAGATAGGGGCGCAAAGCCACGGGTCTTCTGCAGAAATTGCAATGATAGCCGGGTTACCCTTAAGTAGAGCGGACACTATCTAAGGGTAGTGTCTTTTGCTTTTCTATAATAACAAACTTATGTAAAATGGCATCATAGAAAAAGGAAGTGAAAATGGAAAATGGAAAAGAAATATAATATAAAAAAAGACGAAGTTTTAACAACCAATAACAAAGAAGAATTAATTGAAATACTTAAAAGAAAAAGTAAGAGCTTTGAGTTAGCTCAAAAAATAGCCAACGTGGGGTATTGGGAGTATGACCAATTGCTTGACAAGGTTTCATGGTCTAAACAAATGTTTATTATATACGGTTTCGATAATGATCTAACGGTAAAGCTGGAAGAAATTTTTGATTTTATGCATCCTGATGATCGAGAACGAGTATTTGAAACATTTTCGTTATCTGCTGAGGCTAAAACACCATATGAAATTGAATATCGAATAGTCCGTCCGAATGGGGAAGTACGATATGTTGTCGAGAGCACTGAATTTTTCTCCAATGAGTTTAACGAGTGGTATGGTGCAATAGGTACAATCCAGGATATAACGGAGAATAAAAAACTTCGGTTACGTTTAAATGAGGAAGAACAATATTATAAGTCATTATTTGATAATAATCCGGATGCTGTTTTCTCCTTTGATCTTCGAGGGAATTTTTTATCATGTAATTCAGCACTTGAAGAGAATTTTGGGTATTCAAAAGATGAGCTATTAAATGTGAATTTCGAGCGTCTTGTAGAACCAGAATCTTTGCAAAATACACAAAAATACTTTATGGATACAGTAAGAACACTCTTACCACAAAATTATGACACGAAAGGTATTCATAAAAATGGAGAAATTATAGAATTTATTGTTACGAATATTCCTATCATCATAAATAAAGAACTTGTAGGCATTTATGGGATAGCTAAAAATATTACAGAAAAAAAAGCTATGGAGCGATCTCTTCTAGAAGCGGAAACTAAATATCGTAGTATTGTAGAACAGTCCATAGTCGGCGTATTTATTGCCCAAGATGGACTATTTGTATATACGAATCCGGAATTAGACAGAATGTTAGGTTATAACTCCTTAATAGGTCTAGATGTAGGGCAGACAATAGATGTCAATGATAGAGTCGCCATTGCTAGTCGGATTTCAGCTCTAACTGAAGGACAATCCATTCAGAACCTCAGTCACAGGGCGATAAAACAAGATGGTACTATTATTATAGTGGAGGTTCATTATACGAAAGTACTTCATGAGGGAAAAATAGCGACTGTAGGTACTGTTTTGGATATTACAGATCGGAGGAAAACGGAAGAACTTAATCAATACTTAGCCTACCATGATTATTTAACCGATCTTCCAAATCGAAGGATGTTTGAGGAACAACTGGACAAACAATTAATAGTGGCTCAATTTTATAATAAGAAACTAGCAGTGCTGTTACTTGACTTGGATCGTTTTAAGTCAGTTAACGATACTCTTGGACATTCTATTGGTGATGCTTTGCTAAAGCAATTTGCAAATAAGTTGCAGAACTGTTTGGATGATGGTCAAATAGTTTATCGCCTTGGTGGTGACGAATTTTGTATTGTCCTATCCGAAGTGGAGAGTCATAGTGAAGTAATGTTTCTTTCGGATAAAATTATACAAATAACCAAAGAACAATTTATTATTGAAGGTTACGAGTTACATATAACGGCGAGTGTTGGTATCAGCCTTTCACCTTTCGATGGTTTGACTGTAGAGAGTTTACTCAAAAATGCGGATACAGCTCTTTATTTTTCTAAATCGCAGGGAAGAGACCAAGCTCAATGTTATTCCTCTTCTTTAAACGTTCAATCGTTTAAGCAATTTACTTTAGGCAACGATCTTCGAAAAGCATTAGAGAAAAAGGAGCTATTCCTACAATATATGCCTCGTGTAGATGCCGAAACTACACAAATTCTTGGGGCAGAAGCCTTAATTAGGTGGAATCATCCTGACTGGGGACTTGTTTCTCCAACAGAGTTTATTCCAATTGCAGAGGAAACAGGACTCATTGTTCCCATCGGCGAATGGGTATTGCGTGAAGCCTGTAGACAAAATAAAGAGTGGCAAGACATGGGACTCCCTCCAATCACAGTCTCGGTCAATTTTTCAGTACAACAGTTATTGAAACAAAATATATTACAAGTTATCGATGAAATCGTTGAAGAGTCAGGAATATCGCCGGATCGGTTAGAAATTGAGATTACAGAGAGTTCCTTCATTAGTAATGAAAAAGAAGTGACCCAACTGCTGGTTGAGTTAAAGAAACGGAAAATAAAAGTTTCACTTGATGATTTCGGTACTGGTTATTCTTCTTTATACTTACTTAAAAGTTTATCTCTGGATGCGATTAAAATTGATAAATCATTTGTTGAGGAGATTCTAAATGATCCGGTTAATAAAAGCATTATTGAATGTATCCTGAATTTAGCCAAAGCGCTGCAAATGAACGTTGTTGCTGAAGGTGTAGAGAATGCTGAACAATATACCTTTTTAAAGGAACAAAAATGCAACGAGATTCAAGGGTACTATTTCAGCCGTCCTATTGATGCAGAAGAATTTGTGCATTTATTGAAGAATAAACAATTATTAACTCAATCATTGAAGACAAAACAAGAGAAATTGATTGCAAACCGCAGAGGATACTTTCGGGTTGATCTTAAAAATCCATTGGTGGCAGGAATGACCATTTCCATGTTTAAGGGAAGGAAGGTTGATCTGGGCAGTACAGAAGTGTTTATAACTAATATAGGTCCAGGTGGATTGAAGTTTTTAATGGGAGTCAAATTACCTGTTAATGATGACATTATTTTGAAATTTAAGACGGAAATATTAAATCAAGCCTATGAGCTTCACGGGAATATTGCCTGGATTAACGAAATTGAGGCTGGCGATGTTTATGAATACGGCATTCAATTTCAAATTGAAGAAAATGAACAGTTAGAATTGGTCAAAAATTTAAATTTACTAGCTATCAAAATTCGTGAAGGAGTTCCATCCCATACACAAATATTCATTGGGGACCCAGTAAATGTAATTAAAGAGCAGAAAAAGAAATTACAAAAATAATAAAGATGACAGGATAGCCGTTTTAATTTACTTAGTATAATATCAGCAGCAAATTATTATATCCCTTTTACCGTCTCCACACATGTGGAGTGCGTGGTAAGGATATATCGGGAGGATGTTTACGAAGCTCAGTTAGATCAATAAATACAGGCGTTGGAAGGATATGTACATCCACCAACGCTTTTTGTATGCAAACATATGTTTCCTGACAACCTTACACCTCTTGCGTATGGTAATATATAGAATATGAACTTGAGGAGATGTGGTTTATATGAAAATATCTGAAGTATCCTTTCGCAATTTGGATAGACAATTCATTGTAACTTGGGATAAGAAAGTGTTTGATTTTGTTCAGAAGAGTTATGAAATACCCAAATCCGATGCAATCATACTTAGAGGCTATATCGATCATGAATGTGGATTCAGCTTTGTATTTACGTGTTATGCGCTAATGAAGCATAGTATTATTCAACCTATTTTATTAAAGAATTTCGATAGCTTATTAATATTGCGGTCAGGTTATATCAGTGATTGCGAATTTTCGTTCTTATCCCATCATATAAACAACCAAGATATCGAACGAGCTCGTGAGATTACAGATCGTTATTATGATCAAGATGAATTTATATTAGATTTTAGGAATAGGGATGAATTTGACTTGATTCGAGCAGACGATTTTCCCGATGATGTAAAAGTGTATTTAATTGGAGATAACAAGCAAACAGAGGAAGTATGGTGCAGAGTAGAGCGATATAATCCTGATAGTCAAAAGATTGTTTGTAAGCTTTTAAATATGCCATATCAAATTTTTACTTTACAAGAAGGTGATTGCATTGAAATAACTCCTACCAAGTTAGATGAACAGATCGTGTTTTATTGGCAAGAGGGCACATCTTTTTGCAATTAATCAAACAAATTAAAAGAAGTATGGAGGGAACGTTATGAATCAAGATCTATATGATGACTCTCAGCTAGCAGTACTGTTTATGTATATCCCATACTTTGAATCGACCAATAAAAAATATACGGTATCTTCTGGCCAGTTTTCCTTAGATCCATTTACTTACGATGATGCCGCTAGCGAATTTGTAACGAAATTATACCAATCGAATATGATCATCAAATTCAATTGGGGGACATGGCAATCTGAGTCTAAGGAACATTTTCAGAATACCGCTCTCATTTACAATGCTGATTTGAATACAGTTAGAAAACTGTTTACGACGATTATTCGAGCAGACCGATTCAACGCTGGAATGTATGCATCAATGATTGATAAGGGAGTCATATTAGCATTATTGAAAAGATTAAAGGTACTAGTGGATACTCAGGAAACAGGAGGAGCTCAGAATGAATTTATTAAATAAGGCCATTATCATAGCTGCAAAAATGCATGATGGACAAACCGACAAGGGTGGACGACCCTATATTCTCCATCCAATGAGAGTCATGCAAGCAGCAACCACAGAAGATGAAAGAATTGTGGCTGTATTGCATGATTTGATTGAGGACACATCGCATACCTTCAATGAGCTGCGAGATGAGGGTTTCCCTGAACATATTATTCAAGCCATTGACTGATTAACCCGAAGAAATCAAGAGTCCTACGAACAAGTTATTGATAGGATTAGAATGCATCCACTTGCAGCGAAAGTAAAAACGCTTGATATTACGGATAACATGAACTTGGATAGAATTCCGAATCCGACTAAAGAGGATTATAATAGAATCGAAAAATATAGACAAGCACTAGTTAACTTGAATAGAGTATCTGGTCAATTTCTTCAATCTCTCACAATCGGGAGGCTTATTCATCAAAATATACGCTTGTCTGTGAAAAATTTAATCCCATTCAACGACTTTTACAAAACGATGTTTACATCTTTTGCAATACAGTCTCGCAATAAAACTATTAGTTGATTTCATATCAAATGTACAGTCCAGCATATCAAAGTTTGCTGAGCATTGATCACAATTAATGCTATTTAATAAGCTATTGCGGTGTTCTAAAGATATGGCATTCCATATATGTTTGTCACTAGGGGAACACCATAGCCTCTTTTCAATTTGGAGGTATCCTTCATCTTTGCGTAAGAGAAATTGTGGTTTCAATAAATATTCTAATGGATAAATATCATCTCTTGCTGAAATTAATCCTCTAAACAAAGCGACTGCACGTTTCTGATCGTTTTCATCCGTATACTGATATCCAAGCGTCTTTGGCTCTATAAGCTGAACAATAACAAAAGCATCTTCCTCATCTGTCAATTTATAAATGACATTCTCCGGTTTAAATACCTCATCAGCATAATCGAATGTAATCAAATGAAACTCCCTATTTCTCCATTCTGTTCGGATTACCTTGAATACCTGATTTTTGACAAGATCAATGAATCGATCATGATAGAGTGTTAATTCGATACCACTAATATACCCTTCATCGTCCATATCATTGCCATATTCAGTGTCGTAGCCTACTTCATAATCCTCTTCAAATGTGTTCGCGGCTATGGTCATAAGATCAAGGTATGGGGATACAACTTCATCTGTAACATAGGGGATTGTGATCTGTTCTGGCTGCAAATGATGGGTGATTTCGTTCTTACTCGACTCAAACTCATCGACTTGATCTTCTAATCTTGGCTTCAATAAAATATAGCCCATATCAGAGTGATCGCTATAGTAGCAAGTAATTTTCAAGGTTTTCCGCTCCTTCAAGTGTTGTGTCGTATTAGACGCATGAATCATAAAAAGGTTTCCAAATACTGATACTATTCAAATATTACACATAAAAGGAATATTTAAACAAACTCTTGTGCAAACATACACTCGCTGACAGACTGGTGTCGGGTTGGTGGTTATATTGATGGAAACAACCTGTCGAAAAAAGGAATTTCCAGTTGATTTGTGGAATAAGTCTAAAGGAACAACAAAATATGACAGGGCAGACTCATAAATGGCAAAAGATAAATTTTTGCATTACTGAGTCGATTGGAGGTTGGTTTTTGTTAGCGATATTACAAGTTTCGATAGGTGGATGATTTCATAATGAAGGTTTTCATTTTAGAAAAAGGAAGGACAGCTACTGAAAAAGAGCTGAATTATTGGCAATGATCGATTCTAATATAGATAGTGGGATGGTGTGTTAGTGGGTATTCTTGAAAATGTTAATGAATATATTCTCAATATTCCGATAGTAGGCAAAATAGTAACGTTAATAGTAATTATCTTTGCCGTAAATGAGTTAATAGATAAATATACTATGAAAAAAGTGAATGTATTAAAATCAATTTTAGGTATAATACCAAAACGTATTCAGAAAAATAAAGCTAATACTATTAAAAAATATTATGCTACTTTAGAAAGTAAGGAATTCATCGATTGGCAGAATATAGTTTTGAAGAAAATTTACAATGAATATCCGTTTACAAAAGCCTTTGAAACAGAATATCCTGTTGTTTGTTTTAAGTCGGCTAATAAAGCTTCTTATCCATTCGATGATATTTATGATCAAAATGAATTGGTTACATATGTTGAGGATTATAAAATAAATTCATCTATCCAAAAAGAATACAAATATTTAGTTGGCGATAATATCATGAGGCCTACCCTCAAAGGATTTATGTTGGATAGAATAGAATTAGACAATAATGGTGATATGCTAAGGTTTAAAGCAAAAACGGGTACATATGAGCAAAATGTTTATTCAAGTCATATACTTGAATATGAATTATTTCAAACATATAATAAAGGTTTGAATAATATTAATCAAATGTCTGCAGATACCTTAATAGGCCATATGCAACTAAGAAAGGCTATACATCATAATTTATCACAAAAAGATGTTCTTACAACTGGGACAACAAGAAGTTCTTTATTAGGTGTTCAAATTTTTGTTGTTTTTCGTAATCATGAAGATAATCAATACAAGGTTTTAGTGATCAAACGATCTGTAAAAGTTGCTTCTAAACCAGGATATTATCAATTCATTCCTTCAGGTGGGTTTGAAATTTTTGAAAATAGTGATGACGATGAAATCTTAAGAAATAATTTTTCTGTTAGGAAAGTATTGTTTCGAGAACTTATTGAAGAAGCATTTGGTGAAGAAGAGTATGAACATAATGAAAAGGGAGTACCCGTTGAAAATATACTAAATCATAAAAGTATTAAATCGTTAATAAAAATGATAAATAAAGAAGGGGATGAAAAGGGTGTCTTTTTCGAATTTTTAGGAACTGTTGTTGATTTAGTTGGTCTTCGAAATGAACTTTCTTTTATTTTGAGAATAGATGATACTAGTTTTTCGGAAAATACTTTTAAGCCAAACCATGAAAGTAAGGATGTTCAGATAATTGGATTGGATAGACTATCAAAATTCATAAAAAGCGACAAATTAAATCAAGGTAGCGCAGGATTGTTTCATTTAGTAAGTGATCACTATTTATATAAGGAAATAACGGATTAATATTACGTCTCAACACAAGTGGAGTGTGTTGCGTTGCTTGTACGAAATGAAATATTTGCCTAAAAGCCTTATTAATACAGGGTTTTTCCAATGAAACAGCTGGTTTAAATTAGTGATATAGTATTGATTTTTTAGCCATTGGTGTAGAGTTGGTGTGAAAATGTAACACTAACCGGCATAATTCATCCGAAATCATCAGAAATAAGCATAAAACAGGGCACATTTTGAATGAACTGTTATAGTCCTTAAGCATAAGAACCCGAACGATTGGTACAGCAATCGTTCGGGTTCTTATGCTTCTTTGCGATTTTTAAATGGAATGATCAGATCGAACTTATTGGCAGCTTCTTTATCCGCCTTTGATAAAACATGCCCATAGATGTTCATCGTTGTCGGGTGCATATTGAACTTGTAAATTCTATGGATTTATAAGGGGATTGAGTAAAAAGGGTTGTGGAGTGATTGGGGACGCAAAATGTTGCGTCCCCAATATTTATTGTGGGAAAATTTAAATATAAAAACTTTACTTTTTACCACTTTGCATAAAAGCTAGAATCTGATAGAATATAAAGAAATACGATAGATTTAGTAAGAATTAAAAGGAGGCACCTTTCCATGCAAAAACCGAAGCTTGATTCCATACATGAAATGACACATCTGGATCAACTCGAGGCTGAAGCGATTTATATTATACGAGAAGTAGCGGCGGAATGTGAAAATCCCGTGATGCTGTATTCGATCGGGAAGGATAGTTCCGTAATGCTGCATTTGGCGCTGAAAGCTTTTTATCCTGAGAAACCGCCATTTCCTTTCATGCATATTGATACAACGTGGAAATTTAAAGAAATGATCGAATTCCGTGATCGCAAAGCTAATGAATTGGGGATCGAAATGATTGTTCACTCGAATGAAGAAGGTATTAAACAAGGGATCAACCCGATTGATCATGGTGCCGCGTATACGGATATTATGAAAACCCAAGCATTGAAACAGGGATTGGAGAAATACGGATTTACGGCTGCGTTTGGCGGTGGAAGACGTGACGAGGAAAAGTCGCGTGCGAAAGAGCGGATTTTTTCATTCCGGAATAAGAATCACGCGTGGGATCCGAAAAACCAACGGCCGGAAATGTGGAAGCTTTTCAACACAAGAATTAATAAAGGCGAAAGCATTCGCGTCTTCCCAATATCCAATTGGACAGAAAAAGATATCTGGCAATACATTCGAAGAGAAAACATTGATATTGTGCCTCTCTATTTTGCAAAAGAAAGACCCGTCGTCAATCGCGATGGACATATGGTCATGGTGGATGATGATCGGTTGAAACTCGAACCCCATGAAAAAGTTGAAATGAAGAAGATGCGGTTTCGCACATTAGGCTGCTATCCTCTTACTGGCGGTGGCGAGTCGGAGGCGGATACGCTAGATGCCATTATCGAAGAAACGCTTGGTGCGGTTTCATCCGAACGGACAACTCGGGTTATTGACCAAGAAGCGGCTGGAAGTATGGAAAGACGTAAACGGGAGGGCTATTTCTAAAATGAAAAGTCTGCTTAAATTTATTACATGCGGAAGTGTAGACGACGGCAAATCCACCTTAATTGGACATATGCTTTATGAGGCAAAGCTTTTGTTCGCCGACCAAGAAAGAGCATTAGAGCTGGATAGCCGACTTGGCAGCCGTGGCGGAAAAATTGACTATTCCTTGCTACTTGATGGGTTACTGGCCGAACGTGAACAAGGGATTACGATTGATGTGGCATATCGATATTTTACGACGGATCACCGTTCATTCATTGTAGCGGACACGCCGGGACATGAAGAATATACACGTAACATGGCAGTAGGCGCATCCTTTGCGGATCTTGCAATCATTCTTGTTGACGCAACCAAAGGGGTCATTACCCAAACCAAACGCCATACCCGAATTTGCGCACTCATGGGGATTAAACATCTTGTATTAGCTGTAAACAAAATGGATTTAGTTCATTTTGATCAAAAGATATTTGATGATTTAAAAGAAGATTTCTCCCGAACGACCGCTGAATTTCATTTTCAAAGCATACAGGTTATCCCTGTTTCTGCCACAGAAGGGGATAACATTACCAAAAAGTCACAACATACTCCTTGGTATGCGGGTCTTCCTTTGTTGTCATATTTAGAAAATGTGGATGTTCTTGATGCCAACGATACGAAGCATTTTATGATGCCAATTCAGCGTGTATCTCGACCGGACCATACGTTCCGCGGTTTCCAAGGCCAGATTGAGGCTGGGACAATCGCGGTCGGCGATGAGCTGACGACGCTACCTAGTCGTGAAAAAGCGAAAGTCAAACGTATCTTAGTGACAGACCAAGATCGGAATTCAGCACATGCCGGACAACCCGTAACCATTCAATTGGATCGCGAAGTCGACGTTTCACGGGGCTGTGTATTTACGAAAGACGATCAAATCCAAGAAGCTGATAGTTTTAGCGCTACGATTCTTTGGATGGATGATTCCGTACTGACTCCCGGTAAAAATTATTTGGTCAAAGTAGGAACGAAAGTACTGCCCGGTACCGTGACGGCAATTAACAATAAAATCGATATCAATACTGGAAATACGGTTCCAGCCGATCACATTGTTAAAAATGAATTGGCAAAATGTGAATTTTCATTATCGGACAGTATCGTTTTTGATTCCTTTGATCAAAATAAAAGCATTGGTGGATTTATTCTGATCGATCGTGTAACCAATATGACATCCGCTTGCGGAGTCATTGACGAAGCCCTTCAAGGATCCGACAGTTTGGTAGGGCTAGATACGGAAATCACCAGAGATGTTCGTGCTCAGCAAAAAGGTCAAAATCCTCTAACCCTCTGGTTCACCGGTACGGTTTCGGATAAATCAACGCTTGCGAAGGAAGTCGAAAAACGTTTGGTATCGACAGGCCACCATACCATGTTACTGGGGAATGGCCAGGGAGAATCTTTGCAGCGATTAGCAGAAGTTGCAAAATTGATGAACGATGCGGGACTTATTGCATTGGTATCGAATGATTCCCCGATCGAAAACGACCGAGAAACCGCGCGAGACATCATTGGCAAAGAATATATTGAAGTTTATGTAAGTGGACCGCTTGCAGGCAGTTCGAGTACAAATGATACACCTGGGAACCCGGAAATCGAAATCGATACAAGCAAGCTTTCAATCGAAGAAGCTGCAAATTATGTAGTGAAACGAATTATCAGATATTTAATCAATGAGAGTAGTCGTGGGCAATTCCTTAATTTCTAATCCCAACATAACCCTTGTTTGGTAGCGCAATCGAGCAAGAAGTGAAAGTCTCCCGTACACATGCTTAAAAAAATCGATTCAACGAAATAGTCCTTGAAAAATAGTATCCCTACATCATCGTGAATAGTGATGTAGGGATACTTTTCTTGTGTCCGCGGCGATCGTTAGAGCGTACGGAATAACCGAATTTCTTCACTTTTTAAAAAAAAGAGATCGTAGTTCTAGTCAGTGCGCTGATTCAAACGTCATATCATTTAAACCAAGTTGCAATAGCTGCGATATTAAATGGGTTTTTATTTTTTGTTTTCTCGTTTATTTTGCGAAGAAGAGACGGGAATCGAAGTCATACATAGGATAAGGAAACGGCAGGTTGAATGTAATCATTCGCCTGCCCTTTCTGCTGTTAATTTGATCAACAAATTAATTGGTTTGACAGAGGGGCATTCCCTCCCCCTAAGGTTACATTAGTCGATCTTGATCTCATCCTTGTGTTTATCGACCCAATGTTTAAAGGATGTCGTAGGTATCCCGAACCGCGCTAAAGCCTCATAATCCACTATAGATCCTACATCATTCATCCAGTCATGAGAATTCACTACACCAAGATGGAGTCCCCTTGCTACGGCAGCTTCATTGCTCAATGACACGGAAGTAACTTTTTTGCCCGTTACTTCGGTCAGGATCGCGGCTGCCTCTCCCATGGTGAGCGATTCCCCCGCAAAAGTAATATCTTGTTTATGAAAAAGCTCAGGTTGTTCAAATGCCGCCCTTGCAAAGGAGGCGATATTCGCACCACAGATCATATCTACGCGTGTATCCGGCTGTAAAGCACTGAAGATGATGCCTTTCTCAAGCTCGGGATTCATAAATTGTGCCGAGGTTTCGGTGAAATTTTCCATAAACCAGGTAGGGTGCAGGATGGTCCATGAATCGAATCCGGCGTTCCGGATATTATCCACAATCTCCCATTTATGATCCCAATAGCTGACGATAGATGCATGTTTATTCCAGCGTGGAAACCTGTCGGAGCCCATGGAAGAGGTATGGACCACTTGGCGTACTCCCGCTTTAATGGAAGCCTGTAACAGGTTATAAGCATTTTGCGGTTCCACCGACGAGTCATTCGGGTCTGTATATTGTACCGAAAACATGGCTGTGACGCCGGCTAGAGCGGCACTCAAAGTTTCGGGCATACTCATATCGCCGTAAACGGCCTCGGCACCCGCTTTGACTAAAAGCTGTGCGGCTTCCAAATCAGGATGGCGAGTAAGAATGCGAACACGATGGCCATGCGCCAATAATTCACGTGCAACGTTACCCCCTTGGGTTCCAGTTCCTCCGACAACCAAGATGATTGGTTTCGCTTTGGACTCTTTGGTTTCTATGGACATATCTAAACCTCCTGAATGACTTATTGTTTGCGATCGCATGCTAAATATATCACTTAAGACAATCAAGGTCAATACATAAGTAATAATAAACATTACCGAAGTAATGTTATGTAATATAAAGGTTTAGACTTCATAATGGTGCCAAAGGATAACCGCAAATCCGCGCTGCAAGGATGAAAATCACCCTTACAGCAGCCGAGTAACCCTAAGTCACCAAGCTACCGGGAAAGCGTGGGAAAGCGACAGGTTTTGTTCTTGAGATGGGTTTGAAGCGGTCGTGCTCTGGTTTTGCGGAAATTTTGTTTATTTATCGCTTGATGTTTATTTTGGATGATTAGAAGGGGGAGAGAAGCGAGATTGCAAATAACCGGTGATGGGAGTCGTGGAACGGCTTATTTATCATGCGGAGAAATAATACGGAAGCGGCAAAGGGGCTCCACCAAAAACAACTGGAGTAGAATACTAGCCAATTGCCATGAAAACGATTCTCAATTCACTACTAGCAAATTTTCAAACCGCTTCCTGCTTTCTTCCAGAACATCGAAACCACCGTTAGCGATTGCCCAATGAATACATACGCCATTGGCTATATAACACATCGAATCATGCAAATCTTCAGCACTCGCCGGGTTTTTCACTTGACCCGCGTCTTTGGCTCGTTGAATCAGAGTTGGAATAATGCTGCCCAACAACGATGATTTACCTTTATCGAACGCAATTTGGTTTCGAAAGTGGACCCTGTAAAATTCCTTGGTCAGTTCGACTCCCGAATGAACAATGTGTTTAACATAAATCTCCATTGCTTTCATGGCCTGATTGGCATAATCACTGTCAGACAGAATGTCCAGAATATCATCATTGGATATCAGATTGTCAACCAAAAAGAATTCAGATATTAACTCATCCTTGGATTTGAAATAGTAGTAAAACGCGGTTTTTGTCCCATTAATCTCTTTACAAATCTGATTAAGCGTTACTTGATCGAATCCGTGTTTCATAAATAAATTTATAGCTGTGGACAAAATAACTTCTTTTGTTGTGCCTCTAGTGCTCATTTGCGTCGGGTTGTGGTGCAAAGCTCTGATTCATGATAACATCAATTAAATGAAGTCATGGGATGAAGCCTACAAATGACTCGTGGCAATCATTGATTTCATGTTATCTGAAAATCGGGATATGCAGGCAGCTAAACGCTTCTTTACTAAGGCTTTATCCTCTCTGCATAATCAAATCCTACGTGTAATCACCCTGGATAAACATCCAGCCTATCCACCCGCAATACAAAATTAATAAATAAGAAATCTCAACCTAGAACATAGGAGGATTACATGGCCTGGAGCAAATTGAAGCAACAACTGGAGAGTTTTCTCTGCCCTGCGTTATATGGAAGGGTCGAATACCGTGCAACTAGCTACCGTTATTTACCTGATAAAGCAGGACATTGTTATATTGCAGTAGATAAAAAGAACATACTCAATATGAGTGATATAACTACCTTAATCAGATGGTATCAGACGGAGCTGGAAATTAAGAATGATTCAGATATCCAAATTCCTATCAATAATGAAGAAATTGAAGCGGTCAGAAAAGAGGCCAAGGGGATAGTTCCGGAGGATCGTCTAAAAGTAATTGCAAGAAGTAGAAAAATATCAGAATATGCAAAGGAGCTTTTGTCAGCACAGTCAACATTAAGTAAATCAAATTTTATCGTTGTAGCTAATAAGTTTTTATCCATTTCTATAGAGGAAAGCATAGAGAGCAATGATATCTTATTGAATATTCTAGCTTTGGTGGACAGACGAGTTGGGAAAAAGCGAATTGTAAACATGACCGAGAAGATGAAGTTAAAGCATCCAATTGTGCAGTATTTTTATGAACTACGGCTTAGTACGTTATGAAAATAAATAACTTCAATTAGATCGGATGGACGAAACCCTCAGCTGATGCAACGAAATGGCTGCCTGTTACCTTCACTGGCGCAGCAAAAGCAAAAGAAGCGGATCTCGCAGCCTTGTTGTTCGGGTAATTCCGGCCAGCATCGAGGCTCCACAAACTTCAACCCGAATCTGCCCGAATTGTTCGCACGCCTATTGGTCGAAAGAACTGGATGTTTTCTAACACACCGCACGGCGCAAAGGCCAGCGCATGATCTACAGCATGATCGAAACCACCAAAGAGAATGGATTGAATCGGTTTGTCAATTTGACCTATTTCTTTGAAAAACAAACCTTCCCTCTAACTTGCCGTGTATTCTATAAGAAAAATACTTAAGTCCCCGTCCTTTTGCGATTGCACAAGGTGGGGGCTATTTTACGCTTACGTTAAATTCGAATGCTTTTTGAAGTCCGTTTCCCGCAAAAAAAATCATCCAAAGAACTAGATTAATTGCTGTGCCGATCATTTTATGAAAATTTTATATTTATCCTACTTATTCTTTTAACAGTCTCCCCTATTCTAAATGTATGAATGGAAGGAGGAAGCTGGGAATGAAGAAGTGGGGTTTTTGGCATGGTTTCATGAAAAAATTAAAGAAATGGATTCGCAAGGATTCAGCGGCTGCATGGATATTTCTCGTACCGAGCGGTGTCGGATTTGCGCTGTTCTACCTGATTCCGTTTGCCATTGGCGTGTTCTATTCTTTTATGGACAGTACGGTAGATAGCCAGTTCGTGGGATTGGATAATTACCGCGAGCTGCTTGCGAGTGGTTCCTTCCGAAAGGCTTCATCGAATACGTTTTATTTTAGCGTGGTTAGTGTTCCGCTTATACTTGCGCTGTCCTTAGGCTTGGCGATGCTGTTGAATACAAATATATATCTGCGAAAATGGCTGCGAACTGCCTATGTGCTGCCGCTTGTCGTACCAGTCGCCTCGATTATTCTGATCTGGCAAATGCTGTTCGATTGGAACGGCTCTTTGAACGCCTGGTTGAGCGGCAACGGATTCGAACGTGTGGATTGGATGAAGACCGATGCGGCCCGAAATGTAATCATTGTCGTTTATTTATGGAAGAACATCGGCTATAACGTGATTTTATTCTTGGCCGGGCTGCAGCAAATCCCGAGGGATTATTATGAAACCGCCCAAATTGAAGGAGCAGGGCGTTTGCGGCAGTTTAGCAGTATTACAATTGTCTATCTAACATCCACCATGTTCTTTGTAGTCATCATGTCGATCATTAATTCGTTTAAAGTATTTCGGGAAACGTATTTGATCGCAGGCGATTATCCGCATGACAGTATATACATGATGCAACACTATATGAACAATATGTTCACGTCGCTCAATATTCAGAAGCTGACTGCCGCGGCGACCTTGATGGTGGGCTGTATTCTTCTGATCGTCATGGGATTGTTTGCGCTTGAACGGCGGTATCGGCAGTTCATGGAATAGGGGGACGGAAGGCTGTGCTAGTTGCCAAAGTATTGCGAAAAAGTGCGTTAACGGTCGTCATGGGCGCTATTGCTGTCATGTTATTATTCCCGATTGTGATCACTTTCACAAATTCGCTCATGACCGAACAAGAAATTGGCATCAATTATGGACCCATAGGGCAAATGAACAAAGCGGCTGCTGGGAGAACCAATCTTTATGTGAATTTAAAATTGCTGCCGGATCAAGTGACCTTGGAGCAGTATGGCAAGGTGTTGGTGGGCAGCCCCAGATATCTGGCGATGTTCTGGAATTCGGTGTTTATGGTAGTGCCGGTCATCGCAGGACAAACCCTCGTAGCAGCACTTGCTGCGTACGCGTTCTCCAAGCTGCAATTTCGTGGCCGGGACCCGTTGTTTCTTGTCTATGTCTTGACCATGCTCATGCCATTTCAAGTGACACTAGTGCCGAATTACATAATGGCGGATAAGCTTGGGCTGCTGAATAGTACGAATGCGATTATATTACCTGGGATTTTCGCAGCTTTCGGCGTGTTTATGCTCAGGCAGTTCATGCTGGATATTCCATATGCCTACATCGAAGCGGCCAAGATGGATGGAGCTGGGCATTTGCGAATTTTCTGCAAGATTATGATTCCGATGATCAAACCGGGCCTGGCTGCACTTGTTATTCTCTTGTTCGTCGATTATTGGAACATGGTGGAGCAGCCGCTTATTTTTCTGGACGATCCGTTCCAGCAGCCACTATCCGTTTATTTATCCAGGATCAATGGTGAAATGGGGATTGCCTTCGCTGCATCCATGCTCTACATGGCTCCGATGGTGCTGTTGTTTCTGTATGCGGAAACGCATTTCATTGAGGGCATTCAATTGTCTGGCATCAAGGGGTAGTTCTTGCGAAGCTGATGCTTGCGATACAAATTTGCTTAAACAAAACTCAGACAATGCTTAAGAAGTAAACTTTCCAATGGAAGGTTCTTAGGAGGAGAAAGACGGGATATGGAGTTAGAAAACGAGCCATCTGATCGTAGGCGCAAACGAACCATTCTAGTCGTGTTCATTGTTTTTATGGGATTGTTACTATTTTTTACGTTGTTCAGCAACACGCTGCAGTCGCTGGCATTACCGAAAGTGAGAACGGAAAAGCCGGCTAATGGAAGTCTTTTATTTACGATCGAAGGTAGCGGTATGCTGCAACCGGTCGCCGAAGCGAGATTAGCGAACCCTGCTGGCTTGAAGGTCCAAAAGATTCTCGTGAAAGAAGGAGATCGTGTGAAGAAGGGGCAGCAGCTAATCATTTATGACAGCAAATCTGTTGAACGAGAAATGGAAGATGAAATCACCAACTTGGACAAGCAGAAAATCGGGCTGCAGAATATGCAAGATCAGTTCATCCAGTCGTCCATGGAAGGAGATGAACTCAAAATTCGGAATGCAAGACGCGATATAGAAACGCAAAAACTTGATCTAGGCATGCAGGAACGTAAGGTTAACGAGTTGAGAGACCGTCTGACAAACCAACAGGAAATGATCGCTCCATTCGATGGTATTATAACGAAATTGAATGCCCTTGAAGGGGTAACATCAGCAGGAGAACCAGATATTCTTATTGCGAACAGCAGCCTAGGTTATCGATTCGATATTTCTGCCGATTCAACTCTGTTGTCCAGCTTAGGGATTTCAATCGGAGAGAAGATAGAGGTCGAAGTACATACTGTCCAAGAACAACAGGCCCGTATGATCGATGGCACGATTGATGAAGTGGCGAATGCAGAACCGCGCACCGAGAGCGTATCTGGAGAGGAAGCAAGGCTTACCCCAACGATTCCGCAGAAGGCTCTTCGCGTTAGTGTCAATGATTCCGAGCTGAAAGGGGGTGAGAAGGCAGAGATCAAATTCGAGAAACGCTCACACCAAGAGGGACTAGTTATATCCAATGAGGCGATTCATCAGGATCGTGAAGGCATGTTTGTTTATAAAATTGACGAGCAGAGGGGGGCATTAGGCAATATCTTTGTTGCTCGTAAAGTCCGAATTCAGTCCAGTGAAGCGAATGGCAAAGAAACAATGATCCAAACGGATAGTATCTATGAGGTCGACATGATTATTCTGGAGAGCAGTGAGCCATTACAAGACGGAAACCGTGTTCGTCTGCAATAGTTAAGCTTGTAAATGATAAAATTATAGGAGGAACTTATTCAATGAAAAAGTGGCTATTTATATTTATTGGTATTTTAATGACAATGATGACTGCATGCAATTCTGGAGGTAGCGAGGAATTGGCAAGTACGGAGAAACCGGTAACCAAAGAGGGGCAAAGAGTCGTTACTTTGTCTATGCAACGACCGAACGCATTTTATCAAACGATAGCGAAAAAGTTTGAAGAAAAGTATCCGGACATCGATCTGCAAATTCAGGTCACAGAAGATTATGAACAATACCAAAAAACGACGAATACAGCGCTGCTATCAGGGAAAGGTCCGGATATCTTTGAAATAAGCAGCTTGCCTATCGACGATTATGTGAGCAAAAAGCTTCTCCTGAACATGGATGAGTCTATGAAGCAAGACAAAACACTGAATAAAAGCGATTTGCAAATGAACATTTTGGATGAATTGAAGTTGAATGGAGGTATGTATACCATGCCTTTCGGGTTCTTCCTGCGGGCGTTCGTAGGCGATGGGGACATTCTTAAGAACACGAATGTGGACGATAAGAATTGGACCTGGAAGGAGTTCGAAGAGATTTCGAAGAAACTGGGTGAGAGCGGCAAGGAACGCCGCTACGCTTTAGCGAATGACCCGCCGGAACTCCTCCTTCAAGAAATGATTGTGGATAAATACGCAGAGTTCGTTGATCATACAGCGAAAAAGGCAAAGTTCGACTCTCCATTATTCTTGGAGATGATGCAACAAATTAAAAAAATGTACGATAATAAAGTCATGACATCGGAACCGGCGGATGTAGGCAAGCAAATGTTCTATTCTACCGTTTTGCAATCGCCGGCAGACTTTATCAATGGTCTGCATCTATTCTTCTCCAATCCGAAGCTGCTGCAAAAACCAGAACAAACAGGTGGAACGAGGATTGTCACCGCTTCCCAGTTCGCCATTCAAGCCAAATCTTCGGTTAAAGAGGAGGCTTGGAAGTTTATTGCCTTCGTGTTATCCGAAGAAGGGCAATCCCTGCAAGAGAGACAAGGGTTTTCACTGCTTAAATCTGTGAATGAGAAGCAGTTGAACGACATTCAGGAACAAGTTAAAAATGGAACGTACAAGCTTCCAGACGGGAAAGCACCCAAGGTGTCGGACGAAGAATTTACTCAGTTCAAACAACTCATTAGTACAGCTGATAACTATGCGGAGGTGGACAGTAAAGTGATTTCAATTATAGGAGATGATTCGAGATCATTCTTTAGCGAACAAAAGTCTGCGGAGGAAGTAGCCAAGCTGATCCAGAACAAGGCGACAACCTTTTTAAACGAGTAGGAAATATGATGGTAAGCCATTTTCCTGCGAATATACTTAGGAGGACAAAACTCAACATGAGCATAAACAAACAATCGACCGTCGTCCTGCTGCTGGCAGCAGTCTTAACCTTCGGTACTGCTCTTCCAGCTATTGCTGCAGAGAGCGGCAGCAATAGTAGTAGCGGTAGCAGCGGTACTACATCTCCACCAAGTAATCCAGCAGGAACCCTCACTACAGGATCTGCCCCAGCGCTAGGGCAGGTTGAGATCCAAGAGGGAAGTTTTTTCGAATTGAAAAATGTCACCATGCTCACAGAGCAAAGCGGTAAGACGGTAGCTTTTACTCTGGGCGTTCACAATGTAACGAACAGCGACCTGTTATTTATTGATTATTGGGTTCGTATGCGCACACAGTCAGGCAATCAAATTTCTGTGAAGGTGCTGCCGCAGGATAAGGACAAAAACCGAATTACGCCGCAGTCCGTGCAGGATATCAGCTTTTATGCAACGGTTAATGAAACGACGGAGCTGAAGGATCTTGTATTTGAGGTGATCAAATGGGATTTCAGCCAACCTAATTTTGAACACAAGCTTGGAGAGGTTGCTGTACCTGAGGATTATTCCATCATAACCCCTGTAACTGAGTCCCATACAATCCATATGGCAGGAACACAGATGAAAAGCTCAATCAAGAAAGTATTCATGACCAAAAATGAGAAAAATTACTCGCCAACCGTTGTATTGAATATGGAAAACGTCGGAAATCGCACAGCGGTTGTCCCCACATACCAGTTTCTGCTGCGAACAGGGGAAGGCTATATGTACCCCCTAGATGCCAAGAGTTTGAAGGATTTGGCGATAAATCCACAGGCAAACAAAGAAATCGAGCTGACGGGCTCCGTACCAATCTCAGTTAGCACAGAAGGCTGGCAGCTTGTCATTATCCAGAACGCAGCTGATTTAAATCTGAATCTTCCAATCGCTTACTTTCAGCTGCCCGTTGTATCTGAACCGGATCGTGTAGATACAGGAACCGAATACAATTTCTCGAATAAAGCGGGTACCTATACATCCAAGCTGAATTCATTCCAAAGGCTTCCATGGGAGGACCAGGATATTTTGACGGCGAACCTGACCTTACTAAACAAAGGTTTCCCATTCCTGACCTGACGGGATATTACCTGCTTGATGACAACGTCAAAGTGGATGCTAAGTTAATTAAGACGGATCAAATGATCGGACTTCCCGAAGGAGCAAGAGCTAATTTTCAATTCATCGGTAAGCTGCCTTATACGTATCCATTTTCGACGATCAAGCTTGTATTAGAAGAAAAAACAGGAGAAACAGAGAAAGAAGAGCTTTTGGAGTTTACCCATCGTTCTGAGCTGTTGAACATGCCTTATTTAAATGTAGGAGAAGCTTACAACAAAACAAGTGTCGGACGCAGCGCCAGCTACAAAGTGTTGAATGTAAACACCTATTCCGGTGATACTGGCGATATTTTTACTGTACAAATGGAGGCTACCAATCTTGAGAAACGCCTCACGGATGTATCCAAGCTTATTGCCCAGTTTAAAACAGTAGATGGCTCGGTCTATCCTGCGGTAATCTCCGAGATCAAGAATAAGGTAGGTCCAGGCGGAAGCGCACTGCTATTCCTCTCAGCCACATTACCCAAGGCATTTCCGACAACGAATATGCATGTGATGATTGGCGAGGCTATTACTGAGGATAAATATACGGAGAAGGATGCCATACCGGATGCATATGTCAATGCAGCTGCATTCTGGCTGCCTAATGAGAACTTCACTGCCAAAGAGGACTTCGTCAAAGTCGATCTAGCTCCTTACATGTTAACCATAGGCAGCATTAATACATGGTTAGATCGTAATGAATTAAGGCTGACTTTTGATTATGAGCTAGTCAATAATTTGCGGATGGAAGCCAATACTGAGGGGCGCAAGCTTGTAATCGCATTCGAAGATGAGCTTGGTAATAAGTCGTTTACGAAGGAATTTGATTTCAAGGATTTTGATAGCACTAGTGTTGAATCCGGTACACCTGCGGGAGCAGTGTCTTCTGATCCGGCTGTAAACGATGATAAAATAAGACTCGGCAAAAAAGAAAAATTTCGGATTACCGAACGTGATCTGGATTTGATTTTCCATTTAGACACCTTAAAGACGTACAAGCTCAGCATCTATGACTCCTTCCAAGGGCAGAAAAAACTGTTAGCGACAAAAAATATAGAGTGGTTTACAACAACGGACGAATAGATGAAAAACTAATGTAGAGTGGATACTACGATTTGGGATTCCTTTAAGGAATCCCATTTTATCGTTTCCGTGAAGCGTTTTTTTTATGTAAGAAAGGGGAGTTATGAAATGGATCCATTTATTTTATAGAGAGGAAATATGTGGCTTTATGTCGAATGAATATAATGGCTAGGAAAAAATTAGGAGGTGTAAAGATGGCTGGATTATTAAGTGGTTTGTTTGGTAACTATTCTGAAGTATCCGTTCAAGAGCTTTCAAATCAATACGGAAGTTATCTCATGCCAGAAGAGAAAATACAGATGGGGTTTAAGCTTATCCGAGATACTTTTATGGTTACGGATGAGAGGTTGATATTCATTGACCATCAAGGTGTCACTGGTAAAAAAACGAGAGTTGCTTCTATTCACTTGGATTCAATCTATGAGATAACTATGGAGACGGGTGGAACAGGTTTTGATGACAGTGAATTAACTATTCAGTACATTACCTCCCCCTACTATAGGACCACAAATATTCAAGTAGCTTCTTATAAGTTCGAGTTTGGGAAAAAATTTAATCTTCAACCTATTTATGTAGCATTGCTTACGCTCGCACACCAAAATCGTAAACGTTTAAATGCTTGACATTTAGAATACTGCTCTCAAGTTAAATGTAAAATGATAACCCGTCTATGCCTCTGCTGCATAGGCTTTTTTATATTGAAAGGCGGGAGGTGAATATGGCTTGGGAAACGCCTCGCCTTTTTCTTCAAGCTCCAGCCCCAGCTTACTTTGCACTTGCTGCCACATAAAAATACACCCTCGCAAACACAAAGTACGTGAGTGTATTTTTATGATTAAGCAGATCATTGTTCTATGATTTATGATAATTTCGTTTATGACTTTACTTATTTAAAATAGGTATTTCTCCAAGCAGATTCTTCAATTTAATAGAATCCCATGGCAAATGCTCCGTTATACCTAATCCAACTACATCTGTTTCTTCAGATAGTTCTTTAATCAAATTAAGTAGTTGAGGTATTTGCATGGTTCCCTCAGGGGAATAATTTATTGGTACATCAGGGTTGGCGAATAATAAAGAACGAAATGCCTTTGGGTCAAGCACATCTAAATCAAGATGAATTGCTAGGTGCTTAATTCCACTTTCTTTAATCCACTCTTTTATAGATTCAGTACTGTTCAGTAACTCTTTAGTTCCAGCAGTTCTAATACCTAGCCTTTGAATCATTTCTGTTTCTGATTCTATAGGAGCTATACCTAGTCTTTGAGACGCTTCTGATTGTTCTGTAAGAGCTTCTAATCCCGCGATAAAGACATTTTCAGGTTTTAGAGGGGTTTTCACAAGTTTTGCGAACTCCTCATCTCCTTCTCCCAAAAGATTCCCGAGAGGTAATGTATGTCCGTTATCATATCCAACATATCTAACTAAATCAACGTGAGCATCGATCCAAATTAAGCCTAATTCGCCACCGTATCGTTCGTTTAAATAGGCAAATGGGGCTTGTTCGACTAAGCAGTCACCACCAAACATGACAATGCGATCTGGCTTATGAGCATCAATGATATGATGGGCAGACTTTAATTGTTCAAGTAGCTGTTTTCTCCCATTCATACCGTTCTCGTTTTCAAGAGGAGTTCCATCATAAGCTTGAACTGGAACATTAATAAGGGGTTGATCATTGTCCGGTGCTAGCCAAGCAAGCAGTTCGGCTCCAAAAGAGTAGTTAGGGTTGTTTCCCCCTTGCCATTGTGGCATTAAAAGACGTATTGTTGTTTTAGTCATTTTTTTCTCTCCTTTACTTACAAAGTAAGGTTAGTATATGATGAACGCAAATAAAAAAATAGTACGCACTTATTTGATAGGTACTACCAGAAAGGATAGTGTAAATATGAGTATGGCTGAATATAAAGGTAAAATTAAAAATATTCAAGATACACCTTTTGGTTATACATTGTCAGTTATTGGTGGAAAATGGAAAATGGTTATTATTTATCTCCTAGCAGAAAACCAACCGGTTCGTTTTAATGAGCTGAAAAGACAGATAGGAGCTATTACTTATAAAACATTGAGCTCACAACTTAAAGAATTGGAAGCAGATGGTATGGTGAAACGTAAAGAGTATCCTCAAGTTCCCCCTAAAGTCGAGTACAGTCTCACAGATAAAGCGGAAACATTATTACCGGGTTTGGAAGAGTTGTGTGAGTGGGGCTTAAAGAACCAAAATAATTAAATCCAGTTTTCTAATTGCTCTCAGTATTAGAGAGACCATACTGCTGATGGCTGGAGAAATCCATTTATTGTTGTGCATCCAAGGTACCGTTGAAACGCCTAAACCACTTCTAACGCAATGTATAATCCTCATGCTCTCGTCCGTCTACATCAAATGAGAACCGCGAGCTTCTGGGTGGTTCAGATTAGAGAAACCGCAGCATATTTCGACTAATATACTACTTTGGTGAATATTGGTATGATAATCGAACTAACTACGAGGGGATTTTAAAGGGAATCATATGTAAACGTAATAAAAAAATATTTGGTATTCCGAGGAAGAACTAGGCGTAAGGAATATTGGCTGTTTTCTCTTATCCATATTTTAATTATTATTGGAATAACATTATTGGATTATATCGTGGGGAATTTTAACTTTGTATATATAAGACGCCGGGATCAACGCTTTATTGTTGAACGATGGCGTCTTTTTCTGTTTTCTTCAAACCTTTAAAAACCAGCTCGTAAGAATGGTCAATCATTTTGAATAGTTCCTGTTCTGGTATAGAGCCATCGATCAGGATGGTATTCCAGTGGCTTTTGTTTAAATGATATCCCGGCGTTATCGAAGCATGTTGTTCTCGCAAGCTTTCCGCAATAAAAGGGTCGCATTTCAGGCTAATGGTTAGTTGATGCTCATCCTGAGGGATTAATGCGAACATTTTTGAAGCGACTTTTATTACAAGCACATCGTCACCAAAAGGGTAATCCTCCCGGCTTCCTTGTTTATTCAGGCAGTATTTGCATAATGAAAGTAGATCCATAAGCGATGTCTCCTTGGTTTTTTTCTTGGGTTGACCTTCATAACGATTGGACTATTCTACCATTTTATTGAGGAAAGTGCTATCCATCAACAATGGCGTTCTTAAAATTAACCATCCTTATCGGATTTTGTTGGTAAAGTCAGACTCCAACATGATGACCTATTTTGGTCGTGGATTAGACATACATGATTTGCGGATTTCTGTAAAATAAGGTCGCTTTGGATATCATGTCCGAGGTGACCATTTATCAGTTGGTCCGCGAAGTATTTATATAGACAAACATCTATTTGATAATGAAGCATATATGTTTAATAAGGAAAGTTTAAGGGAGGGCCGCCATGCAGATCCATGTTGTGCAGCCAGGTCAGACGCTCTATCAGCTTTCAAAAGCTTATGGTGTAAGTATTCAAATCATAACAGAGGCAAATGAGCTTTCAGTGGAAAATTCGTTAGTCGTAGGACAGGCATTAGTGATTCCGATTATTGGTCAATATTATTGGGTTGAGAAAGGCGATAGCCTGTATACCATTGCCCGTAAATTCAAGGTGACTCCACAGGTACTGGCAGAGGTAAACGGATTAGCTATCAACCAACCTGTAAGCGTAGGTCTGAGGTTATATATTCCACCGAGGCCGACCAGGAATGCCGAGATTAATGCTTACATCGAGCCCCGTGGTGAAACAGTTGCGCCCCCACTGGTTCGAGCAGCCCAGGAAGCAGCCCCTCATCTTACCTATCTTGCTCCTTTTAGCTTCCGTATCCAACGCGACGGCACCTTGAAGGCTCCTCCTCTGGGTGACCTCCAGACGATAGCGGGAAGTAATAACGTGACCCTCATGATGGTCGTGACCAATCTGGAAGAACAATTTAGTGCAGAGCTTGGAGCTGCTCTACTCAACGACGAACAACTGCAGGATACCTTATTGAATGAGATCGTACAAACAGCCAAGCGGCTTGATTTCAAGGATATTCACTTTGATATCGAGCATTTGCGTCCACAGGACAGGGAGGCCTATAATCGATTCTTACGTAAAGCAGCAGATGTCATTCATCAAGAGGGGTTCTTGATGTCAACGGCACTCGCTCCCAAGACCAGCGCAGCACAAACTGGCGCATGGTACACGGCTCATGACTACCGTGCACATGGAGAAATTGCCGATTTTGTGGTGATTATGACTTACGAATGGGGGTACAGCGGTGGTCCGGCCATGCCCGTTTCCCCCATCGGTCCGGTTCGGCAAGTATTGGAATATGCGCTCACGGAAATACCTGCTTCCAAGATTATGATGGGACAAAACCTCTATGGATACGATTGGACTCTGCCCTACGTGGCTGGGGGTACCTATGCCAAAGCGTTAAGTCCACAACAGGCTATCGATTTAGCTAGAAAGCAACAGGTTGCAATTCAGTACGATTACGTGGCACAGGCTCCGCATTTCACATATTGGGACGATAGCGGCAAAACCCACATCGTTTGGTTTGAGGATGCGAGGTCCATTCAAGCAAAGTTTGATTTATTAAAGGAATTAAACCTTCGGGGTATCAGCTATTGGAAGCTCGGGTTAAGCTTTCCCCAGAACTGGCTGCTCATCGAGGATAACTTTAATGTCGTCAAAAAGTAACAATCCCCGTTATCTTGTTGGGCGTGATTTCCTCCAAGAGTCCCACAGCAAGCTCAATCTATAAGCTACTGAAAACCACGTTTCATTCGCGCAAGCCGCCAATCTGGCGGTTTTTTGCATTGTTACTCCGAGCAAGTCAAGGAAGGTACCCATTATGGTATAATGGTAGGTAAGAATTTGAAGGAATTTAAAAGGGAATTTACGGACAACAGCCATTATTTTAGCGGCAAAGCTGCATGATGGGCAAACGGATAAAGGGGGCCTTCCCTTAAAAGTAAAAACTCTCGATATCGCCGATAATATGAACTTGGACAGAATCCCTAACCCCACTGTAAAGGATTATGAAAGAATTGATAAATATAGCCGGGCGCTTCAGATTTTGAATGGAAAGAAGGTCTGAGCATGAATTTTAATGAAATCAAGCAGATAGTGAACGAAAGCCGTAATATCGTTTTCTTCGGAGGGGCAGGTACTTCCACAGAAAGCGGCATTCCTGATTTTCGCTCGGCTGATGGATTATATAATGAAGGAACTGACGAGAGCTATACACCGGAGCAGATGCTAAGCCGTGATTTTTTCATGGAACGGACAGAAGCATTTTATAGCTTTTATAAATCGAAAATGGTTTATCCAGACGCAAGGCCCAACCCGGCGCATGAAGCTTTAACAAAGCTTGAGCAGCGAGGGCAGCTTCAGGCGATCATTACGCAAAATATTGATGGACTCCATCAGCTTGCGGGCAGTGCCAACGTACTTGAGCTACATGGCTCCGTCCACAGAAACCGTTGCATGGGCTGCCAGGCGGCATATCCGTTGGCGTCGATCATTGAAGCGCCAGGACCGGTTCCTCTCTGTGAGCGGTGTGGCGAGATCATTAAGCCCGATGTGGTTTTGTACCAAGAGAGCTTGGATATGGACCTGCTGGAACGCGCGGCAAGCTATATCCAACAAGCAGAGGTGTTAATCGTTGCAGGCACATCGCTTACGGTACAGCCAGCCGCTGGATTGATTCGTTTATATAAAGGAAGCCAATTTATTTTGATTAATAAAAGCGCTACGCCAATGGACGGATTAGCCAACTATATCATTCCAGAGAGCATTGCCAAAGTGCTGGGTGCATTAGTTACAGAATGAAGCTCTTCTTTTTTACCCTCAACTATGTTATCATTATGTGTTACGACATAAATGAACATTTTGTATGGATACTACAAGAGATGCAACAAGTTAAAGGATTAATAACATATAAGGTTCATAATTAAGGAGACAACATGACATTTGATGATTTGAAAATTGTACCGTCGATTTTGAAAGCTTTAAGTAAAGAGAATTATACAGCACCAACTCCTATACAGGAGCAAGCGATCCCTGCTGTATTAGCTGGCAGAGATTTATTAGGCTGTGCCCAAACGGGGACAGGCAAGACGGCCGCATTTGCTGTGCCGATTATCCAATTATTAAGCGAGTCGCCAAGTAAGCCTACGGCGCATCGTCGTATTCGTTCCTTGATCCTGACACCAACCCGGGAGCTTGCGCTGCAGATTGCAGACAATATTCATGCCTATAGCCAATTCACCGATATCCGTTGTTCGGCTATTGTGGGTGGCGTTTCGCAAAAAGCGCAGGAGCGTTCGTTGCAGCAGGGAGCGGATATTGTGATTGCCACGCCCGGCAGGCTGCTAGATTTGATGAACCAGAAGTACGTCGATTTGCAATATATCAAAATTCTGGTGCTTGATGAAGCCGATAGAATGCTCGATATGGGCTTTATTCATGATGTTAAGAAAATTATTGCCAAAATGCCTGTCAAAAGGCAAACGCTTTTCTTCTCGGCAACGATGCCGCCGGAAATTTCCAAAATGGTTAAAGAGCTGCTGGTCAATCCAGTGAAGGTAGAGATTACTCCGGTGTCATCTACGGTGGATCGGATCACGCAAGAGCTTTATTTGGTGGATAAGGAAAACAAGCAAAATCAGCTTAACCATCTTTTAAAAGATAAGTCGATCGTTTCGGCACTGGTGTTTACCCGTACGAAGCATGGGGCTGACCGCGTTGTGCGCGAGCTAACCAGAGTGAAGGTTTCAGCACAAGCGATTCACGGCAATAAATCGCAAAATGCCCGCCAGAATGCACTAAGCAATTTCAAAAATGGCACAACACGGGTGCTTGTAGCGACGGATATTGCGGCAAGAGGCATTGATATTGATGAGCTTTCCCATGTGATCAACTTTAACCTGCCTAATATTCCCGAAACCTACGTGCATCGCATCGGTCGTACGGGCAGAGCGGGCTTAAGCGGAATCGCGATCTCCTTTTGCGAAGTGGAAGAACTCCCATTTCTTAAGGATATTGAGAAATTAATCGGGAAGACGATCCCTCAAGTGGAAGACCATCCTTATCCGATGCTGATAAAAACTCCGCCTGCAAAGGCACCAGCACCAGCGAAACAGGCTTCCAGACCGGCAGCCACCAAGCCCGCCAAGCCGAAGGAAAAAAATCCGATGCTTAAGCCGAAGTCCGAGTGGTTTAAGAAAAGAAATAAAACAACCAGATAACCTGTTGGAAATAACAGAAGCCTCCTTGTACAATAAGGAGGCTTTTTTGATTTTTAGATGTGGCAGGCAGCAAAAAAAAGCTTGGGGGAGACCAGGCGTGTGGGGGGAAAGCTGGGTTTAACTGAATTTGATAGCGAGCTTAATGCGATGGGCTACCAAGGCTGGGAATTAGTCTCTTGCTTTGATACGAACCAGCAGCAAGGCTCCTCCAAGGAAGTGATTAGCGTATTTAAAAGAAGGAAATAACATATATAAATATCGCTGACTGTAGAAGCGACCATTACGATTGCCGAAAAAAAAGGCATTGGGTCATTTGACGGGAAAAGGATGTAGGCTATGAAGGAAACGATACATGAAGCGATGCAAGATACGATTTTGGAAAAATTGAAAGAGATTGAGCAGGGGCATCAAATCAAGGTGCTATTTGCTGTGGAGTCCGGGAGCCGCGCTTGGGGATTTCCGTCCAAGGATAGCGATTATGATGTGCGCTTCGTTTACATTAGGCAGCGTGATTGGTACTTGTCGATTGATGAAAAAAGGGATGTGGTCGAGGTGCCGATCAATGACCTGCTCGACATGAACGGCTGGGATATCAGGAAGGCACTAAAGCTGTTCAGAAAATCGAATCCACCATTATTGGAGTGGCTGGAATCCAGCATTATTTATCAGGAAAGCTATGGCTTCAGGGAAGAAATGAGGGCGGTCAAGGAGCAGGTGTTTTCCCCGAAGGCTTCTATGCACCATTATCTTAGTATGGCAAAAGGAAACTTTCGCAAATATTTGCAAGGTGAGCATGTGAACATCAAAAAGTATTTCTACGTGCTGCGGCCGATATTAGCATGCTTGTGGATTGAAAAGTACAACACAAACCCACCGATTTTATTTCAGGAATTGGTCGAGGACCTGCTTGCTGGTAAGCCTGAGCTTAAAAAAAAGATGGACCTATTGCTCGACAAAAAAATGTTCGGCGATGAGATGGATTTAGAGCCACGTATTGATGTCATCAATGAGTTTATTCAGCTAGAGACGTTTCGAATGACAGAATATGCGAATTCATTTCAAGGGGAACAGAACGACCCCACGGAAATTTTGGATGAATTGTACAGGAAGTACTTAAGGATTTGGGACTAATGGCAGGCGAGATTGTCCATTTATGCTAACCTCTTCCCATAGGGTGGAGGTTTTTTCATATGTACAATAAACATATTGACTAGATACATAATGTATCGTAATATTTTTATACAACTAGAAATTTGCATGCATAAATGCTGATAGGAAAGGTTTTTTGCAAAAGTAAAATGTGGTTTGGTTGAATTAGATGAAGCGGGAGGTGTTTCTATAGAAAGAGTGTGCATATAATGATACGAATTGTATCACAAAAATTGAATGGGTATATCCAGGATTAGCCATCAAAAGGTAACCAGAAACCATTACTCGCGTTCTTTTTGCAAAAGCTGGTTTGCAGAAATGGAGGTTTTCGCGTGGATCAAACCCGAAGCCGTTTTAAAAATCATTTGGATGGGGAGATGGTGCATCTTACTAAAAATTTATATATAAGCCGCAGTGACCCGCTGTATTATGAGAAGGTGATCCAGTATTTGGATCCGCATTCCCCAGAAGCGCATTATAGGCTGGGTCAAAAGTTTGAGAAGCAGGGCGCGGTTGATAAAGCGGTTTTCCATTACAACGCATGCAGGAGGAGTTACCCATCCCCTTATTATTTTTCCTCTGGAAACGCTATTCGTAGGCTGGAAAAGGAAGAGCCCCTTTCGCTTCCGGTTGCGGCCTATGAGCCACCTATTAGCTATAAAGAAAGCGGTGGTTTACCCCGATTTTGGAAAAATATCTTGCTGCTGCTCCTGCTGCTGAACGTTGTTCTTTGGGGGCTGTTTTTTGCAAAGGACGCAATCTCCACAACGGTTTCCACCTTTAGCTTTTGGGGGATAGGCAAAGAAATTACATATGAAACCGTAGATATGCCTTTCATCATGTACATGAACTATGGCAAGCCCCAAAAGGAAATTGAGCATGATTTGTATAACAAAGCGCTAGAATTGGCTAAAGCCAACCATGGGCAAAATATATGGCTTTACGGAGTCGCCTATAGTGGTAAAAACCCAGAAAAGCAAGCAGTTGCTTTGACGGACGAAACGCAAAAAGCGAAGGCATTTGTCGTGGCGCAATACAATGCTTCCCATGACCAAACCGTGAAAATTCGCTTTATTAATGCGGATTATGGAAGGCTAACCACGCTAACGGAGGTGGGGGCCAATCTTGTGCGTACGGCGCTGGAGGCCTATATCTCCGATAACGGCGTTCCGCCAGAAACCCTGGATAAGCTGGCAGCGGATTACCCGAACAACTATTTAAGCTTTATCCCCAATGAAATGCGGTCGGGCTCCAACCAAATCACCAAAGCCTACAACGGCGATGGCGGATGGGTGTTCGATCCATTGGCCAAGCAGATTAGCGATATGTTTTACGCTAATCTCGCAGAGCTGCCTCATTCGCAGAGGGCGGGCTTTGAGCGCTTTCGAATCGTGGTCGGAAAAAGCGAGCATTCGCTTCAGCTGCTGTCCGGCTCAACCTTGCTGATGGAGAAAACAGTCGGGCTGGGAGCTAACAATTCCACACCGGAGGGGAGCTTTACTGTTGCAGAAAGAGTGAAGGAGCCTAAAGGCAAGCAACCGAATGTATATGGCAGCTTTGCCCTCGGCATGGGCGCAATCGCTATACATGGAACTCATGATGCTGATTCAATCGGGGGCAATTTATCTTTGGGCTGCATCCGACTGACGAATGCAGATATCGAGGACTTGTATCCGTACATTCCTAAGGGTACGAATGTTTCGATCCGGGCGAGCCTTCATACGGAGCTGAAGAACACCTCTGGGGATGGGCCGGCAACGGTGGTTCTTCCTGATGGGAGTCCCCAAGCTGGGATGTTGCCTGCGGGAATTGTAACCCCGAATGAATCGGCGAAAGGTAAGGTATTTCATTGGTTAGGTTAGCAAAAGGAGGGCGCAGCTCTCCTTTTTGCTTTTTCTATCCTGATAACCATCAATACAGGGATGGTAGTAACTACGATAACGGCCATTTTGATCGTTTGCTCCAGCGCCGTCGCAGAGCTGCTGTCAAAGCCTGATGAATCCGCGCTGAGTCCCTAGTTAGGATATAATAAATATATCAACGAATTAGGATTCCGATGGGGTGAGGGTATGCACGACTATTTTGACCGGTTGTTCCCGAATATATTAGATGTACTGCGCCGGGACCAGCGGTTTTGGTCAAATGGCAAGCATTTTGTCCGTAAAGCGGCAAGCATGAATAATTTTTGCTACATACTTGGAGGGCAAGGCTCCTTGGAGATACTGGGCCAAACTTATCCGCTTAAGCGGGATGATGTGTTCCATTTTTGCGTTGGCCAACAATTTCATTTGCGTTCGGATCCGGATGATACTTTATGTTATATTGCTGTGCATTACCAGCCCTATGTAGTTCCTGTGCAGGCGGGAATGCCGCTTGAGGCCAATGCGGTTGCCTGGCCGTTTGCCCCGATGATGTCTATTGGCAAGGAGCAGAAGGAGCTGCCCGTCCTTATGGAAAGCCTGCTTCATTGCTGGACCAATAAAAATGCGGGCTTCGAATGGAAAGCAAGGGTCATGCTGCTCAATATTTTTCAGAAGCTGTCTGATTGGTATGGGCAAATTCAGCAGGATGAGAATGCCAGGCTCATTGCCGCTTCGATGGAGCATATTAAACAAAACTTCCATGAGAAGCTGGAGCGCGATGGATTGGCACAAATGATTGCGGTATCGTCGAGCTATTATTCGGTTTTGTTTAAACGGTATAGCGGTTATTCGGTTGTCCAATATATTACGAAGCTGAGGATAGACCGTGCCAAGCAGCTGCTTACTGCAAGCAAAGCGCCCGTGTCAGAAATCGCTCGAGAGGTGGGCTATACCGATCCGCTATATTTCGCCCGCAAGTTCAGCCAAGAGATCGGGATGTCGCCAAGTGAGTATCGGAATTCGTAAACAATAATCCATGGATTCCATATATTCCTCCATTTACTCTTTTTCATATGGTCGTATAATGAAGATATTAGTTGATTAATTATCCATGCTAAATGATTTATGCGGTTAAATTGAATGTGAAAAAGAGAGGGATGACGTAATGACAGCTGTAACAACGCATTATCCGCTGCTCGTTTGCGGGGCAACCTTTGCCGGTTTGGGGGCAGCATTTGCTGCTGAGCAGCCGGTGCTTGTAGTGGAAAGGTCGGCAGGTGTAGGCCAAGAGTTTATCGAAACCTTTAATCCAGGCTCTGCTGATAGCAAGCTTGCTGAAATTCAGCTTAGCCCGTTTGAACAATCGTTGCATGAAGAGCTTGTGCAGCGCAGCTTGATGAAGCAGGGAGGCGGGCCGATTCATTTGCCAGGGGCTCATGCGGTTTTATGCAAGCGTATTCAAGATGTAGGCTTGCAGGTGCTTTTTTTAACCGAGATCGTAGAAGTGCGCCCATTAGGCGAAGGCTTCGAGGTGATGCTTTACAATGTCTCCGGTTTTCAAACGATTCGCGTAGACCGGATTATCGATACGACCAGCCGGCGGTTTTCGCAGCCGGATCATCTATATTCACCGATTGGCGCCAAGCGAATAAGTGCCCATTTATCTACAGACCAGCCTGAGCAGGCGGCGATGCCGATTGTTCAGCCGCCAGGCGACCGGGCTCAAATCGTACAGGGCCGTTTTCCATCCGAGCGCGTCCTGACTTTTACCGTCGATGCGGAAGCCGATTGGCCGGCAGCACGGCATAGCCTGCAGGAATATTGGCGTACACGCCCGGACAGCCTTGCTTCATGGACGCTTGCGGCTACCTCCAGCGCGTTTGGGCTGGATGTTCCGCAAGGGCCGCAGGAGCTTGCGGCTAACTGGTCTTGGCTTCCGTCCGAGGGCAGCCTCCATCCGTTACAGGCATTTAACCAAGGCTACCAGGCTCAACAGTCGAAGGAGGTCATCGAAGATGGATATATCAAGACTCTATAAGGGGCAGGCTGTCCGTAAGCCGTTTAGCGGGCAGGCCGACCAGCAATTTGATGTAATTGTGGTTGGATTAGGCACCGCGGGTGCTGTATCTGTTGTTGCCGCAGCGCAAAAGGGCTTGCGCGTGCTGGGCATCGAGCGCCTGACCAGCATGGGCGGAACCGGCACGGTTGGTTCGGTTTTGGGCTATTATTTCGGCAGCAAGGGCGGATTATGCGAATCGATCGATGACCAATCGCTGGAGCTGGAGAAGCAGCATATTTATACAGCCTCCAAGGGCGTTAATGGCGATACAAAAAAATATGTGTTTGAGCAAGAAGCCTTAAAGGCAGGAGCAACGCTTCACTTTGACAGTACGGTAACCGGTGTGCTGCTTGAAGGAAAAAAAGTGCGCGGCATCGAATGGTTTTCGCCGGAAGGCAGATTTACAGCAGAGAGCGCTATCGTCATTGATGGCACTGGAGATGCGGATGTATGCGTAATGGCCGGCTGCGAGCTGCGCGGCGGACGGGATTTTGACGGGCAGGCACAGCCGTATTCGAATGTGTATGTACATCTGGAGCAAGGCAGAGTAGCCTACCGCTATACCGATTCAGGCTATGTCGACCCGCGCGATGCCGTTAGTGTGTCTGAAGCGATTGTTTCCTCTGCGACCTTGCGCACGCATCTAAGGCCGGTGTATGAGGATCAGAACCGGATGCTGCGGATTGCCCCTTTGCTTGGGATTAGGGAAGGGCGATTTATATTAGGTGAAGACAACGTAACATTAGAGGGCTTCCTGAATGAGCAATATTCGAAAGAGCCAGCTTTTTTCGCCTACTCTAATGCGGATAACCATAGCAAGGACCTAGCATTTGAGAGCGAGTTCCAGCAGCGCTGGACTGTCGCCTCCAGCATGTGGGGCTTCAACTTTACAGTTCCAGTTCCGCTCGGCGCGTTAATTCCTGTAGGCTTTGACGGCCTGCTCGTAGCAGGGCGTTGCTTGGCTGTTGACCACGATATGGCCGCTTGCGTACGGATGAAGCGCGACATGCAAAAATGCGGAGAAGCCGCTGCCTATGCCGCCTATCTTTCCGTGCATTTGCAGCTGCCACTCAAGGATGTCCCTTATACCGAGCTGACCGCCTTGCTGCGGGAAACCGGCTGCTTATCCGAGAAGGATGAGGTTCGGTTCAAGGAAACCTTGTCCCATGCTGACGAAACGAATCCAATCGTAAGCTGGCTGACGAATCCTGAAGAGATCAAGACGGGATTGTCCGGCATCAAGCCTGGCCTTGCGATATGGTCAGCCTTCCGTCTAAAAAGCAGCATGGCTCCGCAGCTTGAGCAATGGGCTCTCCAAACGGAGCAGGAGCATCTACGGAAGCACAGCGCTTTTGCGCTTGCGATGTTAGGTAACGCCAAGGCGGCTCCGGTACTAAGAGAGACGGTACGGGAGAAGGATCCGTTTGTACCGAAAACAAGCCGCAAGTACAACCAGGTGCGGGGTTATGCCGCGATTTTCCTGCTCGGCTTATTAGGGGATAAGGAAATTATTCCGGAATTGGTATCGATTTTGAAGGAAGAGCCAGGAAAATGGACGTATGAGGACGAAAATAAAGAGTTTTTGGCGGATGCCAACGAGCTTTATTTCCAATATGTATCGTTCACGATTATAGCATTGGCAAGGATCGGCGAAAGCCATCCCGAATGCCGCGAGGAGATTAGTGAAGGCTACCGCCATTTGCTGGGGCGCAGCGGCTTGAAGCTTGCTGTCACCTTCAAAGGCAGCACCGATATCAAATTTGATATGAATGCCAAAATTAGCAAAATGATTGATGAAACCTTGCAGCGCTGGGGCGCAGCAGTTAGCGTGTAGGCCTTGTGGGCATGGCTTGTGGGATTGCGCGACTGAAGGGTTAAATTTTGCGGGATATGAAATGAAAGTGGAATCGGGAAGCCTTTTGTGAGTTCAATCGAGCTCACAGGAGGCTTTTTTGATGTAAAGTTTAAGAAAAACTTTATCTTTAACCTCATTTCTTTTTAAATAGTTTTTCTTATCCTAAAGTGTATGAAGGGTTAGGAGGAGACTAAGGATGAAGAAGTGGTTTTTTTCGCTTGTTATACTTGTACTGCTTGGCTATGGAGTTGCTCAAAACCCATTGAAAGTCTTTACCGAGAAACCACCGGTAGACAATCAAGCTCAAGAGGGGATCCCTCAAAGGAACGAGCTTACGCTAAAAGTAACAAAAGATCAGATTTACAAAGGCAATTTATTGTTGGTCAATAAGGATCATCCTGTACCACCAGGAGGTAAAGAGTCCGAAGCGGCCAATCTGTTTCAGCATAAGGAGCTGGTGAAGGGATTCGGTTTACTGGATAACACGATTCGTTTGTCGCCAAGCTTGGTGCAAAAATTTTCAACAATGATTGGAGCCGCAGAAAATGAAGGGATTAGCCAATTTTTAATCAGCAGCGGTTATCGGGACGACAAACAACAAAATCAGCTCTATCAACAAATGGGTGCTGAATATGCGTTGCCCGCAGGCTATAGCGAACATAACTTAGGCTTATCGCTTGATATTGGATCTACGCAAGCGGAGATGAATCAAGCGCCTGAAGGAAAGTGGTTGAAAAAAAACGCAGGGAGATACGGTTTTATTTTACGTTATCCGAAGGACAAAACGGCAATCACAGGTATTCAGTATGAGCCTTGGCATTTTCGCTATGTTGGTTTGCCCCACAGCGCAATTATCCAGGAAAAGAATTTTGTCTTGGAGCAATATTTAGATTTCTTGAAAGAACAGAAGACCATTACGACTACTATAGATCATCAAACCTATGAAATTTCTTACTATCCTGTCTCCAAAAACACAACCATCCCTGTGCCGGAGAATGGTCGCTATGAGATTTCAGGCAACAATATGGACGGTGTCATTGTGACCGTATTTTCCTGATCAGGTCTCATGAGTCTCAAGAAGGTGAGGGTGGGGAATGAAATCAAAAAGAATGTTGCATGATATTAAAATCCAGGTACTGTTTGCCTTGTATGTGTACGCATTATTCAAAATTATTCTATTTAAGTTCGGCTCGATCGATATTACATTTCTCTGGCAGCAGCTTAAGAGGAGTTTGGGGAGCCCTGAATATATCAGAAGGCGATTACAAGAAGGTAATCTGACACCCTTTAAAGAAATCTACAGAACGATTCATGTTTTATCGAATCATGATCTAATTAACCTGATTGGGAATATTGCAATATTCATGCCGTTCGGTATTTTTCTTGGTTTAATGTCAAACAAGAAAAGGATATCATTTATAGGCGCCTTCATACGTTCTTTAGGTTTAAGTCTGATCTTGGAAAGTGCTCAGGCCATATTCTCTATTGGAAGTTTTGACGTCGACGACCTCATACTAAATTCCACTGGGGGCTTGATCGGCTTCATTGCTTGCCGATTATGTGCTAACCTTATGGCTAGTACATCAAGTGTTATCCAAGCGAGAGAAGGGTCTATGTGATTCAGGCAGGGGTGGAAAGAATGAAGTCGATCACAATTCTGATAGCTGATGATGAGGCAGCGATTGCCGACCTCATTGAATTGCATTTAGAAAAAGAGGGTTACCGCTGCATAAAAGTATTTGATGGGCAGGAAGCTATTTCTGCTGTTCTGACGCATTCCCTTGATTTGGCGATTTTAGATATTATGATGCCTAAGCTGGATGGTTATGAAGTAACAAGGCAAATTCGAGAGCAGCATCACTTTCCTATCATTTTTTTAAGCGCCAAAGCGACCGACCTCGATAAGATTGCAGGACTAATAAGAGGAGCAGATGATTATGTGACCAAACCGTTCAACCCGATGGAATTGGTTGCCCGTGTGAATGCCCAGTTGAGGCGTTCCATGCAGTTTAATCAATCAACGCAAGCGGGCAAACCTGCTTTGGAGGCAGGCGGGCTGGTCATCAATCCCGAAGAACGCACCGTATTCCTTTACGGCAAGCCTATTGAACTAACTCCAAAAGAGTTTGATATTTTGTATCTGCTAGCCAGTTATCCAAAGAAAGTCTATAGTGCGGAAAACATCTTTCAGCAGGTGTGGGGCGATGCCTACTATGAAGGCAGCAATACGGTCATGGTACATATTCGTACCTTGCGGAAGAAGCTTGGAGAAGACATTCATAAAAACAAACTGATTAAAACAGTTTGGGGGGTGGGTTATACATTCAATGGCTAAAATGATCCGAAGCTTTCGATTTAAAATGATCCAGCTCTTTGGTTTAAGTATGCTTTTTTCCGCCACCATTACCTACATGCTCTATAGGGCTCTCCAACTCTACTATCATACGACCAGGTTGGAAAATCCATTGACTAAAATTCGTTTTTTCATAAGAGAAATTGGGGATATTAACTTCTTTTTACTTATTTTCATTCCTCTCTCGATTTTGTTTTTCTTTCTCTTCACCAAACGATATGCGGCTTATTTTAATGAAATATCCAGCGGAATTAATCAGCTAGCAAATGGCGACTTCACCAGTCGTATAAATATTCCATCCCAAGATGAATTCGGGGATATTGCGAAAGACATCAATCTGGCAAGTGAAAAATTGCAGAAAGCATTGGAGAGAGGGGACTTTGCAGAAACCAGCAAGGAACAACTGGTCTTGAATTTGGCTCATGATTTACGTACGCCGCTGACTTCCGTTTTAGGTTATTTGGATTTTGTTCTTCAGGACGACCAACTGACTGCAGAACAAGTCAGGCATTATACGAGCATTGCTTATACCAAATCCCAACGTTTAGAAAAGCTCATTGACGAACTATTCGAAATCACTCGAATGAACTATGGGAAGCTTACCTTTGAAAAAAAACCAATCGATTTAAGCGAGCTTCTCATTCAATTAAACGAGGAATTATACCCTATTTTCGAGAAAAACAACCTATCCACTCGATTGAATGTGACTCCGAATTTGACAATATGGGGTGACGGAGAACTACTGGCACGCGTATTTGAAAATCTGCTGACGAATGCCGTTCGCTACGGAAAAGAGGGTCAGCTTATAGACATTAATTGCCATCTTGATGCAGAAAATGTGGTGATTCAAGTCGTTAATTATGGAGATTGTATCCCACCGGAGGAGTTACCGCATATCTTCGATATGTTTTTTACCGGCGATCAAGCGCGCGCCCATCGTGAGGGGAGCTCCGGGCTTGGCTTATCCATTGCGAAGAACATTGTAGAACAGCATCAAGGTACCATTTCGGTCGAAAGCAGTTTAATTCGTACGATTTTTGAAGTCCGTTTCCCGCAAAAAAATGCATCCGAAGGACTAGGTTAACTGCTGTGCCGATCATTTTATGAAAATTTTATATTTACCCTACTTATTCTTTTAACGTCTCCCCTATTCTAAATGTATGAATGGTTTCCGTTTGCTATTGGCGTGTTCAGAAAGCATTGCTCGTCTGAACTACTATGAAGCCTTAGAATCAGCAATTATTGGCAAATTAGAGAAATGATGTAATCGTGGAATGGTTTCACTCATGACGGACGGAACCTAGTATTATGACGATGATAACAATATTTTGCATACCCTAATCTAACCTTGACGGGCTTCATGCCTTTCAAGGTTTTTTTTTAACAAATTGCGCGATTTATATGAATGCGTTATCATTTACACAAAAAGGAAAGAGAGTTGAATTTATGCGTTTTTTTAAGGGAAGTATTTCCTCCAGGTTTAAGTTGATTTATGGAATTTTTTTCTTATTAATCATATCATCCACAGTTTGGCTATCATATTTGAGCTCCAAAGGCAGTCTGGAGGAGCAGTTGAGGAATACGAATATTGCGCTCTTGAATTTGACCCAGCAAAAAATCGAAATGATGCTGCGCGAAATTGACACAAATACGATTAATTTTATTCAGGAGCCGGAGGTTGGTTTTTTTCTGAATGGCCGCTACATGAATGATGAGCTGCGGTTTAATCATTTTCGGGTATTGAATGATCGCTTCAAGACGTTGATTTTCGCCAACAATAATATTTCCTCCTTTTATTTGTATTCTCTGGAAAGCAAAAGTCTGCTGACAGGTACCAGCTTTTCGGATGAAGCGAATTTTTACGATATGAGCTGGAAGGATGCTTTTACTTCGATGAAGGGGTACCAGCAATGGCTGGATACGCGCAAAATCGTAGAGATCAACTCAGGGCTGCAGCTGGATAAAAATGTGATTACCCTGATCCGTTCGTATCCGCTGATCGGGATGCAGCAGTTCCGCAAAGGCGCGATTATCGTCAATATCGAAGAAAGCACGATTTCCAATCTGATTCAGGACGTGGATAAGCAAAGGGTCGGCAATACGTTGGTTATCAACGAGCAGGGCATGATCATTTCCTCGCAAAATAAAGCACAGCTATTCCAGCACATAAGCAGTATGGAATCAGCCCCGGCGCTGGGCCAACTGGCCGGCAGCGGCTATGCGGCCCACCAAACAAACAGCGGCAGCTACACAACCTTTTATTTGACATCGAGGTACAATGGTTGGAAATATGTGAGCATTATCCCGAATCCGGAGATGAACCGTCCGCTTGAAATTACCCGCAATTTACTGCTGACAGTCGCTATAGGGATGTTCGTATTGGCGATCGTTATTGTGTTTGCTGTTAGCAATTATACGTTTCGTCCATTGGAACTGTTTTTCCGCTCGTTTACCGAGAAAAAGCTGGGGCATCACGGCGATCTGACGTATATGGAAAAGTTTTTTAAGCAAATTATTTCGGATAATGAATCTCTGCAAAAGCAAATGCATGAGAGTTTGCCAGCATTGAAATGGCGCTTGATTATGAGCCTGCTGATGGGCGACAAGACGAACTATAGCCGGATGCAGCCTTATTTTGACACGCTTGGAATTAGCTTGTACCCGGTTCAATACGTTGTGCTGGTTATTGAGCTGGATCGTATCCAGGATATTGCCACGCCCCGCGATGTGTATTTATTTACCTATGCGATAAGCAATGTAGCCGAGGAATTGGTGGATGGTGTTTGCAAAGGTGTAACCGTTGAACTAACGGATGGCAGAGTGGCCGTCATTATGAGCTTTGAGGCGGAGGATGCCCAGGGGAACCAGCTTCAAGCATTACAGGTTGCGGATTTGGTCAAAAATTACGTCGCCGGGCATTTCAAGCAAACCGTTACGATCGGTATGGGCCGGCCGCATTTGCAGCTGGAGGGGATTCAGGCCTCGTATCAGGAATCGTTGAATGCTTTAAAATATAAGCTGATTATGGGCGATAACATCGTAGTATCGATCGAGGATATTGCTGGCAATAACCATAATGATAAATTTTACCGGATTTCAGGGATGAGCGAGGCTGTTGTCGGTTTGATTCAGGACACGGATAAGGTGAAGCTGGGTATGCAGCTGGAAAAAATGTTTGACGAAATCAGGTCAACTAATGTTCCTCCGGAAACCATTAAACAGATCTGTATTCAATTAATTATGAAATCGATCAAGGTCATTTCGGATAAAGGCATGGAAATTAAGGAGTTTCTTGACCCGAAGGAAAATATATATAACCGTATTGATGCTTGCGCGAATGTGGATGAGATCAAAAGCTATATCTCCGCCTTCCTGAACCAGCTCATTGTCCGCACAGAGGAGAAGCGTTTAATCAAAGGCAGTAACGATACAATCAAGCAGGTGCAGGAATATTTGGAGCTGCATTACATGGACAGTGATTTGTCGTTGAATTTGTTGGCATCAGAGTTTGGCTTAAGCGTCCCCTATCTGAGCAAGCTGTTTAAGGAAACGACGGAGACGAATTTTATAGATTGCTTGATACAAATTCGCATGGAAAAATCCAAGGAGCTATTGATGGATCCGAAGCGGAAAATAAACACAATCGCAGAAAGCGTCGGATATAACAGCACACACAGCTATATACGAATTTTCAAGAAGTATACAGGGCAAACACCGGGAGAATTCAGGGGGAAACCATAAAAATGGTGCAGAGGATAAAAAATGGACATTTCCAAATCCTGTAACAGCCGTTAGGATGAGGGGGTAATCCTATAAGACAGAAGGGAGGTGCATTAATGAAATCACAAATCGGCGGAGCGTCGGCAGAGACCGGTCTACATCAATCGGCTCAACCGAGACGGGTCAAGGCATGGAAGTACCTCAAGCGGGATAAATATTTATACCTGCTGCTGCTCCCGATATTGGCATATTATTTCACCTTTAAGTACGCACCTATGTTTGGTGAGATTATTGCTTTCAAAAATTATCGGTTTGCTGATGGTATTTGGGGAAGCCAATGGGTGGGACTTAAGCATTTCGAGCGGTTGTTCACGAGTCCGGATTTTTTTAATGTATTAAAAAACACGCTGTTGTTAAATGTGTACAGCATTGTGTTTGCTTTTCCGGTTCCCATTGTGCTGGCGATTATCTTAAACGAGGTCCGTGTGGAATGGTATAAGCGTACAATCCAGAACCTGCTGTACATCCCACATTTTATATCCTGGGTTGTGCTGGGCGGGATCGTGATTGCGCTGCTATCCCCTTCAACAGGTATCGTCAATATGGTGCTGGTTAAGGCGTTTGGGATGGAGCCGATTTACTTTATGGCCAGCAATTTTTGGTGGCCGATTATGTTCATCCTGTCCGGAATTTGGCAAAATGCCGGCTGGGGCACGATTCTGTACCTTGCCGCCATGGCGGGTATTGACCCGCAGCTATACGAAGCCGCCAAAATCGATGGAGCCAGCAAGCTACGGCGTATCTGGCATGTCACCATTCCGGGCATCCGAAGTACGATTGCGATCCTGCTGATCCTGCGGGTGGGGCAGATGATGGATGTCGGGTTTGAGCATATTTTTATTTTGCAAAATAAAGCAGTATATGAGGTTTCCAACGTGATTAGCACGTACGTGTACAATGCGGGATTAGTGGGCATGCAGTACAGCTACACGACAGCCTTGGGGCTGTTTCAATCGATTATCGGGCTTATTCTGATTGTGAGCGTCAATAAATTGATTAAAGCCATGGGTGAGAACGGGCTATGGTAAGGAGGGAAATACGATGTCGAGCAGACAGTCGTTATCAATAAGAGTAGTTTATGGCGCGTTGTATACGCTTATGGCTGTGTTAGCCGTGATGACGTTATTTCCGTTTATTCACGTGCTGGCTACATCGATGAGCGGATCACGGGCCGTGATGTCTGGGGAGGTTTTTTTATGGCCGAAGGATATCAGCTTTAACTCTTTTTCTAATTTGATCGCGGATGGGCAGCTTTTCAAAGCGATGCAAAACACGGTGGTCATTACGATAGTAGGCACACTGTTCAATATTATGGCGACGATTATTGCCGCTTATCCACTCAGCCGTAAACGGCTAAAGGGGCGGCATGTGATTCTGATGATGATTACTTTCACGATGCTGTTTGGCGGAGGACTGATCCCAAACTATATTTTGATAAAAACGTTAGGAATTATGAACACCTACTGGGCTTTATGGCTGCCGGGACTGTTAAGCACGTATAATTTCTTCGTGATGAAAACGTTTTTTGAGAATTTGCCTGCGGAGCTGGAGGAGTCGGCCGCCATTGATGGAGCCAATGATTTATTCATTATTTGGAAAATCATTATTCCGTTATCGATGCCGATTATTGCAGCACTGACGTTATTCTATGCAGTAAACTGGTGGAATTCGTACATGAACGTGCTGATGTTTATTACGAGCTCTGGTAAGCAGTCGCTGATGGTCAAGCTGCTGCAAATGATTGATACGACCAGCCAAAGCCTACTTAATGCCAATGCGGTAAGTGGCGGCGAAGGGGCAACGATGCAAAATTTGGTCACCCCTGAGGGCATCCGTGCGGCAGCTATCATCATTTCCGTTGCACCAATACTGTGCATTTATCCGTTTTTGCAAAAGTATTTTGTTAAAGGGGTATTGATCGGTTCGATTAAAGGCTAGCATTACTCAACTATTTATTAATGGAGGCGAAATGAAATATGTTTAAACGCACACATATGGCGCTTATGCTCGCAGGGATTTTAGCGGTTCTGCCGATCGCTGCCTGCAGCACGGATGGGGCTGATGGCAATAAGACGGATACGACGGCGGATGCCAAGAAAAAGCTGGAGGTCAGCATGACCATCCTTGATCGAGGTCAGGTAGCCAGCGATGAAGGAACCTACGAAAGCAACCGCGTCACGAAATATATCAACGAAAAATCAGGAGTTACGGTCCAATGGGTGCCAATCGTGCGGACGCAATCCACGCAAAAGATGAACACCTTAATTGCAGCCGGAGAAGCGCCAGATATACTGTGGGAGTTTGGTCGCGATTATATGTCGACGCTAAAGGACCAAGGAGCGATTCAGCCAATCGACGACTATATTGAGAAATACAGTACCTCCTATAAAAACTATTTGAAAGCGCACCCAGAATTGAAGCCGTACACGATGTTTGATGGGAAAACCTATATGGCTACAAGCGCACGTGGGATTGATGCAATTGCTAACCATGGGATGTGGATTCGCCAGGATTGGCTCGACAAGCTTGGTTTAAAAACACCTACGACGATGGATGAGCTAATGACGGTGATGCGCGCCTTTAAGGATAAGGACCCGGATGGCAATGGCAAGAACGATACGCTTGGCGCGGCCTTCAATTTTAATTACACCGGCATTATGCAGGCATTATTCGCTGCGCACAGCGGCCTCTGGTATTTGGAAAATGACAAGATGGTCAAAGGCAACTTCACAGATCGTTATACCGATGTTTTGGCGCAATTGAAGATTATGTTTGACGAAGCGTTGGTTGATAAAGAATACATTACCGATAAGAACTTCCAGAAGGAAAGACAGCTACTCGTTACAGGAAAAGCAGGTGTCTATTTTGCAAGCTGGAATATTGGTGCGGAGTACCGTGAGCTCAAGCAAAACGTGCCAGATGCCAAGCTAGTGCCTTTGGAGCCGGTGTCCACGAAATACGGCAAATTCGGGCTGTTCCAGGAGCCGCCTGCGAATCGGCTAATCGTGTTTAACAAAAATATGAAGGATCCCGAAGCGGCCGTCAAGCTGCTGGATTGGCTGGTTGATAAAAACTGGTTTGATGTCAGATTCGGGCAAGAGGGAGTTCACTACAAACTGGTTGATGGAGTCCCACAAGCCATTGATGCTGAGAAAAATAAAAAAGAGCTGCAATACGCTCCCGAATATGCCGTATTGGACCAGTACAGCCCGAAGCCTGAGGACTTTGTTATAATGGCCGCACAAGATCCGATCTCGCAGGAATACGCCAAGGTGCAGGGAGAATCGCTGAAGGTCGCGATGAAAAACAAGTTCAGGCGCGATATTCCTTTCAACCCTACATTCCCGGAGCTCAGCGAAACGGCAACAGCTTTTACGCCATTAGCGGAGGAAATTGAAACAAAAGTCATTACCGGCGGCAACCAGTATCAGGCACAATGGGGCATTGAGCAGCTGCGCAAGGAATGGAAACGCCTTGGCGGCGATAATGCCGATAAGCTGGCACAGCAATGGTATGAGAAAAATGTAAAAGGGAAGTAAGCAATATGAATCCATATAAGGAGTGTGTGGGGCTATGAAGCTGGAGCCTAAACAGGAGCAGCAGCAAGGGCAAGGACAGGTGCAGCAACAGCAGGGGGAACAGGGACAGGGACAGGAGCAGGGACAGGAGCAGGGACAGGAGCAGGGGAGGGAGCAGAGGGAGCAGAATCGGAAGCAGGAGCAGGGACAGATGCAGCAACAGCAGCTCTTGCGGCAATTGGATGTTTGGCATGCTGACTATAATCCTGAAGTGCAGATGGTGCGCAGGCCGTTCAGTACGCCCGGCTACCACACAACTCTGAAAAATGTGGAGTATACACATTCGACATTAGCTGCATTTATTTATGCTCTGGGGCTGCTTGATAGCAGGCTGCCCGCCAATGTGGAGCGTGCCTGTGAAATCATAAGCAGGGTGATCAGCTTGCAGGACCAGGACCCGGAGCATGCTACATTCGGCATCTGGTCGTGGTTTCTGGAGGAGCCGCTTGAAATGATGGCGCCGCCCGATTGGAATTGGGCTGACTTCTGCGGGAAGCGGCTGGTGTTGGCTGAGCAGCGGCACTCCGACCTGCTGAGCCCCTCCTTAAGGGAGCAGATCAAGCATGCGGTGTTCTGCGCTTGCGAGGCGATCATGAAGCGCAATGTTGGGCCTGGCTATACGAATATTGCGATAATGGGAGCGTTCGTTACCCTGATTGCCGGAGAGGTATACGGCCATCAGCCATATGTGGACTACGGGCTGGAGCGGTTAAGGAAATTTAGTGATTATACAAAGGAATTGGGTACGTTTCAGGAATATAACAGCCCGACCTATACGATCATCGCGATTCAGGAATTAGCGAGCATCCATACGGCGACCTCCAACGAGGAAGCCAAGCTTTTGAGCGCAGAGATGCTTGATGTAGCATGGCGGATGGTAGCTGAGCACTTCCACGCACCTAGCCGTCAATGGTCGGGACCACATAGCCGAAGCTATAGTACAATCCTGACCGACGGGGTGCTGTCATTCCTGCAAATGGCGAGTGGAGGAACACTTACCTTAAAGCCTAATACGGATATCAGCTACAATCTGGATTGGTATGGGGTTGAAATCCATTGTCCGCAAGCTTATTTGCCGGCGTTTCAGCATACGGAAGCCGCTACCCTTCGTCAGGACATCCATAAGGATGAAGCTGGCGTAGTTTATAATACGGCTACCACTTACATGAATGAGGCTATAAGTGTAGGCACATTCAGCAAGGATGTAATGTGGAATCAGCGCCGTAATCTATTAGGTTTTGTAAGGAATGGGGATAGCTTTAGCTATATCCACCTGCGGTTTTTGCGTGATGGTTATGATTACTCCTCGGCCGTGTTTTCCAGTGTGCAGGAACAGGGCGATGTTTTGTTCGGGGTTGGCTTCTGCACGGATGGCGGGGATACCCACATCGGTCTTGATCCCATCAACGGGACGATTGAAGCGTCCGATTTACGGCTCCGATTTGAAATTGGCGGAAGCTTGGAGCAGGTAGCGGTTGAAGCATTCACGCCGGAGGCAGAATCGATAATTGTGCGTATTGAGCAGCAGACGATGAATGTGGCGGCCTTATTCGCTGCATTTGATGGGGAGAAGCCGCGATGGGAGCTTGTACGTGTAGACGGTAAGCTGTCAATTGATTATGTGATTTATACTGGGGAGCGGAAGCAGTTCGACTTCACCCAGATACAGCAGGCCTTGCTTATGTTTGCTTTCCGCTTAGGTGAGGGGGCAAACGTAAGGGTGGATGCGACAGCAGGCTATACAAACCATGGACCTGAATCTGAAATTGATGACAGGGCTGGCGATGCTTCTGGAAGCATTGATGCTGAAGTAGCTGGAGTTGAAGTAACTGCCAGGCTCCATACAGCCGATGGAGCGTTACTATGGCTAAGCCTGCCAGTAAAGCCTGTAAAGAAGCAGGAAATGCTACGAGCAGGGAGTAGCAGCGTATAGCACAGCATGGTCCATAACCATACCCATTAGGAGGTTGTATCGTGGCGAAAGGTGACATCATAAATAATGATTTTCATGTGTTTACGGATGCCTATACAGGGCGCACGCTAACTCGGCTTACGGCGCCCGAGCAAGTTAATCATCATCCGTATTTTTACTATAAAATGATTACGAATGATCACCGCTATCTTATCTACGCGAGCGAAAGAAATGGACATCGCCAACTGTACCGCATGGAGTTAGGGGACGGAACGGCTCTGCAATTAACAGATGAACCCGGTATCCACGACTTTAGCTGCAGCCTTACCAGCGATGATCGTTATCTTATATATTGCCGGAACCACCAATTAATCCGTATGGATATGGGTACGCTCGGGGAGCAGGTTTTTTACGAAACCGAAGCGGGCTGGACCCAAACGGGGAGCCCCGGAATAAGCTCCGATGGCCGCTATTTGCTTCTGGTCGAAATGAACGACTGTGACCTTGTTGCCAGCAAAGGAGACTGGTCGTCCTTTGATTTGCAGTGGGCGAAACAACCGCATTGCAGAATTGTTTATGTGGATATGGAGCAGCAAACTAGCCGAATTGTCCATGAGGAGTTAAACTGTTGGCTGGGGCACCCGCAAATTCGTCCCCATGATCCATCGACCCTTTTATTTTGCCACGAGGGGCCAGGAGATAAGATTGATGCGAGGCTGTGGTTAATTCAAGCGGATGGTACGAATTTGCGCTGCGCCAAATCGCAGACACATGAGGAATTAATTACGCATGAATACTGGCTTGCTGACGGCTCCAAATTTGCATTTGTATATCGCCACCAAGACTTCAAGTCCCATGAAAGCATCCGTTTTATGGATCCTGTTACGATGGAAGAGGAGGAATGGATGGAGAGCTCAATGCTTTGCCATTTTATTTCCAATTATGACAACTCTCAAATCGTGGGCGACGGGCAGCTGCCCGAACAGCCTTATATTTATTTGATTGACGTTCAGAATCGGCGGGAAGAAAAGCTATGCTGCCATCATACGAGCTGGAAAAGCTATGGGAACACACAGGACGCGCATCCCCACCCCGCTTTTTCACCGGACGGCTCGTTTATCATTTTTACATCGGATATGGAAGGAATTCCTTGTATTTATAAAGTCGATTTGTGAATAATAGGGACGCTTACCTTAGCGGCGATAAGCGTCCTTTGTTTATTTTAGAAATTGCCTAATCGTAGAGGTCACCAGATTATGGTCCTCCTCTGATGTCATGCCGGACACGGTAATCGTTCCGACGATCCCGACGTTTTTGATGAAAATAGGAAAGGCACCGCCGGTTGCGACATATTGTGTTGGGTCAAGCAGGTATCTTTGCTCGAGCGTTTTCGAGTTGGATTTCAATAAGCATGCCATATAGTGCGAGCTATGCCCAAAACGCAGGGCCACTCTGCTTTTCCGGTTAACCCAATCATCATTGTCTACGGATTGTCCTGCAAGTGCAGCATGGAAGAGCTGGTGTCCATTTCTTATGATGTCTACTGTGATGGATTTATGGTTTTGCTTGGCAGTTTCTACGATTTTGCATCCAATATCAAAGGACATGTCATTAGTAAATTGTGTAAACTGTAGTTCCTCCTCTTCCTCAAGCAGGATTTTTAATAATTGGCTATAATCCTCCATATGAATCGCTTCCTTTCGTATATAATTGATCTTATTATCATACCTTGTTAACACTAGCATAGCTGAAAAACGTTTTAAATAAAAGGTTCTCAAACAAACCGCTGGCAGGAAAAATCCCCTACGGTTTATTTTGGTTGCTTACAGGTATAAAAGTAGAAATACTAAGCAGAATGAATAAAAAAAGCTTCGTTTTACTGAAAGAAAGCCTGCAGGCTCAGACTTTTTTTTACACTTTTCGACACACTGATATACTATTTGAGAGAATATTGGTATGATATTAGTAATGAGTGTTTTAAAATTGAATGGGAGCTTGATCCTATGTCTAGGCTGCTTGCTAATTTATTTTTATTTTGTGACACAAATAAAGAAAGCACGAGTAAATTAAGAATTACTAATTATGCTCATGTCGAAGAAACCATTGAATATGACTGTCGTTCCATCGAATTTGAAATGACGCCGTATGACAGTCTAAACATTGTTGTAAATAAAGGGGAAGGCACATTATCATTCATGCTTCAGAATTGTGTGACAAGCTTTGAAGAAAGAGAAAGCAAAGTTAACATTTATCATTCGAATCAATTATATTTAGTATTTGAGTTTATCAATTAGAAGCCAGCCCAAAAATACGTACAATGAAAAGGGGAAAATAAAAGTGCTAGTTAGCTTAAATTTTACGGTTAAAGGAAAAGTAGCAATTGAAAATTTTACGAACGATGAATTGTTGGAGATATTTGCTAGATATATTAATACATTAACTAAGAAATACGCGGTTGATGTTGTAGTACCCATAGAAGATAACCAAGAAATTGTTGCAAAGGGCTCAATCAAGGTCACGCTTAAAAATGTGAATTGTGATGTAGATGTGTTTTTTAAAGAGCTGGGCAGAGATATTAAAATCCCTTTGAAAAAAAGACTGGACGGCAAGCTGGATAACGTCTTTAAAACCGAGATGCTGAAATAGCCTATTGCACCTAAAGTCTGCTGGCTTGGAGGCAAAAGAAAAACGGCTAACCGAAGTTATCGGTTAGCCGCGGGCAAGGGTGACCGTCTTCTATTGGCATTAATTGTTGGATGTGTCACCTGAACTGCCTGGGGCTGTAATAGATAACGCAGATGTAAATCTGTTTCCGTTCACCTTATACTTGCCTGTATTGCCGGCTGTAAAGGTAAGCTGGAAGGTGTTAGCGGCATTCCCGGTAACCGAAATGAAGTCGCCATTCTTTTGGTCTGTTATTGTCATATAAGCATTGTTGTTAGTATTGGCAACAATATTCCCCTGTATAAGCAGGTTTTTAACATGGCTGTTTGCATCCATGGGAGGAGAAGGCTGCACGAACAATCCCAGTGTATTTTTTAGGATGTTATTAGATATAATAGCGTTATCCGTTTTATAGCCACGCAGAAAAATGCCTGCATTAAGCACGTTGTCCACAATATTGTTACTGATAACAACGTTTTGTATGCCCAAAGGATAGCTTGCTGTACCACCGACCATAATGCCGATACATTCATTTCGAGGCATATCTTTTACGGTGTTTCCGGTTACAATGGTATTGGCGGCAGCACGAACGATTTGAATCCCCACCGTGTCTTTACTTCCATCTGTAACCACTCCATTATTCTCACAATAGTTATCAGAAAACTGAATACTCTTAACCGCATAATGAGTATCAATTCCCCTGCCCCAATTACGATTAGCGGTAGCTCCAATAACCTTGCCTGAGATACAATCCATCGATACGCCATAGCCGTCAGCAGCGTTAAAGCTAGGGTTTCCATTATCGTTAAAATCTCCACCTATAACCGTAACATCAGTTGGATAACCTGATATTGACCCCGACGTTTCACCTGCCGTATTTCCACAACAAACCCCAGAGTGGCCGTTACGATAGCTGTAGCAGTTAAGAATCATCACATTGCTCGTATCTGCGCCTCCGATTGCAATCCCTGCCCATGTGACACGTTGCACCTCACAGTTTTCTACAAGGATATTCGTACCACGAACCTCGATACCATTCCTTGCTTTTCCTCCAGCTGCCAGAGTCGCCGGTCCTGTGTAAGTGACGGTCAAATCACGGACGATTGTATTGGTTCCTGTTATTCTAAGAATTGGAATATCATGTGTAGCCGGAACCGTGTTGCTTGTAATAACAGCGCCTTTTTCTGCTTGTATGGTCAGGTTGCTTTTCGCAATGATCACATTGGTTACTTTATACGTCCCGATTGGGATAATTAACGTTCCGCCATTCGGCAGGGCGGCCATTGCCGATGCAAAGGCAGCTGTATCATTGGTAACGCCATCCCCCTTGGCCCATTCTTTGAGGCTGCGATAAGGAAGGGAGCTGGCTCCGCTGCCTGGTGTTCCTGGAGACCCTTCAGGCCCTGCAGGTCCCTGAGCGCCGGTAGCCCCTGGAGCACCCGCGCTTCCGGGGTCGCCTTTGACTCCCGGCGAACCTGTTGCACCGGTAGCGCCTCTTGCCCCCGTAGGGCCTGCTGGGCCTTGCGAGCCCGAGCCTGTCCCAGAGCCTGCGGGTCCTTGTGACCCTTGGACACCCTGAGGCCCCTGTGGACCAGGGTCGCCCTTGTCGCCTTTGTCTCCCTTAGCTCCTGGAAGTCCTGCTGCGCCCGCGCTTCCCGTACTTCCCGTACTGCCGGTAGTTCCTTTGATCCCTTGAATCCCTTGAATGCCCATGGCTCCAGTAGCTCCAGTAGCTCCAGTAGCTCCAGTGGCTCCAGTGGCACCTTTGGCGCCAGTAGGTCCCGCGGGTCCTTGTGAGCCAGAGCCCGTCCCAGAGCCTGCGGGCCCCTGTGGACCAGGGTCGCCCTTGTCGCCTTTAACTCCTGCTGCGCCCGCGGTTCCAGTGCTGCCAGTGGCACCTTTAAGCCCTTGAAGCCCCTGAGGTCCTTGAGGTCCCGTTGCGCCAGTGGCACCCTTCGGTCCCATGGGCCCAGTAGGCCCGGGAGGGCGGCGATCCCGATCAGTCTCCAAATTATCAGAACTTTCCATCGTTATTTCCTCCTTTACGTATGAGTGACCTATCATACTACTATATATGTTATGGAAATCTATTAGATTGGGAACTGATCTAAAGCACATTATTTAAACATTCAGTCTTTTATACCTTGAAACGGCAATTGCAAGGGGCTAGGAAAATTTTGCTATGGCTATCATTTATATGGATACCCCCAAAGTAGAGCGGCTCTGCGCGAACAGTATGAAGGCTGCTATATAACCGCTATCATGGCACATAGTCTATTGAACAGCGAGAAGGAGTGTGCTTATGTTTAAAAGGTTTGAACAAATGTTTGGCGTTGATTTGGGAACCTGCAATACCTTAATTTATCAGCAAGGCAATGGAATTGTTTTGCGGGAGCCGTCTGTCGTAGCTATCCGCAAGGATACGGGACAGATTGAAGCCTTTGGTGAAGAAGCTTATGCAATGATCGGAAGAACCCCCGCTAATTTGGAGGTCATCCATCCATTGAAGGAGGGAGTTGTTGCTAACTTTGATATGGCCGCTGCGATGCTCAAGCATTTTATAAGCAAAGTGCAAGGAAGATATAACTGGTTTCGTGGCTCCCAAGTGTATATTTCCGTACGTTGTGGAATTACCGAGGTGCAGAAACGTGCTGTCGAAAATATGGTGGTACATAAAGGCTCGAAGAGGTCGGTTACCATTGAGGAGCCTTTAGCTGCGGCTATAGGAGCGGGACTTCCCATCAGTGATCCGATTGGCAATATGGTAGTTGACATCGGTGGGGGGACGAGCCAAGTGGCTTTAATTTCCCTTGGTGGAATCGTGGTAAGCCAAAACATACGGCTTGGCGGCATGTCAATTGACCGGGATATTATCGAATATGTGAAAAAAACATACAATGTCATCATAGGCGAGCGAACAGCTGAGGAAATCAAAAAAACTATAGCTTCGGCAGTAATGCCGGAAGCGGATATACGGATGGACATCAGAGGTAATGATTTAGTAGCAGGCCTGCCGATAACGATGTCCATTACTTCAAAGGAGATTTACGAGATTTTTGACCATTTTTCGATGTCGATTGTAGAAAGCATCCGGCAGACGATGGAGCAATGCCCACCTGAGCTGGCTGGCGATTTAATGGAGCGGGGTATCCTGCTATGCGGAGGCGGTGCGCTGCTACAGGGGCTGGACCAGAGGCTGCAGCAAGAAATAGGGGTTCCTGTGCATTTGGCGGAGTTTCCTATGGAATGTATCGCACAAGGGGCAGGCAGAATGCTCAGCTTCAAAGCTGAATCCATAGGGAATTACACGTCCTCCAATGAAGCTCTGGAAGCTGCGGCCAATCAATAAGCAGTATTGGGCAAGCTGTATCCAGATTTATCCAGAAGTCAAAAACCTCCAGATCCCACTTTTTTAGTGGCATTGGAGGTTTTTTCGTATCGTTCTCTTAGCAATGGGCACTGCCAGAGTCAGGGATATAATGGGGATAATTCCATATCCATTTTATCGGCAATTAGAGTGTAAAACTCTGGAAAACTCGGATCTGTGGGGCTTGGTATTTCTTCAAATATCCGTATAAATAACCCCGCTGTCCCTACTGCGGTAATAATCTCACCGACTGTCCAACCTCGCACTAACACCTTACCCAAATCAGAGCGATCCTCCTCAGGTAACAACTTAGCAAAAGCCACTTCTCCTTCCTTAATACTATCGTCAAAGTAATTGCCAGTTGGCTGTTTTAAATGGTATGTGTTCATCCATGCACGTGCGAAAGGATGAAAGTCAGTCAAGATAAATCGACCCCTTTTCCCTAGTCTGCGATGAACCACAGAGAAAATAGAGCTGAGGTCTGTAAAATAATGCAAAATTCCAAACTCCATCAACACGATGTCAAATTCGCCTAGTGTCTCTTCGTTCGGGATATGCAAAGCGTCAGAACAGATGTAGTCGAGTTCCACACCTGCGGCAGCTGCAGTCTGCATCGCGTACAACCGATTTTCTTCAGATATGTCCACCACGGTAACATCAGCACTTAGCAATGCTAACGAAATTGCCTTTCGACCGTGCGAGCCAAGGAGATTAAGAACCCGCTTGCCTGCTGGATCACCAATGTACTTTAGCCAATAACGCAGAAGATGCTTGTGTTCCAGCTTCAGTTTTACCGCAAGTTCATCTGGTGTTCCATACTCTTGAACCCAAGCCTGATACGCTTTCGTTTCCCACGCAACCTTGTTCGCAATTGCCAGTTCTTCTTGCACACACATACCTCCCAGATTCATTTGTTATCGGCAGAAGGTATATATTACCATTTATAAGTTATTTGTCAACGTTTTTAACTCTACTTCCAGATAGCTCAATGAATTGTGACTAAAATTTTGCGCATCATTCATCTCACGCTTCATAAGAAGTCAATGTAAATGCAATTTGCTATAGCTTACCGAAAAAATTACAGACGACACGAGAATATGACAAAGTTCTCAGGGACAAGCCCTTATAATACATAGTAACTATAAAGCGAAAGGATGTAGGCTGTCCGTTGAATGATGTGATGATGGAAAACCGGATTAAAGAAACAACCGAGAATTACCATTTAACCGCGAGGGAAAAAGAGATTTTATTTTATTGGGTGAAGGACTTTGACCACAGGCAAATTGCTTTGCTGCTAGGTATCAGTCGAAATACGGTGAAGGTGCATATTGCCAAAATCAACCTGAAGCTACAGGTGAATTCGAAGGCATCGCTGATTTTGAAGGTTTTGAATGTGTAATGTTGAATGTGTAAGTAGCGCTTCATTCTAGCAAAAGCCTGGAAGGTAAACTTCCATTTGGTTTTGTTGGGATGAAGTGTTTTTTATGTGTTGGTGCTTTCTAATACCGAGGTATTAATCTTTAGGCTGTACTCCCTGCGGGTAATATTCCTGCAACAAGATTTGTGGTTTAATGATATCAAAGATACGAATTGTATCGGCGAGTTGGGAGGTGAGTGAAAAAGTTGAGGGCATCACGAAAATCGACAAGATCGGGAAGATGGGGTAAATCAGCCAGGCCAAGAAAAATAGGAATTAAATTGGGGCTAAAGGGACAAAAAATTATGGTATGCCTGGGAGCCATAGTGGTCATTACTGGCATGGGAACTGTCTTATGCAAAGGGGGGATTTGGGAAGCGGGTACGCTCTCGGCAGAGGCAAATACGACTGTGATGGAAGCAGCCAGCAAACTTGAAACTTTGATGAGTTTTGTGATACAAAATGTAACTAGTGAAAAAGTGGATGATTCGCTCCCTATTGTCGAGGTGGCAGGTGCTGTAAAGGTGGATGAGGGGCAGAAGGCTTTTTTTAACAAGCTGAACCAGCTAGAGCTAAAGCCGCAAAAGCAATTTGTATATAGTGAGTGGTTTGCGGCTGTTGAACCACAGCTAAGCGAGAAGCCGACAGAAGCGACTTATTCCTATCTGGCTTCGCTTCTATACGAGGCTGCCATCAAGTCTGGCTTGCAAGCTGGGGCGCGCCACCTGCACCAGCAGCTACCGGAATATGCCTCGCCCGGGTTTGATGTGTTCGTCCGTCCTGGACGTAATGATTTGTCCTTATATAACCCGAAGCCAATCAGTGCCAAGGTTACGGTTACGTATACGGATGATGTGCCCCATATTACTCTTTTTGCTTTATCTTCAGCAGGATGGAAGGCTGTGCAAATCTCGGTAAAGCAAACTTATTACAAGCCTGAGAGCGTGCATATTTTGGATCGTTCGCTGGCGCTTGCGGGCGAGGTCACCCAACAGGCAGGGCAAGCCGGGCAGCTTATCGAGGTGGTGGTGGGAGAGAAGCTGTTAACTAAAGATTTTTATTTGCCCTCACCTACTATTATTGGGCATGGGGCAATGCCGGATGAGCTGGCGGCTGCTTACCCTGCGAGACTCAAAATGGATTGAAAAGGAGAAACTTTATCGTGCGAAATGCTGAACTTTATATGAGAAGCGGGAAGGTTACACAGCAGCAGCTGGATGAAGCGGTCAAAAGGCAACAGCTGACGAAAAAAAGCATAAACGAGACACTGGTGGAAATTGGCGCGATTACGGAACGGCAGATGGTGGAGATTCTGGAGGTGCAGCTAGGGCTGCCTTCCGTTCAATTGTATGAAACCGAGATTGACCGCAGCGTTGTGCTGAGCATCACTGAGGCGGTCGCACGGAAGTATTGCCTCATTCCGATTCAGCGCCAAGGCGGCAAAATCAAAGTGGCAATCGCCGACCCGCTTAATTACGAAGCGATCGAGGAGGTACGGTTGCTGACGGGGTCGATGATCCAACCGCTGATTGCCGCCAAATCGGAAATAGAGGAAGCGATTCGCCAGCATTACCGCCTTGAGGATTCGATGGGTGGGCTGCTGGAGGAAGCCGATTTCTCGCCAGAAAGCAACCTCGATGAGGAGCAGGACGAGCAATCGGCACCGATTATTCGCATGGTCCATCAAATTATTCAATCTGCCGTGCTGCAAAAGGCTAGTGATATCCATATCGATCCACAGGAGAAGCAGGTGCTTGTGCGATACCGCTTGGACGGTATGCTGCAGACGGAGAAGCAGATGCCGAAGTCGATGCAGAACGTGCTTACGGCTCGATTGAAAATTATGGCCAAGCTGAATATAGCCGAGAAACGGCTGCCTCAGGATGGACGCATCCATATGAAAATCGAGAAGGCTACCATCGATATTCGCGTATCGACCTTGCCAACGGTTTTTGGCGAAAGCATCGTATTGCGGATACTCGACCAGTCAGCAGGCATAAAAAAAATTAATGAGCTTCATTTCAGTGAAAGCAATGACCGCAATTTTGAACGGATGATCCAAAAGCCGTATGGCCTGCTCCTGATCAGCGGACCGACGGGAAGCGGCAAAACCTCGACGCTTTACTCCGCACTAGGGCAGCTTAATCGCCCGGACGTGAAGATTGTAACGATCGAGGATCCGGTGGAATACAATCTGCAAGGGATTACACAGGTCCATGTGAATCCGCAAATTGGCTTGACGTTTGCGGTGGGGCTTCGTTCCATCCTTCGCCAGGATCCCAATATCGTCATGGTAGGCGAGGTGCGGGACACCGAGACCGCTGAAATCGTCGTCCGCGCCTCCTTAACCGGCCATCTGGTGCTCAGCACGATACATACGAACAATGCGCTTAGCGCCATTCATCGTCTGAATGATATGGGCATCGACCGGTATTTGATTGCCCCAGCTTTATCCTGCGTAGTGGCCCAGCGGCTTGTCCGCAAAGTATGCGCATCCTGCGCGCAGTTCTTGCCGGCGAGAGAGGACGAGTTTCGGCTATTCGAAGAAAACGGGCTGCTCGATTCCTCGGAGGGACCGCTGTTCGTCACCAAAGGCAAGGGCTGCGGTGCCTGCAACCATACCGGCTACAGCGGGCGGATCGCGATTCAGGAGGTACTTGTAGTTGACGAGCAGCTGCGCAGGCTTATTATCCAGCACCGCCCATTGGAGGAGATGGAGCAGCATTTGCGGGAGACCGGCTACGAAACCCTGCTGGTTGACGGCCTGCGTAAGGCGCAGCAAGGGCTAACGACAGTGGAGGAGGTCATCAAGGCTGTCTCGGATGAATAAAGGCGGCAAATTAGAAAGGGGGGTGTAGCTGTGCCCAATTATTACTACGAGGCTGTAACTGACAGCGGTAAACGCATGTGTGGATTCCATCGCTCCTTAAGCAAGCAAGCGGCAATCCATGATCTCAAGGCCAAAGGCTATGCCATACGCAGCATACAGGAAAAAGCAGGCTCTATCTGGAGCACTGAGCTGGAGCTTGGCAAAGCAGTCAAGCTGGAGCATTTTGTGATTTTTTGCCGGCAGCTTGCCACGCTGATACGAGCCGGTATCCAGATTGACCGATCACTTGAGATTATGGTTGAGCAAACGAAAGCGAAGAAGCTGAAGCTCAGCCTGGTTCAGGTGCTGGAGCAAGTCCTTGCAGGTAATCCGTTGTCAAAGGCAATGGGTGAGCATCCGCGAGTTTTTCCCGAGATGTTTATTAATATGGTGGCATCGGGAGAAACAGGAGGGCATCTCGATGATGTGCTTGACCGTATGGCGGAAAGCTATGAGAAGGAGAATGAAACCGTGCAGAAGGTAAGGTCTGCAATGACGTACCCGATCCTGTTGATTATTGTTGCCATCGGCGTCGTTATTTTCCTTTTGATCCAGATTGTCCCGACCTTTGTAAGCTTGTTTAATGATCAGGGCGAACAGCTGCCTTGGATAACAAGGCTAATTCTAGGCGCTAGTGATTTTGTGGTGAATAGCTGGTGGATGATCGGCATTGCAATGGCCGGCTTCCTACTAATGGGAAAGGTGGCGCTAAGTACTGAACAAGGCAAATATTATGGGGATTTGCTCAAATTTAAATTACCTATATTCGGTGTGGTATTCAAAAAAGCAGCAATTGCAAGAATGGCCCGCACCATGTCATCGCTTTATGTGAGTGGTGTAGCGATTGTCCAGTCCCTAGATATTACAGGGCGAGTCGTCGGCAACCGCGTGCTGGCGAAGGTGCTGCAGGAATCACGCCATAGCTTGCAGCAGGGGGAGCTGCTATCTACCCCATTTGCGGCCAGTAAGCTGTTCCCGGCGATGGTGATCCAAATGATTATGGTGGGTGAGGAAACGGGGCAGCTGGATAAAATGCTGGCGAAGGTGGCGGATTTTTTCGAAGCGGATGTTAATCATAGTGTGGATCGGCTTAAGGCGGTTGTCGAGCCGGTGCTGCTGCTGCTTATCTCCATCGTTGTTGGGGGTATCGTCGCTGCGGTCATATCGCCGATGTTTGCGATGTACCAGAATTATTTAAAGTAAGAAAAAAGTGAAGACCTGCAAGCTGATCAAAAAAATATGAAACAGGAGTGCTGTCAACCATGGAGCTTATGAAAAAGAGAATCAACCTATTAGGAAAAATAACAGGAAATGAAAAAGGCCTCACCTTAATTGAGCTTTTGGCGGTTATTGTGATCCTTGCGATCATTTCGGCAATTGCTATACCGGCCATCGGCAGCGTTATAAGCGGCACTAAGAAAAAGGCGCATAACGCCAATGGGATTACTGCCATAAATGCTGCGCGGTTTAAGGCAATCAATGACAGCCCAACGGTGGAAAAAGTGTACAAGCTGAAAGACTTAGTAACTGAAGGGTACTTGGAGAAAATTCCATCCGACCCGGATGTTAAAGGCAGTACATATGGCGATGAAACCTCATATGTTACCGTTAAGCTTATAGGAATTACGGGGAATTATAGCTATTCGGCTACTTTGGCACCAAGTGGTACGGGAGCTCTTTTATATTTTAAAGATAAAAGTGAAGAGCACTTGACTCAAGGAACGGAAGATGCTGAACCGGAAACACCTTAATACGCATCGTTCACACATTACAAATGAACCATCAGGCATCATACCCATGGTTTCTGTAGGTAATTTCAGGCGATGGTTGGGCATTCCGCTTTTGGTCCCTATGCCACGACCCCAGCCATAGCCAACTCAAAGGAAAGAGGTGCATCCATATGTTAGGTCTACGCCAAAAGATAAGCTGCGGTCTGCAAATTCTAAGTGATGAAATCCGCATCGTTGTGATCCATCCTGGCTCCAGAAGCCTATCCATGAAGCGATGCCACTCGGAGCCGCTCGCTCCTGGCGTGATCCAGAATGGGAAAATTGTAAACGAAGAGGCAGTTTCCGAGGCAATCCGCCATATAGCCCAAATGCTAGGGATTCGTGGAGCGGGTATTTACCTTTCCGTTCCTACCTCAAGCACGATCCTGCGCAAATCGATATTTCCCGTCATGAACGATAAGGAGCTGCGCAATATGATTGATGTGGAGCTGAATAGTGGAAGCCAGATGCCTTTTAAAGATCCCGTGTTCGATTATGTGCGCTTAGGCAGCGCAGCGATTGCCAATCCTGAGGAGAAGGTGGGCCGTAAAACCAAGCCAAAGCAGGAGGAGGTATTGATTTTCGTCAGTCCAGCCCAAGTGGTAGAAAGCTATGTACGTGTTGTAAGGGAAGCGGGGCTTAAGCCGTTGTCCGTTGAGCTGGAATCGCTGGCCTCCTTCCGCCTGCTGCTTCAATATTCGGAACGCAGCAAAACGCAGCTGCCCGAATGCTTCATTATGATTAATGCGGAGTCGGCAAGGCTGGAATTTAGTATTTTTGTTGAAGGAATCCCGGTGTTTCTGCATTCCGTGGCAGATGTAGGTGCTGGAGCCTCCTACGCCAAAACCGTGACAACCGAGCTAAGCCGGATTATGTACTACTTTAGCTACTCCATATCCACCAAGCAGGAGGACATTCAGGCGCTTTATTTGTTAGGAGCTGAAGACCAGCTGGCAGAGCTGCCTAGACGGCTTCGGGAGGTTTTTGATGGACAGGTTCATACGATTTCGCTTGAAGGATTACTCCAAGAACAAATCGATGCCGTCCAAGCTTACGCGATACCGATAGGATTAGCATTGAAGGGGGCTTAGCGAGGTGAAGCTGGAGTACAATATAAACTGGATTTCATTAGATATTAATTTAATGCAAAAGCGTGAGCCGGGCTACAGCTCGGTTATTGTGCCGATTCTGCTCATTCTGGCAGCAATGGGGGCAACGGGTGCTTTTGGGTGGTTATGGTATGAGGAGCAAAGCAAGCTGGCAAGTGCCCAGAAGCAATTGGCGGAGGTTACGCAGCTGGTATCAGCCCTGGAAAAGAAGCTCCAGGAAAATAACTCTGGCGGGCAGCTGGGTGATCTGCTAAGCCAGCCAAAGCTGTTAAAGCAGCAGAAGCCAGTCGCAACAGCGCTGCTGCAGCAATTGAATAAATTGCTTCCGCTGCACGCAAACGTTATTCAATTGGAGATGAACGGGCAGGAGCTGCTGAAGCTGACGCTTAATTTTGCGACGTCGGAGGATGTGGTCAGCTTCTCGCAATCCGTTCAGGCCGCAGAGCATTTTAAGCTGATCCGAATGGGCGCGATCAATAATGTAACCAATACACTGGGGAATACAGCTGTAGCTAGTGCAGATGTAGCTAATGCAAATGGAACAAGCATCGGCCATGTATTACAGCCACAGGAGCAGCAATTGCAAGGTTCATTCGCACAAGAGCAGTTGCCGGAAGGCCAGCCTACGCAAGAGCAGCATCCGGAGATCCAGCCCGTAGAAGGTCAGCCTATACAGCAGAATTCTACGCAAGAGGGTGGGCAAAGCCGTAAGCTTCCTATTTATCAAACGACTTTTGAATTGAAGTATACCAGTGACGGCAAAAGGGGTTGAGTAGGATGGGAGTTATTCGACATAAAAAAATGCTTTGTTATGTGATTGTAGTTTTTGTGCTGCTGCTTGTGGCTGGGTATGCATACCTGATACAGCCGATAGGCCTTCGAACGTTGGAAACAGAGCGGAGTTTGGCCAATAAACAGAAACTAGCTGCTGCCTTGCAATCCCAAATGGGCAAGGTTGCTGAAACTCCCGACTCGGATCGAGTCAAACTAGAGGTAGTTCGCCGCCAGATTCCTGAGCAGCCATTCATGGAGACGATTGTTCGTGATTTACGAAGGCTGGAGGTCGTGAGCGGTACACAGCTCAAGCAATATAATATCGAGGTCGGTACTACAGGTCTTGTTGATACAAGCATACAGAAAACAAAAGCAGCAGTAAAAGACAAGTCCGCAGAGGACAAAACCAACGAAAAGCCCCATTTGAACGTGACTCCCATTCAGATAGAGACGAGCTTTATTGGCACCTACAATCAAATTTACCAATTATTTGCCGAAATGGAATCCTTGGATCGATTAATCCAGGTGGATAAAATGTCTTTTCATCTCAAGCAAGGTCCACTTGTTCAAATAAATGCACCCGGACAATTGATCATTTGCAATCTCACTCTGGCTGCCTATTATTCTCCAGCACTGCAAGCCCTGCTGAAAAAGCCGAATGACATAGACTATACAAATTCGAGCGGACGGACCAATCCTTTTAATTAACTCAGCGCAGATGGGCGATTACTTATGTTAGACCATAAAGGAGATGCTTATAATGACCACCATGGAAACGGTAAGGAATCAGCCTATATCGATCGACGATTTGCTCCGCGCTGCCTATGAGGCGAATGCCTCCGATTTGCATATCAACGTTGGAACAGAGCCGCTTCTACGCCTCCACGGGACGCTGCAGAAGCTTAACACCCCCATCCTAACAATGGACGATACGGAGCGTATGGCGCAATCGATATTGTCCGAAGCGCAGCTTCATAAGCTCGCAGAAGACGGAGAAGTCGATTTGTCATATGAAATTGCTCAATTATGCCGCTTTAGAGTAAATGTATTTAGGCAGCGTCGGGTCATTAATATGGTGTTTCGGCTACTAATGACGAAGATTCCCTCATTAGAAGGCTTAAAGCTACCCGAGGTTGTCCGGGATTTTGCCACTAAACAACGTGGGCTTGTCCTCGTGACAGGCGCGACAGGAAGCGGGAAGTCGACCACCTTGGCCGCGATTATTAACGATATTAACGAACAGCAGCGACGGCATATTATTACACTTGAGGACCCGATCGAATATATTCATCCCTGCAAGCAAAGCCTTGTCGTTCAGCGTGAAATCGGCACGGATACCGAGTCCTTTACTAGCGGCCTGCGTGCAGCGCTTCGCCAGGATCCCGATGTCATCCTTGTTGGGGAGATGAGGGATCTCGAGACGATTCGCACAGCGATTACAGCTGCGGAGACAGGGCATCTTGTATTAGGTACCTTGCATACGCCTGATGCACCACAAACGATTGACCGGATTATTGATGTATTTCCGACGGACCAGCAGGCACAAATTCGCGTGCAATTGGCATCGGTGTTAATCGGCGTATTGGCACAACGGCTAATCCCCACAATAGATGGAGCGGGAAGAGCAGTGGCTTTGGAGGTACTTATTAATAATGCGGCTGTAGCCAATTTAATCCGCCAGGAAAAGATTTACCAGATCAAGTCCATCATGCAAATGAACCGGCAGCAGGGAATGCAATCGATGGTCGCCAGCATTAAGCAATTAATTGCCTCCGGCCGGGTTCACAAGGATGCGTTAAAGATGTACGAGATGAGCGTTGGGGAGGATGTATAATGAGTTCACAAAACTCACGTGATTTTCAACCATACAGCGACTTTCAATATTTACAAATTTCACAGGATTTGCATGTGGTGCGTGCTTTCCGTGTTTTTCGCATGGCTGCTTTTATAATGGGACTTTTGCTTATACTCGTGCTTGTATTTTCGGCAACAGGTTGGTCAACCCATCGCGTATTTGCTGAATCTGCTGAAATTGCTGAGTTTACTGAGTCCCAGCAAAGCTTCGCGCAGATCATCAGGCTGGCAGATGACGAAAGAAAGCCGGTTTATTTGAATATGAGCTTTCTAACTGAGGGCTGGATAGCGGGAAAGGTTATTAATAAAAAGCCCTACACGGTCGTTGTAGGCGTCAACCCGGAAAGCTTTGATGGGGATATCGCCTATCAGCTGCAGGTATGGCGAGGTGTGGCTGCAAGAGTGGAGGATGACCTGCTCACCGAGTGGGATCTCTTGGAATTGAATGCCGAAGGCAAAGTCATCCGTGTCACAGAAGGCTACGAACGTGCGCTTCAAGGCTATTTTAAAGCGCAATCGCAGAGCGAGCTTCGAAGCATTGACGATGTGCAACGTTACCCGTGGGCAAATCTGCCGACAGACAGCGAAGCCAAAGCGGCTCGTGTGTCACCGATCCCAAAGGATGGTTCGATCGATGTTTATGGGATTCTCCCGAGGGAGGGCTCAATCGCCATATCGAATGTCGCGGATAAGGTCAAGCCCTTGCTCGACATTCCCGCACAGGTTCTGGATAAACAGCCCACGTGGTGGCAATCCTCACCTGATCTTGAGCTGGAGCCAGATCTTCCTACGGATATAGCCTCACATTGGGCCCAGGCGTTCATCATCGATTTAATGAAGAAATCGATTATTGAGGGCTACGAGGACCAGACGATTCGTCCGAACGGGATACTGACGCAAGCAGAGTTTACCACGATGCTTGTGCGGGCATTAGATTTGGACTTAATCCATGTCACTGGAGCGGCGACAGGGGATACGGGCCAACCAAGGCATTGGGCGCAGCATGAGGTAGATATTGCGGTGGAGTCAGAGCTGATCATGCCCGATTCCCCAATTGCTCTCGATGCCCCGATCTCAAGGCTTGAAACAGCACGTTTACTTGCCAGTGCCCTGCAAACCATGAAAGTGGCATATAAACAAGCAGCTCCGCTGGCGAATACTTGGCCTGACCTGCAAAACATCAGCCAAGCGGATACAGAGAGGGTTGCGCTATTGGCCGCTGAAGGCATTTTTAATGGCGACGCTGAAGGTAAATTCCGCCCTGATGATTCGCTCACCCGAGCTGAAGCCAGTAAGGTGCTTTCATTATTTCTTAGATTGAAATAGGAGGATCAACATGGGAAAATTGTGGGGCTTGCTGCTTGCGGGAACGTTAGCTTTTTCACTTGCTGGAGTTACAGGGTTTACTGAGGTTGCCGGAGTTCAAGCGGCTGGAGCATCGGGCGCGAGCTGTCTGGCTGTATCGGCAGTTGGCTCGTCCGGCTCGTCTATGCCTTCTAGCCCGTCTGACCCGTTGGAGGTAGATGTGGGTGAATCGATCCAGCTCAAGTATGTACTGACCCCAAGCGGCAGCTATACGGAATCGACAGCACGAGACCCGATTAATATGGTGATGCTTTTGGACAAATCGAGCAGTATGAACAACACGGATGGAAGTAATAAGCAGTCGCGGATTACTATTGAGAAAACCGCATCAAAAGACCTGGTCGACCAGATTAGCGGGACCCAATTAAATGATAAAATCGGCATCGTCCAATTCAATGATGTGGCCTCCGTGCTTGCCGATAGAACCAATAATTACAATGCACTTAAGGCACAAATCAATTCATTATCTCCTAGCGGAGGTACCAATATCGAGCATGCATTAAGAAAGGCAATCCCTATGCTCACAGGAGTAAACCATCCCTATATCGTATTGGTAACCGATGGTTATACAACGCATTATTACGAAGATAGCAGGTCAGGAAGTATAAAAAATGAGCAAAAAGCAAGGAGTATGGCATTAACGGTTGCCAATGAATTAGCGGCTATGAAGGTGCCTGTATATACGGTTGCGCTCGGTGCTATTGGCGGGAGCGACGTCGACCACCAATTATTGGCAAGCATCGCCAGCAAAACAGGTGCCAAAGATTATAAGGCGAGCAATACAACCGAATTGAACCAGGTTTTTGCCAATATTAAGCAAGAAATCAGTAAGCAAGGAACGATCAAAACCATAGCTATCCGCCAACCGCTTCCTAACGGATTTGTGCTTGCAGACAATTCGACCCCCGGAGCTTACATGGAGCAAGTAAATGGAATCAATACCCTCGTTATTCCAACGTCCGACATCCAATATCCTTATACGATTGCCAATAGGACGGTTACAGTCAACATTAAACAAGACCAACCTGGCTTATACAATATGGTGCCATCTGCTCTTCATTATAAAATTCCGTGCAGCACGGATACCATGATTAGTCCCATTCCGCTCAATATGACTATTCATGTACTCGATAAAGCAAGGGCTACGGATATGTACGGAAATACGTATCAAGGAGACCGGCATGGTAATGTAACCCGCTTCCGACTCGGCAACGAAGAGGATCCCCAATGGACGGTTCCTGGCATGTGGAGCAACCCGGAATATCGTGTATCAGAAATAACACTTAGCGATGATGCGCATACACGGGTGCATGTTGACTACACAGCCAAGTCCGGCCAGAAGGGGGCGTCCGATTGGAATTTGCTCCCGACGGCACCTACCGCATTTTCGGTAACCAATGGTTCTATAGTATTTGATGCCCATGGCAATCCCATTACGGATACGGATTGGCATCAAGGCCCTGCGAAGGTAACCGCAACAGGCTCCAAAGCGCAGCTGCCCCCCTCCACAATATATAAAAATACGGATTTCACCACGGACTATCTTACTTATCAGCTTCAGGTTACGAGTAAGGAAAATACGTTACTGCAAGATTGGACGCCTATTACACCTGCCACCGTAATTACGGAGTCTGGACTCGACTTGAAAATAGAGGCTCGAGCGGCAACGGCAGCGATTACCAGCAACGCGAACGATCTGCTGGGCGGCCCCTCGTCTTCGACTACGGTGGCTCTGGATGTATTGCCGCCTGAGCTGCCAACCGTGACAGCCGAGTTTACGAGGGAATTACAGACGTATCAATACACTGTAGACCACATATATGATGAGCATAGCCGTGTAGAAACAGCGAAGCTTTTGAAGGAAGGCAGCTCAATTAATGGCAAAGTAATGGATCGACCTACATTCACTGCTACTGAAACCGATATTGTTGCTGGCAAATATGCTATTGAAGTAAAAGATCATGTACGCTTCGAGACCGTGAAGCTCGTCACAGAGCTGCCGGAGGATACGACGCGGCCTGTGATCGATGAGGGCGACAATACGTGGAAGGAATTTGAAGCTGACAACGAGCGGAGCTTTACAATTACGGTTAGTGATCCCGAAAGCTATGTCTTTGAAACGATTATCAAAATCGGCAACAAGCAATTCAAGCCGCAACCCAAGCAGACGGATGAGCAGACGGATGATCATACGGTTATCTATGAGTTTAAGCTTAGCGATATTATTACCAAGGAGGAGGAGCGGGCAGGATGGCACCAGATGATCATTACATCAACCAATGTCAAAGGGCTAGTTCAGCAAGCAGAGCAATTTGTTCTAGTTAACCCGGGGCCAACAGGAGGCTGGCTGACATCAGATGGTGACTATTCCACCATGTTTTCAAATGTGCCCGTTGCCGTCACAGCAGCAGACATTAGTCCAATTGTGGTACCGGAAGCACGTTTTACGAGGCTGAACGGCGAGATCTTTACGGGTCATGCCGTGATCGTGAAAAGCATGGGCTACGCGATCTTGCCTATGGGTCCGGGACGTCCCGCAGCCATAGATTTTAAACCATTGGGCTCCCTCACATTCAGGGTGGACAAAGAGGGGCAGAACCGAATCTTCCTACGGTTAGTGGATAGCTTAGGTGTCGATAACCTAATGAATAAATCGGTAATTCCCCAAGTAAATGTGAATATCGACTACAGGCAGAAACGCTATTGAAGGGCTGGGGGTTAAGCGCCATGGGCTATAGGCAAAAGCTGCGCTTACGGGCTTGGCTAGAGGATCAGCAAGGTATTTCATTGATCGAAATTTTGGCAGCCGTAACGATAATTTCGATTATTAGTGTAACGATGATGGGTTACTTTATCGCGGGCTTGAATAAATCGGCCGATGAGAGCCGACGGGTGATTGCTGCTAACCTGGCCCGCTTGAAGGCCGCGGAAATCAAAGAGAAGCTGAAGCCCGAGGAGGCTTACAAGCATTTTATCAAGGCCCTGGAGCCTGGCCTTAACACATTTAATCAAGATTCGAAGCTGTCAGATATGGGGGAATTGCTCGAAGAGGATTCTATTAATGGAAGCAAATATCGCTTTATTCTTGCGATACGCAAGGATCCGGGCGTAAGGAGCGAGCAGCTTGCAACACTGATGAACTCATCATCACCGGATAATTATTTGCTAGACATGTCCATTACAGTGTATTGGGACAATAGCGCGGACTCCACCCCGCATCCAACAAAATCAACGACGGTTGATACTTATTTAGTTAGATCGAGGTGACCCACAATGGACAATCAATTGAAGGATGGATTCATGGAATCGAAGCATCTAAGCGTAATTAGCAACGAAAACAGTGCAGCTTTAAGCGGAAAAGGTAGGGTGCTTGACGAAAAAGGTATGGCGGTAGTCGAGGTTTTGACGGCATTGGTTATTTTTACGATGGTGACCACCATCCTCTACTCGTTTCTATTTATGGGGCTTTCGATGTATAAGCGAATTATGGCGGAAAGCCAAATACGCAGCCAAGGAGACGCAATTATTAGCCAGGTGATTTCCGAGCTGAAGGATGCTGTCTATGTGTCAAAAGGGGCTACGACGAATGAAATCACTTTTGTGAAAAGGGCGTTAACCGCAAGCGGCGGTTTCGATAACGAGGCGTATATAAACAGCTACCGAATGCGAATGGAGCCAATTGCTGCCACGAATCGTTATGGCATTGGCGTGTATGAGCTGTTGGATGGTGAAGAAAAGCTAATGAAGCGCTTGGACTTGGTCAATCCGTTTACGTTTGATGCAACTTACTCCGACACGACGCAAGCATTTACCGTAGATCCTCACCATCATCAGTGGGTTGAGGTGCGTCTGGTTTACAAAAAACTAGTAGGTCCTATGGAGAGCTTAGTGGATAGCCCTATGAATAATTCGGCGCAAACAGCAAGTCTATTACACAACCCAGGCTACGAGATCCATACGAAAATTCCGTTATTTCGCTCCTATTAGCGGCACTCACATGGTTAAAGGGAAAGGGGGATACATGCTTGTCAGCCAAGCCTATAGCTATAAAAGCAAAAGACAGGCTCCAGTCTGAGCAAGGAGCAGCGCTCATTCTGGCGATGGCTACCGTTGTGGTGATGACCCTCCTTGGGCTGGTCATTATGAATGTCCTGCTTAATTCCAATCGGCAGGTAGCTGCCAGTGAGGCATCCATCCAGGCAGAGCTGCTCGCCCAGAAAGGCTTGGATGAAGTACGCGTCCTTATCCAAGCGGCTGTGGACCAGGCTAATGAAGACTCGATATTTTCCGGTTCATCGAGCTTATCCGGCTTATTAGGCGAATCGGGGGCATCCAGCACGCGTGACAAGATAGATGCCGCCAACCATGCATTGGCCAATTTAAAGGATCGCTTAAGCGAAAGCGCCTATACAAAAAATATTCCTGCGCTTAAAGGGAGCTATACGATTTCGGTGGAGGAATGGAGCGATAACGCTGCTGCCTTAGCCAAGCTGCCCCCGACCAATCCAGAGCATCCCTATATTGAGAAAATCGTCATTACGTCGACCGGGACAATTCCCGGTAAGAGCCCCTACCATGTGGTTAAGAAGCAGATGGAGCTGTATGTCAGCACGATCCATCCGGTTTTTCGTTATCCGGTTTCAGCTGAGGGCAACGTAGTCTTGAATGGTTTTCCTTATATTGTGGGGGATGTGCTGGCAAAAGGTGAATTCATCTATTCCAATGAGGCACAGTTTGTTGGCAGACCTGGCGCCAAAGATCCCCATCCCAAGGAGACAAATTTGCCAGCGATCAAAGGCTTTATTAAAGCGGGCGGGGGCTATACGAATCGGCTTACCTCCAGCCACAGCCCAGATTGGAAGCCAGAATATTTTTTTAAGTCGTACTTTCCATTCGAGGATAAAGGCATGGATACCGGCATGGCCAATGTGGAAAATATCAATATCGCCTCCTATTTCATAAAGCAATCAGAACGAATGAGCTTGATAGCTGGTAACAGCCACTATACGACAATTTCTTCGGCAGGTCTGGTAGGTCCCGAGCTGGGCATAGGAACGCTTAACGGTGGGAAGCTCGCCGGGCCCAGTAAAATAACGGACCAATGGGCGACCATTTCCGGCGATTTGGAGACGGTTGGAGATTTGGCGGTTATCGGCGGAGTACTGGCAGTCAGGTCGGCTACGACGGTAACCCTGAAGGGCGGCTCCCTATATGTAACAACGCGTGCTCAGGATCCGCTCGCGTTGGAAAGCTACACTAATCCTGGTCTGGTGGCGGCTGACTTGTCAGGAACGATGAATATCGACGCGGGACAGCAAATATCTGTCGAAGGCAATGTGGCCTTGAACAGCGGTTTTGCGATGAAAGGCACGGGTAGTATGTATGTAAACGGGGATCTTCAAATATTGGGTGACATCAATGTCGATGGCACGATCTACGTCAATGGAAAAGTCGATTTGAAAGGGATGAGCTCCATTAATGCCGATTTGAAAAAGCCGCTAATCGTCGTAGCCTCAGGCAACATTGACTTCTCTAATAATAACCTGAATACCGAGGAGCAGGAGGTTCATGCCTTTTTATATTCCCAAAAAGATATGAATGTGTACGGCGTACTTTCCCGGATCAAAATTTATGGGGGGATTCATGGCCATAACATCACGTTAAATGCAGTGGGTCGAGTAGAGGGGAATGTTCAGGACGTTGCCTACGCGAATGGGGATACGTTTAAGTTTACCCCGGATCAAACCAGCCTTAGCGCCGATAAGTCTTTGCTGAAGGTGCTATATAACGAAACGTTGTATGAGGATATTTTACAATCCTACAGCGACTTGGACACAGCCCCCCCGATCCGCATTCCGACAATGGATAAGCTGGATGTATATGTGAAAAGCATTACCTATGGCAAAAAGCCATAAAAGGATAGGGAGGCGGTACTATTGAACGGATGGACGACGGAGTACTTCACGATTGCTGCTGCTCTGATGATGTTTATAGTTGGCTGCTCTCTGGGGCCATGGTTACATATGATTGGCATTCGGTTGCCACTTAAGCAATCGCTGGCACTTCCAGTAGGGAGCTATTGCCAGTATTGCAAAACGCAGATTTCTCCTTTTTATATAGGAGGGCAATTAGCTACGGGTAGTAGCTTTGCAGCCGCTACATACTGGACCGCTGATCTTCGCGAGCTGTGGATCGCTTATCCCCTGATTGCTATTCTCGTCATTTTATCCGTGAGTGATCTGAAATATCGGCTGCTGCCTAACAAAATCATTTTTCCGGCGATCGCGCTCTATGTACCGCTGCGGCTATGGATTCATGACCTTCCCTACTGGGAATACGCGGCAGGCTTTCTAGTCGGTGGTGGTATCCTATTTGCCGTTTCTTATATAAGCTTGTGTATGGGCAAGCCGGCAATGGGGGGCGGGGATATTAAGCTAATGGCCTTGCTCGGATTGGTGCTGGGCTTGAAGTTGGTTGTACTCGCATTGGCATTTTCTGCGCTATTAGGCTGCATTTTCGGATTAATTCTCGTAGGTTTAGGCATCATTAATAAAAAGACATTTATTCCTTTTGGTCCTTTTATTGCAATCGCCGGTTTTGTTGTTTTATTATTTGGAAATCAAATATTGGTTTGGTATTGGGGTTTATTTTCTTTTATATCCATTTAAAATGCTCGAAAAGCCAAATTCCATGCAACGATAAAACGCAGCAATAAATCGCACAGGTCACAACCAACAAACGTTGGATAGCCTTGGAAACAAGCCATGGCAGAAGAAACAGCAGCACAAGCGGAAGCGACAGCTTAAAAAGGAGGAAAGCGGTCTCACTTTGCTGCAACAGCCAATTCATCAGCGGGTTAGCTTCACCGATGATTCCATAATGCGTCCCATATGCGGTTAGAAAAGCGTCTAAACTATTGACGACTACAATGAATAGCACACAAAATAGCTGCATAACTGCTTCACCTCGATTTTACCAATGGTTGTCCTATTATATGATATATGCGTGCCGGATTATAAATATGCCTATTATTTTCAAAATTAAAAGTTAATAGAAAAACTCCTGCTAATTCTTTAAACCTGAAAAGGAGTCGATTTTGGTGGAGTTTCAGCACAATTTACGGTAGTTTTTCCGGCTCTATGCCGAAACCAGTGCTTGACGACTGTGACTCTACAACGACTCATGAAGCGGTAAGCACATAGACGCTTAAACTCCTTGATATACTAATGTGGCTGATATTGGTATGATAATAACAGTAAGCAACGATTTTGTCGCAAAAACTGAATGTACAGGAGAGATAAACTTAAATGAGCAAGAATGACGAAGTAATCGCAAAGCTCGATGAACGAGTTAAGGTATTGTTGAAAAAATGGGCAGGTCTAAGTGGGTTTCATAAATATAAGGACATGGATTTGGATGAAATTTTTCAATTGGTCAATACGGAGGGCTGGCAAACAGAAATTGATAAATCCGATCCTTTAATAAGAGCGGTGCAAATGTCTAAAGAAACCACCCACAGAAGAGCCAAGTTCGTTGTGGATGAACAAGGCAGAGTTATCAAGGAATATTAGAAGACGCTTTTCCTTTGGAGGTAAGGTATTGGAGGATGACGAAGCACGGGAAGAATTAGGCTTAAGGTTAGCCGAGGCCGAAGCTGCGCTTATAGAGGCTGAAGCTGAATATGAACGTTATTTTGCACAGCTGCACCAATATGGAAAAACCATTCAAGAGCAGAAGCGGAAAATCGCAGCGATTAAAATGAATATGAATGTACACGTCCATTAAAAAAGCACCTCCGGAACCACTAATTAAAGTGGGACGGGGTGCTTTTTTGCATCTTTTATGATTTTGTTAAATGCCTCTGCTAATTGCTCTCCATTTTCGTCCATTTGCGATTGTGGTTGGACGTATTTGGAAAAAGTTCTCCTTCTTTTAAGCTAATTTTTTGGGGGTTATTGATGCCCATAATATAGTCATTTTCGCCAATTTCGATATAGTAGGCTGTATTGGGTGCTTCCTCACCAGGTCGGAATTCCGTTTTTTCTCCCATAATCGTTAGGCTCCACTCCTTTTAACATAGAATTGGTTTCCTGAATTTGTCTGAGTTTAGGTCGAAGGACGGTTTGGCTGATGCAGCCTTTTATCTGTTTTATCGTTAGTGCTACTGCTGCTTTTGCTTATCTCGGCATCTTCGCTTTGCTTCTTGAAGCTTTCATTCTTCTTGTCCATATCATTGTTCATCTGGGTCACTCCTCGTGGGTTGTAATATTTACTAGGATAGTTTCTCCAAAATCGCAAAAGGTATGCAATTATGTTGGAACAGACATTTGATAAGCCTCTCATGAACGAGAACATATGTTTGCTTAAATTTGGATATTATGGTATGTTTTTATAAAATATTAGAATCCTGCGAAGCGGCAATATGGAACATCTAAATCGGGCTCAATGTGATATAATGAATGGGAAGTTGCTAAGTAAGTGTGCAAAACTTATAGCGGAGCTGCAATATAGGCAACACCATATACGATACTATCGGAGTGATAACATGGCTAAGGGTAAGGGTGGAACAGGTAGGGGAACGGATAGTAAGGGCTGGACAAGGTGGAAAAGCAGTGAGAAAAAGAAGGCTGCCAAAAAAACCTTCGGTAAAAACCTGGCGGCCAGCAAAGGGCTGGAAACTAACAATAACAACAAGCCTTTTAGCACAGCTAAAACAGCTGCGATTGTATCTACACGAGCCAAAAGTAAAGATATCACGTAAAGACTGATACGGGTGGCATGCAAATAAAAGAACCTTCGCCCCACATTAATAGTGGGTAAGAAGGTTCTTTTGCATATTATTTGGGATCGATTGTTTGGGGACACAACCCCATCCCTGAGTAACTTTTAATTCCTCAATAATAGAAATGATGGCTTGATCAATCGTGAACGACAAAATAATTTTTGCCATAAAGCTCGATTTTTTGACCTTCAGCGGAATGATGTGCCAGCGATTGAATGAATTCATAAGCAGCCTTTTGGTCACGTTCGTTTAACCCTTCAAATAAGCAAAATAGTTTTTCTTTCTGAACCATAATTAACGCCTCCTGCTCTGGTATTAGTTGTGGTGTGGGAAAAACCTTCGGCATATGTGATGAAGATAGTTTTCTAATTTAGAAAACAAAAAAACACAAGGCTAGACCTTGTGTTTTATCAACACAGCTATCCTTCCCACTGTCGCTTACGAGGTTAGCTGACGGATTCGGACTGTGAGAAGTAGCCCTACAATGTGCATCTACATACACATCGATTCACCCCAAGTAACTTGGTTCCCCCGGTTTTCAAAAAGAAAATTCAGCGATGATGATCAAATTATGAAGTTGGTCAAGCGTTCTAATAACTTAATTCTACTCCTTATGTAAATTTCATGCAATGTAAATAATTTACATAAACGTGAACGATAGTAGTCATTATACAAAAAAAAGACTTTAGTAATGACAGTATTGTGTCGTGATGCTTTCAAGAAAGCCTCTCAGGCGAACGGTGTTCTATTTTTTATTATTAGCCTGTTTGGCGAGCTCGACGAATTGCAGAATATAATGGATGCATTTCTCAAAATCCTCTTTAAGCTGGTGCTCCCAGATCCGCAAGATATGCCAGCCGTGGGAGATATAAGTGCTGGTGACAAAATAATCCCTTTTGGAATTACGGTATATTTTTTGCGCCCAGTAATCTTCATTGCTTTTGGGGAAATGCCCGTGTCTGGGACAATAATGCCAGAAGCAAGAATCAATAAAGATGACAACCTTGTATTTGCTGATCGCTATATCCGGTGTGCCCATCAGGTTTTTTACGTTTTTGCGAAAACGCAGCCCGCGCCTCCAAAGCTCCTTGCTTACGCTGTTTTCCAACTGGGTTTGGGAGCGTATGGACTTCATAATTTTGCTGCGCTTTTCTTTGGAAACGTTGTCTGCCATCGCTGTCACCCTCCCCTTGTATTTATTATACCCTTTCTTTCTTTACCCTTATCATGAACTCGCATGGATCCTTGAAAAGGTGCGAATTTCTCTTTTATAACGATTACTATTTGTATACGATGAGGTTATTGAGGTGTTACAATAAAGTTATTGGAAAGTGTACAACTCGTGACATAGCAGGTATAAGGGGGCTTCCTTGTGAGCGAACATGCATCGGAACATCGGTCGACGAATAACCAAACTTCCACTCAATCGAGATCAAATACAGCTGAAACGGAATCAACAACTGTTATGGATGCCCGCCAGTTAACCCCTGCAAGAATGATGCAACTACAACGTACCCTTGGGAATAGGGCTGTTCAAGGTATGGTACAAAGGATGGATAATGGAAATTCCGTCGTGCAGAGAGCCGGAGGTGCAACTGCATCTGCCTCCGCTGGTTCAGCACCTGCACCAACACCTGCGGAGCAACGTAGAACGGATATGAATACAGAGCGCGATGCGAAGGTAGTACCTATGATAACTGCTTCTGTTACCGATATGAGAGGCAAAGTGAAGAATAACCTTGATACATACTTAACGTCGGATTCGAAGGCTGCTGACATTCGTGCGAATGTTAAAGCAAAGGTGATCGAGGAAATTACTGTAAGTTTAGGGATTATTGGTTCTACGCCTGTAACGCCACAGCAAGAAGATGCCAAGAAATATGCTGTGCAGGGTGCAGATGCGATTATGATTACCAAATTAAAATCGTATGCCGAAGAAGTCGCTCTTGCCCAATTTGGCGATACTAATGGGATGACAGCAGAGGCGAATAAAGCCTACGATGTGGTCACACCTAGCCTAAATGATGATGCATTCGATAAACAGAAGAAAAAAGCTGCTTCGGAAGCGCAGAAAAAGCTGAATGCTCTTTCAAAGGCATTGATTGCAGAGGCTATCAAAGATTCTAAAACAGCTATTGTCACGAAATTTACTTCTACTGCTGGAGCAGCCGGTGGTTTCGATCGGATAGACGTAGGGACAGTCGGAACGGATGAATTGGCAAAACGGAATGCCTTAGAGGGTATACTTGTTGACCAAAAAGTTGTCGGTACCGAAACCGTTGGTATTGGTACTGCTGCAGTTACTACGGATCTTTATGATATGGGAGCGATCTATAAAAACGTATTGTTTGATCCTATGAAAAAGGCTGTTTTATCTAAATTAGGCGTAGGTCGAAGAGCCTTTAGAAGATCGAAGGAGCTAAACGTTTATCGCGAGGGACTTAAGAAAAGCGCGCGAACTAAGGTGAACTCGCAGATTGATGCCGAGGTTTCCGGAACACCGCTTCCTGATGCTGCTAGTAAACCAATGAAGGCCGAGTATACGAAAATGGTAGCTAAAACCATAGCCCATAAGGAATCCAAGATTCTGGTGGACGATGTAATGAAGGCTGAGGCTGATTTAATTCTTGAGGGTATTATTCCTAAGGATGATACGATAAAAGAATTGAAAAGAGTGGGAAAAAGCTCAGCTTATGATGTTGCGAGGAAGGACAGAAATGCGGCTGACAAAATTCGAGCCGCGGGTATGGCGGCAGCCACGACGCATGCTGAAATATTGCTTAAAAATAACAAAGATCTAGCCGTGCTTGATGCGAGAAAGCTTACCAAGGGTACGAAGCAAACGGCGACTGCTGCTGCTAGTGCTCCGATTAGAGCGGGAGAGGTCACCGCGGCTATCACAGATGATGAAAAAACAAAAGCTGTTGCTAAGACCGTGATACAGAAATCCATCGTAGCGGGCGATTTGACCACCGGATTAACTAGTGTGGGCAAGTTAATTGATATTTCTACACCCAATGCGGGTGATTCAACCTCAATGGATATTGAATTGAAAATTCCAGTGGCATCTGCTGTAGGTGGGGGCACGGGTTATTTCCTATTTGGCTTTGGAGGCGAGGCGGAGAGAGAAGCGGAGGATTTAACTGTCAACACGCAGCTTACGTTTGGAGGCGGGTTCACAACCTTTGGCTTCGATGCTAACTTTCGGTTCGGCATTTTTCTCGAAGCGAAGGGTAAGGATACGAGCAGTGTGATGAATTTACTATCCTATGGTCTTTATAGAGAAATGCGGAACAACGTATCTGAAAGAGCGGCTGGCCACTTCTGGGGTCAAGGCGGGAAAACTGACGAAGCAGGAGAGGGAACAGAAAAGAAGCTGAACGAAGCTGAGAAATGGGCAATGATGATCGAGGAGCAGAGTATGGATGATGATGCCGAGGTTAATGTTGGCTTGCTGACTAAGCTTGCCATGGAAGCCAACGTAGGCGTAGCGAGTTTTTCTGGCGAGCTTGCATATAAACGACTCAGCAAGTACTCTAAAAAGCTTATCGATACGAAGGGCAAGGACAGTGCAGGAAATTTGCTTTCGGCAGCCGCTCGAGCTGCCAGTATTGGCAAAGGCGAAGTTCTCAATACGATTGAAGCAGAGACAGAGGTTGAAATCGGATTTGGTAAAGACAAGGTTGCCTTTGGCGTGGAAGGCTCTGTGACTCGAACTGCTGCTATACCCGCAACACCTACTACACCTCGTGTACCTAGTAAACTTAGGGAACTTTCCTTGGATCTCTCGGCAAGCATCCCGTCACAATTCGGAGAGGAAACCGGAGATTTCACCACATGGGCGGCCAAGATCGTAACTGCCGCTGTAGGCGGGGGCAAGAATATTGCCGGACTGATCAAGAAGGCTATAGCTACGGAGCCAGACAGAGGAGCACGAGCAGGCGGAGCTGTGCTGGATACGGGTACTGATGCACTTTTCACAGGTAATTACTTCGATAGTATTGGAACTAGCTTTGCAGAGAAAATTCAGGGCGACGATACCATTAATGATACCATGCGAAGCTGGCTTCCCGGAGAAGAGGAGGGTGCATCTGCCATTGAACAAGCTAACAAAATTGCTCTGGCAAATGCACTGAAGCTGGCTGTGAGTTTCAAACGAGAATACGATGAGTCTGGAACGCTAAGTGATTGGCAAATAGGAATACAAGCTAGCCAAGTGAAGTCTCTGGAAGTAGATGCAGAGATTGTTAAAGTAGCAGTAGAGAAATCCAAGCGACTTGGCAAAATAGAATTGTCTAAGAAGAAGGATCTAAAATATGAGGGATTTGGTTTTGAAGGAGGAGGAGCAGATAGTCCGGTTTCTGCTCCAGCAAGTACTACTCAAGTAGCTCCAGCGAGTACAGGACCTCAAGTAGCTCCAGCGAGTACAGGACCTCAAGTAGCTCCAGGGAGTACAGGAGCTCAAGTAGCTCCAGGGAGTACAGGAGCCCAAGTAGCTCCAGCGAGTACATCGGCTCCTGTGGGTTTGACAGCGTCAGTAACTCCTGTAGTTCCAGTAACTCCATAATGATAAATAGTGAAGCTGTGTCCATTCTTGAAGATCTGCAGATAAAGGAGGGTAACCCATGACAGATAAGGAGAAAGGCGCTGACGCTCAGTCACAGCTGGATATGGACCACGAACTAGTGCTCATTACATTAACAGGTGACACGCTTAAGGCCACTGCCAAACGGCTTAGCCTGACTGTGGCAGATGAGACCACGATATGCATGCTCACCCTCGAGGTGCAACGGAACGTATATCAACAAATGATATCAGATGAATGGATGGGTTTGCTCGCTGCAGCAAGAAGTAGCGATGCCGATATGATTTTCGAGGAAGACCGATCTATCGAGCTTCGAGCCGTGTTAAGGCATAGCCTCTTGAAAGCTGCCTTACACAATGGCACTGAGGTTGAGCAAGTTTTGCAGGCCATACTGCAGGACTCGGCAGAAGGGAATGCCCTTCGGTTAAGTGAAAGCTGGCTCGTTACAGAAGTGAAACAGCAAGTGGTATTGCCTGAAGCGCTTGATGGTGGTTCATTGAAAAGAGGATACCGCACGATATGGGCGAAGCCAATTACTTCGCAATCGAAAGCCGCTGAATCCAGCTCCACAATGAACGGGATTGTGGAAGCACATCTAAACAGGATGGAAATGAAATATGAGTGGATCGAGGAAACGATCCTGCGTTTATCATTTACCGGAGAGCGAGGGAGCTGGATAGTCCTGGTTCGTACTGATGAAGAGAAGCAATTATGCATCGTGTATTCGATCTATCCAGAGATGGTACCTGAAGAGCAGCGGACGAAGATGGCTGTATTCCTGATCGAGGAAAACTACGATTTGGCGGTTGGCAGCTTCGAGATGGACACGGCTGATGGGGAGCTGCGTTACCGTACAAGCATTGATGTTGAGAATGACCGGCTGACAACGGATCTGTTCGGGCAGCTGTTCACAACGAATGTGGTGATTATGGACCAGTACTTTGACGCTATCGCAGATGGCATGCAATAGGCTGTGGTCGTGGTACTACAACTAGCGTATGAGCCTCTGTCCTGTCTTAAGGGATAGAGGCTTTTTCTGTCAGAACAGATGGTAGAGCACAAATTTCAATTTATGACTTGGTTATCACTGCGAATAGAGGTAGAATAGAGGTGATGAATTAAGGAATTAATGGAGGATATGAACATGAAGTATATAAGCACAAGAGGCAATGTGGAACCAAGAGGATTTATTGAAACTGTGCTAATGGGTCTTGCTGATGATGGCGGGCTAATGATTCCTGCTGAAATACCGGTTATTTCGCCTGCTACCTTGGTAGAGTGGGAGAACCTTAGCTATCAGGAGCTGTTCCTGGAAATTTTTTTGTATTATGTGAACGATGAAATCCCTCTGGAGGATCTGAAGGAAATGGTAGCCAAGAGCTACTCGACTTTCCGCGATCCGGCCATAACGCCAGTGAAGCCCATTACAGACAAGCTTTATGTGCTGGAGCTATTTCACGGTCCAACCTTTGCTTTCAAAGACGTTGCCCTTCAATTTATGGGCGAGCTATATTCCTATATATCGAAGAAGCAAGGCGAGATTATTCATATTCTAGGGGCTACCTCCGGTGATACGGGAGCCGCGGCGATTCAAGGCGTTCGTGGGAAGGAAGGCATCCGCATTTGTGTGCTGCATCCCCATCAGAAGGTCAGCAAGGTGCAGGAGCTGCAAATGACTACGGTTAATGATGCCAATGTGTTGAATTTGTCGGTCAAAGGAAACTTTGACGATTGCCAGCGCATCATTAAGGAGCTGTTTGGTGACCTTGGCTTTAAAGGCGAGCACCATCTGCGTGCGATCAATTCGATCAATTTTGTGCGTATTTTGGCGCAAACCGTTTATTATTTCTACGCTTACCTGCAAGTGGTGAAAACGAATAAAGATGCATCAATCAATTTCAGTATTCCATCAGGCAATTTTGGCAATGTATTCTCGGGCTACCTGGCGAAAAGAATGGGGCTTCCCGTAAACAAGCTTATTATTGCAACGAATGAAAACAATATTCTGGAACGTTTTATCCAAACCGGTGAATACAAACCAGGTGATTTCTTAAGCACCTACAGCCCTTCTATGGATATTCAAATTGCCAGCAATTTCGAACGGTATTTGTACTATTTGGTCGGCGAGGATGCGGAGAAAGTTTCTGCCTATATGAAAAAGTTCCAAGACGAAGGGCAAATCGTCATCGGTGCGGAGGCTATGCAGCAGGTACATGCAGAGTTTGCCGCTTATGGAGTCAAAAACGCTGAATGCTTGCAGGTGATCAGCAAATATAAGGCAAACCATGAATATTTGCTTGATCCCCATACAGCATGCGGCATTGCTGCTTACGAAACCTATAGTGGCGATAACGAGGTTTGTGTATCCTTTGCGACGGCACATCCTGCGAAATTCGACGAAGCGATCAAGCTATGTAATATCGAGCAGGTGCTGCCTGCCGAGATTCAGCAGCTGCTGGTGATGCCGCAGTACCAGACAATTGTGGACAACAGCAAGGAAGAGATCGTCAAGCAGCTGGAAGCTTTCTATAGCCGTGCTACTGATGTTGTCGAGAATTAATAGATTGGTGTCAAGAGAGTTGCGTATATAAGGCGAGCCAAGCAGAAGGGTCTTTCAACCGTTTCGCTTGGCTCGCCTTTTTTGCTTTTTCATAGTAATCCGCTTTCCATCCAAGCAAGCCTTTAGAAAATGCCGGACGAACGGATGCCAGTGGGGGCCACACTTGTAGAACGAACTGTGAAAAGTGGGGGCTAAAATATGGTGAGTACCACTATCAAATAATGGTGGAGGAGGCTCCTCCAGCTCCAGCGACGGTACTAGCACCAAGGCGGCCAAACCTCCAGCTCCAGCCTACACACCGCACAAAGAAACAATTCCTGCTGGTACAGTCAAGGGGAATCTTCCGCCTGCCATATACGTAAACGGACAGCAGGTAGCCAATTCGACGTCGAAATATCCGGTGATTGAATACAAGGATATTACTTTTTTTTCGATGAGCTCTGGTTGGTAAATGTTTCTAAATGAGGAAAAATGGTTAATGACATAAAGGAGTGCGGCAATTTTAAAGCTTCATTTTTAAAGTTTAAGTATCCTATTTTGAAGTATCGTAAGCTAAGTGTCATTGGGATAAGAGGTGACCAGTCTGCGATTGTAGAGGCTCGCAGCAGTAGCGCTGCGCCTATTTGTCGTGCAAAAAGCTGTGAAAAAGCCGATATAGGAGGTAGTTAGGATTGATTGTGTACATAACGGTAAAAAGCTTGAGCCAAAAAAATAAAGTGCTGAACAAGAAAGAATGGCAGTTAAGTAAAGCCCCCAAGAGCTTGCGTTCTTTACTGATCGATGTGGTCACGAACCATGTATCACAATATAATGCGCGCGAAACCGGTGTGACGTTTGTTTCTTTTTTGACCCAAGGTGAAATCGATGTTCAGGGCAGTACGGGTAAGGTTGGCTTTGGAGCTATCTATAATGAACAAAAAGCTGATTTGGAGGAGGCGTTGGATGCAGCAATTGTTGCCTTTGAGGATGGGTTGTACAAGGTGTTTATTAATGATGTGGAAATTGAGCAGCTGGATGCGCCGTTGGTTGTGCAAGAAAGAGATGACATTGCTTTGATCCGGTTCACAATGCTGGCCGGGAGATTATGGTAGAAAGGGGGATCAGGGTAGTCAGGGAGTTTAAGCTAGGCGAAGCATTCAGGTAGTGGATCCATGGGGATGGCCGGAAAGATAAAGTAATAGGGAGATGAATGGATGAAAAGGGACGAGCAGCAAGCGTATTTTACAACTCTGGAGGAGCAAGCAAAAGAGTACGATATCAGTGAAGCGCATCGTCAATTGGCGGCGTTGGTACTTAAGAATGCTAAAATGAGCTATACCAACAATGAGGTCGTTAAAGAGATAGGCGGAATTTTACATACGTTATTATCCCAAAATGCAGGTCATCAGCTGTTCGATCCGCTTCAGGTCGTTATGGAGAAGCTGCTGGAGCCTTACTTGGCTCCCATATTCGCCTATTTAATCGAGCATATAACCGAATATCCTTACAGCCGCGGCTACGCCAGAAAACCATTTCGCACCCAGGATTTAAAGGCGCATGTGGAACGTGTCATTGTAAAATGTACGTCCATGCTGCATTTGCAAAGCTTCGACTTTAGGGCGATTGATTATTTGACCACTCCGGGTTATTTCTCGGAGGATATGTACTGGATTCAGGATATGGCCATCAGCGATGTTATTGCTTATGAAATCGACCACAATAATGAAGCCGTGCTCCAGGCCCTGAAGACTATTATTTACGGCGATAATAATACGGCGCTATTGTCTGCTCCTATGATCTCGGGTGCATTTTTAAGCCATAATGAAGAGGTTTACAAGATGATAGGCGAGCTATTGGTTGCTGCGAGGCTGCAAGAGGGCTTAAGGCAAAGTATCGTCGAGAAAATGGATGAAGGCACCTTGGCAGCGATGCTTTATATGCTTAATGTGATCAATGAGCATAAATTGATCCGCTACAGCTCTGTCGTTCGAGCGCTGGATGTATGGACGGGACTAGGAATTGAGGCGGCCGATGCCCGTGTGGCGAAGCAATGTATCGAATACGCGAGGCTTAGTTTGGGCGACAAGCAGCTGCGCGAGGATTGGCTGCAAAGCAACAATGTGAATGAAATTTATATGAGTCTTTGGGCTACTGCCGTCATTGAGGAAATGGACCTGGAGGGTAAGATCCGTTATCTGATGAACGATAAGGAAACCTACCGAAAGGTGGTTGCCCAATATGTATTGGCGCAGAGCCAGAATAAACCGTTGAAGTTTGATATTGCCCGCGAATGGCTGGGGGTAGGGGACCATGAGCTGCAATACTGGGTTGTCTACAACTATTCTTATCAGCATGACTACACTTGGGTATCCGAAGAAGGCGGTAACGTCCGCAAGATTCGTGTGGATCGTATCCCGCTATTGGAGGATAAAGCAATCAGAAGGCAGCAGTTCGAGCAGTTTGCGGCGATGTTCCATGCCATGCCCCAGAAAGAACTCACATTGAACTCCAGAGTGTTCGAGTGGATGGCCGTCACGCTTACCGTCGATTCGATTGTCAACAAGATGATCTATTTGACCGCTTATGATATGGACCCGGAATGGATTGAGGAATTAATTGGCTTTAAGGATAAAATTACCCCTGATCTTAGAGGGGAGCTGCTGGATAAATTCATGAGCGAGCCCACTAATCTCGCGCAGCGGACCTTCATTATGGCAAGCCTGGCTGATAAAAGCATGAGCAATCGCCAAACCGCGCTCAAGCAAGCCGCCAAGCTCGATTTAAACAGAGATGAAATCGAGACGATGTCAGGCGTGCTGAAGCTCAAGACAGGGGCGCTTCGACAGAGCGCGATCGAAATCCTGCTGAAGCAGCCAGCGGCTAAGCTGGAGAACGTGGTAGAGCTGCTGATACAGAGCCGCGATGAGCTGCAGCGGCTAGCTGCACTTGAGATGCTGACGGAGCTCAAGGCACAGCCCGAACGTGCGGAGCTATTCAACCGCTTGAAGGAGAAGGCTGCCCTAATCAAAGCACCAACGGATAAGGAACGGCTCTTGTTGAATAAGCTGGAGCAAGCCGATTCCTATACAGCAGCCAATGGCTTCGGATTGTTTGACCCTACCAGCACAATAGAGGCATTGACTATGGTAGAGCAGCTTCCCCTCTCGGCTTTAGCTGAAGTGAAAGGGCTGTTCAGCCTATCCCAGCAGCAAATCAATGATTTCTTTAAAGGCTTGAGTGACTTGATCCATGAGCATCGCAATGTGGAGTATGAGTTTGAGGATTATGCGCTTGCGAAGCAAACGGTGCTGCTGGGTGGCAATTTGAGCACATTGAAGTGGAGATACCCTGAGGATGATCCATCCAAACAAATCGACCGATTCCCGCTTTCCGATGTTTGGAAGGGCTATTTACAAGCAAGCGGATTTGGGACAGCGGAGCTGCTGCAGCTTGAATTTTACCGCAAAGCGGAGGATATCTACTTCTATTATTCGGGCAGCCTGAGCGAATACAAAGCCAAGCATTATGGACCTGCCGAGGGCTGGAGGAAGGAGTTTCTGGAGCAGCTCTATCCGATGGAAACGCTCAAGGACATGACTTCTTACTTGAAAATTAACCCTTATGCGGAACAGTCCAAGAAGCTAATAACGGCTTTTCTGGCAGACCAGCCGATTCCCGAAAAGTTCGCGATTGCCGATCGCGTAGTGAGCCTGATTGTGGGAGCTTTTCCAGCGGATCGCTTGAAGGAAGAAGAGGAAGTAAATCTGCTTAATTTTTACGTATCCATTTGGCGCGGTTGGCAGCATAATTACATCCATAATGATGAGTCCTTTCTCGCTTTTTTTCGCTGGCATTATTACCTGTACCACATCCACAACTATGACTATAACCGGTTGGCCCTGGAGGAATTTGCCCGTGCGTACGACCTATCGCTCATCGATGACGATACACTCTTCAAAGAGCTGCTAATCAGGCAGCGGAGTGACTATCATATTCGAAGCCTCACCGAAACCAGATATAAGTTTCTGGAGAAGCATCCCTCCATGGTGCCTTTTCATAAGCAGGTGGTCGAGCGTATTTTGGAAATTGAGCTGGGCCGGGGCGATTTGCCTACAGAGGTGACAGAGCTTGCCAACAGTATTAGGGTTATCGAGGGTATGGACTATTTTGTAGAGGTTTTATCCAGGCTCGATAAGGAAACCTTTGTGCGTGGATATATATATGGGACGGGCAAGAAGGAAACCTTCAGCCATCTGCTGAAAGTTTGCCAGCCGAAGGCAGGGGAAGATAAGGAGCTGCTGAAGCAGCTGCTAGAGAATAGGAAAATTTCCGAGCAAAGGCTGCTGGAAGCCGCGATGTATGCGCCGCAGTGGGTCGAGATTATATCCGATTATTTGGGCTGGAGCGGCCTGCGGAGTGCTGCTTGGTATTTCCACGCGCACATCAATGAATCCTTCTCAGCGGAGAAGGAAACGATCGTGGCGCATTATTCGCCGATTTCCCCTAGGGATTTCACGGATGGTGCCTTCGATATCGACTGGTTCCAGGAGGCTTATCAAGAGCTGGGCGAGCAGAGATTCCAAATGCTGTACCAGTGCGCCAAATATATATCGGGCGGGTCGAACCATAGGCGCTCGCAAATTTTCGCAGATGCCGTGCTGGGCAAGCTGAACCTCAAAGAGGTGAAGCAAGCCGTCGAGGATAAGCGGAACAAGGACAATCTGCTTAGCTATAGCTTAATTCCTCTGGGCAAAAACCGTGACCGCGACCTTCGGGAGCGTTATGAATATATTCATCAATTTTTGAAGGAAAGCAAAGCATTCGGTGCGCAGAGAAGGGTCAGTGAAGCCCAAGCGGCGAGTATTGCTTTGGACAATCTTGCACGAAATGGCGGCTATGCCGATGTGATTCGGATGACTTGGGATATGGAGGGCAGGAAGCTGGATGACCTGCTGCATTATTTTGAGCCGAAGGAGCTCGAAGACCTGACCGCGCAGCTGATCATTGCAGATAATGGAAAGTCGGACATCCGTTTGACGCGCAAAGGCAAGGAGCTAAAAACAATACCAGCCAGCTACAAGAAGCATGACTATATCACGGCGCTTAAGGAGACGAAATCGGAGCTCACGGAGCAGTACAAGAGAGCGAAGGCAGAGCTGGAGCGTTCGATGGAGGCGGGAAGCATTTTCGCCTTACATGAAATCAGTCTGTTGATGGACAATCCGGTCATTTCTCCTCTGGTAGGTGCGCTTGTATTCAAAGTGGATGGGCATTTAGGTTACTTTAAGGATAATGAGCTGGTAGGGGTTGATGGCGAGAAATATCCGATTAATGGCGATGATTCATTAATCATTGCGCATCCGCTGCATTTTTTCGAAAGCGGCTTGTGGAGCCTGTATCAAAAGGATGTATTCGACCGCCAGCTAAAGCAGCCATTTAAGCAAATTTACCGGGAATTGTATATGCCTAATGAGGATGAGCTGGCAAGTGGCACGTTATCCCGTCGCTATGCGGGGCATCAGGTACAGCCACGCAAAACCGTTGCGCTGCTTAAGAGCCGGATGTGGACCGTGAGCTATGAGGAAGGCCTACAGAAGGTGTATTACAAAGAAAATGTGATCGCCAGCATCTACGCCTTGGCCGACTGGTTCTCCCCCTCCGATGTGGAGAGTCCAACCCTGGAAACGGTTCGTTTCTTCGATAGAAAAACGTACAAGAGCTTAAGCTTCGACCAGGTACCGCCGATGATTTTCTCGGAGGTGATGCGGGATGTTGATCTGGTCGTCAGTGTGGCGCATGTGGGCGGCGTCGATCCTGAGGCGAGCTTGACCACGATTGGCATCCGCTCCGTCATCGTGCGTGAGTCGCTGCGCTTGCTGAAGGTCGACAATGTGGTACTGGAAGGCAACCATGCGCGGATTACTGGCACGCTGGGTGAATACAGCGTCCATCTCGGCAGCGGCATCGTGCATAAGCAGGCCAAAGGCGCACTGGCGATTATCCCGGTGCATTCGCAGCATAGGGGCAAGCTGTTCCTGCCGTTTATGGATGAGGATCCCAAAAGCGCAGAGATTTTGTCCAAGATTGTACTGCTGGCCCAGGATACAAAAATTAAAGATCCGCAAATTTTATCACAGCTGAAGGCTTAGACTTAGCTTTAGGCGGATGCATGAAGTACGGCAAGCCTCCGACGACAAGCCTCCGAAGCCCATCGGAGGTATTACTGGCAGCAGGGCAGTGGCAAGCAGGAACGTGCTTGCCGCTGCCTTTTTTGTTACACTTGAGCTGGATAGACTTGCTGATGGACTTTATAGAGGGGAGACGCAAGAACGATGGCTGCCAAAACGAATGCTTGCCGCCTATTAGATATACTTCACATACCCTACACTTTGCATGAATACGAATGGGAGGAAAGCCAGCTGGATGCCTATACCGTTGCCGAGAAGGTTGGGCTTCAGCCCAATCAAATTTTTAAAACGCTTGTATTAAAAGGAGATAAATCCGGCGTTGTTGTCGCTTGTATCCCGGGTGACCAGGAGCTGAATTTGAAAAGTCTGGCCTCGCTGAGCGGTAACAAGAAGGTGGAGATGGTAGCGGTAAAAGACATCCAGGGCTTAACTGGTTATATTCGTGGCGGCGTTTCACCACTTGGGATGAAGAAGAAATATCCTTTTTTCTTGGATCAAACCGTAACGGATGCTGCTCCTGTTAGCATCAGTGCGGGAAAGCGTGGCTTGCAAATATTTTTAGAGGGCGAGCATCTAATTACCGCGTCCGAGGCAAATGTTGTGGACATAACGAGCAAATAAAAATACAATTGAAGAAAATAAGAGGAGGAGTGTTTCTAATGGATTATGTAAAATTAGGCAGAACAGGGTTAAATGTAAGCGTAATCAGTCTGGGTGCTGGCGGGAGTAGCAGGCTTGGGATGCAAACGGTAAAAAGCGAAGAACAGGCTTCGGAAATCGTCGGAAAAGCCGTAGAGCTGGGCATTAACCTGATTGATACTGCGGAAGCGTACGGTACGGAAAACATAGTGGGCGCCGGCCTGCAAGGCTTGAATAGGAAAGAGGTTATCATTTCCACGAAGTATTCGTTGCAAAAGGATAAACTACTCAAAAAACCGGAGGATTTCGAAAAAAGTGTAGACGCCAGCTTGGCCAATCTCCAAACGGACTATATCGATATTTATCATTTACATGGTGTGCATCTCAAGGATTATGCTTATGCCGCCGAGTATTTGGTTCCCGAAATGATCAAAATGCGGGAAAAGGGCAAGATCCGCTTTTTAGGCATTACCGAGGCTTTTGGCACCGATCCCAGCCATTTGATGGCGGAACAAGCGGTGCTGGATGATTGCTGGGATGTTATGATGATCGGCTTTAACCTGTTAAACCAGAGTGCACGGGACAAAATATTTACCACTACCCTAGCGAAGGACATCGGCATTCTTGATATGTTTGCTGTGAGGCGGGCTTTATCGCGCCCGGATGCTTTAGCCGAGCTTGTTGCCGACCTTTTCGCCAAAGGGCTTTTGGATGAGAATAAAATAGACAGGGAGAACGGCCTGGACTTTTTGGTTCACGAGCATGGGGCGAAAAGCATTATGGATGCCGCTTACCGTTTCTGCAGGTACGAGCCCGGCGTCCACTCCGTGCTAATGGGAACCGGTAATTTACAGCATCTTGCCGATAACATCGAGTCGGCTAACAGGCCGCCCCTGCCGGAGGCGGATATCCAGCGATTGAAAGCGATCTTCGCAGGCATTGATAGTGTGACGGGCAATTAATGACCGCAGCTACAGCATAATGGCCGCAGCTAGAGCTAGAGCCGATGGAAAGCTCTGTAATGCATTTGGCGCCTACAGCTCCTCACCGACTGCTTGGGAGGGGCTATAGGTGCAAGTAGGATTGCCGCCAATTACTCGGGTGCTCCTCTTATGTATATAGTCATCAGATGACCCGATCTATTTTTTTGAAAATTGGAGTCGCTGGGGAAGCCGGCCTGGTCACAATGGGAACCAAAACGCTGCCATATGGTTTTGGCTTCTTTGGCATCGTGCTTTTTTCAGAGGCTGGCAGGTATGAAAGATTAATATGTCGAATACTTGTCGAAAGCTTTTGTATAGGAGTGTTAATCATGTCTATTAAGCCTGCTTCCTCCACCAACCCCCAACCAAGCGCCTCAGACTTGAAAAGCAAGCCTACATTTGATTCCGGTGTTACGAAGGTTATGATTTTTGCCAGTGTTTTAATCGTGTTTTCCATTGTATTGATTGGAACCTTTGTTTACTTTTTTACGGAAAATGAGGTCGTCAAAAAATTGAAGGGTCGCGACTTGGTGACGATTGCCGAATCGATCTCGGCCAAAGTGGATGCACGGATTGACAAAGAAATCGAAACCTCCTTGGTGTTAGCTAATGACTCCACACTGTTGAAGTGGCTCGAAGGTGGAGAGACTGATCTGGCGTTTGAAGCTTTGATCCACCAGAAAACCGCCTATCTGCACCAAAAGCTTGGCTACAGCACGACCTTTATAGCAAGCTCCAAAACGCGGCGGTATTGGGATGAAACCGGTAAAATTATCGATACCTTGAGTGAGAAGGACCAAGACGACAGCTGGTTTTTTGATTCGATTGCCTCCAGAAAGGAAGCGGCGGTCAATTTCGATTACAATAATGAGCTGAAGGATACCTTTGCCTTCGTAAATGTGTTGGCAGGTCCAGTGGACAGGCCCCTTGCTGTAGTCGGTGTAGGTATTAACCTGCATGAGTTATCGGATAATTTCGCTTCCTACAAAGATGGCAAGGGCATTAATCTATGGCTGATCGATAGCAAGGGCACCATTTATTTGTCAGACTCCTATGGACATAATGGTAAAAATATAAGTGATGTGATGACGGATTCCACACGGCTGGACGTATTAAAGCAGTTCGATAAAAGTACGCATATTTTTGAATATGAGGATGAATCGGGAGAGCGAATGGATTTAATCAGCTATCCGCTCAAATCCACGGATTTACATTTGCTAGTCGAGGTTGAGCGCAAGGAAACGGTAGCTTTCCTCCGCACGATTAAATGGAATACGGTACTGGCCGTAGCCGTGTCCATGGTCTCGATTGTTTTCTTTTTCTACTACATTTCACGCAAGCTGGCTAACCCCTACAAACGTGCTATTATATTGAACCAAGAATTGGACAAGCAGGTTCAGGAGCGGACGAAGGAGCTGTTCGAGCGCAATCAGGAGATGCTGGATAGCATCAATTACGCCAAGCTTTTGCAGGAATCCGTGCTGCCCAAGACGCATCAGCTCGAAGTGTTATTCAACGAGTATTTCGTCATTTGGCGGCCAAGGGATGTAGTGGGCGGCGACTTTTACTGGTCGAAGCAGCTCGGAGATAAAACGCTGGTTGCTGTTGGTGACTGTACCGGTCATGGTGTGCCAGGTGCCTTTATGACCTTGCTGGCTGTATCCGCTTTAAACCGGATAGCCGATAGCGGCGAGCTGGAGGATCCGGCAGCGATTCTCGGACGCTTGAACAGCATCCTGAAGGAAACCCTAGGCCAGGAAGACGAGAGTGAAGGAACAACGGATGATGGCTTGGATATCGGCATATGCTCGATAGAAACGGACCATGTTATTTTTGCCGGTGCCTCCTGCTCCCTGCATAGAGTAGATGATGACGGCCTCCAAACCTGGAAGGGAGACCGTAAAAGCGTTGGTTACCGTAATACACCGTCTGGTTATGGTTATACGAACCATACAATGCCTATTGGCGAGGCGCGTTATTACATGACTACAGACGGATTCTTCGACCAGAACGGCGGAGAGCGCGATTACTCATTCGGCAAAAAACGGTTTGCAGAAATGATTGTCCGTTATGGCGATTTATCTATGGCGGAGCAGAAGGCTTCGTTCCTGCGAGAGCTGGAAGCCTATATGGGTGATGAGCGGCAACGCGATGATATCACTGTGTTATCGTTTCGCGCTACCTAAACTCGGCTATATTCTGACCGGATACTATGCTATATTTATAGTAACGATTTAAAGTCTGCATGAGCATACTTATGACTCATTGCAGGCTTTTTGCATGCCTTGGAAGAGATGAAAAGGTTGATGTGCATCGAAAGCCTGCTTATAGAAATGGAGTGGACAATGATTGAAAACGTTCAAAAAAACCTATATTGAAATTACAAGTGTATGTAACCTGGCCTGTACCTTTTGCCCGCAAACAAAGCGCCAATCGAATTTTATTAAAATAGATGATTTCACCAAAACCTTGGACGAAATTAAGCCGCATTCCAATTATATTTATTTCCATGTAAAGGGCGAGCCCTTGCTCCATCCCAAGATTGATGAATTGCTGGATTTAAGCCATGAAAGAGGCTTTAAGGTCAATATTACAACCAACGGAACCTTAATCGTGAAAAACAAGCATAAAATTATAAATAAGCCGGCTCTACGCCAAATGAATTTTTCCTTACACAGCTTTGATGGGCATGAAGGATCCACGAATAAGGAAGCCTATATCACCAATATCCTTGATTTTGTGAAGGAAGCCGTTGCGACGACGCCTATGCTTTTTTCATTGCGCTTATGGAATTTGGATACGGACAACACGACAAATATCGAAAGAAGCCGGAACCGTGAGGTGCTGGAAATCATTGAACGGGAGTTCCAGCTCGATTATAAAATTGAAGAGAAATTCGTCCGAGGCAGTGGGCTGAAGATTGCCAACCGGGTTTATTTGAACCAGGACCATGAATTTCAATGGCCGGATTTGAAGGAAGCCGAAGATGAAGGCAAGGGCTTTTGCCACGCGCTCAGGAACCAGGCGGCGATTCTCGTGGACGGTACCGTAGTTCCCTGTTGCTTGGATGGGGAAGGCGTCATCAATCTGGGTAATATTCATAAGACTCCTTTCTCCGATATCGTAGAAGGTGAACGTGCCAACAAGCTGTTCGATGGATTCTCCAGGCGGGAGGTCGTTGAGGAGCTATGCAGAAAATGCGGCTATCGGCAACGATTCAGCGTATAAATTTAAAAAGGCAAGCCCATTTGACAAGGAGGGAACTACATGTTTTCCCGTAGAGAAAGCTTAAAGCAATATTTTAGCTGGTATCCAGTTACTGCTGTAATCATCTGCATCAATTTACTACTGTGGGGCCTGATGGAGTGGTATGAATTATCCCATTCCAAGGACGAAACCTTTTATCTATTTGGGGCCTTATTTGATTTGCCTGGGCTGACCGCAGAGCCGTGGCGTTATGTCACTGCGATATTTTTGCATAACGGGTTTGCCCATCTCTTATTTAACTGTTTTGCTCTGTATGTATTTGCACCTCCGCTTGAACGAATGTTAGGCAAATGGAGATACCTGCTGACTTATATCGCGAGTGGCATTGCGGGCAATATATGCAGTATGTGGCTGCACATGGATTACTTTATTTCGGTGGGCGCCTCAGGTGCGATCTACGGGATTTATGCCGCTTTTTTATATTTGGCACTATTTCGCAAGGATATTATTGACAGCCAAACGAAAAAGATGGTGGTGATCCTGATCGCAGTAGGGTTTGCCAATTCCTTAATCGTTCCGAATATTGATATTTACGCGCATTTGGGCGGATTTATTGGTGGGTTCGTAGTTCTGGCTCTGATTGTCCTATCCATTAAAAGAAGGCATCGCAGACCTATCGATGAAGCTTAGGATTTCCTCATGTGCAGGGTACACTAAAAGTTAATCAAGAGATTCGAAGGAGGATTGTAGCTTGCATAACCTCACATCAGACAACGGCCAGCTCTTCGAACATATTTATAAAATCAGTACAACGGGAATCGCGATTTTCTCGGCGGAAAATGGCAGTCTGCTAAAGGCAAATCCAGCCTTCTGCCAGCTGCTTGGATATTCGGAAAGCGAATGGCTGGCACGCTCCGATGCGAATGGAGGCTTGTCAGGAGCAAGCGGCTTATCCAGATATAAAGAAGTGGCGGACGCCCTGCTCCAATCTCCCTCCGGCAGCCAGCAGCTGGAAACCAGCTGTATCCATAGGAACGGCCAAACCGTTTTGATTTCTTTGGTTGTCTCCTGCGTTTTTGATGAAGTGCAGGTCGGGAAGCCGCGGCTTTTGATTGCTCAGGCAACTGCTCCTGCTCGGTCGCCGATCATAGGGGAAGCCGTGCCTACCGAACAGGATATGCGCATGCTGAAGGGCTTGAAAACACAGGACTTGGTTACATATAGCTCAACAGCGGGGGTCTTTTATTCTGATATTACAGCCCGGAACCAAGCGGAACTTAGGCTCCAAGAAAGTGAGCAGCGCTATAAATCGCTGTTCGAATATAATCCAGCCGCCGTATACTCGATGAATCTGGCAGGCGATTATTTAACAGCTAACGCCAATCTGGAGGCCTTGTCGGGTTATACGCTCGAAGAGCTGATTGGCATGTATTTTGGACCGATTGTACAAGAGAAGGATCTCGCCAAGACGTTGCACCACTTCACGCTAGCTACCCAAGGCAAGCCGCAAAATTATGAAATTGCGATTCTCCATAGAGACGGGCACACGGTCGAGATTAGTGTAAGCAATATTCCGATTATTGTTAATGATCAAGTCGTAGGCGTGTTTGGCATCTCTAGCGATATTACCGATCGCAAGCGCCGAACCGAGCAAATTGAAAAGCTTAGCTACGAGCATGCGTTGATCCTAAATTCGGTATCCGAGGGTATTTTTGGCTTGGACCCTCAAGGAAACCTTACCTTTATTAATCCGGCGGGCTTGGCCATGTTCGGTTTAAGTCCAGGCGAGAAAGTTGATCTCTCTTACCTGAGCACGATCCAGCAGACGGAATCGGATGGCAGCCCGTATGTGTCGGAGGGCTCCCCGATTTTCCAGGCCATTAGCAATAACCAGTCGCATCGTGAGACCGAGGCGGTGTTCTGGAGGAAGGACGGCTCAAGCTTTCTTGTCGAGTACCAGGTGACCCCGTTATTTGATAATGGGGAGCCTAAAGGGGTCGTCGTTGTTTTCAGTGATATGACGAGCGAGAAAGAGATCATCGAGGCCAAGGAATCTGCGGAACGGGCAGACCGTGCCAAATCCGAGTTTCTGTCGATTATGAGCCATGAGTTACGTACACCGATGAATGGCATCATGGGGATGACCGGTCTGCTCGCAGACACAGAGCTGGATGATGAGCAGCAGGGATATATCGACATCATCCTCAAGAGCAGTGATGCGCTGTTATATATCCTTAACGAAATTCTCGATTTCAGTAAAATCGAGGCTGGCAAAATGGTGCTGAACCAGGAGCCTATCGACATAAAAGAAGTATTGGAGGGCGTAAGGGATTTATTTATGGCAAGGGCACGCGAGAAAAAAATCGAGCTCATCTGTCTAATGGAGCCAGACGTTCCTCCGATTATTATAGGAGATTCGGTGAGGCTGCGGCAGGTGCTGGTGAACCTGGTCGGCAACGCCGTGAAGTTTACCGAGTGGGGCCGTATTACCGTATCGGTAGAGGTCGTTCCGGGCGATGATGCTTCCAAGCACACCCTGCAATTCATCGTGAAGGATACGGGCATTGGCATCGCCGCAGATAAACAAAATCTGCTTTTCCAATCATTCTCTCAGCTGCATCCGGCGATCAACCGCAAATATGGGGGAACAGGTCTAGGGCTGGCTATTTGCAAAAAGCTGGTCGAGCTGATGGATGGAAGCATTGGGGTGGAGAGCACCGAAGGTAAGGGCTCTGCCTTTCACTTTACCTTGCAAACGAGCATAGTGGATAACCAATGAATCGCCAACGGCTCGAGGCTCTTAACCGCATAGTAAGGCTGAAGCTTTCAGAACCACTACTCAAGTGGAAACTGGAAGCTTTTGGTGTACAAACATATATTTATTAGCTATACTGAAGTAAGTAGTAACTGGCATCTTTGTTAGTTCTATTTTTTAAGTGCGTTACAATATACATATACAGAATTGGAAGGTGTAGGAACCATGCAAGCAAAGGATCCCATTAGCAGTAACCCGGCGAAAGGAGCAAGCCAACCTGCCGCTCTTCCCAGCTCAAGATTAATTCAAGCGCTTTGCTTTGTGCTATTTTTCTCCGTTATGAATGCGACGATGTTTAATGTGGCGCTTCCGAATATCGCAGCGGATTACCAACTCAAGCCGTCCTCTGTGAGCTGGATTGTGACGGGTTATTCCGTTTTGTACGCGTTAGGCTCCTTATTGTTTGGCAAGCTGGCCGATAAGTATCCCATGAAAAGATTGATCACGATCGGGCTCCTGCTTTTTGCTGCTGGATCAGTTCTCGGCTTTTTCTCCACGAGCTATCCGGTTGTCCTGATGGCCCGCTTTATTCAGGCAGCAGGCGCTTCCTGTGTTCCGGCTTTGGTCATGCTCATTCCGATTCGATTCTATCCACCTGAAAAGCGTGGAGCTGTTATGGGGGTCATCGCCTCAACGATCGCATTCTCATCAGGTATCGGACCGATTGTCGGAGGGTTTATTGCGGGTCATTTTCACTGGACAGGCCTGTTCCTGCTTTCGGTGGCTGCCCCGATCGCCCTTCCTTTTATCCGCAAATCACTTCCTCATGAGGTTCTCAGACAAGGTGAAAAAATCGATTTGATCGGTGCAGGCGCATTGGGTATAAGTGTAACAGCTTTTATGCTTTCGGTTACCCAATCCAATGTTTGGTGGCTGCTGACGGGGATCATCATGCTAGTGCTGTTTGTTGTACGTGTTAATAGTGTGTCGAATCCCTTTATTCGTTTATCCCTGTTCCGTATTTCCGGATTTACGAATGGCCTCATTGTGGCATTTGTTGGTATGTTTACGGTATTTGGGATTTTCCTTACCGTACCTATGCTGCTGAGTAGTATTCATCATATGAATGCACAATCGATTGGCTTCGTCATGTTCCCGGCAGCGATCATAGCTGTGTTCATGGGCCGGCTGGGCGGTAAGCTGGTAGATCGGCGCGGCACTCGTTTCACCTTGTATGTTGCTTTTTCGATGCTTACTATCGGCTTATTATGTTTGTCAGCCGTGTCAGGGCTACTGCCCTGGGTCATCGGCTTATCGCTTATTTTCCTGAACAGTGCGCTCACCTTCATGCAATCGTCCCTGGCCAAAGAGGTCTCCTCGGCATTGCCCAAGGAGCAGACGGGTATCGGGATGGGCATTTATAATCTCATTATCTTTATGTCTGGAGCCATCAGCGGCGCGGTGATGAGTAAGGTGGTCGAGTTTAACTGGGGCTCCGTTAATTTCACCGCCGTTAGTGTGCCTACGACCTTCGGAACGGTCTATTTTTCTCTGGCTGTGCTTGCTGTACTGAATATCGGCTGGGTGTATTTGAAAATCGGCCGACAAGAAGCAGCATTGCTGCGTTCAGCAGTCAAAATTTAACGATGTGTTTGGCAATTAGGGCTTCATACACTGTCTTGGAGCGAAGGCCGATAAGCTTTTCAACCGGTTCCGCGTTATGAAATAAAATAACGGTGGGCATGGACATGATCCCGTATTGGGCTGCAATGTCCGGTGATTTGTCGCAGTCCACCGTTAGAATGCCCACAGTGTCTGGATATTGATCCCCCAATTCGTCCAGAATGGGCAGCAATACTTTGCAAGGTGGACACCAGGATGCACCAAATTCAACAAGGGTCACGCGTTTTTTGCCGACCTCCGAAAGAAAGGTGCTTTCGTTAACTGTCAGTACGCTCATTATGATTTCCTCCATCCGATGATTGTTCGCTTAAAATCGATTCAATTCGATCCGTCAAATTTTGCCTGATTGTTTGAAGCAAATGGATTTGTGTATCTATCTCCGCGAGCTTCTGCTGGTAAACCGGTAAAACCTCTTCACAAAACGCTTCTTTGTTTTTTAAAACACAATGCAAAAAGCCAGCGATCTGCTCCGTCGATAGTCCGAGATTCAAATACAACTGGATCGTCCTCACCTGATCTTCCGTAAATGACGAATATTCCCGATATCCGTTCTCTAGGCGCATCGGTGTAAGCATGCCTTGCTGCTCATAATAGCGAAGTGAGCGTGTACTTACCCCGGTTCGGCTCGAAAGCTCGCCAATTTCATCCGGTCAACCTCCTTCCACTTGGGATATCCCTATTATAAACCATGACACTAATGTCAAGGTCAATAGCTGTCTTCTGCCCTGTGGCTTACTGCCCTGTTAGGCTCAAGCGTTAGCAGGATTCCGTAGAGGGATCGCGAAAGTACAAGTATGGCCTCGTATGTAGAGATGGGGTTCATTAAAAGGGGGATGAGAGTGGATAGTAGTAATGTCAAACTCCGTGCATTTGAAACAGAGGATGTGAAAGCGCTCCACGGCTGGTTGAACGATGCTGATTCCATAGCACTGGTAGGCAGGACGCCGGTGACTTACGAGCAAACAGTGCAGCATGTCGAGAAGAAACAGAAAAATAAAGACTTGGTTTTAGGCATTGAAAATGAAGACCATCAGTTGGTAGGCTGGATCTTTCTGCAAAATATAGAATTTGAGCATGGTAGAGCCAGCATAGGTATTCTGCTTGCCCCCGAAAGCCGTGGACGCGGCTATGGGAGTATAGCTATGCGGAAGATGATCGATATCGGTTTCCAGCAGCTTCGTCTCCATAAAATATATTTGACAACAAGAGGGATCAACCAGCAAGCCATTCGATTATACCAAAAGCTTGGATTTATCATAGAAGGGCAATTAAGAGATCATGCTTATAGTGACGGACGGTATTATGATACTTATTTTATGGGAATTTTAGCTTCGGAATGGAGTGATTATAGTGGCAATGGAACAAGCGTTACCTCGATGCAAGCCTGAGGATCAGGGCGTTTCCTCTTCGAGTATAGCGAGCTTTGTGAAAGCTGTAGAGGAACAGCAGTTGGAGCTGCATAGCTTTATGCTGCTAAGGAATGGTCATCTGCTGTCAGAGCAATGGTGGCCCTCTTATGGACCGGAGAGCCAGCATGCTTTATACTCCATAAGTAAAAGCTTTACTTCGACAGCCATTGGTTTAGCTGTAGCCGAAGGACTTTTGTCGATCGAGGATCGGGTGCTCCCCTTCTTCCCTAATGAAGTGACACCGCAGATTGAGCAAAATATGGGCGCTCTCAAAGTGAAGCATCTGCTGACGATGGCTACCGGGCATGCCGAAGATCCATCAGGGATAAAGAGAGTACAAGCAGAAAGCAATTGGGTTCGCGGCTTCTTGGAAACCCCCATTGTGGAGCCGCCCGGTACACGCTTTCTCTATAATAGCGGAGCCAGCTATATGCTGTCTGCGATCCTGCACCAAGTAACAGGGCAATCGCTGCTGGATTATTTGCAGCCCCGGCTTTTCGAGCCTTTGGGCATAGTCGGCGCTGTGTGGGAGGCTTGCCCGCAAGGCAGAAGCGCTGGCGGGTGGGGTTTAAGTTTACGCACCGAGGACCTGGCGAAGTTCGGCCAGCTGTATTTGCAGCAAGGGGAATGGAACGAGAAGCAGCTTCTTTCCCGAGAATGGGTAAAGGAAGCAACCCGCTCCCATATTTCAACCGCGCAGGAGAGCGGGATCGACAAGCAGCAGGGCTATGGCTACCAGTTTTACCTGTGTCGCTTCGGTGCCTATACGGCAAGGGGAGCCTTTGGGCAGTTTTGTATGGTTTTGCCGGAGCAAGGGGCGGTTGTTGTGATTACGGCTACAGTGAATAATATGCAGGGTGTTCTGGATTTGGTTTGGGAGCATTTGTTGGTTGGTATGGGGTAAAGGCAGTATTAGGGTGATTGGAAAGAAGCGACCGCGGAGATATTCCGTGCTCGCGATTAATCTGTAGCTGCACTTTAGCTTTGTTTGTTTTATGAAAGTTGGTTATGCAAAACAGCCTCTATGCGGAAGGATCGCATGGGGCTGTTTTTTTGGTGTGTGAAAGGGATTTCGGGAAGGCAGGGGTTTACAATTTGGCAAGAAAAATATCCCGTGTAATTTTATGTATAAGCTTGATTTCATCTATCGTTCGGTTCTCAAGAAATTGCGAGTCCCTCTTTCAGCTGCCCCAATGTAGGAATACTTCAACTGCGCCCGTTCTCCGAGCTCCTCTTGGGTGAGTCCTCTTTGTTTTCTTGTTATCCGGATTCGTTCTCCGATTAATTTTCGTAAATTGCTCAAAATAACCACCTTAGATTGATATCGCAAGCAGCATCAGTTAAAAAGGCTGTACAAGAGAAAATCTCTCGTACAGCCTTCTTCACATTATTAATGTGTCCGCTTTAAGTTGGCTACTTCTTCCTATGATAGGCCTGAAATATCAGCTACCGTGGGGCCTTTTGGAGTAGACTTTCGCATATTTGCGGAAATCAGAGGATTACTGTCCCTATATTGAGGGGTGGTATCCCTCGCATCGTGAGGTCTAGAAATATGTATCCCAAAGGAGGATTCCTTGATTGTCTGACTTCTCTACCTCAAACCCACTTACAAAGAGCCTCACAATTCCATCCGGGGCTCTTTGCTTTCTCCCAATACCCCCCTCAAAACACATTTTCTCATGAACAAAATCTGTCCTGCATTAGACAATAATTGTTATTGGCTACTTTTCCCTTCGCATAAACCCGCTTGCAGCGCCACTTCACAACCATTTGACCTCCATCAATCATTCAGACAGAAATTGTCCCCGGCCTTTTAATATCGATTGTCAGTATCATGCTGTAAAGAACTGGCCCTATAATCGTGTTAGCCCAGCAAGCACCGCTTAACCAAGCATGGACGGTTGATGCTGAGGGGCAGCAATCTAAACCATATTATGGAGGCTACGATTCATGGACAAATCAGTCTTGCAATACGGACTTACAGACGAAGAACGCCGCACTTTTGACGAAACAGGTTACTTGATTTTGGAGAACGTCCTTTCGGAAGAACATGTTGCCAGGCTTACTGAAATCGTTGATGGCATTTATGAAGATGGTGTAAGTAAAGGCCATGACCCAACGAAGGCGCTGTTCCATCCGAATTTTATACCTGACCACCCTGAATTTTTAAAGCTGGTTGATTACGAAAAGGTTCTACCTAAAGTATGGGGAATCCTCGGATGGAACATTTACTTATATCATTGCCATTTGATCGTAACACCGCCAACGGGGCAGCCCAAAAATATTGACAAACCGTTCCCATGGCACCAAGATAGCGGCCGGGTTAACCAAGAAATCGAATCCAGCCCGCGTCCACGCCTTTCCTTGAAAGTGGCTTACTTCCTCTCGGATATCTCCGAGCCGGACCGGGGTAACTTTTACATCGTGCCTAACAGCCACTTGACGGATGATATCGATATCCCGACCGTGGGCCAAATTCCAGGAGCCATTCCAGTATGCGTGAAGCCAGGTACAGCGGTATTCTTTGACCGTAGGTTGTGGCATGCGGCCAGCACGAACTGGTCGGAAGTTACACGTAAAGTACTTTTCTACGGCTATGGCTACCGCTGGATCAAGACCAAGGATGATATGACGGTGCAAGACCTGTGGGATCAATGCACGCCGATCCAACGCCAGCTTCTTGGCGATTGCGTTAACGCGAATGGCTACTACACCCCTACAGATGCCGATGTACCGCTTCGTGTATGGCTAAGGGAGCATGCTCCAGAACAATCTAAGGGTGCCGCTACTATAGACTCGTAGAAGATTGGTCTAACTTTCGTAGAATACGGGCAGGATCAGCTTCACGCAAATAGGCAGCCGTCTTTGGCCAGGTTGGAAGAGTTTAGCTAAGCGGGTTAAAGGCGGCACGGCCGTTTGCTTCAAATCATCGATTGGATGTGTTCATGTTGAAGGATTACAGCTCCTTGATGGATCAGCTATTACAGGAAGAGAAAGATCTGCAATTCACGACCTTTACGAATCAAATGGCATTTGAAATCGGCTGTAGAATCGTGAACAAAGCCGCCTCGGAGGATAAATCGATTTTGGTTGAAATCCAGCGAAACGGGCAGACATTATTCCATGCAGCTATGGAAGGCAAAACATTGAATAACGCGCAATGGGTCAAACGCAAGAGCAGAGTAGTTAACCAATTTGGCCGCAGCTCTTATTATATGAGCCTTTTATTGAAATCCAAGAAGACTACGATGCTGGAATGGGGGAATTTGGACCCCAATGAGTACTCGGCAGTTGGCGGATCTTTCCCTATTAGTATCCAAGGCGTTGGTGTCGTAGGCACAGTCACGGTTTCCGGCTTGCCGCAAGAGGAAGACCATGGATTGGTGGTATCGGTGCTTAAGGAATTCGTAAAAGTCCCTTATGCAAATACTGTCTAGCATTCCATGAATACAGCAAAATAGAGGTGAACTTATGCAGCGATCGAACGTATTGACCAAGCCGAACAACAAAGCTGTAAAACGTTCCCGGCTGTGGAACAATATTGTGCAATACCGGTACATGTACGTCCTAGCCATCCCAGGCATCCTGTTTTTCTTGCTATTTAAATTTGTTCCGATGTGGGGCTTAATCCTCGCATTCCTGGAATATAACCCGTATACCGGGTTCGCCGGCAGCCAATGGGTGGGGCTGAAGCATTTCAAAGAATTGTTCGGCGACCGCAATTTCTACATTATGCTCAGAAATACGTTTGCCATTAATCTGTTTGGGCTCGTCCTGATGTTTCCAGTCCCTATTTTTCTCTCCTTAATGTTAAATGAAGTCAGGCATGAAGTATTTAAAAAGCTGAATCAATCCATCGTTTATTTACCCCACTTTCTATCCTGGGTCGTTGTCGTCAGTATGACCTTCTTTATCCTCTCCTCAGATGTTGGAATCGTCAATAAGCTGCTTAGTGACGCAGGTCTTGAGCAAATGACCTTTTTATCCGAGCCTAATTATTTCTGGGGTCTAATTACCCTGCAAAATATGTGGAAAGAAGCAGGCTGGGGCACGATTATTTTCCTGGCAGCCATGGCTGGCGTGGACCCGCAGCGCTATGAAGCAGCTGTTGTGGATGGAGCAAGCCGGTTTCGGCAAATCTGGCATATTACATTACCAGCGATTCGTCCGACTATTGTCATTCTACTTATTTTGAGGCTGGGCCATATGGCTGACGTTGGTTTCGAGCAGGTTTTGCTGATGATGAACCCACTGGTTATATCGGTTGCCGAGGTGTTTGACACGTATGCATACACGCATGGTATTCTTAAAGGCCAAGTTAGTGTAGGGGTTACGGTCGGGATGTTCAAAGGTGTTGTAGGTCTGATCCTCGTATTGACATCTAACTATACGGTCAAGAAAATGGGTCAGGAAGGGATTTATTAGAAAGGAGACGGACTTATGAGTTTTGTAGCAACCAAGAAAATGACCGGCTTTGATTGGGTTAACTACTCTTTGCTGGCGTTAATATCCATCGTTTGTATATTTCCATTTATCTACGTATTTAGTGTTTCCTTCACCGATCCCGAGATTTATGTACCGCTTAAATTTTATTTTTTCCCGGATCAATGGTCGTTGGCTGCTTATAAATACTTATTGTCGACCAATAGCTTCCTCAATTCTTTGAAAAATACGGTATTCATTACACTTATTGGCACACTGTTGAATATTCTCGTTTCTTTTACCCTCGCGTATACGCTTACAAAGAAATTAATGCCAGGTCGGAATATCATGCTGAGTGCCGTTATTTTCACACTCGTATTTAATGCAGGGATTGTCCCTGGCTATATTCTGATCAAGGAATTGGGCCTAATTAACTCGCTTTGGAGCCTAATCTGGCCGAGCCTTACCAACGCTTGGAGCTTAATCGTAATCAAAAGCTTTTTTGAATCGCTACCATCGGAGCTGGAGGATTCCGCGAAGATTGATGGGTGCTCCGATATTGGTGTGTTTCTAAGGATTGTTATCCCTTTATCCATGCCGGCGATTGCAGCCTTCACCTTATTTTTCGCCGTATCTTATTGGAACACGTATTTCAACGCGTTGATTTATTTATCGGACTCGAAGAAATGGACCTTGCAGGTCCTGATCAAAACCTTGGTTATTGACTCCGATTCCAATGGGGTTGGGCAGTCAGGAGCGGGCGGCGATTCTCGCGCAGTACCACAGGAAACCATTCGTATGGCCTCCATTATGCTGGCTATGGCCCCGATCCTTCTCGTTTACCCATTTTTACAAAAGCATTTTGCCAAGGGTGTCATGCTGGGCTCGGTTAAAGGTTAATTTCCTTCTGACCGGCTAGGCCACTATAATTACGTAATACCGAGATGAAAGAGGAGGATAAACAAATGAAACCTTTACGAATGAAACGGATGTCAGTAAGCCTTTCATGTTTGCTTGCCGTATCCATGCTTGCCGCTTGTACAGACACTAGCACTGGGGCGAAAACACCTGCAGCAGACCCGAAGGCGGGCGCTACAGCAGATCCTAAGGCAGCAGCACCAAAGGCAGAGGCGGAAAAGCCGCTAACGGTTAAAATATTCGCCGGGCTCTATAATGATGCGCCAGACATGAACAATGCATACTGGACGGAATGGCAAAAGAGGACCAATTCCAAGCTGGAAATGGAATGGGTGCCGTCAGGCGATATCGATACAAAAATGGATTTGGTGCTGGCTTCGGGCGACCTTCCCGAAATTCTCTCTTCACCCAATGCCAACAGGCCATCTTTGATCAACGCAGCCAAGAACGGTGCATTCTGGGATCTCGGTCCTTTCCTGGGCGACTATAAAGACTTCCCGAATATTAAAAACAATTTAGCCAAGGATGCGCTCAAATATTTATCCGTTGACGGTAAAGTGTATGCGCTTCCGCGCTCTCGCTCCCGTGTTGATTTGGGACTCAAAATCCGTAAGGATTGGCTGGATAAGCTGAATATTCCGGTTCCAACAACCTTAGATGAATACGCGGCTGCATTGAAGAAAATTACCGATGCCGACCTTGACGGCAACGGCAAGAAGGATACATTAGGCATTATTGGACAAGGTGTGGTTGTAGATGATGGTACGGCATTGTTTGCAGCCGGCTTTGGTGCCTTTAACCCTACCCTAAATGAAGAGGGAGGTATGATCGAAACCCGTCTAACGCCGCAATGGGATGACATGATTGCTTATTTCCGCCAAATGTATGCGGATGGTGGATTGCCTAAGGAATTCTCAGTTATGAAGCGGACCCAGAATGAGGAATTGTTCAGAACCGGTAGAGCGGCTTCTTACACGAACAGCATCTGGTGGGATGATGAGTGGGAGAAAGAGAACAGGAAAACACAGCCTGACGCCAAAATCCTTAACCTTATGTTGAAGGGGCCAAAGGGTGACTACGCACTGGAGCTGCAAACAGGCGTTTCAGGCGGTTATTATATTTCCAAAAAAGTGCCGGAAGCACGTGTAAAGCAGTTGCTAGCTTATTTGGAGAAAACCGCTTCCCAAGAGATGACCGACTTTGCTTATTATGGCATCGAGGGCGTACATTACAAGGTGGTTGACGGAACGAAATCGTTGACAGAGCAAGGCGTCAAGGAAGTCAATGTAACGAGTAAAGGAGCAGGTGTCCTGGCTTATTCCCAATGGGGCAAGGTCATTAGCGCATCGGGCTCGAAAGCATTCAATGATGCCAAGATTAAAGAAGTAGAAAAGTTTGACGAAGTCGGTAAGGTTGATCCGTTCAAAGGCATCATTTCTGCTACGTGGCTGCTTACCTGGCCGAAATATGAGAGCGAATGGAAAACGATGGAAGCCAAAGCGATTGTTGGGCAAATTTCGATGGAGGAATTTAAAGCATACACAGCTAAGCTTAGAGAATTGCCGGAAATGAAAAAGGCGTTCAAGGAATTCGCAGATGCCTACAAAGTATTTACGGGCAAATAATAAAGCAAGACCCTCTATTGTGGTTGCCGGAAGGATGACTTCCGGCGGCCACAATATTGCTGTTTGTAGTGTGTCATGTCTTAATCGACCCAGCTTTGATATACTTAAGAGAAAATGACTACTATGGTCGGGAGTGGAAGCACTAATGAGAAGAGGTCTGGAATACATTCGAAGAACGTTTTTCTCGCTATTGCCGCGAACGAATTACTTGAAACGGTTGATTTGGTTTGGCTGCTTGACGGTTTCCATTCCAATCATCCTTGCTGGAAGCGCTTACTATCACTTTTCGATTACAAAGCTGGCCGACCAGTTTAGTGAGGATAATAAGATTTCGTTGACCGTAGCCAAGGACCGGATGGAAAATGTGCTGGCCAATATTGAAATGGGCTCCTTGAATGTATCGAATCACACCTTAATGAAGGAAAATATCGGCAGGCCCGGGTTTAAAACCGATTTTTTGCAGCATATGCTTATCCAGGATATCCTTCAGACCTACAAAAATTCCAATAATCTTATCGACGATCTTATTTTTTATGAAAAGCTATCGGATGTTATGGTTTCCCACAATTATGGCTATGTCGTTTTTGGAACGAGCATGAACCGTAAGGATGTGGAAACCGCCCTAAATTTGAAGGTTCCCGCAGCATGGGTCTATTTAACCGATTCCGCTGCGAATGGATATATTTCTTATATCAGGAGGCTTCCCGTCATGCCTTCAGAGCAGGCTCAAGGCGTCCTTCTTGTCCAAGTTAAAGAAGAGGTGCTCCGCAGAAATCTGGTTACGTTTTCAACCTATTCGAAAAACCAATCGATCCTCATATTGGATTCGAATAATAAAATCATTTTGAATTCCTCAGGCAACGCGAATTGGGGACCCTTGGCGGGGGATACGACGGGCTTGTCCGCTATTCTGAGTAGTGAGGAAAGCACCGGGCAATTCGAAATTAAGGCTGCGAATGGGGACACCTATATGGCTGTGTTCCAGCGCTCCCTGCTGGGCCGGACGTATATTTCTTTGCTGCCTGAGAAGGATCTGCTCCAGCAGGTTAGCTGGATCGGTTGGCTGACTGTATTTTCGGTCGCTGTATTTTTGCTGGTTAGCCTGCTGCTGACGTTTTTTGCTTCCAAAATGATGTACAACCCGATCGAAAATCTGATCAAATACGGTGAAAATTTGCAAGGCGGCCGCTCAATTAAACAGCAGGGCAATGAGATTGAATTTCTGAAGTCCTGTCTCGGGCATTTAAACCAGCAAGCGCTTGCTTTGGAAACCTATATGCAAAAGACGCAGCCCAATTTACGGGATCAGCTCTTGAAAAAGCTGCTGAAGGGCTTCGCAGGGAGCGGCGAATCGCTTAGGAATGAGTGTGCCGAATATGAGCTGCCGATGACGGGCTCTTTTATTGTGCTGATCACGATTGTCGAAAACCTGTTTAAAGAAAAACGATTTCTGCCCAATGAAGGGGCGATTGTGTTATTCGCTATTATGAATGTGATTAAGGAGCTGCTGGCAAAATCGGCTCTGGATGGCTATGTGATCGAAAATAATGAACGGGAAAGCATTACCATTTTGCATTTTACGGAACAGGTGCCGCGGGAACAGATTCTTGAGCTGACCCGTAGCTTTGCTGAAGAGATCAAGGACGCACTCAAAAAATATTTGTCATTCTCCGTATCTAATGGAATTGGCGGCATTTACAAAGAAATCAAGCGGCTGCCTGACTGCTATCGGGAAGCTGAAGCGGCGTTGCAATACCGGATGCTTAATGATACGCAAGCTACGTTACTTTTCGATGAGCTGGAGCCTTCGGAGAAGCAATCCTTATTCTTCTACCCGCGGGAGCAGGAGAAAGTTATTGTCGATGCGCTTTCCAGAGGCGAGCTGCTTTATGCCGAGAAGGGGTTGAACCAATTCGCCAAAACCTTGCGGGACTCCGGCTCCTACAACACGATCTATCAATGCTACCATGTGCTTCTGTCCTCAATTATTCAATCGTTGGAGGAGCAGGGGCCAGGCGTTATTGATTCGTTGGAGGGCAATTGGTTCGACCAGCTTAAAGCGCGGCAAACCGCCCGTGAAATCTATGAATGGTATATTGAAATCATATTCCCTTTATACCAGCAAATTACCGAGGACTTCCGCAAGCAAAGCGTGAAAATTGCGATCCAGAAGGTATGCAAACATATCCGTGAGAATCCGGGCGCGAGCCATTCCTTGATTGAGTCCGCAGATATGATCGGGATGAGCCCATCTTATTTGAGCCGGATGTTCAAGAAGGAGGTTGGGGTCGCTTTTATCGAATATTTGACCGAATACAAGGTCGAGAAAGCGAAGCAATCGCTGCAGGATACCGACCTCAGTGTGATGGAGATAGCCGAGGTGGTTGGTTATTCGGAGCGTAACCTCAACCGTGCGTTCCAGCGTTATGTGGGAATGTCGCCGAAGCAATACCGGCTCTCGAATCGTTGAAGGTTACCGAACCTTCGAATTCCTGAATTGCCAAATCTCCAAGTTTCCGAATGGACAATAAATGTTTTTACGGCTTTAATCATCAGGCTTAAAGCCACTGCACCGCGCTGGCGTTGGCTTTTGCACCACAGCTTGTTTGACAGATATTGTCCTGATCCCATTCATATGAATTGTCAGTTTTATGCTGTAAACCAGTGACTCTATAATAAAACGGTAGAGATCTTAAAGAAATCAACGGGAGGCTACGATTTATACATGAAGAAGCTAATCAATGCACCTAATTCAGTTGTAGATGAAATGATGGAAGGATACGCTGCGGCATATCCGCAATATGTGAAAATTTTACCGCAAAATAAACGCTCAATCGTGAGTGTAGCCTCGGCTCGTCCAGGTAAAGTGGGGGTCGTAATTGGCGGCGGGTCTGGCCATGAGCCAGCTTCGCTCGGTCTGCTTGGAACCGGCTTCGCTGATGGCGTTGCTGTAGGCAACGTATTCGCGTCGCCGCCACCCGATCCGATCCTGGAAGTCACGAAGGCTGTAGACGGTGGAGCAGGCGTTATTTATGTATATGGCAACTATGCAGGCGACTGTATGAACTTTGATATGGCTATGGAGCTAGCCGGCTTTGAGAACATTCGTGTGGAAACCATCCGGGTTACAGATGATGTAGCTTCGGCTGAGCTTGCAGAGGAGCGCCGGGGTATCGCCGGATGCTTCATGGTGTATAAGGCGGCAGGAGCAGCTGCAAATAAAGGGCTGGATCTTGACGAGGTAGTCAGGCTGACGGCAAAAGCGAATGACAACGTGCGAACGATGGGCGTAGGCCTATCGCCTTGTTACTTGCCGCAAACCGGCGAGCCAAGCTTCACGCTGGGTGACGATGAAATGGAAATCGGGCTGGGCATCCACGGCGAGCCTGGTGTTATGCGCGGTCCGATTGGGACTGCCGATGAAGTCGCACAAATCCTGTTCGACCGCATTGTCGAAGACATGCCTTTGCAAGCGGGCGAACGTGTTGCTGTGCTGGTGAATGGACTAGGCTCAACGCCACAAATGCAGCTATTTATCATGTACAGAAGCATTGCCCATATGCTTGCGCAAAAAGGAGTCATCGTCCATAGATCTTTTGTTGGCGAATATGTGACTTCATTGGAAATGGGTGGCTGCTCGGTTTCTATTATGAAGCTCGACGATGAGCTAGCTGAGCTGATCGATGCTCCAGCCGACTGCGCGATGTTTGTCCAAATGTAAGGAGGGAAAAGACATGGAGGTATCTATTCAGGATTTTAAAAATATGCTGTTACATGTGCAAAGCCGCATCGAGGAGCAAAAGGATTACTTGTCCGAGCTGGATCGGGCATTAGGCGATGGGGATCATGGTGTTACGATGTCGCTTGGCTGGGAGGCGATTGCCGATAAAGTGAATGCTTTTGAAGCGGAGGACTGTGGGCTGTTGTGCAAAGAGGTAGCGATGTGCTTCCTCAATGCGGTGGGCTCATCCGTGGGGCCGTTGTATGCCACGGCATTCCTGCGGGGAGCGACTGTGCTGCAAGGCAAATCGGTCATAAGCAAGCAGGCTATGGTCGAATTTTGGGCGGCTATGGTCAAAGGCATTCAAGAGCGGGGCAAAGCACAGCTTGGCGACAAAACAATGCTGGACACCTGGATTCCTGCCATCGAAAGCTTGCAGAAGGCTTACCAAGAGGATCAGGAGCTGATTGCTTGCTTGGGCGAAGCCGTACAAGCGGCTGAACAAGGGATGGAATCGACCAAAAATCTGATGTCTAAAAAAGGACGCTCAAGTAAATTGGGCGACCGCGCTTTAGGCCATCAGGATCCGGGAGCTACGTCTGCTTTTATTATTTTGTCTGCCAGCTATGAATTTTTGAAAAATGGATCGACTGTAGCTGCTATGAATGCTAATACCAAATAAATGTGGATGATGGGGGAAATAACATGGAATATCGGACTTTAGGGAAAACAGGGATACAGGTATCCAGCCTTTGCTTTGGGGCTATGCCGTTCGGCAGCATTGCTGACGAGGAAACCTCTCTTGCTATGTTTAACCAAGCTCGTGAGGTAGGGATCAATTTTTTTGATTCAGCGGATGTGTATGCAGGGGGACGCTCGGAAGAAATTTTGGGAAAATGTATCGCCGATTGCCGCAATGACGTTGTGATCACCTCCAAATTTTGTTTGCCAACGGGCAAAGGTGTGAATTCCAGAGGGATGTCGCGCCGACATATGATGCTTTCCGTGGAAGGCAGCTTGAAGCGGCTGAACACCGACCGCATCGATGTCTATTTCGTGCATCATTTTGATTCGACGACGGCCATTGAAGAAACCTTGCGTGGCCTAGATGATTTGCAAAAGCAAGGGAAAATCCTTTATCCTGCTGTAAGCAACTGGGCGGCGTGGCAAATTGCCAAAGCACTGGGCATCTCCAGCAAGGAATCGCTGGCACGCTTTGAATGTATCCAGCCGATGTACAACCTGGTTAAGCGCCAATCCGAAGTGGAGATTCTGCCTTTGGCACAGTCCGAACAAATCGGCGTGATCACCTACAGCCCGCTGGCAGCCGGTTTGCTGTCGGGTAAATACCATAAAAGCGTCAAACCGACCGTAGGCCGCTTCATTGACCACCAAGGCACGCAAGATCGCTATGCGGAGCAGCTTTATTCGGACGCAGCTGAGCGCTTCATCCACTATGCTGCCGAGCAGGGCGAGCATCCGGCATCGTTGGCTGTAGCTTGGGTTATGGCTAACCCTGCGGTGACAGCTCCGATTATTGGAGCGCGTAACATGGAGCAGCTGCAGCCGCTGTTAGCGGCACTTGATGTTGACATGAACCCGCAGCGGCGCCAAGAAATTTCCGCAATGTCAATCACACCTCCACCAGCAACGGACCGGAGCGAGGAAGTATAGGATGCACCGAGTTGAAGAGCACCTTCCATCTGGAGGGTGCTTTTTGTTTGTCTTTACCTATGATTAAAGCAACAACAGCATCGCCCCAAAGCAAACGATGGATAGGCCACTATAGATCCATGCCCACCTCCGGCTGCCAGCTTTATGTGTCCATAAATGAATTAAGTACCAGAGAGTAAAGATAGCAGAGATGACCGTGATTAGGTTGATGGCAGGCTGCAGCCATGGAGCCGCTGCTAAAGGTGTTACGGCCAGCGTCATATTAGGATCCTGATGGCCCATATGGCTATGGCTGCTGCTAAGGCTAGCGCTGCCGGCCATAAGAAGGGGCAGCATTAGATGTATACTGTGCAGGGTAATCGGCAAGAGCAAGCCACCAATCGGCAGCAGCGAATATTTACTAAAGGACTTATCGTTTTTGTCGAATTTGTAAGGCATCTGCGCACTACCTCCATTCCCCCATTAGTTGTGACTGTATGTGGCGCTACTTTTGAATATATTTGAAATTGTCTTGAAATAGACCGATTTTGGCCAGTGGATTAATCGATATTAGTCTTGGCATCCTGAGGGGAGGCGTTCATGGAGCTTGACGGCAGGCTGCACCCGGTGGAGGTGGGAGCTTCTGTGTTAATTAAGCCTGGCTGCCGTCATAGGGCTGTAGGCAAAATGAAAATCCTGAATATCCCGATCCCGGCGTTTGATCCGCATGATGAATGGTTGGATTAAGGATAAGAAGCCAGCTGTCCCATTGCTTGATCGGCTCCTAGAACTTATTCCTAACAAGTACCCAATTAACAAATTAATTCCAAATATTCTCATCTTCGACTGTATTCAACATGGAGATAACGTTATATAATGATTTCATCCATTGTCGCGACGAAGGTTGGGATTCTCATTATAAAAGACTTGATAATAAATGCCGCCATTATGGTATCCTATTTTTTTATAGTCAGTTTACTTGTAAAAGGGCCTTTCAGAATGGATCTTAGCCGGAAAGAGCAGCTTAAGGCTTCTTTGAGTGCTGCATTTCTTGGTGTCATTCTGATGTATTTCTCCGTGGATATTACATCGAATGCACGGCTGGATCTGCGGAATTTGCCGATCATTATGATTGCTGTATTCAGCGGTCCGCTCCCGGCTTTAATGGCTGGCGTCTTGATCGCATTGGCACGTTTTCTGCTGCATGGCATGAATGAAGCGGCGTTTATTGCCGCTAGCAGTATTGTGATTTTTACGCTGGGAACAGCGGCCATAACACGGCTTGGCGGGATATGGCGGGTCTGGATGGTTTCGACAGTATGGAACATTATTTGTACATCACTCCTAGTGTGTGCTGCTTTTAGGGGCAATCCGATATTTTGGAGCAGTGTGGTTTCCTACTCCTTGATTAGTGTGATCGGTGGTGTAAGTGTTTGCTATCTTTTACAGATACTGCAGCGTTCTGCCGTGCTAATTAGAGAAAATGAACAATACATCCAGCAAATGAGGATGCAAAACGAGCAGCTTGAAGTGCAGAACGAAGAGATAATTGCCCAGCAGGACGAGTTGGAGGTAATGCTGGCCAAGATCGAATCGCAGCACGGCATGATCGAGAGGATTTTACAATTCAGTTCAGACGGCGTCATACTTTGCGATAACAAAGGGCATATCCGTTACTCCAACGAGCAGGTGAAGCAGCTTGGACTTGGCTGCGCACATTGGGATAATATTACGGTCTGGCTGAATTCTTGGCAGCGGCTTATACAGCCAGCTAATTTGAGGCTGCGTGAGCATGCCGAAGAAGTGCTTGCTGGGAGGCAGTCCTCATACCGGACACGGTTCTCCATTCCGCTTGAGCATGGCAAGCAGTTTATTGAGATGCGTTTGGACACGATATCTACCGGGCAAGCGCATAACGAGTTCTTGCTAGTATTCCGCAACAGGAGTGAAGAAGAAAAGGCAGACGAGATCAAAAACGAATTTATTTCTGTAGTTTCGCACGAGCTTCGGACGCCGCTTTCATCGGTCCAAGGCTTTATTGAAATTCTGCTGCATCGCCATCTTCCAGAGGAGAAGCAGAAAAAATATTTGCAAACGGTTTATAACGAATCCTTGCGGTTAAGCCATCTTATTGATGATTTTCTCGATATTCAGCGTATGGAAGCGGGCAGGCAGGAATACCATTTTGAACTGCTGGAGCTTCGATCCGTTACTGAGGAGATTATTCAGGAATGGCAGCAGGATGAGCATCTGCATCGTTTGCATTTGCAAGTACCCGCTGACGCATTGCCTGTGCTGGCAGACAAGGATAAGCTGAAGCAAGTCTACTTGAATTTGCTCAGCAACGCTGTCAAATATTCGCCTGGAGCAGACAGGGTTGTTGTAGAGGTATCACGCACTGAAGAGAATGTGTGTGTCAAGTTTATCGATTACGGGCTTGGTATTCCCGATGAAGCCAAATCTAATATTTTCCAGCCCTTTTATCGAGTGGATAATTCGGACAGGCGCAAGATTGGCGGCTCCGGTTTAGGGCTGACAATTGTCAAAAAAATTGTGGAGGCGCATGGCGGCAGAGTCACATTTGATTCGATATATGGACAAGGTACAACGTTCAATGTCATGCTGCCTCTTAGCTCAAACAGAGCCGATTTGCGTATTGATGACTAAGATAAAATAGCTAACGCATATCTATACAATGTATGAGCAAAGCAAGTCTGTTCCGCCCGCTTTATGTGGGAACACAGACTTTTTTTGCCTATACTAATGAATGATAAGTAGAAAGGAGCTTTCCGATGGGTCATAATCAGAACCACAACCCCAATCAAAACAAGGCCATACAAAGGGTTTTGGAGCAATCAGGCAATCCTGATTTATTGGAAATATGGAATAAAGAGCTATCCGTATCGGATATCAACACCTTCCTGCTTGAGCTATTCAGGCTTCAGACGAAGGAAGCTTCTTATGCGGACCTGCTGCGAAAATATGTGGAAAATCGCTTTGTGCATCCTGCCAAGGTCGATCCAATTGCACTTAAGCAGCTGGAAATAGCGGTATTGCAAATTGCGCAATCCGCAGCTTATCAACCTATTTTATTATCCCCAATTGCACCTCTGGGCTCTTGTTCGATTGTCGCAACGGCTGACCAGAACAAAATTATTTCCGCATTGCGTGGAACTGAGGTCGTGGCCGATGCGACCAATCTGCTGGCGCTTTATATTTGTGATTTATTGAAATCGAACAAGACGACGAATGATCTGGATTTTGTGAGATTCAGCACCACCCACAGGCATGTCAGGACACAACCATTGAATAAACCTGGGCTGCTGCCGCATTTTCACGTGTTTTGCCTGGTAGCCTCTGGTAAGGATCAAGGCTCTTATTTATTCGAAAAAGCTGTCTTGCAAGAGCATATAGCGCTTTACCAAATGATTTTCAAAGCTGTATTTCATGCAGATATTGATGTGCAATTAAGCCGGCGCGGCGGATATCCAGATGGTACGGGCTTTTTTGAAAGAATCCTTGACGACCTTGAGAAAAGGTTTCCCGACATTAGCATTACTGAGAATTTTTCGAAAACCGATAATCTCTATTATAAAGGCCTGCAGTTTACCATTGTCGTACATATTAACGGGCAGGAGCTGTACATTGGTGACGGAGGTTTTGTAGATTGGCCACAAAAATTGTTGGGTAACCGCAAACAAAGAATGATGATTAGTGCGATAGGCTTGGATCGGCTGCTATAAATCGGATCTTACAATTTCTTTTGTTCAAATGTTGAATTGAGCCAGTCCATCACAGATTGAACCGTGATTTCGAGGTTAGACAGGCCCTGCTGGTTAATAAAAGGACTGCTCTCCCTGAAATAGTCAGGATGGCCGCCCAAGAGCCGCAGGCGGATATTGGTCAAGGGAGAGGTGGGAGCCAAGGAGCGCCACATAGGCAGGCCTACTCGGCTACGCTGCCAGACACGCCAGCTTCCCAGCAAGGTCACAGGATCGCTAGGTCGCCCTTGGGCATTAATGGCTGAGGCATATAGCAGTGAGTCTTGCAGCCAAGCGGGAATGGGGCACTTGGGCGAGCCAATTTGCACCACGCGCAGTGGCCGCGCCGCGCCGCACGGCAAAGCCGGCTCCGCTGCGAGGATGCCGGCAGCGTGGACGGCCGCCACGCCGCCGCCGCTGTGCCCGAGCAGCAGCGTCAGGCTGCGGGCTCCGCTCGCCGCGTCGTTGGCTGGCTCGCCTGCTCGGGAGCAGCTGCCGCTCAGCGTCGCGCCGTCCACGCTATCGCCGCCCTCCGCCCTGTACGCTGCCTCGCCGCTGCTCCTGCCCGACACCGCGCTTTTACCGCCGTGCTTCGCGCCGCCCGTGCTCGTCGTTTCACTCTCGCCCGCAGCTACACACGCCGAACAGCCCGCGCCCGTCGTTTCACTCACGCCTGCCGCTACACGCGCCGCTACGGCAGCGGCTACCCTCGTGCCGCCGATCGAGCGGAGCGGGCGGGTGCGTGCTGCGCCAAGGTCATGGCGCAGCTCAAGCAGCTGCGGGAGCAGCTTGCGGCTCCAGTCGCCATAAGGAAATAGCAGCTCGGAGTTTACCTTGCAGCCAGCTTGCTCCAGCCGGGCTACCAGCGCCAGCCGGACATTTTCCATAAATAATGGCGCAGTCGCCACCCCTGCTAGCAGGAATAGGTTTACTTTTGTAATCGGCAAGCCCATCTGCATAATCCCCCCTATAATTCTTACAGTATAGCAGAACTTGGAAGCACGCCCCAAACTGTATCCTAGCGGATGGTTAAGCGATAGGAGGAATGCATAATGCCTGAGCATATCACTTTAAAAGCGATTCGGGAAAAACGTCTCCGATTTATGAAACATTCGACACTATTCGCCGTAATCACATCTATGCTGTTTATTACAGCAGGCTGTCTTTTGCTTACCTTCTGGCTCTCTTTGATCCTTGCAGCCATTATTATGCTGGTTTCCTCATTCACCTTATTGGCGATTAACCGCCTGTATATAAACAAAATTGTTGTAGCAAGGCATCAGTATATCCAGTCCATTTTTCCCATAAAAGCTCAGCTCACTAAGCAGCAGAGCCAATTTATTCTCAGCGATTTAGCCTATTTATTCGGAGATAATGAGTCGACACTTGACGACAAGCTTCGCGCGAATAACTTAAGCACCCATGATATGGAGAAGCTGAATATCCTATATGCTTACAATTTTATAGATTTAACTACGATCCCCCCGAAATCGGGTGAAGAACATTGAGTTAGCGTCGTAAACATGGTAGACTTTTATGATACGAAAGTCATGGTTTATCATCTATGAATCGTTCGAGGAGAGTGTTTCTGGCAATGGAGTTTCTCAAAAACCTTTTTATGAATGTAACCGTCAAAAGATTCGCGATTCTCATATTGATATCTCTATTATTAATTAGTCTGGGGGGCATGCTGAATTTAATATTACTGACTTTTTTATTGGCTTATATCATTAACAGCCTACAGGTATATATTTCTTTCAAGCTAAGCCGTTTCATTCGAATTAACGATAAAGTGGTCGTTGTGGCTATCTATGTTGTGCTCATTGTGCTATTGGTTGCTGGGGTTTCTAATGTACTGCCCAAAATCATAGCCCAGTCTAAAGCCATATCAGATATGCTGATTCATCGCTATAACAAGCCTGCTGATGATTGGATTTCCGAGTACCTGATGAACACCTTGGTCGGTCTCGATTTGCAATCGTATTCAAAGCAAGGGCTGGGATATGTATTCAAAGTTGGAGATTGGGGCAAAACCTTCTTTCTTTCCGTGCTCCTAAGCTTATTTTTCTTGCTTGAAAAGAAACGCATTAAAAGCTTTACGGACAAGTTCCGGGATAGCAAAATCGCGTGGCTTTATACGGAAGTTGAATATTTTAGCCGGAAATTTATTGTATCCTTCGGTAAAGTGATTGAAGCCCAAATCCTTATCGCGATATTTAATACGATTTTAACGACAATCGGGCTGTGGATTCTAGGCTTTCACTATTTGGTGGCTCTATCCATTGTAGTGTTCCTGCTAAGCCTAATCCCTGTTGCTGGTGTTATTATCTCGTTGATTCCGCTCGGCATTCTCGCTTTGCAGCATGGCGGCTTTATTATGCTTGTGTACTTATTTATTATGATTATGATTATTCATGCATTTGAGAGCTATTTCCTTAACCCGAGGCTGATGTCCTCGAAAACGAAGCTTCCGATGTTTTATACATTTGTCATTCTAATCTTTTCCGAGCATTATTTCGGGATTTGGGGATTAATCATTGGGGTTCCGGTTTTTGTGTTTATGTTGGATATTCTTGATGTGGACTATATGACTGCTGGACAGAGACGATTAGCTGAGAAGGAGCATATTGAGGAGTTAAAGGATTAACCTAGATGCACGAAGGTGGTTGCTATTATAACCCAGACGATTGTGTCTTGCTAGCCAGCCTTAACTTTACGGTTATCGCACTTTAGCGGTGCTGCGCCTGTTACAATGAAGCCAACGTGAAGGCCTGCGATGCTCGGCGGAGACACTGCTGTCAGCCAAGTGGAGGCTGGCCGACCGCGCCTTCCAATACCGCGCCAGACCCGCAGCCGGTCGTGCCTCTGTTTGTGTCGGTGCCCACTGTGCCGGCACCTATTGTACTGGGCTCATGAATATCAAGAATAAAGGTGAGGCTCCCGTTAATATGAGCAAGCTCACGATCCGATTTTATTACACGGCTGATGGAAGCCAACCGTAAACCTGCTATTGTGATCGGGCTCAGGTCGATTGCGGCAACATATAGGCGAAGCTGGTGAAGATGGATATACCGGCAAGTGGTGCTGACCATTACGCGGAGCTTTCGTTCGGCAGTAAGGCAGCACAGATTTTGGCTGGAGAACAGAGCGGACAGCTTATCTGGGGTTTAGAGCCTTGATCGGCCAATTTGGTCAGGAGCAGCAAGTTTCACTTGAGGAGAGATAGAACATGGACATGGAGCAAGCCTATGATATGGGTGATGTAGTTACACACAAATTAAAAACGACCAGAGAAATGGCGAATGGAGATATTTTCAAAGCCAAGGGACAAGCTGAAGGACAAAAGGATATTTTCTGGCAGATCGTTAAGAAAATGGCCAAAAACACTTACATGTGCAAAGTAGTAGGTATTAACGAGTATAAGCCATGAATTAGATCACAGCTTTCCATGCACCACTATTATGAAGAACCTGTGCCGTTCGAGTGGTGAACTACTAGACTAATCATACCTTCGGAATGAAAGGGGCTGCGATCGCAGCTCCTTTTTGTTTATAACTAAACGCATCCAGTGAATGGTCGATCTCGTCTTGCATGATCCCGACATATCGGTTTCCATAAAAAACGCCTCAATTCTGTTGAGATAAAAAATTGCTGAAAATTAGCTAAATTAGCTGGATATTGGTGAATTTATGAAATCTAACATATATTTTTGGCAAAAGCTGTGATAAATTTAAAGAACTGGAGTACTCTCGGAAATTGTATAAATAAGGAGGGGTAGTTACATTGAGAACAAAAAGGAAAATGAGGTCGCAGAGGGCATCCACGGGGCAAATGGCCAAAGTGCTGGCTGCATCGCTAGTTCTAAGCCCAGCATTGTATATGGCTTCTTTCGATCATGCCTACGTCCAAGCGGTTACGACCGTTTCTTATAAAGCTCCACTCGTTAGCCAACCACTGCCTGATTACCGCACCGTTGTTGGAACACCATTAACAGTAGATTTGAATGCATATTTTGACGGAATTGGCAGTTATTCAGCTACAGTCAGCAACCCACTGAATGTAGGCTCTACAGGATATGCGACAACTATTAACCAAAATATGCTTACCTTTACCAATGACAGGCTAGGAACAGCAACGGTTACGGTTACGGGAACAGCAGCCAATGGGGGAACCGTGGTGGATGCTTTTGATGTCCTAGTTATCCCAGATAGCTTGGACAAGGATAACAACGGTAATATTGATATCAGCGAAATTGTTACCTTTATAGGCAGCCGTCCATTTACCAAGGAAATGTTGAATGATACCCTCAATTTTATTGCACCTCAGAAGATGACTGCTCCTAATAGCGCGCCTCAATCCAAAGACACCACGGTAACCATTTACAAGAATAGTCCCTTAACATTAAGCCCCAGTGAATTATTCGGTGATGATGATCCCCTTACGATTGATACATTTAGTTTGAGTGCTGCCGCTTATGCAACAGCAAGCCTAGCCAACAACCAACTTACCTTTAATGGGCTTGAGCATGGCGCTTTAACTATGGATATGTCGGTTAAAGATGGGCGTGGTGGTAAGGCGAGCAATCGTTTTGATGTGATTGTCGGGAATCGCTCTCCTATATTTACGGGCTCCAACCTAGCAGTCACCCAAAATACCTACTTTAACGATGGCCAATTGCTAGATTTGAAAAGTATATTTTCTGACCCTGATGGGGATGCGCTTCAATTTAATCAAGTACAGGTAACACAAGCAGGAAATCTAATTGATGTCCAACAAACGAGTGACCATTTGAAAATTTTTGGAGCGGCTGTTGGAACAGCTACGGTATCTGCTACAGCTAATGATAGCTATGGCGGGAGTGTGATAGGCAGCTTTAATGTAACAGTGTCCGCTGCTACCTATGGTAACCATGCGCCAACCGTCGTCTCAACAATCACGGACAAAAGCACTAGCCTTACTAACGGAGCCGTCACTATATCGAATATTAAATCTTATTTCATAGATGTGGAAGATCCAAGCTTAAGCTACATGGCTTCGTTAAGCTCGCCTGGTATCGTGACCTTATCTATGCCAAGTGGCAATTTGGTGATTTCTCCCTTATCCAAAGGCACAGCTACAGTTACCATAAAGGCTACCGATTCCAGCAATGCTTACGCAGAAATGAGCTTTAATGTTGAGGTGGCTAATAGTGCGCCTGTCGTGGCTGCGACTATAGCGAATCAAGCTACGAGCATGGGCCAGCCGGCACTAACGTTTGATCTTGCATCATCTGTGAACCCTTATTTCATCGACCCGGATAATGATTCTATAACCTATACGGGGGCTTCTAGCAGTATGGCTAGTGTGGCTACAGTAGTAGTGATTAGTGGACAGCTCCTGAAAGTGACTCAACAGTCAAAGGGAACGTCGACGATCACCATAACAGCTACGGATTCGGTTGGTGCACAAACGAATATGAGCTTCGATGTAGTGGTAAGCAATGCTCAGCCCCAATACACCTCGGGGCTGGATGCGATAACGATTGATCATACAGGTGTCAGCGGGCCTCCGTATCCTGCGATTATGATTGACAACTTGGCAACAGCCTTTTCGGATGCGGATAGTGATACTCTTACATTCACTGCAGCAAGCAGTAATGAATCCTTGGCAGCTACGACCGTCTCGGGAAATTCGTTGACTATTACTCCTAATGGGGATGTGTATGGTAAAACTGTCGTTACTGTAAAAGCAGAGGATGGTCATGGTGGCTCTGCGACCAAAAGCTTCGATCTCACTTATAATAAACCACCGACTATTATTGGTACTATCTCTTCAATGAATATTATGCATAACCAGGAAGCTTCAATGTCGGTATCCTATTTTAAGGATGAAGAGAGTGATTCACTTACTTATTCGGCAACCACGGATTTAGTAGGTGCTTTAACAGTTAGGACATCTTTGTCCAGCGGGGGCACGGCATATATTGCTGGTCTTCCAAGAGGGACGAATGTAGTTACATTAACAGTTACGGATACCTTTGGTGCTAGTGTAACAAGTAAGCCTTTTGATATCATTGTGTCTAACAATCTTCCCGTATATGTAACGGGTTCATTGCCGATGACAACTATAAGTCAGAGTGTTGGGACTGCTGAGATTAGCTTGGCGGGCAGCTTTACGGATGCCGATAGCGACGATGTCATTACTTATACTTCAAGCTTCAGTAACAGCGATCTGGCAGATGTTAATGTAAGCGGAAATATCCTTTCGATTACTCCGAACGGATATGGAATAGCTACCGTGACGATTACAGCTACAGACAGCTATGGCGGCAGTGCACAGACTACCTTTGAGTTGATGATAAGCACTCCCTGACTAACTCGATGATCAATGATCCCTGCGAAATAGGTGAAACCCTTGCAAACGAATGAGCTTGAACTCATCATAGAGGCCTTAAAGACTCAGCGCTATAAAGAAGCAGAAACGCTGTCGGTTGCCATCCTGCAGCGCAATCGGCTAATCGCCCAGGTATGGGTGTATCTGGGCGAGGCTCTAATGCACCAAGGCTTCGGCAAAGCTGCGCGAAGAGTGTTTGACCGGGCTTGGCTGCTGGATCCACAATCAGGCTGGGTGCATGCCGTGCATCAAGCTGTGCGCGAGGTGCCGGATGGACCGGAGAGGGCCTCCATTAACGATTTGCTTGCCGTTAAAAAGGTAACTGTCGCGGCGGCGGTCCTCGTGTACAATAACGAGCGGTCGCTGGAGCGTTGTTTGGCTGCATTGATCGGTGCGGTTGATGAGATTGTGGTCATCGACTCCCAATCGACGGATCGGACTGTGCAAATCACGAGGAAATTTCCGCAGGTGAAGCTTGTTGATGTAGAGTGGCATGAGGATTTTGCCGAAAAACGCAATTACGGACTTGAGCATATCGAGAGCGACTGGGTGCTGTGGGTCGATGCCGATGAGTATTTATTTCCTGAGGATCAACAAGCGGTTCGGCAAGTAGCAGGCGTGTTCGATGACCTGCCTGTACCTCCTGTGCTATTGATCTGGCAGGTCAATGAGATGAGCGGAACCATCTCGGATGAGTTTACACAAACCAGGATGTTTCCAACGAAGCGTGGCCTAAGCTATCAAGGTCGTATCCATGAGCAGATTGTGCAGGAGGGCCAAGGGTTATTTGAAGGCGATTCGTATCGCCAATCGGTGCGGATCCGGCTGCTGCATGATGGCTACGAGCCTACCATCGTAAAGAATGAAAACAAGCTGGAGCGCAATATAAAGCTGCTTGCCCGCATGGTTGAGGATGAGCCGGACAATCCCGGCTGGCTGCTTTATTACGGCAGGGAGAGTATGGTGCTTGGGAATTTGGATGAGGCAGTTGAAGCTTTGCTGCTGGCGGAGAAAAAAGCCGCGGATATTCCGAGGTTTGGCCGTACGATGGATATTCAGATGTATCTAGTGAAAATATATATGACACGCAAAGAATGGGTTCAGGGCGAGCAAGCTTGCAGGAGGGCGCTAGCTATAGCTCCTGATTTCCCGGATGCGATCTACTATCTGGCACAAATCCAGATGAGGCAAGCTGTTGATTTACTTCAAAGCGCAGAAGCAGGCTTGCGCAGTGTGAAAGGGCATTTCCAAAGCTACCGCAGCTCAACGCCAGCAGATACGCAAATCCCATTATGGAAAACGGATATAGCCTTAGCTGACCTAGCGCTGATTTCCGGGAAAAAGGCGGAGGCTAAAGCGATCTTCCGGCAGGTATTGGAGCGGTTTCCGAACCTGGATTTTGTACGCCGAAGATTGCAGCAATTGGAATACTAGCAGCCCAAAAAAATGACAGCTGGCGGTTAGCCTACTGTCATTTTTTTGCATTCCACACGCGGTAAACCAGATAGGTGATTAACAAAAAAACGGCGTATACCGCAATTGAGATGTATAGGCTTTGCGTATCCGATGTTAAGCTACTTCCAATGAAGGCAAACAAAAGCATTGCGGGGATTTTCCCGATTGCTGATGCCGTGGCAAAAGGGAGCAGCCGTATGGAGAGGATGGCAGGGTATATATTGACGATAGCTTGCGGAATCAAAGGCATCAGCCGTGCGAATAAAATCGTCATAAAGGGGTGGCGTTCCAGCTTCTCGTGCAGCCGCTCCAACCGGTCAAATTTCATCAAAAAGACTCTGGCCTGCTTTTGGAACAAATACCTTGCCAGCAAGAAAATGATAATGGATGCTACCGAAGCAGCAGACCAGCTAATCAGAGCACCCAGGAGTGGCCCATATATGAATCCTAATAAACCAATGACAACCTTATAAGGGATAACAGGAACCAGGATAAAACCCATGGCTATCAGAAATATAAGATAGAGTGGAGTGTTGCCTTGCTGGATCCCATACAGAATCTGGTCTTTATATACATAAAAAATGATGATGAAGGCTACATAGAGAATGCCTGTCTGCCATTTGTTCATAAATTTCTCCTTAAGCCAACCCTAGGCCTTTCCTCGCTGGCGCTCCCCGTAGGGTTGCACAAAACAGCTTCCGCTGCATGGCCGTACGTGTTTTTAGTGAACCTGGAATTGCTTATGTCCAACCCCAGAAAAAGCCGTCCCTGTCCCAGGCAACTCTGCCCTTGTGCAGTTTTTTGAATATTTTTTTGACCTCTTTAGATATCGAAGGATTACCATTTTCATTGATATAAATAAAAGATTCGCCAAAGCTGGTTTTAATATGCGCCACGGCGTCAGCTTGATATAAAATTCCGGCAAATCGAACTTCCTTGATCATCCACTCTGCAACATCTTCTGCTGTAAATTCCATCTGTATCTCTCCTTAGTTGGTAAGTTGATTGCTTATCAATATTACTTTACCAATATAACATAATTACCATGACTTATACCTAGTGCTATGCTATTCTATTCTTTATTAACTTGGACTAAAGGAGAATTGGCTGGTGCGAAGTTATTTCATCTTGGGGATGTGCGGGTTATTTCTTATCCAATATTTTGTGCAGGTGGAATGGCTTGGGCCTATTGTAGTCGTCATGACCTTGATCGCTTTTGCCGGAAGCGCGTCTAAAGCTAATCCGACAGCACGTTGGTTTGGTGTTAGTATGCTCCTTATAGGAATTGCTCTGGAATTCGGAAAAGGTGCAGGGCTGCAAGGGATCAGCAAGGGAATTTCGATGAATTTGCCGCTGTTGACGCTCGTCATTCTAGTACCATTGCTAGCCCTGCCGTTGAAGCTGGGGGGATATTTTAGCGCCATTCATATATTATTGCAAAGCTATAGGCACCATCCCCGTAAGCTGTTTACAGGCATTACCAGCGTTTTATTTATACTGGGCCCGATCCTGAACCTGGGCGCGGTGCGTATTGTGGACGAGCTCCTCAAGGACCTTAAGCTTCCCCCGGTGCTGCTGGCCAAATGCTACCTGGTAGGCTTCTCGACAACGATGTTATGGTCACCTTATTATGCGGCGGTTGGGCTGGTGCTCTATTACTTGCAAATTCCCGTAAATACCTATATGGCTTATGGCATTGGATTGGCTTTGCTTTTTGTGCTGGTAGGCAATGTGATGTTTGCGATTTCCTCCCGCCGTCATCCCTTGGACATGGGAGGGGATTTGAACACCTCGTTTTCGGCTGAAGCCCTACAGGCGAACCGCAAAAAGCTGTTCCAGCTAGGCTTGATTATTGTAGCCCTTATGAGCAGCACCTTCCTGCTGGAAGCATGGACTCATTGGTCCATGCTTGTGATCGTGAGCTTGGTTGCTCTTGCATTTCCACTGCTGTGGGGGCTGCTAACGAACAGCTGGAGTCGGCTCCTGCCGCATTGGGACGATTTTCGCAACCACTCGGTGCCCTTTATGAACAACGAAATTGTGCTGTATTCTAGCGCAGGATTGTTAGGAAGCGCCATGCAGGGGACTAGCTTTGGTGACGGCATCCAATGGATGCTCAACTCCTTGGCACAGCAATCCTTTTTGCTGTTTGCTGTGTCGGTGGTAGTTACGATCGTCGCGATTACTTTTATAGGCATCCACCCGATGGTGATCGTTACGGCGTTGGTCACACAAATGAATGCTGAAGATTTGGGCACCTCCAATCAGATTCTGGCGATGCTGCTTATGCTCTCTTGGTCGATTTCATCCGTGCTAAGCCCCGTCAATCCATTAAATTTAATGGTCAGTCGCCTTACCGGGCTATCCGGCTTGCAGGTTGGGCTGCGCACGAATGGCTTGCATCTTCTGGTGGTTGCTACCCTTGGCATTGTGATTATTACCATTATCCATTAACATTTATGCTCCTACAATTTGGTGAATACATAACTGCTATACGGATGGATAAAATAAGTTGGCCCTCTTGGAGGGATTGGGCTTGTTTTATTGTAGGCGGCAATCCAAAATGGAAGTAACCATGTTATACTTAACGGACCGATAGGACAACTATTCAAATATTGATACTGATGGAGTGATGAAATGAGCAAGGGAAGAGTATGGAATAAAGGCAAACATAATGGTGGTAAGGGGGGACCTCTTAAGGGAACGATCAATCCTAGAGAAGTCACTCGCTCAACAAATAAGCAACTGCCCCACCAGGAGGAGCAAAGTCCAACTGAAAACGTCGGCGAGGTTGTGGATAGCCGGGTAGACCGGATTGGCAGAATGAATCGTGACAATTGGGTTTCGAGGCCTGTTAGAGTCAACAACGAAAATGCTAGAGATGAAAGTGAAAGTGATCACTGAACTGTCCCGAAGGAGTGAGGCCTCTATGAAAAAGCAAGTTCCGCTTGGAGTTTTGAAGCAGGAGGTTATAAAGATTTATAATACGATCAACCAGGAGATTTTTGGAATGGGGATTAGGTCGCAAAAGATCGAAATATCTGGAGATAAAGTATTTATTTTTGCGACTCACAAACGAATACCTGCCCTAAAAATTCTTGATGAAAATAATCGAAGCCTGACTGCAAGCGTGGATGCACTACTAATGGAGGCCAACAAAAGGATGCTGAAGGAACAGCTGGAGGAAACGCTGGGCTTGAAAGTGAAGCTGGTATTAAAAGATTATGATCCCCAAACCGAGTATTCGGGTACAGTGATCGTTTTCGAGGATGCAATAGAGTAATTAGATATTCCTAGTATAAATGGAATTTGCTAGCATAAATGGATCTAGTTAGTGGAGATCCTTTTTTTATGCATGCTTATGGTCCGATGTGATGGAAGTCACTGTAATTTGTCTGCACGGAGAGTATCATTCGAAATTATAGGGAAATCCCCGATTCCAATCTTTGTTTATTTCGATAATAATAGGAAAGTAGATGAATAGTCTGTTCGACCACCTTCTTAGAAATTTTAAATAAGGGATGGGGTTTATATTGCAATTTCTTGTATATGTTCTAACAGCTGCCCTTGTAATCGTGACCGGCTGGGCCGCAGCACTTCTCTATATTTTATTGAAGAAATCGCTTCCATTTGAAAATCGTTTGAAAGCCCTTCTTCATGCTACCTCTGAATTGTCGATTATTGCGACGGATCTTAAAGGAACGATTACGTTTTTTAATAGTGGTGCGGAATATTTACTGGGTTACAAAGCGGAAGAAGTCATCGCTAAGGAAACTCCATTCATCTTTCATGACCCTGTCGAAGTGATTAAACGCAGTAAGGAGTTAACTGCCGAATTAGGCAAGATGGTAGAAGGTTTTGATGTGTTCGTCGAATCATCCAAGAAAGGCAAAGCCGAGAAAAAAGAATGGACATATATTCGAAAGAACGGCAGCCATTTCCCAGTCACTCTTATTGTAACTCCTATCCGTAACGTACGGCGAGAAATTACCGGACATCTTGGTATCGCTTTTGATATCTCAAAGGAAAAAAGGCTTGAACAGGGTTTGAAAAATAGTACGGAGAACTATAAGCTTTTATTGGATTACTCTCCTAACATGGTCATTGTGCATCAAGACAAGAGAATTGTTTATTTGAACAATGCTGCACATGGGATGCTGGACTTGGAAGAAGGGATAGACGTGGTTGCCAGCTCAATTGATGAGTTCATTCATCCACAATACAAGGAAGAAATTTTAGCCGCTAAAGGTCAAAGCGCCTATATGGAAATGGTTATGGTAAGCCGTAAGGGCAGGAATATGGATATGGAGTTACATCACATAACTGTGAGCTATCACGATAAACCTGCTAAGATGATTATTGCTAAAGACATCACGGCCAACAAACAGACTATGGAGATGAATAAACGTTTAATCTCGATATTGGAAGAGACGGAAGATTTAATCGTTATAACGGATGTTGACGGAAAGATGATATACCTTAACCATTCCATGAAAGTAATGATGGGTTATGATGAAGAACAGGATTGGGTTCAAATATCTGTAACCGATCTTTATCCACAATGGGAGGGCAAGTTGATCCGGCACGAAGCGTTCTATATAGCCTCCAAACAGGGGTGTTGGAAAGGCGGAACTGCTTTTAAACTGAGGAATGGGAAGTCTCTGTCTGTTTTCCAAACGATTCTTGCCCATAAGGACACATCGGGTCATGTACAGTTTTATTCGTTAGTTGCGAAGGATTTATCTGTTATTAGGATGGAGGAAGAGGCTAGGTTATCCAAAGTAATCATCCAAAAGACTCTAGAGGCTCAAGAAAAAGAAAGAACGGCTTTGGCTCAGGAGCTTCACGATGGAGTGGGTCAATCTTTGTATTATGTATCGATTAGCCTTCATACATTAAGCGGTACAATCGCCGATGAGCATTATATGAAATTAATTCAAAGCATGCTAGAACAGTTGGATCATGCCATTAAAGAAATTCGGACATATTCTCTTCGCCTAAGACCTCAATTGCTGGATCATCTCGGATTGTCTGCAACCATCAAGAGCTTGGTGCATTCATATCAAATCGCCTATCCCCAAATAAGTATCACTTTTAACAACCAACCTGTGGTAAAAGGGAACGATTCGAATATTGACATCCATCTTTACCGAATCGTTCAGGAAGGCTTGAATAATGCTATTAAGCATGCAGAGGCAAGCGAGATTGAAGTTACCCTGATTCGGGAAGAGAGTGATATTCAGCTCAGAATTCGGGATAACGGAAAGGGGATACATAAAGAGCAAATCGGAGCGGGAATGGGATTGCGTCATATGGAAGAGAGGGTGAATACTTTGGGCGGGCATTTCCATGTTAATACCAGCCAGAACAGGGGAACTGAGTTAGTGGCTGATGTGCCTATACATCCGAATTCACTAGACATAAGAATAGAAGAAAGAAGGATGAGCAACGATGAATGAGGAAGAGTTCCTTATGGAGGAAATTCGAATCAAGAAAACTGAACTTATCTATGCAGTTGAAAAAGCGGGTTATAATTTACTGGATCAAAAGGTCGTGCAGATCAGTAGTGAATTAGATATTTATATCATCAGGTATCAATTAATCAAAATGTAGCAGTCCGTGCTTAAATGCGTAGCTAACCAATTTCTGCCTTGTCCGGAGCTGCAGTTTTTCCATAATTTTGGATTTATGCGCTTCCACGGTTTTCACAGACAAATAAAGTGTCTCACCGATTTCTTTGTTGGAGTATCCTTTGGCAATCCGGGAAATGATATCGTTTTCTCTTGGAGTAAGTGAAGAAACCTCAAAGAGGTGCGTTCCTTTATTAACTTTATCCAGAAATTCAGCGATAAGTTCTTTGGCTGCATTCTGATATAAATACACTTCACCGCGATATACCGTGCGAATAGCGTTCGTGACATCCAATTCCTGGGCAGTCTTTAGCATATACCCTGTTGCCCCTGCCTTCAATGCGTTAAAGAGCAGATCATGGTCGTCGAACATGGTCAGAATGAGGATTTCTACTTGGGGAAGAGCTTGCTTGATTCGATATGTGGCAGACAACCCGTTTTCTCCGGCCATACTGATATCCATCATAACAACATCGGGTTGTAATCTCATAACGGCTTCATAGGCCTCTATTGCATTGGAAGCAGTTCCTATTACCATCATGTCCGCCTGCGAGTTTATTAACATGGTTAGCCCCGATAAAAGCACGGCATGATCATCCACCAATAGTACCTTGATCGACATCCTATTCCTCCTTCCTGTATGATATTTATTTATATTATACGTAATTATTATATATAAAGTAACAAGAAATGACATGATTATGATAAATAGGGATTCTCCCTATCATTAATTTCTTATTAATTGTGGATTATCAATTCTACTACGGATTAGAGGGAACCTATGCCACCATTACATCTGCCCATATCACGTCGTAATTTTATTCTACATATCATGGGATTAATTGTATTGCTATTACTTCCCTTCCTGCTTCCGGACAAGCAAATAACGAAAGAGCTTAATCTAACCTTTCATTTAGTATTGGAGCTATTGTCTATTCTCTTCTCGTGGATGATTTTTGCCATTGGCTGGTTTTCATATACGAGAGGGAAGGAAAAAAACGTTATTGTATTTTCTTCCTTATTTTTAAGCATCGGGATGCTGGATTTAGGACATATGCTATCATACGAAGGGATGCCTGCCTTCCTTTCCATTAATGATCCGTATCAATCAAACTTGTTCTGGATTGCTGCTCGTCTTGTCGGAGCTGCCTCATTCTTAAGCATTACGATGATCGCGCGGAAGCCTAGTAACCGTACCTATCGATGGAATCGATATGCCGCGCTTGTAGCGGGATTAGCTTTTACCACTATTACGTATTGGGTGATTCTGGGGAGTGAATCTTGGCTGCCAATTACCTTCAAAGAAATACAAGGCTTCACGACGTTTAAGATATCCGCTGAATGCCTCATTATCGGGTTGTACGGAATCAGTGCGATAACAGCACTGATTCGTCATATCGGTAACATTCATTATCGGACCTTCCTGTTTTTTTGGGCTTTAGCCATATGTATGATGGGTGAAGTGACCATGTCCATGAATCAAGCCTTAACAGATGTCCAGCTTATTTTCGGGAGTTTGTGTAAACTGACCGCTTATGGTTTCATTTTTAGGGCCATTTTTTGGGATCAAGTTCATCTTCCTTATAAGCTGCTAGAGAACTCCGAACGGGAGACTCGCAATATTCGAGATCGCTTATATACGACGCTAGATAGCATATATGATGCGATCATTATAACGGATGAAAGCGGTCGTATTTCATATATGAATCCGACTGCGATCCGATTTTTTCAATGTTCGGATGAAGGGGCTATATTTCAACCGATCGAAGATGTGTTTGTGATCAATCATCAGGTTCATCCGGTATATAGCTGTATTCTTTTCAAACGATCCAGCGGAATTTTATTGGGGGAAGTCATCCGGGCAAGCAGTGGCTCAAAGAGTGCTGCTATCCCAGTTGATTACAGTATTGCTCCAATCATTGAAGATTCTGGTGCTGTGGTGGGAACAGTCCTTGTTTTCAGAGACGTGTCGGATCGAAAAGAATTCGAACGTTCCCAAGAGCAGCTGATCTCAATATTAGAGGCAACCTCTGATTTTGTAGCGACTTCTACAGTTGCAGGTGAAGCTTCATACTTCAATAAAACAGCTAGAGAATTTTTGGGCGTATCTGGAATTAATGGAGTTTACAAAGACAATATTGAAAGGATATACGCTTCAGGGGCACAATCGGCCGTTCTGAAGGAAGGTATGCAGATAGCTGCGCTCAATGGCTTGTGGAGCGGCGAAACTGCATGGATCGGTGCTTCAGGTGAAGAGGTCCCCGTCCACCAGGTCATTGTTGCCCATAGGGATGAGAATAACGAGGTTCTGTATTTCTCGATGATTGCCCGTAGTCTTCATGATATAAAGATGGTGGAGAATAAAGATAGGTTGGCCTCTAAAGTATTCGAAAATATTACCGAGGGTATCATGGTTACTGACAGCAAGCAGGTAATCCAATATGTTAACCCTGCCTTTACTGCTATTACGGGTTATAGAGAGCAAGACATCATTGGTGCGACACCGAGGCTGTTAAGCTCCGGGCGTCATGATGCAGAATTTTATAACAAGATGTGGACGGTTATCAGGAACAAGGGGAGATGGCAGGGTGAAATCTGGAATAAAAGAAAGGATGAAGAGGTATTTCTGGAATCAATCACCATTTCGGAGGTGAAGGAGACAGGGGATAGTCCACCTATTTATATTGCGTTGTTTAAGGATGTCACTATACAGAAGGAACTAGAGGCGCGCATTCAACACCAAGCGCATCACGATACGGTTACTGGCCTGCCTAACCGCCTTCTTCTGAATGAGCGTATAGAACAAACAATCAAGAGCGCCGTCCAAAACCATAACACGGTTGGTATTTTATTTCTAGATCTCGATCGGTTCAAGAGAGTGAATGACACGTTTGGGCATTCAGTTGGAGATATGCTTCTTAAAAGTGTCGCGCAGCGGCTAAAGAATTGCTTAAGATCCCGTGATACAATCGCTAGGCTTGGAGGAGATGAATTTATAGTATTGATCCCCGACCTGAGCAGTCCAAGGGAAAGTACACGGGTCGCAGAAAAAATCATTCTTGCATTAACCTCTCCTTTTTTCATAGAGATGCACGAGCTGTATATCACAGTTAGCATCGGCATAAGCCATTATCCAACAGATGGGGATAGTGGAGAGCTGTTGATTCGTTATGCTGATCAGGCCTTATACAAAGCGAAAGAAAAGGGAAAGGATAATTACCAAGTCTATGTTCGCGAACAGGAGAAGCAGTCAGTTGCGTTGCATTCCTTCTCGCTAGAAACCAGTTTAAGGAGAGCGATCCACAATGAGGAATTGACCGTTCATTATCAGCCACAATATAATGCCGTCAAGGGGGAGCTGATAGGGGTGGAGGCCTTGGCGCGCTGGAACCACCCGGAATGGGGAAATATCCCACCATCCCAATTTATCCCTTTGGCAGAGGAATCAGGACTTATCACTTTATTGGATCAATGGGTACTCAGACGGGCTTGTGAACAGGCGAAGTCGTGGTTCGATCAAGGGTTTGCTCCAATGCGGGTTTCTATCAATCTCTCCATGCTTCAATTCCGGCAACCCAACCTGCTTCATTTCATTTCGCGAGTACTATGGGAGACCTCCTTGCCGCCGAAATATTTGAATCTCGAACTGACGGAGAGCACGGTTATGGATAATCCAGAGACCGCAATGCACATTCTTAATCAACTCCGATCTATGGGGATCCGTATTTCGCTAGATGATTTTGGCGTCGGATATTCTTCGTTAAACTATATTAAGAAATTGCCGATTGATACGATAAAAATCGACCAATCTTTTGTTAGAGACATTCTAGAGGACATTGATGATCAAGCTATCGTACAAACTATTATAACGCTTAGCCACGCATTACATTTAAATGTGATCGCAGAGGGTGTTGAGAATGAAGGGCAATTGGAATATTTAAGAATGCATAAATGCGAAGAAATTCAAGGTTTTCTTTACAGCAAGCCATTGCCGGAGGAAGAAGTGGTAAAGCTATTTTGCAGGATGGCCTGAGCCTGTTTAGTCATTTAATATGACATATACCTAACTTAAAATCACGAAGCGCTTAAGATTTTCCATTTTTTTATTGCTTTATCCATTTTATTGTGTTATATTACCTAACAAGGATGATGTGTTTGTAGAATCCTTTCTATCACACATGTATCTAATATGATGTTTTGAGCCTATTAAGGTGTCCAATCCTTTTGCACAAGAAGAGATTAGATTCCATTGTAACGTTCAAACAACAACCATACATATAGCAGGTCATAAGGAACTCCCCACGGAGAGCTTTACAGCCGCTATTGTGACATATCCGGGATCCCAGTCCCAATATGCTCATAATAGCGGTTTTTTATATTTAATTTTGGATCTGGTTAAGGCTTGGCACTATTTATCGGAGCTGGAGCCCAACCCAAGCGTGTCCCGAAGGGACGTAAGCGCCCCGAACACACAGCAGTCCGCATAAGCTCTTGGGGAGTGCAGAGGGCAAAGCCCTTTGTAGCCCTCCTATTAGGGAGGGTGGGGTGGGTAAAAGAGGGAGGAAGATTCATATGAAAGCAGCTAAAGCTAGAGGAACGGGACAAGAAGTAAAGCATGTAGAAGCAGGCGATGTAGTCGAAGCGCTTAATAAGATTTCCAAAGGTAGAATGGTGATGGATTGGAACGAGGTCACGGCCGGAACGAATCCTTATGTCGTGATGAAAACCTCGAATATTCCCGGCAAAAGCGTAATGGAAATTCCGGGGCTGATTTTTGGGGACAAGCATAAGCGGGTAGCACGGATCGGTGTAGGGATGACTTTAACCGAATCGGTCATAGAGCTGGCCTCTGCAATGAAGCTTGACCTGCTTATTGTCCACCATCCAGTAGCGGATGCAGCCAGCTCGGGAGGGGTTCCTTTTGCCGATTATCTACCCTTGTATGGGCTGGCGCTTATTGAAATGCATGAGGCTTTTCATGGCTTGCATCCTGGTCTCACACTTTTGCATGGCCATCATAAACTGAATACAAATATAGCTTTTTGCGGAATTCCTGGCAATGTGCTCCATCAAGGAATTGCGTTGGAGGAGGTGAAAACGGCAGGAGATATTTTGGCTAGATTAGAAGGGTTGATGGGGCGGGATATCGACTACAACATGCTGGAGGCAGAACGGGCGATTCGTGGCGAAGCTACGCTGGAGGAGGCAACATGGGCTAACCCGGCTAAGCTATTCAGCGGAACACCGGATAGTCCGGTTAAGCATATTCTTCATTTTTTTCCGCATACCGGATTTTCGCTGGAGCACCTAAAGCTGGCTTTGCAGATGTATCCCGAAACGGACACGATTATTGTCAGTATTAGCAGAGTAAGAGAGGACCACCCCTTCGTTCTGTATGCTAGAGAGAAAGGGCTTAATTTTATTGTAGGCAATCCGCATTCTGTAGAGATATTGGAAAATGGCCTCCCGCTTGCCTATGCATTGGAGCTCTTGCTTCCAGGTATTGAGATTTTTCTGCTCAGAGAACGGATAACCGCAGTATCGCTTAAGGATGTGGGACACCACAAAATGGTTGAATACGGCAGAGAAATGGCTGAAACGCATTTAGTTCCTGGGCAGCCCCGAGCCGTTCAAATACACTAGGTTGTATAAAAGGGAGGAAGAAAAGATGGTGAAGAGGACAAGATGGGCGAGTTTGCTGCTTACCGCTGTGTTGATGACGATTACTGCAGCCTGTGGTACTGCACCTGTAACTGAAACGGCTGCCAAGCCAAGCGAAGCTGCGGGAACGAAGGTAGAAGTAAAAACAGAGGTGAAGAAACCAGAGGAACTAAAAACGGTTAAATTTTCCGAGGTTATTCGTTCGATTTTTTATGCTCCGCATTATGTGGCGATGCACAAAGGCTTTTTTAAAGAAGAAGGGCTTAACGTAGATATGAATACGGCACAGGGCTCGGATAAAGGAGCGGCCGCGTTGATTGCAGGGGTTGCTGATATTTCGTTGGTTGGACCGGAAACAGCTATTTATATTTATAATCAAAAAGGCGACAAAACGTTAAAAATATTTCATCAGCTGACGGTGAAGGATGGTTCATTCCTGCTGTCTCGTACAAAGCTGGACAATTTTAAATGGAGTGACCTAGAGGGAAAATCGATTGTGGGCTGGCGGCCGGGCAGTGCTCCGCAAATGGTGATGAGCTCCATGCTGCAACGGGAAAAGGTGAAGGCTGATGTGGTTACGAATATTGCCTCCCCGGCAATGGCGGGCGCATTCACAAGCGGCAAAGGCGACTTTATCCAGGTTTTCGAGCCGATCGCTTCTTCTTTGGAAAAGGAAGGAAAAGCTTATTATGTTGCGGCATTGGGACAGGCCTTTGGCACGTTTCCTGAAACCTCCTACGTGGCGACAGCTGATTATATTAAAAGTAATCCTGAGACGATCCAAAAATTCGTTAACGCTGTTGCCAAAGGGACCAAATGGCTGAACACGGCCTCTCCAGACGAAATAGCAGAAGCGCTGACTCCTTTCTTCGAAGGAACGCCGAAGGATATCATCATTCAATCCATTGACCGTTATAAGAAGCAGGACACATGGCCGGCTGTTCCTGAAATAACCGCTGAGCAATTCGAGATCCTGCAAAAAATGCTCATTGAGAATGCTGTGCTGAAGCCGGAGCAGAAGCTGCCCGATATGGGAGCTGTTGTAGATATGAGCTTCGTCAAAAATATCGGAAAGGGGAAATAAGCGATGGCGCAAATTGAGCTAAACGGCATTGGCTTAAGCTATTTCACCCTTAAACAGGAGACAGAAGCTTTAAGAGGCATTGATGCCTCCATTGAGCAAGGCGAATTTATTTCGATCGTGGGGCCGAGCGGCTGTGGTAAAAGCACGCTGCTCTCCCTGGTTTCCGGCATGGTAAAGCCAACCAAGGGGAAGGTACTGATTGATGGGCTGGAGGTATCCGGTACCTCCCCCAAGGTGGGGTATATGCTGCAGCATGACCATTTGTTCGAATGGCGAAATATCCTGAGTAACCTGCTGGTTGGTGCGGAAATTCGCAAGATGGACCTGAAGCAGGCTGGACGCAAAGCATTGGACTTGATGGAGCGATACGGGCTGGCGGGCTTTGCCCACCATAGCCCCTCGCAGCTTTCCGGTGGCATGCGCCAAAGGGTGGCGTTAATTCGCACACTTGTGACCGAGCCGGACATTTTATTGCTAGACGAGCCCTTCTCGGCACTTGATTATCAGACCCGCTTAACCCTGGCTGATGAGATATATGGCATTATTAAAGACCAAGGCAAGACGGCCATTCTGGTCACCCACGATATTTCGGAGGCAATCAGTATGGCAGACCGGGTTATGGTGATGTCTAAGCGGCCCAGTACAATATCGACCGTTTATTCGATCCAGCTAGGCGAGGGTCCTGATAACACCCCTTGGAAAAAACGGGAAGCCGCCCGATATAAGGAATACTTTAATGTGATATGGAAGGAGCTGGAGGGACATGTCGTCGTTACCGGTTAGTAAGCCATCTGCTGTTAACGAATCTGGGATCGAACAAGCTCCCTCAATGGACTTGAATAGCCAAAAGTCGCCGTTATATAAGCAATACCTGAAAACCCAGAAGCGCAAGCTGTGGACGGTGCGTTTGGCACAGCTGCTGGTGTTTGCTGCTTTTATTACGCTTTGGGAGCTGGCGGCACAATGGAAATGGGTAGATTCTATGCTGACCAGCAGACCGTCCCAATTAATTACCTCCTTTCAAGAGCTGGCTTGGAAAGGGAATTTGTTTAAGCATACTTGGACAACCAGCCTTGAAACGGTGATTGGCATTGTCGTTTCGATGGTATTGGGGATTGCGATCGCGATTGTTTTCTGGTGGTCTACCTTTGCCTCCAAGGTGCTGGAGCCGTATATTGTAGTATTGAATGCACTACCCAAGGTTGCGCTAGGTCCGATATTTTATATTTGGCTCGGGGATACCTATTCCGTTTACGGGATGGCGATTGCTATCTCGATCATCGTGACGATCATTATGATAGAGAGCGGATTTAAGGAAATCAGCAAAACCAAGCTTAAGCTGATGGAGTCCTTCGGTGCGACCCATTGGCAGATGCTGCGTATGGTGCTGCTGCCTGCAAGTATACCGAACATAATCGCTACGCTAAAAGTTAATGTAGGTTTGACGCTTGTGGGTGTTATTATGGGTGAGTTTCTTTCCTCGAAGGCTGGTCTTGGTTATTTGATCATCTATGGCGGTCAAGTATTCCAAATGAATATGGTAATGGTCAGTATCGCTATGTTGGCGATCTTATCGGTCATTCTGTATGGGTTGGTAAACGTAATTGGGCGCTTCGCGATGCGGAAATATCATATGGACAATTAGTATGTTTAAAATGCAGGATAATCAAACTAGAACAAGACTGCTATTCCTAAGAGAAGGAGGGATGGTGGTCTTGTTTTATGAAAAGCTTCGATAATAAAGATAGTAATAAAATATTGTTTATTATTGTATACAATAAACCTTATAATTTATGTAGAAATGTGTTATTATAGTTTTGGAATCGCTTACAATAGAATGTTAGGAAGAAAGCTACATGTATAAGTAACTGTGACCGGAACAGGCAATTGGAAATACCTGTATTTCCTTCGTAAAGGCTTATTTATGTACCTATATGTTATATTATATAACGTATAATTCATGTGAAAAGCGAGGTTATGCAGTATTTTTTGATTAATCAGAAAATAATTGTATACCAAATGCCAAAAAGCACTATTGTATTTGAATAATATGTGCTACAATTCATTTCGAAGGCAAATAATAGATGAATTGAGGGATGTCAATGATTACAATCTCGCATGTCTTGTATGCTTTAGTAACAGTTGGTGTAATATTGGTAATGTTATTTAAACGAGGAGTAATCATTCCGACCTTAATTGGAACCTTCCTTATCGGATGGATCTACAAAGGAAGTGTGGTCAGCGGGTTCCAAGCCGTTTACAATGCAAACCTGACGGCAGCGAAGGAGCTCTTCACTATTTTCCTGATTATTACGTTTATGGTTGCCTTATTGGCATCTTTACGTGATATCGGTGCGGATAGACGAATGGTCCAACCGATTCAGAAGCTCATGGTGAACGGCCACATTGCGTTTTTTGTGCTTGCGTTCGTTACTTATGTAATCTCGTTATTTTTCTGGCCAACCCCTGCTGTGCCTTTAATTGGAGCGCTTTTGATTCCAGCGGCAATCCGTGTAGGGCTTCCAGCGATGGGAGCGGCAATGGCCATTGCTCTAGCTGGACAAGGCATGGCGTTATCCTCAGACTATGTCATGCAGGTTGCACCTATGCTAAGCGCCAAAGGCGCAGGCATCTCGACAGGAGCAGTAGCCGATAAAGCAATGATCCTATCGCTAATCACGGGTGCGGTATCGTTAAGCGGAGCGTATCTGATGCACCGCAAAGCGATTAATAAATTCGTTCACACGCCTGATATCAGTCAGCCTCAGGCTCCTACCATAAAAACGCAGATGACCGTCGAATATTTGGAGGCTGCCGCAGCGATCGAAACGGTTGATCCTACAGTGCATAAATGGTCGAAATTTTTCGCTGTGCTTGTTCCGTTGTCGATGCTGGGCGTTATTGTGGTAATGGCTGCAAGTAAGTTTGGTGGTACAAGCATGGGAGGCTTCGAGGGTGGAGATGGAGCGGCTTTCATCGGCGGAGTTGCTGTTATTCTTTTAATACTTGCCTGTACCGTGTTCTCGAAGGTCAAAGCGTTGGATAGCATCAGCGAGCATCTTATTGAAGGCTTTGTATTTGCCTTTAAAGCGATGGGGCCAGTTATTCCAATTGCGGGGTTCTTCTTTCTGGGCAATGCCGATTTTTCGAAGAGCATCCTATCACTGGGCGAAGGCGTGGCTCCACCTGCATTCCTGTATGATCTGGTCATGTCCATTCAATATGCGATTCCTTCAAATAGCTTTATAACAGCCTTTGGTATATTGGCAATTGGTATTATTGCGGGCTTGGAAGGATCAGGATTTTCCGGTTTGCCGTTGACTGGATCTTTATCGGGTGCATTGGCACCAACAGTTGGCATGGACGCTTCCGTATTAGCAGCAATTGGCCAAATGGGCTCGGTATGGTCGGGTGGAGGAACGTTAATTGCTTGGTCTTCGCTGGTTGCGGTCGCAGGCTTTGCAGGTGTATCGGCGATTGACCTCGCCAGGAAAAACTTCCTGCCTGTTATCGTTGGACTTTCTGTGTCCACGGTCATTGCCATTATGGTTTGGTAACTAGCCTTTGGTAATTAGCTGGATACATGGGACTCGGCGTGCTTTATCGATAATAGCCGAGGAATGATTTCTTGGCTGGATTTAACGATAATGCGGCTGATGACTGCTGCCATTTCATTAACAAAGGTGAGGCTGGTATGCTCAAGCACCTTATGATTCAAAGGACCATGATTGTTAATAATGCCTTTAATATGAATATGGCCTATAGAGGATAACTCTTTGCTCAAGCTGGCTCCGGGTTGTAACGGTTCATCGACTAGCTGAAGTGTACCAATTTTATAAAATTGCCCAAGGCAAGCGTCTACCGCTATGATGTAAGCCCGGCGATGCCGGTTAGCTATGTAGGCCAAGGTTCTTTGCATATTTAGCGCATGCACCGGCTTATCCAGTGTACCGTAAATATGTACATAACGGCTTCCTTCGAGCCGTTCGAACAAGCGGCTGCCGACCATGGGGCCGAGTGAATCTCCAGGATAACGGTTGGTGCCGATGCAGACAACAACGATTTCCGTATAAGCTGGCTGATGAGAAAAGTGTTTAACCAGTGCTTCAGATAAAAAAGCTGCTGATTTCTTGTCCAGATAATGAATGTGATGAAGCATAAGAATATCCCTTCTTTCGTATATTGTCGAACAAGTATCTTCTTCTAAATGATAAAGCATAATGCAAAAAATAACAAAAGATCAAAGAAGCTTTAGGAATTTTGGTATACAATGTACAATATAACATAAAATGAATGGAGGTTAAAGTCATGTCTATGGCCTACCTGCTAACACAAATGACATGGTCTGAAGTTAAACAAGCCCTCAAAACTGTCAGAATCGCTATTATACCACTTGGCGCCCATGAGCAGCACGGTCCCCATATGGTTGAAAGCTGCGATGCGGTTCTAGCTGAAGAGATGAGCAATCGACTTGCCGAACGATTATATCCAGAGGCGCTGGTTACACCTACCATTAATATGGGGGTATCGCCACACCATATGAATTTCCCGGGGACCATATCATTGGAGCCGACAACACTTATCGCGATTCTTCGCGATATGATCAAATCGCTGCAGCATCATGGGATCGAGAAATTCCTTATACTCAATGCTCATGGAGGCAATCAGGCTACACTTGGAGTTGCGATAGATATGCTGACAAGGGAGCTGAATACCGCTATTTATTATGCCAAAACTACAGCCTCAGCCAAGGATGTTATGGATAAGCGCTTAGTATCCAAGCTCTATGGCCACAGCTGTGACCGCGAGGTTTCTGAAGCCCTTTACCTGGCTCCGCAGTTAGTTCGCCCCGACCAGCTGGAAAAGGGGGACATGACAGAGGGCAAATGGAAAAGCCTGCGTCCCGGCCAAGCGCTGCAAGGCTTCTACTATTACGAGGAAATGACTCGTAATGGATGTATTGGTGATGCAACTAAAGCCACCCGGGAGATTGGCGAGGAAATTGTTGAAACGGCTCTGGAACGTTTAACCAAGGCTGTTCAAGAGATGCTCTAAGCCATGAAGTCTTTGTTGTTTGCCATAGCGATTGTAGCTTATTTAACCTCTATCTTATACCCAAGTGATCTCCTGAGATGGGTACTGTCTACAATCAGTCTGCTCATTGTTATCGTTGTCTTCAGCTCGGTTAAACGGTTTGTTCGAGGGTTAGGTGCTTTATTTTTACTAATTGGCATCGTTCTTTTTGCCCTGCATGGAGCGCCTTGGAGCAGCTATATACTTGCGTTTGGCAATATGCTGAATATTTTGAGTCTTTTCGCCCTCATCCCACTTATTGCCTTACCTATTGAGCTTGGCCGCTACGCGCTCAGGGTTCAGCGATTAATTCAAAGTAAGGTTAAGCATTCAGGATTGCTTTATGCGGTAACCTCTTTATTATCGTATATCTTGAGCTCCTTTATGAACCTGGCGACGCTACCGATGGTGTATCATACGATTCGCCCTTCACTCGAATGGTATCCGATTGAACAAAAAGAGCGGTTTATTAGCCGGGCAGTGACTCATGGCTACAGTATGCCTATTGTTTGGACACCCGTTGCACCGATAGTAGGCATTATTGTTGAGATGACGGGTGTTCGTTGGAGTGCCATCTTGCCGATTATGATCCCTTTCAGCTTGCTTGGGCTAGTGCTGGATTGGTTTATGGGCAAACGGATTGCAAACCGCAGGGAGAGGCATATTGGACAATTGGCTCTTGATGAAACAGCGGCTGCAAGGGAACAGGCAGTGCAAGCTGGCTTGACACAGCAAGGGCAGATGAATGCCCATAATCCCTTGCATATTGTTATCGCCATTCTGATATTCAATGGCTTAATACTTGTGTTGGAAACCTATACGAGCTTTAGCTTCCTGCTGCTAGTGACGTTAGCCGTACTTCCATTTGGTTATGCGTGGTCTTTGCTGTTAGGCAAAGGCAGAGCCTATATAAAGGAAGGAACAGCATTGCTGTCCAAGCATCTATTGAATATGAAGGAACAGTTTTTCGTGTTTTTGAGTGCAGGCTTCCTGATTGCGTCCATTCAAGCGACAGGGGCAGGGCATAGCATTAATATGTGGATCATGGCTATAAAAGATGTCGTGGGGGCGGATGTATTCCTTTTATTCATCCCGTTAATCCCGCTGGGCCTTGCTTTTATTGGTTTGCATCCAGCGGTCGGTCTGGCTTTGGCAGCAGAATCACTGAATCCCCAAGCTTTGGGAATATCAACGGAGCTGACAGCAATTGCAATGCTCACAGGGGCGGCAACCGCTTTTTTGATGGGGCCTTATAATGCAACAGCAGGGATGATGGCAAGCCTCACAGGTGAAAGCTCGTATAAAGTATCGAATTGGAACCTTCCGTTTACCGGCGCCTATTTGCTAATGGCGATGGCGCTTCTGATTATTTTAAAAAAAGTAGGTTGACAGATAAGCCCACTCGGGTGATAATAAACCCATAATACTTTTGGTATACAATATACCAAAATATCAAAACTATGATTTTCAAATTGAGAGGAGAATTACTATGACACAAACCGTAACGAAGTCCCGCTTAATGAACAAAGAGGAATTCCGCCTTGCTTTAGAGCAAGCCATCGAAGGTAATGCTGTTGCTAAGGCTCCTTTCACCATCAAGTGGGCGAATGGCGAGTTAAAGAAAGAGCACTTTGCCGGATGGGTTGAACAACATTATGCTTACGTAGGTCCTTTTGCCGAATATTTGGCTTATATATTTGCTAACTGCCCACATCAAGATGCGAGAGACTTTTTATTGCAAAACATGTGGGAGGAAGAGCTCGGAGGCGATCGCCACACGGATTTGTTAATCCGTTTCGGTGAAGCTTGCGGAACTACAAGGGAACGCGTTGAGTCGATGGCTCACATTCTGCCAGAAACGATTGGCTTGCAATCCTGGTGCTACCGGATGGCGTTTAAGGAAAATTTCTTATATGCTACCGCGGCGCTGGTGGTCGGATTGGAATCACAGGTTCCTGCTATATACCGTCGACAAACCCCAACACTTCGCGAAAAATATGGCTTTACCGATGAAGAAGTGGAATTCTTCGATCTTCATATCGTATCTGATGAAATTCATGGCGAGCGTGGCTACCAAATCGTGCTCGAATATGCCAAAACTGCAGAAGAGCAGCAACGCTGTATTGAAATCGTAGAAGAAGCTACAAAGATGCGCAGGATGTACATCGCTGCCCTATCCCGCGAATTTGGTTTGGTGTAACATGGTGACCGTCACAGCAGTACAAACCTTCAATAACTTAATCAATGGAGAATGGGTGGCATCCTCAAGCGGAAACACCTTCGATAGCACGAATCCCGCCCAAGTAACCGATATCGTCGGGCGGTTTCAAGCCTCGGTTGAGGCGGACGTTCTGTTAGCGATGGAGTCGGCCGAGCGCGCATTCGCAGCCTGGCGCAACACGGCTCCGAGCAAACGCGCTGAGATTTTGTACAAGGCGGCAGATTTGCTGGAGGCGGGGCTTGAGCAGTACGCCGAGGAATTGACCCGAGAAGAAGGCAAGACGCTTGCCAGTAGCCGGATGGAGGTCAAGCGTTCCGCCCAAACGTTGCGTTATTACGCTTCCGAAGGCTTGAATGTTTCTGGCAGCACGCTTCCTTCCGATGATCCAACGACCTTTGTATATACGAGAAAAGAACCTTTAGGTGTAGTTACTGTCATTACACCTTGGAACTTCCCTATCTCCATTCCCGTACGGAAGATCGCTCCTGCACTTGTAACGGGCAATACCGTAGTGTTCAAGCCCGCATCGGATACTCCGCTTATTGCTTTGCGCTTGGTTGAAGTGCTTCACCTTGCAGGGCTTCCCGCAGGTGTAATCAATTTTGTAACCGGGTCAGCGTCCCGAACGGGTACGCCCCTAGTGACCCATCCCGCAGTCAAAGCGGTAACCTTTACCGGCTCGACGGGTGCAGGCGAGACCATCAATAAAGCGGTTCGTTTATCGACTCGTGTCCAGCTGGAGCTGGGTGGCAAGAATCCGCTAGTCGTGCTGGAGGATGCGGATATTGACCTAGCGGTCGAGTTAGCGATCAAAGCGGGCTTCGAATTGACCGGCCAGGCATGCACAGGCACCTCTAGGGTTATTGTGATGGATGAAGTACATGACCTATTTGTTCAACAATTAATAGCTAAAACTGAGGCACTCACTATAGGCAACGGGTTATATAAAGGCATCGAGATTGGTCCTTTGGCTAACCAAAGCCAATTAAGCAATGTATTGGATTATGTCGCGATTGGCCAAGCGGAAGGAGCTACTCTAGCATTCGGAGGCGAGCATCTGGCCGATGGCGAGTATGCGAATGGATACTTTGTAAGGCCGGCGATCTTCACGAATGTCACACCTAAAATGAGAATTGCCCAGGAGGAAATATTCGGACCGGTCATTTCCATTATTCGTGTCAGCTCCTTCAAAGAGGCAATCGAGATTGCCAATGATATTGAATATGGGTTATCGGCGGCAATTTGTACATCTGATCCGAATCGTGCCCAATATTTTATTCAGCATATTCAAGCCGGAATCGTAAAAGTAAACCGTCCAACGACAGGTGTTGCCTATAATGCACCGTTCGGTGGGGTCAAGATGTCCAGTACAGCTACCTACCGTGAGTCAGGCCGTACAGCCGTCGATTTTTACACACAGGAAAAAACAGTCTATCACGGCGTTCAAAGCATCGAATAAGGCTAGAGGCGATGTAACGATAGGGAGGTCTCAGATGAAATCAGTATTGAAGCTGGAATTGGAAGAAGCGAAAGTCATGATAGAAGCGGCGAAGCAGGCAGCGGTAGAAGCAAAAGCGCTCGAAGCCATCTGTATCGTTGATGACGGTGGCTATGTGATTGCGCTGGAGCGGATGAATGGCGGACGCATTACCGGTCCTGAAATTGCTATAGCCAAAGCGTTTACGGCCAGCGGCCACAAACGTTCGACCCATTTGTTCAACCAGCCTGGCGGTCCGGCGTCAACAACGGGGGAGGCCTTCGGCATACATGCCATGCTTCCCGGCAAGTTTGCTATATTCGTAGGCGGCTTCCCAATAGTTGTCAATGGCGAGGTTATCGGCGGAATTGGGGTTAGTGGTGGCAATGGCGAGCAAGACACCGCGGTTGGTGTGGCTGCGCTTAAAGCCTTGCAGGTTTACCTAGGCACCGAATATGAGGTTATTACCGTAGCTGACATTAAGAAGTAAGCTGTAATTATGAAACAATCGTCTTCGTATGGAATAGCGATGAAGCGTGATAAGCGGCCATCGCTATGGACTTGGAATCAGGGTGGATCCCGCTGCAGATGGAGGTGTACCAATGCCCATTGTGAAATTGCATCATAACGGTGAGCTCTACCAGCAGGAAATAGCTGTGAACAGTAATCTAGTTGTTCTAGCAGGAATCAAAAAATTTCCCTATCTCAAATACGGCTGCGGAATGGGCAAGTGCACCAAATGTACCGTTAAAGTTTTATCCGGTGGAGGAGGGCTTGCTGAGCCCAACTGGAAGGAAAAGAAAATACTGAATGACAAGCTGGATGAAGGCTTCCGCCTTTGCTGCCAATTGTATATCCAGGAGGATATTGAGCTTCGCCAGGAATGATGAAGCCATTTTCTCAAAGAGATTGGAGGGATTGAAACTTGCCGCAGAATAAAGGACAAGCTGAAGCCAGGCTTGCTGAATTAAATATTCAATTAGAGCTTCCACCTAAACCAAGTGGTAATTACGTTCCCTTTACGATGGTTTCTCCGCTTATCTACTTAAGCGGAGTCACACCTAAGGAAAAGGGTGTACTGAAATATAAAGGCAAGATCGGCTCGGAGCTAACCAAAGAAGAAGGATATCAAGCAGCGCGCCAGTGTATCATCAATCAACTGAGTACACTACGTTCAGCGTTGGGTAACTTGGATCATGTCGTCAGCATTGTAAAGCTTGAGGGTTTTATTAACGCGGCCCCCGATTTCTACGAGCTTCCTTATGTGTTGAACGGAGCTTCTGACTTATTGGTCGAGGTGTTTGGTGAAGCAGGTGTGCATGCGCGGTCTGCAATAGGTGTCGCTTCATTGCCGGGCGGTGCAGCCGTCGAGATAGAGCTGATCGTTCGTTATGAATGACAATAATGCGACGAGCTAATTTCATAGGTGGAGGTAATGACAATGAGTGAATATATATTGGTATCTACTACAGAACGCTACCGGACTGTAACCGACAACCCTGATTTGGAGAAGATCGCCGATTATGAATACTATTTTTTCGGAAAGAAAAAAACGACCTTCTCCATATGCCGAATTAAAAGTCTTGAGACCAGAATTCTGATCCAAGGTGTATCTGAGGTATTTACGGATAATAGTATTCCCATTAAGGTATTTCCTAAATTTGAGACGACTGCCGAGATCGAGAAGGAAATTTATGAGCTGGATTTGGATGAGGAAAGTAAAATTGTAAAGGTTCAATTCCAATGATTAAGGAAATGGAAAGCAATCTAGGTATGGGCGTTTTACAGTCCTGACCTGGATTGCTTTTTTACTGTGCCTGCTTTGCAAGTGGGCTCAAATAAATGGAATGTTGGAAATAAATCTGCAAATCGATTAAACTTAAGGAAAACATCAGTCGGAGGTATACCAGATGCCAGACATACCAGGCACACCACAGGCACTAGACACCCAGGAAATGCCCGTCAAATGGAAAGATGAAGAATTAAGCCCTATTCGCGACAAGGTTTATCAATACGTCAAGCAAGCGATTGTCCAAGGAATGTATAAATCAGGGGAGCGAATTATTGAACGGGAGCTGGCGGATCAACTAAACGTAAGCCGCACACCGATTCGTGAAGCCTTGTTCCGGCTGGAATCCCAAGGCTTTGTCAAAACCTTGCCGCGCAAAGGTGTTGTCGTCTCCAAGCTCTCGCCTGAGGAGATTATCGAAATATTCACGATTCTTGCTGCATTGGAAAGCCTGGCGATGAAGCTTGCGGCACAAAAGGCGGAGCCCTCCCATCGCGAGGAGTTAAAAAGGATCGTCGAAGAAATTGATCAAGCACTCACCAAATCCAATTTTGACCAAGTTGATTATAGATTCCATTTCAAAATCAATGATGTGATATGCCGTGCGGCGCAAAGCCCTAGACTAGCACAAATGCTAGATGGGTTGTCGGATTATATCCGGGCATTCGTGCAGTTAGGCTACGAGCTGCCGGGACGGTTACGTAAAGCGATGGATGAGCATAGGGATTTGGCAAAGGCAGTGTATAGCGGTGAAGGAGAGCTTGCTGAGAGCTTGACCAAGATTCATTTGGAAAACTCGAAGAAGGCATATATGGAAGCGTTGGAAAGAGAGTAGCTAGGGCTGGCATCGTACAACAGCGAGCGTTAAAATAAGCATTCCAATAAACTTCAGTTGCAATAGAAGGTACGGTATAGTAAGAAACAGGGGCTGTCCCATCCGTAGGGTAAAAGCTACAGATGGGGCAGCCCCTGTTTAGGGTTGAGGGATTACTAATTTTCGGGGATGGATGCTGATTTGTGTTTGCTCCCGAAAGTGCTCCCATGTTTAATTATTAGCGGCATTAATCCGTCTTTGGGCGATTTTGTTCAAACGCTCCATGTCTTCTTCATCCCATGCGACCGTTATATCACCGCTGGTTATAAAGGTTTGGCATGCTAACCGGAAGCCTTGATTGATTTTCTCATTGCCCAGCCTGTCGACTTCTTTTTTCATGATCTTGCTGAGGTTCTCATGACCATCCACAATTCGTACGCGGCAGGTTCCGCATATTCCACCACCACATTTATAGGGAACGGAGCCCTCGTATCGGATGGAGGTTCTTAGCAGATTGGCGTCTTGTGCGACCTCGATCGTCTTGCCTGACGTTTGAAAAATAATAGATGGCATAAAATGTCCCTCCTTTAAATGATACCATTAGTATATCACATAAATTTGGTTTATGGTATACCAAAATAATTAATAGGGATACAGAATAGTTCTCCAAGCTGCATATAAAAAAGCATCCCGAAGGATGCTTTCCTAACACAAACATACAAACTGCTTTTACTTAACCACGAGCACTGGAACCTCGGCGTGCTGCACCACATAATGGCTTACACTGCCCAAGAACAATTCTTTGAAGTCAGACAAACCTCTACTCCCAATTACGATAAGGTCCGCACCCTCTGCTTTTGCATAGCTGACCATCACATCGGATGGGCTGCCTTGCAGCAAGGTAGTTTTCGCGTTGGGCAGGTGGGCAATTTCTGCATCGACATGCTCAAGCATTGCCTGGGATTCATCAAGATAACCGGCTTCGAAATGAGCGGTCGTAGGAATAACGGATTCACCAATGACGATAACCGGATTGTGGAGAACGTAAACCACCTCAAGCTTTGCAGGGCTGTCGGTTACTAGCGCTATCGCTTTATGTAAAGCTTTCTTGGATAATTCTGAGCCATCGTAGGCAACAAGAATATGCTGGAAAGACATGTCCACCCCTCCTTTAATGAGTTTAAGCGTTCACTTTTCCTTCGTAAATCACTTCGCCTAATGGACGGCGCGTATTAGGGACTTCACGTTCCTGTAGTCCGGCAGACAAGGTCTCTTTGCCACCTTGGTAACCAAGCGCCACTACGCAATGAAGCTCAAACTGCTCAGGAATATTTAATAGTCTTCTTGCTTCTGCTTTGTCAAATCCACCGATGGCGTGGGTAGCCAATCCGAGGATTTTTGCTTGCAGAGCCAGATAACCCCAAGCTGCCCCGCTATCAAAGCTATGGGGTGCGTTAGGATCGCCATTCTCTCTCAGTTTATCAGAAGCAACTAAGATAAGTACAGGGGCTGAGGACGCCCACATGCGGTTAAATTCACTCAAAAGCCCGCGGAATATGGCAAGCTGCTCATCGGTTTTGGCAAAAATAAAACGCCAAGGCTGGTCGTTGTATGACGAAGGCGCCCAATGGGCGGCTTCAAGAATCGTATGTAGATCATCATCGGAAACCTTCTGGTCGGAAAAGGATCTAGGTGACCAGCGATTTAAGAATAGGGGATGGACAGGGAATTCCGGTTTGCGGAAAATCTCAACCTCCGCAGTGAGTTGCTGAAGGGCAGAAATCGTTTCACTCATAAATAAATACCACCTTATCTATCGGAATTTGATCATTTAAATATAACATGCAGCTTTGAGGTTGGCAATTTAATGGACAATAGTATCCGCTATCAGATACATCAAGATGGTTTCTAACGATTGTTGGAGTTCAACGACTTCTTCGAACTCCATGTTGTTCAATGCCTGTAATAGAGCTTTTGAGTCATCATAGTCTAGATACTCAGCAAGATTTTCGATCATCACAGGTAATTTTTCATGGTTGTGGTTTAATACTATCATATTATCACCTCTTATTAGTTTAGAAGACAAAAAAACTGCAGCACTGTTACAGTTAATGTGGGTGAAAAAGACCCTTTGACAGCTTGGCAATCATTGTTCGTAATGAACCTTTAGACCCATAGCTTTGCGTCCTTATTTTTCAATAAGTTTGCCATTATCAGTAATTTTTTATATTAAAAGTATGCGTTAAGGGTACCAGTAATACTTAATACAGTCAACACATAGTTATAAGGAACTATAATAGGTGTATTAATAGGAATATATAACTATTAATTAGAAGCTGAATCTAAAGTAGTTTATACTGAATATTAAAAGCTGCACATTAAAGGAGGCTTATATGATGCTCATGCACGATAATGTATGGACCGCCGATTTGGGCGACGGTACTTTTCAAAACCCAATCCTATACGCCGATTATTCGGATCTTGACGTGATTCGCGTGGGGAGCGACTTCTTTATGGTTGCCTCCAGCTTTGCCCATACACCAGGCTTGCCGATCCTGCATTCCAAAGATTTGGTGAACTGGACAATTGTTAATCATGTCATCACTCACGTGGATTTGCCCGGCTATGGCATTCCACAGCATGGCAAAGGAATTTGGGCACCGAGTATACGTTTTCACGATAATAAATTTTGGATATTTGTTAGTACACCAGATGAGGGCATTTTTATGAGTACGGCAGATGACCCCTTCGGCAATTGGACGCCCTTACATATGATTAAAGAGGTCAAAGGCTGGATCGATCCCTGCCCATTCTGGAATGAGGACGGCACCGCTTATCTGGTACACGCCTTTGCCCATAGCCGCGCGGGGATCAAGAGCAAGCTCAATTTATGTCGGATGTCACCTGATGGCAAGCAATTGCTGGATGAGGGGGTCATTGTTTTTGACGGGACGGAGCACCATCCAACGATGGAGGGCCCTAAGATGTACAAACGTAATGGATTTTACTATATTTTTGCGCCAGCGGGTGGGGTGGCTACAGGCTGGCAAACCATCCTCAGGTCGAGGAATGTCGAGGGGCCCTATGAGGATAAAATCGTGCTGCACCAAGGAGGCACTGCCGTCAATGGACCGCATCAAGGTGCATGGGTGGAGCTGGAGTCAGGCGAATCCTGGTTCCTTCATTTTCAGGATCGGAATGCGTATGGACGGATTGTCCATCTCCAGCCTATGGAGTGGGTGAGCGATTGGCCTATAATGGGGATGGATAGCAATGGGGATGGGATCGGCGAGCCGGTTCTACATTACAAAAAGCCTGACGTAGGCGCGGAATATCCAGTGGAGGTGCCCCAAACCTCCGATGATTTCAACGGGCAGGAACTTGGGCGCCAATGGCAATGGCAGGCCAATCCACGGCCCGATTGGTACTCGCTGACGGATAGTCCAGGCAGCTTAAGGCTGTTTTGCAAGCCGCTTAAGCCGCAGCTTACCCAAGGCTACTCAAGCACTCAAGGCTACCCAAGCGCCCAAGGCGCAGCTAGCTTGTATGAGGCTCCGCAGCTATTGCTGCAGAAATTCCCAGCACCGGAATTCACGGCTACGGCGAAGCTGCATTACCAGCCGAGCCACGAAGCCGACCTTGCGGGGCTTATGATTTTTGGGTTTAGCTATCGCTATCTGGCGCTGCGTCGCTCAGGAGAGGGCTCGTCCGAGCTCGTGCTTATGCAGGGAGAAACGAAGGCGGGAGTCACCAACGAGTCCGAAGAGACCGTGGTCGAGTATACGCATGAGGCTACATATGTAAGAGTAGCTGTAGCGAACAATGCTATATGCAGGTTTAGCTACAGTGTGGATGGCGAGCTTTTTACGGCTATAGGCCAACCGTTTCAAGCTACAGTGGGGCGTTGGGTAGGAGCCAAGGTTGGTATATTTGCGGTTAATAGTGCGGTCAATAAGGAAATAGATGAAAATTTACAGAGCGCCGGATACGCAGACTTTGAATGGTTTAGCATCACAAAATAGAATGCTGCAGCAATGGTTAGCCATAGTCTGTACCCAGCTTATTAAAGCTGGATACAGTTTAGTAGTAATTCCTTAATTTTCCTGCATATAATCTGATAAAGCTTTAGATTATTTGCCAATAATCTGGTATGTTATATACAGTTGGAAAAACGACGCTTGTTCTTACTTGGGATGAAGGGGAAGTGGGTATGAGAAAACACTCGGTGACTTTCCTGCTAAGCTTTACTATATGCTTTGTGCTGTCTATGACTATGCCTTTAGCGGCGCAAGCTCATGTCAAATGGTTTACGGATTTGCAGCCAGTTAAAGAGGCGATGACTCAAATTATTTCACCCCTTTTTATGGCGTTGGCTCTGCTTATAGCGGTGCTGCTTGCTGTCTTGACGCAGCTATTGCCAACTCTTAATAACTTGAAGTTTATGCAAAAGGTCGACCGTCAGCTGGACAAGCTGCGTGTTTATTCGATTCTTTTATTAAAATATGGCCTCGCTGTTGCCTTGCTGATCCAGGTCTTATCAGGCTCGCTTTTCGTACCTGAATTTGAGCTCCTCACACAGCAACAAAGCATCCTTCTGTGGATCTCTATCGTTCTGCTGTTGGTGCCGCACCATTATGCCACTAAAGCAGGGGCTTTAGTTATTCTTTATTTATTCTTGGACCTGACCCTCGAAGCCGGCTGGTTTCATATGCTGGATTATGGTTTTTATGTGGCGATTATTGTTGCTCTTCTTTTAGAGAAAACAAAGCTGAGCGCTTGGGGATTCCCCTTTCTGTATCTCGGAACCGGCTTATCCTTGTGCTGGGTAGCGGTGGAGAAGTGGGTATTCCCTTTGATGGCAGTTGATATTATTCAGCATCATGGTGTGCCAACTTTTGGATTCTCGCCCGAGGCCTTTGTTACGATGGCCGCATTTATAGAATTTGTAGTCGGTTATTTGTTAGTGGTAGGTATTCTCAACCGTATTTTATCGCTGGTTTTGACGGGGATTTTCGTGTCAACAACGATGCTGTTCGGTATGACAGAGCTGGTTGGCCATTTTATGATTCATATGATATTGGTTATTTTTATTATAGAAGGGGTCAGCTTTTATAAGCCGCCTATTGACATGCATAAGACCAAGCTCGACCAAATGGTATTTGTTTCATTGAACTTTATATTTGTGCTCTCTACTTTCTTATTGATCTATTACCGTTTTGCCTAAAATTAAAGAATCGTGGGGCGATAACCTTTGCAGAACCAACCTCAAGAGAACGATTTATTTCTGAATGCTTTTCAATATGCCCCTATTGGTATAGCATTGGTAGATTTGGATGGAACCTGGCTTAAAGTAAATCCTGCCTTGTGCAAGCTCTTAGGTTATACAGAGGCTGAATTTCTAATGACAAATTTTCAGGATTTATCCCATTTGGAGGATTTGGACGCTGATCTTGAGCTTGTAGAAAAAACACTTGCAGGTGAAATAGACAGCTTTCAGCTCGAAAAACGATATTACCACAAGGAGGGCCATACGGTCTGGGCGTTACTTAGCGTTTCGCTTGTCCATAATTCGGATAGGTCTCCCCGATATTTCATTTCACAAATCCTTGATATTTCTAAGATCAAAATGGCGGAATCTAAAATTAATGAGCTTACAGCTAAAAATATGAGTATTTTGGATACAATTACGGATGCTTTTTATTCGTTAGACGAGGAATGGCGTTTTGTTTACTTAAATAAAGAGGCAGAAAAGCAGCTGGGTAAAAAAAATGCGGAATTGCAAGGAAAGCTTTTATGGGATGCCTTTCCGTCTCTGGAGCATAATGATTATGGAAGCTATTTTCGAGATGCCCTCTTACAAAAAGTAACCATCACCTTTGAAGAATATGTACCGGCAAACCAAGAATCGAATGAAAAATGGCTTGAAACCCATATCTATCCGACTAAAGAGGGGTTGTCCGTTTATTTTCAAGATGTGACCGACCGTAAAGCAACGGAAGAAAAGCTGCGGGAAAGTGAAGAATGGTTCCGAATGCTGGCCGATTATTCGACGGATATGATTTCTCGCCACACGGTGAGGGGTATCTGTACGTACGTATCTGCGATCTGCTATACCTTATTAGGCTACAAGCCGCATGAGTTGATTGGGACTAAGGTTTATGACCTGTTCCACCCGGAGGATCTGTATCAGGTTCTGGAAAGCTTCACCAGTATTGTGAATGCACAACAGATCAGCACTCATAGCTACCGAATGCGTCGAAAGGATGGCTCGTACATTTGGTTTGAATCCACAAGTCGTACGATTCGTGATAAGAGGGGCAAGGTTACTGAGATTATTGCGGTCTCTCGGGATATCACAGAGCGGAAAGTTACAGAAATGAAAATGCAGGAGACGAACGATTTATTGATGCGTCTTTCGATAACCGATGGACTTACCGGTATTGCAAACCGCCGCTCCTTCGACCATACGATGGAGCGTGAATGGGGTGTAGCGGCTAGATATGGACAGCCTTTGTCCTTGCTGTTATGCGATATTGATTTCTTCAAAGCATACAACGACACCTATGGGCACCAAGGGGGCGACCATTGCTTGCAGCTCGTGGCTCACACCCTGAAAAAGACACTGAATCGCCCGAATGATTTTGCTGCACGTTATGGGGGAGAGGAATTTTCGATTATTCTTCCTAATACGGACAAGAGGGGTGCCCTTAAGGTATCCGAATTCATCAAGCGAACGATTGAGGATTTAAAAATTCCCCATGCTTCGTCCAGGGTAAGTGATGTAGTTACCGTAAGTATTGGTGTAGCCACATTAATCCCGAATCCTTCACTGTCTATTAACATGCTGATTGAATACACGGATAAAGCCCTCTACCTCGCTAAGCAAGGCGGAAGAAACCGGGTTGTGGTTCATGAGTAGGTGAATGGCTCGCTTCGCGGACAGAGTATGCCTCCGATTGCTCTTGTTCACTGATTTCTTGATTAGATACAACATTTAATAGTAGAAATCAGCGAACAAAGGCACCGCTTCGCTATCTCCAGCACACTCTGTCCGCTTCGCTAGTGATTCACCTGATTTTTATATGTAGTAGAAATTAAAGCATTCGTGAGTTGCTGCGAATGCTTTTTTAATATATAAAAACGTGAAAAGGTTTAGGTAAAGCTAGGAAAAGCGGGCGAAAGCGATGGTAGGCTTGCCTGCCTCGGCATCTGGTTGTTGATGCATATGAGAATAAGCGGACACGGGTGCCGTTATTTTGGTGAAAGCTCTCATTATGGAGACCTTGTGGTTTGCCAATGCTCTTAAATGGCGAACAGAGTCGACTTTAAGGGCTTTACAGTCAGTTTGGTTATCTACTCCTTACGACTAGGTTCTATCCTTCCGTCAATCAGAAAAGCTTTAAGCGTAATTTGAACTAGCAAATGATTTATGTGTGTGGAATAATGTCGTGGTGTCTTAAAGAGTGGCAGGCTGTACACAAAGATGAACAGAGGACATGGGTGTGGGGTGGAAAGCCTGCGGACCGTCTTTGAAGTACTTCAAGAACGGTTGGAGCCCCATACCCATACCTATGTCCTCGCCGACGCTCCATCGTAGGGACTAGTCAAGAACCTGACCTTCTCCGCGGTTTTTCTCAGAGTCCCTGTATGCGCATACATTCAAATTATGAGAGTTTACATGCACAAACCATTATTTACATGTCAGATAAGCTGACTTACACTAAAGAAGCAAATACGAAATGGAGGGATTGCAATGGAAGAAATGAAGTGGAGCCATTTTTTTACAGAGCAAGACAAGCGGCATGATGAATTGTGGGGCAAGCAAGGACTGAACGGATTTGGCGAGAAGCCAGTATTATTGTTGATTGACATGTATTACAGCACGGTTGGCCTGAATCGTGAGGAAATTTTTGAATCCATGAAAACATGGCCGATGAGCACCGGACTTGAAGGTTGGGCGGCCGTGGATAAGACTGTATTGTTGCTGGCAGCAGCCCGCAAGAATGGAATTCCTGTCATTCATATTAAAGGGATGAACAGTGGAATCAATCATTGGACGAAAAGCAGCAAGAAGCGCAAGCTGCAGGTTTCGATGACGGAGGAAATGATGGAGAGAGGCAGGCAAATTGTTGAAGAAGTCAAGCCTATTGCAGGCGAGATCGTTATCGAAAAAGCCGCAGCCAGCGCTTTCCATGGAACACCTTTACTTTTTCAACTGATTAGCTTAAACGCAGATACCGTCATATGTGCCGGGGAAACTACCAGCGGTTGTGTACGCGCTTCTGTAGTAGATGGTGCTACCTTCCGCTTCCAAATGGGTGTAGTAGAAGAATGTGTTTACGACCGTACACAAATGTCGCATTATATTAACCTGTACGATATGCACCAGAAGTACGCGGATGTTGTCGGCTTGGATTATGCAGTCGAATATTTTGATACGATTGGTGCGGCTAAGAAAACAACAGTCGAAGTATAAATCAACCGCATAGCGCAGATAGGAGGGTTCACGTGTATGGCTTATGCTTTCGAGGATCACTGCTGGAAAGATGTTGTCGATAAGGATATCTTGGAAATTTACAAGGCTTACGAGCGTGAAACCTTTATTGGCATAAAACCCGCCTTACTTTTGATTGACCTCTACAACAGCGCCTATCAAGGTGGTGCCAAACCGCCGATAGAGCTGCAAAGCGAGTTCCCGAGCTCCTGCGGAATTTATGCCTGGGAGGCGATCGAGCCAACCAATAGCCTGTTCAAGGCAGTACGTGCACTTGGCATCCCGGTCATTTACTTAACCTCAGACCAGTTGACAAGGCGTAGAGGAGTTAAAGTTTCAGCTACCAATCGCAAGGGGGGTGCCCCAACAGCAGACGCTTTTGAAATTTATCATGAATTCGCTCCACAGCCAGAAGATTTATTGGTATATAAAACGCGGGCAAGTGCTTTTCAGGGAACACCCTTGGCATCCTATTTGACCATGATGGGCGTAGATAGCCTTATAGTTGCAGGGGAATCAACAAGCGGCTGTGTCAGAGCCAGTGTAGTTGATGCGTATTCTCATGGCTATCATACTGTCATTGTCGAAGAATGTGTATACGATCGAAGCCCCATCTCTCATAAAATCAGCCTGTTTGATCTTCATCATAAATATGCTGACGTGATGCATATCGATGAAGTGCTGGAGCATCTGGCCAAACGGCCCGCCCCCCAATTGGTTCAATCGTAATTGAACAAGCTATTGCGTAATTGGGTAGTGCTTCGGGGCGGCATTCTCATGTTATTCTGGTCAGCGATCTTGAACTGGAAGCATGCTGCGTCCGATGTTAGCTTTATACTTTGGCGACAATGGCTAATCGGCTCCAATGATTGGACTTATGATGGCACTAGGTGCCGTCATCCCCGTAATGTTCGCTATGCCAGCAGGCAGTATTATTGATCGGATAGGACCGCGTCATGCGGTCCTTATCGGATCACTGGTGATGGCGCTTAGCGGGGGCTTATACTTATTCGGCGGCTTGATGCAGTACCTTTGGCCGATTCTGTTAGGGCAATTGCTGAATGGCGTAGGCAGCCTGCTAAGCTGGGGGCGCTGCAAGCCTCAGCGGCCATTGCTTCTAAGGATCCAAAGCTTTCGGGCAAGAAGGAGAACCTGTTACCTAACTTCACATTCGTTAATTCATTGGCGCAGTTTTCCGGCCCGATTATTGGCGGGGTGCTGGCGGATGCAGGTTCTTTTTTATTTGTATTTGCTGCCTTTATCGGATTTACGGTTGTGTCGACGTTAAGTGCATGGCTTCTTCCCAAGCTGAATAAGCGATCAGGCTGAACGAATCCGGCAAGCCGCAGAAGGAATGGTTACCAAAAGCGTAGCGTCTGAGTAGTAGGGCATGGGAATGAGCTTGAGGACAATGTCCAATAGAATGGTGCAGGTCCTAAATCCGGTGGTGTTAGGCGGTGTGTTTGGGTTTGTGGGCATCACAATGGGTTTGGGTGCATTGGGCATCGTGCTCATCGGTTTATCCGCAGGGATGTATGGCTATTTGCGCCGGTGCTGCCGGTTAAAGTAAAAAGTAGTGAGTAGCAAGTAGATGGGGAGTTGGGCTATGGAGCATCGTCGTTTAGGAAATACAGGGCTGAAGGTGTCTGTCATTTCATTAGGCTGTATGGCTTTTGGTCGTTGGATCGATGAAAAAACCTCGTTGCAGGTATTTGATGCTGCCCTGGATGCAGGGATTACGCTGTTTGATACCGCAGATATTTATGGTCGAGGCATGGATTCACGGAACCCATTGCAATCGGGAGAATCGGAAGCGATTCTAGGCAGGATCATCCAGAAGCGCAGGAGCAAGATTATTTTGGCGACCAAGGTGAATGGAAAAGTAGGGCTTGGTCCCAATGACCATGGCTTAAGTCGCTACCATATTACAAGAGCTATAGAGGACAGTTTAAAAAGGCTGCAAACGGATGTGATCGATTTATACCAGGTACACCGTTTTGATCCAGATACGCCCTTGGAGGAAACGCTTGGAGCCTTGGATGATTTGGTTAAGCAAGGCAAGGTCCGTTACATTGGCTGCTCCAATTATGCTGCATGGCAAATAGCCAAAGCTCATGGGATCAGCCAGCAAAAGGGCTTGAACCGGTTTGTAAGCGTTCAGCCGCCCTACAGCTTGCTGGTTCGTGATATTGAGCAGGAGCTCTTACCTTTTTGTGAATCAGAAGGGGTGGGAGCCATTGTATATAGCCCACTCGCTCGTGGCTTACTGACAGGGAAGTATGTGGACGGCGGTGCTCATCCGGCTGGCTCGCGCGCTGATAGGGCAGATCGTGCGTTACTGGCCCTGCTGGCCAAGCCGCAGATACTGCAAAATGTGTGTAAGCTTCAGGAGTTTGCCAATGAACGTGGCTGGTCACTTCCGTGCATGGCATTGGCATGGGTGGCTAAGCGTGCTGGTGTTGCCTCGGCGATATTGGGTGCATCAAGACCCGAACATGTACAAGCGATAGAGGGGCTGGCGGAGATAAAGCTGCAAGAAGAGGATATGGTGGTATTGGATTCGATCTGCACATCGCCGAGTGGTTGAGTAGGTACTTGGCTGCTGTTGTAATAGTGGGTCGTACAGGTCATATAGGTGTCGTGAAGTGCCTTGTGGCTGTCATTTAGGGCAAATGGGGCATGCATCCCTTAGATCGTGACCTCATTCAAAAACGAGCGTTCCCTATTTAATTGGGAATTGATTTGTTTCTCAAAATGCTTGATGAACAATTGGTCTAAGCTATTGGCTTCGTCCTTGAGATGGGCAATAAATACCTGGCTTTGTGCAAAAGGGTTGTGTTCAATTTTCACTTGAACCAGCTCTTTTCTTGCTAGCTCGTTCCTCATATATAAACTGCCCGATAAATGTACACCTGCATTTTGTTTAATAAAATGCTTAATCAAGCCCAGGTTATTCGTTTCGAACTTGGTAATGTAGTTCAACTGGATTTGGTTCAAGGTAGAATCAAGCAGATCTCTGTACTGAGTATCCTTTTGATAGGTGATAAAGGTCTCTTTTAGAATCTCTTCGATATCTACTTTTTTACGTTTGGCAAAGGGATGGGAGGGGGAGACGATCAGATCGGTGGATTCGCTATAAACGGAACGGTAAGTGATACCGCGGTCATTGCTGGTGTAGCGGGTAATGGCCAATTGGATTTCCCGTTGCTTCATAAAACGGACTAAAGTGGGGGAAGCGTAACATTGCACCTTGAGTGCCACCTTCGGATACTCCGTCATGAACGAATCGAGCACCTCAGGCAACACACTGCTAGCGAACGAATTGTTAGAGCCTAGTGTCAGCTTCCCAGCGGAGCCTTGTTCAACACTGGCTACAGCCTCACGGCCTTCCTGCAAGGAACCCAGAATATGTCGGGCGTACGGGAGGAAAGCTTTGCCTTCTTCGGTCAACCGGACTTTTCCTTTTCCCCTGATTAATAAGGGCTTCCCTAATTCTCTTTCGAGTTGGGTAATCCTATGAGAGATGGTTGGCTGAGGTAAAAACATCTGATTAGCGGTTTCCTGAAAGCTGCCGATTTGATACACCTGTAAAAATGTGGTGATTTGCTCAAGATTCATCTTTAAAGCCCCCCATTTCGTAAATTAATTAGCAATTAATTAAATGTAAGGTTTCATAACACATTATATAATAATTAATGATACGAAAGCAACGAATGAATCCGCTTGCATTCATTTAACTAATATTTTCATTCATCAATGAGCCTTTACGCAATCAAAAGCGTGGACTATGATAGGTATATGTAAATGATTAAGTTACATAAGTTATATTTAAGTTACTTAATCTAACATTACCATTCAATTATCCAAGGAGGAATGTAAGATGACTTCGAGAGGCTGGGAACGGTTTTTGTCAGAACGCGACAAAGAGCATGATAAGCTACGTGGAAAGCAGGAGCTAGCTGGATTTGGTGAAAAGCCTGCTTTGGTATTGATCGATATCTATTATAGTGTACTCGGTTTGGAACGCGAAGAACTCTTCGAATCCATGAAAACTTGGCCCGGCAGTACGGGGTTGGAAGGCTGGGAAGCTGTTGATAAAACAGCGGAACTGCTTGCAGTTGCTCGCGAGAATCAAATTCCCGTGTTCCATGTTAAAGGAATGGATAATATCATTAAGCCTTGGATTCATCGTAAACGTGGACCGTCAACCATGTCACCGGAGATGAGAAAAAAGGGCATGGAGATTGTGGATGAAGTGAAGCCGATCAAAGGCGAGATTGTGATTGAGAAGTCGGCACCAAGCGGTTTTCAGGGAACACCTTTAAGCTTTCAATTGGTAAGCCTTGGCATAGATACGGTTATCGTTTGTGGAGAAACAACAAGTGGCTGCATTCGCGCATCGGTTGTGGATGGTGCTACACAAAGATTTAAAATGGGTGTCGTTGAGGAAGGGGTATTCGATCGCACAGAGTCCTCCCATTGGATGAACCTGTATGACATGCACCAAAAATATGCGGATGTCGTGGGCGTAGAGTATGCAAAGGAATATTTTCAGAGAATAGGTGCTGCCAAAAAAGTCACTATATAGCTAAGTAACGGAAAACCAATTCATTCATTAAAAACCAGGGAGGGAATACTTTATGTACGGATGGGAAAAGTTTATGAGCGAACGCGATAAGCTGCACGATGAGATGTGGGGCAAGAAAGAATTATATGGCTTTGGTAAAAAGCCGGCGCTCTTGTTAATTGACATTTATTATAGTGTGCTCGGGTTAAAGCGTGAACCGATCTTTGAATCGATGAAAACCTGGTCATCGAGTACAGGGCTTGAAGGCTGGGAGGCTGTTGATAAAACGGCTGAGCTGCTGGAGGTTGCCCGCAATAACCAAATTCCCGTTATCCATGTAAAAGGCCTACACACAGGCGTTAATAGCTGGAGTCGCAATACACGTAAGCGCGTTGAGATTTCTGATGAGCTTCGCCAAAAAGGAACTGAAATTGTAGAAGAAGTGAAGCCGATCTTCGGTGAGCTGGTTATTGAAAAAGCATCACCAAGCGCTTTTCAGGGAACGCCGCTTTTGTTTCATCTGAATAGCCTAGGTATTGATACCCTCATTTGTTGTGGTGAAACGACTAGCGGCTGTGTTAGGGCAACGACGGTAGACGGAGCAACCAATCGCTTCCATATGGGTGTTGTAGCCGAATGTGTATTTGACCGGACAGAAGCCTCCCATTATATGAATTTGTACGATATCCACCAGAAATATGCTGATGTTGTTGATTTGGCAGCAGCTAAAACGTATTTTCAAGAAATTGGTGCTGTTAGTAAGGTTGGAGCGCGAGCCTAGTTACGCTAGGTCTGGCTCGGAAGTGCAGTGTACCTTGTAACGTTTGCATGCACATCATCTGCCGCACTTCCGAGGTTTATACAAATAGTAATGAGGGGGGACGACGGGTATGCAAAGTAGAAAATGGCATTTCATTATGGCTATCATTTTTATGCTTGTTGTGTCTGCTTGTTCAAAGAGCGAAACTCCGGCAGCCCCGGCAACTGGTGCGGCAACGGGTACTACAGCAGGTGCTGCGACTAATGACCACAAAGTACTGAAAGTCAGGTTTTATGATGACCCCGCTGGATTTGACCCAGCTACTGTGTTTCGAATTGAAAATGAAAATATCGTCTTTAATATCTTCAGTGGCTTAACCAGCTACGATTCTAAAACCGGTGCTATTACTCCAGATTTGGCGGAGTCCTGGGAAACATCGGATAACAAAACATGGACATTCAAATTACGCAAAGGTGTTCAGTGGCAAGGTGGCTATGGTGAGTTCACATCCAAGGATGTGCTGTATACCTATAATCGTAATATCGATAAGGCAACAGCATCGCCGTATGCAACTGATCTGGCCAACATCGCAACCATGGAAGCGCCGGATGCTTATACAATTAAGGTAACATTGAAGCAACCAGACGGTAACTTCCTGCATGTCGTTGCCAACTACCATCAAGGGCAGATCGTGAAGAAGGAAGCCATTGAGGCAGCAGGCACGCAAGTTAAATTTAAACCAGTGGGCACTGGGCCTTATGCGCTGGAAAGTGTAGATGTTAACTCTGAAATCGTGCTGGTGCGTCACCCTCAATACTACAAGGGGCCGGCTCCTATTGAGAAACTTATATTTTCGATCATCAAAGATGAAGCAACCTCCACTATAGCGCTGCAAAATGGTGAGATCGACGTTATTATGCGGGCTAATAAAGAAGAGAATCTCGATACATTGACTAAAGCGGGCTTCAAAATGAACAATGTAAAAAATTATGCGAACAGCTTGCGGGTATTCAATATGACCAACCCGATTCTGGCTGATGTTCGAGTTAGGCAGGCGCTTGCGTACGCTGTAGATTTCGGGGCTATAGCGAAGGCGGTTAACCCTCAGCTACAAGCGGGAACAAGCAGTATATTGTTGGATTGGATGGACGGTTATTCGGATAAGGTGCCGAAATATCCATACAATCCTGAGAAAGCCAAGCAGTTGTTGACGGAAGCCGGATATCCGAACGGATTTAAAATGACACAGACGAATACATCGGCTACAGGCATTACAGATACTTTACAATTGGAGCAGGAATATTTAAAGAAGGTGGGCATCACGCTGGAATTTATTTTAGTGGATACACCAACCTATAACAAAGTAAGAAATGATGGAGATTTCATGACAGCCGGCCGGTTGTTGCCAGCAGTCAACCCGGATATGATCCTTTTCAGCTACTTGCACCCAAGTAACAAATCGCCAGGTGGCTTGAACGGCGCACGTTATGATAATCCGGTATTAACGGAGAAGCTGGAAGCTGCACGTGCTGAGGTGGATAAGGAGAAACGCAAAAAGCTATATGAAGAAGTACAAATTATTGCCATGACGGATTTGCCTTACATGCCGACCTTTGCAAGTAATGTGTATTGGCCAAGCAAGACCAATGTTGAGGGTATTGTGATCAACAAATTGGCGCAGGTTGACTTTTATGGAGTCGATTTTAAGTAAGTAATATGCAGGGTGGGTAAGATCCGTATATCCAGGAGGTGGCGCTTGTGCTGGTATATTCCTTTAAACGAGTCACGCAGCTTATCATTACAATGCTTGGTGTGGTCACGCTTGTATTCTTCGCTTTGCGGCTCATACCAGGAGATGCTGCTTCAGCCATGGCAGGAGAAGGCGTATCGGCAGCTGCAATGGAACGGCTGCGGGAGGCTATGGGGCTTAACCAGCCCCTCTGGCTGCAGTATCTGGATTACTTGAAAAATTTACTGATGCTTGATTTCGGTAATACCGTCACGACGAATCTACCCATTATGGGGATGATTATGACAGCCCTGCCGATTACGCTCCTCATTTCTAGCATTACGATTTTTATGGCGGTCTGTATTTCCATTCCACTGGGTACACTTGCTGCTTATATGGCGCATAAAGGCAAGAAGTCGCTCGACAATGCGATTACATGGGCAGCCATGGTTGTCGATTTGATGCCTGCCTTTTGGACGGCGCTGCTGCTTCTGTTGATCTTGTCGTTAGGCTTGGGGCTATTCCCGGCAAGCGGCCGTGTGACGCTAGACAATCCGGAAATGCTGATGAAACGGATTGCGATTCCGATTATCGTGCTTTCGATCACCCAGGTGGCTACTTTAGCACGGATTACAAGAACGGCTGTACTTGAAGTATTAAATGAGGATTATGTACGCACCGCCCGTTCCTTGGGCATTTCGGAAATTCTCGTTGTTTTCCGCCACGCTTTAAGAAACGCCGCATTGCCGATTGTTACGGTGGTCGGGCTTAGCTTCGGAAATCTGCTGAATGGCACGGTGATTGTGGAATTTATCTTTACGATACCGGGCATAGGCACATTGCTGGTTAATGGTATTAATAGTCGAGATTATCCGCTGGTGCAGACGTTAATTTTGTTCTATGCTTTCCTGTTCGTTGCGATTAATTTTCTGACTGATTTGGTTTACAAAAAAATCGATCCGCGCGTTCAATTCTAAAGCTGGGGCTTACCAAGTAAGTGTTGTCCGAGCGCTCTGGCTCATGCTTACGGAGCAAGTTTTGCTCCGCAAAACTCTTAGAAGAAGGTGAAGAATTTGAACACTCAAGAAGCACTTGGTACCAGCAGAGGAAAGTCACTAGGTTCGTTTTCTTGGCGTAAGATTCGGATTCCGGGATTGCACTTTCTGATATCGAACCAGAAGGCGCGGTGGGCGCTTCTCATTCTGCTCCCTATTCTGCTCCTCACTCTTCTTGCACCTGTGCTGCCTTTCCCGCAACCGTTGGTTACTGATGTCAAGTCCAGTATGAGCGCTCCCTCTTTGGATCATCCGTTCGGCACGGATAAGCTAGGGCGCGATGTATTCAGCCGTACCTTGTCAGGCATTAAGGTTTCGATGTCGGTCGGGTTTAGCGTTGCGATTATCGCGTTGGTCTTTGGGATTGTGTTGGGTACGATTGCTGGATTTTACGGAAAACTGGTCGACCGCGTGATCATGTCGGTTGTCGACATTTTCTTGGCTTTTCCATCCTTATTGCTGGCGATTGGGTTGGTTTCCATTATGGGCGCGGGCTTCATTCCTGTAGTCATTGCGATTTCGCTTGCTGATGTACCTCGGTTTATCAGGCTGCAGCGCTCCTTGGTGCTGACGTTAAAATCAAGAACATACATTGATGCAGCGAGGACTGTGAAAGCATCTCAGCTATGGTTAATGACCAAGCATATTATTCCGAACACCATCTCCTCGCTTCTTGTTGCCGCGAGTATTGCTGCTGCCAATGCGATTCTGGTTGAGGCCAGCCTTAGCTTTCTGGGTCTAGGCATCATGCCGCCTGAACCTTCCCTGGGCAATATTATTAAAGAAGGCCAGACTTACCTGCAAACGGGCTGGTGGATCTCAACTTTGCCTGGTGTAGTCATCTTGTTGATCGCGATTAGCTTGCATTTTATGTCTGACGGTATTCGTGAGGCTTTAGATCCTCGTTCTAGAAAATAGGCTGCACACTGGAGGGAATTAGTATGGATAATGCTTATAAAGAGACAGGTGCTCTGCTGCAGGTGCGAGATTTGCATACTCATTTTCTAACAGATAGTGCGACGGTTCGAGCGGTAAATGGTGTATCCTTTGATATTCAGCGTGGTGAGCGTCTAGCTATCGTGGGTGAGAGCGGCTCCGGCAAAAGCGCAATGGCCATGTCCTTGATCCAATTGATTGCTTATCCAGGCCGCATTATGGCGGGAAGTGTGCAGCTTGAAGGCCGGGAATTGATCGGGATGCGGGATAAGGAACTGAACAAAATTCGCGGTAAAGAGGTAGGGACGGTATTCCAAGACCCGATGTCGTCGCTTGATCCCGTTATGCGGATATCCGACCAAATGATCATGCCGATCCGCATGCATCTCAAGATCAGCAGCAAAGAAGCGCGCATGGTTGCCATCGAATGGTTAGACCGTGTAGGCATACCTGATGCCGCCAAACGGATCGATTCATTTCCTTTTGAAATGAGCGGCGGGATGAGGCAGCGTATTATGATAGCGATGGCGCTCTCCTGTAACCCGAAGCTCATTGTTGCCGATGAACCGACAACGGCGCTGGATGTAACGATTCAGGCACAGATCGTACAGCTGCTGAAGGAGCTAACAGAAACAACGGGAACGGCGATGATGTTCATTACGCATGATCTGGGGCTAGTTGCCCGCTTTGCCCAGAAGGTTGCTGTCATGTACGCAGGGAAAATCGTCGAATATGGCACGGTTGGGGAGCTGTTTGCCCATCCGAAGCATCCTTACACACAAAGCTTGCTGAAAACTATACCTAAGATTAGTGGAGAGAAAAACGGACGGCTGCTCCATATTAGCGGATTTCCCCATGATATGAAAAATGAGATTGAAGGCTGTTCGTATAAAGAGCGCTGTTCGGCAGCAATGAGCCGTTGCTATAAGGAGGCTCCACCTCTGCTGGAGCGTGATGGCGCACAGTTCTCCGCTTGCTGGCTGGCTGATGGCTTGAACACAGCTGGGCTGGGTAAAGCGATTTCCTTGGAAAAGCCGGTCGAAATGCCTGTGGCTATATCGGACATGGATGATGCTGTAGTGGTGGCAGAAGCAAGCAACAATGTACTGGTAATCAAAGATTTGCATAAGCATTTTCAACGGGATTCGATACTGCCTTGGAAATCGGCTCCGGCTATTAAAGCAGTTAATGGCATTAATATTACGCTTCAGCGTGGCGAAACGATTGGGATTGTCGGCGAGAGCGGCTGTGGGAAAAGTACGACAGCACGGATGCTGTTGGGTCTGGATGAGCCTACATCAGGAAGCATTGAGGTTAACGGCAATATCCAGATTGTGTTCCAGGATCCTTATTCCTCGTTCAATCCGAAGATGAAAATCGGTGATATTATTGCGGAGCCTTTGAATGTGCAGGGGATTGGCACGAAGGAGGAGCGCAGATTTAAAGTTCGTGAATTGATCGGCAAGGTCGGTTTGGAGGCCTCGTATTTGGAACGGTATCCAAGCCAATTAAGTGGTGGCCAAAGACAGCGTATTGGTGTCGCCCGGGCATTGGCTTTAAACCCATCTGTAGTTGTCGCTGATGAGCCTACCTCAGCCCTGGACGTATCCGTAAGGGCACAAATTATTAATTTATTGTGCGATTTGAAGGAAGAGATGGGGCTTAGCTTCGTTTTCATCTCTCATGACCTCTCTACCGTACGTTACATTTCGGATAAAATTGCCGTTATGTATTTAGGTGAAATTGTCGAATATGGGCCTGCTGAAAGGGTGTTTACGAATCCGGCGCATCCTTATACGAAAGCTTTGCTCGCAGCAGTACCTGTACCTGATCCTGTAATCGAATCAAAGCGTGATATTCAATTGGTATCAGGCGAATTACCAAGTCCGGCCAACCCGCCTCTCGGCTGTGCCTTCCATTCCAGATGTCCACTAGCAACAGAGCTTTGTTTCCGACAAAAGCCTGCCTTGGAGGATTATCAGATTGTGCGCCAGGTAGCTTGTCATGCCGTCTCTTGATTTATATCGCAAAGTTGGCATCTATGGCGGTGGGCTATTCTTTGCGATAACCGGAATGGCTCAGCCCTTCTTCACACTTTACGCCCAGGAAGTGGGCGCTTCGACTTCCGCAATTGGCTTTATGGTTACTTTACGTTCCTTATTGCCTATATTCATTGCGATGCCCGCAGGACAAATGATCGATTCGATCGGCCCGATGAAAATGCTCAAGTGGGGCAGCCTGCTGCTCATTCTCTCGCTCTTTACTACTTATTACGGGAATGGGCTTTGGATGCTGTCGCTTTCCCAATTTTTTATGGGCGCAAGCATCGTCATTATGGCATCTGCTTTGCAAGTACTGGTATCGGATGGAGAGAAAAACAAACGCAACGAAAATATTAATAAATATTCCATGTGGATGTCCGGTGGTGGGATGCTTGGACCGCTGGTTGGGGGTGGGGTTGTTTCCTTATTCGCTTCCGAATTGATGGGCTACAAGACCTCGTTCTTGATTTCCGGGATAGCTTCCATCGGCTTTCTGATTTTTATCCTCGTCATCTCACGTAATTATCCGCATCCTGATCCCAATCAAGCTGAAATCAAGCCAAGGGATATTATTCGAGTCAAAGGTATTGTAGACAGCTACACCAGTGGCTGGCATTTAACTAAAATCCGGGCTGTCCAGTTCGGGCTTATAGGAACGTTTCTAATTATGTATATCCAAGCTCTATATATGAGCTTTATGCCTTTGTATATGAAGGAACTAGGCTACTCCACCTTCGTGATCTCGATTGTGCTTGCCATTAGAGGGCTGGCGGGAATGCTCTCGCGTTACGCGCTAAACTGGATCATGAAGCGGACCCATCTCGAACGCATATTGACGATAGCTGGCATGATTGCTTCGGTGTGTGTGCTGCTGACACCATTAGCCGGCCTGCATATTGTTGGCATTATCGTGTTAGTGCTCATTATGGGCTCGGCTGTTGGCGTTAACCTGCCTGTAAGCATCATGATCGTGGTCAATGATACCAAGGATTCCGACCGCGGCAAGCTGATGGGCTTGCGACTGTTAACGAATCGTTTTTCGCAGATACTTAGTCCGGCGATGTTCGGTATTCTCGGACAAACCCTGGGGTTGTCCTTCGCTTTCTTCACGGGTGGCATTTTCCTCGTATCGATGATGTTTGGTTTCTCGCTCTACACCAGCAAGAACTGGAATTTAAAAACGGATGCGCGTGACAAGGTACAGGCTGCCAAGCGATAGCAAGCCAGACAGTAAGCCAGACAGTAAGCCAGACAGTAAGCTGGGTATATCAAAAATAGCCCGAAATTATTCCCGGGAAATAATTATCTGGTAGTAAAAAGCACCCGATTGCTGCGATTTAAGCGGCAATCGGGTGCTTCTCCTTATAAACCCATACCATGCAGATGCCTATGGGCATCATTACCGCTTTAAGGCCATCCAACCATGCTTACTGTTATTTAGTGAAAACAGCCTCGATGGGGCTGCCTTTGGCTCCATTAGTCTGATCAACGAAATGACCCTCCTTTTTGTCCAGTCTCTCTATAAATTGGTCTTATTGTATAAGCTCTGTTGTTTCGGTTGCAGCAGCTTTTTTGGCGATTTCCCTAAACTGGCCAGGTGTCATGCTTCTATGCTTGCGGAAGGCGCGGATCAGGCTGTTTTCATTCTGATATCCGACTTTTAAAGCAATCTCCGCTATTTTCAAATCCGTTTCAGCCAGATTGGTTTCTGTCTCCTGCATACGAAGCTCGGTTAAATAATCGTATAAGGTACGGCTCATTTCTTGCTTGAATATGGTATTCACTGAGGATTTGCTCAACCCCACAGATTCGGCAATTTCCGGCACACCTATATTTTCATGCAAATGAAGCTTCATATACTGGATCATTTGCTGTACGACCAAGAAATCCCTGCTACGCATATGGGGGTTCAATAACTGGGAGGCCTCTTGGTACACTTGAATGAACAGAGCAATCATATCATCAAGCTTCATTGTCTTGAACCAAAAGCTGTTGTACCTTCTAAGTACGTTCGGCTTAGCCAAGCCATTGTCGGTAAAGTGAGCGTTCAGGCTGTCCATTAATTGTTGGAAAAAGGAAAGCACTTGAGCGGGATGGACGATTGCTCTGATCACATTGTCTTGCAAGGTCGTCAATAGCTTGGTGGCGATTTCAACATTGCTGCCCTCCAGGCATTTCAGTAAATCCTGCTTCCATTGTCCTTCGATAGACGGGATGTCGGTGCCCTCGGCTATTTCGCTGAACACGTTAATTTGTGAATAGCCGCTGTACAATCGATAGCTGAGCGCAAGCTCAGCTTGTAAATAGCTATTACGCAGCTCGGTGTAGCTATAAAATTCGCTCCCAACTGCAGCCGAAACCTCTGTGCGCAGCAGGTTGTGGATCGTTTGCATAAGCTCGGCTAAGTCTTCGCGTAAATGCTGTAAATCCTGGTTGTCCGAATTTTTTTGCACAATCAGCAGTAAATCCTGGTCGCGCTCCACCAAAGCAATTTTCCAACGACTGCCCATCCACTCCAAGCCTATATTTTTAATCGCAAACCATAATAAATTTTGATCCTCATCATTATAGGGGCTTGCCCATTGATGGTAATTGTCAATGGATATAAGAATCGTGAACATGGGAAGATCGGTCCAATCGGTAAAATGTCGGTGCCAGCGGTCCTGCATTTCCCACGCATTCATGCGCCCTGCTATTAAATCCTGGATGTACTTGGCATGGAGCTCTCCGCGATTATGCTTCACAATACTGGAGACATGTGATAAATCGGCAGTTAGCTTTTGGAAATAATCCTCCAGCTCACGGTGGTCCAGGTTATGGGGACCGGCTTGGTTTGCCAGTATTAAATGGCGGATGCGCCGGACGGGCTTAAATGTTACATAATGCGTCACCATAATGCCAATGACTCCTGCAAGTATGGAGGTCAAGGAGAGGCCGAAAACGATATTGCGAATTAAGGTAACCTGCTGCAGCAAGCGCTGCTGTGTAATAACCGAGACGAATTTCCAGCCGGTAATATCGGAGGTTATCTGGGAAATTAAGTAACGCTCCTTGCCATCGGTATAGTCGAAATAGTTTCTTTGCTCCTGGGCTAAAGCAACGGCGATTCGATCCTGGGGCAAAATACTGTTGTTCGCCTCATATACAATATGGTTGCTGCCGTCGATCACAAATCGGGAAGCAGCGGTTTGTGAGGTGTAATTTTCGAATATTTTATCAAACAGCTTTTTCTTATTGATGTTTACCATAATGATGCCGGTAATTTCGTTATCCCGTACTACAGGCCTGAAGAGCGTAATCGTTTGAATTTTTTGTTCGAAGCCTAATAAATTTTTATTGCGGTCCACGATAGTAAACCGATTGGTACTCATGTTGGCTGTATAGTTTTGCCAGTCCTGGTCGGCCAGATTAGATAGGCTGGAGCTGTAGCCATAGGGGGTGCTGCCGACAATTCGTTGCCGGGTTTTGTCAAAGAGCAAAACCGATTCGACCAACGGAGAAACGGTCAGATTGTCCAGGTACTCAATCAAATGGGTTAGCTCAACCTGCTTCATTTCATAATCTGGATTCAGGAAGGAATAGGTCAAATTGGACAATAAAATATTAACGCCAATCTGGTCGGCGGCTGTGACCGAATTGTTAACTGCTTCCATACCGATTCGCAGCAGATGGATTTGCGGTTCACTGACCTCTGCCTGCAAAACCGATTTGCTGCTAAAATATAAGGAATATCCCGTAATGGTAATAATGATGAACATCCCGATGGTGACCATCATGATTAACCGCGAGTTTTTGTTGGAATAAAAATAGCTTGTCCAATGCTTGAGTGATTTCAACATAAGATGCTCCGCCTCTCTTACCTGCTCCTCAAGTAGCCAATACCCTTATTATAAAGGTATTTTATTAAATATAAAGGTTAAGGGCCCTATTTGGGCAACCGTCCATTACAGCAACAGGTATGCAGATAGTGGGGCCGGGCACAACATTGGCTGAAATGCATAACCGCAAGTGGAAAGGGCTATTGAACCTACCGCTTCGCACCACTTATGATACAAGGGCTAGCAGCAAATGCATAAATATGAATAGAAGAGGGGTTTGACGTATGAAGCAAGCACAATGGAGAAATTGGGGACGTTCCGGATCGTTATTTGTTGTTGCGGCATCACTTGTTGTGGGCTGTAGTAATCCTGCTCCTGTACAACAAACAGCAGCAGTGGATGGTAATTCGAAGCAATTAGAGAAGATCAGAATTTTCAGGGGGCCGATCGATCCGCCCATGCCTGACAGCAGCAATAAATACACCCAATTTTTTGTGAAGCAGCTCAATATTGAGCCGGCGTACGAGACGGCACCTTGGGGCGGCGGTGCCGATTATGCACAGAAGCTGCAAACGATGATCGCTTCCGGCGATTTTCCAGATATCATCAGGCCGATGAATGGCGTTGAGCAAACGTTAATTACGCAAGGAGGAGCGCTGGCGTTAGATGACCTTTTACCGAAATACGCTCCTAACCTATGGAAGTATTTCCCTAAGGAAATCTGGGATATCGTTCGTTCCACCTCGCCGGATGGCAAGATCTACTACATTCCCTCCCTGCAAAATACGAATAACCGCGGCTTAATTATCCGCACGGATTGGTTGAAAAAGGTCGGCTTGAACGCGCCTGAAACCCAAGAGCAATTTGTGGAAATGCTGAGGGCTTTCCGCGATAAAGATCCAAACGGCAATGGCAAGGCCGACGAAATTCCAACCAGCGGACGTGAGCAGGGCAGGTGGTTCGATCATATTTTTGCGATGTATGGGGTTGCGATGTGGGAAGGCTACCCAGAGTGGGATATGATTGATGGCAAGCTGCAGTACGCGGGTGTACAGCCCAATATGAAGGAAGCGATCAAGTTCGCCAGAGAGCTTTATAAAGAAAAGCTGCTCGATAATGAAACCTTCCTAAATAAGCAAGAGGTTTGGACGGGCAAAATATTAAATGACACCGTGGGAGCCTTCTACCATATTGTGGACAGTACGATTACGGTTGGCGGGTACGAAGGGCTGAGGAAGAAAAATCCCGATGCCGACTTTACGATGGTCTCCGTTCCTAAGGTGCCAGGCTATGAGGGGTTCTACTCGCTGAAAAGATTTGGTTTTGTGGAATGGGTCATTCCTAAAAAATCAGAGGCCAAAGCGGCTTCCGTACTGAAATATTTGGACTTCTATTACACACCTGAGGGTATCGACTTTAATAATTACGGTATTGAAAACGATAGCTTCGTGCTTGAGAATGGCGCCAAGAAATATTTGCCGGAGAAGGACACGACCGAAAATTGGACGCAACGCAAAACGATTTTTTCCGCTTCCGTTAGTACGTTTGACTATAAATCCAAAATTGCCGAGCTTACCGTCAAGTACCCGACCCGCTATAAAGCGATGACGGAAATGTATGACCGGATTAATAAAACGACCAAGGTGGTCGCAGGCGATGGAATGCCAATTAGTGTGTATGATGGCTTCGCTGATATTAAAACGCATAAAATGTACCAGCAATATTTGACCAATATCGTGATTGGCGAATGGCCGCTTGAGCGATTTGATGAGTTTGTGAAGAAGTGGAATGAAGCGGGCGGCGCCGAAGTGACCAAACGCGCTAATGAATGGTACCAAAAGGTGAACAAAAAGTAGAGGCAGCTTGGATAGGGAGGAACCACCATGTACTCAAATCGCGGGGAGGCTCGTATCCATATCCAGCAGCGGACCGCATCACAGCAATTTCTTCATACGTTGCGGGCACAGTGGATGCTGTATACAATGATTTTGCCTGGCGTATTATATTTTATTGTATTCAAATATATCCCCTTGCTGGGGTCGGTCATTGCTTTCCAGGACTTTCAAATTTTAAACGGAATTTTGAAAAGCCCCTGGGTGGGCTTGAAGCATTTTGAGTTTATGTTTACGTATCCCGATATTGTCGTTGTGCTTAAAAACACCTTGCTGCTCGGTACCTACCAGCTTGTTTTTGGCTTCCCGGCGCCGATCCTGCTAGCCATCTTAATTAATGAGGTTAGGCTCGCCTTTTTGAAAAGAACCGTACAGACATTTTTCTACCTGCCACATTTTTTATCATGGGTTATTGTCGGCGGGCTGATTTTTGAATTGCTGTCGCTAGGGGGCTTCATCAATACAGTACGGCTATGGTTTGGTGAGGAGCCGGTTTTGTATATGCAACGGGAATCCTTCTTCCGGCTAATCGTTGTGCTTTCCTCCATTTGGAAGGAAATCGGCTGGGGTGCGATTATTTACTTGGCGGCGATTACCGGCATTAATCCCAGCTTGTACGAGGCGGCGAAGGTCGACGGAGCGAACCGACTTGTGCAAACCATCTACATTACACTACCCTCGCTGCTGCCGACGATTATTATTTTGCTGTTATTGAAAATAGGCCATTTCCTTGAGCTAGGCTTCGACCATATTTACGTGCTGCTGACGCCATCCACGATCGCTGTCGGGGATATTATCGATACGTATGTATACCGGGCGGGAATATTGGAGGGCCAATATAGCTTCACTACGGCTGTAGGCTTGTTTAAATCGATTGTTGGCTTCGTTCTGCTGTATGGCTGCAATTACATTTCCAAAAAAACCACGCAACAGGGGTTGTTCTAACATGAAATCGACATTCGGGGAAACCTGCTTTCGTTTGGTTAATTATACGGTCCTGATCCTGTTATCGATATCGATGATTTTACCGATTTTTCATGTGCTGGCTATATCACTCAGTGATCCCGTTGCGGTCGATGCCCATCAGGTACAGTTCGTTCCTGTGGACATGACATCTGCAGCTTGGTCGCATATTGTTGGCAAAAGCGACCTATGGCGCTCGCTCGGGGTCAACATCTTCGTGACGGTTGTTGGCACGTTCCTCAGCTTGTTTTTCTCGTCGCTGCTGGCTTATCCATTGGCGAGGCGGGACTTTCAAATCCGCAATGCGATTATGTTCGGCATCGTCTTGACGATGATTTTTCAAGCTCCGATGATTCCCTATTTCTTGACGATCAAAGCTTTGGGCTTGCTCGACAGTATCTGGGTGCTTATTATCCCGTCAACGATCAGCGCCTTTAATCTGATTATCCTGCGCACCTTTTTCCAGCAGCTTCCATATGAGCTGGAGGAGTCGGCCAAGATGGACGGCTGCACGGATTATGGCATTTTATTCAAAATCGTCCTGCCGTTGTCCAAGCCGGCACTAGCTACAATGGGACTTTTCTACGCGGTCATCTATTGGAATATATTCCTGCATGCGATTTTGTTTATTCGCAATACGAAGCTTTATCCGCTCCAATTGAAGCTGCGTGAGACGATTGTCAACTCCGACCTCGCTGTCAATCTGGGTGCGATGCCATACAACTCGCAAACGATCCAAGCGGCGACGATTATTTTCGTCACGCTGCCGATCTTGCTGGTGTATCCTTTTGTGCAAAAGTATTTCGTGAAAGGAGCGACACTGGGAGCTGTCAAAGAATAGCCCATCTAGGTGCATCTAGCGCATCTAGCGCTTTTAGCGCAAGGATGAGTGCCCAGGCTCCACGCGTATTCGCCCGTAAAATAAGTGGGATCCCCACTTATAACTTCATCCAGCTCCATCCAGCTCCAGCTTAAGGCCAAGCGGCTTCATTTTCGCTTGGCCTTTTCCCCATTAAGTCTGTAAAGGCTGTGCAACCCTTGGTGTGCTTGGGTTCGCAGCCTTTTGTGCGAAATTTGGACCTACTGTGAAATATGAATCATTGGCTGTTTTGTGAGAAAAATGCACCCACCAAGCCTGCATCGGGGCTTTTCAAGCCGTGAAAATGATCCCTATAATGGGAATCACGAAAGCGGCTGCTTGCGCTGCCGGAGCCGCACCAATCAATCAATCGTTATCGGGAGGGATTTTTATTCATCAGTCCAATGTTCAGCAGGCAACTTTAACTCCCCGAAGCAAGAGGAGCCCGTTCCTGCGAAATGTGAAAAAAAGCAAATATTTATATGTGATTTTTTTCCTGCCCTTTTGTTATTACATCTTGTTTCATTATTGGCCGATGTACGGAATTATTATCGCCTTTAAAGATTACAATATCGTCAAAGGCATCACGGCAAGCCCGTGGATAGGCTTCATCCACTTTCATAAGTTCCTGAATGACCCTTATTTCTGGAAGCTGGTACGTAATACCTTGCTTATTAATATTTATGAGATTTTCTGGGCATTCCCCGCTCCGATTATTTTGGCGCTGCTGCTAAACGAATTAAAAAATAAAGGGCTAAAAAGATTTGCCCAAAGTGTAAGCTACTTGCCTCACTTTATTTCTACCGTTGTAGTTTGCGGAATGATCGTTAACTTTCTCACAATGGATGGGCTGGTCAATCAAATTATCGTCTGGTTTGGCGGAGAGCCGATCCAATTTATGATGAAGCCGGAATGGTTTCGGACCATCTTTATTACATCGGGCATCTGGCAAAGCATTGGCTGGGGATCGATTATTTATTTGGCCGCGCTTACAGCCGTAGATGAGGAGCTCTATGATGCCGCCAAAATCGATGGGGCAAACCGTTGGAAGCAGCTGATCCATATTACGCTGCCGGAGATTTCCCCCACGATATCGATCATGCTGATCCTTGCCATTGGCAGGCTGATGGCAATTGGCTACGATAAAATTATTTTGCTATACAACGGCTCGACCTATGAAACCGCCGATGTGATCTCGACTTATGTGTATCGCCGGGGGTTGCTCGGCAGCGACTTCAGCTACGCTACTGCGGTTGAGCTTTTCCAGGCAGTGATAGGGCTGGTGTTATTGGTTTCCGCGAACCGGATTTCCAAGAAGATCAGTCAAACCGGTTTATGGTAGATTACAGGAGGCTGCGATGAATAAACACACTTCATTAGGATCGAGAATATTTGATGGCTGCAATATCATAGTCCTGCTGCTTTTAATTTTTGCGACGGTTTATCCGATTTATTATATCTTTATCGTATCGATCAGTGATGGCAATCTCGTTACACGCGGCTTGATCAAGTTTTATCCGATGGATATTACCTTCGATGCCTATAAGGTCGTATTCGATAATCCGAAAATTTGGCAGGCCTATGGCAATACGCTTATATATACGATCGTTGGCACGCTCATTAACGTTGTTATGACAGCGCTTTGCGCATTTCCGCTTTCGAGAAAAGACTTTTATGGACGGAACATCTTTATCTTCATGGTCGCGGTTACGATGTTCATTAGTGGCGGGCTGATTCCGGTCTATCTGGTCGTGCAGCAGCTTGGTCTTATTGATACGATGTGGGCGTTAATGCTGCCGACTGCAATTAGCACGTTTAATATGATCATTATGAAAACGTATTTTGAAGGGATTCCGGTGGCGCTTCAGGAATCTGCCTATTTGGATGGAGCCAACGAGCTTCAGGTGCTTTGGAAAATTATCCTTCCCTTATCGCTTCCGGTTATGGCGACGATGGTATTATTTTATGCCGTCCACCATTGGAATAGCTTTTTCCCGGCTTTGATTTATTTGAATGACAGTGAAAAATTCCCTGTACAGGTGCTGCTGCGCAATATTGTGATTGCGGGGGAGTTTGCCGACCAAACGGCCGATATCGGGAGCGCTTCCTCCAACTTCCGGGTCGTGGCAACCAACTACAAATTTGCCGTTATTATTATTACGATCCTGCCGATCCTGATTGCCTACCCTTACTTGCAAAAATATTTTGTTAAAGGTGCGATGATCGGTGCATTGAAGGGTTAGGATGGTTTTGGAGTAGGTGCTTATGAGAGGGGGAATGTCCTGAAGCGGAGAAACGGGAAGCAGGCTTGACAATTTCATAACTTATTATATTAAAGGGAGGCTTTCAAAAAGATGGCTAGAAAATGGGTAAAAGGTGTATCCTTATCGCTCTCTACAATTATTATGGCAACGGCAGTAGCGGGCTGCACAGGCACGGCAGGCAAGGAAGCAACGGCTCCGCAGGGCGGTGCTACAACTGGCGCAGCTGAAGCAGACGGAAAAATTTCTGCCAAGGAGCGTGAGGTCACGGTCACCTTCCCCGAGCATCCGAACCAACCTGTCAAAAACATGGCTCCAGTGCAGCAGGAAATTCTTAAGCTAACGAATATCAAGCTGAAATTTGAAACCGTACCCAACAGCAATTTTAATGACAAGAAGAAAATTTTGATTGCTACTAACAATTTACCGGACATTATTCAAGTGGATATGAACGATATTAATAGCTTCGCTTCTACAGGTGTGTTTTTGCCGTTGCTTCAATATATGAATAAAGGCCTAATGCCCAATTTCAAAAAGGTATGGGATCAAAATCCCGATATGGCCAAGCTGACGGCAGACGGTGACTTGTACGGCTTCCCGGCTATTGGGCGCAACGAGCAGAAAAACGGCTTTGGTCCGATCATCCGTGTCGATTTGCTGAAAAAGCATAATTTGGCTACACCCAAAACCTTTGACGAGCTGCTGACCGTACTGGCAGAGCTGAAGAAGATTTATCCCGATTCCAGTCCATTCTCTGCGCGTAAGGGCAGTGGGCCTATCCACCAGCTCTTCAAAACGATGTCTTACATGCTGGGCTCGGGTGTTGGCAACGGAAATGGTATTTATTATGATAAGGATGTCAATGGCGGGCAATATGTGTATGGGCAAGGAACACCTGAATTCAAGAACGTGCTTGGCTATTTAAACAAGGCTTACACGATGGGCGTGCTCGATAAGGATTATGCGGTGGCTACCCAGCAGCAATGGACAGAGAAGCTGACCAGCGGCAAAGCCTTCTTTTTTATGGATAACAGCGGCTTTGCACTGGATTATACGAAACAGCTTCAGAAAGCGATTCCAGAGGGCCAGCTTCAGCTGATTCCAATTCCTGAATACAAGCCGGGCAAAGCGCGAGCTGAGTTTTATGCAACTACGATTACGAACGACAGAATTTTTGCAATCAGCTCCAAAGCCAAAGATCCGGAAACACTCGTAAAGCTGATCGATTGGATGTACAGCGAGAAGGCGTCCAACCTGATGAACTATGGTGTTGAGGGCGTCCACCACACGCTGGATGCCAAAGGCCAGCCGCAGCTGAAAAGCGACTATGTGATGAAGTTTAAAGACGGCCAGCCTACAGGCTTCTATGCGATGTACTCAGACCTCGGGTCTGGCAAGCTCAGCTTTACACCTTGGTTCTCGAACTCCGAGCCCCAGGTGCAGGTAGAGAAGCTGACGGGCAACTGGAGCGACAAGCATGAGGAGTTCTGGAAAATTATCGAGAACGATAAGGCTTACCATGATCCGTACCTCGATCCACCGCTAACGAAGGATGAATCCTCTCGCGTGAAGGAAATCCTCGTTACGTTGAATACGATGCTGGAGCAGGAATATGACAAATTTATTATGGGTGTCAAGAAGCTGGATGAATACGACGCCGTTATGAAAAAAGCCCGCGACTCCGGCGGAGCTGAGCTGGAAAAGATCTACAATGGTGCATTGGCACGGCTGAACCAGAAGAAATAAACTTATTTAATGGGACGGGAAACAGTAGCATGCTGAGAAGAAATCAGACTGGTGTGCTTCGAAGAAATCAGACAACGAGTGGAGTGAAACTATGAAGCTGAAGCAACAAGAGAGACAGTTTCTATTTGAAGAGGATCGACCGTTTGCCGCCTGCCACGCCTCAACGGTCATTACTTTGCCTGATGGTGGTCTGTTAGTCGCCTATTTTGCAGGAAGCAAGGAAGGAGAGCCAGATGTTGCCATCTGGTGCTCCAAAAGAACGAAGGGCAGCTGGTCGAAGCCCTACAAAGTGGCCGATGAGGAAGGGCTTGTCCATTGGAATCCCGTGTTATTCCGCAAGGACGACGGACAAATCGTTCTTCATTATAAGGTAGGGAAACCGATCCCCAAATGGTATACAAGAGTGATCACCTCCGATGATGGTGGAGAGACCTGGAGTGAGCCGGAGGAATTAGTGCCTGGCGATGTAGGAGGTAGGGGCCCCGTCAAAAACAAGCTAATTGTGCTTAAGGACGGAACCTGGCTTGCCCCTGCATCCGTTGAAGACGAGACCTGGGATGCATTTGCCGATATTTCCCACGACCAAGGGAAGACATGGACGCAGAGCGCCATGGTTCCCGTGGTTCGAGGCAATGGCGAGCAGGGAGGGAGCGTACCCACCTCTGCATCCGCGCCTGTCTCGAAGAGCCAAGTGATTCGGGGCAAGGGGCTTATCCAGCCGACGATTTGGGAGTCGAAGCCTGGCCATGTGCATATGCTGCACAGAAGCACAGCCGGTTTTATTTACCGCAGTGACTCTACGGATTCCGGGCAAACCTGGTCAACGGCTTACCGTACTTACCTGCCGAATAATAACAGCGGCATCGATTTGGCTCGGATGGATGACGGGACACTTGTATTAGCTTATAATCCAGTAGGCATGTATAACGGTCCCCGTATGCCACTCTTGCTTAGCATCTCGACCGATAATGGCGAGAACTGGGAGCAACTGGTCGTACTTGAAGGCGATTATCGGACGTACATGAAGCCGATTGAGCCGGGCGAATATTCGTATCCAGCCGTAATCGCGGAGGGCAACCATATTTATGTCACCTATACCTGGAAACGGGAGCGGGTTGTCTGCTGGAGCCTTGAAGTTGAGCGATAAAAATGGTTCTACTCGTATTAGCCTATCTTGAAATAGGGTGCAGTTGATTACACGAGTGTGGACTAACCATAAAAATTAAACAATGGAAAATTAATTAGACTTTCGAAGCAGGCCATTAGCTATTGGCCAACCACCAATCAGCCAACCAATCACCGACGGTCGAACACGCTTGCTTCGAAAGCATTAAGGAGGTTAGTTACGATGGCTTTGCTGCCTGAATTGAAGAAGCGGTTTATGCAGCCGCCGGCAGAGTTCCGTTCACTGCCTTTTTGGGCATGGAATGATGAATTAAAGCAGGAAGAGCTTAATCGCCAGATGAAAGATATGAAGCAGCAGGGCATGGGTGGATTTTTTATGCATTCCCGTGACGGGCTGGAGACTGAGTACATGGGGCCTGAGTGGATGACAGCCATACGCGAATCGGTCGCACAGGCGGAGCAGCTTGGGATGAAAGCATGGCTCTACGACGAGGATCGTTGGCCATCGGGCTCCGCAGGTGGCATGGTACCTGCCAAAGGCGATGAATACCGCACTAAAGGCTTAACGCTGGAAGTTGTCCGAGCGACGCCAGTTGAATCAGCTGTCCAAGCTGCAATAGGCAGCTACGAGCATGACGACCGCGTCATAGCGATATATAAAGCTGTGATCCAAGGTATGGATCTGCTCCGCTGTGAACAGTTACCGCTTCAAGGCGCCAAGGAGATATCCAGCGAGGAGGTATTGCTGGTCTTTCGTGTAGAAGTATCAGCGCCCAGTGAATGGTTTAATGATCAGGCACCGCCGGACAGCATGAATGCCGATGCGGTCCGTGCCTTTATCGATTCGACTTATGAGGTCTATAAAAAAGAGCTGGGCGACCAGTTCGGAAAGACGGTTGCTGGTATCTTTACGGATGAGCCAAGTGTGCATGACCGCCATAGTAAATACACGCCTGGCCGCGGCTGGATTCCATGGACGTATACATTGCCCGCCTATTTCGCGGAAAAACGCGGGTATGATATTTTAGAGCTCCTTCCGTACATTTATTTTAACGGGAAGCTTTCCTCGCAGGCGAGGCATGATTACTGGCGGACCGTATCGGATAAATTTTCCGAGGCCTTCTCCAAGCAGCTGGGAGATTGGTGCGAGGTGAATGGGCTCGCTTTTACGGGACACTTTTTGTGGGAGGGCGCCTTGGGTGTAGCAACTCGGGTAAGCGGGGCGATTATGCCACATTACCGCTACCAGCAGGTGCCAGGAATCGACCTGCTTTGCGAGCAGACCGATGAGCATTTAACCGTTAAGCAATGTACAAGCGTAGCCAACCAATATGGACGAAAATTTGTAATCTCAGAAACCTATGGCTGCACTGGCTGGGAATTTACCTTTGAAGGGCAGAAGTGGGTGGGGGATTGGCAATATGTGCTGGGGGTTAATCTCAGATCCCAGCATCTGGCGTTGTATTCGCTAAAGGGCTGCCGCAAAAGGGATTACCCGCCCGTGTTCAACTATCAAAACAGCTGGTGGAAATATAATTATATGCTGGAGGATTACTTTGCCAGAATTGGCGCAGTGATGAGCGAAGGGCAGCCTGTTAGGGATATTCTGGTGCTGCATCCCGCTTCAACGGCGTGGTCGATGCTGGGAACGGATCCCTACGCAACGAATACAAAGCGCGGGCTTGACCGGGATATTCCCGCTATTGACATCTATGGCTACGAATTTAATGCTTTCCTGCGTGTGCTGCTTGGAGCGCATTATGATTTTGATCTCGGTGATGAAACCATTATGGCCGAAGTAGGCGCGATTCGCGAGCGTAAGCTTTTCGTCAATCTGGCAAGCTATGAAACGGTCGTCATCCCGCCGATTCGTACGATGCTGCGCAGCACGCTAGATTTGCTTTTACAGTTTCTAGAGGGTGGCGGCAAAGTAATCGCAATGGCTCCCTTAGCGGCTATGATTGAGGGCAGGTCATCTGATGAGTTTGCTCGTCTCTATACGCATGCAGGTATGATGGTTACGGAACAACCTGAGGGAGTTATTGAAGCCTTGGAACGTATAAAGCCGAGAGCTGTCCGTATACGCAACCAATATGCTGCGGAAGCTACGCAGCTTATGTACCTGCTGAAGGAAATCGAAAACGGCCATACTTTGTTTATCATCAATAATGACCGTGACCATTCGTATGAAGTAGCGATCGACACAGCAGCTAATGGCCGTATTGAGGAATGGGACGCACTGACCGGCCGCGTGACCCAGGTCGCTGCTTGGACGGCTAACGGCAGGCTGTGCTTTAACGCCAGCTTTGGTCCTACCGATTCGAAGCTGTATGTGATCCATGGGTCACAGCTGGCAGCCACGGAGCGGCCTATGCAGAAAGCGTTCCTGCCCTTGTCCCATAGTGACCATCAGCTAATTGCGGCCTTTGGTCCCGAGCTCTCCTTCACCCGGACGATGCCTAATGTGTTGACCTTAGATACATGTGTTTACAGGATTAGGGAAGAGGCATGGTCAGAGCCATGTGAAATTTGGAACGCCCAACGCGCGATCCGTGATAAGCTGGATATGCGACAGGTTTATTATAACGGGATTACCCAGCGCTACAAATGGATCCATGATGAACACCCGCATAACGGCACACCTGTTGGCTTTAAGCTGAATTTCCATGTGGTTGACTTGCCGTTGACAGAGGTACAGCTTGTTATTGAAGGCGCCGCTCAATTCCAAATCAAACTTAACGGCGTACCTATTCCCCATACCTCCAAAGGCTGGTTCGTTGACAGGTCGATGGATCGTGTAGCACTCCCGGGAATCCGGCAGGGTGACAATGAATTAGAACTCTATTGCGCTTATAATCTAGCGATGGAGGTTGAGGACTGCTACCTGATTGGCGATTTTGGAGTGAATCTAAGCCGCAGCCTTGTCTCCGAGCCCTCAACTCTTCACTTGGGGGATTGGTGCATGCAGGGCTACTATCATTATAATGGTAGTATGGTGTACAGGCTGGATTATGAGCACCACAGTAGCAACAATGAAAAAGCAGTGCTGCTGCTCGGCGGGCATTCAGCTGTAACTGTAGAGATTCGCGTTAATGGGGCAACGGCAGGCCATGTGCCCTGGAAGGCCGCAGACGGTGTCGATTTGACCCCATTCCTGCATACGGGCATGAATGCTTTGGAGATCGAGGTCATGGGCAGCCCGCGCAATATGTTTGGGCCTTTCCATGAAGCGCGGGGACACAGGCAAACGACGACCGGCTGGGATGCCTTCCGCAGGGAAGGTAAAGAATTTACGCCAGGCTACCAAGTCCAGCCATATGGCTTGTATGACCAGCTCCGCATCCTTCGTATTCAAGCTTAACGGCCGCCATGTGATGCCGCCGGAACCAAAGAGAGGGGAGTCAGATGAAAAAGGGAATAATGCGCTTCAATATTACCAAAGGCAAGCAGAACCGATTATTCCTGAAAATTTTCGCTTGCTTCCTATCTCTTTTGATTCCGATTATCATTATTGGGGCGTCGGAGTATGTCTATTCGATAAGCATGATGAAAAACCAATTCAACGAGCGGATCACGACGAATCTGGAAGCTGCAGCGAATACGGTTGACTTATATATCAAGACCACACAGGAAACAGGAGTTAACTTTTTGTATGATGAAACCGTTCGAAGGCTGTTAATGCCTAAGGACACCCAGAGCCTGGAGGTTATGTCCGAGCTGTGGCGATTACCCCGAATTTTGCAAAGAAACGAAAATATTCTTAGTAACTTTACTGATTCAACCTTTGTCTATATCGACCAGCAGGATGTGTATGTCAGTGCGGGCGTCAACAATTTCCATTCTTTTTTTACGAACATGTACAAATATGAAAAGTATGACACCAGCTTTTGGGTCAACAAACGGAATTCCAAAACCAGCATTGAGTTGTTGCCTGTTTCCAAAGTAACCCAGGAGAAAAACTATCTCAAGCAGGTCGTTCCCATAGTGATGATCAATCGCATCCAGAATGAGAATGCAGTGATGGTTGTCAATATATCCGTTGACGCGATCGATCGGACATTAAAGGGAAATGCGGTGTTCGATTCAACCCGCTTCGTCGTGCTCGATGGCGAGCAGCAGGTTATTTATGACGAAAAAGGTTATGCAGGTTCGTTAGGTGCTACTGCAGATTGGATGGATGCCTTTGAAGAAAGCGGCATTGCCAAAGAGATGGATTTAGATGGAAAAAGGTATATGATCGCCCACATCAAGTCGGACTTGTACGGCTGGCAATATTATTCGTTCACTCCGCTTAGTGAATTTAACCGCAATACGGTCAGTATTTTGCAAATGACGGTGCTGCTTTGTATTGTGCTGATTGTGATGGGCATTATTTTTTCCTATATCTTCAGTATTCGTATCTACAATCCAATCCGTAATATCCGGGATATTATTGCTTTAAAAAGCGATCTCGGGCATGCAGACAGCCCAGACAATAAGGATAGCTTGGGTGATGGAATAGCTCATACAGCCTCCAATGAATTTGAAATAATTAAGCTGGGCATAGATCGCTTGTCTAATAGCCATCAGCAATACAAAGTCAAATATGACAAGCATACCAGCGAGTATGTGGAATATTCTTTATTGTTTCTGCTCAAAGGGCATACCTTGAACCAAGAAGAAATTTTAAGAGGAACCTTGCAGGCCGACTTTGGCTTCAACCGGGCAGGCTTTATATGCTGTGCGATACATTTTGACTTTAAAGAAGCCTTTTACCGGGATATTCAGGACACAGATCGTATTTATGTCATTGGCGGGATCAAAAAGATTATATGGGAGCTCCTGAGCCGACAGCTTCCTAGCTATGTGCTGGAGCACAGGCAGAACCTATTTGTAGGGCTTGTAAATATGAATGAAGCGCAGGAAACTGAATTACTATATGAAGCTTTTAATCGGATGCTCGGTATTTTCGAATATGATATTCGGATGTATTACGATATTACAATCGGTATCGGCAATTATTATGTAAATGTGAATGATATTGGGGCTTCCTTCAACGAAGCCATGACCGCGCTGGGCAAACGCAACAAGGAGCACCGCTTCCAAATTGTCGATTCCAGCTTGATGTCCATCAAGAACCATTACCAATACTCGTTATATGATGAGCAGAAAATATTGAATTATTTAAAGATGGGCGATGAGGCGGCACTGCGGGTTCTGGTCGAGGAGATCGTGGAAAATAATGCAAGACGGAGCATGTCGCATGAGCATGTCGGCCAGCTTTTTAAGAAAATGTACGTAACAGGTGTTCGTTTCCTCGCGGAAAAGGGGCATAAAGTGGCGAGCCTGGAGCTTGAGCCTGAGCTCACCCGGTTCACAGATCCGGCCTTCGAGTCCTCCTTATTAGCGACACCGCAACTGCAGGAGGTTATTCAGCGGTTTTATGCCCAGATCATTGAAACGACCAAGCCGCAAAAAGGACAAAAATCGGGTAATCTGGTTTCTTTAATTGAAAAATATATCCAGGAGCATTATACGCAGGATCTCGGCTTGGAGCAAATTGCCGACGAAATGGGCGTTTCTGTGAAGTACGTTTCAAGAATTTTTAAAGACAAAACCGATGTCTATTTAACCGATTATATCAACCAGGTTCGAATCGACAAAGCCAAGGAGCTTCTGACGCAAACGGATATGAGGGTCAATGATATTGCCGCTAGTATCGGTATCCACAGCCGTACCACCTTCTTGCGCGTGTTCAAGAAAGTAGAAGGGGTCTCTCCCAATGAATATCGGACCTTGTACAAAAAAACGGATTAGGCTGTCTGCATAGGAGGAATTATCCTTGGAATCTGTATTCCCGGACCACAAAAAGCTGCGAGTCATAATTAACACCGACACGAAAGCTGAGGCGGATGACCAATACGCGATCGTACACGGGCTTCTGACGCCCTCGTTCGAGATCCACGGCATGATCGCGGCGCATTTTGGCAAGCTCAAATCGCCAACCAGCATGCAGGACAGCCGTGAGGAAATTGACCTCTTGATCCGGCTGATGGGGCTGGAGGGGAGGGTCAGGGCAGAAAACGGTGCGCTGCACGAAATGCCAGACGAGCAAACCCCTGTTGATTCACCGGGAGCACGGCTCATTATTGAGGAAGCGCTTAAAGAAGATGACCGCATGTTGAATATCGCCTTCTGTGGCCCTTTGACGGATATGGCATCGGCCTTATTGCTGGAGCCTGCTATTGAGAAGCGCAAAATTCGCGTCATCTGGATTGGCGGCTATACTTGGCCCTTAGGCGGCAAGGAATATAATTTAGCCAACGACATCCATGCTGCCAATGTGGTATTCAAATCTAAGCTGGAGGTTTGGCAGGTTCCTTATAATGCATACCGGATGATGCCGGTCAGCCATGCGGAATTAATAGAAAAGGTATATAACCAAGGTGAAATCGGCGCGTATTTGGTGGAGCAACTGCTTGCCTACAACAGCACCAAAAAAGAAGCGATTGAATACCGCTCCTTAGGCGATTCACCTGTAATCGGGATTATGATGTACCCGGAATGCGGAAGGTCGGAATGGCGTCCTGCGCCAGAGATTGATCCGCAGATGAATTACATCCACAATGGCCAGCACCGTGTCATCAAGGTTTATGAAACCGTAGATTCACGGTTTATTATGGAGGACTTTTTCGCGAAGCTTGCCCAGTTTGCCCGCAAAAACACCAGCAGCTAACTAATCTTATATCCATCGTTTTACCTGAGGATGACAAGCATTTGTTTGTCATCTTTAATTATTTATTAAGTAAGCCACCGAAACTTGCAAATCGTTGTAGATATGTATAAAGTTAATACTAGCAAAGTAGTGCCAAATTATGCCTGCAAAGCTAAGTTACTTATAAATTTGCAGATTAAGTAGCATAATATATTGAAAATGGAGGAATACAAAATGAGTACAATGGGTTCATTTCAAAATTGGCTGTCCAAAAGCAAATCCAATTTGCAGGATTCCGTCAAAAAGTACAAGAACAAGGAACTTCTTGAAGCGATCGTTGCCGGATGCGCTATTGTAGCTGCTGCTGATGGTTCTATCTCTGCGGCAGAAAAGCAAAAAATGGCAGGTTATTTGAACCACAGCGAAGACCTGAAAGTATATAAAATGTCAGATGTAATTGACCGCTTTAATCATTATGCCGGCAATATGGATTTCGATGTAACAATCGGCAAGCAAGAAGCGCTTAGGGCTATTGCTGCTTTTAACTCGAAACCAGAGGTAGGCCGCGTGATTGTAGGCGTATGTTGCGCGATTGGTGCAGCAGATGGCGACTTTGACGATATGGAGAAAAACGCTGTGCGTGATATCTGCAAGGTGCTGGGTCTTAGCTCCGGAGAATTTGGCTTGTAAAATATGAAACCACCAGCGGCAAACGCCGTAGTACCTGTTGAAGAATTAATCTAGGGAGGTGCACAACTTGGCAATTTCATTGGTTAAAGGTCAAAAGGTTGACTTGACAAAAGGCAATGCAGGTTTAACGAAAGTGGTTGTTGGACTTGGATGGGATGCAATTGAGCAAAAGAAAAGTTTTTTTGGTGGCAAAAAAGCTGCTGTTGACTGTGACGCTTCTGCATTGATGTTGAATGCTAACAATAAGCTGGAGCAAAAAGGTGATTTGATTTGTTTCTACAACAAATCAAGTGCTTGCGGTTCAGTAGTTCATACCGGAGATAATGTGACCGGTGAGGGTGATGGGGACGACGAGCAAATCAACATTGATTTGTCTAAAGTGCCTGCTAATGTTCACAAAATCCTCATGGTTGTAAATATTTATGACTGTGAAGCACGTAAACAAGACTTTGGGATGATTAAGTCTGCCTTTATTCGGGTATTTAATCCTGCTAACGGTCAAGAGCTAGTGCGGTTTAACTTAACGGATAGCTACGCTGGTAAAACAGCTTTGATCGTCGGCGAAATTTACCGTAATAACGGTGAATGGAAGTTCAGTGCCATCGGCGAAGGCGAACAAGCTCCGCATATCGACTTGTTGGCAAGACGCTACACATAATTTTTATGCTAGCAACACATAACCCAAATTATAGAAAAGTGAGGCGAATTATTATGGCAATCAGCTTAACTAAAGGTCAAAAGATCGATTTAACGAAAACAAACCCAGGTATGACTAAGGTGCTTATCGGTTTAGGATGGGATACTAACAAGTATGATGGAGGAACAGCCTTTGACTTGGACGCTTCGGTATTTTGCTTGAATGCTTCCGGCAAAGCTTCATCCGAGAAAGATTTTATTTTCTACAATAATCCAGCTAACCCTAACAATTCCATCGTACACACTGGCGATAACAAAACAGGCGAGGGCGACGGAGACGATGAGCAAGTGAAGGTTGACCTGGCTTCCGTACCTCCTGAAGTAGAAAAAGTTTCGATTTGTATCACCATCCATGATGCCCAAACACGCAGCCAAAACTTTGGACAAGTATCCAACGCTTATGCACGTATTGTTAATGAAGAAACAAATGTAGAATTGATTCGTTATGACCTAGGCGAAGACTTCTCCATTGAAACAGCTATTGTTGTTGCTGAACTGTATCGTAACAATGGCGAATGGAAGTTTAGTGCAGTAGGCAGCGGTTATCAAGATGGCTTGAACGGATTGGTACGCGATTACGGTCTTTCGTAATATTCTATTCCATTTAGGAGCATAAGAATAATGATCAATAGCTATTGTTCGATTATTCCTTGATGGTTAATAAGCCGCCCTTTACAAGGCGGCTTATTGTAAATAAAAGAAGTATTTGAAGGGAGTTCTTACATATGACAATCAGTTTATCAAAGGGACAACGAATTGATTTAACCAAAACTAACCCGGGACTCACCAAAGTCATTGTTGGTTTGGGCTGGGACACGAACAAATATAATGGCGGCAACGACTTTGATTTGGATGCTTCGGCATTTCTTCTATATCAAGACGGCAAAGCTAAAGGTATCGATGATTTCGTGTTTTACAATAACCCCAAAACCCCTAATGGAGCGATTATCCACACAGGGGATAATCGAACAGGCGAAGGTGATGGGGATGATGAGCAAATCGTCATTGATTTCGCACTTGTGCCTGCGAACGTTGAAAGAGTCGGCATAACAGTCACGATTCATGACGCAGCAACCCGCGCGCAAAATTTCGGCCAGGTTTCCAATGCATTTGCCCGTATCGTGGATGAAGCGAATGGCAGAGAAGTTTTGCGGTATGATTTAGGTGAGGATTTCTCCATCGAAACCGCAGTGGTTATCTGCGAGCTTTATCGTCAGGGAGCAGACTGGAAGTTCCAAGCAATCGGATCCGGATTTTCCGGAGGGCTCGCGGCGCTCTGCAAAAACTACGGACTGGACGCTAATTAATAGTTGAAAAGCTGGTGCTTTTTCGTAAGCGGCCGGCTTATTCATAATTAATTAAGAAAGGTGGGTAGTAATGGCGATAACGATAGTAAAAGGCCAGAAAGCGGACTTAACTAAAACGAATCCTTCTTTGGTGCAAGTATTGATTGGTATGGGCTGGCGAAATGCAGATTCCGTTGAAGTGGATTTTTCTGCTTTTGTTTTAGCGGGTAATGGCAAGGTTTCACGAGATGAAGATCTTATTTTCTACGGCAATCCGTTAGGTGCAAACCGGTCCGTATCTCTATTGGTAGGCGACAAACAGCATGTGGCTGGACAAGTAGATCGGGAGCAAGTTACGGTTAGCCTAAATAGCATTCCAGGAGAAGTGGCCAAAATTGCCTTTTCCCTAACTGTCTATGAAGGGGAGAAAAGAAAACAGAACTTTTCCCAAATTGAGGACGCTTATATTCGCATCATTGATCCATCAAATGGCAATGAACTCCTTCGATATAATCTGGGTAAAGATTTCTCCGTCGAAACAGCCGTAGTCGTAGGGGAATTGTATAGATATAACAGTGATTGGAAGTTTAACGCGATCGGTTCAGGATATGCCGGGGGATTGGGAGCATTATGCAGCAGCTTTGGTATTGAGGTTAAGGAAGAGGCAATCAAACCACCTACACCTACACCTACACCTACACCTACACCCACTCCACAGCCACCAGCAGCGCCGACTGTTATTCAACCAGATAAACCAGCCAATAAGCCGCCGTTAAACCTGAATCGCCCTAAAAGTGAAGCAACGAATGTTCCCCCGGTCGGAGGCTCGATCAATCTGAACAAAATCGAGTTGAAGAAACGTGGAGACTCGATTAACCTCCAGAAAAATTCCGGCAGTCTTGGGGAAATATTAATTAATTTGAACTGGGATCAGAAAAAGAAGAAAACGGGCTGGTTCGGCGGTGGCAGTAATCTCGATCTGGATTTGGCCTGTTTATATGAATTGAAGGATGGAAGCAAAGGTGTTGTGCAGGCTTTAGGGAATTCCTTTGGTTCGCTTAATCGTCCACCGTTTATTGCGTTAGATGGAGATGATCGGACGGGAACCGTTAAGACGGGCGAGAATTTGAGGATTAATGGAAATATGATCAAGGAACTCAAACGAGTGCTTGTGTTTGCCTTCATTTATGAGGGTGCTGCCAATTGGGCTGAGGCGAATGGTGTTGTTACGATTAAGCAAAGTGGTGGACCTGATATTGAAGTACGGATGGATGAGCACGAGAAGAATAAAGGCATGTGTGCGATTGCCCTGTTCGAGAACGTTCAAGACCAGACCTTCAGTGTAGAGAAGCTGGTGTCTTACTTTGCTGGCCATAAAAATATGGACGAAGCCTATAGATGGGGTTTAAAGTGGGTAGCCGGCTCGAAATAATGGTTTAAACAGAATGAAGGGGGTCGTAGACGTTGACAGAATTTATAAGTAGTTTTATGGCGAATTTCAGCTCGTTTTTTAGCTGGACTAACATTGTAGCCACATTGTCTGACCCGGTCAACTGGGGAATTATAGGTACTCTGATCATACTTGAGGGCTTGTTATCTGCGGATAACGCATTAGTGCTTGCGGTTATGGTTCGGCATTTACCTAAAGAGCAGCAAAAAAGAGCATTGTTTTACGGGATTCTGGGAGCTTATATTTTCCGGTTCCTGGCCATCGGCATTGGTACGTTCCTAGTTAAAATTACTTGGGTCAAAGTAGCTGGTGGTGTGTACTTGCTATGGATTGCCATCAGCCATTTGTTTAAACTGGAATTCAAATTGTACGGGGTTCTGCCTTATATCGGCAAAAAAGCAGTTGTGGAAGAGCATGAAGTGGAGAATAAGGGCCAAGGCTTCTGGAAAACAGTGTTTGCTGTTGAAATGATGGATATTGCCTTTAGTATCGATAGTGTCCTTGCTGCCTTTGGTGTCAGCGAGCAAGTATGGGTGTTATTCCTTGGAGGTATTCTAGGCGTGCTCATGATGCGTGGTGTCGCTCAGGTCTTCCTGAAATTGATCGAGAAGTTCCCAGAGCTAGAATCCGCAGCATTCATCTTAATTATTGTTATCGGTCTTAAGATGATCGTTGCCGCATTTGGCGTTCATATTCCACATGTGTATTTCTTCTCCTTGCTAATTGCTATTTTTGGAGGTACGATAGTCTACAGTAGTTACAAACAAAAGGGAGATAAACAAGCTAAATCGAACTAAAAGACTCATAGTTACCTAATATCCTTCCATTCCCGGAGGGATATTTTTAACTTATATTTGAGACGAAGGAGGAGCGATCATATGCGTTATTTTAATTACCTCTCGGAAGAAGAGGAAAAGCTCCTCTTCCATGAGTTACCGGTTTCTTTTGACAATGCATCTGATAAAGAAATGCTTTCCTTTGCTGTTGGGGCTGCCCTTTACACACCAGCCACTCGACAAACAATCGCTGATGACATCCTTGCAGGAAAGCATGAAGGCCTGGTTTCCATGATTATTGACCTCGAAGATGCGATTGGGGACCATCAAGTAAAGCTGGCTGAGGAATGCTTACTGCTGCAATTAAATCGGTTATCCGCTTGGGTTCGGCACGGCACGCTTCAGAGGCATCATCTTCCCTTGCTGTTCATTCGTATCCGCTCACCTGAACAAATGAGCACAGTATTGGCCTTAATTGGCGATAATGTTGAGCTGCTTACCGGCTTCGTCTTTCCCAAATTTACGGTGGACAACGCCGACGAATTCCTTCAATTACTCATTGCTTATAATCGCAACAAATCCCCCTCTGCCCCAGCCTTGTACGGCATGCCCATCTTAGAAACCACCGCTGTCATTTATCGTGAGAGCAGGCTGGAGACATTAATTGGTATTAAAAAGAAATTGGATCCCCATAAGGAATTGATATTAAATATCCGCATTGGAGCCACCGATTTTTCCAGTTTATTCGGAATTCGCAGAAGCTCGGACATGACCATTTACGATTTAAGTGTCATTCGTGATTGTATTGCTGACATTATCAATATATTTGGCCGCATTGAAGATGGGTATGTCATTTCGGGACCTGTATGGGAATATTTCAAAAACGACAGAGTGCTTAAGCCTCAACTCCGCGAAACCCCTTTTGAGGATGCACTAGGACGTAAAGGCCGCAGGCTGCGTATGCAGGTAATCAATCGCTTTATGGACGGGCTTATCCGGGAAATTGCATTGGATAAAGAAAATGGGCTTATTGGAAAAACAATTATTCATCCCACTCACATCACGCTTGTACAAGCCCTTCTAGTCGTCACCCACGAAGAATACATGGATGCATCTAGCATTATGGCCAATAATACAGGTTTCCTAGGTGTTATGAAGAGCCAATACGAGAATAAAATGAATGAAATCAAACCACATATGAATTGGGCGCAGCGAATCATCAGTAGATCAAAAGTATACGGGGTGCTCCATGAAAATCAAAACTTTACATCCTTACTCATCCGACTCGGGCAAGAAAAAGCATATTTACAAAATTAAAGGAGAGCTAGAGGTTATTGTTCATATTACGAGCAACCCTTTAGAGCTGGATATGGACGAGCTGTTCCTAATGGCAGCCAGAGTTAACAAGAAAAGAAGCTTTTTATTTGTAAGCAAGGTTTTAGGTAAGCATATCCCTGTAAATCCGCATGTTTCCTTATTGGGCGGGGCTGCTTTAGCCGTATTGCTGCAGAATGCCTTCGAAGGTGAAATGACTGTAGACCTTCCCGAAATTGTCCAAGCGATTAGACAGCCTTCGCTATATGCAGAGCAAGTATACGCTAAGCTAAAGCATAACCCGCTGCCCCTCAATGGGCCGCATCTATTTATCGGGTTCGCTGAAACGGCTACGGCGCTTGGCCATAGCATGTATGATGCATGCAGCGGTACTACGCAATATTTGCATACAACGAGGGAATCCATTAGGGAATTAACATCCCTGATCAGCTTCGAAGAGGAGCATTCGCATGCAACGGCACATCGCTGTTATGCGATAGATGCTGCATTTTTCCAAGGAACACAGCCAGTTGTACTGGTGGATGACGAAATAACGACGGGGAAAACCGCGCTTAATATGATCCGCGATCTGCAAATGAAATTTCCTCGGTCCAGATATATTGTTGCCAGCCTTTTGGACTGGAGATCAGCTACGGACCGCGATAAATTCACCGCTTTGGAAGAGGAGCTTGGCATCGAAATTTCTTGCCTTTCGCTTATTGCAGGGGAGCTTGAAGTGATTGGCGATTCTATCGATATGCATGAAACGAGAAAGCCAGCCTTGGAAAGAACACATGCCTCACAACTGGCCAAGCACTATCTGTATGGCCAATTCGAGCATCTGCAGGTAACATCGGAGGATTCCTCCGGTCACATTAACGATCAGCCCTATGTAAGCTTATCGGGTCGCTTTGGGCTTGCCTGTACCGATAATGCTGCCTTTGATAGGCAGGTTGCAGCGGCTGGAGCTTTCCTGAAAACACAAAGAACCGGCAAAAGCACTTTATGCTTGGGCACTGGTGAGTTTATGTACCTGCCTATGAGAATCGCAGCGGAAATGGGGGAAGGCATCCTCTATCAATCCACAACACGCAGTCCTATTCACGCAAGCAACGACGCTGGTTATGCCATTCAGAGCAGAGCCTCCTATACATCTCCTGAAGATCCGGCTGTCTTGAACTTTTTGTATAATATTCCTGTAGGCCACTATGATGAACTGTTTGTTTTCTTGGAAAGAGAGGTTTCTCAAGAAGCCTTCGTACCGTTCTTAGAAGCCCTAGAACGCACACAAACCACCCAGCTTCATCTTGTCTATTTCAGTCCAGAAATGAAGCAGGCGAACGAAAGCAAAAAGGAGATTCGCTCATGAATGCAGAATTATTTGCTAAGTCGGTTCATGCCCCGTCAGCAGTAGGGAGCTATAGTACGAATGATGTTTTGTTTCTTCTCAAAGACTTAAGCAATATAACCTTGGAGCGTGCCACGGAGGATCGTGAAGAAGCGATTCAATCCGGCGTCCATTACTCGGAAATGCTTCCTGTAGAGTATCAGCCTACAGACGCTTACATCCAGCTTTTTCATGAAACCCTTGATGAATCTGCTGAGAAAGTAGCGATCGCCGCTGGGGTTGTGGCGGAGTTAATTATTAGTAAGCGTGGCACAGATACAGTACTGGCCTCATTGGCACGAGCAGGAACGCCTATCGGTATCTTAATTAAAAGATATATTAAGGAAATCTATCGGCTGGATCTTCCCCACTATAGTATATCGATTATTCGAGGTAAGGGTATTGATGAGAATGCGATCAAGTATATGCTGCAAAACCATCCTGGGCACGAGATCCAATTTATTGACGGCTGGACGGGAAAAGGTGCCATTCGCAAGGTGCTGGTTGAAGCTTGTGCGCATATGCAGAAGAAGTATGGTGTCCGGTTAAATGATGATTTGGCTGTATTGGCTGATCCAGGCTACTGCTCGGAGACCTTTGGCACCCGCGAGGATTTCCTGATTCCAAGTGCATGCCTGAATTCGACGGTCTCGGGCTTAATGAGCAGAACGGTTTTACGGGATGACCTGATTGGTCCCGAAGATTTTCATGGCGCTAAATTTTATAAAGAGTGGTTGTCGAAGGACTTATCTAATGTATTCATAGACCAAATTTCCGACCATTTCAAGCAAGTGGAGCCGGCAGCCAAAAAAAACGCTGCGGTTTTGCTCCAACAATCGGAGCTTACCCAAGCCTCATGGAAAGGGCTGCAGGACATTTTGCGGATCCAGCAGGACTATGGGATTGCTGATGTGAACCTGGTTAAACCGGGAGTTGGGGAGACCACAAGAGTATTGCTGCGCAGAGTTCCCTGGAAAATTCTTGTGGATCGGTTGGATAATCCGAATTTGCGCCATATTTTGCTGCTGGCTAAGGATCGTAATGTGCCAGTAGAAGTATATCCAGACCTCACCTACTCCTGCTGCGGAATTATTAAGCCATTAGAAAAAGGGGAGACTGAATAGTGATATTTGCCAGCGACCTGGATCAAACCCTGATATATTCAGAGGCTTCCATGGGCCTTTTGACGCCACTGGAGCAGACCGTTCCTATTGAATTATATGAAAATCGATATATTTCATTTATGACTCAGCATGCGATCAACCTGCTAGGAGAAGTAGCTGCGAAAATGGCTTTCATTCCGGTAACGACGCGTACCGTGGTGCAATACGAACGTATTTTTGTTTTTAAGGATACGGTGAAGCCGAAATATGCGATCACCAGCAATGGGGGAACAATCCTCGTTAATGGACAAATCGATCTAGAGTGGAAGCAAGCGGTTACGGCGGCAGTTGCTGGGACGAGCGCTCCTGCTGAAGAAATCAAATCTTATTTTGACGAAATCGCATCCGAGGAATGGGTGCTCACGGAGAAGTATGCGGATGATCTTTTCTATTCATTAGTAGTCGTGCGCGACAACATTCCCCAGCCTGAGCTGGAGGATTTTCGAGTGAAAATAGCTGGCTTAGGCTGGAATCTATCGATCCAAGGAAGAAAGATTTATCTGGTTCCTGCGGCATTAAGCAAAGGTGCAGCCATGCTGCATCTTAAAGAGCGGCTAGGTGCTTCCTTCGTTGTAGCGGCGGGCGATTCGTTGCTGGACGAGAGCCTGCTGATGGCTGCAGATGAAGCGATAGCACCAAGGCATGGAGAATTGTTTAAGCATTATCCTGTCCATCCCCATATCTCCTATACACAGCTCCCGGGTATTATTGCTTCCGTTGAGATTTTGGAGAAGGTGTTGGAACGACATGCCCTCATTAATGGCTATAGCGAACAATACGTAAATAAGGAAGGTGTTCTATGAAAAGAATTTGGTTTAATCGCTGGTTTTCCGTTGCTTTCCATTATATGAATTTAATCCGCAATAATCCTTATGGGGAAAAATTTGAATTATACGGGACACATCCCAATATTCAGCACATGTCCTTGCAAGCTTGCGACCATGCCGAAACCGAGCCTGTGCTTGAAGGGTTCGAGTATGTTGAATTCTGCTTGGATTTTTGTAAACGCCACAAAATCGATGTCTTCATCCCCAGGCTGAAGATGCTGGAAATTGCTACCTATGTCGATATGTTTGAGGCAATCGGCACCAAGGTGATGGTCTGCCGCGATACCTTGCTTCTGGAAAGCTTGATGGAAAAGGATTTGTTTTACGAGTCTGTCCGTGGCAAGGGGATTGTGGAAATCCCGGAATATCGAGTTGTGAATACGGCTGCTGGCTTTAAAGATGCCTATGAGGACCTAAGGGCTAAGGGGCTAAGCGTATGCTTTAAGCCTACGAATGCAGAAGGCGGCATGGGCTTTCGCGTAGTGGTGGAGGAGCAAGACCGGCTTGCGGAGCTGTATGGGTGGGTGAATCTTAAGATTACCTTCGAGCAGGCTTATGAAGCCTTCTCCTCCCAAGAGACCTTCGAGCCTATTATGGTCATGGAGATGCTGGAGGACCACGAATATAGCATCGATTGCTTGGCCTCGGCTGAGGGTGAATGGCTTGCAGCCATCCCGCGGCGCAAAGAGGAGGGGCGCCTCTATCTGCTTGAAGATGTCCCTGAGCTTCTGGACATGTCAAGGCGGTTTGCCGAAGAATACCGAATCCCTTATGTGTATAATATCCAAGTGAAATACAATAAGGGCGTTCCTAAACTGCTGGAGATTAATCCGCGCATGTCCGGTGGCCTCTATATTACTTGCCTTTCTGGCGTCAATATCCCTTACTTGGCTGTGAAAGCTGTACTTGGGCAGCCTATGGATGCGATTGCGCCCCAGCTTGGCATTACGGCTACCTATGTGGAGCAGCCGATTATTGTAACGGCCAGTGGAGCCACCCAGCGGGTGCTTGAAGAGTCCGTGTAAATTTAGCTGTAATTAGCCTTCGTTTCCACTGAATGCCTTAGTGGAAACGAAGGCTTTTTATCATCCAAGGAAACGCGGCCACAACAACGGCCGGAATCCCAGATGCTGGTCCTCGATAACGATCCCATCGTAGAGTCTGAACAGTAATGGGTCATCCAATGCTCTTTCGGACGATGTACTCTTAAGGGCAGCTATTACCAGCAGACGTAGTCTGAATTTACAGTCTATTTATGTTATGATAGAGGGGAAGGCAGCCTATTTTCAGGAGGTGCACAGACTTCATGTCAAGCAACCAAATATTTGCATTGTTAATAGGGACTGGATATGTAATCGGATTGATTGCCTCCTTTTTTTCCCCAGCCTTTGTGGCCTTGTTCTTTCCGTCCTTGCTAGCCTTTATTGGACTTATTGTGTACAAGCACCATTCAGGAATTGCGAAGGCTGATCCCAAGCCACTCGACGGCACCTCGAAACCGTCATCTTCTGCTCTTTCATCCGAAAGTGCCGGTGCTGCTGAAGCCTCGGCTAAACCTTCTGCATGGACTATTAAGACTGCCGCTAGCGCTGCTAGCCCAGCCAATAGCTCCTCCTCCAATGGCCCTATTGTGGCAGATCCTCTATGGGGACCTGTTTTGGAGTATATAGGGGTAATCGAGGATATGATTATTTCCGAGGGGCAGAAAAACAACCTCGACGATGAAATCGTGGAAAAGACGCTCGCTTTGTTATCGCGGCTTGGGCGAGTGATTCCCCAGCTGAAGGAATTAAATGACGGCAATATTAACCATAATATCAATCGGCTTGTTTTTAAGGATTTGAATGGTGCCATTAATCCCTTTTTAAGATTGAGTGGGGAAGCCAAGCAGCAGAATCGCAGGCTTTTGCTATCAGGGCTCAAGGATATTGATTCGAAAATCTCTTTTTATGTCGCGTCTATCGAGCAAAGGGATTTGATTGACCTCCAGACTAAAATTGACTTGATTCAGCAACGCTATAACTCCAAAATCTAAATGCAAAGCTAACTAAACGAATTGTTAGGGGATGATCCTATTGTCAACGCAACCATTATCAGAGCTTGTCCTGCTTAAACAGGAGGATGTGAAGAAGGTAGAACAGGAAGCCCAGCAGCTCATTCAAAGGGTAGCGACAACGGATACGTTGAACTTGGACAACCTGATGGATGAAATCGGCAATATGGGGCAACGGACAATGGAAAAGGCGGGACAGTCATTGTCGATGCTGGAGCGGCCTGTTAACGAGCTTATGTCCGGCAAACGCTCCGAGGTAACGAATCATATACTTAAGCTCCGCGATGAGGTGGATGCGCTTAACAAAAGCAAGCAGGTCAGTTTTTTTGATAAGCTGCTGAAAAAGACGCCAATGAAAAACTTCGTGCATAAATATCAATCCGTCAATACAAATGTGGCGGCAATCGTCCAATCACTGCGCAATGGCAAGGACACGCTACAGGAAAATATCGTCTATATGAAAAATCTGAAGCGTACAGCGATCCAGGAAGTATATAATGTGCAAGCGCGGATTGCTCTGGGCAATAAGCTGAAGGAGCTATTCGAGCTTGAGATTGCAAAGCCAGAGAATGCACATCGCAAGACACATTTGGAGCGAGGGCTGCGGAAGGTGGTAACGCGTATCCAATCGTTTACCGAAATGATTCTGCTGTACCAGCAGGCCATTGCCGGGACGGATATTATTAACGACAACAACGATAAGCTTATTGATGCGGTGGACAGCACGATCCACAAAACGCAGCATCTGATCACGGTATCGGCGATGATTTCGATGGCGCTTCAGGATCAAGTGGATACGATTGATGCGGTTAATTCGGCTAACCGGACGTTGGAAACGATGTTTGCCGAAAATTCACGGCTGCTTAAGGAAACCACCCAAAAAACGAATGATTTATTGGGAAAACCCGCCCTTCAGATGGATGTTATCAATCAAGCGATTGGCGATTTGTTCACAGCGATGGATCTATACGAGCAATCCAATCGCAGCATCATCCAAACAGCGAGTGAGCATACGGAAAAGATGACAGCGATCAATAAGCAGCTGAACGAGCGTTTGGGTATTTCAGGCTCGCAGACAGGCTCACAAACTACACAAGCTGCGCTTCCCAATCAGCAGCAAAGCCAGCCTTTATCGAGCTTTTTGGAATAAAATCCAAGCGGGCAGGCTTCATATGGCAAAGGAACAGCCCCGTCCACTTCAAGGAGTGAATGGGGCTATTTTTGTGTTGTGGACTAAAGCTTACAAGGAACCAAATGATCCCTATAGGCATAAAATGAAAATGGAATGCTAGCAAGTCGAGTAGGCATAAGGTAAGGTATTGGTTTTGTCATCGGCAATCTTGTCGTTAATAACAAGCAGATCGGGGTGTGCATATGTTTGATATGATTGAAGGGTTAACGGCGTTCGGTTTTATTATCACACTAATCCTAATTGCAGGGAGGGAGAAGGCTAATTCCATAGCTATGTTGAATGATTGATCGAGGTGTTATTTTCGGAATCCTGTTGAATCTGGTACTATGTAGGTAGTACCTATTGATCGGAGGCAGGAATATGCTAGAGTTTGAATTCGAGGTTATGACCGAATCATCGATACATTTGCGGTATTTGTTTGGTGGAGAGTGGTTCACCTTTAATCTCTTTCTTAGAGATGATGTATGGATCCTTCATCCTTTCGAGGGTATCTTGTTGGGGAATAAAGAAATGAGCCGGCTAGTTATAGCGGAGATGTTTTCCAACAAAATCTTCCTGGTTATGCTCGCCAAGGAACGGATTCTGCTATCAAATATTCATTCATCGATTGACCTTGGGCACCGCGAGAAGCCTGCTATGCCAAAGCGTGGCGGAATGGGCGAAAGAGCTGGCACCGTCAATAGAAACCATCCAGCCATTCCGGAAATTCCAGAAATCTCAGAAGTTACAGAAGCTACGGACGACCTAGAGGATTTGGATGCTTTTATTCAGGGGAATTCGCTTGAACAGGTTATAGAACAGGAAAGAAGCCTTGTCCTTAGGAGAGTCACTTATTATAAAGAAATTTTGAAGCGGATGTTCATGGATGGTATGGGGCCAAACGATGAGGAGTTTGACAAAGTACGGAATATTGTGAAAATCTATGAGGAAACGGCACAAAAGCTAGGAAACCCGGGTGATTTCAGCGGAAATAACCACAATCGGTTTCAGTAAAATTTGTGCATTTCCTCAGGAATGCCATGCCGTGAGCAAAATTGCTGGGTCGTTTCTTCGGATTGGATCTCATTGTTGGCTAACAGTAATTTCACGGCAAAGCGGTTAGCCTGTGTTTCGAACTTGCCAGGGTTAAAAAACGAATGCTCCTCCAAGAAAAATCGGCTAACACCTCGGTGCAGGCGGTCATGCCCAAGCTCATGGGCACAGACGAATCGCTGCCATTCCTGGGAAAGCTGGTTGTGGATCACGATAAACCTGCGGCGGAGCTTGCGGTAATAGACGCCTCTGGTATTCGTGCCGAGATCGTGAAACCGAACCTGGATGCCCATCCCCCGCGCAATCGTAAAAGGGCAGTTGGTTTTATGTCGCTTAATAAGCTTTATTACGATATCGTCCATGATCATCACCCAGCTAATTCAATTAGTAAGGCAGTTAAAACCTACGAGCTCACGGCTTAGGCAAGTTGTCGGAATCGTGAGGTTTTTTGTGTTTATTCATTTGCTTGGCTTCCCAGAAAAATCCAGTCAGGACATCCATAATCCGCTGTCTGTCAGCATCATTAATTGGCATGCCGTCGAACATCACCTCACCATCCTCCTCCAGCATTTTTTTGAAATCCCGTTTGTCTTTGTGCGTAGCCCAAGCAGGAACCTCATGCATCCGCTCCTCCCTTATATGGCCAGCTTGGTCCATCATTTCCTCATAAGGCACCTTTAAAGCCTCAGCAAGCTTACGGATCGTTACCGGTTTAGGAATGCCTCTAAGGCCATTTTCTATACGGGAAATTTGTGCGTTGCTAATACCCGAATCAAATGCTAATTGGTTAACACTGATGCCCTTCTGCAACCGGACTGATTTCAAATAGCTGCCAAACTGCGATTCACCCATAGTAAGAACCTACCCTTCGTTACCTCTTGGTAACAATATAACGTATGTATGCCAAAAGGTAAAGAGAAAATGCGATTTTACGTTACCAAAAGGACTAAATAAGAGGATAGCAGCTGTTTAAGGTGAAATTTGGCTGTTTTTCCATCTTTACCAAACGTATGTTCGTTGATTAGTATTATAGCATAAGAAGATGAGGAGGCAACATTTTTTTGTGAAGAATCTGAATGATAGAAAATTGTAAGAATCTTTCAGCTCTTTTCGTTACCAAAAGGTATTATATATAAAGTAGGCAACAATTATTATCCGTATCATAAATAAGAGGAGGTTGATTGAAAATGAATACATGGGAAACCCAAAAAGAATGGTTAAACGGTATAGCGGAGCTGAAAATGTCATACCGCAGTACCCGCCGTATACTGGTCAGTGCTAAAGAAAACAGCCACCCTCCCGAGGAGCAACTGTTAATCGCCGAAATGATCGCAGACCTCACCTATGCGATTGAATGGATGCATACCGGAAGATGCCCGGGAAACCGCAGAGGGATCGAGCGAAGAGCCGCGTATCAACGGGAAAAGCTGGTCGACCCTTTTCAAATGCAAATTTATATGCAGCAGCATAACGAGCCGTTGGGCAAGCCAGACAAAGTTTCAGAAGTACAAAGAATCCAACTCGAATGTGTATTGTCCAGCCTAAGTGTGCGCGAACGGGAATGCTATGAGCTTCATCATGGGAGTGGCTATTCCTTAAGTGAAATTGCGGAGCTGCTTGGAGTGAAAAAGGGCACTGTACAAGGCTATATCCAAACCGCGAACAAAAAAGTAGTACAAGCCCAAGCCTTAAAATAAGGGCGCCCCTTACGACTGCCACCTAATAATGAGAACAAAAATACGAACAAATGTTCTTGTTTTTATTTGAGGAAATTGTAGCTATAGCAAGAGGGAGGAAAGGAGCCATGAAGGATGAAAGGTATGGACAAGCTTAATCAGAATTGTAAATCACGCTCAGCATCGTTGGGGCAAGGGCAAGCAGCGAGGTCAAGTGGACATCGACTGTATGGGCAAGCAGGTAGAGCCGATGATTGATTTGGAGCTTATCCGTTCAACCCTTGTAGACGGTTTGAGTGCCCATCTGGAAATTCCAGTCATGGAGATCCATACGGAAACAGCAACACCGTATCCCTTCATTACGTACAGCTTTAGAGGACCCATCGTCTTCCCAAGCAACACACCAGTGGTTACTTTCATTCCGGCAGAAGGGGATGAAGCTGGTGAAGAGATGACGGAGCGGCACACGGAGCAGCCTACTTTCCGCATTCGCTTTAGCTCCTGCTCAGACCAGCAGATGGAGAGCATAGAGTATGCGCTACGGATGCATGATTGGTTTCGAACCATTGGTCGGGATAGGTTGAAGCAAGAGGCCAATGTGGTGGTTGTACAAGCTGGAAAGATTAAAGGTCGCGATAGGCAAATGGATAGTGCATGGGAACGAAGGCATAGGTTTTACGTTACTTTTAGAACCGTCAGCGTAGTCGATATGAACCAAACCGCCATTCAAACAGTAAATTGGAATTAGGGAGGAATTAACATGGTAAACACAATGAAGGATGTAACTGTGGTTATTGATATTCAAAAGCCCGTAGGGCGTTTAGGTTTTGGCAAGGTTCTTATTCTTGGGGCAAAAACAGGTGGCTTCAGCTATAAGGAGTATCTGGATTTGGCAAGCGTGAAGCTGGATTTCATCGAGAGTACGGAGGAATATAAAGCGGCTCAGGCGATTTTTGCCCAAGGAGATCAAGCGCCAGCGGTCATTGCCATTAGCTGCCGCAATTCAACAACAGGTGAATCAGAGGAAACACTGGTCGAGCATCTGCAGGCCGTAATGGATAAGGATTGGTACTTCTTGGTCAGTACGTCTGCTGCCAAGATAGATGTGCTTGCAGTTGCTGATGAAATTGAAGCGGATGGCACGCACCAGTTTTTCACCCGTTCGTCAAGCCTTACAGACTTGGCAGATATTAAAGCTAAGACCTACACCCGCACGACCGTTCTCTACCATACGACGATTACGAATTACCCAGAGGCGGCTTGGGTAGGTGCAGCAGGCTCGGCACCTGTAGGCAGCGTGACCTGGAAATTCAAAAAGCTCACCGGCATTCAGCCGTTGGAGCTGTCGGGCACTGAGCTGTTGGCGATCCACAATTTGGGCGCTAACACTTATGTCTCGAAGGCAGGTGATTCCGTTACGACCGAAGGCAAGGTTGTTGACGAAGAATACATCGACATTATCCATGCTCGGGATTATGTGAAGTTCTCCATCGAGTACGGCGTTCAGAAGCTGCTGAACAGTACACCGAAGGTGCCTTATACGGCAGCGGGCATCGCCCAAATCGAAGGCGTGGTAAGAACCGTGCTGCAGCGGGCGCACAATCAAGGCATTATCGCGAGCGACGAGGATGGTGTCGGCCTCTATGGCACGACCTTCAAATCTCGTGAAGAGGTGGATCCTGCTGACCGTGCAGCGCGAAGCTATAACGATGGTTCGTTTTTCTTCGAGCTTGCTGGTGCCGTGCATGATGCCAGAATTAACGGCGTTATCCAATTTTAAGGTTCCTGATTCGTTCTCTAATGTTAGAGCGAGATTCCCTTTTTAATCGTACCAAATTTAATTCTATACAAGCTCAAAGCATCATCCCATTCTAAGGAGGAATATCAATGGCTACAAAAACTTATGATCCCAAAAGTGTGACAGTCACCGTAAATGGCGTGTATATTACGGGGCTTGGTGAGAGCATGGTCGAAATTACGAAGGACGAGAACAATTACGATACAAAGGTGGGTGCCCAAGGCGATAAAGTGCGTACGAAAATCAACAATAGCTTGGGTACGATCAAACTCACCTTGCAGCAAACAAGCCCGCAATTAGCTTATCTGGACAGGCTGGCGAACAGCGGAGCCTTGATTCCGATCAGCATTATTTCAGCCAATGATCCTAAGGAAACGACTTCGGTGACGGAAGCTTTTTTGAAAAAGCCTTCTGACCGCAAGTACGGCAAGGATGCTGAAGACCGTGAGTATGAATTTCAGGCCTTGGATCTTAAATTGGAATAGGAATTGGTTGGATTACGGTAATGGATGCAGGTGGATAGCAACAGAAATATGAAGAAAATTGGAGTGATTGAGCAATGAGCAATTTTAAGCAGAAAAACTATACATCCCGAAGTGGTAAAGCCTATACCTTCCAATTCCCTGGTGTTCGTGCAGCGGCACAAATCAGCGACCGTGTGAAGAACAAATTCGGTGTCCCGCAGGAGGAGAAGCTGGCTGAGGAAATGATGAAAAACGTCATCGTTGAGCCCAAAATCTCCTGGGATTATTTTGGCAGCGACAAGAAAGAATTCAACGATGTGATTGCAGCCTCCTTCCGTTTCCTTGAGGGCGAAGACGAGGAAGCCTCGGATGATCATAACCAAGAGTGAAGCACGCAAGCGGGCGGAGCGCAATTGGGCCATGTGGCGCTTGTTGCTGAGTGATATGAATATCACCTACAGCGAGCTGAACCAGATGGACCAGGACGATCTGGCCGAGGCCAATGCGGCACTGGATATGTACATCGAGATGATGGAGAAAAATATGGAGAAGTCGAAGAGGCGTTCCTGACGGGCGCTTCTTTTCTTTTTAGGGAAGGGTGGTGAAGGGGATATGGCGAACGTTGCTTCAATGACAAACTCAAGTGGTTTGGTTGCTCAAATTAATCAAAATACCCAGAACATCCACAATACTCAGATTAACCAAATCAGTCAGATCAATCAGATCATACAAGTTAGCCAGCAGCTTAATCAATTCATCCATATTACAAATGAAGTCCAGGAAAGTGTGGAAAATGCAGAATCGGGGTTTTCGAAGCTTGGAAAGTCTTTAGCTAATTTGGGGCAAGTTGCTGCTTCGGGGATATATTCGGCATTTAAAATGATCGGAACTGCGAGCTGGGATGCAGCAATGGAAGCAGAAAAGTCACTTAATATTATGAAAATTGGTACTAAAGCAACTGGAGCAGAGTTAGATAGTTTAATGGCAAGCTATGAAAAAGTGGGAGCCAAGGTTCCAGACAGCATGAATACTGTGGCTTCCGTAATGGCGGAAGTTCATCACAGCACAGGTGCAACTGGTACAGGTTTAGAGGATATGTCGGGAAAAATATTGAGCTTAGGTTCTTTGACAGGGGTGAGTACAAGTACAATTGGTGCTTCTCTTACAGGTGCTATGCAGAGTTGGAGTATAGGTGCCGACCAAGGTGGTGAAATCTTCGATAAGTTATATTTTCTTTCGCAAAAATCAGGAATGGGCATTAACACACTTTCAGATAAATTAGTTAAATTCGGTGGACCCATGAAAAACCTAGGTTTTGATTTTGATACTAGTGCATCTCTCATCGCACAATGGGCGAATAATGGCCTGGACGCTGATATGGTTCTGGGTTCGTTCTCGACAGCACTTGGAAAAATGTCCAAGCACGGCGTAAAGGATACGCCTAAAGCGCTTGAAAATGCATTAAATAAAATCAAAAATGCTAAAACGATTACTGAAGCTACCACTTGGGCGATGGAAGCATTCGGAGAATCGGCAGGTCCCGGTATGGCAGCAGCCATTAGGGATGGCAGTTTGGAAATAGGTACAATGCTTGATGAGATGCAGAATTCCCACGGGATTATTGAGCAAACATCGGCAGATACGGAAACACTGGGCGATAAGTTTGAAGTGTTAAAGAAAAGTATAACAAGTGCACTTAAACCTTTAGGTGGCAAAATGCTTGAATGGGCTGGTAAAGCAATTCCGATACTTGAGAATGCTATTACTGAATTATCCGGAAGTTTTGATAAGCTAATGCCATTTATTAATAAATTTTTAGATTCGATAGGCGAGGGTGCTATAGGGGCTCTCAACGGTATAACTGAATCCATAAAATTTATTGACAAACACTTTAAAATTTTAGGCCCCGTTATAGGGGTGGTTGCTGTTGCATTTGGTGTTGCTTTATCTGCTGCACTTTGGAGCGTGGCAGCAGCAGGATGGGCTGCTATCTCACCGCTATTGCCTTTTATCGCTGCTGTTGTTCTCGCTGCTGCATATGTTGCGATCTTGGCATATGCTTGGAATAACAACATGTTTGGCATTCGTGATACAGCGATGGTTGTGTTTAATTCTGTAATGAGTTACTTTTCTGCAATTGGAGCCTATTTTAACACGATAATGCCGTATATTTTGCAAATAGTGGCTTTTGTTTGGCCTAATATTAGTTCAATATTTGTAGCTGTTCTTACGGTTATATGGGAAACAGTTAAACTCGCCCTTTTGAATGTGTGGAACATGATATATTTGTTTTTTTTCACTACCTACAACTTAATTAGTTTTGTGGCTGGTCTTATTGGTGGATTATTAAGTAGTTTTTTGCAACTCATAACTGGCGATTTCTCAGGAGCGTGGAATACGTTTCTGGAAACTTTAAAAAGTATTTTGCCTGGTATAGGAGCAATTATTGAAAATGTTTTTTTCAAAATGTTTGATTTGGGAATTGAACTAGCAAGAGGATTAATAGCTGGAATCTCGAATGCAGCCCCAGCAATTTTAGAATACCTAAGTTCGCTTGTAAATAGTATAGTATCCTTATTTAAAGGTATGTTTGGCATCGCATCTCCTTCAAAAGTGATGATGGAGATAGGGTTTTGGACAACTGAAGGATTGGCTGAGGGAATTGAAGATGGTGAGAATCGTGTGGGAGCTTCTTCCACAAAGATAGTAACAGCAGCTACTACACCATACGATAAAGGAATGATGAATGTAGGAATTAATTCCGATCAAGGTCTAGATCCGTCCTTTAACAAGGCATCTGCCATATCTGCTGCATCCTATAACAGCCCTTCTTCTGCACCCAATAACGTTGCCAAAACAGAAATCAACCCTGTTATCAACATTACTGTTAATGGTGATGGCAGCGGGTCAACAGCCCAGGATATTGCCGAGCGTGTCAAGCTGGCGATTCAGGAAGTTTTCGAGAGCGCAGCACGCAGGCAAGGAATTGTGGGAGGTGAAGCATGGCAACTATAAACGGTAATTATGTAACCGTTGAGTCGGAAGAGCCTTCCCATGATATTGATGTAACGGAGCAACCCATCGAGGATGGAATAGACCTTCTGGATCATGTGCGCCCAAAAGCAAAAACAATGAATATCAGTGGGTTTATTGTCGGTGAGGATGCAGCACAAATTAGACAAAATATTTTGAATTTGCTGCAATCAGGTTCAATCATTGAGTATATTGGCAGAAACCAGTTTGTAGGCATCCTTACAGGCTTTCGCAGCACACATAACCACCAAATATCGAACGGATTATCCTTTTCCGCGACACTTAAAGAAGTTCTTGTAGCTAAAACTTCCACAATAGAACAATTGCCGCTTCCGATACGTGCAGCAGAGCAGCCTGTTCTTGTTTTGGGAAGGAAGCAAACGGCCGCTAAAGGTACTAGCAGCAGTAGCAGTAGCGCAGGGAAGGAGTCCGTATGGGATTAATTATTGACATCGATAAACAAAAAATTCCTTATAGGTTTGAAATTTCATTGTCTAATGTCCTTTATGAAATGGAAGTTCACTACAATCCAGGGTTTGATTTTTTTACTTTAGATCTTTATAGAAATAAAGAGGTACTGGCTTTTGGTGAGAAGCTGGTATACGGTATGCCTTTATTTCATGATATCGCTGATGCAAGGTTTCCAGCAGTAGGGCTCATTCCTTTAGATGAATCGGGAAATAACGTTGAGGTTAATGCACAAACATTGGGTGAAACCGTGTTTCTTTTTGTGGTGGATTGGGAGGTGGATCATGGTTAATTTCGGTCGTGTTGTGGAGATTCAAGCAGGGAATGTGAGTTTATCCAACAAAAATTTTACTATTGAGTTTACTGTCCCTTTCGACAACGATCTTTTACCGAATGAAAGTGAAATTAAAATTTTCAACCTTTCTGATACTACGATAGGAAGTTTTAAAAGTGATGAAAAATTAATTGTGAATGCAGGATACGAGGGGAATACGGGGGCAATTTTACAAGGCTTCATATCCAGAGTTACGACCGCCTTCAGTGGGGTGGATAAAACGACAACGATTTATGTATTGGATTCTGAAAACTTATCCAGTCGCAAGCTGGAGGATATTGCTTATGCAGAAGGAACGATGGCCAGTAAAATTTTGGAAGAGATGGCCGGTCAACTAGGACTTGAGGTTGCACAAATGAATTTAAACCAGGATGTACGTTATGATGGAGGTTACACAGCAACTGGGGAAATTACAGATATTATCAAGAAGCTCGCAGCAGACTGCGGGACTAGTGCCTATATCAATAAAGGCAGGCTATATATTCGTAATCTACGTGAAGGAGCTGATGACCTTATTGATATATCTGCTAATACGGGATTGATAGGTCAACCAGAAGCTTCAACAGAAGGGACTTTCGAAGTCATGAAGCTCAAAACGCAGCTGCAGCATCGAGTTACAACGGCTTCGGTTATAAAACTTAATTCAAAGCGCCATAAGGATGTAACCTTGCATATTAGAAAAGGCTCGCACAGGTACAACGGATCGGATTTTGTGACCGAGATGGAGGGGATTTTTCCATGAGTGTAGTCGATCCCGGAAGTGCGGCGAATGTTTTTATTTCTGGAATGCTGGATAAAGCCATTAATGATCTTTATGTATGCTTTCCTTGTAAGGTCATTTCCTTTGATGTGGGAAGCTGCAAAGCCGTTGTTCAACCATTGATTCGAGTGGGTACAGTGGAGCCGGCAGTGATCCAAAATGTGCCGATGCTTGGGCAAAAAAGTACAGTCAAAGAGCATGAGCAAACGATTATTGATGAGGGTATCGAGCGTACAGTCACCATGATGGAGAGTGAAGCAGTTTTTATACCTAAAGTAGCGGTTGGTGATGTGGTTCTAGTTGTCTGCGCTGATATGGAGATCAAGAACACACTTTTGGGACAGATTGCCACACCGGATAGTAAACGTAAACACAGTAAAAATGATGCTGTTATCGTGGGGGTGCTGCCATGGAGTCTTTTAAATTAATTAATGGAGATCTGGCTATAGAGCATGGAGAGCTTGTGATGATTGATGGAAAAGAAGAGCTTGCCCAATGCGTGAAAAATGTGCTTGGAACGAATAAGGCAGAGTGGTTTCTAAACCGGAATTTAGGGATTACATTTATGGCCTTTCTGGAGAAAAACCAGAATGAAGAGGAGATGCGCGAGCAGATTCGGCAGGGATTGTTTCAGGAGCCGCGTATCAAGACGGTCGATAGCATCGCTTTTGATTTCGATAGAAAGAACCGGACGTTGGTTGTGCGGTTTACAGCAACTGCGGTTAATGGTGAAAAGCTGGAAGGTGAGGTGGAGCAGGATGTTGGATAGCCAAGGATTCAAACGCAAACGGTATGCCGACCTGATTGTAGAGATGGAAGCAAAGGCGCGCGAGGTTTATGGAGAAACGATTAATACCTCTGAGCGATCACCGCTTGGAATCCTGTTGCGTATTTTTGCATGGTTTCTTAGCAAGCCGTGGGAGAAGGCAGAGGATGTTTATTATTCCGCCTACATCAACACTGCGCAGGGTATCCAGCAGGATCGTCTCGGTCCTTATGTAGGCATTACCAGGATTCCAGAGCAGTTTGCTACAGGCAGCGTGAATTTTACAGGTGAAGCCGGGCATATGATTGCCGCAGGATTTTCTGTCCGTACGCCAAGCGGGATTTATTTTACGACTTTAAGTGGTGTTACTTTGGATGGGACAGGCTTGGGGATGGCACCAATTCGAGCTTCCGCAGCTGGTGCACGCGGAAATGTGGCAGCTGGAACGATCGTCGAGATCGTTAACCCCAACCCGAATGTTACCTCTGTGGCTAATGGAACGGCTGCTGCTGGAGGAAGAGAAAAAGAAAGCGATTCGGAGTTTCGTGAACGATTCCAGCTTTCTGTATCGGGTGGCGGTGCGTCTACGGTGGACTCGATCCGGGGAGCCTTGCTTCGCATTGCAGATGTAAGAGCAGCCACGGTTATCGAGAATACAACACTTGTAACCGATTCTGCCGGGCGGCCAGGCAAAAGCTTTCAAGCCTATGTATTGGGCGGTGATTCGCAGGCCATTGCCCAGAGTATTCTGGATACCAAGGCTGCGGGAATTGAGACCTACGGGGATGTATCCAGCATCGTAACGGACCTTTCAGGCCTGGAGCGTACCATCAAATTCAGCTATGCCGAAGAGCTCGCTATTCATTTGCGTGTAAATATTACCCGAAATGATCAATATCCTGCGGACGGAGACGAGCAAATTCGTACAGCTCTCATCCGTTATATCGGCGGTGAGGCGTCGGATGGATCGCTTTATAGCGGATTGGGGATGGGTAATGATGTGATTTATACGAAGCTGATCAGTGCGATTTTTAAAGTTGAGGGCGTTGAGGATGTAGAGCTGGAGGCAGCTACAACTGGTGGATACAGTGCGGGAAATATTGCGGTTTTAAGCAACCAGGTGGCACAGGTGGTATACAGCGATATTGAGGTGGTCAGCCATGCTTAATGTCGTTGATATGCTCAGGCGTCTTACAGATAACTACGATAAAGATCCGCAAAGCCGTATAGGCAAGCTGATGTCTATCTTGAACATCCAGCTTAACGACTTGCTACAAACCTTGGATACCATGGAGCTGTGGCGGGATATTGATTTGGCGCAAGGGTCAACGCTCGACAGCATTGGGCAAAATGTTGCCCAGCCCCGGGGAGCCGCAACGGATCAGGCGTATCGTGTTTTAATCAAGAGCAAAATCGCGAGAAATTTGTCCCGTGGAGATATCAACACGGTAATTAGGGTTATAGCGTTGTCCGTAAAAGCTGAGTATTCAGAGATTGAAATTCATGAGAAGTTTATGGATTCTTTTGACCCCGAGCCTGCTGCGATCTCTTTGCTGCGTCTGCCCTTAAGCCGGATAAGCGATTCGGAAATCGATTTACGTCAATTTGCCCGAATCATTCAAAAGACAGTTGCCGCTGGTGTGAGAGTGGATGCAGTCGAGCTGCAGGGTACTTTTTCATTTGCTAGTGGCAGCGATGAAGAGCTGGACCCGACGGCGGGTTTCGCCGACATTGACCAGCTTACTGGCGGGACGCTTGGCGCAGTATTTACCCCGGCAGAGGAAACCGATTTGCCGATATAAGCTGGACCCATATTATCGAGGAGCGTGGACTGTATGGCTTTTGAAAAGGAATTACCTGAATGGAAGGCAACCGGAATTAAGCCGCCTTCAACAAAACGGAATGAAGGCTGGAAGCCCAGTGAAAAGCCGCCAGCAGATTGGTTGAATTGGCATCAGAACAAAACCTATGAGGCGTTGAAGGAGCTGCAGGAGAAGGCGGCAGAGGCATCTGAAGTGGAAGGTTTAGATGCAGACTTAACTGGGCATATAGCGCAAACAAATAACGTTCATGGCTCCACTTCGGCACCAACGGCCAATAGAATCATCCAGCGGGATGCCGCTGGGCGCGCCCAAGTCGCAGCACCTTCCGTGGCGGCAGATATAGCTCGAAAAGATACCGTAGATGCTGTACAGGCGAATTTGGACACAGCCGTTACAGCAAGCCCGGCAGCCACACCCCTAAACCTTGGGTATGGATTACAGGTTGTTAACGTGCCTCACCATACACCCTATAACCTATTTAATATTGCAGGGCGGACGTTGATTAACTTGTTGGGTAGGGATGGTAATTTTGAAGCGGTAGCTAATTCCACATATTTCGGTGGAACGGCAACTATAGACGCTACACGCAAGGCTTATGGAACAAATAGTATTAAAATCGTCAAAACAGCAGTCAATACTATTGTCCAACCACTAGCAAATAAATCTATTTACCCAGCCATTGGCGATTGCTTTATTTGTATCGCAGAGATTTACAACGAAAACATTTCCACTCAATTATTTATCCAGCAGATGTTAAACGGAGTAACAACGACACCAAAATATGTGACCGCTATGAGTGGGTTTGTAACCCAAGTAACCGGGCGTTTCGTGCCTTTTATTTCAGCGTTCAAAATAGAAACTGTGACAACTCCCGGCACATCTAATTTTTTAGCCAGAGTCAACGCAGATGGAACAAGCGGGCATAATATTAACATTGATGGTTTCCGTATATTCCGTATTACACAAGCGGAGTTTGACGCTTTAGGTGCAAGTGTTACGGAAGTTGAAGCCACACAAATTGCCGCACGTTACCCCTATGTGGATGATATGCAAGCTATCCGAGCGCCGTATGTAATTAAGAGTGGGGAAAACTTGTTGCCACCGTTTAGTGAATGGACAGCTTATCTAATTACGGATAAGCAAGAGGTTGAAAGTGCTTATACTTTACGGTACACGAAAACCACGGTTGCTGGATATAGTTCTTATTTAACAAATGTGCCAGCCGTTGAAGGTCAATCTTATAATTTCAGTATGACTATTGATGTTAAATCCATAGTTGTTGGAACAGGTGTAGGGGTTTATTACGTTGTTACATTTGTTGATAAATATGGTGTCGTTGTTGGGACAATGAGCAATGCGGCTACTAACAAGTTTACGAGCGCTGGCGTGTATAACATTGGCATTAACGCCGTTTCCCCGACTAACACTACTACCATCCAAGTGAGCTTGCTAATTTATGATGGGACTACAGCGGCAGTCGTATTTTCAAATCCTATGCTTAACCTTGGATCTACTGCATTACCCTTTAAACCAAATGCCGATGATCACTTATTCTTTCCAGATGTAAAGCTTGCATCTAATGTGGACGGCACGATAACCGACACGTTGGGACATTGGGACGGTAAGTATTTTAAGCAAGCAAGGTTTAAAACGATGGACTTGGATGGAAGTTTGGCTTGGAGTCATTCACCAGTTACAATAACGGGTTCAAAACGAGTGGAATACTCAAATGGTTTAGCTGGTGCACCAAACCAAACAATGATTAAGTATGATGGTAAAGTTCTTAAAGTGGACAGCGCCGTTTTAAGTGCAGATACTTTTATAGTTGCCGGAGGGACAACTTACGTTGTAATCCCAAATGTAGACAGCGGTTGGGGACAAGGTTATTCACCATTGGCCGCGGAAATATCGGCGTACTTTTATGGGTGGAAGATGTATAATGGTGCTGATTCGAATGTACCTTATACGTCTGGTACAAAAGTGTGGATTCGCCAATTGCCACGATCAAGCGGCAATATAGATGGAACAGATTATAACGTTATTGTAACGCCAACAAATCCGCCAACTGGTACTACGTACAAACCCTACAAACTCCAATACCAACTAGCACAATCCACATTGGAGGAAATCGCGGTAGAGGGAGATATCACGCTACACGCAGGATTAAACCAAATTGAAGTTGGCAATGGAATGATTGTAAGGGAAAGCGGAGCGATACAAGGTAATGCGGCAAATTATTATATAAATGGTACAGGCGGTTCAAAGCTGAAATACAGGGTTTTAAAATTTTTGTCGGCGTATAAAGACGGGAAGATTGATAAGACTTGGAGATGGGACAGCACCTATATAGACTTGATTGGCAATGGGTATCTAATAACGCCGGATGTTGGCGACAATCTGATGGCCTCATACACCACAACCTACCTTGCACTCGATCAATATAGCCTTACAAGCAACGTCCAATCCATCCAAGGGGATTACCCAAGCAATTTAAAAACGGTAGTCGATATGGCGGTAGCGTATCTAGCAGACGTAACGGCTAGGGTAGGAGTGTTGGAAAATACGAAAGCGCAGAAAGTACAGCCGCAATGGATAGCTCCTACTTTGCTTAATGGTTGGGTTGCATATGATCCCACAGGAGTGACGCCGATTCCCGGATACCGTCTTAACCCTTTAAATAGGGTGACAATGAAGGGAGTTATAAAAAGCGGCGCATTCGCCGTGAACACCTTCATATGCATTCTTCCATACAAGCCTAAAGAAACAAAATCGGTGATGCTTGTCTCTTATTCTCCATGGACTGTCACGACCGCACTTATTAGCACTAATGGCGAGTTGTATATTCAAGGTGGAAATCTCAACAATGTTGCGGTTTACTTGGATAACGTTACTTATGAGTTAGATTAAAGGAGGAGGTAAACCATGAAAGAAGCAATCGTAATCGACCTAGACGGGTTTATGACGGACGTGACGCTTGTTGCCGATGAGGTGACAGGCGTTTTTCCTATCTACGCAATAGCAGAACCAAACGAAGAAGGCCAAGCTGTAGAGCCTGTCCTAGTAGGCTATCGTATCGCGATCCGTCCGCCAGAAGGATTGTATAAACTGAAGTTTGACCTGGACTCCGAAACATGGGGCGAAGGGCTTACACAAGAGGAACTGGACGCGATCCAGAACACCCTCCAGCCAGAAACACAGGATCAAAAAATAGTAAGGTTGGAGTCGGAGCTTGCTGAAACAAACGATAAGTTAGCCAATACCGAGATTTCCAACCTGGACACCATGGACGCACTGTTCGATGTTTATATTACCGTTTTGGACATACAGGCAACTATGGCGGGAGGTGAACCATCTTGACTTTGGATGAACGCATGATTGCGGCAGCCGTGCAGCTTATAAGGGCAGGCAGGCGCACGATAGAAGATGTGCCAACGACAATTAGGCAACAAGTAGAGCAAGCTTTAAACGCTGCCGATCAGCCTAAAAGTGGGGAATGATCAATGGTGCGTTTTTTTAATGTGGCTGTTAATTGAAATCAGTGGGAGGAGAGGTGAATGGCTCATGGCATCAGCCGATCTGGTGGCATTGTGACAATTAAGAACGGCAAGCAAGCCACTGGCAGTAATGCAGTAACACCACAATAAAGCACACGCCCCGAGCAATCGGGGCTTTTGTTATTTTAGGCCCGAAACGGGTAGAAAGGTGGTGAGCCCCTTGGATGCAAGCAGATTATCCGAGATCGAGAAAATCGCTGAACTGGCTGAAAAGTATGGGCTAGCCGTAATTTTGTTAATGATTTTGCTGATTGTCCTTTTGGTTGTAGGCCGTATGCTTGTTCGCGGCGACCTTGTCCCCAGGCACCTGCTGGAGCGTGTGGAGGAGGATAGGGACCGGCTACAGGCTATGCTCGATGAGGAAAGAAGAGGGATTATGAAACCCATTATGGATACGCTGAGCAGGTTGAAAAAAGATGATTCCGGGGATAGGGGAGGATGAACGTGAAACGAAAAAGCTTTTTCAGTTGGCTGGACCAGCTGCAAGAGAACATTTTGACGCGGCTACATCGCATTCCTGTGCTTCGGGATCAGCAGAAACGGATCGAGCAAAGCAGCCAGCGCGTAACCTTGGCAATAGGACGGTATAAGGATATGGGCGATGAGCTGAAGCAGATCGCTGAAGCCAACGGGATCGCCCGGCATTTATTGTACATGAAGGAGGAGCCCCATGAGCCATGATATTGAGGTTATTGATTTTGTGCTGTTGTCGTTATATATGATTTCTCTCAGTTGCGCGTTGTACATTGTGTTCGCGCATCGCGCTTATTTTAAGGATCGCGTTAAAACGGGTGTCGTCAACCTTTTTATGGTGGCGATGCTTTTTTTTATTACGGCTTATATTTTCAAAATGGTTACGGTGATTTGGATTCGCGCCGCAACCGTGCTGGAATGGAATGACACACTGGTCAAGATGCTGCAAACCAGCGCATGGACAATCGCGCAACTCGGCACAACGATTGGCTTGGCCAGCTTGGCGATTGTGACCTACACGAGACGGTACGACCTGTTTATCTACCTAAGAAAAATAGACCGAAAGGATTGAATACAATGGAGCTGATTCAACCGTATATCACACTGGCTCTGCAAGCTGTGATTGGAATCCTTACCAGCCTTGTTCTTGCAGGGCTATTAACCTTGCGTAAAAAAGCAGACGATTTCCTGAGCAGCCGGGCCACAGCGTCACAAAGGGAAGCCTTATACCGTATCGCCAATGAGGCGCAGGCTTTAATAGAAAAAACATTCCAAGAGGCTAACGGGATGCAAAAGCTGCATGCGGCTGAAGCGTATGTAGCGGCTCGACTTAAAGAGGCAGGCATCCAGCTTTCTATGATGGAGATACAGGCAGCCATAGAAAAGGCGGTGCAGGACTTTAATACATCTGTAAAGCCAAAGGGGAGCGACGCGAATGAGCGAGTTTAAGCTTAAATATCCGATCGTCGAAAGGTACCTGACCGGCCCCAGCATGCGGCGCCCTTGCATCTCACTAAATACATGCCGTTTAATGGTAGCGCACGATACCGGAAACCCTGGATCGACAGCCGCAGGCAATGTCAGCTACTACGAAAGAAGTCGGAACGAAGCGGAGGCTTCGGCACATATCTTCGTGGACGATAAAGAGATTATCGAGTGCATACCTTTCCTGAGCGCATTGCCTGAGAAAGCTTGGCATGTCCGATACAATCCGGTCATCGACAACGGGATATTCGGAGCAGATGCGAACGACGCAGCCGGTGGCGTAGAGCTTTGTTATGGCGGCGCTGTTGATCTGGTTGAAGCCTATAAGCGCTACATTTGGGTGCTGGCTTATAGCTGCTACCGAAATGGTTTAAATCCGGCAACGTGCATAACGGGGCATCACATCCTTGACCCAACACGTAAAATAGACCCGATGAATGCGCTAAAGCTGCTGGACAAGAGCTTTAGCGCATTTGTACAGGACGTTGTGAGCGAATATATCGATTGCCTGCGGGCAGAAGAGGACGTGGATAATATGCCGATGAAATTGGAGCCATGGCAGTGGGATATGCTTTACAAGGTCATGGGGGACGCATATAACAAGGAGCGACTGGGCTGGGACTGGATGCAAAAGATTGTTGATCAAACCATGACGGCTACGGAGCTGGCTTTCTTGAACACCGTGTTGGACGGCAGACTGGATCGAGGTATTGAAGTTTATTAAACGAAATGATTGATAAGTAACTAGGTAGCTTTTTGGACGACAACGCTGATTCTCACTAGTTGTGGGCTCCTGGCTCCATTAACTTACCATCCGTCCCATGTTGATTCCATGGAATGCTAAGCTCGTATCCTGATTGCATTCGGGTGGAACCAGAAATCTGCGGTATTTTATAGCTATAGATAAGTTGGTCTTCTGAATCTCCCAAAATCGCATAAACATCAAATGATAAGTTAACCGGATCCTTTTCTTCTTAAACGCTTTTGTAGCAAAGAAGTGTTTCAAAATATGGTAATTATTTAACAAAAGCTGAAATTCGCCCCATTTTGCCCTATTCGCCCTATTTCGACGCAAATAGACAGCGGTTCACATTAAAAATCGATGTTACTTTTCTTGAAAAGGAGGAAACAAGCAGGTGGCTGGCGAATAAACTAATAAGAGTTAGGCAAGTTGTTAAAGCTAGAAAGGTGGGGTCAAGATGGAATTATGGGCGATCTGGCTTATCATCGGTGGAATTATGCTGATTGTGGAGATGCTAACCTTTACATTTTATTTACTATGGCTTGCTATTGGGGCAGTCGCTGCCGCGGCTATTGCATGGCTTGCTCCTGATGCGATTGTGCTGCAAATACTTGCGGGTTGCATAACCGCACTCATCCTGACTTATTTTACAAAACCGCTTACAAGCCGCTTTCGGGCATCAAAGGGTTTTAAAGATGTGATTGATGAGATGATCGGGAAGCAAGGCGTCGTATTGGAGGCAATCGAGCCTGGAAAGCATGGCATTGTAAAAGTGGGCAATGAAACGTGGAGCGCCTCTTCCAATGAATATTTAGCCAAGGATGAGGTTGTCATCGTAGTTGAACGAGGTAATACGATAGTGGAAGTCCAAAAATGGGGAGGTATCATTTAAATGGGAACGGTTGTTACGATTGTCATTGTGGCTATTGTGATTGTTTTTATTGCACTGACTGTTAAAATTGTACCACAGCAAAGAGTAGCGGTGGTTGAGCGTTTAGGTAAGTTTAGCCGATTGCTTACACCGGGGTTGAATATTCTGATTCCGGTTATCGACCAGGTGCGTATCCATCATGATTTGCGTGTGCAGCAGGCTAATGTTCCCCCGCAAACGGTTATTACGAAGGATAATGTACAGGTAAAGATCGATACGATCATCTTTTACCAGGTGGTTGGACCTGAGCAGGCTACGTATGGCATTTCCGATTACGTATATGGGGTGCGTAATATTAGCACGGCCACGATGCGGCAAATTATCGGTAAGCTGGAGCTGGATGAAACGTTATCCGGCCGCGAAAAGATTTCCAGCGAAATTCGGATTGCGCTTGATGAAGCCACGGAAAAATGGGGCGTACGGATTGAACGTGTCGAAGTTATCGACATTCAGCCGCCGCTGGATATCCAAGAGTCAATGGATAAGCAGATGAAAGCTGAACGGAGTAAACGTGCAATTGTGTTGGAAGCGGAAGCGGCCAAGCAGGATATGATTTTACGTGCGGAAGGCGACAAGCAAAGCAAGATCCTCAAGGCTGAGGGTGATAAGGAAGCACGGATTCGCCAAGCAGAAGGCTTGGGGCAAGCCCAGGAGCTGGAGGCATTAGGTGAGGCGAAGGCGATTATGGCGGTTGCCGAGGCAGAGAAGAATCGCATTGAGCTGCTTCGATCCGCGGGGCTTGATGAGAACGTGCTGGCTTACCGTTCTTTAGAGACGTTAGCTGAGATCTCCAAAGGACCTGCTAACAAAATCTTCATCCCAACTAGCGCCATTGAAACGCTGGGCAGCATTGGAGCTATTGGCGAAATTTTCAAAGCAAAAAAACAGGAATAACTCAAGCATAAAGCAGGTGAAAGCTGGGTGGGATATCCAAGTTGAAAGGTGTCTACTCCAAAAGTTATATCGCCCCCGCAGCAGCCGTTATTGCAATATAAAGAGGCAAATCGATACGCGCTTATGCGATCGATTTGCCTCTTTTTTTGCTGTATTAATGGGCTCAACGCCGAAATTAGTGCTTGCCATTAATCCTTGCTCTCCCCATTGCTTCCATCCCCATCCTCGTCGCCGATTCGGCTAATGGACTTCTTAAGCTCGGGCTTATCCAATTTTTCGATCGCTTCCTTGGATGGCGCCGATTCATTAAAGGCATAGATGGTTTGGATCGCGCCCAAGTCTTTATTCGATATAGTAGTTGCGATGATTTCACGGTCACCTAGATACCGCCTGATTTTGCCAACTAGATGGTCCAGCAAATCGTCAGCCCTATGCATGCTGGTCACGAACCGTGGGCCTGCCAAATTTCCCGCCCCAGAGCCGGCCTGGGTGCTTGTCATCAGTCGGCTAACCAGCAGCCATGGGCTGAAGGAGGTACGCACGAAGGTATTCTCGCTTCTAGTAGAATCCGTGATGGCCATGCCTACAGAAAGCTTGGATTCAGTGTAGGTGCCTTCACCCTGGAAATGGATCAGGTAGCTGCTGAAATGCATTTCGGCCCAAAATAGATGCGAGAGGGTTTGAGCAGCACTGCCAAATATCCAGAGTAACAAGGGGAAAAAAATCCCATCAAACAGCAGCGTCCCATCTAGGCCATCAATATGCTGGCGATTCGTAACAAATAAAAGCACAGCAGACAACACGACAAGCAAGTGGCCGAAAACTGCCGTATACAGCCTGAGCTGTTGGAATAGGGGAGGATACGCCAGCTCCTCATAAACCGGCTGTGTTTCTTGGATCGTATCGCCAACGAAGCTGCCCTTATCCATGCTGCCTTCCATATTTAGATTTGGGCTAAGCTCCCTGTAAATCCGATTGGGATACTCCTTGTATCTCAAATTGGCAAGCTCCATGTCCAAGGAGCGGAAGAAGTCCTTGGGATGGACATTTTCCTGCCAATGCTCGCGAAATTCGGAAACCTCGGTCAGCGGCTCATACAGCTCTGAGCGGAATTTGGCCAACGTAAGGCTTGCCGCTACAAGGATAGGAATAATCAGGAATAAGGCAATCAGATGTAGTGCAGGTCCGACCGGAGCTTCTGGAAACTGTACGCCTTGCCGCAAAGCGATTTCGCCGATTGCAGGAATGAGTATACTCAGGAGAATCACCCATACGATTCTGCCCTTGCCACCTAATAATCGCGTACTATGCGTATGCTTGACGGAAAGCGTATTAAACAGCCACATCAGCAATAAGGAACAGGCCAGGCCAATTCCAAGCCAGCTGCTGAAAGAGGAGTTAGTGAGCTGGGTGAGGCCAAGTGAGCTTGATAACAGGGCGAGCAAATAGATCAGTAAAGCAATTAAGGAATAACCCGTGTTTTGGATAAGCACATGTAAATAGTTGCGCATGGAGTAAGGCAGGAACAGCATCTTCGGATACAGGCTGTACACCATACGATCCAGCAAGGTAGAGGGCTCACGAAAGGTAATATTTTTTCGCCCGGTCAGCATTTGATCCAAATCCTCGGCGCTGTAGGCCACTCCCGCCTCATACACATGTTTCTCGCTTCGAGCTTCGTTTTTGCTAATGCTTGAGGGGATGCCGCGTCCTACATAGAAACGGAATATTTGCAGCAGCCCTTTCGTCACATAGGCTACACCACCGGCCAACAGAATAAGGCAGATCGCCAGGTTAAGCCAGCCGGCAGCTTGTCCGGTTGCTACCATCTGATTACGTAGTGCAAACAAGGAAATAATCCCTAGTGCCAATATAATCGTGCCGCTCGCTAAATAAAGGATGCCTTCCCGTTTGAACGGATTTTTAATGGAAGGGTCGTCTGAGCCGTACTGAAATGTCATGTTCGTTCCTCACTTTTTCCAGGGTCATAATGTTTAAGAATCTCTCACAATATACCGTTAATACCCGTCCCTTGTCTACTCGAACCAGCTTAATCGCCTATGGAAAGTACATACATCTAACACTGTAAGGAAGGGCATGGTACAATGATCTAAAGGATAGGTGAAAGCGATGAGCGATAAAAAAACGAAGATGAAAATCTCAGAGCTGAAAAGCAAGCTGAATCAATTGTCAAAGCAGGATCTGATGAAGCTATTGGTGGAAAGCTACAAAATGTCCAGTGAGATCCAGGATTATTTAGGTGCGAAGCTTTCTACAGAATCCCATGTGCTGTTAACCATTCTTCGGAATGAGGATCGCAGGGATGACAGCAGTGTAGTGCAGCTAACCGTATGGAAGAAGTGGATGGAGATACCAGCGGCAACACGTGATAAAATCCTCGGAAACGTTTGGTGTGCCCGTTGCTCAAATGCGGTCATCATTCGGGACTATACGATAAGCAGTGAACGGCTAGGCCTTGTGCTAAAAGGGAGCTGCGCAGAATGTGGGGGGCAAGTGAGCAGAGTGGTAGAAAACGATTAGCGCGAAAAAAGCCCCTTCGGACCGTTCAGCTTTAGAGCTAAATGGTCGAAGGGGCTCGTGGTATGACATTCAGCTTTATTCAATAAGCGGTCGCTTCATTATGGGTAAGGCTTCTCCGGTTGCTGCCAAGGGACTTAAAGGATAAAAAGTTATCCCTTGGCACTTGATACAGGTACTGCTGTAGCAGTCAGCCATTTCTTCCATCGTTTCATTACAGGTATCACAGCATTTGGCGGGCAATGATTCATAAAACTCGGTTGTACGCATAAGCATGCAGTTCACTCCCTTTGTTCATGATACTCCTACTATAACACGAATAAATCTGGAAATGTAAGCGCTTTTAATATATTTAATATTTGTTCTTCAATTGGGCTGGGTGTTATACTAGCGCTGACTAAATCACAAGGAGAACTTCGATGAAACTGGGCGCTTTTATTGTTCTGATGCTGCTGTATCCTTTGTTTTTACGGCTTATTCATATATCCGACCTCAGGGTCATCCCCTTGTTAGCTCCGTATGCGTTGGGCATGCTTTCTATAGTCATTATGATCTCGGGAATCTATGAATTTATTCGCAAGAAGCTTCGGGACAAGCAGGAGGAGGAAACCAAGCGGATGGCGACTAACAAACAAACAGATGCACCGATGAGTATTACCTATTCCAGATCCACGTATTACCAGCGAGCCGCAGCGACTGTGATGACCTTTATGATGCTGCTCATTGTTGTGGTCGTGTTTCCTTATGCCCAGGCTCCTGGTGCAACGATTCAAGCTTTTTTACCCGCTTTTATCGCAGCTGTATTTTTCTGTGAATGGATTACCGCTTATTTGATGCTCAGCGAATTTCAGGTAACGAGGTCACCGGGGTTGTTAATCCTTTCCTCTGCCTATTTATTTACCGGATTGATTACGATTCCGCATCTTCTTACCTTTCCTGGCGTGTTTTCTGAAACGGGCCTCTTTAACGCAGGAACCCAGACAGCAACTTGGCTATGGGTGTTCTGGCACGGTGGATTTCCGTTACTGGTGTTCCTCTACGTATTTGTGGATACCAAGTTCAAAAAAGTCAGGTTGACCTCCAAGCAAGCCAAGCTCGGGTTATGGCTAACACTGGGAACGGTCACTTTACTTGTTGCTGGCCTAACCCTGCTATCGCTTCATGCGGATGAGGTGCTGCCGAAAGTTATCCAGGAGGATAATTTCAGAATCATGATCACCTCGGGTGTGGGTCCGGTGGTGTGGCTATTGAATTTGCTGGCACTGGCCGGCCTTGCCTGGTTTGCCCGCGGTCGCACAGTCGTCCAGCTTTGGCTAACCGTCGCGGTGCTGGCTTCGTTGTTGGATGTCACCTTAAGCTTGTTCTCAGGCAGCCGTTACAGTATAGGCTGGTATGCGACACGGATGAATAGCTTATTATCGGCTACCTTGGTTTTGGGAACCCTGCTGTACGAAATACGCATTCTATATTACCGAATTGTGCAGCAGGAGCGAATTTTTCGGACGATATTCGAATTCGCTGCGGTGGGCATAGCCCGGATTGATTTGACCCAGAGGCCATTGGAAGCCAACGGAGCCTTCCAGCAAATGCTAGGCTTTGAGGAGAAGGAGCTCCAAGAGCAAAAGCTGTCCGGACTGACCCATCCCGAGGATGTGCAAAAGGAAGTACGTCCATTTTACGAGCTGCTGGATGGAAAACGGACGAACTACCAGGTGGAGAAGCGGTATTTACATAAGGATGGAAGCATCGTTTGGGGAAATTCGATCGTTTCTTTAGTTCGTGGAGTGAATGATGAGCCTGAATTTTTTATAGGCATGATTGAGGATATTACGAAGCGCAAGGAATATGAACAAAAAATGAAATTCCAAGCGTTTCATGATGCCTTGACGCAGCTTCCTAACCGATTGATGTTCTCCGAAAGATTGAACGAGGCAACGCTCCATGCCAAAGAGACGAATTCAAGGCTTGCCGTGTTATTCATTGATCTGGATGGCTTCAAAAAGGTGAATGATACGCTGGGGCATGATGCCGGAGATATATTGCTGCAGGGTGTGGCAGGCAGGCTGTTAACCTGTGTGAAACCGGAGGATACGGTAGCAAGGTTGGGTGGGGACGAGTTCACGATGATCCTTACGGATTTGGAGGATACCAACTATGCCAAGGAAGTGGCTGGTGCCATATTGGATGTGCTGAGGGAGCCGTTTGAATTGGACGGGCAGCAAGGTACAGTAGGTGCGAGTATAGGCATCAGCTTGTACCCTTACCATGGTGAGGACGCGCAAGCCTTAATGAAGCACGCAGACCTTGCGATGTATAAAGCCAAAGAGGGCGGTAAAAACCAATACGTGCTGTGATGTGAAAGGTGTGTGAGTACCTGCTCGGCCGTTCCTTTAACAGGTTCGGTCTTTTTGGTGCTTCCTTGCGATAAAGAGAAAAAGATTGACAAACTATTTGTATGTGTCATAATGAATATATTGATATGACAATAAGGAGTGATCGAATTGGTTGACGAGAATGCTTCCAACTATACAGCCCGTAAATATCGCACACCAGATGGTGCGCCAGCCGATATTGTTATTTTTACCATCACTACCGAAATCTTGAACCGGGCAACCAAATCATTGCCAAAACGTGAGCTGAAGGTGCTTTTGATCAAAAGAAAGCTATGGCCCTATGAAGGGATGTGGGCCTTGCCTGGAGGCTTCTCGAATGATCAGGAATCGATGTACGAAACGGCGAGAAGAGAGCTTGAAGAGGAGACCGGAGTGAATGCTGTCCATATGGAATATTTCAATGTATACAGCAAGCCGGGGCGTGACCCGCGGGGATGGATCATCTCCCATGCTTTTTTCGCTCTTGTCCATGAGGATTATTTGGTCGAACGCAAGGCCTCCGATGATGCGGCAGATGTAGGCCTGTTCACGGTATCGGAGCTGGGGAGCAAGGGGCTTGAGCTCGCCTTTGACCATCAAGAGGTCATTGGTGATGCGCTGGAGCAAATTCGCAGCAAAATGCTGCTAACCTCGATTGCCAAGGAATTTTTGCCCGATGAATTTACGCTTAGCGAGCTTTACCAGGTGGTTCAAACCGTAGTCCCCGATTTTGAAGAGGCTAATTTTATCCGTAAAATGAAATCGACCCAAAGCCGCAGTGGCGTATTGGAGCAAGTGCTGGATGCCAAGGGAGAACCTAAGAAGTCGAACGAATTCTCGCAGCGTGCTGCCCAGCTTTACCGGTTTACCGGCGTTATGCCGAGGTTATCGTTATACAGCTAGGTTGGGAGTTTGGTGAATAAGTTGCAGTGGTATGAGCGTTGCTGCGTGGCAGGGGTTTTCCTCTAAGAACTTGAACTTATTCAAAAGGAGGCGTATATCATGAATCATTATATGGATAGATGGTACACGGTCGCTGGATTGATGATCGCGATGCTAATTGTTGCGTATTACACCTCATCTTCAACGTTGGAGCTTGTGGCAACCACGACAGGGCTTCTTTGCGTATGGCTGACAGCTAGAGAAAATATTTGGTGCTGGCCGATTGGATTGATTAATACTACCTGCTTTTTCTTTATGTTTTTCGAGTCGAAGCTATATGCCGATATGACGCTTCAGATTGTTTTTTTTCTGCTTAATGTCCAAGGCTGGATGATCTGGCTGACCAAAAAAGCTGGGTCGAAGGTGCGCCCAACTCGGCGTATGACACCATGGATGTGGATGGCTGCACCCGTATTTATCGTAGTGCTTACGATAGGCTGGGGTTATGTGCTGACAGGCTTTACGGATGCTTCGATCCCTTATGCAGATGCTTTTATCGCTACATTAAGTATTGTGGCGCAGATTTTGCTTTCGAACAAAATATTGGAAAACTGGACATTTTGGATAATCGTTGACGTCCTTTCGGTAGGTATGTATGCGTATAAAGAGCTGTATGCGGTCGCTTTTTTATATTTGATTTTTCTGGGAATTGCCGTAGGCGGGTTATATAGCTGGAAAAAGGAATACCTGGAGGTTGGCAAAAGGCAAGGGGGAATCTTCCATGCACGCTAAAAAAATTGGTCTGACGCTCGGGAAATTCGCTCCGCTGCATAGCGGGCACCAATATATGTTTGAAACGGCGCTTGCCGAAATGGATGAGGTTATCGTGATTATTTATGATAGCCCAGATGCGACGGCGATTCCATTGCCTGTACGTTCTGGCTGGATCCAGCAGCTGTATCCGCAGATTCATGTGATCGAGGCGTGGAACGGCCCTGTTGAAAGTGGCTACACACCAGCTATTATGCATGCTCAGGAGCAATATGTAATCGGGCTGCTGAAGGGGCGCACAGTTACGCATTTTTATAGCAGCGAGCGTTATGGCGACCATATGAGCAAAGCCTTACAGGCAACAGACCGCCAAGTCGATCCGGCGCGGGTCACCTATCCGATCTCTGGTACGCAAATACGTGAGGCGGCTCATACCCATAGGCAATTTGTGGCTCCGCTTGTATATCGAGATCTTCTGACATCGGTTGTGCTGCTAGGAGCTCCCTCAACAGGCAAAACTACGCTTGCTGCCGCGCTCGCTGATACCTACCAGACGGTATGGATGCCCGAATATGGACGGGAGTATTGGGCGCAGCACCAGCAGGATCGGCGGCTTGCACCTGAGCAGCTGGTCGAGATTGCCGAGGGGCATATCGAGCGCGAAGACGCGCTATGCATGGAAGCGAACCGGTATTTGATCGTCGATACCAATGCGATCACGACAAGCCTATTCGCGCATTATTATCATGGAGCTGCATTACCGCGGCTCACGGAGCTGGCGCATCTGGCGGCGACACGCTATGACCTCGTATTTTTATGCGAAACGGACATTCCTTATGATAACACCTGGGACCGCTCCGGCGAGGTGCATCGCGAGGTTTTTCAAAAGCAGATGAAAGCCGATCTCTTGCAGCGAAAAATTCCTTTTATCCCGCTCAGTGGCAGCCTTGGGCAGAGAGTAGCGAAGGTAGAAGCCGTATTAAAGGCTTACACCAAATACGATAATCTGGGTGAGCTTTGGGGGCAACGGTTGACCAAAAATGGGATATAGCTAAGGCACAGCTAGGGCATATAGCTAATGGAAGTGATTTGCTTGAGCTTTTAAATTCCCTTATAGTAAATATATCTGTAATAGATATATCGAATGGAATTCCCATCTAAGGAGGTGGCGAGATGATAAAGCGCTTTGAAGCGCGTGTAGAAGCTGTATTGATGACGCCGGATCCGGCATTTTTTATAACGGGGCGTGTAGAGGAGCTGACAGTAGACTTGGGGGGAATCCCCAATGACAGGCATTATGGTCTGCTGCGGCCTGCGGATGTACGGCAAAAGTTTTATCCCCGTGGAAAGCTGATCGCTAATCGGAGGCAGCTGAGTATTGTGTCCGTTGAGGAATGCGAGCTAGTTGCCCAACTGCTGGGCATTGAGCATGTGCTCCCTGAGTGGTTGGGGGCTAATATCCTAGTAAGCGGCTTTCCTAAGCTAACGATGCTGCCGATGGGAGCAAGGCTGCTGTCAGGATCAGGTGCAGGGTTGATTTGTGAAGGGGAAAATAAGCCATGCTCCGGTCCGGCCATTTTAATTGCTAAAGAATGCGCAAATCCTGCACTCCAGGCGAAATTCGTGCGTTCAGCCGCCAAACGCCGTGGAATTGTCTGCTCCGTGGAATGCCCCGGCGATATTCGCCAAGGGGACACGTTGGCTATTGTGATCGCTGATGCATAAGATGCTGCTATATACGTATGCCTGCCACGAAGATGAGGCACCGCTGTGCCAGCTTGAGCTGCGTTCCTTATTCGGTGGCGGCTACGCAGCGCCCCTCGCTCAATATGCAGATGCGTCGAGCATTACAACGCCTAATGGCGCGAGAGATAGAGAAGCCTCCAATAGTGACTCGGCTAATTATCGCAACTATGTACTAAGCAGCATTAGCATAGATGCTAGCCGCAGCCCTTTTATAAAACAAAAGCTGGCCGTGATGTTTAGCGGCGATAGTATTCAGGCGATTACTGCCAGTATTCGAGGGCAGGAGCTGCAAAGCGAACTGTTCAAGGTCGTTTATGTGGAAACAACGGGCGACGACTTGACTGCCCCGGACTATAGTGGGCAGCGGGCAGTAGAGCGAGAGATAGGGGCAGTGATTCGTGGAAAGGCTGAAATGCGCAAGCCCAAGCGGCTATTCGGAATCGCCTATGTCCAAGGTCAATGGCTGTTTGGCGAGTGCGAAACCAATCAAGCGATGTGGCTGAAGCACAATATGAAGCCTCAGCATTATTCGACAGCGCTTAGCACAAGAATGGCGAGGGCCGTCGCCAATATTACGGTGCCATCGCCGGCAGGTGTGAAGGCGATTGATCCGTGCTGCGGGATTGGCACCGTACTGGTCGAGGCCCTTTCGATGGGCATCGATATGGTCGGATCGGACAGCAATCCGCTTGCGGTTCGGGGCGCACGCATAAATTTGGCGCATTTTGGATTGCCCGCGGCAGTCGCCATCCAAGATATGCGCACTTTAACCGGCAGCTACGATGCAGCTGTGCTGGATATGCCTTATAATCTATGCTCGGTTTTATCTACCGAGGAGCAGTTGGCTATGCTGGAGAGTACAAGGCGCCTTGCGGGTAGGGCAGTTATTATTTCGACAGAGGTTATCGATTCGCAAATTGTGCAGGCAGGCTTCCAAATCCTAGACCGCTGTGTAGCGAGGAAAGGAAGCTTTTGTCGGCATGTGCTGGTTTGTGTGTGACATGATTAACCCAATCACCAACCGTTTGATCGGCGCAGCTGCTGCCCTGATCAAACGGTTTTTTTATGTCCGGTCATGTCCGGATTTGTATGAAACGATTAAAGACCTATTGAAATGGTTAATCATTCATAAGAGGCAGTAAATCGCATATGATTGGCTTCAACGCTACTTACATAAAAGGCAATAAGTTAACCAGATGCCAAGCATATGAAAATTCACACTATTCCATGGAGGTTTTGAACAATGACTAATGCGGGTTATCGTTGGCTTAATGCCCTAGCGCTGATTGCCGTACTTTTTGTGAATTGGCTTGCTAATGCACTTCCGATTAATGGTTTAACTACCGGCCAAGTTTCGGCGATGTTTCCCGTCCAGATTACACCAGCACCCTATGTATTCAGCATTTGGGGGCTTATCTATGCGTTCCTGGTCGGTTTTGCCATTATCCAATTTCTGCCCAGCAAAAGGGAGCATGAGGAAATACGGCGGATCGGTCCTTGGTTTATCATTAGCTGTGTATTGAATATGACCTGGATTGTGGTGTGGCAATATTTATTTACAACAACCTCGATATTCGTCATGCTTGGCATTTTGATTACACTCATTGTACTCTATGTAAATACCAGACCCTATGGTTGGTCATCCGACCTGGCTGAACGTTGGTTTGTACAAATACCTTTTAGCATTTATCTGGGATGGATATCCGTGGCAACGATCGTCAATGCTGCTGCTGTTTTATATGACGAAAAGTGGAGCGGCTTCGGGCTCTCCGGTACGACCTGGACCCTCATTTTGATCATGCTGGCTGTCGTAATAACTGTGATTATGGGAATAAGCTATCGTGATCCGGCATTTGTGGCTGTTACGGTATGGGCCTTAATTGGAATTGGTGTGGCGAATTCGAATACTAACACGATTGTATATAGTGCATGGGGAGCGGCTGCAGGTTTGTTCCTATTGGTGGTATGGCTGCTTTTTGCCAAAAATGGCTTGATCTCTAACAATCGACGAGCAAGAATATAAAAAAACAACGATGGAGGAGGTAACAAACGATGACCAATCTTGTACTTCGCTGGCTCAATGTGCTTGCACTTTTCGCTATGCTTTTGTATAGCTGGGTTGCCGATGCACGCCCATTAAATGGATTAACGACAGCAGAAATTTCATCCAGGTTTCTGGTTGCTATCCATCCTGAACTTTATGCCCTTGCAATCTGGGGAGCGATCTACGTACTATTGATTGGCTTCGTTCTTCTGCAATTTATGCCCTCTGTCCGTAAGCATTTGGAGTTTAAAGAAATAGGTCCATGGTTCGTAATAAGCTGCCTGCTGCAAAGCGCTTCAATCCTGCTATGGCATTATTTATATACCGTGCCTTCATTAATGCTAAGCATTGCGCTTTTGCTGGCCTTGATTGTGATTTATACACGAACAAGATCTCAAGGCTGGTCAGCAGATCCGCTGGTGCGTTGGATGGTACAGGTACCCTTCAGCCTTTACTTAGGCTGGACCTTTGTCATGGCTTTGGTTCGAATCTCAGAAGCTTTGCATGAATTCAACCAAGGAGGCTTCGATTTCTCAGGTACAGTGTGGACCCTCTTGATGATCTTTATTATGGTTGCTGTGGCCACTATGGCGGGTATTAACTTTCGCGACCCTGCTTTTATCGGGACAACGGTATGGGGACTAATGGCGATAGGGATTGCGAACTCATTTAATGATACCGTATTTTATACAGCCTGGAGCTTTGCGGGATTGCTGCTGCTTTTAGCAGTTTCGATGCTGTGGGGTGAACCCAGTATCGTTCGCCGTAAAGTACTTGACCGAGTCTAGTGAACAATGCCCAAACACCATGAAATTGCAGACTCTAACCTTATTCCACCACCATGTGGATAAGGTTTTTTGGTTGTATGGTTCTGCCTTTTTTAGCTGAAAATAGAGGGTTCTACCGCGTGAAGTGGAATGTATACGGGATCAGGAATACTTGGGTATGGGGTGACATATATGCCGGATTGGTCGTATCAAACGATATTTCGCCCTTTATTGTTTCGGCTTCCTGCGAAGCTGGCCAGAGATTTCACTTTGCAGGCGATGGGCTCATTAAGCCGAATACCGGGTGGCAGCTTTATTATTCGCACGATGGGTCATATGGAAGCTTCGCCTATATTGGAAAGTAAGCTTGCGGGTATTCCGCTGCGGTACCCTGTTGGATTATCCAGTGGCCTGGATCCCAATGGTACGGCACACAAGGCATTGGCACAATTCGGGCTAGGATTTATTGAAATTGGGCCTGTCACGATAGAGGAACATACAAGCAGCAGTATCGTTATACAACGTGATTCGCCGAACGAAGCGATTATTTACTCAGATGCGGGCATCAATGAAGGCCTGCATCAAATGGTAGCAAGGCTGCGCGCCAAGCAAGGGCATGGCCTTCCGCTTATGCTGAGGATCAAAAGCACACCAGGCTGTACTCCTTTACAGGCACGCAAGGAGCTGCTGGCTATGATGGAGGCGCTCTCCTATTATGCAGCCAGCTTTTATATCGAGACATTGGACGCCAACTGGGCGCTGGCAGATACAATAGCGCATTTGCAGGCCTTGCAGCAGGAGGCGCGTATGCTGCCAACCGTCAAGCCCATGCTGCTCTACATTCCGCTGGACTATCCCTTGGAAGCCTTGGAGCAGCTGATGGAGCTTATAAAACTGGAGCAAGCATGGAGCGGAGCAGTCATTGGCGATACGATCAGGACGGCGGAGGGGGATTGGACAGGAAGGGCAGCCAAACCGCTAACGCTGGATAAAGTCCGTTGTGTTCGCTTATACAACCGCTCTGCCAGCTTTAGCCTGATTGCTTCAGGTGGTATCCACCAGCCTTTGGACGCGTTAGAGCTGATGGACGAAGGTGCCGATTATGTGCAAATCAACAGCGGACTTGTTTATTCGGGGCCGGGCTTGCCTAAACGGATCAATGAAGCGGTCATCTACGAAAAAATCCGTGGGGAAGAGGAGCCGCTGCCTGCTTCCTTTTGGCTGAATTGGGGCTGGATGTGCTTTTTGGGCATTGGAATGATTGTTGGCGGGTTTCTTGCTTGGGTCATAGCGGCTACCGTTGTGGTGCTTCCCTATGACATTTCGTTTCTCGGAATGGAGCCAAGGATACTTGACCAGGCTAATCCCTTGGTGCTGCAATTTATGTCGCATGACCGTGTTACGCTTGCCGGAACAATGATTTCCATTGGCATTTTGTATTACCAGCTGGCACGCCATGGCTTGAGCAAGGGCCAGCATTGGACGAAAATCGCCTTATTCACCTCAGCCGCCGTCGGATTCACTAGTTTTTTTCTGTTCTTGGGCCATGGTTACTTTGACCCTTTGCATGCTCTGGTATCGCTCCTGCTGCTTCCGATGTTTATTCTTTCGATGCGGGGCATTAAGGAACGCCCTTCCTGGGAGCGGCCGAATCTGGTCAATGATCGTACATGGCGGCTAGCGCAGTGGGGCCAGCTGATGATGGTGACACTGGGCATTTCGTTGGCCATTGGGGGGATTGTGATCTCGACGGTTGGCATCACGCAAGTATTCGTCCCACAGGATTTGACGTACCTATGCATGACACCAACCATGCTGAATGAAATCAACGAGCGCTTACTGCCGTTGATTGCCCATGATCGCGCAGGCTTCGGCGGGGCTCTGTTCTCGGATGCGATAGCGATGCTAACGATAGCGCTATGGGGGATTAACCAAGGGCAGCGCTGGCTGTGGTGGACATTTTTACTGGGAGGGCTACCGGGCTTTATAGCGGGGCTTTCGGTGCATTTGACGATTGGGTATACGGATTTTATACATCTGCTGCCTGCTTATTTTGCTTTGATGCTTTATGTGTTTGGGCTTGTCTTTTTATATCCTTATTTGATGAAGGGGCAAAAAAATCCCCGGGCTGGTCTATTACCAAACGCGAATTATCCGAAAAGCTGAGAATATTAACCGGTCGGCCAGGTTTCCTATGGGAAGGGAATCTGGCTTTATTTTGCAAAAATAGCTTAAATATCGCAAATTTGTCATACTTATGATACATAAAGTGGTAAAAAAATGGTTTTATTTAAAACAAAGGTTGACAATGATAATGAGAACCATTATCATTTAATTTATAGAGTCGCTGAGAATTATTATCAAGCTTCAAAAATCGATCCCAGAAGGAGGAAATTCCCCATGCCAATACTTCTTTACTTACTGCTGCCCGGCTTGTCTGTAGCCATGATTTTGGTCGTATTTTATTGTTGGAGTATGCGGGATTACCATACATATGATTCACTGGGATTGAAAAGAAAAGATGCGCGGCAGCTGGCCGCTTCACACAAACCATATATAGTTTAGGAAAAAGGAGGTTTATTGATGCCATCGTTACTAGTAGTAGGTGCGGATCATTTGGGGAATATGCCAGAGCAGTTGGCGAATATTGGTTTTGATAAGGTGACACATATGTCAGGACGTAAATGCCAAATGGTTCGTAAAGGGATTCCTGAGAAAATAGATGCCGTGTTGGTATTGACCGATTATATTAATCATAATTTGACTAAGGTTATTAAGCAGCAGGCCAAAGAGCAGGAGCTGCCGATTTATTACTCCAAAAGATCATGGTGTTCCGTGCAAAAAGCGCTCTGTTCTTGCGAGCATGTGTGCAAATTTATGGAAAGCAATAGTAAAACTTCGGTTTAAATCATTTGCAGAATAACGAAGCCTCCAATACCACTTTACAAGTGGCGTTGGAGGCTTCTATTCGTTCAAGATGGAATCGAGACGGGAGAACCCGCAAAGAATTCCGAAGGATAGCAGAAGTGCAGAAGTATGCGAGCTAGTTAGTAAATATTAGTTAGCTGGAAAAGCTCCTGTTAAAGGGAATAATTAACTGGAGGTTTTCAGGGTTAGGAGCTGAATCCGCTTCGCTTACGCCAGCTGGCTGGCCTTGATCGCTTGGTCCAGGTCATACAAAATATCGTCAATCGATTCCGTGCCGATCGACAAGCGGATCATGCCTGCGGATACGCCCGCAGCTAGCTGCTCCTGCTCATTCAATTGGGCATGGGTTGTGCTGGCCGGATGAATGATCAGCGACTTCGAATCGCCAACATTCGCCAAATGCGAGAACAGCTTCACATGATTGATTACGGAACGTCCCGCATCAATCCCGCCTTTAATGCCGAAGGTCATGATGGCACCTTGGCCTTTAGGCAAATATTTGAGCGCCAGCTCGTAGGAGGCATGGCTTGGCAAGCCAGCATAGCTCACCCATTCTACAGCCTCATGTGCCTCAAGGAACTCGGCAACTTTTAAGGCATTGTAGCTATGGCGCTCCATCCGCAGATGCAGCGTCTCCAGACCCTGCAGCAGCAAGAAGGAGTTGAACGGCGAGATGGATGCTCCCATATCACGCAGCAACTGGACTCTCGCTTTAATAATATAAGCGATCGGCCCAACAGCAGCGGTGTAGACAACGCCGTTATAGCTTGGGTCCGGCTCGGTCAGCCCAGGGAATTTGCCGCTGGCCGCCCAGTCAAACTTACCGCCATCTACAATGATGCCGCCGATCGATGTACCATGTCCACCAATGAACTTGGTGGCCGAGTGGACAACGATATCTGCACCGTGCTCGATGGGGCGGCATAAATAAGGGCTTGGGAATGTGTTGTCGATAATCAACGGGATTCCGTGCTCATGCGCAACCGCGGCGATAGCAGCGATGTCCAATACATCGCCTTTGGGATTGCCAATGGATTCGGCAAAAATCGCCTTGGTTTTATCTGTAATCGCAGCGCGAAAATGCTCAGGATTGGAAGGGTCAACGAACTTTACGTTGATTCCAAGCTTTGGTAATGTAATAGCGAATAAATTATAAGTGCCGCCGTACAAGCTGGCCGCCGATACAATTTCATCGCCTGCTCCAGCAATATTCAGGATGGAGTATGTAATGGCGGCTTGTCCGGAGGCGGTAGCTAATGCAGCGGGGGCTCCCTCTAGCGCGGCCACTCTTTTTTCGAATACATCGGTAGTTGGATTCATGATGCGGGTATAAATATTGCCGAATTCCTTAAGTGCAAATAAATCGGCTGCATGATCGGTATCGCGGAATCCGTAGGAAGTCGTTTGATACAAAGGCACAGCACGTGACATGGTAGTTGGATCAATCTCCTGTCCGGCATGCACCGCTAAGGTTTCCAAATTAAGCTTTCTTTCCTCAGACATTGATAAATTCCTCCTCATGATAATGAACTGAAATGATTGAAATGAATTGAAACCGACAGTGAAACTGAAACGGGTAAAATAAACTTGAGCGCGAAAGCTCTAGCTGGTTTTAACGCAATGTAAACGTTTTATCCCTTCTTATCTTCTCATATTTGGCAATGAATTAAAAGGGATGGTAAGCTGCTTATAGAATGGTGGTTCTGATTGCGGTAAGTGGTAGAGAAATAGATGATTACCTGAATCGCCTTGTATCGATTTTTTTGCTAAACTGGAATAGAGAAGAGTGGTCACTGATAATAGTAGGAAACGATTGAAAGAGGGGTATCGCATGGGGAAAATAGTGTGTTTGATCACTGAGGATTTTGCTGACTTCGAGATTACTTTGGTATTTCATAAAATCAAAAACATAGGCAAACGAGAGGTGCTATCGGCAGGTTACACCTACGAGGCTGTCAAAAGTGAGTCTGGATTGAACTACAAGCCCGACTTAACAGTCTCAGAAGCTCTGAAGCTTGACGATATTGAAGCACTGATTATTCCTGGCGGGCCGATCCGATGCCAGCAATCGGAGCTTACCGAGCTGATTCTCAAGCTGGATGGGCAAAAAAAGCTGATTGCAGCGATATGTAACGGGCCACAATATTTGGGCAGGGCTGGTATTTTGAACGATCACAGCTTTACGACCTCTTGCTCCGTAGAAGCGATACAAAAGCTGGGCGTAGAGAACCCTTTTCCACGTGAGAATTATATCGATCAAAGGGTTGTAAAGGATCGAAATATCATTACCGCCAAAGGTCGCGCATTTGTTGATTTCTCCTTTGAGATATTTGATTATTTGGATATTTATCAAGGCCAATATGAAGAACAAGAGCAGCTCTTTAAAGATATTATGAACAAATAAAGGATTACTATCAAAATTAACGCTTGATATTCACGATCAAAAACATCGCAAGATCTCAAAAAACTCAAAAAGGGCTATAATACGATGTTTTTCATCGTATTATAGCCCTCTTGCCCATGTTCGCCAGAAGGAAAGTAAGGAAAGTCGTCAAGCTTAGACTCTTACTGAGGCACTTGCGTTTGCTGTTCGACGATTTTCTCCATGCTGCGATTGAAGGCAGTAATCGTAATCGGCTGGCTGCGGTCAAGCTTGGAGAAATCGACCTCGATTTCCCAAGGCAGCTCGTGGGATACGCCAAGCGATTTGCCTGCTTGGCTATAGCTCACAGCAAAAGGCTGCTCGCTAAAAGGCATAGAAACATAAGTGAACAGCTTGCGTTTACCCTGCAGGTTGCTGGCCTGGGCGAGCGGTTTGTAGGTGATACTTTCCTTCGTGTTGGCATTATCCTTCACCTCGCTTAGGTAAAGGTCGCTTTGGATTAGGCGCTGGTAGATGCGGTCGGCGAATGCATTTTCGCCCAGATCGTATACCGTATCCATGTTACTGCGCACAGCCCTGTCTTTGCTGAAGTTAAAATAAGTGATGGCTTTAACCCTCGGATATAACCTCGGTAAATACGCATAAAGATCGCCAAGCTGGTTTTCTGCCCAGCGCTCGTAGCTTACATTTTTCACCAGGTTGAAATGCGATACTCCGCTCTCAGAAATCATAATAGGCTTGCCGGGATAGGCATCGTATAAAGGACGGAACGAGTCGAGAAAGCCACTTTTGTCATTAACAGCGCTTTGCGGGCCGCCAGTAGCATAAAGGGAGTAGCCAATCCAATCGACATATTCATCTCCTGGATAATAATCGTGGATGCTGTCTCTGGGCATAAAGTTAGGCGACCAGACCATTACAACATTAGGGGCTTCTTCCTTCATAATCTTATGAATAAGCCTGAATTTCTCAATATATTTGGCGGGTTCGCCGTACCAAGGGACCCACGCCCCGTTCATCTCCGAAGCATACCGCAGAAATACCGGAATGCCGGAAGCTTTGGCTTCCTTGGCGAATGTCCGCACATATTCATCATCCTGCACATCATCCAGCCCATACCGCGGCTCCCAGCCAATCTGCAAGGAGCCACCCATCGCTTTCGCATTTTCGGCTTGCTGCACCGGAAAATAGGAATTCGTCTGCGTCTGGACCTTACGCCAGCCGACATAGGTCAAATACATCGCATGGGTCCGTCCATATACAGGTTCAATCTGCTTCCAGTTGAAGCCAACACGCTTGTCGGCACCAAGCATGCCCAAGTAAACACCCGTCACAGGCTCAAACTTGGCAGGCTGGGCAGCCGCTGTAGTGGGCGCGCTTACAAATGCTTCCAATGTAGCATAGCTGGACGGGCTCGCGACGGGCTCTGCCGAGGACACCAAGGGCAGCTTATCCGTATCATTATCCGCATATTGCCGGCTGAGTGCGTCCAAGGTTTCGGCTTGGTTAAGCTCGTTGACGCTTCTATGATAAGCGGCCTTTCTGCTCGTGTAGTCTGCAGCTAGCCGCCACTCCTTATTCTCGACCGCGTTCTCAATCTGCATCTCCCACCAGGGCAAAGTAGTATTGGTAGGCACTGCCTCTGTGGGGGGCTTGGGTAAGGCTAAAGGAACGGTCTGCCAACGCTGCTGCGCCCAATATACAATAACCCCTACAAACAAACATGCAGAAAACAATAAAAGCTTCTTCATTCGCAGCCTCCTTTAGCTATAAGCTTTTGCTTGGGTGTACTCATTTAGTATACATGAAAAAAGCAATAGATAGTTGAAAGTCTTCGCTCTGTCTTCAATGCTTCGCTTCAAATTTCAAGCAGGCATGTCCCGATGATTTTTTGACTACAACGGAGGGCAACTCGCGGGTTTTGAAGCCAAAGGCTTTACAGCCCTTAGGCATGGCTGGATCCCAGGTTACATAATAATAAACACATTTTATACAGTTAATCGGTTTGGCTACAGGCTGTTCGTTGTTGCTCTTGTTACGCATAGGGTTAGTACCTTCCTACTTTCTATTATTATATATGCATAAAAATGCTGTGTATGTTTGGTTCTATGGGCTGGTTGCATTATCCTGCAAGCTTTCGACAAAACTTCCTATTGCAGCGTGTAACAATTTTAGTTACGATATGTATCATAAATTGTGATACGTTATGTATCTTATTTTATCTGATCTATGTGAGCTATGTCAATTAAAAAGGGAAGGAGCAAGCCCTAGTGAATGCCGATAAGGAGTTGGAATTGGAGTTGCAGCGAATACCGGGAGTGGCACACGAAGGCAGGATGAAGATCATACGGATCAACGGCTGCCAGGTTGACTCCAAGTGGGCCCATATGGATATCATTTGGATTCATGCCAAAGGACTCCGTTTACAAACCGATCTGTTGCTTCCGTGCGGCCAGCAGCTAATATGGGAGCTCCGGCTTAGTGAAAGGCTAGACGACAGCCCCGGTTTACAGGGGATCTTGGTGAACCAGATCGGTCTGCAGCTTCCTAATGGCATGTACATGTATGAAGCCAGGTTTATTAGGGACAGGGAACATCCCTTTATGAGGTTGAGGAGAGAAAGCTACAGTGAATATAGCCTGGAAAAAAAGGCAAAGGAGGGGCAAAAGCTGGACTTGCTTGGATAATTTCTAAAGATTTATTGATCTGTTTGATTTCGACAAAAATAATAGAAAACTTTTTTAAATGCTTACCATCAAGTGACACTTTTTTTTAAACGTTTCCATTATAATAACATCGTTCCTTGTTATATTAATCTACTTAAATGGAGAGTGGAAATTTAATGATAGATTCCAAAATTACCCTTGATATACGTGCGGTTTTAGCTGAGCTTCATATATCTATGAAGCAGCTGGAGGAAGCCAAGGTGCTAAATCCCATCCATCACGCCTACAATGAGGTCGCTTTTATCAAGAGTCAAGAGGTAATAACAGAGTCGTATCACAGGGAAATCAATATAAGCTCCTGCAGCTAGCCATAACAAAAAAGCCCATTGCTTCCAAGTTGGAAGGAGGGCTCATTTTTTCTGGTAAGCTTATAGCTGCGCAGCGCTCCCCAGCCTAGGACTAGGAGGATGAGCGTTGTGCGCGAATGAAATGAATAAAACGCATCGCTTCCTCGGAAGTTAATTCCCTTCCATCGATCATCAAGGCGAATTTGTCCAGCACTGCTTGGTCGGATAGCTCCAATTGGCTGACAAACTCGGAGGCATTGGGGTCGGGCGTTTGGCTGGGGGCTTCGTCGCGACCCATTAAATAATCTACAGATACATGAAAAAAATCGGCGATCTTTTGGATGGTTTCATAATCCGGTTCTCTTCGATTATTTTCATAATGGGATAAAGCAGAGCGGGTAATGCCTACTTTATGGGCGAGCTCTTCTTGGGTTAAGTGTTTTTCGTCCCGAAGACCTGCTATTCTATGTCCATACTTCATTTCATGCCACTCCTCTCACACTTACACCTAAGCATCATACCCAAATGTTCATTACTCAGTTAATTGTACTATAAAAGTGGTTTGCCGAAAATGGTTGACTTGATACAATATGTATAGTAATCTTTGTTTAATGATACATTATGTATCTAAACCTATTTTATTCCAATTGGAGAGGTTTTATACATGGCACTTAAAAAAGTTTTGATCATAGCTCCTTTCACGGTGTTGCCTGGTGAGAAAGGCTTTAATCGGTTTCGCTATATTGCCGAAGAGCTTGCCAGATTGGGCCATGAGGTGGAGCTGGTAACCAGCAACTACTCCCACGCAGAGAAAAGCTTCCGCCAGCACGAGAATGGGAGATGGATAGGGCCATCACTTCCCTATAGGCTTACGCTCATCGAGGAGCGGGGCTATAGCCGTAATGTAAGCTTGGAGCGTATCCGAAGCCATCGCTGCTTTGAGCGCAACCTCAGGCTATACCTGGAACGCAAAGAGCAAACTGAACATGTGGTGTATGCAGCATACCCGTTAATGGGGGCAGCCCGAATGGCAGGGAGTTATGCGAAGCGGCTAGGCATTCCGTTTATTCTGGACATCCAGGACATTTGGCCGGAGTCGATTAATAGCGTGCTGAAGCTGCCAGAGCCTTGGTTGAAGCTGTTAGTTTCACCGTTCACCACGTATGCGAACCAGGTGTATAAGCTGGCTGACTACATCGTGGGCGTCTCGGATACGTATGTAGCACGGGGTAAAACGGCGAACCAGAACGCCAAAGCGTACCATTGCCTATTCATCGGTGCCGACCAGGCTTATTTCGATGCCTGTGCCTGCCGGGAAATTGCGGTTGAGAAGCCACTAGGGCAGTTTTGGGTCACCTACATTGGAACGTTAAGCCATAGCTACGATATCGAAACCGTTATTAAGGCGGTCTCGTTGCTGGAGCGTACCGGCTATGAGAATGTGGTGCTTAACATTTTTGGTTCAGGTCCCCATGAAGCACGCTTTAAGGAGCTTGCCGAGCAATTACAGGCACCTGTGAGGTTTATGGGCCATCACTCCTATGAGGATATGGTGCCTTATCTGGTTCGCTCTGATGTTGCAGCCAACGCGATAGCCAAGGGAGCGCTGGCTAGTGTAACGAATAAAATCGGTGATTTCTTATTTGCCGGCTTGCCAATGATCAATAGCTGTGAAAATAAGGAGGTGATGGACTTAGTTGCGAATTCGAATATTGGCTTCAACTATAAACCAGGCGATTTTACGAACTGCGCCCATTATATTGCTTTATTATTTCATCAGAGGCAAACGGGCAGGCAGCTTGGAGCGAATTCAAGAAAGCTTGCTGAGAGCAGATTTGACCGACGGAAAACGTATCCAGAGCTATACCGAATGATTGAAAACATGTGAGTTAGAGGGGCCAAGAAATATGAAGTATGGTCAACGCATTTGTCTGCTCCGCGAAGAAAAGCAGTTGACTCAGGAGGAACTGGCGGAGCGAATCGGGATTTCACGTGCTGCCTTATCGCATTATGAGAATAATCGGAGGGAGCCCGATTTTGAAACCCTAAAGCATATAGCCGATTTTTTTTATGTCAATGTTGATTATTTATTGGGAGGAATCGGACGTATTCACAAGGAGGATCCGCAGGCTAACTCCAAACCCGCCAGGCTGTTAGGCTACCACATTGTCCATTTTAGGCATTGGGTTTACTCGAATCGGCTACTATAGCGGCAAGCTACATAAGTACAATATGTATCATAATGAGCAATAACGTTATGATAGAAAGGGCTTCTATATGTACAGTATCCATACGATCATAGGGGATCATTCGATTCGGTTTACGACTTGGTCGGAACAGGTCGTTAATTGGATAACGGGCACGTTTTATATGAATCAAGAAGAAGGTCATGCTAGGGAACAAGACACGGATCTGCTGGTTCATATTGATGAGCAAGCCCGTGAGCCGTTTCAAAGCTACGATGTCCGTGTCGTAGCAGACGACGACTTTGTATGCTACAAGCGTTCCGATTATACCGTTCGAGTCAATCGCACCCATACGAAAGCTTCTATTTATATGTTTGATGAATTTGCGCTCAAGCACGCTTTGCTGAATCTGTACAGCTCCTTTGTGATCTATCATGAATGGGGGTTACTGCTGCATGCATCCAGCTTGGAGGAGGGCAACCAAGCTTATGCATTTGCGGGGCGATCGGGAACAGGGAAATCGACTGTTGCCAAATTGTCGCAGCCGCGGCTTGTACTCTCTGACGAGGTGACGATTATTAGAGTGCGCAAACAGGAAATTACAGTATTTAATTCTCCATTTCGTAGCGAAATCAAGTCAACAGAGGAAAGAGCCAAGAGGCGTCTGGGAGGGATTTTCATATTACAGCCGTCACATCAGGTTCAGCGGTTATCCCTAAGGAAGCCGGATGGGATTCTGCAGGTGCTGAATCATTTATTTTATTGGCCGACGGATACAAGGGAGTCTAACAAGATCCTGGTCATGAGCAAAACGATTGCTGAGCAGGTTCCGATCGCCCAACTGAATTTCCAGCAAAACGACACGTTTTGGGAACATATTGTATGAGCACGTTATACAAAAGAAGTCCTTTGGCGCAAGCCGTGGAGTGCGAGGGAGAATGGGTGATTATCCAGGTGAAAAACGATACCATAACAAAGCTGAATGATACGGCAGGCTCGGTATGGTCTCTTTTGTACAAAAGCATGACAGTAAACCAGCTTATCCTATTCGCTGGCTTACAAAAAGATCCAGTGATGGAAGCGTCGGCAGCTGATGTGGAGGTGCTGCTGGAGCATTTAGTACAGATCGGGTTGGTTGAAAAATGGTGATCCAATAAATGATACAATATGTATTGTTTTTTGGTGTAAACGATGATACAATATGTATCATAAGAAAAAATAAAGTTTGGAGGACTTATATGGAATTCGATTTGAAGTTTTTTCTAAAGATTTTGCGTAAACGGGCCTGGCTTATTATGTTGGTGGTAGTGATTGCTTGCGGGGTAAGCTTTTACTTAAGCGAGTATGTGTTGAAGCCTACGTATGAAGCATCTACCAAGCTGATCGTCAACAAGATTGAGGAAAATAAGGGTCTGCCGGCACTCGATTATAATACGGTGAACTTGAACATCAAGCTGATCGATGTGTACAAGGAAATTGTCAAATCACCTGCTATTATGGACATCGTTGCGGCGCAGAACCCCACTCTTGGCTATACGTCAGAGCAATTAATTAAGAAGGTCAAGATCAGTGCAGTTCCACAAACACCGATTATGATGCTAACCTTCGAGGATGGAAGCCATGAGAATGCGGTTAAGCTGATTAATTCCATTGCCACTGTATTTCAAAGGCAAATCACAAGCATCATGAAGGTAGACAATGTAGTGATTCTGAATGAAGCCAAAATGATTGATAACCCAGAGGCCATCAGCCCGAAAGTGTATTTCAATGTGGTGGTTGCGATGGCAACATCGCTAATATTCATGATTAGCCTTGTTATTGTACTTGAATATTTCAATGATACTGTCAAATCTGAGGAAGACATATGGGCGCAGCTGGGAATCCCGACACTGACTGCTATCGCCAAAGTGAAGAGGAAAGATATGAAGGCAAGCCGTGCTGCTTATTCCAATAAAAAGGTAGGAGGTTCCACCCATGCATCCGTCCTCTAGGCAATATCCGCTGCTGATTCAATCGCTGCCGCAATCCTCGGTAGCCGAAGCATTCAAAACGCTGCGTACCAACATTAAGTTCTCGACCGATGGGGCTGAACCTAAGGTCGTGCTCGTCACCTCCGCAGAGAAGGGTGAAGGCAAATCGACGACAACAGCTAGCTTGGTGACCGCCTATGCGCTTGACAACAAGCGGGTGCTCGTTATTGATGCTGATTTGCGAAAACCAACGTTGCACCATTTTTTCGGGAAGTCGAACCGGCTAGGCTTATCGAACCTGCTGGCGCAGCAGTGCAGCTTAGAGGAGGCTTTATTGGATACCGGGATTCCTAATTTAACGATGATTGCTTCCGGTACGATTGCTTTACTTCCTACAGAAATACTCGGTTCGGATCGGATGAAGGATCTGCTGCAAAAGCTGGCCGAATCCTTCGATATGGTCATTATTGATTCGCCGCCGGTTCTCATGTTCTCCGATGCCCAGATATTGGCTGCACAATGTGATGGTGTTGTCATGGTTATCAATTGCGGCAGAGTTAAAGCCGGTATCGTCAAAAAAGCAAAAGAGCAGCTTGAATTCGTAGGTGCAAAAGTTTTGGGTGCGACTCTGAACAACGTAAAAAAGTACGATGAGGATTTTCACTACTATTATGGAGTGAAGTGATGAGCTACTCGAAGAAATTATCTTTATTTTTAATATTCGATCTAGTCATTGTATGGATTAGCATTTATTCCAGCTATTACTTCCGCTTCGATGAACGTATTCCGAGCTTTTATTTACAGCAATGCTTGACCTTATGCCTTGTTTCGACTGTCGTTTTCACGGCAAGTATGTTTTATTTCAAGCTTTACAATCGCATTTGGCAATACGCCAGCATCGGTGAAATGATCTCGATCACTAAAGCCACGATCTGGAGCTGCGTGATCTCCTTCATTCTGACTTGCTTAATCACGAACCGAATCGTACCGCTGCATGTATTCGTCCGAACCTTTGAAACGACGCTGCTGCTGCTTGGGGGTTTCCGTTTTGCCTGGCGCATTTATGCCGATAGCTACCGCAAGATTGTCCCAACGCAGCTGAAGGCGTTAATTATCGGAGCTGGCGGCGGCGGGTCAACCGTAGCCAAGAAGCTCAAGGGCAACAAGGATTCCAAGGTATATCCGGTAGCCTTCATTGATGATAATGCGCTTAAGCATAGGCAGGAGGTTTTCGGGCTTCCGGTACTGGGCAATCGCGACAAAATTGTCGAAGTGGTGGCGAAGCATGGAATTGATGAAATCATTATTGCTATGCCTTCGGTGTCCAAAAGAGAGATTAGCAAAATTATTGAAATTTGCAAAACAACCAGCGCGAGCTTAAAAATTATTCCACGTATCGATGACCTGATTACCGGGAAGCTGACCTATAACGAAATACGCAATGTAGAGGTAGAGGATTTATTGGGGCGTGACCCGGTAAAGCTGGACCTAGGAGGTATTGCCGGTTTTATAACAGGTAAAACGGTGCTGGTCACAGGTGCTGGCGGGTCCATTGGTTCGGAGCTATGCAGGCAAATTGCCAGGTTCGATCCTTTGACGCTACTGCTGTTAGGCCATGGCGAGAACAGTATTTATTCGATTGAAATGGAGCTAAGCCGCCGCTTCCCGACACTTAAGCTTGAAACCGTCATCGCCGATGTCCAGGATGAACGTAGGATTGATGAGGTGTTTCGGATGTATCGACCGGAGGTGGTGTTTCATGCTGCGGCACATAAGCATGTACCACTTATGGAACGCAACCCTTCGGAAGCGATTAAGAATAATGTATTCGGCACAAAAAATGTGGCGGACAGCGCGGATCGATATGGAGCCGGCAAGTTTGTGATGATCTCGACGGATAAAGCCGTGAACCCAACCAGCGTGATGGGGGCGACGAAGCGGATTGCCGAGATGTATGTCCAAAGCATGAACAGCAGCAGCACTACGAAGTTTGTTGCGGTGCGCTTTGGCAATGTGCTTGGCAGTAGAGGCAGCGTCATCCCACGCTTCAAGGAACAAATTGCGATGGGCGGACCTGTGACGGTGACAGATCCGAAGATGATTCGATATTTTATGACGATTCCTGAAGCCGCACAGCTTGTCCTGCAAGCCGGAATGTTCGCAGAAGGTGGAGAAATCTTCATTCTCGACATGGGCAAGCCCGTGCTTATTGTCGATTTGGCGAAGGACCTGATTCGTTTGTCAGGCTTTGAATCCGATGTCGACATCGATATTGTGTTCACCGGCATCCGTCCTGGCGAGAAGCTCTACGAGGAGCTATTAATGGAGGAGGAAGGCTTGGCTACAACGCAGCATAAGCGGATATTTATTGGCAAGCCTATAAATCTAAGCCGTGCCTCCCTTGAGCTTGCGATCAAGCAGCTGGAGAAATTAGTCGATGAGGATCCAACCATCATTCGCGACGGCTTAAAGCATTTAGTGCCTACCTTTCAAAACGAGCATGTTTCTTAAACCATTTAAAAGGAGCTTAAGCTAGTGATGATCCATTTTGCAATCGTTGGTTGCGGGCATATTGCCCATAAGCACGCAAAAGCTATGAAGCTTGCCCAAGATGCGCATTTGTACGCGGTCTGTGATACAAATCGTATCTCTCTTGATGATTTTATTGTAAAAACAGGGGCAATCGGGTACAGCGATTATAGTGCAATGCTCGATGATCCGAAGATTGATGTCATCAATATTTGTACGCCAAGCGGGCTGCATGAAAGGCTGGCTGTGCAGGCTGCTAATGCTGGTAAGCATATTATTGTAGAGAAGCCGGTCGCTTTAGATTTGGAATCGGCTGCCCGGATTCAGGAGGCTTGCCTGCGTAATGGTGTTAAGTGTGCGGTCGTGCATCCTAATCGGTTCCGTCCGGCCATCGTAGAATTAAAAAAAATGCTTGAGCAGGGTAAATTCGGGACGATCAGCCATGTAAACGCAACGGTGCGTTGGAACCGGAATCAGGCTTATTATGACCAAGCCTTGTGGCGTGGTACGAAAGCAATGGACGGCGGGGTGCTGATGAATCAAGCCATCCATAACCTAGACTTGCTGCTATGGCTAATGGGTCCTGTGAAGCATATCCAAGCCCTAACAACGACTAGGCTGCGCGATATTGAAGCCGAGGATGTGGCGGCTGCGTTGCTGGAGTTCGAAAGCGGAGTTGTTGGTATGGTCGAGGCAGCTTCAACCATATATCCAAAAAATTATGAGGAATCGCTCAGTATTTTTGGTGAAAAGGGAACGGCGGTTATTGGCGGGCCAACGGCAAGCTGGATTAAACATTGGGCGTTCGAGGATAGCGTCCAAGCTGACAACGAGCAGCTAATCCGCAGAATCGAAGCAGACCCACACGGCATTCCTGGGCATCAGCAGATCATCAGCGACATGATCGGCGCCATTAGGGAAGACCGGGAGCCGGTTGTCACCGTTGAGGATGGGCGGAATGCGCTGAAGCTGGTACTCGACATCTACGAGGCGGCAGACCGGAATGCAACGGCGCGGAGCTTCGTACAACCGGGTGCGGCTCACTGAAGCTAGCACAACCGATTGCACGCATTTAAATCACCGTACATTTATTCCAAAGGGAGAGATCGTTAATGAGCATGACCATACATGGTTTGAATGATTACACAAAGAGGGAGGTTCCCCTTCTTGATACCGTGGCGCAATATACATCCTTAAAGGAGGAGCTTCAACAAGCGATGAACCACGTGCTGGAGAGTGGCAGCTATATTATGGGCCCATCCGTGAAGCAGTTTGAAGAAGAGACTGCCAAATATTGTGGCGTCAAGCATGCTATTGGTGTAGCTAACGGAACCGATGCCCTGCTATTGACGCTGGATGCGCTTGGCATTGGCCCTGGGGATGAGGTGATCACATCCCCGTTCACCTTTTTCGCAAGTGCTGAGGTTATTTCGCAGGTGGGTGCCGTGCCGGTATTCATCGATATTGAAGCGGATACCTACAACATCAACATTGCGCTGCTCGAAGCCGCCATTACACCAAGGACGAAGGCGGTTATACCCGTGCATATTTTTGGGCAGCCGGTCCAAATGGACGAGCTGATGGAGCTGGCGCGGAAATATGAGCTGTATGTTATCGAGGATGCGTGCCAAGCTATGGGCTCAGCTTACCGACACCGGCCCATCGGCTCAATCGGAACAGCCGGATGCTTTTCCTTCTTTCCAACCAAAAACCTGGGCGGCTATGGCGACGGTGGAATGGTCATTACCAATGATGATGAATTGGCAGCCAAGCTGCGAATATTGCGGGTACACGGAAGTAATCCCAAGTATTACCACTCCATGATCGGCTATAACAGCCGGTTGGATTCGCTGCAAGCGGCTATGCTGAAGGTCAAGCTGCCTCATCTGGATGAATGGAACCGCAAGCGCCGGCAAAAAGCATTGGTGTACACCGCTGAATTAAGGAGAACCCCGCTGAAATTACCCATAGAATCGAAAGGCATGTATGTGATTTACCATTTATATATCATCCATACCGAACATCGGGATGCCTTATTGCAGCATTTGGCTGCGCATGGTATCGGCTCCGGGAGCTATTACCCCGTACCGCTGCATCGACAGCAAGTATATGAGCCGCTTGGCTATGGGGCTGGCAGCCTGCCAGTAGCGGAGCATGCGGCACTAGGAACGATGGCATTACCCTTGTATCCGGAAATGAGCGAAGAGGACCAGGCTTACGTGATTGCCGTCATCCACGATTTTTTTGAGAAAAGGGGAGAGCTACTATGAGCGCAATGACAGCAGCGACGTTAACGGGCAGTGCATTAGCTATTTCTTTGATGGCGGAGCAGCTTATTGCCAAATTTCATGCAAAAAAGGCTGTAGTGGGTGTTGTGGGCCTTGGTTATGTGGGCCTGCCCTTAGCCGTGGAGAAAGCGAAGGCAGGCTTTGAGGTCATCGGCTTTGACATTCAAGAGACCAAGGTGGATTTGGTTAATGAAGGGGTCAATTACATAGGCGATGTAGTGGATGAGGACTTACGCGTCATGGTGATGGAGGGCAGGCTCAAAGCAACCTCGGATTATTCCTTCATTAGCGAAGTGGACGCGGTGGCGATTTGTGTGCCAACCCCGCTCGATATTTATCAGCAGCCGGATACAAGCTTTGTCGAGCTATCGACAAGAGCCATCGCCAAATATCTGCGTCCCGGCATGCTGGTTATTTTGGAAAGCACGACTTATCCAGGCACAACCGAGCAATTAGTTAAGCCTACCTTGGAGGAGGTATCGGGATTAAAATGCGGGATTGATTTTTTCCTGGCCTACTCACCCGAACGTGTCGATCCCGGCAACAAAAGCTACAATACCAAAAACACGCCTAAGGTTGTAGGTGGCGTCACAGCTAATTGTACCCGGGTAGCCTCTACGATGTACCGGGCCGTGCTGGATGGCGAAGTCCATGAGGTAAGCAGCCCCGATGTAGCCGAGATGGAAAAAATATTCGAAAACACCTTTCGCAATATTAATATTGCATTGGCTAATGAGATGGCGATCCTTTGCAATCGGATGGGCATTAATGTGTGGGAAGTGATCGATGCGGCAAAAACCAAGCCTTATGGCTTTATGGCTTTTTACCCAGGACCTGGGCTTGGCGGGCATTGTATCCCGATTGACCCCTTTTACCTGACCTGGAAGGCACGGGAATTCAACTACCATACCCGCTTGATCGAGGTTGCTGGTGAGATCAATAACAGCATGCCGGAGTTTGTTGTAGAGCGGATCAGCCATATTCTCAATGAAGAAAAGAAGTCGCTGAAGGGTTCGAAGATTTTTTTGCTCGGTCTATCCTACAAAAAGGATATCGAGGACTACCGGGAATCCCCCGTGCTTAAAATTATTGAGGAGCTTGAAAAAAGAGGAGCGGTCATCATGTACAGTGACCCGCATATCAGTAAATGCAAGCATCAAGGACGGTTGTACACCTCCATCCCAGCGACCTCGGCGAATTTGAAAAAGGCCGATATTTCCGTTATCACCACGGATCATTCCAGCTTTAATTACGAGGTCATCCGCCGCAGTGCCTCGGTGCTGTTCGATACCCGAAATGCAATGAAGGGAATGGAGGTACTTGGCAAGTACTACCTGCTGTGAGTATGGAAGGGAAAAGCGTGGGCTTGAATGGAACAAGCGGGCAAGGCTTAGGCGTGAGTGAGATCAGTGGTGAGGGCGCAGGCTTAAACGAGATCATCAGGGAGAGTCGGGTTGCCAGAGGAAGAAGGCAAAGGGGGTCAGGCGAGAATAAGGCATTTTTGCATAATAGCTTTTTAACGGTGGCCCGGCAGCTCTCCGGTATCGCAATTGGCTTTGCGACAGCGGTGGTGACTGCCAGGTATTTAGGCACCGACGGGCAGGGCATATTCTCGCTGGCGATCCTGCTGCCTACGATGCTGATGCTGTTCCTGAACTTCGGCATCGAGGTTTCAACCGTTTACTACATCGGCCGCAAGGAGGAATCGCTAGGAACGATTTATAAGACGAATGTAATGGCCGCTTTGGTACTAAGTGTTGTATCCTTGCTCGTCGGGACGGTTATCATCTGGTTGGCTTCGGAGGCCTTCTTCGGAGCCACGCCCATCAGCCTGCTGTTCCTTTGCTTGTCGATGCTGCCTGTGCTGTTCTTGAATATATTTTTGCAAAGTATTTTTCAAGGCAAGCAGGACTTTAAGCGGCTGACCGGCGTCATTTTTTTAAGCCAGTCGCTGACGCTGCTGTTGATGTGCTTATTGGTCATCGTACTGGACTTAGGCATTATGGGAGCGCTCATTAGCACAGTGTCAGGGCATGTAACCACACTGCTTATTACGTGGTACCTGCTTAGAAGCAGCTATGGCTTACGGTTGAAGGGTAGCCATATTTCGGTGGCCTATCTGAAGAAAAGCATGGTGTATGGGATTCAAAACCATCTCAGCAACATCGCTACCTTTCTGAACTACAGAGCTGATTTAATGATGATTGCTTTATTCGTCAATTCGGCGGCGGTTGGGATTTACGCAATTTCGGTCAGTGTAGCGGAGCAGCTTTGGTTTTTGTCGAGAGCCGTGTCAATGGTATTGTTCCCCAAAATTTCTTCACTGAATAGTGAAGATGAACGTAATCGGCTAACCTCGGTTGTAGGGCGTTGCGTACTGGCATTATCGATTGTTGGCGGTCTTATTTTCTATTTCATGTCGGGCTGGTTCATTAACCTGATGTTTGGAGCGGATTATGCAGTGGGTGCGTTAGCGCTGCAGCTATTGCTTCCCGGCATTATCTTAGGCTCACTGGAACGGATTATTGCCAATGATCTTTCAGGCAGGGGAAAGCCGGGAATCGTCATGAAGGTGTCCTTTATTACGGTTTCTTGTAACCTGCTGCTGAATCTACTGCTGGTGCCCCGCTTCGGGATGATCGGTGCTTCCATCGCTACCTCGACTACTTATACGATCAGCTCAATTATTTATGTGGTTATTTTCAAAAGATTAACAGGCGTAGCTTACCTGAACTTTATCATCCTTCAGCCGGATGACTGGAAGCTGTTAGCCGGATATTTCAGAAGGAAGGTGAGGGCAGTAGGATGAAACGTCAAAACCCGCTTCAAGTATTGTGGCTAGCGCCGGCTTATCCATCGGTTAGCGATCCAATAGGAGGGATTTTTCATAAAACGGAGGTCAATGCTTTAGAACGGATGGGCGCTGAAATTCGTGTCATCGCTCCGGTGCCTTGGGTGCCACCGATGATGGATAGCTTCCGCGCCAAGTGGCAGCAATACAAGCATACACCTGAGCAATATATGGACGGTGGTGTCACGATTCATCGCCCGCGCTATTTGGCGATACCGAAGGCTAATCATTTGGCGATGCCGGACCATCTGCTGATCCGCAATAAAATACTGCGAATGGATCTCCCAAAGCCGGACCTGATCCATGCCCATTTCTCTTTTCCGCTCGGCCTAAGCGCCGTGCATCTAAGCCGCATATGGGGAGTGCCCAGCGTCCTGACGCTTCACGGCAGTGATGTGAATGTATATCCGGAAATTAACAGGATGACGTGCCGGCGCTTCTGTGCTGCCGTCACTGGCGCGACCTCGGTGCTTGCAGTGAGCCAAGCCTTGTCTGACCGGACGAAGGTGGTGAGCGGAGTGCGTCCGATTGTGAAGCCGGTGGGCATTAACCTGAAGGCTTACCGTTCCTTGCCAAGCAAAAGGGAAGCCAGGCTGCAGCTCGGTTTGCCGCAGGATGCGTTCCTGGTGCTGTATATAGGCTACTTGCTGGAGACGAAGGGCATTCGCGAGCTGCTAAAAGCACTCGAAGAACTTCATTCAGGAGACTCTTCGATCATGGGTGTCTTCGTTGGTGGGGGCGAGCTGGAGGATGAGGTCAAGCAGACGCCGCATATGGTAAGCGCAGGTGTTCAGCCCAATACGCGCATTCCCTTGTACTTGGCGGCAGCGGATCTGCTGGTGCTGCCCTCTTACCGCGAGGGCTTGCCAACCGTGCTGGTCGAGGCAGGGGCAGCGGGCACGCCAGTGATCGCCACAAATGTTGGCGGTATCCCCGAGCTGTTGGGCGAGGGGCGGGGCAGCATGATCCCGGCGAAGTCGGTGAAGGAGCTGAAGCAGGCGATCAAGGATGTGCGGATAAAAAGAACGGACGCCGCCGGTCGTGCCCAGCGATTGAAGGACTATGTCTTCGAGCATTACGATGCCGATTCCAATGCCGAGAAGCTGATTAGGCTATACGAGGGATTGGTGGCGAAGGTTCCACAGGCGGTGGAATAAGGACGGACGGAGCGCTATATTAACTTACAAAAAGGTGGATGGTATGAGAGCTATGAATAATCCAACAAGCACTACAGGTGCAGAAACCGTCGGTGTCAAGCTGCGGATTCCTTATGCATTACCGCTGATTGAGGACAGAGAAATCAAAGAGGTCATCGATACGCTTCAATCGAACTGGCTTAGTAGAGGACCCAAAACACTTGAATTCGAGCGAAAGTTTGCGGCCTCTGTAAACAGCCCGCATGCAATTGGCTTGAATTCCTGCACGGCCGGCCTGCATCTGGCTCTGTTGGCTTATGGTGTCGGTCCAGGCGATGAAGTCATTACAACGCCTTACACATTTATCGCAACCGTGAATACAATTATTCACTGCGGGGGCACTCCTGTTTTCGTCGATATCGATCCCATCACAATGAATATTAACGCCGACTTGCTGGAGCAGGCGGTCACCTCACGAACGAAAGCGATAATCCCCGTTCATTTTGCCGGTCTGCCTTGTGAAATGGACAAAATCCAGCAAATCGCCGAGCGTTATCAGTTGAAAATTATCGAGGACGCCGCCCACGCTGTACATACCGAATATAAGGGTCGAAAGATCGGCAGCATCGGCGATGTTACATGCTTCAGCTTCTACGCAACCAAAAATTTAACGACAGGCGAAGGCGGGATGGTGACGAGCAAGGATGAAGAAATTGCCGATCGCATTCGGGTGCTCAGTCTGCATGGTATGGACAAAAATGCATGGAATCGCTATTCGGAAAAAGGCTCTTGGTACTATGAAGTGCAGGAGCCCGGCTTCAAGTACAATATGACCGATATGCAGGCGGCTCTCGGCTTGGTTCAATTGGGCAAGCTTGCCTATATGCAGGAGCTGCGCGAGCTGTATGCCGCGATGTATAACTCGGCCTTTTCTCGCAATGAAGCCTTGATCCTTCCTGCTGATTCCAGTGAGCACCGCCACGCCTGGCATTTATACGTGATCCGCTTGAAGGAAGAGCTGCTGAATATTTCCCGTGCTGAAATGATTGAGCAGCTTCAGGAAGCAGGGATTGGCACCAGCGTCCATTTTATCCCGGTACCCCATCATCCTTATTACCGGAGGCTCGGCTTTGCGATGGAGGATTACCCGGAGACGAAGCGGGCATACGAAGCCGCCATTTCGCTGCCGCTGTATCCGGGCATGGCGGTGGAAGAAGTGAATTACGTGATTTTCCATGTGACCCGCTTACTTGCCGCCCACAGAAGGTAATGCCTTATGAAAAAAACCTATCTATTCACGAAGCGGTCGTTTGATCTTGTGTTCTCCCTGCTCGGCTTGCTGGCACTGCTGCCTGTCTTCCTCGTTGTGATCGGCTGGATTAAGCTGGATTCCCGAGGGCCTACTTTTTTTAAGCAGCAGCGTATCGGCAAAGGGCAGAAGCCCTTTACTATTCTTAAATTTCGCACGATGGTTGTGGGTGCGGAGAAATTGGGCAAGCAAATTACGGTTGGCCAAGATGCGCGAATTACGAAAAGCGGCCGCCTGCTGCGCAAGTACAAAATCGATGAACTGCCGCAACTAATTAACGTGCTTTGTGGACAAATGAGCTTTGTCGGCCCTAGGCCCGAGGTGCCCTATTACGTGAACTATTACAATGAGCAGCAAAAAGAGGTGCTTTCGATACGTCCTGGCATCACCGATTGGGCTTCTATTAAATATAGCGATGAGAACGCGCTGCTGAGCTCGGCGGAGCACCCAGAGCAGCTGTATATCGAACGGATTATGCCGGATAAGCTGAACATGAATTTGCTGTATTTGCAAAACGCTTCATTGAAAAAGGATGTAGAGATTATTGTGCAAACGCTGCATAAAATTATGTGAAAAAGGAGCTGGTTTCGCTTGTTGAATGTAAATGAACAGCCCTCAGTGGAGATGGGGAACAATGTCCAGATCCGAGATGGTGTAGTTTTCGGAGAGCAGGTCTGGATCGGCAGCAATGTCATTATTTACGAAGGTACCATCATTGGAAGCCGGGTCGTGATCCAAGATAATGCAGTCATTGGCAAACAGCCGGCCAGAGCCAAAAATTCCGTGATGCTGGATCGCCCGAAACAGCCCCCAGCAGAAATTGGCAATGGGAGCACAGTTGGCACTTCGGCCATCATCTACGCGGGAGCCAAGCTGGGCGAGGACGTGTTCGTCGCCGACCTGGCAACCATTCGCGAGCGTGTAACGGTTGGAGACAAAACGATTGTTGGGCGAGGCGCTTCTATCGAGAACGATTGCACCGTTGGCAGCAAGTGCAAGCTGGAGACGAACTGCTACATTACCGCTTATTCGAGCTTGGGCAATGATGTATTCGTAGCTCCTGGTGTAGTTACGAGCAATGACAACTACATGGGCCGGACACGAGAGCGGTTTGCAAACATGAAAGGCATTACGATGAAGGATGGCGCAAGAATTGGAGCCAATGCGACAACGCTTCCGGGTATTACGATTGAGGTAGATGGAGCTGTTGCTGCAGGTAGCGTCGTTACCAAGGATGTAGCGAGTGAGGAACTTGTGGTTGGTGTTCCGGCCAAATTCTTGCGCAAGGTACCGAAGTCACAGCTATTGAAATACCAGTAGCCATGACCGAGGAGCCAGCACCAGCAATGTTAGAACCAGTAATAGCAATGGAGAGATGGTTGTTATGATAAAAAGATGTATAGATCTACCTGTAGCACTTCTCGCGACCTTGCTTCTGCTGCCAGTGATCCTGGCTACGGCGATTGCAGTTCGATATAAACTGGGTGCCCCGATCCTGTTCAGGCAAGTACGGCCGGGCCGGGCGATGAAGCCCTTTACCATGCTGAAATTTCGTACGATGACTAATGAAGTAGATCATAAGGGCAGGCTGCTGCCGGATGAAGAACGGCTCACGCCCTTTGGCCTCATGCTGCGCAGGCTAAGCCTTGATGAGCTGCCGCAATTATTCAATGTCATTAAAGGCGATATGAGCTTAATCGGTCCGAGGCCCTTATTGATTCGTTACTTGCCTTATTTTACAGAGGAGGAAAAAAAGCGCTTTTTAATCCGTCCTGGAATTACAGGGCTTGCCCAAATTAGCGGCCGCAACCATGTCGGCTGGGGAGCGCGGTTTGCCTTGGATGTCAAATATGTGGAGGAGCATACCTTAGCGATGGATTTAGTCATTATGTGGAAAACAATAGCCAAGGTAGCAAGGCGCAAGGATGTGGCGGAGGCGCCAAGCCTGTCTATGCCGGATCTTGATGACGAACGTAAATTGTGGGGGCGGCAGGATGCGGATAGAGGATAAAGGATGCAGTTAGAGGATATGCGTGTAGAGGATATGCAGTTAGAGGATATATGAATAGGAGATATACGGATAGAAGATATGCCGATAGCGGATAAAAGGATGTGGTTATAGGGTATGTGGATAGCGGATAAAAGACTGCATGCAGAGGATGAGGAGAATGGCAAGCGTACCGGGGGCAAGTGGAAGCTGGTATTGTTCGGTAGCTTAGGTGTGGCAGTCGATTGCTTGCGGTGGTTATTGACCGAGGATAGCTTTGAGGTATTGGGTGTAGTCTGTACGCGGAAGCCAAGGTCGGCTTGGCGGCTGGAGCTCGATGATCCCGACATGCAGGAAGCCGCAATAGAGTGGGGCATCCCCTTGCTTACGATGGATGATGTGCTGAGCATGGAAGCGGATTTCGGACTCAGCGTAAGATTCCATGAGATTTTGCGTCCACAGCATCTGGCTCGTTTTCGGCTGGGTGTCGTTAACCTGCATGGAGCACCTTTACCGGATATGCGGGGCTCGATGTGTGACGCGGCCGCTATTGTAGAGGGGCGGAGTGAATTTGGGACGAGCCTGCATTGGATGGATAAGGGAGTCGACACAGGACCTATTCTGGCTGTGCGGAGATTCCCCATCGCCGAAGAGGACACGGTGTTCGAGCTATTCCAGCAAAGCAATGAGCTTGGATTGGAGCTGATCAAAGAGACTTTGGTTTATATAGCCACAGGTCGGCTGCGTGGCGTCCCCCAGCAGGAATATATGGACAAGCTCGGGATCACAGCCACTACCTATTATGCTGATCAGGTATTGAAGTATAAGCAATTGCCAGCGGGCCTTTCTAAGGAAGAAACGAGTAGGCGTATTCGTGCTTTTCAGTTTCCTGGCCATGAGCCTGTAAGAATAGGGAGGAAGAGTAACGGATGAGTATGTTCATACTAGGTGCTGAGCAAGCAGAGCAGTGGAATGCCTATTTACAGCAGGTGCCTCGCAGCGATATTTATTTCACGGCAGAATATTGCCGAATTTATGAGGAAAATGGGGATGGCCAAGCACAGTTATTTGTCTACCACCGTGGTGACCAATTTGTTTGCTACCCTTATTTGCTTCGCAATATTAGCGAGCTGCCGTTAATTGCAAGGCTAAACCTGAATGATAAGGTTTATGACATTTCAACGCCATATGGCTATGGGGGACCTTTAAGCAATGTGCTGGATTCCGTGGAAAGGGATTCCTTGTTTCGGGAGTTTGAGCTAGCCTTTCATGATTATTGCCAGGAAAAAAACATCGTCACGGAATTTGTCCGCTTTCATCCGATCTTGAATAATGAGCAGGATTACCGGGCTGTCGCTCCCAGCTTTGTGAGGAATACGATTTATATTAATCTGGACCATAGCGAGGAGGAACTGACCAAGCAATATTCCCGGGATAACCGCAATCGGATTCGCAGGGCTCATAAGGAAGGCCTCACGGTAGCTGAAGCGGATATTGCTGATTTGAGCCAGCTGCTCGATTTGTATTATTCCACGATGGATAAGAAGCAGGCACAAACGTATTTCTATTTCAGTGAGCAATTTTTTGCGAATACGGCGAAGTTTCTGGGAGACGATGTGGAGCTGGTTGAGGTGAAGTATGGCGACAAGGTGATAGCATCCGCCATGTTTATGCACAAAGGCGAATTTATGCATTATCACCTGATGGGCTCGAATAAGCAGTTTCTCCCCGCTGCACCTATAAATTTATTGATTCATTATGCAGCTTTGCGTGCTAAGGAACGTGGGTATCGGTATTTGCATTTGGGCGGCGGCTATACGGGTAACGATAATTTATTTCGCTTTAAACGGAGCTTCAATGAGCAGCAAATGGCTGACTTTTATGTAGGAAAGAAGATTCATTGTCCTTCCTTGTATGAAGCTATAACCCAGCATATAGAAATGCCAACGGCCGCACAGGATTTCTTTCCGGTTTATCGGCATCCGGAGCTACAGGTATTGCCATCCGTATTGATCAGCTCCTCCCAATCCTAGTAAAGACAGGTGAACCTTCGATGAAAGATTGGAAACGAATTTATTTATCGCCACCCCATATGGGAGAGCAGGAGCGGGAGCTGATTCTGGACGCATTTGCATCTAACTGGATCGCCCCTTTAGGCCCGCATGTGGAGAGCTTTGAGCAGGAAATGGCTGCCTATGTGGGTGTACGCGGAGCTTTAGCCTTATCTTCCGGTACCTCCGCTATTCATTTGGGGCTGCGGCTTTTGGACGTGGGACAGGGTGATCTTGTATTTTGTTCGAGCCTGACCTTTATTGCCAGTGCCAATCCGATCGTCTATCAAGGGGCGGAGCCGGTATTTATTGACTCCGAGCCGGATTCGTGGAATATGTCGCCACAGGCGCTTCAGCAAGCCTTTGACGATGCCTGTCTTTCTGGACGTATGCCCAAGGCTGTTATTGTTGTCCATTTATACGGACAAAATGCGGATATGGATGTGATCAAAAGCATCTGTGACGCCTTTGGTATTCCCATTATTGAGGATGCTGCCGAATCATTAGGTGCCACCTATAAAGATCGGATGAGTGGAACGATCGGTAAAGTCGGCATCTATTCCTTCAGCGGGAATAAAATTATTACTACCTCCAGCGGAGGTATGATTGTCTCGGACGATGAGCTGCTGATTAAGCGTGCAAGATTTCTTGCAACCCAAGCAAGGGAACCGACCAGTCACTACCAGCATTGCGAGCTTGGCTACAATTACCGGATGAGCAATTTGTTAGCGGCTGTAGGGCGAGGCCAGTTAATTGTGCTGGATGATCGGGTAGACCGCCGCCGGGCGATTTTTCAGAGGTATCAGCAAGGCTTAGGCACACATCCAGGCGTTTCCTTTATGCCGGAAATGTCCTATGGAAGAGCCAATCGCTGGCTTACTGTAATGCTGCTTGATATGGAGGTAGCGCAGACGACACCCGGCAAGCTGATTGAAGCCTTGGCAGAGCAAAATATTGAAGCCCGGCCATTATGGAAGCCGCTGCATCTCCAGCCCTTGTATGCCAATAGCGTCTATTATCCTCATAGCCCTGATGAAAGCATTTCTGAGCAGCTCTTTCACTCGGGAATTTGCCTGCCGTCGGGGTCGAATCTTTCTGAGGAGGAGCAAAACCGGGTTATGGGCTGCATAAGCAGCTGTTTTGCCAAGGAAGCTGTGAAAAACTTTGGATAAACGAAAGGGCTTCCTCATATTACTGCTTTTATGGATAGTACTTATTTTGTATTTGTCCTTCCAAACCTATCAACAGCAAAGCATTCAGCCTTGGCTAAGGACCTTTTATACACAAGAGCAGCTTGCAGCCAAGCTTCCAGATTGGACAATCCATTATTTGGGAGGCGAAGTAGCAGCAAAAACGAGACCTTTTACCTTCGTTGAATTTTTGGTGCGAAAAGGGGCTCACGTATGTATATATGCACTGCTTGCACTGCTCTCGTATCTTGGTTTTGCAACATTCATCTCTAAAGCCTTATGGAGAATAGGGGCTGTCATGGCAGTGGTGCTGCTTGTGGCTGGCTTTGATGAATGGAATCAATCCTTTACAACGACCAGAACTGGGGTTGTGCAGGATATCGGGATTGATTTGCTGGGGGCAGCCCTAGTAGTACTGCTTGTGATTCTGAACCAGAGGTGGAGAACATGGAAGCAAAAGCGATCGGCAAACCTAACGACCAAATCACTAACAAACCTAACGACAAAGCTGAAGTAACCCAAGCGAAAGGAATCCAAGCTAAAATAATTAATGAGCTGTTTCTGCTGCGGGCTATCGCTTGTTTAAGTATCGTACTGCTGCATTGTATCCATCGGATTTATGGCAATGATACCTTAACGATTCAGATGGTTACCTTGCTGATGACCTTTGGCACACCAACCTTTGTGTTTATTTCCGAATTTATTTTATCCCATTCGTATCCGCATACCATTCCCAAGGATTTTTGGGGAAAGCGGCTCTCTTATATTTTGGTGCCTTACGTGCTATTTGGCATTTTTTATGCGGGTATGAAGGCGGTTGAAGCGAGCCTGGCGACCGCCGCACCACTTGCCCAAACCTTTGCGGAGCTATCCCTGCGGCATGTGCTGATCGGTGATTACCATGGTTATTTTATATTGATCATTTTCCAATTTTATTGCTTGCACCGCTTGTTTCAAGTGTACTTGAAGCGCTACTCGGCCAGGCTTGTGCTCAGCATATCCTTAGTAATTAATTTGGCTTATTTGGCTTTCTTCAACTTCACCGAGCCAATGAATATTCCTTACGGGGACTACATTTGGAGTAAATTATACTGGGTGCCTTGTGTGGGCTGGCTATTTTATTTTACACTCGCTTATTATTGCGGACGTAATTACGAGGCCTTCAAGGAAGGTGTGCGGCGTAATGGCCTTTGGATTTTGGTCTTCCTGCTTGTGGCATCCAGCGTACCTTTATACTTACTGCAGCAGGGAATACTCGTGGATATTTCCTCTAAAAGAGTAGATATGCTTTTTTTTACGGTCGCCATGAGCTTATTTCTGTTTTATATCGGACTGAGGCTACAAGAAATTCCGCGTTGGATGCTTACCATCAGCCGGTATTCATTCGGGATTTATTTGTTCCATCCTTTATATTTGGCTGTAATGGTGCTGGTGGTGAGGAAGGTACCTTTTTTGGATGGGACGGTGGCAGGCGTTATTGTGCTGTTATTGGGCAGTACACTCGGTTCGATAGTAACCCTGCATCTACTAAATAAGTGGAGCTGGGGACCCTATTTTGCCGGCAGAGTTGGAAAGGGTTCAACCGAAATGGGCTCCAAAGAGCCTAAGCCACTTAAGCTGCTGCCTAACATTGCCAATGATTAAGGAGGAAATCGATGGATCGTCGACAGTCAGGACAGGCAGGACGTGCGGAACAGGCAGAACAGGCAGAACAGGCAGGGGAAATGATGAATAGTCAGCAGCCAGCCATTACGGAGGTTAGCGTCATTATACCGACTTACAATGAAGAAATGTATATAACCGGTGTCTTGCAAAGCCTGGTTGACCAGCTATTTCGGGGGCATATTGAGATAATTATTGTCGATGGTGCATCTACCGACCGAACCGTTGCTATCATCGGTAAAATTCGTGAGCGGCTGCCGCTGAATCGCAGTATTGTGCTTCTTAGCAATCCGAAGCGCCATATCCCGGTCTCCCTGAATCTGGCATGCCAACAAGCCAGCTCGGAGCTTCTCATTCGCTTGGACGGACATACCTTTGCACCGGCCAATTATATCACGGAAGTGATACGGATGCTCGAAGCCGAGGGGGGCAACCAGGCTGTATGCGGAGGACGGATCCAGATTGAGCCGGGGCTGCCTACGACAATGGCCAAAGCGATTACCGTAGCTGTAAGCCATCCGGTTGGGATCGGCAATGCGTTGTACCGGACCTCGAATGGAACAGACCAGCGGTGTGTCGAGGTCGATACGGTTCCTTTTGCCAGCTTTACGAAGCAGCTTTGGACGGAATTGGGAGGCTTTGACGAATTTCTTTTGTATGATGAGGACTCCGATTTCAATTTTCGCGCTAAGCAATTGGGCTACAAGGTGCTGCTTAACCCGGGCATTGTATTTACCTATTTCTCCAGGCCTACCATCGAGCTATTAGGGAAGCAATATTACCGCTATGGCTATTGGGTGTCCAAATTTTTGGTTAAGCATAAAAGGGTTCCAACGCTTCGAAGGCTTGCTCCTAGTGCTTTTCTTGCTGCGGTGGTCTTTCTTGGTTTTATTCATGTTGGTCTATGGCTCTTTATGCTGCTTGCCTATACCGCGGTCATTGCTGCGGTCTCATTTCATGAAGGGGTGATCAAACGAAAAAGCCCGTGGCTGTGGCTGCGGCTGATTCCCGTCTTTCCCGTACTGCATTTATCCTACGGCGTAGGCAATGTGATGGGTTTGGTAACGAGTATGGGCCTCCCATTTCACGGTCGGTCGTTTATGAGCTATAAGTAAGCAGTTTCAATAACAGTTAGGAAAGGAGATCCAGATGATATCACTGATGTACCATGATGTAGTAACAGCCGGGAAAGAGGACTCCAGCGGATTCCTGGGAAAGGATGCGGGGGCATACAAGCTGGGCAAGGAACAGTTTAAGCTTCATTTGGATCAGATAGCTCTCAACCAGCGAATCCGGATCAAAACCGTTTTCGAGGCGCTGCAAAAACAAGCAGGCCTGCCCCATACGGTTGCGCCTCGTACGGTGACACTGACATTCGATGATGGGGGTGTGAGTGCCTATTCCATGATCGCAGACATGCTGGAGGAAAAGGGCTGGAGGGGGCATTTTTTTATAACAACGAGCCATATCGGAACCGAAGGCTTCCTGTCCAAGGAGCAGATCCGCGCTTTGCATGCGCGAGGGCATATTATTGGAGCCCACTCTTGTACCCATCCTACCCGCTTCTCCGAATGCACCTGGGATCAGCAGGTACATGAATGGAAGGCCAGTGTACAAGCCTTGTCAGAGCTGCTGGGCGAGTCTGTCACTACGGCGTCCATCCCAGGCGGCTCCTATTCCGTCCAGCTCGCGAAGGCGGCTGCCTTGGGTGGGGTTCGATACTTGTTTACGTCCGAACCGAAAACGGGTATTTCTATTGTAGATGGCTGCTTAATACTTGGGCGTTATGCGATGAAAAAGGCGACATCGCCGAAAACCGCTGCTGCCATTGCCGCTGGTGATCCTGTGCAAAGAATGCGGCAGGCGATTTATTGGAACCTGAAAAAGGCGGCCAAGACCGTAGCCGGCACAGTATACCTCGACATTCGCCGAAGAATGCTCGGCAGCAGGCAGACGCGGTTTTAGCGCCTGCCTGCAATTGCCTTCAATTCAAGTGGCTTCAAGTCTGGCTGGTTTAATGAACGAGCAAGCCGCCAATACTACTGGTTTCCAGTGGTATTGGCGGCTTTTTTGAAGTTGTTTATTGAAGCGCGTCACAGAAGCCCATATTGGTCCTGAATCGCCTTTAAGGGCTTTACAGTCCGTTTCTTCGCCATGGCCCAAACTTATGAGTTTAGACTGGCTACTTAGATTTAGTATCCACCGCTGCAAGCAGATTGTTATGCCCCTTCCATACAGGCAGGAATAGGGTATGCCATTTACCCCACACGTCCATTGCAGAATACCAAAGATGATAGCGCTGGCGTTCCATTCGGATCATACATGCTTTGTAGTGGAGGCTATTCTCAAGCGGATGCAAGGGCTGGATAAATGGCTCAGCCGTTGTCTTCCAATGATCGCCGTCCTTGCTGTATGCATAATGGAGGCGGCAGTTGATGCCGCCAATTTCCGTACAGGTGGTTAGCAGCATATCCCAGCCGCTGTCAGGCTGCAAGGCCACATCAATATGCCAGGGATACACGCCACTCGGGAGCCCCGTCAACTGGGTGTCGTGAGGCTCTGACCATTGCTCCTTGCACATAGGGTCACCAAGGCAAACCATCTTTTGGATCGCTTGAAACGCTCCCTTTGTATAGGTAACGAAGTACATCACAAACTGGCTTCCGTCATGCAGGATGCAAGCGGAAACCTGTATGCTTGCTTGGCTGTATGTAAGCTGAACCGGCGTCTCCCAACTTAATCCATCCTCTGAACGCATAATAAACCATCGCTCTTCAAAGGGGGTTACGCTGCGAATATACTCCCGGTAAATCATATACATATGGTCGCCATGCATGAATAAATTAGGATCTGATAAATAATCGGCTGATGTCCCTGGAGAGTGGACGAGTGGATTCTGGATTCCGGCTGGGACACTCCAATGGATACCATCGTTGGAAACGGCAATTGAAGGGTTCTCCAGCTGGTCATTCCCGTTGGGATAAGGGGTAAAGGCCATCCAATAGCGATGGCCTCCTCGGGTTTGCGGAAAATATAGAACGCTGGGATGGACGGATTGTCCAGAGCCGTCATAGGTCGGTATGACAATCGGAATAGGAAGATGGGTATCCCCATGGTGCAGCATGCGACGCGCCCGCCAAGAAACGTAACGGCCACTGCGGACCATGGCTCTTTTCCATTTGCCAAGCGTTGCTCGTGGATTCATAAAGGTGTATCCTTTCTGTTTAAATTGCGGTGAATAAGTGCCGCTGAGCGACCGGGAATGCCTCTAATCGCGATATGCCTCTAAAGATGAGGCTTGCTATTCATACTTATGCTCGGCTGACAATGGGATCGTAAAGGTATCACTATCGGCTACTAAGTAGTCATAACCTTTGGAAAAGTCGCGGGTATCCTTCCAGCCATGAACGATGGAGGAATCCCCTAAATCGATTCTTGTCCTTCCGGATGGCAATTCGGTAAGCTCCTTCATTTCAAATACCGAGTTCGGGCTGTCGGCTCCTTGTTCCACATGGTTAATATGAATCGAACGGCCAACTAACTGCTCGATGGGCAGGTCTGCTGGCTTGGTCCATTCGACCTCTAGCCAATTTTTATCGGCAAGGCCACCGCTCCAGTCTTTGACCTTTCCTTGAATGCGTGGTGTCGCTTCACTGATCGCCGGTTCCTCGGGGAGTCCAATTGACTTGCCCTCCTGAACATAAGCGTATACAGGTACAAGACCTTTCTCGGCATAGTAGCCGAACGCTCCCTGGAATTGGATGCGGTTATCGACCATATACACCTTCTCCGTGTCCAGCGCGCTGATAATCAAATCGGTACGCCCATTGGTAAGCTTTACTTTAACGGCTCTCGCTTCTTCGTTAGGAACCAGGCTGCCTCGATAGAAAACAGATGCTTCCTCGATCGACTCGATAAATCGCTCCTTGCGGTAAGGCTCAATGACAGATGTGAAAATACTGTTCAGATCCGTGCCTGAGCGGTTGGCAATCACATATTGCAGGGCTTCTGGATTACCGGGCTTGTTTTGCGGTGGTTTTCCTTCCGCCAAGGTGATCTGGTTCAATTTGCCAAGCATGGTTAGCCGCAGATGAATATTGGTAGAGCCCCCGGCGCTGGAGAGCGCCTTCCAGGTATCCTTGATTGTCCAATCCACACTGGAAATGGTGGGAGGACTTGCGGCAATTTTCACATTCGTCAAATAGTTAAAGCCGCTGGACGACTTGGTCGTGAAGGCTTCATTGGCATAAGGGATCTTGCTCCCAGCGTAAGTGCCGTCCGGTTGGCTGGTTAATTTCAGACCTTGGGTCGTAACCTCCCCTTCTGCTGCATGAAAGCTGAAGTCATGCTGGCTTCCACCCTTGACTCTAAAAAAGTCGACGGCATACGAATGGGCTTCATCCACTCGAATAAGCGAGGTGGTACGGCGATACTGCTCGGTTTGGGGATATGCGTGAGGCGATGCTACATCAATGAGCTGAACCTGCTCGGTATGGTCAAAATGCAGCGGTAAGCCTGTCCAAGAATCAGCCTGCATACTTTTGTCAACGGTAACTGTATTGTGGCTGATCGTATTGCGCTCCCAGTAGGTAGACAACCAATTGTTATCAGCGTAGGAGACATACCCTAAATCCGGCATCAGATCAAGCCCATAAGCATGCATACCAATATTTAATGAATCCCGATGGGCATGTGAGGTGGCATTCCTGCCATAATACAACCATAAATCCCGCTGGTTATTGCTGGCTTTCATCTGGTCGGCGGTTTGGGTCCTCCCATCCCTGAGCACAGCCATGCCATATCCGGTTAAATTCATGCTGTTTAACTGCAGGGTGCCTTGAGCTTTAATAATATTGTTAATGCTTTTCAGCGTAGTATCGGGGTCCAGCATGAAAATATCGTTAATCAAGCCTGCTGTTGAATTTTTATTGGCAAATACAGCAGCTTGCGCCAACAACGGATCCTGGTACACCTCGAAACCTTTAATGAGCGTTTGTCTCCTTAGCCAAATTTCCGGCTTGCCTGCACTGCCGGAATTTCCGATCGAAGGGGAATATTTGCCGGAAAGGGTGAAGGGGATAAAGGCCGAGAACATCTTTCGAAACTTGACGTTCTGGTAAATATCCGATTCCGTATAACGGTCATAGCCCTTTAGAATATCGGCAACCTGCCGAAGATTATCAAGCCAGTAGCTATTGTACTCCGGACTTGCCTCGTTGCCGAGCCCATCCCTATCGACATCGGATGCCAATACATAATTGATATTGCCGCCTGTTACTCGGATTCCTTTATTATCCTCGATCAGCCCGCCGGTGCGGAAAATAAAATCAATCCACTCCTTAACGACGGCAGGGTCGTCGAGCACAACAGCAGCCATAGCCAGCGTACTTTGGTGAAAGCCAACATTCCCATAGATCTGCGCTTTTTTCACAGCGGGATAAACCTGTCTGACGATTTGGTCCTCAATATGCTTGCGAATGCTTTTGGCAGTTAGCTTGCTATCATCGGGATTATAGGCCTGTCTACGCTCTTCAAGGAGTTGAAGCCAAGGCGGGGCTTCCTCCTGAGGCTCCAGCATGGCAGGGAAGAAGGCATCATAGCAGCTAATGATATCGCGGAGCAGGGGCGCTTCCCAGACGGAACCGAGAATTTTGCCTTGGCCAGTCAATCCGTGTGAGTTACGGAAGCCATCATCCCATTTATAAACCGATACATCCATAGCCGGATACACATCGGCAATACGGTGAAGCATAATAATTCCGGCACTCGCATATTTATCGTCACCCGTATAAATATAGGCATCGCGGAGGCTAAGCAGCGATTTGCTAACGAAATCACGCCATATCGCCCAATGGTTGTAATAAGCAATAAAGGTGAATTTATTGCCATTTGCATCCAGCCAGCCGGTGCCGTCATCGACGCCCCAACCTGCTCCCTTTTCAGGATAAAGCTGATTAACCAACAGGCTGCGGTCCGCCAGATTGGAATCAAAGATTCCAGATGCATTCAAACCACTTCGATAATAAGCACCGTAATCATTGGTAGGAAATTTATATCCGCTGGACGGATCGGTCAGCTTCCAAGGCTCCTTGCTCACATTAAACGTATAAGGATAAGCTCCGTATTGATTTAGATCCTGCCCGGTTATGGGGCTTCCCTCATATTGGTTGACTGTATAGCTGCGGGGGATCGTTTGAGGCGTAATGGAGTCCCACAGCAAGGAAGGACCAAGCCGCAAATAACGGTCGGCTTCTGTAACGGCATCATTGCGAATCTTTTTGGCCCAATCGTACTTTTCTATATTGCTTCTGGCGGCTTGTACCTTCTCTGGGGTGTAATAGGTGCTTCTGGTTTTCACGGGGTCATTGATTTGGTTTTGGAGAGCGCTTGAGGTCGTATCCTCAAAAGGTATAAACAGACCGACTATTGTCAGGGACATAGAGAGTCCGAAGGTCCAAAGCACATATTTCTTTTTTAACCACCTGAGTTGCATGTTCTCACTCCTTATCCTTCTAAGTGCATTCCCGGAGCCAGGATCAAAGGCTAACCAGGGTCCGGCTCCAATCGTGTATGAGGCCTCATCAGCCTCTCATATAGCTCATTAAGCTTGCGGCCTTCTGGCTGCCAATTATATTGGGTAGCTGCGGCCGTGCGGCCATTCTCGCCCATTCGCCTGGTTTCCTCCGGATGCTCCAGCATATATTGGATCGCTTGGGTCATTAAATGAGGCTGCATAGGGGGAATGCACATGCCGCATTGGTTGCCCTCAACGATCAGCTTCCATAGGGGGAAGTCAGACGCCAGCACAGGCACGCTGGCGGACATATACTCAAACAGCTTATTGGGCTGTGACATCATAAAGTTGGGCTCTGGATGCAGTACCACAAGTCCCACCTTGCTTTGCGCCATCATTTCACGGAACTGCTCGCGATCCACCCTGCCCCGGTAATCCACATATTGCCAGCCACGCAACTGGCGAACTTCATCCAGTAGCGCAGGGGGGGAGAAGTCCCCTCCAAGCAGCAGCCTGACAGGCATAACCAGATTTAATTGCTCCAGGCACTCCATGGTATCTTTAATGCCTCTGACCTCGGATATGCTGCCGATATAAGCGATGTAATTCATTTCCCCTGATTTATTCTCGTTATCGTTAACCTCAACCTCAAGACTAACCAATTCATCCAAAAGTGGAAAGTTTTGAATCTCATAGGTATGGGGGTTATAAGTCCGAAACCGGTTAGCTATATAAGGGGTGGCGGGTACGATCGCATCCATTCGTTTGGCAACAAAGCGCTCAGTGGCTTCCACACAAAGGGAGACCGGCTTCTTTAACCAACCGGGTATCCAAAATTTGGAGTAAATATCGCGTGGGACATCCTCATGAACGTCATAGATAACCCGTTTGCCAAGCCATTTCAAGAGCAGCCCAATGGGCATCAGCTCGGGATCATGATAGTGGTAAATATCTGCCTTCTGCTTCAAACATTCCCGGAACACCCTTGCCGTGGTGACCAGCATCCGGGCGAGCCTATGCTTCGGCCCCTTGCCGATCCCAATAACCTGAATGCCGCCCACCAGCTCGTTCTTGTCATGGGCGGCAATCAATCGGACATCATGGCCGTAATTTTGCAAGGAACTGCACTCCTTGATGGTAATCCGAGTGTCATACACATGGTGTACGGAAGTAAAGTGGACAATTTTCATACTTGAACCTGCTCCTTTTTTGTGACGGTACGAGCCCTGAGCGGGAGCCGGAAGGTTGGGATGTGAAAAGTGCCCGCTCCAAGGGCTAACCCGATAGCTAGCCAAAAATATTTGGTAATGGTCGTTTCAAGGAAAAAGGACTGGACTAAATAGGCAATAAGCAGCGCTTTGAGAAATAAATTGAGCTTGTTGGCCGATGGTGCACGAAAGGTTTGCCATAAGGCGAATACCATTAGAAGCAGACCGATGATACCCGTTTGGATCGCAGCCCCCAGATAAATATTATGGGCTCCATAAGGGGGGTAATCCTGATGCTTGTGGTACGTTCCTGATCCTGTACCAATAACCAGATGCTCTGCAAACACACCAACAGCATGCTCCCAAATCTTCGTTCTCCCCGATCCTCCGCTATCGATGGCCTGCTCGGAACGGGCCGCAATATTTTGCTCCAATTGAGGGATCGCATTAACGCCCCACAAGACAACACCACTTACGACAATAATGGCAACTGCCTTTTTCCAGTTAAACTTAGCAAGCAGCAGGAACAAGATAGCGACAGTTAACCCCATCCAGGCGCTGCGTGTACCAGAGAGAATAACGGCCATGATTTGAATAAGGGCAATAGGAGAAAGCCAAATTTTATGCAGGATCGATTTACTGTGTAAAATCTTATAGATGATATACAATAATCCCGGAACGATCATGGCGGCAAAATGGGCAACGCTTTGCTCCTGGAAGGCGCCCGTTCGTGTACCCTCGGACAGCTCAACGCCTTGAATAAAATTCAGGATGCTGTAAAGTGAGGTAACGGTTGTAGCAATGCTGTAAAAGGTGAGTAAAATCGGAATTCGTTTCGGATCATGTTGAAGGATATTAACCATAAGCAGCATCATAAAAAATAATTGCACATACGTCGAAATGCTGAACCAGATAGCGGCAAAATGGTCATTTGGTGTCCATAGGATACTAAGAATATTCCAGCCAAGCCATCCCCACCATACGGCGGGAACGGCACTAAACTTCATTTGGCGGAAATGGGTCAGGAAATATAAGAAACCGAAGAGCAGGCCAAAGCCTTTGGTTAATGTATTGAAAAACCCCCCGATCCTGAGAATATCCTCGAATGGAATCGCTACCGCATAGGCAACTAGCAGGATGAATGGATAACGAAAGGAAAGTGCAAGCCCATACACTCCCAATAAAATAATGAGAACAATTAACAGGGAATCAACCATCATGCTAGCAGTGAGAATCCCTAAAAAAAGCAACGATATTACGCCGTAAAGCACTGTTGTTCGCTGTAACAGCATTTTTCCACACCCTACCTTTTTATGTTCTTGTTTAATTAAGAAATTTGAATATTGTCACTTTTATTTGTTTCTGATAGCTGGGTATTTCCAACAGTCCTAAGTTTGCCACCCCTCGGTTTTAAACCAACCGCAATATTGAAAAAAGGGCAATAAAGATTGATAAGCCGGGCAGCTAATACGGGCAGTAGCAGGCCGCTTATAAACATGGCAGCTACAGTGAAGTTATACGGCAATTGGAGCACTTTAAGTGAAATGATCATCACAAATACTTGCGGGAACCAGGATAATAAATAAATTTGGTAGGTATAACCATGCAGCCAGCGAAACCAGTTGAGCCGTTGGCGTACATACCACTTTCCGAAGGAGAAGGCCATTGCCGTACCAATCAGCGCAAGTGGAAGCTCGATAATCAGGTGGGCTTTTTCCATGGCTAGATAAAGTAAAACCTGGAGGATAAGTAGAAACGGGAGCAAGATCGGGGCTTCAATGAAGCGCTCGGTACGAGCTTTACCACTTGCCAATAAGCTACCCAGCCAGAAAAACAGGATATAATGCGACACACCCGCCAGATTCAGCAGCAATACCCCTTGCAGTGGATCGGTCAGATGCAGCAAAGCCAAGACCAATGTGAGCACGACGGCCGCTAATCTATAGCGGATCGCCCAATTAAATAGAGGTCCGCATATGGAAATAAGGAATAGGGTGGGCATGAACCAAAAGTAGATAATGACGTTCTCAGTTGGATAAAGCAGGCTCTTTACCCAGTAACTCCAGCTCAGGTCGATAGGACGTTCGGCATAATGGGCAAGTAAAGCCTTTGGGATAAAAGCGATATTGCTTAGCAAAATGTAGGGGACAAGGAGAAGCTTCACCTTGCCTATCACGAAGCGGTAATAGCCTTTTTTACCACCTTCCGCATATATATATAAATATCCAGATATGACCATAAATAAGGGCATGGTAAAGCTGCGGAAAAAATGAATCAGCCACGGTGTTTCTTTGAGAACGTCGGTTGGAAAGGAATGTCCCAGCACGACAAGACAAATGCCAACGCAGCGCAGGATATCAATATCCGCTTGTCTTTTACGGGCTATGGTGGACATGTGGAATGGGAACCCCCTTCATAAAGTCGTATAAAAAGCTGGCTATAATTATTGGCACATAATGTATCATTGTGGTATAAACAAATAATACGATACGAATTGTATCATGTCAATAGTTGAATTTCATTTAAAGCCTTCGTAAGCAGCCATCAATATTATGATTAGACAAAGCTTCCCTGCGGGTGATATGATTGCAGGACAACTACATATTATTTAAAATAGGTGCGGAGCGATAGCATGATGTCGCCTGCTTAATAGGGAAGCCGGTTAAAGACCGGCGCGGACCCGCCACTGTACAGAGCTGTAACACTGCTCTAAGCCAGGAAACCTGCCTGTTTGAAAAACACTGTTGACCTACGTGGATTTAGGAAGGTGTTAGAGACTGGCTTACCCATGGAGGCATAAGGCGCGAACGCGCTGTCCCTACCATGCTGGTGCGCGCTAAAACAGCATTTCTAACACATTGGAAGTGCTTTTTTTGTTGCCAAAAAAGTGTAAAAAAAGGACGTGCGCAAATGCCAGGAAAATTGCTTATTGTCGGTTTCGGACCCGGCAGTTTCGAACATATAACGAAAAGGGCACGTGAAGCGCTCCAAGAGAGCGAGGTAATTATCGGCTATAACACGTATGTCGATTTAATTAGTGGCTTATTAACTGACCAGCAAATCGTAAGAACCGGTATGACCGAGGAGGTCAGCCGTGCCCAGGAAGCCGTTCGTCAAGCAGAAGCCGGGAAAAAGGTAGCCGTTATTTCCAGTGGCGATGCCGGGGTTTACGGAATGGCGGGGCTGGTGTACGAAGTGCTGATGGAAAAAAACTGGCAGCGTGATGGCGGTGTTGAGGTTGAGATTATTCCCGGCATTTCTGCGATTAATTCCTCAGCCTCGCTACTTGGCGCTCCTATCATGCATGACTCCTGCACAATTAGCCTCAGCGATCATCTTACGCCTTGGGAGCTGATCGAGCGGCGGGTTGAGGCGGCGGGTCAGGCGGATTTTGTCATCGCCTTGTACAACCCGCGAAGCGGCAGGCGAACACGGCAAATCGTTGAGACGCAACGCATACTGTTGAAATACCGCTCTCCCGAAACGCCTGTGGGCATCGTAAAAAGTGCGTACAGAGATCGTGAGCATGTCGTGCTAACGAACCTGCGTGATATGCTGGACCACGATATCGGCATGCTGACAACCGTCATTATCGGAAATTCGTCGACGATGGTGTATGACGGCTTAATGATTACGCCACGCGGCTACCAGCGCAAGTATACGTTGGGCGCCGATGTGCAGCCATTGCGCCCGCATCAAAGGCTGCGCGAAGCGGCGGAGCCCTGGGCGCTTAAGCAGCTGCCTGTTGACGAGGACGCAGCGGATGACTTCGACGACGAGGAATCGGATGATTACGATGACGATGACGATGGGGACGACGATGGCAGCGGTCCGAAAGGCGGCAGGCCTGTAACGACCGTTGTCGAGCGATCGGCAGGCGGAGCAGTAGGTGTGAATGCACAGGCTGGAGACACGAATGCTGGCGCATCGGTGCGGGGAGCAAGCGTGAATGCGAGCCCGGCTGTGGCAGGTGCTGAGCCAGCAGGCTCAGCTTTGGGCGCGGTCAGCGCCTTAGCCGTAGCGGAGCGCCGCGTGAGCGCGGACCCGCTGATGCTGGCGCTGGAGGCGCTGCAGCTCGCGAGTCGCAGCGCCGGAGCTGCGCCGGCCAGCACGCTCACGCTAGCGGCAAGCGCAGCTCCATCGCCGGTAGCAACGCGTACGACGGCTGCCGCGCCTATAGCTGCCGGGTTGTTCCGGCAGCAGTCGATCTTCGAGCTGGCTGTCAGCCCAGGCGTAGCTAACAAGCAATTTACAGCGAAGCAGATGCTAACCCTAGCCGCTGTAATCGGCGAAAAAGGCACGATGGAGTATACGCCCCATCATCAGCTAATCGTGCGTGTGCCGACGGATAATCCGGCAGAGGTTACAGAAAAGCTTCGCTTGGAGGGCTTTATCCTATCGCCCATCGGCGATGTGGCACAGCTCAAGGCTTGCGATTTCTGCAATGGTGAGAAAGGCGAATCGATTCCTTTTGCAGATGAATTACAAGCGAAGCTTGGCGGGCTCGCCGTTCCCAAAGAAATGCGGATCGGCTTCAATGGCTGTGGAATGGCTTGTTACGGGGCAGTTAATGAAGACATCGGTGTTGTATACCGGAGAGGGAAATTTGATTTATTCCTTGGCGGCAAAACCGTTGGACGCAACGTCCACCCGGCTCAGCCTGTTGCTGAAGGAATAGAGCCAGAGTTGTTGGTCGAAACGATTGAGCGCATTATGCAACGTTATGTATCGGAAGGACATCCAAACGAGAGATTCCATAAGTTTTTCAAACGTGTGAAGGAGCTTGAAGGCTATCGCCATCAGGATTTACCCGTTTTTACTATAGAAAATGCAATTTGCGGGGATTAACAAGGGCAGGGCTGCTGGTCGTGAGCGGCTAGTCCGTTCTCTTTTATGACCAACGTGCAACAACACCAGATTTGGCTATATAAGGCTTGAAGTAACGGGAGATTTTCCTGTAATAGGCTAAAAACCAGGTTTGTGAAAGGAATAGGAGGAGATTTTCCAGCTCTTTTGTACTTTTTGTTGGGGCAACTTTTTATATGCAGAAATAGCAAGTTATATGGGGAGGCAAAAGATGGACGCGGTATTGTTTGTAGGGCACGGCAGTAAGGATGCCGAGGGGAATGAAGAAATAAGGCAGTTTGTTGGCGCTATTGCAAAAGAACTTCAAGGACCGATGGTGGAAACCTGTTTTTTGGAATTCGAAAAGCCGAATATTCGGCAGGGTATCGATGAATGTGTAGCCAAGGGTGCTACGCAGATTGCTGTTGTACCGATTACATTATTTTCAGCGGGACATGCGAAGATCCATATTCCAGCGGCAATCGACGAGGCGAAGCTACGTCACCCTTCCATTAAGTTTAATTACGGACGGCCGATTGGTGTGCATGAGCAAGTGCTGGAAATTCTCACCTCACGCTTGGAAGGCGCGGGAATGACTGAGGAAACCATGCTGGCGCAGGAGCAAGAGCTGCAAGAAACGGCGATACTTGTTGTTGGTAGAGGCAGTAGCGATGCAGATGCCAATAGTGACCTGTTTAAAATATCCCGTTTATTCTGGGAAAAGCTAAAGGTGAAATGGGTAGAAACGGCATTTATTGGCGTAACGGCTCCGCTCTTGGAAGAGGGAATGGAACGATGTTTGAAACTGGGTGCCCGCAAGGTTATAATATTGCCCTATTTTTTATTTACGGGCGTTTTGATCAAACGGATGGAGGGTATGCTGGAGATTTTTGAAGAACGCTACCCGGAGCATCAATTTTCCTTGGCCGATTACTTCGGCTTTCATCCTAAATTACGCCAAATTTTGATTGAGCGTGCGCAGGAAGCGCTGCAGGGCGCGGCTAAAATGAACTGTGATATGTGCCAATACCGCATAGCAGCGATGGAGCATATCGATCACCACCACCACCACGATGACGACCATGAGCATGGGCATGACCATCATGATCACCACGACCATGACCACAGCCATGACCACAGCCATGACCACCATGATGATTCACATGCCCATGTCCATGCTCATGAAGCGCATGATCACAGCCATGATCACAGCCACGAAGACCATGGTCATAAGAATGATGACGGCCATGAGCATCCGCACGACCATGCACATGATCACCATGATGATCACGAACAGCCAAAGCAACCCGCCAGCCCCAAAACGGCTTCGGTATCAACCTAACATAAGGAGGCATAACGATGATATTGGTTATGGCTGGAACAAGTGACGCCCGAGAGCTTGCTGTGCAGATCCAGCAGACAGGGTACGAGCTGCTGACCACCGTTGTCACAGATAGCGCCGCCAAATCGATGGAGGCTGCCGGGCTGCCTGTGCTGATAGGCAGGCTAACGGCTGAGCAGCTGGCTGCGCTAGTACGGGAACGCGGTATCCGTGCCATCGTGGATGCGACGCATCCTTTTGCTGAAGAGGCATCGAAAAATGCGATAGCCGCAGCCCGTGAAGTGGACCTGCCTTACGTCCGCTATGAGCGAGATCGCTTGACCTTCGAGGGCAATCCGCTGATCACTTATGCGGACGATTATGAGCAGGCGGCTGAGCTTGCTGCACAGAGGCAGGGCGTGATTATGCTGACTACAGGCAGCAAAACGTTGCATATTTTTGCGAAGCGGCTGTTGAACGAGCCGAATACTACGCTGGTTGCCCGCATGCTGCCCCGTAGAGATAATATGGAGAAATGCGAGGAGCTTGGGCTCCTGCAAAAAAACATCGTGGCCATGCAGGGACCATTTTCCAAAGCCCTAAATACAGCTCTGTACGAGCACTATAAAGTGACCTTGATGATTACAAAAGAGAGCGGCAAGGTCGGCGCGGTGGATGAGAAGCTGGAGTCGGCATTGGAGCTCGGAATTGAAACCATTATGATTGGACGTCCAGAGGTTGAGTATGGCCTGCATTTTGGGGATTTTGAGGGAGTAATTGGAAAATTAAACGAGCTATTGAAGGGAGCCTAACGACGATGGATTTTGGAACAGAGTTTAAACCATTAACAGTACAGCCGCAAGAAATTGAGGAACGTAGCTTTGAAATGATTACCGAGGAGCTTGGCGAGCATTTGTACACAGATGAGCAATTTCCTGTCGTACAGCGTGTTATTCATGCATCCGCAGATTTTGATCTAGGACGCAGTCTTGTTTTTCATAGAGATGCGATTCAAGCTGGCATTAATGCCATTCGTGCTGGAAAAGGGGTAGTGGCAGACGTACAAATGGTGCAAGTCGGCATCAGTAAGCCGAGAATCGCCAAGTTCGGCGGCGACGTGCGTGTATACATATCCGACCCCGATGTGATGGAGGAAGCCAAACGCTTGAACACAACCCGTGCTATTATTTCGATCCGCAAAGCTATTCTTGAAGCAGATGGAGCGATCTATGCTATCGGTAATGCGCCTACAGCCTTGTTAGAGCTCATTCGTCTTGTCAAAGAAGGGGCAGCTAAGCCTGGCCTGATTATTGGTGTACCGGTTGGATTTGTATCAGCGGCAGAATCCAAGGATGAGCTGGCCAAGCTGGATATTCCTTTTATTACGAATATTGGCCGTAAAGGCGGAAGCCCTGTGGCAGTTGCGACAGTTAATGCAATTTCGCTTATGGCCGAACGGTTAGGCTAGGGCCGCATATGGCGATGGACAAGTCCGGAAGCAAAGAAGCGAAGGAAGACAAAGAAGCCAAGCCATTGCGTCACGGGTATACAACAGGCTCGAATGCGGCAGCAGCAACGAAGGCAGCGTTAACTGCGCTGATTGCGCAGGAGGAGCAGACGGAGGCAACCATCCATCTGCCGATTGGACAAGATGTAACTTTTACGATTATTCGCTGTGAATTTAATGCGGAGCGTGCGGAAACCGAGGTTATTAAGGATGGTGGCGACGATCCTGATGCTACACATGGAGCCCGGATTATTGCTGAGGTTTCGTGGCGGGAAGAGCTTGGGATCGAGTTGGATGGCGGTATTGGTGTCGGACGTGTTACGAAGCCGGGCCTGCCCGTAGCGGTAGGCGAGGCAGCGATTAATCCGGTTCCCCGCCGAATGATCCGTCAAGCCGCAACCGATGTGTTAAAAGAATTCGATTTGGAACGTGGAATCAAGGTGGTCATATCGGTTCCAGATGGCGAGGAAATTGCCAAAAAGACACTGAATGGCCGACTCGGCATTCTTGGTGGTATCTCCATCCTCGGTACACGGGGAACGGTGGTACCTTTTTCTACAGCAGCCTACAAGGCGAGTGTGGCGATGGCCATTCGGGTTGCCGTTAAAGGCGGCTGCACGCATATTGTGCTATCCACAGGTGGACGCACCGAGAAGTATGGGATCGATATGTACCCTGGGTTGCCTGATGAGGCTTTTGTCGAAATGGGAGACTTTGTTGGGTTTGCGCTGCTGCATTGTAAAAAGCAGGGGATCAAACGAGTAACGATGGTTGGCATGATGGGCAAATTTTCAAAGGTAGCCCAAGGCGTGATGATGGTGCACAGCAAAAGCGCACCGATCGATTTTGGCTTTCTCGCCCAAGTGGCGCGGGAAGCAGGGGCAACCGAGGAGCAAGCAGAGGCGATCTTGGGAGCCAACACTGCCGCTTTGGTCGGCGATTGGATGCAGGAGTGGGGCTATAACCGTTTTTTTGAATTGCTGTGCGGCTACTGCTGCGAGATGAGCCTTAAAGAAGTGGGCGGTGGCTTGGAAATCGACACCGTCATTATTTCAATGAAGGCCCTGCTGCTGGGCAGCGCCATTCGGACAGATTTATAGTCCGTTACCACCCTCCAGGTTGCCCAATTAGCCCTTGCCGGTTCAGACAAAAGCTAAGAGAACTAAGCTAAAGCGATTATGGCTTGCCATCAGGAAATCTATCATTAGGGACGGCTAAACCTGCGAATAGAGGTTTCTGTGTCCGTCTAACCTTCCTAATGGCTGAGAATTCCTGCTACGAAAGGTTCTAAAGCTCTTAAGATTTCTAAAAGCAGGAACGAATCACTAGCGGAGTGGCCAGGGTGTTCTGGAGATAGCGAAGCGGTGCCTTTGTTCATGGTTTTTTACCGCTAAATAGTTTATATAATCCAAAAAACCATGAACAACAGCAATCGTAGGAACATCCTGGCCACTTAGCGTTATCCATCGTAAGAACATCCTGGCCACTTAGCGTTATCCATCGTAGGAACATCAATCCATCGCAAAGGAGAACACAATGAGCGCACAAACAACCAACAAGCCCAAAGTCATCGGCATAGGCGACAACGGAAGGGACGGCTTGCTGCCCCGATACTTGGAATGGATCGAGAACAGCGACCTGCTGGTCGGCGGAGAACGACAGCTGCAATTTTTCCCGGAATACCAAGGGGAGCAGCTTGCGATCAAGGGCGGCCTCGGCGAGCTGGCAGCGAGGTTAAAAGCGGAGTCTGAGCAGGGGCGCAGCGTTGTGGTGTTAGCCTCGGGCGATCCCTTATTTTATGGCATAGGCGGTTACTTAAGCTCTAAGCTTGCCGTTGAGGTGTACCCGAACCTGAGCTCTGTCCAGCTGGCCTTTGCCCGAATGGGCGAGAGCTGGCAGGATGCCGAGGTTGTCAGTGTTCACGGACGCAGCATGAAGGGTCTTGCCCAGCGCATAGATGGCAAACGGAAGGTAGCGCTATTAACGGATGAAACGAATAATCCACAGGCGATTGCCCGTTATTTGCTTGATTTTGGCATGGAGGAATATCGGGTGTTCGTTGCCGAAAATTTGGACGGGCCGACCGAAAAAACCGGTTGGTACGAGCTTCAAGAAATCGTGGGGCTGGCACCGGAAACCTTTTCCTCATTAAATGTAGTCATTTTGAAGCAAAAACGCCCGGCTCCCGGAACAACTCCACCACAATGGCCGTTTGGTATCGACGATGAGCGGTTCGCCCAGCGTAAGCCGGACAAGGGACTTATCACCAAAAAAGAAATTCGCGTGCTCAGCATCGCCCAAATGGCGCTTCGTTCCGACAGCATCGTCTGGGATATCGGTACATGCACAGGCTCAGTAGCGATTGAAGCAGCAAGAATTGCCCGTCAGGGTGAAGTATACGCGATTGAGAAAAATGAAGCCGACCTCGCTAACTGCTTGGAAAATATGGTGCGCTTTCGTGCTGATTTAACCGCTGTCCAAGGTCGCGCACCGCAAGGGCTGGAGCAGTTTGCTGATCCGGATGCTGTATTTATCGGCGGCAGCGGCGGCGAAATGAAAGAGCTGCTGCATGTATGCTGCACACGGCTGCGCCCGGGTGGAAGAATTGTGCTCAACGCAGTGACGATTGAGAACCTCTATGAGGCGAACCGCACTTTTGCTGAGGAAGGCTTTGCAACGAATATCATCCTGGCACAGGTTTCGCGGAGTAAGCCTATATTAGATATGACCCGTTTTGAGGGGCTAAATCCTGTTTATATTATTACGGCTCAGCACAAAGCGCCAGAGAGCGCGGCAATAAAGGAGACGAAGGCAGTTGAGTAACTTAGGCATTTTATATGGCTTGGGCGTTGGACCTGGTGACCCGGAGCTCATCACAGTGAAGGCTTTTCGGATTCTTAAGGAATCCCCGGTAATTGCCTATCCACGTAAAAAAAGAGGCGCCAAAAGCTACGCCTTAGCGATTACGGAGTTGTATGTGAATACGGAAGAAAAGGTTATGGTGCCGTTGATTTTTCCGATGACAAGAGATCGGGAAGCGTTAGAGCTGCAATGGACTAAAACCGTAGCATCCGTCTGGCAGTATTTGGAGCAGGGGCAGGATGTTGCTTTTGTTACTGAGGGCGACCCGATGATTTATAGTACATTCATCCACTTAATGAGGCTGATGATGGAGCACCATCCCGAGGTAGAGATTCGTTCGGTTCCAGGGATTTCCTCGGTCAATGCGTCTGCTTCGCAGCTAGGCATTCCGATGGCGGATGGCGATGAGAAAATAGCGATTGTGCCAGCTGTTGATGATTACGACCAAATGCGTTATGCGATTGAATCGCACGATTGCATTGTATTCATTAAAGTTGCCAAAGTGATTGACCTGATGCTGCGAGTGCTGGGCGACCTGAACCTGATCGACAAGGCTGCTGTGCTGACTAAAGTAACCTCTTCCGAAGAAATGATCTGGCGTGATATTCGCGTGCTGCAGGGCCGTGAGCTGGAATACTTAACGTTAATGGTGGTGCGAAAATAATGGATGCTGAACAAACAACTCGAAAAATTTATATTATTGGTGCGGGTCCCGGCGACCCTGATCTAATTACGGTTAAGGGCTTGCGCTTGCTGCAGGAAGCGGATGTTGTGCTTTACACCGACTCGCTGGTCAATGAGGATTTGATTGCCAAAGCGAAGCCGGGAGCGGAGATTCTGAAAAGCGCGGGCATGGATCTAAAGGAAATGGTCGAGATTATGGTCGATCGCGTACGGCAGGGTAAAATGGTCGCACGTGTTCATACCGGGGATCCGGCTGTGTTTGGGGCGATTATGGAGCAAATTGCTTTATTGAAAAAAGCAGGCATCGGCTACGAGGTCATTCCAGGCGTTAGCTCCGTATTTGCGGCGGCGGCAGCCATTGGAGCCGAGCTTACGATACCGGAGCTTACCCAAACGTTAATATTGACCCGCGCCGAGGGGCGTACTCCCGTCCCTGAGCTGGAAAAGCTTAAGGATTTGGCCGCCCACCATTGTACATTGGCTCTTTTCCTTAGTGCGACTCTTGTCAAAAAAGTCGTCAACGACCTGCTCGAAGCAGGCTGGAGCGAGAATACGCCAGTGGCTGTGGTGCAACGCGCGACTTGGCCCGACCAGCTTATTATACGTACGACCATTTCCCAGCTTGACCAGGAGATGCGTGCGAATGGCATCCGTTCCCATGCGATGATACTGGCAGGCTGGGCGCTTGACCCGGATATTCATAGCAATGAGGAGTACCGTTCCAAGCTGTATGACAAGGAGTTCACACACCGCTTCCGCAGAGGAGTGAAGCCTTCATGATCAGCTTAGTTGAGGGGCAATTCCCACAGATTGAGCAGCGTGGCGATTATGCAATCGTAGCGATTACGAAGCATGGCGTCGAGCTGGCGCGCAAGCTGCAGCAGTCTTTTTCACATTCGGATTTGTACTATATGTCCAAATTTGCCCGCGGCGATGAAGCGGAGCGTGGCATCCAGTTATTCGAGGGTAGCGTCAGAATGTTATTTCCTGCCTTATTTCCCGCATACAAAGGCATTATTACGATTATATCCTTAGGAGCAGTCGTACGCATGATTGCTCCTTTATTGGTAGATAAGAAATCCGATCCTGGCATTGTCGTCATTGACGATAAAGGAGAGCATGTGATTAGCATGCTGTCCGGGCATTTGGGCGGTGCCAATGAGCTAACCCGCGAGGTGGCTGCTGCCATCGGTGCGAGAGCAGTTATTACTACTGCCTCCGATGTGCAAAAAACGATCGCGGTCGACTTGTTCGGCCGCCGTTTTGGCTGGGTGTGGGAGTCCGGGGCGAAGCTGACTCCCGTCAGTGCCTCGGTCGTCAACGAGGAGCAGGTCGCCGTTGTGCAGGAATCCGGCGAGCCGGGCTGGTGGCTGCACGATACACCGCTTCCCCCGACAATACGCGAGTATGCGTCTGTGGAAGCTGCTCTTGCCGCCAAACCGCAGGCCGCACTTGTCGTCACGCACCGATTGCTAAGCGATGCCGAAGAAGCGATACTAACCAATGGTGTGTTGTACCGGCCCAAGGTGCTTGCACTTGGCATCGGCTGCAACCGTGGCACCTCTGCCGAAGAGATTGAGGCTGTGATCGTCGAGACTTTGGCCGAACTGAAGTTCTCGATCCGCAGCGTCAAAGCCGTCTGCACAATCGATCTCAAGAAGGACGAGGTGGGCTTGCTGGCCATTACCCAGCAATATGGCTGGCCGTTCGTCACCTATACACCAGAGCAATTGAATGAAGTACATATCGAGGATCCCTCCGATACAGTACACCGCTTTACGGGCGCTTACGCGGTCAGCGAGCCGGCAGCGAAGCTTTACGCTGGCACATCGGAGCTTGCGCTGGTCAAGAAAAAATCCGGCAACGTCACGATTTCCGTTGGCTTGATTTCGTTCGAGCCGCAAGCAATAGCCGCAGACGCGCAAGGCGCGCAAGTCGTACAAGACGCACAAACGGCGTCTACAGCACTGGCCTCCTCAGCAACGCCGACTGCCCCTGGCACAACCGGAGGGCAAGCGGATGGCCGATAGACGAATTGTTATCGCCGGAACCGGCAGTGGCGTCGGCAAAACGACGCTTACGATAGGCCTGATGGCTGCCCTTCGTGGTCTCGGCCATCGGGTGCAGGGCTTTAAATGTGGACCGGATTATATCGATCCTACCTTTCATACCGCGGTAACCGGTCGCAGCTCAAGAAATCTTGACAGCTACATGCTGTCTCACGATACCGTTAAGGAAATATACACAAGGGCCAGCCATGATGCCGATATCTCGATTATTGAGGGAGTTATGGGCTTCTATGACGGCAAAAATCCCAAAAACAATGAGGGCAGCACCGCTGAAATTAGCATGCTGCTGGATGCCCCGGTGCTGCTCGTAGTCAATTGCCAAAGCATGGCGCGCAGCGCCGCTGCGATTGTGAAAGGCTTTCAATGCATGGAACCGCGCGCTCGGATCGTTGGCGTTATCGCCAACCGGTTAGGCAGCGCCAACCACCATCGCATTGTCAGTGAAGCGATCGAGCAGGAATGCGGGATTCCGGTGCTCGGCTATTTGCTGCGCGACGACCAGATTGCTATGCCGGAGCGGCATCTTGGTCTTGTTCCCTCTATCGAGCGGGGCGAGCTGCAGCCGTTTTTTGATCAGCTGGCGACCTTGATCTCGGCTACGGTCAATGTGGAACGCATTTGGGAGCTCGCAGCGTCTTCCGATGTGGAGCCGCCCCAAGACAATATGCGCATGTTTCCGCAAGTAGGCAGTATGCCGAATCAGGAGCCGCAAGTAAGGATTGCTGTTGCCAAAGATTCAGCCTTCAACTTCTACTATCAAGAAAATATCGATTTGCTGGAAGCCAATGGGGCTCGTTGCATCTATTTCTCGCCACTGGCCGGCGAATTGCTGCCAGAGGGTGTACATGGGCTGTACCTCGGCGGCGGATTTCCCGAGGAGTTTGCTGAGCAGCTGTCGGCGGGTGAAGCCGAGCCAGTGCGACGTTCGATTAGTGAAGCGATCACTGGAGGCTTGCCAACACTTGCGGAATGCGGAGGTTTTATGTATTTAACGGATGCGATTGAGGATACAAGTGGCAAGTCGCACCCGATGCTAGGATTGATTCCGGGCACGGTGCGCATGCAGAAAAAGCTGGCAGCACTTGGCTACCGTGAAATTACGGGTACTGAGGGCAATTTCCTGCTCGGTGCAGCGAACAAGGCCAAAGGGCATGAATTTCATTATTCCACTTTTCATCCACAACAGCCTGCTTTAGCTACAACTCATCCAGTGGCAGCGACCTCAACCGATCCTGCAGCATCAATTCATAAATCACCTAGCGCTGTTTCTTCAATGGCTTTAGAGCCTTCCTTTCGCCACGCCTATGTAACCAAGGGACTTCGTGGAACAAAGCCGGAAGGCTACCGCAATGAAACGGGTAATCTGATTGCTGGCTACACGCATATTCATTTTGCTTCAGATCCGGCGTTGGCAGCCCGTTGGGTTGAACAATGCTTGTCTTATAAAACTGGTCTTACCAAAAATCGCGAAAGCTTGGCCAAAGAAGGGTAGTGAATTTTACATGTCTGTTATGGAACTATTACGTAAGCGACGGGCGACTAGAAATGTTCAGCCTATTGAAGTGGAAGAGGAAAAAATACACGCCCTGCTCGAAGCGGCAGCGCTGGCTCCCAATGATCGGTTGCGCGAGCCTTGGCATTTTTATGTGATTCGTGGTGAAGCAAAGCTTCGGTATGAGGCTTTGGCGCTTGCTTACTTGCAGGAGCGGTTTCCGACCAAGCCCAAGCTTGTAGAGGAATCGCTTAAGGTGCTTACGGCTACACCGCTTGTAATTGTGGTTACCTCAGACGTAATCCCTAATGATCCGGCATCCTCTAAGGATAATGAATATGCTACAGCGTGTGCGATTCATTCGATGTGGCTGGCTGCCGATGAGCTGGGATTAGGCTTTGTATGGCGTACCCGCGGGATTGGGCTAGTCCATGACGAACGGATGCACCAGTTTATAGGCTCCCCGGAGAATAAGCAGGTTATAGGTACGGTATTTATCGGATATCCTGTCGAAGAAGCGACACCAACCGCCAGAACTCCCCATCGCGACAAAACAACATTTGTACAATAATGAAATGAAAGGATCTCTTGTACTTAGCGGCATTCCTTTCAACTACATTACAAGGCTCCAGCAACCAATGCTGCGAGCTTTTTTGTATTTTCAATCGAATTCGTTGAAATGAGGTTTTGCCTGGATTTTTTGATTATAGTCGATATTCAACTTTGCGCTGGAAGGTATTTTCATAGATAATAGAAGGGTTGAATCAATCCAATGAGTCTTATAGATGGTTACCAGAGAGGATGATTGTATATGAACGAAACTTCAGTCCAAGCTATTCAATTTTTTGATGAGCCTGCCATTCAATTAAATGCTGGAGGCTACCAAGCGGTGATTGTGCCTGGTTTAGGGGCGAATATGGTCGAATTAAGCCGTCCTAATGATCATCTCAGCTTTTTGCGGACGCCGGATACGATTGAAAAGCTGCGCCAGTCTGGGCAAAGATATGGGATACCGCCGTTATTTCCACCCAACCGGATTGTGGGAGGCATTATCTCTACCCCCTACCGTGATTATGTACTGACACCGAATACCCCGGATGGGCAAAACTATATGCATGGCATTCTCCATAAAAGACCGTGGGAGGTCAAATTCTCCGGTGTTCGTGAGGATGGGGCCGCCGAAGTCACCCTGCTGATGAATATGGATCAAAGTGGCGATATGTTTGCTTATTTCCCGCATGAATTTACTTATGAGATAACGTATACGTTATCGGAGCAGGGCCTTCACCAGCAAGTGCTGATCACCAATCTCAGCAATGAGCCGATGCCGCTTGGTGTAGGGTTCCATACTGCGTTCAAGGTTCCTTTCCATGCCGATGGATCGGAGCAGGATTATTTGCTGCAAGTATCCGCTAAAGAGAAATGGGAGCTTACGTCCATGTTTGTACCAACAGGCAACATCGTGCCCCTTGATGAAAAGGATAAAGCTTTGCCTCTTGCTGGGGTTCGACCTACGGGTGAAGCTTATGCTACGCATGTAACAAGCGAAGCTATGGAGCGCAAGGGTGCAAGCTTCCATGGGGCTGTTTTGGTAGATACCAAGCGTGATATTAGCTTTGTTTATGAGGTTGATCCGGCATTTGGCCATTGGACGATATGGAATGATGACGGGCAAAGTGGATTTATATGCCCAGAGCCGCAAACCTGGGCGATCAATGCCCCAAATCTTGCGTTGCCTGACGACATTACGGGCTTCCAATTACTAGCACCTGGCGCTGGATGGTCGGCTTCTTGCAAATTGTATGTAGAGCAATAAAAAGCTGTAAAAAAGAAAGGACGGATTTGCATGTCTACAGCTACACCGGGTATGGCGGATTTATTTCGCAACCGGTTTGTGCAAGTAATATTGCTATCAGGTCTATTTTTGCAAATTGGGATATGGGTACGGAATTTTGCCATTTTGTTATTTGTGATGGATCAAACCAATGGTGATGCTTTTGCCATTTCGATGATTTCGGTAGCTGAATTTGCGCCGATCTTTATTTTTTCCTTTATCGGCGGTACCTTTGCAGATCGGTGGATGCCCAAGAAGACGATGATTTGGTGTGATGTGCTTAGTGCGGTATCCGTGTTTGCGGTACTGCTTACGCTGATGTATGCAGGCTGGCATGCTGTGTTTTTTGCGACGCTGGTTTCGGCGATTTTGTCCCAGTTTTCCCAGCCATCCGGCATGCGCCTCTTCAAAATTCACGTAAAAGAAGAGCTGATGCAGCTGGGTATGTCGATGTACCAAACGATGTTCGCCTTATTTATGGTGCTTGGACCGATATTAGGTACGTTTATTTATCAAACCTATGGCATCCAAGTGGCTATTGCCATCATGGGCTTCGCTTTCTTGTTCTCTGCGGCCGTGCTGTTGTTGCTGCCCCCTGACCGAAAGCTGGATGAAGCCTTGGCAACGACCACACTTCGTGAGGAAATGGCGGCGGGCTTCCGTTATGTGCGTTCCAAGAAAGTATTGACGACGTTGGGAGGCTGCTTTATGGCAGCTGGCCTGGCGCTTGGGCTGATTCAGCCGCTTGCGATTTTCCTCGTTACGGAGCGGCTGGGTCTGCCTAAGGAGAACGTCCAATGGCTGATGACCGCCAACGGTTTGGCGATGATTGTCGGCGGTGGGCTAACGATGGGCCTGACAAAAAAGATGACGCCGCAAGCCATGCTTGCTATCGGTATGATTGTCAGTGCTGCCAGTATGGTGGTGACCGGCTTGTCTACCTTATTATGGCTGACATTGACCGCACAGTTTCTTGGAGGCCTCGTACTTCCGGCCATTCAGATCGGGATTAATACGATGATACTAAAAACCACGGATGAGGCTTTTGTAGGGCGGGTCAACGGGATATTAAGTCCGCTATTTATGGGAGCTATGGTCATAACGATGAGCTTGGCAGGCTGGCTGAAGGGTATCTTCAATATCGTTATTATGTATGAAGCCGCAGCAGCTTTATTCCTTATTGGCGTGATCATCATGATTCCGCTGTTTAGAGGCGATGCGGTCGCGAAGGAAGCTTAAAAAGCCTAGAGAGGGGATTGCATTCAGATGGATACAATCACGCATACGCTTTTTGGGCTGACGATGTATGCGGCAATTGACAAAAGAAACTGCTCTCCCCATGAAAAAAGAGCTTTGTTCGTAACGGCTGTTGGTGGTTCGCAGATCCCTGATATTGATATTGTCTCAGCTTTGTGGGATACGGGAGGACGATACCAAATGTGGCATCGTGGACTGACCCATTCTGTATTTTTAGTTCCAGTCTGGGCTGCGCTGTTAGTAGCCCTGAACTGGCTATTATTCAAGGTAGGCGGTTGGCGGCTATTTGGTTTGGGTGTATTGGCCGTATTGATTCATGATACCAGTGATCTGTTTAATGCGTGGGGAACCGGCTACTTGGAGCCGTTCTCGCCAATGAGGATTACCTTCGGAACCATTCCGATTGTTGATTTCATGCTCTGGGCTATTATGATAGGCGGGCTGCTGTATGTAAAGCTGCGCAAGCCCCTAAAGGCCTACCGGGTTTACCGCATTGTGGGCCTGCTGCTGCTATGCCACTTTCTGGTTCAATCCCTGCAAGGCTATGTATTACACCAGCAGTATGGGAGCCAATATGACCAACTGGCTTTATCGGCTGGATTTATTCCGGGACAATTCCAACTGATCGGCAAAAAAGACGGCAAGGTTGAAATCAGCGCGGCTACCGTATTTACACAGCCTAAGCTGCAGGCTACCTTGGAGTCCAAGGACCAGACTGACTTGAGCCTTTTATTTGCCAAGAACCCGAAGGCTCGAACCTTGCATGAATGGGCGCCATTCGTTGTTATTGTCGATGATGGTAAGCAGCTTGCTATATATGATCCACGATTTTACCGTAAAGGGCAGCAATCCTTCCTATACGAATTTATGGATAAGTAAAAAAGACCGGTGCCCATCAAAATGGGAGCACCGGTCTTTTTCTGTGGAAAGTCTGGACACTTCTTAAGCAAATTTGTTTTGGTTCATTTTATTTTTGGCCATTTTCAAATAGCCATGGACATTAAGCAGCTCACTATCATCCACAAAACGCAATTTAATCGGACCTGCCGCATCGACAATATAAGAACGAAGTGCTGCAGCGCCACCGCCGATTACATAAAAGCATTGGATATCGGGATGTTTTTTCCAGCGTTTTTTGATCAGGTCGACGATTTTGTTGGCAGCGCGGCTGAAATACATATCCACGACCTGCTTCATGCTCGATTGCCCTTCACCAATGCGCCTAATGATGAAATCATTACGCTTGATCCGTTGCACGAGTTTGGCCCGACTCGGAAAACGGTACCCGAATTGATCCTCCACGTCACGGATGATGTAATCCAGGTAAGTAGCTATGCCAATCTGCTCACCGGTGCTGAATTGGTTATCAATGCTCATTTTATTAACTACGGGAAAGTCCGTGGTTAAGGCACCTATTTCGCAAATGCCGATACATCCCTGATGCAGCTCTTCATCCCGAACCTGAAGATTCTCATGGGTGGCCAAATGGAAGAGAGCAGCGGCGCCTTCAATGGAGATAATCGCCCTGCGTATCGATACCTTAACCTTGCGGTTACGAAGGGTAGGCGTTGTCAGGAAGGTCACCTCATGCTCGCCGACCAGCCGGTCCTCGAACATTTTATTGTAATAGGCGTAGCTTCTCACAGGCAGGCCAGTCCCAATGGTATACTCCACTTCCTCAATATTGCTATAGCCGGAATTTGTAACCGTTTGGCTGACGATTCCTGCATAAGCGAGTGCTGTTAACGCAACAACCAACGACTGATCGGAAACTGCTTTATTATCGGTCTCCTCTAATTCCATACTATCCTCGTTTTCCATAGCCAGCAGACCTACAAAATACCGTTGCCCATTTTTGGAAAGCCGTGGACTATGTACCACCACATCAAGTGCTTTTAAGGGAGAGTCCTCCTCCTGCAAAATATGCCTTTCATACCCGGGCGCGACAATATTTTGAATCATTAGCGGATCACGGACTCCATCCAAAACTACTTTTATACTGTCATTACCTATATCGATACCAGCCAAATTCATTTCCAGTTATCCTCCTGTCGATGCCAAAAAATTACTTTAGTACTAGAATTCGATTTCATGTTACCAAATCCCTTCGTACTTTAGAACCATTTTTACTATGAAATTTTAGAATTTGCAGGTTAATTGGGCTTTATTGACGAATATATTTATATTTAATTGGAATATGTCATTATTTGTCGGGCTGAAGGAGCAGAGATGAAGTTGAATTGGAGCCATAAAAAATTTACTTTAGTCATTATCCCAGACGTTAACCGTTCCGTTCGCAGGTTTGAGGTACCGAGTCTGCTTCCTTATGTGGCCGGCTTGGCTACTATTGCTTTGCTATCGGTATCCGTAACCATTTTTGTGTTTTATGGGCGAACCTCGCTGCTTGCTAATGAGCTACAGGATCAAGTGGTTAGCCAAGAGGTCGTTTACCAGGATGTTGTCGATGAGAAAAATGAAATGATTGATAAGCTCCAGAATGAAGTGATCCAGCTTTCCCAACGAACGGAAGATATGAAGATCAAAATTGACGACATTCGCAAGCTGGAGGATGAGGTGCGCTCGATCACAGGCTCGGCTAATAGCGTAGCGATTATTGATGCAGAGGCTCCTATAGATAGTGCAATGGGAGGGATCAGCCATCCAGCCGCAGACAGCGAGGTAGCAGCCATGCTGGTAAAAACTACGACGCAGCTTAATGATATGGATAAAGAAGTGGTGGAGCTTAAGCAAAGCATCGCTGACTCGAAGAATAAAGCGCTGGCCGTTAAGGAGCAGCTAAGGGTTACGCCCACGATATGGCCCTCGGCAAGCCGTAGAATCAGCTCGGGGTTTGGCTTGCGCAAAGACCCCTTCAATAATCGGCCCAGCTTCCATAGCGGCTATGATATTAGCGCCCCGGCGAATTCGGAGGTATATGTAACGGCTGATGGCAAAGTGAAATTAACAGGCACCGATTCGGAGCGTGGCAATCATATTTTGGTAGACCATGGCAAAGGCCTGCAAACCTGGTACATGCACCTTAATGCCATTCTTGTACAGAAGGGTGACCCCGTTCTTAAAGGGCAAAATATCGGACTAGTGGGTTCGACTGGCAGAAGTACAGGCTATCATTTACATTACGAGGTGCTCCAGAACGGAGAAAGTATTGATCCTATGCCTTATTTAAAATAAAAACGATATGGACGGGGGCAAGATGATGTTTAGAGGAAAGAAGCATGCGCTGGATGTACATGTTACAGATACGTTAATTGGTGAAGGCACACTCTTCGAGGGGAAGATTAAGTCAGAGGCCAGCATTCGTATTGAGGGGCAAATTACTGGCGATGTAGATTGTGCGGGAGATGTGACCATCGGCGAGCATGGGATTGTAAAATCGAATGTGATCGCACGTAATGTAATTTTGGCAGGTACGGTCAATGGCAATATCATGTGCAAGGGCAAGCTGATGATCCATTCGACGGGCAAGCTTTATGGAAATACAACCGCACAATCCTTGGTCATTGCTGAGGGAGGCGTATTCCAGGGCGCCAGTAAAATGGATACTGGGGATTCGATTAGTGTGGTAGAGAAGCAGGAAAGTGAAAGCGAGGAGCGGACGGCAGCATCGCTTCCAAATACACCTACGACACCGACGGTTATTACTTGGCAGTAGAATTATTGTAGGTAAATGGCATTCTACGCATCGAAGAACCTCCTTACTAAGAGGGAGGTTCTTTTACTTACCCATGAAGATCGATTTCATCATGTTTCCCATTTGTAACCGCCCCTACATGATAACCTCTCACAATGAATGTCGCGAATTCGCTGTGGTTGAAGTATAATAAATTCATATTAATATTTAGGGAGGTATTTCAATGCTGGGCAAATTCCAAATCAACAGGCGCAGCGTACTCCTTACCTGGCTTCTATCTTATTTGGCTGTACTTCTGCTTCCTGTGATTATGAGTGTAATCGTATACACGCAATCCAGCAAAGCTTTAGAGAATGAAATTAATCAAGCTAATCAATCCTTGCTGATGCAAGTCCGTGAGGTGATGGATAATCAATTTGAGGCCATGGAGCGCTTGAATTTTGAATTAAGATGGAATGTGAGAATACAGCAATTTCTTTACTCGGATAAGTACCAGCTTTTTCCCAATGAGTATTTATATGATCTCCACCAGATTACGCAGGATCTGCTTTTATATAGGACCTCTTATTCCCTAATCGACCTCTTCTATATTTACTTAGCCGACTCCAATAAAGTGCTATTGCCGGATGTATATAGGGAAGCTCCTTTTGCCTACGATTTAATGCATAAAAGTAATACTTTTCCTTATAGCGAGTGGAACCGAATTGTTAGTCAAACCAATGCCAAAGGTTTTATTCCGATGGATCGCATTGATGAAGCTGGGAAAATAAGGAGTACAGTTGCTTATGTTAGCTCCTATGCTATAGAAAAAGGTAAATCGAGTGCTACGAATGTGATCATGATTGACCAATCGCGAATTCTCCGTGCTATCGACAATATGGAGATTTTTAATAAAGGTCATGTGTTAATTTTAAATGAGGCTAACCAGGTGCTGGTTTCCAACTCTGGTGAAGGTGAAAATTTATTGCGTGATTTTCCTTTTGATCAAGAAATGATGGGCTCTAATGTATTTTTTTGGGAAAAAGATGGGCAAAACTATGAGATTACTTATATCCAATCTGATCGCTCCAAGCTGAAGTATCTTTCTATCATTCCTAGCCGGCTGTTCTGGGAAAAAGCGGAGAAAATACGTAATCTGACTTATATGAGTATTTTTATTAGCTTGCTTGGCGGTATCGCTTTAACCTATTTTTTCTTGCGCAGAAACTATATTCCGATACGGCGCCTGGTCAAAACCTTATCTGTTAATAAGGAAATGGCTAGCAGTGATGGGTACAATGAATTCCGGTTTATTGAGCAGGCGGTTGACCATACGTTGGTTGAAATGGCGAAGATCATGTCGGAAGGAAAAAAACAGCATCACATCCTGCGCTCCAACTTTGTCGGGCGGATGCTGAAAGGCAAGCTGAATGAGCAAATTCCTACCGTTGAGTCTCTGGCTACCTTCAATATGAGCTTTGTTACCGATGATTTTGCCGTGATCCTCCTTTATATCCAGGAAAGCGCTTCTTTTCAGAACCGTATCCAAGAAATAGGCTCTGCAGATCCGCAGCAGCTCATGCATTTTATTATTAAGAATGTAATGGAGGAGTTAGCGGCGCAGCACCACCAAGGCTTCGTCGTGGAAATGGAGGAAACGCTCGTTTGCCTGATTAATTTCTCATCGGAAGCGCCTGAGGGACGTATGGAGGAATTATCACGCATTGCCAGGGACACACAATCTTTCCTTATGTCCAAGTATCATTTGGGGCTGACCCTATCGATTAGCGGCATTCATAATGGGATTACAGGGATATCCCAAGCTTATTTAGAGGCGCTGGATGCGATGGAGTACAAGCTGGTCATGGGCAGCAAAGAAATTTTGTCCTATGAAGAGATTCGCCAAAGTGCAGCGGCTGAAGAATCGGACACGATTTATTATTACCCGCTCCAAGTGGAGCTCCAGCTTATTAATTATGTCAAAATCGGTGATTTTGAAATGGCCAAGCGCACGTTGGATGATATTATTGAGCGCAATTTTAACCGCACGTTCATGTCAGTAACGATTGCCCGATGTTTGATGCTAAATTTAGTGAGTACGATGATCAAAACGATCATCGAGCTCGGGGATATCCAGGAAAGTGAGTTCATCCAGAACCCGAGACGCATTGAGAAACGGATCGAACAATTGACAACATGTGACACGATTCAAGAAATGCAGCTCCAAATGACGGATTTTCTGGAGAAAGTGTGTGAATATACCTCCAACAAACGCCAGCAAAATATTCAGCAATCCAGGCAGCGGATGATGGATGAACGGATTGGGCAAATAATGGATTATATCGATGCCAACTACAAGGATTCGAATTTGAATATTTCGATGATTGGAAACCATTTTGACATGAAACCTGCGTATTTGTCCAAGCTATTTAAAGACCATACCGGCGAAGGCTTGTTGGACTCGATCAATAAAACGCGAATTGCGGGAGCCAAATTATTGCTTGATGATAGCAATAAGAATGTAAGTGATGTTGCAGGCTGTGTAGGTTTCAATGATGTTAACGCATTTATACGGACCTTTAAGAAATACGAAGGAATCACGCCAGGTAAATATAAAGAGATGAAAGAAGAATAAGCCGCCTCCAGGCGGCTTTTTGCTTCTAGTGAACGTTTTTGGATACTTAATTGTCTATTTTGCATACCCAATTGTCAGTAATGAATATTACCTTATTGTAAGCGCTATCATATAATACAATAAATGAGAGGTATCTCATGACAATATCGGTTCATAAAAAATATTAGGGAGGTTTCACGATTATGAAGAGAAAGAAGAAAATCGTCTCTACACTAATGTTAACATCGATAATGGGCTCAATGGTGGTCGCTTGTTCTACACCAGCAGCACCTGCACCTGCTGCTGACACGAAAGCACCTGCTGCCACAGCACCTGCAGGAGCCGCAACTACTTATCCGATAAAGACGGATAAAACACTGACTTACTGGGGTGAATTGCCTGGTAACTTGGTCGGTGTGAAATCGACCCATGCTGATACGCCTTTCTTCGCGGAATGGCAGAAAAAGACTGGTGTACCTTTGAAATTTACAGCTCCTCCTACAAATCAAGCGAAGGAATCGCTAAACGTTATGTTGGCATCTGGAGATCTGCCGGATATGATCGAATATAACTTCCTTAATGGATTCCCGGGTGGTCCGGAAAAAGCGATTAAAGACGGCTATATTTTGAAGCTGAACGATTTGATCGATAAAAATGCGCCTAACCTGAAGAAATATTTGAAGGAGCATCCGGAAATCGACAAGATGGTAAAGACAGATAACGGCAGCTATTATGCATTCCCATTCATACGCGGTGATGATTTACTAATGGTGTATCAAGGCCCGATCGTTCGTCAGGATTGGCTCGATGAGCTGGGAATCCCATTGCCGCAAACAATCGACGATTGGACGGCTATGCTGAAGGCTTTCAAAGAAAAGAAAGGTGCAACAGCACCATTTACGGCAAGCAGCAAGCCGCGCGTATTTAATGAATTCAACAGCGGGCATTTTATGGGCGCCTACGGAGTTACACGCGACTTCTATATGGAGGGCGGAACGATCAAATTTGGTCCGGCTGAGAAGGGCTATAAAGATTGGCTCGCACTATTCCATAGTTGGTACGAGCAAGGATTATTAGATAAGGATATCGCGACCGTTGATGCTAAGGCTTTTGATGCCAATATTGCATCAGGTGCATCCGGTGCGACAGTAGCCAATACAGGTGGTGGTATCGGTAAATGGCAGCCGCTTATTGAGGCTAAGGATCCTAAGGCGAAGCTGGTCGCTGCTCCTCAGCCGGTCTTGAAGAAAGGTGATATGCCGAAGTTCGGTCAAAGAGAATTGCCGTATTCCTTTGGAGGAATGGTAGCGGTTACAGCTAATTCCAAAAACGCGGAATTAGCCGTTAAGATGCTCGACTACGGTTATGGAGAAGAAGGAAATAAATACTTCAACTTTGGTCAAGAAGGCGTCAGCTACAATATGGTGAACGGGGTTCCAACCTATACCGATCTCTTAATGAAAAACCCGGATAAATTGGCTCCTGCTCAAACGCTATCTCTGTACACCCGTGCAAACTATAACGGACCATACGTTCAAGATAAAGGCTATATCCTACAATACTTGGCGCTCCAAGCACAAAAAGATGCTATTCCTATCTGGGCGAAAACCGATATGGCCAAACATCAAATGCCGCCGGTTACACCGACGCCAGAAGAAAGCTCCGAGTATGCCAAAATCATGACAGACGTCAATACATTAGTCGATGAAATGACCTTGAAAATCATTTTAGGCGCAGAGCCGGTTGACAGCTACGAGAAATATGTGGAAAAGCTGAAATCCGTTAAGCTTGACCGCGCTATTGAAATTCAAAAAGCAGCTTTGGAGCGTTACAACAAACGCTAAACTTGTTAAAGGGGAGGGCCGCAAAGCCCTCCCTCCCTATACAGGCTACAAGCCATAGATGAATAGCGAAGGAAAGAGGTGCGGGATGGCAAAAACTGTACAGGTTGAAGCTTCTGCCAGCAAGCCTAAATCACAAACATTTGCACAACGGTTTTTCCGAGATTTTTTGATGAACAAATACTTATATTTAATGATGGTTCCCGTCCTTGCTTACTATGTCATTTTTCACTACACTCCTATGTATGGAGCGATTATTGCCTTCAAAGAATATACCCCGATGAAAGGAATCATGGGCAGCCCTTGGGTGGGCTTGCAGCACTTTAATGATTTCTTTGGCAGTTATTATTTTTGGCGTATTCTCAAAAATACGGTTATCATTAGCTCGTATTCCTTGATTTTTGAATTTCCAGCACCGATTATTCTTGCGGTTCTCATCAATGAGGTTCGCAATCAGATTTTTAAACGAGTCGTTCAATCGATCACCTATATGCCCTATTTTATTTCCATGATTGTCATATGCGGAATGATTAGTGATTTCACGAACTCGGATGGGGTTATTAACACCCTTTTGACGTACTTTGGGTATGACGGAAGGGCGATGCTCCAAAAGCCAGAATTATTCCGAAGCATCTACATTCTTTCTGAAATTTGGCAAAAAATCGGCTGGGAGTCGATCATTTATATTGCAGCACTGATGGGTATCGACCAGGAGCAATATGAGGCAGCACGCATGGATGGAGCAAGCCGCTGGAAGCAGGTTCTCCATATCACGCTGCCTGGTATTATGCCGACGATCGCCATTATGTTTATCCTGCGGATGGGGAACCTTCTGAACGTAGGCTTCGAGAAGATCATCCTGCTCTACAATCCGGTTACCTACGAAACGGCAGATGTGATCTCCTCCTTCGTGTACCGGAAAGGTTTGCTGGAATTTGGTTGGAGCTATAGCGCGGCTGTCGGCATATTCAATTCCGTGCTGAACCTGATTCTCTTGATTACAGCGAACTACATTAGCCGTAAAGTGAATAATAGCAGCTTATGGTAAAGCGAAGGGAGGGAATATACCATGCCTAAAGACCAAAGTCTTGCGGATAGACTAATGGATGTTTTTATTCATGTGGGGCTCGTCATCTTAATGATTTTTGCACTCTATCCGTTGCTGTATGTAGCATTTGCATCGATCAGCGACGCGGGGCAGCTGATATCCCATAAGGGGCTGCTGCTTAAACCGCTCGGATTCAGTATAGAAGCGTACAAGAGTGTATTCAAAAACCCAGGTATCTTGATTGGATACCGGAACACGTTATTTATTCTAATTATGGGTGTTACCCTTAATTTATTGATGACGGCTATGGGGGCTTATGTGCTCTCCCGTAAAAATGTGATGTGGAACAAGGCGTTTATCTTGATTATCGTGTTCACAATGTTCTTCAATGGTGGCTTGATTCCCTTGTATCTAACCGTTAAAAATGTGGGTTTAATCGATTCTCTATGGGCAACGATTATTCCGTTTGCGGTTAGCACGTTTAATCTGATTATCATGCGTACGGCCTTTATGTCGGTACCGGATAGCCTGGAAGAGTCAGCCAAGATCGATGGGGCCAATCACTTCACGATCCTGTTCAAAATTATTATCCCATTATCGATGCCCGTAATTGCCGTTATGATTCTGTACTACGCTGTTGAGAAGTGGAATGGATGGTTCTATGCATCCATTTTCCTTAAAGACCGGGAATTATTCCCGCTACAATTGACGTTGCGTGAGATCCTGCTTGCCAACCAGACGGATAGTATGTCAGCGGGAGCCAGTGCAGGCGACCAACTCCAAATCGGAGAAACGATTAAATATGCGACCATCATGGTAGCGACCGTTCCTATCCTGTGCGTATACCCATTCGTGCAAAAATATTTTGTTAAAGGTGTTATGATCGGTGCCTTAAAAGGCTAAATGCATGTCGAATAAAGTCGCTTACTGTCCTGGAATTGACTGGGCATGTAAGCGGCTTTTCTACTTTTTTGGTAGTTTTGCATACTCGATTGTCCATTTTGAGTATGATAATCTTCGTTTTGCCGATCCAATTGTCATTAAATACGATTTCATTTAGTGTAAGCGCCAACATATAATGAAAACATGAGAAATGTCTCATATTAATGCTTATGTGGATCAAAAAAGTATCAGGGAGGTCTTTCATATTATGAAGAGAAACAAGAAAATCGTTTCAACGCTAGTGGTAACATCAATAATGGGCTCAATGGTCGTCGCTTGCTCTACACCAGCAGCACCTGCACCTGCTGCTGACACGAAAGCACCTGCTTCCACAGCACCTGCTGGAGCCGCAACTACTTATCCGATAAAGACGGATAAAACACTCTCTTATTGGAGTGAGTTAACTGGTAACTTGGTTGGCATTAAATCGACCCACCAAGACGTTCCATTCTTTGCAGAATGGCAGAAAAAAACCGGTGTTCCTTTGAAATTCATTGCACCACCTACCAACCAAGCTAAAGAAGCGCTTAACGTTATGTTGGCTTCCGGAGATCTGCCAGACATGATCGAGTACAACTTCTTTAAAGATTTCCCTGGTGGTCCGGAAAAAGCGATTAAAGACGGCTATATTCTGAAGCTGAACGATTTGATCGATAAAAATGCGCCTAACCTGAAGAAATATTTGAAGGAGCATCCGGAAATCGACAAGATGGTAAAGACAGATAACGGCAGCTATTATTCGTTCCCATTCATTCGTGGTGATGATTTACTAATGGTGTATCAAGGCCCGATCGTTCGCCAGGATTGGCTCGATGAACTGGGAATCCCATTGCCGGAAACTATCGACGATTGGACAGCTATGCTGAAGGCTTTTAAAGAAAAGAAAGGTGCAACAGCACCTTTTACGGTAAGCAGCAAGCCGCGCGTATTTAATGAATTTAACGTCGGACATTTTATGGGCGCCTACGGAGTTACACGCGACTTCTATATGGAGGGTGGAACCATCAAATTTGGTCCGGCTGAAAAGGGCTATAAAGATTGGCTCGCACTGTTCCGTGGATGGTACGAGCAAGGATTATTGGATAAGAACATCGCGACCGTCGATGCGAAGGCATTTGATGCCAACATTGTATCCGGTGCATCCGGTGCGACAGTAGCCAATACGGGTGGCGGTATCGGTAAATGGCAACCGCTTATTGAGGCTAAGGATCCTAAGGCGAAGCTGGTCGCTGCTCCTCAGCCGGTCTTGAAGAAAGGTGATATGCCGAAGTTCGGACAGAGAGACTTGCCGTTCTCAATAAATGGTGGCATGGTAGCCATCACAGCTACCTCTAAAAATGCAGAATTGGCTGTTAAGCTGCTGGACTATGGTTATAGCGAAGAAGGAAATAAATTCTTCAACTTTGGACAAGAAGGCGTAAGCTACACGATGGTAAATGGGGTTCCGACATATACGGACCTACTAATGAAGAATCCGGATAAATTGGCTCCGGCTCAAACGATAGCCAGCTATACCCGTGCCAATTACAGTGGCCCATTCGTTCAAGACAAAGGATACATTACCCAATATTTGGCGCTCCAATCACAAAAAGATGCCCTTCCTATCTGGTCTAAAACTGACATGGCCAAATATCAAATGCCACCAGTTACACCGACGCCAGAAGAAAGCTCTGAATTTTCCAAAATTATGACAGATGTCAACACATTAGTCGATGAAATGACGTTGAAAATTATTTTGGGAGCAGAGCCAGTAGATGCTTTCGAGAAATACACGGAAAAGCTGAAATCCGTTAAGCTTGACCGCGCTATTGAAATTCAAAAAGCAGCTTTGGATCGCTACAACAAACGCTAAACTTGTTAAAGGGGAGGGCCGAAAAGTCCTCCCTCCCTATACAGGCTACAAGCCATAGATGAATAGCGAAGGCAGGAGGGGTATGAGATGGCAAAAACTGTACAGGTTGAAGCTTCTGGATTGGCCAGCAAGCCTAAATCACAAACATTTGCACAACGGTTTTTCCGAGATTTTTTGATGAACAAATACTTATATTTAATGATGGTTCCCGTCCTTGCTTACTATGTCATTTTTCACTACACTCCTATGTATGGAGCGATTATCGCCTTCAAAGACTACACCCCGATGAAAGGAATCATGGGCAGCCCTTGGGTGGGCTTGCAGCACTTTAATGATTTCTTTGGCAGTTATTATTTTTGGCGTATTCTCAAAAATACGGTTGTCATTAGCTCGTATTCCTTGATTTTTGAATTTCCAGCACCGATTATTCTTGCGGTTCTCATCAATGAGGTTCGCAATCAGATTTTTAAACGAGTCGTTCAATCGATCACCTATATGCCCTATTTTATTTCCATGATTGTCATATGCGGAATGATTAGTGATTTCACGAACTCGGATGGGGTTATTAACACCCTTTTGACGTACTTTGGGTATGACGGAAGGGCGATGCTTCAAAAGCCAGAATTATTCCGAAGCATCTACATTCTTTCTGAAATTTGGCAAAAAATCGGCTGGGAGTCGATCATTTATATTGCAGCACTGATGGGTATCGACCAGGAGCAATATGAGGCAGCACGCATGGATGGAGCAAGCCGCTGGAAGCAGGTTCTCCATATCACGCTGCCTGGTATTATGCCGACGATCGCCATTATGTTTATCCTGCGGATGGGGAACCTTCTGAACGTAGGCTTCGAGAAGATCATCCTGCTCTACAATCCGGTTACCTACGAAACGGCAGATGTGATCTCCTCCTTCGTGTACCGGAAAGGTTTGCTGGAATTTGGTTGGAGCTACAGCGCGGCTGTCGGCATATTCAATTCCGTGCTGAACCTGATTCTCTTGATTACAGCGAACTACATTAGCCGTAAAGTGAATAATAGCAGCTTATGGTAAAGCGAAGGGAGGGAATATACCATGCCTAAAGACCAAAGTCTTGCGGATAGACTAATGGATGTTTTTATTCATGTGGGGCTCGTCATCTTAATGATTTTTGCACTCTATCCGTTGCTGTATGTAGCATTTGCATCGATCAGCGACGCGGGGCAGCTGATATCCCATAAGGGGCTGCTGCTTAAACCGCTCGGATTCAGTATAGAAGCGTACAAGAGTGTATTCAAAAACCCAGGTATCTTGATTGGATACCGGAACACGTTATTTATTCTAATTATGGGTGTTACCCTTAATTTATTGATGACGGCTATGGGGGCTTATGTGCTCTCCCGTAAAAATGTGATGTGGAACAAGGCGTTTATCTTGATTATCGTGTTCACGATGTTCTTCAACGGTGGCTTGATTCCCTTGTATCTAACCGTTAAAAATGTGGGTTTAATCGATTCTCTATGGGCAACGATTATTCCGTTTGCGGTTAGCACGTTTAATCTGATTATCATGCGTACGGCCTTTATGTCGGTACCGGATAGCCTGGAAGAGTCAGCCAAGATCGATGGAGCCAATCACTTCACGATCCTGTTCAAAATTATTATCCCATTATCGATGCCCGTAATTGCCGTTATGATTCTGTACTACGCTGTTGAGAAGTGGAATGGTTGGTTCTATGCATCCATTTTCCTGAAAGACCGGGAATTATTCCCGCTACAATTGACGTTGCGTGAGATCCTGCTTGCCAACCAGACGGATAGTATGTCAGCGGGAGCCAGTGCAGGCGACCAACTCCAAATCGGAGAAACGATTAAATATGCGACCATCATGGTAGCGACCGTTCCTATCCTGTGCGTATACCCATTCGTGCAAAAATATTTTGTTAAAGGTGTTATGATCGGTGCTTTGAAGGGCTGATCGCATGTTACAGCTTAAAACCGCTTGCTGCCCTAGTTATAGACTGGGGCATGTTAAGCGGCTTTTTTAGAAACTACTATCGAATAAATGTGAGAATCCCTGAGCCCGTGCATCTCTTTAGATGTATCGGGTTTTATGTATATAATTTTTGAACAAGCAGCAACCTTTTACATAAGGGCTCCGTCTATAGAATTAACTTCAAAGTTGAATGAACAATTAACAATTAACAAATACAACAAATACTCATGTTAATGAAAGGTGGATATTATGAAAAAGATAACTTCAATGAAAAAAATGACCTCCATGGTTTCGGCAGTGGTTCTGCTATGCACAGTATCAGCAGGATCAGTATTCGCCTTCACAGACCTCAACGCTACGGAAAAGGAGCCGATTATGTTGCTCAAGGATAAGGGGATCGTCGCAGGTATCGATAGTGAGCATTTTGCACCACGCAGCCCAATCAGCTATGCGCAAAGCATAAGCTTGATTGTGAAAGCAATGGATTTGAATTTGAGTGCCATTTCATTTACGAAACAGCCGCAAGCCTCCGATTATTTCACGAATGTGGCTAATGATGCATGGTATGCAGAAGCTTTTGTTAACGCTAAGGCTAATGGGCTGGACATTGCCAAGGACGTGGATCCGAACGCAACCATCACCCGAGAGCAGTATGCAAATTTGCTGGTTACCGCGTTAGAGCTAAAAGGAACGTTCCCGATGGTGAAAATGGCGGTCCTTTTTGCCGACGATGATCAGTTTTCCCCAGGACTCCAAGGTACCTTCCAACGCCTTCATCTATATCGGATTCTCCCGTTGGACGAAAGCCGGATGGCTTATCCGAAGCGTGAGATGACGCGCGGCGAAGCCGCTGTATGGGTTAGTAATACGGTGAAGTTCCTTGAATCCAGATCAACCCTTGGCCAACCACAGGTTCAGCCTCCTCGCGAAAGCCAAGGTGAAGCTGCTGTTACTGTAGAAGCCGTAAATGCGGATGTTAACAAAGTAACACTGACCCACAGCCTGCCGCATCCTGGTTATGGCTTTGCGATTACGGGTGTCCGTTTTGGAGTGGATGGAACCGCTGTTGTTGAATTCAAGATTAGTGAGCCAAAGCCGGGTATGATGTATCCGCAGGTGATAACAGAAGGCAAAGCGGAAACGTACATTTCTTCGAAATATAAAGTGGTCGCTGAACAGGCTTCAAGCGTTGGATCATCGGAGCCGACCGTTTCCACCCCGGCAGTTAGCTCTCCTACTATATTGCCGTAAGTGCCATACGGGCTGGTTCTACATGTATATCGGCCACATCTTTGTTTCAACCGTTAGGGAATTAGGGTATCGTATTATCGTATAGTAGAAATAATACGATTACCTAACGAATGTACTGTACCTAATGGATGAAAGAGGGAGGCGTTGTGCAAAATGGAAAACAATTTTTTTGCAGTTGATGGTGGTGCTAAGGTATCCTATCGTGAGCAAGGTCATGGAAAAGTAATTTTGCTGCTGCATGGGTTTTGTGGAAGCTCAGCCTATTGGGATGAGCTATCGCCCTTGCTTCCTGAAGGCTACCGTTGGATGATGCCTGACCTGCGTGGGCATGGTGAATCAGGTGCGCCGGCAGGCGATTATACGATGGATGCATTCGCCGCTGACCTTGCCCAAATGATTAAGGGACTGGAATTAGAGCCTGTTGTGATGCTGGGGCACTCCTTGGGTGGCTACATAACTTTGGCATTTGCCGAGCGCTATCCAGAGCTGCTATCTGGCTTCGGACTGATCCATTCTACGGGGTTCCCTGATAATGAAGCAGGCAAAGAAGGACGCTTAAAGTCGATAACGACGATTGAGGAGCAAGGGCTTCCTGCCTTTATTGAAGGGTTGATCCCGAAGCTATTTGCCCCGGAGCATCTTGCATCCATGCCCGAAGCAGTAGCAAAAGCGAAGCGGATTGGCGAACAAACGGATTCGCAAGCAGCGATACGTACGTTGCAGGGGATGCGTTCACGCCCGGACCGCAACCATGTATTAGCAGAAGCGAAGATTCCGGTGCTGCTTATTGCAGGTGAGCAGGATCAGATCATCCCGGTGGAACGCACCTTTTCGGTAAGCAGCGGACTGATTACTCAAGTCCAAATCCCCTCAGCGGCCCATATGAGTATGGTTGAAGCCCCACAAGCTTTGCTGGAAGCTATTGAAACTTTTCTGGCTAAAGAGTAAACTAAATAAAAAATAGGATGGCACACCATATGGAAAGTGCCGTCCTATTTTTTTTCTAGCCTCGGCTTGGATTCTTTTACATATATACTTTTAAGGCTTGGGAGTGGGGATATTGGGAGAATTAGCTGAAACTGCGGAATCAAAGGAATCTCGCAGATACCGATTTTTATTAATTACAGCGGTGGCTTTGGGCACCTTGCTTAATCCACTGAATACAACGATGATTGCGGTTGCTTTTGCCAGGCTGCAGGAGGAATTTCAGGTTACCTACGCCTCGATTTCTTGGTTAATCGCTACGTATTATGTAGCTAGCGCTGTGGCGCAGCCAGTTATGGGGAAGCTTGGCGATATGTTTGGGCGTAAGAAAATGTTCCTGCTCGGGCTTGGGCTTATAACGGTTGCTTCCTTGCTGGCGCCTTTATCGCCCAGCTTTGGCTGGCTAATCGGTTTCCGCGTTATTCAAGCAATCGGCAGCTCCGCCTTGTTCCCCTCAGGAATGGGCATTATCCGGGCAGTGATCACCACGAACCAGGCACGCTCATTGAGTATCATGTCCGTATTTTCCTCGACCTCAGCGGCATTTGGTCCGTCACTCGGAGGCTTTCTGATCCAATATAGTGATTGGCAGGCGATCTTCCTTGTGAATTTTCCGATTATTGCGGCTTCCTTAATTTTGGCATTACGTGTCATGCCGCGGGATAAGCTGTTAACCAAACAGACCTTTGGGGATTTGGATATCAAGGGTATCATTCTATTCACCATAGTTATTTTTAGCTGGCTGTTTTTTTTCCTATCGTTCAAAGACGGTGTGAATTGGCTGCTGTTGCCGGTTAGCGTATTGTTAAGCTGGTTTTTCTATAAGTATGAAGCCCAAAGGCAGAAGCCATTTATCGATGTATTATTCCTTAAGCAGAATCCGAATGTTTGTTTTGTTTATTTGCAATTCATATTGGTCAATATCGTTTTTTATTCCATTATGTTTGGAATTCCCTCCTACTTGCAGCAGGTGCGCCATTATGGGGGACAAACGGTTGGGCTGATCATGCTGGCCGTGTCGGGCTTTGGCGTGTTTGTCACACCATTAGTAGGCTGGTGGATCGACCGTTCAGGCTCGAAAATACCGCTTATAACCGGCACCTTATTCGTATTGGCGGGAACGCTGCTGCTGCTTACCGTACATGATGCCTCCACGCCTTTGGCGATATTTAGCTGCTTGGCGGTGCTTGGGATCAGCAATGGTTTTCAAAACCTGGGCTTACAAACTTCTTTGTACACCTATGTATCGACGGCGGAAACCGGGATTGCCTCGGGCTTGTTTATGACTTCGCGATTTATGGGGACGATTCTTTCCTCAAGCTTGCTGGGTGCGGTGTTCAGCAATAATATTACGACAGCGCATTTGCATACACTGGTATGGGTCTGTGTGGCAATCAGCATCGTGATGGTGGCTTTGTCCTTAAGGATGCCGAATAAGTCAGAGCTGGAATCTGGAACTGAGTAGAAATGGAAAAAGAGGCCAACATGCGCGAATTTTGCCGCGTGTTTGACCTCCTGCTCAGTGGTAGCCTGATTTAATAATATCAGGAATGTGTGCTCTCAACGGGGACAAGCTTACTTTTATTCTGTTGGATTTGCAGGCTGAGGTAGGCAAGAAACAGCAGCATAATCAAGCCTTGAATGACAATCGCCATCGAAATGGAGACGCCTTTTTCAACGACGAAATAATAAAGCCCCGATCCGATCAGCATCAATATATTTTCAAAAAAGTTTTGTACGGCAATCGTTTTTCCCGCCCCTACCATTCTCGTGCCTTCCTCTTGAAGAACCGTATTCATAGGAACGATAAACACCCCACCCATAAAACCGACCGCCAACAAAAACGCAATGGTAATTGCCGTAACATGGATCCACGGAAAGATCAGGATCAAAACCAGCATCAGAAAGCCGTAAATAATCGATTTATGAAAAAAACGAAGCTGGATCAGCCGTGGAGCCATAAAAGCTCCAATAATAATGCCGACCGAGGTTGTTGCCAGAATTAACGAAACGTTAAAATCCTTCGGGTCAAATCCAAGCGAAATGGGAATCCAAGCTAACACAGCGGTACGGAGCACAGCGGAGCTCATCCAAAACGCTCCTGTGCCAATCAAAGAAAAGTTGGTTTTGGGATTTTTCAATAATAACGAAATGCTGTTAAAAAATCGTGAGGCTTCCTTTGCATACCGGATGGAAGGGTTACCTTGGATACGGGGAATGAGAAAGGTCACACAGATGGATAATCCATATAACACGGCACATATGATCGATGATTGAATAGTCGTGGTCATGGAGACAATAACGCCGCCGCCACCAATACCTGCCAGGATCGCAAGAATCGTATAAGCTTCAATCCTCGAATTCGCCTTGAACAGCTCCTGATCGTTCGTTGTCAGGTCCGGCAAGATTCCATATTTGGCTGGAGAGTAAACGACGGCACCTACACCAACCGTGAAATAACAGAGCATCAGCAAAACAATACTGGAATGGTCTACGAAAATGAGCCCGATAATACCGAATAGCTTAATCAGATTTCCGACAACAAGGACAACGGATTTGGGGAGCTTATCTGCAAAAGGCCCTACAAGGGGTGCTAATAAAATATAAGGAAGGAAAAAGGCCATCGTCACTAGGGCTAAGGATTCAGGCGAAAAGCCATTTTCGCTTAAAAGGCTGGCAATGACGAGCAACGACATATTATCTGAAAAGGCCGATAAAAATTGCGTGATATATAAGGAGTTTAACGCTCGCTTGTTCATCTTTATCATTCCTTTCCTTTTTCAAGGTGATTAGCGGGACTTTAAGTTGCCGCTTCTTGTTGCTTCTTGAGCGTTACATAATCGGTTTTACCGCTACCAAGCAGCGGTAGCTTCTCGATCACTTGCAAGCGTGCTGGTAGCAGCATTGGCGAGAAGCCTTTTTCGTTAATTTTCGTTTTTAGCTCTTGGAGGTTTAAGCTTTCCTTGGTGACGAACAAGAGGATGCGTTCTCCCTTGCGTCCGTCTGGGATACTGATCGCCGCGAGCGGAGTATCTCCGTAGCATTGTGCTGCCAGCTCCTCTACGAGCTGCAGGGAGATCATTTCGCCGCCAATTTTGGCAAAACGCTTCAATCTCGATTTGATCGCTAGAAAGCCTTGGGCGTCCAGCTCCACGACATCTCCGCAATCGTACCATTCCGGACAAGGAATGAACCCTTTTCCATGGATTAAGTAGCCCTTCATAATGTTGGGACCTTGAATCAGCAGGTTGCCTCCGTGCTCAATGCCTGGGATAGGCTCAAGCTTGTAGCGGATGCCAGGCAGTAGCCTGCCAACCGAGCCTCTTTTATAAGCAAGCGGCGAATTGATAGAAACGACCGGCGAAGCTTCGGTTGTGCCATAGCCCTCGAAGATACGGATGCCGAATTTTTGGCTCCATAGCTCGCGTACTTCATCTTTGAGCTTCTCGGCACCGGCCACGACGATCCGCAATGAATGAAAATCGTAAGGGTGCGCTGCCCGTCCATAGCCTGCCAGAAAGGTCGAGGTTCCGAATAATATCGTCGCGTTCCGGTCATAGACGACTTCGGGGATCGCCCTGTAATGCAACGGACTTGGATAGAACATCACCGGAACTCCGGTCAGAATAGGAAGCAGCGTTCCCGCAGTCAGCCCAAAGCTATGAAACATCGGCAGGGCATTGAACATTTTGTCTGCCGAGGTGAAATCAAAGACAGCTTTGCATTGTTGGATGTTGGCATACAATTGGTCATGGCCAAGAACAACACCCTTTGGCTTGCTTTCGCTACCTGAGGTGAACAGGATAATGTCGCGAAACCCTTCGTCGGCTTTTTTGCCTGTAAGAAGGTCGAGCATGCCCCCCAGCTTGTCGGGCAGCAAGACATTGTCCTTCACATCCTCCAAATAGATGATGTGGTGCTCTTGCTTTAACGCTTCAATTACGCCATCGAGCTTCGCTTTCTCGATAAATTGGCGTGAGGTGATGATCGTGCGCAGTACAGCGGTCTCGCTAGCGTCTAGCAGGCTTTGCTGGCCGGCGGAGAAGTTCAGCATCGCCGGCGTCTTGCCAAGCCGTAGCAGGGCGAACAACGCGATCACATGTCCGATCGAGTTAGGCAGCAGCAAGCCGATGGCGGCTTGCTCTTGAAGCATGGGGCGCAGCTTGCGGCCAAATATATAGGAAGCGAGGATCAGCTTCTTATAGGTGAGGCGCTGGCCCAGGTCCTCGCAGATCATCCTGCCGGATCCATGGATGGAGGCTTGCAGCAGCAGTTCGTCAAACAAATTGACGGCTGGCTTTAAGCGGCTTTTCAGGAGATGCTCCTGCATAGACATAAGAATCGTATCGGCAGCCTGCTGCTTTTGCAGCTTCATGGACGTATCATCTTGTTGTTCAATCCTGAAGCTGTCTCCGATGTGGATGCTGATTCTCGGCAACCAGACCGTTTTGATTTTGTGTCCCATATAGGACAGCTTGGAGCGTTCTGCCCCTTGGATGGCGATCGGAACCAGTTTGGCGCCGGTCTTCAAAGCCACATAGGCTATGCCGCTGTAAATCTTCATTAATCCGCCTGTCGTGGTGATCCGTCCCTCAGGAAACAACACGAGCGGGACGCCGCTTTGCACGGTTTTGATCATTTTCCTTACGGCATACGGATTAAGCGGATCCACGATGATATGGCTGCGTAGCTTAAGTGGAAAGCTTAAGCGGCGTGCTATCGAAGTATTGACGACGAAGGTCGCTTTAGGTGGCAAGTATATCGCCAACAGCAAAGCGTCAAGCAGTGAAACATGGTTGGGCATTAGAATCGTTGGTTGGCTAAAGTCGAGCTTTTCCAGGCCGGTCAGCTTGAGGCCAAATAGGATACGGAATAATCCTTTTAGAAATGAGACTAGAATGGGCATGGAAATCGACTCCTTTATGGGATGGGCATAAGCTTCGGATATAGATGGGTTAAATACGAAGATTGGTTATATATGTATTGTACATGGTATCAGGCTTGGTGAAGAGTACTAACTTTAACTAGTACCCTTTCTGGGTAGGTGTGCATCAACCGCTATGCGTTCGAGAGCTTGCGAAACCGTAAAATACGATCGCGGGCATTCTAAAATCCTTTTGCTCAATAGGTTTCTTGCTTTGATCCTTTAAATAATCGCGCCATATCCACAATAATCGCGCTAGCACGTCACTCCCACTTTTGCTTACGATATTGGCCGGGAGGGATGCCCACTATACGTTTAAACATACGAATAAAATTCGAATAATCGTTAAAGCCGGCCATTTGGCAAGCATCTGTAACATTATGACCATCATGCAGCAGTTTTTTGGCTCGCGAAATTCGCTTCATTAAGATGTAGGAATGGATGGTGCTGCCTGTGCTTTGCCGGAAAAGCCGGCTTAAATAGTAGCGATTCATAAAAACCTGTTTTTCCAAGGTCTCCAAGGTCAAATCATGGTCGAGGTGATGGTCAATATAATCGAGGACAGAAGCGAGCTTCTCTGGAACGGCAGATGACGAAAGTGGTGCCAAATTATGCCGAAAGGCGCGGTTCAGCAGCACAAGCATCTCAATAAAATAGGCTGTCAACAACAAGCCGGATTCCTCGGAAGGGAGCAGCTGCAAGGCATCAATCCGTTTGTGTAAAGCCAGCAGCTCCTCCAATTGATCGGGATGCAGCTGGATTTTATTATGCTCGCCAGGAGCGCGATTCGTAAAACAGTCGAGCAGTCCATAATGAAATACGGAATCAAAGGGCTGGACAAGCTCTGGGTCAAAATGAATGACAATATTTTCATAAGGTGCATCCGAGCGAAATGTGGATTTGTGCAACTCCCGGTTGTTAATAATAAGCAGGTCGGCATAAGCCATCGGATACACCTTTTTCTCGATCAAAAAATGCACGTCCCCCGATATAAAGAAATATACCTCGTAGCGGTCGTGTAAATGAAATTCCATTTTGGGAGGCTGCATTAAATGCTTATGGTTATACTGCAGCTGGGGTGTCGTATACCGGATATCGAAATTCAAAGCGAGAACCTCCATTAAAAAGCTATCATCTATGAAAAAAGTCAAAAAAAGCAAGAAAGACGACAATTGACGCAATGTATTAGTTTTTATTATACTGCATTATAGAGCTAACTTTAATGATATGTTCAAGCTATGAGCGAAGGCGTATCCAATCCTATGAAATAAGGTGATTCGATTGACAGCATTAGGTACAGCTATTATTGGTCTCGGTTCCATTTCGGGCGTGCATTTGAAAGCTTTGGCAGGCCTTGAGCTGGCGCAATTGAAAGCGGTTGTAGATATTAATGAAGCTTTAGCCAAAAAAGTTGCTGAAGAGTATGGCTGCGATTATTACACAGACTATAAAGAGATGCTGAAACGCGAAGATATCCAAGTGGTTCATTTGTGCACGGCGCATTATTTGCATTCCCCAATGACGATTGATGCTTTGAAGGCGGGCAAGCACGTGCTAACTGAAAAGCCAATGGCTGAAAACCTGGAATCCGCACACAAGATGCTGCAAACTGCCGCGGAGCTTCCAGAAGTGCAATTGGGCGTTATTTTTCAAAATCGCTACAATGCCCCTTCCCGTAGAATGAAGCAAGCTGTTGATTCCGGCGAGTATGGCAAGCTGGTGTGCTTGAAGGGCTTGGTTACCTGGAATCGTACGTCGGCTTATTATGAAACGGAATGGAAAGGCAAGTGGGCAACAGAAGGCGGCGGCGTACTGATCAACCAATCAATTCACACGGTGGATTTGCTGCAATGGCTGGGCGGCGAAATCGCCTTCGTTAAAGGCTCGATCTCCACGGATTCGTTGGAGGGCATCATTGAAGTAGAAGATTCAGCACATGCTTACATTTCATTCAAAAGTGGAGCTACAGCGGTCTTTTATGCAACTAATGCTTATGGGCGCAATTCACCAGTCGAGGTGGAGCTTGTGTTCGAGCAAGCCACACTGCTACAACGTGGAGATACGCTGTATTTGGAGCAGGATGGCAAGCTTACCATTCTGGAAGAGCCTGTGGCTAACACCATGGGTGAGAAATCGTACTGGGGCATGAGCCACGAATTGCAAATTCGCGATTTTTATGAGCATCTGCTGGCAGGTAAGCCATTCTGGATTGACGGTCCTGAAGGCTATAATGGCTTCCGTCTTGTTATGGATATTTATGAATCCTCACGGACAGGCCAAAAGGTTGTTTATAGCGGGACAGAGGTCGTTGTGTAAGCAGCTACAACTTATAGGAAATGGGGCAGGACTTCGGTTCTGCTCTTTTTGGTATGCCCAGGCTTGCCGAACCTCTCACCTGCACAGTTACAGTTCTTCAACGGAGTAGTATATAATAACCTACATACGAGAGATGCCGAATGGAGAGGGTAGCTACATGCTGTTTATAGATAATAAGGGAATTACAGATCCTGCCATCAATCTTGCCTTGGAGGAGTACGTGCTGCGCAATTTACCACTGGATGAGAGCTGCTTGCTATTTTATATCAACAAACCATCCATTATTATTGGCAAAAACCAGAATACGGTCGAAGAAATTAATGCGGATTATGTGAAGCAGCACGATATCCAAATTGTGCGCCGTTTATCAGGAGGTGGAGCCGTGTATCACGATTATGGGAATTTGAATTACAGCATCCTGACCAAGGATGATGGGCAATCCTTTCATAATTTTGGCAAATTCACCAAGCCTGTTACGGATGCATTGAATAAAATCGGTGTCGAGGCAACGCTTACCGGACGTAATGATATTCAGGTCGGTGAACGTAAAATTTCCGGCAATGCGCAATTTTTCTCCAAGGGGCGTATGTTCACGCATGGTACGCTTTTGTTTGATTCTCAGCTGGCACAGGTAGCATCTGCCTTGAATGTAAAGCCGATGAAAATTCAATCGAAATCGACGAAATCGGTTCGTTCACGAGTCGCTAATATATCGGAGTTTCTGCCTGAGCCGATGACGATTGAGAAGTTTAGCGAGATAATAAAAGCTGAAGTGTTCCAATGTGATCCACAGGATATTCCCGTGTATCCAATGACAGAGGACGAATGGGCTAGTGTATATCGTTTGGCTGATGAGCAATACCGCAGCTGGGAATGGAATTATGGCAAGTCGCCCAAAAGTAATATTGAAAATGCGTTCAAATTTGCATCCGGCATTATCGATGTGCGTTTGCAGGTGGAGGAAGGGTACATCCACCATATACGAATGCTTGGCGATTATTTTGGTGCTTACGATGTAGCCGAGCTTGAAGAACTTCTGGTTGGCGTGCGCTATGAGGAGGTTGAGCTGCGCAGCATGCTTGCGAAGGTTGACCTCAGCAAATATTTCGGAGCCATTACAGCGGAGGAGCTTCTTGCTTTACTGCTGCTCCAGGAAATTCCTGCTGCGAATTAAGTGTGCTGGGTCAAGTTGAAGCATGAAGCCGCGGGGCTGTGGAAGACTCTGTATGAATGCCAAGCGAAGTTAACACCAACCCAATGCCAAACGGCCTAAACCTTTATGACTTAAGGTTTAGGCTTTTTTTACAGCTGCTCCCGCATGCTATATTCATATACGCATTGGGCTTCATCGAGGTTTTGGCTTTAAACACCCGATCGAAATACGTGATATCTCTATCCTACATGAAAATGGGCAAAGAGGGTCAAGTATCACCGCAGCTTGTTATAGAATTCAATAACCTTTGCCTCATATTCCTTCGCAAACTTGGCATGGGAACGTGCATGCTCTTTGCCGCTGGTTTGCCAAATTTCGAATTTATCCGGATGCTTCGCCCACATCGACTCACTGTTCAGATACGGAATTGAACCATCTTCTGAGCTGTGAATGAACAAAACGGGGCGTGGATAAACGCGGTCGACGGCGCTCAAAGCATCAACCTGGTCGGGATCTATCTTCGTTAAGGGCGGCAATATGGTCAAAATTAGTGGTGTATAAGGATAATTAGGCAGATGCGACCAGACCGGCAGGTTATCCTCTAAATAACGTGTCAGATGGTTGAATGGGCTATCCGCGACAACGCCCACAATATCTGGCTCCTCGGCTGCAGCAAGCAACGAGGTTGTGGCCCCCATCGAAAATCCGTGCAAAGCGATCCGCCCCGGATGGTTCGTGCGAACCCAATCGATAGCGCCTAACAGGTCATGCTTCTCCAAATAACCAACGGTCGTTAAGCTGCCGCCAGATTCACCTGAATTGCGGAAGTCGAACATCATGACATTAAAATCTTGCGCCACCAGCTCCTTAGCAAGCTTTAGCGCTTCGGCTCCACTATGCAGCCGGTTCTCCCTGTAGCCATGAGCCATAATGACGGTCAGCTTCTCTGGCGTCGATGGCGTTGCCGAGGGTAAAAACCAGCCGCTTAAGCGCACATCCTTGGTGCGGCTAGTAAATTCGATAGGCGTAAAAGCTAAGCCATGCTTGTCAGGGCTGTCCGTGAGCGCCTTGCGTGCCGGATGGGTCAGCTTCCACCCTACATAAGTAGAAACGCCAGCGCTGGTAAGGGCAAGAATTAGAATCAAAATAATAAAAGCCCACAGTACCCTCTTGAGGGGGAGGCGGGGGTGCGGAGCTCTGGATATTGTGGGAGTAGGTCGCATGGGCAAATTCCTTCCATAAAATAAGGTTGGCGTGGGTAGTAGGCCAGCATGGTGGACATTGAACGATCCATGATGGCGATTGGTTATCGGAAACGATGGTAAAGCAAGGAAATGGCTGCCGCAATAAGCAGCATGCCAGCCGCATAGATCTGTGAAGACATTGTGAAAAAAGCCGGGATCGCCACCAAGACGATTGACGCTAAATGAATAATCGAGCGCACGGTGCTTACGGAGCGATTTCGCAGCTGTGGAGCCAGCGGGTAAATATGCTGCCACAGATTTTCGCGATAATAGCGTTTGAGGTCTGCCAATTGAATCGCACTGAAGCAGGCAATTCCTGCGTATAACACTGCTATGAATATATTGTTGTCAAAGGCCAGCATCATGAAAAAACCGATCACGACAAAGCGGCAAGTAATCCCGAATAGCTCAGAGCGCAGCCAAACCAGTGTATATAAATACGAATACGCTCCCTTACGTTGAAACGGGATCAATCGAACAAGTCCGTTTAACCAGCGCATATTTCTTGCTTTGCCCTGCAGCTCGGGAACGTCGATAAACAGGTTGAGCATCCGGTAAATGCTTGCTTTATGGCGCAGCTCCATATCAATGAGCAGGCTCCAATGCACTTTATGCTGCCGCGGAAGGCGCAGCAGCCCGAGATAGCCAATCGAGCCTGCTGCCAAGAGGCCGATGCCGTAGGCTGGGTCCAGCGCGAACACCGCATACGTGAGTGCCGCGCATAGCGACCAGCGTAGCAGCATAAACCAGAGCCGTGTAGGCTGCTCCTGCAGCTGGAGCTCCGTCCACTTGCCGAACAGCATCACCTGCTTGAACACCAGCCATACGATGAGCATCAGCAGGAATAACCAGCCGCTTGATGGAGCGAGCTTGTGGTACATTGGCCAAACCAGCAGCCATGCTATGGTGACGAAGATGGCTTGAATGACGCCGGCACGGCGCATAGCGGATTGCAGGTAGGCGCTCATCGCCGATTCCTGCGGCAGCAGGAATAGCGTGTCCGCCAGCTGCAAATAGGTGCGCACCCGGCCGCCGCCCAAAATAATAAGCATGCAGGCGGTCGCCGCCAGCTGCCAAGGGAATTCCGGCGTTACCCATTGCAGGAACTGCCGGTAGCCGAAGGAAAAGAGTAGAAACCCGATACCAGCAGCGATGGCTATACTTTGCAATGCGTAATGCAGGTAGGGTCGGATTTCCTTCATAAATTCCGCTTGGCGGCGGTAGTACAAGGCTTTCGTATCCATCATCGCGGCTCGCCCCTTGTAACCAACTCGTAAAAGAGGTCGTCCAAGGAAGCCCCAGGCAGTCCAGCCTCTGCCTGCAACGCTTCGACAGGCCCCGAGGCAATCAGCTTACCTTGGTGCAGCACGAGAAAGCGGTCGCAGTAACGCTCAATCGTAGCCAAAATATGCGAGCTGATCAGTATAGACGCGCCGCTTTGCTTCACGCTAACCAGTAGCTCCAGCAAGGAGCGCATGCTGAGCGGATCGAGCCCCAGGAAAGGCTCATCGATGATGTACAGCTCAGGTTGTACAAGAAAGGCGCACAGGATCATCACCTTTTGGCGCATCCCCTTGGATAAGTGCGAGGACAGCCGTTCTTTGTAGGTGTCCATCTGAAACTGCTTAAGCAATACCTCAGCCCGCTGCTCATAGTCAGCCCGCTCCAAGCCGTAAGCCATCGCGGCCATCTCCATATGCTCACGAACATTTAATTCCTCATATAATAGTGGACTTTCGGGCACATACGCAAAGGTTTGGCGGTATTGCTCCTGCGAGTTGGCTAACGTCTGGCCCTTAAGGCGAATTTCTCCTTCATGGGGAAGCATCAAGCCAAGGATATGCTTAATGGTCGTGCTTTTGCCTGCCCCGTTTAAGCCGATTAAGCCAATCATCTCTCCCGGCTGCACATGAAAGCTTAAGTTATGCAGCACAGGCTGCAAGCGGCTGTAGCCGCCAGTAATGCCATCCACTTCGAGAATCGGCCTCATATATGTAAATGTCCTCCCTTGAAATCGGTATCTCTTAAGCTTAGCGGAAATAACAACGAATTTCCACTTAAACCAAGGAATTGGTTCTAAATTGCCTATACCGATAGTCAAGTGGCAAGCATTCTACAGGCTAGCTCATTAACGATCTTTCAGAAAAGGCTGCAGCTTGGATCAAATTGCTCATGGATCCTAGTTTTCTTTTTCTTGATCCTGCCCTGATCTTACCCTTGATCTTACCCTTGATCTTGCTCTTGCTCTTGATCTTGCCCTTGATCTTGCCCTTGATCTTGCCCTTGATCTTGCCCTTGATCTTGCCCTTGATCTTGCCCTTGCTCTTGCTCTTGCTCTTGCCCTTGCCCTTGATCCTGCTCTTGATCCTGCTCCTGCTCTTGATCCTTTCCTTGGCTAGACCCGCTACTTTGCGCTTCATTTTCTTGTATGATCTGGTCCGCTTGCTTATCCTTCTCATCTAGAAGCTTCTTCATTTGCTCCTTCTCCGCTTTCCGAACCTTCTCGGCCTCGTCAAATTTATATTGCTTAATTTCCTTGTACATCTTCAACTGTTCCTTAAGCTCAGAGTCGATTGATTTGCCTGGCGCTTGCTGTTGATCAGTCGATTGCCCCTTAGAGGTACCCGGCTGCTGCGGCTCGGAACCCTTGTTGCCACAGCCTGCCGTTGTCAGCAGAAGTAATCCAAAAACGAGAACATGAACGATGGTTTTCACCTAATATCAGCTCCTTAAATAACAGAATTAGTAGTAGGTTATCCGTTTAACTGGCAGAACATTAATTTTTGAAAATAAATTGATTTATTGTATACAACTGAATACAATATAAGAATAGGTTATGGAAAAGGAGTGAGCTTTGTTATGGCAGAAACGTATCGCAAATCTAAGATTGAACACTACTTAGAACGGCTGCAAGTACGCAAACAGGCTTTGACCGCGCAGCTTGAGATGCAGGGCATGGAGCAATCTCAAGAATTCATCCGCGGGCAGCTCTCTGCTACGGATCTCATTATTCGTGAAATTTGGATGGAGTTCGGGCTGCTGGGTCAAGCGTGCGAAGGAGGGGTTGAGGTTGTCATCAAAACCGATCCCAAGTAATTCAGCAGGAATCATTACCCCGCAGCATTCCAGAGCAACACGTGTCCAATTAATCAAACGTGCTATTTTTATATTGCTAGGAGCAAGCCTCGTTGCTGTAGGCTTAGAAATATTTTTGGTTCCGAACAATATTATTGATGGTGGCGTTGTGGGCATTTCGATTATTTTGTCCCATCTCACCTCCGTTCCTTTGGGTATCTTCTTATTTGTGCTCAACCTGCCTTTCTTTTTTCTGGGTTATAAGCAAATCGGGAAAACCTTTGCCTTGTCCACAGTAGTTGGTGTTGCGGTGATGTCGATTGGCACAACGCTGCTGCACCCCGTTCCACCCCTGACGATTGACCCGCTGCTGGCGGCCGTATTTGGAGGCATGATACTAGGTGTTGGTGTTGGGATGGTGATCCGCTATGGGGGGTCGCTTGACGGTACGGAAATCGTAGCTATCCTCGTCAACAAAAAATCACCGTTTTCCGTTGGTGAGATCGTGATGTTTTTTAATCTATTTATACTGGCTAGCGCTGGCTTCGTCTTTGGCTGGGACCACGCTATGTACTCATTAATTGCTTATTATATAGCGTTTAAAATGATCGACATTACAATAGAAGGCTTTGATGAGTCCAAGTCCGTCTGGATCATAAGTGATTCCTACCGGGAAATTGGCGAAGCGATCCTTGACCGTCTGGGTCGGGGGGTTACTTATTTAAATGGCGAAGGCGGCTTTACAGGCGGAGAGAAACGAGTTATCTTTTGCGTCATCACCCGTTTGGAGGAAGCCAAGATGAAGTCGATTGTAGAGGACTATGACCCAAAAGCCTTTTTGGCAGTAGGCAATATCCATGATGTCAAGGGCGGGCGTTTTAAAAAGAAAGATATCCATTAAGCAGAAATAATAAGCAGAAGTAAACAGAAGCGGGCTAAGTTAGTAGTATTTGCATAGAGTGGTTGGTCTACAATAGAGGGTATGGTATACTTTTCCTGAAAAGTTACCCTATCCTTATTTTGCTGGAGGTCTCATGGAATCAAATTGTGTTGTACAACTACGTAATGTGTCCAAACGGATTGGGTCCAAAACGATCATTGATCGTCTGTCTTTTGATGTGCAGCCAGGTGAGGTCTTTGGCTTTCTGGGACCTAATGGTGCAGGCAAAACAACGACCATTCGGATGATCGTGGGGCTGATGTCCACAACCGAGGGTGAAATATTGGTTAAAGGCCACAATATAAAGCAGGATTTCGAACAAGCGATGAGGCATGTGGGAGCGATTGTTGAAAATCCCGAATTTTATAAATTTTTGAGTGGATATCAGAATTTGCAGCATTTTGCCCGAATGATCCCTGGAATTACGGAAGAACGGCTACAGGAAGTTATTGCCTTGGTCAAGCTCGACTATCGGATTCATGATAAAGTGAAAACGTATTCGCTTGGGATGCGCCAGCGCCTTGGAGTGGCGCAAGCTATTTTGCACCGTCCGTCCGTGCTCATATTGGACGAGCCGACGAATGGTCTGGATCCGGAAGGGATCCGCGAGCTACGTGATTATTTGCGGAAGCTTTCCAGGGAGGAAGGGCTCGCTGTCATCGTATCCAGCCATTTGCTCTCGGAGATGGAGCTGATGTGTGACCGGGTAGCCATTATTCAGAATGGCAAGCTACTTGATGTGCGCTCCTTCAAAGAGATGCAATCCGAAGCTGGGAGAGTCGAGGTTCAATTCGATGTCGACCTTCTCGATGCTGCGGCGCAAGCTGCGGAGGATTTGGTAGGCAATCAGGCTATCCAGCAGCTGCCTGCTAAGCCTGAAGCCCCGAATACACAGTCGCTGGCTTCCGGTTCACTTGACCTTGCCGAAGCAGCTGGCGGCATCCTGACTGTAACCTTAACCGAAGGGCGGGAGCAAATCGCCGAGTTGAACGCTCAACTTGTCCGTGCAGGTGTAAGAGTCTATGGGATTCGGATACACAACAAATCTCTTGAGGACCAATTCCTTGAAATAACAAGGGGGAACCAAATTGTCTAACTTCCTTAGTCTTTTGCAAAATGAACAGATGAAAATATACAGCCGTGTCCGTACATGGGTGATGCTGGGCATAGTAGTGTTGGTTGTTTTATTATGGGCAATTATGCTGAAATACGTAATGGAAACCGGCTTGAACAGTATGGTTTCGTTCGTATCCATGAGCACCAGCTTGACAGCGCTAGTGTTTATCTTCTCGGTAATCGTCGCAGGGGATAGCGTGGCCTCGGAATTTACTTGGGGAACGGTTAAGCTGCTGCTGATCCGCCCTGCGACAAGGTCAAAAATATTAGCATCCAAATATGTATCGGTTGTTTTATTCTTGATCACGCTCATGTTATTGTTGTTGATCAGCTCTTACTTTATCGGGCTTTTATTTTTTGGACTGGGCGGTCTGATGCCAGAGCAGGATTCATATACAGCCATACTGAAAAGCTATGGCTTTAAAAGCATTGATTTGCTTATGTCAGTCAGTTTGGCTTTTATGATCTCGGCGGCTTTTCGCAGTAGCTCTTTAGCAATCGGGCTATCGATCTTTCTGATGTTTTCCTCCAGTACACTTATTTTTGTGCTTGCCGAATTCAAATACACCTGGGTGAAATATTTGTTGTTCGCGAATACGGATTTATCCGTCTATATGTCCAGTAGTGCAGCCAATGATATGGCGGGTGGCCATCCGCTGGTGGCTGGGATGACCTTAGGTTTTTCGATCGCCGTATTAGTTGCTTACTGGGTCGTATTTTATGCAATCTCCTGGCTGCTTTTTACAAAACGGGATATCGCCGGATAAGAACCATACTGCATAGAAAAGTAAGAAAGCTATACATGAACATGTTGTAAAGCAGCACAGTAATTAGCACAGCCAAGCGTAGAAGCGAAAAGAAGTCAATTCGCTTCTACGCTTGGCTGTATGTGTATGGATGAAGAGCTTGCCGAATATATACTATTATCGAACCTAAATGGAGCTTGGGTGGAAGAGATAAGGGCGGAGCTGTGGGTCGAACGGGAGAAAGAGGAGATAGAACCTATATGATTGAAAAAATTATCATCATATCGATACTGACTTTTATTATCCATGCTGTAGAAACGTTATCTTATGGAGTTCGTTTGGCGGGTGTGAGAACAGGCAAGCTGGCGATCGCTTTATCACTTACGGGGATGATCGTCTTGGTTTCGCGAACCTCGAATTTGGGTCAAGCCCCTATGATGGGCAAGATTGCTGATTATGCCAGGCAACATCCCGAATTCTCCTTTGAAGCTGTGCTTCATATTTTTATTGCTGCCGCTTCTTTAGGCACTCTGTTTGCCATAGTGCTCATTCCAACGGCAATCAGGCTGTCAGTGAGGATGATCAGCCATCTGGAGGAAGCGGGCTCGCTTCCGCGGCTGATTCGCGAATCGGTCTCGATTCGCAAGCTGAAGTATGCCAAGCATCATGTCCAGCTGCCTAGCTGGGAGATGCTGTCGAGACTGCGCATCGGCGGCGTGCCCAAGCGTTTGTTAGTGCTTAACACGCTTGTAACCGGCATCTATACAGTAGGGGTGTTAGCCGCACTTTATGCCTCCTTTTTGCTGCCGGAGTTCAGTGTTACCGCCTCGCAATCGTCTGGCCTGATTAACGGCGTAGCAACAATCTTGATGACGATCCTGGTAGATCCGCAGGTGGCGCTGCTAACGGATCGGGCCATGAACGGCAATGAAAGCATGGCACAAATTAATAAAATGTATGGGCTGCTCATGTTCTCGCGTTTTTTTGGCACCGTGCTTGCCCAGCTTTTACTGCTGCCTGGAACGTACCTCATTACGAAGGCAGTCCCGTTTTGGTAAAAATAATTAAGCTTATCGGTAATATTCGCATCGCCGCAGCAACGGAGAAAGCGGCCGCAAGCAGTGAGCAAATGGCTGCGGCCGCCCTATCGTTGGCTATATGGGCAGAGGGTTGAATTCCGCTGTCGAGATGTTTAAGCTTGGCCAATAATCAGCAGTTTCAGCTTAGTATTGAGCTTATTAAGCGTCTATACCCGCAATTACATCGGCGCTAATTTGATCCAGCTGCTTTAATTCATCCTCCGTCAGTTTAACATCAACAGCACGCGTATTTTCGGCTAAATGCTTTTCGTTTTGCGTGCCAACAATGGCGGAAGTTAATACAGGCTGGTGCAGCAGCCAGCTAATCGCAATTTCCGATAAGGAAACCTGCTTTTGCTCGGCCAAGCTTTTTAATACATCAATTAATGGCTGCTCCTGCTTCAGATGCTCAGGGAAAAACAGCCGTCTTTCTTTGCGGAAGTCCGTATCATTGACAACTGCCTTGCCATTGTGGAACACGCCGGTAAGGATACCTTTGGCAATAGAGCTGTAACTCATAATCCCGATGGAATGCTCCTCACAGTAAGGGACAATTTCCGCTTCAATACCGCGGTGCAGCAGGCTGTATTCCGGTTGGATGACATCAATGCGTCCATGCTTCATCGCTTCTTGTAGCTGGTTAATGGAGAAGTTGGATGCGCCAATTGCACGAATAAGCCCTTCTTCCTTAAGCTTGTTTAATTCCGACATCGTGTCACTGATCGGAATATCATCATTGGGCCAGTGGATATAGTAAATATCCATATAATCCACACGCAGGTGCTTTAAGCTGGTTTCTGCTGATTTACGTAAATCAGCAGGGTTCAGGTGGCTTCTGGAAACCTTCGAAGCAATCACGCATTCTTTTCGCTTGCCCTCCAGAGCTTGTCCGACAATTTGCTCGGAATGCCCTTGTCCATAGCCTTCTGCCGTATCAAAGGTATGGATGCCCAATTCAAAAGCCTTTTGGATCGCACGAATATTAACCTCATCGCTTTGTTTATCCCATTGACCTCCGCCAAGCTCCCAGCACCCGAACGTAATTTCCGAAACCTGGATGTCGGTCTTCCCTAATTGTCTATATTTCATTTTAGCTACCTCCTGGAAGTTTGCTTCTACAAACTGAAATGTTAGGCTCGGTTACTCCGCCGCGATTCCGCGGATTTCCGCTAACGTAGACTCATCTAGAGTTACATATACAGCGGGTAACACGCTCAAAATATGGCTTGGCTTACGAACCCCAACCAGCGCACTGGTGAGAGCGGGATGCGCCAAGACGTAAGCGATTGCGAGCTGCGGAAGGGTAAGATCGTAGCGGGCAGCAATACCTAGCAGCTTATTGGCTCTGTCGACATTTTTTCTCAAGCCCTCGCCTGTGTGGGCGGCATTGCGTGAACGCCAGTCACCCTCATCGAATTTCGTGTCATATGTATAATTGCCGGATAGAAGCCCTGAAGTAAGTGGGCTATAAGCAACAACACCAATACCATGGCTTAGGCAGAATGGCAATAGCTCTTGCTCCACCTTCGGCCGAAGGATCGAATAGGGAGGCTGTAAAGAGTCTACATGCCTGACTGTAAGGGACTGCTCCAACAAAGGAATATCATAGTTGCTCACTCCGGCATAACGTACTTTGCCATCTTGGATCAGCTTGTCCATCGCCCGCATCGTTTCCTCGGCAGGTGCCTGCGTGTCGGTATCCGGCCAATGCATTTGATATAAATCGATATAATCGGTACCTAATCTCCGCAAGGAAGCCTCGGCTTCACGAATGATGGAATCGTAGGTTCCGTTTTTGGAAATTTTTTTGGCCTCGTCCCAGACCATCCCGCATTTGGTTGCCAGCACGACTTTATCACGGTCTCCCTTTAAAGCTTTTCCGATAATTTCTTCGGAATATCCAAGCCCATAAACCGCTGCTGTATCGTAAAAGGTTACTCCTGCATCCAATGCTGCACGTACACTGTCATGGGACAGTTGGTCATCTTGGTCACCCCATGCACTAGCCCATCCTGAACCTCCAATTGCCCAAGAACCAAAGCCAATCACTGATATTTCTGGACCATTTTTTCCAAGCTTGCGATACTTCACTATTCTTCTCTCCTTTACTAGGGTCTCAGGCTTATTATAAACAAACCCCATCCATTAAGGAAGAACTGTGCTTAAGGTCAGCTAGTTACCTAGACGTTATCTAAGGCATTCACTTTGCGCCCAGTAGTTTATTGGCTTCACGAACCACATTAAACCTGCTGTCATCCGATACCGTATACCCACGATGTGTAAATAGCTCATAAAGAAGCTGCTGGTATTGCGAATCTTTACCGATAGCTATGAAAGCGTCAGCGATTTTATTGCGCCATTCCTCGCTCATATCATGGCGTACGCTGATAGTATCTGTTGGAATCAAGGTATCGAAGTAAATCATACGTGTTTTGGCATATACGTCAGGATCCCCCTTGGATACCTTCAATAATGCTTCTTGGAACACGATGGCTGCATCAACCTCGTTGTGCAACACAGCTAGCACGGCCTTATCCTGGCCTTTAACAATGATGCTCCTAACATCCTTTTCAAGGTCAATATTTTTTTTCCTCAGCTCCATATAGGGATATATATAATCGGCGGAGGCGGATATATCGAGCCAGGCAATTTTTTTGCCTTTGAGGTCTTCCACCGTCTTAATCGGCGAATCGGCGTTTACGACAACGACCGATTGGTAGGTATTAACAAGCATCGATTTGTCTACTTGTGCGGTTAGGCTATTGAATCCATAGCGGCTAGCCTGCAGCAGCAAATCGGCGGTTTTTTTCTCATCATGGGCTAGCACGTAGCTGGTCGGCGTCAAGAAGCCGATATCTGTCTTTTTAGCTGCTATCGCATCGACGATTGCGCTATGGGCGTTGGCAACTTTTATTTTCACCGGTATGCCCAGCCTTTGGGTAAGAGGTTTTTCCAGCTGCTTTGCTTTGGCTTCGATCGTCTCGCTGCTGGTGAGTGGTACGAATTGCACGTCTAGCTCCTTAGGCATGTATACTTTGGCTACAGGTGCAGGAGCAGGCGTAGGTGTTGGTACAGGAGTTGCGACAGGTGCTGCTGGTGGCGGCGGTGTTGCTCCGGTGCAGCCTGTTGCTAGTCCTGCCGCCAGAAGGAAGGATAAGCTTATTGTTGCAAGGGCTCTAAACATGGATGGCCTCCTTGTGTGCATAGAATACAACCTGGTTCTACTATAGCATAACGGGTCTGAACATAATCGTTCTGAAACATATCGTTACCTTGAAGCGCGTGGGTTAACTTTGTTATAGTTAGGTTAATAATGAAATTACAGGAAAAGTCGTAGTGTAGATGAGTGGGAAGGATTGATGAATAATGGACAGCGACAGGACATATTCGATCACAATCTTGCAGACCAGCGATCTTCATGGTTATATGTTACCTATTCAATATGCCAATAATGAGCCCAGCGAGATCGGCTTTGCCAAGCTGGCTACGATCATACATAAACAGAGAGCGGAGCATGCAGCCGTCATCCTGATTGATAATGGGGACTTGATTCAAGGGACTCCTCTGGCTTACCACCATGCTCGCGTTAATCCGGCTTCCCTCAATCCGATGGTTAGCTGCCTGAATGAATTGTTGTATGATGGTGCGGTTATTGGCAACCATGAGTTTAACTATGGGCAAGCTTTATTAAACAAGGCGGTGGAGGAATCAGCATTTCCCTGGCTAAGCGCCAATATAGTAGATGCTGAGAGTGGAGCTCCCTTTTTCGGCCAGCCTTATATCTTAAAAAGCTTTCCTAATGGTCCGGTTGTAGCTGTGCTAGGTTTGACGACCTCTTTTATTCCCCTTTGGGAAAAGGCGGAGCATATTGCAGGCCTGCGGTTCGACAATGTCGTGGATTCCGCCCGAAAATGGGTCGCTTATTTGCGTAACGAAAAGAAGGCTGATGTTATTGTTGTGTCCTACCATGGCGGATTTGAACGGGATCTAGATACAGGTAATCCCACTGAGCTATTGACCGGTGAAAATGTTGGGTATGCACTTTGCTATGAGGTGGAGGGCATAGATGTTTTGCTTACGGGCCATCAGCATCGGGCGATTGTTGACAAGCGCGTAAATGGGGTCATCGTCATGCAGCCTGGCAGCCAAGGGGCTTATCTGGGCAAGGTACAGCTTCAGATGGAGCATATGACAATAGGCTGGCGTGTGACGGGCTCAACCTCTGAGCTATTGTCTCCCGCAGCAGTTCAGCCAGCGGCTGAAGTATTGGCGATTCTACAGCCGCATGAAGCGTTAACGCAGAAATGGCTGGACCAACCCATTGGCAAGCTGCTCGGCGATATGAGAATTACAGATCCGATGGCACTACGGTTGAGGGAGCATCCCTTGATCGAATTTATCAATAAGGTACAGATGGATATATCCGGCGCTTCGATATCGAATACAGCTTTATTTGATAACATCTCGCTAGGGTTTCCGCCTGATATTACGATGCGTGATATTGTGTCTAACTATATTTATCCCAATACCCTGCAGGTCATACGAATTACAGGTCAAGATATTAAGGATGCGCTTGAGCGATCCGCCTCCTATTTCGCTACTTACGAGGGCGGTCCTGTGCGCGTCAGCGCCGCTTTTATAGAGCCGAAGCCACAGCATTATAACTATGATATGTGGGAAGGTATTGAATACAAATTGAATATATCCAGACCCGAAGGCGAGCGTGTTTCAGATCTGCGTTATAACGGGGAGCCCTGTGACATGTTGGCTGAGTATGAGGTTGCTATGAACAACTACAGAGCCGCTGGTGGCGGAAACTATACGATGTTTCAAGGGAAGCCGATTGTAAAGGATATTCCGACCGATATGTCTGAGCTACTTGCTGCCTATATTATGGAAAAGGGCACAATTGAAGCAGCTTTGAATAGCAACTGGGAGGTGATCTGGGAGTAACAAGGGCTTCAACAACGCCTATAAGGAAACATTCGCCCTGTCCTTGCGAATGTTCCCTTATAGGCGTTTGTACAATAAAGCCCATCCCAAAGCACATTATGCAAAGCGCTGTCCGCTGATCAAAAGGTTTTTTTCACATTAATGCTTTACTAAAGTAACGCATTAATGTATTATCGTAATGTAGTGATTATTTATTAAGGAGCTGGAACATTTGACAGATCATACACAAATCGAGCCGCGCCGAGCGCTGCAAAGCATTAAACCGTATACGCCGGGTAAACCGATTTGGGAGGTGCAACGGGAGCTTGGGCTGGTTAAGGTTGTGAAATTAGCATCGAATGAGAATCCGCTAGGCGCTTCACCGCTAGGGGTTAAAGCCGCCCAAGACTATTTGGCAGAAATTCACCGTTACCCGGATGCCAATGCCTTGGATGTGAAGCAAGCTATTGCCCGAAAGCTGGATTTGCAGCTACAGCAGCTTATTGTGACCAATGGCGGGGATGAGCTGATCTCGCTAATTTCGGAAGCGTTTCTGGAGCCGGAGGATGAGATCATCGTTCCATCTCCGTCCTTCACAGAATATATATTTGGCGCTCGCCTGATGGATGCCGGAGTGGTGGACGTTCCGTTAAATCAGGATTTTGCTTATGATATTGAAGCTATTTTATCTGCAGTTACAGAAAAGACGAAGATTGTATACATTTGTACACCCAATAACCCAACAGGCACTTACCTGCCAAAGCAAGATATGGAGCGGCTTCTCTCTGCTCTGCCCGCTAGGGTTTTGATTGTGGTTGATGCCGCATATAGCCATTTTGCCACCGCAGCGGATTATACGGATGGGCTTGAGTATGTGCGAGCTGGTTATCCGGTTGTTGTCCTCCAAACCTTTTCCAAAATATATGGGCTCGCCGGCCTGCGTATTGGCTTTGGTGCTGCTCCTGAAGCGATCATCCGTCATATTGTTAAAGTCAAAGAACCATTTAACGTAAACGCATTGGCGCAGGCAGCCGCAGCGGCGGCGATTACAGATGATCAGCATGTCCAGTCCTCCAGCCAGCTTAATACGGCGGGTAGAGAGCGGTTATATAACGCTCTTTCGTTGATGGGCTTTTCCTTTACGGAAAGCATGGCTAATTTTGTATTGGTTGAGCTAGGTGCCCAAGCCAAAACGTATTATGAACAGCTGCTCGCCCAAGGCGTAGTGGTGCGCTATGGGGACATATGGGGGCTTCCGCAGCATGTAAGAATTACGATTGGAACCACGGAGGAGAATGAGTTCCTGATCCAAGCGCTCCAGAGCCTATTGCCGAAGTAAGTTTTCAACGAAAACTCTTAGTGCAACCCTTGACCCGCTTATAGTATGATCGAAACGTAGTTTTATTTTGATCAGAGAACCTGGAGGGATTATGCAATGAGTCTTTTACTTTGGCCAAATGGTACACCGAATAAACTAGGGGAGGACGCGGAAGACAAGCCTACACTTGTGCCTTATTTAGTTGAGGGAGCAGCTCCCTCAGCAGCGGTCGTTGTATGTCCGGGTGGCGGCTACCAACGCCGTGCTGAGCATGAGGGTGAACCGATCGCCTTGTGGTTGAATTCATTGGGGGTTTCAGCGTTTGTTGTCCATTATCGAGTTGCGCCTTACCAGCACCCCAATCCGTTGTCCGATGCCCAACGTGCGATTCGGATCGTCCGCAGCCGGGCACAGGAGTGGAATATCGATCCCGCCCGTGTCGGGATTCTTGGCTTCTCGGCTGGTGGCCACTTAGCCTCCTCCAGCGGTACTCATTACGATAAAGGCCAAGCGGATGCAGAAGATCCGATTGAGCGGGAGAGCAGCCGGCCCGATTTGCTCGTATTATGTTATCCCGTGATCAGCTTTGTTGCCAATGCCCATATGGGCTCGCGAGCAAACCTGCTTGGTGATCCCGCCGATCCGCAGCTTGTCGAGCTTATGTCCAGTGAGCAGCAAGTTACTCCCGAGACTCCACCTACCTTTCTTTGGCACACTGCAGACGATGCGGCGGTTCCAGTTGAGAACAGCCTGATGTTTGCTTCCGCACTCAGCCGCAATAAAGTACCCTTCGAGCTACATGTTTACGAAAGCGGGCGCCATGGATTAGGATTGGGTACTGAGGTGGTTGGTGTTCGGGCATGGACGGATGCTTGCGCGATATGGTTGGCCAAACAAGGGTTTTGAGCGGACAAGGTCATATTCCTGCATACACAGCTAGAACTTACAGAACTTACTCTGCTAGGCAGGAGGAATTCCATGTACCAATATATCAGCCAGCAGTATGAGGAAAAGGATTTCAGCCACGCCGACCAAAGGGAAGGCGAATTGGACCACTGCACATTCACACGCTGCCGATTCAAGGGGACGCATCTGGAGGAGGTTACGACTACCGGCTGCCATTTTATCGAATGTGATTTCACAGGTGCGCTGCTGAACGCTTCGATTCATACCGGCTCGGCTTTCACGAATTGTCGATTCCAAGGGTCTAACCTGTTCGTAACCAAGTTCGTGGCTTGCAAAATGGTCGGCTCCGATTTCACGGGAGCGCAGCTGGATGGCATCACACTTCAAGGTGGGGACTGGTCTTACACCAATCTCCGCAGAGCTAACTTGTCCAAGCAGGATCTAAGAGGAATTCGGTTTGTAGAAGCTGATTTATACGAAGCTATTTTGGAAAAAGCCATCCTAAAAGACGCAGATCTCACAAGAGCGCATTTGGCCAAGGCAAGGCTGAAGGGCGCTGACCTGCGGGGAGCGAAGATGGACGGTGTGGATTTCAAGTCGCTGGATGTCAAGGATGCACGGATGGATATCCAGCAGGCGGTTGCTTTTATACGTTCTTATGGGGCTATCGTCAATTAGGATAGAATCATTATAATTATTTAATAGCTTGAGGGCAGCCTTTTAATATGCGTTAATAGATAGTGTAGCAGGCCTGCTAACGTACCAATGAAAGGAGTGATCGTGAAAATGATTCTACAACCTGAGGTGGTCTCTGCGTAAGCAGGGATTGCCATAATGACGGGGAGGCTATAGGCCTCCCTGTATAATTTAACCGCTAAAGCTCTGTATGCGTTAAGGGTGGTACCCGCTAAAACTAGGGTGGACATTTAAAGCGTACATATTGTATAATTTTGTATGTATGAATAAGGATCATGAATCCAAGACGAAGGGAGTGGCGTGCGATGGTTGAAGGCACTGTAAGTAGAGGGGTTTGGCTGAACTGAATAAGCATTTTCTCCATCACCGTCACCTGACGTCGTAAACATGAACCATGACATATAAGGACACCCAGGCACGATACGGCAGATCGTGTTTTTTTGTTTTCATTGATAAAAAAAAACGCGGCAGACACCTACGAAGTCATTTTTCTGTGAAAATTCGGTAGATGCTTGCACAGCAAGATATACATCAACTAGGTATAAATTTGCGAAATGAGTTTTCTATGAAAACTTTTAGGAGGTGTGAAGATGAAAATGCTTATCTCTTTCTCGGCGGCGCTTGCAATTAAAGCACGGAAGGAGGATTTCATCGATGGGGTACAAAAACGGAAGGGATTTTCTTCCCGCTAGCCTGCTCAAGCAACTGCAGGACTATATACAGGGCGAGATTATCTATATACCGAAAAAAGAACAAACGCGCGCAGGCTGGGGCGAGAACAATGGCACACGCCAAACCATTCAGCGGCGTAATTTCGAAATATATAGATTGTATGAGAACGGTTCAACCGTTCCAGAATTGATTCAAACCTATCATTTGTCTGAGGATAGTATTCGTAAAATTATCGTCAAGACCCGCAGTGTTGCTGCTGGCCAGCATTAGCTGGGTAAACGAAATATCTCAGGGCTTCAGCGTCTACTGCTGCTAAGCCCTTTTGGAAGTGGGGCGCCAGTCTTCCCGCTCTGACTTTTTAATAATCTCTGTCATACGGAGAACCACTGCATTGGATTCTTCTTCGCCAAACTCTTCCTTTAGTTGCTCGAAGGTCAGATTATCCTTCAATAATTTGCGGGATACGTTGGAATCTTTGTACCAAGCCTCGGTTATAGCAAATAATCCTTCCTTTTTTAACCAAGCCTCATGGTAATAATGCTCAGCTTCTTCAATCATTTTCATAGACATATAATAGGCCATTATGGGCATACGAGGATCGGACAGGCGCTGGCTCATCACAGAGCCGGACGAAACGGGTTGTCCAAAGGTTACACAGGTTGAAACTTTTTTAATAATTTGGTTAATTTTATCCATTTTACGTCTCCTTTACTAGTTCTAATGATCTATCGAAAATAAAGTATATATTAGAATGAAGCTGTTTCTAATAATATCATAGTTCTTACGACATAAAAATAGTTATTTTTGCCTATATACAAAAAGAAGTTTATCTTATGTTTTTAACATAGTCATATAAAAAAATGGTATAATGATTTTTATCGTATGTTTGAAACCAAGGAGAATACCCGAATGTCCAAGTATAACATTTTAATGGCTGATGATGAAGTGGCGCTACGGTTTTTATTAACAGAAACTTTGGCGGATGAAGGGTACAATATTACTGAAGCTGAAGATGGCAAGGAAGCATTGGATTATATTAAAGTCAATACGTATGACTTAATTATTCTGGATTATATGATGCCTGAGTTTACGGGTGTGGAAGTATGCGAGTGGTTGCGTAACAATGACAACCCGAATCAAGGGGCTCCCGTTATTTTGTTAACAGCCAAGGCACTGGATAAGGATCGTGAACGGGCAAAGGCTGCGGGCGTCAGCACTTATATCGTAAAGCCGTTTAGCCCACTGCAGCTTGTGGATACGGTGCAACAATTAATTGAAAGCTAATGGCCAAAGAAATTTGGTATTTATTAAGATAATGACTGGATGTGAAAGGTCTTGCGGCAAACTACACCAGAGGAACGCATACGTAGAGAAGAACGATTGATGAAGGAAGGCCGAAGAAAATATATGGTGGTCCTTCGAACGCAGCTTGAACAGCTTGCTGAACTAAGCTCTATGGAGGAAGACCAAACTACTCTGGATACTGCTCTTCGATTATACCGGCTTGTGCATACCTTAAAGGGCAGTGCTCCTATGTTTGGCTTCATCCGGATTGGAACGATTGCTGAAAAGCTGGTTCGTCTCTGGGAATGGGCCCAAGACAAAGAACAAACAGTCCCCAAAGATATTTCGATTAAAGGCGAATTTCAAACAGCGCTTATGGGCAGCTCCACCTTGATGCAGCAGCTGTCTATGGAGCTTGATATCTATGAGCAAGAGTATGACCTGGACGAGCAGCAAGAGCAGATCGTGAAGCATGCTCCTGCAATCGCTTTAGGCAGCAGGCTGCTTGTTATCGATGACGACGAGGTTTTACGCTCGTATTTGGTTCGACGCTTTAAGATTGAAGGATATGAAGTCGATGAAGCAAACGATGTACCAAACGCCCAAAAGCTACTTCGGGAATATACATACGATTTGATTTTATTAGATTTGATGATGCACCCCCAATCGGGCTATGAGCTTTTTGAATTCGTTAAGGAAGATCCTACATTAAAGTGGGTGCCGTTAGTCGTGCTTTCCGGTCGCAGCCATATCCATGATAAGGTGCGTTGCTTTTATTTGGGTGCCGATGATTTTATTACCAAGCCCTTCCAATATGAAGAGCTAAGTGCTCGTATATATAGCCTGCTGAAAAGAACCAAAGACTTCGAGCAAATGGCTTTTCGAGATCCTTTGACTGGTGTATATAACCGACGATTTTTTGACCACCAGATCCAAGTGGAGCTGCAACGTGTCGCGCGGTATCCGGCATCGATGTCCTTGGTATTTATCGATATCGATCGCTTCAAATCGATTAATGATACCTATGGACACCACATTGGCGATTTAGTACTGCAAGGCTTGGCACATTTGCTGCAAAACCATTTGCGGACAACGGATATGCTGGCCCGCTTCGGCGGCGAAGAGTTTGTTATTGTACTTCCTGGAACCTCAGGACCGGAAGCGGTACGATGGATTGAATCCGTGCTTGAACACGCACGTGTCGGCCCTGTCGCCCAGAATGAAGGACAGCCTTTTCATATTACGTTTTCGGCGGGTGTTTGTGAGTGGTCCAAGGAAATGACCGTAGAGGAATGGATTAAATACTCGGATGATGCGATGTATGCAGCCAAACAAAAAGGCAGGAATGGTGTCCTGCTCTATAGCAAGGGCATGTCTGCGGTTGTGGCTCCTGAGCTGGTTCCGTTAAAGGAACGACGCAAAACTATCCTCATTGCTGATGATGATCGAATTCTTCGTTCAATTCTTATATCGAAGCTGCAGCATCTGCCGGTCGACTTTTTGGAGGCTGTTGACGGAGAGGATGCTTATGCGATCTTAACAAAACAGCCGGTGGACTTGTGCATCTTAGATGGATTGATGCCAAAGCTGGACGGCTTCGAAATGCTAGAAAGAATGAAGGAGGAATCCTCCAAGCCGGAGAGCCTTCGCATCCTGATGCTGTCTGGTCGCAGCCGGGAGGAAGACTTGACCCGAGGGCTCCAATTAGGGGTCGATACTTATATGCATAAGCCATTTTCGATGGTGGAGCTTGAAGTTAAAGTTAAGCAGCAGCTCGAGCTGACATAATCCTAATAAGCACTTTGTCTCTTAAATGAAGAGACAGGTGCTTATTTTCGTTGCAGTTTTTGTACACCCTGCAACTTCCCTGTTATGATGAAGGCTGTGACATTTTGTAAAAGGGAGGGGTGACCCCATGGCAAAATCAAAAGGGCGGGGGCCAACCCTGGCTAAAGATATTAATCGGAAATTGGTATATAAGCAAATCAAACATGAACGGAGCACTTCAAGGGTAGGGGTGGCCAAACAGCTGCAGTTGAATAAGAATACGGTGAATTCGATTGTGGATGAGCTGGTGGCGGCAGGCTTTGTGCAGGAATTTGGTCTTCAGGAGACGAATACTGCGGGTCGTAAGCCGGTTATTATCCGCTTCAATGCGCAGAGTAAATGGGCAATCGGTGTCCAATTAACTTCGACCGTCATGCATTGGGTAGTTACCGACTTGTACGCCAACCCGCTGGATTCCTTTTCGGTTGCCTTGGCATCGTCTACGCCCGAACAGGTAGTCGCTGCGCTCTTGGTAGGCATTAACCGGTTGGCAGCCCAATATTCGCCTGCCCATTGCATCGGGATATGTTTGGGTATCCCGGGTTTGATGGGAGCTGGTGGCAGTAAAGTGATCAGGTCCAGCCATTTGGGCTGGCATGATGTCCCGATCCTGTCTATGCTCCAGAACAAAATTGACATCAGCATCCAATTAGACAACAGTGTGAAACTGGCCTCACTTGGTGAATTATGGCATGGCTCAGGGCAAGGCTTAGCCCATTTCGTCTATGCTTATTTTGGCAATGGTGTAAGCAGCGGAATTATTATCCACGAAACCATCTTTCGTGGCGAATCCAACGCCGCTGGCGAATTGGGACATATGATCATAGACCCAGAGGGACCTTTATGTGGCTGCGGAAACCGAGGTTGCTTGGAAGCCTTGGTCAGCATTCCAGCCCTTCTAACGCGAATGGGCCGTATTGCTGAAAAAGCCATCTCATTGGATTGGGTGTTCGCTGAGCTGGCTTCAGGTAATCCGCAGGTGGCGGCTGAGTTCGAGCAGGCCGGCAGATATATTGGTCAAGCCTTAAGCTATGTGGTCAACCTGCTCAATCCGAAGCTGATTATTTGTGATGGACCGTTGATGCAGGCGTCCGCTTATATGTTCCCGTTTATCGAGGAGGAGCTTAAGTCACGGTGCTTGTGGATCACAAGCGACCAAGTCACCTTGGTCCGCTCGAAGCTTTTCCCTTTGGCAAGCTGCATCGGAGCTGCTGCCAGTGTGATCCAGAGCTGGGAGGAAGGCATGGATTCCTTCCAATCCATTGAGTGAGCAGCAAGGCGCTTCTACAGAGTTGGAGTAAGTAGTCCGCTGTAGGAGGTTCTTTGCGCCGAAAATCCTTAAGCCTTAAAGTCGATTCTGCCCGCCTTGGGGAGATTTGGCGGACGCAGAAACCGCTATTTGCAGGATTAGGCTTCCTATAGATATTTCTGCCTAATAGCGGCTCCTGTGTCCGAGGGCTTAGCGAACAGGCGATTCTGGATCAATCAGGGCTTATGTGCCCGCCTTAGGATTTCCAGGTAGTCAAGCCAGCCTGGCCATGAATGTCGTGCTGGTTTTTTAATTGAGGCGGAAAGCGGTGGTGGGTCGCTTGCTCAAAACCATAAGCGATTTTGATTAGCAAAGGCTCGCTAAATGCTCTGCCTGAGAACACGGCCCCAAAGGGACCGCATGTAGGGTCGCCATCCGAGTCAACTGTGCCTACTGATGAATATCCTGCGGGAACGGCTACCAGAGGATAGCCCAACCGTGCGGCAATATACATCCCATCGACATCTCCAGGCAGCATTAACGCGTCTAAGCTATGAGTATCCAATACATAATCGATCCCTTGTGTCAGGGATAATTGCATGTATGCATGCTTCTTTTTCAAATAAGCTGCTTCCGTCAGTTTGTTTTCTTCCGAGTTCATCAGGGTGTCCTGCCCATATTTCAAAGCAATCTCCGCATGGCTGTTGTTAAAGTCAATCAATTGCTGCAACGAATGAATCGGAGCAGAACTGGCCAATTGGGCTAAGTATTGATTGAGTCCTTTTTTAAATTCGTAAGTAATGGCATCATTGTTCCAGTTATTTTCTTCGACGTGTAGAACTACAGGATCCATAATTGTGGCGCCTGCATCGCGTAGTGTTGTGATGGCAGCCTCCATAATGGCAAGTCTACCTTCATCCAAATGCTTATAATAATGCCTTGGGATGCCTATTCGTGCATGTTGTAAAAAGCTTGCATCCAAAAATGGCGTGTAGTCTGTATAGGAATGATTGCCGCTTTCCAAGGTGGCTGTATCCTTGGCATCGACTCCAGTTAATGCTCCCAAAATAATAGCCGCATCCGTAACCGTTCTGGCTAAAGGTCCAGGGGTGTCCTGGCTGCTGGAAATGGGGATAATGCCAGAGCGGCTAATTAATCCAACCGTTGGTTTAATCCCCACCAGGCAATTTTGGCTTGCAGGACCTACAATCGATCCTGCTGTTTCCGTTCCGAGAGCTGCTGTTCCCAGATTGGCAGCTACGGCTGCGGCAGACCCAGAGCTAGACCCGCTAATGAACAGCTCCCCGGGACCGTAGGGATTGAGTACAAGGCCACCCCGTGAGCTATATCCTGCCGGCATTTGGCTTGACATAAAGTTCGACCATTCCGTCATATTCGTTTTACCGAGGATAACGGCACCTGCCGTACGCAGCTTGGCCGCTACGAAGGCGTCTGCTGCTGCAAAAGAGCTAGCTAAGGCTATAGAGCCAGCGCTAGTATGCAGCTTATCCTGTGTATCGATATTATCCTTCAATAAGATAGGAATGCCATGCAGCCTTCCACGGCTTCCTTGCTCCTTGCGCTCTTGATCTAATGCTTTCGCGATTGTAATCGCTTCTGGATTAATTTCCAATAACGAATTGATGGTGGAATCATATTGATGGATTCGCTCTAGATAGGCCTGAACGATATCCGCTGAGCATATCGATCCTGATTCCATAGCGGCCTGTAGCTTGGTGATATCCGCTTCTATAATCCATGCTTGCGGTTTATTTGTCATTGGAGCAACTCCCTATTTATGGTAGTTCGATATCTTTAACTTAACATACCCTCTTTGCTAAAGACATGGAGAGTTTGATTATAATCTGGCTATAGCCAAAAAAAGACCCGCTCGGCCTGTGGAGTTCACAGGGCTAAACGGGTCTTCCTATAGGGGTCATATTGAGTAGCTGGAGCCTACAAGGTTACAAATAAAGCTGTAAAATTGTAATTTTATAAATCATCCCAGTTCAAGCTGGAGGATTTGCTGTAGTTGGTTACCTTTTGCTCAAAAAAGTCGGTTTTCATACTGTTCATGTTGCTGAAGTTTTCTACCCATTTCATTGGGTGCTCAACAACCTCCGGGTACAATATTTCCAGACCGAGCATTTTTAAGCGCTCATTGGATAAATATTTGATATATTGGTCGATGATTTCATTGCTCAGGCCATTCATCATATCATTGGTAATATATTGGCCCCATTCAATTTCATGCTCAACGGCGGTTCTCATCATTTGGCGTAAATCATCGATCAACTGCTCCGTGAACAATTCCGGATTTTCCTTGCGGATTTCACGGAATATATTTTGGAACAATGCCAAGTGGGTTAGCTCGTCACGCTGGATATATTTGATTTCGGAAACTGTACCCAGCATTTTGCCTTGGCGTCCCAAGGAATAGAAGAAGCTGAAGCCGCTATAGAAATATATGCCTTCAAGGATATAATTGGCCATGATCGCACGCAGCAGGTTTTCCGTTGAAGAATCCTCGATAAATTTCTCGTATAGGTCGGTGATAAAACGGTTGCGGCGCAGTAAATGCTTGTCTTCGCGCCATTGATTATAAATATCGTCACGTACCTCAGCCGAGCAGACGCTGTCTAGAATATACGAATAGCTTTGGCTGTGTACAGCCTCTTGGAACGTTTGCACGGTCAGGCAAAGGTTCACCTCGGGTGCGGTAATATATTCATTAATGTTCGGCAAGTTGGACGTTTGCAGCGAGTCCAGAAAAATCAGGAAGCTGATGATTTTATCATAACCTTGGCGCTCATGTGGCGTAAGGAATTTGTAGTCCTTGGCATCCTGAGCCAAAGGAATTTCCTCGGGGATCCAAAAGTTGTTCATCATGTTGCGGTACATTTTGGTGGCCCAGTCATATTTCACATTGTTGAGCTCGATCAGGTTAGTGGTATTCCCGCCAATCATGCGGCGTTTGCCCCAGTCGCGGTCACCGTGCTCGTTGAATAGTTTTTTCTTTTTCAAGTCCATGGAGACTGCCCCCTAAATCCCCCTGCAAGGGGGACCCCAAGGGGCTATGCCCCCTGGACCCCCTTTGCTTGGGAGTTACTGTTCTGTTGGTTTGGCTCGCGTTCGTGGCCCGTAAGGATGGCACCGGCTCTGGCCGGATGCCATCCTTACGGGCCACACGCTTAACTTTGGTGCGATGATGATGTTGTTGATGGAGCGGTGTAGCCTCGCGTCCGTCTAGCGGATCGATAGCATTGCAGTTGCAATGCTATCGATCCGCTAGACACGCTTTACGGTTGGTGCAGGTCAAGAGCACAAAGTTCAAGTAACTAAAACTTTACAGATATGCAGATCGCTTCGCTGCTGCATGAAAGCTGAAGGTCAACAGATATGCAGATCGCTTCGCTGCTGCAAGGGATAACCCAGCCAGCCATACTAGTATTTACCGAAGCATGGCTGCTTATGAAGGCTGGCGCTTAAGCGGAGCAGCTGACGCAATCTTCCACTTCAAGGCTTTTGTTGCGGACATAATAAACGGTCTTGAGCCCGTTTTCCCACGCAGCCATGTACAGCTCGAGGAATTCCTTCGCGGATAGCTCAGGAGTGATATAGAGATTGAACGACTGCGCCTGGTCGATATGGCGCTGGCGAATGCCGGCAGCCTTGATACTCCAGCGTTGGTCGATGAGGTGGGCTTCCTTATAATACCACATCGTTTCGGCGTTAAGATTAGGCGCCGTTTGTGGGATGACCGCGTTTTTCTTTTCTTCAACGAAAAATTTGTTGAAGATCGGATCAATACCTGCTGTGGAGCCGGCAATCAAGGAAGTGGATGCGGTTGGTGCGATAGCGAACATCCAGCCGTTGCGCACGCCATTCTCAGCGACCTGAGCCTTTAGCTCCAGCCATTCAGGGCTGGTGTAGCCGCGGGAGTCGAAGTAAGCGCCGGTTTGCCATTCGCTGCCTTCGAAAGCTCTGAAGGCGCCTTTTTCTTTGGCGATTTCCATCGAAGCCTTGATCGCATAATAGTTCATCCATTCGTAAACCTCGTCTGCTTTGGTGACATGCTCGTCGGATTCCCATTGGATCTTAAGCTGTGCAAGCATTTGGTGGTAGCCGCTGGAGCCGAGGCCGACAGCACGGTATTTCTTGTTCGTAATTTCCGCTTGCGGGATCGGGTAGTAATTCAAGTCGATGACATTGTCCATCATCCGCATTTGGGTAGTAACGACACGTTCAATATCTTCCTTCGTATACGCACGGCCCAGGTTCAGGGAGGACAGGTTGCATACGACGAAGTCGCCGCTTTTGACTCTATTGGTAATGATGCCATCCTCATGCTCGGTTTGCAGCAGCTCGGTTGGACTCATGTTTTGGCATATTTCGGTGCAGAGGTTGGAGCAGTAGATCATGCCGGCATGCTTGTTCGGATTGGCACGGTTCACCGTGTCACGGAAAAACAGGAATGGTGTGCCTGTTTCGAATGCACTTGTCATTATCCGCTTCATGATGTCGATTGCCGGGATTTCGTCCTTGGAAATCTTGTCGTCTAGGACGCATTCGTTATAGCGGCGTTCCCATTCATCGCCCCAGCTATCTTCAAGCGAGTAGCCTTTGATTTTGCGAACCTCATGGGGATCGAACAAGTACCAGGTACCACGGTTTTGTACGGTTTTCATAAACAAATCGGGGATGCACACGCCTGGGAAAATATCATGGGCTTTCATCCGATCATCGCCATTGTTGGTTTTCAGGTTCAAGAAATCCAGGACATCCTTGTGCCATACGTCAAGATAAACCGCAACAGCACCGGAGCGAACGCCTAATTGGTCAACCGCAATCGCCGTATTGTTATAGTTTTTGATCCAAGGAATAACGCCGCCTGCAACGCCTTTGTACCCGCGGATATTGGAGCCCTTGCTACGCACTTTACCCACATAAATGCCCATACCGCCGCCATGCTTGGAAACCTGTGCAAAGCTTTGGTCCACATTGTAAATGCCCCAAAGGTTGTCCGGCACCGTATCGATAAAGCAGCTGGATAGCTGGTGCAGCGGTTTGCGTGCATTGGCGAGTGTTGGTGTGGCTACCGTCATTTCCAGCTTGCTTAAAACGTCGTAGAACTGCTTGGCCCAAGCCAGCTTGTCCGCTTCCTTCATCGCAAGGTGCATCGCTACACCCATGAACAGCTCCTGTGGCAGCTCCAGAATTTCTTTATCCAAACCCTTGATGAGGTAACGGTCAGCCAAGGTTTTAAGGCCGATATAGTTCAATAAGTAGTCGCGTTCAGGCTTGATATAGAGGCCCAGCTCCTGAATTTCCTCACGTGTGTAATGCTCTAATATGTAACTGCCGTATAGGCCGATATCGGATAAATAAGTCACAAGCGAATATAAATCGCCATAGCCAAAATGTCCATACTTACGGTTCAGGCGGGCTTCTTTATATAGATCATACGCTAACAGCTTCGCGGCAACATATTGCCAGGTCGGCTGTTCAACGCTTGTTTTTTCCACAGCTACCTGAATCAGGAGGCGTTGAATTTCTTGGGTAGTAATACCATTGCGGAATAAAGGCAATAATGCGGTCTCCAGCTCCAGCGGATCACATTCCGGGTAGGTTTCACTGGCGAAATCAATAACCTTTTTCATTTTGGAAAATACTAGCTCTTCTTTCGTGCCATCTCTTTTGACAATAATCACTTCGTAATCTACTCCTTTGTAAACATAAATAAAATACATGCTCGAATATCGGAAAGCATAAAATAGGGAAGCCGTCTTGCTATTGAGGGTTAGCGGCTTGTAGACAATGAAAAAGCATGTTGCCCCATCGTCGAAACAGGAACATGCCAGTCAGCGGCTGCATTGACAAAATCTCTCTTATGTGATAGCCGTTTACACAAGATCTAGTCGAATTTAAAGCCGTAAAATGAATTTACCTCAATATATGGTGTTGTGTCAATCTCTTAATTTAAGGCGAGCCGTCCACGGAATGGCCTTGATTATCTATAAAATCGACGTATTTCGCCATAATCGACCGTTTACGGATAAAAACGCGAGTTAGCCACGGGCGAGGAGCCAGACTGCTACCCAAAAAATAGTTTTGTATAGGCCTAATCCTTCATGTCGGATTTAGATTTATTCATTATGTACCTATTGCATGCAGATGGTGTTCATCCAGATGCCTTTTTTCTGCGTTATAAGTTATGACAGTAAGGTGAAAAATTGGTTTGTCCCTTATGAATATGCTACATTAAAGCAAGAAGGTAAAAGCGTGAAATGTGAACGTAGGTAAGGGGGAGAAAGAGAATGAACGAGAAGGAAGCGCTGGTTCGTTTCGGTATTTCGATGCCGCAATCGTTGATTGAGCAGTTCGATGCTATGCTGGTCAATCAGGGGTATGACAACCGCTCCGAGGCCATTCGTGATTTGGTGCGCAGGGCGCTGCTGGCTCCAGGCCATATCCAGACTGACCAGATGGCTGCAGGGACGATTGTGATGGTATACGACCATCATATCAGTGATCTGCCGATTGTTCTGACCGAGCTGCAGCACCACTACCATGAAGAAATCAATTCAACCTTGCATACCCATCTGAATCAATACCAGTGTCTAGAGGTAATTGTTGTCAGAGGCGCTGTAGGACGGCTCCGCGAGCTACAGCAACGTATCCAGGTATTAAAGGGTGTAAGCTATGCCGAGCTGTCTGTGACGCATGTGGATGAGCAAGGGCATGGCGGACATATCCATCCACATGGGCACCAGCATGAGCATGATGCAAACGGCGGCCCTCAGCATAACCACTCAAGCTCTAGTAACTTGTAATATATAAATAGATGGAGGCTGCGCACATGAAACCTTTTTTCACCGTAAATGAGGCCAATGCATTAATTCCGTCAGTAAAGCTGGATATTGAGAAGCTCCAGGGCATCAAACAGAAATATCGAACGAAATATGATGAATTACAGCTGTTGAAAGCCTATTTTCGTAAGCATCAACCTCCTGAGGGGCGCGACCCTTTTTTTACGCTGGAATGCGAGATGGATTTTTTGCAGCTTGAGGGCAACACCCTTGTAAAAAGCTTCGAGTTAAAAGGTGTACAACTAAAAGATATTGACAGTGGGCTTGTCGATTTTCCAGCGATGCTGGATGGGCAGCATATTTTGCTTTGCTGGAGGCAAGGGGAAGAAAGCATTACGCATTATCACGGTGTGGATGAAGGCTTCTCAGGCCGCAAAAAGCTTGCTGAGGAGTAGCGGTTACAAGCACGAGGAGGATTTAATATCATGGATAGTGGTGGATCACTGCTTCACTTGGCAAGACAAGCTAGAGAGCATCAACGGCATCAAGGGCTAAAGCTTATCTTGCTCAGCATGGTGCTTATGCTTGTTTTACTGGCAACGCCCCAGGGCGTGTGGGCTCATGCCAGCTTGGTAGAAAGTATACCTCCTGCCAATGCTGAATTGGAGCAAGCGCCCGCACAAATTAAGCTAACCTTTAATGAACGTCTTGAAGAAGGCTTGTTATCGATAAAAGTGTTAGACATGGATAAAAAGCAGATGACTGCCAATAAAGCGCAAATTAATAAGGAGCGCACTCAAATTACATTGGATTTGCCCCAGCTTGGGCATGGCAGTTACTTGGTTACTTACCAGGTGGTTTCTGCGGACGGGCATCCTTTAAAAGGCACCTATTTGTTTGCAATTGGGCAAAGCCTGACAAATATTCCGATAGACGAGACGATGGAAAGTGAGCATTTACATACGGAAGGGTTATCAACTGGACTGGGATTTACGGATATTGTCCATTTCATTTCCAGAATAGCCTACTATGCGTTTATGCTTGCTTTTACAGGATGGGTGTTGTGGTTGCGGTTCAGCCGCATCCAACAAGCAAGCACGACTTCGATGCTGAAAGGATGGACGGTACTGCTGCAAAGAGGCTTTATTGTGGCCTTTATTTTTATGATGTTTACCCATTTGTTCGCGATGATTGGTGACGGTGGCTCTGAGGCTCTGGCGATGCTGTTTACCCACACGAATATCGGGTATGTGTGGATGGCATCCTTAGTGTTTTCCCTGCTTGGGTTTGTGCTGCTTTACCGCAGTTTATGGCTGGACCTCGTATGGGTGGTTATGATTTGGTTTACCAAAAGCTTAAACGGCCACGCCGCGGCATTTGAACCTAAGGTACCAACTATTGTGCTCGATGTGGTCCATTTGGCTGCCGCAGCGCTGTGGATTGGCGGTTTGCTGCTGCTGTTGGTGCTATGGCGCCATAATAAGGAGGAAGCGGCCACTTTATTCCCGCGTGTATCAGGAATGGCATTAGCCACCCTTGCTGTGCTTGTGGTGTCCGGTGTGCTGTCGGTGTTTATTTTCCTGCCGAATGTAGGATACATCCTCGAAACCAATTGGGGCAAGCTGCTTCTGGCCAAAAGTACACTTGTGCTGCTAGTTATTGTTACGGGCGCTTTGTTACGCTTCAATCAACGCCGGCGTGCAGGGTCTGGAATAGGCACTTTACTGCGAATCGATGCCGTTCTGGCAGGTTTGATCATCGGTATTGTTGGAGTTTTTACTTATCTAACACCGCTTCCGGCCAATGCACCATTGAATTGGCATGTGATGGGAGAGAAGATCCATATGTCAGCGCAAATTACACCCAATATTCCGGGTGTTAATGATTTTACTGTGAAAATATGGCTTCCCGAGGAGCTGGGCAAGCCCAAGCAGGTTCTGTTAAAAATGAGCGATATGACGGCACCCGATATGGCACCGCTTGATGTTCCGCTTGAAATTACGGAGGATACCAGTATGATGGAAGAATCGTATGGGATGAAAAAGTATACCTATAAGTCGCGAGGCGCTTATCTGCCCTATCCGGGATACTGGAAAATTGAAGTGCGTGCCATGAATAGCAATGATGATGAAACTGTGTACGAGAAGCAAATCAGGCTTTTTTAACGGATAATTAAGATTTTATTAATTTTATATAAAATAATTATAAAGGCCTATAACCATCGATTGATGGTTGTGGGTCTTTTGGTCTATATTTGTCTTGTCGAATTCGCTCGAACCGGGTAAAATAGGAAAGTACAGAATAGAATTAATCATAAATTCCATTATAGGAAGTTGAGGACATAAATGGACGATCCAAAGTATCTATCCGAGCTATCCAGAGAGCGAATTAAAGGCGGTAGCCGTTGGCTGAGCCATGCTTCGTTGCTTCGCTTATGGCTAGTTATGGCAGGAACGAAGGTTATTATTGTAATGTCCAGGCTGCTGTTGGGCGTGAATTTGGATCCGCTGGACGTAATCACGACAGGGCTTCTCCTGTTTGTGCTGGTTCCAACGGCGTTCCTCATCGCTACGCGAAGAAAATTCACAGCCGGTTATTTATTTCCTATATTGTTGATGCTGTTTGTTGCCGTAGAGCTTTTGGAGGAAGGGGTTCGAAGCTTCACTCCTTATGCGGACCAACCGATTGGAACCTTATATGATGTTGCAGGTTTGCTGCTGTTTATGCTGCCAGCGCTTTATATTTCACTGATTGATATTCGGCATTGTGAACGAACGGAAGCTAAGCTAGTTTTCCTGGCTTACCACGATATGCTGACAGGCCTGCCGAACCGTAAAATGTTCGAGGAGCACGTAGAAAATGCCATCCACCACCACAAGGAAAAGGAGCAAATGATGGCGGTGCTGTTCATCGACCTGGTGCGTTTCAAAAACGTGAATGATACCTTCGGCCATACCTTTGGTGACCTGCTGCTAATTGAAGCAGCCGAGCGCCTTCGCGGCAGCCTTCGAGCGGTCGACTGGATTTCCCGACCCGGCGCCGATGAATTTTGTGTGCTGATCGAGGATATGGCGAATGCGGAGCATGCCCAGACGATAGCACAGAAGCTGCTCCTGCAGCTAACGCAGCCGTTCAAGATCCAGGGCCACGAGCTGCGGATCGGCTGCAGCATCGGCATCGCCATCTATCCGGACGATGGGGGTGACCCTGTTACATTGATGAAAAATGCCGATACGGCGATGTACCGCGTGAAGGAGAACGGCAAAACGGGGTTTCAACGTTACACCGCGGAAATGAATGACAAGGTGATTCAAACCTTGATTATGGAAGAATGGCTGAACCGGGCGTTAGAGGAGCAGCAATTTCTTTTGCATTACCAGCCCCAGATTGAGGTGGGCAAGAGCCGGATAACCGGAATGGAGGCATTGCTGCGCTGGAACCATCCGAATCTAGGTTTAATCCCACCAGGCGACTTCATTCCTCTAGCTGAAGAAACTGGGCTTATTATTAGCATTGGCGAGTGGGTGCTGCGTACAGCGTGCATGCAGAATATGGCTTGGCAGCAGGCAGGGTATGCGCCTGTGAAGGTGGCTGTCAATATTTCGCCCATCCAGTTCCATCAAAGCAGCTTTGTGGATATTGTACTGGATGCGTTGAAGGAAAGCGGCTTGGATCCGCAATACCTGGAGCTTGAGATTACTGAAGGTATCGCGATGTACCATGTGGAGCAGGTGATTATCAAGCTGCAAACGCTGCGCAACCATGGTGTGCAAATCTCAATTGATGATTTCGGAACCGGTTATTCATCCTTGACGTATTTGAAAAAATTTCCGATACATAAGCTAAAAATTGCTCAGGAATTTGTGCGTGACCTCACCTTTGACCCGGATGATGCGGCTATTGTCCAAGCCATTATTGCGATGGCGCATAGCTTAAAGCTGGGTGTCATTGCCGAAGGCGTAGAAACACAGGAGCAGCTGGAGTTCCTGATGGATCTACAGTGCAAGGAGATCCAAGGCTATATTTTCAGCCGTCCGGTGCCGTCTCATGACCTAATCAAGCTGCTAGAGCTGCTGCCGTCTGCTGCGGAGACGAATTCGACATCCGAATCGGCGTCGGCTGTTTAGCCCGATACCATTAATACCCCTCCAGACCACGAAGTGGGTCTGGAGGGGTATTTCGAGTTAGTAGAAGGGCGTCGGCTATGCGATATAGGATGCTCACAGCTCATAGCTCACATTTCACAGCTTCGCGGCATCCTTAAGCTTGCCGCCCGTGACCATCGGCAGCATAAGCTGCTCCTGAGGATCGGCATGGTGCTCTGCACGGTAAGTCAGGAAGAACAGAATCCGTGTGATCGCAATAATGATAAAGCAGCCCCAGATCGGCAGAAAGGCGATCAGTAACCCAGCAAGCAATGCGCCAACCCCGTTGCCGAGATTCATTACCAATTGGAAGTCGGAGAAGTAGGCCATCTCTTTATGGTGCCGCGAGGCTTCGTTCATCATCATCGTCTGTGACGATACCTCATGGACAGCGAGGCACATGCCTACCCAGCCCTGAATGACCAGCAGCAGCCAAAACGACTGGATAAATCCATAGGGGATGATGGCAAGCGCCATCCCAATAACAGCCACCCCATACACCTTCAGGATGCCGTAGCGCTCCATCAGGCGGCGTGCGACAGGAAGCAGCAGTGTGGATAAAATACCAGCGGTCACCACGAAATAAGCGATTTGTGCATTGGTTAGCTTTAATACATTAACATGATAAATAACGAATAGAGGCCCTACCATCGCAATACCGGTATTATTAAGCCCAATCCACCAGGTTTTCCGGTCGCATTCCTGAAAGGGCCGTACCTTGGTAAACTTCAATTTCTTTTTTTCCCGGGGAGCCAGCTCAGCAATCAACGACATTCCCGCGAAGGTCGCAAAGCAGCCCACCAGCATGGAGATGACATAGTTTTTAGGGAACATCCAATTGAAAATATCGAGAAAATGTCCCAGCGTAAAGCTGCCTATAGTGACAATAACGATGCCGATAATTTTATTGTTGCTGAATATGCGCGGGAACTCATGGGGGGCAACCCATTTTCGCAAAATAGCCGGCTGCTGGGCGCTGCTGATCATCACGGAAACAGCATTGATCGACCAGAAAAACATCAGGTAAGGGATCGGGTTCGGCAGCAGAACCGAGAAGGCCATGCATAAAAAGGCTCCTTGCCTAACATAACCGCTCATCAGAAAAACGCCCCTGGTTACTGGGAGCTGCCGCGTCAGAAAAGCCAGCGAGAGCGCACAAAACAGAGGCGGAAGTGAATTCGATAAAGAGATTTGGAAATTGGTTGCCCCTAAGCGGGCGATCAACACACCAAGGAAAGTAAAGAAGAAAACACTTTTCATATTTTGCAATCCGGCATCCAAATAAATACGGGTCGATACTTTCATCTGCTTCAAGACCTTTCGTACAGGGCGGCAGAGGCAAGAAAGCCCCGTCAATATGTTCACGGATTAGCATACCGCGATACGACATCAATTTACATGGACGGTACTATTCAAAAACATGGATTATATAACTATGCCCGGCTTCCAGCTTTGCGGGTGGTTATTGGATATATATTCGGCTGCCGCAGCGTTGGCAACGACCTGCTCAGCGCTTTTGCAGCCCGGAATAACCGCTGTGACCGCTGGATGCTTCAAGCACCAAGCCAGTGCCCAAGTCGCCATATTGATCCCTTCGGGCACCTCGTTTTGCTGGATGTGGGCAGCCTCCTCCAGAACAAGCTTGGTTTTCTCTTGGTCACGGCTGCTGCGTACGTCATTGTCGGCAAATACCGCTCCAGGCTTATATTTGCCGCTTAAGTAACCGCTGGCCAGTGGAACCCGCGCCAATACGCCCAAATTCTGCTCGATGCAGGTTGGGAAAACCTCCTCCTCAGGCTTGCGGTCCAGCCGATTGTAAATCACTTGGATGGCTTCAGAGCCGACTTGGTTCGATTTCTGCGTTTGGTATATATTATCATTACTGCCGATGGAGGTGCCGAGATGGCGAATTTTTCCGGCTTCCACCTGCTTGCTTAATAGATTCCACAACTCCTCTTGGTCAAAGGCCTCATCCGTTCCCGAATGGAACTGGTAAAGATCAATATAATCAGTACGTAGCGCACGTAAAGAGGCCTCCAGTTGGCCAATTACCTCCTGCGGCGACCAGCATTGGGAGCGGTTCATATGCTCATGGAATTGATGCCCGAACTTCGTGGCAATAACCCAATCCTCGCGGCGGCCCCGCTCCACATAGCTGCCAATCAGCGATTCCGAGGTATGGTCCCCATAGCATTCGGCAGTGTCGATCAGATTGATGCCTGATGCCTTGGCTTGATCCAGAATAGCGTCGGCTTCTTGCTGTGTGTAGGTTTTTCCCCATTCGCCACCAAGCTGCCAGGTGCCAATGCCAATTACGGATACTTTTAAATTCGTGGATCCCAATTTCCGATACTTCATTTGTTGACCCTCCTCGAATGAATAGCTTCCCCTCTATTTAACGACATTTGCATAAACGATGTCAAAAGCTGATAATAATACAAAAAGCATACAAGGAGAAGATTAGAGCGATGCGTACCCAACTGCTAACACCCCTATTAGCCTTATTTCTTGCGATTGCCAGCCTTGCTGGATGTACATCAGCTACAACACCAGCACCTCAAAACGTCAAATTGGAGCCTGCTACCCTACAAGGCCAATCCGAGCATTGGAAGGTGAAGGTCGATTATATAGTCGGAGGCGAAGACTTAGAGGAAATTACAACACTCCAATTTCTAGGCCTGGAAGAATTGACTGAAGCCTCGGTAACAGTAGGACATAAGGGTCAGACTCCATTAACCTACTATGTGGAGTCCATTGATTTGCTGAAAACTGGACAAGCCATCACGTTAGGCGAAAAATCCAAAGTGCTTTCCTGGCAGGATACCGAGCAGATTATCATCGAATGGAAGGTTGGCGGTACCCAGCTTAAAGAATATATAACACCCGCCAAAATAGAAGCCGCGCCGGCCGCAACTCCTGCCCCTACTTCCGCGCCTAAATAATGTGCTTTTCACACTTTTTTCACTAAGCTGCTGTACACTTGTCCTTAATGGTATTTAATCGGGGAGAGGGGGACGAAGCTGTGAAGAGAAAGGGCATACCACGATGGTTCAAGGAATGGGTACCGTCCCTGCTGATTACGCTAGCCGTAAGCTTTACCTTTAATACATTTGTAGCACAGGGGATGCGAGTGCCAACCGGATCGATGCTGCCGACCATCCAACTGGAGGATAAGCTATTGGTTGAGAAGATGGTGGCTTTGACCGACTTTCAATTCGGTGACGTTGTGGTATTCTACCCGCCGCTTCCAGACAAAAAAGACGAGCGATTCGTCAAAAGGCTGGTCGGCCTGCCTGGAGATACAATTGAGGTTAAGGCTGGCACATTGTACCGTAACGGACTAGCGGTGGTTGAGCCTTATGTGAAAGAAACGATGACCTACACCTTCGGGCCGATTGAGGTGCCTCAGGATCAATATATATTTTTGGGGGACAACCGCAATGAGAGCCTGGATGCCCATTTGTGGCCAACCCCTTTTGTCGATAAAAGCCAATTGGTGGGCAAAGTGATGTTTCGTTATTTCCCTTTTGACCAGATGGGTGCATTGGATGGGTTGAATTGAGTTGAATAATGAAGACCTTTTTCACCAACAATAACCCCATACTTATAAAAGGAGGGGTCACCACATGGCTAAACAGCAAGGGCACGCTGCGAAAAATACAACCACCCGTACATCGGACAAAAAATCGAATAAATCTGAAGGCAAATAGAAATAAAGAAATAGAAATAAAGAAAACGAAATGCAAATAAAAAGCTAACCATTTGCGTTAGCTTTTTTGGTTTTTAGTAAATTTTTTGATCAGCTCAGGAAGGAATAGCAGCAGCAGTCCCATGGCAACAAATACCGTCCCGAACGTATAAACGCCTCGATCATTAGCCGGGATTAAGATACCTAGCTCATAAATAGTTACATCTACACCTCTAACTTCCGATAAAAGCACCATCGTACCTTTGAAAACAATGAATACACCTAGCGCCTGCAGCAATATAAAAGGCAATTTCATAAAAAGCACGCCTCTCTTCCTTAAGCTTATTGAATAGGCTGAAACGCTACATTCCAGATGCCGTCCTCGTCTTTAATCATTTGAAAGCCGGATTTTCCTTCCGCCCCTTGTACTTCTGGCCTGGGCACAAATTCAATATAGCCTTCAAAATCACTTGTTTGAATAAAGCTTCCTTTTTCAATGTTATTAAATAGTTTGAGGGTTTGTTGTTTGTTTTGGACTCGGTCGCCGGTTTCAGTAAATTTCTCAGACTCTTCTTTGGTCCAGAGGACATGTCCTGATCGATCTGTGTATAGGGCGTATTGCACCTCTTTTTTATTGTCCAATGATGCCTGAATGTATACCTTGGCTATACTGATTGGCTCTAGCTCTTTTAAATGTTGTTCATTTAAATCCTTCTGGAAGCGGCTGTACACCTCTTGCTCTTGGGGTGACAGCTTAAAATCGTATCCTGGCAACGCGGACTGGGACTGGGGCTCGATAACCTGCGTTGGGCTGTTTAAGCAGCCTGTAAGTGCTGCAATTCCCGCGAGTAAGAGTAGAATGATTCCCGACAAGCTGATCTTCTTTTTCATTATATAACCTCCTCATTCCCAATGACCATCTGGCATGCAGTGCGGCAGCCGGATCAAATATTTTGCCTCTTAGGGCAGAGACATATTTATTCGCCATGAATGGAGGGGAAAAATTGTGAACGAGCAACATGGACTTACTTGTTATATTTTCCGTAGAGTAAGATTGCCCCAAGAATAGCAAGGCCAATAACCACCCATAAAGCCGTTGTCAATCCAAACATTCAACCACCACCGCCTTGTAATAACTATACGATATTTGAGGATGGAGGATCAACCGATTGGAATGGAATCAACAGCAAATAGAACAGGTCGAAATCGGAGTTGTACGCAGGGAAAACTGGATCATGGCATCGTCCGGGGTCAGAGAAAGCGGATCATCCAATGGGATATCGAAGTCCATTTACGCTAGAAGACATACAAGTAATTTAGGTAGTCGCCAATGGGGCCAGCGGTCGGTTAATGGAGAGAGCTTGGCCAGCAAAATTCAGCTTATGGTATTTAAACCACCAGGAGAATGCCCTGCTGAATGTACGGTCAACCTTTAGTAGGAAGATACAAAGCACATTGTTTTTACCAAACAACTGCTGAAACTTGCCCAAATATTTATAATACTTATTAGAACGAAGAGGCAACCTTTAAAAGGCGGCCTCTTTTCATTGTTCCTTTATTGTTCATTTAAGCTGTCTAAAGGGACGCTTTGCTCATTCTCTGGCTCACCAAGCGGATAGATTCTTGCCATTTCGTTGTGTTCATCAACATTTTGAATATAGATCGGTGTTCCTTGGTAAGTTACATCAATCATAACGGGTGATTCTACAATTTCTTGTGCTCGTTGTTTATTCAAGTTAACGACCTCCATGTTTGATATAGCGACATTTTATTATTTACCAAAAACAACTGATTATTCTTAGTATGATTAAACCAACTCTCTGTACGTTTTCTACTATCTCAGGATCTTTTACAATATCTCAATAAACACCACGAACGCCCTTTACATAACTAATCTAAGATGAAGAAGGTGTTTTCTACATAATATCTTTATTTAGGATAGGAGTGTTTAAGGTTTGAAGAACTCATTTAAAAAGAAATTTAGAAGATTTATAGGGATTCTGCTGGCCGCAGAGCTGCTTGCAAGCTTGTTCCTCGCAGGGGGGGCAATAGCCTCGACCCCAGTTCCCGATCCCGGTACGCCGAATAGTGCGGAAGGCAGCTATGACGTCTCTGTACCGCATGTGATGATTAATCAGGTGTTTGGCACGGGAGCAGCAGATCCATCCGTTTTAGTGTCCCATAGCTTTATTGAGCTGTATAACCCAACAAACCAAGCAGTAAATCTTAACGGTTGGTCGCTTCATTACGCTGGGCAATCCAATAAGACCGGTCCTGCCGGCAACTGGCAGCAGCTTAATTTAACGGGTACGATTCCTGCTCATTCCTCTTATCTGATTACGGGGGATGCAACGACCGCAACGAATCCGAAGATTGATTTAACAGGAAAGGCTAATCAAACCATCACTGGGCATTTGCTCAACAAAGGCATGATGGTGGTCTTGACAAGCAATACCGGTTCGATTGATAACCTTTATGCTACGACACCAAGCAATAACCTTTTTACAAACAAGCCCCAAGGTTATGTAGACATGTTGGGCACGGGCAGCAACGATTCTGGAAGTACAATTAACAGCTATGAAACCGCCTTCCCAACAGGATCGGATGAGGGTACTTCAAAGAAAAAATCCGTTCGACGCAAGAGTTTCACGGATACCGATAATAACAAAGCCGACTTCACCCAATTCGACATCGAAATGGCAAGCACCAGTGATATTCAGCTGAAGAAACCCCGAGGTTCTGTGGACGGTCCTTGGGGACAAACTATGGGCATTGCTACAACCAGCCTGGATAGTGCTCGTGTAGGTACTGCTTATAACGTGACGTTGTCTGTCTATGGAGGAACGGCACCTTACACGTTCACAGCGAGCGGACTTGCAAACGGCTTGAGCATCGGCACAACCACTGGTGCCATGTACGGGACTCCAGCTGCCGGAACCGAAGGCAACCATTCAGTTACCGTGACGGTAACCGATTCGGTGTATTCGACTGCAAATGTAAGCCTAACGTTAAACGTACAAGCTGCCCTAGTAGCAGAACCGGTAATCCCGGATATTTTCTCAGTGACCAAGATCGGCTCTTACCAGGCTGCAGCGCCGAACTCCGATGGCGGGGTGGCGGAGATCGTGAAGTACAACAAGGACAACGGCAAGTTCTATCTTGTAAACGGAGCCAGCAATCCACCAACACTGGACATTGTTAACCTTAGTGGAGCTGCCCCTGTAAAGGAAACCTCCGTCCAAGTGAAGACCTTGGCTGAGACGAATGGCTTCTTATATGGCGATTTAACGAGCGTTGATGTAAATACCACTACCAAGCACGTGTCTGTTTCAGTACAAGAGCTAGATCACATGAAAATTGGTAAAATTCTTGTATTGGATTACGCAGGAAACCTCTTGAAGGAATATCCTGCTGGTGTGCAGCCAGACATGATCAAGTCATCTATCGATGGACGTTACCTCCTGACTGCAAATGAGGCAGAGCCTCGCTTGGACGGCCAAGATCCAGAGGGTAGCGTTACAATTGTAGATACGACGAACGACAGCGTAGTCCATCTGAAATTCGACAACCCGGCGATTATCGATGATACCGTGTATATCCGCGGCGCTTCAAGCGCTGGCAAGATTGCAGGCAAAGGGACGAAGGCAGATGCTGTTTACGACCTTGAGCCGGAATATATTACGATCATTGACGACCAGAATAAAGCTTATGTCTCCTTGCAGGAAAACAATTCCATAGCCACCATTGACCTCAACAGCAAAACGATAACCTCTGTTAAGGGGCTGGGCATGAAGGATTATAGTCTTCCTGGTAACAGCCTCGACCTGCAGAAGGATAACAAGGTACTATTGGAGAATGTGCCGTTTAAGGGCATCTACATGCCTGACGGAATCACTTCAGCCACACTGAACGGTACATCTTATCTGCTCTCTGCCAACGAAGGGGATGCAACCGAATGGCCTGGCAAGAACAATGCCTCCAGCATCGGACAACTCAAGGGAAGCCTGGCTCCCGGTTCTGATGCCGCGGTATTTCTAGCCAGCAAGAATGCTTACGACAGCGTCGAAGCGATAACCGGCTGGGGCAACGACAACATCTATCTATACGGCAGTCGCTCATTCTCCATCTGGAATACTGCTACGATGGCGCAAGTGTATGATAGCGGCAATGCATTTGAAAAAATTACAGGACAGCGCTATCCTGCGAATTTTAATGCCAGCAACAACAACGTTACTCTTGATAATCGCAGCACAAAAAAAGGACCAGAGCCGGAGGACGTAAAGGTTGGTAAGGCCGGCAACAAAACTATTGCCTTTATCGGTTTGGAGCGCGTCGGTGGTGTCATGATGTATGACATTTCGAACCCTGAACAGCCTATCTTCGTGAACTACACCAATACACGTGATTTCACAGCAGGCCTCAATACCGATACAGGCCCTGAGGGTCTCGACTTTATCCCAGCGGAGCTAAGCCCTACGAAATTGCCGCTCCTACTGGTAGCCAATGAAGTAGGCGGTACCGTCTCGGTACTGCAATTGAATGTTACGAAAGTGACACTGGATCAGACTACCCTTAGCTTAACCGCTCGGCGTGCAAGCCAGATGTTGACCGCGACTGTTGTACCGTTCGGAGAAGGAGCCTCAACCGTCACATGGACCTCTTCTAACACGGATGTAGCAACTGTGGACGTCAATGGAACAGTTACCCCAGTTACCGCGGGGACTGCAGTTATTCGAGCAGTTAGTGCAGATGGTTATGGCTCAGCGGAAGCAAATGTAACAGTAGCTGCCCTAAATTCATCTAATTCTAATTCAGCGCCTAGCACTTCTGCTACACCGAATGATCCCATTCAGTCTGCTCCTGTCGTTGGAACCGACAATAACGAAGTGAAGGGTACAATATCGGCTAAGGTTGAGACTGACGCTCAAGGGAATGTCAAGGCAACCATTACAGCAGAGCAAGTTACGGAAGTACTGAAATCATTAGAGCAAGTTGGCCAAGCCAACAAGGTCATCGAGATTAAAGTCGGGGTAGCTGCAACCGCTAAGCAAGCTGTGATTGAGCTGCCAGGCTCCGTATTTAGTCAGCTAGCTAGCAGTAACGTTGCTGAGCTCACCTTATCAACAGGCATCGGAACCCTATCCTTTGATCATAGCGCAATTCTCACGGTATCCCAATCAGCGCTCGATCAGCCCGTTTCTGTCTCGATCAATCGAACGAGCGCGGATGAAGTGACAGCAAGGCTTCCAGCCGCATCGAGAGAGGCTCTGGCAGCTGCGATTCAGGATCGCCCGATCTTTGATTTCACCGTATCCGTTGGTGATAAGAAGATATCTGATTTTGGCGGTGGTAATGTTCAGATTAATGTCCCTTATCAGCCAAAGACGGATGAGAACCCAAATGCAATTGTTATCTATTATGTCTCCGACAGCGGACAACTAGAGACGATTTCCAATGCATGGTATGATCAAGCTACAGGTCTGATTACCTTCAGTGTGAAGCACTTCTCCTTGTATGCCGTTGGCTACTACAAAGTGGAATTCAAGGACACAACTACCAGCTTTGCACAGCAGCAGATCATTTACTTGGCAGCTCGAAATATCATCAACGGAGTGAGCGATCAATCCTTTGCTCCTGAGCAACCCATTACGCGGGCAGACTTCGCATTGATTCTGGCACGTATTGCTGGTGCGGATCTGGGTAAGCCTTCCAGTACCCGCTTTAAAGACGTTGCTGCAGATCAATACTACGCGGCGGCTGTCGAATGGTCAGCAGCACAAGGCATCGTAAATGGCGTAGCGGACGGTCAGTTCGACCCGCAAGCGCGCATCACCCGTGACCAAGTGGTCACTATGATTGTTCGATTGGCAGACAGCCTGAAGTTCACCTTGCCTGCCACGATGATACCAACTCCGTTCGCCGATCAATCCTCTATTCCAGCTTATGCGTTGATGGCTGCTCAGGCTGCCCAGCAAGCAGGAATCGTAAGCGGCAAAAGCTCTGAAGGTAAGGCAGACGTTTACTTCGCACCAGCAGACTCTGCTACGCGGGAAGAAGCAGCGAAGATGCTGGCCACCTTCATGCAACAGCTGAAGTAAGGTCGTTATGAGAAGGGTCCGAGCTCCTCAATGGAGTCGGACCCTTTTGCGTTTACGTCGATAATGTCTCATTTATCACGATCAGGTTGAAGTTATTTTCAAGCTCGACTCGATGTAGCTGGTATTCACTATTGACGGTAACGCAGTGTAACTCAAAAAGGAGCTTGCCACCGTACTTCAGTGGCAAAGCTCCTTTTCGTTTTGTTGATTCATCACTTCCGCATAAACTCTACAATTGCTTAGTACTAGCCATCTCAATAGCTAAACCGGATCAAAGGGACACTTTATCAAATCGTGGATATCGGCATGCGCATGCTTGAGCCTCATGAACTCTATGCAGCTAAAGGCTTTCCAAGTACCTATAAAATATCTGACTGGCTGTTTGGGTACAGAATAAACTTCCATCTGGTAATTCATTGCCACAATTTCTGCATGTAATCTTTATTTTGTTCCCGCACATATTACTCATCTTGCTCTTTTCTGCCCAATCAGCGTCGGCGCTCACCGCGGTTGCTCCAACACGAACGGCTGCGTCCGAGTCACGAACTGGAAGCCCTGCTTGCGCAGGATCGGCGCGGAGGTCGGCAGCGCGTCGACGAAGGCGTGCGTCCGGCCGCGATCACGGGCTTCCTGCAACCGCGAGGCGACCAGCGCGGTGAACAGTCCCTGTCTCCGGTGTTTGGTCTTGGTGCGACCCCCGGCTAGTTCGGCGTAGGGCCCTCCGGGCCGGAAGTAGACCCGCCCACAGGCGACGGGCTCGCCGTCAACGTAGGCAATGTGGATGCTCATCTCGTCCGGATTCTCCTTCAACATAAGGGCCAGCGCGCGCCGCTCCTCCTCCACGTTGTGCCTGCCAATCTCGCGGGACACCTCGGCGTAGTCCACCAGGTCGCGCTCTTCTCGGACGATCCTGATCTCGTGCTCGCCGCCGTCACCGAAGACAGCCAGCGATGCCTCGTTCAATGGCAGGACCAACACTTCCTCCTCATCCTCGGCCTCGAACCCGGCGGCGACGAGCCGCTCGGGCAGGTCGATTGGCGTATCGTGACCGTAGTACTTCCACTCCAGGCTATAGCCGCCGGAGACGGCGGCATCCAGCTCCCAGCGGATCAGGTTATCGGTTTCCTCCGGCGGTAGGCTGGCGAACACGATCCGGCACTCCGATCCGTCCGTGGAGCGATCCACGACCACGTCACCGCTGGCAGACGGCACGCCCAGCGACCGTCGCTCGGCATCCAGGCCCGCCAGGATATCGGTTCTTATGATCTCGCCTGTTTCATACACCATTTTCGCTTTCTCCAGAGCCTGGTTCTCCTTGTCCATGTTCGACACGTTCTCCTGCCTCCCTTTGTTTTAGGAAATTTTGTTTCCCTCTTACTATATTACGTCTGTCTGTCCTCAACACAATTCTAAACTATTTCAACTACCCTTACAGAACGGCTGCTAAGTTACAACAACCTCCTGTTTTGCGTTAAACTGCCCGTTCGAATACGGTCAATCTTTTCTTGAACCACGAAGTTGAATAAAGACGTACCTTTCTAGATTGATGTCCTCATTGCTATTCTCAATTGATTTTTTTATTAAAGCCGCTACCATATTAGCTAATTCGTCATCGCTTGGAATGCGGTGACCCTTCACAAGTCTTTTCAATATCAGTTTCAATATAGTATTTTCCATTGATTCTTAACAAGCAATCTTGTGTTAAATCCCAATACATCTGAAATACGTAAACCAGTCTTGAATGCTATCCATACCAAAGGTTGAACCTCTGGATAAATTGGAAAAAAGTTGTTCTAATACATATTCCGGTGTGTAATCAATTTGATCGTAAGGTTTCTTTTTACGTTTTGGTCTGTCTTCGGGAAAAAGTAGTTGTCTTGTATTTATATTAGGAGCAATGTCATATTCATAACGCTGAATGTCATCTAAAAACTTACTTACAGCAGATAGATTATATTTAATGTACGATTCGGGGTTTGAATTACGTTTTGTAAGCTTTTTTGCACTTTGGTGAAGCGATTCAATATATTTTGAAATATGGCTTCTTTGAAGATCTTTTAAGTCATCCCATAATGGCTCTAAGTTGCAAATGAAGTTTAAGAACCCAGGAATAACATTCATATAGACTGCTGCAGTAGACCAAGAGAAATTGTTTTTGCTTAAAAGACGTTGCTTTATATATATTTTAACACTTCTCCGGATTGAGAGGTGCTTATTTTCGAGAAGTCAACAAAATAAAATATTGAGAATGCGACTTATTGAAATTAATCCCATACGTATCATACAAAGTTCGGATGTCTCAACGGTCTTTATCCCATTCCTCCCGAGTATCAATAAGTTGAGACAAAGTGGTATGCATATGCCTTAAAAAGTGTGTAATTGAACATTTGATTATTTGTTCTCCGTACACATAATGTCTCCTTATACATGTCTCCTTATAGTTTGTGTTAGGATATTTTGATTTCCCAACCAAAACAACCATTCCCGATCCGCCTTATCGATGTTTAGATTAACCAACGGGTTTTGAACTTCGAACCGAATGTTTTTATTAGATCGTTTGTATTTGTCTCGCTGATCCTGAAAGTTAGCTATGGAACCAATTACATCTACACTCCAAGTATTATCAGTCATGAAATAGGAGTTTTCTACTTTGTGAAACGACACGGACCCATCATCATGAACTAATCGCTCTTGATAGCTGGAAATCTCTTGTTCGAGCCGATTATTATGCAACCTATTCGCTTTCATATGTTTTTGTAGTCCCGTTTCAAACAACAGCTGAATCAACAATCGATCACGAATGTTCGTTGTGGACTCGTATATCTGTTCGACCTCGTCCTTATGTAAAGCCCTAGGTTTTCTTCTGGATTCTTTCAGCTTTAAAACGTTCTTAAATGAACTAATTATCCTCTATTTACGTTACTACAATTAATCCAGTCTACAACATTATTATCTTGTCTATAAACTAGGTTGCGAAGGAGAGGGTGGTGAGGCATGGATAAGTTACAAATTGCAATGGGGCATTAATCTGCTAGGCGGGTATTGCTCCTGTCTGGTTGGCTTGGATCGAAAGAGGCTAGAGGATTTGCGGCATGATAAATACATTGATTAAAAAAAGCCAAAGAAGTAAACGCAAATTAGACCCACACCATTATTATGATGTAGGTCTAATCATTAATTAAACAAAGAGGAGTAATTATAGAATACCATTAATAAACGTAATATTTATAAAGATTATGTTAAATATTATATGGCTGGATAAAAAGTTGATTTCTCGCCTCCTGTCGAAGAAGTGAAGGTCAATAGGGGGTGATGATTTTTATGAAACATTTGAAATAAATGGATGAAGGCATCCTAACCGGTGCTTTTTCTTTTGACATTTAACAAAGCGAGGTGATGGTCATGACTAAAAGCAGTGTAGAGCCAAAGCTGGAGCTTATCAAGAACTGGGCACGATCCGTATTGTATCGACTGGGACAACCCATGCTCCCGATCGCTTGACCTTGGAAACATCCAGACTGATTACACAACTTAAATACACAACTTAATAAAAAAGGCCAACCAGTAGTGTAACTGGCTGACCTCATACTGCATCGTGCTTTGGAGTAACCTTACATCGATGACTATTCCTTACTGACTGGCAGAGACGATTCGGAGCAAGTCCTGAATCATATGGCGAAGCTCGTTAGAGTTCTTAGCAATAGTTTTAAAGCCGCGCAAAGCGCCTGTTACCAGATGTGCCAATCTCATTGGAGGAATACCGCTTGCTGTGGCAGGGTACATTTCTAATAAGCCGGTCAGCAAGGTTTCCAACTTTCCGTAGCTCGTGTCGAGCGCCTCCCGGGCAAACTGGTAGGAGCTGTCCGTTATTTCTTTATATTCCGGCGAGTTTAGCGAATCGTCGAAATTACGGATCGCCCATACTTCGAAGGCATATAAAATTTTGTCTTCTGTTGTTTGATGGGACAATAGCCCATTGTTAATCTCCTCTATGAGGATGTCACCGTGGTGAACAATCGCGGCGTTAAAAATTTCCTCCTTACTCTTAAAGTATAAATAGAGGCCTGGGCGCGAAATGCCTGCAGCCTCCGCAATTTCGTTCATCGATACCCGCTTGTAACCGTACTTGAAGAACACATCTAACGCCGTCGCAACAATATCTAGTTTCTTTTTCTTGTCCATATCTCCATTTTATACACTTTACAAACTTTGTCCAGTTGTAAGTATATACATATAGACATTTTATATTTTATGTCTAACATAATGTAAAGGAGCAAACAAATTATGACAACCGAACAAAAACCGTTGCAGTCGGAATTCGGACCCCAAACAACCGCTAAAGAGGTGCTGGCTGGACAAGACCTAAGTGGAAAGGTGGCAATCGTCACAGGCGGACATGGAGGCATCGGGCTAGAAACAACACGCGCGCTTTCTGGAGCCGGCGCAACCGTCATTGTCGGTGCCCGTGATGTCAATAAAGCGAAAGAAGTGCTCACTACGCTGAAAAATGTCGAGGTCATCCGGCTCGATCTTGTGGATCCCGACTCGATTGATGAATTCGTCGCGGTCTTCTTGAGTTCTAATCGAGCGCTCGACCTTTTGGTTTTGAACGCAGGTGTTAGCTTTCCACCGACGATTAAAGACGAGCGTGGGTTCGATACCCATTTCGCGACGAATTACCTCGGCCATTTTCAACTGACGGTAGGTTTATGGGAAGCGCTGAAGCGTTCGGGTAACGCTCGGGTCGTCGCTCTTTCGTCGATTGGCCATATGACAGGACCGATCAATTTTGACGATCTGCATTTCAATAAAAGGCCGTACGACAAGGTTGTCTCCTACGGCGAGTCTAAGACCGCGTGCTCGTTGTTTGCCATTGAGCTCGATAAACGAGGTCGAGAGCACGGGGTGCGCGCTTTTGCGGTTCATCCTGGCGCTATTCTGTCGGGTTTGGTCCGACACTTGAGCGATGAGGATTTAGCAGGTTGGGGCGTTAAACGGAACGAAGACGGTACCTATATGTCTTCGGGAGATTTCAAAACCGCCGAGCAAGGCGCCGCCACATCCGTATGGTGCGCGGTCAGTCCGATGCTAAACGGCAAAGGAGGCGTCTATTGCGAAGACGGCGATATCGCGGAGGTCGTATCGGCAGACAGCACGCTGCAACGTGGAGTCCGTTCTTGGGCCATCGATCCAGCGTTGGCCGAAAAGCTTTGGACGATCAGTGAGGATTTTCTGCACATTTCTCATGGAACAATTCCTCAGAGGCCCTGATTGACTCTCTCTAGAATCGAACAAAAATAATTATTAACTTGGCGAGATGTAGGGAAACTAAAAATGAAAACAGTCCAATTGGGAACACAGGTTTTAAAAGTGAGTGTAGAAGGCTTGGGCTGCATGGGCATGAGTACAGCCTATGGCCGAGTAATGACGAGGAGAGGGCGGTACGGCTGTCGTGGATGGCAGTCCAGGGAACATCATCAGGGCAATCGAGGGGTCGCTACGCCGGTTGAAAATGGATTACATTGACCTTGTATATCTTCACCGATTCTATCCAACGGTACCGATCGAAACAACAATCACGGCAATGAGCAAATTGGTCAATGAAGGTAAGATTGGCGACAATAAACAAAAGCCAGTCAAAACACAAACATAATGTGTTAGACTGGCTTTTTATTTGATTACTGCACATAAATAAACATATTAGTGCATCTTCTAATCCGTCTAAAATTGCTGTCTTAACCATTAGTGTTCAGTGATAATAAAGTAGACCGGGACTCCCTAACTATCAAGGAATTCCGGTTATATTAATCACCAAGATTTTAATAAAAAGCTTATATCGTGTCCGATAGCTTAATGCCATTTCCCAAGAACATTATAGCATTTCATTTAAACTTCTCCGGAAACTGTTTCTTAATCCCTTCAGTAAGGGTGTCGGCGAGCTTGATAATATGGTCCTCACCTTTGTCGAAGGCAAGGATATCCGCTTTCCAATCCTTCGTAACCCTTGCGGTGACCTGGTCTGTAACGAATTGTAAATGCACATACAGCAAATCCTGTAGATCTTTCTGCGTCCAGTTCGGGTTAGCGGTACTTAGAAATTTAGAGATATCGTCGGCGTTCCGGTACCACTCTTTATTGTATTTCTTCAAATCTGTTTGATTTCCACTTTTTGCGGCGTCCACTACTTTCACTGCGAGGAGGATGTGCTCTTTCAACAGTTCAGCCAACTTATTGCCTGCCGCTTCCCCGTAATACGGCTTGATAGCGTCTCCGATGTCCTGCTGATTTCTAAGCAGTCTTGCCAATACGTCCTTTTGATCATCCAATCCTGCAAGGGCGCTTACAATGTAACTCCTCGTCCATATCGTATGGTCAATCCAGAGCTTTCTTAAGTCTCCTTGGAGCTGCACTATCGTTGGACTTAAACATTGTACGCAAGTTTGATCGTTTCCATTGGCTTGTGCTTCTATTGGTGTCAAACTGAATACAAGGGACATAATCAACAGCATCTACAATTGGAACTTTCTTTTCATGGATATTTTCTCCTTCAAGCATTAATCGATCAGCCTGTTTTATTATGGACAAACCCATCTATTTTATTCCAATTATCGTCGTTTTTTAATCAAACCGGCCCGGTAGTTTAGCGGTGCCGTTAATCTACTATTTTAGTATTTTAGTCTACAAAATATACAAACAAAAGCTCTTATTTTTAGGAGGCGATGTTATGGAGAAGGAGCTGGAGAAGTACATTGGATGTACTATAGAAATCATCTGCATGGGCGCTGACGGACGATTAACCCAGCGACCTATCCGAAGTCCGATCCGTTAACAAAGGAGTCGTAAAAGCCCATTGTTTGCAGCGAAAAGCACCGCGGGTGTTTAAGATCGGGAATATAATAGCAATACAGCCAATCGGGAGTAGGGTGACAGCATGAAGCAACGCCAAGAGAAGAAAACTTGAAAGCAATGGTCGCTGGGAATCAAGCCGCATGATGTTGCAAGTGCAAGTGGTGGCGTTGAACCAGCACGCTAGAAATAAACTAAGGATCGCAAAGCCCATTCTGACCGAGGAAGAACAGGAAAACATATTCGGGCTGATCCGCAGCGCCCGGGCTAGCTGTTTGCCTGTTATACTTTTCTGATTGATGGCGATCCAGGAATACACATTTAATAGAAATACATGGGAGAGCCTCCACAAACAATGGGACGGAGGGGGTTCTCAGTAGCTATCCTCCAAAAAAATTGGTATGAATGGCCACCTTCGAAATTGAAAACGAAGGTGGCTTTTCTCATAGGATTTCAAGTACAGAAGGTGAGATGAAACAAAAGGAGTGTGCAATAAAAAACTCTCTGTGATCATTTAAAGTTTGAAAGGTTCTTATAAACCAAGGTTCCTTACCTCGAAAAACTTGTCTATCGGAACATCATCACAGGACATAACCAAAGTATCAGATAAAATTGACAAATGACCCTGAGTCATTTATGATTACTATATAATGACCCCGGGTCATTTATGTCGTTAAAAAACGTAGCGGAGGTATTCATATGAACAAGAAAGTTATTTTAATAACAGGGGCTTCATCGGGGATAGGCAAAGCCACGTCCCAAAAACTGCTTGCTGAAGGTCTGCGGCAGCCAGGCGACTTGAACAAATGCAGGATCTTAAAAAAGCGGGTGCCATAACGGTGAAAATGGACATCTCAGACGAAGAAGACATTCAGGCATGCATAAACAAAATTCTTAAAGAGCAACGAAAAATTGATGTGCTCTTTAATAATGCCGGGTTTGCTCTTTATGGCAGTGTTGAAGAAGTAAGTTTAAGCGATGCAAGGTATCAGTTTGAAGTCAATATGTTTGGCCTGGCCAAAGTCACTCAACTTGTCCTTCCTCATATGAGAAAGCAAGGAAGCGGAACTATTATCAGCACGTCCTCTGTTGCAGGGAAGATTCACGCTCCCCTCGGCGCTTGGTACCATGCAAGTAAACATGCGTTGGAAGGCTGGTCGGATTGTTTGCGATTGGAAGTGAAGCCCTTCGGCATCGATGTAGTAGTGATTGAACCGGGGACGATTGAGACCGAGTTTGCTCAAGTATCAGGAGCGCCCATGTTAAAGAACTCTGGAGATGGGCCATACCGAGGTTTGGCAAAGGCTGTTGCAAAGATGCATACAAAATCATACAAGCCAGGAGCCGCTTCTTCTCCGTCCGTAATTGCAGATACTGTGGTTAAAGCGATTCGTGCTAACAAGCCCAAAACGAGATATGCGGTTGGGAAATTGGCCAGACCTTCCATATTGATGAGAAAATTATTCAGTGACAGAACCATGGATAAAATGATCATGAGCATGATAAAATAGACCTCAAGTCAATTGGATATGATTAGAGGTGAGGGTATGAAAAGAAGGGCTATGACAGACCGTGCCAAAGCAGATAAAGCACAATCTATCGTCAGTGTCGCCTATGATCTTTACAAGGAGCAGCCTTTTGAAGCCATTAAAATGAGCGACATCGCAAAAGTGGCAGGCGTATCAAAAGGAACACTGTTTTTATATTATAAAACAAAAGAATCACTTTTTATGGAAATTATATTTCAGGAATATGAGAAGCGATTCGCAAGATTCGAGGATATGCTTCTGCCGTTGGAAACGATAACGCTTGAATCATTCAAAATTCTATTTCTCCACGAAATGGAAAGCATACTGGATCAAGATTCCGTATTTGTTCGATTGGTTGCGATTAAGAGCACAGTGCTTGAGAAGAATGTCGATTACGACACGATGGTTAAAGTCAGTATAGGGTTGTTCACTTTACTGGGAAAAATCGTACAGTTGCTGACGAATAGACTGCCAGTCCTTACAGCGGAATCCTACTTTGAACTGCTTCAAGCACAAAATGCAATTATTATTGGTTATGCCAATGCGGCAAGTTTGCCTGTAGCTATGCATCAGGTTCTTGGTGACCATAAGTTGGACGGTTACAGGGTGAATTTTAAGAAACATGCCTTACTGGCTATGGAGTATTATTTAGATGGGTTAATCAAGCATTCAAGGCGTAATGAGCGGTAGCTTTGGTGAATCAGTGGGTTTGTAAAAACAATTTAGTGTTTAGCGAAGTGAGACAGGTATCCGAACGATTCGGACGTCTGTCCTTTTTTGTTTTTTGACACAGGTGCCGCTATACCCTGAAAAACCAAACGAGCAATCTCCGTAGCCTTGAAATGCACGGCAACGGCCCACTGTTCCAGGCGATTAAAATCTCGGAGAGTTCACAGGATAAACGGGGAAAACTTGAAGCCAGCAAGTCGCTCGTTAACTGGAAATTATGAAAATTTATAGGATGTTCCGAGTGGAAAGCTGAAGCTCATATTTTTTATTGCTCTGTCAGAGAGAAGACAATGGATGCCTTCTCTCTAATAGTTTATAAGATCCGCTTCATGTTCTCAACTGGACTAAATTTCTTGTGCTGCTGCTTGATATCGCTGCTGAACAACTCGACATAATAGTCGACCATTTTTAATGAAGCATGGCCAAGAATTCGTCTAAGCGTAAACGGATCTCCGCCGTTCAAAATATAAAATTTCGCCTTGCAATCGAGAATAAAAGAATGAAGCAGATCTTCAAAACTGAGTTGTTGTTTGGCTTGGCTTGGATTCTCTGCGTTTTCCAGCTTGTTTTGTCATTATATCATTGAAGGGAAAGGTACCATATTTTTGCTAAAAAAATGTGCTTACTTGCGTATGAGATTGATCCAGAAGGAGTTTATGAATTACTTAAGAGAAACGGCGAAGTCGAATAAGATTTTACTCATCGATATAAAGTGGGAACTGAAAAAATAATCTGTGATAGATCTGGAACTGCTCTAACCGGATTATTGTTTTTTTGACGAACTGTTGACGCAGTCTATTTCCAAACACCTTAACCGGTGTTTTTTTATTGTATCAACACCGTCAACAAGTCATTAAAATAGGGTATCTTTGTCGAAAAATAAACAAACAAAAAACCCTTATATATCAAGGGTTTTTCTTGGTAAGCGGGTGAAGGGAATCGAACCCTCGCCACCAGCTTGGGAAGCTGAAGTTCTGCCATTGAACTACACCCGCATGAACGGCACTCGCTTATCCTAACAGCGCATTGCCTGCCAATTGATTATAAAGCGTTTGAACGCGATTGTCCAGAGGAGATTGAACCGACCGGAGCGAAACTTCCAGCCAGGTTATTTTTCATGCTTTTGATGCCATTCACCTCCGAAGCACCCAACCCAATCACTGAACAATCTCATTCCATAAAGACATCATTCTGTTTTGATTTTTGACGAACTCGATTTCATAATCAGTCTCTTCTGCTAGCTTGGTATCTAACTCCTCTAGCCCGCGGGCAGCTTCGGTCCATCCACCTCTAGCTGGGCAATCGTCAGTAATGATCTTTTTCAAATGTTAGCACCTCCATGAATATCTATTACCTACATAGAGTATCCCAATTTATGTGAAAAGATGCTCGAAGAGTGTTGTCATAAAATGAATATTTTAATTGTATTCAAAGCTTGTACAACGAAAGAAAGCGCAAATAATGTCGAAAAAATAGGGCTTTCTTTCTATGAAAATTAGCAATATTTGAGGTATAATTGAAGCGCATACGCAAGACCGAAAAGGCAAAGCCATTGAAAAATGGGGACGCAAAGCTATCAGGGGCTAAAGTCAGCAGTATTCAATAAGACTATGCCAGCCAGTTACCGAAACACTCTTTTTTTAAACTAGAGGAGGAATGTGTATGATGCAGACTTATAGTCGACAGATGCAACAAGTTAGATTGGTTTTGCTTATGGCTGAAATCGATGCGTTGAAAAAATGTATGATCAATGTGTACGAGCAGACGGAAAGCCTCCACGACCCACTCTTGTTCCAGCTTAGTGAAATGCTTGATAGAAAATTGAATAAATTCATTAAATACCAGCATTAACGAATACTAAATCAACGAATACGAATCCAAAATAACCACCTAGCGAACTATGGAATTCGCCAAGTGGTTATTTTGTTTGCATGGAGGGCTATGCTGTCCTTACTTTTTAGCTTTATGCTTCGTAAGATCAGTGATTTCAATCTTTCAGCCGGGCGTGATGATGTCGAGGAAATCCTGGATGGCTGGAGGCTGGATGTAGCCAATGAAATTGATCACCACTTCTGGAGGGAGTTCCGCCATGTCGTGAAAAGCGCTAACCCCGATGCCTTGAACGGAAGGATGGGACTATGCATGTTACGATCTGGATGAACAATTCGGATAACCCTACGACCTTGGAATATCCTTTGGAGGGCGACGGTTGGCGTGATACACTCAACCATGAAGAGGTACAAGCTGCCAATAACCACATGGTCATTAACTTGGATGGTATGGATACCGGATTTTATACCGGGAGCTACAATAAACTCTTTACGATAATTTCCCCCATGGAAAAAAGTTCCTTGATAACATGCATAAATTCCCTGCCAAATGCAAAACCTCTACATAAAAAGGAGGGAAAATCATGCAAAACCGCAGGGAAGCATGTGGGATCATTGGTCTTTCGGAGGATGCAAGTGAGCAAGAGATAGAGAACCGTTATTTTTTTCTGATGAAAAGATACAAATACCTCGAAGCCGACGAGCGGCCTTCACTGGACGAACCGCTTTTTGCTGCTATTAATGAGGCTTACCGCTTTCTAATTGGTTATGTTCCGCTGCAAAAGGTGGAGTTTCGCGAGCTAAAGTGGAGGGAGAAGGTCCAACATATCCGCGATAATTACATGATGGAGATTGTTTACTCGCTTGTACTCGTTTTGATGATCTTTGCTGTTGGTATCGGTGTTAGTGAGGTGTATATGGCATTCCAGGCAGGAGCCAAGGATGTAGGTGCTTATTCACCTGCCGAATTTCCAATGGCACAACACCCGGGACATAAATAGCTCATTAGCAGAGCGCAGCAAGCTTTCAACGTATAGCTTCAATTTTTAGAGCCACTTTATGTAGTGGCTTTTTTTTGCATTATTTTTGCGCCAGAGTAAAAGTGGCTCTAAACAGCAGAAAATTAGACCTGCGGCGTTTTAAGCTGCAAATCCAATTAAGCAGGAAAACAAATAGAGCCCTAAAAGGACTCTAAAAAACTTACCCGCATTAAGGCGGGAATCTATTGGATTGGTTTAATTTGATGCCAAATAGTAAGCTTTTTCTTCGCTGCCCTCAGGGCTTTTAAAAGGAATATATCTGATTTTTTTATCGGATTCAAGAACGGGTAATTGTTCGAAAACCTCATAAAGGGGCAAATTGGTTAGCCTGGATAAACTGTGCGCACTTACAAATCTATCATTTTTTAAGGCGTCAATTATCTTTTGCTGGGCCTCAGTCATGGTGGGTTTCTCCCTCTGATGTTGAGTTATTTTGCTTATAATAAAATATACCCGTTAGCCGAAATAATGAAGCATGGCGAGCATAATATTTTTATATCTTGCCCCCCTGCAGTGATTCTAGCCCCCATTTAAGGATATCCCAAAAAATACCTGTTGAAATACGAATATATGTTCGGTATATTGAATATATGATTAGAGAACAAATGTTCTGTTTGATTTCGAGAATTATCGGCGAGGTGATGGAAATGGAACAAAAGCTACAGCGGTGTATGGGCCAGAAGGTAGAGATTATGTATATAGATCGACATGGGAACATTACACAACGTCTTATTGAAGCGCGTTCGATCAAAAATAATTATGTCTGTGCATATTGCTTTACCCAGAAAGGGCTGCGGGTCTTTAGACTGGAGCAGATTCTCGCAGCTATGCCTATGCAACAACAGTGCGTGGTATGAACAAAAAAGAACCTCTACCCACTTTAACAGGGGATAAGGAGATTCTTTTGCTTATAATTGGAATTCTATTTATAAAAGAATTGGATGGCCACTGTTAGGCAACCTCGTCGGTTCTGCGAAATGCCATATAGCTTATAATAAAGGCAAAGGCAAGGGCAAAAATAACTGGTAAATATATATACAAATCATTCATAATAAAACCCCGTTTCCTAAGATTTTTGGACTAGCCTTATATGACTTATTACCCGCAGTACGGAATTTAAAACGCATACCAACTGATCTCTAAACGAACGGGTACGTATCAACAACTCTGGTCCTCCGTCTATATAATCTTTTGGCAAATAAGTTTGTTTTATAGCCACCTGAGCTGTTTAAGAATAATTTTTAGAAGCGAATGCCATATTTATGGCAGGAGAAGTTTGGGAAGCAGCGAATGTTTAGTAATTAGCGGAGTAGTCTCCGGCTAACATACATACCAGTCAGGTTTATGCAGCAAGCAAATTATGAGGAGGTTAAAGGAATGAAGATTAAAAAATGGCTTACTGCCACAGCGGTGGCCACCAGCAGTCTCGTTTTGCTTTCATCCATGGCTTTTGCAGCAGATACGGTAAAGTCCAACATGGTGCTTAAGCTGAATGGCAAAGATGCCGAGTATGCAGCTCAAAGTTATTTGCTGGACAGTAATCTTTACGCGCCTTATACGGCATTAGCTCGCAGTTTGGGTGCAGAAGCCCAGTGGAAAGCCGATACGAAGACACTCACGCTGCGTAAATCAGGCGGTACCTTGGAATTTACGGTAGATATGAAAACGGTTACAGTAAACGGAGTTAAGTTGGCCTTGGCAACTCCACTGCAAATGGTAGGAGATACAGCCCATGTTCCCGTTCGATTCGTCTATGAAGCCTTCGGTTATTCGGTAGGCTATGATGCACAAACACGAACCGTTAGTCTAAGCTCGGATACAAAGCCGGGGCTACGCATATTAGGCATTAATGAAGGGCAATACCATCTGGGCAGTGATTTGAAGGTTGCTGTGCTGGCACAGAATCAAACGTTAACAGACTATACGGTCAATAAGACGGCCAAGCCAGGAGAAGGGCATATGCTAGTTTGGCTGGATACCGACCTAGATCCGAAGGTGGCTACGCAATCCTTTAAGGGAGAGCCGCTGGTATTCAGTAATTTAAAGCCTGGCGCGCACACATTGACGGTGCAACTGGTCGGTAATGATGGCTTGCCATTGCAGCCTGATGTTAAACAGACGATCAAGTTCAATACGGCCAAGCTTTCCATTCTAGCGGATTTGGATCCGCAGAAGGCAGCGGGGATGCGGACTGAAGGCGTAATTGCCAACACGAAGGGCCATGTTTTTACCGTAGATTCAGATTCCAAAAAGCTATTCCGCATCATGGCAGACAGCGGTAAGTTTGAAGTGCTGACTGAATTGCCGCGTGCAGCAACAGGCCTGGGCTTAGATGCAGCAGGTAACCTATACCTGGCAAGCGGCGGCCAAGAAGGCGTTATCTTGCGGGTGTTGGCCAAAGACCTTGAGGGCGGAGCCTTCGAGACTGCTAAGGTAGAAACGTATGTGAGTGGTGTGGCAGGCGCGAATGGTATGGCCTTCGATAAGGCGGGCAACCTGTATATAACTGGTGGTGCGAATGGTAATATTTATAGGGTCGCTCCTGACCGTACTTTGAAAACGTTCAAAAGCGACATCCTGCCCGAGCGCACGGATCAATTGATTGTTGTGAATGGCATTGCCTTTGGGCAAGATGGCAAGCTTTATGTCTCTGACACAAGTGGAGGAGCTATTAACCGCTTCCCTATGAACGCTGACGGTTCGATCGGTGCAGCGGAGAAAGTAGCCAAAAGTCCATTGCTATACGGCGCAGACGGCATTAATTTTGGACCTGACGGGGCACTTTATGTAGCAGTCAATGAACGTAATTCCATCGTTAGAGTAACCGTAGACGGCATTGTAACCGAGGTTGCTCATAACGATAACAACGGTCCGCTGGAGTTCCCGGCAAGCCCTTATTTTGTCGGCAATACGCTGTATATCAGCAACTTTGATTTGCCGCGTGGCGATAACAAGCCGAGCGAGCCGGGTATCGGTTCTTCCATAGCTATTATCCAATTTGGAGAAGCTACTAAATAAACCGTATTCCATTAATCAGCCAATCAATTCCAACCATCAACTTGTCAAACAAAAAAAGCTTACAAGACCTTAGGGTCCTGTAAGCTTTTTTTTAGTAAAAGGTTCAATTTCCTAAGAAGCACGGATAAATCTCATAGCGAATTTTTCTCTTTCTTTACTAACAAAATATTTTTTCTTCAGCTCTTTCCAATGCTTCTGGTCGGGTTCATCATGAAGTTTTTTGAAGTTGATTTTCATATAATTTTCAATTGATCTTTTGCTGGTTTCTATAGCATACACTTGGTTATTGTGAGGTATTTTCATCGTGATTCTTGTGATAGTGGGAAATTCGTGCAAGAGGCGTAGGGACTCTTCCATAAACACTTTATTGACGGTATCCATTAGTGAAAAATAGGTATTGAACTCGGTCTCACTTAAGCTGTTGTCTTTACTCGCGGCTTGGTAGTCACTAAAGCTTGGGAAGTATTGAATATAGGCTTCATTCTGGTTTCTAATCTCAGCGACTTTAACTAAAGTGAATCCCCTTATCGAAGGAAGGTATGCCTTAAATTGATTGAGTTCATCGCTAGTTAATGGTGGATAAGAGGGTGACGCATTCAGCACGCTTGGTTCCCCTTCCATCGGTGCTGCGCTTGGCTCGGGTCCGCAAGCAACTAGCGATATGGATATGATAACCAAACTTAGCATTCCGATAAGACCTATTTTTTTCAACATCCCCATACGCCTCCAGCAATATCCCTAGGATTGACCATGCGTGACTTTGAAACCAACATTCCAGATTAATGTTTGCACAGCAACACCATGCGGGTTATTTGGCGACAGTCACTGTAGTATTGGCATTCTTGCCGTTGTTCGATTTGGCTGTGATGGTAGCTTTGCCGGAGGCAATGGCATGTACGTTACCATACTCATCAACAGTAGCAACATTAGTGTTATTGCTGGACCAAGTGACGGTTTTCACGGAGGCATTGCTAGGAGCTATGGTGGTGCTTAGGGCAAAGTCGGGATCGCCAACCTTCATTGCAAGTGTTGTTTTACTTACAGAAATGCGAGTTACAGGCTGGATAACGGTAACCTCCATAGTAGCCGTTATTTCACCATCGATTGTGGTAGCTGTAATGGTGGCGGTGCCGGCGCCTTTACCTGTGACCGTTCCCTTTGCATTGACAAGGGCTATCGAATCGTTGGAGGACGACCAAGTGATTCCTTGATTGGAGGCATTGGCCGGCTGGATGCTTGGGACTATCGCAAGTGTACTTCTGACATTCAAAAACTCGCTAGCTGTATTTAAGGTAAGGCTACTCACGGCAATGGGATCAGTATAGGTCAAGTTGACGGTTAGCAGTGCGTCAGCCGTTGAAGATGTCCTGGTATAATCAGGCGAGCCATAGCTATATTGGGATATATTCCCGAAACTCTTAATCGCTGATTTAAGGTCATTGGCAATGCTTCTTTTTGCCGTGTAGCGCACTGTGAAAGAAGGCAGATTAGCAGCTAATGTTTCTTTGATGCGGGCTGAAAGGTTCGCAGGGCTGGATATAGTATACTCATCTTTCAGATAGTGAAGCTCAAGTGAGTTCTGTAAATTTTCGTAAAAGGAAATATTCGTACTGTCGCTATCCTTCTTGCTTGTAAGGGTAACGCCGAAATCGGTGGTAGCGGCTGGGTATTTCTTTTTCCAGCTATGGTTCGTCTTGATTTGGGCGTCGCTTAAGTTATAGTAGCCATACGATATAGAACCTTCCGTATCGGGAACAGGATCATTCCAGGTGGTATCAAGGTGGTACCAGTTGCCATCAAGCTTAACAAGGTTCCATGTATGGAGCTGCCCACCCGCGGTGCCCTCAATGATTTGGTTAGGCAAGCCTGCTTCGGACAACATGCGGTAAGCTAACAAGGCGTAGCCTTGGCATACGGTTTTCTGGTTGTCGAAAAGACCGGCATAAGCCGAATGCTGCGCAAGAGTGGTGTCGTATGTAAGATTGGCGACGATCCAGTCATGGATGGCCTTCTGCTTTTGAAAATCGTTCATGCCTTCGGTAATGATTTGTGGAAGGATTTCCTTAACCTTTGCGGTAACGGCTTCAGACTGCTCGGTGGTCTCCCAGTAAGTAAAGGAGAGATCTACAGTTGCCGATAATTTATCGGACGTCATCGTGTAACCATAGGTTTTCGTGCTGTAATGCAGGTAATCGTCATTGTCATAAATAGCATCAAGGATCGCGTTCATGTTTTTCTTGGTAAAAGCGCCTGCTGTGTAATTAATGCTGTAGGTAGCGGGTCGGGTCTGCATAGCCGCCTCCAGCTTAGTTTGAAATTCGGTTAGGGTAGCGGCAGACTCGCTCTCCGCGTATGCTGTATTTGCCCATAATGCGCCTGTTAGTAGGCTAGAACCAGTAAGAAAAGCGAAAAGCAGCACCATACGGGCAACATGTAAATTCATTGAAAGCTCCCTTCGTTCCTCAAAAATAGAATAAATGCTTTTAATTATATTCAGCTAACATTTATATCGACATTTTGACTAAAAAAATAAAGCTATTATCAACATATTCTATGAATTTGCTTTTGAGTCGGAGGTTTTATATAATTTGTGTTTTTTATATGCTATAATTGGGATAATATAACACTCTGGTTTATTGGGAAATTTCGTATGTATGCGGAGCAGGTTTTCTTCAAAAACTCATAGGAGGGTTGTTAATGGCTGAGCAATGGGGCATTCAAATTCATTCCGGTTACATGTGCCACAAATGTGACCAACAAATGGACATTATGTTATGCTATAAACCAACTAACACCATATTTTTGTTTAATGGTTACTTTTTCCAAACAGAATTGGCCTATGAGAAAACACCGACTATGATCGGCTTAGCGAAGAAGCATGGAGTCCTTCTAGAAACGCGATATAGTGCTTTCTTGAAAAAGGAATATATTATGCATGTATGTCCGCACTGCGATACAGGGCAAGGGGATAACTATGTTGTGGTCGATAATCAACAAATCAATAGCACAATGATGAAAGAAAGCTTTGTGGTCGAATACGATGCAGAGGCAGAGCTCTGGGATGAAATTCCGCTTGAGGAATGGAGAAGAAGGCTGAACGATGGTCCAGCAGTAAGGCCTGTGAGACTGGTCGTTCCGATTATGGAGAAGGATAGAGCCTTAAAGCTTGGAGCCATATGGAATCCCAGAGATAAATCTTGGTTTGTTCCAGGTGGAATGGATTTAAAGCCTTTTGAGCAGTGGCTTCCCCCAGCAAGAGCTCAATCGCAAGCCAAAGAGTTGATGGAATAAAGCGGCTGGCGATACCCTTGATCTACTGGGACTATTTTTAAACGAGATAAATTTCACGTTTTGTGTTAAAATGATTAAGGTACGATTAAGGTACCGTTAAGGTAATTTTAATATAAGAAAAGGTTGTGAAGTGATGAATTCGTTTGAAGACTGGAACCAGAAGGTAAAAAAAACGTTCAACGCAACAAGTAATGAGGAAGTACTAACCATTACTGAAGCCGGAGCCTTACTGGGATTATCTAAAGATGCCATGAAAACCTATGTGGATAAACATTGCCTTACCAAAATTAAAATTATGAGAAGCACGCATAGATATCTTTTGCTGAAGAGTGAAATGGACAGCTTATTAAAATCTTAATAGATGATAGTAATGCTTTTACTTGCAACCTCGGCTTAATTTGCATATAATACTGCTAATAATTATATACCATGAAATGCGTTGACGGAGAAAAGTAAACAGTGCCTCTATACAGGGAGGAGCCGCCGGAGATTGAGAGCGGTTCTACAGAAATAGGCTGTCGAAGTTCACTCCTGAGCAGTCCTTTGAAACTACGGCCTCGGCCGGCGGCAAGTAGAGGGAACCGGCTATGGACGTTCGCGTTCTAGAACCGTTATGATCAATGAAGCGGAATGCACGCTTGTTTTTAAGGTACCCACGTCGTGGATGCTGTAATCTCATGCGCATGCTTTTCGAAACAAGGGTGGTACCACGACGTTTTCGTCCCTTTCCGGGATGGGGAACGTTTTTTTTGTGCGTTCGGGGGAAAGGCTCGCTGCGTGGCCAAGGTGTTCCTCCGATTGCTGTTGTTCCAAGGAACAAAGGCACCGCTACGCTATCTCCTGAACACCCTGGCCACTTCGCTGGTTTTCACCCCCGGGCTTTTGGGGCTAGTAGGGCTAAAAGCAAAAAAACAGAAACGCCTAAAAGCAAGTTTTCTTGCGAAAACTCAGAAATGCTTACGAAGATAATTTTGCTAAAGCAAAATGCCAAGGAGGAGAAACAATGAAAGAGCGTTTAGAAGCTTTAAAGGCGGAAGCCTTATTGGAATTGGCGCAGGTGGCGAGCCAACAGCAATTAAATGAGATGCGCATTAAATATTTGGGCAAAAAAGGTCCGCTAACCGAGGTTCTGCGGGGCATGGGAGCTTTAAGTGCAGAGGAGCGTCCGGCGATTGGGCAGGTGGCTAACGATGTGCGCGGCGCCATTGAAGCGGTTATCGAAAGCAAGCAAGCCGAGTACCAGCAGGCGGAGACGGAATTAAGGCTGCGCGCCGAAACCATCGATGTCACATTGCCGGGCAAGCCTGGAGCTATCGGTGCGATGCATCCGCTGGGCAAGGTAATCCAGCAGATTGAGGATATTTTTATCGGGATGGGCTATACGGTAGCAGAAGGCCCTGAGGTTGAGCAGGACTACTATAATTTCGAAGCGCTGAATTTACCGAAAAACCATCCGGCACGCGATATGCAGGATTCCTTTTATATCACCGAAGATATTTTAATGCGTACGCAGACCTCCCCTGTGCAGGTTCGCACGATGGAGAAGATGAAGGGCCAAGGGCCGATTCGGATTATTTGCCCAGGGCGCGTATACCGCCGCGATGACGACGATGCTACACATAGTCATATGTTCACCCAAATCGAAGGGCTGGTTATTGACCGCAATATTCGGATGAGCGACCTCAAGGGAACTTTGCTGCAATTTGTGCAGGAGCTATTCGGTCAGGATACTAAGATTCGCATGCGGCCGAGCTTTTTTCCTTTTACAGAGCCGAGTGCTGAAGTGGATGTAACCTGCTCCATGTGCGGCGGCGCGGGATGCCGTGTATGCAAGCAGACAGGTTGGCTGGAGATTCTGGGTTCCGGGATGGTGCATCCGCGCGTGTTGGAGATGGCGGGCTATGATCCTGAGGAATATAGCGGTTTTGCGTTTGGACTGGGTGTAGAGCGGGTTGCGATGCTGAAATATGATATTGAAGATATACGACATTTTTATACGAATGACCTTCGATTCCTGAAGCAATTCGCACATATCTAAACGAGAGGAGCGTGAACCTGCATGAAGGTTTCTTATCAATGGCTGTCCCAATATGTGGACGTGAGTGGATTTACGGCTGCGGAATTGGCGGAAAAGCTAACGCGCAGTGGCGTTGAAGTGGATTTTGTGGAAAATCGCAATAAAGGTGTAGAGGGTGTGTACGTTGGTTTCGTGAAGTCCCGCGAAAAGCATCCCGATGCTGATAAATTAAGCGTATGTAAGGTCGATGTAGGCCAGGGCGAGGAGTTGCAAATCGTCTGTGGGGCGAAAAATGTGGAGGCTGGGCAAAAGGTGCCTGTGGCCATAGTCGGCGCCAAGCTGCCGGATGGCTTAAACATTAAACGTGCGAAGCTGCGTGGTGTGGAATCCCAAGGCATGATCTGTTCAGCCAAAGAGCTTGGCCTTAACGATAAGCTGCTACCGAAGGAAATTCAAGAGGGCATTCTGGTGCTTCCCGAGGATACAGAAATTGGGCTAAGCATTCTCGATGTGCTGGCGATTAATGATCATGTACTGGATCTTGACCTGACACCGAATCGTTCAGATTGCCTCAGCATGCTGGGGGCGGCTTACGAAATCGCGGCGATACTGGGCAGGCCAATCTTGCTGCCGGATGCCGAGCAAGGGGCTGCGAATGGAGCCGGCAGTGCGAGCGAAGGAGCCCATTCAACTCGCCAGGCATCAGCCCATATTTCGGTGGAAATTACGGCGAAGGAGCAATGCTCGCATTATGCGGCGAAATTGATTGAAGGCGTAGTGGTTGGCACTTCCCCATTATGGATGCAAAACCGGTTGATGGCAGCGGGCTTGCGTCCGATCAACAACATCGTGGATATTACGAACTACGTGATGCTGGAGTATGGACAGCCGTTGCATGCCTTTGACGCGGATAAGCTGGAAAATGGCCATATTGATGTCCGTTTGGCCAAGCAAGGTGAGAAGCTTCTTACCTTGGATGGTGTAGAACGCACATTGGAGCCACATATGCTGCTCATTACAGACGGCATGAAGCCGGTCGCAATTGCCGGCGTTATGGGTGGCGAGAACTCCGAGGTTACAGGCGGAACTACACGGATTTTGCTGGAATCGGCTAAATTTGATGGCGGGACCGTCCGTAAAACATCACGCCAGCTGGGGCTTCGTTCTGAAGCTTCGCAACGTTTTGAGAAGGAAGCTAACCCAGAAGCGGTGCTGCCTGCTTTACACCGTGCTGCATTCCTGATGGGTCGATACGCCAGTGGACAGATCGCTTCAGGCGTAGTAGAGTCCATCGCCCAAGAGCATAAGCCAGTGCAGATCGAAATAAGCGTGAGCCGGATTAATGACTACTTAGGTACGGCATTGTCCACCGAAGAGGTGAAGGCGATTTTTGGACGGCTGCATTTTGTGGTAGACTTGCAGGGTGAAAAGTTCAATGTACACGTTCCTAGCCGACGCGGCGATATCACACGTGGTGTTGACCTGATTGAAGAAGTAGCAAGGCTTTATGGCTACGATAATATTCCTACAACCTTGATGACAGGTGTAACGACTCCGGGTGCGCTTAACAAGGAGCAATCGATCCGTCGTTTGGCTCGCACCTTGCTTACAGGAAGCGGATTGTATGAGGCGGTCACGTATTCGTTTACGCATCCCCAGCAAATTAGCGATTTCCCAGGAGCCTTCAAAGCGGCAAAGCCAATTGCTTTGTCCATGCCGATGAGCGAGGAACGCAGTACGCTTCGTACAAGCTTAATTCCGAATTTATTGGAGGCTGCCTCGTATAACCGCAACCGTAATACGGATGATGTTGCTTTATTCGAGATTGGACGGATATTCGTAACCGACGAAACGGCTTTAACCGAGTTGCCGGATGAGCGGCTTATGCTGGCTATTTTGTTAACTGGCAAACGTCAGGCTACGCATTGGAGCGGAAAGTCTGTTGATGTAGATTTTTATGATTTGAAGGGCGTTTTTGAAAGCCTTGTGGACTACTTGGGCATTGCCGGTATTACCGGATATGTGGCAGCTGTACAAGACGGCTTCCATCCGGGTAGAACAGCCGATATTACGCTGGCAACGCCAGAAGGCACCCTAGTAATTGGAACGATCGGTCAGCTGCATCCAGCACTTCAACAACAGAAGGATTTGGCGGATACCTATGTGCTGGAGGTTGATTTTAACGCATTAGCCCTATATGCAGATGAGCAAATTACGTATAGTCCTCTCCCACGATTCCCTTCGATAGGACGGGATGTGGCTGTTGTCGTGGACCGCAAGGTTCAAGTTGGTGAGCTGACAGCTGCGGCCAAGAAAGTGGCGGGCGCTTTGTTGGAATCGATCCAGGTGTTTGATATTTATACGGGAGACCGCCTTGGTATGGATAAAAAAAGCGTCGCTTTGGCGCTCGTGTACCGGACAGCTGAGCGCACTTTAACGGATGAAGAGGTTAGTGAGCTTCATGCACGTGTGGTGGCATCTCTAGAGGAATCCTTTGGAGCCGAGCTTAGAAAGTAAACTGCACCGAGCCTTTATTCCATGTATTGGAAAATAACGAAAATGCCTTGACATAGCAGGAAAAAAGCCTCCTCGTATCGAACTAATTGAGATACGAGGAATTTGCTATGCTTGGATCGATTTACTCAAGATACAAACAATAGTTAGGGCGAATTTCCGAAAGGAGAGCTTGTTGTGAGTAGTGAAGACAAAGTACGAATGACGGTAGATATTTTTGGAAGCCCATATAAGCTGGTTGCACAGACGAGTGTTCCCCATATGAAACGTGTTGTGGCGCAAGTTAATGAACAGATGGAAAAAATTTCCGCGGGCTCCCCGCGTTTGGATACACCAAAAATCGCTGTTTTGGCGGCGGTTCATATGTCAGATGATTATTGCAAAATTAAAGATAGCCTAGAGCAAATGCAGACGAAGCAGCAGGAAATGGAAAAATCGCTCAAGGAGCTAACCGGTTTACAGGAGCAGCATGTCCGGCTATTGCAAGATTTGGAGCAGCAACGAGACCATGTACAGGAGCTTGAGGCAGGAAGCCTTCAGTTAGAAAGTGAACGTACGCAGGCATTAGCCGAGCTAGAGAGGTTGAAAGCGTCTGCAAAAGAGTTTGAGCAAATGCGCAAAAAGCTGGAAGCCCAACAGCTTGAAGAGCGCGAAGCCCGCACTAGGCTGGAAAAACAGCTGGGTACCCTCAGACAGACCTCTAAGGAGCAGCTGGAAGCACAGCGGCTGGCTTACGAGGAGCAACTAGAAGCAGAACGACTGGCTGCAGAAAGCCAAATTCAAGTGCAACGTGAAGCTTCGGAGGAAATTCTAGAAGCTGAGCGCAAAGCAGGCCAGGAACAACTGGAGGCAGAACGTGAAGCGAGCAAGGAACAATTAGAAGCAGAACGTAAGGCTTCTTACGAACAACTGGAAGCCCAGCAGCTAGCTGCTGATGAGCAATTGAAGGCTTTGCAGCTTATTGGCGAAGAGCTGGAAGAACGCAGTCAACTGCAAGAGCTGGAGCTTGCAGAGCTTACGGAGCGGTCGATTGCAGCTGCGAAGCAGTTAGCCGAGCGTTTGGAAGAAAAGCAATTGCTCGAGGAGATGCTTGAGCAGCAAACAAAGGAGCAGGACAGCCTGCTTGCCCAGTTGGATGAGAAGGATACTGTGATAAGCAAAGAAGCTGAAGCCAGACAAGTACTAGAGAAGGAGCTGTGGCAGGGACAGAGCGAGCTAAAAGGGCTTCGTACAGAGCTTGAGGAACGGAAAGGCGAAGCGCAGGAGCTGCTGCAGCAATATGCGGAACGACAGCAGCAGTTGGAAGAAATAAGCCTGCAAAATGATCAGCTCCAGGAGCAGATCAGGCTTCGCCAGGATGAATACGACCTGCAGCTTGAGCTATACCAAGAGCTGGATGGACAACATCGCGAGGGCGAGGAACGCAATACAGCGCTGCAAAATCAGCTTCAGGAGCTGAATGACGAGCAGGCGAAGCTTCTTGCTGAGCATGCCGGGCAATTAAATGAGAGCCGCCAGCAGCAAGAGAACTTGCAATTGCAGATTGATGAAAGCGAAGCTCGTATCCGCGAATTACAGGAGCATTTGGAGCAAGAGAAGCAACAGAAAAAAGAAATCGCTAGCCAACTGCGCGAGCAAGCTGGGCATTTGAAGCAATTACAGGAACAATTAGAGCTGGAGCAGCTATATAAGGAAGAAATTGAGAACCAATTACAGGAGCAAGGTGAACGCTTTAAAGATTTACATGTACGATTAGAGCAAGAGCAGCAAAGTAAAGAAGAAATTGAGAATCAGTTGCGTGAGCAAAGTGAGCAAGTTGGCAATTTGCAGCGCGAATTAAATAGTGGGATGGAAGAATTACAGCTACAGCAGGAGCTGTACGTTGAACTGCAAGTGCAGAAAGAGCAAGCGTTGCGTGAGCAGCAGGAGCGAAGCGAGGTAGCGCTACAAGAGCAGCGAGAGCGAAGCGAAGCAGCGCTACAAGAACAGCGAGAGCGTAGCGAAGCTGAGCAAAGTGAGCTGGAAGCTCGAAGTAAGCAGGCGTTGCGCGAGCAGCAGGAGCGGGGCGAGGCAGCGCTACAAGAGCAGCAGGAGCGTAGCGGTGAGGCACTGAGAGCACGCGAGGCGGAGCTGGAAGCACAGAGGGATCAAGCATTGCGTGAGCAGCAGGAGTGGAACGAAGCTGTGCTGCAAGAGCAGCGAGAGCGTAGTGAAGCTGAGCGACGTGAGCTGGAAGCTCGGAGCGAGCAAGCGTTGCGCGAGCAGAGGGAGCAAAGCGAGGTAGCACTGCAAGAGCAGCAGGAGCGAAGCGGTGAGGCACTGAGAGCACGCGAGGCGGAGCTGGAAGCGCAGAGGGATCAAGCATTGCGTGAGCAGCAGGAGTGGAACGAAGCTGTGCTTCAAGAGCAGCGAGAGCGTAGTGAAGCTGAGCGACGTGAGCTGGAAGCGCAGAAAGAGCAAGCATTGCGTGAGCAGCAGGATCGAAGCGAGGCAGCACTGCAAGAGCAGCAGGAGCGAAGCGGTGAGGCACTGAGAGCACGCGAGGCTGAGCTGGAAGCGCAGAGGGATCAAGCGTTGCGCGAACAGCAGGAGTGGAACGAAGCTGTTCTGCAAGAGCAGCGAGAGCGTAGTGAAGCTGAGCGACGTGAGCTGGAAGCGCAGAAAGAGCAAGCATTGCGTGAGCAGCAGGAGCGAAGCAGTGAGGCACTGAGAGCACGCGAGGCTGAGCTGGAAGCGCAGAGGGATCAAGCGTTGCGCGAACAGCAGGAGTGGAACGAAGCTGTTTTGCAAGAGCAGCGAGAGCGTAGTGAAGCTGAGCGACGTGAGCTGGAAGCGCAGAAAGAGCAAGCATTGCGTGAGCAGCAGGAGCGAAGCGAGGCAGCGTTACAAGAGCAGCGAGAGCGTAGTGAAGCTGAGCAACGTGAGCTGGAAGCGCGGAGCGAGCAAGCGTTGCTTGAGCAGGAGGAGCGAAGCGAGGCAGCGCTGAGAGCGCGCGAGGCGGAGCTGGAAGCGCAGAGGGATCAAGCATTGCGCGAACAGCAGGAGTGGAACGAAGCTGTGCTGCAAGAGCAGCGAGAGCGTAGTGAAGCTGAGCAACGTGAGCTGGAAGCGCAGAAAGAGCAAGCGTTGCGTGAGCAGAGGGAGCAAAGCGAGGCAGCGCTGAGAGCGCGCGAGGCGGAGCTGGAAGCGCAGAGGGATCATGCATTGCGCGAACAGCACGAGTGGAACGAAGCTGTGCTGCAAGAGCAGCGAGAGCGTAGTGAAGCTGAGCAACGTGAGCTGGAAGCGCGGAGCGAGCAAGCGTTGCGCGAGCAGAGGGAGCAAAGCGAGGCAGCGCTGAGAGCACGCGAGGCGGAGCTGGAAGCGCAGAGGGATCAAGCATTGCGAGAACAGCAGGAGTGGAACGAAGCTGTGCTGCAAGAGCAGCGAGAGCGTAGTGAAGCTGAGCAACGTGAGCTGGAAGCGCGGAGCGAGCAAGCGTTGCGCGAGCAGAGGGAGCAAAGCGAGGCAGCGCTGAGAGCACGCG
>NZ_JAAOIW010000002.1:0-239987 GCF_011440305.1 Paenibacillus agricola | reverse complement strand
CGCGAGGCGGAGCTGGAAGCGCAGAGGGATCAAGCATTGCGCGAACAGCAGGAGTGGAACGAAGCTGTGCTGCAAGAGCAACGAGAGCGTAGTGAAGCTGAGCAACGTGAGCTGGAAGCTCGAAGTGAGCAAGCGTTGCGTGAGCAGCAGGAGCGAAGCGAGGTAGCGCTGAGAGTACGCGAGGCGGAGCTGGAAGCGCAGAGGGAGCAAGCATTACGCGAACAGCAGGAGTGGAACGAAGCTGTGCTGCAAGAGCAACGAGAGCGTAGTGAAGCTGAGCAACGTGAGCTGGAAGCTCGAAGTGAGCAAGCGTTGCGTGAGCAGCAAGAGCGAAGCGAGGTAGCGCTGCAAGGGCACCGAGAGCGTAATGAAGCTGAGCAAGCTCGAAGTGAGCAAGCGTTGCGCGAGCAGAGGGAGCAAAGCGAGGCAGCGCTGAGAGCACGCGAGGCGGAGCTGGAAGTGCAGAGGGAGCAAGCATTACGCGAACAGCAGGAGTGGAACGAAGCTGTGCTGCAAGAGCAGCGGGAGCGAACCGAATTTGAGCAACGTGAGCTGGAAGCGCAAAAGGAGCAAGCGTTGCGTGAGCAGCAAGAGCGAAGCGGTGAGGCACTGAGAGCACGCGAGGCGGAGCTGGAAGCGCAGAAGGAGCAAGCGTTGCGTGAGCAGCAAGAGCGAAGCGGTGAGGCACTGAGAGCACGCGAGGCGGAGCTGGAAGCGCAGAGGGAGCAAGCATTGCGTGAGCAGCAAGAGCGAAGCGGTGAGGCGCTGAGAGCACGCGAGGCGGAGCTGGAAGCACAGAAGGAGCAAGCGTTGCGCGAGCAGCAGGAGTGGAACGAAGCTGTGCTGCAAGAGCAGCGGGAGCGTATTGAAGCTGAGCAACGTGAGCTGGAAGCGAAGAGGGAGCAAGCGTTGCGTGAGCAGCTGGAGCGGAGTGATGAGGCGCTGAGAGCACGCGAGACAGAGCTGGAAGCACAGAGGGGACAAGCGTTGCTTGAACAACAGGAGTGGAACGAAGCTGTGCTGCAAGAGCAGCGAGATCAGAGTGAAGCTAAGCGGCGTGATCGTGAAGCTGAGCTAGTAGCGAGGAACGAGCAAACATTACGTGAACTCGAAGCGCAGAAAGAGCAAGCGTTACGCGAGCAGCAGGAATGGCACGAAGCGGCGCTGCAAGAGCAACGGGAGCGGAGCGAGGCAGAGCGGCGTGATCGTGAAGCTGAGCTAGTAGCGAGGAACGAGCAGGCGCTACGTGAACTCGAAACGCAGAAAGAGCAAGCGTTACGCGAGCAGCAGGAATGGCACGAAGCCATGCTGCAAGAGCAGCGCGAACAGCATGAAGCTGTGTTGCACAAGCAACGTCAGCATGAGGAACTGCTGGTCCAGCAGCTTGCTGAGCATCAGCAGCTGATGGCAGGGCTCCGTAATGAGCAGGAAGGTTTGCAGGCGCAGCTCAATGAGCAGCAAGCTCACCAGCAGCAGCTACAGGAGAGTGCAGGCCAGTGGCAACGCCGGGCTGATGAATTAAACAGCCAGTTGGACGAGCAACGTAAGATTGTATCGGATCAACGGGAAGAGCTGGAAGTGCATGAAGAGCTTTATAGTGAGCTAGAAGGACAGATGGCAGAATTGCAAGCCAAGCTCAAAGAGCAAAGTCAACAAAATAAAGAAGCCATAATTCAATTAGAACAACGAAGCCATGTGCTTCAGGAGCAGCTTCAAGGTAGAGCAGAAGCCGCGGCGACAATGGAACTGCAATTGAATCAAGGCACCGAGAGGTTTTTCGAGCTAGAACAACGTTACAATAAACAGTTTGAGCAGTATCAAGAGCTGCAAGAGCTACTAAATAATCAGCAGCCGCGGATCGAAGAGCTGGAAAAACAAAGCCAGCACTGGCAACGTACTGCCGAAGAATCGTCAGCCCAGATTGACCAGATCAACCGTCATTTTACAAGCCAGCAAGAAGAACTACAGCTACAAGTCGAGCTTTATAATGAGCTTCAAGATCAATATAATGAGCAATCGGTGGAACAGCTGACACTGCAAAATCAATATGATGAGCATAGAGAGCGAGCCGAGCGCGTATTTAACGATCTTCAGGAATTGAAGACAGAATACGAAAAGCTGCAAGTTGAGTATAACGAATGGATTGAGCTTGTAGAGAAAGAATAAGCGGGGAATAGGTATGAATGGGTTGGACTGGGCTGTAGCTGTACTGGTGGTGGCAGGATTAATATTAGGTTATTACCGCGGCTTTGTAAGCCAATTGGTATCCATCGCAGGACTTTTTATTGCTTATATAGTGGCTTTTACCTTCTATAAAGATATAGCACCTTGGATTGCAGGGGTGCTTTCCACAGCTAATTCCGAAGCGTACGAAAAATATGGATCCTTTTTAAAAGGGCTTCATCTTGATACTTATGTGTCTAATGCAATTGCTTTTGGGCTGCTGCTATTTGTAGTAAAAATTGCTTTAAGTATTGTGGGAAGAATCCTGCATTGGATTACATTGACACCGGGTATCAAAACGATCAACCAATGGTCAGGTGCTTTACTGGGGTTGGCAGAGGCTGCGTTGATTGTCATAGTGATCGTAAATGTAATGATTGTTATTCCTAATGAAACTTCGCAAAGATTATTGAAAGAATCGACATTTGCTCCCCATATTGTCAATGCGTTGCCATCCGTCAGTGACAAGCTTAATGAGCTATGGGATAGCAAAACCAAAGTGAATCCGTTCAGTCCTGCAGCATTGGATCTCAGAGAGCAGGCGGAATAAATAAATAACTGTCCATAGCAAAAAGAGCCACCTATCATTCACATGATAAGGATTGGCTCTTTTTTTATAATGTTGGCTATTTGTGCTACTATTCCACGATCAGCTTGGATTTCATCGTCATATGGCCTGAGCCGCAAGGAACACTACATACGATATCATACGTTCCTGGTTTGTCAGCTTTAAATGTCGCTGTTTTATTGGAACCGTCCAACTTCACTTTAAAAGCATCAATGGCTACTCCATGCATGCCTTCTTTGTTGTCCAAAGTAACGGTGACATCCTGGCCAGCTTTTACTTTATATTCAGCTTGGTCAAATTTATAATTGCTTGCTACCAATTTCACTTGCTGAGCACCAGAAGCGGCAGGTGCGGCAGCTGTAGGTGCAGAGCCGGTTGTTGCGGGCGCAGGCGCAGTTGCAGGAGTTGCAGCTTTTTGGCCGCATGCCGACATAACGAACATCAAACTAATGGATAAAGCCAATACAATAATCTTTTTCAAGAGTAATCCCTCCAAAATATAATTTATATAGCCCAACAGAGCTATCATACCTTATATAGATAAGGAATACAGTGACAGACTATTGACGAATTGGTGATGAATTTTCATACATCTTCTACAGATGTGACTGAAATCACAGAAAAAAATATTCAGTCTGCTGAACTTGGCTTCTTAAGCCCGCAGACTGAATATTTTTGGCCGTTCATTGGATTACCTGTGTTTCTCACGTCCGCTAAGCCCTTGTTCGAAGGGGGTCTTAACAGGAATAAACAAATCGATAATACCGATGACTAAAGCTGCCAAAATTGCACCGATAATACTTGTGGTGACACCACTTACCACAAATTGGGCCGCCCAAATAATTAATGCGCTCGTAATAAAGCCAACAATGCCGCGGCCAAAGGGGGTTATGGTTTTGCCAAACGCCCCTTCGATCACCCATGCCGCAATAGCGATAACCAACGCCAAGAAAAAAGCACTCCAAAAGCCGCCCACCTCAAACGCAGGAACGATGAAACTTACAAACATCAGCACCAAAGCAGATACAATAAACCTGACAAGATGTCCAAACAAATGCATTGGTTGTCACCTCCTAAGAGTTTTCGAAGAAAACTGACTTCGTAAGCATGGACTAAGAGTTTTCGAAGAAAGCTGCCTTTTAGGCATGGTCCAGAATTTCGGACTGGCTTCGTGATAGCAACATTAAAGGAATCGGTGCAAATCTTATTATTTTCTTTGCTGGCTTACTTTATGAACGCCATAATATGGGGGATGCAGGCTTCCTTGCGGCGAGAATACATATAGTGAAAAATTCGCTAATCCTAATGGATTTGGATATAATATAATGGAAACTGTATGCAGGGAAAGGAAAGGCAGGAGCAAAGTTGAATACCAAAATTTTAAAAACATTGGATTTCTCCGCCATTTTACATAAATGTGCCCATCATGCAGCTACTAGCTTGGGTAAAGAACGGTTAGAGAAGCTATTGCCAAGTGGAGACTTCGAAGAAGTGAAGCAGCGGCTGAAGGCAACAGATGAAGCTGTTAATGTAAACCGTTTAAAGGGAAGCGCTCCTTTTGGCGGAATCCGGGATGTCAGCTCTTCCGTACATCGCGCAAGAATCGGTGGAACGCTTAATCCAGCAGAGCTGTTTGATGTGGCAAATACGATTTATGGCGGAAGGCGCTTGAAGCGGTTTTTGGAAACGGTGCAAGAGGAATATGCAACGCCACTATTGTTAGCTTTGGCTGAAGGCATTGGCGAAATGAAAACAACAGAGGATCGCATCAAGCTATGTATCGATGACAATGCCCAGGTCATGGACTCTGCTAGCCCCGAGCTGGCTCGGATTCGTCAGGAGCTGAGGAGCAGTGAAACACGGGCACGTGACCGCCTGGAGCAAATGGTACGTACCCCATCGATTCAAAAAATGCTGCAGGATAATTTAGTTACCATTCGTAACGATCGTTACGTGATCCCTGTGAAGCAGGAATACAGAAGCCATTTCGGCGGGATGATCCACGATCAATCCGCTTCTGGGGCGACTCTTTTTATGGAGCCGGAGGCTGTCGTGCAGCTGAACAATCGCGTGCGCGAGTTGAAGCTTAAGGAAATCGCCGAGATCGAAAAAATATTGCAAATTTTAACAGCCTTTGTAGCGGAAGTGGCCGATGAACTGTTAGGAAGCCTGGATGTGTTAGCCGAGCTTGACTTTATTTTTGCCAGAGCCGGGCTGGCGCATGAGATGAAAGCCACATTGCCTATCCTTAATGATCGCGGCTTCATCAAGATTAAGCGAGGCCGCCACCCACTAATAATGGCGGATAAGGTTGTGCCGCTGGATATTGAGCTTGGCAACCGCTACACGACCATTATTGTGACGGGTCCCAATACAGGGGGCAAGACGGTTTCGCTTAAAACAGTCGGGTTGCTTTCGTTGATGGCGATGTCTGGACTGTTCGTGCCCGCAGAGGAAGGCAGCCAGCTATGTGTGTTCGATGCGATTTACGCGGACATAGGTGATGAGCAAAGCATCGAGCAGAACCTTAGTACATTTTCCAGCCATATGAGCAATATTATTCGTATTTTAAAGGATATGACACCAAAAAGCTTAGTGCTGCTCGATGAGCTGGGGGCGGGGACAGACCCGGCTGAAGGATCGGCGTTGGCGATCTCGCTGCTTGAGTACATCCACAAAATGGGCTGCCGGATTGTCGCTACTACGCATTATAGCGAGCTGAAGGCATATGCATATGACCGCCAAGGGATTATTAACGCAAGTATGGAGTTCGACATCCAGAGCTTGAGCCCAACCTATCGGCTGTTGGTCGGCGTTCCGGGCCGCAGCAACGCTTTTGCCATCGCGGAGCGTCTCGGGCTTGCCAAGTCGATTATTGATCACGCGCGAGGCCAGGTGACCGAAGAAGACAAGCGTGTCGAAGCGATGATCGCCACACTCGAAGAGAACCGGCTTATCACCGAGGCTGAGCGGCTAACCGCTGAGCAGCTGCGGCGCGAAGCTGAGGAGCTTCGCACCAGCTTTGCCGCGCAGCAGCAGCGTTTTGAGGAACAGCGCGATAAGCTGTTCGAGAAAGCGGAGCGTGAAGCTCAGGATGCGATTTCTAAAGCCCGCCGCGAGGCGGATGAGATCATTACGGAGCTGCGGCGGATGCAGCGTGAGGAAGCCATAGGGATCAAGGATCACCATCTAAGTGATGCCAAGCGCAAGCTAGACCAAGCCGTACCGGAGCTAAGGTCGAAGAAAGCAGTCGCACGCAGCGCGGCGAAGAAGCCTGACAAGCTTGGACCCGGCGATGAGGTGATGGTTGTCCATCTGCGCCAAAAAGGCCAGATCGTGGAGATCGTCAACGACCATGAAGCTACGATCCAGCTTGGCAGCATGAAGATGAAGGCACAGCTTGCAGATTTGGAGCTAATCAAGTCGGCAGCTGCCAAAGATGCAGGAGCACAGAAGCAGCACCGGGTTGCAGCCAGTCTGAAGCGGACACGCGATGAGAATGCGCGTATGGAGCTCGATCTGCGCGGCGCTAATCTGGAGGATGCCATTATTGAGGTCGACCGCTTTTTGGATGAATCGTACCTGGCCAATTTCGGCAATGTGTTCATTATTCACGGCAAAGGCACAGGCGTACTACGGACAGGAATTTCCGAGTTTTTACGCAAGCATAAGCATGTCAAAAGCTACCGAATCGGAAATTATAATGAAGGTGGTACGGGAGTAACCGTGGCCGAGTTGAACTAGATGTGAGCAAATGAAACCGGATTTAATTATTTTAACGCCAAATGAAACGCCTTTTCCTTTAGTCCGTATGTATAAAGGGTAGCGCCGAGAAGAGCGTATGATTATAATATTATTATAAAGTAATAAATGAAATCATGGGAGGAACTTACTAATGAGTATTTTCAAAAGATTTCGTGATATGACAATGGCTTCAATTAATGATTTGCTGGACAAGGCGGAAGACCCGGTTAAAATGCTAAGCCAATTTTTACGTGATATGGAGCAAGACATTAACGAGGCTGAAGTTGCCGTAGCCAAACAAATTGCGGTAGAAAAGAAATTTAAGCAGCAGTTTGAAGAAGCTGGACAGATGGTAGACAAGCGTGACCAGCAAGCCATGAGAGCGTTGGAGCAAAACAATGAGGATTTGGCGCGTCGTGCTTTGCAGGATAAGAAGGAGTACCAAATCCGTTTTGATGAAATGAAGACTCAATATGATGTAGCCAAACAAAATGCAGACCGCCTTCGTGGACAGCTTACCGAAATGAAAAGCGAGTTTGGTAAAATGAAAAATAAGAAAGACCTGCTGGTTGCCCGTGCTGAAGCGGCACAAGCACAAAAGCAAATTAACCAAGCTATGTCTGGCTTCGGTACTGACAATGCTGCTAAAGGCTTCGACCGTATGTCAGAGAAAGTGCTGCAGATGGAAGCAGAAGCAGAAGCAAGCAACGAGCTTCGCTCCGGTAACCGCAGCCTGGATGATGAACTGAATAACTTGGATAAAAGCAGCGGTGTTGATGATGATCTGGCCGAGCTGAGAGCAAGAATGCAGGCTAAGAAACAATCTTGATTTATAGCGAATTCAAGGAAGAGACTGGGGCGAATGGCCTCAGTCTCTTCAACCATGTGGGATAACCTTTATGGGTAGCAGGTTCCTTGGCGTGATCTAAAAAGCTGTTCATGACGGTGAGGTATGATATGATGAATGAAGAGGTGGATGTTATGTTATCAAATCCGTATATCGAGACGTTAGCCTTTTTTTCCGTAGCTGTTGTAGCTCTGATCGTGTTTGTGGCTATCTTTGAATTAGTCACACGTTATAACGATTGGGAAGAGATTAAAAAAGGCAATGTTTCTGTAGCGATGGCGACAGGTGGTAAAATATTCGGGATTTGTAATATATTCCGTTTTGCGATTCTGAATAATGATTCCGTGCTGCAATCGTTGATTTGGACCGGGTATGGATTTGTGTTGCTCATGGCAGCCTATTTTATTTTTGAGTTCCTGACTCCTTATTTTAAAATTGATGAGGAAATACGCAAGGATAATAAAGCGGTGGGATTGCTTTCCATGATTATTTCGATTTCGATTTCCTATGTGGTCGGCGCAAGTATATCGTAAGGCTCGTGTAAAGGGCTCGGGAGGCAAGGCATGAAATATTTATGGGGTACACTGCTGATTCTGGCCTTTGTATTTGTAGGCGTAGGCATTTATTATTTTGTAAATTTTGCATAACTATTGTGAAAAGAAACCGGGGGAATATACATGCAGCAATCACATGATCTTGTGTGTCCTTGGTGCCATACGGAGATCGTTTGGGATCCAGAGTTTGGACCGGAGGAAGCTTGTCCGCATTGTTTTAATGAATTGAGCGATTATCGCAGCTTGAAGCTTGGGGTCGATTCTTCGGATGAAGATGATGACGAGGAAGAACGTAAGGACGTCAACAAAGCAGATCACAACGATAAAGAGAAGCTGTTAAGCATTGACGAGGAATTAGAAGACGATGAACTTGATGATTATGATGAAGAAGATCGTGATGGGCTTGACGAATACGAAGAAGGCGTTCAACGTGTACTTGCTACACAAGAGGATCCGCCTGAATGCACGAACTGCCATAGCTTTATGATGTTTACCGGAACGCAAACCGCGGCTCCAGGATATGTACCTGTCCTCCCTGTCATGCTGGATCAACCGTTGCTTAAGGTGGCCTATACAACTAAAGTGTATGTATGCCCGTCGTGCTTTAAAATGGATTATATATTAGCTGATGAAGATCGCTTGGCGATGGTCGAATTGTTAAAAAACCAGCTTACATAAGGTGCTTGTAAAAGTAGGAGCAGGCTGTTTTTGCGCAATAATGGCGCAGAAGCAGCCTTTTTTTCACTGGAGAATTGGAGATAAAAGAATGATTTATAGGGAAGGTTAACAAAGACTTTATATTCCTTCCATGTAGGTGATTAATGATGAGACCCAGAACCAATTTTTTTGGCAACCAGGTAAAAATACTTCTTGTGGTCAGCGGCTTGTTTGCTGCGGCAACGGCGCTTTCCGTCACGTTCGTAAGTGTTTATTTGTGGAAGGCGCGGCATGATTATATCCTCATTGGCTGGTTTACCTTAGTCAATTATGTCACAATGGGTGTGGTCTTTTGGCTAGCGGGCAAATGGGTGAAGGAGCAGAATAAGATGAATTGCCTGCGAGCCGGGATCGGAATGTCGGCATGCTTTTATATGCTGGTATTGTGGCTGGGAGATCGGGCTGTGGATCAATACGTCCTTCTGGGTACGATCCAAGGTGCAGCATCAGGATTATTTTGGGTGGCCTTTAACGTTGTTTATTTCGAAGTAACGGATCCCGATAACCGTGACCGTTTCAATGGCTGGACAGGGCTGCTGGGTTCAGGCACGGGGATGGTTGCACCTTGGATCTCCGGTTATTTGATCGTCCATATGGAGCCATCCAGCGGATACAGGCTCATCTTTACTATCTCGTTGCTCATATTTTTACTGTGTGCGGTGTTTAGCTTTTTTCTGAAAAAGCGAAAAACGGAAGGTACCTACGAATGGCTATTTGCCATCCAATGTCTTATGAGCAACAAAGGAGCCACATGGCGGCCTATAGCTTGGGCGCTGCTCGCGCAAGGCATCCGTGAAGGTGTGTTCGGATTTATGATCGCATTGCTCGTCTATGTGAATACAGGCAGCGAGATGATGTTAGGTAATTTTGCACTTATTACCTCGGGAGTCGCTTTAGTCAGCTTTATGGTAGTGGGTAAGCTTATAAAAAAGCAATATCGAGGAGTTGCCATGGGAATAGGTGCGCTTATGATCGTATTGGTCATTATCCCCTTTTTTTGGAAGGTAAACTTGGCTACTCTGCTTACATTTGGGGTGGGCGTAGGGATGTTTTTTCCGCTATATTCCATTCCAATGACCTCCACGGTATTCGATACGATTGGCGGGGATGCATACAGCGTTCAACGCCGTGCAGAGTTTGTTGTACTGCGTGAGCTGGCACTAAATGCCGGAAGGATTACAGGACTGCTACTGTTTATTGCCGTTGTCACAGTCACAGCCGCACCTTTAGCGATGAATATCCTGCTATTGGGTATCGGTAGCTCACCGCTCATTGCCTGGTTTTTCATGCGAAAGCTTCATGGTCAAGCAGCTGGCAAGCATAAAACCCTTGAACCTGGAGCTACAATTGAAAAGCCCTACTGGCTCGATAGCAGCCCAAGCACAAGCAATACGTTGGGAAGTAAAAAAAGAGGCTCTCGAACTTAATTTTATCTTGACAAAATACGTAGCAGCTATAAAATTAGTTCGGTGGAGTATATAGGATATGAGGGCAGAGCAGCGGAAGTGCTTTTGCAGGAAGGAAGGGGCATTATTCATGGCAAGTAGCAGAATGGTAAATGACATCACAGAGCTTATTGGAGACACGCCGGCCGTCAGAGTTCGCAAGCTGGTTGGAGACAATGATGCTGAGGTTTACGTAAAGCTTGAATATTTTAACCCAAGTGGGAGTGTTAAAGATCGCGCCGCTTATAATCTTATTTTACAAGCAGAGCAAGATGGCTTATTGCTGCCTGGAGCAACGATTATTGAGCCGACGAGCGGTAATACAGGCATTGGCTTAGCTATGAATGCAGCAGCAAAGGGTTATAAAGCGATCCTGATTATGCCCGACAATATGAGCAAAGAACGGATCAATATATTAAAAGCCTATGGCGCACAGGTGGTCCTAACCCCGGCAGCCGAAAGAATGCCTGGAGCGATCAAAAAGGCGGTGGAGCTGCAAGCACAAATTCCGAACAGCTACATTCCACAGCAATTCGAGAATAAGGCGAATCCAGATATTCATCGGACAACAACGGCCGTAGAAATTTTGGAGCAAATGGATGGCAGGCTGGACGCATTCGTTGCTACTTCGGGTACAGGTGGTACCATAACAGGCACTGGCGAGGTGCTTCGCGAGAAGCTGCCCTCCATTCAGATTTATGTCGTGGAGCCACAGGGCTCACCGGTATTATCGGGTGGAGAGCCAGGACCACATAAGCTGGTAGGCACAAGCCCGGGCTTTATTCCATCGATACTCAATACAAAGGTTTATGACCAAATTATCCAAGTCTCTGATGAGGATGCCCTAAACACGATGCGCGCTTTGGCAAGCGAAGAGGGCATACTTGTAGGACCGTCTGCTGGGGCATCGGTTTGGACGGCTTTGCAGATTGCCAAGCAATTGGGCAAAGGTAAACGGATTTTGTGTATTGCTCCAGATACAGGAGAACGTTACTTAAGCATGGACATTTTCTAAATCACCAAGCATGGATATGTACTTGATAATAAGAATAAGTACGAGCGTCTCTGAAAAGGGGCGTTTTTTGTTTGCATTTTTTTTGGTTATTGTTGTATAAATATTCATTTATATGTATAATTATTATATGGAAATAAGAAAGGTGGCGTTATTTACGTGGCCAATGAAGGAATAAAAATCGAACTGGAGCACAAGCTTCCTCTTCAAAGCGATTATCAGCAATTAAGGGCTTCTATCATGAAAGAGGATCAGGAAGCCAACCTGATACAATATGAAGATTATTGCCATAGCTTTCTTGTGGTCGCAGCCTATGACCAAGGCAGGCTGGTCGGATTGGGAAGAGCCGCGAAGCTTGTGGGGGACAGCCCTAATGAAGAGCAGCGATATGATATTGCTGTTTTACAGCAATACCGCGGCAGAGATGTTGGCAATTATATGCGGAAGCTCTTGTCCGTCCAATAGAAGTGTGTCCAGCGATTCGCGAGCAGTGGAAAGTGCGATGCTGTTCTTTCCACATATGCTTGGTTTCCAGGTTTGAGCCAAGCAGAAATATTTTATTTTGCAAAACAGTTGCGATTGGGTGTAAGATGAATAATAAGTTTTTCAGTTACAGCTTATGCTTACGAAGAAAGCTTCCAAAGGAAGCTCTTAGGAGGACACAACAATGGAACAGTTTAAAATTCGCATTATTGACCTATTGAAGGAAGACGCGAGAATGTCACCTTCGTTAATTGCAACTATGCTTGGAGCCTCAGAGGCGGAAGTGGCGGGAGCCATCCGTGAGCTAGAGGAAGCGAATGTTATCGTGAAATACGCGACAGTCGTGAATTGGGCAAAGGTTGACGATGACAAGGTGACGGCCCTAATTGAAGTGCAAATTACACCAGAACGTGGACGCGGCTTTGATGCGATTGCGGAACGTATATATTTATATCCAGAAGTGAAATCCGTTTTTTTGATGTCCGGCGCCTATGATTTGCTGGTTGAGATTGAAGGCAAAACACTCAAGGAAGTGGCTTCCTTTGTATCTAACAAGCTATCGCCGATTGACCGAGTATTGTCGACAAAAACCCATTTTATATTAAAAAAATATAAACAGGACGGCATCATCTTCGAAAATCATGAAGAGGATCCACGCCTGTTAATTTCTCCGTGAAGGACGATGAGTAATGATCAAGCAAAATAATGTACCCGTAGCTTCCGTAAAATCCATGTCCGGATATTTGGCTCCATTGGTGCGGGATATGCAGCCTTCTGGTATCCGGAAGTTTTTTGATCTTGTTAGCGCTAGTAAAGATATTATTTCGCTTGGCGTAGGGGAGCCGGACTTTAGCACGCCTTGGCATGTAAGGGAAGCGGCCGTACATTCGTTGGAACGGGGCAATACGAAATATACACCCAATGCCGGCTTTTATGATTTAAGGGAAGCAATAGCTGAGTATTTATATGATTCCTTCCAGGTTCCTTACGAGCCCAAGGATGAAGTTTTGGTTACCGTTGGTGGCAGCGAAGCTATTGACTTGGCACTGCGGGCTTTAATTATTCCTGGCGATGAAATCCTGATTCCAGAGCCTTGTTATGTCTCCTATTCTCCAATTACTGCTATTAGCGGAGGCATTCCTGTAGGGATTGAAACCTTTGCGAAAGATAACTTCAGATTGACCGCCGAATCGCTGCAAGCGTGCTTAACGCCCAAATCCAAGGTGCTTATTGTCAGCTACCCAAGCAATCCAACAGGCGGCATAATGACCTATGAGGACTGGCTTCCAATTGCCAAAATCGTTGAGGACAATGACTTGATTGTCATATCCGATGAAATTTATGCAGAGCTTACCTATGAAGAAAAGCATGTGAGCTTCGCTGCATTGCCTGGAATGCGGGACCGTACCATTCTGGTCAGTGGCTTTTCCAAAGCATTTGCGATGACCGGATGGCGATTGGGTTATGCCTGCGGACATTCCGACCTGATCTCGGCTATGCTCAAAATCCACCAATATACAGTAATGTGCGCTCCGGCTATGGGGCAGGTCGCTGCTCTGGAGGCTTTGAAGAATGGTATGGAGGAAAAAGACCGCATGGTAGAATCCTACAATCAACGCCGCCGCCTTGTTGTCCATAACTTTCGTGAAATCGGCTTACAATGCCATGAGCCCCAGGGTGCTTTCTATGCATTCCCATCGATTGTTTCGACCGGCTTGAGCTCGGAAGAATTTGCTCAACGCCTGCTTCTTGAAGCCAATGTAGCTGTTGTGCCGGGGGATGCATTTGGATTAGGTGGAGAAGGCTTTATCCGTTGTTCTTATGCATATTCGGTCAACCAATTAATCGAAGCGATTGATCGCATTGGAAACTTTATTAAAAAGTTGTAATTTCGCCATTTTACGACAAAATAAGTCATTTCCTTCCTGCTAAAAAGCTGGTATCTTTATAGTATATTAGTTTCGTTTATAAATTACTTTTTAGAAACCGATAGATTAAGATATGGTTTAAGGGAGGAAGGAATATGGCTTTTCCAGAATATCAGCTCCGACAGTATAGACGCGTCGGTTGGATCCGGGAAAATGATGAGCAAGCCAAATGGTCATTTCGAACCAGGAAGCAAGTCTCCGATATCCGTTTGCTAGAAGAAGAAATTGATAGTTTACGCAGACAATTGGAGCTTATGGTTCTTACTAATAAAAGCTTATCATCCCCAGAAATTGTAGAATTCAGTATGATTCTTGATAAAAAAATTAATGAATATATGAACCAAAACCGAAAGAACCGATAAATTTTCGGTTCTTTTTAATCTTGTTCTGGAAAGGAGTATGAAATGGATAAGCTGAATACTTTTTTGAAAGCGAGCAGATTTCAAGTAATTCCTGTTATGTTAATTCCTATTATCCTTGGCGCATTAGGTGCCTATGCTTGGAAGGGCACTTTTCATCCGTGGCTGTTTATTATCACACTGATTGGGGCTGGAGCCGCCCATCTTTTCTCTAATATGATTAACGACCTATGGGATTATCGTAGTGGTGTAGATGTTGTGGCCAAAGAAACGGAAACGATGATTTCTACGAATTCCGGTTTTTTGGCTAATGGTACCATGTCAGAGAAAATATTTTCAATCCTTACCTGGAGCTTATTTTTTATTGCTCTGGTTTGCGGCCTTATCCTTAGTTATTTTGCCGGTTGGTTCGTGCTGGTTTTTGGTGGCTTGGGTGGATTAATTGCCTATTTCTATGTGGCTCCGCCTTTAAAATTCGGTTATAGAGGGAAAGGCTATAGTGAAGCAGCGATTTTGTTGTCCTTTGGGATATTGCCGATTATGGGCAGCTACTTCGTACAAACGATGCAGTTGGATTATCGTGCGTTTTTATTATCTCTGCCGATTGGCCTTTTAACGACCTTAATCTTATATAACCACCATTTTCTACACTGGCAGTCGGATAAGCAGGCAGGCAAAAACACATTGGTTGTAGTATGGGGAGAGCAACGTGCAATCCAGTTTTCGCGGTTTTTGTTGATCCTGGCATTCCTGTCGCTGTTAGTATGTGTCGCTTTTGGAGTATTGCCCTATTATTCGTTGATCGCGTTGATTACAATGATTCCGATTTATCGTGTTTATGGAATGCTTAAGCCGCAAAATCCTTCGGGAGCCTATCTTCCTTTAATGGGAGCTTCACTTAGTGTTACTATTCGTTGCGGATCGATTATGATTATTACGTTATTGGCAAGGGGGTTGTTCCAATAAGGTCGTTAATAGCAGGCAAATTAAATGAAAGGTAATACCGATTACTGTGACTTATGCGGAATAGCTTTTCAATTGTTAATTGAAAGCTGCTTTTTTTCCCAGGCGGGAAAGGGTGGTTTTTTTTTTTGTGTTTAAAGTTGGAATAATAAGGTTAACGGTAATAAGTAAGGAAAAATTAGATAAATAGAGAATTAAATTCGGGAGGAATTCATTGATGTCATCTTTTGAAAATCCAAGTACAGTGGGCATGCAAACGGCGCGTCCAAGAAGTAAAAAGCCATTGATGGTGGTTTTGATTATCGTGCTGGTTCTTATTTTAGTCGCCGCAGGGTCAGCAGTAGCTTATGCCAAGTTCGATATGTTCAAAAGCCCTAAAACGTTGTACCTGCAAGCGGAAATGAACAATCTCAGTTCAGCTAAGGAGTCGCTGCAAGCTGTGAAAAAGCAATATGAAGCCGAGGTGCTACCTTTATTGGATAAACCCCTCCACTCGGTTGTGGATATATCGGATGTAACTATAGATCTGGCTAGCCCCAATGCAGAGCTGAGTAAGGTTATGGAGACCATTAAAAAAATTAAATTGGGCTTTGATGTTGAACAGAATGCAAAAACGAACCAAACCCTTACTAAAATTAGTTTAGCCGTTGGCGCCGATCCTTTTATTAACCTGGAAGCAGCTATTGACCCTGAAAAAATGGCGCTGCGTGTTCCCGAGCTGTATGCAAAGTATCTCTATGTAAATACCAAGGATCTGGATGCACTGAAAAATGAAATGGGCACCAATAACCTGCCGAAAAAAGTGCTATCTTATAATGATTTGGTTAATGCCGTATACATAAAGGAAGAGGAGCTAACCGCTGTTTTCATGCCCTATGGGAAGCTTTATGCAGATAATATTGACCCTAATCAAGTAACAATGAACAAAAACGGGGTTCTGGAGGAAGAAAACACGCGTATAGAAGCCACTGAAGTTATCGTAACTTTTAATCAAGCCGATATCAAACGCCTTACGAGCAGCTTCGTTGAACAATTACTGGCAGATACTGTGCTTCAGGATTTGGTCTACACACGTACTAAAAATGTAGCTTTACTGCTGAACGATAGCGGTTATCCCACACAGGAGCCCAGCAAAGAAGAGTTTTTGGCGTATTGGAAAAAATCCGTTGAGGATATGAAAATATCAGCCGATAAAGGCAATATTGCCGATGGTGCTACGATGACTCTATATGTAGATGGAAATCATAAAATTTTAGAACGCAAATTTGCCTTTACGGCTAAGAACGAAAGTGGCCAAAACAATGCGATGCTTATAAAGGCCGCTGGGTGGAAGGACGCTGCAGCTGTTAACCAAACGCTTTTCTTCGTTAGCTCTAAGGACGACAAAGGCGAAGGCGGCGAAATGAAGATTGTGAATGCATCCAATGTTGGCAACAGCGGCGGTAAAGGTAAATTTGTAATGGATGTTAAACCCTATGGCACAAGTGCTGCCAATCAAGCATTTCTGGCAAATGTGGATTATGACCTGCAAAAGAGCGACACCAAGGAAGCAGGAATTTTCAATTTCAATATTACGGTTCCCGGCACTAGTAAGGATGCAGGAGCTATTAAAGGATCGATGAATATAGACACTACCAAAACCGGCACAGCTAAGGATTCCAATGTTGATGTGAAACTGAATTTCACGAATGTGCAGGGTCAAAGTGAGGTTAAAGGCATTAGCTTCAAGCTTCACACTAAGCAGGAAACGATCACTGAAGTGAAGATGCCGGTAATGACCGCAGACAATTCGATTGATGCGAGTAAGCTCACTGACCAGCAGCGCCTTCAGTTGCTGCAAGAGGTTGGTATCAATGCACAGAACTTCATGGCAAAAAACAGCGCGCTTTTGGGAGCATTCGGAGTTCCTACGAGTCCTATGATGCCCCCAAGCGGAGCAATGCCCAATTTAGAAATTCCGGATGATGTGTTTGAAGGCATGACACCAGCAGAAAAAGCTGAAATGCAACAACTGATCGAGCAGATGCAAAAAGCACAATCGATGCAATAATTTATAATTTCTACAAGCATGATGGCTAAATTGCCAAGTGAAAATCCTCTCCCTAGTGTAAATGATGGGCAATCGCCTCTTACATTTACCTTGGAGAGGATTTTTTGTGCTTAATAATAGAAAAAAAGACCATCTTATGATCTTTGATCATGTAGATAGCCCCATAAACGAAAATAAATACAAAGCATCCGCCTTGTACAAAAAAATATATGTTTTTTTGATATTCCTGACCAAAATTAGAATTGCTGGTTAATTACTATAATATTAGAATAACACATGCCAAAGAAATAGTCTAGTCTTTTTTTTGGATTTCCATTATATTCTTAATGTTGCTTCGTTTATAACCTAATATAACCCAAATCTCAGCTTTGAAAAAAGAAAGGTGGGAGAACAAGTGATTTCACTGGAAGGTATTAGTAAATCTTTTAAAGTCGCTAAACGGTCAGCCGGCATCAAGCAAGCTGCCAAAGCCTTATTCATCCGTGAGCACACGATTGTCGAAGCGCTGCAAAATATTTCTTTTTCAATCGACGAAGGGCAGATCGTCGGCTATATTGGTCCCAACGGAGCAGGTAAGTCAACCACGATCAAGGTAATGAGCGGGATCCTGGTCCCTGATTGTGGAACATGTTCGGTCATGGGTTACACGCCTTGGAAGGATCGGGTAGCGTATGTCCGCAATATTGGTGTGGTATTCGGACAACGCTCCCAATTGTGGTGGGATGTGCCCGTTATCGATTCTTACGAGCTGCTACGGGATATCTACAAGATCCCCACCGTGTCCTACAAAGCCAATCTAAGCATGCTTGTGGAAACGTTAGGGCTGAATGATTTTCTACATGTGCCTGTAAGGCAATTAAGCTTAGGGCAGCGGATGCGCTGCGAAATTGCTGCTTCGCTGCTTCATAGCCCACAAATTTTGTTTCTGGACGAACCCACTATTGGGCTTGATGCGGTAAGCAAGCTCGCTGTCCGCAAATTCATTAAAACCATCAATAAAGAGCGTGGTGTGACCGTTATTTTGACCACCCATGATATGAGTGATATTGAGGCACTGGCCGACCGCATTCTGATGATTGGCAAAGGCGCTCTATTATACGATGGTACGCTGGGCAAGCTGCGCAATCGATTCGGTACGCAGCGAACGATTACGGTCGATTACCGTGAATATATGCAGCCAATCGATATTTCCGGTGCAGCACGGCTCTCTTGGACACCAGAGCGAGCCGTGTATAGCTTTGATACGGAGCATGTTGCTATTGCTGGTGTCATATCCCGATTATCCGAGCAGGTGGAGCTTATCGATGTAGCTATTGAAACCACGCCAGTCGATGAATTAATTCTCCAGCTGTATAAGGAGCATCAAATATGAATGCTTACCTCTCCATCTGGAGGCTGCGCTTTATTATGGGCTTGCAATATCGTGCTGCCGCTTTGGCTGGTATGGCAACCCAGCTATTTTTTGGCTTCATATTTATTATGATTTTTGCCGCCTTTTACAGCCAAAGCACTGTGGTGCTGCCGATTTCCTTAAAGGAGCTCATCACGTATGTATGGCTGCAGCAAATATTTCTGGCGTTTATCATGCTGTGGTTCCGCGATAACGAAATCTTTCAGCTGATTACCACCGGAAACATTGCTTATGAATTGTGCCGCCCCTGCGAGATCTACCCTTTTTGGTACGCCAAGCTGCTAGCTCAACGAATATCCAGTGCTTTACTGAGATGCTTCCCGCTCCTGATCATCGTGTTCGTCCTGCCGGAGCCATACCGGCTAAGCTTGCCGCCTACCTTGATGGCGTTGTTGCTTTTTCTAACCACGCTTATATTGGGCTTGCTGGTGATCGTTGCTATTTCGATGCTGATCTATATCTCTGTATTTTGGACGATGTCGCCAACGGGGTCTACGTTGATGATTGCGGTTGCTGGTGAATTTTTTGCTGGCATGGTTATACCCGTTCCGCTGATGCCCGAATGGCTGCAGCATATTGCGTACGCGCTGCCATTCCGCTGGACCATGGATTTTCCATTCCGCGTGTATTCCGGTCATATTCCCCAGGCTGAAGCACTTTGGGGAATTCTCGTGCAGCTGGCATGGCTGGCTGTGCTTGTTGGCTTTGGTCGATGGAGCTTGCGTAAAGCGCTGCGTCAAGTTGTTGTACAAGGGGGTTAATGGATTGAGCTTATATTTTAAATATTTGCGTATTTTATTTAAATCGCAAATGCAGTACCGCACCTCATTTTGGCTCCTCACTTTTGGGCAGTTTTTCATTCCATTCTCCGTATTTGCCGGACTTTATTTTATGTTTGAGCGGTTTGGGCAGCTGCAGGACTGGAGCTTTTTCGAGGTTGCGCTTTGTTTTGCCATTGTCCATTTGGCGTTCTCGCTTAGTGAATGCTTTTCCCGCGGGTTTGATGCTTTTGCGACCCTTGTTGCCGGTGGCGATTTTGACCGCCTTCTGGTTCGGCCGCGAAGCACGGTTATCCAGGTGCTTGGCTCCAAATTTGAGTTTACCCGTTTTGGCCGCATCGTCCAGAGCTCGCTCGTCTTGGTTTGGGCTTTGTATAATCTGCCTATTTCATGGAATGCAGCAAAGGTTATTACGCTCATATTAATGGTATTATGCGGTGTGTTGATTTTTACAGGCATTTATATGCTGGCGGCCACGCTTTGTTTTTGGACCATTCAGGGTATTGAAGTGGCTAATATTTTTACGGACGGGGGTCGGGAGATGGCACAATACCCGCTTAATATTTATCAGAAGTGGGTTACGGTCTTCTTTACTTTTATTATTCCGTTCGGGTTCATTAGCTATTTGCCATTGCTTTATATTCTGGATAAGGTTCAGGGCAATGGTATGCTCTATATGCTGGCTCCCTTGGCTGGTGTGCTGTTTCTGTTCCCATGCTTGCTTGTCTGGCATATGGGCGTTCGTTATTATCGATCAACCGGATCTTGAAGTCTCAGTCGTAAGGCTTGGAAAACGTGCCTTTATGTAAATCTAGGTTTAAAAAACGAACACCCCGAGGATGAATGGAATCCGAAGGGTGTTTTTTTGTAGAATACAGGCTTTTATGTTAAGATGTGAGTTGAGATTTCAGGAACGGACGGCTTGTTTGGGGTCCGGGAGGAGAGACAGATGAAGGCGAAACTTGCGTGTTTAGGACTGATATTGTTCATATTTTTAGCAGGTTGTGGGGGTCCGAAGCCGGACGTACCGATTTTTATGATGTCGGCCAGTGGCATTCCAAGTGATGTGGGCGATAAGCTCGAGGTCGATCTGCAAACGAAAACAGGAGCTGTCCCTACGATTAAGATCCAGACGACGCCTATTTTTTCGATGGAGAAGCTGATTGTGGAAATTGCCGCAGGTGATAATGGGATTATTGTCGTTCCGGCAGAGCAATTCAAGGCACTTGGCCAGCAGGGTGGTTACATCAGTTTAGATGATATAGCCAAAAGTGAGGATTTTCCTGAAGGTGTTATGGAGCTGCCGGTAGATAATAAGGATAAGGCGGACAAAACCGTCCGTACTGAAAAGCATTTGTATGGAATCCCACTAGAAAACACAAAATGGTTTACAGATTTGAAGCTGAATGGTAAAAATTTGGTCGCTTTTGTACCTGCTAATGCCAAAAAGCAGGATCTGGTTATGCAGGTTATGAAAATTATTGCCCAGAAGTAAGCCAAACTGCATATTCACGAATAGGTGCCTGTAAGCCGCGGTTTATAGGTTAAAAGGGAAGCTGGTGAAAGTCCGGCACGGTCCCGCCACTGTAAGGGTTCATAGTCCTATTGGAAGCAAGCTTCCCAGTAAGATTTCTAACCCAAGTCAGGAAACCTGCCTATTTGTAGATAGACTGTCCCCTTTCGAGGAAAAAGGAGCGTCGTGTACCTGCGAAAATGGCCCATGGCTATTTTATTGTCGTTCGTATATAAACGCATGCCCCTCTAGTTTCTTTGTGAAAAGGAATCGGAGGGTTTTTCTATTTTTTTATAGAGGCAGGGTTTGGATATTAAAATTGGAAAGCAGAAAAGGAGTCCAAGGTGAACCTATTCAAGAATAAAAAGTTTATACATCGCAATTCTCGGTTATCTTTAGCATGCCTGCTGGGGTTGATGTTCATGCTCCTTGTGGCAGGCTGCGGCAATGCAGCTGTAGCTCCGAGCAAGGGAGAACTCGTCGACCCGCCCAAGGCGGGGGGTGCTAAGGAAGGGCAGTCAGCTAACGGTCAAACCAATGGACAAACGTCTTCTGTAGCTGCGCCTCAAGCCACACCTCAAGCTAAAGCAACCGTGTATCCACTCAAAGTGAAGGATGCAACAGGCAAAGAGTTTATATTCGATAAGGCTCCTAGCCGGATTATTTCGGTCTCGCCCAGTGAGACGGAGATGTTATTTGCCCTTGAGCTGGGGGATCGCATCGTTGGCGTGTCCGATTTCTGTGATTATCCGGCAGAGGCTTTGAAAAAGCCGAAAATGGGCAGCATTGTTAAACCAAATGAGGAATCTCTGCTTGCAGCTAATGCGGATGTAGTGGTAGCCGGTATATCGATGAAGACGCCAGCAGTGGAGCAGCTTCGTTCGTTGAAGGTGAATGTTTTTAAGGTGGAGCCAAAAACAATCGATGATGTACTTGCTAGCCTGCTAATGTTTGGACAAATTTTTGACAAGCAGGAGCAAGCGGAAAAGGTGGTTGCTGAGATGAAGGCAGACCGCCAAAAGGTTGCTGATGCCGTCAAAGGTTTGCTGCCGGAGCAGAAAAAACGCGTATTGCTCGAATTTTCACCAGGCTGGTCGGTAGGCAAAGGTGAGTTTATGGATGAGCTTATCACTTCGGCTGGAGGCATTAATATTTATGGCGATTCGACAAGCTACTCGCAGTTGAATGAAGAAATGGTTATTGCTGCGAATCCACAGGTCATCATTTATCCTAACAACCTGATCGACGACAAGTCGAAAAAAACGATAGACCAAATTATTAAAGAGCGAAGCGGCTGGGGAGCTATTGATGCAGTTAAAAACAATCGGGTTGTAGGCGTAAACAATGATTGGATTAGCCGCCCCGGACCGCGGATGACGAAGGGGCTCGTCGATATAGCCAAAGGCATTTATCCGGAATTGGTGAAATAGATGCAGCAAAAACTGTTAGTTTGGGGAGGGGGAGGCATACTGCTCATTCTGCTTTCCATCACGATCTCCTTGTCGATTGGAACGGTGCAACTGCCGCTTTTGCAAGTATGGGGAATTATAGCCCACCATCTTCCATGGATTGGCGACTCCATACCGGTTCGTTGGGAAGCGTCATCGGAGCAAATTATATGGCGGGTGAGGTTTCCAAGAGTGGTGCTTGGGCTCTTGGTTGGAGCATCGCTTGGCATTGCCGGGGCAGCTTTTCAGGGAGTGCTGCGCAACCCGTTAGCTGACCCTTATACACTCGGTGTCTCATCGGGTGCAGCGGTAGGAGCTTCATTTTTAATTTTGTTCGGGCTGCAATTTTCATGGTTAGGAGCTTGGACGGTTCCAGCGGTAGCTTTTGCCACGGGCGTAGCTTCTTTAATAACGGTGCTTTTGTTATCGCGGATTGATGGGAAGCTGCAGATGGAGACGGTCATCTTATCAGGGGTCGTTATGCATGCTTTTCTGGGTGCTTTTGTCGCTTTGATGGTGTCGATGTCCAAGCAGGTTGTCAATGAAATCATCTTTTGGTTAATGGGCAGCTTGACGCTGAGAGGCTGGTCGTACTCACTCATTTTGCTGCCTTATCTAGTTGTCGGCGCATTAGTATTATTTATGTTTGGACGGGCGATGAACCTCTTCTCGCTAGGGGAAGCCCAAGCTTCGCATATGGGCGTTAATGTGGAACGCACCAAGCTTACAGTGTTGATCGCGGCAACCTTAGTGACGGCGGCGGCTGTATCCGTATCTGGGGTAATCGCATTCGTAGGACTAATTGTACCGCATTTACTGCGAATGGTGGTCGGTCCAGACTATCGGCTGCTGCTGCCCCTGTCTCTGCTTGGCGGCGCTTTGTATGTGCTGTGGGCGGATACACTGGGCAGAGTTTTATGGAGCCCCATGGAAATTCCGCTTGGTGTAGTCACAGCGTTTTTGGGTGCGCCGTTTTTTGTTTACCTGATGCGTAAGAGTAAGCGGGCTGCCGGCTAAGACTAGAGGAAAACAGAGCAAAGCCTGGTTGGTAGCTGGCGGTGAGTAAGTCCAATAAGTAGCTGGATGGAAAAAAATGGTGTAAATGGTTAAACTAGCTGCTGGCTCAGCGGTTTAAAGGTTGGGAGGGGGAGCGGGATGGCAGTCACGGTGATTGAAGTCGACAAGGTAAGTAAAGCTTACCGATCCCAGCGGGTGCTGGATCAGGTCAGCTTTGCTGTCGAGCAGGGAGAATGCTTTGGCATTATTGGTCCTAACGGCAGCGGCAAGTCAACACTGCTAAAGCTGTTGTCAGGCGTGGATACGCCAACATCAGGCCGCTTGCTGCTGGAAGGCCGCAATGCTCATACTTATTCACGCAGGCAGCTGGCGCAGTGGATGGCTGTGCTGGAGCAGGATGCACTGCCGCCGCTCGGCTTCACCGCACGCGAGGTGATCTCGATGGGGCGTTACCCTTTTCAAAATTGGCTGGGCGATGAGTCGAATAGCGATGCGGAGCCGTTGGTTGAGCATATCATCGAGCGCCTTCAGCTTAAAGCGTTGGAGCATCGTGCCGTAGACCGTTTAAGCGGTGGCGAACGGCAGCGGGTTGCGCTGGGCAAGCTGATGGCACAGCAGCCCCGCTTGCTGCTGCTTGATGAGCCGACGACGTTTCTCGATATCGGCTATCAGGTCCAGATGATGGAATGGATTCGCACCTGGCAGCTAGCGGAGAAGCTGACTGTTGTTGCAGTGCTGCATGACCTCAATATGGCTGCCCAATATTGTGATAGGCTTCTGCTTATGCAAACAGGATCCATAGTAAAGATAGGGCGACCCGAAGAAGTTATCCAGAGTGGGCTGCTGGAGCAAGTGTATGGAACCCGCCCGATTGTGTTGAAGCATCCATTGTCAGGTGTTCCACAAATTTTGCTTCATGCTGATGGAGCTATGCAAGTCGATTGAGAGAGTACAGGTCATAATTGATACATATAAGGCAGCTTGATTTAGCTTTATCTAGTTAGAGGCTACATGACTACCACCACCACAGGTGAAAATAAAATAGAGGCTTAACGTTACAAATCTGCCGCTACAGGATTTAGCTATTGTCATTGGAGCTTCTTGTCAAGTGCTGGTAGTGAGGTTAAGCCAATCAGAATGGGGAATCAATCATGTCAAAATCTTTACACAGTATCGTATCAGCTATTAAACCGTTAGATCTTGAAGCTATAGAGGCAGCCAGCCATCACTTGGACCAGCTAACGAAGCCACCGGGCAGCCTTGGCAAGCTGGAGGATGTCGCTAAGCAGCTAGCTGGTATGTCGGGTAAAACAATTCCTGAGATTGGCAAAAAGGCCGTTATTGTGATGGCGGCTGACCATGGGGTTTGTGAGGAGGGTGTCAGCGCTTTTCCTGCTGAGGTAACGCAGCAAATGGTGCTTAATTTTTGCAGCGGCGGTGCCGCAGTGAATGTTTTAGCACGGCATACAGGAGCTGATGTGATATGTGTAGACATTGGCGTAAATGCCGATATCGAGCATGAACTGCTGTATTCCCGTAAGGTGCGTAAAGGAACCAATAATATGGCAAAGGGACCGGCCATGTCTGAAGATGAAGCGCTGCAGGCGATTTATGTCGGTATTGAGCTGGTAGATGAACTATATGCGAAAGGCTACACCTTATTTGCGACTGGTGAAATGGGTATCGGCAATACGACAGCAAGCTCCGCGCTGCTAACCGTCTTGGCCGATGAGGAAGTGGTTGCCACAGTCGGACGTGGTACTGGAATTGATGACCAGCGGTTGCTGCACAAGCAGGCCGTTATTGAGCGGGCTATCGCGTTGAACGCACCGGATAAAACCAATCCGATCGATGTGCTCGCCAAGATGGGCGGGCTGGAAATTGCCGGTTTGACGGGTGTCATCCTGGGTGCTGCGATACATCGTTGCCCTGTAGTGATCGATGGTTTTATTTCATCTGCCGCTGCACTTGTGGCAAGCCGAATCGCTCCGCATAGCGTTTCCTATATGATCGCTTCCCATCAGTCTCAGGAGAGAGGCCATGAACGCCTTTTAAAAGCTGTCGGATTATCCCCGATGCTACAAATGGACATGAGGCTGGGTGAGGGAACTGGCGCCTTATTAGCTTTTCCGATCATAGAAGCTGCGATTAAAATCATGAAAGAAATGGCGACATTTGCAAGTGCTGGCATCTCCCAATCTTAACTTAATGAAGGGTGGTACTCTGTATGCTAGTATTAGTGACGGGCGGTGCCCGTAGCGGCAAAAGCTCATTCGCCGAGAGCTACACTGCCCATCTGGGCAAACGCGGTATATACATAGCAACAGCGCAGGCTTATGATGGCGAGATGAGAGCACGCATCGGGATGCATCGGCAGCAACGGGAATTGACCAGCTATGCTTGGACGACGATCGAGGAGCCTTTAGCGCTAGCAGAAACATTGATATCGCTTGGAAGTCTATTGAATGAAAATCTGTTAAATGAAAATCTAGCAAATGAAAATTTGCCATCTGATGATAGTGGGAATAGGATGGGCGGGATAGAGGGTGATCCCGTTATTTTGGTAGATTGCCTCACACTCTGGTTGTCCAATTGGTTGCTTAAGGTGGAGCAGGAGGTAGATGCGGAAGAGCGCTTAATGCTGAAGATTGATGAGCTGGTGGCTGCTTGCAAAGCGTTTACAAGACAAGGCCGGCATTTGCTGCTTGTAACCAATGAGGTTGGCTATGGATTGGTGCCTGAATATAAGCTGGGAAGGCAATTCCGCGATTTATCAGGGGTGATGAATAAGCAATTGGCAAATGCTGCTGAGCAAGTATTCCTTGTAACCTCAGGAATTCCGGTGGAGCTGACAAGAATGCGGTACCAGTTTTAGCGGATCGAAAGCGAAGCTCATAAGTTAAGGGAGAAGCATAGCTGCAGCGTAAGCAGTTATGCAGGTGTTATGCAGGTAAATTCAGGCCTGGTAAGGATTCATGCAGCAAAGAACGGTGGGTGTGGAAAGATGTTGTTCTACTCTTGGCAGGAAACGGCATTGATGCTGGTGGCTGCTATTATTATAGATTGGATCGTGGGTGACCCGCGGTGGCCGACCCATCCCGTTATTCGAATCGGGCAGTGGATCAGTTGGCTGGAAGCAAGGCTGCATAAGGACGAAGGCGCGCAGCTATCCCCACAAGCCCAAAGGTTGAGAGGTGTAGGGCTGCTTCTATCGACACTATTGTTGGCTTTTGTAATTATGGCTCTTGCATTAGCAGCATCGCGCTGGATACATCCATGGCTTGGTTATGCGGTCAATACCTGGTTCATCTCTACGACGATTGCGATCAAAGGTTTAAAGGATGCGGCCATGCAGGTGTACCATCCACTCCAGCATGGACAAATGGACGAAGCCAGAAAATATGTGGGCTATATCGTAGGCAGGACAACCTCAGAGCTGGAGGAGCCGGAGATAACCAGGGCAACGGTAGAGACCGTGGCTGAGAATATTGTCGACGCTGTCGTATCTCCGTTAGTTTTTGCGTTGCTGGGCGGTGCACCACTAGCGATGCTGTACCGCTCCGCGAATACGCTGGACTCGATGGTCGGCTACCGCAGCGACAAATATTTATATTTCGGCTGGGCATCAGCGCGCTGGGATGATGTGATGAACTGGCTGCCTGCCCGGCTGACGGGCTGCTTATTGGTGGCGGCGGCGGCTTGCCGACAGGGCTGCTCAGCGCTGCGGGCTGCAAGGTCGATCCGGCAATTTGCGCGGCTGCACCCAAGCCCGAACAGCGGAATCCCGGAATCTGCTGTGGCAGGTGCGCTTGGCATTGAGCTGGGTGGGGTGAATGTTTACCACGGCCGAACGAGCGAACGCGCAAGAATGGGCTGGCCACTGCGTGAACGCGGCAAAGCAGATATTATTCATACGGTGGAGCTTTTATATACCGTTAGTTTTCTTATTGTGGGAGGTTTGTTGTGCGCACTATGCTGGACTTGGTGGTAAAAGGTTTGGCGGCATGTGCTGCTGCCTTTCAATTTTTGACACGGCTTCCGATTCCCATTCATTTGCAATATGACGATGCGTTATTTCGCCGCAGTGTCATTTTTTATCCGCTGGTGGGGGCCGTGCTCGGGCTGCTGCTAAGCTTGGCAGGTTGGTTGCTGCAAGGCTATCTGCTGCCTGCTCCGGATAGTTTGTTCGCAGGAGCTGCAGGAGGCAGCGGCGCGGCTGGTGTCACCGCAGCGCTGCTGTTGGTGTTATGGGTGGCGCTCACAGGAGCCCTGCATCTGGATGGGCTGATGGATACGGCGGACGGCATCTTCAGCCATCGCCCACGCGCAGAAATGCTGGAAATTATGAAGGACAGCCGGGTTGGCGCGATGGGTGTGGTTGCTTGCGTGCTGCTGATGCTCTGCAAATGGACGCTGCTGCAGCAATGGCTGATGCTGCCTATGGGTACATTTTTTTATGTGCTGCCATTAGCTGCCCTGTGGAGTCGCTGGTATATGGTGGTAGCGATTGCTTGCTGGCCTTACGCAAGAGCCCAGGAGGCAAAGCGGGGGCTTGGGGCTTTTTTTCGCGGGATCGGCTTCAAACACTTATTGGTCCATACGGCTATAGCCTTATTATTGTCGGTTCTATTGGTCGGACTTGCGACAGGATCAGGCTCAGCTCCAGGAGTAGGGTTAGGAAATGCCTTTTTTTCGTGGCAAAGTTTGAAGATAACTGGAATTGCCTTGCTCTGCACAGCTTTGCTCGGAGCGGGGATAAGCCGTTATTTAAGTGGCAAGCTGGGTGGCCTGACAGGAGATACCTATGGGGCGATGAATGAAATTGTGGAAACGGCCCTGCTGTTGATTTTATATGTAGCGATTCGTTAGGGCTAATACATCAAGATCAAGATTAAAGGGGGTGGCTTTCTTGCTAGAAAAATACGGCCATGGCGGCGATTTATGGACAGCGGCAGAGAAGTTTGGGGTAAGCAAGGAGAGCTTGCTCGATTATAGCTCGAATATGAACCCGCTGGGTCCATCGGATGTCGTAGAAAAAACGATGCGTGAGCGTTGGCGCGAGGTTGCGGCTTATCCCGATCCGGCTGTCAGGGAGCTGCGCAGCCAGCTGTCGGCCAAATATCGTATACCTGTGGAGTCAATCTTGGTAGGCAACGGGGCTGCGGAGCTAATTGACCTTGCTGTTCGTGTGATAAGGCCTGGTGTAACGGCATTAGCACGCCCTTCGTTTGGTGAGTATGAGGAAGCCGCGGAAAAGGTGGGCAGCACGATTCTGGAAATACCCTTGCACGAGGCTAATGGTTTTGTGCTGCAGCTATCAGATCTGATGCAAGCTGCTTCTGAAACTGATCTGCTGTTTCTTGCGTCGCCCAATAATCCGACAGGTAGGTTATTGTCTGCCGAGGTGAGGGGATATTTGGCCAAATCCGATTCTGGCAAGCCTGTCATTTTGGATGAGGCTTTTATTGATTTTTGCCCCGATGAAGAGCAACTGACGATGATTCGTCTCGCTGCGGAATCCCCACACCTTATGGTGATCCGCTCCATGACGAAGTTTTACTCGATTCCCGGATTACGGCTCGGCTTTATTGTGGGGCACCCGGAGCGGATTCGAGAGCTGCAGCGGCAGCAGGTGCAGTGGAGTGTCAACACCATAGCGCAGCTTGTGGGTGTAGGGGTGCTTGGCGACCAAGCCTTCGAGAGCCGAACGCATGCATGGCTGGCCGAGGAAAGGCCATGGATGGTCAGGATGCTAGAGGGGTTGGGCCTTCAGGTAACGCCAAGTGATACGAATTATTTGCTATTTTCTATGCGGGGGCTGGGGCTAAATGCGCAGGATCTGCAGCGGGAAATGGGGCAGCGTGGCGTTATGGTTCGAGACGCTTCCCATTTTGCGGGGCTGGATGCTTCTTATGTACGTGTCGCGATTCGTTTGCGCGAATCCAACGAGCGTTTGATCGTGGCGCTGCGGGCTTCTTTCACGGCGCTGCGGTCGGTAAATTCGGATGCCTCGCCAGCTGCTGGTCTGCTGGACGCGAACGCGGATACGAAGCACGAATCGGTATCACAGCCTGAGCCCAAATTAATAATGGCAGCTACCATACAATCCGCAATTGAATGGGAACCGGAGGCTTTAAAGCCCCTAGCTCCGACGCTGATGGTGCAGGGCACGTCCTCCGATGCTGGAAAAAGCTTGATCACGACTGCTTTTTGCCGTATTTTATTACAGGATGGGCAACGGATCGCCCCTTTTAAATCGCAAAATATGTCATTAAACTCCTACGTCACTTTGGACGGCAAGGAGATTGGGCGCGCTCAAGGCATGCAAGCGGATGCTTGCCGGATTGCGGCTACTACCGATATGAACCCAATCCTGCTGAAGCCGAAAAAAGATATGGTGGCGCAGGTTGTTGTGCATGGCAGGCCTTACCGTGATTTTAATGCCAGGGAATACCGCGAGAAATATTTGTCCGAGGCCGAGGTGATCGTAAAGGAAGCTTTGGTGAGGCTGCGCGAGGCCTATGATGTCGTCGTCATCGAAGGGGCTGGAAGCCCCGCTGAGGTGAATCTCAAGGATCGGGATATTGTCAATATGCGATTGGCGGGCTGGGCGGATGCGCCCGTTGTGCTTGTTGCAGATATTGACCGCGGGGGCGTATTCGCATCGCTGCTGGGAACGATGGAGATTTTTACACCCGAGGAACGGGCTCGTGTTAAAGGCTTTATTATTAACAAGTTTCGTGGTGATGTTACCTTGCTGAAGCCAGGCTTGGATTGGCTGGAGGCGCGCACAGGCAAGCCGGTACTGGGTGTGATTCCCTTTTTGCCGGATTTGGAGCTGGAGGATGAGGATTCCGCTTCTTTGGATCGCAAGCTATCTACGGGGAATTTGCAGAGTGGGCGAGCTGGCGGTAAAAGTACCGATCCTGCTGAAGCGGCAAATCGCGTAGAAGGCATAAACAGTACAGCGGACGGTGCGAGCCTTGAAAAGCTGGATATTGCAGTCATTCGTTTGCCGCGATTGTCCAACTTTACCGATGTCGATCCACTTTTGTATGAATCCGACGTGAATTTGCGGTATGTGAGCTCGCCAGCAGAGCTGGGCACTGCGGATGCGATTCTTATTCCAGGGAGCAAAAATACCGTCGACGACCTTATCTTTTTACGCGAGTCGGGGCTGGAGCAAGCCTTGCTGCAGCATGTGCAGCTCGGAGGGCATATGGTGGGCATATGCGCGGGCTACCAGATGCTGGGCGAGCATCTGCTTGACCCCGAGCTGACGGAATCCGACCGCCCCGAAACACGGGGGCTGGGGCTGCTTCCTATAGTGACGACCTTTGAAGCGGAGAAGCGAACGGTTCGCACAGAAGGTACAACCCGCTTGTTCGCCGAAATCGATCAGGTGCTACCGGTTAGCGGCTATGAGATCCATATGGGGCAATCCCGTTTCTTGAGTCCGGTTGCCCATCCCTTTCAGCTTCAAGGGGACAACGCAGAGCTGCCGGATCACCCAGATGGTGCCGTTTCCGAGGATGAAAAAGTATGGGGAACCTATGTGCACGGTATTTTGCATAATGATTTGTTTCGAAGAGCATGGCTTAATAATCTAAGGCGCAGCAAGGGCTGGGAGCCGAAGGCCGCAGAGCTTTATTTTCAAGATCGCAGAGAAGCGGCATTTGATCGGCTGGCGGAGCATGTACGTAACCATTTGGATATGGCTCGAATATATGAGATGATAGGCATAGATAAGCAAGTAAGTAAGTAAGTAAGTAAGTAAGTAGGGGAGGCTGAAGGCTGTGAAAATTTATACGCGGACTGGCGATGCTGGAACGACTGGGGTTATTGGGGGAAGAGTCGATAAGGATGATGTACGTGTCGAGGCTTATGGTACCGTCGATGAGCTCAAATGCTTTGTCGGACAGTCCATCGGTTTTCTTGACAAGGATAAATTCGAGGATCTGCTAGAGGATCTATTGGAAATTCAACATGAGCTGTTCGACTGTGGCTCTGATCTGGCTTTGCTAAAGCAGGAGCTTCGCCCTTATAAAGTGAAAGCGGAGATGATTGATCATCTGGAGGCTTTGATTGATAAATACGATGCCGAATTACCGGATATTACGAAATTTATATTGCCCGGAGGCAGCTTGGCTGCATCTACGCTTCACGTTTGCCGTACGGTATGCCGTCGGGCTGAACGCCGTGTGGTCACACTGGCTCGCACGCAGCCGATAAACGAGGAGGTTCGCCGTTATTTGAACCGCTTGTCGGACTTATTCTTTACTATTGCTCGCGTGGCCAATAGCCGTAATGGCCTAGAGGATGTCTCCTATGCACGTAGTGCGGACGTATTTCGTCGCAAATGAGCACTTACTACGAGCCCTTAATTTATAACGTTTCAGCGGAAGAAGACGGCTTCTACCTGAAAACCATTTTGCAAAACCGGATGTACGTTTCACGTAAGCTGTTATCCCGTTTGAAGCTTACAGAGAAAGGGATTTTATTGAATGGCAAGCGTGAGTATATTAGCGTTCGTGTCCATGCAGGGGACGTGGTCGAGGTTCATATGGAGCAGGAGGTATCTGAGGACATTTTGCCCCAGGAGCTACCGCTTGAAATTTTGTATGAGGATGAGCATTTGCTGATCGTGAACAAAGCGGCTGGGATGATCGTCCATCCGACCCATGGCCACTACGTCAACACGTTAGCAAATGGGGTCGTTTATTATTGGCAGCAGCAAGGGAAAAGCTACCGGTTTCGCCCTATCCATCGACTCGATCAAGAAACGTCAGGTGCTTTAGCCATAGCCAAAAATCCGTTTGTCCACCAGCAGGTATCCGAGCAAATGAAAGTCGGCGAAGTTGAAAAGGAATACTTGGCGCTGGTTCATGGCGTTATGAGTGCAGATGAAGGGACTGTGGATGCACCGATTGATCGGGATCCGGAGGAGCCGCATATTCGCATTGTGACGGAATCGGGCTATGCAGCCATTACCCATTACAAGGTCGTGCAACGCTTCCCGGAAGCCACACTAGTACGGCTTTGGCTGGAAACGGGAAGAACCCATCAAATTCGGGTGCATATGCAATATTTGGGCCATCCCTTGCTTGGGGATAAGCTGTATAAGCAAGCTGCGACAGAAGCCGATAGCTCCGTGGAAGTTGGGATAGAGCGGCATGCTCTACATGCATGCAGGCTGGGATTTACCCATCCGATCACAAAAGGGCGAATCGAATTTAATGCCCCTATGCCCTCTGATATAGGGGATTGCTTGCTGCAGCTGCAGCAGGGTTAGCCAACTTTGGGTGCATTTTTGGAATCCTTCGTAAATTTCATTAATTCTTCAACAATCGTGGCGCCAAGGTCATGGCTTTTTTCGAACAAAATTCCATAGCTATGATAGCTTAAAGAGGATCGTTGCCATCTGACATAGCCAGTAATCGGGATTTCTTTATCAGTAATTTTTAGAACCATTTTTAATTGGATGCGGTTGGCTTTGGAGTTAAGATTCAGCTTCATCTCCAGCCTGCAGCCATTCCTGCTGATATCGATCAATTGGGCGGTTGCCTTTTTACTGGTGATTGCAGAGCCATTAATTTCAATAATTTCGTATACACAAGATAGAGGTTTATTGAAAATATAACGAAACGCTTCTTTCCTTCTACTGGTGAACATAATTAACCCTCCAATGTGTAACGAAATCACGAAATGTATATACAAATTGTATCATCGGACGAATATTATTTCCATGGGACGTTATGTAGAGTACTGTCGAAAGTGATGAGAAGTATTGAGGGATTTTGCAATAAAGAGAGGAATACACGTATGGCTTCCAAAACTGTTACTTTTTATCATTATCCTAATTGTGGCACCTGCCGCAACGCCCTGAAATCCTTGAAGCAAAAAGATGTCGAGGTGCAGGCCATTCATTTGTTTGAAGCCCCTCCCGAGCGTGAACAATTGAAGAAGATGATTGCACAAAGCGGACTGGAGATTAAAAAGTGGTTTAACACCTCTGGCGATGTATACAAGGAGCAGGATTTAAAAACGAAGCTCCCGCAAATGACCGACGAGCAAAAGATTGATCTGCTAGCTTCAAACGGGCGGCTTATTAAGCGCCCGATTACGACCGATGGAGTTCAGGTGACCGTTGGTTATAAGGAAGAGCAATACGAGCAAATATGGGGCTCCTTATAAAACTTGTAACGTTATAGGCATATGAACCGTAAAGACTTGTAGCAAGTAACAGTAGCAAAGGAGCGTGGTCATGCTTGCAGACTAAGAAAAAAAATAAGAAAAACCCTTTCTGGATGATCGGCGCGGCTGCTTTGTTTGTCATGGCACAAGGCAAATGGATCATTGGCTTGTTGAAGGTTGGTAAATTTGGCGGCGTGTTTCTGTCTATGCTGATATCCATAGGGGCTTATGCGATTTTGTTTCCTTGGAGCTTTGCCATTGGTTTTGTCGTGTTGATCTTGATCCACGAAATGGGCCATGTTCTTGCAGCCAAGCAAAAAGGCCTGCCGGTTTCGGCGCCTGTATTTATCCCGTTTATAGGGGCTATGATTAATATGAAGCGTCATCCCAGGGATGCAGTAACCGAAGCCTATGTCGCTTTTGGCGGTCCTGTGCTGGGAACTGTCGGCGCCTTGTTGACCTTTGGGTTAGCATATGTCTTCGATAGCCCTTTGCTTTACCATCTAGCACAGGTCGGATTCCTAATCAATTTGTTTAATCTGATTCCAATCCACCCCTTAGATGGAGGGCGGATTGTGACAGCCGTTTCCAGATGGCTTTGGTTGGTGGGGCTAGTTGGTGGCTTGTTGTTGATTATCTATAACTTTAATGTTATTTTGCTAATTATTTGGTCGATGTTTGCTTATGATCTTTATAATAAATATGTGAAGCACCGCAAAACAGGGAGTGAGCCACGAGCTGTAGCCACGAGCTTTTTGATTCCGGCTGAGCCCTTGATTGAACAGGGGTATATGATCCCTGGTGAAGAGCATAAGCGCGAGCTGGCTTTTCTCACCTACTCCGATCTAGAGGGCCAGCAATACATTGATGTGGTTTGGGAAGGGTTGAATTTCCAAGGTACCATTTCATTGGGGCGCCAAGCGCTGATTCGGCGTGTACATGTCACCCGATTGGAGCGGCTGAACAAAGAGGATGGAATGCATCTAATGCTTCATATCCAGGTCGATTACGATCCCTTCGAGAATGACAAATATTATGAGGTACCGACCGCTTCCCGCTGGAAATATGGTATTGCCTATTTAGCGCTTGCCGGATTTTTGTTTGGCATGATGATGCTTGTCCAGAAAACAGGGCATATTTCTTCTAGCTTATCAGGATTGTAAAGGTGTGGTGCATCAATGCCGCTGCATGGTCGGGGTATTCCTCCGATTGCTGTTGTTCAAGGATTTTTTTGATTTTATTAGACATTTAGTTGTGAAAATCCTTGAACAAAGGCACCGCTCCGCTATCTCCAGAAAACCCCGACCACTCCGCTAGTTATTTAGCGCACACTTTAAGTCAAGAGCTAAGTAGAGTTTTAGCATATTTTCAGGAGGTATATATATGGAACGATTTCAATCAAAGCGGCTATCCTTAATGGGTTCCGCTATTTTTTCTGAAATGGCACAATGGAAGGAAGAAGCACGAAGCCGTGGTCTTGATGTGATTGACCTTGGTATTGGCAGCCCGGACCAGCCTCCTTCAAAGCGGGTCATGCAAGCGATGGAGCAGGCTGTACGTAATCCTGGTAATTATGGTTATCCTACCTCAGAAGGCAGCGAGGCGTTTAGGGAAACGGTCGCTCGTTGGTATAGCTATAGGTTTGGAGTAGACCTCGATCCAGAGAATGAGATCATAGCGTTGATGGGGTCACAGGACGGACTGGCGCATTTGGCAATGGCGGTTACCGATCCTGGTGATGTGGTGATGGTTCCCGATCCAGGTTACCCGATCTATGCGGGCAGTCTTGTGCTGGCTGGGGTCACTCCTTATTTCCTGCCGCTCAGGGAGGAAAATAATTTCTTGCCAAAGCTGGAGGATATTCCAGAAGAAAAAGCCCGCTTGGCGAAATTTATTTTGTTGAATTACCCAAGTAATCCTTTGTCGGCCATAGCGCCACGGGAATTTTTCGAGCAACTGGTGGCCTATGCGAAGAAATACGAGCTGTTGATCGTACATGATCTAGCTTACTCGGAATTAGCCTTTGATGGCTTTCGCCCGCTCAGTATATTAGAAATCGAAGGTGCCAAAGAGGTGGCAGTCGAATTTCATTCGTTATCGAAAAGCTTCAATATGGCGGGCTGCCGGATCGCTTTTATGGTGGGTCAGCCTACTGTAGTGCATAGCTTGCGTATTTTGAAATCGAATATCGATTATGGCGTGTTCAAAGCCGTGCAGGAAGCGGGAATAGCTGCGCTGGAGGAAGATATGGAGCAAGACCATTCGGTTGCCGCCCTGTATGAGCGAAGGCGTGATATCGTGATTGAAGGGCTGGCTGCAGTGGGCTGGGTTATTTCAAAGCCGAAGGCAACGATGTTTATTTGGGCTCGCATACCAGTCGGCTGGACCTCTCGACAAATTTCCCGGGAAATGGTGGCTGCGGTTGGTGTCGTTGTTATACCGGGCGATGCCTTTGGTAAAGAAGGCGAGGGTTATGTGCGGATTGCTCTAGTACAGGATGAGGAAAAGCTTCGGGAAGCGGTTCGCCGTATGGGTGAATTTTTGGCTTAATGTCATAAAATCGCACTCTTGATTGTCATTAAATTGCAATTCAAACTTGTGGGCAAACATGTTAAACTAACAGCAAGTCATTATTTTATAGGAGGAATACATGCGTGTCTAGTATCGTAAAAGTAGGAATAATCGGTTGTGGGGGCATTGCCAACGGCAAGCACCTACCTAGCTTGTCCAATCTGGGAACAGTTGAGCTTGTCGCTTTTTGTGACATCATTGTTGAGAAGGCCTATGAGGCTGCTCATAAGTATGGCGTCGCAGGAGCTAAGGTTTATGAGGACTACACGGAGCTGCTAAAAGATGGTTCCATCGACGTTATTCATGTATGTACACCAAATGATTCACATGCCGAAATTTCGATTGCTGCTTTGGAATCAGGCAAGCATGTAATGTGCGAGAAGCCTATGGCCAAGACAGCCGCAGACGCTCGTCGTATGGTTGAGGTTGCCAAAAAATCAGGCAAGAAGCTGACAGTAGGCTACAATAACCGTTTTCGTCCCGACAGCCAATATTTAAAGCAAGTCACTTCTGATGGAGACTTGGGCGAGATTTATTTTGCCAAGGCTCATGCGATCCGTCGCCGTGCTGTACCTACATGGGGTGTATTTTTGGATGAGGAAAAGCAAGGTGGAGGCCCGTTAATTGATATCGGCACACATGCATTGGATCTAACCCTATGGGTGATGAATAATTATGAGCCGAAGGTTGTTCTGGGTACTACGTTCCACAAGCTTTCTTCAAAAGAAAACGCTGCCAATGCGTGGGGTCCATGGGATCCGAAGAAATTCACAGTTGAAGATTCCGCCTTTGGCATGATTACGATGAAGAATGGAGCCACCATTGTTCTTGAATCTAGCTGGGCGTTAAATACACTGGATGTAAAGGAAGCCAAATGTACCTTATGTGGTACGGAAGGCGGAGCGGATATGGATGATGGCTTACGCCTTAACGGTGAAAACCACAGCCGCTTGTATGCAAATCATATTCAACTGGATGCCAAAGGCGTCGATTTCTATGATGGCAAAAAAGAAAGCATGCAGGACACCGAGCTGCGCCTATGGATTGAAGCGGTTATTAATGATACCGAGCCTACCGTAACCCCTGAGCAGGCTTGCGTTGTTTCAGAGATATTGGAAGCGATTTACGAATCCGCCAAAACAGGTAAAGCTGTATATTTTGATTAATAGGAACCCTATGAAATCGTACTTATAGGCTAGAGCATGTAAGAGGAGGAACGTAACGTGATGAAGGTTGCTATTTTGAGCTTTTGGCATGTACATGCCAAGGATTATAACGCTGATGCTGCCGCGCACCCGGACACACAAGTTGTGGCGCTTTGGGACGAGGACCCCGAACGCGGTCGCCAAAAAGCAGAGGAGCATGGCTTCCAATTTTTCGCGGATTTAGACGAGCTGCTGGCACAGCCGGATATTGAAGGCGTCATTATTGTTACGCCGACGAACATCCATCGTGATGTCATTATTGCCGCTGCCCAAGCAGGCAAGCATGTTTTCACGGAAAAGGTAGTGGCCACAACACTTCACGAATGCAATGAAATCCTGGCAGCCATCGAAGCTGCCAATGTGAAATTAACAGTCTCACTGCCGCGCTTGAATGCCAATTATACGCTTGCTGTGCAGGATATATTAAACCAAGGCCTGCTCGGCGATATTACACTTGTACGTACCCGCCTATCGCATAATGGAGGTATTCCTTCGGAGCGTGACTCCAATGGCTGGCTGCCAGCACAATTTTTCAATCTGGAGCAGGCTGGTGGTGGTGCCATGATCGATTTAGGCTGCCACCCAATGTATCTGGCCCGCTTGTTTCTGGGGCTTCCCGAAAGTGTTAGCGCCAATTATGGTTATGTAACAGGCAAGGAAGTCGAGGATAACGCGGTTACTGTGCTTCGTTATGCGGGCGGCGCCCTTGCGATTATTGAAGCAGGCTTTGTGAATGCGTTCTCGCCTTTCGTCATTGAGGTGCATGGCACCGAAGGCAGCTTGCTTTATTCTACGCATAATAATAAGTTATTCGTTCGCAGCACCAAGATGGGAGAAGGCTCCAAGGAATGGCAAGTCATCGAGACCTTGCCGGAGAACCGTCCAACCGCATACCAGCAATGGGTGGACCATATCCAGAAGAATACAACAGCGACGGAAAATATTCGGCTTGCTTTGGATTTGACCCGATTAATGGAAGCATCGAATCAATCCGCCCGTTCAGGCGCGGCTTTCAAGCTAAGCGATTTGGCTGAGTAGTTGCGGTTGCGGTATCATTAAGCAGGATTTAATTGGGTTCACGGCAGCACCTTTTTGCGGTTGTTCATTTCATGTTAAGGAGTTAGGCTGGTTCGTACTCTTGTAAATTTGCGAGAGACGGGCGGCCTTTTTCCATTTAAAGCTTGCATAGCTCGATTGATCACTGAGGAGGCTGATGACATTTGGAAAGCCATGGAAAGCCAAGCCCCAAGCCTTATCCGTATGAGCTGTTAGTTGAGCATGCCTTCGCATTGGACCGCCTCGATGTGGAATTTCGCTGGGGGCATTATGGCATACGAATGCTGAAGCTCCACCATACCAGCTTTGCGCCGGGCAAAATCGTCTCCTTCCACAAGCATTCCGACTTTGAGTTCCATTACATTCCACGGGGAAAAGGCAAGGTAATTCTTGGTGATGTGAGCTACGCCCTTCAGGAAGGGATGCTTTATTTGACCGGTCCTAATCTCCTTCATTATCAAGAAGCGGATACCGAGGAAGCGATGGATGAGCTATGCCTCCATATCGATATTGTGAAGCTGGATTGCGGCGAGTCGCAGGATGGACCTGCTCCGGCTGGCATGGGGGCTGAAGATGGGGCTGACCCTGAATCGGAATGGGGCAGCAAATGGGAGACGGCCGAGGCCGAGGCTTGTATCCAGCGGCTGCGAACAATGCCGCCTAGGCCGGCGATGGACCAATACAGGGCAATGGAATGCTTTCTGACGGCTTACCGTGCTTGGTCTGAGAACCAGCCGGGGTTGTTTACGGTGATTAAGCATTCGATCATCCAAATTTTATTGCGCACGACCCGCGCTTACACGTCAGGGCCGCAACCAGATATTCCATCAAGGGATATGAAGCATTACAGGCATAAGCTGGCCGTGCAATTCATCAAGGACAATTACATGGAGCCGCTTACGTTGGAAATTGTAGCTGAGCGTGTGCAAATTAGCCCGCGCCAGCTCCAGCGTATCTTTCGCGACCATACGGGTGGTACCTTCAGCGAATATATCGAGCATGTGCGGCTTACCCATATATGTAATGAGTTAAGTCTAAGCGACCAAACGATTGACCAAATTGCTTATAAAAACGGCTTCTCCAGCGCCAATTATTTGCATTATGTGTTTAAACGAAAGTTTGGCTCTACGCCGATGAAATATCGGGTGGAGCATCAAGCTCCAACCTTTGTAGAAGATAAGCTAGAGTTAAGCGATAAATAAGTCTATGAGTGCCATAACTGCCATTTTGCAGTTATACATATTGACATCATAATTGAGAGCCATTATCATTCACCTTATACGCTAGAATGGGATGAGGTGTTTGTAGGGTGGCCGGAATAAGTTTTGATAGGCTAGAGCAACAGATGTTTTTCGCAAAGGAAGCGTTCCCTGAGCAGGCTTTCCGGGTAGAAATGGCCGATTTATTGAAGGAAGGCAACGCCAAACGGTTTGTGGGGCAATATGGGCCGGTGCTTAAAGCGATGAAGCCGGAGGTAGCCGCTACGTATTTCTCACTTTGGTTCGCTTGGGTATGTGTAGCTATGCAGTACACGATCTCCCACGATCACGCTACCTACGATTTCTCGCTCCGCAATCTTAAGGGACAGGTGCATCTGGTCAATGGGCGGCCGCGGTGGGCTTTCCTTCTCCATGACGCGGACAGCTTGTCTACGCCTGCCGGGGATCGTAACGCCTGGAGAAAGCAAGTGCTCACTTCCTTTTACGCCCTTGAAGTAGCTCCGCTATTGACCTCGATTGCCGAAGCCGCTGATATTGGTGTCGGTCAGCTTTGGGGGCAGGTGGCTACGCGCATGCATTATGCGCAGGATGCTTTTTTGCGTGAAGCAACTAGCACTTGGGTGCGCCAGACGATTGAGGAGGATTTTGCTTGCCTGCAGCAGGAATTGGATGGCGAGGTGTTCGGCAGAAAAAGAAATCCATTTGACATCAATTTTCGCCTTATAGATAACCCGCGTATGCCCGAAGAGCCTTATCGGATAAAAGCCTCCTGTTGCCTCGCTTATTTGACGGATACCGGCCATGGCTATTGCTACACCTGTCCGCGAATGGGCGAGGAAGAGCGCGAAGAGAAGCGGCAAAAGCTGGTAGCTGCGGTCCAAGCTTCTAACTAAGTCGAGCCATCTGCAAAAATGACAAGCATACCCAAAGAAACTCCAATCTAGAATGGCTAATATATGGTACGATAGTATAAAATAGGACAGCTTTCGGGCTGCCTTGTAGCATACTTGGTATTAGGATAACGGATAGTGTGCCGAAAACTTGTAGGAGGTTTTATCGAGATGAGCAATATTGGAATTTGGGAAAATGCGGAGCCAGGGGTCACCAGGAAAATATTTGAGCCGGGTAAAACGATTATGATGATGGAGGTCCACTTCGAGGAAAACGCCGAGGGCTACGAGCACAGCCATCCACATGAGCAGTTTTCTTACTGTACCAAGGGTAGGATTGAGTTTACCATTGATGGCCAAAAGCAAGTCATCGGGGCAGGCGAAACGATTTATATACCAAGTGGTGCTGTGCACGGTGCAAAAGCACTGGAGCCCAGCATCCTGCTGGATACCTTCACGCCGGTGCGTGAGGATTTGGTTAAGCGCTAGTTACGCTAGAGCCCGTTAAGGGCTCTTTTTGCGTTTTATAGGTCCGTGAAATTGATCGTGCCCACAACCATGGACAGGAAATTCGCCAATTCGGAGGCTTCCTCCTCCGTCACCTTGTATACATGCTCCAAGTAGCCTTCTTCATCCAGATCGTCGGGACCGATTACGGCTGTACGTCCGGATTGAAGGTCGGTCACAAGCTTTTTGCCATAAAAGCGGTTAGTTGAAGTAATCGCCAAATCAAAGCGATGCATAGTAATATCCCCGATGAAGCAAACAAAGCGCGTCCTTGTATCTTCTTGGGTGTCATATAATAAATCGAATTCTGACATCGCTTCTAATCACTCCGTTCCTTTATATATAAGATCGTAGATTGATTATACATGAAGAAGCACGCATGGAGCAAAGCCACTTCTTGAGGTGGTTCTCCCTTGCGCGTTTATATTGGTAATTTTGTTGACTAGCGTTTCTATTTGCCTTCAAACATGATAGAATTTAAAGAATGCTAGAAAATAAATAATTATTGTCATTATTTATATTAATTCATACTAGGAGGATTCATATTCCCATGCCCAAACCACCCAAAATGAGAAGTGACATGATTAAAAAAGGCTTCGACCGCGCTCCACACCGTAGCTTATTACGAGCAGCAGGTGTGAAGGAAGAAGATTTCGATAAACCGTTTATTGCCGTATGTAACTCATATATCGACATTGTTCCGGGACACGTTCATCTTCAGGAATTCGGTAAAATCGTCAAGCAAGCTATTCGTGAAGCAGGCGGCGTTCCTTTTGAATTTAATACCATTGGTGTAGATGATGGTATCGCGATGGGACACATCGGTATGCGCTATTCGCTGCCAAGCCGTGAGATTATCGCAGATTCAGTGGAGACGGTTGTTGCCGCGCATTGGTTCGATGGTATGGTCTGTATCCCGAACTGTGACAAAATCACTCCAGGTATGATGATGGGCGCTTTGCGTGTCAATATCCCGACGATTTTCGTCAGTGGTGGGCCGATGAAAGCTGGTAAAGACAAAAACGGCAAGTCAATATCCTTATCTAATGTGTTTGAAGGCGTTGGTGCGCATCAAGCAGGCAAAATTGATGATCAATCCTTGCTCGAATTAGAACAATATGGCTGTCCTACCTGTGGATCTTGCTCAGGCATGTTCACTGCTAACTCCATGAACTGCTTGGCTGAAGGCTTAGGCCTTGCCCTTCCGGGTAATGGTACCATTCTTGCGGTTGCCGAGGAGCGTAAAGAGTTCGTGAAACGTTCGGCTACCCAATTGATGGAATTGATTAAGCTGGATATTAAGCCACGTGATATTGTAACCATTGATGCAATCGACAATGCATTTGCATTGGATATGGCGATGGGCGGTTCTACGAACACAGTGCTTCACACCTTGGCTTTGGCGCATGAAGCCGGCTTCGAATACCCAATCGAGCGTATTAATGAAGTGGCTAACCGTGTACCACATTTGGCCAAAATTGCTCCAGCCTCTGACTATCATATCGAGGATGTACACAATGCAGGTGGTGTTAGTGCCATCATCAATGAGCTGTTGAAAAAGCCGGGTGCACTTAACGGCGATTGCATAACCGTAACTGGAAAATCGTTGCGCGATAGCGTAGCAGGTGCGGAAATTTTGAATACAGACGTTATTCATACGTTGGACAACCCTCATTCTGAGCGCGGCGGCTTGGCTGTCTTGTTCGGCAATCTGGCTCCTGCTGGTGGCATCATTAAAGTGGGTGCGGTTGATAAAGAGGTTGGCGGCAAGCATGTGGGACCAGCTATTTGCTTTGATTCCCAAGAGGAGGCTTTATCCGGTATTGCTAGTGGTAAAGTAGTAGCAGGACATGTCGTCGTTATCCGTTATGAAGGACCTAAGGGAGGACCGGGTATGCCAGAAATGCTGGCACCTACCTCACAAATCGTTGGGATGGGTCTAGGAGCCAAGGTTGGATTGATCACAGATGGTCGTTTCTCGGGTGCTTCTCGTGGAATTAGTATCGGTCATATTTCTCCTGAAGCTGCTGAAGGCGGGCCAATTGCTTTCGTTGAGGATGGCGACATCATCGAGCTAGATCTAATCGAACGCCGCATTGAGCTATTAATTTCTGATGAAGAAATGCAACGCCGTAAGTCTAACTGGAAAGGCTTCGAGCTGAAAGTGAAAACAGGCTACCTAGCTCGTTATGCCAAGCTTGTTACTTCTGCCAGCACTGGCGGCGTTATGAAAATCTAATGGTTCAGGCAAAGCTATAAATAAACAAATAAACTTACCAAAAACGGCAGAAGGAGAGCTAAACATGCTCTTCATCTGCCGTTTTCAATTCCAAGGTTAAGCATTGGATTGGTCATCGCCGCTCGAATCATGGGTCGGGTGGGCTCCGGGATATTCCCGGGAAATGCCGGCATGAAGTTCGCGGTTTTCATAAGTGAAACGATCGGGGGGACGTTGGTCCCTGCGCCATGGGCTGCTTTTGCCAATCGACTCCGTTAATCGGGCAGAGCCGTATGGACCCTCAGGAAATTCCTCGGCGGTTAGATCATTTCTTTGTGACTCCACTGTCGCCAAATCGGTGTATAAATTCCGGTCTTCCTCTATAAAGCCATCATGAAGGTCGTCTTGATTTGATGGATTAGAATCTGCGCCCATTGGCTCTAAACACCCCAGCTTTCCAAGTATATGTATGGATATAGCTTGTCCAACACCAATCCCATTATACGCTGGTTTACGATGAATATTTTTTATGGAGGGTGAGCGGTATTTGTTAAAGGGTCGATTTTTTCGCAATAGCCTGATCCTAATATTGATTATCTCTAGCATACCAGGAATGATAGTAGGGTTTATTATTTATTGGATGGGTGGAGAACGTCTTGAGAATGAAATGCTACAGCTTCATCAGAATCAAATTGCACAAAGGGCAGCGAATATCGATGATCAATTTTCGTATTTGGAAAACTCACTTGCCCATTGGGCTTTCGACCCTAAATTCAATAGCAGCTTGAAGGATGTCAACTTTTTCAAGGATTTCGAAATTGCCCGTGATGTTACCAAAACATTAGGTATTATGCAGGGCTCCAGTCCATTGGCCAAGCAGGTGGAGCTGTTCTTGAATGGTACGGAGCCGATCCGATTTTATCCGGAATATGATGTGATCAGCGACAGGGAATTTATGGATAGCTATATCGAAATGCTGTCCCATGGAAAATTGGTGTTTTGGTCGTCGAATATGCCAAGTGATGCGAATGTCACCAGTGAAAAGCAGCTGACCTTGGTACATAAATTGCCAGGTGTCAATTTTGAGCCTTTTGGCGCTTTGATGGTACGTGTTAATAAAGATAAGGCTTCCGATTTATTAAAAACGCTAACGCCCTATAATGTGGGTGAAACACTGCTTATGCAAAGCGACGGAAGTATTCTTTTGTCAAGCGCTGGCAGCCCGCAGCCATCAGGATTTAATGAAGCACTGAGGAATGAGGTGTTGCAACGAAATTTAAGGTCGGGCTCCTTTCTATATGACTGGAATAAGGCTACTTATACGGTTTCCTATGGTACCTTTTCCCGTGTAGGGTCAGATTGGTTTTACGTTTCCGCCTCGCCGATCAGTGCGATTACGAAGCCGGTTGTGTTTATTTCCAAGCTGATTATTTCGGTAAGCTGCACTGCGCTTTTATTGGCTGTGCTCTTATCCTGGCTCGCCTCGCAGCAAATTTATTCACCGATTGACCGTTTGGTTCGGATGCTTGGAGCGAATAAGCTGTTTGTAGGCCATCCAGGGGAACAAGATGAATTTAAAATGATCGAGAAGGAATGGCTGCATCTGAGCAGGGAAAGCACCACACTGCAAAATAAGCTAGAGCAGCAGCTGCCCCACATCAAGGAAGGTTTTTTGCTCCAGCTGGTGCAAGGCTTTCTGTATGCCTATTCCGAAGAGGACCTGCTGAAGCGGATGAGGAATTTTGATTGGGAGGTGGATGGCCGGCAGTTTGTTATGATGCATATTCAACTGACGGGCTTTGAAAACCTGGAGGGACGTTTCTCGCAGGGTGACGAAGGCTTGGTCACCTTCGCCGCGGCGAATATTATCGAGGAACTTGCAGCAGGCAGGCTGGAGCAGGCGAATGCGATCAATTTTCACGATTTATCTATGGGCTTGTTGGTGCTATTGCCTGAGGAGGAGCCTTATGCAGAGAAGCTGCATGCGTTAAGTGAAGAGCTTATGCACACGATCAACCATATCCTGAAGCTGCGAGTATCTATTGCCATTGGCAAACCCGCCTCATCGATTAGCCAAATCCCTTTTCGCTATGAGGAGGCTATGCAGGCATTAAGCTATCGCAATTTCGAGAATGAGAACCAGATGATTGATTTGGAGACGATGGAAACAATCGAGGAAATTAAAGAGCTATGGTATCCCTTTGTGCTGGAGCGGGAAATTATCCAATTGATCCGTACCGGCCAGGAGCAGGAGGCTGGGTATAGGATTGAGCTTTTTTTACAAGAGCTTAAGGAAAGAGGCGCCAAAGAAATTGATATTCAGCAGGGCATGCTGCAGCTGCTCGGGACGATTCTTCATGCCATTCGCCATTCAGGTATGGATCCGAACCGGGTGTACAAGTCGGCTAACCTGTATGAGCAGCTAACCAGCTTCCGTGAGCCGCTCAAAATGCTTAATTGGTTCAAGGGGAAGGTGATTGGGCCCTTCGTCAAGGAGCTTGAAGCCCGTTCGGATGGGCAAGTCAAAAAGGCAGTCGAGTCAGCGATGATTTATTTGCAAAATCAGTATATGAACGAGATTTCCTTGGAAAGCTGCGCGAATCATACAGGCATGAATGCAGTATCGCTCAGTAAAGCGTTCAAGCAGGTGAACGGGAAAAATTTTATCGACTATTTGACCGAGCTGCGGATGGATAAAGCGAAGGAGCTGCTGCGGGATACGGAGCTAAAAATTAATGATGTCGCCGTACATGTGGGCTACCAGCATAGCTATTTTAATCGTATTTTCAAAAAGCATGAGGGTGTAACACCCAGCCTTTATCGTGAGCAAAGCCGCCACTAAACCACAGCTACAGCTATAACCGCTTGTGCATCGTTTCACAATCGTCCATATGCTAAGTAACTATCAAGCTCTTGCTATTTGATGGTTATTTGGGCTTTATCTGCAAAAATATCTTACATTTCCGAAATTGTGCAAACGCTATCATTACCCATGAGTAGCCGTTTTTATAAAAATCTTAGCTTGGAAAAAAAGTCTGAATCTTCTGGAAATACATTCAAAAAAGTGTGGTTGTTGGAAAATGGGAAATTGGATATGGTGGGAGTATGAAGGAGTGATCATATGCCGAAAGCATCACAATCCAAATTGCTCGCAGCCGAGGGACAAGCGGCAGTGGAGATACCCAAAAGAAACTCGTTGCTTGCAAAGATGAGCAGAGATAAATATTTGCTGCTGCTTTGTGTGCCGGGGCTGCTCTACTTTCTTATTTTCAAGTATCTTCCGATGTGGGGAGTGCTGCTTGCTTTCAAAAATTATCAGCCTTATATCGGGTTTTTCGAAAGTGAGTGGGTCGGATTTGCTAATTTTAAGCAATTGTTTCAGGATCCGATCTTTTTCAAATTAATGCGTAATACGCTGCTGCTGGGCTTCTACGATATGGTGTTTTTTTTCCCGGCACCCATTGTTTTGGCGTTGCTGCTCAATGAGGTCCGGATCTCGTTGTATAAACGATTGATCCAAACGATCATCTATGTGCCGCATTTTATTTCTATGGTCATCCTCGCCAGCATTTCTTATCTGCTGCTTACAACCGAAGGTGGCGTAGTGAACGAAATGCTGTTTAGTCTGACAGGGCAAAGATTTGATTTTCTAACAAGTGAAAATTGGTTTCGGCCGGTGATTATTGGGCAAAGCCTGTGGAAGGAAGTAGGGTGGGGAACGATTATTTTTCTCGCAGCGCTGGCAGGCGTAGACCAGGAGCAATATGAGGCCGCGATCGTGGATGGAGCCAACCGGTTTCGCCAAGTATGGCATATCACACTGCCAGCGATTCGCGGAACGATTATTGTACTGCTGATTCTGCGAATGGGCAATTTTCTGGACCGCGGCTTCGAGCAGGTGCTATTGATGAGTAATGCGCTGAACCGACCGGTAGCCGAGGTATTCGATACGTATGTGTATGCGCTTGGGATCACGCAAGGTGCGTTTAGCTACAGCACGGCTGTAGGATTGTTCAAAGCCATTATTGGGATCATTCTTGTGTTTACGTCCAATTATTTGGCTAAGCGTGCGGGCCATTCAGGCATATTTTAAGTAGAGGAGGCTATCGTCATGAGGCAGAAATCTATAGGCGGTAAAGCGTTTGATATCGCCAACTACTCGTTTCTCGCATTGGTTGCTGTTTGTATGATGCTGCCGATTATGTATATTGTAGCGGGATCGTTTGCATCGGAAATTGAAATTGGCAGCCGTGCCTTTTTCCTGATTCCGAAGACGGTTACTTTGGATGCTTATGTGTTTGTGTTTAAAGACCATACGTTGCCACGCAGCTTGCTGGTATCGGTGTTCATTACCATAGCAGGAACGATCGTAAACCTGTTCTTCACCTTTACCTTTGCTTATGGCTTATCGCGCCGCTATATGATTGGCAGGAATATCATGCTCAATATGATTATTTTTACAATGGTATTCAGTGGCGGGATGATCCCTACCTACCTGGTTGTCAAAGGGATGGGGCTGCTTAACAGCTACTGGGCGGTCATGATCCCGACAGCGATTAATGTGTTCAATCTGATCGTGATCAAATCTTTTTTTCAGGAAATCCCCAATGAGCTTGTGGAATCGGCACGTATCGATGGGTGCAATGACCTTGGTGTGTTATGGCGCATTGTTCTTCCTTTATCGAAGCCGGTTATCGCAACCTTTGCCCTCTTTTATGCCGTGGGCCACTGGAATGATTTTTTTAATGCGCTGTTATATTTAAGCGACTCGAAGATGTGGCCGATGCAGGTGCTGCTGCGACAGATGATTTTATTGGCATCGGGCTCTCTAGATATGTCGACGATGGATCTGAGTTATGTGAAGCCTCCTGACCAATCGATCAAAATGGCGGTTGTTGTTGTAGGCACTCTACCTATTTTGTTGGTTTATCCGTTTATCCAGAAGCATTTTGCCAAAGGCGTTCTATTGGGCGCTGTCAAGGGGTAAGGCGCTTCAGATAAATGATAAGTATAGGTTCATTGATGGATAAGAAAAGGGAGGAAGTTTACTATGAAATGGCTTCAAACGTCCAAACGTCCGCTGTTTGCTTTGGCGAGTATCGCTGTAACCGCAAGCGTAGTTGTAGGCTGCAGTACAACCTCAGGTCCAGCAACGGCTCCTACTGCTTCCCCAGCCCCAGCCCCAGCTCCTAGCACAGGGCCTAAACCAGCCGAGACCCAAGTAGCAGAGCCCCCATTCAAGATTAGCCTGATGTTGAAGAGCTTTTCTAATGACAATGCAACACCTGAAAGTAAGGTATGGAAAAAGGTCGAGGCATATACGAATACGAAGCTCGACCTCCAGTTTGTACCGGATGCCTCGTATCTCGATAAAATGAATATAACCTTGGCCTCAGGCTCTATGCCAACAGGGATTTTCGTAGTCAACGTCAAGCTTCCGGCAGTTGCCAATGCGATTAAAGGTGGCGCTTTTTGGGAAATCGGTCCTTATTTGAAGGACTATCCGAATCTGAGCAAGGCGAACCCCGTCATCCTCAATAATACCTCCGTTAACGGTAAGTATTATGCGCTTTACACAACCCGCCCAATTGGCCGAATGGGTATCTCCTTCCGTAAGGATTGGCTGGATAACCTGGGAATGAAGGAGCCCAAAACGATTGATGATTTCTATAATATGCTTAAGGCCTTTACAAATAATGATCCTGACAAGAACGGTAAGGACGACACCTACGGTATGGTAGTTACCAAATATTCAGGTCCATGGGATATCATGCAAACCTGGTTCGGGGCACCGAACAAATGGGGAATCAAGGATGGCAAGCTTGTACCTGCCCATCTTACACCGGAATACCTGGAAGCGATTAAATTTTACAAAAAATTGTATGATGAGAAATTGGTTAACCAAGACTTCGCCGTCTATGATTCAGCCAAGTGGAACGATCCGATTGTGAATGGAAAAGCAGGTGTTGCCGTTGATGTAGCGGACCGCTCGTACCAAATTGATGAAAAAATGAAAACAGTTGATCCTAAAGGCTCCATTGATGTTATTGGTGCGGTAAGCGGACCCAAAGGACTATTCAACCAGCCATCCACTGGCTACGGAGGTGTATTCCTAATCTCCAAGTCAAGCGTGAAAACCGAAGCGGAGCTTAAGAAGGTTCTGCAATTTTTTGACAAAACCAATGATAAAGAGCTCCAAGGACTCCTGAGCTATGGGATTGATGGAACGCATTATAAAATGGAAAATGACAAGATGACACCGATACTGACGATTAATGATAATATGGCACCGGACATTAATAACAAAAATATGAACCAATTTGCCTTGCAGATTCCTTATATTGTGCCTGAGTTGTTCAAACCGGCAACGGCATTGCGGATTAAAGCCAATGAAGTGATGAAGGAAAATGAAAAAATCATTGTTGCCAATCCCGGCGAGCCATTGACCTCGGCAACCTTTACACAGAAGGGCGCTCAGCTGGATCAAATTGTGGAGGATGCAAGAATTAAATTTATCGTTGGCAAGGTGGATGAGGCCGGGTTCCAAGCAGATATGGAGCTATGGAAAAAAAGCGGCGGGGACGACTATACCAAGGAAATGAATGAAGCTTATGCAGCCAGCAAAAAGTAAGGTGTGGCGCTCAGAGCAGCGCAGCTTCCAAGACAGGTTGACAGGCGTAACCGTCAGGCAATTAACCGATTATCGCTCGCATAGCTTTCATCTTTATTTTACGAATAACGGATTTTATGGAAAGGGAAAGCTGCTATTTGGCTCCGACCGTGGCAATGTCACGAATCTGTACAGCCTTGATCTGCACAGTGGGGAAATGGCGCAGCTAACGGACCTCAAGCCGGGTTATACTTCGCGGATTCAAGGTACGTTCTTGAACCCGTTAGAGCATGAAGCTTATTTCTATTATAATCATGCCATTATCGGAATTGACCTTCACACGCTGGAAGAGCGCACGTTATATACGGCTCCAGCTGGATACAACTTTGGCAGCATGAGCTGTACAGCCGACGGCGAATGGGTCTGCTTCGGGCTAAACGAGAATTTATCAGATCGTATTCATATGGATTTGGGCAATGGCTATGCGGGCTTCGAGAGCTATTTCAGCGCTAAGCCGCATTGTATGATTATGGCCGTTTCAACGAGGAACGGCACGGTTCGAGAGCTGCACGAGGAGCAATTATGGCTAGGGCATATTAATACGTCCCCTACGCAGCCGCATTTGTTCACTTATTGCCATGAGGGGCCATGGGAGCAGATCGATCACCGTATTTGGGTGTTTGATATGAATACAGGCCTTCATTGGAAGGTCAGGGATACGAAGTCCAATGAATATGTAGGCCATGAATATTGGATGAAGGATGGCCTCCACATCGGATACCATGGCTTTACCGGCTCCTTATCCGATGAGACCGGCAAAATTCTTGGGGCTGTCCATTATACGAATGAACGCCTTGAGGAATACAGCTTTCCGTTTCAGAATATGCATGTGCATTCGAATGATTTGAATCTGGTCGTTGGAGATGGGCAGCAGGCCAGTGCCTACCACGGACAACAGCTACAGGATACGCTGCAGCTATGGCGCAATGACGGCTCCGGCTTTCAGGGACCGCGGTTATTATGCAAGCATCGTGGAAGCTTCCACACACAAAGCCTGCATGTGCATCCGAGATTAAGTCCTGATGGCAAGCATGTGCTTTTTACAAGCGATATGTCAGGCTATGGCAATCTGTATATGGTAGATGTGCCTGATTTTGAGTCGCTGCCAATACGTGAATAACCTAAGTAATTTAGGGTTGTACAACAGGATATAATATGATATTATGGTAATAATTTCAATCGACAGGGGAAGCACCTCTCTTACAGTACATGTAGGAGGGGTGCTTTTTTGTGTTTGTTGGATAATGCTATGGAGGGATGCCCATTGAATATGGTGTTTTTAAACAGCTTGGAGAAGAGAGTGGAGGAAGATCGTGTACTAAATGCGCAGGTATCGATCGGTGAGAGCCAAGGCTGCTGGTATGTAGGCTGGCAGGAAACCAAGGAGGATGGGCGTCTGGTCCAGGAAACGTGGTTTGAAGGGACTGGCTGGGAGGACATGCTGGTAGCATTCCGTGAGCATCTAATTGCCAAGCAAAGTGATGGCTTTAACCCTATTATTGAGGCGGCGATTGTACCGGAAATCAAAGTGCTGGACAGTAGAACAGAAAGGCTTCAGCTGCTCACCTATTACAGCGAGCTTCATCCCAATGATGGGTTGTATGAGGAGCTGCGCAAGTGGCGGCTTAAGCAGTCAAGCAAAGAAGGCAAGATCCCTTTCATGGTAGCGACGAATAGGCTGCTGCGGCTGGTCAGTGTGTTCCTTCCGCATACACTGGAGGAATTAAGGCAGCTTCCCGGTCTAGGTGCAACGAAGTCGGCCGCTTATGGACAAGAGCTGCTCAGCCTTACGAACGGCCATGAACGAATCACCTCGTTTCCGCTTCACTGGGTTAAAGAAACGATTAATCCTGTAGAGTTTAATAGCTGGCTGGTGCAGGAGAAGGAGAGCAAACGGAAATCAATCGAAAATAAGCAGGATATTAAGCGCAAGCTGCTTGAAGCCATTTCCCGCGGCGATGGATTGGAAGCTTTAAGAGAGCAGACGCAATTGCAGCGGAGAGAGCTATTGGTGCTGATGGAGGAGCTCGATAGAGAAGGCTACGATATGGAGCCTTATATCGAAATCATCCTGCAAAATGTGCCGGAGGAAGAACAAGCGTTGGCTTGGGAAGCCTTTGAGCAAAAAGGCGACCGCTACTTGAAGCCGATCCTGCAAGCTGTATACCATCCTGAGGCATTGGAAGGTAAGGAGGTGGACCGGATTTATGAGTGGCTAAGGCTGCTGCGGATGAAATACCGACACGTCCAAGTCCAAGCCGAGCAAGCCGTTGAGGCAGGCTGAGAACCAGCCGAAATCGGCTAAATAACGAGCCGTCAAGGTGCAATTGGGCCAGACCGAGTCTAACTACTGGTCGGTCAAGAGCCAGCCAACTGCTATCTATACGGGAGCCAAGCTCCTAGCACTTCAAAAAAAGAGCTGTCCCAACGGTCTTAGACCTTTTGGGATAGCTCTTTTCTATTTCACAACAAGCACAGGAACCTGGGCGTGGTGGACTATTTCTGAACTCACACTACCTAAGAAAATTTCCTTGAAGTTTCCCATGCCTCTGCTGCCCACAATAACCAGCTCGAATTGATGGGCTTCTGCGTAATCCAATATCACTCTGGCGGGAGCCCCGCCGCCATCTAATAATGTGACTGTTGCCAAGCTTAGAGGGGCGACTAGAAGCCTGGCTTCGGCCACAACCTCTTCAGCGGCTTGGTACAATTCAGCTTGGATCATAACCGGCTCTGGAATAATAGCATCATTCAGCACCAGATTAGATATCTGGAACACATGAACAACTTCCAGAATGGATTCAACGAAAACCTGCTTCAATTCAATGGCTTTATTTAAAGCGATTCTTGCTGTCTCCGATCCATCGTAGGCGACTAAAATTTTATGGAACATAGACCTTCACCTCAATTTACAGTATACCCATACATTACACGTTGTAGAAGCCGGTGAAACGGTATAGCCAAACGGTTTAGGTATTCTGGGGATGCTTTTTTGCTTTACGAAATGGGCAGCGAAAAATAAGGGGGTTAAGATGGCGAGCTTGACCATAATTTAATGAAAAAAACTCGTGGGGCAAGGGATGAACATTCCCAACCTACGAGTTTTTTCAAGCTATAGCCAATCTTTCTTACGGAAGAGGACTAACATCGAGACGCCTACAAGAAACATGAAAATTACGGCGGCAATACCGCCATACGCCCAGTGAAGTCCGGGAATATAATCAAAGTTCATCCCATAAATACCAGTAATAAACGTTAATGGCATGAAGATCAAAGTCAGCGCCGTGAACACCCGCATAATTTCATTTGCGCGGTTGGACAAGCTGGATTGGTACGCTTCTCGTAAGTTGCCCATCAGGTCGCGGAAGGTGTCGAAGGTTTCTGAAATTTTGACGGCATTTTCGTGGATATCCCCAAAATACTTTTTGAGCGGCTCGCTGATGAGTTTCAGCTCTTTTCGGTTTAAGGTAGCAATGACGTCTCGTTGCGGGCCCAGCACCTTTTTTAACCAAAGAATTTCGCTTCGCAGCCCAATAATTTCATTCAGATGGGATTTCTTTGTATGCATGAGGATGTCTTCTTCGAGCTTCTCGATTTTGACTTCAATCCGATCACCAACGCTTGTATAATTATCTACTACCAAATCGATCAAGTGATACAGGAAGCTGTCAGGTGCTGCAACTTCTTCTTCCCATAGCACAGGCTTCAGCGCGCGAAGCTCATTAATTTTTTGGCGGGTCACCGTAATAATGTAATGCTTGCCGATAAAAATATTCAGTGCACGCAAAAAAATCTCTTCATCGTCAAAGCGTATACTGCTAACCACGATAAAATAATTGGAATCATAGAGTTCGATCTTGGGGCGTTGCTCCTCCTCCATCAAGCAATCCTCGACGGCCAGCTCATGGAGGTGGTAGAGGGGCTGTAAAATCTCCAAATCTTCAACATCCGCATCTATCCAGTAAAATCCATGATCCGGCGCTTTCATAGCTTGTGTAACATCTTCCACCAATGTAAAAATGCCATCCTGCACCAAGCGTGTTTTCATTTGCCTCACCTCTTCGCATAGTTAAATGGAGAAGAATACAGGAGGAAGAAACGCCGCTAAGCCATGTGGACAGCAGATAAAGCCAAACAAACAAGCTGCTATAATAAATGGATTCTATCCATAAAGGGCTATATTTGTAAGGGCAAGGGGCTGTGGGAAACATGGTGATCAGCGGCGTAGGCCGACTGTATACCCAACCAAATATTCAGTTGTGTTTGAACGTAGATGTAGCTCCAACTATTCGGGTCTCCGTCCATCGATTTGGTTGCACCCCTTTGCTTGTTTTATAGAATTTTTCATGTCGAATACTTGTCTAGTATAAACCTAGAGACCTTGTACAGCAAGGAGAAACAATGAATTTATTATGTTATTTAAGCCTTTAATAAAGTATGTAGTAAAGGAGATTCGGTGACTGGTTGCTGCTTATTCCAAAGCTCTATAAAAAGCGCCGTCCAAGGATTTCTGGACGGCGCTAAAGCCTGATTATTTACCAAGTAAAATCTTCGTGTACGGTGAATCGATCGGAAGCATAATGACAGGCTCACCTTTAAATGAAACTAAGTAGCTATCCAGCGTGCGATAAAAATTGTAAAAAGAGGGATCCTTGCCGTAGGCAAGATTATAAATTTGTGCGGCCTCCTGCTCTCCCTCTGCAACAATTTTTTTCGCATCTGCTTCGGCTTGAGCTGTTACCTCGCGTGCTTGTCTGTCAGCCTTTGAAGTGATCTTCTTCGATTCCTCGTCCCCTTCGGACAAGTACTTAGCAGCAATGGATTGGCGGTCAGATATCATTCTCTTATAAACGCTTTGCTTGTTAGACTCAGGAAGGTCCGTACGCTTAATGCGTACATCGACAATCTTGATGCCGTAGTTATCGCGTTCCATCAGCTCGGATACTTCCTTTGTGATCTCATCGTTTAAATTCCCACGTTGTGTGTTTTCACTTATAATGTTGCTGTAATCAATTTCAGATAATTTCCGCCTTACGGTATTATAGACAGCTGCGTCAATACGCTCTTCTCCACCAGTAATAGACTGTATAGTACGAAGGAACTGCTGGGCATCGACGATTCTCCATACGGTATAATTATCTACCTCAATAGGCTTTTTATCCCTGGTCAATATAGAGGTAGGCTTGCTATCATAGACCATTTGATATTTGGGAAGAGTCGTTACGGATTCTATAAAAGGAATTTTGATATGAATACCCGGCTCTGACTGGATCCTGACCGCCTCTCCGAACTTTAAAACTACCTTATATTCGCCCTCTTTCACAATAAAGAGCGAAATGAACGAAAGGAGGGCTATAACAACTATCAGAACTGACGCTATTATCCATTTTCTCTCTTTGGTCATCTCGCGGCACCTCCTTGTGTCTGTCCGGCCGCGGGATTACGCAGCAGTTCGTTAATCGGCAAGTATTTAACCGTTTCACTTGAACTGTCGCTTATGAAGATTTTGGCAGATGGCAAAATCTTCTCTAAAGTTTCTATTACAAGTCTGCTTTCAGTAACTGATTTATTATTCACATATTCAGCATAGATCGCATTAAACTTGGCTACATCCCCTTGCGCATTCAATATCCTGGATTTCTTCTGTGCTTCAGCGTTTTCAATTAGTGCCTGCGCATTCCCTCTCTCCCTGGGAAGGATATCATTCTCATACTTCGTTGCTACGTTAATCTTCGTGCTTTTCTCTTCCCGAGCGTTTGTGACATCCTTAAAAGCAGCCTGAACATCCCCTGCAGGAGGTTCGATATCCTGGAACTTCAGGTCAAGGATATGGATCCCTGTTTCATAAGTGGCCTGCATCGCAATGAGCCGCTCTTTTACTTTGCCTTGCACTTCCGTTTTTCCTTCTGTGATCGCGAAATCAAGAGCAGTTGAGCCGATGACTGAACGAATTGCTGCACTCGCAGAGTTACGCAGGAACTGCTCCGCGTCCTCAATATTATATAAATAGTTTTGCATATTGCTGATATTCCATTCGACAACCGCATCCGCTGATAATATGTTCTCGTCTCCCGTAATCATCAAAGATTCTTCTTCAACGGAAGTGATTTTACCGTTGGATTCTCTAAAGCCAATCTGGATACGCTGTGTCTTTTTTGCCGGCAGTACGATAACCTGTTGGATCGGATAAGGCAGTTTAAAATGAAGACCAGCCTCTGTTTCACCACTATATTTCCCAAAGGTCAAAATAGCGGCCTTCTCATGCTCTTGTACGGTGTAGAACATAGACATTCCAACAAGGAATACGACGGCAATGACAATCCCTGTAACAATCTTCGATACCAAGCTCCGAGGCGGGCCGGTAGGCGGTATGGATACGCCTCCACCATGAATGACTTCCATAGAAACACCCCTTTACAATATTTATCCTTCTAAATTTATACGAATCAAACGGTAAACGGTTTCAGAAATATAATTGGGTATCGATTTCAAGTCGCCTGTCAGCACGAAATCTAGCTGGAATATTTTTTTGAGTTACAGTCCTTGACTTTGGATGGCATTATGGTAAATAATATAAAGAAAAATAGAAACTTTTCTTATCAAGAGCAGGTGGAGGGACTAGCCCGATGACACCCGGCAACCGACAAACTATTGTCAATTCGCGAGAGCGATTTGGTGGTGGAATGCACGGTGCTAATTCTTGCGGAAGCGAACGAAGCTTCTGAGAGATGAGAGAGGACATTGTTAATTATAACAAGGCCTTTCTCGTTTGCGCGAAAAAGGCCTTTTTAGCGTCCTTTTTTGTGAATAACAACGGTCAGAAACAAAAAAAAGGAGTGGTTTTGTATGCCTATTAAAGTTCCCGATCATTTACCCGCCAAAGAAATATTAATGAACGAAAATATATTTGTCATGAGCGAGACGGAAGCTTTTCACCAGGATATTCGACCGTTGCGTATCGCGATTTTGAATTTAATGCCGACCAAAGAAACGACTGAAACCCAGATTTTACGTTTGATCGGCAACACACCGGTACAATTGGAGTTTGTGCTGCTGCATCCACGTACGCATACCTCCAAAAATACATCGGCCGAGCATTTGGAGCAATTTTATAAAACGTTTGATGATGTGCGCAATGAGAAATTTGATGGATTAATCATTACGGGCGCGCCTGTGGAGCAGATGGATTTTGAAGATGTGAATTACTGGACAGAGCTTAAGGAAATTATGGATTGGAGCAACGAAAATGTGACCTCCACTTTGCATATTTGCTGGGCAGCGCAAGCAGGCTTGTACCATCATTATGGAGTGCCGAAATATCCTTTGGATAGCAAAATGTTCGGAGTGTTCCCACATGTAATAAGCAAACAAAATGTGAAGCTATTGCGTGGCTTTGATGAGCAGTTCTGGGTGCCGCAGTCACGCCATACCGAAGTGCGCAGAGCCGATATTGAAAACCATGCGGATCTGGACATCTTATCGGAATCTCCGGAGGCAGGTGTGTATATCGCGGGAACCAAGGATGGCAAGCATATTTTCGTAACCGGGCATTCGGAATATGATGCGTGTACACTGAAGTATGAATACGATCGGGATGTCAACAAGGGCATGGTCGTCGATGTGCCCAAAAATTATTACCCCAATGACGATCCGACCAAGGAGCCGCTTGTTTCGTGGAGAGCCCATGCCAATCTGTTGTTTTCCAATTGGTTGAATTATTATGTTTACCAAGAGACACCCTATGATCTATATAAAGGAGAGTACAGTATATGAGTAACAATGGACAGGAACTTAATCGCGATAAGCAATTAAAAATAGAAAGCCGATTAGTACAAATCGGCTCGCAGGAGGAGCCGGTAACGGGGGCGGTCAGCTTTCCTGTTTACCAGGCAACGGCCTTTCGCCACCCGAAGCTGGGGCAAAGTACGGGCTTCGATTATGCCCGCACGAAAAGCCCTACCCGCAAAGTACTCGAGGAAGCGATTGCGGAGCTGGAATCCGGCGATGCCGGATTCGCCTGCAGCTCAGGCATGGCTGCGCTGCAAACGATCTTTGCCTTGTTCAGCCAGGGAGACCATCTGATCGTCTCCTTGGATCTGTACGGCGGCACCTATCGCCTGCTGGAGAAAATCATGTCACGCTTTGGCGTGACGGCTACATATGTCGATACGAACGATATCGACGCGCTTGAATCGCATTATCGTCCCAGCACCAAGGCAGTGCTTATTGAAACACCTACCAACCCTTTGATGATGATTACTGATTTGGAGCTGGTTTGTAGCTGGGCGAAGAAAAAAAATGTGCTTACGATCGTCGATAATACCTTGCTTACTCCATTTTTCCAGCGTCCTATTGAGCTGGGCGCTGATATTATTATCCACAGTGCGACCAAATACTTGGGCGGCCACAACGATGTACTGGCCGGATTAATTGTAACGAAGGGCAAGGAGCTCTCTGAGCAAATGGCCTTCCTGCACAATTCCATCGGAGCTGTACTCGGGCCGCAGGACAGCTGGCTATTGATGAGAGGCATGAAAACATTGGCGATCCGCATGGAACGCCATCAATATAATGCCAAGCGGATGGCTGATTTTCTATTGCAGCATCCCCAGGTAGACTCCGTCTACTACCCGGCGCTGGAAAGCCATCCAGGCTATGAAATCCAGAAGAAGCAGTCCTCTGGCAATGCAGGCATCTTCTCGTTTAAGCTAAAGGATGCCCGTTATATCGAGCCGATCCTGCGCCATATTAAATTAATTGCCTTCGCCGAAAGCCTTGGTGGCGTAGAGTCGTTAATGACCTATCCTTCGGTGCAGACGCATGCGGATATACCTGAGGAAATTCGCACGCGAATTGGCTTGGATGATCGCCTGCTTCGTTACTCTGTGGGGATCGAGCACATCGAGGATCTGATCGCTGATCTATCGCGTGCGATTGATTTGGCTCAAGCGGAAGTAGAAAGCATCTAACTGCTTGAAAGCTGCTCCGCCCGCTTTTTGGTTTGCCTTAAGCAATAAACACCCACTTACCAGCGTATTGGAATAAGCTTAATTTGAAGAGTTTGTGAATGGAGAGAGTCACCTCTTATCATTGACAGGCTCTTTTTAATGACTAGGCTCAGCCTTTGTGTTACGATAAGATGAAAAAGGAGTGAGCAAAATGAGTTCAATAGACCACATCCTTGAACAAGCCGTGGCAGGAAACCGAATCAGTGTGGAGGATTGTGTTCGATTATACGAATCTGACCAGATTGAGAAGATGGGCCATGCTGCCAATTTAATTATGCTAAAACATCATCCCGATCCAATTACGACTTTTGTCATCGGGCGTAATGTCAATTATACGAATATTTGTGACGTATATTGCCGTTTTTGTGCCTTTTATCGTGCGCCTGGCTCCAAAGAAGGTTATGTACTATCGGATGAAACTATTTTTCAAAAAATACAGGAAACGCTTGATGTGAGAGGAACGGAAATTTTAATGCAGGGCGGAACCAACCCTGATCTTCCGTTTACGTACTATACGAATTTGTTGCGCGAGATTAAGAAAAGATTCAATATTACGATGCATTCCTTCTCGCCAGCGGAAATTATGAAGATGAAGGAAGTCTCAGGTGGATTAACGCTTGAGGAAGTCATTCGTGAGCTGCACGCGGCAGGACTGGATTCTTTGCCAGGGGGCGGCGCCGAAATATTGGACGACCGTACCCGCAGGAAAATCAGCCGCCTGAAAGGCTCATGGCGCGATTGGATGGACGTTATGGAAACCGCCCACCGGATTGGCATGCATTCAACCGCCACGATGGTTATTGGCTTCGGTGAAACCTTCGAGGAACGTGCGCTCCATCTGCTGCGAGTGCGTGATGGACAGGATCTCTGTATCGCCAACGGCTGGAATACACCCGGCTTCCTGGCCTTTATTTCGTGGACGTTCCAGCCGGACAATACGAATATGAAAGGCGAGAAGCAGACACCAGAAGCCTACCTGAAAAATCTCGCAATCAGCCGAATTATGCTGGACAATATCCCTAACTTCCAGTCCTCATGGGTAACGATGGGTCCTGAGGTCGGCAAGCAATCATTGCATTATGGCTGTAATGACTTTGGCAGCACGATGATTGAAGAAAATGTAGTGTCCGCCGCGGGTACAACTCATAAGGTCAATATCAGCTCGACCTTGCAGTTGATCCGTGAAGCTGGCAAAATCCCGGCAACTCGCAATACAAAGTATGAGATTCTGCATGTGTTCGACGATGTGAATGCCAAGGTTGAGCATGACTTTGTGATGCAGAACTAGAGTGAATAGAGGAATTATTTATTAACAACAACGCTTATCTATTATTTAATCCACTAGAGGGATTGGTATGGATAAGCGTTTTTTGTCGTCTAGGCACACTTTGCGTAATGGACTTGGACTATTGTTATGGATGAAATGGAACTGCGGTTATCCTCGCGCAATATGGACAAGCTAACACAGTGAAAATCTGCATGGTTAGCAGGAAAGTAAAATTAAATAAAGCAACGCCTTGGGTATGAAATCACCGAAGCGTTGCTTTTTCTGTATCTGTATAGATGACCGTTTTGTTGCGGCCACTTCTTTTGGCGTCGTATAAGGCCTCGTCAGCACCCTTAAATAGCATTTCCTTGGTACAGCCCTTACGGTAATCATGAATCCCGATGCTGATCGTGACGGCATTTCCATTCAATTCTTCATGGGGCTGTGCCGCGATTTGTTTGCGGATATTTTCAACATTAAGGATAGCTTCCTTCAAATCCATATCCGTAAAAATAATGGCAAATTCCTCGCCGCCATACCGTGCAGGAAAATCATTAAGCGAAACCATGGTTTTAATCGTCTGCGCGACTTTTTTTAGTACCGCATCTCCTGCACGATGACCGTAGGAATCATTAACTTTTTTAAAGTGGTCAATATCAAGAAGCGCAAGCTGGAATTTAAAATTATAGCGTTCACCCTGCTCGATCAGCTTATCCAAATATTCATGAAAGGACATATGATTGTATAGGTCAGTGAGTGCATCCGTTTTGGCGAGCTTGTCCATGATAACATTGCGTACGAGCAGCTCCTGCCCGGATTCGAGAGAAGTTTGTAAGTGCTTTAACAGCTCCGTGCCACGGCTCATAACACCCAGTGCCACTATAGCACCGCATAATAGGATGGCCGGTACAGCGATTAGGTCGTATGCGCTCCAAAATCTTTGTGCTCCCAGAACGTAATAAATAATATAAAAAACAATGACAGCAAGCAAATAGGAAAAGATTACTTTTCTGCTTTGGAAATAAAATATAGAGACCATAATCGGCAAAAACATGATCATTAATAAGGAGGTTACATCGGGAAAAGAGAAAATCATGCCGCCTGATATAAAGGCTGCACCTAAGATTACAACATAATCTTTTCCTTTTTTTGCCACCTTAAATAAAGCTTCAACTACAAGAAGTCCTAGACACAGCCATAAGGTATTAAAGGTTAGGATCGGAGCGATCTTAAGTGAAGTGGAAAACCAGACAATAACATCATAGACGGATATCGAGATGATGGATAAAGCAATGATTAACCAATAGCCCGTTAACAATTTTCGATTCCATCGAGGCAGATCAATCAATTGATATAAATCAAAACCCATATTCTCTTGTCACTCCATTAACTCCGCTTTTTCTAATTTCTTAACTATACCATGGGAAATTGTTGTTTGTATATATGCCTTCACCTGACCATATACTTTAACATGAGAAACGCGGAAGAAAGGAGTGGAGGAGATGAAGCTATTTGCTTTTACTCTAATAGAAACAAGCCACACATCCATGGAGCAGCTCGCACACGAATTAACGACAGAAATTAAAAACAAATATATGGCTGATGCTACGGTAGAATTGAAGGGTTATGAGGGATTTACGGTTATTGAAGGAACCGGGAGACAATCACGATTTTCGGTGAATCTGCAAGCAGATGTCTTTTATCAGTTCTTGGCTGGAGTGGTGGCGGATTGGGTTATAGCTGAAGTGGAAGAACAACGGCTTCGGCATTTGATCATCCATGAATTTCATTATGAGAAGGAAGAAGATATTGGATGCATATTGAGCTATTTCCAGGGCGAAATAAATGAAGATAACTCGGAGGCCTTGGAAATGCTTCAGCGACGTAAATGTAAAATTAGTACAGCTTTGTGTCAATTATTAAAAGCGAATCCAGATTTAAATATAGATGGTTTTATTAAATTTCGCCTAAATGAGTATACGGAGGAGCTACGGGAAGTCATTGAATATGCGGTTGATGAATTTTTGATGGATCGCCAATATAAAGAATTTATTTCGCTGCTGCAATATTTTGTTTATATCCAAGAGGCCAAGGTTCCTTTTGTCCACTTATTACATAAGGGTGGCAATGAATTTATGCTGCTTGATGACAAAATGGAGCCCGTGGATACGAGCGAAAGCAATACGACCTTAACGATGGAATTGTTGGAAAAGGACATTAATTTTGAAGATGTCATTGTAAGCACCTTGATATCGGTGTCTCCAAAGCTGATATATATCCACACCAGGGAGCCCAGCCTCCAGATTATTCAAACCATATCGCAAATTTTTGAGAACCGTGTCGAGCTATGCACCTATTGCTTTTTATGCCACAATCTTGACCGTTCCGCCGTCTCGGATTATAATGAGGTCTAAGACTAAAATCAAAGACAATAATGTGTGAAGTGCTGTACAGAGATAGGGGACAATGGCTGCAAGCCCCTTCAGTTAACGACATTCATTTACCCCTTTGTAGTTGCGGTATGGAACATGGACTATAGTAGTGGCTCCATTAGTATATATCGCCGGCTCATTCCCGTTAGTGGATGCTTATGAGGATTCGTCTGGCGGTCATATAGTCGGCGAATTGAACTAGGGTGGAACCACGAGACCAAGCGTACTCGTCCCTTTTGGGATGTGATACGCTTTTTTTGTTTGTAGTTTTGTACGAAAACTCAAGTGGATGCTTACGCAGTAAGTTTCTGCGAAAACTATTAGGAGGTCAATAACATGGTAAAGGTAACCTTTCCAGATGGAGCAGTAAGGGAATACGAGCAAGGGACTACCATTGAAGATGTCGCGGGCTCGATCAGCTCGGGCTTGAAGAAAAATGCCGTAATCGGAAAAATCGACGGCAAAGCGGTTGATTTGAACACGCCAATTATGCAGGATGCAGCGTTAGAAATTATTATGCTGGATAGTGAAAGTGGCTTGGAGGTATACCGCCACAGCACTGCCCATTTGATGGCACAGGCGATTAAGCGGATTTATGGAGATAAAGCCGTCAAGCTGGGTATTGGTCCAGTTATTGAGGATGGCTTTTACTACGACATCGATTTGGAAACGCCGCTAACACCTGAGGATCTCACCAAGATTGAGAAGATGATGGAAAAGGTTGCGCAAGAGAACTTCCCGATACGCCGCCGCGAGGTCAGCCGTGAGGAAGCCTTGCGTATATTTACCGAGCTGGAGGATCCGTTAAAGCTGGAGCTGATCAACGATTTGCCGGAGGACGTCGTGCTTACGATTTATGACCAAGGCGAATTTTTTGACTTATGCCGTGGACCGCATTTGCCATCGACTGGGCGTATCAAAGCCTTTAAGCTGCTAAGCGTAGCAGGTGCTTATTGGCGCGGAGATGCCAAGAACAAAATGCTGCAACGTATTTATGGAACTGCCTTCCTGAAAAAGGCGGATTTGGACGAGCATCTGCATCTGTTGGAGGAAGCCAAGAAGCGCGACCATCGCAAGCTTGGAAGAGAATTGAAAATGTTCACCTTCTCACGTGAGGTGGGCCAAGGATTACCTTTGTGGCTGCCTCATGGAGCCAAGCTGCGCCGCACTATGGAACGTTATATTGTGGATTTGGAGGAGCGTCTCGGCTATCAACACGTCTATACACCCATATTAGCTAGCGTGGAATTGTACAAAACCTCTGGGCACTGGGAGCATTACCAGGAGGATATGTTCCCGAAGATGGTTATGGACAACGAGGAGCTTGTGCTTCGTCCGATGAACTGCCCGCATCATATGATGATTTATAAAAGCGACATGCGCAGCTACCGCGATTTGCCTGTACGTGTAGCTGAGCTCGGGATGATGCACCGTTACGAAATGTCGGGAGCATTGACAGGGCTGCACCGGGTACGTGGGATGACTTTGAATGATGCCCATATCTTTTGCCGTCCTGACCAGATTAAAGAAGAATTTGGCCGCGTTATTCAGCTAATTCGCCAAGTATATGACGATTTTGGCATTAAAGAATACCGCTTCCGCTTGTCCTATCGCGATCCTAAGGATACAGAAAAATATTTCCCTGATGATGCGATGTGGGAGATGTCCCAGCGGATGCTCAAAGAGGTAGTAGAGGAATTACAAATTCCTTATTATGAGGCCGAAGGCGAAGCCGCTTTCTACGGACCGAAGGTCGATGTTCAAATAAAAACCGTATTGAAAAAGGAAGAAACACTCGGTACCGTTCAGCTTGATTTCCTGCTGCCTGAGCGTTTCCAGCTGGAGTACGTTGGCGACGATGGCCAGAAGCACCGTCCGGTAGTTATCCATCGCGGCATTATTTCGACTATGGAGCGAATGACTGCATACTTGCTTGAAAATTTCGCCGGCGCCCTGCCGACTTGGCTCTCACCCGTTCAAGCTAAGGTGATCCCGGTGTCGACTGCTTTTGAGGCTTATGCCAAAGAAGTGGCAGAAAAGCTGCAGCTAGCGGGTGTGCGTGTTGAATCCGACCTGCGCAACGAAAAGCTGGGCTACAAAATCCGCGAGGCGCAGCTGGAGAAAATCCCGTATATGCTCGTTGTAGGCGAGAATGAAATGAACAGCTCCAGTGTGTCCGTCCGCAAGCGCGGCGCAGGTGACTTGGGCATACAAAGCCTGGACAGCGTTGTAGCGATGATCGAAGAAGCCATCCGAACAAAAGTTATTGATTAACTCCACGAAATAAACCTTGAATAAAAGCAGGCAGCCTCCTTCTTTATGGAAGCTGCCTGCTTTTTGTATAGGCTATTATGTATAGAACTTGGTGATTTTGGAAAACCTCTTTTACTAAGGGGTGGTAGACTCAAGTATGTTACCAAAAACGGTAAGTCATGTGAAATGGATATGCTTTATGCTCATTTTGCTGGCGATGTCCATAAACGTATTGAAAGATCAACAATCAAGCTTCTTGAACAACAAGGTTGTAGGGGAAGATCAAGCTTTGGCTTCGCTCCAACCAAGTTCGGTACCCGCACAGACGATTGCTCCGCCAGCTGCGAATAACGAGCCATCAGCAATAGAGGCCAAACCAGTGGTGTCGATGGATTATAGTGCAATCCCTAACCTCCAGAATGATTTGTCCAAATACACGGCTGTTGAGGTAGTGGCAACGGGTTATTTTGCTGGAAAAGAATCTACTGGAAAAAACCCAGGACATCCCGAATACGGGGTGACGTTTTCTGGTATGAAGGTACAACGGAATAAGCAAGCATTGTCCACCATTGCTGCGGACCCAGCATTTTTCCCCATTGGTTCTGTGTTGTATATACCGGGCTATGGCTATGGAGTCGTGGCAGATACGGGCGGCGCGATTAAGGGCAACCGTATCGACCTCTACTTCGAGACGAAGGACCAGGTATACAAAGAATGGGGCAAAAAAACATTGCATGTATTCGTCGTGAAAAAAGGTGCCGGCAAAATTACAACGGTGATGTGGAACCAACTGGAGAGCGAGTTGCTTCTTTAATAAGATGGGTTCATCTATCTATTTCCAACATAAAAAATTGCCTTGTAACCCATACTATGGTGGTAAGGGGAGGTGATCATCCATGGCCAAAAACAAAAATAAAAATAAACAGCAACAAAATGATAATGAGTTTTCCGAGGAATTAGCGGGTACAAATGCGGAGCAGACGACGCAAAATACTGCAAAAGCAAACAAAAAACCTAAAAACAAATACTAAGAAATAGGGAACTGAAAAATAGTCTTTGTCGGAAGCCGGTGAACGATCTGCCGGCTTTTTGCTATGTATAGCCATAATTGCTGGCTTCATTGATGAAAGTATAAAATTTAGGGGTTTCCAAACCTAGTCATTTAGTGTAAAATATTATTATTGTAATGAAAGTTTACATGAAAAGACAGGTGATGTCCCATGCAGAATGCTTTGTTAACAGGGAGTTCGATTCCAGTGATACAACGAAAAGCAGCTGAGGTTTACCCCTTCTTAGAATCCTATATTGCTCGTAAGGAAGAGCAAATCGCGGAAATTGAGCAAATCATTGAGCGTTACCAAAAAAAACGACTTATGGAAGAACGAAGCTATCAAGCCATGTCATCTTTGCGCCGTATGTTTACAGGTAAAAAGCCCGATCACCACGCTGCGGTTGAGTATATTCATTATGTGAAAAGGCCGATGGTTCAAATTCGCGAGCTTCGTGCTGACGTGGAGAAGGCAAGAGCAATTATGGCTGGCAGTAACCCAAGTGACCTTATAACCATTAGTGACGATCTGCAGAAAGAGATGCTTTGATCCATTCGGGCAGCTTGTTCTTGGGAAGATTTGATATGGATATCTAAAGCTTAATTCCTTCGGGAATTAAGCTTATTTTGTTGCGTCCAACATGGCAGGTTGAAAATCTGTATGTGAAGCAAATGTAAAATAACTGCGTTTGTTCTAGAGCAAACCTACGTTGCAGCAAGCCCCAAATGTGCGTTTGCAGCATGTGCAAAGAAACTGCGGCTTAGTGGCACGCAGTTCAGGATTGAAACTTGGTATCAGCTATTTTTTAGCTTAGTCAGCTCAATAAAATCGGTGTCTTGGCTGTAAGCGGGCACTCCGTGAATGCCAACATCCAACCCTACCAGTTCTTCATCGCGTGTTACGCGAACCGGAACGACCAGCTTGATGAGCTTGAAGGCAATCCAGGTTAAACCGAAGCCCCAAACCGAGACGGTAACCAAACCAAGCGCCTGTACACCAAGCAGGCTCCAGCCGCCACCGTAAAACAAACCGCTGTAGCCTTGTCCAATGCCAGCCGTAAGCTCGGGCATGGCGAACAAGCCAACAGCCAAGGTGCCAATGCTGCCGCTAACGCCGTGCACGGCAAAAGCCCCAACGGGATCGTCGATTCGTTTGGACTCCAGGAATTCGGTCGCAAACACCATAGCGATTCCGCAAATGGCTCCAATCATAATCGCAACGATATCGCTTACAAAAGCGCAGCCTGCAGTAATTCCCACCAAGCCAGCTAAAGAGCCATTGATGACCATGGGAGGGTCAGCTTTGCGATAACGGAACATCGTAAACAGGATGCATGTCGCTCCCCCGGCAGCAGCGGATAACATCGTCGTAACAGCGATATGCCCGATCGATCCATTGGTTGCGCTTAGCGTGCTTCCTGAGTTAAAGCCGAACCACCCGAACCAAAGAATAAAAGCGCCTACCGATGCAAGCGGTAAATTGGATGGAGGGACAATGTTGGGAGTTCCATTTTCCGAAAATTTGCCCATCCGCGGCCCAATGAATACGGCAGCAGCTAAAGCGGCAAAGCCTCCCAAAGCGTGTATGACAGCAGACCCTGCAAAATCGATCATGCCGAGTTTGCTAAGCCAGCCCCCTGCACTCCAAACCCAATGCCCAGCAATGGGATAAATGATGCCGGTCATGGCAATCGTAAATAAAATATAAGCATGAAAATTGATTCGCTCCGCTACCGCGCCGGACACAATCGAGATGACAGCAATAACGAAAGCGCATTGGAATAGCCAATATGTATCATGCGAGATCGTAAGCTGGATATGTTCAAGGTCTCCCCCTAATAAAAATCCACTGGTACCAATAAAGCCGCCAACATCTTTGCCATACATCAGGGCAAAACCGAAAAAGAAAAATACAAGCGCACCAAAAGTAATATCAACAAATACTTTCATAATGATGCTTACTGCATTTTTTTGTCTGACAAAACCAGCTTCCAGCAAGGCGAAGCCGCCTTCCATCAGCAAAATCATGGCTGCTGTCAGAACAACCCATACCGTGTCTAATCCACTGGCCAAGGTGGATAAATCCATACCCTTCATCTCCTTATTTCCATATTACGAATTATCTATCGTTTCTTCGCCAACTATTATACGTTTCCAATGATAGTTATGTCAACGAATTACGTAAGATATAATGACATCGTTAGCCATTGTTCGTCGTTATGTTAGCGATAGTTGTTTGAGTGGAAGAATTTTCAAAAAACCTGCTAAAAATAGGAGCACATAATTAGGTTTGGTTACGCTCATCCTAATAGCCGATGGGTATAGAATAGGTTGAATAGCATTTTGACACAATGGGGCAATTTAATAAGGTTGGACTAGCAAAAGGAGGCATTACGATGATCCCTTTAGAATCGGGCTTAACAAATCACGAAGAAGCCTATCAACAAGTAAGCCATTATTTACATGAATTCGATTTTGCCTTGGGGGGGAATTGGGACTATGACCATGGTTATTTTGACCGCTATCTAGATGAAGCCCATCAAGTGTGGCTCCGTATCCCTTTTGAAGTCACGCATGGGGTATTGGATGGTGATACCGAATCAACGGATGCCGTTGTTTGTATTGGTACTCCTTTTATATTAAAGCATATTTACAATGACGGTTTGGATAAAGAGGCGCAATTTCATACGTACGGGGGACTTATTGACCAATTTCAGGAGCCGCTTGATAAGGATGCGCTCGTCGAGGATGAGTGGGTTACTAAGGCCAAAGAAATGCTGGGTAAGGTTGAAGCGAGTTTTCCGAGATAAAATCAAGCCCCCTTAGTCTTTAAGGGGGTTCCAGGGCACTACGTCCCTGGAACCCACAAGTTCCGTGGAGAGTGGTGGTGGGAAGGCTGTGGTAGTGGGATCGCGTCCGTCTGTGCTGCTTTGCTGGGCAAAGTACCCACAGACACGCTTAACGGAGGTGCAGGGCAAAAGTACGGGATGGTCCTGGGGCTGCTTTACTCCAGCAAAGAGTGTACGGACCAAGTCCGCAAGTTTGCATCACTAAACGTATTTGGCGATAATCTCAGCGGCTATCTGCTTTAGGTGAACAATCAATTCTGGAGGATTTTTCACTGTAGCGTCATTACCCAATCCGATGAAGAATTTTGCGAAAAACGGAATGTCAACCTTCGGAATGCCACCTTCAAGCCAACCTGAGCCATCTTTTTGAATATGCAGCTTGGGTGTTGACCATAATTCGTTTTCGCATTTCTGGACACCTTCCTTGCTTAATTCTACATACAGACTAACGTGCTCCTGTTCCATTTTTACGAAGGACTCCTTGTTTCCAAGGTGAACATGGGTCAAGTCTACCGGCTTCACGGCTGAAGTATCATAAACTGCAGAATGAATCCTGTCACAACGGAACAAACGGATTTCGCCGCGAAGAAAACAATAGGCCGGGCAGTACCACAAGCCGTTGCTTGCATAAATACCCACAGGCTGAATCTTTCTGCTTGATCTTCCTTCACGGGATTCATAATCAACGAAAATCACTTTTTGGTGAACGGCACCGTCGAGCAGAATGGCTAAATAGGGAAATTCCGAATGTCTGGGCGGGGTTACAAAATCAACCCGGTTTTTCATTTGGTCAATACGATCCCGTACGTCACCAGGCATGTAGTAATAAAATTTGCTTAGAGCCGAAGAAGTTTCCGTCTCGAATGGCAGGAAGGCATAGTGGCGCAAAGCATGGCATGCAAAAAAGATGGCGATTGCTTCTTCCTCCGTAAAGGCGATAGGAGGCAGGATTCTTTCCTTCAAAACCTGGTAACCGCCATGCGGGCCCACTTCCGAATATAAAGGAACTCCTAGCTCACTTAGTTCCTGCAAGTCCCTCAATATGGTTCTATAAGACACGCCAAATTCTTCGGCGAGCTCCTTGACAGTAAATTTACGCATTCGGTTGACGGTCATCATTAATTCCATAAGTCGTTTTGATTTGGACATGAAGTTGCTCCTGTTTTTTTATTATTGTGACAATAATTGTCACTATTATCCGCTATGATTGGAATTAAGTCCAGCTTAACGCACAGTTATATGGGCAAAAATGATTCCGAGGAGCTGTTCAATGATGGCTATACAACTGAATTCTTTTATTATGCTGAATGGAAATGCACGGGAAGCTATTGAATTTTATGAGCAGGCATTAGAAGCCAAAACTGTTTTTAAACAAACGATAGGCGAGGGTCCACAAAATCCTGAGCACCCCCTATCAGCAGAAGAAAAAGCACTCATTGCCCATTCTATTTTAAAAATAGGAGAAACGGATATTTTCGTTTCTGACCTTATCCCGGGAGAGCCCCACCAAGTAGGTAATCAAGTTTCCATCTGTATCACGACCCACGACAAGGACAAATCCCGAGAGCTTTACGAATCCTTGAAGCATGGCGGGCAGGTAAATATGCCATTAGAAGCAACTTATTTCAGCCCTGCTTATGCTATGGTAACGGACAAGTTTGGGGTAACCTTTCAAATTTTCACGAAGAGGCAATGAAGAAGCGATAAAGTAAGAAGCAAGAAATGAAGAAGTCACAATCATACAACTGAATGATGTTACCTTAAAAAGAGGCTGCCGTGGCAGTCTCTTTGCATTGTTATGAATAATTGACAAGCTGAAGCGGATGCTTTGTTTAAACGTTGGCAGGGTAAATATAAGGATTAAATCTATTAACAGGGCATCTATCTATTTGCTGAAAATCTTACTATCTTGGACGAATATATGCAGTCTTCTTCTATTATACTACCGCGCTCGTATGTAACACGCTTCGAGCCTTATCGGAAGTCTTGAATTGTTACAGAAGAAGCAGCAGGTGCTGGATATTGCCAATTAGCTAGCAAAAAGCCAAAAGCATCAACCGGTGAGAAGTAGACGTGAGTATAACCATAGGTCGCTGCGTAGTCCTTGACGCCGTGGCTGCCTCGGTCTGGGTCGATCTGCCATGTTCCTGTTCGTCCCGTGCAAACTTTTGCGGAGCAAAAGCAGCCACCGGACGCTGTGCCGTCCTTGGCTGGTGCCGAGCCCGCGCACAGGAGCCTGTCCTGCTCGGTCGCCGTTAAGCGTGTCCAAGCATCCTTTGCGCAGCAAAGCCGCCGCCGGACAAACGCGCGTACCTCCACCTAAGCCTTGCTGCGCACGTAGTCCGTTCCCCCACTAGCAGGTAGCGTGTCTGTGCGTACTTTGCGAAGCAAAGCAGCACAGACGGACGCGATCCCACCACCACAGCGCCATCGAAGCTTCCCCACCGCCGCTCTCCACAGAACTTGCGGGGTCCAGGGACGCAGTGCCCTGGAACCCCCCTTAAAGACTAAGGGGGGCTTGGGGGGATTGAAACTTGTGTGAAATTTGATAATGTGTTTTTTATTTTCCCTTAAGGTTTCTTTAAGGTTTCGAGTCCAAAATAAGGTCAAGAACAACAAATACTTAAATAATTTTAGAACCTATATGAAGGAGGTTTTTACAATGGAAGATAATAAGAACAACAACAACGAATTTATTCATAACACGAACGGTGAAGCTGGAGGTAATCCAGCTGACCCAATTAAGCAAGAACGACCATCCCACTATTATTCTTACGGCCCTTATAAATCTACTATGGCAGAAGGGGAAGTAGCAGCATCAGATACGACAGTTAATTCCAACGAAGGTACCACACCTGTAGAAGTAACGCCACCTCGTCCTGTCCGTCCTTTTTCCTACAATGGAGCTGACAGGCTGATGCAAGGGGCAAATCCTAACAACAACTGGCAGCCTGATAACCAAAGAAAAGGCTCCTCCTTAAAAAGTGTGTTTGCAGCTTTTATGGCGGGAGCGGTGCTGGTGGGCGGCTTAATGTTTGCTTCGGATCGAATGAATCTGTTCAGCAATGAGCAGGCGGCTATGAGTGGTAGCCCGGCTCCTGCAGCAACAGGCCAGACAGCAGCAGGCGCAATTGGAAATGGTGGTGTCAAAGAAGCGGCTATCGATCTAGGACGTCCAACCAATATTGCACAAATCGCTGAACAATCAGGACCGGCAGTGGTCAAGATTGAAACTAAGGTAAAAGCCAAAAGTACCAGCAGCAGCGGTGGCTTGATGGATGATCCGTTTTTTCGCCAATTTTTTGGTAATGGCGGTGGCGGGACGCAGCAGCAGCCTAGTACAGGGACGGAGCAGCTTCAGCCAGCCGGGATGGGAACAGGCTTTATTTTTGAAAAATCAGGTTATATTTTGACGAATGAGCATGTGATCGACGGTGCCGATGAAATTTGGGTAACGGTTGAAGGCTATGAAGAGCCATTTAAAGCAACATTGCTAGGCAACAGCTATGATCTGGATTTAGCCGCTTTGAAAATTGAAGGCACCAAGGAATTCCCTGCATTGCCGCTTGGTAAAGCAGAAAACACGAACGTAGGCGATTGGGTAGTGGCGATTGGTAATCCGTATGGATTTGACCACACCGTAACGGTTGGAGTTCTTAGCGCTAAGGAACGTCCGATCTCGATTCCAGATACTCAAGGCACACGGAATTACCAGCATTTATTGCAAACTGATGCATCGATCAACCCAGGTAACTCTGGCGGACCGCTGTTGAACCTGGATGGTGAAGTTATCGGGATCAATACGGCTGTAAGTGCACAAGCACAAGGCATTGGATTTGCGATTCCAACCAGTACGATCTCTGCAGTATTGGATAACTTGAAAAACAACATCAAAATCCCTAAAGAACCGGCTCCATATATTGGTGTAAAGCTGGGGGATATCGATAAGGAATGGCTAACCGAATTAAAGCTTGAAAGCACTAGCGGTGCGATCGTTTCTGAAGTGGAACGCAAAAGCCCGGGATTTGTAGCAGGTCTGAGACCTTATGATGTGATTACCGAGGTGAATGGGGCTGCTGTGAAAAACTCCCAGGAGTTGGTAGATAAAATCAAAGCGCTGAAGGTTAAAGACCAAGCTGCTTTAACCATTATGCGGGATGGCAAGAAACAAAGTATTACTGTAACGATCGGTGACCGCAACGCTGAATAAGGTTGTTAAGACTACGGCAATGGTGACCTTGAAATAGCAAGGAATGGCAAGCAGCTATTCGAAAAGCACAAACATAAGAAGCAGAGCAGAGCCATTCACTTCTGAAGCTCTGCTCTGCTTCTTTTTGTATGCTAGGTAATTCTGGTACAATGTAGGCAAAGGGCGGTGTGAATACAGATGAGAGAAAAAATATTGATTATCGATGACGATGAAAAAATTACTTCCATGCTCAAGCGTTCGCTTGCTTTTGAAGGCTATACCGTATTTACGGCGCACCATGGAATGGACGGGCTGAAGCAAATATTGGACCATGATCCGGACACGGTTATTTTGGATGTGATGATGCCTCAGCTGGATGGCTGGGAGGTTGTTCGCCGCATTCGTGAGGGCGGGGCTTCCGTGCCTGTGCTAATGCTGACTGCCAAGGATGAGATCGGCGACCGGGTCAAGGGGCTGGATTTGGGAGCCGATGATTATTTAGTTAAACCGTTTGCGTTGGAGGAGCTGCTGGCTAGAGTTCGTGTATTGCTGCGACGGAGAAATGCAGAGAAATCCGACCAACCGACGAATCGGCTACAATACCAGGATGTATTTATGGATTTGGATACACGTGAAGTGTTTCGCGGCAGCCAGCTTATTGAGCTAACGACCAAAGAATTTGACCTGCTGCATTTGTTTTTACAAAATCCGAAGCGGGTGCTATCGCGTGATGTCATTATGGAAAAAATATGGGGCTACGATTATAGTGGAGAGTCCAATGTGCTGGAAGTATATATTGCCCTCTTACGTCAAAAAACGGAGGAGTACGGGCATAAGCGAATGATCCAAACCGTTCGTGGTGCCGGTTACGTTATGAAAGGAGAGAGCTGACGTGTCCATTCGTCTGCGCCTTACATTGTGGTATACGGGGATTTTATCGGTCGTTCTTGTGATATTTGGCCTTGGTCTCTACGGGCTTTTGTACCATTATTATTTTGATACCGTGGAAGATGACTTGCAAGAGCAAGCGAAGAAGGTTTATTTGCGAATAGAGCCGCGGATTACCCCGACTTTGCGTGGGGGCATTACGCCCGACTTTGTTCTACAGGGAAAAGACATTATCAATAATACAGGAAAATATTACCAGGTTGCGAATTTTGAGAATGGAAATTTAAGCCGTTCTGAGAACTTGAGCCAGCTCAATTTGTCCTTGCCTGAATTGACAACAGCACAGAAGCAGCGTTTGGTGGAGGAAGACTTTTTTATAGAGCACGCAAAGATTGAGAACTTAAATGTGTTTATATATAACAAGGCGATTGTCCTAAAGCTGGATAATCAGTGGCAGCTGGCAGGCGTATTCCAAGCTGCAGTTTTTTTGCAGCCTGATGAGAAACTGTTTGCGTTATTGCGTAATATTTTGGTCGTTACAGCGTTAGTCACAGTGCTGTTAGCAGCATCCCTTGGCTGGTTTTTGGCGAGAAAAGCTTTACGCCCGATTGAACAGGTCATCAATGCGACCAATTTGATCGAAAAGGGAACAGATCTGCAAAATCGGATCAATTATTACGGTCCCAATGATGAAATCGGGCGCTTAACTTCAACGATTAATGGAATGCTGGGCAGGCTGCAGCGTACCTATTCGGAGTTGGAGGAAGTGAACCGAACCCAGCGGCGGTTTGTCTCTGACGCTTCCCATGAGCTTCGCACGCCTTTAACCACGATCCGAGGGAATGTAGACCTGTTGGAAAAAATGTGGAGCAAAACCGTAGCGGCAGGATTGGATCAAAATGAGCAGCAGATCGAAATGTCCATGGAAGCGATGCATGATATAGCGAGCGAGGCAGAGCGGATGTCGCGTTTGGTTAACGATTTATTGTCGCTGGCCAGAGCGGATGCCGGCTTTCAAATGACCAAAACGAATTTGGAAATTAGCACGCTTGTCGATGTTGTCATTCGCAAGGCACAGCTGCTGCCGCGCTCTGTGGAATGGTTGACGGGTGATTTAACCGTTCTTAAGGACATTCAGGTATACGGCAGCAAAGATTATTTGCAGCAATTGTTATTTATTTTTATTGAGAATGCGTTTAAATATACAGAAGAGGGCTTTGTCAAGCTGGATGCGTTGCGTACCGATGACCAGATTGGGATTCGGCTCGAGGATACCGGGATGGGAATGGATAAGGAAGAGGTGCCGTTAATTTTCGAAAGGTTTTATCGAGCTGATGTTTCCCGCGGCAAAACAGCAGGCACGGGACTTGGTTTATCGATCGCGAAGTGGATTATTGATGAGCATCATGGCTCAATTGAAGTAAAGACAACACAGGGTGAAGGAAGTGTTTTTATTATTTGGCTTCCGATTTTCCTCCTTTCGGTTCTAAAGAATTCGGATAGTTCCATAGCATCTAATAATCAGGTATAATAGTGGGGGAAGGAAGGTGCAGAAATGGACGTTATTAAAATTACTCCCCGTGGCTATTGCTATGGTGTTGTTGATGCTATGGGGCTTGCGATGCAAACAGCTAAAAATTTAAATTTGCCTAGACCTGTCTATATACTCGGGATGATTGTGCATAATGCGCATGTAACCGAATTTTTTGATAATGAGGGTGTTATTACACTTGATGGGCCCAATAGGTTGGAAATATTGGAAACCATCGAAAAGGGTACCGTCATATTTACCGCCCATGGTGTATCACCTGAGGTTCGCAAACGAGCGCGGGATAAAGGCTTGACTGTAGTGGATGCGACATGCCCGGATGTAACGAAAACCCATGATTTAATTAGAGAGAAGACGGCTGAGGGCTATCATATTATATATATTGGCAAAAAGGACCATCCGGAGCCGGAAGGTGCATTGGGTGTAGCTCCAGGCCTTGTCCATTTGATTGAGCGTATTGACGAAATCGATGCGTTAGAGCTGCCGACGGATCGAATTACGATTACGAATCAAACAACCATGAGCCAATGGGACATTAAACATATTATGAACCGCCTGTTAGAGAAGTTTCCAACTGCGGAGATTCATAATGAGATTTGTTTGGCGACCCAGGTTCGCCAGGAAGCTGTCTCCGAGCAGGCAATGGATGCCGATTTGGTTATTGTGGTTGGCGATCCGCGCAGCAACAATTCCAATCGCTTAGCCCAAGTGTCCGAGGAGATCGCTGGCGTCAAAGCCTACCGGATATCCGATATTTCTGAACTTCAGCCTGAATGGCTGCAAGGCGTTCGTCGTGTGGGCTTAACATCTGGGGCTTCAACACCTACGCCTATTACGAAGGAAGTGCTCACCTTTCTGGAAAAGTACGATCCACAGGATGAGACTACCTGGGGGCTGACACGTACCGTAAACATGAAAAAATTAATTCCTTATACGAAGGAAAGAGTAGCTTCGGGTAAATCATAAGTTCCAGTGAATGATTATTTTATTAAGCAAAAATATTGGATCTTGACGGGATTCATTTCTCGTTGTACAATTACTTTAGCGATTAAAAGCATTGAAGCACACAAGCATCGAAGCGAACAAGCGTTGAAGTGGGAAAGTCAATTCAGATTTACAACATATACAATGGGAGTGAAGCATAATGATCGTCATTATATCCAACAAAACCTCAGAAGAACGTATTCATGAAATTGTAGCCCAAATCGAAAAGCATGATGTGCAAGCACATGTATCCAAAGGTGTAGACCGTACGGTAATCGGGATTATCGGCAAAGCGGATCCTAAGCTGAGTGAGCAAATCCAGCAGCTAAGTGGTGTGGAGCAGGTTGTGAAGATTTCCAAGTCGTATAAGCTCGCTAGCCGTGACTTTCATCCCTCCGATACGATCATCAAAATTAAAGATGTAGAAATCGGCGGCGACCAGCTTGTTATAATGGGTGGACCCTGTGCGGTTGAAACGGCAGAGCAGATTGATGAAATTGCCCGGTTGGTAAAAGCGGCTGGTGCCCAAGTGTTGCGTGGTGGAGCATTTAAGCCAAGAACAGGCCCATACAGCTTCCAAGGCGTTGGCGTTGAAGGCTTGGTTATGATGGCTGAAGCCGGCAAGAAGCACGGTTTGTTAACGATTACTGAGGTGATGACACCTGAATATGTGGATGTATGTGCTGAATATGCCGACATTCTACAAATCGGAACACGCAACATGCAAAATTTCGATTTGCTTCGTAAGCTGGGAACGATCAAAACGCCTGTGTTGCTCAAGCGCGGATTTAGCTCCACCTACGATGAATTCCTCAATGCAGCCGAGTACATATTGGCTGGCGGTAATCCAAACGTTATGCTGTGCGAGCGTGGCATCCGAACCTTCGAGAGCTACACAAGGAATACGCTCGATTTGGCTGCCATTCCAGCGCTGCAAACGCTTAGCCATCTGCCTGTGATTTCTGACCCAAGCCATGGTACAGGACGCCGCGAGCTGGTAGAGCCGATGTGTAAAGCATCTGTAGCTGCCGGCGCGAATGGATTGATCGTGGAAATGCATACAGATCCCGACAATTCGATGACTGGCGATGGTGTACAATCGTTGTTCCCTGAACAATTTGCTAAGCTGATGGTGGATTTAGAGAAGCTTGCTCCTTTATGCGGCAAACGCTTTGATACGAAAAAAGAAGTGTTTCAAGCTTAATCCAAATTGTAAATAGCGATAAAATTCGACTTGGTTTCCAGAACGATGGGAGACCAAGTTTGTTTTTGTCGGAAGTGTGAACAGAAGCCTACAGAGGTGTGAGCATACCTCACACTCCCATAAAAAATACCTTACATAAGTATTGACGATTGTTAGGGGATAGTTTTATAATATGAAAATGAATTAACAAAAAACTTGAACAATCTTCGAACAATTGAAGTGAAATGTTCGGATTTTAGGAGGTCAATGATCAATGTCAGCTCAAAACGTGTTAAACATCATTGCAGAAAAGGGCATCGAGTGGGTAGATTTTCGTTTCGTAGATCTTTCCGGTAGAGCACACCACATTTCCTTACCTGCTTCAGAAGTTGAAGAGGAAACATTTGTGAATGGGGTAGCTTTTGACGGATCTTCCATCCCTGGTTTCAAAGGAATTGAAGAGTCCGACATGGTAATGCTTCCTGAAACGGAGTCGGTTTATGTTGATCCTTTCACCGCACATCCTACTTTAGTTGTTATCTGTAACATCACTAACCCTGATGGCACATCTTATGATCGTGATCCCCGCGGTATTGCTCTGAGAGCAGAGGAATATCTGAATACTGCAGGAGTTGGCACTACTGCTTATTTTGCTCCTGAATCAGAGTTTTTCATCTTTGACGAAGTTCGTTTCAAAAGCGGACAAAATGAATCCTCGTACTTCGTAGATTCCGAAGAAGCACATTGGAATTCCAACCGTAAAGACGAAGGCGGCAATCTTGGCTTTAAAGTTGGCCATAAAGGCGGCTATGTTCCTGTAGCTCCTACAGATTCGCAACAAGATATCCGTAGTGAAATGTGCCGTTTGCTGATCGAAGCTGGTCTTCGTATCGAGCGCCATCACCACGAAGTTGCAACTGCAGGCCAAGCTGAAATTAACTTCCGTTTCGATACTTTAACTAAAACAGCAGATAACTTGATGAAATACAAATACATCGTACAAAATACAGCTAGACAATATGGCAAAGTAGCTACATTTATGCCAAAACCGATTTTTGGTGATAATGGTAGCGGTATGCACGTACATCAATCCATTTTTGACGGCGGTACTCCTCTTTTCTACGAAAAGGGTGGCTACGGTAACCTGAGCGAAATGGCTTTGAACTACATTGGCGGTATCTTGTACCATGCGCCAGCGTTGATCGCTTTGACTAACCCTTCGACGAACTCCTTCAAACGGTTGGTTCCTGGCTACGAAGCACCTGTTAACTTGGTATTCTCCAAGGGTAACCGTTCTGCTGCAGTTCGTATTCCAATTGCTGCTGTTACGCCAAAAGGCTGCCGCATCGAGTTCCGGACTCCGGACTCCACAGCTAACCCGTACTTGGCATTCTCAGCTATGCTGATGGCTGGTCTTGATGGAATCAAGAAAAAGATTGACCCTCGTGCATTGGGCTACGGTCCATTGGACAAAAACATTTACGATTTGTCCGATGAAGAAAAAGGCGAGATCCGCAGCGTGCCTGGTTCTTTGGATGAAGCTTTGAATGCTTTGGAAGCTGACTATGAATTCCTAGTAGAAGGCGGCGTATTCACTAAAGATTTCATCGATAACTATATCGGCTTGAAACGTGAAGAAGCTAAAGCTGTATCCATTCGTATTCACCCGCATGAATATTCCTTATATTTTGACCTATAAGATTAACGTTTAAACCAACCCCGGAGATCCTCCGGGGTTTTTTCTTTATGTCCTCTATATAAGCCATAAGAACCACCCATTTCATTTATTTTGCTAAAGCGTACAAAGAGATATACCGATAATATAGAAATAGTTATATATCATAATATATACGATGCGATAGGCGTGGAAAACACAGTAATCGTATTGAAACGATTACTTAGAGTTAATTTCCGCTACCGTCACATTTTTGTGATAAATCACCAGTATACTAAAACTAACAAACATCAGCAGGATGGTGGTAATCTTATGGGAGTAGGCTGGACGGAAAAAGAAGCAATCCATCTCTTGAACCGCACTGGATTTTACACAAATCAAGCAGATATAGATGCGTGCCTTTATTATGGGCAAGCAGAGTCGGTAAGAAGGCTAGTTGCCGGAGAATCCTTGACAGGTAAAACAGCCATGCTTCAGCCGATATCTCAATTAACGGCAGATGGCAAAGAGATGAAGTTTGACTCGATTGGTGACCAACAAACATATTGGCTCTATCGGATTTTAAATACAGAATCACCGCTTATTGAGAAGATGACTTTATTCTGGCATGGGCATTTCTCCACTTCTTTTTCTAAAGTAAACGATATTCCACTAATTTTGAGGCAAAACGAGCTGTTCCGGAATTATGCACTTGGTAATTTTCACGAGCTTGTGCTTGAAGTGGGTAAAGATCCTGCGATGATGATTTATTTGGATGTGAATAGCAACCGTAAAGGCAAGCCTAATGAAAACTATGCTCGTGAGGTTATGGAGCTGTTCACGCTCGGAATTGGTAATTATACCGAGGAAGATATTAAGGAAACGGCTCGCTCGCTGACCGGTTGGTCCTACGATAGGAAAGAAGCACTCATTAAATTCAATAAAGGGCAATATGATGCTGCAAGCAAGACCATTCTTGGAGAAACCGGCGCGTTTAATGAAACAACGGTAGTTGATGTATTGTTCAAACAGGAGGCATTGCCGCAGTTTATAGCAAGAAAGCTGTTGAAGCTGTTTGCAACAGAAGAGCCTTCACAGGAATGGGTTAATTGGGTCGCTAAGGATGTCAGAGATGAGGAAAGGATCGGTGGTGTGCTTACCAAGCTATTTATGTCCGATGCTTTTTATAATCCTGACCTTTATGGTTCGTTAATCAAGACGCCAATCGAATATGTGGCTGGCATTTTGAAGGCTTTTAATATTCCTCTGTCCAAGAATTACACACAGGCAGCACGCAAGATGGGCATGGAGCTATATCTTCCTCCAGATGTTGCAGGCTGGCGCGGAGGCACTACCTGGCTGATGACGACGAATTTGCTCTCACGGTTCCAGTTTGCTGAATCGATCGCTAAGCGGTTAAACAATAATTTATTCACCAGCAAGGAATATGAATTGGATGTTCAAGCCAAGCCGGAGGATTATGTACGCAAATATTCGCAAAATGCTGGGGTATGGTCGATGGGGGAAATAACCAACCAAACGCTGGCTAAATACGCCAATGATACCTTCGTCTATGCAACCAAAAAGACCAATGGGATGAAAGGGCTCCTCCAGCTTATTATGATAAGCCCCGAAGCCCAGATGAAATAGGAACGGAGTGGGATCTATGAAGCTGACGAGAAGAGACTTTTTAGTGAAAGGGACAGCCCTTCTGGCCTCACTCGGTTTTGGGGGACCGATGATTTTTGCCCAAGATGGGATTGCAGTAGCGAGCACGCCTATAGATGCGACGAATGTAGATGCTCCGGTGCTTGTTGTTATCCAGCTATCTGGAGGCAATGACGGGATCAATACGTTGATTCCTTATGGAATGGGCGGTTACTTCGATGCACGCCCGACGTTAAAGATCACCCAGAATGAAGTGCTCGCCATTAACAATGAGGTTGGCTTTCATCCCAGCCTGATCCAGACGAACGAGCTATACAAAAAGGGTAAAGTGGCCGTTGTACAGGGTGTCGGGTATCCCAGCCCAGATCACTCACATTTTCGCTCGATGGAAATATGGCATACGGCAGAACCTGAGAAGCTGGCCCGTTCAGGCTGGCTGGGACGTTATGTAGAGTCGTCGTTGTCGCAATCGGCAAACCCTCTAAAAGCGCTCAAAATTGGCAATAACGCGAATAAAGCCTTTTGGTCGGATACGATTAGCATACCTGTTATTCAGTCGGTCGAAAGCTTTAATATTTTTGACCCAAAGACGCCAAAAGCGGACCAAAACCGTTTAGCCCAAGCTTTCTTGGATATGTATGATCCCTTCCGCCAAGGGACACAGGTGAAGGTGACCTGCGAGCAAGGGAAGGATGCCTACCAAAGCGTGGAAGCTTTACACAATCTATCTAACACTTATCAAAATAAAATTGAATACCCAAAAACCAATATTGCTAAGGATTTTCAGCTAGTCTCCAAAATGTTAACCGGTAATTCAGGCACCCGCGTATTTTATTTGGAAATTGGCGGATTTGATGACCATGCCAATGAAAGAGAGCAGCAAGCGCGTGTGCTTAAGCAGCTGGATGAAGGTCTTGGAGCCTTTTATAAGGACTTGGAAATACAAGGGCTGCAGGATCGCGTCGTAACGATGGCGTTTTCCGAATTTGGCCGTAGGGTCAAGGAAAACGCTAGCGGCGGCACAGATCATGGGACAGCAGCTCCCGTGTTTATGATTGGGGGTAAGGTGAAAGGTGGTTTATATGGCGTTCAGCCAAGCCTGACGAACCTGGATAAGGGCGGCGACCTGAAGTATGAGGTTGATTTTCGCTCCGTATACCATACGATTATTGATAGCTGGCTTAAAGGCGATGCTAAGACAGTAATGGGTAAAACCTATGAGAATCTGAAATTTATTTAGTGGCGGTGGGCTTCACATATTGACCTGTCAGCAGCTTCCTTAACCTTCCTTATTAGGAAGGTCTTTTCTTGTGTATACCTTGGATAAATGCTAAGATTAAACACGATAATGATTATCATTATCAATTATGTTTATTTAAGGGGATATTATGAACAAGAAAATGATTATGGTTTTGGGAATTGCTTCGATGCTCTTATTATCAGCTTGTGGGCAAGCAGCGCCGGCAGCTTCTTCTCCAACACCAGCCGCAGCCACGACTACCACGAAGCCGGCAGACAGCACGGCAACGGCAGCTAAAGATCCAAGAATCGCTTCGATCTCCATCTTTCTTACCAGTGACCTGCTTGCATTGGGCATTGCTCCTGTGGGCTCTGCTACTAGCGATTACTTGCCTACTGTGCCTGAGCGGTTTAAGGATACCAAGTTTCTTGGCTTTACGAAGGATCCCGATATGGAGGCACTATTGGCATTAAAGCCGGATGCCATTTATATTGATGCCGAATTTGCTGGCAAGCAGGGCTTGGCCAAATATGAGAAAATTGCTCCAACCCATGTGATCAATCTGGACGAGGGAACATGGCGGGACCATTTGAAGGCGATTGGCAAGCTCGTTAACCGTGAGCAGAAAGCAGAGGATTTTATTAAAGATTATGAGGCTCAGGCCGAGCGTGTTAAGGCACTTATCCATAATAAAATTGGTGATGGCACGGTAATGGCTGTACGGATTTCTGCGAAAAACCTGCGTGTGTATGGAATGGGACGTCCGCTCGGACCGATCTTGTTTAATGATTTGGGCTTGAAGCCGGCGAAGGGTGTCGAGAAAATTACGAAAAACTTCGAGGTCGTTTCCCAAGAAGTATTCCCCGATTATGATGCAGATGCCATCTTTGTACTAGTCGGCTTTGAAGAAGGCAATGATAAAGTGTATGAGCAGCTGAAAAACAACCCGATTTGGCAGGGCTTAAAGGCCGTGAAAGCGAACAAAGTGTATATGATCACGGAGCAGCCATGGCTTGATTATTCAGCCTTAGGCAATAAATTGGCGCTTGATTCTTTGGAGAAGCTATTTGCTAAATAACCCCCTGCACCTGCCAAATGTATCTATGGTGTGAAGATTATGCTTGAGCACTTGCTGTATAGGGATAAACTTTGCTATCATAACCATATCATATCAAAAGATAGTGATCCTAAATTCAGTTGAAGGTGTGAAACCATGACAAAACGAGCTTACAATTTCAATCCAGGTCCGGCCATGCTCCCGTTAGAGGTATTACAGCAAGCACAAGAGCAGTTTGTGGATTATAATGGAATCGGCATGTCCTTGATGGAGATTTCCCATCGCAGCAAAGAATATGAAGCAATCAATTCCGAAACACAGCAATTATTGCTCAAGCTGCTGGGATTAGAGTCTGGTTACCAGGTGTTATTCCTTGGCGGTGGGGCTAGCACACAATTTGCGACCATCCCGTTGAACTTTTTGAAACCGGGCAAGGTTGGCAGCTATATCATTACTGGCAACTTCTCGGAGAAAGCGTACCAGGAAGGCCAGGTTGTTGGGGAAGCGAAAATTGCTGCCTCGAACAAAGCTGGAAAATGGAGAAGCTTGCCTAAGCAATCCGAAATTGAGCTAGATCCGAATTCGGCATATTTACATATGACGACGAATAATACGATTGAAGGCTCGCAGTTCTCCTATATTCCCGAAACCGGCGATATTCCGCTGATTGGCGATATGACCAGCGGTATTCTCAGCAGGCCGATTGATGCCAAGAAGTTTTCGATGATTTATGCAGGCGCCCAAAAAAATCTCGGCCCATCCGGTGTAACGATCGCTGTAATCCGTGACGAATGGCTGCAAGAAGAGCCTAAGCATATACCTTCCATCCTGCGTTATACGACACATGCAAGCAATAGCTCGCTGTACAATACACCTCCTGTCCATTCCATCTATATGGTGAATTTAGTATTGAAATGGGTTAGAGACCAAGGCGGCGTTGTGGAGCTTGAGAAAAAAAATATCGCGAAGAGCAACCTGGTTTACGATATTATCGATGCCAGCGGCGGCTTCTACAGCGGCAATATTGATGCAGACAGCCGTTCCATCATGAATATTACCTTCCGCTTGCCAAGCGAAGAGCTGGAGAAGAAATTCGTGAAGGAATCGCAGCAGCACAATTTTGTAGGCCTGGCTGGTCATCGCAGCGTTGGAGGCATTCGTGCTTCCGCCTATAATGCAGTTCCGCATGAAGCTTGTCAAGCACTTGCAGAGTTTATGGTGGAATTCCAAAAAAACAACGGTTAATAAACATTGGCAGCCCCGAACCTTCAAGTGGGGCTGTTTTTGTATGAAAAAAGAAGATGAGCATCCTAGGCAAGCTAGGTGTTCATCTTCTTGGATTAAGCGAATGATTCCTTCATTGTGGGCTCAGCCAGCTTGTAGCCGACATTACGAATTGTTACGATGTATTCGGGGTTGCGGGCATTGCTTTCGATTTTATCCCTCAGATGGCTAATATGCACATCGACAATGCGGGTATCGCCGAGGAAGTGGTAATCCCATACGCCGTGTAGCAGCTGCTGGCGGCTTAAGACCTTCCCGCGGTGCTTGCAGAGGAAAAGCAGCAGGTCAAATTCTTTAGGGGTCAGTTCAATCGCTTCGCCATTAATATGAACCTCGCGTTGGTCAGGTTGGATCGAAATTTGTCCGATCGTGACAGGCGTGTTTGCATTAGCAGAAGGAAGTGTCTGGATACGCCGAATGATGGCTTGGATCCTGGAAATAAGCTCCTGTGGCGAAAAAGGCTTGGTCATGTAGTCGTCTGCCCCGTTATCAAGGCCGGCGATTTTGTCTGATAAATCGTGCATGGCGGTAAGCATAATGATTGGTACCAGGTTGTTTTGGCTGCGCAGCTTGCGGCAGACTTGAATGCCGTCCATTTTGGGAAGCATAAGGTCAAGGACAATAAGATCAGGGCGGAAATGCTGGATCGCTTGAAAAACGGCCTCGCCGTCATACACACAATGGACTTCATAACCCACTAATTTAAGATTGAACTCTATCAGCATCGAAATGGAAGGTTCGTCGTCAACGACAAGAATTTTCTTCTTCATCCCATTGAATCTCCTTTGTAAAAGCAATTAATATCTTTATTATCGCAGGTGACTATCATCCGTATATTATGATTAAGTAAACTCCATGTAAAATCTTCATGAAGACAAATAATCGAGGTGGAATTACACTATGGCCTTTCACATTGTTTTAGTGGAGCCGGAAATACCGGCAAATACAGGAAATATATCAAGAACGTGCGCTGCAACCGGGGCTTGGCTACATTTGGTGCGTCCGCTTGGGTTTCATACCGATGACAAGACGTTAAAACGGGCCGGCCTAGACTATTGGCATGCTGTCCATATTGAGTATCATGATTCTTTTCAGGAAGTTAAGGATAAGTATAAGAGTGGCCGTTTCTTTTTTGCTACCACAAAGGCAGATCAGCTTTACACAGAGTTTACATTTCAAGACGGCGATTTTTTTGTTTTTGGTAAAGAAACGAAAGGTTTACCAGCCGAAATATTAAGCGAGCATCCGGGACAGCTGATGAAAATACCGATGACGGAAGACGTCCGTTCGTTGAATTTATCGAATACGGCTGCCATTGTGTTGTTTGAGGCATTACGGCAAACAGGATTTAAAGGATTAAGTTAACAAATAATAAAGTTTTAAGAAGGAATTTCAACCTAAACCCCGAATATTATAAAAGACAAAATTCGACATTCTTAAATTCGTAGAATGGCTTGTCTGCAAGTGTTTTTTGTGTGAAAGTGAGGTGAATTTATAGTGAAGCCAGCAGGAGTAGTTAGAAAGGTAGACCAACTAGGTAGAATTGTGCTTCCCAAATCGCTTCGCAAGCGATATCAAATGAATGAGGGAGATCCAGTTGAAATATTGGTAAGCGGAGACCATATTATATTGGAGAGATTTCGTCCACGTTGTGTATTTTGCAGCTCTATGGAGCAGGTCAGCGATTTCAAGAGCCGCCATGTATGTGCGGAATGTATGGGTGAAATGATAGAGCTACGAGATAAGATATAGTATGAGGCAACAAAGAAAGCATCACGGATTCCCTAGCGGGAACGTGATGCTTTTTCATTAGGACAGGGATATAAGTGTTGAGTGGCCTAAAGACCTTTAGTCTTGTCATCATTATAACTTGACGTGCATATAGCTACGATCATGATTAAAAAAACCAAATTAATAATCCAAAATGTTGCTGACATTGGCTGCACCCCCTACCTAAATAGTATAACCAAGAAATAGGCAAAAGAAAACGGATAAAAGTGAACAATTATTTAAAAAATAAAAAATGAGTAGGCAATGGGCGAAGTTTACCGTCGGATGGGCGGTTAATAATTTGCCCATCGTATATGAGGCTAGACGAACCGCCGCCATCGAGGTTGTAGGCGTCCTTGACGCCGAGCTGGAGCAACTTGTCCTGCAGCTCCTCCAAGGTGGCGCCGGAGCCACCTTGCTCATTGTAGCCGTCGGTGACAAGGAACAGCAGCTGGTCATTCTTAAAGTTGCCGATCACGGTGCGCGGCGCCCGGTGAGGCGAGGTCTGCCACTGGGCAGGTATCGGCTGCTTGATACCGTTCTGCAGCAGCACAGGGACGAAGGTCGCGCCGAAATTCGGCTTAAGCTTATCCAGATCCTCCTGCCGCGAGAATCGGCCGCCGATTAGCTTGCGGTCGCTGTTCATGCCGACAAAGGCTAGATCCTCAAAGCTTGGCTCAAAGCCATATACATACTTGCCGCCCAGCATTGTTGTGCTGAGCGGATAACGCTTGCCTGAGCGGTCGTCTGCGAACCCGCCTGCGTTGATGCCGGCTACTGCCCCATAGCGTCGGGCTGCATCCAGCGTTGTTTCACTGCTGCCAACCTTGTCATTACCCAGCACCATTTTCAAGGCGTTGTCCGATTTGGCATCAACCTTAAGCGCATAAGCTTTGTAGTTGGGATCCGTCAAATAAAATAGCTTCAAATCGAGATTAGGACTGCTTGTCTGCTTGGCAGGCTTGGCACCAAGCTTGGTGCTGATTCGGTTGTCGAATATAGCAGCAGGCCTATTAACTACCGAATCGGCTGCTTGTGCCATAGAGGCTACATCGCTGGCGCTTTTCTCATACAGCTGGTAGAAGCGCTCGATGGTCACCCGCGTTTCGGCGGCATCCGCCTTGGCTTTGTCCAGCTTTTGCTCCGATTGCTGAAGCTGGTACTGGATCGAGAACTCGGTTTTGGCATAACGCCCTAAATCCGGCAATTGGATGGATAGCTGGCTGTATAGCAAAAAACAAACAATACCTATAAAAGGTGCAACCGTCAGCATCATCGTCCGGTTAATAAATTGTATAGGGTTCAACGTATCACACTTCCTTGCTGCGTTCTACTCATTGTAGCGTATCCAGATTTTTCTTCAGGTCATCGAGCTTCATTTTAACCTCGGCAAGCTGAGTGTATAGCTGGTTGCTGTTATCCGTCTTGCTATTGGCACTGTCCTTCGTAAAAGCAAGCAGCTCATTAAGCGAATCGATCTTCGTCTGCATCTTGCCCAAATCCCCGCTAACGCTGTCCTTTAGAGCGGCAATCTGCTTCTGGTAATCCTTCTGGACCACCATCAGCTGCTGTTCGGTTTGCATGGCGATCTGGTTCGTTATTTGCTGGCGCAAATGGTCTGTATACGTTTTGGCTCCATAGAGGCCGCCTGTTATAAGCAGCGACCATACCATAAATAAGAATAGGTAGGTTCGTGCTCTTCCTTTGGGCTTGGCTTTGGTCTGATTAGCTGTGTTGCTTTTGCTTGTCCGCACCATGGACTGCTGGGGTACCGCAGGGTCAAGGGGCGTATTCATGGTTGGCTCACCTTCCTGTATTCATTCGGCGAAAGGCCGATCGATTTCTTAAATACCTTGCTAAAATACTTCTCATCATCATAACCGACCATTCCGGCGATTTGTGCGATCCTTAAATGAGGGTTTAACAGCAGTAGCTTGGCTTTGTCCATACGAAGCTGGCTAATATAATCCGATACATTAATTTGGAATTGCTGCTTAAACTTTCGGGAAATATATTCACGGCTTAGGTAAAAATGATTGGCGATTTCGATAAGTGTAATATCCTGATGATAATGGTTTTGAATATACTTTGCAATCTCGAAAATGGCATTATTGTCCTGCTGCTGATGCTCCAGCATATGGGTGGAGAGCTGAATAAGGCTGGCTGTTAGCTGCTCCTGCCAGCTGGCTAACGAAAGGCTACCCTCCTCGTCAAGGGGCAGCGTGAGGGACAGAGTGACGGATTCTTTTGACCAATCGGGCTGCTTATCACCGAACCATTCGGTCAGCCAACGGCTGCGGAGCACGGTATATTCATGGTCCCAATGCTCCATATCCTCGATATCGATCGTGTCCAGCTTCGCCAAGGCGTGCATCCAGGCCTCCACAGCCTTCTGGATTTGCAGCGTACTGCCGCTGCGTACGGACAAGCGGATAGGCTCCGCATAATCGCTAAAAACAAGCTTGGGGGCATGTGCAACTGCCCCATCTTGAAACACATGCACACGGTTCTCCTTGTGCAGCAAATTGCGATGGCGTAAGGCGGTTTTGGCCTGCTTATAGGCTGCTGGCAAGCCGGCGGGGAAGGGTTGGGCCAGGCTCATGCCGATGTCCAGGCTTCCTCTTATTGCCGTCCATATTCCATGCTGGATATCTGCCAGCAATTGCTCAGCTTTGGAGGCTTCTCCGTATAGTAAAATAAGTATCTCATCCTCGCGGTTCCAATAGCGGTAGGCGATGCCTCGCGCCGGGCTCTGCAGAAACTCATTACAGATATTTGTAAGTGAGAAGAATAATAAGTCCAAGCTTGCCTCAAACTTGCGTTTGAGGCTGCCTGTCATCGTATCCAGGCTAATAATCGCCAAGCGGCATTGCTTCATTTGCCTGTCCAGGCCGAATTCATTGGATAAGGCCTCGGCAACAGCCTCGAATCCATGGGGCTCCATAATAAAGTTGGATAAAACTTTATCCCAATAGACCGGACGGATTTGGTTCAACTCGATATTACGCTGCTGATGGTGGAGGCGTTCATCTTCTTCCTGCTGCCAGGCTTGGGCAGCCTTACGGACCGCCGCTTGCAGCTGGTCGGCGTCAATCGGCTTTAATATATAATCGATACCTCCATATTGGACGGTATGACGTACTAGCTGAAAATCATCAAACCCGCTGATGACAATGGTTTTGCCAGAAGGATAATGGGCTTGCAGCCATTCCAAAAGCCGCAAGCCATCCATCAATGGCATCATCATATCCGTAAAAATAATTTGTGGCCGATGCAAGGCAATTAAATGCATCGCTTCTTGTCCATCCTGCGCTTCCAATATGTCAGCTATGCCTAGCTCTTTCCATGGAACAAGGAGTTTAATGGCTTCACGTACGTGCTTTTCATCATCAATGATGATGGCTCTCATGGGTTTAGTCCTCTTTTCGCTAGAAGCTTACTTACTTGACTTCACAATCGGAACCCGCAAGGTGACCCGAAATCCACTGGGTACGACCCGCTCGATTTGCAAATCCGCGTTTCCGTTAAAATATAGAAGCAGCCTGTTTTTTACATTGTATAAACCGATGTGGCTTTCAAGCTCTGGGTCTTTGTCTCTATCTTTGTCAAAAAGGTCGGCTTGCTGCTCCAGCTGTTGTTCTAATTGCTGAAGCAGCGCCTCAAAACGCGCTTGCGGCATGCCAATGCCATTATCCTCAATGACGAGGATTGCGTTCTGGCCATCAGGAGCCCAGCGACAGGAGACAATTAATAAATTGCTAGGGTTGCGATGGTCAAAGCCATGCTTGAAATAATTTTCGACCAATGGCTGCAGCAGCATTTTGGGTATTTCCAAGGATAAGGCGGATTCCTCTATATCATACCTTACCGCCAGCTCATTCTCAAAGCGTTGCAGCTGTAGCTGCAAATAAGCTTTTACATGGTTAAGCTCTTGTAGCAGCTCGACCCGGCTCTCGTTCGTATTCATGCTATAGCGCATCATTTTAGCCAAAGCAGACAGGAGTTGATAAATTTTGGGAACTTCATGCTGCAAGGCTAAGGTGCCAATCGACTGCAACGAATTATAAAGGAAATGCGGATTAATTTGCGCTTGGAGCGCCTTTAATTGATTCGTTTTATTGGCGATATCCAGCTTATACTCACTCATAATCAAGTTATTGATCGTCTGCATCATCAAGCGGAAGCGACGGGCCAGCACGCCAATCTCATCATTACTGGTCACTTGGATATCGACCTGCATATCCCCTGTTTGGATTTTGCTAATATAGCCTAGCAGATTACGAATCGGTGCCGTAAAACGGAATGAAATATACAACGTTGCCGAGATTACTACAATAAGAAATAAGCTGAAGATCAGCGCGTTGATAAGCGTGATTTCCCGAGCATTCCGATAGAGGCTGTCATAAGGAATTTGCTTGACCATTGTCCAATTCATGTAAGGAGCGGACAAACGTTCATAAATATGGACACCGGCAAATTGCTTGCTATTGGATTCAAAGCTGCCATATTGATGAGGTAACGTGGTTAAATGCCGTACCCACTGCTCGTCGAGGACTTTTCCTAAGAGGTCGGGATTTGCTCCGTAAATGACCGTGCCTTTTTCATCTAAAATATAAAGCTCTTCTTCTCCCCGCGTATATAATTCCTCGCAAATCGAGCGAATCACCTCCAAGCCAAAATCGATAGAAACCGTCCCTAGCTCCTTTTGTGTCAGGCTGTTGCGGATCGAGCGATGTAGCGTAATGACAGTGGAGGGAGGCGCATAGAACAATCGTCCCATTCCGTAATCATGGCTTAAATGAGTAGGCTCCAAATAAACCTCGGCACCCTTGGTTGCCGGTTGATATTGAGGCTGCGAACCATTGCCCGGCACCGGGTTACGCTCAGAGATCAATAAGGAGCGCTTGCTTTCGGACATATATAAATACGTTTGCCTGATTTCTTTGACGGAATTGGCGATGGTTTGGAGACCACGAGTAATCTCATTATTACTCAAATAATCGGTGTCCCCATTTTCAATGATCGTATAAAAGGTATTGTCATTATAAACAGACAATGAGCTTTGCTCAATGACCTTTAAATAGTTCAGTAAATTTTTGTTGGCTTGTCGAATCAAGTTTGAATTACTTAGGACAGCCTCATTGGAGACGGTTTGTTTGGTGAATAAATAGGTGATAATGATGGAAGTGGAAATGGGTATGATGGTTGCGGCGAGAAGGAAGACTATGAGCTTATTGCGGATACTGCTGCTGGGCATATGGTTTCCTCCTCTTGTGTGGATGGATGGACGGATGGACGGACGGCGCTGCGTGGCCAGGGTATTCCTCCGATTGCTCTTGTTCTACGAACAAAGGCACCGCTTCGCTATCTACAGAACACCCTGGCCACTCCGCTAGTGCTCACCGTACACTTACTTATTTATAAAAGCAAGGGCAAGGGCACAAGAGCAAGGGCACAAGAGCAAGGGCACAAGAGCAAGGGCACAAGAGCAAGGGCACAAGAGCAAGGGCACAAGGGCAATGGCACAAGGGCAAGGGCAAGAGCAAGGGCACAAGAGCAAGAGTAATGCACGTACATTGTACCAACTGTTGCAAGGGGTATCAATAAATTCCACCTGTTGGGTCACCATTATCGGTGTTATTAAGGATCAAAGGTTTCTATACTTAGGTTATTCACTTACGCACGTTGAAAGGAGAAGGATGCAATGAAGGTAAAGCAGAGAAGCTCGGGTCTGCTCCCACAGCTCGTTTTTATTGGTCCGGCTTTAATTTTTTTCGCGATTATTGTAGTCGTACCCTTTCTGATGAGCATCTATTATTCGTTTACCGAATGGAATGGAGTCACCACTACCGTTAAATGGGTAGGTTTGGATAATTTTAAGCAAATTATAATGGGGGATGAGGATTTTCACAAAGCATTTTGGTTTACGACCCGTTTTACAGTGATGATGGTGCTGCTGGCTAACCTGCTTGGATTTTTGCTGGCATTGCTGCTCACACAGGCGTTAAAAACACGCAATATATTGCGTACCGTGTTTTTCCTGCCCAATGTCATTGGGGGACTGTTGCTCGGGTTTATCTGGCAGTTTATTTTTGTCAAAGGGTTTGCGACGATTGGCGAATTGACCCACATTGGTTTCTTCGAGCTTCCCTGGCTGGGCGATGCCCCAACGGCGTTCTGGGGGCTGGTGATCGTCAGTGTATGGCAAACTGCCGGATACCTAATGATCATTTACATTGCGGGCTTGGCTAATGTGCCAAGGGACATTCTGGAAGCAGCTCGGATTGACGGTGCGAACCGTTGGCAAGTATTGCGGTCAATTACCGTTCCCTTGATTATGCCAGCGGTTACGGTTTGTTTGTTCCTAACAATCTCCTGGGCGTTCAAAATGTATGATCTGAACGTTTCCTTGACCAAGGGAGGCCCGTTTAACTCGACGGAATCTGTGGCGCTAAATATTTACGAAGAGGCGTTCCGTAATAATCGTTACGGGCTGGGGACAGCCAAATCGGTCATTTTCTTTATGGTCGTGGCTGTTATTACAATTGTACAGGTATGGATAACGAAGAAGAAGGAGGTGGAGGTGTAATGGAATCGAAAGGCACCTACAACTTTCGTATATTCAGCTTAGAAATTATCGGGATTGTGATTGCATTGCTCTTCCTGGTTCCTTTCTACTTCGTCATCGTGAACTCGATGAAAACCTTTGGAGAGCTGCTGATTAATTCCGCCAACCTGCCGCAATCGCTTAATTTTGCGAATTACGTCAAGGTATGGGGCATTATGAAGTTTCCGCAGGTCTTCCTGAATTCCTTGTTAATTACGGTTTTCAGTAATATTGGGCTAGTGGTCATCAGCTCGATGGCTGCTTATCGGTTGGTACGAAAGCCAAGCCGGTTCAATAATCTGATCTTCCTTGCTTTTGTGGCTGCGATGGTTATTCCCTTTCAATCGATCATGATCCCCTTGGTCCGAGTAGGTAGTCAAATTGGCATTATGGACAGCATTCCGGGTGTGGTAATATGTTATTTTGGATTCGGTGTATCGCTTAATGTGTTCTTGTACCATGGGTTCATCAAATCGATTCCGATGGAAATTGAAGAATCCGCTAAGGTAGATGGCTCTTCGACATATGGCGTTTTTTGGAAAATCGTGTTTCCGCTATTAAAGCCGATGACGGTCACGGTTGTACTGCTGAATAGCTTATGGATTTGGAATGACTTTTTACTGCCACAGCTTGTATTAAGCTCTCCAGAGCTACGTACAATTCCATTGGCTACTTATTCTTTTTTTGGACAATACACGAAGCAGTGGGATTTGGCGCTAGCCGCACTGGTACTGGGCGTATTACCGATTGTGATCTTTTTTCTAGCCATGCAAAAGCATGTGATTGAAGGCATAACAGCCGGTTCAGTTAAGGGTTAAAGTCCGGTGAATAATAAGCGGAGTGGCCAGGGTGTTCTGGAGATAGCGAAGCGATGCCTTTGTTCGTAGAATAAGAGCAATCGGAAGAATACCTTGGCCGCGCAGCGAGACCCATTCACCGGACTTAAGATACACATATAAAAATAGGGAGGCTACTCAATTGAAAAAAATGACCGCAATCAGTTTAATTATCCTGCTATTCGTATCCGTACTGGCAGGCTGCATGAAGAAAGAAACGGCACCTGGAGCAGCAACAGGCACTGACACGGGAGCAGCAGGCGGCAAAAATATTACCTTAAAAATGTTCCAATTTAAAGTGGAAATTGCTGAGCCGCTTGGCAAGCTTGCCGCTGAATATGAGAAGGCGAATCCAGGCGTAAAAATTCAAATTGACACCGTTGGCGGTGGCTCCGATTATGGCGCGGCATTAATGGCCAAGTTTAACTCGGGCGATAAGCCGGATATTTTCAATAACGGTGGTTTCTCCGATTTGGACAAATGGATCGAGCATCTGGAGGACTTATCCGACCAGCCTTGGGTGAAGGATATGGTTGCCGTTTCGAAGGAGCCCATGACGAAGGATGGCAAGCTATATGGCCAACCGCTAAACCTTGAAGGCTATGGTTTTATTTACAATAAAGATTTGTTCACGCAAGCAGGCATTACCGAAATGCCCAAAACCTTGTCCCAGCTAGATGCTGCTGCCCAAAAGCTGCAAGCCAAAGGCATCCAGCCATTCGTGAATGGTTATGGGGAATGGTGGGTATTAGGCAACCATTTCGTTAATCTTCCTTTTGCCTACCAGCCCGATCCGAATGCTTTTATTGACGGCCTGAATAAAGGTACAGCGAAAATTCCAGGAAATGCTGTATTCGAAAATTGGGTAAAGCTGTTTGACCTGCAATTGAAGTATGGCAACAAAAATCCATTACAGACTGACTATAAAACACAGGTTACAGAGTTTGCGACGGGTAAAGCAGCGATGACCCAGCAAGGTAACTGGACCCAGCTGCAAATTACACAGACCAACCCTGACATTAAAGTCGGCTTCCTACCGATGCCGATCAGTGAGGACGCTGCTGCGAATGATAAGCTACCAGTAGGGGTTCCTAATAACTGGGTAATTAATAAAAACTCGGCGAATAAAGAGGAAGCGAAGAAGTTCCTGAATTGGATGGTCAGCTCGGATATTGGCAAAAAATATATTACGGATGAGTTCAAATTTATTCCGGCCTTCACCAATATCACTGCGGACGAAAAGATATTGGGACCATTGGCAGCGGATATTATCAAATACAGCAAGGAAAATAAAACCGTAAGCTGGAACTGGTTTAAGTTCCCAGGTGGGGAAGCGAGCAGCAAGAAATTAGCCGCGACTATGCAGGCTTATGTAGCCAAACAGAAGACTAAGGACCAAATGCTTGAGGAGTTTCAAAAAACTTGGGAAAGCTTAAACAAGTAAACCAATATGTTAAAAAAGCAGCTGTGGCGAACGAGGCCCGGCTGTTTTTTTGCTATAAGAGGGAGCATACAAGAGCAAAGGGGGAATAAGCTTAATAAGCTTATGAAAATGGAGGGAAAATGCAGATATACACCTCTATATGTAGCCATAGGCGGTTTACACACGATTTGTCCGTTTAACAGATTCATCTGCACGCTGTTACAATGGTAATAATAAAAAATCAAGCAAAGACGCTGACGGGGGACATCCATGATAGCTAGGCATAGTGCAGGCATTCGTAATTGGTTTGAGGCCAAGAGACCTTATATACCTGAGGAAAAACGCTTATCCAAGGATGCGGTTGTCTCTTTGTTTATCCACTTTTGTTTTCAATTCGGAGCTTCCATGTCCGGTATATTTTTGACTTTATACCTATGGCGGCTGACCCACAGCTTATGGATCAACGGGATGTACAACATTGTCAATTATACGGTTGCACCTTTTGCTTTTATGCTCGGAGGGCTGCTCATTAAACGCAAGGACCGGATGGTCACCTACCGCTTTGGAATCGCACTGATCGCGTTGTTTTATTTGGTGGTCGTGCTGGCACAGGAGCGTGTCGTGGATTATTACGTGGTGTTTGCGATATTCGGAGGTATGTCCGCAGCCTTTTATTGGGCGGGCTATCTTACGCTCATGTATGATGTATCGACGGAGCAGAACCGGATTCGCTATCTCGCCATCAATATGATCGTTTTTACATTGGCAGGGCTTATTGGCCCGGCACTGGCAGGCTTTATCATTCGCCAAAGCAGCGGGCTACAAGGCTATACGATCGTATTCTCGATCGCTTTCACGATGTTTCTGCTTGCTGCCATAGGCAGCCTGCGCATTAAAACCAAGCCCAACCATCATAAGGCCTACTATTTGAAATTCGTAGGCTTGCTGATGAATAAGAACAGGCGCTGGCTAAAATCGCTGTTTGGATTTATGGTCGTTGGGATGCTGCAAGGGATGATGATGTTCCTGCCCAGCATTCTATTGTTTCAAATCGTAGGCCGTGAGGATTTGGTCGGCTACTTGGGCGTGTTGTATGCAAGCTTAGGGATTGCAACGGGATTTTTTATTTCGCGGTATGGAAGAGAGGACCGGGCGCAGCTGTTTATTATTATTTCAACGATAGGCTGTGTATTGGGAACCTTATTTATTATTTGGAAGCTGACCTTATTCACGGTTGTTTTATTTATGGTCATTTATTCGATCTGTTCACCTTTGCAAGGGAACACGATTACGTCCTACTACTTTCGCCTGATCGGCATGCTTCCGCTCAAAGGGCAGCTGCGTGTTGAATCCGTTGTGATGCGGGAAACCTTCGTGAATGGGGGGCGGGTTATGGCTATCTTCGTCCTGATTGTGCTTCACCGTTATGCAGGTGAGGGTACGCTTCCTTGGGTACTACTTGGTGCTGCGTTAGCACAAATTGCCTTGGTTTGGCTGCTGGAGCCGATTCGACAGCCTGAGACAGAAGCTTAGAGCAGCTAGCGGCTAGGATTAACCGCTATGCTGGGATTAACGGCTGCCCACACGGCGTATGGATGCGATGGCCAGGAGAAGTACAGGTAGCCCCATATACCAGGTAAGAATATAAATCGTGCCAGTAGTTGAAATAAACCGGGAAAGCTCCTGCAGGTTGGTAGAGACCCATACTGACATCAGGATTGCTAGAAGGCCAATAGGCACGATCAGGGGACGATAATGGTCAAGCTTTAGCCACTCGGCAGCACCAACAGCAAGGGTATAATAAAGAAATGAGATTTTCGAAAAGGCCCCAAGCACCCATGCCATCATAACCATGGCTTCGACATGCTCAAAGAAATCCGCCAACATAATGTATCGCGAAGCAAATAATATGGGATAATTAAAGCGGCCAGCCAAGAGCCCCAATAAAAAAAGAGTCGCAAGATTAGTCAAGGTCATCGTAACCGATGTAGCGACAATGGAGATCTGTGCCCATTTTAAGGTTTTGTCCTTATCCTTAATAGAAGGATATAAAAAGGAGACCAGCATAAATTGGCAAAACCAGCCTTGGATGACCAGTGTGCCTTGGAGCGGAGGTATCCAGCCTTTTTCTAAAACAGGCAGTACATTGGAGGGCTTCATTTCCGGAATAATGAATAAGATGTTCAGCAGTAAAAAGAGAATAACAACTGGAAGAAATAATTGGATACATCTGGCGATGACCTCGATGCCGCCTTGTACAGCAAAAGCACAGACGATAATCATACTAGCTATAATCACGAGAAGGGGTGTCTTATCGAAAAAATTTCCGACAATAAATTCGGCATAATCCCTGGTCGTAGCACCGATGATATGCAAGTTAAATAATAAGAATATAAAGCCTACAACTTTACTAGGAATTTTGCCGATAATCGCATCCATATACGTGTAGATGATTTGATTGGGAAATAATTGATGCAGCCTGTAGGTCGCCCACACTGTAATAAAGCCAGCAGTACTGCCTAGTATAGGGGTAAGCCACATATCACGGCCTGCTAATAGCGTAGTAATGGATGGCATTAACAGAATCGCAGTACCCAAGAGCGTTTGATACATAATAATAGCCATCTGGAAGGATGAGATTTTTTCTTTTACATTCATGCTGAGCCTGATCCTCCTAGATTTGTGGCTTCAGTATAGCTCCAAACGGTTTATATATCGTGTCAATGAGTTGCGTAGGGCCTGGGAGATCTGGTCGAAGGATGAGAATGACCGCTAACGCCCAGCCTAAACAGGTGATCCAAAGAAAAGCCCGCCGCTCTCTTTTGTACATCCTGAGCTTTTTCCATTGGTAGCTGATAATCATCGCAATAGCGATAGTTAATGCTATAATGCTTGCCGTTTTTATTGGGAATCGACTCCTTTCTGAGGAGAAATGGCATCCGAATTGGATACACCCGGCCGAAGAATACGTGAATGTGAAAGCACCTCGACCTCCATCGTAGTAAATACATCGCTCCAATGGCCTTTTGCGAGGTTCCACTGCTTAGGGTGTTTTTTGTGGAAAGCATCAGCAAAGCCGAAGATATCGGAGTGATAGTCCTTCTGTGCAATCTTTAGCACGGTTTGTATACGGGCTTTGATCGCTTCGTCTAAGCTGGTCTCCACTGTTTTTAACCACTCGAGGTCACCAAGATTGTTTCCTGTCGTATTTTGCTGGATACCATTTTCGGTTTCGATGTGGACCGTCATCTTCCAAGTGCCATCGACAAGGGTTGGAATTAATTGGGTGTAGCTGCGGATCATCGTGACCGAGACATAGCCTTTGGAATTATCGGGTGTCACTGTAAAAAATGATTTTTTAACTTCATTCCGCAACCAAAGAATGCCACGTGTTTCACGATTATCCATGGTTCCAACCATCTTGCCGTTTTTAAATATAGCACTCCCTTGGATATAGGAAATTGTCTGGGTAGCGGGTTTTCCAGGCTCTGGAGGCAGTTTGACTATATAGGGAATGGCTCCGGCATTGGTATCGCCTGTAAGCTGCTCGGCCAAATTTTTCATCGTTACCTCCAAACCCGTATGAAAGGCAGAAAGCTCCCGTAGCACCTCGGAGGAATTTCGCTCTAGCGGTGGTATCAGCTCTAATGTATCCTTGGCTTGCCCCTTACTAATAAATACTTGGGAGCGTTCGCGCGGCTTGGAAGAACGAAGTATAAAATCAACATCCTCACGGATTCCATGCTGGGCACGAGCCTCCCCAAAGATATAAACCTCATTATGTCCCCAAAATATTTCGCGGGGCAATCGTTCTTGGAGATGGGACATGGCATCCGCTATGGATATCCCTTCGGCGTATCTGACCATGGTCTGTTCGGATCCACTCCCTTTGGTTGCTGCTTGACCGCCTGTTGCTTGTCCGGCTCCAGCCGCTTTAGGTAGAAAGACTTGAACGGAAAGCTCGATGACACCATCACTCTTTTGGTCGATGGCGGCCCCCATCACAAATGCCAAATCATTAATTTCTTTGCGGTCCCAGCAGCCTGCTGAAGCTAAGATGACCAACACCAATGCTCCCAATAATGCAGCCCTTCGCAGTAACGGCAGCAAGTAGTTGTCTTTGAAGCATGTATGGGGATGCTTTCTAACCATGTCTAGGCTCCCCCTTTCTGGGGTCCCTGCTTCTTGCCGGCTGGCTGTCGATATAAATTAGGGGTGCCCGTTAGGCTTGGTCTTTTATTCATGCTCCATAACGGAGCGCGGAATAAAACATCCTTCCACTCTCCTTTTTTCATAGGGGCAAGTGAATCGAGGTAAGGTACGCCAAAGGAGCGGAGCGAGCAAAGATGAATAACAATCAGGATGACGCCTAACATGATGCCAAGCAATCCCAGCATGCCTGCAAGAAACATGATGGGAAACCGCAGCAGCCGGATGGCAATGCTAATGGTGAAGTGGGGAATCATAAAAGAGGCGATGCCTGTAAGCGCCACAACCATGACCATAGGTGCGGATACCAGCCCAGCAGAGGTGGCGGCCTGTCCAATAACGAGGGCGCCAACGATACTTACAGCAGCACCGACCTGCTTGGGCAAGCGCAAACCTGCCTCACGCAAGCCTTCGAAAGTAATCTCCATCAGCAAGGCCTCTGCCAAAGCGGGAAACGGGATATCCTCACGTGATTTGGAAATGCTCAGCAACAGTGTAGTAGGCAGCATTTCTTGGTGGAAGGTAAGCACAGCCACATACATAGAAGGGCCCAGCAATGCAAATACAAGAAAGAGGTACCGTGTCCAGCGGATAAACGTACCCAAAAAATAGCTTTGGTAATAGTCCTCGGGTGATTGCAGCATTGAATAAAGCGTAGTGGGCGCTATCAATGCCATGGGCGTCCCGTCAACAAGAATAGCAGCCCGCCCTTCCAATAAACTGGCTGCCACAATATCCGGTCTCTCGGTGGACATTACCTGAGGGAATGGAGAGGCTGCGGAATCGCGAATAAGCTCCTCGATATAACCGCTCTCCAATATCCCGTCGATGTTGATCCGTTGCATTCGCGCCATCATTTCCTCGATAAGCCCATCGTCCGCTAATTCGTCAATATAGGCCAGGACCACCCTCGTGTGGGTGTAATGTCCAAGCTGAAGTGTTCGCATTTTGAAGGAAGGGCTGCGGAGCTTGCGGCGAAGCAAAGACATATTGATGCTCAAGGTTTCGGTGAAGCCCTCACGGGGGCCACGGATCACAGACTCGGACACCGGCTCCTCAACGCCTCTTTGCTCCCATTTACTTAAGCCAAGCGTAAGCCCGAAGCTTTCCCCGTCAATGAGAATAACGGGCATACCCATTGATATGCTTTCTATGATCTCATCGATGGTGGTGATATGCTCCGATTTAGAGACGGGTAGCACTTCTTTGAGCATCGAGAGAAGCTCGCCATCTTTAAGCTTCTGATCTTGGATAAGCGGAGTCAACACCTGTTGATTTAGAGCTTCCGTATCGGTTAGCCCTGCTATATATATAAGCAAAGCATGGATATGGTTGCCGAAGGTGAACATATGGAATACGACGTCATCACAATCCGTATATATAGATTGAAGAAGCTCGATATTAGGCTGGAGCCACTCAGATATAGGAGTATTGGAGCCTGAGGAGGAATCAGGCTCATGGGGGTCGGTTGGATTCATGGGGCTCCCTGCTTCCTATTCATGGTTGTTATGGAATTTATTATTACCTCCTTCAACCATTTGTATAACAGGGAGTGATAAAGGGATAAGTAAGGCGTTTATTTGGTCGCCTTGGCGTTTTTGTTCTCTAATCGGCTAATCCATTGCTCGATCGTTTCTTCTCCGTTGACGAATATGCGCTTTAGCAGCAACGGATCCTGAGTGCGGGTAGTCATGCCTTGGTCAATGGTGAATGCATAACGAAAGCCATTGTCTTTGAGCACGTTCAATGTCGTTGTATTTCTTTCACCATAGGGATAGCAGAATACATTCGTATCGATTTGAAGCTGCTCATCAATTTGTCGTTTGGCTTCTATAATTTCGTAGTTTTGGTCCTTGGCAGCCAATTTCGGAAGATAGGGATGTGTCATGCCATGAGGCTGAATATCCCAACCGGCTTGATGCATTTCTTTAATTTGTTCCCAGTTGAGAAAGTAACCATCCTCAGTTGTGCCTGGAGAGACAAATAAAGTGGCTTGAAATTGCAGGCTTCGCAAAATGGGCAAAGCATGTTCGTGGTTATCCGCATAGCCATCATCAAAGGTTAGTAAAATAGGCTTCTCAGGCATCCCCGTTGCCTTATTGTCCATGTAGTCCATAAATTGCTGTAATGAAAGCGTTTTATATCCATGATTCGCTAAATATTGCATTTGTGCTTCGAACTTAGCAGGTGTTATGACAGCGCGGTTGCCAGGGTCAATCGTAATACTATGATAGTTTAGAACAGGAATATACGGAGGATTAAATTCGACAACAGTAGCTTTTTCTGAGGGTGGTGCAGAAGCAGTGGAAGCTGCAGGAGCAGCAATATCGCCAGAAGCAGCAGGTACAGGCTCGGCAATTGGAGCAGAAGTAGGATCAGCAGAGGAAGACGTTGGAGCGGGCACAGGATCAGCAGATGCAGGTGGAGCTGTCGGAGTCAGGGCAATTTCGGAAATGGGAGTAGGGATGGACTCAGCAATGGGAGACTGCGCATCATTTGCAGAAGCTGAATATGCTGGGGTTGAAGGTTCACCAGCAGCATCTACTTCTGCCGAACGGGCAGAGGGAGACATCCATCGCGACCAAGATAGCCCAACCAATAAAAGCAGGCAGAAGAAGATAAGGCCATATACACGGTAAGATATGGAGCTGCTTTTAAAGCGCTTTTGTCTGGAGCCAGTATGATGGGTCATAGGCTATCAACATCTCCCTTCAGGTTATGTATGGCTGTTTATAGGCGGAAGTTCTACTACTACGTGTTCATAAGTAATCAATGCTTCTTCACCGAGAGGGGTTAAGCAATAGACACCTCTTTTTACCCGCTGAAACCAGCGGTAATAGTTTTTTTGCAGCAAGCTTGCCACTTTGGCATTGCCCGTCAGATCACGTAAACGAACCGGACTTAAGGTTCCATGATGCTGCAGCAGTTGGGCAAGATGCAGTGCCTTTTCACGGTAGGAGGTCATAAGCTTGAGCTTGGTGCTGCCTCCCACGTTATAATCGGCACGACGTTCCCGGAATTCACGGACGATCCCATCAGCAGCTCGTTTATTAAGGCGAGGCAGGGTGGTGGGAGCATACATGGGTGCTACAGCGGTATTATCTGCTGGTGGGGATGCTTGTGAAGCTAATGCCAGCAGTAAATCAGCAGATGCCGGAGCCACAGCGGGCACGGCGGCAGCTTGAGGCGGATGGCATTCGACAAGCACAGCAGGTTGCTTTCTTTTGAAAAATTGCACAGTGATCATCCCAACCCCGAGCATTTGGCACAGCTTGCGCAGCTGCGGCCAGCTCGCTCCATGAGGAGCCTTGCCTTTGTTAGGCATCTCGAAGGCTACATACACACATCGGCTCAGCCGCAGTCGGTCAATACCTTGAAGCAGCAGGGGAATAGCAAATGTTTTTTTTAATTCAACAATGATCGGAGGCTCTTCACCACGTATGGCGACCAGGTCACAATGATGGACTTCGCCTCTGACTGAATAGCCTTGCTGCTCGAAATACGATTTCACCGGCGCATACAGCTCAGTTTCTGTTTTAATAGGCACAGCTCATTAAACTCCTTTACTATGCGTTTACCCAAACTAATCTAAGTATAACACAAAATTTTGTCTAAAATTTAAGGGCAACTTATCCACTCTCTTTGCATACTTATTTATTACACTGTAATTTGATGCTGCTCTCGTTCAAGCGTGTATGAAGTAAGTTTTCCTGCGGAAAACTTTAAGGAGGTCAACCCATGGACATATTCAAAAAAATTTCGGACCATCGTATGGAAATAGACCAATTGGCTTGGACAGGAACCTTTGCAGAATATATTGAATTGGTCCGTAAAAAACCGTACTTGGCGATGACGGCCCACAGCAGGGTTTACCAGATGCTAGCTGCTCAAGGTGTCGGTGATGAGAATGGTAAACGCAGGTACCGTTTTTTTGACCAGGATATATTCGGGCTTGACCAAGCCATAGAAAGGCTAGTCGAAGAATACTTCCACTCAGCAGCAAGACGGTTAGAGGTGCGCAAACGGATCCTACTGCTGATGGGACCCGTCAGCGGCGGAAAATCGACCATTGTGACGCTACTGAAGCGGGGCTTGGAGATGTTCTCAAGAACCGAGGAGGGAGCTGTTTACGCCATTAAAGGATGTCCGATGCACGAGGAGCCGCTGCATTTGATCCCGGATATGCTGCGCCGTGATGTGGAGGTAGAGCTCGGAGTTAAAATTGAGGGAAGCCTATGCCCATCCTGCCAAATGCGCTTGCGGACCGAGTACCACGGGAGAATCGAGGATGTGTTAGTGGAACGGGTGTTTGTATCCGAGGAAAGCCGGGTTGGAATAGGTACCTTCAGTCCTTCCGATCCCAAATCCCAGGATATAGCCGATTTGACAGGAAGCATGGATTTCTCGACGATTACCGAATTTGGATCTGAATCCGATCCTCGTGCTTATCGGTTCGATGGGGAATTGAACAAAGCCAACCGCGGCATTATGGAATTTCAAGAGATGTTGAAGTGTGATGAGAAATTTCTCTGGAACCTGCTGTCGCTAACCCAGGAGGGGAATTTCAAAGCGGGGCGGTTCGCGCTCATATCTGCTGATGAATTAATCGTTGCCCATACCAACGAAACCGAATACAAATCGTTTATTTCCAACAAAAAGAATGAAGCCCTGCAATCCAGAATGATTGTTATGCCCATTCCTTATAATTTGAAAGTGTCCGATGAAATTAAAATTTACAACAAGCTAATCGGGCAAAGCGATATGGCGCATGTGCATATAGCTCCGCATTCTCTGCGTGCAGCTGCAATTTTTTCTATCCTGACCCGGCTTAAGGAATCGAAAAAGCAAGGCATGGATTTAGTGAAGAAAATGCGGATGTACGACGGTGAGGAGGTAGAGGGCTATAAAGAAGCGGATCTGAAGGAAATGCAAAACGAGTATTTGGAAGAAGGTATGTCCGGCATCGATCCGCGTTATGTCATTAACCGCATTTCCAGCGCACTAATACGCCAAGACCTGCAATTCATTAATGCACTTGACGTGCTGCGCTCGTTAAAGGAAGGGCTGGACCAGCACCCATCCATCACTAAGGAGGAAAGAGAGCGCTATTTGAATTTTATTTCAGTAGCTCGCAAGGAATATGACGATTTAGCCAAAAAAGAAGTACAGAAGGCTTTTGTATATTCTTTTGAAGAATCCGCCAAAACCTTGTTTAACAACTATCTCGACAATATCGAATCCTACTGCAACTGGGGCAAAGTCAAGGATCCAATGACAGGCGAGGAGATGGATCCGGATGAACGTCTGATGCGCTCGATTGAGGAGCAGATCGGGATATCGGAGAATGCCAAAAAAGCGTTCCGCGAGGAAATTCTGATCCGCATGTCCTCTTACTCCCGCAAGGGGCATCGGTTCAATTACAGTAGCCATGAACGGCTGCGTGAGGCGATCGAGAAGAAGCTATTCACGGATCTGAAGGATATCGTAAAAATTACAACTTCAACTAAAACTCCGGATGAAATGCAGCTTAAACGAATCAATGAGGTCATAAGCCGATTGGTAGATGAGCACGGCTATACGGTAGCATCCGCCAATGAGCTGTTGCGTTATGTAGGAAGCTTATTGAACCGGTAGGAGTAATAAAAGTCCCTCACAGCCATGAAACATGGATTGTGGGGGGCTACTTTTTTTCTTTCTAGGTTTGTTTACACAAAGACCAGTCCATTTTCCTTAGGCCAGCTCACCGATTGGGCGAATGTACATAGTATGGTTAGTAAAAATTGCCTAATTGATATAGAAAAAGGAGAGCTATTATGACTAAACAAAAGGAACAAATGGAGCTTCCCTCCCAAGCCTTACAGCCGGAGTCCCTCAGGCCCAAGTACGAGCCTAAGCATTTTGGAGGTTATCCAGGAGGCGGTTACCATGGAGCTTATCATGGGGGTGGCTTTCATGGAGGCTTTCACGGTGGAGGAGGCTACAACTCATTGCTGCCCTTTGTGGGGCTAACGCCGTTTTTGGCGCCTCCGATTCCTTCTTATTACCCTGCGCCATATCCGTATCCATACCCGTACCCATATCCCTATCCGGGCCAGCCGCCCTATTATTCGCCGTATCCTAATTTCCGGGCTATCGCTACTCCAGCCAATAACTAGCTTATCCTATAGAGCGGCTGGAATCGAAATTTCAACCACGGTGCCAACATCGACCTCACTTTTAATGGATAGCTTTCCGCCATGGTTCTCAATAATTTTGAATGTGACCATTAAACCTAGACCGGTTCCTTTTTCTTTGGTTGTATAAAAGGGTTCGCCAAGCCGTGGAATACGGTCTTGTGGAATACCGCAGCCCTGGTCGGTAAAACGGATCATAACTTGCCGACGATCCAGCATCAAAAGCTCAATACGAATGGTTCCGCCAGTATTCATCGATTCGATAGAGTTGTTCAAAATATTAATAAATACCTGTTTAATTTGATTTTCATCGCAATTGATATTGAGCAATTGATTATCCGTTTCCAGAATTAGCTCCACATCGTGCAGCAAGGCCTGTGTTTTTAGTAACGTTAACGTGTTTTGCATAATGATTTGGACATTTTTGGGTTGGAAAACCATAGATTGCGGCTTGGAGATAACCAGAAATTCACTGACAATAAAATTGATTCGCTCCAGTTCATCCATCATAATTTCGAAATAGTTATCATAACCTGTCAGCTTGGATTGCATTAATTGTACGAAGCCTTTAAGTGAAGTTAAGGGGTTACGTATTTCATGGGCGACGCCTGCAGCCAATTGCCCGACAATCGAGAGCTTCTCAGATCGAATTAGCATTTCTTCCGCTCGTTTGCTTTGGCTTATATCCTTGCCGATCATATAAACACCATTGATTTGCTCGTTTACGAAAATAGGTACATTAAGTATGCTTAATTCGACAACGGCACCATTTTTGTGTAAAAAATTAATTTCATATAAATGGGTTTGTCCGCTTAAGGTTCCAGCAAATTGCTCATGCCATCGATCTAAATGCTCATTAATAATCAAATGGTGAATGGATTTATTCAATAGCTCGGCCTCTGTATAACCCGTTATGTGAAAGATGGCCGGATTAGCGCTGGTACAATTCCCTTGGAGATCGAAGGAGCAGATGGGATCGGGGTTATGTTGGAATAATGATTTATAACGCAGCTCGCTTTGCTCCAGTTGTTTTTCTGCTTTTTTTCGATCATAAATGGCCTGGATCATGGCATAGGAGCGAGCAAACCGCAGGTCTTCCTCCTGAGCAACAATATCCTCGAAAATATCATCATGAAACTCAGCAGGGTCCATGCTTTTATCCAGCTTTTTGAGCTCGTCCAGCATGCTTTTAACGTTTGTAATATGGTCTTTATGAATCCATGCAGCGTCCGCAGTTTTAGTTCCAGCCTCATTCTCGGTTCCCAAGTAAACTGTTCCTTTTCTGGCATCATACTCGATAACATGGTTCATATTGACCAGATTCATATGGTCGATTAACCGAAATCCCTCCTCGTACATCCATTCCTCAAAGGCCTCAAGCGAAGCTGTCCAATAATATTTGTCATTTACCGTATGGATAATATATTCCTTATCCTTAACAAGCTCGATCTTGACAACTTCGTCGGAATTGAGGAGTTTAATGTCCGAGCCTCTTTTGCCATCTCGTGTGACTGGAATCTTCTGCATCCTAAATTCACCTGCCTGCATCTTTTCACATTGGTAAAATATTTAAATAAAATACATTTTAAGTGAAATCTGTCGATAGATTGTTTAAATAGGTACAACGAATCTATTATATCGCTTCTCGTTTTCATAAGTAAATGGAAATAAGCCAAAATAAATAATCAAGTCAAAATTAGGTAGAAACGACCTTCTATGATGTGGTAGAAATAAGAAAACCGTGTGTAGAACCTGTGAAAAACGATATATAGGAAAAAACTATTAAAAATATGCATTTTATATATTTCCATTCCTGCGGGCTTCGCTTCATAATGGACCTAAAGGAGCTGAAGACGTATGGATAAACCGCTAGATGGACAATGGAATGCTGGTCATTATGACAGTAATATCGGCTATGTATCACGCTTGGGAAAAGGAGTGGTCGAATTGCTGGCGCCCCAGAGCCATGAAAAAATTGTTGATTTGGGCTGTGGAACGGGTGATTTGGCTGCGATCATTTCGCAAAGTGGTGCCGACTGTTTAGGCATAGATGGCTCCATGGAAATGATTAACCAAGCTAAAGCCAAGTATCCGTCGCTATCATTCATGGTTGCCGATGCCCACACCTTCCGCATAGAAAAGCGGGTGGATGCGGTATTCTCCAACGCTGCCTTGCATTGGATGACCGAGCCAGAGCGTGTGATTCAGTCGGTACGGCTGGCACTGCACGATAGCGGACGTTTCGTTGCCGAGTTTGGCGGTAAAGGTAATATCGGAGCTATCTATGAAGCAATAGCAGCAGTGCTGCAAGCCTACGGAATGGATGCTAAAGCACGCTTCCCTTGGTACTTCCCGACAATAAGCGAATATAGCAGCTTGCTGGAGAAGGATGGCTTTGAAGTCCGGTTTATGGAGCTCTATGACCGCCCTACACCTTTAGATGGCGGTATAGCTGGGCTGAGAAACTGGCTGGAAGCATTCGCTGGCATGTTTTTTGTCGGGCTCGACTCGAACGAGAAAGAAGAGGCATATTCACGTTGTGAAGAATTGCTGCAAAAGCAGCTTTTTGATGGTGAGCGTTGGATCGCGGATTACCGAAGATTGCGTTTCTCTGCTGTAGCGACTTCCTTATCCTGAATTCCGCACAATTAACCGTTCTGATAAAATGATTTTTTCTGGATACGCGCTAGGATGGGAGAGCCTTCGTGCCAATGCCTCCACTGCTCTGTTGCCCAGCAGCTCCTTCGCCAGTTCAACTGTGGTGAGTGGAGGCTCGGATGAGGCGCCAGCGTCAATATTGTCGATACCAATGACCTTGCACTGATCAGGCACCACAATTTGTTGCTGTTGGAGCAGCTTGAGAAGCGTAAGAGCAATAGCATCATTAGCACATATAAATCCATCCGGCAGCTCGCCTTGCTGCAATAATCCAATACGTTTGGCTAGCTGCATCTCCCAATTGGGCTGGTTATAGGAGATCGTCCATTTTTTAAGCGTATAGCCTTCTGCCTGGCGGGCACTCTCATCCATCGCCTGGCGGCAGCCCCACCAACGGTCCTTGAAGCTTGCCGAATAATGATCCTTGCCCACAAAGAGGATCCGCTTGCAGCTTTGCGACAAGAGGTGGCGGCAAGCCGCTTGGGCTGCTTCCAGATTTGCATTCAGTATGCAATCTGCGCGTATTAATGGTTCTTCATGATCAACTAGAATAACCGGGATATGGGTTGCTTGCTGCAGCACCAGCTTGTTCAGCAAGCTGACGGGAAGCGTTCCTATTACAATTGCACCTATATAGGAAGAAATACGTTTAACCGCCTCGTTAGTTAAATCCGCCTTTTGTAAATGCCTGCTGTAGGGGTGTATCTCCGTTTTCCAGCCGTTATCCATGCAGCCTCTCATGGCACCATCAAGGACTCGTGACCAAAAGCTAGGCTCATAGCGCTGTGATTCATCAATCCAGATCGCTACACAGGGCTTAGCTTTATTCATATCCAAATTCTCCGCTTGGTTAGCTTGCCTAACTTCAGCCTGGCTAGATACAAGGGCTGCCTCTACAATTGAAGCTTTTTTGGCAGGTTTATATTGGTAGCCAAGCGACCTTGCCATAGCTTCGACATCTTGTCTTGTGGCTTCACTAACACCGATTTTACCAGATAAAGCTTGTGAAACGGCATATTTGGATACATTCAGCCTATCTGCTATTAGCTGCATAGTAATTTTCTGCTTTATAGGCTTGGTGTGTTGGTTAGGGATGCAGCTCAACTCCTGAAGAAATAGTTAGGCAATACTTACATATTGTACAGCATGAAGAAAGAGTTTGACTATTTCTTATCATAGCATTAAAGTGGGTCACGGAAAATACCCTATTCACCTAACAAACCTAACAAAATAGATGGAGGTCAAATAATGGGACAACTACTTGTTTTTTATGATCCAAGCTTTCCCTATGCAGGAGCCCGTCCTGATGCTGCTGCGTTGGAGGCGCTTAGCCAGCATGCAATGATCGTCAATGCCCAGGAGCTTGCGCAACGCCTTCCCGAGGCGGATTCTATTATTTATTTACACGCGCCTTATGTGCCTAAAGCGGCATGGTCCAGTATGCTGCAGCATTTACGCCAGGGAAAGGGCTTAGTGGTTTCTGGGGGGGCGCCCTTTAAGCTCCCCGTATATGAAGCTGCCGATGAAGCTGCCAATGGCCATGCCGGATTAAAAAGCTGGATGATTGAACCCGAACAAACCGGATATCACCAGCAGTTGAATATCCATGAGGCAATAGCGATTGACCCGTCGCCGATTGCAAAGCTGTCAGCCAACACGGATATCCCTTTATTAGAAGGGAACATGCAGCTATTTACCATTGAGCCTACCTATGGCTTGGTGCTTCATGTGACCAAAGTGGATGACCAGCCCGGCCAGCTAGGATCAAGCGGACCTATGGATGCTCATATTTATCCGTTAATGGTTGGCACAAAAGAGGGCGCGATTAAGCGTGAAATAGCCGCACCGGCTGTATTGATCGAGAATACAAAAGGTGATTACGCTGGCGGCAGCTGGATTTTCATTAACCAGCAGCTAAGGCCAGTCTTCTGGCAGGACGGCGGCGCCAGTCTTCTGATGGATTTGGGCAGACATACAGCGCTTGGTGTGACGGAGTTATGGCTTAAGACGAATTATGCCTCCTATGAGCCTGGGGATCAGGTAACCGTCAGCTTACAGCTGCAAAAGATTGCAAATCCTAAAGCGACAGTGTTTGCCAATCGAGCGGGTTCCTTGCAGCAAGCCGGAAGCGGCTTTATCTCGGGAGCAACGAAAGCAACGGAATGGACGTTTAGGCTTCGTTTGCTAAAGGCAAATGACAGTACAGCGGTAACCGCAGACCCTAACTTCTCTTACGACAATGAGCTTTTCACGGAGCTGTGGCAAGGAGAGAGGAAGCTTACTGCCTCAAGAGAGCTGGATTTTGCCCGTGTCGCAGTACCCATTCCCGTGGCAGCTGGATTCCACATTGTGGAATGCAATGCGATTTCCTCGAATGGAGAGGTTCGCAAGCTGCGCCAAGGCTATTGGGGCATAGACATGGAGCTGCTACAGCAGGGAGAAATGCTCGTTGTTGACCGTGATTATTTTTGGAAAAATGGACGTCCTTTGCCTATTGTAGGCATGACTTATATGACCAGCGACGTGGCTAGGAAGTTTCTGTTAATGCCGAACGTTGCCGTTTGGGATCGCGATATGGCGCAGATGAAACGGGCAGGCATCAATTTAATTAGGACGGGGATCTGGACGGCTTGGCGGAGCATTATGTTTGTGGATGGCCATCCTTATGAGGAAGTGCTGAGGGCAATCGATGCTTTCGTGCTGACAGCCAAGCGTTATGAGCTTGAGGTCACCTTTAACTTTTTCGCTTTTACACCTGAGGCCTGGGATGGTGTGAATCCCTATCTGGATCCGCGAAGTGTGGAAGCGCAGAAACGTTTTCTTGCAGCGATTGTATCGCGGCATAAGGATTCGACGAATGTCCACTGGGACCTCATCAATGAGCCCACGATGTTCGATCCGCTGCGTTTATTCTCAGGCCCGCGTTCCTGCCAGGATCGGTTCGAGCGCCAAGCGTTTACCGATTGGCTGAAGCAGCGCCATGGCACGATTCGCCTGCTGCAGGAGCGTTGGAACATGACGCCTGAAGAGCTTCCGGCGTTTGAAGCGGCACAACTGCCCGAGCCAGAGCAGATCAATTTTAAAACGACCGAGAATTTGGCCAAAAAAGGCGGGCCATGGCTTGATTACACGTTGTTCACGATGGAGATGCATAATCATTGGGCTGCCCAGTTGATCCAAACGATTCGCGCTATTCAGCCCAAACAGCTGGTAACGGTTGGCCAGGATGAAGGGCTGGGTGCCCAGCGGCCATCACCCTTCTTTTACGCGGAGGCTGTGGATTACACAACTGTCCATTCCTGGTGGAAGATGGACGACCTCGTATGGGATGGCGTGTTCACTAAGGCAGCCGATAAACCGAATGTAATTCAGGAAACAGGCATCATGTATGTAGAAACGCCGGATGGCCGCGCCAAACGAAATGAAGCTGAGCTGCGCAACATACTTGAGCGCAAATATGCGTATGCATTCTCCACAGGTGGAGCCGGAGCTGTCCAATGGATATGGAATACGAATTTTTATATGAACAATATTAATGAGTCCAATATCGGCGCGTTGCGGGCGGATGGTACGGAAAAGCCGGAGGCTGACGTATCGTATGATTTTGGACAATTTATGGAATCGATTCGCGACCTATTCGTGGATCGCAAGCTGGAGGAGATTGCTGTTGTATTCCCTTATTCCAACGATTTTTCCAACCGCAAGCTGGCTTATGAATCGACCACCCATTTAGTTCGAACGTTATCCTATAATATGAATGTGCATGTCCGCGGGTTAAGTGAATACCACCTGGATTCCTTAAGCGAATGTATGCCAAGGCTGGTTATCGTGCCAAGTGCGCATAACTTTAGCACGGAGGCGCTTGATAAACTGATCGCGCATATCAGTAGCCAAGGAGGCGTGCTGCTCATAACCGGACCCGTTGGGCTGGATGAATATTGGCGCCCGCAAGCAAGGCTGGCCGATACGATCGGCGACACAGTAGTGGCCAATTTGCTCCGCGAGGAGCTGTTGGAGATAAACGGGCGGAAGCTGCCGGTTTCATTCGGAGGCGCGAGAATTGCCGATGCAAATAAGCAGCTGCCGGTAATCCGTCCTGCTATTGGCTTGGATGGGACAGGAACTGGGATCAGCACCGAAGCCGCAAAGCAGACCATAGCCGCAGCAAGCCGAGGACACGTTGGAGCAATCCAACTGACGGACGTGCAGATCGGGGGTGGCCGATTGATCTGGTGCCCGCTTCCAGTTGAGCTGAACAACAGACTGGAGCCGTTGATCGAGCTATATAAACATGCTATGGCGGCGGCCGGGGTCACACAGGAGCTGGAATGGCTGCAAGGTAGCGACTTACCAGGGGTATATGGACGCAAGCTTAGCTACCGGGACGGAGCCTTGTTCATCTTTGTTTCGGAGTATGCGGTTGATGCAGAGATTAGCGTCAAAGACCCCGTTACAGGCGTAAACTACTCTTTTCAATTGGAGAGTGAACGGACGGTTATGTTTGCCAGCAACAGCGATGGCGATGTGATATCTATATATAGGCCGGAAGAAGTGGAGGTTAAAGCTGGATAAGGGTATTTAGTCCTTATTTTGAATATTTGAATTGAAGCAGGGGCAGATCCTTTATAGGATTTTGCTCCTGTTTTTTGTTTTATGGGTAGGTGATAAAATAATTTTGAAAATGGATGTTCGAGAAACCAGATATCTGTTACAATCATCGTAGAAAACCCACGCACCTAAGAATAATTGAAATGTAAGCGTTTTAATTTATGTTAGCATCCAGAGGGAGCATGATGGAAAATGGCCGTCCTATTCAAGCATAAGTGGTTAAAATATGTGCTATCTATTGTTTTGATCAGTATTGTGTTCTTATTCTATCTCATTATTACGGTTGATGGCGAAGCGTCAAATCCCCGTTTTGTATTGATGAGGCTTGAGGATATAGGACCCGGCGGCCAGTACGAAACGATCGAGGATCTTGGTAAGCTGCGCACGGTTCTTGAATATTTGCGCGACCAGCAGGTACTTTATCATCTGGCCGTCATTCCACGCTGGATCAGTATGCCTACGGATGGCAGCCGATATGATGTATCCTTGGACCAAACGGATAATCCTTATGTGGCATCCTTTCAAAAGCTGCTGAAGGACGCAGTAAGCAATGGTGCGACAATGGGCATGCATGGCTATACCCACCAAGTCGGCAATGTACGCCGTGATGATGGGCATCAGGATTCCGGTATCGGCAATGAGTTTAATAATCCTGGTTCCCCTGAAACATTGACGGCCGCTTTCGCAGAGCCGAGAGTTAAGGAAGCACTGACTATTTTCAAAAAGGCAGGCCTGGAGCCCCGCTTCTGGGAAGCGCCGCATTATCGTTCAACGCCCGAGCAGGATGAATTATTCCGCACTTATTTTGGTTTGAACTATCAGGCGGATGTACAGACCGACCGGAATACACCGGCTGCCCAATATGTGAACAAACGAAATAGCGGGTATGGTGAATCGAGCAGGGGTGCAGCTTACGTGCCTACGCCTTTTGATTATATTCCTTCCAATAAAGATGAAAAGCTAATTTTGGATCGTGTCGGCAAGTCGAATATTGTGCCCTCCTTCTTTTTTCATCCTTTTTTGGAGTTTAAGCAAATGGTGCCCGTATTGGATGAGATGGGAGAGCCAGTAACCCGTGATGGACTGCCTGAGTTTCGATACGTAAGCCAGGATAAAAGCCTACTCCAAAAGCTGGTATTAGGATTGAAGGCGAAGCGTTACTCCTTTTTCTCCATTCAGGATTATGTGCCGTTCACTCCAGCCCATAGCGTCTCTGTAAGTCAAACAGCCCAAGATAAATTAATGCTAGGGGATGTCACCGGTGATGGACAAACCGATATGGTCACCTGGAATGCCAAAAATGGGCTGATATCCGTTTCGGCAGGTTCTTTTGCTGGTATGCGTAATGAGGTGCAGGGACTGCCTGCGGTTTGGGCGAAATCAGCCTTCAAGGAGGGCTCGGCAGCTGCATTAGGAGGTAAAAGCCTCAATGGAACGGGCTTTGAAGATCTGTGGATCTCGCAGTCTTCGGGCAGGCTGGAGCGGTTTACTGTGGACGGGAACAGCTTCTCCTTGAAAAGCAGTTGGAAGGTAGATCCACGCAAATGCAGCGAGCTTTATGTAATACCGCAAGCGGGAGGCGATGTAGTTGTTGCTGGGCTCACCCTTGATAAAATGGAAATGTTTGGTTATCAGGTGAGCAAGGAATCAATAAAGCCCTTGAAGCCTTTTAAATTCAATAATCCGTTTAAAAATGATCTCCAGCTTCGAAAACGCGATAACGGCACGACTGTCCTGTTTTCCTCCAAGACTGGTGCCAACCGGGGCATCGAATGGGAGCCGAACCTCACAACGCTGGAATGGACACAAAATAAGCAGGAGCTGGGCATTCCCAATGAGGATGGCTATCTGCGTTTCAGTGATTACAACGGAGATGGCAAAGCAGATATTTTGCGCTGGAATCCCGATACATCGCGTTCTAGCGTATATTTAGGCGATGGAGCTGGCGGATACTCGCTATTGTCCACCTTTGGTCCATGGGGAAAGCTGGGGGGTAAGCTGATGGTTGCGGATTTGGATGGCAATGGCAAAGGCGACCTCGCTTTATTGAGCCGTGAAGAAGGATTTATGGATACTGCGCTTTCGTTTGAAAGCAGCAATGTGCAATTGCAGCATCGTTAGCGTAATAAAGCACAGTGCTGATGGTGCACAGCATCATACATCGACCAAACATGCATGAACCGATACTATTAAAGTAAGCTGCAGCAAAAAAGGGCTCTTGGATGATTCCAAGAGTTTTTTAGCTGTAGTGGGGTAACGCCTTCCATATAAAGCCATACCCTTGAAACCTAGCTGGAAATGAGTCACAATGAATAAGATTGATTAAGAGATTAACCCGTACTGGTTAAGCACTGATTTCGGTGTTGAGCCGTTTTAAGAGAGATAGATACTTCCACATACCCGATTGAGCGGGGTTACGTATTCGATTTTAGAAGGGAGCCGATCGTGCTTGAACAAGCTGAAAACGAGTGGCTTCGCCGCCTTATTGGCGTTTGTAGCTATGTCTTTCTTTATAGCTTATAGCCCATTGCCAGACCAAATGGCAAAGCAGCCAGAGCGCACTTTGCCTGTGTCACAAATAGCACCGCTTGTTGTGCCATCAGCAGCTCAAGCTACCGGCTCGATAGCCGCTCCGGGCAACGCGGGGGCTGAGCCCGACAGTGACGTGGAGCAGCCGCAAGCGTCGCCAGTGCCCGCGATGCCGCATCCTGCGCCTAGCGCTCCAGCCGTACAGCACGTTCAACAGTCAGAAGCTGCAGCGCTACCCGATGAACCAGAGGTAGTATCGCGAGGGCTTATCTTCCTCGATCCCGGCCACCAACGTAGAGGCAATTCGCAGCTGGAGCCCGTCTCTCCTGGATCGAAAGAGAGGAAGGCCAAGGTTACTGGCGGTACAACGGGGGTAGCTACGGGTAAACCGGAATACGTTCTTAATCTGGAGATAGCTGTACTGCTAAAGCAGGCACTAATCCAGCAGGGGTTTGAAGTACAGATGACACGCGAGGAACACGATGTTGATATCAGTAATGTAGAAAGAGCCGAGATGGCGAATGCGGCAAATGCACAGCTGGCAATTCGTATTCACGCGGATGGCAATGAATCACCTAAAGCCAAAGGCTTCTCCGTTTTATACCCGGATGCCAGGGTGGAGGCGACGCAAAGCATTCAACCGGCAAGCCAGCACGCAGCTGAAGCTATTCTGGAAGCATTAAAGGCAGGTACGACTGCTGCCTCAAGGGGAATGGTCGCACGGAGTGACCTGACTGGCTTTAATTGGTCGCAGGTGCCTGTAGTGCTAATCGAGCTTGGTTTTATGACGAATCCTACTGAGGATGAGCTGATGTCCGACCCCGAATACCAGCAGCAAATGGTAGATGCAATTACAACCGGCATCGATACCTATATGCTTAACAAAGGGGATTAAGGACATGACATTGCTGACGGATGTGAGCATGAGCATAATCATGCCTAATTAGCGATAATGAATGCCAGTGTGCCAAACTACCGGGAGAAAATGGAGTTAATTGGAAATCAGGATAGTTTACGCTCATATTTACGGGAGCAATTCCTGTTAAAACGAGATACCAAGGAATTTACTGAGAGTACCAACCACCGAAGGAGGGATCTAGCCTTGAAATTTATACATACGGCCGATTGGCATCTTGGCAAGCTGGTGCAAGGCATTTATATGACCGAGGATCAAAAGCACGTGCTGCAGCAGCTCATTGATACCGTAGCTTCCGAGCGTCCCGATGCCGTTGTGATTGCAGGCGATCTTTATGATCGCGCCGTCCCGCCGACCGAGGCGGTAGAGCTGCTGGATCAGCTGCTGGAGCAGATCGTGGTCGATCTGCAAACACCGGTCATCGCGATTTCAGGCAACCATGATAGCCCGGACCGGCTCAATTTTGCAACGACGATGATGAAAGGGCAAGGGCTGCACCTGTCAGGCCAGCTCCGAAATCAACCCGTTATCCTTCACGATGAGTTTGGCGAGGTGCATTTTCACCTGGTGCCTTATGCGGATCCCGCCCAGATTCGTTATCTGCTGAAAGATGAAACAATTAGATCGCATGATGATGCAGCGCGGGCGATTGTTACGCGGCTTACAGCGCAGCTGGATCCGGCTGCCCGCCATGTCTATGTAGGCCATGCTTTTGTAACGCCATACGGCGAAAAGGAAGAGAACACCAGTGATTCCGAACGCCCGTTATCGATCGGAGGAGCTGAATATGTGCAAGCCGGATATTTTGCACCGTTCCATTACACGGCGCTTGGCCACCTGCATCAAGCCCACTATGTGGGGGCGGAGAAGATTCGTTACGCAGGCTCTCCGCTGAAATATTCGATATCCGAAGAGCATCATAACAAGGGATATTTGATGGTGGAGCTTGATGGACAAGGCCAGGCATCCATAGAAAAAAGAAGTTTTACCCCCAAGCGGGATCTGCGGAGGATTGAGGCCAGCATCGAGGAAATCGAGCGCCATCCCCTTAATGAGGATTATGTGTTTGTTACGCTTTTGAATGAAGATCCGGTGTTATACCCGATGGAAAAGGTACGGGCTGTTTATCCCAATGCGATGCATGTGGAGCGGCGGTGGAGCCGAAGTATGAACCCACAGGAAGCTGCTGATGAAAAGGTGAGCCAAGTGCAAAGAAAGCAGGCCGATCCCGGCGAGCTATTCGCGGCATTTTATGGGCAGGTTCGAGGCAATCCACTCTCTGAGGAGAAAAAAAGGCTGTTCCAGCAGGTATATGCGGGGGCAGTTGCCGAGGAGGAGGAAGCTGGATGAGGCCGCTGCGCTTGGTGATGACCGCTTTAGGGCCGTATAAGGAGAAAGAAACGATAGATTTCAGCCGGATGGAGCACCATCGGTTGTTTGTCATATCGGGCAATACGGGAGCCGGAAAAACGACGATTTTTGATGCGATATGCTACGCGCTATATGATACAGCGAGTGGTGAGGACCGATATGAGACGCGGATGCTGCGCAGCCATTTTGCCGATGAGCAGACGCCAACGACTGTGGAGTTCGATTTTGCAATCGGCTCGCGTTCATATCGGGTGGTACGCCAGCTTGCTTACCGCAAAGGCAACAACAAGAACGAAACACCGCCAACGGCGGAGCTATATGAAATCAGTAGCGGGACTGCGGTTCCTTGCGTAGACCGATTCAATATTAAGGATATCAACGTTAAGCTGCAGCAGATTATTGGATTAACGAAGGATCAATTCAGCCAGATCGTGATGCTGCCGCAAGGGGAATTCCGCAAGCTGCTGACCTCGGATACGGAAAATAAAGAGGATATTTTACGGCGTATTTTTCGCACGGAGCTCTACCAGAAGGTTGAGGACCGTTTCAGGCAGCTAGTCCGCGAGAAAAAAGATGTTGCCGAGCGGATGCGTGCCGAGCTTGAGTTTACGGTGCGGCAAATTTCGGTTTCCCTGCCTATTCGCGAAGAAAGTGAGCTGGCGCAAACCCTTGGGCAAGAGGTTCATAATGTCGTCCAGGTGATGCAGGCTTTGGATAGCGAGGCTGTCCACTACACGCAAATAGCGGAGCAAGCTGGATTGGCACGGATTGCTTTGGACAAGCAGGTGGAGCAGGATACGGAGGCCTATCATAAAGCCGAGGCGTTGAATGAGCGTTTTGCCGATTTGGCGAAAAAGCAGCTGTCCCTTGCCCAGATGGAGGAGCGCCAGCCCGATATAGAACGCGATGAGGGACGCCTCGGGATGGCGGATAAAGCTGCCGGCATTGAGCCTTATGAGGAGCAGAGCCGCAGGGCTCGTGACCAATTGCTGTCACTGACCAGCAAGCTCGGATTGAAAGCATCCGAGGTGGAGCGGGCGACACTTGCCAAGCAAGCTGCGGAGCAGAAGCTGCTTGCCGAGCAAGCAAGAGAGGGCGAGCGCAAGGCTGCGGAGCAGGCTTTGCAGCAGCTGCAGGCGACCCTGCCGATCGTGAAATCGCTGCATGAGCGGCAAGCAGAGATTGTAAAGCTGGAGGAAGGCGAAAAGGCCGCGATAGCGAAGCAGGCTGCAACAGATAAGGCGTGGGCACAGGCCCTAGTCGATAAAAAGCAGCTTGCTGAGCAGATCAAGCTGCTGGAGCAAGAAGTCGCTGCGCTTCCCGCGAAACGGGAACGGTTAACTGATCTCAGGCTGCGGGGATCAGCGTTGAATGAAACGCGTAAATTGCTGCTGCAATTGGATGAATGGAGCAAGCACCAGCATGCAGGGCAAGCCAGCTATACTGCGCTAGTAAAACAGTATGAGCAGGAAGAGGCTTTATGGATCGAAGGCCAAGCTAGCCTCCTTGCTGCACATTTACATAATGGGATGCCTTGCCCCGTTTGCGGAAGCACGGAGCATCCGGATAAAGTGCAACCAGAGGGCACCATACCCACACGTGAACAGCTGGATGCCGTGAAAAAGCAGCTTCAGGCTGCACAGGAGGAATTCAGCCGGGCGGAAGCACAGGTAGCAGCAGCTAGCTCCAGCATTGCGGAAAAGCGTACAGAATTGCTGGAAATCGGTGAGTTTAACGAGGATATCCACACTGCTTATCAGCAAGTAGTCACCGAAGGTAAGCAGTGCAAGGAGGAAGTCGATCAGCTGGCCCAGCAAGCTGAGAGGCTGGTGCCCGTCAAAGCGGCGTTGGAGCAGCTCGATCACCAAATGGGCGAGCTTACCCAAGAGAAGCAGATACTGGCAGATAGGCTGGGCAAGCTTACGCTGGAGCGGTCGTTGAAGCAAGCAGCGTTAAGCAAGGACTTGGAGAGCATAGCGGAGGAGCTCCGCTCCTATCCAAGCCTGACGAGCAAGCTGCAACAGCAGCAGAAGCTGGTGGAGGCTAACGCAGCGGCTTGGAAGCATGCGCAGGAGCAGCATGCGCAAACACAGCTGAAATGGGCGCAGGAGCAAGCGACCTTCGCGCAGATGGAGCAGCAGCTAGAGGAAGCAGCGGCGCAAAGTGAAGCGGCACATATCCGCTTCATGCAAGAGATAGCCAAATGCGGGTTTACCGCAGAGGCCGACTATCTTGCAGCGAAGCTGCCGGAACCCGCGCGCTTTGCGCTCAAGGAGCAGCTGCAGCAGTTCAAAGCTGCGATGTCAGCGCTACAGCAAGCCATGGCCGAGCTGGCACAGGCGCTGGCGGGCAAAGAGCGCGCAGACGTCGTCTTGCTCCTTGAGCGCTTAACAGCGCTTAAGGAGCAGCTGGAGCAAGCGGCAGAGCGCCACAAGGAAGCTCGTGCGTACCTGCAAGCCGCGGCGAGCTTGCGGCTTGCGGTCGAGCAGACGAGCGGCAGGCTGATCGAGTCGGAGCGCAGCTATGGTGAAGCGGTTGACATCCATCAGGTGCTGAAGGGTGATAATGCGCTGCGGATGTCCTTTGAACGGTATATTTTGATCGAATTTTTTGAACAAATTCTTCAGGCAGCGAATATTCGCCTGCGTGGCTTGTCGAATGGCCAATTCGAGCTGCTCCGCAGTGAGCGCATAGAGAAGCATAACCGCCCTAGCGGCTTAGGGCTTGATGTGTTCGACTCCTATACCGGACAAAACCGAGATGTCAAAACCTTATCAGGTGGCGAGAAGTTCAATGCTTCCCTCTGCTTGGCGCTCGGGATGACCGACGTGATCCAAGCCAATCAAGGGGGCATTTCGATCGAGATGATGTTCATTGACGAGGGCTTCGGCACCTTGGATGAGGAATCGCTGAATAAGGCGATCGAAACGCTGATTGACCTGCAAAAAATGGGCAGAATGATCGGCGTCATCTCCCATGTAGCGGAAATTAAGGCGTCTTTCCCAGCTGTGCTGGAGGTTACCAAATCGCGGGAAGGCTACAGCCATGTTGAATTGATTTTGAAATAAGCAATGAAACACCGATTGAATATTTAGTTTCGATGCCGGCAGAAGGATCGAATGGCAAGTTGATTTTGGATGCCGGCTGTAAGATATGGAATTGAATTATTTTAAAATTAGGAGGAAGCCATATGAAGTATCGGAATTTAGGAAGAAGCGGTTTGAAGGTAAGTGAGGTGGGGCTGGGAAGCTGGCTGACTTACGGAACAGCTGTGGAAAAACAAACGGCTATTGATTGTATCAAATTCGCTTACGAGCATGGAGTCAATTTCTTTGATACGGCGAATGCGTACAATGCGGGTGCTTCGGAAATCGTGGTGGGTGAGGCTTTGCAAGGCTTCGCCCGTGAAAGCTATGTGCTCGCTACAAAATGTTATTTTCCGATGGGAGAAGGGCCTAATAATAGAGGCTTATCCCGTAAGCACATCATGGAGCAATGCGAGGCAAGCCTGAGGCGGCTAAATGCCGATTATTTGGATCTGTACCAGTGCCACCGTTATGATCCTGAGGTTCCCTTGGAGGAAACGCTTCGTGCCTTGGATGATCTCATCACTCAAGGTAAAGTATTATACGCGGGGGTGAGCGAATGGACAGCAGCGCAAATTACGGAAGCTGTCCATATGGGGGAGAAGCGGAATTTGCGGCCGCTTATTTCGAATCAGCCGATTTATAATATGCTCGTTCGGTATATCGAGAAGGAAGTGCTGCCGGTTTCGCAAGCTGCGGGACTGGGCCAGGTTGTGTTCTCGCCATTGGCACAAGGCATTCTGAGCGGCAAATACAAAGCGGGGCAGCCGGTTCCATCCGAAAGCCGCGCGGCCAACAGCGAGATCAATCGCTGGATCAGCAGCTATTTGAAGGATAAGGTGCTGATCAGCGTGGGCAAGCTGGAGGGCATCGCCGCTAATCTTGGTCTGACTTTATCCCAGCTTGCGATTGCATGGGTGCTTAGGCAGCCTGGTGTTAGCTCGGCTATTGTAGGCGCAAGCCGCATTTCTCAAATTGAAGAAAATTTGGGGGCAAGCGGTGTTACATTATCGCCTGAGGTCTTGCAAGAGGTAGAGATGGTGTTAGATGAGATCAAGGATTTTGAGCCTATTTGGTAACTTGGGCTATTGGAGAGATCCGCAAATAAGTAGCGTGATCACAAATGACAAACAAGCGGGCACCTTTGGGGATCTCTTCATCAAGCCGGCGGTTAATATTCAGCTCTTTTCCATTTGAGATTAATGTCGCACCTTCATTCAGCAGCTCTTCAAAGGCATCTCGGTAATGGTGCCAATGGATCCGATGGGCAATCTCATATAAATCCTCGCCATCTCGGCTTGTTAAGAGCTGCGAAATGATTGCGGCTGCACCCGGATTAAAAGCAGAACGAACCGCTAGTCGGGAAATGGTTTCATCGCCGAGTATAAATTCATTGACCTTAATATGGGTAAAGCTATGGATGTTTTCCCGTTCTTTGATTTCAACGATTGTATAAATTTCCGCGTAGTTACGCTCAATGGCTGTAGCGATGAGCAGCGTTTTTCCATCAATAAAGGAGCTGTCATGTAAAAACATACCGTCCTCCGTCATTTCCTTAGAGAAAATAAATACCGCCTTAGCTTCAGCGAGGTTAGCATTCTGGAGCGTCTCGGGAAGCACCGGGTTGCCGCGGACATAATGAACATTATCATGTAATATTGGAGTTTGGGCTCGCTCGTCGATTAACACAATTTCCGCCGCTGCATCTGTATGGAGAATTTCTTGAATAGCGGAGGCGGCATGGGTGCTCCACTCAATAATGACAAAATGGTTACTCCCCGTATACTTCAAATTTCCTGCCTCCTTATTCCGTTTGAATACAAAAAAAGTATCGACCAGTTTGCTAATTAAAATCGAGCCTAACCCGATTCCGAACATGAAAATAAGCATGCCGACGAGTTTACCAGCAACAGTGTGTGGATAAAAATCGCCATAGCCTACCGTAGTAATGGTACTCATCACCCACCATAGTCCGTTAAAAGGGTTCCCATACGTATCAGGCTCGAGCCAATAAATGAGGAAGGAGCAGCTGCCGATCATCGCGATGGAGCTCCAAATTAAAAAGCGGTTGTTCAATTTAACAAGTCGATGGAACAATCGGCTGAGCAAAAAATGCATGCTACACCTACCTTCAAAGATAAATGGTTTCTTTGCCAAATTTCCATTTTATGTAATCCTATCATGGATACTTGGACCGTAGCAATGGAATTATCATTTATCATTTACACGCGATTGCCTACAAAAGAAACAAGAGCCCATGTGCATTCACATTGGGCTCTTACTCTTGCTACTGCTTATTCACATGCTCATTGCTATAGCCGGTGCGGGTGTTCAAAATAAGCGTGAGCTCGCTCCTGCTTTCATTGATCTCGAGCCCCGGCAGCACGGTATCATAGATCCACCATTTGTGAATGGAACGTGTTTGCCCTTCTTCGGTTTCCTCGAAATAAAACAGGTTTAAATCCGCTTGGTTCGCCTTGATTTCATTCATTATCTCGAGCGGGATGTCTTTAACAACAATTTTCCAGCCCCCCTCATGGGCAGAAAGGCTGAAAGCATTGCCGCTTACTCTAGAATCGACAAACATACGACTTGTTACGTGTTTAATTAGCAATGTTTTTTGAATAAGTTCGGACATGTTGAAAGTTCACTCCTTTCTATTCAGGCACAATGAGTAAGATCCATGGTCTAAGGAAGGTCGATGAGCAGCAAGGAAACGCCACTTTTGGTGCTAAGCGTTAGCTTTGGAGTCTGTTCAATACGGGCAGCATCTTGCTTGTTAAGCAGGGTTTCGCCGTTAAGCAGCAAATCTCCTTCATTTACCATTACATAAATGCGCCGTCCTGGCTCCTGGGTAAATTCCAGAGATTGCCCCGCATCCAATTTGGACATATAGATCGTCAAATCCTGGTGAATATGGGCGATATGTTCACCAGACTTGTGGGAAACGAGGGGAAGTAACGAATTTTTCAATAATTCGGTGTCAAAGCTACTAGTTTCATAGGATGGCTCCAAGCCACTGACATTAGGTGTGAACCAAATTTGCAAAATATGAACAGGCTCTGTACCTGGATTAACCTCCGAATGAATGATACCAGTGCCAGCGGACATTCTTTGCACCTCACCGAAGGTCGTAACAGCGGATTGACCGGTGCTATCCTCATGCTTCAGTTGTCCCTTCAAGACGACCGAGACAATTTCCATCTCCCGATGGGGATGGGCTCCGAAGCCGCGTCCCGCTTGAACAACATCATCGTTAAATACTCGCAAGGGACCAAATTCGGTATTGTTCGGGTCATAGCTATCACCAAAGGAAAAGCTGAAATTGCTTTGTAGCCAGCCGTGGTCGGTTGAATAGCGTGAGGAAGCTGGATAGACGTTGATCATTACAATTACCTCCTGGAAAAGAGTCATTTTCGCTGAACTTAATTAACTATCATTAGTATATCATATTACTTTTTTAAAGCAATATATCGTATTCATATTACTGTTTTCCCAAATTTGTTTCAAACTTACCTTTGATTTGACTTTATTTGATTCATTTTAGGAGAAATTGGGTGCTTGTGTTCAGTTTTTGTCCAGATGCTTATTATATAATGGAAGTAGTGGAATTGATGCGGTCGGTCTTGTTGGAGTTGATTCACGGTATGCAACAATGGGAAGAGGAGTGGTTCATTATGGCAAAGGTTCTTGTCGTTGACGATGCTGCTTTTATGCGATTAATGGTGCGAAATATATTGGAAGACGCTGGGCATGAGGTTGTGAGTGAAGCGGTTGATGGCTCGGATGCCATCGAGAAATATCGGAGATTCCGCCCGGAATTGGTGATCATGGATATTACAATGCCTGTGATGGAGGGTGTGGAGGCGGTTGGAAAAATATGTAATGCCTACCACAATGCCAAAATTATTATGTGTTCAGCGATGGGGCAACGCGATATGGTTGTAGATTCATTAAAGGCTGGTGCTATCGATTTTGTCGTTAAGCCCATCCAAAATAATAGACTGCTTGAAGCTGTAGACAGGGCAATGTTCAGATAAATGGGGAACTTCTGTCCCGACTGGAGCCCGTCCATTTGCGGAGATATACAGAAAAACCTTCAACTCCGCTTTAAAGTGGAACTGAAGGTTTTCTTTGTCCCATGGGGAGTTAGGCTTTATGTTCGACATAAAATTACATAAAAATGACAACTTTAATTTCACATAGCGAGAAGGTTTATTTTGTCAAAAAGCATATGGGTATTCCGTTCAAAACTGACAAAACTTCCCTTTTTTCATCGTATAAATATTTATTTTTATAAGGTAAAATATTCCTGTAGTCTCATATATAGATACCTGAAGGGATGATTTGCTATCAGTACATTTGAAAAAATTCGTTTTATTGAATCTCAATGCATCAATCCACAAGACGCCATTATTATTCGTTTGCTTATGGAAGGCGTGGGCGCCCACGAAATTGTATATCTAAAAAAAGAATCCTTAGATCCATCTAAACGGTTGCTCACCATTAAGGATTCTTATGGAATGACGAGGCAGGTCCAGGTCACCGAGAGATGTGTCGATCTATTTCAAAGTGCCATTCACCAAACTAGCTACATAATCAATAATGGTTATGACTTAAGCCGGCAGTTTGTAGTGAAATTAAAGGACAGTGATTATCTGATCAAGGTCAGTTTGCAGGACTTTATCGCCAATCAAAGTATGATCACGGAAATGGATTCTGTTGTTCTGCGGACTATCTTTATGCGACTTCGAAGATTGGCCGGGTTTTTCCTGACACCCGAGCTAAACCATTTAACCACTATTAAACTTGAATGTAATGAAAAAGCATATGCTTAGTTGATAGGAGGGTTAGGCTTTACACTTCCTGCTGCAATTGGCTAATAGATAATGTAGAAGAAACACAACGGGTATCCTTATGGATGCCCTATTTGATGTGCTGAAGTAAATTACGTATCCCCTCATTAATCGTCGTGGTATAATTTTGTTATTCCCGACCAACGCTCCATAGCGGCATATTAAAGACATGCCCAATCACTAAACACTAGTTGTGCTGCACTTATCATCTAATTAAAATGGAGGTATATACGTGACACTGATTAAACAACTGACAGATCAAGAGGAATTTGTAGGCTTTTACTTATTAAAGGAGCTAGAGGTCAAACAAACGAATAACACGCCTGCAAAAGACTATATGGATATCGTTTTATGCGATGCCAGCGGGCAGCTTCCGGCCAAATACTGGGATGCCAGTCCAACGGATAAAGAAACCTTTTTTCCAATGGGCCTTGTGAAAATAAGAGGGCTTGTCCAAACGTACCGTGAAAGGCTGCAGATAAAAATTATGAAAATCCGCCCAGCCGCGGAAGATGATGGGGTGACGCTGACGGATTTTATTAGATCTGCTCCTATACGCCCTATTGATCTTGTTTATACGATCAAACAAACGATTGCAAGCATTGCTGATCTGGAGATCCGCGCTATTGTATCCTTTTGTGTGGACAAAGTAGAGGAGAAGCTGATGCATTATCCCGCAGCGAAAATGCATCACCATGCATATTTTGCAGGTTTGGCCTATCATATGGTGCGGATGCTGGAGCTTGGGGACTTTTTATGCAAGCAGCGTCCTTTTCTAAATGCTGACTTCTTGAAGGCTGGCATCCTTCTGCATGATATTGCCAAACCGGAGGAAATGATTGCCCAGCTGGGAATCGTGTCCGATTACAGTGTGCAAGGCAAGCTTGTTGGGCATATCTCGATGGCGTCCAACTGGATTACAGAAGCGGCTGTTCGTTTGGATTATGGGCTTGATTCACCGAAGGTGCTCGGCTTGCAGCATTTGGTATTGTCCCATCATAACCTGGGAGAATGGGGGAGTCCGGTTCAGCCGCAAATGGCTGAGGCCATTGCCTTGCACCACATTGATGCGCTGGATGCCAAGCTGCAAATGGTGGAGGACGCGCTGGATTCCACACCAGACACGGAGGAATGGACACAACAGATTCGGGGGATTGAGAATAAAGCTATTTATCGTACGAAGCTATAAAAAGAATAACAAGCCGGCGAGAATAACCCTCGACCGGCTTGTTTGTGCTGAACTTTCAAAATTATAGCTGATCGAAGCTCAACAGCCTCACAAAAACTTGCGGTTATGCTTCTTGCCGTCATAGCTGAACAGCACCGGCTTCATCTCGACAATCGATTCCAGATGGACCGTTTTGCCCCATAATTGCTGGATGTAGGGCATTGTGCGTTCCACATATTTTAAGTCAAGCTCCATACCTTCATAGGCATGCTTTAAGTATAGCTCGCCGTTGCGTTCGTAATCGCCATCCTCTACTACAATGTAGGGGAAGCCGCCATTGACGCGGGAATAAATCAGCTGGTCGCGGATATTTTCCCAGGATTTATCGGTTATTTTCCACTCGGGGCCTTTTTTCTCGAATACGTAGAGATCCAGCTCGTCGACCAGCTTCTTGGTCATATAGTTGCGGATAAATGAAATATCTGAGTCGTATTCACGCACATCGAAGATCTTCTGCCGCCCTTCGCCACCGACGCGACCGAACCGCTCCCGCTCCTCTTGTGTGGGCTGGTCCCAGCGTTTCTCAATATCCTCGAATATTTTTAAACCCAAATAATACGGATTCAGGCTGTGCTGGGAAGGCACGACGACGGACGAATTCAGCTTCGCGTACTCAATGGTCTCTTCCTCGCTCAGATCCAGCTCCCGCAGAATCCGTTGGTGCCAATATGAAGCCCAGCCTTCGTTCATGATCTTGGTCTCCAGCTGCGGCCAAAAGTACAGCATTTCATCGCGCAGCATGGTCATAATATCGCGCTGCCAAGGAGCCATATAGGGCGCATGCTCCTCGATAAACAGTACCAGATCCTTCTCGGGCTGGAGCGGGAACTTCGCGGGTTCTTGGTGGCGCGGCTCTGGCTTTTTGGCAGGTGCATCCAAATCCCATAAGTCCTCATAACCGAGCTTTCTGTCGCGGTTATCCGGGTCGGGGGATTGCTCGGTATGCTTGCCCCCGCCATACCGTCCTGCCTCATAAGGCTTGGAAATTAACGGATCGACATGCTCTTGGATCGCTAGCACCGCATCGATAAACCGTTCCACCTCATCGGTGCCATATTCGGCTTCATATTGCTGGATCCGCTCCGCCGTTGCGGACATACTTTCGACCATATTCCGGTTCGTTTTGGAAAAACGGACGTTGTTTTTGAAAAAGTCGCAATGCGCCAGCACATGGGCTACGATCAGCTTGTTCTGGATTAAGGAGTTGCCATCCAGCAAGAAGGCGTAGCAGGGATCTGAATTGATGACGAGCTCATAAATTTTGCTTAGCCCGAAGTCGTATTGCATCTTCATTTTATGGAAGGTTTTTCCGAAACTCCAGTGACTAAATCGTGTAGGCATCCCGTAAGCGCCGAACGTATAAATAATATCAGCGGGGCATATTTCATAACGCATCGGATAATAATCCAACCCGAACCCGCTTGCAATTTCCGTGATTTCGTCGATAGCCACATGAAGATCCTGCATATAGGTGCTGCTCATTGTACAGCCCTCCCTGTGCCCGGTCCTGGGAAAAAGGTGCGCAGTGCTTTATACACTTCATTTTTCTCGCGAATGACATAATGCACGAACTTGGGGTCGTGGATGTTACGATAGGCAGACATTAACGTGCTGCTGCGGTTATATTGGTTGACCTCGCCATAGCCGAACAAGTTGCAGCGCAGCACCAATTCCCCGATTAGCTTCACACACCTATCGTTGTCCGAGGTCAGGTTATCCCCATCCGAGAAATGGAACGGATATATATTATAAAGCGCAGGAGGATAACGGCTGTCTATCATATTTACCGCTAATTGGTAAGCCGAGGAGCAAATCGTGCCGCCACTCTCGCCTTTTGTGAAAAACTCCTCCTCGGTGACTTCCTTAGCCTCTGTGTGGTGGGCGATAAAAACAATTTCCACATGCTCATATTTAGTGCGCAGGAACCGTGTCATCCAGAAAAAAAAGCTGCGCGCCATATATTTTTCGAAGGAGCCCATGGAGCCTGATGTATCCATCATCGCGATAATCAACGCATTAGATTGCGGCAGCACCTTTTCATCCCAGGTTTTGAAGCGTAGGTCATCGGGATTAATATGATGAATGCCAGGCGCACCCGCGGTAGCGTTTCGCCGAAGATTTTCAATAATGGTACGCTTTTTGTCAATGTTCGACATGATCCCTTTTTTGCGAATATCGTTAAAAACCACTTCCTTGGAAGTGAGAACGTCCTTTTCTTTTTCCTGCAAATTAGGCAGCTCTAATTCATCGAAAAGCATCGCTTGCAATTCTTCCATCTGGACTTCCGCGTCATAATAATCCTCGCCTGGCTGGTCCCCGGCACCTTCGCCCTTACCCGGCCCTTTGGCTGGACTGGGGTCAACGCCGAGTATGTCGCCAACCTGGCTATCTCCATCCCCTTGGCCTACATGCTTGCTCTTGTTGTAATTATAACGAAGCCGGTATTCATCCAAGCTGCGTATAGGCACTTTGATGATTTGTTTGCCGTCAGACATAATAATACTTTCATCGGTCACGAGATCTGGAAGGTTTTGTTTGATAGCCTCTCGGACTTTTTGCTGGTGGCGGGTTTGATCCTGATACCCTTTGCGGTGTAGGGACCAATCTTCCCTGGAGACAGTAAATAATGGCTCTGTCATGACGGACACCTCCTTAGAGTTTTACGGAGCAAAACTTACTTCGTAAGCATTTGCTGAGTTTTGTGTAGCTAGTGGTAAGCAGTAAGCAACGACAAGTAAGCAGCAATAGGAAAAAGGAATGCTTGTTACTAAATATATTCAAGCAGCAGGTGGATATGTGAAGGGACAAGGGGCTATTTTTTTGAAAAGGGGTAGGAACGTCTATTCGCTGATGCTATAATAAGCTGGATTCGCAATTCAGATGTAATGGATCGGATGGTTATCTGGCTTGGGTTGATGATGTGCTCAATATTCACGCCACGGCTAATGCGGATAGCTATGATTACGAATATGACACATTAGTTCATCCGCTGCTCATGCCTGCTCGTTCCAGTAATTTTCATCGCCCAGCTCACGATGTCCTCATCCTCCGCTGTCATCCGGTCGAATAAGCGTTTGTACGGAGACCTGCCATAAGAGACAAGCTCTCTGGCGGTCAAATCAGGCAAGGGGCTTTTGGATTGGGTAAGCATGGACAAGGCTTGAGCAAGCTCAATCGATTTATAAGCCTTGGCTGACTTATCATTAATGAAGACTTCCCCAAGGTCAGCCTCAACTAATCGGGTTAGCAGCTGCAATAAAGTGGATTTTCCTGAACCATTGGGGCCAACAATAGCGGTTATTTGTTCTTTCGGAAAAGAAACCGTAATATCATGAAGCTGGAAAAATCCAGCTTTCAGATGTAATCGCTTGGTATGGATCGCATTCATCGCATGATGCCTCGCTTCTTCAACAGGAATAAAAAGAAAGGAGTACCTAGGACAGCCAGCAATATCCCTACAGGCAGCTCGATCGGGTCGAACCACGAGCGTGCTATCGTGTCGGCTAGCACAACAAGTGCCGCCCCGCCAATAATGGATAACGGAAGTAAATACCGATAATCTTCGCCAACCAACAGGCGAATAGCATGGGGGACGACCAAGCCAACAAAGCCGATCAAACCAGCTACACTGACCGCTGCACCAGCCAATAAAGAGGCCAGCACAATAATCAGGAATCGCTGCCATTCCACCTTCATGCCCAGCAGCTTGGCAGATTCATCGCCTAATAGCAGCAGGTTCGCCGGTTTAATCGCAAACAAGGATAACACGAGACCACCAATGGCATACGGCGCCATAAATTCGAGATGATGCCAGCTTTTTCCGCTTAATCCCCCGGCAAGCCAGGGTAATACGGCTTGCACGCGATCGCTATAAATGACCATGAAGCCATTGGTGATCGCACCTAACAAAGCGTTGATCGCCACACCCGCCAAAATAATTTTTAGCGGTGAAGCCCCACGATCCCAAGCCAGTGTGTAGACCACAATAGAAGTAATAAACGCGCCGAGAAAGGCCATTACTGGCAGCAGGTAGCTAAATTGCGGGAATACGATCATGGCAATAATGGCAGCGAGACCCCCTCCGGCAGAGACTCCGATAATACCCGGATCAGCCAAGGGATTCCGCATAACGCCCTGAAGCAATGCACCTGCTGCTGCGAGGCAAGCGCCTACCAGCAAGCCGATCAGCACTCGGGGAAGCCGCAAATTCATAATAATCTTCTCATAAACCGGCTGGCTATGAGAGGTGAACACGCCCCATATATCCCGAAGTGATATAGGTACAGATCCGTAGGTCAGGCCATAGAAGGCTATGATGACAAGAAGTAGCGGAAGTCCAATCATAACCAGCTTTCTTCTTGTAAGGCGCTGTTGTATATTCATCGTAATCACTTCACGTCTTGAAGTAGCTTAGTCAACAAATCTAGCGCAGCAATGACATGAGTACCGGGGTTGGTGCCGAACAAATCAGCTGGCAGCACCACAACTCGATTGTTTTTGACAGCGTCTAAGCTATTCCATGCTGCATTCTGCTGCATGTCCTTCAGAAATCCTTCCTTCACCTTATCAGGATTACCATGGCTCATCAGCAAGACAAGCTGCGGATCGGATTGGATAATCTTCTCGGTGTTTAATTGTGCATATTGCGGATAATTATCCAGCTTCGGATAATCGGCAGCGATGTTCTCTCCCCCGGCATTAACTAAGATATCGCCGCTTAACGAATTGTTCAACGCGACCAAATAAGTCCCCGGTGCCCCATAAACCATCAGGACGCGTGGTTTTTTACTTGGCTGCTGGCTGTTGATCTGTTTTAATTTATCGTCGATAGCCTGGATTAATTCCTTGGACTTTTCATTCTTTTGCAGCATCGTACCGAATAATTCAATCTGCTTTTTAATATCAGCAATCGAATTGGCAGATGTTAGCAGCATCTTGCTGCCGATTCCTTCAACAGAAGGGATATCCTTCATATTGGAAGGATGATTGCCAAGTACGACATCAGGCTGGAGAAAAGCGAGCTTTTCCAGATCGATACCATGCGTAGATCCTACCTGCTGGGCTGCGGCTGCTTCTTTAATGGGGACCGGCTCTGTTGTGGTAGGTCGCCCAACGACCTTGCTGCCAAGTGCATAAATAATATCCAGCTCGCCATTGCTTAACACTACAATTTTGGTGGGAGCTTCTTTAAAGCTGGCCTGTCGATTGGCAAAATCCTTGACGGATATTGCTGTTGATAAAGCTGCCGATACCGCTGGTACAGGAGCTTCGGCTTGTTTGCCTGTGCTGGTTTGGCCACAGCCTGTTACAGTAAGAAAGGCAAGCGCTACACCAATATGTAAGTATTTAACCATATCATCCTCCCAATATTTAGGTGACTAGCTGCATATTAGATAATCCTAATGAAAATGATTCTCATTGTCAATGGTTATTTTATAACGATATTTGATCAATAATTTCAAAAAAGATTATACAGGTTTAAGGGTTGACAATTATTGGCTGGGTAGGATAGTATCGGAGTTGTACAAATTGAACACCTAAATTATCCCAGAAAAAAAGCAGGAGGATGATGGATGAGCGGATATACAAAAGAATAGGGAAGCGTAGTCACATTTTTTTTGTGAATCAAATGAGAATGATTATCGTTATTATGTAAGCTTTGAGTAGGGCTGAAGAATAGCCTGAGAAGATAACTAAGGATTTAACTAGTACAACTTGGGTTGACTAGTACCGAGAGGAAGAATAAATCGTGAGAAAAAGAAGACTGCTACAAAGTGTTTTAATCACAGCATTGTGCTTGCTAACCTTGATAATTATGCCCACAGCTCAGGCTGCGATCGATCTGGCTGATGGTACTTATACGTTAAACTACACGATAACCAAAGCAGAAAATGAATCGGTATCGATGGCTAATGATTATTTTGAGAAGCCAGCTACTGTGTTTGTGAAAAACGGACAAATCGAAATACAGCTTCCCATCAACCATAGCAAATGGGTGACGCAGTTTAAGATTCCTAATCAAGCAAGCTTAGTAGATGCCAAAGTTATTAGCACAGATACCGCTGCTGATAAAAGAATTGTCAGATTTCCGGTAAGCGACTTATCCAAGCCGATCATTTCAAAAATACATGTAACCGTCCCATCAATTGATTATGACCATGATTATACGATCCGTTTTATGTTGGATGAGAAAAGCATTAAGAGCACAGAAGCCGTAGCTGCTGCGCCAGCTAAAGCAGCTACGGAAACTCCCGCCACGCCTCCAGCAGCTTTAGAAGCCGCACCTGCACCTAGCTCAAGCTCAGACAAAGCCACCGTTGCAGTGGCTCCGACGCCTGCGTCTGCTTCAGCAGAAACGAAGCCAGCTCCCAAGCCGGTAGCGACAACTACAGTCGAAGCGACGAAGACTGCCTCGGCAGCAGCAGCAGTAGGTGCACCCGTTGCGGCAAATGGCAATGGCAACCAAGCTGTTGCTAATGCCAGCACTGTGGCTAATCCGAAGACAGGAGATTCAGCTTCGATTGCTATATGGGTGACCTTGCTGCCACTAGCGTTGATATCCCTAGGCTATATGGCGAGAACAAGAAGAACTGGAAAAGTTATAAAGTAGTAGTTTATAATTTTTGAAATTAATGTATAAAATCGGGTTATTGATAGACGATGTACACGTTGTGGATAACCCGAAGACATAAAGGTACATTGTTATACCGGTAATCATGTACCTCAGCCACAGAATATTTTTTTTGCAACTAAGATGATAATGATTATCATTATCTTTATACTTACTTTTCTGTGGCATACATTCTTGCATTCAGGAAAGGGGGACGAGAGGCTGCTTCATTGGAGAGCTGAATGAATCGAGATTCATCGTTTAACGTAAACTCGTTACAGCTTGCAATCATGTATCAGGGAACAAAAACGTAAGGGAAAAAACTAAACCAAACTAAGGGAGTGTACTTAAAATGATGAGAACAATGAAAAAATCAGTAACTATGATGTTGGCTATGTTGGTATTGGTGTTCGCGTTGGCGGTTCCTGCATTCGCAGATGCTACAAACTATCGTTTTCTAGATGCGGATGGAGTTTATTCTTCACATGCGTCTGCGTTTACTTATGATGCCGTTAAAGTCGGAACTACTGTTACCCTGAAATACAGCAGCGCTGTAGTTACAGATTTAAAAGTATGGAATGGTTCCAGCTACACTGATTTGACTGGTGTGGTTTCTGGTGGCTTCATAGAATTCACATTCACTGTTGCTGATTACACGACTGATATTCCTGTTCTACTTGAAATAAGTGCTGGACCTCACAGCGGTGACATGGAATTAATTATTGATTGGTTGTAATACTTATTCAGTAGCCAGAATCGGCTGCTGATCATTTCCAAAATGAAGAATGGCTTGCATCCATTGAAGCCGTTCTTCATTTAACCATATTTCCAACTTAGTTAATATGTATAATTGTTTACTGATGTCTTCAGTAGAACCCATTTAAATTGAATATAAACAAGCTTGATATAGAAACATTTAAGGAGTGTAATGGAATTGACTAAACTATTTCGGAAAACTATGGCCATGCTTTTAGCCTTTGTATTATTTCTGTCCATCTTACATATTGAACCGGTTTCGGCGGCGGACGCTCCATCTAAAGTAGCCGATGGGGAATATCCAATCATATACACGTATGTGAAAAACGGAACATCGGATACCTCCGCTGCCCACTCTTTTATGCTACCAAACACTGGGAAGCTTATTGTCCTTAATGGCAAAGCGGTACTAGAGCATGAAATTAAGAAATCAGATTATTCTACTTTTGCCTATTTTGGTTCGCGCATTGCTGGCAAAGACAAAGCCACAATTAAAGAAGAGGCGGGCAAAGTACCTGTTGTTACCGGGATAGAAGGCTATCAACCTGCTACAAGCAGACAATCGACTGACCCCAACAACATTGTTGTCCAAGTAGATATTGAGGATGCTTTGAAGACTCAGGATATCTTAATGCACATTGATGATAAAGATAATATATATCAGTTAACACCGACTTATAATTATTGGTATAATGTCGGATTGAAATTGGATACAAGTAAGCTTGTTTTCATAACTCCAGACACCGCTGGGGGTGGTAATGGTGAAAATATTACAGTAACACTAACTATATTTAACGAACTGGTAACAGTGGGACGTAACGTGTATGACACCACCCAAGAGGGCGATGGCGATGGGTTCTACCCAGTCGGATCCAAAACGAAACTGAATAACAGTATAAAGATGGCGGAAGACCTCGTTGCTGGTGCGCCGGGCAACACAGTGCTGCTTAAAGCTGCCTACGATATTTTGAATGAAGCGATTAATACATACAAAGCTCTGCGTATAGTCGTCAATAAGGAAACCTTAAATCAACTGATTGAAGAAGCTCAAGCTCTTAAAGCAATAGCCAAGACATATGGCACGACTGAAAGCGGAACCTCAAACGGAAGCGGCTTTGCTACTTCTGATAAGGAGTACAATGGATCTTTAATTAATCCAACTCTTACTTCTAGGATTAATAGTGCTTTGACTCTTGTAGCTGACGTCAACGCTACTACCGCAAAAATTACTAGTTCATTTGATGCCTTGAAAAAAACGCTTGATAGTGTGAAATCGCAGCAATATCATGCTTCAACAGCAAGTATTATCGTTCTCGATTCGCTAAACGCAACAGTAAACCATTCGGTTTATTCAAATGAATTTAAGCAAACAGCAACCATTTTAAAACACCCCCTTCCTAGATATCAAGCTTTAGTTAATCTTACTTTTGTAGACCCAGCAGCTTTGCCGAGCTCCTTTTCTTACCAGAAGCCTGGTATTGATGGGCTATTCGGGAAAGATCTATATGATGGTATGACAATGGTGAATAACAGTACTGACGGACATCATAAAACCTATCAGTTCGAGGCTCGAGATAATAGTGCAAATGACACCTTATGGCAAGGCTTCTCATGGTTCGCCTATACAATGAACAGCGTGACCAAAACGGTTTATATCAGCTACAATGCTGACGAGCTTACAGCCCTAAATACTTTGGTGGTTACTGCCAAGCAATTGAGTAATACGGCTGTAGCAGGTACGGCATCAGGGCAATACCCTACAAATGCCAAAGCTGAGCTTCTACAAGCTATCGGGCTAGCCGAATCTGTCGGCACCAATCTTGCTTCCCCAAGGACACAAATTTTATCGGCAACAACGGCCCTGCAAACGGCTATCGATGCTTTTAAAGCTAAGGCGGTACGTACGGTTAATTACTCAACAGTCCATGCCACGGATAAGGCATTCTCAGCTATGGAAAGCTATCTAGGAAAGCCGGCGACTATAATCACCGAGAATGATGGCTCTGTATATGTTTCCTTAACGGTCACGAACAGCACAACTGTACCGGAATTTAAAGTCAAGCAAAACGGTGAATTTGTGGAAACTATTCTTGTCAGTGCAGATAGCACAGCGAATACGAGAGTTGTTAAATTCAAAGTTGACAATTTATCAGCTCTTATCGATGCTAAGGTACGCACAGTCGTGCCATCACAGAATTATGACCGCACTCATGACATTCGCTTGAATTTTAACAATATCGACAATACCGCGCTATGGAAAGCTGTAACGGCTGCTAAATCATTCAATAGTAAAGCAATTACAGGAACCTTGCCAGGCCAGTACCCATTGGTGGCGAAGAATGCCATCCTGTCAGCAATTACTGCTGCGGATGTCGAGGCTGCCAACTTGACAGGCACGCCTGCAGAATCAGCAACTGCATTACTATTACTACAGCAAGCCTTGGATAAGTTCAAATTATCCGTTGCAACTAAACTAGCGGATGGCGAGTATCCGATCGGCTTTAACATTTACAAAAAAGGTACCGATAGCAATTCTGTTATGTACGATTATGTTGATAAAAACAGCGGCAAGTTAATTGTTGCGGGCGATAAAAGGTTTGTTACTTTTGCCTTAAAGCAAAACGCCGAGATCACTTCGTTCAAGACTGAACAAGCCGGAGTTTTGACAGAAACAGAAATCGTGAGCAGCGATGCTGCCAATAATACCCGCTTGATTAAATTCGAAGTCCAAGATTTAAACACAAGATTAAGCGGCTGGGTGAAAATTTATTGGCAGGTTAGCCCGACCTTCTTGTATGACAATGAGTATGATGTTGAGCTTGGCTTCAGTAATTTGCCATCAGGCGATGGAGCAACAGGATCCAATAAATCAATCCTGAATGCACTCATCAATAATGTCCAAATCGCCTATGGCTCAGCTGTAGAGGGAAGTGCTGACGGTCAATACCCAACGGGTGCCAAGGGCAAATTGCTGGCAGCCATCAATCTAGCTAAGATAACGGCTGATGATGCGGCAGCTAATGGGCAGCAGGTAGATGCTGCACTGACTTTATTACAAACAGCGTTTACTGTGTTTAAAACATCCGTTGTCGTTATTGATTCTGGAACAGGAGGTATAGCGGACGGTGAATATCCGATCAGCTATAATATCTTCAAAAAAGGTACCAACGACAATTCCGTTATGTACGACTATGTAGATCAAACAAGCGGCAAGCTAACCGTAGTTGGCGGCAAAAAATATGTTTCATTCATCGTGAAGCAAAGTGCAGAGATCACATCATTCAAAACGGAGCAAGCTGGAGTCTTAAAAGAAACAGAAATCGTAAGCCATGATACTGCCAATAATACCCGCTTAATCAAATTCGAAGTCAACGATTTGACTGCCAAATTAAACGGCTGGGTAAACATTTATTGGCAGGTAAACGAGACCTTCCTCTATGATAATGAGTACGATGTAGAGCTGGGCTTCTCCAACCTGCCTGTAGGAAGCGAGCAGTCGATAGACTTAACGAAGCCAGTCAAAGATGGGGAGTACAAGTTTACCTACAAAGCTGCAACGTCTGAGGACGGATCAGGAACGCCAATGTCTAACTATGTGGAAAATGGCGGTACCTTGAAGGTTGTCAATGGTAAAAAAATGGCTGCTTTCAAATTAAAAAGTGGTGTGACCGTTTCGAAGATCCAGGTTATTAAAGCGGACGGAACGACAGCCGATGTTTTACCGCAATATGCCCTTAAGCAATCCGGAGTTGTTCGGATATTGGCTGATGAAGAATTAACAAGAGAGGTTCAATTTGAAACTGAGGATTTAACTGCTACTTATGCAATTGATCTTAAAGGTGCAAACGGAGAAACGCATACCTTTAAGCTGAATTTTGACAAGGTCGTTGTTGTCAAATTAACAGACAATCAGACAAATCCAGGAACGGGTGGTAATGGCGGAACTGGCGGAACTGGTGGAACTGGTGGAACAGGAGGAGGAACAGGAGGTGGCGGAACTATAACCAACCCATCCACTACACAGGACGGTAAGTACAGCATTAATTTCAAGATAATAAAGGATGGAACCGACCAAAAATCTGTCATGCAGGATTATGTGATATCACCTGGGATCCTGACTATTTCCGGCGGTAAGCAGTATATTTCCTTCATTCTTAAACAAAGTAAAGAAATCACGGAGTTTAAGGTTGAGCAGGGTGGAGCATTGTCCGAGGTCAGAGTGCTTAGTAAGGATGAGTTAACAAATACGCGCGAGATTGAATATGAAGTGAAGGATTTATCAGCCAGATCCAAGGGCTGGGTTAAAGTCGATTGGGCAGAAATGGGTTACTTCCATTCCTACGATATTGAGATTTCATATGATAAGTTTAGTATGAAGGCCATTGATAAGAATGCAACCAATTCATTAACTGCCAAGCCTGCAGTAGAATCTTTAGCAAATGGCGATTACCCTATTGAATTTTCCGTATTCCAGTATCGAAATAACCTGATATCGGATATGGATAAGCAAATCAAGCATCCAGCTATATTAACGGTCAAAGACAAAACCCGCTTTATTACAATGACTTTGAACCAAAACAAGAAATTCACTAAATTCAAGATAGCGAAGGATGGGGAAATGGTCGATGCCGACCTCATCAGCATAGATGAAGCAAACGATACCCGAACGGTTAAATTCGAGGTCAAGGATTTGACATCAGCCCTTCATGGCTGGGTTGAGCTAGAGATCCCTATTGATCCTGAAGTGGCTAAAACCATTCCAGCAGATGATGATGGCAGCGCAGCTTTTGCTGCCAGAGCCAATAAAAAAGCGGAAACGATTGACTTTGATATTCTGCTGGATACCGCAGCATTCGAGGACAAAGCTAGAGCTCCGGAAGTGACGGGGCAACCAGCACCCGGAACACCAGATACTCCACAGGCGGGGCAGCTTACCTTGAATGATATTGAGAACCACTGGGGCAAAGCAGCGATTGAGCGTGCTGTGTCATTAGGTATCGTTAATGGCTATGAGGATGGATCGTTCCGTCCAGACGGAGAAATCAACCGTGCTGAATTTACGACGATCATCAGCCGGGCGCTGAAATTGGAAGGCCAAGCAGCAGAACTAAGCTTTGCTGACATGGCTAGCATTCCTGCATGGGTAACGCCACATTTGGCGCAAACCGTTGGCGCAGGCATTATTACCAGCTATGAGGACCAAACGTTCCGCGCAGACCGTAAAATTTCTCGGTCGGAGATAGCGGTAATGATCGGCAGGGCATTAAAGTTCCCAGCCGATTCACAGGAAGCCCTTTCGTTTGCAGATGCCGAACAAGTTCCAGAATGGGCACGTGCCCATGTTGCCGTTGCTGCCAAGCAAGGCATAATTAACGGCAGAGACAATAACCTTTTTGCACCAAATGCAAGTGCAACACGCGCAGAGGCGGTTACACTGATCGGTAAGCTGCTGGATCAAGCGAAATAACGAAATAACGATTTTGAATAGACTTTCATCCACGGGGACGCCAGGCAGCTGGTGTCCTCCGTGGCTTGAAAGTACCAATCAAGCATTGGTAAACAATGAAGTATTAGGGAAGGAGAAGCGATAGGTATGAGGGCCAAATGGATAAAAATCGGTATGCTCGTGGCAGTTTTTGCTTTACTAATGGGCTGTTCATCCGTTGAAGTAGCGCCGGCTGCAGAGAATCAAGGTGGTGATCGCGTAGTCACGACAACGGTAGCGGCAACTCAAATTATGGATGCATTAGAGATGGATTTAGTGGGTATTCCCAAGAGTGTCAAGGATTTACCCAAGCGATATGCAGGGGTTCCGTTAGTTGGCAATCCCATGAGCCCGGACATGGAGATTGTTAAATCGCTGAATCCGACACAAGTGCTATCAGTGACGACGCTGGAATATGATTTGGCAGAAGTCTTTAAGAACACGGGGATCGAGGCCAGCTTCTTGGACCTCACGAGCGTGGAAAAGATGAACAACGCCATCCTGGCACTCGGCACTAAATATAACCGCCAGAAGCAAGCCGATGCGATTGTGTCCAAATATACACAGAAGCTAGCTGACATCAATGAGAAAGCTAAAGGGAAGAAGCAGCCAACCGTGCTTATTTTACTTGGTGTGCCAGGAAGCTACTTGGTGGCAACGGAACTTTCATATATTGGAGACTTGGTCAAAATTGCAGGTGGGAAAAATATCGTGCAAGGCGAAACGGTCGAATATTTGGCATCGAATACGGAATATTTGCAGCAGTCCAATCCCGATATTATTTTGCGTGCCGCCCATGGTATGCCTGAGGAAGTCATCATCATGTTCGATCAGGAGTTTAAGAAAAATGATATATGGAAGCATTTTAACGCGGTAAGCAATAATCGTGTGTATGATCTGGAAGAAGAGCTGTTTGGTACAACGGGAAATTTGCTCGTCAATGAAGCCTTGGATGTTTTAATGAAGATGTTATATCCATCATGATTGATAGAGGACGGTAATGATGAGTAGAAGAGTGGGTTGGAGCTTTGTGATCGTTATTGCTCTGCTGGTCGCTGTGGTCCTATACTCGGCAACAACCGGCAGCTTAAAGGTAAGCAGCCTGGAATTGATTCAGGGCCTATTCTCAGGCACAAACAAAAATGTGCAAATTATTAAAGACCTTCGGCTGCCAAGGATTATTGTTGCGCTGTTCGTTGGAGCGGCATTGGCGGTTTCAGGGGTATTATTGCAGGCTGTAATGAGAAATCCGTTAGCTGATGCTGGTGTGATCGGGATCTCCTCAGGGGCTGGTTTTATTTCTTTATTATTCGTTACGATATTCCCTACGCTATTTTTCTGGCTGCCACTTTTTGCTTTTATCGGTGGTGCTTTTGCCTGTTTTCTGGTGTATTCCTTCTCATGGAAATCCGGGCTGAGCCCCATGCGAATTATTCTTGTCGGAATTGCAATCAATGCAACCTTTACGGGCTTGGGACAATCCTTTAATTACAGGGGGAGTTATGCAGTGGCAAGCCTTAATCAAGCAACGACCTCGATTTTTACGATGAAAACGTGGAACGATGTACAGGTGATGATTCTGTATGGATCGATCGGGCTGCTTTTGTCGATGTTGCTTTACTCGTGGTGCAACCTATTGTCGTTGCAGGATAAATCGGCTCATAATCTGGGTCTCAATGTGACTCGGGCGAGACTGCTGATTTCGATAGTCGCCGTACTCTTGGCAGCAGTAGCCACGGCCATAGGAGGCTTGATCGCCTTCGTTGGCTTGCTGATTCCCCATGTCGCCCGGCTTCTGATTGGCTCAGACCATAAGGTGCTGATTCCATTCTCTGCACTTGCCGGGGCGCTGCTCATCCTGGGGGCAGATACACTAGGGAGAACGCTTCTTGCGCCTACAGAAATTCCTGCTTCTATAATAATGACTGTTATTGGCGGGCCCTTCCTAGTATTCCTGATTAGAAAGAGTGAACGCGTCCATGGAAATTAAACAGATTGTATTTTCCCACGATAACAAGACCGAGCATTTAAAACATGTAACTAGCGATATTGAAATTGGTAAAATCACGACGATTATCGGTCCCAACGGCTCCGGCAAATCCACGCTGCTGGGCGTAATGTCCCAGAATCACAAGCCACGAAGCGGCGAGGTGTTATTGGACGGAAAGGCAATAACGGGCTATAAGCCCAAGGAGCTTGCCCGCAAATTAGCCGTTGTCCACCAGCATAATGAGGCTCCCTCGGATATGACTGTAGAAAAGCTTGCCGGCTTTGGCCGCTTGCCGCATCGCAGCATGTTTGCGCAGAGCAGTCCCGACGATGAGTTAGCGATTGAATGGGCGCTTACCTGCACCAATTTGCAAGCCAAACGGGGCAAAACGATCGACCAGCTATCGGGCGGGGAACGGCAAAGAGTATGGATTGCGATGGCATTGGCGCAAAGCACACCGATTTTATTTTTGGATGAGCCTACAACGTATTTGGATATTTATTACCAATTTGAGATATTAGATTTAATCAAAAGCTTGAACACGGAGCATTGCCTGACTATCGTGATGGTTTTGCATGATATTAACCAAGCGATTCGGTATAGTGACAACATCATTATTATGAAGGACGGGGAAATTGCCATGAAGGGGCAGCCCCATGAGGTCATAACGGAGCAGACGATCAAATCGATTTATGGCGTGGATGTTATAATTAAGCAAGAGGCCGGCATGGGATTATATATGGTGCCTGTGGGCATTTAGCGAGAGGGGTGAATGGAAGGTTGTGGAGGCTCATGATCACAAGTCATGGGCGGCCGCACCTTTCTTTGCATGATGCGTACATGGTGGAAGAGCAAGAAAGGCTACGAGCAGATCGTTATGCTTATGTGCTTGGCAGTCATTGTTTATTGTCTGGCCAGCTTGTATAACGTGGCCAGCTCTTATTACAGCAACAAAATGGTAACAGAGGAAGCCAGAGAAATCTATACCAGTGGCAGAACGGTGCAATGGGTTGCTGATGGAAACGCGGGTGACAGCGCGAGCAAAAGTCCAAATGGTACCGTAAACGATAGCCCTTCCAATGACAAAATGGCCAAAGCCCGACCTCAGTTTCACGCGCTGCTGAGCATGAATGCCGATATTTCGGGATGGCTGAAAATAGACGATACGCCTGTGGATTACCCCATTGTACAAGCGAAGGATAACGACTACTATTTAACAAGGAATTTCAAACGCGAGGCGATGAGGGCTGGTAGTATGTTTATGGATTATCGCAATCAATCTGCGGGCAGCAGCCTCAATACGATTATTTATGGCCATGATATGAGGGATGGCTCGATGTTTGGCAGCTTGAATCAATATTTGAAAGCCGATTTTTTCGATACACACCGAAGCTTTGGCTATGATACTTTAGAGGAGAGCTACCAGGCCGAAATATTTGCGGTCTATTTTACTACAACGGATGTTAATTATATAATGACGCATTTTCCTGATGATGAGGCGTATTACACCTTCCTACAGGACATGCAAGCCCGGTCTTTGTACGAAACGAATACTTCGCTGGCTTCGACGGATCGGATCATTACCTTGTCTACCTGCGACTATACACTGGATGCGGAGGAGGGGCGGCTGGTAGTGCAGGCGAAGCTGGTGAAGAGATAACTAGCGAACTGCATCTTTTGTTATGGCGTTCTGAAGCTCCACTTTGTAATCATATGTTGTGCAATAATCTACTGTTGCCTGTTAGAAAAGAAACGCTTATACTAGGAGCAGATCAAACTGATAACTGTTAACAATTAACGATTACCATTTAATATTTATTTGGGAGGTGCTTATTTAGCAATGAATATCGTGATCATCGACAGCAATTTTCAGGATAACAAGCCGGAACAGGAGATTTTCCAAGCAGCAGGTTTGGAGGTCAGCTTTTTATCGGGTACGGAGGAAGAGTCCTTAAAGGTAGTAGGACAAACAGCGGATGCCGTATTAGTGCAGTTCGCAATCCTTTCCAAAGACATTTTAAGCACATGGACAAGATGCAAGCTGATCGTCCGTTATGGTATTGGCTATGACAATGTAGATGTGGAGGCGGCCACGGAACTGGGCATTCAGGTATGCAATGTTTCTGGATATTGCCTGGATGAGGTAGCGGACCATACAGCGGCTTTGATTTTGGGAGTATCAAGAAGGCTGCTTCCTTTGCACCAGGCTGTAGAGCGTGGAGAGTGGGCATTCGAGCCGATTGTAAAACCAATGCCGAAGCTTGCAGACACACAAGTCGGCATCGTCGGGTTTGGGCGGATCGGGGAGCGAGTGCTCCAGCGGCTGCGGCCTTTTCAATATCAAGTGAAAGTATATGACCCTTATCTTACTGCCGAAGCAGCGCTAGAGAAACAGGTGGACAAAGAGGATGATTTGAAAACCATCCTAGAGCAATCCGATATTATCGCTCTGCATCTACCATTATTGCCAACGACACAGCATTTGCTTAATGCGGAAACCTTGGGCTGGATGAAGCCAACCGCATGCGTAGTTAACACTTCAAGAGGAGCATTAATTGACACAGTCGCCCTTGCCCATGCTTTGAGAGCGCATACGTTAGGCTTTGCGGCTTTGGATGTTTTTGAGCAGGAGCCTTTGCCGGCGCAGCATCCTTTAAGGGATTGCGGCAATATTTGGCTGACGCCGCATGCTGCTTATTATTCCGACTCATCGCTATTGGAATTACAACGCTCGGCTGCTGAGGAAATTGTCCGCTGGGTACGTGGCGAGCAGCTGTATTCACCGGTTAACCGGCTTGCCTAGGACTTGCGTTGTAGACTCTATGATTTAGCATCGTTATAAGTAACCTATTCGAAGGAGGCAAATCATGATTACATGGAATTTTGATAAGCAAGTTGTTGTCATAACCGGAGGAACGAGCGGTCTGGGATATGCTTTAACAGAAAGCTTTTTGCAAAGCGGAGCGAAGGTTTATAGCTGTGGGATGAATGATACGAAGCTGACGAAAGCAAGGGAAGCGTTAGCGGCGACCTACAAGTATGGCAGCTTTGATCTAGCTGCTGTTGATGTCAGTGATACGAATAAGCTGAAGGAATGGCTGCAAATGATTCAACGCGAGGAGCAGCGGATTGATGTGCTGATCAATGCAGCGGGGGTGTGCTCCACGGTACCTGCTGCTGAGGTTGATGCCGAGCTTTGGGATCGTATTATGGAGGTTAATGTGAAAGGCACTTTTTTTGCCTGCCAGATGGTTGCTGAATTTATGAAAGAGCGGGGTTATGGGCGTATTGTTAATGTGAGCTCGATTAGCGCTTATAACGGTGGGACGCTTGTAAGCCCTCCGTATGGTGCATCGAAAGCGGGTGTGGTGGCGTTGACCAAATCATTCGCCGCGCTTTACTCCCGTTATGGAATCAATGTAAATGCCATTTCACCAGGGCCTTTCAAAACCGATATGATCGCTGATTTCACTCCTGAGGGTGTAGCAGGCATGATCTCAAAAACACCAGATGGACGGCTCGGCGAAGTGTCGGATATTGTACAAAGCGTTTTATTCCTAAGCGATCAAGCTGCCAGCCATATCACAGGGGCTACCTTGGATATCAATGGCGGCTTGTACATGAGATGAGGTGAACCGATGAAAATTATCAAAATTGAACCTATGGGTATGCGGTACATTGAGCCTAATGATGATAACAGCACGCGCCACACGATGATCGTCCGTATTGAAACCGACAGCGGACTTGTGGGCTGGGGCGAAGGCATTACGATGTGGCCGGAGGCGGTTAAAGCGGCAGCGGCTTTGATTGAGGGCGGTCTAGCTGCGCTTGTTATGGGCAAGGACCCGCTGGAGACCGAGCTGCATTGGCATGCGATGAAGGAGCATGTATGGTGGTATGGCGGAGATGGGGGCATCGCCTCTTTTGCCATTAGCGCTATAGATATGGCTCTTTGGGATATCAAGGGCAAGGCCTTGCAGCAGCCGTTATATAAGCTGTTTGGTGGCAAGGTGCTGGATAAGCTGCCGGCGAATGCCAGCATTCATATTAAATATTTGGAGCATGAGAAAAATGCCGATGAGATCAAGGGCTATATCGATGAGGGCTATCAATCGGTAAAGGTCGGCTTCGGCAAAAAAGGTACCGCCAAGCTAGGGCTAACCGAAGAGTACGATATGGAATTTGTCAAAGCGGTGCGCCGTGCGATTGGGCCCAAGGTAGGCTTTATGGTCGATATCGGCCATAAAGTGACGTGGGATGTGGCGCATGCCATCCGGATGACGAAGCAATTTGCGGAATACGGGATCGATTGGATCGAGGAGCCTTTTGAACCCAATCGGCTGGGGGATTTTGCCCGGCTCAAGCAAGCTACCGGCTGCTTAATTGCAACAGGTGAGCGTGAATCGACTGTGGACGCATTTTCCCGCTTAATCCGCACCGGCTTGGTCGATATTGTGGGTATTGATCCTGCAAGATCCGACGGTATTACCGGATTTCTGAAGGTGCTGACCTTGGTCGCCGATGCTAAAATCAAATTCAACACGCACGCGTGGAGTACGGCATTAACGACCGCGGCTAGCGTCCATCTGTCCATTTCATCGCCCCATTGCATCATGATGGAGCTTAAACCGCTGCCAAGCTCGATGCAAAATGAGCTGGTGAAAACACCGATTGTCCAAAAAGACGGCTGGGTGCATGCCATTGAGGAGCCCGGTTTAGGTGTAGAGGTGGATGAGGAAGCGGTGCGGAAGTATCGTTTTTGTTAAGCGGAACTGATATGATGGGTTTGTTAGTTAAACCCGTGTTTTTTTGTAGGAGTGAGCCTAGTGATTATTCAAAAAGAAGCGTTAAAGGATAAAGTAGCCAGCCATTTGCGAACCCGTATTTTGCTGGGTGAATACCCGAGGGGGCTTCATCTTAGTGAAGCCCAATTGTCCAAGGATTTGTCCGTTAGCCGTGGGCCGATCCGTGAAGCGATTTTGATGCTGGAGAGCGAAGGGCTGACCGAGACACCGGGCAATGGCCGAACGATCGTGAAGGGCTACGGCAAGCAGGAGGTTTTGGATTTATTCCAAATGCGCCTTATGCTGGAGTCGCTGGCGATCCGCAGCTTAATTGAGAAGGGCAGCCATCAGGATTTGTCCGACTTACAGGATGTGCAGCTTTTAATGGAAGCCAGTCATTCCAAATCCGATACGATCCGCCTAGATATTGAGTTTCATTATCGAATCGTGAAAGCTGCGCATAACCGTACTCTTTTGCCAATGTGGTTGATGATTAAAGGGCTGACAAGTGCATTGATTGAGATAACTACGGGTACCTACCAGGATATCGGTTTTGTCGTGCAAAGCCATGCGGAAATTATCCAAGCGCTCTTGGCAGGCGATGCGGAGCAAGCGATCCGGCTGTTGGAGGAGCATTTAAAGGTTGGGCAGCAAATGATTATCACTTATCTGGATGGCCAGGCGCAAGAGTGAGTATAAAGGTAGGAGGATGTGCAATGACGCTCACAGGAATACCGGAAAAAATGCAAGCTTTAGTCGTGTATGGAATTGGTGATTATCGGATCGAAACGGTCGATGTGCCAGCTGTGTCAGATGGGGAAATATTAATCAAGGTGGAAGCCTGCGGCATTTGTGCCAGCGATGTTAAAACTTATCTGGGTGCGTCCAAAATTTGGGGCGGCGACGGAAATCCACCTTATATTCAAACGCCAGTTATTCCCGGACATGAGTTTGTGGGCTTTATTGTCGCTATGGGCGCCAATGTGAAGGGTGATTTCCAAGTTGGGGATCGGGTCATATCGGAGCAAATCGTACCTTGCTGGGACTGTAGATACTGCAACACTGGCAAATATTGGATGTGCCAGCGCCATGATATTTATGGCTTTCAAGCACATGTGAACGGGGCTATGGCCGAGTATATGAAATTTCCAAAGGAAGCGCTCAATTACAAAATTCCAAAGGACATTCCCATCGAAAAAGCGGTATTGGTTGAGCCGTATGCTTGCTCCAAGCATTGTGTGGACCGGGCAAATATAACGAATGAGGATATCGTGGTGCTTGCAGGCTCAGGAACCTTAGGTCTAGGGATGATAGGCGCAATCAAGCTTCGAAATCCTGCCAAGCTCATTGTGCTCGACATGAAGGATGACCGCTTGGAGCTGGCCCTAGCATTTGGTGCGGACATGGCGATTAATCCATCGAAGCAAAATGTGAAGCAAATCATTATGGAGCTAACCGATGGTTATGGATGTGATGTGTATATTGAGGCTACTGGACATGCTTCCAGCGTGCAGCAAGGTCTGGAGCTGGTGCGCAAGCTGGGGACTTTTGTGGAATTTAGTGTGTTCAAGGATTTGGTCACGGTCGATTGGAGCATTATCGGGGATTCCAAGGAGCTGAACATTTACGGTGCACACTTGAGCCCCTACTGCTACGAAACCGTGATTGAATGGATCGGCAACGGAAAGCTGCCAACGGATGGCGTTGTCACCCACAAGCTAAGCCTGGAGCAATGGAAAGAGGGCTTTGAAATGATGGAAAAGGGCGACCAGTGCATGAAAGTAATATTGGTTCCTTAAGCAATAAGGCTGATAGGGCTTGAAGCTGGTTCATAACCAATACGAAGACGCGTGGAACTAAAACTCTCGGCTATAATGACGATAAAACGTCAGGTTGCCGAGAGTTTTTGTCCTTAATTGCTGATTAGGCTTGACCAGTCAAGCTGCGTCCAAGCTGGCGTCTTGCCTGAATAGCACTTTGCCCCAAGCCGCACTCGTGCTCGCCGCCGTTAGCGTCATCAGTCATCAGTTAGCCGGCACCGAAGCTGCACCTTCGGCAGACGGCCGCGCGGGTTCAGCGGCTTTCAGCCGTTCGCCCAGCTCATGGGCAGCATAAATGGCTGCATAGACGTTGTCCTCCAGCACAGGGAAGGGCAAATAATGAATCGTTTCATTAGGGTCGCAAGCCCGCTGCGCACTTAAACGGAGCTCGGCATCCCGGACTGCGGTTACCCCCATATCAAAAAGGCTGACAGGCAAGCCGATGAGACGGTAAAACCGCATCAGGTGGGCAACCTGCTCCTCGGGCTTTTGCTCCAGCATCAATTGGCATACGATGCCAAAGGCGACCAGCTCGCCGTGGTAGGTGCCATGAATCTCGTCTATGCAGGTCATGCCATTATGAAAGGCATGGGCTCCTGAGCCACGGCAGGTATGATTGCCAATTCCCCCAACCAGGCCGGCCAACAAAATATTCGTGTCAATAATTTGCCGAATTGCATCTCCAGCGTGGCCTTTTTTGTTTTCGGCAATCGCTTGCTCGCTGAACTCCATCAGCAGATCTTTGGCCAGCTCCGCTGTTTTCAGGCCGAGGCGGGTTTTGGCATTTTGAAATTTGCCAGCATTGATAGGGGTAGCCTCATACCATTTGGCCAAGGTATCACCAATTCCGGCAATTAAATACCGATACGGTGCTTCAGCAATAATTTGCGGATCCACTAGCGTAAGCACAGGACAGAAATCAAAATATTCGATCGCCAAATATTCATGACCAGGCTTATACATGATCGATAAGGGCGTGGTAGAAGCACAGGTGGATGCCAGCGTGGCGATTGTCGCCATTTTTAAACCGGAGCGGTGGGCGACGATTTTGGCAGTATCCATACATTGGCCGCCGCCAATGGCAACGATCAAGTCGATTTCCGCTGGCAGCAAAGCTAAAAGGCGTTCGGCTTCCTCATAGGTACATTCTCCATTAAAGAAATGAAGTTCGTAAGGAAGCGCATACATTTTGAGGCTTTCTTCTACCTGCGTTCCAGCTTTCACCCAAGCATTCCTGCCTGTTATAATAAAAAGCTTCTTGCCGAATTTGCCGAGCCATTCGCCGGATTGCTGTAAAATTTGTGGTTCCTGGATGTATACAGTTGGATAAGCCATCGAGACGAGCATTGTTCATTCCTCCTGTTAATTAATAACTATAGTTTACTGCTACATCCACCTACATACAATAAGCGACACGCAAATAAAAGCGTAGGATTGAACTATTATCAATCTCAAGGTAAACTCTTAAGTAGGGAAGATTTGTAAGACTCGTTAAATGGTGCCCGAAATATTTGTACATATAGGAGGGAATTGGAGCATGAAGGTTTTATTTATTGGCGGAACAGGCTTGATCAGTCAAGCGGCATCGAAGCTGGCTGTGGAAAAAGGTATTGATTTATATTTATTAAATCGTGGACAACGCAATGATTTTGTACCGGACGGCGCCCATGTCATTACTGCGGATATAAGAGATGCGGCAGCAACGGCGGAAGCTTTGAAGCATCTGGAGTTTGACGCTGTCGTCGATTGGATCGCTTTTACACCAGACCATGTAGCAACAGACATAAAGCTTTTTAAAGGGAAAACAGCCCAATACATATTTATTAGCTCCGCTTCTGCTTACCAAAAGCCTTCCACCCAATATTTAGTAACCGAGTCGACGCCACTGGCGAATCCATACTGGCAATACTCGCGTGACAAAATTGCTTGTGAGGATCTGCTGATGGATACTTATCGTAGCGAGAATTTTCCAATCACAATTGTCCGACCTTCCTACACCTACGGGGATACGATGATTCCGGCAGCCCTGAATAGCTGGGCGAATCCTTGGTCATTGGTAGATAGAATGCGCAAGGGCGAGAAAATCATTGTGCATGGTGATGGAACCTCACTATGGACGATGACGCACAATACCGATTTTGCGAAAGGTATCGTTGGGCTGTTAGGCAATCCCAAAGCAATTGGCCACGCTTTTCATATTACCTCGGACGAAGTGCTGGATTGGAACCAAATCACCCACATGATTGGGCAAGCAGCAGGTGTCGAACCGAATATTGTACATATTTCCTCGGAATTTATTACTTCCTTTATGCCGGAGAGCATTGGCGGGTTGCTTGGTGATAAAGCAGTCAGCAGTGTGTTCGACAACAGTAAAATTAAAAGGTTCGTTCCCGACTATATAGCAACCGTTCCTTTCCATGAAGGTATCAAACGAACGATTAATTGGTTCGAGCTACGCCCGGAGAAATGCAAAATCGACCAAGGCTGGAATGACCTGATGGATCGGATTAGCGAAGCCCATGAGGCAGGTCGGCAAAGGGCGAAGGGTTAAGTGGAAAAACAGATGGAGCCCCATACTCCTGTCCTCGTTAACGCACAAAAGTGGGAACCGGCATCAATTACATTCCAATAAAAGCTCCGTCCGACGAACCTTGCGGGCGGTTTTTCTTTTATTGCCCTCCGCGGCAGAATCGTAAAAACTGTATCTGTCTGTACAAATAACGACACCAATTTTCGGTACTTATGCGTCATTGACTGAACCAAATTCCCAATGCTATGATGATTTGAAGAAATGGAATTAGAGTAGTAGGATCAAACTTCAACGCTTGGGGGGAACCAGTGTGTGGAAGGTTAAAAGGAAAAGCAGTGGTTTTAAAGGGATATTTCTTCATCTCTTGGTGCCGAATATCATATTATTACTGCTACCGCTTCTTGTAGGTTGGATTATTTACAATAAGACATTGTTAGAAATGGAGAAAGAAGTAACCGCTTCCAATATGAATCTGCTCCAACAAAGCCGTAATATTTTGGACCGCAGGCTTTCGGAGATTTCCTCTATCGCTATGCAGCTGGCTAATGATACCCGAATTATGCAATTTGCCTCGATCACCAATCCGTTCGAAGGAGCGAACACGTACCGTGTTTTGGAAACGCGCAAAAGTATGTACAATTTTAGCTTGTCGAATAATTTTATTTTCAATTACTTTATTAGCTTTAAAAATAGCGGCTTGGTCTTGGCGGAGAGCTCAACATATATGCTGCCTGAATTTGAAAAAAGCTTCCAATATACACAGATGGATACCCGGACTTGGAACGAATTGTTTATGGGAGGCGATTACAAACGCAAGGTGTTGCCCGCTCAGGATGTAACGGTTAATGGACATCGCTATTCGCTGCTTACTTATATTCATCCTATGGGCTATCCGGGTTTTCCGCAGGGCTCTGTAGCGATAACGGTCGACCATCGTGAAATTCAAAAGCTGCTTGGAGGACTCGACCTATCAGGAGGTTGGGCTTATATCATTAATGAGGCTGGGGATGTGGTGAGCTCGACCTCGCCCGGTGCTGATACTAATCGTATCGACCTCAGCAGGCTAAATGGACAGCACGGGAACATGCTACAGGAAATCGCTGGCCAGGATATGATGGTCACTTATACAACCTCCGACTATAACGGCTGGACCTATTTGGTCGCCCAACCCGCCGATGTCGTGCTGAACAAAGTGTTGTATATTAAAAAAATTACCTTTTCATTAGTTTTTAGCTTTTTGGTAGTAGGGCTGCTTATCGCTTATTTAATTGCTTACCGAAACAGCCGCCCGCTCAAAAAAATTATGGAAACGATCATGGAGCGAACGAATGGAGAAGGGTATTACGGCTCCAACGCCTACCATTTTATTCGGGACCATGTATCCCGGCTGATCGCTAATAATCAGGAAATGCAGGATAAAATGGAAAAGCAAGCTCCGTTGCTTCAAGCAGCTTTATTCGGCAGGCTATTGACCGGCGAATATGTAACACCGAAGGATATCCCTATTTTGCTACAGCATGTAGGGATTACGATGCGGGGCAGCTATTTTATTGTAGCGATCCTCCAGCTAAGAGGCTACGATAACGGTTTGGATCGTGATGTCCTTGAGGAGCTCGATAGGAAGCGCGTGATGGTTAAAGATATTATCTACCAAGAAACCAACGGACAAGTGTATATGCATGATGTGGCAGAGGACCAGATCGTATTATTGTTTGCCTTTGATGTTGATGCTCCTGCAAAACGGCGGCTTCATCTCGAGGAAGTGACGGGTCGGATAAGCGAAAACGTCCAATCTAGCTTAAGCCTTGCAACGAGATTGGGTGTTGGCAATATTTATGAGGATCTGCTGAACATCTCGCGTTCCTTTGAGGAGGCCAAACGCACGCTGGAATATTTGTCCTGGAGGAACAAGAATGGCATGATGGGGTTTGATGAGCTTCCAAAGGATAACCATGGCTACTATTATCCAGCGGATCTGGAGTATCGTCTAAGCAATTTGGCAAAAGCGGGCGAGCATACTGCGGTATCTGAATTGCTGGGGGAGCTGCGTTGCAAAAATTTTGAGGAACGCCGCTTATCCGTCACCATGCTGCGGCTATTCATGAATGAAATGTGGGGAACGCTAATTAAGCTGCTGCCACAGGTGGGGATGGAGGAAGATACGGGAATGGAGCAAATGAAGCCTTTTTCCGGTGATTTGGCTTCATATACAGGCTTGGAGAACAATTACCGCTCGCTTACTTCCGTTTTTGGGCAGGTGTGTGACTTTGTCAATAACCATAAGAAAAGCCAAAACGTCCAGCTGTATGAACATATTGTGAGTTTGCTGCAAGAGTCTTATGCCCAAGCGGAGCTTTGTCTGGATTCAGTAGCGGAATGCATGAATATTTCCAAAGGCTATTTATCACAGTTTTTCAAAGAACAAGCTGGCGTTAATTTCTCCGACTACTTGGAGGAGCTTCGTATGGCTCATGCCAAAGAGCTGCTGGCAAGCACACAGCTTCCCGTATACGAAATCGCCCAGCAGGTGGGATACAGCTCCTCCAACACCTTTTGCCGGGCCTTTAAAAGAATACACGCGGTAAGCACCTCTGAATTTCGCCGTGTTAGCAGTAAAATGAAAGCGTATTCTTAAGGAATGTATATAGGCGTTTCAATTGCATATCGCCTTTCTAAAAGCCTGCACATGTAGCTGCAGGCTTTCACATTTACATCAGCTTGTACCTAGCCTAATGTTGGGTATAGGTCGGTTGCACCTACAATTAATGAATAAGCTTAGGAGGTGAAGAGTTGAAAACGCTTAAACAAACAGCGCGTACGCAAACGAACGTAACTGCTCTATTAAGTACAGGGGCTCCAGTCAAAAAGATTCGAAAGGTTTGGCAGTTGTACCTGCTTATAGCTTTACCAGTCATCTATATTGTTATTTTTAAGTATATCCCTATGTACGGGGCACAGATCGCTTTCAAAAATTTTGTGGTTACCAAAGGGATCTCGGGAAGTGATTGGGTGGGTTTTGTCCACTTTGTAAGATTCTTCAATTCCTATGAATTTTGGAGAATAATGAGTAACACCATTGTATTAAGTATTTACACGCTGCTAGCCAGCTTTCCTTTTCCGATAATACTTGCACTTAGCTTGAATTATGTGAAAAGCCAAATTTTCAAAAAATCGGTGCAAATGATCACCTATGCACCCCATTTTATTTCAGTAGTAGTTATGGTTGGTATTATTATTGAACTGCTTGATCCAAGAAATGGGATTGTTAATCGACTTATTATGGGATTAGGCTTTGAGCCTGTCAGGTTTATGGGCACCCCTGAATATTTCAAGTCCATTTATGTATGGTCGGGCATATGGCAAAGTGTAGGCTTTTCCTGCATCATTTATTTGGCAGCTCTTTCCAGTATCGATCCATCCCTTCATGAAGCGGCTGTAGTTGACGGTGCGACGAAAGTGCAACGAATGTGGCATATCGATATTCCCGGCATTATGCCCATAGCGATTATTATTTTAATTATGAATGTAGGGCATATGCTTGATGTCGGCTTTGAGAAAGTATTATTGATGCAAAATCCACTCAACATGCGGACCTCTGAGGTTATTGACACCTACGTGTATAAGGTTGGCCTGGCATCTCAATCTATGAATTATTCATACTCTGCCGCGATCGGATTGTTTAAATCCGTAATTAACCTCATTCTCCTCTTGATCGTCAATAAGATCGCTCAGACTACCAAGCAGGCCAGCTTATGGTGAACGGGGAAGGGAAAGGAGCTCCTAATGGAACCAACAATTAGAGAAACCAAGAGGGACCAGTTATTTATGTTTACTAACTATTTGATCCTATCCTTGTTTTTAATTACCATTCTTTACCCGCTTATTTATATTGCCAGCTCCTCCATCAGCAGCTCGGAAGCCGTTGTTTCAGGAAGAGTGTGGCTATGGCCGATTGATCCGAACCTGGAAGGGTATAAGGCGGTCTTCAAACACAAACTAATTGTAAGCGGATTCATGAATTCGATCTATTATACGCTGCTGGGCACGCTCATTAATGTAATTATGACGGTTCTTGCTGCCTATCCATTGTCGAGAAAGGATTTTTACGGAAAAAATATGTTTATGTTTCTTTTTGTATTCACCTTCATGTTTTCCGGTGGCTTGATTCCTTCCTATCTACTGGTGAGGGACCTGAACATGCTGAACACCGTCTGGTCGATGGTATTGCCCGGCGCTTTGGCCGTATGGAATATGATCATTACGCGCACTTATTTTCAAACGACCATTCCCGATGAATTGCTAGAGGCTGCCCAACTGGATGGTTGTACAGATATTCAGTTCGTATGGAAAATCGTGCTGCCCTTATCGGGCCCTATCATTGCAGTCATTACATTGTTTTATGCGGTAGGACATTGGAATTCCTTTTTCAGCGCACTGATTTACTTGAAAAGCCAACAGCTCTATCCGCTGCAGCTGGTGCTAAGGGACATCCTGGTGCAAAACGATGTAGACTTAAATATGCTAGTCGATGTGCAAGAAGCAGCCAAGCGGGAAGGCCTTAGAGAGCTATTGAAATACTCGCTGATTGTGGTTTCTACCGCTCCCCTGATGATTGCTTATCCGTTTGTACAGAAGTATTTTGTCAAAGGCATCATGGTCGGCTCGTTAAAAGGTTAGTTTTCTAAGAAAACTGTAAAGTGGATGCTTACAAAGTAAGTTTTCTACAAAAAATCGAAGGAGGGGTTATTTTGAAAAAAGCCACGCTTATTGGTTTATCATCTGTATTAGGGTTGGGCTTAGCATTAAGCGGCTGCTCCGGTGGGACAGCAACTACGGCCAACGATGACGGGAAAAAGGCGGAAGCGACGGTGAGTGCAGCGGGGCAGCTGCCAATTACAGCAGAGAAGACAACGGTGCGGATTCTGATGAAAGGAAGCGCCTCAGTCGAAGACTTCGCTACCAATGAATTCACCAAATGGCTGGAGCAAAAGACGAATATCCACATCGAATGGGAAGTAGCGCCAGAGAAGTCTGCAACGGAAAAGCTGAACCTGGTGCTCTCTAGCGGTGATTACCCGGATGTTATTATGGGCTTTGGGGTATCTCCGACTCAAATGATGATTAACGGGAGCCAAGGCGTGTTTCTTCCTTTGAACGATTTGATCGAAAAACATGGCTTTGAGATTAAAAAGATGTTTAAAGATAATGCCATCTATAAAGACCTGATCACGGCACCTGATGGTAAAATCTATGCGCTGCCGCAGGTAAACGAATGCTACCACTGTATGTATAAGCAAAGAATGTGGATTCAAAAGCCATGGCTCGATAAGCTGGGCTTGAAGATGCCTACGACGACCGACGAATTTTATGAGGTTCTAAAGGCGTTTAAAACGAAGGATCCGAACGGCAACGGAAAGGCTGATGAAATCCCACTCTCAGGCTCCATCCAAGCGGCAAGCAGCAATTTGTTTGATACGCAAATGATTGATTCCTTCATTATGAATGCGTTTACTTACAATCATGGGGATCGCAAATTATACCTCGATAACGGTAAAGTGTCGGTTCCCTATAATAAGCCCGAATGGAAGGAAGGCTTAAAGTATTTGCGCAAGCTGTATGCTGAAGGCTTAATCGATCCGCAGGCTTTTACGCAGGACAATAATCAATTGAAAAAGCTCGGCGAAAACCCGGATACCGTTATACTGGGTGCATCCTCAGGCCATAATATGGGATCATTAACGACTTTGGGTGGGAGTAGCGGGCGATGGCTGACGTATACAGCAGTGCCTCCGTTAAAAGGACCGAATGGCTTCCAGACAGCAGCTTATCATCCTTATGCAGTGGGCAATGGGCAGTATATCATTACCAAAAACGCAAAAAATCCGGAAGCCGCCTTCCGGTTGGCAGACTTTTTGTATAATACTCCTGACACAACATTAAGATGGTATGCTGGACGGGAAGGTACAGAATGGCGCTACGCGGAGAAAACTGAAATCGGCATTAACGGTAAGCCTGCCATATGGAAGCAGTTAACCCCTTGGGGCGGCGTGCAAAATGTGAACTGGGGACAAACCGGACCAAGCTACCGCTCCAACGATTTCCGTCTGGGTGAAGCTCAGAATCCTGAGCAGCCGTTAGAGGTTATGCTCTACAATGAAACGAAGCAAAAGATGGAGCCTTACCAAATGAAGATCGATAATGTAATGCCTCCGGTATTTTTTACAGCCGAGCAAGCATCGGAGATCGCCGATTTAGAAAAGACCATCTTGGACCATGTTAAAGAAATGATGGCACGTTTCGTAACGGGAGACTCTGACATTGATAAGAACTGGGATACCTATGTGAAAAATCTCGATAATATGAATTTGAAGCGGTATATGGAAATTTATCAGCAAGCTTATGATGTGAAATTTAAAAAGAAATAAACGTTTTGGGTTTCTGGCCCGATCAAACAGCCTACTCCTCTTGGGAGTTAGGCTGTTTTTACATAGCCAACAGCCCTTTTTTCAAAACAGTTATTAGCCTTTCAGTGGCAGAACTGGATAAAGACCCTTCCTGCCGGCGCAATATGCCTGTAACAAGTCCTGAGTCCAAGTCCTGGATGGCTTTCAGCACGGTTCCTTTGGGTGGTGGCGTGACTGTGATCAAAGGCACAACAGCTACTCCAAAATTAGCTTCGACATAATATTTCAGGGCTGCCATATTGCCGATTTCCATGCCGTTATAGGGGCTGCCGCCTTTTTCAAGCAGTGAGCTTTCGAGCTTTTTGCGGTAAGGGCAGACCGAGGTGGTAATGAGCAGCTTCTCATTTTGCAGGTCATGTAAATAGATCATGTCCTTGGCAGCCAGCCCATGGTTTTCGGGAATGAGCAGCCCCAGTTGTTCAACGAATAAAGGCTCGAAAGCGCTGCTGAGCCCACTCTCGGGCGTTGTGCAGATCGCCAGATCAATCTCATTATCGATTAGCATCTGGTTCAGCACAGTAGTATTCCCAATCTGGATACTAATCTGCACCTTGGCATATTGCTGCATGAAGGGAGCAAGAATTTGTGGAAGCCTGTAGCTGGCAGTAGGCTCCATCACACCAAGACGGATAAAGCCGGCCTCGCCTTTTAGAAAATCGATCATGGTATTGCTTAGGAAATCATAGTCCTTCAGCAGTAGATCCGACTTCTCGAGGAATAACCGCCCGGCTTCGGTTAGATTAAGCTTTTTGCCACGATCCAATAGCTTGACGCCCAGATCCATTTCCAGCTTTTGAATATGCATCGTTACTGTAGATTGGCCATATTGCAGCTCATCCGCCGCACGCTGGAAGCTTCCGAGCTTAACAATCATTTGAAAGGTTTTAATGCCACGAATATCCATAACCCAAATCCCCCTTAATCCATCGTTCATTTTTAATGCATGCAATGTTCTATTTTTTCAATTGTACAAAACGAATTTTATTATGTATATATGTTTTAAGTATAAAATAAATTAAAACGATCGGATTACTATAATATATTGAATTTATTTCATTTAATTCATAAAAAGTGATGAAAAGCATCATGTATTTCGATTTTACAAAAATTGAGTGTTGAGGTATGCTTTTATCAATTAATAGTAATTTAATCGGAATAGTAAGCATTCATGAAACCATAGGAGGAATTGAGATGTCAAATCGTAAAAAGCTAAAACTGGGTGCAATGATTCATGGAGTAGGTGGAGGCTGGGCCGATTGGCGCCATCCTAATGCGTTGCCGGACGCCAGCACCAATTTCGGTTTTTACAAAGAGCAAGCGCAGATTGCTGAAGCTGGCAAATTCGATTTCGCCTTTATTGCCGACAGTGTTTCGATCAATGAGAAATCCAGCCCGCATTACATTAACCGATTTGAGCCCTTGACGGTTTTATCCGCTCTTGCAGCAGTCACCGACCATATTGGCTTGGTCGCTACGCTAACAGCCAGCTATAGCGAGCCGTTTACCGTCGCCAGGCAGTTCGCTTCACTGGACCACATCAGCCATGGACGCGCAGGCTGGAACGTTGTTACCTCTTGGCTGTCCGGCAGTGCCGAAAATTATAGCAAGCCCGAGCATCCGGACCATGGAACACGGTATCGGTTGGCCAGAGAGCATTTGGATGTTGTCCAGGGCTTATGGGATTCCTGGGAAGATGATGCGTTCACCCGCAATAAAGAAACCGGCGAGTTTTTCGATAAAAGCAAGCTGCACACTCTGAATCATAAAGGCGAGTTTTTCTCTGTGAAGGGTCCACTTAATATTGCCCGCTCGAAGCAGGGGCAGCCGGTTATTTTCCAAGCGGGTACGTCAGAGGATGGCAGAAATTTTGCAGCACAAAAAGCGGATGCCATCTTCGCAGGCTTTAGGTCGATTGAGGAAGCAAAGGAATATTATAAGGATTTGAAGCGTCGCGTAGCAAGCTTTGGGCGGTCGCCGGATGATGTATTTATTTTGCCTGGCATTGGCCCGATTGTTGGACGAACCGAAGAAGAAGCGGAACGTAAATTCCAAGAGAAGCTGAACCTGGTTAACATCGAAGATGCGATTATCTCACTGGGACGCCCCTTTAACGACCATGATTTCTCGGTATATCCACTGGATGAGCCATTCCCGGATTTGGGCGATTTGGGCAACAACAGCCAACAAGGCGGCTCGCAAAAAATTAAAAAGCTAGCGAAAGACGGAAACTTAACCTTACGCCAGGTCGCCTTGCACTTAGCAACACCAAGATCGACCTTCGTCGGAACGGCAACACAAGTTGCAGATACGATCCAGCAGTGGCTGGAGGAGGAAGCCTCCGATGGCTTCATTATTAACTCTGCGATTCCGGGCGGCTTGCAGGATTTCGTCGAGCTGGTTGTACCGATCCTGCAAGAACGCGGCTTATATCGCACCGAATATGACCGTGATACCTTACGTGGCAATTTGGGGCTGCAGGTTCCGGTTAACCGTAATAGCAAAGTAAGCATTACGAACTGAGGAGGCGGCAATAATGGCGCGTAAGAGACAACTAAAGCTAGGAGCACAGCTGCATGGAGCCGGAGCCAGCTGGGCAGACTGGCGTCATCCACAGGCATACAGTGATGCCAGTGTTAACTTTGGATTTTATAAGCAGCAGGCTATACAAGCGGAAGCTGGCAAATTTGATTTCCTGTTTGTTGCCGATAGTGTGTTTATTACGGAACGGTCAAGCCCGCATTATTTGAACCGATTTGAGCCGTTGACGATTCTTTCTGCGCTTGCAGCAGTTACGGAGAAAATTGGGCTTGTAGGAACATTGACGGTCAGCTACAGTGAACCTTTTACGGTTGCGAGGCAGTTTGCTTCATTGGACCACATTAGCCATGGCCGTGCAGGCTGGAATATTGTCACTTCCTGGCTGGAAGGCAGCGCAAGCAATTACAGCAAAGCTGAGCATTTGTCCCATGATGTGCGTTATCGGTTAGCCGGCGAGCATTTGGAGGTTGTTAAAGGGCTATGGGATTCGTGGGAAGACGATGCGTTCGTACGGAATAAGGAAACCGGCGAGTTTTTTGACAAGAGTAAGCTGCACACATTGAACCATAAAGGCGAGTTTTTCTCGGTTAAGGGACCACTAAATATATCGCGTTCGAAGCAAGGGCAGCCGGTCATTTTCCAGGCAGGAACCTCTGATGATGGCAGGAATTTTGCAGCGAGGCATGCAGATATTATCTATGCGGGACACGAGTCCTTTGAAGAAACCCAGCTGTATTATGCGGATTTAAAGAAGCGGGCCGCTTTATATGGCAGAGACCCCAATGATGTTTTCGTAATCCCGAATATTCGTCCTATTATAGGACGTACTGAGGAGGAAGCAGAGCGCAACTATCAAGCTTATGCTAATCTGGTGACGATCGAAAATGCCTTGACGGCGCTGGGCCGGCCGTTCAATGACCACGATTTTACCGTATATCCGTTAGATGAGCCCTTCCCGGATCTAGGTGATTTGGGTGATAAAAGCAACCAAGGCAGCTCCAACCGTATCAAACGAACGGCTAAGGAGAACAACCTGACGCTTCGCCAGACTGCGCTCCTATTCTCCACACCGAGGAGTGGCTTTATAGGAACGCCACTCCAAGTGGCAGATTCGATCCGGAAGTGGTTCGAGGAAGGCGCTGCGGACGGATTTATTGTGGGCACTGGAACAACCGCTGCTTTGAAGGATTTTGTCGAGCTTGTTGTGCCCATCCTGCAAGAACGCGGATTATTCCGTACTGAATATGACCATGATACCTTGCGGGGCAATTTGGGGCTGCAGGTTCCAGTTAATCGTAATAGTAAACAGAGTGTTTACAAGTAAAATAAGCTTATATATGAATATTTAGAAGCTAGATGCCTAACCAGCGGAGTGGCCGGGATGTATCCCGGCCGCGCAGCTGCACACATTGACCGTACTTTGTGCTAATAGAAGGAGGGACGTAATCATGTCTGACCAAAGGAAATTGAAGTTGGGTGCTACGATTACAGGTGTAGGAACAACCAAGCATGGTTGGAAGCATGAAGAATTAAATGGCGATGAGAGTGTAAGCTTTAACCACTACAAGAAAATTGCCCGGAAAGCCGAAGCCGGCAAATTCGATTTCGTATTTATTGTCGATAGCCCTTATATTACCGAAGGCTCAGCACCGCATTTTTTAAATCGTCTTGAACCGTTGACGGTGTTGTCGGCGATTGGTGCGGCAACCTCGCATATTGGGCTTGTTGGCACGCTTACGGCCTCCTATACGGAACCGTTTACTGTGGCCAGGCAATTCGCCTCGTTAGACCATATCAGCCATGGGCGAGCTGGCTGGAATGTCGTAACGACAGGGCTTGAAGGTGCTGCCCAGAATTATAGCAGGCCCGAGCATTTTGACCATGAGGTTCGTTATAAGCGAGCTGAAGAGCATCTTGAGGTTGTCAGAGGGCTATGGGACTCATGGGAAGATGATGCTTTCGTGAGGAATAAGGAAACCGGCGAGTTTTTCGATAAAAGCAAGCTGCATACGTTGAACCATAAAGGTGAGTTTTTCTCGGTTAAGGGCCCCTTAAATATTGCCAGATCCAAGCAAGGCCAACCGGTTATTTTTCAAGCTGGAGGTTCCAGCACAGGCAGGGATTTAGCTGCTAAAAGTGCAGATGCCATCTTCACGGGCCATGAAACTATTGAGGAAGCAAAAGCCTTTTATGCCGACATTAAACAACGGGCAGCAGCCCATGGGCGAGCGTCTGATGAAATTCTCGTATTTCCTGGCATCGGTCCCGTTATTGGACGTACCGAGGAAGAAGCAGAGCTTAAATTTCAGGAGATTGTGGGCCGTGTGAATCTTCAGGATGCTTTGATCCAGCTAGGGCGCCCGTTTACCTATCACGATTTTACACAATATCCGCTGGATGAACCATTTCCTGAGCTGGGTGATCTTGGAAGCAATAGCTATCGAAGCTCGACCGATCGGATCAAACGGATCGCGAGGGAAGAGAAGCTGACGCTTCGCCAAACCGCATTGCGGTTTGCAACGCCTAGAAGCACCTTTGTCGGCACGCCAGAGCAGGTCGCGGATAACGTACAACGCTGGTTTGAGGGGGGCGCAGCCGACGGGTTCATTATTTTCTCGGCTTTGCCAAGCAGCCTGAATGATTTTGTCGAGCTGGTTGTGCCGATTCTACAAGCACGTGGGTTGTTCCGTGATGACTATAACGGCGATACTCTGCGTGGCCATTTAGGCTTACAATTCCCGCTCAACCGATATAGTGCAGCCGAAGTATCGGTTTAGGCGCAATAGGCCACACATAAATACTTGGAGACATAGGGGGACAACAATGAAGCAGGCAAAAAAGAAATCATCCTTTAAATTTATCATTATGCTCGTAGGCATGGCGCTATTATTCTCAGCTTGCAGCAATGCGGATACAAGTAAAAGCAATCCAGTGGCTGGAGCGGAGCCAGGCAAGGTCACACCTGGTGGCGAGCTTGTATGGGCTCTGGCGGGTACGGTCACCAATGACAGCTTGGACGCGCATAAGGCCGGTTTTGCACCAAGCACACGGGTTATGCGTTCCTTGTATGACAGCTTGGTTGTTGAGCTTCCCGATCATTCGATCCAGCCTTGGCTGGCTACATCATGGGAAATTTCTGAGGATAAGAAGAGCTATACGTTCAAGCTGCGCAAGGATGTGAAGTTTCACGATGGAACGCCGTTTAACGCGGAAGCCGTGAAATTCAACTTCGACCGGATCAAGGACCCGGCTACCAAGTCGACGATTTCTTTAAATGAGATCGGTCCTTATACCTCTACGGAGGTCGTGGATGAATTCACAGCCCGAATCAATTTTGCCTCACCCTATGCTCCTTTTCTGGTAAATGCGGCCAAGGTGGATCTAGGCTTCGTTTCCCCCACAGCTGTCAAGAAATTTGGCGATAAATATCCGCAAAACCCAGTAGGTACAGGACCATTTAAGCTGCTTAAGCTGACGCCAAGCTCGCAAGTGGAATTAGAGAAAAACCCCGATTACAATTGGGGTCCTGCGAACGCCAAGCACCAAGGCCCAGCCTATTTGGATAAAATTACGATTAAATACGTGGATGAGGAATCTACCCGGGTGAGTGTGCTGCAAAGCAAGCAGGCGCAGCTGGCCGATATTATACCGCCACAAAATTTGGTCGCTCTGAAAGCCGATAAAAATTTCAAAGTGCTGGAAACGGAATTAATTCAAGCCAACCATCAAATTTATTTTAATCAAACCCGTGAGCCATGGAGCAATCTGAAATTCAGAGAGGCATTCAGGTCAGCGCTAGATCTTGATTCTGCGATTAAAACGATCTACCTTGGTACCTCCAAGCAAGCCTGGTCACCCTTGTCGCCCCAAACCTATAGCTACGATGCCTCTTTGGAAAAGTCGTGGAAATACGATTTGAAAAGCTCGAATGATGCATTGGAAGAGCTGGGCTGGAAAAAAGGCACAGATGGCATTCGTGCTAAGGATGGCAAAAGGCTAACGATTGAGTTTCTTGATACACAAGGCAACCGTGAGAAACGGCTGGACCTCATCTCGATGCTTACCCAGCAGCTGAAGCTAGCCGGAATTGAGCTGAAGCTCGTCTCCCTGCCATCGGGTACGATGTCTGAGCGCACGCTTAAAAACGATTATGATATACTCGCCGGGAGCCAATTTTCGGGAGACCCGAATGTATTGCGCCAATTATATTCAACTAAAGGACCGTCCGGGAAAAATAATGCGACCCGATCGAATGATCCGGAGTTGGAGCAATTACTAGAGGATGGCTTATTGGAAATTGATCCACAAAAGCGCATTGAAATATATAAAAAAATACAGCAGCATATTATCAAAAATGTATATTCCATCCCCACCTACGTATTCCAATATTCCTTGGCAACGGTGAAGGAAGTCCATGGCATCACCTTTGATTCTCCAGCATGGCCTGTATTTTATGAGGCTTGGATTGAACATTAATGAAGGGAAGGAGAACCAGCTATGGCAAGTTATATATGGAGAAGGATCATGGCGTCCATTCCTGTTATCCTGGGTACCTTGACATTGGTTTTTCTGATCGTCCACTGGCTTCCGGGAGATCCGGCGGTTATGCTGGCAGGAGATGATGCCGCACCGGACCGTGTCGAATTTTTGAGAAAGCAGCTGGGACTGGATCGTCCATTATGGCAGCAATATTTGTCCTATATTTGGAGCAGTGTCCAAGGCGACTTCGGTACATCCTTTGCCAATAGCCAGCCTGTGCTTAACCGGTTGCTCGCGCAGATGCCTGCGACCTTGTCATTGGCGGCTCTCAGCACACTGTTCGCCGCTTTCTTCGGTGTTTTATTAGGCATATTGTCGGCGGTGTACCGCAACCGCTTTTTAGATTATGTGATTCGTTTTATTAGCTTGTTAGGGGTATCGATGCCCTCGTTTTGGGTAGCCATTTTGCTTATCTTAATTTTCTCGGTCCATTTCCAGCTGCTCCCCGCTATTGGTAACGGCACCTTCAAGCAATTGATTCTTCCTTCGATTGCCTTAGGCATCTCGGGAGCAGGCACCTTGGTCCGGATGGTTCGCAATAGTGTTCTGGAGGTCATTGGTGAGCAGTATGTCCTGACGCTTCGAGCCAAGGGATTAAGTGAAAGGGCTGTGCTATACCAGCACGTACTGCGTAATGCGCTATTGCCTGCAATTACGATCCTGGGCATTATTGTCGGTAATATGCTATCTGGAGCTGTAGTGACAGAAACCGTATTTTCCAGGCAAGGGCTTGGCAAAATGGTTGTGGATGCCATTAACCAAAAGGATATTCCTGTCATCCAGGCAGCGGTATTGATTACAGCGATCATTACGGTGGTTACCAACCTGCTTGTGGATATTTCTTATTCCTACGTAGATCCACGAATCCGAAAATCGAAGTAATCTTTTAAAATAGAGCACGGAGGTGTGATATCTTGCTGATGAACTCTGTTTCTACGGAAACCTTGCTGCCCCAGGCAAGGATAGAAAGAAGCTCCGGCTCCCTATTCAAAAAATGGCCATTTCCCAACATACTATTAGGTTTATCGATAGTGATTCTGCTTGCTTTGGTCGTATGTGCCCTTATCCCGCAGTGGATTGCTCCTTATTCGCCTACGGATATGCAAACAGACCATTTACTGCAAGCACCTAGTGCTACCCATTGGTTGGGAACGGATCAATTCGGGAGAGACGTGTGGTCGCTTATTGTTTATGGCAGCAGGCAATCTTTAATGATTGGAGTCATAGCTACCTTGATTGGGGGCTTCGTTGGTACGCTTATTGGCTTGGTTGCCGGGTATTGGGGAGGTTTTATCGACTCTATATTTATGCGGGTGACCGATGTGATGATGACGATTCCTGGTATTCTTTTTGCCATCGTCATTGCTGTTGTGCTGGGGCCTAGCTTTTTTAATATTATCATAGCGATTAGTATAGCCTCGATCCCCAATAAAGCGAGAGTAGTGCGAAGTCAGGTGATTACGATTCGGAATCGTCCATTCATTGATGCAGCCCGTTCCATCGGTACGTCCCATCTGGAAATTATGTTTCGCCATATATTGCCCAATTGCTTCTCGCCCTTGCTTGTGATGATGACGATTAGTGTAGGGGGATCGATTCTGTCATTTACGGGCTTAAGCTTTCTGGGTCTGGGTGTTGTCCAGGAAATTCCTGATTGGGGCTATATGCTCTCCCAAGGGCGTAGCTATATGACAGTGGCTTGGTGGATCGCTACCTTTCCTGGTCTAGCTATAACCACTTTAGTTGTTGTAGTCAATATGATTGGCGATGATCTTCGTGACCGGATGGATCCAAGGAAGCAGAGGGCATAAGTTGAAGCTGAGAGCTTTACAGGAGGTGTAGATAGTGAAACAGCTGCTTAACATTAGCCAGCTATCGGTCGATTTCCATACAGCAAGCGGTTCGCTTAATGCCATCCATAAGGTCGATCTGGAAATCGGAAGCGGCGAAATTGTTTGCTTGGTAGGTGAATCCGGGAGCGGGAAAACCATTACTTCCTTATCGATCATGCGTTTGATTGATTATGATAATGGCCGTATCACCCAAGGCCATATTGAATTTAATGGGCAAAGCTTGGTGGAACTTTCGCAAAAAGAAATTAGCGAGCTGCGTGGCAAAAAAATCGCGATGATTTTTCAAGAGCCCATGACTGCACTCGACCCTGTATTTAGTATCGGGTACCAGATTATTGAGGTCATCGTTCGGCATGAGCGTATCAGTAAAGCGAAAGCGCAGGAAAAAGCGATCACCCTGCTTCGTCGAGTCGGGATTCCCGAGCCGGAAATCCGCATGAAGCAGTATCCATATGAGCTCTCAGGCGGTATGCGCCAACGGGCGATGATTGCTATGGCGCTCGCCTGTGGTCCGGAATTGTTGATCGCCGATGAACCGACAACAGCGCTGGATGTGACCATTCAAGCGCAAATTTTGAATTTATTGCGAGAGCTTAAGGATGAATTCAACATGTCGATCTTGTTGATCACTCATGACTTGGGGATTGCAGCCGAGCTGGCAGACCGTGTTGTTGTGATGTATGCAGGTAAAGTGGTCGAGCAGGCGAATGTCCTTCAGCTTTTTGAAAGTCCGTCACATCCCTATACACAAGGATTGCTGCAATCGATTGTTGCGATGGATAATGATCGAAGCACGCGATTGTATACAATCCGCGGGACAATTCCGAGCTTGTCCGAGCTGCCCGTAGGCTGCAGGTTTCATCCGCGCTGCCCATATGCGACGGATCGCTGCTTGGCGCAGGAGCCGCCGCTGCTGGAGGTTAACGGGCGCCAAGTAGCTTGCTGGCACGCCGAGAGGCTGGATAATGCAGCGGCCGAGGTATTCTGGGGCAGAGTGGATCAAGCCTCTGAGCTCATCGGTAAACGAGCGGGTACTACTGCCGATGCTAAGGAGCAGGCGAATGAAACGGCGCTGATTGAAGTTAGAAATGTTAAAAAACATTTCCCTATTCATACCGGCATGTTTCAGCGTAGCCAAGGAGCAGTCCGTGCTGTGGACGATGTGTCCTTCCAGATTTATAAAGGGGAAACCTTTGGCCTGGTAGGTGAATCCGGCTGCGGAAAAACAACATTGGGCCGTGTGCTGATACAGCTTGAGAAGGCAACAAGTGGAAGCGTCCTATTTCAAGGAAAAGATCTGGTCGGCTTGGGAGGCAAAGCTTTAAAAGATACAAGGCGTGATATGCAGGTTGTGTTTCAGGACCCTTTTGGCTCTATCAATCCCCGTTGGAACGTGGGAGATATTATTGGAGAGCCACTATGGGTACATGATTCCCTGCGGGGTGCAGCCAAACGGGAAAAGGTTCAGGAGGTGATGCAGCTTGTCGGGCTTAACCCTTCCTGGTATGACCGGCATCCGCATGAGTTCTCCGGTGGGCAACGCCAACGGATCGGGATTGCCAGAGCGATTGCCCTTAATCCCCAATTTATTTTGGCGGATGAAGCCGTTTCAGCGCTTGATGTATCCGTACAATCACAGGTAATCAACCTGATGCAGGAGCTGCAGGTGCGTCTGGACCTAACTTATTTGTTTATTGCCCATGGGCTGAACATTGTCCGCCATATCTCAGATCGCATAGGTGTTATGTACCTTGGGAAGCTAGTTGAAATCGCCCCAACGGATGAGCTGTTTAAGCATCCTGCACATCATTATACGAATGCACTTCTAGCAGCTATTCCGATAGCAGATCCTAAGCGCAAAAGGATCTTTGTTCCTTTAGAGGGTGAAATGCCATCTCCAGCCAGACCGCCTTCCGGCTGCCGTTTCCACACCCGATGCCCGGCAGCTACGGCACGCTGCAAGGAAGTGGTGCCTGAGCTGCAGTCGGTTACTGCTGGTCATTATGTAGCTTGCCATTACCCGGTATAACGTTGTCCGTGGTGGAAAGGTCCTGCATACCCTTCATAGCCTTAGCAATAACGATTTCACGGAAATCCCTCTCTTATACCGATTAAGGAAGTGTTCGGCTATGCCATCCAAATTTCTTACCCTGACTGAAGCAATCGACTTGATCGAAAATGGAATGACGCTGGCAGTTAGCGGCAATATGGAGATGTCGCCTATGGCTCTCATTCGCGAAGTCATTCGTGCCAAGAAGATTAGCTTATCCCTGGTCTGCGTGGGTGCTGCAGCCATTAATGCCGATTTGCTGCTCGGCGCAAACTGCGTCCGTACGATTGAATTCTCGCAAATTTCCTTGGGGGAATTTGGCTTCGCCCCCCATTTTCGCCGGCGTTTTGAGCAAGAGAATGACTCGGTTACAGGCTTGGAGCATGCATGCCCCTCGTTAATAGCAGCTATTACGGCCGGGGCAATGGGTATTCCTTTTATTCCGGTAAGAGGGCTGATCGGAACGGATTATATGAGCATCCGCCCGGATTTCAAGCAGTTAACCAATCCTTATAATGCCGAAGAGCAGATCGCGATTGTGCCTGCCATTCGTCCGGATGTAGCTATATTCCATGCTTATCAAGCCGATACAGAGGGCAATGTACTCGCCCACCCTTCACAAAACAATCGGGTATTGGCGCAAGCATCGGAGCGGACCATTGTTTCCGTCGAGCAGATCGTATCGCCTGAAGAGCTTAAAAAGGCCGAAGGGTCGAGGATTCCGGCTGCATTCGTCACGGCTGTCGTGCACGTTCCCTTCGGAGCCCACCCTACAAGCTGCCCAGGAATTTATAAGATCGACAATACGCATATTCGGCATTATTTAGAGGCTTCGAAGTCGGAGACCGGCTTTGAAGATTATTTGCATCGTTATGTAACAGCCCCTAAGGATCATGAGGCTTACTTATTTGACGCGTATTTCCGGGAGATCAAACGATGAATATAATAAGCCCCAGTTACTCACAGGATGAATTATTGATTTGTATGCTAGCCAGGGAGTTGCGAGACCACGAGGTAATCGGAGTCGGCAATAACTCGCCCGTGCCTGCGGCGGCAGCTTTATTAGCTAAAGCGCTGCAAGCTCCCAGCGCAATCCTTTATATTCTGGGTCAACCGGGTTGGCCGTTCGAGGGCACCGGGGAGTTTTTTAATCTTATGCAGCGTGGCGGCATTGATGTGTTTTTTCTAAGCGGGGCTCAAATTGATGCGTATGGCAATATTAACCTTCACGTTATTGGGAATTACAACCAGCCCAAAGTACGCTTGCCCGGAGGGGCAGGCTCGGCAATCGTTTATTTTATGTGCAAGCGGATCCTCCTATTCAAAACCGATCATAATGCCAAGGGCTTTCCTGAGGAGCTTGATTTTGCCACCTCGGTGTCCAGCTCCCAACCGTATGTTCACCGACCCAGCCAATTAGCTGGTTTATTTACACCGCTTGGCATATTTCGACCAGCAGCCATCACCAAGGAAGCAGAGGCTGGAAGGCTACAGCTTACCCATACGGCGCCAGGCGTCCAAGCTCATTTTGTGCAAGCACAAACAAACTTTGACCTTAAACTTGCAGCCTCGGGGGAACCGATTCCTGAGACGGCTGCTCCCAGTGCTGAGGAGCTGGCAACGCTTAGAGGTGTGGTGAGCGGGCAGTTAGAACAAATTTATCCGGAATTTGCGCGACAAACCTTTAGCAAAGTCTAGCAAGGCATATTACAGGAAATGGGGAACCGCAATGAGTAATAACTATAATTGGAAAGAATTGGAATATGATGTTGATGCAGTGCTGGAGCAACACCAGGAAAACCGCGCAATTATTGATGCTGTCCGTCCATTGCTTCAAAGGCTGCTGGCTAATGATGATTTGATTCCAGAAGCCTATCAAGCACCGCTTCCTAATAAATATGCCCAATATTTGTTGTATAAGCCCGAAAACGAGTCCTTTTCGGTCATCGCCTTTATCTGGGGGCCAGGACAAACTGCTCCAGTCCATGACCATCTAGTTTGGGGATTGGTAGGTTTATACCGCGGCTCCGTGATCGAAAAGCGCTATCGCCGCGAGGATCACGGCAGGCTGGCAGATCCTCGGTATTCGATCCGTGAGGTGTCTGAGGTGACGGCAAAGCAAGGTGATATTACTTTTGTTTATCCACCGGATTATGATATTCACGGGGTTTCCAATCCATTTGCCGAACAGGCTATTACGGTTCATATTTATGGTACCGATATCGGCAAGCAAGAACGCCATATCCATGATGTGGAAACCGGGAAATCCCGCGATGTGATTACTCGGCATGACAATGAATCGCCTATTTACAGCTGACTTTATGGCTTACCGCCGAAATCAGTGCTTGACGAATAGGATCAAAAAACTTGCATCAAAAAATTTAAAGAGGTGACAGATATGACGCAATTCGTTAAAGGGCCTCTTTCCGGAATCAAAGTGCTGGAGTTTGGACAAATAGCCGCCGGTCCTTTTGCCGGGCTTTTGTTTGCCGATTTGGGTGCAGATGTAGTGAAGGTAGAACGGCCGGATGTTGGCGACAGCATGAGGGAATGGCCGCCGTTCTTCGCTAACGATGAGGGGGAGGCATTTAGCTCCAATTTCAGCTCGTTAAACCGCAACAAACGCAGCATTGCCGTAGATTTCAAATCTACGGAGCAGTTGGCTCGCCTCAAAGAGCTATGCACGAAGGCAGATGTAATCATTGAAAATTTCAGACCAGGTGTACTGGGGAAATTTGGCTTGGGTTATGACAGCTTGTCGCAGCTTAATCCAAAGCTCATCTATTGCTCGATTTCTGGATATGGGCAAGAGGGGGCTTATTCACAAAAAGGTGCCTTCGACGTAACCATTCAAGCGATCAGCGGTTTGATGAGTGTGACTGGAGAAGAGCATGGAGAGCCTGTTAAATGCGGTGTGCCTGTTGCGGATTTTGTTGCTGGATTGTATGGTGCGTATTCGATTGTTGCCTCGATTCTGCAAGCCGAGCGAAGCGGGCAAGGTGCGTATATCGATTGCTCCATGCTGGCAAGTGTATTAGGAATATCCGCTTTGCAGACAAGCGAATATTACGGCAACCAGGTCGCTCCCAAACGTATGGGGAGTGCACATCCACGCAATGCGCCTTATCAGGGATATCACGCTAGCGACAAGCCCTTCGTTATCGCTGCTGGCAACGATAAATTGTGGAGAGAGGTTTGTGCGGCTGTAGATCTGCCAGCGCTCGCCGATGACTCCAGATTCGTGAGCCAAGCCTTGCGCGCCCACAATCAAAAGGAGCTTGCGGTTATCCTGCAGCAGGTGTTTCAATCAAAGACTGCTGTGCAGTGGCTGGAGGAGTTTGACCGCAGAGGAGTGCCTTGTGCACCGATTAATAATTTTGCCGATATTTTGAACGATCAAGCGGTTCTCGACTCAGGGCTGCTGCATGAGCTGCCGCTGCCTAATAATACGAACACCACCACAGTGGGTTATCCAGTCAAGCTGTCCGGTTATGAATTCCAGGTTTATCGCCAGCCTCCTCTTAAGGGGGAGCATAACGACCAATTATATAAGGAATGGGGAGTATGAGCATGAGCGAAATTACATTGCGTCCCGTTAACGAGTACAGGGCAACTTACGTGTGCATTCAAGAAAAAATCGAAGGATTGACAGACCTTCAATTGGAATGGAAACCGGCTCCGGCCAAGTGGAGTATTAAAGAAGTGGTAGCCCATCTTGTTGATTCAAGCATGGTACATGCCATTCGTATCCGTAAAATAGTTGCAGAAAACACGCCGCAATTTTTGCTCTACGACCAGGATGCCTGGGTGGCTAGCTCAAGATCCAATGCAACGAGTATGGAGGAGATATTAAGCGCATTCCATGCGCTCCTGCTTTATAATGCGTTGTTCTATGAGCGCTTATCGGAGGAGGATTGGAGCAAGAAAGGTTTAAATGGTGACAAAGAGGTTTCCATCGCCGACCTGTTTCAGGGCTTTATTAACCATGTGAATATCCATCTTGCCCAAATTGATCGAAACAAAGCAGGCTTGGCGGAGCAATAGGTGGTAACCCACTAATTGCTGTGAGCAGCAAATGTAAGGTTCCGTTATATACGCTTTATTATTGAATAGCCATAACCGTAAAACCGTCGCGTAGTTGCTGACGGTTTTTTTGTGTGGACGCTATTTTATAGCTGGTTATAATCCTTCATCAGTATATTGATTTTGCCCAATTCCTGCTCCATTATAACCAATTGCTCTTTGGGAATAGCATCGAATATATGCTCACCCCGCATGGCAAAATGCTGGCGAAGCTCAGCTACCTTGATCATTCCCTTATCGGATAAGCGTACATTAATGATCCGCCGGTCCTCGATGGAGCGGATCCGTTCGATCCATTCCTGGGATTCCAGTTTATCGACCAAGCTGGTCGCAGCACCTACAGTAATTGATAAATAATCGGCAATATCGTTCATTTTCATGGAGGCAGCCTGCTCCAGCTTGAAAATGAGGCATACCGAGGAGCAGGAAATACCAACCTCTGTGCTCATTTGTTGAATCATTTGTTTAACCTGACGGTTAAGTTCCATTAATGACCGCCACATGGATGTTACTGTTGGCATATTGAAGATTGTTTCTTTGTTGTCAGTAGAGCTAGGACTCATTCCAGAAACCTCCTTGCCGTAATTGAAGTGCCAAGTATATCTCCTATCATAACATAAATTTGTATATAATAAATCATTTGACCCTAATGCCGAAGTGGTATATAGTTTGATAATAATAGTTTTATAATCAAACTATATACTCGCAAAACAATTTGGCAAGGAGGATTTAGTATGCTCAACGGAAATCATATACCCCCGTTTAAAGAAGCCATTGTTATTCCTTTATGGAGCTTGATCATTATGTTAGTCGTAATGAATACGACGATGTTCAATGTATCCTTGCCTCGAGTAGCCGCGGATTTCGCATTGTCCGCTACAACCGCTTCATGGATCGTAACAGGATATTCCATTTTGTTTGCGATTGGCTCGATTACTTACAGCCGTCTCTCAGATTTCCTGCCCATCCGCCTGCTGCTGTTGATTGGCTTATGCCTGCTTGGCATATCCTCGATCATTGGCATGCTGTCGCAAAGCTTCGTTCCGTTACTGCTGGCGCGCTTGCTGCAAGCAGCAGGGGCAGCCGCCGCTCCGGGACTGGGTGTCGTGCTAGTCACCCGCTATATTCCGCTTGAGCGGCGTGGCAAGGCGATGTCCACGATCATATCGGCAGCCTCATTAGGCTTTGGGCTAGGCCCTGTTGTGGGCGGAACGATCACCCAATATTTGGGCTGGAACTATTTGTTTACTGTTACGGCCATTGTGCTGCTGTTTATTCCTTTTTTCGGCAAGCTGCTGCCGAAGGAGCCAACAAAGCCTGTGCATTTTGACATTATAGGGGCTTTATTGATCGGTATTGGAACTACAGGCACCTTATTATTCCTTACCTCGTATTCCATGCTGCTGCTTGCCTTAGGTGTGGCTTCATTTGGTTTATTGTGGTGGAGAATCAATCGGATTCAGCATCCTTTTATTCAACCAAGCCTATTGCGTAATCGAAGGTTTATCGATCTGATGGTGATGGGCTTCTCCGCTTATGTGATCCATTTCTCGACGTTGTTTCTGATGCCGATTATTCTCGTGCATTTGTATGGGAAAGGTGCCGCGGAAACAGGGCTGCTTATTTTTCCCGGAGCGATCTTGTCCTTTATAGCAGCCCGTTATATCGGGCGAATAATTGACCGCTACGGAAATGCGGTGCTGATCCGCGCTGGCCATTGGACGTTGCTGCTGGCCACAGTATGCCTGGCTTTGTTCAGCGGGATGTCCACATACGCGATCATGGGCGCTTATATTATTATGGGCACATCTGTTTCTGCATTGACAACGAGTGTTTCCAATGAAATGTCCCGGATTCTGGATAAGTCGGAGATTGGGGCGGGGATGGGAATGGCTCAATTGACGCAGTTTTTTGGGGGGGCATTTGGCGTAGCGCTAACAGGCGTCTCGATAGAGTGGAGCAAGCATCTTCCATTGTCTGTTTCCTACAGCCTGGTGTTCTGGGGAATGGCGGCGCTGATTACCCTGTCTTTATTGGTCTATGTACGTTACCAGAATGCGCTAAAAACAGTGTCAGCAAATAAGGTACGTGCAGGGGCAGAGGTTAAGGTGTAATTACGTGACCGAAAGCCAAGGACGCTCTTGATGCCAACGAACATCAACTGGCGTCTCGAAAAATACGGACAGATTAGAGCTGTTGACAACGTCGAACGTTTTGCCGCCCATAAATATTTCGCCACGGCGAATTAATAAGGTATGGCTGAACATGGGCAATATTTCTTCGGTATGGTGAGTGACATACAGCATATGGGGCGCGTCGGGCTGGGCTGCCAGCTCGGCGATGCTGGATAAGAGCATTTCTCGCGAAATAAAGTCCAATCCATTGCAGGCTTCATCCAGTATCAATAAAGCAGGTGAAGCCATCAAGGCGCGGGCTATTAACAGCTTTTGTTTTTCACCCTGTGAGCAGCTTTGGTAGGTTCGATCCACCAAATGGCTGCATCCCAAACGCTTCATAAGCGTAAGTGCCAGCTCGTAATCCTCGTCCGTTGGATTTTCATATAAACCAATAGAGGCATATTTGCCGCTAATGACCACGTATTGCGTGCGGTCGGAGCCATACAGCTTTTCCTGCAGCGAAGAGCTTACCCAGCCGATGAGCTTGCGCAGCTCCCTCACATCCACATCGCCGAATTCATGCCCAAGTACACGGATCGTTCCAGTACTCGGCCACATGTAGCCATTCAACAAATTAAGCAAGGTGGTTTTTCCAGAGCCGTTTAAGCCCAATATTGCCCAATGCTCTCCTGGGTTGACCTGCCAATTGATCTGTTGCAACACCGTTTTGCGATCCTTCGTATAAGAAACCTCGTGTAGTTCGATTACTTTTTCCAACAGAAACCGACCTCCTGCATGCGCTTTTTGTTGAATTATAGCGCAGCTTTAACCCTCTTAACAAGTTAGGTTAGTATAGAATAGGACTAGCTTACTAATCATGAGGATGAATATTCCATAAATACTAACCATTCTAACCAGTCTACCCAGTTTAAGTTAAGCATGGACATGATTTTAGGAAAATCAAAGACCATAGTCCTAGATTTTTTTGGTATAGGCAGGATTTACCTAGAATTATGTCGAATTCAATCCTTTAGGCATTAGCAAAGCTTAAGGAGGAGTTTTATTTGAATTATTTAATCAATCAATCTGTGAAAATAGTGGATATGAACGATGAGATCATGTCTGAGGTTTTATTTGATCATGGTAAGTATGAGTTGTCCGCATTGGCTGTAGGCTCAACTATAATTACTAAGGAATTAGGTTTAAAGCAATTTGAAGTGGTATATGATACAAGAGAAGGCAAGCAGCAACGGTGCCGGATCGTCGACATTGAGATTGATCTGATCACTAATCCTGCTACGACCCGAATTTATCTAGATCCTATTACATTAATTATCGGCCAGCATGATGTTGGTGAAATTCAATAAGCTGTTTGATGCCTAGAACCGGTTCCCGCTATAGGCGAAACCGGTTTTGCTCTGACCACAGCTACTTTATGGATATGTGGAGGTTAGGGAATGAATGCTCGTTTTGTAGCTATTGGTTGTATGAGCGCCTTTTTATCGGTAGCCTTTGGTGCTTTCGGGGCTCATTCGCTGAAGGAGATATTGACACCGAATATGCTAGCTAATTTTCAGACAGGTGTGCAATACCAAATGTACCACTCGCTGGGATTGATCGCCGTCGGGCTGATCGCTGCGCATTTTCCAAAAAGTCTCCATCTTGTAAGAGCTGGCTGGTTGATGCTGGCTGGTATTGTTTTATTCTCGGGAAGCCTCTATGTGCTTAGTCTTACTGGATATACAAAGCTAGGCATTATCACACCATTTGGCGGTGTGGCGTTTTTACTGGCATGGTTATTTGTGGCGTTGGCTGTAAGAAAACCAACCCGTTATTAAAATTTTTTTTTGGATTCATGTTTATGTATATCCGCTGAAGGGGGGTCTATGATGATAAAGGCTACCAGCTCCGGCTCTGGCACGTTTCCAACCAAACTTTTTGTGCTATTTTGCGGATATTTTCTGTTTACCCTAGGCATGGTGTGGTGGATTCCGAATCCGATGGTGTGGGTATTTAGTGGTACTTTTGTCCTGCTATGTCTTCTTGTATTTCGTTCCGCTTGGTTTTTTCATCACAACCAAGCTGATGGATCCTCTATACATGATTCTATGGAGAGCTGGCTGAAGGAAAATCAATTTGTGTTTGAATCCTTATTCGAGCATAACCCTAACATCGTATTTTTGCTGGACCGAAAGGCTTGCATTATTAAAGTGAATGGCAACACCCAGCAGATCATGGGCTATATCAATACAGAAATGGAAAACCAGCAATTTCAAACCCTGCTTACCCAGGAGACAGTGGTGCATTCCTTGCAGGCTTTTCTGCAGGTATGTGAAGGCGCTCCGCAAACGTTCAAAACAGCAGTCCAGCATAAGGACGGCTATCGGGTGGACTTGGAGGTTACCGCGGCGCCTATCAAGCAAGGCGATGAAGTAACAGGCATCATTGTCATTGGCCAAGATATCACCTCCAATAAACGGACGGAAGAACGAATACGCCATATGGCTTATTATGATGACATGACAGGCTTGCCTAATCGCAGGCTGTTCGCAAGCCATTTGAATGAAGCGATGATTACAGCGCTGAAGCATAAGAGCATGCTGGCTGTGTTTTTCGTTGACATTGATCGCTTTAAAGTGGTGAATGATTGCTTTGGGCATGATTATGGAGATATGCTCCTGCTGCAGCTCGCGGAACGGTTTAGCCGCTGCATTACAGAAAATGACTATTTGGCTCGCACCGAAGGCGATGAGTTCGCTCTGTTTTTCACGGGTCTTTCACCAACGCAGCATATAGCGGATCTAGCTAAGCAAGTGTTTGATGTTCTGGAGGAGCCGTTTAGCTTAGAGCAATACCAGCTTCATATTACGGCTAGCATTGGAATCGCCATGCTTTCCGAGGATGATGTCGATGCGGATTCCTTGACCACATGTGCAGATATTGCCTTGACCCGTGCCAAAGAAAAAGGGAAAAATACATACCAGCTTTTTAATTCGGATATGAAGTCAGTTTCGCTTAAACGGCTAACCTTGGAAAATGAGCTGCGGCGGGCATTGAGCCAAAATGAATTGATGCTGCATTACCAGCCACAAATGGATATTGAGACGGGCGCGATTGTTGGATTCGAAGCCTTAATCCGTTGGCTTCATCCTGAACGGGGGATGGTATCGCCTAAGGAATTTATTCCTTTTGCCGAGGAAAGCGGCTTGATTGTTCCGATTGGTGAGTGGGTCATGCAGGAGGCATGCCGGCAAAATAAACAATGGCAGGACGAAGGGCTTATTTTCGTGCCAGTTTCGGTGAATATTTCAACGCGCCAGTTTTTGCAGCATGATTTGCGTGATAAAGTATCCCACGTATTAGCCCAAGCAGGACTGGATTCAGCTTATTTGGAACTGGAGATTACAGAAAGCAGTACGATGGATGTGGATTTTGCCATTGGGGTGCTATTAGAGCTCAAGGCATTAGGCGTGAAAATCAGTATTGACGATTTTGGCACCGGCTATAGCTCGCTCTCCTATTTGAAAAGGTTCCCGATCGACAAATTGAAGATTGACCAATCCTTTGTACGCGATATTATGACGGATCCTAACGATGCGGCGATTGTGGCTTCGATCATAGCAATGACTAGGCATATGAATTTGAAGGTTATTGCCGAAGGCGTAGAAACAGAGGAGCAGCTTGGCTTCCTGCGTAATAACGACTGTAACGAAATTCAAGGCTACTGGTTCAGTCCGCCGGTTAACACTGAGAAAATCCAAGAATTGGTGCTGCGGATGAAGCAGGTGGCAGCTTCGTAAGAAACGGACTGAATGAATAGCGAGCGTGATCAGAGGCAGGACTAACATGTGATAGTCGCACAAGTATTTATGCTTGGTTTGGGTTGGTGTGCAAAGAAAAGAGCCTTAGCAGAGAGTAAACTTACTCCGTGCTAAGGCTCTCTTCTTTTGTGGGTACGCCCTATTCGGTAGAGGCTTACCCATTAGCTTGCGGAATAATCGTCGATTTCGTTAATTTTAAACAAATAAACCTGTCTCTCATCCACATGGTATACAGATACATTCCCGTTATCTTGATCCACATTTAGGATACGGCAGGGGATACTTAGCTTGATGCCCATTGCTTTGACAATGGTGAGGCGAATCAAGGAATTACGCTCTTTAAACCCTTGGAATTGCTCCCAAATAGGTTGATGGGCAGCTTCGCTTATACTTATTTTTTTAGTGGTTTTGCTGATAGAAGCCTCTGGTTTAGTTTCGGATCTAGGCACAGAATCTATGTTAGGTAGGGCTGATTGTTTACCAATCGATTCCCGCATGATCGTTTGGATTCTTTGTCCTAGTTGAATTCCCTCTTTGACCAAGTAGTCTTGAATATCAGCAGAATTCAGAATGTGCAGCAGCTTTTCTAGAGCGCGACCGTTGGTATCGCTTTCAACGAGGATGTCTACATTGAATAAATATTTCCCATTGTCTTTATTTGCCTGTGTTTTTTCCATGAGGACGCCTCCATTTAAACGATGCCTAGCCCTACTATATCACTTTAAAGCGAATTTCGAAACTAGCCGAACCGAATGAATTAGAGATGGCTAGGATCCAGATCCAACAAAATAAAAATTGCTGTAGCTTTTGTCGGCAAACTGAGATAAGGTTCTATACAGGTTATTCATTATTCGATTCGAAGGAGTGCTTGGAATGGCTACATATGTTAAGAAAATCCCACAAGCTTTAAAATTTCTGCAAATAGAAAGTCGGTATTTATATGATGTTAATTACTCTTTAGATACATTAAAGGGTGCTATAGAGAAAACGTTAAAGCAAAATATTAAAATTCCTTTGGAAGAAATCGTTGACCATGATAAAATTACCGAAATCATTACAGATATGGTCGAAAACCTTGTTGAGATTCAAACGGAATTGGCGGATTATGACGTGGTTACTTTAAAAAGTGTTACAGTGGTTGCTATTTACGATTCGACGCTTGACCGTTAATTTCATTCACATTCCCGCCACTTCCAACATATTGTACAACAAGCGATAAGTAGGAGGGATAGCCATGATACAGATGACTCCTGTTGTATTAGAAGGCTTTACGGCCATAGCGATCGAGGTTAAGTTACCGCTGACCACCTTGGTTATGGTTTCTACGGATAAAGGTTATATCATGTGCGGCGCCTTGGATGTGGGATTGCTGAATGAACGTTTGAAGGACCGCCTCATTATCGCTGCAAGAGCCACTGGCGTTAAGACCATAGAGGAGCTGCTGGAAGCTCCACTGGAATCCGTTACCTATGAGGCAGAGCGGATGGGCATTGTGCCTGGAATGAAAGGTAAAGAAGCGATTTTGAAAATGCGGTAGCCTTTCCTGTAAGACTTATAAACCTAATGGCATACGATCGCAGCCAGCGACTTTGCATTGGGTTTATTTGCTGTATACTGATATAATCATATGACAATTACATCCATATTTACCTCAAGGAGGATTTAGTATGTATAAATTAATATTGGTCGAGGATGAGGAAGAGGTAAGAGAAGGTATCATTCAGGAAATCAATTGGGCAGAGCAGGGCTTCGAGGTTATAGATAAGGCAGAGAATGGCAAGGAAGCAATGGATATGATCGAGCGTTGGCTGCCAGATGTGGTGGTGACCGATATTAAGATGCCCTTTATGGATGGCATGCAGCTATCGGAATGGATACGGGAGAAATATCCGACAACAAAGATTATTATTTTAACAGGCTTTGATGAGTTTGAATACGCACAAAAAGCAATCAAGATGCATATTGACGAATATGTGCTGAAGCCCTTTTCCGCAGGGGAATTTATTCAGGCGCTGGTTGTAATCAAGCGCCTCATTGACGAAGAAATGGAGCGCAAGGAAAATATACATACGCTGCAGGAGCATTATCGCCAAAGCCTGCCTGTATTACGCGAGGTGTTTTTGGCTGCATTGGTGACCAGGAAGCTTTCGAAGGCGGAAATTTACGAAAAGGCAAGCAACTATAATGTCCGTTTGCAAGGCCAGGCATTCCTGGTTTCGGTCATTAGTCTGGACAACCCGGGTGAGCAGGGAACATCGGAGGACAGGACGAAAGCACAGAATTTAGCCCTCCAGCAATCCTTAAAATATTCACGGGATCATGAGCTGAAGAGGTTTGCGGTGTTGAATATTTCCGAGGAAATCGTGGATAAGCATCAGCTTGGCATCGTATACCTGCATAATGACCAGCTCGTGCTGCTTACCGTGTCTCAGGATAACAAGCAGGAAGCCGTAATGAAGCGAACGATGGCGGTGCTTGAAGAAATTCGCCAAAGCATCGAAAAATATTTGAAGTTTACAGTGACAATCGGAGTAGGTACGGTCAGCAAGGAGGTTACGGATCTGCGGTATCCGTTCAAGGATGCGGTACTGGCGCTGGATTATCGGCTGATCCTCGGCAATAATCGGGTTATTTGCATTGGGGATGTGGAAGCCCGGTTTATCGAAAAACTACGCTTTGATGAGCTGAAGGAGCAAGCCTTGATTCGCTGTATCAAGGTGGGTACGCTTCCAGAGTTGAACGAAATTATCGATGAGCTCTTCCTTGATATTGTGGATACGCAGATTTCTTTTAAGGATTATCAAATTTATTTACTTGAACTATTAACGGCTGTTCTAAAGGCCGCCAAGGATTCGGGGACGGAATTGGACGCGATTGTAGGCGCTGATTTCAATCCTTTTGCAGAGTTGCACCGATTCACCGATTTGCAGGAGGCGAAGCGTTGGATGCTTGCTTTGTGTACGAAAATGATGAGTTGTATTGCGGCAGACCGCCAATATAGCTATAGAACACTAGTGGATAAAGCGAAGGATTATGCCAAGGCGCATTATCAAGACAGTGATATTTCGATTAGCAAGGTTTGCAGCTTTCTACATATTAGCACCGGGTACTTTAGCAGTATTTTCAAAAAAGAAACCAAGCTCACCTTCGTCAGCTATCTGATGAATATCCGAATGGAGGCTGCCAAGGAGCTGCTGATGACGACTGATCTCAAATCATTTGAGATTGCTGAGAGGGTAGGCTACGCCGAGCCCAATTATTTCAGCTTCACCTTCCGCAAGCATTTCGGCATGTCCCCTAAGGAATATAGAAATAGCTCGAAGGATTAATAGGGGGCATTTGCAATGAAAAAAGCGCTTCGCAGCTGGCGGTATGCCTTAGTTGAGATTTGGAGAGTAAAAAGCATCCAGTTTATTATTACGGTTTCCTTTACGCTTGTAACGGTGCTGGCCATGCTTTTTGTTAGTGTGATTCTGTACAATAAGTTTTCTGAGACTGCCGAGAGGAATACGATCTTAAGCAACCAGCAAATCGTCGAGCAGGTCAATTCAAATTTAGGCATTTATTTAAAGGGAATGGCTGAGGTATTTGGGCTGGTTCATAAAAAAATTAACATCAGCGAGGGAATTCCCAATGATAGGTTAGCTGAGCAGCTGGATACGATCCTGGATTCACGGGACGATATTGTCTCGATGGCGTTATTTACAAGCGGGGGAGAGCTGATAACGGGTCTGCCTAACGCAGAAATGCGTGTCATTACTAGGCTAACCGAGCAAAGCTGGTTTAGATCGGCACTGGAAAATCCGAACCACCTGTCGTATTCGCTTCCTCATATCCAGAACTTGTACAAGGGTGAGTACAAATGGGTGGTATCGATGAGCAAGGGGATTACGATTAAACATAATAACCAAAGCATCCAAGGCGTTTTATTGGTAGACGTTAATTTTAAAACGATTGATGATTTATGCCGCAAGGTAAGCTTGGGGAAAAAAGGCTATGTGTACATCATTGATGAATCGGCGGGGAATATGATCTATCATCCGCAGCAGCAGCTAATTTATATCGGGCTCAAATATGAAAATGTGGAGCAGGCGCTCAAATATACATACGGCAGCTTTTTGGATGAATCCAATGGGGAGAAACGGCTCATTACGATCAACACTGTCAATAATATCGGGTGGAAAATAATCGGCGTTTCCTATATGGATGAGATCGTGACCACGCGCAGGGAAATCAGCGGGTTTATTTCGTGGCTGCTGCTTGTTGTTCTTGGATTCGTGCTGCTCATCTCTGCATTTATGTCTGCCAAAATCTCGCAACCGATCAAGCGACTGGAGAGATCTATGCGCAAGGTCGAGCATGGGGATTTTGATATTCATATTCCGATCCGCGGCGACGATGAGGTGGGACGACTTTCCCGCAGATTTAATTTCATGGTTGTCAGGATCCGCGAGCTGGTGGAGCAAAATATCCATGAACAAGAAGCAAAGCGAAAGAGTGAATTGGATGTGCTGCAGTCGCAAATTAATCCGCATTTTCTGTACAATACCTTAAACTCTGTAGTGCGTATGGCAGGCAGCGGCAAAAGCGAGGATGTGATCACGATGATTACCTCGTTATCCAAATTTTTTCGTATCAGCTTGAGCAAAGGCAAGCGAATTATTAAAGTACAGGAAGAGCTGGAGCATATCCGTAATTATTTAATTATCCAGAAGGTTCGCTATAAGCATAAATTCGACTATGAAATCGTAGCGGAGGAAGCGGTGCTTTCCTGCAAGACCTTGAAATTGATTTTACAGCCGTTAGTGGAGAACGCAATTTATCATGGTATCGAGATGATGGTGGATAAAGGACATATCTGTATATCCGCCCGGGTTAAGGAGCAGCAAGTTATTTTTGAGGTGAGGGACAACGGGCTGGGCATCTCTCCTGAACGGTTAGCGCTGATTTTATCTGGAGAAACTAAATCCGATGAAGGTTCGGGCGTGGGCTTCAAAAATGTGCATGAACGCATACGCCTTACATTCGGCGAGCCTTATGGCTTACAGGTGGAAAGTGTGCTGGAGGAGGGGACGTTAGTTAAGCTGACGATTCCTTTTATTGGGGAGGAAAGTGAACGGGAGGACCTATGACAACTTTAATGAAGTATAGATGGACATTTGCGACTATGGTGATGGCGACCTTGCTTTTGAGCGCTTGCTCAGCTAAAGGGGATATGACCAATCCAGCCGAATCGCTGAAAAGCGTGGCGCTAATTTTCCAATCCAGCCAAGGCGACTATTGGAAGACCGTTCGCATGGGTGCAGAAGCCGCTGCCAAGGAATTTAATCTACAGATATCAATTACCTCACCTGAGCGGGGAGAAGATATCAACGGACAGCTTGAGCTTGTCCATCAGGCCATTAAGGACGGAGCCGATGGCTTGGTGCTAGCTGCTAATGATTTCGATTTCGAAGGTTTTACGGAAATAGCTGAGCTAGCGGCAAGCAAGCATATCTCTGTTATTACGATCGACTCCGAGGCGGATTCACCGCAAGCGAAAGGCTACATCGGGATCAATAACTATGAGGCTGGGCAAAAGGCCGCCAAAAAGCTGATGGAGCTGGTAGGTGAACGAGGCCGTATTGCTGTGATGAGCTTTGACAAAGGGACCAAAAATACTCGGCAAAGAGAAGCAGGACTGCTTGAGGAGTTAGCCAAATATCCACAGGTGCAGCTTGCAGACAAGGAATATTGCGATACCGATTCCGTGCATTGCGAAGGGTTGGCCGAGAAGCTGCTCGGCATGGACCAACCAATCGATGGGCTAGTCGCATTAAATGCAATCTCCTCGATAGGAGCGGCGTCGACGATTCACCGAATGGGGCTTGCCGGAAAAGTGAAGGTGGTTACCTTTGATAATACGCCGGAGAACATCGGTTTTTTGCAGGATGGCGTCATTCAGGCAACGATCATCCAGAATCCTTTTATTATGGGATATTTGGGAGTTAAACATGTAGCCCAAGCAATAGACGGCCACAAAATTCCTGAATTTATTGATACCGGAACAAAAGTGATTGATCAGGAAAATATGTTTTGGCTGGATAATCAAAAGCTGCTGTTTCCGTTTGTCCAGTAACCAACGGCTAACACACATTCCTTAAACACATGAGGATATTCATAGAACACAGGAGTATATTGCATGGGAATAGCACTTGATTTCACTGATAATAAGGATGTAGAAATCATTAAAAATAAGGTTAACGGAGGTCTTTACATGAAAAAAATAATGACGACTCTTCTCGCAGCGGCTTTGATAGCGACGGTTGTGGGCTGCGGCTCGAATACACCTGCTCCAGCAGCAAGTGGTGCAGCACCGGCGCCTGGTGCAAAAACGGAGCCGGCTCCGGCAGCAGCGGCCAAGAAGCCGGTCATCGGCGTAGCCATTTACAAATTTGACGATACGTTTATGACAGGCGTTCGTAATGCGATTACGACAGCGGCTGAAGGCAAAGCAGCTACCGAGGTTGTAGACAGCCAAAACTCACAGCCTACACAAAACGATAAAGTCGACTTGTTTATCACAAAAAAAGTGAACGCTCTCGCGATTAACCCCGTTGACCGTACGGGCGCTGGCGTTATCATCGATAAAGCTAAAACAGCCAATATCCCCGTTGTATTTTTCAACCGTGAGCCGCTTGCGGACGATATGAAAAAATGGGATAAGGTGTATTATGTGGGCGCCAAGGCCGAGCAATCCGGAACGATGGAGGGTCAATTGATCGTCGATTACTTCAAAGCCCACCCGGAAGCGGATAAGAACAAAGACGGCACTGTCCAATATGTCATGCTCAAAGGCGAGCCTGGCCACCAAGACGCGGAGCTGCGTACCAAATTTTCGATCAAAGCCGTTGAGGACTCCGGGCTGAAGGTGGAAAAGCTGGCAGAGGATACAGCGATGTGGGATCGTGTCAAAGGGCAGGAAAAAATGGCTGCATTCATGGCCTCCCAAGGCGATAAAATCGAAGCGGTATTCGCAAATAATGACGACATGGCGCTCGGAGCGATTGAGGCCTTGAAGGCGAAGGGATACTTTAAGGATGGCAAATACCTTCCCGTTGTTGGTGTTGATGCTACGGCACCTGCACTCAAAGCGTTGGAGGATGGTACCTTGCTCGGAACGGTATTAAATGATGCCAAAAACCAGGGTAAAGCGACCTTGAACCTGGCGAACGTATTGGCTCAGGGCCAAACGCCGAATAAAGACAATGCAGGCTATGACATTTCCGACGGTAAATATGTGTGGGTCCCTTACAAAAAAATCACGAAAGAAAATATGAATGACGCTAAATAATGCGAAATAAATCAAAATAATTGGATAGGCATCGGAAGAGGCGTATACATTGCGTATACATTCAACATACGCAGGGGGCGTTAGCAGTGGCTGATAATGGTTTATTGCTTGAAATGAAGGGTATTTCCAAAGAATTCCCGGGCGTCAAGGCGCTCGATAATGTGACGCTTAAGGTTCGTCCAGGTACCGTGCATGCGCTGATGGGTGAGAATGGTGCGGGTAAATCGACACTGATGAAATGTCTGTTTGGTATCTACAAGCCAGATGGCGGAGAGATTTATTTGAGCGGGAGCCAGGTGGAAATGAATAGCTCCAAGGACGCACTTGATCTGGGTGTCGCTATGATTCATCAGGAGCTTAACCCCGTTCCGCACCGTAATGTGATGGAGAACATCTGGCTCGGTCGTTTTCCTGTGAAAGGTAGGGGTCCTTTTCAATTCGTCGACCACAAAAAGATGTTCAAGGATACGGATCAGCTATTTAAGGATTTGGAAATGGATATTGATCCTTACACGATTGCCGGGACGATGTCGGTATCCAAGCTGCAATCGCTGGAGATTGCCAAGGCCGTTTCCTTTCATTCCAAGGTTATTATTATGGATGAACCGACCTCGTCGCTCACGGGCAATGAAGTAGAGGCTTTATTCAAAATCATTGACGGCCTGAAACAGCGCGGCGTAGCGATTATTTATATCTCTCATAAAATGGAGGAAATCCTGCGTATTTCCGATGAGGTTACGATTATGCGCGATGGCAAGCTGATCGGTACGTGGCCGGCAGCGGAGCTAACGACAGACCTCATTATTACCAAAATGGTCGGCCGTGATTTGAGCCAGCGCTTTCCAGAGCGGACGAATGTGCCCGGAGAGGTGATCCTAAAAGCTGAAGGCTTATCCTCACCGTTTCCGAAAATGTTTCAGGATGTATCCTTCGATATTCGCAAGGGAGAAATTCTGGGAATAGGCGGACTTGTCGGTGCCCAGCGTACAGAGGTTATTGAAGCGCTGTTTGGGCTGCGCTCCTTGGCATCGGGCACGATCTCAATGCATGGCAAGCAGGTACGGATTAAATCTCCCATTGATGCGAAGAAGCATAAGATTGCACTGCTGACTGAGGAGCGCCGTGTAACCGGTATATTCCCGGTATTGTCCGTCCAGGAAAATACGGTTATCGCTAATTTGGATCGATATGTGAATCCTTTTTTTCTGCTGGATGAGAAAAAGTACAGGAAGGAAGTCAACCGTAGCATCGAGCAGCTTCGTGTAAAGACACCATCGATGCGTACGCTGATCAAAAACCTCTCGGGGGGTAACCAGCAGAAGGTGCTGCTGGCTCGCTGGCTGCTGACCGAGCCGGACATTTTATTGCTTGATGAACCCACACGCGGGATCGATGTAGGAGCCAAGTTTGAAATCTACAGCATCATGGCAGACCTAGCCAAGCAAGGGAAAAGCATCGTGATGATTTCCTCGGAGATGCCCGAGCTGCTAGGGATGTCAGACCGCATTATGGTGATGTGCGAAGGACGCCTTACCGGAGTGGTGGAAGGGAGCCAGGCAACCGAGGAAGAGATCATGCGCTTGGCTACCAAGCATAAGTCATGAGTCATAAGTCACAAGGCATAAGGCACAAGTCATAGGGAAAGGAACCAAACCAGATGAATACGAAAAGTGTAGGCAATTTCTTCACTCAGTATGCGATTTATATAGTACTGCTTGTGCTTGTAGCAGGGATTGCCATATCCGACCCGCGATTTCTATCCTTGGACATTTTACGGGATATCCTATTGCAAAATTCAACCCGTGCCATTATTGCCCTCGGTGCAGCATTTGTATTGATTACGGGAGGTGTCGACCTCTCAGCGGGGCGGGTAGTTGGTTTAACCGCTGTCCTCTCGGCCTCTATGCTGCAAATCGTCGATTATCCAAGGCGCTTTTTCCCTGAGATGGCGCAGCTGCCCGTATGGGCTCCAATCGCTATTGGGATTATAGCGGGCCTTGTGGTCGGTTTGCTTAATGGCTGGATCGTTGCACGATTTAGCGTTCCTCCGTTTATCGCTACCTTGGGCACGATGGTTATTGTATATGGCGCGAACTCGATCTATTTTGACCTGAAGCCGAATGAATCGCAGCCGATTGCCGGGCTAAGGAAAGACTTTACGAATATCGGCACTGGCTTTATAGGTCCCAACGGTCCTTATTCCATCCCTTATATTGTCATTATCGCCGTCGTCGTTGCGATCATCGTGTGGGTGGTGTTTAATAAAACGCGGCTCGGGAAAAATATGTACGCGATCGGCGGCAACATTCAAGCGGCAACCGTTTCGGGTATTAATGTCAGGCGGAACCTGTTGTACATTTATGGCTTTGCCGGTGCACTTTATGGTCTTGGTGGTGTGCTGGAGGCAGCTAGAACAGGCGGGGCTACCAATAACTACGGCAACATGTACGAGCTGGATGCTATCGCTGCGTGTGTGGTGGGAGGGGTCTCTACAGCTGGTGGAATCGGTACCGTGCCTGGGATTATGGCAGGTGTCCTGATCTTCGGTGTCATCAACTACGGATTAACCTTCATAGGGGTCAACCCATATTGGCAGCTAATCATCAAAGGGTTGATTATTGTCGTTGCTGTTGGTTTTGATATACGCAAATATTTGGCTAAAAAGTAAATAAGCTTAATCCAATTTCGCGAATTTTTTCGAACGCCTCTCTAAGTGATTTTTACTTGGAGAGGATTTTGATATGAGGAAAAGCTTATCAAACTGGCGAATCCATCGTGTTTTTCCAACAAGTTAAATAAAGAGGATTGTTTGTAACTGGGTCGGATGTTATATTTTCCTTGTTGCAGACTTGGTTGCTGACATGCACTTACTGTAAGTATAATTTTCGCAGCCGGATACTAAAAATTTAGAGTCGGAAAAGGGGTAATTGCCAGATGAACAGGACGCAAAAAAAGTGGTTCGCATTAATAGGTACGATCACAATGGCCACAGGGGTTTTAGCAGGCTGTGCAGGGGAGCAAGCTTCCAATAAAACAGAGAGTACTACAGGCAGTACAAAGGTAGAAGACACGAAACCTTTAGAGGTATCGATTGTAATGCCCCAGGTAGGAGACATCCCTGCCAAAGGAAACACGATTGAACAGATGATTGAAAAATATACCAATAGCAAATTGACTATTCAGTGGGTACCCAACTCCACTTATGATGAGAAAATCAATATCATGATTGCATCCAATGAAATGGCAAAAATCATGAAAGTCAACTATGTTCCTACGATTATCAGTACTATTCAAGGGGATCAATTCTGGGAAATTGGCCCTTACCTCAAAGATTATAAAAATTTGATGGCACAAAATCAACAATATTATGAGAATATTAAAGTGGATGGCAAGCTTTACGGAATTCCCAATTACCGCGAAATCGGGCGGAACGCGATTGTTTATAGGAAAGACCTGCTGGACTCCATGGGCTTGAAGGTTCCAAAAACACTTGATGAATGGTATAGTGTTGTGAAAGCGTTAACATTAAATGATCCTGATAAAAACGGGAAAAATGATACTTATGGACTTATGCTGGAAAAAAAGTATAATGATGGTAACAACTCCACTCTAACCCGTGTGGCAGTAAGCCAAGGGGGAGTTAATAAATGGGGTGTTGATAACAGCGGGAAATTCACCCCCGAATTTCTGACTCCACCATTTGTAGACACTATGAAGCTGTTCAAACGTCTTTATACCGAAAAACTTATTAATCAGGACTTCCCGGCTTTGGATAGTACGGAAATGGATAAGCAATTTGAAGCAGGTCGTGCAGTTATTAAAATCAATGGATTGGCCACCAATGCTGCGAATATTCAGGATCGTATCGTTAAGGTGGTGAGTACGGCTCAATTGGACATTGCCCCATGGGAAGGGTCGCAAGGACCAAGAGTTGCCGGTCAAGCAGGTAATAACGGTTTTCTGGCGTTTCCGAAATCAGCTGTAAAAAACGAAGCTGAACTCAAACAATTGCTGGCGTTTATGGATAAATTATTGGATAAAGATATGTCAACCTTGCAAAAACGCGGAATTGAGGGTGTCCACCATAAGAAATCATCCGACGGCTTTGTCGAATGGATCGATTTAACTCTCTTTAATCGCGAGGTTAAGCCTTACCGTGACAATCTGCTGAACTTTGAAACGTATAATGTACCTCCGTTAAAAGATACAGAGCTTGCCATGAAAGGCTATAAAATGGAGCCTGAGGGTCTTAAATATGCAATAGCTAATCCTGCATTAACGTTATCTTCCAAGATATACACGGAGCGAGGTAAAGAACTGGATACCTTAATAGCAGATGCGCAGACGAAATATATCGTAGGCAAAATTGATGATGCGGGATGGGCGGACGAAGTAGAAAAATGGCGTAAAGCGGGTGGTGACAGCTTGATAAAAGAATATGAAGCGGCCTATGCAAAAAACAAAAAATAATTAAGGAATCAACTAGTTACGCTACCAAGCAGAGGACCTTGCCGTTGGCAAGGTCTTTTCCGATACATGAAGACAGGAGGAGATTACCCTATGCCTAAATTTATGTTGCGCCTACTTGGTTTTAGTTTTATTCTGGCAGCAATTTCAGTCATCTCGATCGGTGTAATTTCTTATTACATAGCTTCAGGAGATATCGAGGAGAAGGTCAAGGAAGGGAATATGCAGGTTCTTCTGCAAACACAAATGCGGGTGGAACAGGCTTTGAAAACGTTGGAGCTGACTTCATTGCAATATTTAAACTCTCCATTGGTAGCGTATTCATTGGATAAAAGCTTAAATGCAGACGACTTTTTCGACATTCGTGATTTATCTAAAGGATTGTATAATTTGCAGACGTTCACAAGCATCCGAGAGGCTTATTTGGTCAATCTGCAAAAGGATTGGATGGTCAGCTTTGCAACCTTTCGCAAATTCAGCACCCATCAGGAGCATGATCTGATAGCTTCCTATGCACAATATCCCAACAACTTGTTCTGGATTCCCGTCAAGAACAGTAGCAATGAAGCTGAGGCCCATATAAGTGAAGCAGAACCTGAAGAAGGCAACATTTCCAAAGCAATACGGATGGTATTTAAAGTTCCTGTTATAACGAACAAAGGCCAGCCGAAGGCGTTGCTAATCGTGGAAATTGCTAACAGCGAAGTGAAGGACCTGCTGTCCTCTAACAATAAGTTGGGGGAGGTATTCTTGCTTGATAGCAATGGACAGGATTTTCTTTCTGAAGGCAGCGATATGGATAGTAATAAGGAGATTCATTCCTTGGTAGCCGAACGTATTATTGCGACTAAAGAGCAGTCTGGTTTTTTTAATGCTGATCTGTTAGGTCGGGATATGGGGATTACTTTCCGGTCTTCATCCTATAATGGTTGGATTTATGTCTCTGCCGTATCGATCAAGGACATTACAAAACAATCCAAGAAGATTGCTTGGATCACCTTTATTGCTTGTACTATTATCTTTGCATTAGTCGCTCTGATTGCTTTGTATGGAAGCCGGAAAATGTATTCTCCGATTAAGCGGCTTTTTGAATTTACCAAAGACATCAAAGTGGATGACCATGATCATAAAGATGAATTTTTATCAATCGAAGAACGGTTCCGCACCTTATTCAGCACGGAGAAAAATCTCCAGCAGCAGGTTCGAGGACAGTTCAATCAATTAAATGAATTTTTCATGCTGAAGCTGTTTGCGGGTCAAATTTCGGATGCTGATTTTGCCTACCGCGCACAAATATTCGGATTTCCTACACGCTGGAAGCGGCTTGTGGTAATGGCTGTACAGATTGATTCGCTGGAGGAAACACGGTATCAGGAGCATGATAAGGAGCTTTTGCTATTCGCTATTAATAATATCATAGGCGAATTAATTGCGAAGGATGATCGGTTTAGCCCGATTTTGCTGGATCAGTCGCAGGTAACCCTCCTGCTCTGTCCTTATGACCATGATGCGCAACAGAAGCTGCACTTTTTCGAAATTGCGGGATTAATCAAGGGCAAAGTTCAAGAATTTCTTCAGCTGCCGGTCAGCATTGGGATTAGCAAACCTTTTGATAAGGTGACCAAATCGGTGATGGCTTATAGGGAATGTCTGGAGGCCTTGAAGTGTCGTATGAGCCTGGGGCAGGATATCATTGTTCATTACGAGGATATAGACGCTGGTAAGAAAACAATGGAAGTGACGGTTTATACGCAACTAAAGCTTCTTGAGGATAAGTTAGGTGTTGCTTTAAAGGCTGGTGATGTAGAAGCAGTCGATACTATATTCGATACCTATATATCGGCCATTGTGGAGAAAGGCATCCATTTCAATGAATACCCTGTACTCATGATGCAGTTGATTTCGAAATCCTACCATCTTGTTCAGGAGCAGGGAGGTTCAGTCAAATTGGTACTGGGCCAAAAAGCTACCGTTGAACATTTCCTGAAACTAACTACTCTGGAGTCTATCATACAATGGTTTAAAGGCGAGCTTTTTGATCCGATAATTAACTTTTTAAATCAACAAGCCGAATCCCAGTACTTAAATATAGCCAATCAGATGATCAAGCTTGTTCATGAAAGATACGATCAGGAGATTTCTTTGGAGGCGTGTGCATCCATTATGAATTTTCATCCCGTCTACTTAAGCAGGGTATTCAAGAAGGAAATGAATATCAATTTCAGCGAATATTTGGCGGATTATCGGATGAGTATAGCGAAAACCTGGCTAGAAAATACGTCATGGAAGGTTTCTGAAATTGCTGAAAGGCTGAATTATACGAACACAACTGCGTTTATTCGCACGTTCCGCAAAATTGTGGATATGACTCCCGGAAAGTATCGACATCAGTTCAACAAGAAGCAAATTTAACACAAGTTAAATTCAAACTATAGAATGTTACGGTAAATCGGACAATAATTAGCTATACCATCATGCTAATCATTAATGTCAGGAGGACAACCCATGGATTCACAGACGGACAACGGAGCAGTGCTGATAAGAAATAAAGCGGGTCACCGCAGCCCGCTCATGAAGGAATTGATTCGTGATAAGTGGATGTATTTTATGCTGTTACCAGGGGTTATATTTTTCATTATTTTTAGGTACATCCCCATGTACGGGCTCATTATTGCCTTTCAGGATTATAAGCCACATCTTGGGATGTTGAATAGTAACTGGGTTGGCTTGAAGCATTTCGAGCGATTTTTCAGTGAACCGCAGTTTTGGATGTTATTTCGTAATACTGGACTGCTCGCCATCTATAATTTGGCGTTCTTTTTCCCGCTGCCGATTGTGTTGTCGTTAATGATGAATGAAGTAAGAAGAGAGCGCTTCAAAAGATTCGTACAGACATTAATATACGTTCCGCATTTTGTTTCTTGGGTTGTTGTAGTAGGTGTATTTTATATGCTACTTACTACCGAAGGCGGGATCTTAAATGAACTCTTGTTTGTTATTACCGGTGAAAAAATTGCGTTTCTGCTAGAGCCGGAATGGTTTCGTACGATGATTGTCACGCAGTCGATTTGGAAAGAGGTAGGATGGGGCACGATTATTTTTCTAGCAGCGCTTTCGGGAGTCGATTTGCAATTGTATGAAGCTGCACGCATGGATGGAGCTAATCGCTGGAGACAGGTATGGCATATTACGCTTCCAGCCATTCGAAGCACGATTGTCATTCTGCTCATTTTACGTTTGGGTTCATTCTTGGACTCTGGTTTTGAACATATCTTCCTGATGCTGACGTCAACGAACCGTGAGGTCGGGGAAGTGTTTGACACCTATGTCTATGTCAAAGGCTTAACGCAGTCACAGTTCAGCTATAGCGCGGCAGTCGGATTATTCAAATCCGTAATCGGATTGTTGCTTGTTATGGGAGCCAATTGGCTGTCTAAGAAGTTCGGCGAGGAAGGCGTATATTAGGACGAATAGAACAGGAGGGTGTGTAAGCTGATGAATTATGACCGTACATTAGGCAATAAAATATTTGACAGTATAAACTATGGGCTGCTTACCCTAATAAGCCTTGCGACTGTACTTCCTTTTATTTATATTCTAGCCGTATCGTTTACAAGTCCGCATGAGGTTGCCAAAGGGGGATTTATTTTATTTCCCAAAGAGTTTTCCTTATCCGCTTACAAATATATATTTTCAACCGATACCTTGATTCGCAGTTTGTTCGTATCGATCTACATTACCGTCGTCGGTACCTTTATCAACCTGCTGTTGACCTCATTAATGGCTTATCCGCTTGCGCGTCAAACTCTTCGGGGACGTCAATTTATTTTAATGGCGGTATTATTTACGATGCTCTTCAGTGGAGGATTGATACCCACTTATTTTGTTGTAAAAGCAATGGGACTCACGAATACCTTATGGTCGTTGATGATTCCCAACGCTATCAGCGCATTCAACCTAATCGTATTGAAAAACTTTTTTCAGCAAATTCCCGATGGGCTGGAGGATTCGGCTCGAATTGACGGATGCAGCGACGTCGGTGTTTTGTTCCGGATCGTCTTGCCTTTATCGATGCCCGCTATGGTTACCTTTGGTATGTTTTATGCGGTTACGCATTGGAATCAATTTTTTAATGCCATTATGTATATCAACGATAATCAGAAATGGCCTGTGCAAGTACTGCTTCGTGAGATCGTTATATTGGCTCAAAGCCGAATCGGCGATACAGGCTTCGATGAAACCGAGATTCAACCGCTAACGATACGGATGGCAGTTATCGTATTTGCTACACTACCGATTCTTGCTGTATATCCGTTCTTGCAAAAGCATTTTGCCAAAGGGGTTATGCTAGGCTCGGTTAAAGGATAATTTAATCATAAAGGGAAGGGGATTATATAATGAAGCCGAGATCAAGAACGACACAGAGATCAAGAATGACCCTAATGGCAGCACTGCTTATTGTATCGATGTCACTTGCTGCTTGTGGTGGAGCACCAGACAATAAACCTGCTGCTCTGGTTAAAGAAGATAATACCCCCTTGCCCATCAGTATAGCGCTGGCCCAGGTTGGCGATATTCCGAATAAAGACAGTGAAGTAGAACAGCTACTTGAGAAATACACAAACACCCAATTAGATATTCAATGGATTCCAGGTGCAGCATATGATGATAAGGTCAATTTGATGATTGCCTCCAATGAAATGCCTCAGCTGCTTAAAGTGCAGTATACGCCAAACATTATTGGCGCTATGGAGTCCGATTTGTTCTGGGAAGTAGGTCCTTATCTAAAGGATTACAAAAATTTGTCTGCCCAGAGCCAGCAGTTTTTCGATAACATACAGGTGAATGGAAAGGTATACGGTATTCCTATTTTTTCAGAAATTGCGCGGGCGGCCATCGTGTTTCGAAAGGATTGGTTGGATGGACTCGGTCTGAAGGTGCCTAAAACGATTGACGATTGGTACGATGTAACTAAGGCTATGACCCTTAACGACCCGGATAAAAATGGGAAAAATGATACGTATGGTATCGTATTGTTTAAAAAGTATAATGAAGGTCAAGCTTCGCTATTGACCCGATTTGCTGTCGGTTTAGGCGGTCCGAATAAGTGGTCCACTGTGAACGGCAGCTTTGAACCGGAGTTTACCTCCAAGGAATACAATGATGTGTTGAAGCTGTTCAAACGTTTATACGATGAAAAGCTGATTAACCAGGATTTTGCTGTATTTGATTCTACCGAAGCGGAGAAGCTATTTGATTCGGGTCGGGCAGGACTCAAAATTGCCGTAGCGCAGACCGGGAAAAGCCAGCAGGATCGCCTATCCAAGGTTGATCCAAAGGGTGTAGTGGATGTGGAACCGTTGGCCGGTCCCAAAGGCATTCGCGTTGCCGGTCAAACTGGTAACTCCGGTATTTATGTCATTCCGAAATCTACTGTGAAAACGGAAGCCGAGGTAAAGAAGCTATTGAAATTCCTTGACAATGTAATGAACCCGGATGCTACAACGTTGTTGCAGCGCGGTGTGGAAGGCAAGCATTATGTGAAGACTGCGGACAACAAAGCAGAGTTTAAAGATCTCACTGCCTTCCAAAGAGAAGTGAAGCCATACCGTGATAATCTTCCCTATATGGAGGGATACAACAGCTTGTTGCTAAAGGACATTCCGATTGGAGAGAAGGGAATTGCGGTAGCCAAGGAGAATACGAAATATTCGATCCCCAACCCCGCTCTGACTTTAAATTCCACGACGTATTCAGAACGCGGAAAAGAGCTGGAGCAGATGATCTGGGACGCGCAAACCAAATACATCATGGGTAAGCTTGATGATGCGGGGTGGCAGGCCGAGATCGAGAAGTGGAAAAAAGCCGGCGGCTCCCAAATGATGGACGAATATAAAGCAAGTTACGAGAAGACACGGAGCAGGTGATCTAAAGTAAAGGGAGCTTTTCATAGAGGGAATTTTCATCCGAACCACTTGGTATTGATAACCAGGTGGTTTTTTGGTGTGTGCTGTCCATATGGCAATCGGCTTGCCTAGTGCCGCTCATAAAGGTGAAAAGATATTTAACAAAGCGATAAAGATATTACATTCCAGATATAGGGAATTGCCAGTATAGTTAATACATACCCAACGAAGAACGACGAACCTGCCGTCGTCATTCCGAGTTTTCCGAGAAAGAGAGGAACCCGATGAGTACCAACTCCACTTACATGGATAAGATGCCAGGCAACGTGACAAAACAGCGCTTGCAACATCGCAAGAAACGGCAACGAACCAACTGGATGCCTTATTTACTGATTGCTCCCGCTGTACTGCTAATTATGGGCTTCCTGTTCTACCCGATGGCGAATGTATTCTATTACAGCTTTCAAAACTTTAACCCTTCCAAGCCCTACTACAATGGATTTGTCGGCTTGGATAACTTCAAAGCGATCTTCACTACCGACGAGCTGTTTTATTCCAGCTTGCTCATTTCCTTCAAATGGGTGTCCATCGAGGTCGTATTCCAGCTTCTCTTCGGCCTGCTGATTGCCTTGCTGCTGACGCAAACCTTCGCTATGCGTGGACTATTTCGATCCATTGCGATTATGCCATGGGCGGTCTCGGGGGTTATTACATCCACGATGTGGTCGCTGCTGCTCAACGAACATATGGGGCTGGTCAACAGTATCTTCATCAAGCTTGGGCTGATCAACACGAACTTTGCCTGGCTGGCGGATATGAACACTGTGTTCCCTGCCATCATCATTACCGAGCTGTGGAGAGGTATTCCCTTCTTTACCATTACGATGTTAGCAGCGCTACAGACGATTCCGCAGGATTTGTATGAGTCGGCCACGGTCGATGGCGCAGGGAGATGGAAGTCGTTCATCCACATTACGCTGCCATTTTTGAAAAATTCGATTATCCTCTCTACGCTGCTGCGGGCGGTCTGGGAATTTAACAATGTTGATTTGATCTTCACGATGACTGGCGGCGGACCGGCCAATGCAACCACCACACTGACTATGTACGTAGCGAATCAGGCGATTATTGCTCAAAACTTCGGGTACGGCTCGGCGCTGACGGTTATCAGCTTTATCATTCTGCTAGTGTTCGCGATGGGTTACCTGAAACTGAGCCGCTTTGGCAAGGAGGTCTAGACCAATGCTACGAAGCTTGGATCGATTATTCGTATTAAGACTGCCGCTGCTACTGGCGACGGCGTTCACCTTGTTCCCCCTGTATTGGAATGTCGTCACCTCCCTGAAGTCGGAGGGCGAAATTACCCGCTTGCCAATCAGGTATTGGCCGGAGCTTGTCACCTTCGAAAATTATATTGTAGCATGGAACAATGTAGGCTTCTCGGTTTTTTTCAAAAATAGCGTGTTCGTCTCAGCGATGACCGTCATCATTGTGTTGATCTGCTCGGTCTTGGTTGGCTATGCGATTAGCCGATTTAAGTTCAAAGGCAAGAGTGCCTTTATGATCATGCTGTTATGTACACAATTTGTACCGGGCGCGATGCTGCTCATCCCGTTATTTATGATCTTCAAGCAGCTTGGGCTGACGAGTAATCTGTTTGCACTCATCATCACCTACAGCACGTTCCAGCTTCCTTTTAATGCACTGCTAATGAGTGGGTTTATCAGCAATATTCCTGAGGCGCTGGAGGAAGCGGCGATGGTCGATGGGTGCAGCCGGCTTAAAGCGATTTTTCTCGTCATCTTCCCCATTCTGCTGCCTGGTATCGTCGCAACCACCGTATTCACCTTTATTAATGCTTGGAACGAGTTTCTATTTGCTCTAATGTTCATAAGTAAACCCGCTCTGTTCACGCTGCCTGTCGGCTTGCGTTATATGCAGGGAGAATTCGATATCCATTACGGTGCACTTGCTGCCGGAAGCTTGATTTCTTTGTTGCCTGCCGTCATTTTGTTTGCTTTTGTTCAAAAATATCTGGTTCAGGGTATGGGCTCTGGTGCGGTCAAAGGTTAAGCTTGAACTAATTTCCCTCGGGGATTAGCATATATGTAGGAGATGGAAAGGAAGATGGAACATGGTAAAAAAAATGGTTTCGATGCTTACGATGGGAGCGCTCGGTTTCTCTGTTTTGATGGCAGGCTGCGGGAGTGGTGACAGCGCAGGCGGTGCAGCAACTCCCAGTCCAGCCAGCAGCAAACCTGCAGATACAACCAAACCTGCGGATCCAGCCAAACCCGCAGAGAACGTGAAGATCACTTTCTGGGATGAGAATGCTGGACCCGACCGTACTCCGTATTTACAAGAAATTATTAAGCGCTTCCAAACTAAAAATCCGAACATCACCGTCGAATACGTCGGGATTCCCAGCACCTCAGCCAAGCAAAAGTACGACGTTGCTATCGCTTCTAACGACACGCCGGATATTGCGGGGATCAATGCGATCTGGATCTCTGATTTTGCCGCCAAGGGCGTGCTGCTGGCGCTTGATCCTTACTTCGATAAATGGAGCGACAAGGATAAAATCACCAAAAGCCTAATTGAATACAACCGCACCTTGGTGCCGGACAAGAAGCTCTACCAAATTCCGGGCACCATGTATATGGACGTATTCTGGTACCGGTCAGATTGGATCAAAGAGGCGGGCCTGAATCCGCCGACAACGTGGGATGATTATTTCAAGGATGTTGAGAAACTGACAGATGCCAGCAAGAACCGTTTTGGTTACACAATGCGCGGCGGTGGGGGCAGTATTAATCAACTTACAACCGTGATGTATGCTTATTCGGGTGTTGAGCGCTACTTTGATGCCAAAGGCAAAGCGACCGTCAATGATCCAAAAAATCTCGAATTTTTGAAAAAATATGTAGCCATGTACAAGAAATACACACCGACCAGCGACATCACCAATGCTTATAAGGAAATGGTCGCCACCTTCGATACTGGAACAGCCGCTATCGTCCAGCATAATTTTGGTTCCTACAACAACCATGTGCAATCGATTGGCGAAGGGAAATTCGCAGCAACGATCCTGCCCAAATCGAGTACTGGTAAAACAATCGTAGCCCCAAGTGCCAATGGCTACGGTATCTTCAAAAACAGCAAGCATCCACAGGAAACGTGGGAATTTTTCAAATTCATTCTCTCTAGCGAATCGCAGGCGTACTGGAATGAAAAAATCGGGCAGATGCCAATTAACGCCGACGCGCTGCAAAGCGATTATGTAAAGAAATCACAGCACATCCAAGACGGAGCCAAAGTAATGGCAGACAAAGATACTGTCGTGCTTGATGTTCCGATTTACTTGCCGGATTACAGCAGCATATTGGCGCAAACCTTGGAGCCTAATTTCCAGAAGGTTATGTCCGGATCGATGACATCCGAAGCTTTCCTTGATGGCTGGGCCAGCGCGATGGAGAAGGCTAAGGCTGAGTACGATAAGAGTATCAAGAAATAACATGAAATACTGATTTAATGTATCCCTTCATGGAATAGTGGCAAACTGTCCTTCTAGTCAGCGCTGTAACTCCCGTTTATTCGGGCAGGTATCAGCGCTGTATAGGGGGATTTGGTTGTTATTTCCATAAAAACCTCTGTTCGCCTTCGCCTTGTGCTATCATAAAACCATGGGGGGATTAGACTTGTCGTTCATTCGCAACCGTTCACTGAAATCATCGATCTTGCTATTATTTATTCCGATTATGATGCTATTGGTTTTTATTACTGGTTTATTCTCCTATTTGCTCGCAACCGATCAATTACAACAAAATGCGTTTACAAGCATTTCCGATACGGTGTCGCAAACCCAGAGTTTTTTGAATGATAAATTAACCGATGTAGTAACCAGCCTGACTATTCTTGACAGTGATTCCGATTTGTCCGACATTACGGCCCGCACGGAAAGCTCTGAGTACCAATTACAATCGGACGATTATTTATTATTGAATAAAGCACTGAACCGCGCATTCCCCGATAGGGCGTTAATTGATTCGACGCTGCTCTATTACAACTATAATCGCCCTGCTTTTTATAGAAAAAATGACCTGACCGCGCAAGTCAACATTTCACTTGAGCCTTACAAGCTTAGACAGGCAACTGACCCAACCTCCGTGATCCATTGGCTTACCCTGCATACCGACCCCATCGCGCTGTCGCTAAATAAAAACTACAACGGAAAGGTCGTTAGTTTATATAAGCTGCTAGGCAAGGACGTAGACCACAGTAAAGGGATTATTTTGTTTAATATTAAAGACTCGTTTTTCCAAACGATTTTAACCACACCAACCATCAGTACAAATGGCTATCTCTGTCTTGTGAGCGAGGACGGCTTAATCACCTATAAGAAAATTGCCGAGAAGTATGATATTAAGGATGCTGAGCTACAGCTCCGAATCCTGCAAACGAAGCAAGCGTCCGGGCAAATGACGATCAAAAATGAATATGGCAAAGAAATGCTGGTCGTCTACGATACCCTTAGAATCAACAAATGGAAAATTGCCGCGGTCATTCCCAAGGAAGAGCTGCTGAACAAGGTCAGCTACATCAAGTACGTGAGCATGGCGGTTATGTCCGTTTTATTCGTGGTCGTGATCCTGCTATCTAACGTTCTGGCCAATTTTATTACGAAGCCGATCATCCAGCTAACCCGCAAAATCAATACCATTGAAGAGGGCAATCTCGATATTGAATTCAAGGAATACCCGAACAATGAAATTGGAGTATTGAACCGGGGGATGCGCGATATGATCCAACGCATTCAACATTTGCTTGTACAGGTTGAGGAAGAACAAGAAAAGAAGCGGTCGGCGGAGCTCGCGGCGCTGCAATTTCAGATCAGGCCGCATTTTCTGTACAACACCCTGTATTCCATTAAGCATCTTGTAGAAATGAACGAGAAGAAGGAAGCCAGCCAAATGGTATCCGCACTCGCCGATTTCTTCCGCATTTCGATCAGTAAAGGCAGTGAAATTATTCCTGTATCCCAGGAGATTGAGCATATCAACCATTATTTTACGATTCAGCAAATGCGCTATGGCGACAGCTTTACTTATAGCATTGACATTGATCCGGAGCTATTGGACTTCAAAATGGTCAAACTGACCCTGCAGCCGCTAGTCGAGAATGCGATCTATCATGGTATGAAGCAAATCCGTACGAAAGGGCATATCCACATTATCGGAACGATCCGCGGTGAGGATGGTGTGATCCGTGTGGAGGATAATGGAGCTGGAATGTCGGCTGAGCAGCTAGCACACATTAACCGTGCCCTGCTGGAGGTCACGATGGGTGAAGAAGCAGTTGGCTTTGGTGTGTGCAATGTACACAAGCGGCTGCAGCTGAATTACGGCATGTCGTATGGCCTCAGCTATGAAAGTGGTCTCGGAACAGGGACTGTAGCTATTGTAACCTTTAGAAAACAGTAGTTTTCCGTTGGAAAGCTCAGATGATGCTTACGAATTAAGTTTTCCTACAAAAGACGCTCAGGAGGAGATCCCTGTCATGTATAAAGTAGCCATCATCGATGACGAAGTCATTATTATTCGCGGGTTAAGCAAAAACATCGATTGGCATGGAAACGGTTTCGAGCTTGTTGGCTCCGCATCCGATGGGGAGGAAGGCTTGAAGCTAATAGCTGAGCAGCGCCCCCAGCTCATTATTACAGATATCCGCATGCCCTTTGTCGATGGCTTCGAGTTGACAGAGCAGGTCGTTAAGGCGTACCCGGAGACGAAGATTGTTATGCTGACGAGCTATGATGATTTTGAATTTGCCAAGCGGGCATTGCAGCTCAAGGTATTCGATTATTTATTGAAGCCTGTGGACAGTGATAAATTGCTCGAGACTGCCAAGCGGGCGATGAAGGAGCTTGAATATGAGTCTGTCATGAGGCAAAAGGTCGTCGAGGGTATGCCGCTTCTTAAGCAACGATTTCTTGAGAAGCTGGTTGACGGTAAGCTTTCTCTTCTTGAAATCAGCTCGGGCAGTGACTTCCTAGGCATCAATCTTGCCGCTTCACACTATGCGGTTATTCTATTGAAGGCCGATGATTACAGCTACCCCGAATACCAGAATCGTTTCGGCAAAGAGGTGCTCAAATACTGTGTGCTGAACGTAGCAGAAGAAACGCTTGCCAGCCTGGGCAATGGGCTTGTGTTTAATTCCTTTGAGGATGAGGTTGTACTTATCCTATGTGCGGAAAGCGGGCAGATGGAGGCTGAGCAGCAGGCTTACGAGATTGCCGAGAAGATTCGGGGCAATGTAGAGAAATATTTGAAAACCACAGTGACCGCAGGCATCGGATTTGCGTATGGGCCGGCTTCGGAAATCGCGTTTTCTTATCAAGGTGCACGCTCTGCATTGGAATTTAGGCATATTTTGGGAACGAATCGTGTCCTGACCGTGGCTGATACCGGCGATGCTCCTCACAAGGAAGCAGTTGAATTGAACGATCTGGAAAAAGAATTGGCACTCAAGGTTAAGCTTGGCTTGGAGCGAGAAGCGCTTGTGATTTTGAGCAGCATGGAGCAGTCCATTATAGAGAGCCAATCCGTTTCCTTGTCCCGCATGCGATTGATTGGTGTGGAGGTTACCGTCTGGTTGTATAAGGAATTGGAGGGGCAGGCGAAGCAATTGGATGATTTCTATGCCGTCTATACGAAGCAACAGCAGATGCAAACGGTCTATGAAATTTTCGCATCCATTCGCCAGCTTGTCATTCAGCTTATTGCGATTGTTAACGATCAACGTGACCATCAAGTGAAAAGGTTTATCCATCGGGCTGTTGCCTATATGGAGCTTCACTACGATCAAGAGGGGCTTTCCTTACAAGATGTTTCGAACATCGTGCATATCAGCCCTACGTATTTAAGCATTATTTTCAAAAAAGAAAAAAATATTAATTTCAGCGATTTTCTCTACCAGCTTCGCATGAACAAAGCAATGGAGCTACTGCGGATGTCCGATCTAAAGTCGTATGAGGTAGCTGAAAAGGTTGGCTATCGCAATCCGCAATATTTTAGTGTTTGTTTCAAAAAATTCACTGGTATCTCGCCTTCAGAATTTAAGCAGGTGAAAAGCTGAAAGGCTCTTTTAACCTATGTAAGAATGAATCACAGGATCAAATGTGGATCAATAATGAAACCAATAAAAATCCCCTCCTGGTGTAAGTCCTTGGAGGGGATGTTGGCGTGAAAGAAAGCTTACAATCATGATAATGTGCCTAGACATATGCATGAGCAAAGGTATGTGCATACCTTTCTACAATTTCATTGTAATTGCGTTTATTGCGGGTTTGTTGTCCAAATTCCAGCGGTTTTCATGAAAACACGCTGTGGCAATTTCAGAGCAGCTAGGATGAGCTCGGCTACATCCTCCGCTTGCATCATACGATCCTCGTCACCGATGGGGAGGCCGGCATTAACAGCCAACGGCGTATTCACGGTTGAGGGTGTGAGCGCAGTAACGCGAATGTTCGATTTGCGAACCTCCTGCATAAGCGCTTCGGTCATGCCAAGCACAGCGAATTTCGAAGCGCAATAAGCAGAGCCAGTCGCAAAGCCGCGTTCACCTGCAGTAGAAGCGATATTAATGATACTTCCGCTCTTTTGCGCCAGCATCGTTGGCAGGGAGGAACGAGTTACATAATACGTACCCATCAGATTGGTTTGGATAATCTGTTCCCACTGCTCCGGCTCCATATCGATTAGGGTGCCAAACGTCGCTGTTCCGGCATTATTGATGAGGATATCAAGGGAGCCGAGTTCCGCTATTAACGTTGCCACTGCCCGCTCTGCTTCTGCTCTGGTCGAAATATCCGCCGTAGTAATGCTTACTTTGATGCTATATGTGCTTGTCAATTCTTGTTGTAGCGCTTCAAGCTCGGCATGGTTTCGCGCCAGCAATCCGAGATTGACGCCCTCTTTGGCCAAGGCAAAGGCGGTAGCCCTGCCAATTCCTTTTCCCGCACCCGTAATGATCGCAGTCTGATTAAGCAAGGTCATCTTGATCTCTCCTTAATAGCTATGTTGTATCCATTCTAGCTTTATATTCCAGTTCTATACTACACAGCCTAAAGGGGAGAGTCAAACCGTCACCTTATCACCTTATCCAACCATCACACCTCAAGCACAACCATTTGATGACATATAAGCTTAGGCAAGGTGTAGCTGACCGAACCTGCTTCGCCTATCTCGAACGGTAATGGCTCCATCTGGGGAGCCAAGTAAACGTTTTTCACAGTTTTACCTAGCGCAAGCGTTACTTGGGTATCATAAATGGGCAAAATATCCTCGATCACTTCAACACCATTGCCCCGTTTAACAGGAGAGGCATATAGCAAATGGTTAATATACCGCTGCTCCCCCGGCTGCTCCATCAGCGTCACAATGCCTTGGGCAGGAAGATTGGTGCGCAGGGTTTTGCCGGGCAGCAGAAGCTCTAAGGCAGCCAATACACATTCCTTCAAAGCCAAGCTGCCTTTAGTCGCATAATCGGCAAAAACATTCCAGGCCAAATAGATGCCATTAGCGCTTTGAACCATACCGGGCCCGCCATACTGTCCAGCACTTGGTGTATGCTGGTGTGAGCAAAATGTAAAGACATCACGGTTAAAATAAGGATTTTCGCGCTTGCCAAGCTCCGTTCCGCTTGTCAAACTGACGCGTTGTCCATCTCCATAGAAAATAAATGAGGCGCTGGGCAGGTTGGCAAGCTCGAAGCTGGGGCGGAAATAGTCGGGCTTAAAAGGGTTCGGCTCCTCCCAAGCTACGCCAAGCTCAATGGCAAAAGCATCGCCCGCTTCATTCAACCCAGAGCGGCCCGTAGCCAGCACCTTGCCGCCTTGGGCCAAATAAGCATCCAGCTTCGCTTGTAGCGTGGCACCGACCGAAATTTCATCGGGCAGGATCAATACACGATAGGGAGTATAATCGCTCTCCAGATCTACTACATCAAATAAAATTTTGCCCTCGAGCAGCATGCGTATCGCGCCTGCATCGCTTGAGCCCGCGCGTTCCTCCCGCTTCTCTTCCTTTAAGGAAGCGATAGCTTCAACAGACAGCAAGGCCACATCAGCTATGTTGGTAACATTCGTGCACCATGCTTGCTTACGCTCGACTTCACTATAAGCAAGCCCAATCAACTCATAGGTGGCTGGATCCATCAAGCCTTCAGGATGTAGCTGGTCGCCAATCGAGCAGCGGGCGCCATTGGCGATGCTGAGCGCGGTTTCATAGCGGAGCGCATTAGGATGCTTATAGCCGCCGAATTCGCCCCAGGTGGTATGGAATTTGCCGGTCATCCCCAAATAATCCATACCAAGCCCCTGTGCGTAACGCGCCGAGAGCGGGAAGTGGTCGTAGCCCCAGCCGCCGGTAGGCAGCGATTCCAGCTCCAGATGGGAGTTCATCGTTGATAAATCCCGACGCCCACGGCGAATATGGCCTCCATTGTGGAACACAGGTAAGCCTGGGCGGATGCCATCAATCGCTTCACGAATGCGCCGTGTGTAGTTGGCATATGTTTTTTCGCCCAAGGCAATAACGGCTGTGAGATCACGCGGATCACTTCCCTCTGAGCGGAGAGCGCTTACACAATTGTGGCAGTAGCATTTGCGGACACCCACAATATCGAGAAAGATGCCATCCCCATTATAATTGCGGACCACCTCTTCCACCTGTCGCACCAGAATATCGAGGTAAGGCGAGTTAAAGCAGAATTGGTGGTAGCCTGGCTTCATAAAGCCATCCAGCCAGTTCGTATTGTCGTTAATATCGCGGATCAGCCATTCGGGATGGCGGCGTGCTAGCTTTTCATCGAGTCCGGCTGATAAATAAACAGGTGTTTTGACATCAATCTCATGGGCAGCCTCAATCATGGCACCGAGCAAATCGAAATCCAGACCGGGGTGCATTTCATTTTCGACAGTAGGATGGTAGGCCCAGCCGTGATGGCATTTGGAGAAAATGGTTATGGAATCCACATGCCCTTTTTGGAGCATAGCCTGAAATTGCTGCTTGGAAAACTGCTTGCCGATATGAGGAATCATTTCTGAGGTGTGAAAGTCTAAATGAACCTGGCGAAAACGCATGAATAGCACACTCCTTAATTCAAATGGTAGAATCGCTGAGCAAGAGAACAGCCCATGAAAACTATACCGTTATTCGGTAAAAGGAAATAGTTATCCAAACGACTATTTATAGCACAGTTTCGACTAAAAATAATTGTTTCCCGGCTCTGTATGCGTTAAACTTAGAAACAAAGGCAATACATACTGAGACAGGGGAGAGCATGCAATGGAAATTTTGCAACTCCGCATACCTCCGCTTCCGCAATTTTTAACAGCAGGCTATTCGGTCTGGAAGCCGGGCATGCAGCATTATGAGCGCAATTTCGAAGTCTATGATATGTTAATTGTAGGCACGGGGACACTTTATATAACAGAGGATGGTATTCCCTATGAGGTCAAAGGCGGGGAAATGCTGCTGCTGGAGCCGGGCCACACCCACTGCGGCTATTCACCCTGCACAGAGCCAACCGCGGTTTATTGGGTGCATTTTAACCATGGCCGGCCTGTAGCACGAATGCAGGAGAAGGATATTCCTTGGTCCTCTATGGTACGTAAAGGATCAGACAGTGACCTGCATCCATCGGAGCAGGCTTTATATTTACCCAAGTATGGGGCGATTGACCTGAATCCGCTTATCTCTACTTTAGAAGATATACTGAAGCTGCGAGATAGCTTAACCTTGGAGCATGCCGTAGACCTGCAGGTAGCCATGGGGCGTTTGCTAAGCCAATTGCAGGCAAGCTTGCGGGCAAGCCGCCGCTCAACGCGCTCCTATGCGATAGCAGAGCAGGTCAAGCTGTATTTGCGAGAGCATCTGAGCCATCCTTTCCATGCTCAGAATCTGGCAAGCCAGCTTCATTTTGATTTCGATTATGCGGCGCGCTGCCTCAAGAAGCATACGGGCATGAGCCCGTTGCAATATTTTCATCTGCTGCGGATGGAGGAGGCGAAGCGGTTGCTAGTGCATAGTACAATACCTGTGCAGGAAATAGCGGCACAAGTCGGTATTACTGATTACAATTATTTTATTCGGCTATTTCGTAAAACCGTTGGTATAACGCCAGGGTCATTTCGGGAATCGTCCCAGAGCTATGTTTAATAAATTCCAGCGTCGTAATAGCACAATTCTCAAAAATAGCATAATCCTCGAAATGGGCAGGCAAGCTCATATAATTAGGCAAGAACTATATAATAGAAGAAGAGGGGCGTCATGCTTGGAAATTCAAAAGGTTTCTTCACGAAAAATATATGAAGTCATTGCGGACCAGATCAAGGAGCAAATCGTCAGCGGACAGCTACAGCCGGGAGAAAAGCTGCCTTCAGCCAAAGAGCTTTCCGAAAGGTTTCAGGTAGGCAGGTCCACGTTAAGAGAGGCGTTAAGCGCTTTAAAGGCAATGGGCTTGGTTGAAATCCATCAAGGCGAAGGCAGCTATGTGCGAAGCATTGAATCGCAGGATGTGGACTTGCCGGTGTTCGACGCGCTGCTAATGAACCGCGAGACCGTTATCGAGCTCATTGAAGCGCGGCAGGCGCTGGAAATTTCCAATGCAGCCTTAGCCGCTGAGAAGCGCAATGAAGAGGATCTTGCCAAGTTCTCGGAGATTTTGCGAAATATGGAGCAATTTTTGGGTGATGAGTTGGAAGGCGAGCGTTCGGACATCCTTTTCCATTTGACATTGGCCCAGGCAGCACATAATTCAATCATGGCTCGGATGATCGATTCGATTTCCACACAGATGCAAACAGCGATTCGCGAGACGAGGCGCTTACAGATGTATGCCAATAAAACGGTATCCAAGCAGCTGTGGGAGGAGCATAAAGCAATTTACGAGGCAATCCGCGACAAGGACGTTCATGCCGCCCAAGAAGCGATGCGTAAGCATTTGTTCCATGTCGAAAAGGTACTGCTGAAATTTTTAAAAAAATAACCGCCTGATTCTCATAATTAAAACTGTTTAGGCATATAGTTAGTAAACGGGAGTAATAGTATGGAATATGAAGTATAAGCATAGCTAATCCCAATGTATGGGCTATCAAGACGATTTACAGAATTATCTGAATATTTACAATATTACAATAATAGCTTAATATGAAATTAACAAAAGAACAGCAACACACTAACAACAAAAGAATAGAAGCACACTAAACTACAACAAACACAAGCTACTCTTCAAACCTTCATTCGTTTACAAGTTTCGGTCTAGGGCATATCAAAACCCTAGTACTGGAAGTCAATTATATGTAAAATGAAAAAAATGCAAGGAAAGGGGATAGTCCAATGACGTAGGTTAGCGAAGCATGCTCAATGATCCGAAGCATTCGGGGCATGTGGGAATCCAACCCTAGCTTAACACTTGTCGTTAGAGTTTAACCTTGAAGGAGTTGAACTTTAGTCCCAAAGTCAAGATGCGAAGTCGAAGTTTAACCTTGAAAAAGTTGAACTTATATGTAAAATGTACAATCGAAAACCATTGAAATTATGCACCATCTCAGTAATGCGAAAAGGATCTAAGGCAGAGAGGGGATAGTCCAATGACGTAGGTTAGCGAAGCATGCTCAATGATCCGAAGCATTCGGGGCATGTGGGAATCCAACCCTAGCGTAACACTTGTCGTCAAAGTTTAACCTTAAAGAAGTTGAACTTAAGCCATAAATTCGATCTGAGGCAGAGAGGGGATAGTCCAATGACGTAGGTTAGCGAAGCATGCTTAATTAAAGGAACAATCGAAGCATGTGGGAACTCAACCTCTAACAAAAGTACTTAACGGTCAAGTGACCAACAATTTGAAACCATGTAATGATTAAAAATTGATGATTAAAAAATTTGAAACCTTAACAATTATGTATGATCGGATGATATCAATTCTGAAGATGTTCTAATGATGTAAGGTAATGAATGGAGCTCAAGAATAAAGTGAAAAGTAATTCTCAATAAAGACCACTGTTTATTTAACATAAACAGTGGTCTTTGCATGTCTGTAACTTAGTTCTCCTGCTGCATGTGTCTAGGATTTTCGCAAGGAAGCGGGGAGCAGCATTACCGAATACATAACTTACCGACGAATTCGGCAGGATAGTTTGTTGCTTAGCAGCACCTCACTACCTGTGCAAACCATCGGAGAAAGGGTGGGCTTGCTCAATACCCTTATTTTTTTCCGCTCTTCAGGAAAAAAAGACTTCCAAAAATCCAACTTATCTGATAACCTGATAAGTATAAAATAAATCGAAGAAATAATCTAAATCCCAAAAATCAAGCTATTACAAAAAGCTATTACTAAAAAGGTAGGTATCCCAATGAAGGTATCCTTATTTATTACTTGTTTGGCTGACCAGCTGTATCCAGAGGTTGGTGAAAGCGTAGTCAGGCTCTTAAGCCGTTATGGCTGCGAGGTAGATTTCCCTGAGCAGCAAACCTGCTGTGGACAACCTGCCTTCAACAGCGGCTACCAAGATGAAGCGAGAGAGGTCGCGCGTGGCTTAATTCGTGCGTTTGAGCATAGCGATTATGTGGTTTCTCCTTCAGGCTCCTGTACAGGTATGGTCCACCACTACTATCCACAGCTTTTTGCGGAAGAACCGGAATGGCTGCAAAGAGCCGAGCAGCTAGTGGAGAAAACGTATGAGTTTTCGCAATTTTTAGTTGGCGTGCTTGGAGTTACAGATGTTGGTGCAAGCTTTGACAGCAAAGTGACATACCATCCCTCCTGCCATGCGATGCGCCTGCTAGGGGTTAAGGAAGAGCCCGGAGCATTACTTGCCAATGTGCAGGGGCTTGAATTGATCAATCTGCCCAAAAAAGAGGATTGCTGCGGCTTTGGCGGTACCTTCGCCGTGAAAATGGCTGATATGTCCGAGGCCATGGTATGCGAGAAGGCAGGTAATGTATGCTCGACAAACGCGGAGGTTCTAGTTGGAACCGACATGGGCTGTCTGATGAATATTGGTGGTGCTTTGAATAAAGACAATAAGCCGATTCGCGTTATGCATTTGGCGCAATTGCTAGAGGAAGGGGTGAAGCGCAGTGAGTCAGGTCGACACTAAAGCGTTAATTGGAACCGGGCTAAAGCAACGGACAGAGGAAGCGCTTGCCGATGATTTCCTGCGCAAGGCGGTTGCTTTTACAACGGATAAGCTGAAGGCGGGCAAGCTCAAAGCAACCGATGACTTTGGTGATTGGGAGCAGTGGCGTGAGCGCGGCCGGTTAATCCGTACCCATGTTATCGACAATCTTGATTATTATTTGACGCAGTTTACGGACAACGTGGCCAAGGCAGGCGGGCATGTTTATTTTTGCAAGACAGCAGATGAAGCGGTGCAGACGTTCATGGAGCTGGCCAATAAGCGCAAAGCGAAGCTGGTAGCCAAAGGCAAATCGATGGTATCCGAGGAGATTCACCTCAACCATCATTTGGAGGAGCATGGGATCGAAGCGATTGAGACCGATTTGGGCGAATATATTTTACAGCTGGCGAAGGAAACGCCGTCACATCTGATTATTCCCGCTATCCACAAAAATAAGCAGCAAATTGCCGACCTGTTCAACGAGGAATCCGGCGAAAGCTTTCCTCCGGAAACGCGGGTGCTCGCTGACTTTGCCAGGCAGCGGCTGCGCAATTATTTCCTCGAAGCCGACATCGGACTGACAGGCTGTAACTTCGGAGTCGCAGAATCAGGCTCGATCACACTGGTATCGAATGAAGGAAACGGGCGGATGGTCAGCACGATTCCGAAGTCCCATGTGGTTATCATGGGGATGGAGCGGTTGGTGCCGACCTTCGACGACCTAGAGGTCGTGCTGAACCTGCTGGCGCGAAGCGCAACCGGCCAGAAGCTGACGACCTACACGTCGATGATTACAGGCCCGCGGCGCGAAGGGGAGCTCGACGGACCGGAGGAGCTGCACTTGATCGTGCTTGACAACGGGCGATCCGAGCAACTGGGCGATCCGGTGTTTCAAGAGGTCTTGAACTGTATCCGCTGCGCAGCCTGTCTAAACGTATGCCCGGTATACCGCCATGTTGGCGGGCATACGTACGGCAGCGTTTACAGCGGTCCGATTGGCGCCGTGCTGACACCGTTGCTGCAGCAGGACATGAAGGAAGCAGGCGAGCTCGCCTACGCTTCCAGCCTCTGCGGGGCCTGCTATGAGGCATGCCCCGTCAAGATTCCGCTGCACGATATGCTGGTGCAGCTTCGCAACCGCAAGGTCAAGATGGGGCTGACCCCCATCGCTGAGCGATTCGCCTTCAAGACGTTCCAAACCGTGTTTGGGAACGCCAAGCTATATAAAGTGGCGATGAATTCCGCCTACTATTTGCAGAAGCCTTTCTTAAGTAAAGGCTTCATTAAGAAAGGACCGGGGCCGATGGCCGGATGGACGCAGTCGCGCTTCTTCCCGATGAAGCCGAAGGAATCCTTCCGTGACCGCTGGAATAAGCTCCAGCAAGAGATGAAAGCGTCGGCTGACGGTACAACAGCAGCGCAAGCTTCATCGGCTGCTCCGTCCCAAGCTACTGAGAAAAAGGGTGATCACAATGAGCATTAATCCTGGAGCCATTCGTGGCCGCGATGCATTTATAGCTAATATATCGTCGCGCTTAGGGCGCAAGGCGCTGGATGCCTCGCCGCCTGAGCATCCGTACCGTGGAGCGCCTGAGTTTTATAAAGAGATTGAGCGCTCAACAGAGGAGAAAATCCAGCTATTTACCGACAACTGGACTGCGTTAACGGGTAAGGTTCTGATCGTGGAAGCTGGGGAGGCTGAAGAGCAGATTGGAGCTTGGCTCCAGCAAATCGCGGAAGAGCTGCAAGTCACGAAAGCAGCTCGTTGGCAGCATGAGGGCCTAGTGGCACTGGGCCTAGACGCAGCATTAGCTGCTGCCGGAGTTGAAGTGGTGCCTTGGTCCATCGAGCCTGACGTTCAAGCTGAGGCAAGCTCGCTTGCGGCAAGTGTCGCTGCGGCTGCTGCGGGCACCGATTCCCCAGCTGCATCAGGCGCAGCGGCTTCAACAGGTGACGATGAGGTTGCGCCGATTGAAGCGAACCACATCGACCCAAGCAAGCTTGAAGCTACGGCTGCTGCAGGCCCAGTTGAATTGCCGCCTGTGCACGCTAACGATATGATGCCAGCACCGACCAATTGGTCACAACGCAGCAAGCTGCTGCAGCGCACCGAGCGCTGTGAGCTGGGCATCATCTGGCCTGATTACGCGGTGGCCAATACTAGCACACTGGTGCTGCAATGCTCGCCGGAAAATGGCCGTTCCGTCAGCTTGCTCACGGATATTCTGTTTGCTGTCTTTCGTGCGGACCAACTGGTTACACGTATGGGTGAAGCGTTCAAGCATGTAACCGATGGCAAGCTGGAAGCAGGCCAATATCCTTCGTCTTTAAACCTGATTACAGGCCCTAGCCGCAGCGCGGATATCGAAAATGACTTGACCATAGGGATTCATGGTCCAGGTAAGGTATACGCAGTGATCATCAAGTAGTATTTGTAAAGCCCAATAAACCAAGCATCCAGAGAGAAGCTTGGTTTATTTTTATTGGTCTTGTGGCAGGTGAAGGGCTCGAGCCTATCCAGTCATCATCAATGCACAACGCGGGCTGAAGCGGTAAGCTCCATCGTAGCTTTGCTGAAACAAAAGCTCCAATAGATAGGTTAATCCGCCGGGAGATTTCAGGAAACTGATGTCCCCGGCTTTTTTTTTTTGGTATACCACTATTTAAGCTTCCCTCGTTTTTGCTTCACAGCATTTTCAAATTCGCTAAATCCTGACAATATCTTTTTAAAAAACAGTTCAAATGACATGCTTGTCTGAAGTATAATAAAGACAGTGTAGATTTTAGCATAATATGAACTTGCAGATGAAACTACAGGATGTATCCGCATTGAAGGGGTGAATTCATTTGTCAGGCGAGTTAATACTGCTAGTAGAAGATGATCCGGAGATTAGCGGCTTGATCGAGCTCTACCTGCGTAACCAAGGTTTTGACGTCGTTCTAGCTGGAGCAGGGGAGGAAGCTTTGACTCAATTTGAGAAACACAGCCCCGCATTGATTTTGTTGGATATTAATTTGGATGGCATGGACGGATTTACCGTATGCAAGGAAATTCGCGAGGTATCGAATGTTCCGATTGTTTTTATTAGCTGTAATAAAGATTCTGATGATATCGTTGAGGGCCTTAAGATGGGGGCTGACGATTATATAACAAAGCCTTTTGACCCGGAGGTCATGGTAGCGCGCGTGCAGGCTAACCTAAGAAGGGCACCGATTTTTCGAAGAGGGGCAGTTCCTGCGAAGAAGGATGAATTACGCATTCTTGCTTTTGACGGCTTGACTGTCGATCTCGTTAATTTCCAGGTGCATGTTGATGGGATACATGTTCCCTTATCCGCCAAGGAAGTGCAGCTTCTTATCTTTTTGGCACGGCAGCCAGATCAAGTATTTTCCTTGGATGAGCTTTACCAGAATATTTGGGGAGCGGATAGCATCTCGGATACCCGAACGGTAATGGTACATATTAGCAGCTTACGCAAAAAGCTAGAGACCCCTGTGGCACAATTTAAATATATTCACAATATAAGGGGGATCGGTTATAAATTTAATTCTTATCTTCCCAAAATCTAAAGCCCAAATCATAATGTTAAGAGGTGTAACCAAACTATGAACGATAAATTATTAGAGCTGCAGACTTTATTGCGTGAAAACAGCTTATTGATCACCTTCTCAGGAAAGTTTACGCAAAGCATTATTGAAGAGCTTGGTGAGGCTGTCAAAAAATATTTGGAAACCGAGGAGCGCCCGCAAAATGCGATCTTCAATTTATTTTCGATATTTATCGAGCAGACCCAGAACATCAAAAACTACTGTTCATCAAAAGAAAATGCTGAATACAGCGATCGCATTTCCGATTCCTGCATAGTAACGATTGGCAAGACTGAAACTGGCAATTATGTCTGCTCCGGTAATCAGGTGGAAAACCAGGATGTGCAAAAGTTAGTTGCGGTTCTGGAGCAGGTTAATCAGATGGATAAAGAAGAATTGAAAAAAATGTACAAAATTAAGCGGAAGCAGGAAGTGGCTTCAATGGAAGGACCAGGTGCTGGTCTTGGCTTGATCGATATCGCCAGGAAGGTTAAACAGCCTATGGAGTATACAATTACAGAACTAGATGCAGGCTTCTCGTTTTTCACACTAAAAGCAACCGTATAGAAAGCAGGTGATTTAATGTTAGAAGTATTGCAACTAGAGGCGACAAGAAGCACACCCGAAATTATTTTCAACCCAGCTAATCACGAATTGTCCGTCCGGGGGCAATCGTATCCCGAAAATTCATTTAAGTTTTATGAGCCCATTCTTCAATGGGTGGATACTTATTTGCAAAGTGTGGGGGATGAAAAGGTGGAGATCCATTTCTGCCTTCCCTATATCAATACAAGCAGCTCTAAATGCATCATGATGATGTTAGAAAAATTCAACAAAGCTTACCATGATGGTAAAAACCTGAACTTAACCTGGTTTTGCAGCGAGGATAACGATAGTGAGATCGAATGTGCAGAAGAGTTTCAAGAAGACCTTGACCTGCCTTTTCAAATTATTGCACAGAAAGAGGTCTAAACCTGACGATGGATCAAGAGAATCTGTTTGGGAATGAATGGAAGGTTCTGGAAGAATCCCGTCAAACGTTGGAAAATGTGCATTATCAGGATAATGAACTGTTACCCAAATTCAAGCGGCTTGTGACCGACTACGAGCGGCTCATTAAGCTAACCGCCAAGATATTCAAAATTAGCGATATACAGAGTAAAAATATTAAGCGGCACGAAGATGAAGTTCGTCAAATAAACGACGACTTGCAACAAATTGAGAGATCGCGGCGCAAGCTGATGAGTGATATTTCCCACGAAATTGGGACACCGATGACATCGGTCCAAGGGTATGTTAAGGCGATGCTGGACGGTGTTATTGAGCCTGGTGAACCGCATTTGCAGATGATCTATAGCAAGGTGCTGCTTGTTAATGACCTAGTGGACGATTTATTCGAGCTTTCTAAGCTTGAAGCCAGTAAAGCCGCCTTTCAATTTTCTGAATATCCGCTAGAGCAGCTGTTGGATTTGATGAAAAGCAGGTTTGAACTGGAGGCAACAGATCGTGGTTATCGGTTTAGCGTCGAGGATTTTCAAGAAAATATACCAAGAAACCGGTATGTATCCATCTCGATGGACTTGAAGCGTATTGAGCAGGTAATGGATAATTTTGTGAACAATGCCTTTCGGTATACACCTCCTGGAGGCATCATCAAGATCCATGGTGAGATCCATTCTGATGGATTGTTCGAGTTGGGGGAAGAACAGCTATTATTAGTAGGTTCTTTGCCTTGTAAGGTAACCTTCAAGGTCAGCGATTCCGGCCAAGGCATTGACGAGGAATCATTGCCCTATGTATTTGACCGTTTCTATAGGGCGATTAAAGCGAAGAATAGTACAACGCCAGGAACGGGTCTTGGGCTAGCTATAGCCAAAGAAATCGTCCAGCAGCATGACGGGCATATTGGCGTTCAAAGCGTGAAAAATCAAGGCTGCACCTTTTATTTTACTTTACCTGCCATGCTTATTCAGGAGCAAGCTTAGGAGAAATGACGATGAGTGGAAAAGACCAAAATCTGATGAAGGTTATTTTGATAGCAAGCTTGATCATTGTACTTTCTATCGTTTTGGCAGGCACTATGGTGTATATCATTGCCGAGAAGGAAGTTGTGAATAAGCTGAAAAGCAAGGATTTGGTGAGGATCGCCGAATCGATTGCTTCCAAAATAGATGGGCGCCTTCAGCGGGCGCAGGAGTCATCGTTGACAATGGCAATGGATCCTGAGCTTATCGAGTGGTTGGCATCGGGTGAAAAAGACCAGATAGCGGGAGCCCATGTATTGCAGAAGCTGGATAATCTAGCCAAAGGCTTCGATTATAGCAATGGCTTCATAGCCAGCAGAATGACCGGCAGCTATTGGATTGAAGGCAAACAAATGAGCAAGATTCTATCACAAACCAACCCTGCAGACAAATGGTTCTACGATTCATTTGCTTCCCAAAAGCGCATGGCCCTCAATATTGATTATAATGATTCGCGAAGGGATACTTTTGTATTTGTCAATGTACTTGTTGGCGATGTTGAATCACCTGTAGGCGTTGCGGGTATTGGACTTAGCCTCAAAGAGCTGGCTAATAATTTCACCAATTACAAGTATGGAGCTAATAGCAATGTATGGCTGGTCGATAAAAGCGGGAAGATTTACTTGTCTGACCGTGTAGAAGATATTGGAGCCATGATATCAAGTTTTGTACCTGAGGAAGCCTTTGAGCAAATGCTGGGGCAGCTTAATGAGACGGACAGTGGCCTTGCAAAGCCAGTTGTGCTGGATTATGAGGACCAAGAAGGCAAGCAAATGGATCTGATCAGCTATCCTTTGAAATCGACGGATTGGAAGTTACTATTCCAAATGAGGCGAAGTGAGTCCGTTGCTTTTCTGGATACGATTAAGCTCAATACGGTCGTTGCTTCCTTGGTGTTTATTCTTGCGATGATCTTTATGTTTTTCTTTGTAACACGCAATCTCGCTAATCCTTACAAAAGAGCCGTGGAGCTGAATAAGCAGCTGGAGCAAGCGGTCCAAGAGCGAACCAAGCTTATTTCGGAGCAAAAGCAAAAGCTCACCGATAGTATCGATTATGCGAAGCGTATTCAGGAATCGATCCTGCCTTCACGCGATAAAATCGAGGATTTGCTGCCGGAGCATTTCCTGCTGTGGGAGCCTCGTGATGTGGTGGGTGGCGATTTCTATTGGATGAAGCAAACGAAGGATGGATACCTGCTTGCTGTTGGTGATTGCACAGGGCATGGTGTGCCAGGTGCGTTTATGACAATGGTTTCCATATCGATCTTAAACCGGATTGCCGAAACCGATGCGTTGATTGACCCAGCCTCTATCCTGCAATCGATGAACCGACTGGTTAAAGAAACCTTGCACCGTGAGCAAGGCGGAGACTTGATGCTAGATGATGGCTTGGACATCGGTCTATGCTTTATCGGTGGCAGCCAGTTGACCTTTGCGGGCGCAAAAACCTCGCTATTCAAGAAAAATGACCAGGAACTGCTCATCATTAAAGGGGATCGTAAAAGCATTGGCTCCATTCGAACAGATAATCAGTTTGTTTTCAAGAATACGGAGCTGATGGTTAGTGCCGGAGATTCATTCTATATCACAACTGATGGATATCTGGACCAAAATGGTGGCGCCAAAAATGTATCCTTTGGGAGGCAAAAGCTGATCCAATTAATCGAGCAATTTCATGTCTTGCCGCTGGAGGAGCAAGAGGCCTTATTCCGTCGGCAGCTTCAAGAATATATGGGGGAAGAGCCCCAGCGTGACGATATTACGATTCTTGGCTTTAAGGTATCATAAAAATCTTATTAAAAGTCCGGGCGGCATGCTGATGCTGCTCGGGCTTTTTGAGGTTATTTCTCTAATTATGCATCTACCCGTTGACAGGCGATTTAGTCGATGGTACGATGAAAAAGTAGAATATACAAAACCTTAGTTTACTATAATAAACCGAGGTTTTATCGAAATATTTGAAATCCTCATCTTGGGAGGGACTATGGATAAAAAGTACTGGGTACCGGCTTTGGAAAAAGCCAACGATGTTCTTCTGGTCATTTCCGGGCAGCCCTCCAAGCTGAAGCTCATTGACTTATCGAAGCAGCTGGGCATTAACAAAAGCTCCATGTTTTCCATACTTAATACGATGGAGCAATTAGAATGGGTCGTGCGGGAGGCGCAAGGAACTTATTCCTTGGGATCAAAGCTCGGTTTCATTGGAAACGCTTTTTTCAAGCAATTTAGCTTGATAGAACGTTTTCGTAAGGAAGCAGCCATTACGAAGCATACGATTCAAGAAACGATTCAATTAGCCAGCTTGGATCGGCATGAGGTGCTTTATCTGGCGAAGGAAGAAATGCCTTCTCCCGTTCGTTTGGCCTCTGAGCCGGGTATGAAGCTGCCAGCTCATGTTACGGCATTAGGCAAGGCGCTGCTGGCTGAGCTTGAGGTATCAGCAATCGAAAGCCTATTTCCGCTGGAGGAGCTCTCGCCTTGTCCGACACCATACACGCTGAAAAACCGCAGTGACCTAATCGTCCAGCTGGAGCTATCACGGACAGAAGGCGTCGCTTATGATCTACAGGAAGCTGTGATGGGCTTTTGCTGCGTGGCTGCACCGGTCAGGGACATGCAAGGCAAAGTTGTAGCGGCGATTAGCTGCTCAATGTTTCAGCATGAATGGGAACAGAAAAAGGAGCTGGCACAAAAGGAAATATGTGCATTGGCTGCAAGGCTATCACAAAGCTCCGTGTAAGTATCTGTATAAGCATAGCCAAATTAAATCGAGAGGAATGGATGACTAGTGAGATTACAGGATAAAATTACGCTAATCACTGGTTCGGGCTCTGGAATCGGCCGAAGCTCTGCGCTTCTTTTTGCCAGCGAGGGAGCAACGGTTATCGTTAATGACCTGGTAGAAGACGGCGGACGTGAAACCGTGGAGCAAATCGAACAGGCGGGTGGAAAGGCTTTGTTTATCCAAGCCGATACGACTGACCCTGAGTCTGTAAAAGCGATGGTTGACCAGGCGATTGCAGCCTATGGCCGGATCGACGTATTATTTAACAACGCGGGTGTCAGCGGAATCGGGGCTATCCATGAGGTGGAGCCTGACGATTGGGATCGTGTTATTAAAATTAATATTCGCGGTGTTTTTTTGCCGAGTAAATATGTATTGCCATATATGATGGAACGCCGAGAGGGCTCCATTATTAATATGTCCTCCTGCATAGCCGAAATTGGGCTGGCACGCCGTGCTTCGTATTCGGCAACCAAAGGTGCCGTATTGGCGCTAACGAAGTCGATGCAGGTGGATTATGCCCCTTACCAAATCCGTGTTAACGCTTTGCTTCCTGGTACGATCCTGACGCCTTTTGTGGAAAATTATTTGCGTACCTCCTACGATGATCCTGAGGAAGCCATTGAATCCCTGAAGAAACGCCAGCTAAGCGGTGACTTGGGCAGGCCCGAGGATGTTGCTAAGGCAGCTTTATTCCTTGCTTCCGATGAGTCCCGTTTTATGATGGGTTCTCCACTTTATATTGATGGTGGCGTTGTTTTCGGGAAAAATGCTTAATAGCTTTACGAAATGCTGTTTAATAGCACGGAAGGCTCAACATGCTAAATGTTCGACAGACTAAAGCTTCGACAAAATTTATTTATATGGAGGATATCATATTATGAAATTACTTACTTTTATTGAAGAAGGCCAACTACAACTGGGTGTTAAAACCGAACAAGGCGTTGTACATATTGCCGCTGCGCTGGAAGCTATTCCGGCACTAGAAGGGCAGCAGATTCCACAAACAATCCATGAGGTCATTGATGGAGGCATTGATGCGGTTACGATCCTTGGAGCTTATGTAGACCAAGTGCTGTCTGCTGCAGATAGAGGTCCAAGCGCACATGTGCTGGTTGAGTCAGAATTGACCTTGGGGCCCTGCGTGACCCATCCAAACAAAATCATTTGTGTAGGCCTAAATTATCGTAAGCATGCGGAAGAAACGAATGCAGCGATTCCGCAATATCCGATTCTTTTTAACAAATTTAACAATACGATTACTAGCCATGGTGCTGATGTGCCACTTCCGGTAAGAGTAACAAGCAAGGTCGATTACGAAGCTGAATTGGTTATCGTTATCGGCAAAACAGCCAAGTATGTGTCCAAAGAGGATGCTTTGAGCCACGTATTCGGCTATTGCAATGTCAACGATTTATCTGCTCGTGATTTACAGATGCGTACCCAGCAATGGCTGCTAGGCAAAAGCCTTGACGGTTTTAGTCCGCTTGGTCCTTACCTGGTAACAGCTGATGAAGTGGGCGACCCTAACAATTTGGGCATTCGTACGCTTGTTAATGGTGAGCAACGCCAGAATTCAAATACTTCGGATATGATCTTCCATTGTGATGAAATCGTTAGCTATATTTCCCAGCATATGACGCTGGTACCGGGAGATATCATTCTTACAGGAACGCCTGAGGGTGTAGTACTGGGCTTGCCAGTGGATCAGCAGGTGTATTTGAAAGACGGCGATGTAGTAACGATTGAAGTGGAAAAGCTGGGCTCTTTGACCAACCGGATGGTAGCCGAGCAAGCTTAACGTGCAAAGCTAATTGTAAGGCTCTCTGTGATAGGTCATGAACATACTGAAAGGATGCGTACAATGGCAGAGCATCAAATTGAGGAAGGCGCTGACGCTTTGGTGATGGATCCGAGGGATCATGTCGCCACAGCAATTAAAGATTTGGAGCAAGGGCAAAAGGTCGCCTATCGTGTCTTGGACCAGGTTCGTGAGGTTACACTTGTCGATGCCATCGGGTTCGGTCATAAGCTGGCGCTTCAAGATATTGCCCAAGGTACTGATATATGCAAATATGGTGAGGTTATTGGCAGGACGACAGTGCTTATTCGTGCCGGTGAGCATGTACATGTGCATAATGTCGAGGGTATTCGTGGGCGCGGCGACCAAGCATCTAAGGCTTAATAACCTAAGCGGAATATCGCTGTTAGTTACGAAGCTACCAAACAAGCTGCCCAGTTACCTAGCAACACCTTAGGAGGAAATACAATGGAACATATGATGGGATATAGAAGAGCGGATGGAACGGTAGGGATTCGTAACCATTTGCTTATTATTCCTACTGTTATTTGTGCCAATCAAGTGTGCAGCCGTGTGATGCAGATGGTACCAGATACGGTGGCGATTCCGCATCAGCATGGATGCAGCCAAATCGGCGCAGATAAGGATCGTACCTTTGATATTCTGGCAGGCACAGGTAAAAACCCCAATGTGGGCGGCGTTATTATTATAAGCCTAGGGTGCGAGGTTATCGATCCTACGGAGCTGGCTGATGCCGTTCGGGCAACGGGTAAGTTGGTTGAGGTATTCGATATCCAATCGATCGGCGGCTCGGTTAAGGCCATTACGCATGGCGTTGAGCTAGCCAAAAAAATGCGCAAGCAGCTGGATGAGATGCAGCCTGAGCCGATTCCATTCAGCGAGCTGATCATTGGCGTGAAATGTGGGGGCTCCGATGCAACTTCAGGGCTCGCCTCTAACCCTGCGCTAGGCGTCGCTGCGGATTCCTTAATTCAAGCAGGCGGCGGAGTCGTCATTGGCGAAACCACCGAAATTATCGGGGCTGAGCATGTACTTGCATCCCGCTGTGAAACTCCAGAAATATCGGATCAGCTTTATACGATCGTCAACCGTTTCGAGAAAGAAGTGGAACGTATGGGAGCCGACATGCGCGGTGGCAATCCAAGCCCAGGCAATATTGCCGGCGGGTTAACGACGATTGAAGAGAAATCGTTAGGCTGTATCAGCAAATGTGGCACAGCACCGATTAAAGGCATTATTGAATATGCGGAGGCGATCCCTAAGCATGGTCTCTACTTCATGGATTCGCCTGGTAACGATATCGAATGCGTATCAGGGATGGCTGCTGCAGGCGCTCACTTGGTCTGCTTTACAACTGGACGTGGTACACCAACGGGTTCAGCAGTTGTACCGGTAATCAAAATTACCGGGAACACACGGATGTTTGAGAAAATGAACGATAATATGGATATCGATGTCGGCGAGATGCTGCTCGGAACGTTAAGCTTGGCAGATGCGGGAGAATCGATTTGGCAAGAAATTAAAGAGGTAGCGAACGGAAAGCTGACCAAGGCCGAAATTCTCGGACATACCGAATTCAGCATTAACCGTATCGGACCAAGTCTATAAGGGAGGGCAAAAGCCGTGGCAAGATTAGCAAATAAGGTTGCCCTCGTAACGGGAGGCAGCCGCGGAATTGGTGAAGCGGTAGCCTTACGCCTTGCGGAGGAAGGGGCTCATGTAGCGGTTAATTATACATCGGACCGCTCCCGGGTTTTGGCGGAGAAGGTTAAGGAACAGATCGAAGCCTTAGGCGTTAAAGCAATGGTTGTTCAGGCGGATGTCGGTAACGGTCAGCAAGTAGAGGCGATGTTCCAGCAGGTTCGCGCGGAGCTGGGGGATGTAGATATTTTGGTTAACAACGCGGGAATCGCGCCCTTCGAGCCTTTTATGAAGCTGACGGAAGAAACATGGGACCGCACCTATGCTACAAATGTGAAGTCGATTTTTCTATGCTCGCAATTGGCTGCCAAGTCAATGGTTGAGAAACGTTATGGTAAAATTATTAATGTGCTCTCTACAGCAAGCCTTGTGGTTACAAGCCCGGTGATTCCGCATTACCAATCGTCCAAGGCAGCGGCACATATGTTAACCAAAGGAATGGCGATTGAGCTTGGTAAATATAATATTAATGTGAATGCGGTTGGGCCAAGCACAGTCGACACTGATATGTGCACGGACTTCTTGGCCGATCCAGAAATTCGTGCAAAAGAAGTAGAGGCCAACCCGATGAAGCGCTTAGGAACCTCCAGGCAAATCGGGGACGCTGTCGTCTTTTTGGCTTCTGATGAGGCGATGCAGATTAATGGGCATCTGCTGATGGTCGATGGCGGATTAACCGTTAAAGCTGCGCAACCGGAAGATCATATGGAGCATTAGCCAATCATCTAAAGCAGGATTCCATTAAACATAAACTGACAATCACTGACAAGTCCCTCGTTAATTCGAGGGGCTTTTTCTCATTTCTACATATTGTTTGGGAATTTCAGCAGCATTCGACACGTTTTGATCAAATTCGCTAAAAAAACTAACAGTTTTCTAATAGTATTCTCAAACTTTTTAAAACAATTTTACGTATAGTAAGTGTATAGCTTAAGTGGAGGCGATCTTATGAAAGAGATACAATTATTACACAAAGGAAAAGTATATCATGGACGCATAGGATACGATCAATCGGATATGATTGAAGTTCAGACCGTAGCACCCATTGATTTTACCTGTGGAGATAAGGTGCTGTGCTTTGATTTCCAACGGCGCCAACTAACTAGAGTGTTGCATGTTTCCAACAACAAGGTCATTCTTGCCCCAAAAGATTCCGAAATATTTGACATAGGAACCCGACCAGAACACGGATATGACGATTGCTTTGGTGACGAGCAAGTAACGATCAAAAGCTTCAAATTAAATACATTTGCTACATTAAACGATGATTTTAAAATTACTGCAGTCCGCATCTCGGATATTAGTCAAATGGGTATTGGCATCGAGGTTAATGATTTCTCGATCAAATTGAACCATGTATATGATATGAAGATCTTCTGTGACGATGAATGCATCAGCCCGCAAGTAATCGTTCGATATGCTCATATAATGGAGAAAACAATCCGTTATGGAGCAGAGATGCACAAGATCTCAACAAGTGACTTGAATAAGCTTCGTTACCACATCGCAACCCAACAATTTAAACAACTGATGCATGCTTAAACACATATGATTTTAAAGCCACTAGGAGCCGATCCTGGTGTTTTTTTTATGTTGATCCCCTTATATAACACGTGTTATATTAAATGTGAGGTGTAGGCTATGACAGGTAAAAGAGTAACTAGCTTTGATGTAGCTAAGCTTGCGGGCGTATCGAGAAGCGTTGTATCTGCTGTGTTGAACGGCACGCAAGGCATAGGAGTCGGTGAGGAGAAACGAAAAGCCGTGCTCGCTGCGATCCATGAATTGAACTATCAAGTGGATGCTCATGCTAGAGGTATGAAGACGGGGCGCAGCCGCTGCTTGGCGGCCTATGGCCATGTGGCGAATCCTTTGTTTTTGCAGGTACTCGAGGGCATGGAGGAAGCATGCGCCGTCCAAGGCTATTATGTATTGCTGTATCCGTCTGGACCTGCTGAGCATCAGAAGCTGGAAGGGCTGCTGGACTTGTATTTACAGCGGCGGATTGATGGCATTGTCGCTTTAGATCGCCCCCATCTTGTGGATGAAGCTTGGGCGCAGCTAGTTAACACGCATCGACTGCCTTACGTATCGGTGGAGGGCTATCCTGAGCATGGGCAGATTGCTTCGATATTGATGGATTATCGCGACAGCATTTATCGCGCGCTTGATTTTATATGGGAGCGGACGGGATTGCCGCCTAGCTATCTGGAGCTTTACCATGAGCATATTGAGCTTGGCAAAGGGGACCAGCAACGTCGGGAAGCGTACAGGGAATGGATGCTGGCCAAAGGGCTGGAGCCAGTTGTATTTACGGCGGCGGATGGTCCTTGGGAGCAGCGGATTGGTTTTTGGCATCATTGGGTAATGGAGCGTGGACAAGCTTCAGCCGTATTATGCAACTGGTCAAGAGGTGCTGTTTATGTGAGCCGTGCCGCGCAGCTGTTAAGTATGAAGGTCGGCAAGGATATCCATGTAATGGCTGCGGATAATACGGAGCGGATCAACCAGCATATGTATCCCACACTTACATCAGTGGAGGTTCCTTATGTTGAGATGGGGCGCTTGGCTGCCCAGCAAATATTAGAAGTGATTGATGGGCGTAGGCCCTTTGAGGAAAAAAGGAATAGCCTGGTAGCGGCACAGCTAATCGTACGGGATAGTGTGGGGCGCAAATAACCAATAAAGGGGGAGCAGCCTTCATGTTGTATATATGGGAAAAATTAAATGCCCGTGTTCAGGAGTTAAGTGAGTTTCGTTATCGGGAAAGCTGTTCGATCCCTGCGTTCCATAGCTTGGAGGATCCATTGGGTGAAGTCGGGGCACGGCCTGTGCTGCCCTTGACGCAATCGGCGGACACGATGGAAATGTCGCTCGGGGACCGTTGGCAAGGACGTGACCGTTATGTGTGGCTGGCAGCGGAGGTGAAGGTGCCTGCAGCTTGGCAGGGGCGGAGCGTGCTGGGAAGGTTTGATTTTGGGCTCACTGGTGGCAGCTCCGGCTTTGAATCGTTGCTTTATGTGAATGGGAAGCCTTACCAAGGTGTTGATTCGAACCACCAAGAGGTGTTTTTTGACGAATGTAGCGGTACGACGATAGGGCTTTGCTTCCGGTTATGGAGCGGCTTGGGGGGATACCAATTCAAGGCGATTATGGAGCACCAGCTGCGCAGAGCTGAGCTATGCTGGTTGGATGAAGCCGCAGATGATTTGTATTACACTGCGCGAGCTGCTCTTGATGTTGTGAAAGTGCTCCATGAGCATACGCCCGAGCGGCAGATGCTGCTGTCTGCTGTAGACCAGGCCTTTCTTTTGGTAGATTGGTCAAGGCCGGGTTCTGGGGATTTTTATGACTCGATAAGCGCTGCGGCAAATTTGCTGCGTGGAACGGTGCAGCAGCTTCCGAAACACCATGCGGTGACCGTTCGCTGTATTGGGCATACGCACATTGATGTGGCATGGCTCTGGAGGCTGAAGCATACCCGTGAAAAGGCGGCACGTTCTTTTTCGACGGTACTGCGATTAATGGAGAAGTTCCCGGATTATGTGTTTTTGCAAACGATGCCACAGCTGTATGAATATATAAAAACGGACTATCCGGATATTTATGAGCAAATTAAGCAGCGCGTTAAGGAAGGGCGATGGGAAGCAGGCGGAGGCATGTGGCTGGAGGCGGATTGTAACCTGACCTCGGGTGAATCATTAGTCAGACAGCTGCTTTACGGTACACGCTTTCTTCGTGACGAATTTGGTGCGGAATGTACATATTTGTGGCTACCCGATGTATTTGGCTATAGCTGGGCGCTGCCGCAAATCTTGCGGAAGTCCGGGATTGATACATTTATGACGACTAAAATCAGCTGGAATCAATACAACCGGATGCCGCATGATACCTTTAAGTGGCGGGGGATCGATGGAACGGAGATACTGACACATTTTATTACGACACCTGACCCTTCTGCTGGCGGTGGCTGGCTTTATACGTACAATGGCGATGTGACAGCTAGCTCTGTTAACGGGATTTGGGACACATACCGCGACAAGCCGGTTAATCGTGAGCTGCTTTTAGCCTATGGCTATGGTGATGGCGGAGGTGGGGTTAACCGTGAGATGCTGGAGATGCGGCGCAGACTGGATGAAATGCCGGGCATTCCCCATGTGGCAACAGGGAGGGCAGATGAATATTTTGCCCAGCTGCGGCAGACCGTAGCGGCTACGAAGGAGTATGTGCATACTTGGGATGGCGAGCTGTATTTGGAGCTTCACCGCGGCACCTATACAAGCCAAGCCTATAACAAGCTGATGAACCGCAAGTTGGAGCTGCTGCTTCGTGAAGTGGAATGGCTGGGCGTTATGGGCAGTCTAGAGCAAGGCAATTGGCTGCCGTATGCCAAGGAGCAGATCGACGAAGCGTGGAAAATAGTGCTTCGCAACCAATTCCATGACATTATTCCTGGCTCCTCGATTAAGGAAGTATATGACGATTCCCGCGTGGAGTATGGACAAGCAGAGCGGATACTTCTGCAAGCATGTAGCCAGGCGGAGGAAGCGCTCGGTTTGCGTGTAGTTGCGTCCGGTAGCAATGGTAATACGAAAGAAACTACATTTACGGTTTGGAATAGCGCAAGCTGGGCAAGAAGCGGTTTGGTCCAGGTAGCTCATGATCGACTGTTGGAGTCCGGGGTAAATGTTGGGGCTGGCGAGATATGGCAGGATAGCCAAGGCCAAGCGTTGCAAGCCCAGCAGGATTCGACAGGCTGGTGGATTGAATTAGTTGGAGTAGCGCCAATGGGCTATTGTACAATCACCTATAAGGCTCCAGAAGCTAAACAACTAGATTTTGACGCAGAGTTTGTTAGTAAAGAAGCAGCAAGCCAACAGATTGCTAACACGGTGCTGGATATGGGTAGATCACAATATGCATCACAGCATGAATCACAGCATGAATCACAACATGAATCACAACATCAATCACGGTCAATATTTACTGGGCATAGCCATGGGATTGACACTCCATATTATACGATCACTTGGAACGACAAGGGACAATTGACCTCAATTTGGGACAAAACGGCTCAACGTGAGGTGTTGGCTGCAGGCTTTTGCGGCAATGTATTACAGGTGTTTGAGGACAAGCCCAAGAGCAGGCATGAAGCTTGGGATATCGATATTTATTATCAAGAGAAGCAAGAGGAGATTACTGGCTTAACCGCTGCTTCGATCGTGGAAACAGGGCCGCTTCGGGCTGTTATCCATTTTAAATGGAGCTACAAGGCTTCAACCATTAGCCAGCAAATGATTGTTTATGCACGTTCGCGAAGGATCGATTACGTTACAGAGGTCGACTGGCATGAGCAGCGCAAGCTATTAAAAGCGGCATTCCCCGTTGAAGTACGCTCAACAGAGGCTACCTACGACATCCAATACGGCAATGTGAAGCGGCCTACGCATTGGAATACAAGCTGGGATTATGCGCGCTTTGAGGTAGTGGGACATCAATGGGCGGATTTGTCCGAACGCGGCTACGGGGTTAGCCTGTTGAATGATTGCAAATACGGCTACGACATTAAGGATCATATACTGCGCCTAACCCTTATCAAATCGGCGCTGATTCCCGATGACCAGGCCGACCAAGGGCATCATGCCTTTACGTATTCCCTCCTGCCCCATAAGGGGGATTGGCTGGAGGGAGGCACCGTGCAGGAGGCATGGGACCTCAATGCGCCGATGTCCTGCAAGCTTGGAGCCGCTATGGCGCCGGGATCGTTATTCCGTTTGACCGGTGGTGGCGGGACGGTGCATATCGATGCCGTCAAAAAAGCCGAGGACGACGAACGTGTCGTCCTGCGGTTCCACGAGTTCGGCGGCCAGCGTGGAAGCGTGGAAGTCAGCAGCGATTACACAATTCACAGCTGGCAGGAAAGCGACCTGCTGGAGCGCCCTGTCGGCGGATTAACGCTGGGCCCGGTGATTCGGCTGCCGATTAAGCCATACGAGATTATCACTTTACTGATTGATATCGCTAAGCAATAGAAAAAAGCCTGACTGGCTCCAATGGAGCTGTCAGGCTTTTTATGAATAAGGCAGCATTAAGACTTAAGCGAAAAGGCTTTGATGAGATGCCTATTCTTGTGTTAAGAGCTTCACTAGCCGCTTGGCTGGGCCGTTAGGGGTCGTAATCGTTTCATACACATGAATCGTTAAACCCGTTTCGAATTGTTGGGTTTTAATGTTGCTGAACGTTATCTTTTGGTTGCCGGATATAAGCTTTTGCGTTCCGGTGAAGGCAGCCGTTTGCGAGCCCAACGAGCGGCCGAGTCCATCAATGATTTCAAATTCCAGCTGCGAGAAGTTTTGGTCTACTATGACCAAGTCCTGGCGACTTACTGACAGGTCCAGGCTCAAAATATAGTTGTAAGCATTAGAGCTGTATAATGTCGTGATCGCGTAAGCATCAAAGCTGATCTGGAACGGATAGAAGCTGATTGTTTTATCAGTCGATTCGGGTTGTATAGCGACTTGGTAGGTGCCGATCGACAGCTTATTGGATGCTGTTGATTTGGGATCAAACACATTTAATGCCAGCTGCGCGCCTGTTTCCGATGTAGGCAGCAAATAAGAGTAGGACACCACATAGCTTGTATTGGGCATAATTTGGCTAGCCGTGGAGGACTGCCTAATCCCAGCAAAAGCGAGACCTTGATTATTGATCAGCTCCGTACCCAATGCAGGTAAATTCAGGGTGCTGCTACCCCGGTTGGTCAATTTATATTTGGCTACCGCTGTTTTATAGCCGAAATCGCTATTCTCATGCATATGGAGCTCGACCAGTGACACCTCTATATTCGTATCCAGCCAACCATTGGAAACAAAGCTCAGTGGTGTTCCTAGCTCATAGGATTTGGATTGGATAGCTGCATGGCTTGCGAATTCTACAGTACTGAGATCAATCAACATTATAGGGCGTTTACCGGATGTGTTTCTATTGGCCGTATTGGAATTGTTGGTTGTATTGGAGCTGCTGGTCGATCCATTGGAGCTATTACTAGCTGAAGATGCGCTGCCCGATGCGATGCTGTTGCTGCTTGATGCTGTATTACTGGACGCATCATTATTAGAATTAGCGCTATTATTCGTTGTATTGCCAGCATTTCCGCTGTTACTTGAGTTGCTTGCAGAGCCGCCGTTGCTGCTGGTGTTGCCAGTGCTGCCAGTGCTGCCAGTGCTGCTTGCATTTCCATTAGCACCGTTAGTAGCTGAGCCTGCTGTCCCATTGGCAATGCTGCCAGAATTGGAGCTTGTTCCTGCGCTATTGGCGCTGCTGTTGCTTGTATTGTTAGTAGCCGAGGCACCTGTATTCGTGCCTGATACGGGCTCGAATAAGACAAGATCGACAGTCTTGGGATCAATACCATCCGGCAGTAGGACCGAATATTGGACGGTAGCCGTTTGATGAGGTGAAAGAAAGCCGGTTCGAACCGATTGCTCCTGGCTTGCCTCGACGCTGCCTGTGCCAAACTGGTAGGCTGCCGTAAAAGCAGGGAGCGTTGTTGCGGTGGCGCTGTCGTTACGGATTTTGACCGTTGTTTGCAAAAGGATCCCTTCGGTTTGTTTGACAGCGATTGCTCTTTCAGCCATCACACGTATGCCGTTATCCGAGCCCAACATGGAATAGGGCTGCTCTTGGCCAATTGGCATTCTAAGCTCGGTTTCGGAGATCGATAAGGCCCCTAATATACGGTCCTCGGCTGATTCCACATGGAAGGCCTCGATTCTGGATTTTGCTATCAAAAAGCTGTCAGGAACGAGAGTGCGCAGCGTTAGCTTGGTTAGCTTGCCAGGCTGTAGAGGTTGTTGGTTTCCTTCGAGCAAAGCTCCAACGTATTGCAAAGAGTCTGTTCCTATTAAACGAAATTGCAGATTAGAGGGAAGGGACAGGTTCACTTTATCTGTATTTTGTGTGTATAGCTCTGTGTACATGTAGCTGCTGCCGTTCTCGGCTATTTGGTAGCTGCGCCCTAAACGCATGGCGACTTGAACTTCCTTGGAATAAGAAGCATCCAAATCATTCATCGGAATCAAAATTTGCTTGGATGCATCATACAAGGAGGAAACCGCGCTGTACACTGACAAATCGCCAATGCTTCTCATAAACGTAGGCTCGGTTTCGTCCCAGGCGAACACATTTACTTTTAGCTCCTCTGGCGTTTCGCCAATGGCCATTTTCGAAAAAAAACGAAAATCACTATCTTTTCCTGGAGTCACTCTGGCATTCTGCTTGCTTGTTAATTGGGCGGAAAACGGATTGCCTTCGGCATCAACAATACGGACTCCATAGCTGTTGAAATCGATGTCCTCACTGCTGCCATTATGCATTTTCAGGGCGAATTGCAAGGAAGTAGAATCATTCCCGGCTGTAAAAGAGGCATCCTCCAAAGTGAAATAAGTATCAGCGGAAACAAACACACCCTCTTTACCAGCAAAAGCAGAAGGAGCTACTGCCAACATGCATGTTGTGCAAACAGCCAATGTGAATAGCCATTTCTTGTTAAATGGTGCTGATTTATGATTGTTTTTCAACGTTTTTTCCTCCTAAACTAATCGGTACGTAGAGCGTCAATCGGGCGCAGCTTGGAGGCTTTGTTGGCGGGGTAGAGCCCGAATATCATGCCAACCGCTACCGAGAATAAGAAAGCGTACATGCTAACCTCCAAAGACAACTCCGTCGTCTGCTTCGGATTGATCATCGGCCAGGCGATCGCGATGCCGCTTCCCAGCAGCAATCCAATAATGCCGCCTAATCCGCTAATAACTGTGGCTTCAATTAGAAATTGCAGCAGGATGTTTCTGCGCTTTGCACCGATGGATTTGCGAATCCCAATTTCGCGTGTTCGTTCGCTAACGGTTACCAGCATTATGTTCATGATGCCAATTCCGCCGACCAACAATGAGATGCAAGCCACACTAATGAGCTGGTTATTTAAGGTGCTTGATGCGGCAACACGGGCATTCATTAATTCATCCTGATTAATCAATTGAAAGCCTGTGCTGCTTTTGAATTTATAGGTTAAATATTGCTGCATCGTGCTTTGGGCTGTGGAAAGCTGCTCTTTGGTAGGTGCCTCCAAGTAGGTGGTACGGATATTTCCCAGCTTGAAAGCGCGTCTCGCTGTTTCCAAAGGTACGAATACCGAGTTGTCCAACGAGACACCACTAATGTTCGAGCCTTTCACTTTGAGTGTTCCGACAATGGTAAACACGATACCATCGATATTGATATCTTCGCCAATCGGGTCCAAGGTACCAAAATAATTTTGGGCAACCGTGCTGCCCAACACAGCAACCTGGTTACGGAAGCCCATGTCGCCATCAACAACGAATCGTCCTGAGGCAAGCTCGCCCTTCATCAAAGACAGGTAGCGGTCGTTGGTCCCGACCACTGTGTATTTTTCTTGTACACGGTCATATTTGATATTGGAGCCACCTTTAACCATCGTAGGGGCAATGGTTTCAATCTCTGGAAGCTCCTCCAGCGTCATCAATTCATCATAATCAAGCTGGGTGGCTCTTCCATTTCCGAGAGTGTTGACCACGATCAGGTTGGTTCCAAGGCTTTCGTATTGCTTTTCGATTTGCGCATTGGCACCTTGCCCGATTGCGACCAACGTAACAACGGAGCTCACACCGATAATGACGCCCAGCATGGTCAGCATGGTGCGCATTGGATTAGCGGTTACCGTGCGCAGTGACATATAGAGCAGCTCTAATGGATTCATCCGTTCACCTCTAAATGGCTTGAAGCTTTAGGGGCTATGACCTCTATCATCTCTTTCTGATGAGAAGCTAAATGAGCCGTTGCCGTTGCATCATCTGCTGTATGGGCCGCTTCTCCCGGAAGGGGCAGCAGCCGTTCATCCTTCACAATAGCGCCATCACGAATAGATATGACCCTGCGGGCATTTTCCGCTATATGTGGGTCATGGGTAATCAACACGATCGTATTGCCTTGGTTGTTTAATTGGATGATCAGCTCAAGAACCTCATTGCCTGTTTTGGTGTCCAACGCCCCTGTAGGCTCATCGGCTAAAAGCAAGGAGGGTGAAACGGACAAGGCGCGGGCTATGGCCACACGCTGCTGCTGCCCACCTGAGAGCTCGCTCGGTTTGTGGTGTCCACGTTCCCCCATCCCCAGCAATTTAAGCATACTCATCGCTTTTTCACGGCGTTCCTTTTTGCCAAGCCCTGAATAAATCAAAGGCAGCTCTACATTCTCCAATGCGTTCAGCCGGGGAAGCAAATTAAACTGTTGGAAAATAAAACCGATTTTTTTATTGCGAAGCTCTGCCAGCTGATTGTCGCTCATTTTCTCGGTGGCCACACCATCCAGCAAATAGCTGCCGGAGGTCGGAATATCCAATAAGCCAATCATATTCATAAGCGTGGATTTACCCGAGCCGCTGGGTCCGATGATCGCTACAAAATCACCTTGAACCACAGATAAGGAAAGGTCATTTAAAATGTGCAGCTTCTCCATACCCCGCTCGTATACCTTGGTTATATGCTTTAGATCGATCATTTTGTGCATCCCTCAAAAACCTCCTATTCCTCGTCACATTAACGGGTACCGCCGCCACCAGTTCTTTGGTTGCCTCCGGCACCGCCCGCGCCGCTGGGAACAGTACCACCTGCACCGCCAGGAATAACGCCCGCACCACCAGCGCCGCCTTGGAATTGCTGGCGAATCCGGTCAATGTCAGCTTGGCTGGCATTTTGCGTGCCCCGGCGTGTAGCTACTACAACCTGGTCGCCTTCCTTCAAGCCTTCGGTAACCTCAACGTCTGTTTTATTACGGATCCCGATTTTGATCTCGTGCTTTTCAGCTTTTGTGCCATCGGGCTGCTGCAGGGTAACATACCTTTTACCTTGCTGTTGCTGGAGCGCTTCAATCGGAAGCAAAATAATATCCTTTTTATCCTGAATAATAATTTCGGCGGTTGCGGTCATGCCATACCGGAGCTCGCTCGTATTTTTTACTGATAAGACAGCATCAAAAAAAGTAACCCCGTTAGTAGTCGTACCCACCGTAGATACTTGGTTAACCTCGCCTTCGAATACTTTGTTCGTAATGGAATCTACGCGCACCGCTGCTTTCATCCCCGTTTGAACATTGGGTAAATCCAACTCATCCACCTGGATCGGCAATTGCATATAATCAAGACTGGCAACGGCACCCAAAAGCGTATTGATTTCGATCTTGGAACCGACCGGATAGCTTGCGAGCACATTGCTTCTCTTATTGGCAAAATCGGTAGAGAACACGCCGTCGAATGGAGCTATGATTGTAAGTTGTTTGATCTTTTCCTGGAGATCATTTATCGTATTTCTTTGGCGTTCCATCGCCGATTGCTTGGTTGAAATATCGTTTTGAAGCGTATCATTAAACAGGGAAGCAATGAGCTCGCCTTTGTTGACGAAATTGCCATTTTTCACTTTCAGCTCTTTAATGCTTCCACTAGCGTTGGTCAATATTGTTTCAACCGAGTTGAAATCCAAGGTAGCTTTATCGGTCGATTCGATTAGCCTTCCACCTAGCTGTAGGCTGCCTTTAACCCTCATACCGGCTGCCAGCGTACCATCATTGCTAACTTTTATCTCCACATCCAACAACTTGCCGCCATTGGCATCAGCCTTGGGCAAAGTGCCTATGGCTTCAACTTTTGCGGTTTTAGTCAGGTTAAAGCCATCGACTGCCAAATCCAGAACATCACCTTTTTTAAGCTGCACCGCATTTTCCAATTGAAAGGGTAGCTTGGCTATTAATGAGGAAGAATCAGAAATCGTGGCAAAACGGCTCGTCTTGCTAACGTTGGCACCCACATCCAGATTATTGATCAGTGTCAAGGTTCCGCTTATAGGAGCGATAATTTGTAAATTATTTTGCTGGTTTTGAAGCTCACTTACATCCTTCTGGAGCTGTTGAAGCGTAGACTCCGATTCCTGCAAGCTGATTTCTTGGGAAGGTACCGAAATTTCGAGCAGAACCTCACCTTTCTTAACCGCTTGGTTTCTGGTGAGGTTCATCGTCTTGATCGTACCGTCAGCCGTGGCGATAATGTTCTGCATATCCCTCGCCTCAAATTGCGAGGTTCCCGATACTACTGAACGTATCGTGCCTTTTTTTATGGGCATTATTTTTTCCTGGGTGTTTGCAGCTTGGTTTTTGGGTTGGGAGGACCAGGTCCAATACCAGTAAGCTCCAGCCCCGCATATTACCAATAAAGTAACTAAGGTGATCCCTATTTTTTTGCGAGATTTCATGCATGCCTCTCCTTTCAAACGATTCAAGCAATCGGATTGCTAGCTTCTATTAATGTAGCAATGGGATGTGAATGAAGTGTGAATACCACCTTCTAACAACTGGAATATGTGTAAAAAAAATGTGAAGACAAAATCTAACAGAATAGAAGAACCTTCATAGAAAAGGTGTCACTTTTAATATAATTTATTCCAGAAAATAAGGTATACTGAAAATATATGATAGTTTCAGTTATATTTTACTAGGAGATGATTGTTAAGTGAATTTCAATCGAATTTCAGCTGTGTTTAATATCAGTTATTATCGAAGATTTATAGGGGTAGGGTTATTGTTGTTAATTACTTTGCTTGTGGTGCTGCATCCATCCACTACGCATGCCGTATCCACAACGGATTTTGTATGGAAGCATGATTCTAAGGATCCAGGCTACAGCAGATTAGGAGACGCTGTTACTAAAGCTTTGCCTATTAATGATAAGGACGCTGACCTAGGTAATGATCGGATTCTATACATAGCGGATACAATCAGTTATGTGGAAGGAATTGGAGATAAACACCAAGCAACCATTTTCAAAACAGACCTCGTAGGTACCATTGAGTCTTCCTTACAATTGGATAATACAGTGGTAACGGATATTGCACAACTTACAGGACAAACAGGTAAATATGTAATTATTGGTGAAATGGGTTTTGGAGAATCACCTCGTATACCCTTTATTAAAATATTTGATGAAACTACATTCCAAATCGTAGCCAGCTCCGACGAGTTAGAAGTTGATGAACTGAAAGCGGTAGTTGCTTCCGACCGTCTTAATGAGTTTATGGTTTTATATGATTTTGATAGTGATGGCATTAATGGTTTTACGCTTGAACGTTACAAATGGGAGACTGGTTTAAGCACGATTGTTAGCTTGGGCTGTCACGATGAGTATCCAGATGAATATGGGTCGGAAATTTCAGCCACTCAATTAATAAAAGGGATTAATCCTGAGCAATATGTAGTTGTGGGAAATAGCCGTATTCCTTATGGCGAATTGGATTCAACGAGTAATGGAAAAGTATTTATGCTGGCATATTCGCCAGCCAGTGGCGATTATAACTCTTCGTTATCCTGGAATAAAGAAATCCCGAGATTGGGTGATAATAACAATAATTTCCATTCAATTACGACCACAAAAGCAGGGAATTATGTAGCAGTAGGTTTTGAGGAAGCGGAAGGAGAAGGCACCTCCAATATCCTTATACAACCTATGAATGCTGTCTCGGGGACGCTGTCAACCCCAGTTGTTAAACCGTTCAGTGAGGAATACTACTTTGGCTACCAATCTCTTCACATTCGCCAAACCTCTGATGAAGGTTACTTAATAGGAACCAGCTTCAGTAATGACGATTATGACAGATACGGGCTTCTATTAAAGCTCAATTCCTTGTATGATACAGAATGGCAAAAAACATTTGGTGTTCCTGGGCAAGATCATGAGCTGAACGATTTAATAGTATCAGGCAGTGGAGAACCCATTGTTACGGGCTCAATTGGAACCTTTGAACAACAATCGGAGAACTATGTTAATAATGGGTTTATCGCCAAACTGGCATCTCCCAATGCAAATTTAAGTAAGATTAGCTATGGCGCCAACGATTTAATAGTTAGCGATGGACAATACAAGCTTAGTGTGGATAGCTCCGTGCAAAGCTTAGATTTATCGCTGCATCTAGCATCATCCATGGCTTCAACGATTGTCTTATCGCATACGGGAACTGTTGCGCCTAGTGTTAACGGTTCTACACTGAAATTACAATCATTGACATCGGGTGTTCATACTGTCAAAATACGTGTCACATCGGAGGACATGGCAAACACAAAGGATTACGATATTCAAGTAACGGTAGCACCCATACCCACTAGTAATGCGGATTTGACGAAAATTCAATACAATACTAGCGATTTATTATTTGACGGCTCGAAATATGACCTTAGTGTTGGAAGTGTGGTTGACAATGTATATCTAAAATTAGTTTATGCGGGAACGGGAGCATCGCATATTGTAACTTCTAGTGGGGGGACGGTTACGTCTACTGTCTACGATGTTTTGAAGATATCGGGACTGCAAGCAGGGACGCAAACGATCAAAATTCGTGTAACGGCATCGGATCATACAACGACGAAGGATTATGATATTCGAGTGACACGCCAAGTTGAGTTGGGAGTCGAGCAGGCTGTTAGTGCAGGGGCAGCTCAAATGGAGTTTGAAGGTGGCGTCAATATCCAATTTAATGGGGCACAGATCGCTCCTGGAGCCAAGATTACGGCTACGCTAATTAGCAATCCGCCGAACATAGCGGGTAGCCCGCTCAAGGCAGCTGGAAAGGTTCTTAATTTCACACTTTTTGGGATTACGATTAATCCGAACCAGCCCATTACTTTACAGCTTCCAGTCGATTCAAGTGCCAATACAGCAAAAGTAGGGATTTTTTATTATAATGAAGCTACCTTGAAGTGGGAATATATAGCTACACAAATCGTTAATGGGAATGCCTTTGCGCAAGTAACCCATTTCTCGATATATGGTGTATTTGAAAGTGAGCAAGTAGCCTTACAAAGCAGCACAACGTTTCTGGCAAACGGACAAACCGAAGTGACTTTAACAAGTAGTACCAGTGAGGCCGTGATTTATTACACACTTGATGCAAGCATACCAACAAGGCAAAGCCTGGCATACAACCCAGCGCAGAAGCCAGTCTTGAACACGGGACAAGTAATCACAGCCATAGCTATGAAAGATGGAATGTTGAATAGCACGGCTAGTATCATTCAGGCTCAGATCAAACTGGATATTAGTTATGTATATCAACAAATTAGAAATCGTGTGGACACCAATAATGATGGCATCTTTGATAGAGCAGATGTAACCTATCTATTAAAATTGATCCCTCCTTATTTAATCAAGTAAACATTTCATGAAAAAAACGGCGCATTCCATTTCTGGATGTACGCCGTTTTTTTGTTTTTTTCATACTTATAGGAAAAGCTGCTTCAAATTCTCAGGGTAAGGCGCTCGGATAATGCCTTTCTCTGTAATGATGGCCGTTACATATTCATTAGGCGTGATATCGAATGCCGGGTTGAACACCTTGACGCCTATAGGTGCTGTCCGTTTGCCAAAGCCCTGTGTAATTTCGTCCTCATGGCGTTCCTCAATAGGAATATCATCACCAGAGGCTGTGTTCAGGTCGATGGTCGACATCGGGCAAGCGACGTAGAAGGGAATGCCATGTGCTTTCGCAAGCACAGCCACGCTGTAGGTACCGATCTTGTTAGCGACATCGCCATTGGCGGCAACTCGGTCGGTGCCGACGATCACGGCTTGTACCCAGCCCTTGCTCATCACGACGCCGGCCATATTGTCGCAGATCAGCGTCACGTCCACGCCAGCCTGCTGCAGCTCGAACGCCGTCAGGCGTGCGCCTTGCAGCACCGGCCGCGTCTCGTCGGCATACACCTTGAGGTGTATGCCGCGCTCCTGCGCCAGGTACATCGGCGCCAGCGCCGTGCCGTAGCGTGCCGTGGCCAGGCCGCCGGCGTTGCAGTGCGTGAGGACGCCCATGCCGTCCTCGAACAGCGCCAGCGCGTGCTCGCCGATGAGCCGGCACGTCTCTTCATCCTCGCTCTGGATCAGCTTCGCTTCATCCAGCAGCGCCAGCTTCATCGCCTCCGGCTCGCCGCCTGCTGCGGCCAAACCTGTGGCGCGCTGTTTCATCCGCTCCAGCGCCCAAAACAAATTGACCGCCGTCGGGCGTGACGTCGCCAAATAATCGCACTGCTTGACCGCTTCGTCAAGCAGCTCCTCCAGGCTGCCGCTTACGCCGCGTACGCCTAGGTAAACCCCGTACGCCGCCGTAATACCAATAGCCGGCGCACCGCGTACGGCCAACTGCTTGATGGCCTCCCAGACCTGCTCGGATGTTGTTAGCTCCAAGTAGACAATGTCAGCTGGCAGCAAACGCTGGTCCAGCAGGTCAAGCCAATTGTCCGCTGAGTTCCAGCGAACGGATTGCAGCCAATCCGCAGCCGGCTTTGCTTCTTGTTTATTAGATAAGTTCATTTAGATGAGCTCCCTTCCTGATGTTCGTTGACCTCACTTTTGGCTTACTCTACATTGTTCAAGGCAATCTCGATAAGCCCATCTATGGACGTGGCTTGGCGATGCTGCTTAATAAGTGTCGTCCCTATGCGCAAAGCGATGCGTTGCGCCCGCTCCTTCGCGGCAGGGTCCTCAAGCTTGTTAATATCAGCGACCTGCGCCAGGCCATGGACACGGCGAACCATTTTGGCACCTGTATATCCCCAAGTATCACGCAGCACCTGCTGCAAATAATAATCCTGGTAGCTTTCGCCTGCGAATACGCGGTCCACACCATACAAAGCCCACAAGGACCGAAATTCGCCAACGAAAAAGCTCCATACATCCTTTACCGTTCCTAATAAATAATTGCGGTAGTCAGCACGGGATTTGGCATCCTTGCTCCAGCCTTCCTGCGCGGTGAAGTTTAATAGCAGATTGGCAAATAAAGCACCAATATCAAAGCCCATAGGCCCATAGTAGGCAAATTCGGGGTCGATGACCTTTGTAGAATCTTCCTTAATAAAAATACTGCCTGTATGCAAATCGCCATGAAGCAGGGATTGGGCTTTGGTCAGGAATCCATTACGCAAAATCGCCACCTCTAGCAGTAGCTCCTGATCTTTCCACAAAACCTCCACAGCATCCCGAATGGCAGGGGGAATATTGTTGGTATCGGCATCACGGTAAGGATCATCAAATATTAAATCCTCCGTTATTTTGCACAGCTCAGGGTTAATAAATTGCTTAACTCTTAGCTTTTTTTCTTGCTGGTTCATGCCCAAATCGGATGTATAAAATAAAGTGTGGGCGATAAAACGTCCAATATGCTGTGCAAACAGGGGATAACGGTTGCCTTCTATTAAGCCTTTACGCATAATTGTATGGTCACTTAGATCCTGCATAACCGTCAGCGCGAGGTCCGGCTCGTACGCATAAACATGCGGCACTAGATCAGGGCATAAGGATTCCTGGATTAGCAGCGCCTCACTTTCGATACGTGCGCGGTCCAAGGTCAAGGGCATGGACTCTCCAACAACCTTTGCATAAGGAATGGCTTGCTTTAAAATAATGCTTTTCCCCGTGGACGGCTCTGAAATGTGAAATACGAGGTTTAAGTTACCATCGCCAATCTCATGGCTGGAAAGCTCGCTGTCAGGGGTGAATAAATCGGGAAGGCTGCGTGCATATTGTACGGCCTGCGCCTCGGTTAAAGCATGATATTTGGACATGGTATATTCCTCCTAAAGTTCCCTGGAAATTAGTGCGTAAAAAATTCTCCTTTATCCGATCAGACAACCATTCTATAGTATAACAAAATCAGGGTAAGCATGGAATAGCCCATAGTTTTAAGTAAACATTTAGGGGTTTATTTACAAAAAAAACATCTCTGGATCATATAGCGATAATACTCCAATTTTATAATGAGGCTTAGATGGACCTTGATACGGGAGGGTTTTATGATATGAAGCTTGCGGTAAAGCTAATGCTGATGGTGTCTGCTGTGATTATTATGCTCACTTTGGCTCTAAATGGTGGAGAACAACAGGTTGCCGTAAATGCGAATCCTTTTAAGATCAACCACCAGCAATATGAACGTGTCCAAAAACCAGCTTTAGCTGTAACCCATAAAGCCAATTTAGTTGGCGCGGATTCAAGAAAATAGTAGGCGGCACGCGCTGTCTCACCTAAGGATCAAGCTTTCATTTCGATCCCGCACATCATAAGCCAAGCACACCAAAAAGCCGCCCAGCATCTGAAGTGACCCCAAAAAGTTAGACAATATATATTAGGCTACCTTATGGGTGTGAATCCGGTATTGTACCGGGCTCATGCCCTTTAGTTTTGCCTTTATGCGTTTGTGGTTGTAATACTGGATATATC
>NZ_JAAOIW010000019.1 GCF_011440305.1 Paenibacillus agricola | reverse complement strand
AAAGCAACCGTTTGGTGATGATGGCAGAGGGGAACCACACGTTCCCATCTCGAACACGACCGTTAAGCCCTCTAGCGCCAATGGTACTTGAACCGCAGGGTTCTGGGAGAGTAGGACATTGCCAAGCTAAGTAAAGTGCCTTAAGACTAACGTCTTAAGGCACTTTTTATCTATCCAATAAGGAATGTTATACATATTCAGAGGCTGCAGATCGTGCACCCCCAGCAACTTTTATTGAATCCTGCATTCCATTTTCTGATAACTCTCTTGTTCTTTCTTCTCCGAATTTGAAAGGCGATTCAGCGTGTCTTACCATATATATAAAAGTTTTCATAGTCTACTCCGCCCTCTTCTACTATTTGTGCGTTATTAAACTTGATGAAGTCAATTCCCAATCTTCTAATAAAGCCCATGTTATGATCATGGTGGCCATCATTAGCCTTCATTGTTCCAATAAAAACATCTGAACTGACTTTTGAAGAGTCTGAATAATGCTCCAAAATATACTTCGTTGTTGCCGTTACATTCAACATACCAGCTTCTTCACAATTTACTCAAAAGAGCCTTCCTTCTTCACTATCGACTACATTAGTGTGTTTCACATTTCCGAAATAAACGTATTGGATTCGAATTTCGGTATCTTTTATCCGCAAGACTATGTATTTCAAATTAAGGTAAGACAAATCATCCTTTGTTAAACCAGTTTCATCTTCGATCTCTCTTAAACATGCTTCTTTTGGTATACTGATTTCATGTTGCTCTAAGTGACCCCCGATAGGAATAACCATACCCGAAAGGAAACTATTTTTATTCTCTTTTTGCATAAACAACAATTGATTTTCATGGAATAGAAACGCTACTGCCCGTCGCAAAGTAATCATAGTGCTATGCCAATTCTGAGAACAACAAATAAGTAAAAAGATATAAACCACTCTCCACTAACATCATCAGACCGCCTACATGGGCTTCTAAGGTGCGTTTCGATGATCAACAGAGGGGGATGCAATACAAGCCAGCGAGTAAGCATGATTTTAATGAGAAGGATGATATCATTGCAGGGAATTGGTGAGAAATGTCGAATAAGCATTGATCGTGAAGTAGGGCAGTTATATCCTGTTAACTCAAACTTTTAACTTGAACATATGGCGGGTATGAAAAATCTGTATTAGCCATAATCTTAAGAATTAGAATCTAATCTTATAAACACAAGGAGTTACTACCTAATGGAGATAGATCGAACAGAAGGAATATTGAGATTTTATGGATTAGAGCCTGATCGAAAGCACATAGAAGATATACGTTCATTGCTGATTTATGAAATTAATGATCGAAATTCTGACGACAATGAGTATATGAAGACATTGTGCATTCAATTATTTTGTCTTGGTCAGGTAGAGGATACCCTGCTTATATGGAGTGCTAAAAGAAAAAGTGTTGATGCAGGTATCTATATTGATGTGCAATTGCTTTGTGGAGCTGGATTTGAGGAGACAACAAGATACTTGAAAAGCCTTAATACTTTATATGCTAATGACCAGCTTAAATATTTGGAAAAGAGTGGACGCACTAATGATTTTGATGATTTTTCAAGAGAGAGCGTGATCACATTTTACAAAAACTATTATGGAATTAGCTAAGATGGTATCGTGAAAATGATAATTCTAGGCTGGGCAGATGGAGAGATTGAGATAAATGAATGTAAATGCTATTTTACAACGATCTTACAAATCCCTTGGACGATTTTTTGGAAGCATTGACCCGCATAATTCCAGGGTGTGTGCCTGACGATGAACTCAAAATATCGAACTCTTTTGAATGGCAGGCGGAGCCAGCAGGTACTCAATGGACGTTAACCAGACAAAACGAAGAGAAAATGCATACAGTGATATGCAAAAACTTGATTTAGATGAAGATGTAAAAATTATTGATTTTATCTATGCTGTTGTACAAGTACTGGATATACTCATTAAAACCTATGGCATTATTGGTTTCAAGAAATGCTGATATAATCATGATTTTCATTTATTCAGCTTCCTGGTTTTGAAAAATTATTGTTTGGATAAAAGTAACATAGATGTTATTGAATATGAAGAAAAAGGCTGCGAACTTTGTAAAACAGACATTAATAAAGATCCAATGTCCACTACAAGGCAGCTGACAATGCAGCTGACAAAGCAGCTGACAAAGCAGCTGACAAAGCAGTTCATCATTTTTGGGATGAGTAAGCAGTAGCTTCATCTATCCCCGCACCCAAGAAATAACAATCCCCTAGAACAAAGAGAAGCCGCAGTACAACAAGAATTATTACTTGCAACTGAAGAGAAGGAGAAATTACAGAAAAAAGATGATGAACAACTCACAGAGTTTATTTCTGCAATGGAACAATCTGAACAAACCATTAATCGGATTAAGGAAGAGTTAGAGAAGCAACAGGAAGAAAATGCTATGATGGCCTACGAACATGAAAACGGAAGAGTTTTGAATGATGAAGAACGAAAAATATTGGAGAGAGAGTATGAACCGAGATTTGATGTGATTTACCCCAATTACATTATCAATTTGATACAGTCGATTCTAAAATTCGGGAGAATACGGTTGAAACAAAGCTAGGGGCTGTTGCTGAATTCCTCTTTTCCAAAGAGGGACGAATTTATTTCAGGAAAAAGAATTATAAAATACATATATACCGTTTGAATAGAACAAAAGGAGAACAAAAGTTCGTGATTAAATGGTTGGAATCTTCACTCTCATAATTGGATGAACATTTCAAATTACCAACCACATTAAGAATTTTAAAATATAGTATTGAAATGTAATCATTTTCCTCCCACGGGGGGGTATGAATGCTAGGATAATAGTAGGCCAAAAACAACTTCATTGCTAGGATAATAGTATACCACCTCCATCAAAAATCCTGTAAAATTATGCAGATAATTTTTTTGCAGGAGGCTAAGGAAAGGATGATCATCGAGGTGGATATGTACGAAAAAATCAGGCAACTGTACGTACATGAAAGCAAGTCCCAGCGTCAAATCGCAAAATTATTGGGCATATCACGAATCACGGTTAAAAAATATTGTGAAGGAGATCATGTTCCTTGGGAACGCAGCGGAACCAGTGGTAGAAAGCCTTATGTTGTCACACCTCCCATCATGGAATTCATTGCATCTTGCCTGGAGGAAGACGCAGCGGAAAACATCAAAAAGCAAAAGCATACAGCTCGCAGAATCTACGATCGCTTAGTGGATGAACAAAGCTTTACAGGCGGAGAATCCACCGTACGGCAAATCGTAGCTGAACTACGACAGAAGGCTCCGCAAGCATTTATCCCTCTCAGCTTTGAACCAGGTGAAGCACAGATCGATTGGGGCGAAGCTACGGTCTATCTGCAGGCTAAAAAAGTAAAGGTTTATCTGTTCTGTATGAGGCAATGCTTTAGTGCAGATATGTTTGTCAAAGCGTTCTACAGACAAAATGAAGAAAGCTTTCTAGAAGGGAATATGAACGGATTTGAGCACTTTGAGGGAGTTCCCGCAAAAGTGATCTTTGACAATGCCAAAGTAGCCGTTAAGGAAGGCTTCGGAGCCCATGCCAAAGTGCAAGAACGCTATAAAATCCTATCCGCTCACTATGCCTTTAAAACCGAATTTTGTAATGTTGCTGCTGGACATGAGAAAGGCCTCGTAGAAGGTTTGGTAGGCTGGATACGGCGTAATGTACTCGTTCCCATACCGAGAGTAAACAATATTGCAGAGCTTAACGAAGCCTTGCTAATACGGTGCGAGAAATATCGGAAGCATAAGATTGATCGCAGGCAATCAACGGTAGGTCAGATGGTCGAGATCGAAAAACCAAAGCTCATAGCCTTGCCTAAGTACCGCTTTGACACGAGTAAAAGCATGACAGCTGCTGTAGATACCTTCTCCACGATCAAGTTTGACCATAACTACTACTCCGTCCCCATGACCTATGTAGACAAGGACGTGAGTATTAAAGGCTATGGGAATGAAATCACAATCATCCATAAGCAAACAGTTGTAGCGACGTATCCCCGCTGTTATGGGCGTGGTGAATCCCATTACAAACTCGAGCATTACATCGATCTTATCGAGCAAAGACCTCGAAGTGTATTTAATGCTAAGCCGGTTAAAAACTCCGTATCTTCTGAGCTTATGGAGATTGGAAGGCGCCTTTCAGGGCCCAGAGAAATGGTGAATTTGTTGCGGTTATGTGTGGATCATGGTGAAGACAAGGTTATTGCTGCCGCAGATCATCTACCCTATCAAGATCAGATTGCTGCCTACTTAATGCCACATGCACCTCCAAAGCCTAGTCCTCCGCGGACGGATGAAATTAAAGTGATACACACCGGACTTACGCAATATGACCAGTTAATTCAAGGGGACATCGCCATATGAGCACCATAAATCCAACGAAAGAAACCATAAAGTTATACGCTAAGCATTTAAAGACGCCTTCGTTTGCAGCGTATGAAGACATTATCCGCCAGTTGGATACGAATCAAAGCTACGAGCACTTTCTTCGTGAACTCATGAAGCGAGAAGTCCTACAACGCCAAGAAAATAAGCAAAAACGAAAACTAAAGACTGCCAAGTTTCCTTTTCCAAAGACGATTGACGAATTTGACTTTAGTCGATTAGAACGCATCTCCAGTGCTACAGTATGGGAATTGGCCAACTGTGACTTCATTAAAAACCGGCAAAACATTGTGATGATCGGTAATCCAGGCGCTGGGAAAAGCCATCTGAGTATCGCTCTGGGCATGAAAGCATGCCAAGCAGGCTTTACTGTTAGATTCTATACAGCCGCTAATCTGGCTACAGAACTGTCGGAAGCACTGCAGCATAATCGCTTATCCAAGTTCGAGAAGAGCCTAGCTCAAATTGATCTCTTAATTCTGGATGAGTTGTCCTATTTGACCTTTAATCGGCATCAATCTGAAATGCTGTTTCAAGTTATTTCTGAGCGTTCTGAACGTGCTAGCATCATTGTAACAACCAATCTAGAGTTCTCCAGATGGACAGAGTTATTTGAGAATGAAATTATGGTAGCTGCTCTCATTGATCGTATTACGTTCCGATCCCATATTCTCGATATGAATGTATAGGACTCTTACCGGCTCATACAAACCAAACAAGGAGGCAATACCCATGTCATATGATGAAGCTGCATATAGCATAGACGCAGATGAAGAGGTTAAAGATAGAGAGTCAAACGATCTCATTATTGGATTGCTAACCTATACAAAAACATTGGAATCCATGGTTCTTGAGCTAAGAAAAGCGGTCAATGCGTTAACACCTCAAGGTCAAGAACAACCCTTTCCAGACCTTCATACCGATATATATGAGGCTTTTGATGATCACCCTGCTTATGAAAGATATGTTGTTTTATAATAAAGTTGCTTAGTTCATAATAAAGTTGTTTAATTTTTCATCATGGCCGCGTAATTAACTGGCAGTTTAACGCAAAAATAGGAGGCTATCGTAACTTAGCAGCCGTTCTGTAAGGGAAGGAATTTATATGCCTAAGAGTAGCATAATTGCGATTTTTTTACGGTATATGTTCTTGTCAAATGCTAATAGTAGCACATGATGTTATTCCCATATTTGATAAACTTTATCATTTATGACTTGCAATAATACATTCAAAAGTTTAGGGTTGCCTTAAAGCGCGGTTTAAGGATTATGATGTAGAAGAACTTGACGAAAGCATCTGAAAACAAATTTTAAGAAGGGATCCATGAACATGGCATTTACTATAAAAGAAGCTTCAGAGCGATTAGGTTGTTCGGCACCTACCATTCGTTATTATGAGAAGGAGGGATTACTTCCCTACATCAAGAGAGATAAGCACGGGAATCGTCTGTTTGAACAAGATCACCTGGATTGGATCAGGCTGATGAAATGTTTTCGAGCAACTGGAATGAAGATGTCTTTACTGAAGCAAATGGTCAATCTCGCATTAGATGGCGATTCCACAATTCCTCAAAGAAAATCAATTCTTAATCAGTACAAAGAGGATTTATTTAGACGTCAAAGTGAGCTTGCAGAAGCTCTTGATGCTGTGAATAACAAGCTGTCCATATATGAAGATATAGAAATGGGAAGGGCCAGTTCAGAAAGTCAACTGTTAAACAAAATGGAAAATCAACAACACTCAGCAAGCGATAGAGAGGGATAAATATATGAAAACAAGAAAATTAGGAAACAGTGATCTAGTCGTGTCTTCGATTGGACTGGGGATTATGGGAATGTCTCCAGGTATGTATGGAGAAACAAATGATGAACAGTCCATTAAGACCATACACCGTGCTCTGGAATTGGGAGTTACTTTGATCGATACCGCTGATGTTTATGGAAATGGGCATAACGAGGAGCTTCTTGGACAAGCACTCAAAGGACGTCGAGATCAGGCCATTATTGCGACTAAGTTTTCCTACACACCTAATTATGAAACAATTAGCGGTCATCCAGATTACGTCAAAGAAGCAGTGGAAGAGAGCTTACGTCGATTAAACATTGAGCATATTGATCTTTATTACCAGCATCGTGTAGATCCCAATATCCCTATCGAGGAGACGATTGGGGCGATGTCTGATTTAGTTAGGGCGGGGAAAGTACGCTATCTTGGCCTTTCAGAAGCATCTGCTTCCACTATTCGTCGTGCACATGCGATACATTCAATTTCGGCATTAGAAAGCGAGTACTCTCTTTGGAGTCGGGATATTGAAGATGAGATTCTCCCTGTTGCAAGAGAACTAGGAATTACTCATGTTGCTTACAGTCCGTTGAGCAGGGGCTTTATTACTGGCGAACTTCGAAAGTTTGAAGATTTGGATGCTAATGATCTTCGTAGATATATGCCACGGTTCCAAGGTGATAACTTTAATAAGAATATAGAAATCGCAGATAAAATCAAGGAAATCGCCAATGAAAAGAATTGTACTCCTTCACAATTGGCTCTAGCATGGACCATAGCAAATCATGCACTACCGATTCCGGGAACCAAACGAATAAAATATTTAGAGGAAAATGCAGCCTCCGTGGATGTTGAACTAACTCCTGAGGACTTGGTTCGTATTGAAGAAGTTAGCCCTAAACATGTCGTTCATGGTACCCGATATATGAAAGAACAGATGACGCTACTTAATGGGTAGACTCTAGTGGATCAAATACATTAAAGTGTAAAACCTGAGACAGTGAATGCTTAATTCATTTCAAATCCTGCCCATAGGGTGGGATTTTTTTGTACAGGAGAAACCAATTTTTTTCAGCGTGTCGTCTGAGCAAGAGAAGGCATATCCGGATAACAATTTGCACTTCTTCGATCTGTTGTATGGCGACGAAATCCTGCGAATGAGTGAGTATATGTGAGATAAACCCAAAATCGAGGGATGGGTACGATAGTTCAATCGAAATGTATTTTAAACAACTTTATTTTAAGACCCGCCACATTCGCAAATGAAAGCCATTCACCATTCACTGCCAAGTGTATATGCGACCAAAGAAGCTCTTGATAAGCTCCGAAACATGCCGACTTTGTTCCTCCAGTACAAAATGTCCCCCGCATAGAAAACAAGTTTGGATATGTATTAATTCTCTGCTAAAGGCATAAGCCCCTTCCAATGTAAAGATAAAATCGTTTTTACCCCAGGCTACCAGTGTCGGAGGCTGATAGGTTCGCAAGTATTGTTGCCAGACGGGGTATTCTTCTACGTTTTTTCTATAATCGTAGCCTAGCTCCAGCTGGATTTGGCTATTTCCAGGACGGTCCAGAAAAAATTGGTCCATTGAATATCCATCTGGGCTAATCAGGTAAGGTTGACAGGCTCCTACTAAATATTGACTTTTTGTAAAATCAAACGTTATAAGCTTGGCAAATGCCGCTTCAGTTGCTGGGTTTCGGTCCACCCAAAGCGCTTTGAAGAGATCGAACGGTTTCCCCAGCCCTTTCTCATCTGCCACTGCATTCTGAATAACAAAACCAAGAATACGGTTCGGATTACGAATAGCCAACCTAAATCCGATAGGACCCCCATAATCATGGATATACAATATATAGTGAGAAATACAGAGCCTAGCAATCAGCTTTTCAATCACAATGGATAAGTTTTCGAAGGTGTAATGATATTCTTCCGTAGTAGGCATGCTGCTATTTCCAAATCCGGGGTTATCAGGAGCAATGACATGAAATCGGTCTGCAAGAAGAGGAATCAAATCCCTGAACATATAGGAAGAGCTTGGAAATCCATGAAGAAGGATAAGGGTCGGGTGGTTCGTAGATCCGGCTTCACGAAAAAAAATATTCAACCCTTCGATATTCATTTTTTTATATAGTACTATGATTTCAACTCCCTTTCCGAAATGTTCATATCCCGTCATTACCAAAGTATGTGAAGAAGAAGCCTTTAAGTACTTTCTTATTTTATATTTGAGAGATTAACGATTCCTCATAGAGGGAGGATAGTTGAACTGGGTGTTCATTGCCGTCGAGTCTCTACATCTTTGAATTAAGGAAATTCACTTAATTTAACACCTGTTAGTTGCTTCTTATTGGTATGGACTTGAAACATATGGTAACTTCGGATCGTTTAATAATTGAGTTATTTATGTTGGAGATAGAAGGGTGAGCTATAATGAGAAAAATAATAAATTTGGTTTTGCTGTATTGTCTAGTTTTAAGTATCATGACGATCTTCATTCCTTCGACTGTTTATGGTTGTTCATGTGCTCAACCCCAAACTGTCGAAGCAGAATTGAATCGTTCGGAAGCAGTTTTTGCTGGTCGTGTCCTTGAAGTGAAGGAGCAAAGAAACTTGAACGGAAGTATGACGAAAGCCGCACTATTCGAAGTAAGCCATATATGGAAAGGTGGATCTGAATCTCAAATCATTATACACACGGGAAGCGGTGGAGGTGATTGTGGATTTCGTTTTGAAGAAGGTAAGGATTATTTAGTATATGCCCACCCATCTACCATGTATGGAGACAAAGAGCTTCTTATTACCATAATTTGCGACCGGACGAATGTATTAGTTCAAGTGCAAGAGGATCTAGCTATATTAGGCGATGGCAAAGTGCCAACTGAACAAGTTAATCTTGAAGGTGAACTCTACCGTATAGATCCGTATGTCTGGGTTACAGTGATTGGAATTGCAGTAATAGGAATGATGATTTTCTTTGTTTGGCGAAAAGTGAGAAGGTAACTATTTAGGATTTGGGGGAGAAGTGGGTCCACCTGCCTATTGGACTTCTGTCAAGATAGTAGACACAGATTTTATGCTCACACAGCCAGACCATGGTACAAACGTTCATAATCAGTGGGCGTGTTGTACCCAATCGAAGAGTTGTGCTGGCGCACACGATTACTCTCAGGACACCTTAACCACTTGTAATAGCCGCTACGAGAAACTTCCATAATGCGGCACATCTTCTCCAGTCGGTACTCGTAGCGGTGTTCATAGATAAACGTGTAACTTACCGACGGTCTTTTGCGAAGAACTAGATGGTTTTTTTTAAGATGTCATTCTCCATTTCAAGCTGCCAGATCCGCTTTTGCAGGTCAGCCTGGTTCTTGTCTTCGACCTTTAAGATGCCACTGCCACGAAAAGCGTTACCGGAATCTTGCTTGAATTCGCTCATCCAGCGGTACAAGGTATTGTCGGACAACCCCAGCTCCCTAGCTACCTGAGCCACCGGTTTCCCCTGTTCTGAATCATTTTAACCGTTTCTCTCTTGAATTCTTTATCGTATTTCTTTCTCATCTCGGACACCTCGACTTTGTTTAGTTTATTGTCGCATTCCTTTAGTCTATCTCCTCCTGTAATTCTAACTTATCTATTATTTCAGTTGGGATTGTTACTTCTCCTGCCTTAGTCATTTTTTCAGACACGAAGTTATCCATTGTCATTCCCCTCCCCGTTGTTCATCAATTGATATATCTATTATAATAGAGCCTTTGTCCGCTGCACAATGATATAGAACGTGCGTTTGTCACTGGTGGAACAGTTGCCGTGGTGCTTCGATCAGAATTTTTGTTGAAAGAAAACTTAATATACTTTGTCATATAATGGTTAATGGTATAATCATACTTATTGAATACGGAGAGTGCATTAAATGACATTTGAAAAAAAGATTTTATTTAGCCTATGGATTAATCCTTATATGGAATATTACTCTTGTTCCTTTTGCATGAAAGGTGAGTCCGTAGATAGTATCGCTATTCAAAACAGCATTACTAAACTATTGAAGGGCAAAGAGGATTCGGAGTGCATCTATTTACTTTGTGTAAAGGACGAACACAATTATATACCCATATATAGGCAAGAGTAAAACACCAGTAAGACGTTGGAACAGTCATATAAAAAACTTGAATATAGGAAAAAGCTCTTATAGCAAGTGGAAGATTTATCTGTTAGATAATAATCGAGCAAACTACGATTGCATTTTGATGGTTATTCCTGAGGTAGCTATATCAGAGCCGCCAATTAAAGGGTTTCCAAAAACCATTGGATCAATTGAATATCAACTTGTTAGCCTGGCTTCTGATGCTTATCCAGACACGCTCCTAAACAAAGAGGGGAACCGCAGATGATAGACTTTAATGAATGGTTAATGCAGTTATCCAATCATTACTTTGTTCCTTTGTTTAGTACTAAAGATGGCTTATTAGTTAATGTCAAAACAAAGAATGATCGTACATTATTAATGCGCTCAGCTGATATGGAAAATGCAATTATTAGTACGATTGAAAATAATATAAGTAACGATGCCTGGGAAGGCTTGATTTACGTGATGGGTAAAGGATTAGCTGCATCCTTCCAACCGATGTACATAGGCAAAGCTGAAAAAAAGGGCGTAACCAATCCTATCAGTGAAAATATAAAGAATATCCGTAAGAACCAGCATAAATTCGCAAGATGGGGTGACGGGATTGCTTATCATATTGGCGATTTAAGTCATGCGATGTATGGGTTTCAAGCCTATAAGAAACCAAGTAAGAAATACATGACTTGGGCAAAAGCCCTCTTTGAAACTAATGATCCGCCTATGCTAAATGAGCCAATATTCTTTTTCATTGCACCTTGGTTTACTGGTGACAAAGGCTTGTCTGGTTTGTCCTGTTCATTGCCTGCGGTTGAAAAAGAAATGATTGCTATAGCATCAGTTCAATTTGCTGATACATTACTAAACGTAGACGGTATATAATGGCAGGTGACTATGATGTACGCTTTAATTAGCTGTACCAAGTTGAAACAGGAATACAGTTGCTCATCTAGAGAATTGTATGTAAAGTCGGCATTGTTCAGCAAAGCGGTTAAGTATATCGAGCAGCAAGGGTACAACGATTGGTTTATTCTTTCTGCCAAGTATGGGCTGTTAAGTAAGGATGAAGTTATTGATCCGTATGACGTAACGCTTAACAATATGAAAGCACCTGAAAAAAAAGAGTGGTCTAGGAAAGTCGCGGATCAGATATTAAGCTTGAATTTAAACAGTGTGGACGTTTACGCAGGAATGAACTATCGGAAGTTTCTACTGCCATTGCTGGATGCGCAGGGAATTAAATGGAGTGTACCATTAATGGGTAAGGGCATAGGGATTGTTCTTATTACTTTTTCTCCGCATTCATTCTTTCGTATAAAATACGCTTCCTATACCCCTCATTATATAAGCTACAGGTTCAGCTGCAGAGTTTCCATACGGTCGTCGACGAGTAAGACCATCCGGACTATCGAAGCCTGTGTAAATCGATTTTTCCCATATATAGGCATTAGATCGATCATATAGAGGGAAATATTGATTCCGGATATTATTACGTTTATAGGCTACAGGTTCTTCATTCGACTAACAGGAATCTTTATGCTCTTACACTGTGTTTTGGAAAGATATTTTTGGGGGAATTTTTTTCCGTAGGTTTTAAACAAAATATTCTTCATTTAACATCCATTTATTTGCTCAATATTTGGGTGTTCCCTGTTTATTTAAATAAGAGAATAGACATAAGGCTTATGTTATGGCAGGATTACTATATTGAGACTTGGACAAGGAGAGGTGACAGCGCAATGACCGTGCATCATTTTCAACCCCAGCAATATGTTAATACCTTGGGACAGCATCCCCCCGTGCTTCACATTAGTAGCGGTGATACAGTTGTAACGTCTACTGTTGACGCCAGAGGCTGGGATCATAAAGGCGAGGCTGCGGCTGCTCGTGGAAACCCGATGACGGGGCCTTTCTACGTGGAGGGCGCTATGCCAGGCGATACGCTAGAGGTAGCTCTGGAATCGTTGGTTCCTAACAGGGAATGGGGATGGACCCGGAATGCACTTGCACTTAATGTCGTTGATCCTCACATTGCTGCAGTGTTACATCCTTCAGAAATTGTAAGGTGGACAGTAGATGTTGCCAACGGACTGGCCTTTCTTGAGAATCCAACTCCCGGGCTTGCCAATTTGAAGCTGCCTTTGCGACCCTTTCTAGGCTGCTTTGGGGTTGCTCCTGGCATGGGACAATCGATATCTACGGCTACAAGCGGTGAGTACGGAGGAAATATGGATTACAGAGAGCTGATTGCCGGAGTTACGGTTTATTTTCCAGTTCTCACAGAAGGCGCGCTTTTTCATCTTGGGGACGGCCATGCAACACAGGGTGATGGTGAAATCGTAGGTACGGGTATCGAAATCTCATTAGATGTCCGCTTCACGGTTCGTCTAAGAAAAGGTAAAACGATCGGCTGGCCGCGAGGAGAATCGGACACTCATGTGTTCTGCATCGGCAACAGTAGGCCACTTGACCAAGCATTACAGCATGCCACAACAGAGATGCTGGCGATGCTTCAAGAGGATTACAGCTTGACAGCAACGGAGGCCAGCCTGTTATTAGGCCAGACCGTGGAATATGATATCGCCAATGTTTATAATCCTGCTTATAGTATAGCGTGCAAATTACCCAAGGAACTTTTAGCTACATTATGAATAAAAAGTATGCCATGCAATTAGCAACTATTTTTATTGGATTTATTATTTTTGGAATATCGGAAAATATTAAAGGACCCGCGATTCCAAGAATTCAATACGATTTTAACTTGGATGAAGTACAGCTAGGCTCATTGCTCTCGCTTAATGCGTTGGGTTATTTAATTGCCTGCTCCTTCACAGGTTATTTAACGAAAAAGCTGGGTATCAAAAACGTCAGCCTGACTGCCTTTGCAGCTATGCTGGTTTCTGGTATCCTGATCTTTTTCTCACACAGCTATCCTGTGTTTTCATCCTCTTATTTCTTGATGTACATCGGCAATGGCATGCTCGAAATCGGTCTTGCCATATTAGGTGCGCGCATTTTCACGAAAAACACCGGTACCATGATGAATTTATCCCATTTCTTTTATGGAATCAGCTCGACCGTAGCTCCAATGATTGCCACAGGTTTAATGTCTGTGCACCTTTATGGCCATTTGCTGGATTGGCGGGGGATGTACCTGATTATGCTTTCCTTGTCGGTGCTGCCGATGATCCCTGCACTTTTAAGCTCCTTTCCAGGTGACGACCTGCCTCATGAAGATCGAATTCCGCTGAAAGCACTCATGCGTGACCCTGCGTTATGGCTACTGATGCTTATGCTGACATTTGGCGTTGTTTCGGAATTGGCGGTTGGAGGGTGGCTGGTCAATTTTTTGGAAAAATCGTATGGTTGGAGCACAGTAGCCGCGTCTGGGATGCTGTCTGCGTTCTTTTTTTGCTTCTCGGCTGCCAGACTGTTTCTCGGACCGGTCACGGATAAAATAGGGTTTACGCTATCGCTTATCATTTTTTCCGGCTTCTCCGCAGTTTGTACCTTTATTGCTATTGTGGGCGGGGAATCGATGGTCTTTCTTTTTGCAGCAGCAGGGGTGGGGATCGCTCCTATTTATCCGACTATCATGGCATTTATTGCCACGAGATACCCCCGCGGCAGTGATACCGCGATCACATTTACGGTTACTTTAATGGGAATAGGCAGTGTGATCGGCAATTATGTGATTGGTGCCATCACAAGTGGAGTTAAAGCTGGCTACGGAACGGATTTGGAACAGGGCTTACTGCGCGGGCTTCAAGCTGGATATGGCTTTATAGGTTTATGTGCGCTGATTAGTGCTGTATTTGGATACATCTTATACAAATTTTTGAAGGCGCGCAATGAGTTGATATAGGCATAAACGGATATAAACTTTGGTTATTTGTACTAAAATGTGGTTAATTATAATAAAGCTTTTCTTTGAGGGACAATGAAATTCTCCGCTGCCCTTGGCATGGCTGGGAGTTCGACCTCAAGACAGGCGAGCATTTGGTCGATCCCGAAAACAAACTGATGCGGGGTGAGCTGGAAGTAGGCAATGATGGGTTAGAAAACGGTCAATCAGAGAATCTGGAGCCGGGCAATTTGGAACTTGATCACAAATACATTTACCTCGTGCTGTAGAACCGATGGGAAGAAGCATGAGAGGTTGCTAAAGTATGATCATAAAAGCTTACAAAGGCTAATACTTTGTAAGCTTTTATTTGTAAATCGGTTAATTTTTAAGTAATATACAAGGATACGAGGCTCGGAAATTACTTCGTACCGCAAACGGAAAAAGCCCACGATTCGCTTGGCGCGGATACGGGGGCAGTTGCGTCAGAAATCGTCGAAGTCAAATGGTGTTCGCCATCAAACCCATAGGCGAGACGGGCAGTTTCGCCTTGTGAAGATGGGCCACGCATCCAAGACCGATGCAGCGGGGGGTGGCCCATTGCTCACTTCTCTCCTCGAACAAAATCGTTGTTACGGAGCTAGGGGGTAGCCAGAATCCGCTCCAGACGATTGGGAAAGGAAGCTCCAGTAAATGAGACAGCCACGTAAGCCCGAAGCCCAAATGGCAAAACACGGCGATTGATTCCTGGTTCGGTTTGTCAATCCGATAACGCCCGTCCTCTCGGATATATCCGTGCCGTTGCAAAAATTCATCGGAATTGGTTTTGATCGTTTCGTAATGATCAACATAATTCTGATAAGGTGCCCGTGCTGGCCATATTTCATGATCGGGGTAAGGCCGGCTGGCGCGCACCGTTTCACCGGGGATGTTCCACGCTGCGATGGGGCGGCCCTGGTCGTCGGGAGCTTGCCAATTTAATTCGCGCGTCCACGGTTCGATAACCGGTTCGATGCCGAGAAGATTGGCGGTATATTGCATCGTAAGGACGGCCCGTTCGATCGGTGAGCAATAGATGCGATCGATGCCGATTTCTTGCAGCAGGCTTGCCAATGCTTGCGCTTCCAAATGTCCCGCGGCCGTAATGGTATTATTCGGGTAATCGGGTTCGGCGTGGCGGATCAAATAGATTTTCATGCGGTTCACTCCCGTAGTTTACTTACAACGATATGACATAATTGCCTAAGTCGAGCGCATACTTCAAGCCCGCATCGCGTATGCCGTCCGGCAAGGTGCGGATGCTGTTATGCGTCTCGTATGTAAAATCACCCGTATAGCCGATTCGCTTGAGCGTTTGAACAACTTCGTTCCAAGGAATGGTGCCTTGGTACGGGAGCAGATGTTGGTCATTCGTACCGTCGTTGTCCTGAATATGAGTCGTTTTCAGCCGTGAGCCAAGGGTGCTTATACTGGCCGCTTGGTCTAGTGACGTAATGTGTCCGTGGCCGGTATCCCAGCATGCACCAACAAGTGGATGGTTGAGGGTGTCGATCAGCTCGACAAGCTCCTCCGGCAATGCGAAATGCGTAATACGGGTTCCACGCTGACCAATCATATTTTCCAGAGCGATCCCGACACCGGTTTGTTCAAGAACTGGGATTATTTTTCGGTAAAAATTTACGTTATATTCAAGTGCTTCCTGGAACGATTCACCTTCCACGCGAGTCACATTCGTCGGATGAAGCACAACCCAAGGTACGCCCAATATGGCAGCCGACCTCAGCGATCTTTCAAGCAGCTTCTCAAACGACTCCAAGGTCATGCCGTGTGCTAGATTCGAAAAGGTTGATCCATGAACAGGCCCGTGCATCTGGGTGATACGGACACCGTGATTGTCCGCGCTGGCCCGGATTTCCCGAGCCCATGCTTCCTCCTCTTGTGGGCTGCTTTGCAGCATTTGCTTCTGATGGTCCCAATAGTTCATATCCAAAGAAACAAATCCTGCTACAGCGCAGCGGCGGACTGAATCCGGCACGCATACGTCGGGGGCGTAAAAGATATTTAAAGAGGTGGACACGTTCATGGTTACTCCTCCTGAATGTTAAATTTAACTGGAAACGTGAACAGGGAATATAAAGGTTTGAGGTTGCGCAAACATTATTTTCGGCCGGTATCTGAATCATAGTCCTAAAAGTGTGTTTATTAAATAGCATGTAGTAGTCTTTTTTTGGCATTTCGTAGGTGGTACTAATTCGCGAAGGGGGGGCAACGATGCGGGAAAGTGCGCTAGAATTCAGTGACCTCTGGTATTATAAACCGGATGGCTTCGACGAATTGTCCGGAGTATGGCCGGTGCGCATAGGCCACAATATTGCAAAGCCGAATTACGGTAACGGACCTCGGCAAACTCCGTATTGCAACATGCATTTTATACGGGAGGGGAAAGTGCAGCTTTTTTACGGAGAGCAGCAGGTTGTCCTTGGAGAAGGAGATATTTTTTGTAAATTTCCAAACACGGTCTACACGTATCAAATTGTACCGAGCGAGCAGACGCTGCGGATGGCGTGGATTACTTTCGATGGCCAGCAAGCCCGGCAAATTCTTACGATGGTCGGCTTTGCCGAGGACAAGCCTTACCTGCGCAACATCGATAAAGATATAGAGATTGAGCTGCAGCAAATTTTCCAATGGTGCAAAGGAAACAGCCGTAAGCAATTAATGACAATGTACAGCCTCATGTTCCGCATATTCAGTAAGCTGTTGCCGGATAAAGACATCGAACTTCAGCAAACGCCCAATGATTGGGTGAGCAAGAGCTTGGACTTTATTCATGCTTATTATTCGGATAAAATTACGGTGGAGGATGTGGCGAAATACGTTCGTTTGCACCGCACGTATTTGTCAAAAATTTTCAAGAAGCAGGTCGGCATGCCGCCTTCCCACTATTTAATCAAGATGAGGCTCGATCGGGGCAAGCAACTGCTGCTGGAGAGTCCGTTGTCTGTAACCGAGATTGCCCTGTCTGTCGGGTATCCGGATATTTATTCGTTCACCCGGGCGTTCACCCGCTGCTTCGGCGTCTCCCCGAACAGCATTCGCAAGCAAAGCGGAGTGGAGCCTCGTTAGCTTATACTGTATTTAAGGGAGTATGATTCATGTCAAAAGCTGGCGCACCGCAACTATTATTGGAACGATTAATTGCAACAAATGGTTTTTCAGTTAGAAAGAGCAAGCAAGATGATGCTCATTGGTTTACATCTGGAAAGCCGGGCCCTTTTTACATAAATACCGAGAATATAGCAGGAGAGCCTACAGCAGGTTTACTTTTGCAACGTATAACAGCTATTTTAAAAGACAAGGTTTCCAAGGAACAGCAGGTGAAAGCCATTTGGGAAATGATCAGCGATGCCCTTGAAGCCGATGAAGCTTATAACGCTTCCATTGATGCTCTATTGGACTATTATCTAGCTCAAAACAGCTTTAAACCCACTTCCATATCTGGGGGAGAAAGAAGAGATTGGTTTTTTTCTATACCCATTGCCCAAAAACTGCAAATACCGCATATCTTTTTATTTAAATCGGGTGATTATCTGGTCACGAATGATCAGGGAGCAGCGATTGAGCTAGCACTGCCAGACCAAAAAGTGTTACATGTGGCTGATATTATTAATCTGGCCACTAGTTATTTAGAAAGATGGATACCTATACTGACAAATCACGGTGTCGAGTTAAACGAAACCCTCTCTGTAGCTGTCCGTAGCCAAGAAGGGATTCATAATTTAAGGGAAAATAAGGTATCTGTTATCTCTCCATTAATTGTCGATATTCCTTTATTCACAGAGGCTTATAACCTAGGTCTAATCGATGATTTTGCCATTAATGAAATCAGGCAGTTCTATAACTCTCCTAAAAGCTGGACTCGACAATTTTTGTCTGAAAATAACATTGATTATAGCCAAGTAGCGGGGTTGGATGTGATCAAGAAAGAACGGATTGCTTCTTTCAAAAATAACGATCCTTATCATTTAAGGAGCGAATTCCCTTTGTTTTTCTCTTGAATTTTGCGGAGCTTTGGATATGTCAGCTTGCGGACGAAAAGCTGCTAACGGTCTCAATGGTCATCAATTGGTAAGTCAAGGAGTGCGAATAGTTTTAGATGGAGTCCATTTTCAATTGAGCTATTCAAGAGTTAAAAAATTAAAAAGGGGCTGTCATCCATTTATCCTTTTGCATTATAATGACAGAAGCCATCATGGTGATGTTAGTTTACAGAGAGCCCCGGCTGCTGAAAAGGGGTAAAGAATAATCAAACCTATTTTTATGGAAATTGGAGGCATTTCAATGAGTCAACGTTTTCGAATTACAAGAGGATTTCAGGAAAATGGCAATTTGGCGCAAATCATATCTTTAGAAGAGTGCAAACGGTATTTTACATCCAAACCTGATTTTTCCTACACATCAGTGTTTACGGTGTCTGGTGCTACCAGCATGTCCATTGAAGGAGATTTTTTCATGTGGAGCTACGGCGATATAAAGATCCCATTCCGCCATTATCAGGGCGATATTTACGTATCTGGTACCAATGAAGCAGTGATCCCCAAGATGATAGAGGTCGCGGGCGATTTGGGGGCGGAAGTAATGGAAGGATAGTAGCTGTGCTCGCGACAGCACTCATCCGGCAGCTTGCTTTGATGCGCGTGCCGCCGGTCACGCTGCTGCAACCGCGCACGTTCCGGCAACTGAAAGGTAGCCATCTCTCCACGAGTTGGAACCGGTAATAAACTGAGCCATAATGATGGGGCCAAGCGTAGCACCGACGCCCCAGAAGCAATGAAGCCAGCTCAAGTGGTGTGCTTTATAATGAGTAGCCTCGTAGTTGTTTAATGCTGCATCTACCGAGCCAGCGCCTAATCCAAACGGTATTGCGAATAGCATTAACCAAATAAGCGATGGAGACATAGCGAAACCGAGCAGAGCGCCGGCTGTCAGTAAGCAACTGACAAGTGTGACTTTACCCGTTCCGAACCGTTGAATGACGGCTCCACTTGCCAAGCTGGATACAATCGTACCCGCTGATATGACCATAAAAAGCGTGCTGAACGTATACCCCGAAGGATCACTTTTTTCGTTTCCTTTGAAGTTGCGATTAATTCATTAACCATGTTCACCACCGCCTAACCAAACTTATTAAACACATTTAATATGTCAGGGCTATACTATTAGAAATATTTTAATTTGGCAATGGATTGACAGCAACAAAAACACTGCACACTTGACGATGCTTCATCATAAAGGTTATTATAGATAAATAAAGTCTTGGATTGAGGGGGCTCATTCAGTATGAAATATTCAAAAGCTACGAACTATGCCCTTCACACTATGCTCTATCTGGTAGTAGCCACTCCGGATAAACTTGTCGGTGTTCAGCAGTTGGCTGAGCGACAAGAGGTATCGCCTACGTATCTTTCCAAAATATTGACCAAGCTGGTCAAAGCTGGAATGATTGAATCTTCTTCAGGTGCTAATGGTGGCTATAAGCTAAAGCGGAATTGGGAAGAAATTTCGTTTCTGGATATTATTCATGCAATTGAAGGCACCGCTTCTTTTTTAGACTGCGATATCAACCATGGAACAGAGTGCTTGATACAAAAGGTGATGGTTTCGGCGGAAGAGAAGATGGAAGAGTATTTGAGAAGTCAAAAAATTTCTGAGCTTGCCCAAAAATAACAGGGTTTCTGTGAGACACGGTTATTTTTTGCGTATATTATAGATATAAGATATCTTTTATGTCTATATAAAATCTCAATATTAGGAGGAATATAGCTGATGTCAAACCCTTTATTTATCCCAGAGGTATGGGAGTCTGCATGGAAAAATGATCCGCACACACAAGGCTATAAAATGAAAAAGGGAGGGATAGATGCAGCGCAAGGTTTAGGCAAAAGAGCTGCTAGCTTTAATGAACAGTCATTCAATGAGGAAGGAAAGCAGCGAACCAAAAGAATTATACGATGGCTGCAGGGTCAAGGTGTTGACTTTGAGAAAGCATCTATTTTGGATATCGGGGCAGCATCGGGTGTTTTCAGTTTGCCATTTGCCGAACTGGGGGCGACCGTCACTGCTATTGAGCCTTCGGTTCCATTAGCATCGCTGCTGGAAGCGAACATTACGGAACCGCTATCGGGACACATTGAGATAGTACGTGAACAGTTTGAAAATATCTCCATAGAGGAAAAAGCATGGAATGGCAAATTTGATTTGGTATTTGCTTCGATGTGTCCTGCGATTACAGATTGGGAGATGGTAGAAAAAGCCATTAGCTGTGCCAAACAGCATTGTTATATCAGCACTCTGGCTGGCCCCCAAGTACACAGCCTGATTCAGGAGCTTCGACCTGTACTGGGGATAGCAGAGCAACCACCAGGGTCATCAGATACGGCTTATTTGACGCAATTGCTCTATTTAAAAGGCTATTCTTTTGAATCTCTCATTACAAGAGAAGTGAAGACGGCTATGCTTTCCATTGATGAGGCAGTTCGTACTACACTGGAGTGGATGCCACACTATGGCTTTCCTGTGGATGAAGGCTCACTCAAAAAGGCAGAGGGTTACATACGTGAAACCCATAATAAAGGGATGGTCGAAATTCAGCAAGGCGGCCGGTTTGGGAAGGTGCTGGTTCATCTGCAAAATCAGCATATGTATACAAGGGAAGTAGAGTAATGTCAGTCCAAAATCTACTTGGATGGAACCAAGAGGGGAAATCGATTCAATCCTGGATTGCCCACAACGTGAAATAAGGCTAACGATTGAGGTTTTGCGGATAAACGCAAAGCCTGCGTAATTGAAATCCGTCCCTCCAGCAATGGAGGGATTTTTTATGTTGAATCATGCTATGCAATAACGGCTTATTAATTGTTAGAACGAATGGCTCATTCAGGTGCCTGTTGTCTTTATTTTGTTCAGAAAAGGTCCAGAGTAGATATGTTATATTAATCACACAAAAATACTACAAAACTAGACAGAAAGTGAGAGAGTTTGTCCAATCATGTAGGATTTTAGCCTGATTGAACGCATGGAATAAGATAATTATTTTTCAATTTATGCTTTTGGCAAACGTAATATACAATGGAGGGAAAACTTTGGTGCGTAAACTTTGGAATATTAGATTGGCGAAGCTATTAATCGCCGTATTGCTGCTGCAATGTATGCCTTTCTTGCCTGGCGGGCTAAGTGCGGCTCATGCAAATGGAACGGTAACAGAACAAACATATAGCAACGGAAATAACACGGTGCAGTCGAATACTTACAGTGTCATTACGCCGATGTCGAGGTTCACTATGAACAAAACGGTCAGCAGCCAAATAACGGATTATAAATGGGAGAGAGTAACGGTTAATTTACCTCCCGATGCCAGACAAGCCGCGTCGATGGTTTACGACGAGAATGCAGACAATGTGGTCATGTTCGGCGGCCAGGGCAATAGCGGCCTGTTTGATGAAACCTGGATTTGGGATGGTCGCCAGAAAAGCTGGAAGGAAATATTGAATCTTTCTCCCAAGCCCTCCAATCGCCAAGGTGCGGTAATGGCTTATGACGCTGTCAGCAAAAAAGTGCTTTTGTTTGGCGGCGAAGGCCAGTCAGGCGTACTTGGAGATACTTGGCTGTGGAACGGCACTGATGCCACATGGGAAGAAGTAACCGGGCTCATTTCCCATCCTTCAGCTCGAGGTGGAGCGCAGCTTGCCTATGACGGCGAGCAGCTTGTCTTGTTTGGCGGTTATACAGGAAGCGGGAATTCGAAGACGCCGCTTGGCGATACATGGCTATGGGATGGAGCGGCTTGGACACAGGCACAGCCTGACCAGTCCCCGCCGGCTGCATATGGCGGCAAGATGGTCTATGACGGCAATACGGCGGTGCAGTACGGCGGTAATATAGGATCCATCACCGCATCCTATGTGGGTCAGATTTCCACGAAAACGTTCACTCATGACGACAGCTCCCCGCTTTTATGGCAGTGGGATCGTGCGGCCAAGTCTTGGACCTCGACAAATGGTCCGGAAACCTACGGCCGTTGGGGGCAGACCATGGCTTATGACGGAAGGCGCGTTGTGCTCTTTAGTGGGGAACGTGACTATGTTCATATGTACGATCCCAGTCTGGTCGAGAAATTGAAATTGCCTTCGAGCATGTATCCTCCTACGAGAGGCGATTATGCATATGGTTGGACGGGAAGCAATTGGGAACGCTATCCGCTCAATTTATCCACGGAAACCGTCTATCAAAGCAATATGGATAAGGATGGTAAGGTCTATGATGTCCAAATGGACCCCAACCAACTACCGTTTCCACTCAGCTATGCCAGCATGGCGTTTGATGGGAAAAATTTCGTCGTGTTTGGCGGAAATCGTAGCCAAATCAGTATTATGGACAAGGTTTTTGGTTCCGTAGTCGGATCTAAACCTGCGGGCAATATGAATGAAACCTGGGTGTTCGGCTTTACGCCCCCGACAGGTCCAGGCGTAAAGTTTGATGTGGAACAGGCGGATCCGGATAATCCGGATTATCCGGTGATTTATAATTTTGATACACAGAAGGTCAATGATACCGTGAGCGTCATCACGAATGTTTATGACAATGGCACCAGAACCATCTCCTCGCAAGGGGTGGAATACCGTAAGAAGGGAGATAGCGCTTGGATTAAGGTGCCTTATACGGGTTCAATCCCAGAAGTTCCAGCCCCCTTTACCGTTACTATAACGGGTCTGGTCTGGCATCAGGATTATGAGGTTCGAGGCTATGCAGTCAATGAAATCGGCACAAGCTACACAACAACTAAAGATTTTAAGATGGAGAAGGATCCGAATTTATTGCCGCCGGACGTTGTTTTCGACCGAGTTGGTGCATCGTTCTTGCACATAAAGGACAAGAAGCGGCTGGTCGCTGTGGGTACAGGCATTACTAATTTGCTGCGTAAGCCTTTAAACAACATTAATTACTACCTGCAGAGCCAGAATGGTAATAAACCCACATATAAGCTGGATTACAATGTCTTAAATACTCGCCAGTTGGAGCTGACATGGACTCAGGAATTGCCTCCGGGAAAATACGATGTACACCTGGAGCATGTTGACTACAACCCTTATGTATTCACAGAAGGGCTGACAGTGACGGCGCTTGACTTCTACAAGCCGCGCAACTTTGCCCGAGTAGAAGTACCGAGCACATCGGCAAGCAATGAAGTGAACAGCTTGGTGCTGCAAGGTCCTTTTGTAGAGGATCCTTCCAAAGCGAATGAATATGTGCTTACTGATACTTCCGAAGTCGTGTCGATCAATGAATCGGTTATGTTCAAGGGCAGCCGTCTTGTCGTGACCAAGGACATTGAAGCCGGTAAGGCCACAATTACCGGAGAGGGTCGCCTGTACGTCAACGGTGGCGGAGCGTTGGGAGCGAATTTGTCCTACACGATCCAAGAAGGAGCGTTCACGATCTCGTCGGATCGTTTTGCCATCGACTTGAACAGCAGTGTAGCGACCGATTATTTGAATATCGATATGCCTGTGAAGGCGAGCTCGCTTATTTTTACCAAGGATGGCTTGCGTCTGACAGGCGATCTTCAAATCGGTTTGCAGGTAGGCAATCAGAAGGTTACAGATTCTGTAAAGGTTGAAGAAATGAAATTCCGCAATAACCGCTTTGATTTATCAGGCACATTTACAATGAAAAACAGCTTTAAGGTAGGACCGCTCAACGTAAGTGACACCAAATTTGTCATGGACAGCCGCATTCCTTATGTTGGCGTTCAAGGCAAAGGCAGCTTGCCGGATACCGATCTTAGCTTCGATCTCAATATGAAGACCAAGCAGGGACGTCTTGATGGCGTAAACTTTGGCATGTACCGCAAGACGAAGCTGGCCTCGACAGGGCTTCAGGTCAACTATTTGTTCGGTAACGTTGACAAGCTGGCGGAAAAAACGCAAATTCCCCAAAAGTTCAGCGTCACCGGTTCCGTGATGGATGTGATCGTGCCTGAGCTTAAGCATCCACAGGTCGATTACAAATTTAACCTGATCGGAACGGATTCGATCGATATGGATCTTTCCTCCTACGGCTTTAGCGCTAGCGGAACGGAATATTATTACTGGCTGCCTGTGAAGAACATGAACATGCAGACTGTGGTTAACCCAACAACAGCCGGAATAAAAGGGTTGTCCACCCCAGGCTTTGCTTCCAAGGGCGAGATTAACCTATCTGAAGTAGTAAAAGGGGCTATTACCACGCAGTCCTTTAATAAGAAGGGCTTTAATGGGGTGATAAAAGGAAACGTATATGTTCCCAAAGGAATCCCGCGCATTGGCGGGGCGACTGTAAGCAATGTTGCACTTAGTGTTAACGAAACCGGAATCTATGGCACGTTCAAGCATAACGGGGTTGGCGCTAATTTGAAGTATACGTTTGCTAACAATACGATTTTGTTTGAGGTGGAGGCGGAGCCTCCGAAGAAGAAGTGGTGGGAAAAAGCCCTGGATTTCATGGACAGTGTATCCGACTTTATGGACGCAGCCGAACCATGGCTGGATATAGCGGAGGAATTGTTCCTGATGAAGCCGGATTCGGGCAAGCAGGTAACGATTGCTGCGGCTAATCCGTTGAAAAGAGTATTTGATTTAACACCGATTAGCTTGTCCTTCCAAACGGAGGATACGGCGCAAACGGAAGTCAAGGCACGTATTGTCGATGGTAAGCTTACAACGCTTGATCGGACACCGCTGATGACAACAGAAACGAACGGTTCGAGCGGAAAGCTGACCGCCGGTTTTACGGTGGACCGTTCTTACAATTCGCTTATTACACTGACAGGCGATCAGCGATCTGCCGTTCTGAGCGTCCCTGCTGCTTCGGGGCAAATTTCCGAACAAATCGTGTTGCCGGAAGTGTTCTATGATGCTGCCAGCGATACAACCTTTATGCGCGTGTTGCTGCACGCAGGAGACTGGAAGCTTGTTACGAACGGTAACAGCCGTATCCTCGTAAATGAATTGCTGTTTGCGAGCGAATCGCTGACACTTGATCTGTTGGCGGGACTATGGGCGCAAACACCTGAGCGGTCGGTCACATCGATTACCGTGGAGGAACGCGGATCCTATGTGCTGAAGATGGGTGCGGCACAGGACAAGGCTATTGTTTACAAGCCGGATGGACGCCCTTACAGCCTGCAAACGGCGCAGAACCAGCCGGATTGGAACGCCTACCAAGATGCTAACGGCAATCTGTACGCGCTGCTGAATGCTGTGGAGGCGGGAACCTGGATCGTTAGCGCCGGCACCAGTACGACAGCAGTACTGAACACCGTACCTTCGCAGACAACGATTGGAGATGTCGTGCAATGGATGCAAGCCCAAGCTTACCCGACGGCGTTTCAAATGAGACAGACGGGTAATCTCCAGGCGATCGTCGAGATTTATGGGGCAGACGCACAGACAAAGCTGTATACGCCAAAGGGCGAGCTTTATACCCTGCAGCTTGATCCAAACCAATCTGGCATGAATGCCATTTATGATGACATGCAGCATAAGCTGACGGTTCTGCTTACCGATGTTGAGATGAGCGGCCAGTGGAAGGTGGTGAGCAGCAGCTTTACCAGTATTATTGCTTATGAATCCAGCAGGAAGCTCAAATCGATCAAGCCTTTGATGATGGAAGGACGATTTGGTAAGTATTTCCAAATATCGGAGAATGGCAATTATATGCTGACGGTCAGCGGTGGAGATGCTAACACGGTGATCACCGCCCCGGACGGCTCGACGTATACCTTGAACTTTGAAGCTCCAAACGGCAACGCCTACCTACAACCGGCGGCAGACCGGTTGCCTAGTGCAGGCTCTGGTGGAGATCCGCTCCAGCAGACGCAGATTAACACACCAAATCCTGTGCATGACGGACGAGATATGCTTTACGTCTCGCTGCTGGACGCACCTGCGGGCAAATGGATGGTCCAAAATACGAAAAAGGTTGAACTGCAAATTCAGAAGCTAATTGCGCTGCCAGCTATCAAGGCGTCTGTATCGCCTGTTTCCGTCGCAGTCAACCGTATTCATGTATCGTGGTCGATGGAGAACGCCGCACCTGGTACAGAAGTGAGGGTTATGCTTACGGACAGCGCAGAAAATGATATCGGAGAAGTGGTCGCCGAAGGTCTGCCTGCTTACGGCAGTACAACCCTCGATATTCCCGCTATGACGATGCCTGGGACTTATTACTTGTCCGTGGAGGGCGCAAAAACCGGTAATGCTCCAGTTTATGCAATTGCTGAAGGAACAGTTGAGGTAACAGCTCCCTATACACTTAACGCACCAGAGCAGCCTGAGGTGCTCTCTACAGGGAATGGAGAAGTGTCGCTGCGCTTTGCATCCATATCGGGAGATGTAACGGCTTATCGGATTTGGGTCAGCGGAGGTGCAAACGGACAAGCAGCCGCTCCGATCATGGACTTTACCCCGCAAACGGGAAATTGGCAGAATGCGGTTGTAACCGGCTTGCCTGCCGGAGCTTCGTATACCTTTGCGGTATCGGCAATTGGACAAGAGCAAGGACGTTTGGTATTAAGCCCTCAATCCGCGATTGTGGCATCGGAGCTTCCTGTACCTCAGCCGGCCGCTATGGGGGTATCGCTTGACTCAGGCTCACATGTATCAAGTGAACGCACCTATACGGCATTTGACGGAACGGTGGAAACGCTGCTGCTTACAACGGCTGAGCAGGCTTCCTTGAAGGTAATGACAGATCAAAACACATCGCTTGTCCTGTCTGTCAACGGGGAGCAGCTTGGCAGTGGACAAGTATCGGCAAACGGAACTTATGCGTTTGTGCTGCATACCCTGCTTAACGTAAGCATGCTAAAAGAGCGGGAATACAATCTGTTGATCGAAGCGGTCAATGAGAAAGGCGACCGTAGCACTGTGTACCGTAAGCTTGTTGTTGATCGTACCGGTCCGCTGCTTATCGCGTCCGGAGGCGATGATGCTCAAGGCAAGCCGATTGCGTTGAACGGGACGGTTACTGCTGACAGCAAGGTTTATATTACCGGCCAAACGGATGCGGGAGCGAAGCTTGTCATCAATGGAATAAACGTCCCTCTGAATGATGAAGGACGCTTCGTCTATTATGCTCCGCTCGATTGGGTAACCCAAGCGGATCGGAACGTGATCAAAATTACGGCATCCGATATGATTGGCAATAAAACGGAGTCTGGCTTTGAGGTGCTGCGGGATGTAGTAGGAGCGATCCCGGATTACCCTGGTGATCTTGCCGCTCTAACGACAGGAAGTGCTACTATGAGCACGCCTTATACGTTTGGCACAACCTCGTATCAAGCATTGGCTTACTCGGATAAGGTTCGTGTCTATGCGGTTCCAATGGCTGCATCCTCCGTAGTTTCTGTAGACGGACAGGCGCTTCCAGAAAGCGGCTATGTGGATGTAGATGTGCCTGCTACGGGGCGTAACGTGCAAATATGGGTTCACCCTAGTAATGCATCAGATAAGCTATACACGCTGCAAATTCATAAAACGGGCTCCAGCGTGGCGGTATTGCGTACATTGAAGCTGAAAAACACTACGGCTTTGCAAACAGGTGAAGATCTCGCAGCGCAAGCCTTTACAGGAGCGGAAGAGAGCTATACCGTCCATGTGGGCAACACCGTTGACAGTGTTACCTTGACGCCTGGCGCCTTGGATGCGGGGTCAGGCATAAAGGTGAAGGGACAAGCCGTTCAGAATGGACAAGCTTCCCAAACGATTCAGCTGCAGGTAGGCGAGAATCAAATACCTGTGGCTGTCACTTCACCAGACAGCAAGGAAACGCGCAGTTATAAGGTAGTCGTATTGCGGGAGCCAAGCAGTGATGCGCGGCTGCAGCAGTTGGGATTGGCTACAAACGGAGCAGAGCTGGTGTCCGCCTTTAATCCGGCTACATTGAATTATCAGGTGCTTGTACCCTATGCGACTGGAGCTTTTACGCTTCTGCCCGTTGCCGAACAGCTTGATGCAACGATTCACATTGAGGGTCAAGCCGTAACGAAGGGTACTGCGCTATCGATTCCGTTTACGAAGGCTGCACAAACCTTTGCGATTGAGGTAAGCGCCCAGGACGGCACCAAGCTCACGTATACCATTTCCGTATTGCGGCAGCAGGCATCGCCTGTACAGCCGCCTTTATTGGCGAGTTTGATGGCGGGTGCTGGCTTGGACAGTGCCTTCACTCCTTATAAGCTAAACTATGGAACCATTGGAAAAACCACGAACAGTGGAACGTCAGTAACGGCGATTTCCAATGACCCCCTGGCGAAAGTGACAGTAAAGGGCGTATCTTTGAAGGGCGGCGGCAGCTTCACAACTAATCTCGATATGGGGCTGAACACCATTATCGTGAGTGTCGAATCCGCTGATTTAACCACCTCGCAGACTTACTCTATCGATGTGGAGCGTATACGGAATCAATCTGCAGCTTCGGCCCCGAACGAGCGTCATACCACGATTTCAGGCGGCGCTGGAGGCTGGACGGATCAAACCTCAATCGTTCGGACAAGCACGGAAGAGGGAAGGATAATCGATACAGTGAAGCTGGATGCGGAAATAGCGCGCAGCATACTGGAAAAAGCGGTTCAGAACAAGGACAGGATCGCTCGCATCTATTTGACCGATGTGCCGGATATGCCTTCGGATGAGTGGATTGTCAACATGAATACCGATTTCGTGAGCTTGCTTGCAGATGGCGGCTTATCGCTGCAAATCGTGATGCCTGACGCGCAGCTCACTTTATCTGCAGCTTCCCTGCAGCAGATGGCTAAAGACGGAAAAGATGCTTATTTCCGAGTTGTACCGATCCGTGATTCTGCTGAGCGCAGCGAGGTTAAATCACGTGTCCAGACTGCCGAGCTGGTGCAAAATGTGGCAGGCAGTCAACCGGTCGCGATTATTGGCCAACCGATTATGATTGAAACTAATTACTCTGGATACACGACAGAGCTGTTGTTACCGCTGAATAACATGGCATTGCCTGAAAATGGGGCTGCCGCCAATCAAATTTTATCCGAGCTGGCTGTTTATATCGAGCACAGCGATGGTAACAAGGCGCTATCGCAAGGAGAAATCCGTTATGATGCCGATGGCAAATTGGTTGGTATAGCTATTGAAATCAATAAGTTCAGTACATTTACCGTCATTCAGAAGAATGGAGCAGATGCAGTGCTGCAGCCTTATTTGAACGGCTACCAAGATGGCACCTTCCGCCCGTCTCAAGCAATCACGCGTGCGGAATTGGCGACGATTTTACATCGCGTTGGTGTTCGCAACTCCTCGGACGAAGCGGTCACCGCACAAGAGACTGGTTATCCTGATGTTGCTCAAGGACATTGGGCGGCAATAGCAATCACGCACATGCAAAGCGTGGGCATGATGCTCGGCGATAACAACGGGCAGTTCCGCCCTGACGACGCCATTACCCGCGGGGAACTGGCCACCATTGCTGCAAGGCTGATCTCGGCAGCCGCGGCTGGTCTTGCATCGACTGGGGATTACAGTGATACACAAGGGCATTGGGCTTTCGAAGCGATCAAGAAAGCTTCGCAGTCAGGCATTTTGGAGGGTTATCCAGACGGTACCTTCCAGCCGGAAAGCAAGCTGAATCGTGCGGAAGCAGTGAAGGTGTTGAACAGATTGTTTGAACGACCGACTGCAGGCGTGAAGGCCTCCAGTTGGCCGGATGTACCGCAGGACCATTGGGCGATCCAAGAAATTGAGTCGGCTTCCGGAACAGTGAGGCTAGTATCCGATGGCAGCGTATTAGTAACACCCAACCATTAATAAATGAAAAGCTATGAACGTTAAAGCCCATGAGCCTAACCAGCTCATGGGCTTTCGTTTTGCCTGCCGCTTCTTGGGAAGCTTGTGCTTGGAGAGGGCGGAAGCATTTGCCCAAGAACTATGCCAGGAGGCTTTACAGCAAGCGATCCATTCCGCAGATAAAGTTTTGCAGCAAGAGTCACGTAAACCGCGAATTTTTTTCGTGTGGCTCGTTGCTTTCACTGGCGAATAATCCAAAAATACGGCTATGCTGCTTTGATATCTTATATCTGTCACGTTTCCGATTCCTAAATCGTCTTACATGCATCTAACTGGAAAAGGAAGGTGCAGAAGATGTCGAGCATCAGCGAAATGAAATGGGACGTGGTCGTCATAGGAGCCGGAATGGCAGGATTGACAGCTTCCGTGTATTTGGCAAGGGCTGGGCGGAAAGTACTACTGCTAGAGAAAGCAGTAGAGCCTGGCGGTAGAGCCGCAACGAAAAATATAGCCGGCTCCTGGATGAATCTGGGCCCGCATGCGCTCTATAAAACTGCGTTAGGGATTTTGCAGGAGGTTGGCGTTACGCCGACAGGTGCGATGCCAAAGCCGAACAGCTTACTTATTTACAAACAACCGAAAGGTGGAGATATTGCCCTGCCTCTGTTTCAGTTTCTGCTGGGCTCGTTCCTTAAATGGTCAGAGAAAACCCAGTTGATTCGATTCTACGCCCAGATGCGCAAGGAGGACACCTCCATTCTTCAGAACGTTAGTCTGGAGAAATATTTGGAGACCCGCCTCCCCAGCCCGCGTGTTCGCAATGCCGTACTTGCGCTTATACGCACGTCCACGTATTGCAGCGCACCGGATTTGCTCAGCGCCGGTGCGGCGATCGTACAGCTGCAGCACGGGCAAGTGCTATATGTAGATGGAGGCTGGCGAACCCTCGTAGATCCCTTAAAAGAACAGGCGCTGGCTGCGGGTGTGACGATCCGATGCGGTTGCCCGGTGCGAACCATCACGGGAAATGTACCGGAAATGTCAGTCTCCCTAAAGGACGGAGTGCTGCTGAAGGCTCACCAGGTCTTGTCCACTGTCGGGCCGAAAGAAACATTGGCACTCCTTGACCCTGCCCTGCAGCCGGAGGACGCGGCGATATTCGAGCAGCTCGTTCCCATTCAGGCAGCATGCCTGGATCTGGTTATGACCGAAATGCCAAATCCTAAAACGACCTTCGCCATGGGTGCCGATTATCCTTGGTATTTCTCCAACCATTCAGCCATCGCTAAGTTTAGCGATAATCCTAAACAAATGGTCGTACATGTTATGAAATATTTGCGTCCGGGAGAGGATTCGAACTCCAAGCAGGATGAACATGAATTGGAGCAGTTTCTTGACTTGATCCAGCCTCGCTGGCGCCTACATGTTGTCCAGCGCCGTTTTCTGCCGCACCTGCTCGTATCGCATGCTGTTGTTGACGCGGCAAGCGGTGGCTACGCTGGAAGGCCTGGTCCTGTCGTCAAAGGACGCAAAGGACTGTTCGTTGCAGGCGACTGGGTGGGCGCTGAGGGCATGCTGCTGGGCGCTTCGCTGGCTAGCGCCAAGAGCGCCGCGCATTGTATAATAAACGGCAAAGACCATAGTAAAGAAGGGAATTCACTTGGAGCTTGATTCAGCTTACTTGAGCTTTCGTCCGCTCCTTCTGTCCATTGCCTATCGGATGCTGGGCTCGGTGTCCGACGCGGAGGATTTGGTGCAGGATGTCTTTCTTATAGCCCGGAAGTGGGACACGAATAAAGAAGGCGATCACGTTCGCAACCTTAAAGCCTATTTGTGTAAGATCGTTACGAACCGCTGCCTCGACTTCCTGAAATCCGCTCGCAAAAAAAGAGAGGTATACATCGGTCCGTGGCTGCCGGAGCCGCTTGTTCAGCATTATACAATTGAATCGGGCCAAGATCCTCTGCAGACGATCATGCTGGAGGATACAATCTCGTATGCGTTTCTTATTCTACTTGATCGGCTTACGCCGGTCGAACGCGCGGTCTTCATTCTCCGCGAAGCTTTCGATTATGATTACCGCGACATAGCGGATATGATTGGTAAAACAGAGCTGGGCTGCCGCAAAATTTTCAGCCGCCTGAAGCGCAAAATTCAAGCTGAGCCCGATACTCCACGGACTGACGAAGCGCAGTCCGTGGAGCTCGTTCATCGTTTTCTGCATGCCGCCTCTACAGGAAATATGCATGCGCTTGTCGCGACACTGACCGAAGATATCGCCGTTTACACCGACGGTGGAGGCAAAGTGCACGCTGCGATCCGTGCGATCAGAACGATGCCACGCGTTGCGGCAATGGTGCAAGGACTTTCTTCGAAGATGGATGGTCAAACTCGAATTCGTACTGCTCGGATCAACGGAGCGGTCGGGCTGATTGTAAGCAGTTCCGACGATCGTTTTAACGCGGTCATCAGCTTCCAGATCAGAGCTAACCGCATCCATAATATTTATATCTTGCGGAACCCGGACAAGCTTCGACACTTAAACCTATGAGCGACGCTGGCAGCCATATCTGGCTACGTCAGGCTTGGTGTCGTAGACGAGCACAGCCTGGAATTCATCCCGTATCCTGTATATCAAAAGGGCGACATCTAAATGTGTAAAGGGTATAATAAATGGGCACATATAAACACTAAAAGAACCTTGTGTTGATATATAGAATGCAGGTAACTAAAAATCCGAATGCGAAAAAAGGAGATACGATGACAGAAAAAAAAGTAACCACAGAAGCAGGAGAAGCAGGCTGGAACTTCGACAACAGTTATGCTCGTCTGCCAAAATCAGTTTATAGCTTGCTGGGTCCAACCCATATACGCTCACCAAAGCTGGTCATTCTTAATGATCCTTTAGCAGCGTCCCTCGGGCTGAACGGTCAAGCGTTGCGCGGCAATGATGGCGTAGCGGCGCTTGCTGGAGCCCAGATTCCCGAAGGTGCTTTGCCTCTTGCTCAAGCTTATGCGGGGCATCAATTCGGGCATTTTAACATGCTAGGGGATGGTCGGGCTCTGCTGCTTGGTGAACAAATCACTCCACTAGGTGAGCGGTTTGATATTCAGCTCAAGGGTTCAGGTAAAACTCCATACTCCCCCCGAGGCGATGGTCGAGCGGCACTTGGGCCAATGCTGCGCGAATACATGATCAGCGAAGCCATGTACGCACTTGGTATTCCTACCACCCGAAGCCTTGCAGTGGTGGAAACGGGCGAGTCAGTATTCCGCGAGACCGAGCAACCAGGTGCGATTCTGGTCCGCGTGGCCGCCAGTCATCTGCGTGTCGGCACCTTTCAATACGTTGCCCATTGGGGCACAGCCGAGGATCTCCAGGCTATGGCTGATTATACCTTGCAAAGACATGTTCCAGAAGCTGCTGCTGAGGGGAACCGCTATCTTTTCCTGCTTCAGGAAGTGATCAAACGTCAGGCCAAGCTGATTGCCAATTGGCAGCTCGTTGGCTTTATTCATGGGGTGATGAACACCGACAACATGGCGCTTAGTGGAGAAACCATTGATTATGGACCTTGTGCCTTCATGGACGTCTATGACCCGGCAACAGTATTCAGCTCCATTGACATGCAGGGCCGCTATGCGTATGGCAATCAGCCGCGTATTGCCGTGTGGAATCTCGCGAGATTTGCTGAAACCTTATTGCCGCTGCTGCATGCCAACGAGGAGGAGGCTGTCAAACTGGCTGAGGATGCACTCTCAGAATTTGCAAGGTTGTACCAGAATAATTGGCTCTCGGGAATGAGGGCAAAGCTGGGGATTTTTAACGAAGAGCCAGAGGATGAAGCTCTCATTGAAGACCTACTCAGCTTGATGCAAAAGCATGGTGCAGACTTCACCAATACCTTTCTCGCATTAACCTTTGACAAGCCGGAGGATACGGTTTTGTTTGGCATCACGGCATTTTCCCAGTGGCATGAGCTGTGGCAGGCGAGACTAGGCAGGCAGCCGGAGCCCAAAGCTTCCTCGCATCAGTTGATGAAAAACAACAATCCCGCGCTAATCCCGCGCAACCATCGGGTAGAAGACGCACTTGAAGCCGCGGTGAACCAAGGCGATTACAGCGTGATGGAGCGGCTGCTGGCGGTTCTTTCAAGTCCCTATGCGCACTCTGCCGAACAGGCTGAATACTCCACACTGCCTGCACCATCAGGGCGCGCTTACCAAACCTTTTGCGGTACCTGACTTAGCGTTCTCCCAGCACTTTAATAATAGCAAACGAGGCATTCCCGAAGATCTTGGAAACGTAGGGAATGCTGGAAGGGAAACCATGATGCCACAGCTTTCATAATAGGATCCCCCAGGCTGAAACGAAACCTCCTTTGATTCGTATAGAAGAATAAAGGGAGGTTTATCCATGTTACGAAAATTGGTAGGTAAGCTGTTAAGTAAGCTATTCTATAAGCTTATGAATAAATCGACCCGTGGTGGTTCCCACTACAGGGGGCAGAGCGGATATAGGAATAACCAGCGGCATCAACAGTATGGACATAGTTATTACAAAAAGAAAAGATCCTCCAGCTCTAGCAGCTAATCAGAATCTGTTAGGCTTTGAAGGATTCGCTGGATCTCAAGAATGATGTCTTGTGCCTGACCAAAAGGCTGCTCCATCTCTAACAAACAACGAAGCAGTCTTTTGGTATGGGGATGGATATTCAACTCCTCGTCCCAACCCATATTTTTAGCAGTAGAGGCATTCTTGTCTTCGGTATAGGTGCTATACAACAGAAAAAGCAATAAGTGACCGATTGCGTAAAAATCACTGGACCTATGAAGCCGCCTTCGCAATACGTTCTCCGATGCATGTCCGCCTTCAATCTCAAGAGGCTCAAGATCATTCTCATTTGGTGTTACACCCCGTAAATCTCGAGCCAATCCCCAATCGATTAACTTAACCATATCGCCAGCAACGATCACATTCGTTAAGCTAATATCTCGATGTACGACGCCAACTGAGTGAATATAGCCAATCACTTCTAATAGCTTTGAAATAAGCTGTAGCGATTCAAGCTCCGTGTATGTACAATTTTTATGGAAGAGCAAGGTTGCCAAATTTTCCCCTTCCATATATTGCATCGTAAAGCTTAAGTGCTGGCGATATGTGAATGGCTCCAGCAAGGTTGGAATACCTAGATGGTTAAGGCGTCCCAGCATGTTGGTTTCCTGATCGTATATCCATCTACTTCTGGACTTACTACCTTTGAGGGGGCTTATCCGCTTTAACACACAGGGTTGGCCCGTATGCTGGTCCTTGCATAAATAAGCGACGCCATAGTTTCCCCTACCAAGTCGTTGCTGGATGTGGTATCGACCTAGAATGAGAGTGCCTTGGCGAAACCATATTTCACTGCAAAATCGAAGTCCAGACTGGATTTTGCTTTGTATATAGAGAGTAAACGGTTTTCTATAAGGGGGTTGAGCCATCATCTGGTTTGCAGCCTCCTGTTGGGCAAGGATCATAATAAACGCATACTTCCAACTCGTTTCAATACATATTTATTAAAAGAGGCGATAGTGGGTATCGTTATCATATTCATTATACAATCAGCTTACATGGATTCACCAGTGATCCGGTTGACCCCGATCTGCTTCTTACTACCGAACGTATCTGCTATACTAGAGAGAAAAAAGGGGGAAGCCATGATGCCGCAGCTTACAATAAGAGGAATCCCGGCGGAACGGATTAGAGAGGTAAGCCAACCCATGCTGGAGGAACTGGCTGCCATCTGTGAATGCGGAACGGACAATTTCATGATCGACTGCATGGAGACAACGTCCGTTTTTGCCGGGCAAAGGGTGGACACGTATCCGTTTATTGAGATCTCCTGGTTTGAGCGGGGAACGGAAACCAGAGACCGATTTGCCTTTGCATTGACGAAGCATATCCATGCTATCGGTATTGAGGAAGTGGAGCTTGCTTTCAAGATTTACAGTGAGGATGCCTATTATATTAACGGCAAACGATTTAATCTGCTGTAACCCATCGGGCAGAACTTGCTGGGGCATATGAAGGTCTGTGAAGATTATGTCAAAAGACGCTTTTTTTATTAATAGCTTGGCGATTAACAGGCCGGGATTCCTTGATAGATAAAGGATCCCGGTCTATTACATTCATTATCATCTTATCTTAAGAATCAAACTTTTTCTATTTCTCATACATTAGGATTTTCCAGACCATTTAATCTAATATTAGTAAAAAAATCAATCGGCTTAATTCCAAGTATCCAAATGCATCTTAACGAACTGCTCAAACGAAAGAGGAGCATGACCTGTTACCCTCATTACTGTGTCTGTTACTTGGTTTTCGCTTCCCTCTTCACGAATTTTTGCATCTAAACCTGCAAGAAACTCGGCGTATACATTTGGGATGCCTGCCTGAGTCAGTGCTTCTTGTAATTTTTTATCGGAAAGAGATATGTGCTTAATGGATTTGCCAAGAGCAAAATTTAGGATTTGGGCTACATCACCATAGGTTAAGCTTTGAGGTCCTGTAATAACATGTGCTGTATTGTGAGGTTGTTTATCAGTCAAAGCTCTTACGGCTACATCTGCTATATCATTTGCACTAACAAATCCGATTTTGCCATCTCCAGCAGCGCTATAAATGGCATTGTTGTTTTTTATTGTGCCTGCGTGATGACTTTCTGTGAAATTTTCCATGAAGTATGAGGGTTGAAGTACGGTCCATTCAGGTGCCAATTGTTTTATAACTTGATGAACCTCTCCTAGCACAGGACCATTCTCGGAAATCGATGCGCTGCTTAGCAGTACAAATCTTTTCACCCCATTTTCAATCGCTTTTTTGATAAAGGGTTCCATGATATTGACAGGATTCATGTCACCAACTGGTGCAATCATATAGACGTTGCTTACATCTGAGAGTGCGGCTGGATAGGTCGACTCATCGTACCAATCAAAGCGGACATAGTCGGAATCGGTTTGATCGGATCGATTACTACGGCCAGTTGTACGAACAGAATATTGAAGCTCCTTAAGTTTAGAAGAAATACGTCTGCCTGTCTTACCGCGCCCACCTGTTACAAGGGTTACATTTAAATTTGTCATTTTCATACTCCTGTCATACTGAATTTTTATTAAAGTTGCTGGAATTCGCCGTAAATGGTCTCAAGTGAAATTACGGACTAATCAGTCTAAAATATCTAAAAATATAATGAAGCGGTTTTCCACTTCATTAATAATCTAGCGTAGATAGGGTTACATTGGATATATCAGCTAGTACTTTAGGATCAGTAGTTAATTTTGCCGCCTGTGTTAGCGAATATCTGGCATGAATTAAATACCTAGCCAACGACAAAAGATCATCATGACGATTACTCAGTTCACCTTGCTCTTGAGCACGGATTAATGCGTTATGAAATGCTTTTTCCAATCGCTGCATATCTTGTTTGAAAAACTCAGCTAATACCGGATCGTGAGGAATTTGATCAATAGCGCTTTGCATAATGAAACATTCCTTGCAGCGTATTTCATCCTGTAGTACAGCAACAATCTCATGAAATATATGCGAAATCGTTTCCTTCACTGAACCTGGGGTATCAAGCATGGCTATAACCATTCCGGTTTTCTCATTTACGTAGTGTTTTACTGCAGTTGTAAAGAGGTCCCGTTTCGTGCCATAAGTATCATATAAGCTTTGCCGCGCGATACCTAGTCCATCAAGCAGATTTTGTAGTGAGGTTCCCTCATACCCGTAATGACCAAATACCTCCATGGCCTTGTGAAGGACAAGTGCTGTATCGAATTCCTTATTCCTTCCCAAATTAATGATCCTCCTTTCTAAAATGATTATATCCATTATAGACTAAACAGTCAAATATAAATTTTTGTTGTGTTGAAAGCGCTCATTCGGGGAATTAGCGTGGGTCTTTTGAATGATTCACATAGTCATGACCCTAATGGTAAAATGATAAAATCTATCATAGTATGTGAAATTTTCACATGAGGACTTGACCAGGATCTGAAGCAGACTGCAACAGGTTAAGCAAGGCTTGCTGGATGTCATCTATTAAATACGTGTCACTTGTAATGAGCTGAGGCCGCCAATGCTGAAAAATTTCAACCCCATTTATTTGACAACTAGAAATGACAACGAGGTGTTAGAAATGATTCAAGTTTTATTGGTCGACGACCATCCAACTATTATGGAAGGCACTAAAATGTTACTGGAGCAGGAAGGAGATATCAAAGCTTTCCTGGCGTATTCGGGTGAGCACGCCATAGATAGGGTGAAAGTTCAACATTTTAACGTGATATTGGTCGATCTGCATATGCCAGATATGAATGGAATTGACCTTGCCAAACAGATTATAACGATCTCTTCGGATGTGGCAATAATTCTTTATACAGGATTTGAATTTAATAATCATTTTAATCTCATGATTGAGTCTGGCATTTCCGGATTTGTGTTGAAAACTGCAAACAGGCAGCAGTTAGTAACCGCTGTACGTTGTGCTTTGCGGGGGGAAGTGGTCCTGCCGCTTTCCTTGGTTAAACAATTGAGGAGAACCCATAACCAAACGGGAAAAAATATCGATGAGGTGCAACCGCAGGCCATTAATGACCAGGAATATCAAATACTCAAAGAAATAGCCAAGGGGAAAAGTAATAAAGAAATCGCAGCAATCGTCTTTATGAGCCAAAGGTCCTTGGAATATTGCCTAACCAATCTCTTTCAGAAATTACATGTAAAATCTCGGATTGAGGCTGCTATCAAAGCTAAGGAAATGGACTTACTGACAGATTCTGATTTTATAAAACTATAACCCCTTATCCTGTTAGCCGCAGACGAGATTTCCAAAAGCACTGGATTATTTTAAAAAAACAACAGCCTGACGTATCTGTCCTTATTAATGGATAGCGTCGGGTTATTTGGCGTCCTCAGTCACCTGAAGAACACCGCAAATTTATTGCGTAACCACGCCAAACTATTTCGGTTACTTGAGAGATTTTAGGTATTATTATATATATATTGGTACTAAAGGACTAATATTAGGGGGAAATAAAAGATTATCTGAGCTCGATGAAAATTAAGATCAACTAAAAACAAGTATAAGGGGATTTGGACTATGCAGTGGTTTTATAATATGAAAACAGCAGTGAAATTAATATCCGCCTTTGTGTTGATGGCAATTATTGTGGCTTTTGTCGGATTCTACGGACTTGCAAATATGAGTACAACCAATGATGATCTGTCGAAAATGTATGACAATAATTTAATGCCGATCAGCGAACTATCCAATGCGATGCTCCTATTTCAACAAATCAAAGTCGATGTTAGAGATATGAATACGATGGCGACAACTAAAGCAGAGAATGATAAATATAAGGATACTATATCAGGCTATACGAAAGAAATTGAGACCCGGATTGATACATACAGTAAGACTCGTTTAACTACAGAGGAGCAAGATATGCTGAGGAATTTCACTCTTAAATGGCAGGCTAACAATAAATTGTTGGATCAAGCTATGCAGATGAATGCTGAGAATATAAGCCCGGAGCAGTTTACGGAATTTCTATTAATAGGTGGTTTTAAGCAAAGTAATGATGAAATCGCAGTTATTTTGAATAATTTAATTGCACTTAATATTAAGCTTGCCAATCAATTGGATAAAGACACGGATGTTGCCTATGAAAGCTCTCGGAATATTACTTTGGTGATCATTCTAGTTTCACTAATTATCAGTGTGGGATTAGGTTACTTAATCTCCCAGATGATCGCACGTCCTTTAATCCGCGTTGTGGCATTAGTAAGTAATGTAGCGGCCGGTGATTTAAGAGAAACTATGGAAATCAATACAAAGGATGAGGTAGGACAATTAGCGAGTTCTATTAATGACATGATCCTTAGTCTGAGAACTACCGTAAGTGGAATATTGGCTTCCTCGCAAAGCGTCGCTGCTGCTGCTCAACAAATTTCGGCCAGCGCCGAGGAAGTAGCCAGTGGCAGTATGAGCCAAGCTAATGATGCTCAAATGATGAATGAGTTGTTTAAAGAATTATCCACCGCTATAAATTCAGTAGCGCGAAATGCGGAGCAAACCTCGGAATTATCTGATAAGACCATGGGTATTGCCCAAGAGGGAAGTGCGGTAGTTCGCATTTCCATTGAAGGCATGAGTCGTGTCAATCAGCAAGTGTCCCGACTCGAAGAGGATTCCAACAAAATCGGGGAGATTATCGATGTCATTGACGATATTGCCGATCAGACGAATCTGCTAGCATTGAATGCAGCCATTGAGGCGGCTCGTGCGGGGGATCAAGGACGGGGGTTTGCAGTTGTTGCAGATGAGGTTCGCAAATTGGCTGAACGCAGCAGCGAAGCTACGAAGAAAATTACTGCGATTATTAAAGGCATGCAAACCAATACACAGCAAAGTGTAAAAGCAGTAGGTGAAGGAGTTATTGCATCACAGAAAACAGGTGAATCCTTTGAGAATATCGTCAAGATGGTTAATGAATCCGCACAGAAAGTAACTGAAATAGCGGCTGCAAGCGAGGAACAAGCTGCTCAATCCACGGAGATGCTGACTTCGATCGAGAGTATTTCGGCTGCTTCTGAGGAAGCGGCCGCAAGCACCGAGGAAACAGCAACGACGGCCCAATCTCTTGCCAACCTTGCTGAGGAGTTGAATAATGCAGTATCCATTTTCAAAGTTAATTAAGTCATGATTATCAAAATTATATAAGGTTGTGAGTATATGCAAGCAGCGGAGCAGGAACAATATGTCGAATTCGGCATCGAAACGGAACAATATGCCATTCGAATTCAGGATATTCATGAAATCATTAAAATTCAGGACATCACGCAAATTCCCAATGTTTTGCCCTATGTAAAAGGGGTCATCAATCTCAGAGGTAAGATCGTCCCTGTAATTAGCTTAAGAAGCCTATTCAAGATGGGGGAACAAGCATACACCAAGACGACGCGAATTGTGGTGGTTCATCATCAGGAGGACAAAGTAGGCATTATAGTAGATCGGGTGAACAAAGTGGTTACCTTTTCCGATTTTCAGCCACCGCCGACATGGGTGGGCGGTTTAGATGGCAACTTATTCACAGGGATCGGAATTACTGATAGCGGTTTGGTCGGTATTTTAATGCTGGAAGAAGTTTTACTACACCAATAGGAGTTAATCCCCCTTCGACTGCCCAATTTTATTTCAACTTCCCACTTACAACTAAAAATATGAGGACAGGAGATCTAAAGCATGAAAAATATAACTATCAAGAATCGTTTGATCTTCTCTTTTATGGTAATCCTTCTTATTCCGTGCAGCGCTATCGGATTTTTTTCTTATCAATCAGCAGCATCAGAGGTAGCGTTCCAATTGGAAAATGGTGCCATGCAAAGTGTGCAATTATTGAATAATCAAGTCACTGATTTATTATCCAGCTCTCTTACTGATATGGATTATCTTGCAAAGCAATTAACCGCTGAGAAGGTACAAGACTTTGAAAGCCCACAAATTCGAGTTGTTTTAGAACAATATAAAGCCCTTCATCCTCAATTTCAAATGGTCTTTATGGGTAATAAAGATGGCCTCATGATTCGTTCTCCTGAGCAAATAGTAGAGGGGTACGATCCGAGAACTCGTGAATGGTATAAAGCGGCTATGGATAATAAGGCGAAAGCAATTATTAATCCAGCCTCTCTTTCCGCGTCTAGTGGAACTATTGTTGTCGTTCCTTCCAAGTCATTGAATGATGGCAGTGGTGTAGTGGCCGGAAATCTCGATCTGCAGAAGTTAGCACAGACGGTGGCAACTGTGAGGGTTGGTGAGAAGGGCTATGCTTTTATTGTGGATAAAGATAAAAAATACATCACTCATCCCACACGAAAAGCAGGCGATGTAAACAATGAATCCTTTATGGAGGGGTTTTATGAAAAAGAGAGCGGTACTCTGAATTATACATACCTGGGAGAGGATAAGAGGTCGGTGTTTGTAACGAATCCAATAACAGGCTGGAAGATCATTGGTGCTATCGAATTAGCCGAAATCGATGCTGCCTCTCGTGGAATTTTTTATACGATGGTAGCTGTAATGATTGTATCCATATTACTTGGGGGCTTGCTGGTCTTCGGGATCGTCCGTTCCATTACAAAGCCTCTTGACCAATTAATGGCTGCTACAGATAAGATCGCCCAGGGGGATTTAACTGAAGTAATTGTTGTTAGATCATTAGATGAAATTGGTAAATTGTCGGTATCTGTGAGCAATATGGCAGCTAACCTGCGAGGCCTGATAAGCGGGGTAATTAACTCTTCTCACAATGTCGCTGCTGCCTCACAGGAAATCTCCGCAACTACAGAAGAGATTGCTAAGGGAAGTACCACTCAAGCAGAAGAGTCTCAGCGTATGCAGGAGCTGTTCAGCGAACTGACTATGGTAGTTAACTCCGTTGCTGCGAGCGCGGAAAATGCGGCAGAGCTTGCCGGGAGGACAACAGCAATTGCTAAAGATGGCGGCGAGATTGTCAGCAAATCCATCCAAAGCATGAATGAAGTACACTTACAAATGAATCTGTTGGAGCAAGATTCCAATCGAATCGGGGAAATTATTAATGTTATTAGCGATATCGCGGGTCAAACCAACCTTTTGGCACTTAATGCAGCAATCGAAGCAGCACGAGCTGGCGATCACGGTAAAGGCTTCGCCGTGGTGGCAACTGAAGTCAGAAAATTGGCTGAACGAAGTGGGGAAGCTACTAAGCAAATCACCGATATTATCAAAAGTATGCAAACCAACACGCATCGGAGTGTGGTGTCCGTCTCCGCAGGAGTAGCACAAACAGAAGACACCCGCAAAGCATTCGAACAGATTATACAAATGATCGATCAAACCGAACAAAAAGTGACTGAGATTGCAGCAGCAAGCGAGGAACAGATGGCCCAGACGTCGGAAGTGATGAACTCTATCGAGTGCATTGCATCGGCCAGTCAACAAGCGGCTGCCGCTTCGGAAGAGACAGCTGCGACCTCTCAATCACTGGCCAATCTGGCAGATGATTTAAACCAATCCGTTTCGATTTTTAAAATCAACTCATAGCTATAAGTAGCAAGCGAGAGAACAAAGATGAATAAGCAAAATAAAGCCAAGGAGACTATTGGCTTTATTTTGCGTTCCTATAATCCAATTTTATGGAACTAAGGGATCAACCTCTTATTCGCAATAGCATTACAAGCTATAGATGCGTGCTTCGTGCGGGCGAAGCATGAGATAAACTAAGGAAGTTTTCAGCGGTACATCTATATAATTGGCAATAACCAGTTTATTATTCAGATCACGAAAACCCTCCATACATGTAAAAGGAGTTTCGTGATCAGCGTGGTTTAAAATAATTAACCAGCGGATACCATCAAGCTCACGAGTATATACATAAAGATTCGGATCTCCCTCGGAAAGATCTTGATAATCTCCATAAACCATAACTGGATTGTCCTTACGAAGTGCAATTAGTTTCTGATAATATCGATAAATAGAATTCGGATTTTCTAGATCCCGCTTTACATTGATTTCTTTGTAATTAGGATTCAATTTGATCCAGGGAGCTCCTGTTGTAAATCCAGCATTTGGCGTTTCGTCCCATTGCATAGGCGTTCGTGAATTATCCCGACTTAAGGGCAGCAGGCTTTCAAACACAACCTGAGGGTCGCTTCCTTTAAGGATTTCCTCCTCGTAACGATTCTTCATTGCAAGATCATTATAATCCTCGATTGAAGGAAAACGGACTCCTGTCATTCCAATTTCTTCGCCTTGATAAATATAAGGCATACCCGGCAGTGTATGCAGCATGGTGGCAAGCAGCTTGGCGGACTCTACGCGATACTGTTTATCATTTCCGTAACGGGTCACTTGCCGAGTATGATCATGGTTGTTCAGGAATTGTGAATTCCATCCTTTTCCTTTTAATCCCTCATACCAACGCTTTTGAATATCTTTGAACCGAAGCATATCCCATGAAGGCATTTCATCAGCAACTTCAAAATGAAAAAGAGTATGGAGCTCGTTACGGTCTTCTCCGACATACTTCAAGCCTTCTTCGGGTGTGACATAGGCTGCTTCTCCTACAGTCAGGATATCGAATTGGCTAAGCACCTTTTCGTTCATTTCCTTGAGATAGGTATGTAGACCGGGGTTATTGGTCAAATACCGAATATCCTGCGGATCGGCCACATTGGGATACCCCTCCGGTTTTGCCAGCAATGCGATAGCGTCAAGACGGAAGCCATCGATTCCTTTTTTCAGCCAAAAGCGCATCATCGCATATATGGCTTCACGAACTTCGGGATTTTCCCAATTTAAATCCGGCTGCTCTACGGCGAATGAATGAAAATAATACTGCTCTGTACGCTGATCCCATTCCCATGCAGAAGGAGAAAAGTAGGACCGCCAATTGTTCGGTTCTTTCCCGTCTTCTGGTTGCTTCCAAATATACCAATCCCGCTTAGAGCTATTTCGCGCTGACCGGGATTCAACAAACCACGGATGCTGGTCAGAGGTATGATTTACGACAAGATCCATAATTAATTTCATTCCACGCTTATGGATTTCCTGAAGCAGGATGTCCAAAGTTTCAATCGTTCCTGCCTTGAAGATCGCCGTAGCCATCACCATCAGTATCCAAAAAACTACGCCAATATACTTGATAAACAACCGATTCTTTCCACCATGCTCGTTTCATATTGACAACTCCATTCACCGTTTTTGTTGTTGATTTCTGACTGTAAGCTTGAAGGAAGATGACTATCGGCATAGATCAACATCTTGGGAACATCACACATTGGGAGCTGTTTTGGAGATTACTATTATCCACCCTGTTAGGTAGCTTGATAGGTGGATCGAAAGTGAACAGAGCAACCATACGGCAGGGTTTCACACCCACATCTTGAAGCGATCACGACGGCTATGGGATATTTCATCCTAATAACTTGCCATATAGTCAGATTAGTATCCGCGTAAATCGTGGATTTTTTATTTGAAGCCAGTTCTAGTCGCGAAAAATATTGTCGGTGCTACTTAGTATATAAGGAAATTGTCAATGGAATACTATCAAGAAAATCGTAGGTAGGAGTAGTTATGCTCAACTGGTTATTAACCTAATTGGAGAAAGTTGGAGAAACCATGATGAAAACCCAATATAGTCCCTTATTCGAAAAAATGACGTTTAGAAGTGGTGTACAACTGAAAAATAGGATAGTTATGGCACCCATGACGAACTTTTCCTCCCACGAGGATGGCACAGTTTCTGATGCGGAAGTAAATTTCTATGTTCGTAGATCAAACGGAGTAGGTATGGTGATCACTGCATGCACTTATGTAACACCTAATGGGAAGGGATTTCAAGGTGAATTCGCAGCCGATAGGGATGAGATGATCCCGAGTTTACAACGTTTGGCAACAGCCATTAAGGAACAAGGAGCTAAAGCTATTCTACAAATATTCCATGGTGGTCGAAGTTGTCCACCCGAATTAGTACCAAACGGTGATATCGTAAGCGCTAGTGCTGTTCCTGAGGAAAAGGAAGGTAGCGTAACTCCAAGAGCATTAACAGATTCCGAAGTCGAGGCGATTGTAGTTGACTTTCGAGAAGCAACACGACGGGCCATAGAAGCTGGGTACGATGGTGTTGAAATTCATGGAGCTAACGGTTATCTAATACAGCAGTTTTTCTCCCCTCATTCTAACCGGCGTGATGACAAATGGGGTGGCAGTTTAGAAAAGCGTCTAACCTTTCCACTAGCTATTGTTGATGAGATAAAACGTGTTGTAGCTGAGTACGCAAAAGGATCATTTCTTATTGGTTATCGCTTTTCACCAGAAGAAGAAGAAGAGGAAGGCATAACTATGGCTGATACTTTAAAATTAGTAGATGCTTTAGCAGACAAAGAGTTGGATTACATCCATGTTTCTTTATTTGATTTTTGGTCAACTCCAAGACGGGGGATTGAAGACGATGGCAGATCGCGTATGGAATGGATTCAAGAAATAGCCGGAGACAGGGTGCCAGTTATCGGTGTAGGCTCGATTCATACACCTGATGATGCTATCAAAGCATTGGAAATGGGTGTTCCTCTCATAGCTCTTGGCCGTGAAATTATTATCGAGCCAGATTGGGTTTCGTTAGTAGAAGGTGGTCGGGAATCGGATATCAAGACCACATTGACCAAAGAGGATCAGGAACGCCTTGTCGTCCCAAGTCCACTATGGAATGCAATCATGCATACTCCGGGATGGTTTCCGGTCGTAGAATCTTCAAATAAATAATGGGTGAAGAGGATTTGAGGAGGAACCCAATGAGCGACAAAACCTACAAAGAGCAAATGCCTTTTGAAGTACTGGATCAAATCCAGAAGAAAGAGCGTGTAACGATATTGGATGTTCGGGAGCCAGATGAATGGGAATCCGGGCATATCGCAGGTGCAATACACATACCTTTGGGGGATATCGCACGGGCTTTAAATGAACTCGACCCCAAACAAGAAACCATAGTCGTTTGCCATAGTGGCAATCGAAGCAGCAAGGCGTGTGATTACTTATCTTCTATGGGCTATAACGTGGTCAATATGCGAGGTGGCATGTCCAACTGGTCCGGGGATATGGAATACGGGAAATAAGCATTTTAGAAAGAAGAAAACGGAATTTTCACACTTACTGTTAAAAATGGATCTTGATAGAACGGAACAGCTATCGTTCAGTAACCGGCGATAGCTTTTCCAGTGATCACTCATTGAATTTCATACCCCCAGAGGTATAAAATATATGCAAAGGAGGGGCGATACAAAATGATCTATCTTGTAGCTATAATATTTGCATTTTACTTTTTTCAACGCATGAAATCTGTACGTGGCTTACATGATATAGATGCGCAAACGCTATGTAGACTTCTGCAAGATATGACCGATGGTGTGAAAATACTTGATCTCAGGGACCAAACCGATTACTATGCAAACCATATTGAAGGGGCGATAAACATTTCACTCGGTCGGTTGCCTTATGTAAAGAAAAAGGAACTGCATATTGATGATAAGATTATTTTGATTGCTGACTCTAAGTATCACAGCAAGAAGGCAGCTAGAATCTTAAAGAAATCTGGGTTTAACCATTTGACTAACCTGCAAGACGGCATGCGCGCTTATCAGCAGATTCAACCTAAAGTGCTTAAAAATTGTTGTGCCTAAATTTTTTTGATCTCATTCCCGTCTTTCCTCATATTGTTTTCGTTAGCCATATCGGTAATAATATACCTATACCGGTATCAATGAAAGGAAGGCTATATAGATGAAATACGATGATGATGTAAAAAGAAGATTAAAGCGGATGGAAGGTCAAATTCGTGGGGTTCTGAAGATGATGGAGGAAGATCAGGATTGCAAGGATGTAGTGACCCAAATCTCCGCTGTCCGAAGCGCGGCGGATAAAGCGATTGCCTGCATCGTCGCTGTCAATTTAGAACAGTGTATTCTTGATGAAAAGGAAGCCGGAAGAGATACAAGTAAAATGGTAAAACAAGCGGTTGAATTATTAGTCAAAAGCCGTTAATTGAAGGTGACCTGCCTTATTTATAAGCGGATATTACGAATCAAGCTTTTGTTATCCATGGGGACTGTTTCCCATGGATAACAAAAGCTTGGTTTTTTATTTCGTTCACATGCTGCTATAAAAGCCGATCTAATATTTCCAAGCTTATTATCTAATACTAAACGAAATTCCCTTATTTTCTGCAGGCTCTGTTTAATAAAGCTATATTTTTCTCTAAACCTTGGGGGTGCTCCATGTCAAATAAAACCTGGACTTTGGGGTTGTTAGGCATATTTCTTGTTTTCTGTTATTTTTTATTTCAGTTTTTATCTTCTACGCTTAAGATAGATGATCTGGTCGGGCAAATGGAACAGAATAAGATGGAGGAAAAACCAATCAAACATGTTGTGCTTATAGCTCAAGAAAGGGACAATCCATTCTGGAGAACTGTAGAAAAGGGCGCTGAAGAAGCTGCGGCGCAGTTGGGTATGAAGATCGATTACATGGGTCCGATTCGCATTAATCCTTCCGAACAAACAAATCTCTTGGAAAAGTCGATTGCTGCCAAGCCGAATGCCATTTTAGTGCAGGGTATAAAGAATCAACAATACGATCAACTGATCAGCAAGGCATTAGATCAAGGTATACCAGTGATCACGGTAGATGCGGATGAGCCGGAGAGTCGGAGGCTTGCCTATGTGGGAACAGATAATAGGGAAGCGGGCAAACGCATGGGAGAGCTTGTGGTAAAAGAAGCTGGCAGGAAAGGCGGTATTGGTGTCATTATCGGAAGCGAACTGGCGGAAAACCAACAGCTGCGTTTAGAAGGTTTCCGTTCCATCATTTCCAATACTCCTGGCTTTGAGATCGTAGCTGTCCGCTCATCAAATATTTCACGGATTCAATCTGCTAAGCAGACAGAAGCCATGTTAAACCAATATGCCGGTATTCAGACGATGGTGGGATTCAGCTCCTTAGATGCTGCCGGAATTGTGGAAGGAATGAAGGTAACGAATAGAGCAGATGTACGAGTGTATGGATTTGATGATTTAGAGGAAACCAAGCAGGGCATCGCCCATGGAGCCATCCAGGCTTCTGTCGTTCAGCAGCCCCAAGAGATTGGCTCTAAAGCTGTTTATCTGTTAGATGAATTTTTTAAGGGGAGCTCCCTTCCGGTCCAGAACTTTACAACTACGGATATTCTGGATAAAAAAACATCTGAAATCAATGGTGAATAGCCCATGAATATACGTAGAATGCTATTTGTTGTCATACCTGCGCTTTTTATATTGAATAATGCGGTCTCTTATTTTATTTTTCAAAGTGGAATAACGGTGCAGCAAAGCTATAATGTGATGCTAGATCGGGTATTATTATACAAGGAAATAGCCGGACAAACGCAGAAAAACCTCCGTGCTATGAATATTTACTTAATAGATCGAAGTGATAACAGCCGCAAGGAATATATATATCAAAGGGATGAGCTGAATCATCTGCGGGAAAGCTTGGATGCACAGAACACGATTCCAGCTACAGAGCTCACAGTCCGCAGCTATTGCAATATGATCGACACCTTTATCGGACAAGAAGCGGGTGTAATACAGGCATTACATAACCAAGGCTCTTTGGCTTATGCGGCTTTCTATGAAGAAGCTGAGCAAACAGCAGCGTTCATCCAAGAAGAAGGGTATCATCTCATTGACTTGGAACTAAGTTTTTACCAGCCCCTCTATCGACAAATTCTTATCCAAACGGAAATTATGAATCATTGGGGAGTTGCTATCTTTATCCTGAATACGCTGATAAGCGTTGTTTTTGCATATTGGATCTCCCTGGGTATTTCCAGACCGGTTAAGCAGCTGGCTCTAATGGCCCAACAAATTTCAGATGGAAATTTGCAAGCAGACCCTCCGCAGATTAGCTCCCAGAATGAGTTTGGTATTTTATCTAATGCTTTTGGGCGCATGCAAAACAATCTGAAAGAGCTCATTGAGAAAGAGAAAGAAAGCTTGGAAAAAGACAAGTTGGTCAAGGAGTTGGAGCTAGAAGTTCTACAAAATCAGATGAACCCGCACTTTCTTTTTAATTCCTTGAATGTTTTATCCAAGCTTGCTCTGCTCGAGGGCGCTGAAAAAACAAGCGATCTAATTGTATCCATGTCGAATCTTCTTCGATATAATCTTCGGAAATTGGATCGTCCAGCGACACTCCGGGATGAGGTTGAGCATGCGAAAGAATACTTTACCATTCAACAGGCCCGCTTTCGCGACCGGATTCAATTTGAAACGGATATTGACGAGAGCGCACTGGACGTTTTTGTTCCAATGCTAACCCTTCAGCCCATATTGGAGAATGTCTTTGTCCATGGCATTGAGGGGATGGAGGAAGGGGCTAAGATTAGGCTGGTCATTGCATGCGGGCTTGATGAGGTAAAGGTTGCGATATCAGATAATGGGATCGGTATGAGCGAGAAAGTACGTGTTTCGCTGCTTCACTTCGATTCGGAACGGCTGGTTGGCCAAGATAAGGAACAGGGACAGTCCACTGGCTTAGGGACGCGCAATGTGTTTAAACGACTTGAATTATTTTATGGAGAAAAGAATCTTATAGACATTCACAGTGAGCCGGGCCGGGGGACGACTATCCTAATCCGGCTACCTGCCGCGGGAAAGGTGGAGGGAGATGTATCGCCTACTAATAGCAGATGATGAAGCTTTAGAGCGAGAAGGCATTGAATGGATCGTAACCCGTATGATGCCGAATATCTTCGAAGTTCTTCATGCGGAGAATGGTCGTGTTGCTATTCAAAAGGCAGATGAATTTCGGCCGCATATCATTCTGATGGATATCAGGATGCCGGGCATACAAGGCCTTGAAGCGTTAAAGGAAATTAAGGCTCAGAATCCACAGATCAAGATGGTAGTGGTTACAGCTTATGAATATTTTGAATACGCTAAAGAGGCACTTTCCCTAGGGGTTAAGGAGTATTTAATCAAACCGGCTAAACGCGAACAAGTCGTCACACTCCTGCAGCGGCTGGTGGCTGAAATTGATCAGGACCAAAGAAAGCGCAACGAGGAGTTCACGATGAGGGATAAGTTCATCCAATTGCTCCCGCTGGCGGAAACGGAAATGGCTTTGGTCTTTATGTCCGATCAAGTGAACGAGACCGAAGTGGGGCATTTAGCTGATATTCTCGAGCTTACCATAGATAAAGGATGTGCGCTTGTAATCGCCTTACCGGAATTTGGGCTTACATCCGAAAAGGAATTAGGCATGGAAAAGAAAAAGATTTACGAAACGGTAAAAAACTTTACAAAAGGATTCATCAAGAACAGAACCGGTTGCGTCGTCAGTTCCATGGTCCATTGGCACATGGTCATTTTTCTTCTTGAGAAGGCTCATATGAAGGATGAGGTATTGCGAGAAGAGGCTTTTTTCCTTGGCACGAAGCTGGTAGAGACACTTCACCAGCAGCGCAGTATCGATGCCACAATAGGAATTGGTTCTGTACAAGCAGATATCGAGGGAATCAGGAGATCATATTTTGAAGCTGTATTTGCATCCACTTATCATAAAAAATGGGGAAACCTTTGTCGTTTTGAGGATCTGCAAATTCTCACAGTGGAAGGACAAGGGGAAGCTTCCGATAAGTTTATTGCAAATAATACTACTGATCGTACTTACGTAGAATTGGCAATCAAGCGAATCCGTGATGAACGTGAACAACGAACATGGAGTGTACTAGACAGCGCAATCACGTTCATCAAGGGAAAATTCCAAGAGGACCTTTCCCTTGAAGATGTGGCAGAGCATGTCCATTTGAACCCCCATTATTTCAGTAAGGTATTCAAGCAGCAGACTGGAGAAACCTTCATTGATTATGTGACAAGGCTGCGAATCGAAAGGGCCAAAGAATTCATAAGAGACGGACAGTTCAGCTTAAAGGAGGTTTGTTATCTTGTGGGATATAAAGACCCTAATTATTTCAGCAGAGTTTTCAAAAAGGTAACGGGGCTAACACCTACTGACTACCGCATCAATTATAATCAAGCATAGGTTCATGCAGATCTGCATGGATTTTTTTGTTTTATCGAACAATAATATGCTAGTGTGTGTCCATATATCCGATCGAGGTAGATTGAGATCCATATTATGCTGGTAAACAACAAATAAGTGAAGGGAATTAGATCCTAGCTTGAACAAAACACATGATATAATGAGGCTCTCTTATCACTGATTTGCCATTTTTAATGATAAAGGACCCGTATGCAGATGCGGATAAGTCAGAAAGGATAATCGTTGTGAGCTCAAAAATAAACAATCAAGGTCAACAAGTAAGCATAAAGTTTGTAACACTAGTTTCGATAGTTGCTGCTTTAGGTGGTTTATTATTTGGATTTGATACAGCTGTTGTGTCGGGTGCAATCGGTTTTATGAAAGAACGCTTCGTCTTAAATGAGCTAGAAGTGGGGTGGGCTGTCTCCAGTCTGATCATCGGTTGTATCGTAGGAGCTGCAGGCGCCGGTGTGCTAGGCGACAGGTTCGGCCGAAAAAAAGTGTTGATTATGGCTGCGATCCTCTTTATTATCGGGTCAGTCGGTTCGGCCATTCCAGATACGTTCACCGGTTATATTATTGCCCGTATCATCGGTGGACTGGGGATTGGTATTACCTCTACACTATGTCCTCTTTATAACGCGGAGATAGCGCCTGCCAAATATCGTGGCCGTCTTGTAGCCTTGAATCAGTTAGCGACGGTAACCGGTATATTCCTCGTATATTTCATTAATATGGGCATAGCAGGGTACGGAGACGACGCTTGGGACGTTTCTACGGCCTGGCGGTGGATGTTTGGTTTCGGGGTGCTTCCCGGCTTGCTGTTCCTTGGCTTGCTTTTCTTTGTACCAGAAAGTCCGAGATGGTTGATCAAGCAGGGGAGGGCAGCAGAATCTCTTCCGATTTTACTTAAGATTCACGGCGAGGAACTGGCCAAGCAGGAAGTGCTTGATATCAAAGAATCGTTTAAACAAGAAAGCGGATCGATCCGCCAACTGTTCAGCCCCGCTCTGCGGCTTGCTCTAATCGTGGGTGTGGGTCTGGCGGTTCTCCAGCAAGTTACGGGAATCAACGCGATTATGTACTATGCCCCGGAAATCTTTAAGCAAACCGGTTCTGGCACTAATGCCTCGCTGACTCAGACCATTTTGGTCGGTTTGATTAATTTTTTGTTCACCATCCTTGCTCTATGGCTCATTGACAAGGTGGGACGTAAGGCTCTTTTGCTCGCAGGATCTGCTTCAATGACAATATGCCTGGTTGTGATAGGTACTGCATTTCATACGGGACATACTTCAGGGCCTTGGGTACTAATCTTTATTTTGCTCTATGTGGCTTCATTTGCGGTATCACTTGGACCGGTCGTGTGGGTAATTATGTCCGAAATTTTCCCGAATCATATTCGCGGAAAAGCAACGGCAATTGCTTCAACAGCGCTATGGGCAGCCGATTATATCGTGTCCCAGACCTTTCCACCGATGCTTGCTTCTGTAGGACCCGGGATTACATTCTGGATATTTGGCGTCATGTCCTTGATTACTTTCTTCTTCACCTGGCGTGTTGTACCCGAGACAAAGGGGAAATCGTTGGAGGAAATCGAATCCATGTGGTCTTCGACAAAAGCTTGAATTGAATAAATGACAAAAGATGCTGGGATCAAGCTCCCAGCATCTTTTGTCATCCCATGGCTGCACCCAAATGATCGCCGTTTCCCACTTCTCCTGGAATATGCGAATCTAACAATTATTCAAATACCGCAATTCACAAGAAATCCCATTTATTCAGAAATGCTATAATAGGAATGAATAAACAGGATGAAAGGATGATGGAGGATGGCAACACTTAAACCTTTTCTATTTTCGGAGGATTCTAGGGCCCAAGCGGAGTTCTATATTGGAGCGCTTGGCGGGGAGATCGAGTCCGTAATGACGCATGGGGAAGCTCCGGAGCCAAATACTGCGATGAAAGACAAAGTCATGCACATGTGCCTGACTGCTGGAGGGGTAACCCTCTTCATGGCCGATTCTTTCGATTCCCTCACGCACGGGAACAGTATCAACCTGAATCTACAGTTCGAATCTGGAGCTGAAGGTCGGGAAGCGTTCGATAATCTTGCAGCAGGCGGCAAAGTGATGCAAGCGCTTGAGCCGGTATTTTGGGGTGGCATGTATGGGCAGCTGGAAGATAAATACGGCGTGATCTGGATGATCAGCTGCTAAGCTGAAGGCACGGTTCCTTAACAGGATGGGAGAGCTTAGGAGAATGTAAAAAGGCTATGATGAAATTTCATCATAGCCTTTGACCTGACAAGGGTCATGAATGTTTTTTGTTATTCTTATGTAGGCTGCCAATCGCTATTAATCTTTGGGTGGAGCTGTAACTGTTTTTACCAAGGGCTTGATTTCAATCTTCCTAAAGCTGAGCCCGTCTTTTTTGAGGATTTTAAACGAGAGTACATCAAAATTCCATTCCATACCCTCTCTAAGTAAAGGATGTTTCGCATAGAGCCACCCGCCAATCGTGTCGAGCTCACTTTGATCCAAGTCGCTGCCAAAAATATCGTTAATATCGGAGATCGGCACTTTGCCATCTACAATAATAAGTTTATCCTCGAATTGCTCAATTTCCGGCTTTTCTTCCGAGTCAAACTCATCACGGATTTCGCCAACAATTTCCTCCAGCACATCTTCAATCGTGATCATGCCAGCGGTACCGCCATATTCATCCAATAGCATGACAATATGGGCGTTTTGCTTCTGCATTTCCTTTAATAGCTTTTTCACAGGCAACGATTCCGGAACGGACAATACCGGATTAATCAGGTCGATCAGGTTGATTTGCGGGGTATCCACATATTTCAAGAAAAATTGCTTGGTATTGATCATCCCCAATATATCATCCTTGCTCTCCCCAGCTACCGGGAAACGGGTGTATTGCTCTTCTTTAATGATATTAATATTTTCTTCTAATGTATTATGTATGTACAAGCATACCATCTCCGTCCGGGGAACCATGATTTCTCTGGCCTTCAATTCATCAAAATCAAAAATACGGCTGACATACCCATATTCCGCTTGATTAATTTCACCACTCTCATAGCTTTCGGATAAAATGATACGTAATTCCTCTTCGGAGTGGGCTTCCTCATGCTCATTAGCAGGCTTCATACCAAATAGCTTAATGAACTGTGTGGCCGAGCCGTTAAGTAACCAAATAGCCGGATACATAATTTTGTAGAAGGTAATCATCGGCATTGCCAGCACCATGCTGACCGCTTCGGCTTTTTGAATGGCTACCGATTTAGGCGCAAGCTCTCCCAACACTACATGTAAAAAAGTAACGAGTCCAAAAGCGATCAGGAACGAAAGCGTGGATACGACCTGGCTAGGCAGGTTTAAATTCGCAATAAGCGGATGGAGCATTAATTCAACTGTAGGCTCTCCAAGCCATCCAAGACCAAGCGCGGTAATGGTAATTCCCAATTGGCAGGCGGATAAATAACCATCCAGATTGCTGGTTACACGCTTGACCGCTAGTGCTTTTTTATTGCCCTCCAGAATCAATTGATCGACCCGGCTGGGGCGAATTCGAATAAAGGAAAACTCGGCAGCGACAAAAAAAGCAGTTAAAAGCAGCAAAACAAAAATCATTAACACATTTAGACCTATCATCATTGTCCCCTCATCAAGCTATTTGGTTTCCTTGCGATACATATTGACCCATTAATCATAGCATGAAACGCAGGATTTCTCAAAATTCGACAATTGCTGATTGGGCAGAGCTCGAAAATAGAGGACCGCCTTAGAATTGGTATCGGCTTACAATCTTGTAGTATAATCGTTATGTTTAACAAAATGCTTAATAAAATGTAATGGCAATCGATTTTATCCCAATCCTAGGAGTGATCATGAATGATATATCGTGGCTTTGGCAAAATGGGCTGGCAAGTATCGGCAATGGGGTTAGGAACTTGGAATATAGGCAATCAATGGGGTGAGGTTGACGATGCGACAGCCTACGCTACGGTAAGTGCAGCGCTAGAAAATGGGGTTAATCTGTTTGACACAGCGGAGTCCTACGGAATTCCTGGAGGCTTGTCTGAGCAGCGCCTTGGAAAAGCGTTAAGCGGCAAGCGCCATAATACATATATCGTTAGTAAAATTGGCAACTGGGGTAAGCGGACTGGACAGGCCGTGCCTTTGACGACACCGGATATGATCAAGCTCTGCGCCCATGCGTCCTTGCACCGCTTGCGGACAGACTGGATTGATGTATTGCTATGCCATCAAGATAATATCGAGGATCCTTCTGTATTCCTTGAAGGCTTTGAGCAGCTCAAGCAAAGTGGGGAAATTCGCAGCTACGGTATTTCGACGAATAACCTGGAAGTGCTAAAGCGGTTTAACGCCGCTGGTAATTGCAGTGTAGTAGAAGCCGAATATTCATTGCTGGATCGCTCCGCAGAGGACGGATTGCTGCCTTATTGCGAGGAGCATGGGATCGCCGTGCTTGTACGGGGTCCTTTAGCGATGGGCCTGCTATCAGGCAATTATTCCGAGCATACTTTGTTTACGGATAGCATAAGAGAGCGCTGGAATGCCGAGGGACCTGTCCGACAACAGTTTGAGCAAAAAATCGCAAAGCTGGCCAAGATAAAAGCTGCCTTAGACGAGGGAGAGGATCTCGTCAGCACGGCATTAAAATTTGTTGTGTCGCGTTCGAATTCGATGGTCGCCATTCCTGGAGCCAAATCACCGGCGCAAGCCGCCTCCAATGCCCAAGCGGGCTTTTCCTTGCTAACCAAGGAGCAGCTTTCGCGATTCGATCTTTAACCAACAAGAAAAGACACGTCAGGCAGATTGTGCTGGAGTGTCTTTTCTTGTATAGACCACTTATGGAGGTGTAGGGACCATGAAGTATAAACGAATATTGATAAAGCTCAGCGGAGGTGCCGTTGCTGGCAAAAGTGAATTTGGCTTTGATCCGGAAAGACTTGAGCATATTGCCAATGAAATTATGACCATAGTCGCTATGGGAGTCGAGGTTTCGTTGGTGATCGGCGGGGGCAATATTTTTCGCGGGAATATGGGAGAGGCTTGGGGGATCGAAAAGGCGGAGGCCGATAATATCGGCACCTTGGCCACTGTGATCAACAGCCTGATGCTAAGAGGTGTGCTGAAAGCAAAAACCGATATTGAAGTAAGGGTGATGGCCGCGATTCCCGTTACCTCCGTGGCAGAGCCGTATATTCGCCTGAAGGCGATCCACCATTTGGAAAAAGGCTATATCGTTATATTTGCTGGTGGTAACGGACAGCCCTATGTGACGACCGATTACCCATCGGTGCAAAGGGCGATTGAGGTGAACTGCGAGGCGATCCTTGTTGCCAAGCAAGGGGTAGACGGCGTTTATAGCCATGATCCCAAGCTCAATAAAGAAGCGAAGAAATATAAAACCTTACATTATAATGATGTGCTTTTACATGACCTGCGAGTAATGGACCAATCGGCTTTTATATTGGCGAGGGACTATCATCTTCCGATCCACGTGTTCAATTTCGATAAACCGGGCTGTATGCTGGAAATATTCGAAGGTAAAGAAACCGGGACACTGATTAGCGGAACATCTGTGTTAACGGAGCATGAATGCTAGCTCCATATGCATTGGTCAATTAAGGAATGGAGGTTGAATGATGTACGTTGTTAATTCCCGGGAGATGCGGGCGATCGACCACTATACGATTGAACAAATCGGGATTCCTGCGCTGGTGCTGATGGAGAATGCAGGAAGGGCAGTAGCGGAGGAGGCTGCTAAGCTTGCAGGTGGAGATAGCCGCCGGTTTGCCATCTTGGTTGGCAAGGGGAATAATGGAGGTGACGGCATTGTCGCGGCAAGGCATCTTATGGAGTTCGGCAATGAGGTTAAGCTGATCTATGCCACAGATCCGGCAACCTTCGAGCATGAGGCAGCGATTCAACGGGATATCGCGAGGAAGCTGAACATTCCGTATGAAAATTACAGCGAAGGCTCGCCGCCTATCCCATGGCGTGATTACGACGTAATTGTCGATGCGCTGTTGGGTACTGGCAGCCGCGGAGCGCCTAGAGCGGCATATGCCAAGCTGATTGACGAGGCCAATGGGAGCGGCCTGCCGATCTGCTCCTTGGATATCCCGAGCGGCCTGGACCCGGATAATGGCGGCGTGCATGCGCCTTGTATCCGTGCTAGCTGTACAGTAGCGTTGGCGTTCAGCAAACGGGGACTGGAGCAGCAGCCCGGAGCCGATTACGCGGGACGGGTTATCGTGCGTGCTATTGGCATCCCGAAGGCTGCTGCTGAGCAGCAGGGTGTTCACACCTTCCGTATCGAAGAGCCGCTGCTCTCCGATACGCTGGGCCTGCGCAACTATGAGCAGCGCTCGTCCGACACGAACAAGGGCTCGTTCGGCCATGTGCTAGTTGCAGCCGGCAGCCTTGCGATGAGCGGTGCTGGCTTACTGTGCGCGAAAGCGGCGCTCCGGGCCGGCTGCGGCTTGGTCACTTGGGCATTGCCCGAGAGCTGGCTGCCTTCCATAGTAGGGCAGCTTCCGGAAATCATGCTGCGCGGCATGTCGGACCAAGGGCTCGGAGATTGGAGCCGAATCACTCCACAAGCACTCATCGAGCTTTCCGAGAAAAAAGCTGCGCTTGTTTTTGGACCAGGCGTGGGGCGCTTTACAGATGATACCGCATGGCTTCGTGAACTGTGGGAGGGCACCTCCTGCCCGCTTGTGCTGGATGCCGATGCGTTGAATATGCTTAGCGGCTCTAGCTCCGACTCTGGCTCTGGCGGCTTCAAGGCATGGCCGAAGCGCTCAAGCCCGGTCATTCTCACCCCACATCCAGGTGAAATGGCCCGGCTATGCGGGAAATCGGTCAAGGACATCCAAATGGACCGCATCGCAACCGCGCGCACATTTGCCGAGGAGCACGGCGTTACGCTAGTACTAAAGGGGGCGCATACCGTGATCGCTTCACCGGCTGGCGACGTCTTCATCAACCCGACAGGGAATGCCGGGATGGCGACTGGAGGCACTGGTGACGTGCTCGCTGGGATAACGGCCAGTTTGCTGGCCCAAGGAAAAACTGCGATCCAGGCCGCTGCACTTGGTGCCTACTTGCATGGAGCAGCCGGTGACCGCGTAGCGGATAGCCGTGCTTATAAGGCCTCTTTAATTGCCAGTGATATTATCGAGCAGCTATAGGAAACAATTGAAAATGGGAGGCTTGAATGATGAAAATAGCTTTTATTTCGGATATCCACGGCAATGCACACGCTTTGGAGCAAGTGCTGGCGGATATCAAGCAGAAACAGGTCGACCTTATTTATGTACTCGGCGATCTTTGCTATAGAGGGCCCGAGCCCAAAAGAAGCCTGGATTTGGTGCGCGCATTGAACACAGAGGTCATTAAAGGCAACGCCGATGAATGGGTCGTCCGAGGTGTCCGGGAAGGCGAGGTACCTGAGAAAGCGTTGGCGATGATGAACCGTGAGCGGGACTGGACGGTATTTCATCTTGATCCCGCTGATGTTGATTATTTGAAGCAGCTGCCTTCTGAGCTTCATTTGAGCATCGAAGGGGTGAAGATCCATGCCTTTCACGCAACGCCGCATAGTTTATTCGACATTATTGCGCCGGGTGTAGATGATGCTACACTTCAATCCAGCTTGATGTCCGCTGCAGATTCGCAGATTTATGTATATGCGCATATCCACAAGCCTTATATTCGTTATTTGCAGGGCAAGGTTATTATCAATACCGGAAGTGTGGGACTACCCTTTGACGGACTGCCCATGGCTTCTTATGCAACTGTCGAGATTACAGCGGCAGGGATTCGAACCGCGATTGAACGGGTTCATACGGATGTAGAAAGCGTCGTGCGACAGTACGAGGAGAGCCGTTATCCCAACGCCGCGATGATGACGAATGTACTGAGAAACGGAAGTGTATAGCTAATGTGTAGGGCAGGCTTAGGAATTATATTTGATGTTAGTTTGTACAGCACTGCTCAAAAATGTTACGATATTAGTGAATAGAAGTACAATTTTACTAGTTAAGAAATTAAAAACTGGCGGTATCCCGTTAAAGGAGAAGAATGCTAATGTCAATGGTTTCCGATTTTTTGGCATACAACCAACAATTCGTTGAGAAAAAAGAGTATGAAGCCTATTTAACCGACAAATTTCCGGACAAAAAAATTGTCATATTAACCTGCATGGATACCCGGCTGGTTGAGCTATTACCGAAGGCTTTAAATCTTCGCAATGGAGACGCGAAAATCATCAAGAATGCCGGAGCTATCCTGACACAGCCATTTGGCAGCGCTATGCGTAGTATTCTTGTTGCGATTTATGAAATGGGAGCGGTCGAGGTATTGGTGATTGGTCATACCAACTGTGGAATGACCAATCTGGATACGCAAAATATGGTTGGAAAATTCCGCGAGAATGGGATTTCGGATGCAGTTATCACTACCTTGGAGAATTCGGGGATCCGGATGGACCGGTTCCTGCGAGGCTTTAAAAGCTCGGAGGAGGGTGTCACCCATAGTGTCAATATCATTCGCAAGCATCCGCTGGTTCCAGCCCATATCCCTGTCCATGGTTTTATTATTGATGCAGAAACTGGTGCCTTAGAGCTTACTATTGATGGTTATAAGGACATTTAAATAAAGCTCTGTAAAACTATTGGAATATACTTTCTATGAAGTTATAATTGATAGGAATCTAAACCAGCTAAGGAGTCAAATCAATGGCAAAAACACTTATTTTCGGACATAAGAATCCGGATACAGACACGATCACTTCTGCAATTGTGTATGCTGACTTAAAAACAAGCTTGGGCTTTGATGTTGAGCCTGTACGCTTGGGTACAATCAGTGGGGAAACCCAATTCGCTTTGGACTATTTCCAAGCGACATCACCGCGTTTGGTGGAAACTGTTGCTAATGAAGCAGAAACGGTCATTTTAGTCGATCACAATGAACGCCAACAAAGCGCTAATGATATCGATCAAGTAAGGGTAATTGAAGTTATCGACCATCACCGTATCGCTAATTTTGAAACGAGTCATCCGTTGTATTTCCGCGCCGAGCCCGTTGGCTGCACAGCTACCATATTGAATAAGCTGTATAAGGAAAATGGGATTGAGATTCGCAAGGAAATAGCTGGCTTGATGGTTTCTGCAATTATTTCCGATACGTTGTTGTTGAAATCACCAACTTGCACAGAGCAGGATGTAGCGGCTGCCCGTGAATTGGCTGAAATTGCTGGCGTCAACCTGGAAACGTACGGTTTGGATCTATTGAAAGCTGGCGCTGACCTAAGCGGCAAAACGATTGAAGAGTTAATTTCGCTTGATGCCAAGGAATTCACTATGGGATTGAGCAAGGTTGAAATTGCGCAGGTAAATGCAGTGGATACGAATGATATCCTTTCCCGCCAGCCTGAGCTGGAAGCAGCACTTACTTCCATTATCGCAGCCAAAGGCTTGGATTTGTTCGTATTCGTGGTAACGGATATTTTGAACAATGACTCCGTTGCGCTTGTCTTGGGTAGCTCAACAAATGCTGTAGAGCAAGCTTATAACGTCACTTTGGTAGATAACAAAGCTGTGCTAAAAGGCGTTGTTTCGCGCAAATCGCAAATCGTACCGGTATTAACCGAAATCTTCAACAAGCAATAATAGCTGATTATGGTAAAAAAACCTGTAAAAAACTTTTCGAAAAATAGGAATGAGCTGGAAAACCTCGCGGTTTCCAGCTCATTTTTTTTGCCTGATGCAGGCAGGATTAGCGAAGTGCCTCTAAATCCATAGGAGGAACGATACCCTCTTGCGCGGCACGCCCTAGCAACGCCTTAACTGCTTCAAAGCCGTCGTCTCCCAAATCCAATGTAAAATCATTTACATATAAATCGATATGGGCTTGGGCTACCTCGGGAGAAAGCTCCTGGGAATGGCTGAGCACATAATCTTTTGAAACTTCAGGATGTGCCCATGCGTATTCGACAGACATACGGATCCATTTGCGAATTGCAGGCAAATCGAGAGAACGATGGGCTACTATCGCACCTAGCGGGATGGGCAGTCCGGTATCGGCCTCCCACCAGCTACCTAAGTCGACGAGCTGGTTCAGCCCATAGGTCGGGTAAGTGAACCTTGCTTCATGGATAACCAAACCGGCATCCACCAAGCCATCGCGCACCGCAGGCATAATCTCATGGAAGGGCATAATTACAATTTCGCCTACACCGCCAGGCACGTTCGAGGCGGCCCACAGCCGGAACAGCATATATGCTGTAGAGCGCTCACTAGGCACCGCTACCCTGCGGCCAGCTAAAGCAGCGGCATCCATCGGAACAACTGACGTGGTGTCGATGCTGGAAGATCCAGCGGGCTCTGCATTTAAGCCTGAGGTGGTTACGCCGCCTTGCCCGCCTGCCGTCAGCACCAAAGGGCCGCAGCCTCTGCCTAAGGCGCCGCCGCATGGCACAAGCGCATAATCCGAACAAATCCACGGCAAAGCAGCGTAAGAGATTTTGAGCACATCGGGCCCGCCTGGGCTTGCAGCCAGCCCATTGGTGATATCAATATCGGCATACATCACATCAAGCTTGGGGGCATCTGGCAGCAGCCCATGTACCCAAGCATGGAAAACAAAAGTATCATTAGGGCATGGTGAAAAGGCAATTTTCATTGTAGTACCTCCCTTAAGGTTTTACTTGCTGCTTCTAGTGCATGCAAGGCTTCTTCAATTCGCCAAGCGGAGCGATCCCGCGGGCCAACGGCATTGGAAATCGCGCGGATTTCCAGAAAAGGAATCCCGCTTTGATAGGCAGCCATTCCAACGCCATAGCCCTCCATGGCCTCAGCAGTGGCGCCTGGAACCCGTGCAACGAGCTCCGCGGCGGTCTCTGCGGTTCCTGTCACTGTGGACACGGTGAGGATAGTGCCCGTATAGACAGGGCCCCCAGCGGCCCGAAGTGCTTCGGCAAGCCGCTTCGCCAAGCCCACATCAACGGGAACTTGGGATGATCCGAAGCCCAACTGGTCCAAGCTGCGGAAGCCATCAGGCGTTTGGGCACCCAAATCGGCGGCAATGGCGGCGTCCGCGATAACAATGGAGCCCACCTCGGCCCGCCCGACAAATCCGCCGGCAATGCCTGCGCTTATAACCAAATCATATGTCGCTGCGGCCAGCAGTGTTGCTGTTTGCGCAGCAGCAGCAGCAGCTCCAACACCTGCTATGGCGACGTTAAAGTCTTTAGAAGCATGAAGTCCGCGTAATACTGCATCCCTTTCTAGGGCAACAGCGGCCATGACAAGAATATTCATTTGGTACAATCCCCTTTATCCATAATAGATACTTGCTAGAATAAGAACCGATTCGTCTATAACTGCATGAAACTTGTATTGCCGCTTCATATATTTTAGTATACTTTATAGGAAGCTTTGTGCAAAATAATGTGTAGTCATCTTCCTTTTGTGCAAGAATGAAGGATAAGAGATTGCAGAAATGATAAGGCAGGTGAAAGCTCTAATGAGTTGGGTCGAGTGGCTTGGCGGTTTATCTTGGGAAAATATTGAGCACTACCTGCAACGTTATGAATCGCTAGGACCCATACCAGGCATTATTGCTCCTTTTATAGAATCTTTGATTCCGATTTTGCCTCTAATTGCGATCATCGTGGCCAATGTCAATGCGTATGGCTTATGGGAAGGTGTGCTCTATTCCTGGCTTGGTGTCGTATGCGGAGCCATGCTGGTATTTATGTTTTTCAGGAGGTTTGGTGGAAGATTCCGCAGCTATATAGAACGCAAATACCCGAAAACAAAGTCATTTATCGGCTGGGTTGAGCATCACGGGTTTATGCCGATCTTTTTGCTGGCGTGCTTTCCCTTTACGCCTTCCTCCTTCGTGAACATTGTAGCAGGCATTTCCAAGCTGCCCAGGCTTGTATTTCTGATAGCTACCGCATCGGGCAAAGCCATCATGATTATGGTGGTTTCCCTTGCCGGAAATGATTTGGGTAACCTCATTAAGCAGCCTTGGAAAATGATTGTGATCTTGCTAGTTTTCCTTGTGATTTGGTACATGGGAAGAAAGCTAGAATCACGCTATACAAAAATTAAAAGTTAGCTATAATAAGACCTAGGCATTATTAAATCGTTACTTTTTTTGTGCGTAGAGAGAAGGAAAACTGTCGTGAGAACTGATTATATCGATATATTATCTTTGATTTCCAACAATTTGTACAAATCGGCTGGACAAGTCATGCAAGTAGCGAGCGAAATGATTCATGCGAATACATTTTGTATCGCTATTAATGATAGATTGACAACTACGGTATTGAAATCGTTCAACCGTGAGATCACCATGCTCGAGGAAGGCTTGATTGTGGACAATGAGCAATCCTATTGCCATCTAGTGATCGAGAAATCGGTGGGTCCCTTGGTTGTTCCAGATAATATGACCCATCCTTTGACCAAAGATATGGATGCAACCCAATTTGTTGGCGGCTGCTCCTTTATGGGTGTGAAGATTATTACACCTAGTGGCGATGTATTCGGGTCACTTTGTGCCTTTGACCATAATCACTACCAATACCACGAGAAGGATGTGGCTTTGCTTCAATCGTTAGCGATATTTTTTGCAAATGTGCTGGAGCTGGAGGAAACCGCCAGGACTTTAAAAAAAGCGGAAGAGGCTTCGCAAGAGCTGCTAGAGGAAAAAGCCAACTTGCTTGCGATTATGAGCCACGAAATCCGTACGCCGATGAATGGGGTAATGGGGATGGCAAGCTTGCTGCACAGCACAGAGCTAAGTGAGGAGCAGAAGGAATATGTGGATATTATCGAAAGCAGCGGCAAATCACTGCTGACCATGCTGGACCATATTCTCAAATATTCCAAATTGGAAGCAGGCAAGATGGAGCTGGATAGTCTGCCATTTGATATTCGTTTCCATATAGAACGGATGCTTTTATTATTTTCTACCGATATCAGCAAGAAGGGGATCTTCTTATCGGCAGAATTTGATCCAAAGCTTCCTAAGCTGGTATGGGGGGATTCCAATAAAATTCGCCAAGTTTTATTAAACCTCGTGAGCAATGCCTTTAAATTCACGTCACAAGGCGGGATAACGCTAGCAGTGAAATTGATATCGAACGAACCGGAAGCGTCGTCTGTACGGCTGGCTTTCTCAGTAACCGATACAGGAGAGGGAATCGCTGCAGAGAAGGTCGATCGATTATTTCAGTCTTTTTCTCAAGTTCATGTAACTAAAGAAAGTGAACAGGAAGCCGGGACTGGGCTGGGGCTTTTTATTAGCAAGCAATTAGTCGAACTCATGGCTGGACAGATCCGGTTAGAAAAATCGGATAGCAATGGATCTTGTTTTACTTTTGAAATCCCACTTCGGTTAAATCAGGATGAGTAAGGAGGCTAATGATGGCAAATTCCGATCAGCAATCAATAGATAAGCGATCTATGGTAACATTCTCAGACGGTGCATCGGTGCCAGCTATCGGTCAAGGCACTTGGTTTATGGGGGATGATATAAGTAAAAGAAGCGAAGAAATCAAAGCGTTAAGGCTGGGCGTAGAGCTTGGGATGAGTCTAATCGATACAGCTGAAATGTATGGGGAAGGTAAATCGGAGCTGTTGGTTGGCGAGGCGATTTCAGGAATCCGGGACCAAGTGTTTGTCGTTTCCAAGGTATATCCGCACCATGCAGGGCTGAAGCAGATTGCCAGAAGCTGCGAAGAGAGCTTGCAGCGTCTGCAAACGGATCGCCTTGATCTGTATTTGCTGCACTGGAGAGGCAATGTGCCTTTGGCTGAAACGATTGAAGGCATGGAGAAATTAGTGGCAGCGGGCAAAATATTAAGGTGGGGCGTCTCCAACCTGGACACCTCGGATATGCAAGAGCTGTCCCGTTTGGCTAAAGGCACTAGCTGTGTAACGAACCAAGTGCTTTATCATTTAGGCTCGCGTGGCATTGAATATGATTTGCTTCCATGGCAGCGTACACACCGGATGCCGATTATGGCCTACTGCCCACTGGCACAAGCAGGGTCTTTACGCAAGGGTTTGGTCCAGAACCAGACCGTTATGGAGCTTGCTAGCAAGCATGGGGTCAAGCCCTTGCAATTGCTGCTAGCGTGGTGCATCCGAAATGGCGATGTCATTGCGATACCGAAGGCATCCTCTGAGCAGCATGTGATCGAAAATGCAGCGGCAGGTCACATTCAACTGTCTGCTGAGGATCTGAATAAACTAGATCAGGCTTTCCCGCAGTCTACCCGCAAAATGCCATTAGATATGGTATAGAGAACCAGCTCTAATAAGCAAAAGCACCTCCGTATCCACTTAAAGTGGGACAGAGGTGCTTTTTTATGGACTTCATGTCGAAAACAGTTGGTCAATCTTGGTGTAGGTCGGCTTTGTATAGTTAAGGGGATCTCGTAATGAAAAGGAAAAAAGCGACATACCCTAACACTATAACGACAAGATAAATCCAGGAGAGCCGGGACCAATAGCTTTTTGTGCGGCTGTCATAAACCGGATCTCCCTCTTTGTTTTTTTTGGAAATACCGACAAGGAAGGTCGCTACTCCGGCAAGTAATAGAATGGTTGCGAATAATAAGTAATAAACGGACAGTGACATTAGCGTAACCTCCAATAGAAATTTGTACTCTCTTAATATAATGATTATTGCCGAAAATGTACCCATCCACCCGTGCCGCTTTTAAACCATCCACCGGAGGGTCATCCCCGCAGCAATGAACGGTAAGCTTGGGCAAATTTGATAATACCCGGGCCAATATCCTCGATAGCTGGGCGAGCGTAGCTTAAGCGTATGCGACCTTGCTCAGAGCCAAATACGTTACCGGGCATAAACACGACACCTCGTTTGATCGCTTCCTCCAATAGTTTAAACTCATCGACGGGTTGCTCCAGCTTGCACCATAGATTCAGTCCGCCATAGGAGGGGGTGAAGCTTATTAGGTCCTGTAGCTCTTGCTGCAAGGCACGTATCATTAAAGCCTGCTTATGAGCGAGCGCATCCTGCAAGAAGTGGATATGCTGGTCAAATAAGCCAGTCGCCAAAAATTGATGTGCGAGCCACTGCGGGACAATACTTAGCCCAAAGTCCATTTGCTGTCTGGCATCGGCTAATCGTTTAACCACAGACTGCGGAGCAACCAGCCAACCAATACGAAGGCCCGATGCGGCAATTTTCGACAAAGAACCAACATAAAGCACGGAGCTGTGCGTGTCGATGCTTTTCAAATTGCTTGGAGGCTGGTGGTCGAAGGAGGTCAAGCTAAACGGGTCGTCCTCAACAATCGGAATGCCAAGCTCAGCAGCTATATTTAGCAATAAGCTCCGTTTTGAAGGGTGTAGGATACTGCCTGTTGGATTCTGGTAATTAGGATTCAAAAATAACATCCGAATGCGGTGCTGGCGGAATAAGCTGCGGATATCCTCGGGATTCATGCCATCGCTATAGACAGGTAAACGAAACAGCCGCAGTCCCGCAGACTGGAACATCGGAAGGGAGTAGCAATAGGAAGGGTCCTCTATGGCAACGGCATCGCCCGGTGTCAACAAGCATTGGGTGATTAAATAAAGCGATTGCTGTGAACCTGAAGTAATTAAAACCGATGATGCCGTCGTACGAATATCCAAATGGGTTTCCAAAAATGTCGCAAGCGACTCTCTTAATGGCAAATATCCTTGTGGGTCATCATAGCCTAAATGGGCTTCAAAGGGAACCTCTCGCAATAGCTGTTGAATGGCTGTATTAGGGAATAGGTCCGTGGAAAGCTCGCCGCTTGCAAAATCCACCATCGACTCATGCTCACGCAGAACCTCGCGTACACGGCGAATAAAGGGTAGGTTAGGCGCGAAGGTTCCGCCATCAACGTATTTTCGCCAATTCGGCGTTAAGCTGGGGTGGATCTCCCACATATGCTTGCTTACCATCGTTCCGTTTCCAGCGCTGCTCTCGACAATACCCTTGGCACGAAGCTCCTCATAAGCTTGCACTATAGTGCTTCGGTTGACCTCCAGCTGTTCGGCAAGCTTTCTTTCGGAGGGAAGGAAACTGCCGGGTGGGTATTCGCCATATACAATTCGGCGGTCCATTTCATCTGTGATTTGTTGGTAGATCGGCTTTTTACTTGATCGATCCGGCTTCCACATGCTTGTAATCACCAGCTTTGTCAGGGATATAACGATAAGTAACCTCGAACAGTCAAAAAAATGTGTACTCATCATTCTAACAAATGGATGGCAAAAACGACAAGTGAATAGAAAGTTTGAGCTAGACAAAGGTGGAGGATTCCGATGTATAATAGCCATATTATGTACATATTTAAATGAATTTCTTGAAGTTAAAGCACTTATTTAAGGTGGAGGGAAACTAATGAAGTCATTGACACGCAATGAATTTAACAAAGCTGTACAAAAGACATCAGCTTTATTGGCCAGCAATGGGATCGTCTTAACAGCGGAAGAGCAAACGAGAATCGAAGTCGCAAGCTTTGGGTTGGGAGAATTGGAGCTTCAAGGGCTGGAGCTTATTACTTATGTCAATAACGATCGTTATTGTGCCAAAGATTTGGTGCTATTCCCGCGGCAGACATGCCCGGAGCATTTGCATCCGCCGGTTGGAAGCGATCCAGGCAAGATGGAGACTTTTCGTTGCCGCGCAGGTATCGTTTATTTATATGTAGACGGAGCCCCCACAGAGAAGCTTCAGGCGGTAATTCCTAGCGGGAGTGAGGCTTATTATACGGTTTTTCACGAGGTCGAATTGGAGCCAGGCCAACAGTATACGATCCAGCCCGGAGTGAAGTATTGGTTTCAGGCAGGTCAGGAAGGAGCAATCGTCTCCGAATTTTCCACTACTAGCAGGGACGAATATGACATCTTTACTGATCCTAACATCGAGCGCATCCAGAAAATTGGGGAGGACTGAACCTGCTGCAAAAAGCAAATAAATGTTAGCATCGTTTAATCACCATAATTAGTTTACATAATATATATTATGTAAACTAATTATGGTTTGTTAGACTTTCCCATTTTGGTAAATACTAAATGAAGGGCTCTGACTTAAAACGGTGAAGGAGAAGATGGAGCGATGCGCACAGCAAATTCCGGAATAGTAGAAATCGAAGGCAATGAAATTGCCGTTACCCATCCAGATAAATGGCTATGGCCAGAGCTTGAGATTAATAAATTCGTGTATCTGCAAAAATTGGTGCTGTTAGCCCCCTATTTAATGCGCTATTGCCAAGACCGCTACTTGACTACAATCCGTTTCCCTGATGGGATCCATGGCAAATCCTTTTACCAGAAAAATGCCCCTAAGCCCTTACCTCCTTATGTACATACCGCGGAAAAGGAAGGCATTCATTATATTAATCTGGACTCTTTGTCTACCTTGATATGGCTGGGTAATCTAGCGGCGGTTGAATTCCATCCCTCGTTCGAACGAATAGGCGGGCAAGCGCCAGCAGAATGGGTGCTCGATATCGACCCTAGTGTTGAGGATGAGCCGCGGCTGATGGAAGCTGTCGCAATTATAGGGGAAACCCTTCATTCGCTCGGCATTCAATCTGTTCCCAAAACCTCCGGCGCCACGGGTGTGCAAATTATTATACCGATTACCGAAGGGCATACCTTCGCTCAGTTGAAAAAAATCGGCGGCTTTGTCAGTAAGTATTTGGTGGAAAGAAATCCACAGTTATTTACGATTGAAAGACTGAAAAAAAACCGCGGAACGCGAATCTATATCGACTATGTCCAGCATGCGCTTGGCAAAAGCCTATCTGCACCTTACACCCCTCGTGCAAGGCAGCAAGCAACAGTATCCACCCCGCTTTTTTGGCAGGAAGTCGAGCATAATATATCACCTCATGCGTTTAACTTATGGACCATTGAGGAACGCCTAGCTAAACATGGAGACCTTATCAGCCAAGTGCAAAAGCAGGATTTAAATCCAATTATTGACCGTATCCGCACTTGAATACGGAGCCTGTCTTGGATCAAATACTCAAGATGCAGCTATATGTTGAGTTAGGAACAGGCTCCCCCAAAGCTAAATTCCTGATTATCTCCCAGACACTTCGGGTAATATAGCCATAGCTGCATAATTGAAGGTTGCAGTAAATCCGAAATGAAGGGATGTTAGATTATGCAAACAACCAAAGATTTGCACCATACGAGCGAAACCGTTGCTGAGACAGGAACTTATATTTGCGCGGCTGGAGAAAGCAAAGAATTGAAGCAAGGCGAGCATTTCCCTCTTTGTCCTGTTACGAATCAAACTACTTCTTGGAGGCATGCTGACCATCGCCATCAATCCGGAGAAACGGTAACGGAAACCGGTGCCTATATGGATAAAGACGGAGAACGCAGAGAATTTACAAAAGGTGAAGTCTTCCCCAATTGTCCTAAGTCCGGACAACCTACTAGCTGGAAGCATGCTGGCCACTCTTAAGATATAACAATAGACACTATATAAAACAGCTTGGAAACCGCCGATGGTGGACTCCAAGCTGTTTTTTGTGAGGGGAATGGAAGGAAGGGTTTGCTTGTGCAGCCTATTGCAAAAATTTACCTCTATAATCCATTATGCTAGTATGGAATAGGGAATAGAACGATATGCCACTTGGAGGGAGCCAACCAGCATGATGCCAACGGATAAGGATTTAAATCTTTTAATTGAAACGGACAAGGCACACATCCAAGAGTTTATCGAAACCTATAAAAGCTCATTTAGGCAACACGGAATTTCAGCTGCAGACCTTGAGGAGCTGGCGACCTATCCCTTTAACGATCAGGCGCTGCAAATTTTTGCTTACGTCTTTGCCAAGTCCATTGATTGGCGGGAATATGATGAGGAGATTGTAAGGCTGCTAGGGGAATCGATCCCAGAGACTGTTGAGGTAGAAAATACAGATGATGGCTTGAAGGTTACCTATGATGGTGACGTCTACCCGATCAAGCTTAGCTTCTCCCCGCAGGACCGTTATATTACGATTCGGGGCTTCGCAGCCATTATTAAAGACAGGTATGAGCCGCGTCTCATTACTGGATCCTATATGTCTGACACACATGATATTATTGTGCTCCCTAATGAAAAATGGCAAGAGCTACAACGTAAATATCCAGAACAACTAAAGTCGATGTTTATGGTCATTCATGATACTTTGGATTTTCCTTAATGTAGGAAGAAATTGACTATTAGGAGCTTGAGTATGGTTATTGCCGCTTTTATCCTCGGTGGAGGGCTATTGGGATTGGTTTTATTTTTGCGTTGGTATCCTGTGTTTGGCGGCAGGTGGTCGCGGGAAAAGTTTGTGAATGAAAGCGGGGTAACCTCCAGTCTGGCGCCGGGCACGAGCCTATCGCTTTTTAGGGACATGGCTAAAGGGATACCGAATGATAAACCAATAAAACCAATTTCAATGAACGCAATTGATATTGAGCTTTTTAAAGCGGGGCAAAGTCAGGTGATCTGGTTTGGGCATTCTGCTTTTCTTGTCAAGTTAGGCAATAAAACCTTGCTGCTGGATCCGATGTTTGGCAAGGCGCCAACACCTTTTCCATGGTTCGGTAATAAAAGGTACAGCAAGCAGCTGCCGATCGATATCGACCTGCTGCCCGCTATTGATGCGGTGCTGCTCTCGCATGACCACTACGACCATTTGGATTATGGCTCCATCCAGAAGCTCAAGCATAAGGTGGGTCGTTTTTACGTTCCCAATGGAGTAGGCAGGCACTTGAGGAGATGGGGGATAGACCCGGAGAAAATTCATGAATTCAATTGGTGGGAGGAAGCCGAGTTTGAAGGGTTAAATTTGGCTTGTACGCCTGCGATTCATTTTTCGGGAAGATATTTGTTGGACAATAACTCCACCTTATGGTGCTCGTGGGTGATCGCCCATGCGGAGGGCAAATTGTTTTTCAGCGGCGACAGCGGCTATGGGCCGCACTTCAAAGCGATTGGCGAGAAATACGGGCCATTTAACTTGACACTAATGGAATGCGGCCAGTATGATAATAGATGGGCGGCGATCCATATGCTTCCCGAAGAAACCGTGCAAGCCCAGCTTGATGTCAAAGGGGAAATGATGATCCCGATACATTGGGGCGCTTTCAAATTGGCGTTCCATGCTTGGACGGATCCGATCGAACGGATTAGTAAAGCGGCGCAAGAACGAGGCGTAGCGATAGCCTCTCCAAGGATTGGCGAAACCGTAAGCATCCATAATGCTTCTTATCCGTCCTCGATTTGGTGGAAATAGTCGGAATCATCGTGGCAAAGCCTATACATACAACGATTTAGCGCTATCCAATAGGGATTTAAACGCTGCAAAATGCTGAATTTTGCAGTTTTATTTTCCCTTAAAAAATTACGCTAAATTGATATTTAGCGTAATTTCACTTGTAACGAACGGAGCGATGCGTAGTGGACACAATATACGAGGTGGATGAGCTCTTAGAGCTGTTTGATATTTGGATGAAGGACCAAGGCTTCACACCACAAACGCAAAAAGCGTATTTGGGCGACGTCCGGCTTTTTCTGGCGGCGATTACAAAAACCATCCATGAGCTGGAAGCGATTGATGTCGTCCGTTTTTTAACGAAGATGCGCCAAGGGGGAGCAGGGGATTCCACAAGGAACCGCTACCTGTCGTCTATCCGAACTTTTTTCGGGGCGCTCATAGAGCACAAATATGCCGTGAATAATCCAGCCCTGCATTTGAAGAAATCCAAGGTCGAGAAAAATTCGCTACCCTCCTATTTGGATGAGGATTTGTTGACGGCTTTCCTCGAATCGATTGAAGGCAAATACCAGCTGCGCAATGTGGCGATGTTTCTGTTGATGAGCTATGCCGGCTTGCGGGTAAGTGAATTGCACCAGCTGAATATGTCGGATTTCAACCGTACCACTCAGCTGCTTCAGGTATACGGGAAGGGGCGGAAATGGAGGTCGGTTCCTTTACCTGCTTCCATAGCGGAGGTTTTGGGCGCTGCCTTAAACGAGCGGATTGACCCGAGGAAAACGACGGAGCAAGCGTTTTTTGTTTCCCAGTTCGGGCGGCGCATCTCTACACGGATGATCCAGAAAATCGCCGAGTCCCATTTTATCGAGCTCAAAAAGCACTACCAGGAGCTGCAAGGCAAGGCGCTGTCCAGCCATAAGCTTAGGCACACCTTTGCTACGATGCAGGTCATTGCAGGTACCGATATCAGAACGCTGCAGGAGCTGCTTGGGCATGCCAGTATCCAAACGACACAAATTTATACACATGTGGGTGACAAGCAAAAGCAAGAGGCGATGAACCGGGTGATCCCGCGTTTGCCTACGTCGATGCGCAAAGCAACGAGCAATATTTGAGTGCGGGCCCGCGATAGGGTAAAATACAACAAGGACAGTTAGCAAAGATTGGGGAGCCAGCAATGACCAAAATAAGGGTGAGTGCCGTACAGTACCATCTACATACGATAGGCAGCTTTGTTGAATTTGCAAAGCAAGTAGAGCATTATGTGTCCATTGCGACGGAATATGGAGCGGATTTCATTTTATTTCCCGAATTGTTTACGACCCAATTAATGTCGATAGGCGATAGCTCGGGGAAAGCGTTGCCGATCACGGCGCTGCCTAATTATACGGAAAAATACCGCAGCTTATTCAAGCGGCTTGCCGAGCAGTCGGGCATGCACCTGATCGCGGGGACACACATTACTGCTGAAAATGGCAAGCTGTATAATACCGCGCATTTATTTTATCCTGACGGACGGATGGGTGTACAAAAAAAACTACATCTCACTCCCTCTGAGGTGAAGGATTGGAACATGGGTGCGGGGGATGCACTGGAAATATTTGATACAGACAAAGGGCGGATTGCCATATTGGTTTGCTATGATGTGGAGTTTCCCGAAATTGTGCGAATGGCGCGTGCGCGGGGCGCCGATGTTTTATTCTGCCCCTCTTGTACCTATGACCGCCACGGCTTTCACCGGGTTCGTTATACCTGCCATGCAAGGACGATTGAGAACCAGATTTATGTGGTGACCACAGGCACGGTTGGAACGTTGCCAACGGTTGATTTTATGCGCGGTAACTTTGGGCAAGCCGCGATTCTCACGCCTAATGATGTCCCATTTCCTCCCGGAGGCATTATGGCGCAAGGCGAACTTAACCACGATATGGTGGTGACGGGTGACTTGGACTTGGAGTTGCTGGCGCAGGTGCGGGAGCGGGGCTCCGTGACGACCTGGCGCGATCGCCGGACGGACCTGTATACGGATTGGGAGGTCGAGGAACCTGTAACAGAACATCTAACAGAACCTGTAACAGAACATCTAACAGAATCTGTACCAGAAAGTTTATCAGAAAAGATGGATGAAAAGATGGATGAAAAAAACGATGAACCTCTATCATAAAAGGTTATATGTATTTGACAAGGGTCAGCCGCGGGAAGCCATCATTCGTAATTATACCGAGCGAGATTTTGCGGCATTAATCCGCATCCAGCAGGAAAGCTTTCCGCCGCCGTTTCCGTCCGAGCTTTGGTGGAACGAGGCGCAGCTCCGGGAGCATATCACAAGGTTCCCGGAAGGGGCGTTATGTGTGGAGCTTGGCGGCGAGCTTGTTGGGTCAATGACAGCTTTGCTTGTCCATCATAAGCTCGGAGATGCACATGGTGCCGATGATGGCACCAATACTAAATCTGCTGCGTCTAGCGCTGGCGTTGATGAGGGTGCGGGCTACAACGCTGGTTCTAGCGCTAATATTACTAGAAATAGTAGAGGTGACCATAGCTGGGCAGCCATGACGGATGATGGGTACATCCGCAACCACCAGCCCGACGGAGATACGTTGTATATCGTCGATGTGTGCATCCGGCCGGCCTCCCGCAAGCTGGGCTTGGGCAAGCTGCTGATGCAGGCGATGTATGAGCTGACCGTACAGCTAGGCTTGGTACGGTTGCTGGGCGGAGGCAGGATGCCGGGCTATCATAAGGTTGCAGAGGCCGTAACGATTGAGCAATACGTGCAGGGGATCTTGGAGGGGCGCTACAAGGACCCAGTCATTACCTTTTTATTGCGCTGCGGACGCACTCCTATGCAGGTTGTCCCGAACTATTTGGACGATGAGGAATCCTGCCATTATGGGCTGCTGATGGAATGGCGCAACCCGTTTCGAACTGCATTTTACAACAGCTAATGCTTTTTATACCAACCAAAGGAGTCGTTGACATGGAATTTTTACGTATTACAAGTATAGATGACCCCAATTTTCTGCTGATGCATGAGCTGATGAAAAAGGTGTTTCCACCCGAGGAGGTATTGGAATATTCCTTATGGAGAGATCCGCTGGAAGATCCGGGTATCCGGGTATTTGTTGTCAAGCACGAGGGGGAGGTCGTCGGTGCAACCGAATACCGCTATTACGATGAACTGCAGGTAGCGATGACAGATTTCACGATTATCGGGCAAGCCGGGCTTAGCATAGGGCGGTTTATCGTGAAGAAAAGGATGGCGGATTTGCTGGAGCTGGCCCGCCTTTCTGGTAAACCGATGCTGGGCATGTTTGCCGAAATTTATGACCCCTACCGCATTGAGGGGCATGTGTTCGGCGGGGTCAAGCCGATGGATCCTTATGTGCGCCGAGAGGTGCTGTCCCATCTAGGCTACAAGCGGTTGGAGCTCGGCTATGTGCATCCATCATGGGAAAATAACGGGGTGGCGGTTGAGGAGCTTGACTTGGGCTTTATGCCCCAGGATGACGAGCTTGCCGACATTCCGGCAAAATTGGTTGTGCAATTTTTGACTGGGTATTATGCGATACTGCCAGATAAGCCGGTGAAGTGGCTGGATATGGTTGAAGGCTTGAAGCGGCGCGATAAGGTTGCATTATTGCCATTATAGGATCCAGATGTTATTCGTTTTGATCCGGAAGCGGATATGTTTGCTGCTTATACCCATGAGAAAGAGGCTATGCGCCATTTTGCAATCGCCTTTAAGGAAGCATGTGAAGATAATGCATTGATTAATGACTTATTTTCACGGGCTGAACTGGATTAGTAGGATGTAAGAGAATTTAAAAGGAATTAAAAGGACCTAAAAGGACTAAATATAAAGGAGCTGATTGATATGAAATTTATTTATCATGGACATTCATGTGTACAGCTAGAAACAAATGGCAAATCCTTGGTGATAGACCCCTTTCTAAGAGGTAATGAGCTAGCGGTTATCAAGCCTGAGGATATTAAAACCGATGTTATTTTACTGACCCATGCCCATACTGACCATATTCTGGATGCTGAACCAATCGCCAAAAGTAATCAAATTCCGATAGTAGCAGTAGTGGAGCTGGCGACTTATTTGGCGGGCAAAGGTCTTCAAACCATCGATATGAATTTGGGTGGTACGGTTGACTTGGAGTTTTGCAAAGCTACAATGATCCAAGCGTTCCATAGCTCAAGCATCCAGCTTGAAGAGGGGCAGATTATTTATGGAGGTAATCCTGCCGGATTTATTATCCGTGCTGAAGGCTTAACCATCCTGCATGCTGGGGACACAGCCTTGTTCGGGGACATGAAAATGATCGGGGAGCGTTACGACATCGATGTCGCTTTTTTACCGATTGGTGATCATTATACAATGGGACCTGAGGATGCGCTATTGGCCGCCCAATGGTTCGGTGCCAAGCTTACTATACCTGTGCATTATAATTCCTTCTCGATCATCCGTCAGGATGCATTAGCGTTTGTCCAGCAATTAGAGGCACAAGGCCAGCAAGGCAGAGTGCTAGCGCCAGGCGATAGCTTTGAAGTCAAAGTTGGCAATAAATAAAGTTCCAGTTGTCGAGGAACACCGCTCCGAATTCCATGTCGAGTAGATTTGCAGATTGTTTAATATTAGACTCGTAAATGGATATCCCTTCATTAAAATGTATACGTAATGCCGCCTGGGTATTCTCGAATGAGGACGCTTAGGGCGGCATTTTAGTTTGTGCGAAGTGCTCAAGCGTCCTACGGGACTTTCTCAACAAGCTCCATTCGCCCTGAAAGACAAGGCACTTGTTACGCTGCCAGAAAGCCGGATTTTGTACAGCGATGCCAATTCGCCGATAAAGCTTGCAGGTATAGAAGCTGCTGCACGGGACCTCTGACAATGAATTTGGAAGATCAAATAAACGCTTTGCATGTCGCGACTGCGACTACTGCCCTGGACAAGCTTTCGCGACTTTAATTAGTTTAAAAGGTTAAACTTGTACCTTACATTATGCAAGCCCCTATTAGTTTACATAATATATATTATGTAAACTAATAGGGGCTTATAAAGGTCGAATGAACATGATAGTAAATATCGGAGATATTTATTGTAAGTACGTTGAACGGTTGCAAAAAAAATGCAGCCTGTCAGGTTACCCATCTGGAGAAGTCTGCGGTAGGTAAAACTGGCTGCCATTGTCGAGCTCGACTGGAGCGGGGATAACCTGCCGGATGAAGACAGATGGAAACGAAACCGGGTTAGGCACAGGCAAACGGATTGGGGACGGACAGACATTGAAGCGCTGTTGCAGGTTTTTGAGGAGCTGCGAGATTTTTAACGTCCCAACTCACACAGTATTCACAATGACCTCATCAATAATGCCATATGCCAACGCCTCCTGTGAGGACATAAAGTAATCTCGGTCCATGTCGGTTTCGATCTTTTCTAGTGGCTGTCCGGTGCGCTCTGACGCTAATTGATTGAGCGTTTCGCGAATACGCAAAATACGCTTCGCGCTGATCGCGATGTCACTGGCCTGCCCTTGCGCCCCTCCATGCGGCTGATGGATCATAATCTCGCTGTTAGGCAACGCGAAGCGTTTGCCTTTGGCGCCTGCGAGCAGGAGAATCGCCGCAAACGATGCCGCAAATCCTGTGCATATCGTATGGACAGGGGGCTTCACGAATTGCATCGTATCATAAATCGCAAACCCGGCAGAGGTGGAGCCACCGGGACTATTAATATACATACTGATTTCTTTGTTCGGATCCTCCGCCGCTAGAAATAACAGCTGGGCTGTAATGCTGTTTGCCACTTGATCATCAATCGCGGATCCTAGGAAAACGATGCGGTCTTTAAGCAGCCGCGAATAAATATCATAGGATCTTTCTCCACGCCCGGTTTGTTCGACAACATAAGGTACATAAGCACTCATTTGGGTAGCCTCCATTTTGTGTTTTCATGTTACCTGATGTAAACGAATAAAAGCTTGGGAAAGATACGGAGGCAGTCATTATGTAGAAGCTTCTTTCAGCAAAATGAGGATTTGACGTGTTACCATCGATGCGATAACCTGTTTATACAGTTTTAAGCAACAATTTGCAGCTGCTGCGTATCTTTTCGTGAAGCTGGTTCGTTTACTGAGGATAACCAGCATGTAATGGATGACATAATCTAAGCAAAGGAGCGTGCCATATGATCTTAGTGGATTGTATAGTTTCTAACGATATAGCTTTTAATGAGCCTGAGTTGATAGAGCCTTTTGTAAAGCAGCTGCAGGCTACATTAAACCGCTATTGCTTGTCCTTGACAGGCTCTTTATGGGAAGCTGAGGATTTAGCGCAGGATACCTGGCTAAAAACGATAACGAAATTACGGGAGTTCCAGCACCCTAATACAGAAGCGTTATTGCTAAGGGCAGCAAAAAATATATGGATCGATAACATACGCAGGAATCAGCTATGGGCAGTCATTATGCAGCAGCAAAGCCCAAGGGCTTCGTGGCCGGAATATGGGACTTTGGGGATCGAAGATGCTTTCGCAGCTTTGATGAAGCATGTATCACCCTTGCAGCGAACCGTCTTTTTGCTCCGTGATGTATGCGGCTATTCCAGCTCTGAAGCAGCAACCATGCTCGGTACTACGGAGGGAGCGGTAAAAGCTGCGCTTCACCGTGCCCGACTCGCATTAGGTGCGGTAAGAAAGGAGATTGAAGAGGGTAGAGCCTCCCATATCGAGGATGAAGGCTTGAAGGCTTTCCTGCGGACGTTAGCAGTGGCGTATCAGATGGGGGATATAACGACGCTGGTGGAGCTGGCGCAGCGAAATGAAGTAGAGCCAGCTGTCGCGATCAGCATTGTACAAACGCGTATGCTGCGTAAATCGCATAATGTGCGTAGCAAAACAATGCAAGCACCAGCGCCCTATCAGCTTTCCGTACAGGCTCGATCCCAAATGCCAATGCAAGCCCACTATTGTTTACAGCGGGCAGCGTAAAAGGTACCCACAGGTTACTAGCGGCTACACAACTTGAACCAGAAAAGCCCTATACCCGGAAGAGCTAAGGGTATAGGGCTATTTCCATGTAAGCAGTGATGGTCCAGCCGTCCCAAGTCCTAGCGTAGCCGATACCAAGCCTAAGGATTATAGTCCATAGCAAGGTTTATTTTGTATTCCAGGTATCCTTCAAAGGTACAATGCGGTTAAAAACGAGTCTGTCAACGGTAGCCAGCTTGCTATCCACGCAAAAGTAGCCATGACGAAAAAATTGGAATTGTTTCGCTTCATTTTTTGCCTTATCAAGGTCGCTACACGCCTGCTCGACGAAAGGCTCCAGCATAACGTCCTTTAGGGTAACTAGCGAATGTGGGTTGACCCGATCTGCCCAATTTGTGCTTTCATCCTTCGAAAGCCCCTCCTCCAGCAGCAGCTTTTCGTACAAATGAACGTCGGCTGTTACAGCATGCTTCGCAGAAACCCAGTGGATCGTACCTTTCACCTTGCGCCCGGTAAATCCGGTACCGCTTTTCGTGAGCTTGTCGTAGGTGCAGTGAAGCTCTGTAATTTCACCTGTTGCCGGATCCTTCAGCACTTGCTCGCATTTGATAAAATACGCACCCTTCAGCCTTACCTCCGCATTCAGGCTTAGTCGGTGAAAACCCTTGGTCGGCAGCTCCAAAAAATCGTCCCGTTCGATATAAATCGTTTTGGAAAAAGGAACCTCTCGTTTGCCCAGCGCCTCGTTGTCACTGTTGTTTTCAATCATGAGCAGCTCCACTTCATCCTCTGGATAGTTAGTAATAACGATCTTCAAGGGCTGTAAAACCGCCATGAGGCTAATCGTTTTTTCTTTGAGATCCTGCCTGAGCCCATGCTCCAGCAACGAGATATCCACCGTGCTTTGGGTTCGGATACTGCCGATTTCCTGTGTAAAGCGGCGGATGCTTGCTGGTGTGAAGCCGCGTCTTCTTAAGCCTCGGATCGTAGGGAGCCTAGGATCATCCCAGCCGTCTACATAACCGCCTTCTACCAGCTGCCGCAAAAACCGTTTGCTTGTCACCACACCCGTTAAGCTCAGCCTGCCAAACTCTCTTTGCCGCGGTGGCTCAGGAATACCAAGCTCCTTAAGGACCCAGTCGTATAAAGGGCGGTGGTCTTTGAATTCAATCGAGCATAAGGAATAGGTAACACCCTCAATCGCATCCTGGATGGGGTGGGCAAAATCATATAGGGGATAGATGCACCAATCAGTTCCCGTCCGGTAATGCTCAGCATGGATGATCCGATAAATAACAGGGTCACGTAGGTTGATGTTAGGCGAGCCCATATCGATTTTAGCGCGAACAACCTTGGAGAAGGCAGGGAAGCCGCCATTTTTCATGGTAGCAAAAAGCTCCAGGTTTTCCTCGACGGATCGGTTTCGAAAGGGGCTGTTCCTGCCCGGCTCTGTCAAGGTTCCTCGATATTCGGTTATTTGCTCAGGTGCCAAATCGCATACATACGCCTTTCCTTGCTTGATTAAGGTAACAGCGGCGTTATATATGTCTGCGGAGTAATCCGAGCCGTAATAGATATGGTTCCCCGGATCGTAGCCAAGCCACTTGATATCCTCGATAATCGCATGCACATATTCGATATCCTCCTTAAGGGGATTCGTATCGTCAAAACGTAGATGAAAGGTTCCATTAAACCTTTGGGTGATTTCATAATTCGTGTGGATGGCGTAGGCGCTTCCGATATGAAGGTAGCCATTGGGCTCGGGAGGGAATCGTGTGCACATGTCTCTGGCGAAAGCTCCTATTTCTAGCTCATCGCTAATCAGCTTAATTAAAAAGTTTTCGTTTTGATGCTCTGTTTTATGATCCATTGTGGGCTCCTCCTAATGAATAAGGTAAGTGGTCAAACAGCAAAAAAACCTCACCTCCAAGACTATGGTCTTGGGGACGAAATTTTCGCGGTACCACCCCAGGTTCATTAATATGTCGCCATATTAACCTCTTCAAGTACGGCATTGCAGGCAATGCTTATACTCTAGCTCTATAACGGGAGCTCCCGTCATGCCATCCCCATTGAAGGTTCCAGAATGCTGCTCAGAGACTTGGTTCGGGAGAAAGCTCTTTGCCCCTTTTCAGCTGCCGGAGCTCTCTGTGTAAGAACGTTTTTCCTACTCTTCTCATCATCGCGTTAATTATGGTTTTATAATAACAAATACTGTCTGCTTTTGTAAGCTCAAGCTCTTCTATTCGTCTATTCTCCGGTTACTAAGATTACCGCCTTCGGTTTAGCAGAAACCATTGACTGCACCTTTTTCCACTCCTGCAGGTGGAGCTCTAAGCTTTCAACAAGCCAATCCAGCTCAACAATAAAGCTTTCTTGGGCAGCTTCATCAATTGCCTCATAGCTATGTAACGTTTCAAGCGATAGCGGGTTATTTGCTGGTACAGAAGCAAGCATTTGCTGCAAATCGCGCTGGATGGGCGCCAATCTTACCGGCGTTATTGCCTCAGCTTCAACGGCTTTAATCGCTCTGGCCTCTTTAGTCTCCGCTTCAGCAACCTGTGAAGCATCATCAACAATGGTTAAAGCCGGGATGGAAGGGGAAGCCACTTGCTGCTCCTTGGCAGGCGCTGCTTTCCCGCCCTTTGCCGCAGGCTTTGCTGGAGCTGCCTTGGTCCGTTCGGCTTTATTTTGCTCAAATACCGACCAGGTTTCGAGCAGCTCGTACCCCGATTTATACAAAAGCTTGGCTTTGGTATTGTCGGAGATGTCTTTATCCTTAAACAGACGGGCTATTTTTTTGACATCACTGACCGGCATTTCATCTTTGGCGACCATTAAGGCTAGTGGATCCCGATGCTCAATCGGCAAGTCCTTAAGCGGAAGCAGCTGCGATTCTGTCAGCTTGTCTTTCCTGATCTCAGTGCCGCTGACGATCAGCTTTTTAACCGGATTGCCAAACTTCAATAGCTCACATTTGTTTTTAATATACGATTCGGGCTTCCCCAGCTTGCTGGATAAATATTTGATCGAGCTGCTGAACTTGGAGTCGGACATAAGCTTGTTGAAGGCTTCGGCTTCCTCAATGGGCGAAAAGCCTTCGCGGGTCAAATTTTCGGCAATTTGCTCCAAATAAATTTCCAATTCATCCGTAACCGTGGATACGATACAAGGGATGGTCGCCTTGCCAAGTTTTTTGCAAGCTTTATACCTGCGGTTTCCATATATGATCTTATAGCGGCCGCCCTTGGTGGTCCTCACTTTAATGGGGGACAGCAGGCCGAGCTCCTCAATGCTTTTCATTAGCTCATCAAGGGAATCCTCGTCAAACTGGTAGCGGGGCTGGTCACGGTCTTCATCAATTAAGCTTGTCGAAATTTCAATAATGTCCATATAATTTCTCCTATCATGTAATGGGGCAACGGGTTAAGAGGCCAATGGGAATACCTATATTATATAACACCGTTTAAAGCCTTGGAAATCTTTTTGAAAAAGAGCCGTTCCACGAACAAAAAAGCTGCTATCTCAGGTTTCCCTAAAATAACAGCTTTCTTTATTAAGCAAAGATAGGAATTGAATATTTATCGCCTTTGGCAGAATACAATAGTGCTTGGGAGCGGAACAAATCAATTCGCACCAATGATTCTTTAAGGCTGGCTAAAGTTAATTTATTATTTTTTAAGGCAGTTAGTAGAGATGGAATGATGTTAGAATCCGCTCCGAATAGGAATACTGGAATCGAATCTTCTTTGTATGAAATACTTGTCATAACCAATGCAGGTTAACCTCCTTAGTAGTTTAAGATACTATCTATTTAACCAATATATGGATCGCTGAAACAGGTTATGACAATCTATTTGCAAATCGATTGAAAAGAGTATTCACGCTTGCATAGTTATCAGTTTAGTTGTATACTTATATTAGTTTCACAGCTAACTATTAGTTAGTTAATTGAAAGAGGGATGATGAGATTGTCTTCAGATAATTTCCCAATTACAAAAAAAACGCATGATAAGCGGCTAGGTATTGTCTTGTGGTTTCGGCTGTCCCGCTTCTATAACCAAAGCATTCGTGAAACTAACCAGCATTTGAAAAAGTGGGACATCAGTGCAGCGCAATTCGATATTATAGCCCAGGTTGGGGCGGCAGGGCGCATAAGGCAGCAGGATTTGGCAGATAAGCTGGTTGTGACCAAAGGCAATATAACGCAGCTTCTCCATAAGGTAGAGCTATTAGGCTGGATTCAGCGGGAGCAGGATTGGAAAACGAAGTATGTTTCTCTCACAAAGGCAGGCCAAGCATTATTCGACCAAATTGTTCCTGTCCAAGAGCACTTTCAGGCAGCACAATTTGACAAGCTAACCCCTTCCGAACAGAAGCAGCTGCTTGAACTATTAAAAAAATTAAAAACATGAAAAGGATGATAACCCATGAACGTAAAAGGCATTCACCACTTATCCGCTATGACAGGAAACGCACCCGGTAATTTCAAATTTTATACAGAGGTACTCGGTATGCGCCTGATTAAAAAGACGGTCAACCAGGATGATACAACGGCTTACCACTTGTTTTATGGAGATGAGCGGGGGAATCCGGGCACCGAGCTTACCTTCTTTGATTTTCCGGGAATTGGTCCCACCAGAAAAGGAGCAAGCAGCATATCGGGCACGTCCTTGCGTGTGGCCAGTGACGCGGCGCTGGAATACTGGCTGGTGCGTTTCAAGGAGCATGGCGTCAAGCATTCAGCGATCACCGAGCATGCGAACCGCAACGTGATTTTCTTCGAGGACCCTGAGGGCCAACAGCTAGCCTTGGTTTCTGATGAAACGAATTCGGGCGTTGCTGGCGGCATCCCTTGGGATCAAAGCCCTGTTCCGGTTGAATTCGGCATCACCGGGCTTGGTCCTGTGAAGCTAACCGTCCGCAAGCCTGAATCCACCATTGCCGCTTTGCGTTTGTTGGGCTTTTCGGAGAAAAGCCGGATCCCTGCCATCGTCGCAGGGCAGGAGGATATTATCGTTATGCAGGTGGGCGAGGGCGGCTCAGGTGCTGAGGTACAGGTTGAGCCGCGCAGCGACCTATCCGCAGCTGCGGTTGGCAAAGGTGGCGTACACCACGTTGCTTTCCGTATCGAAGACAAACAGGAGCTGCTTGCTTGGATCGATATTCTGAACAAAGCAGGCCTGCCAAACTCGGGCTTCGTGGAACGCTACTATTTCCGTTCTTTGTACTTCCGTGAGCCCAATGGCATCTTGTTTGAGCTTGCGACGGATGGTCCGGGCTTTGTTACGGATGAACCGTTTGAAACCTTAGGTGAAGCGCTGGCCTTGCCGCCATTCCTTGAGCCCAAACGTGCATCCATTGAAGCGAACCTGCGTCCGCTTGATACTTCCAGATCCGTTTAAGCGGTATCCAGGTAAAGAAGCCGCATGGCGATGTACATGATCGGACCACACAACCGAGCCGTTTATTCGGCTCGGTTGTGTGGTTTGCGTTTTTTTGGAGAATCTACATCCAAATTAGCGCTTGACGACTCAGACAAAAGCTAGAGAAATGTAGTTACTGCCAACACGTATCGCCTCAATGAGCGATGGATTTCTTCGTAGGATTTTGAATGCAGTTGATTTTTATGGGCAGCAATAGTATACTGAATCTATTAGGAATGAAAGTTCATTCCGCACAAAGATGGTAAAGTGAGGTGACCTAGTGTCTATAAATAAATTAGCTGGAAGCAAGCCAATTACAAACAAACGGGAAGATATTTTGAAGGCTGCCTTAAGCTTATTCGCTGAACGTGGCTATGATGCGACGACCGTTCCGACCATAGCGGACAAAGCGCAGGTGGGTGCAGGGACGATCTACCGCTATTTTGAAAATAAAGAAGTGCTTGTGAACTCCTTGTTCCAGGAATGTGTACGTTTGCTTTCAGCGACGCTCCTTACCAATATGCCCAACAATGATCGTACTATGCGCGAACAGTTCCACCATATTTTTGTCCAAATGAGCCAATTCGCCAACCATCACGACAAAGCGCTCGCTTTTATCGATTCCCATTCGAGTGCGCGGTACTTGGATGAAAGCAGTGTAACCATGTTTCAAGATTTTTTGGACATTCTGCGTGACTTTATCGAAAGAGGGAAGCAGCAGCAGATCATTTGCCCCATGCCATCTGATGTTTTGATAGCGATTGTATATGGCGCTTTAATCAAGCTGTTTAAAGTCATCAAAACTGGGGTCGTCGAAGAAACACCTGATTTGCTGCTGGCTGCGGAGGAATGCTGCTGGAATGCCGTGCGGGTCCATTAAGTTGGACTTTTCTTCTATAAAGAACGGAATGAATATTCACTCCTATGAAGAAATACTGCTTATTTGCCACTCATTTAGCTGAAGCTGGTTCACCCAAAAATATTGAAATCGGTATAACCCCAACCCTTAACTTTCATACTATCCCAAAGGAGAGATTTTTCATGTCGATTCAAATTCCCCAACCTAAAACGTACGGTCCATTAGGCAATCTTCCACAGCTGGATTTGGATATCCCGCTTCAATCGATGGTCAAGCTTGCCCAGCAATACGGACCGATATTTCGTTTGGATCTGCCTGGAAGGAGCGAGCTTATTATTTCGGGCCATGAGCTGGTTGCCGACGCCTGTGACGAGTCCCGCTTTGACAAAAGAGTTTGGGCACCCCTGCAAAAGGTAAAGCCTTTTACGGGGGATGGCCTGTTCACCAGCGCGACGAGCGAGCCCAACTGGAAAAAGGCGCACCAGATTCTGCTTCCAAGCTTTAGCCAAACCGCGATGCGCGGCTACCACCATATGATGGTCGATGTGGCGGTACAGCTTATCCAAAAATGGTCGCGCCTCAATCCGGATGAAAGTGTAGAGGTGCCGGAGGATATGACCCGCCTGACACTGGATACTATCGGTTTATGTGGTTTTAATTATCGCTTTAACAGCTTTTATCGGGAGCAGGCGCACCCGTTCATTACAAGCATGACGCGGGCGTTGGGCGAATCGATGAGCCAATTACAGCGCTTGGGTATCCAGGACAAGCTGATGGTCATCAGCAAACGCCAATTCAAGCATGATATCCAGGTTATGTTCTCCTTGGTGGACAAAATTATTGCCGAACGCAAAGCCAATGACGCCGAGCAAGGGGATGACCTGCTCTCCCATATGTTAAATGGCAAAGATCCCGAAACAGGTGAAGTGCTGGATGACGAAAATATCCGCTACCAGATCATAACCTTCCTCATTGCCGGACATGAAACTACAAGCGGGTTGCTGTCATTTGCGCTATATTATTTATTGAAAAATCCTGATAAGCTGGAAAAAGCCTATGAAGAGGTGGACCGGATTTTGACGGAACCGATTCCATCCTACAAGCAGGTTCGCGAGCTCAAATACATTCGCATGATTCTCGATGAAGCCTTGCGGCTATGGCCCACTGCTCCTGCGTTCTCGCTATATGCCAAAGAGGACACGATGCTTGCAGGTAAATACCCTTTGAAAAAAGGGGAAAGCGTCAATGTAATTATTCCCCAGCTCCATCGGGATAAAGAGGTATGGGGCGAGGATGTGGAGGAGTTTAAGCCGGAGCGATTTGAGGACCAAAGCCAAATTCCGCACCATGCGTACAAGCCTTTCGGAAACGGGCAGCGGGCCTGCATTGGGCAGCAGTTTGCGATCCAGGAGGCGGTTCTTGTGCTGGGCATGGTGCTGAAGCATTTCAAGATCACCGACCATACGAATTACCAGCTAAAGGTCAAGGAATCCCTGACCCTCAAACCGGACGGCTTTACGATGAAGGTGAGTGCCCGTGATCCGAAAACGAATCTGGCCTTTATCGGATCAGATATGGGCACAGCTACAGCTACAGCTACAGAGACCAGAACCGCTACAGGGACTGGGACAGGCATAGCTGCGCCTATGCAAGACTCGGCTCAGCAAAGGGAGCAGGAAGCAGCCTTGGCGCCGACCGTTAAAGCCCACAATACCCCGTTATTGGTGCTTTACGGCTCTAATATGGGAACGGCTGAGGGCATCGCCCGCGAGCTTGCCGAAATGGGCCGCTACCAAGGCTTTCGCAGCGAGGTGGCGCCCTTGAATGAGCGCGTTGGCAAGTTGCCCAAGGAGGGCGCAGTTTTCATTGTTTCAGCCTCCTATAACGGCAGGCCACCAAGCAATGCACGGGAATTTGTGCAATGGCTGGGCAATGTGGAGCCTGGCGAGCTGAACGGGGTACGGTACGCGGTATTTGGCTGTGGCGACCTCAATTGGAAGAACACGTACCAGGAAATTCCGCGGTTTATTGACGATCAGCTTGCAGCCAAGGGCGCAACACGCCTTACAACTCGAGGAGAAGGGGATGCTAGCGGCGATTTCGAGAAAGAAGTAGAAGATTGGCGCGGCGGGCTCTGGCCCAATGTGATGGAAGCCTTTGGCTTGAAGGTCAATGACAAGGCAGAGAAAGAAGGCAATAACCTGACGGTGCAATTTGTCAGCGGCTTTATGGACACGCCGCTTGCTGAAACATATGAAGCGATTCAAGCGACGGTCGTGGCCAACCGGGAGCTGCAAGAAGCAGGTAGCGGGCGCCATACCCGCCATCTCGAAATTAAGCTGCCGCAAGGCCTCGCCTACCAGGAGGGAGACCATCTAGGCGTGCTGCCGCATAACCACAAGGATTTGGTAGACCGTGTGCTGCGCAGGTTCCAGCTGAACAGCAATGATCATTTGGTGCTGAGCGCGACCGGGCGCAGCGTAGCCCATTTGCCGCTAGGGCGCCCCGTACGGCTGGGTGAGCTGTTAGGGCAAACGGTCGAGCTGCAGGAGGCGGTAACCCGTGTGCAGCTGCGGGAGCTGGCTGCCTTTACGGTATGCCCTCCGCATAGGAGGGAGCTGGAGGCTCTGCTCGAGGAGGAAGCCTACAAAAATCATGTGCTGAAAAAGCACATCACGATGCTGGACCTGCTCGATAAATATGAAGCTTGCGAGTTGCCTTTTGAGCGCTTCTTAGAGCTGCTGCCGCCGCTAAAGGCTAGATATTATTCAATATCCAGCTCGCCGCGCTTGCAGCCGGAGCAAGCTAGCATTACCGTTGCTGTTGTCCATGAGCCAGCGCGAAACGGGGAGGGAGCCTACAAGGGCGTGGCTTCGAATTATTTGGCTGAGCTTGCGGTCCACGATGCGGTTGCCATATTCGTCCGTACGCCTGACTCGGGCTTCCAGCTCCCTGAGCACCCGGAAACACCGGTAATTATGATCGGGCCTGGGACAGGGGTAGCCCCTTTTAGAGGGTTCCTCCAAGCGCGGCAAGCGCTTAAGAACGAAGGTAAGCCACTTGGCCCAGCCCATCTCTATTTTGGCTGCCGCAATGCGAGCGACCATATTTACCGCGACGAAATGGAGCAGTTTGAGCAGGAGGGTCTCGTTACGCTGCATTCGGCATTTTCCAGGATGGACGGACAGCCTAAGACGTACGTCCAGCATCTGCTCCAGCAAAATCCTGAGGAGCTGATCCAGCTTTTGGAGCAAGGCGGACACCTCTATATTTGTGGAGATGGCAGCAAAATGGCTCCGGCAGTGGAAGCTGCGCTGCAAGCCATCTATGAGCAGGTGCACAGTGTTGGGGAGCAGGAGTCTAGCAGGTGGCTAAACCGCTTGCTGGCTGAAGGCCGTTACGCCAAGGATGTTTGGGCCGGTAATTAATCTTTGAAGTATAAGAAAAAGCTTAACCTGATTGTTATATCGGGTTAAGCTTTTTTTTGATGAATTTTCAGGACTTTAATCCAAGTAGCTGCGTCTTAATCTACAATAAACAATTTGGCTCCAGTTTTGGTATAGGATCGATGTGGATTTGCACCATCTGCTACTTGGTAACTAACTCCTGGCGTTAGCTTGAATTCGCGTCCATCCGAAAGCTCAGTCATCAATTCGCCTTCTAATACTAGTAACACATGGCCGCGGTCACACCAATGGTCTGCGATATATCCAGGCGTATATTCCACCATACGCACCCGGATGTTGCCCATCTCAAATGTCCGCCAATAAGCAAAGCCTTCAATGCCAGGATGCTGCGTAGCGCTTACCCCGCTCCAGTCAATGATGCCAAATGGAACCTCCGTAATTTTCATGAAATATGCTCCTCATTTCTTGTGCTTTTTATGTATGGAAAAGACAGTATAAAAGGATCGCTTGCTGGACAAAAATCAAGTTTTTTTTGAACGCATGACCGACAAAATATTCGGAGTCAATCGCATCCTCGCTAACTTCCTCATTGCGAAAAAAAGGAGGGCATGGATTTAATAGGGAATGCTTTGGGGTTAGTTTCATTTTGGCTAAGGTGATTTGGTAGTTGCTTATGTAGTCCTTGGTTCGTAATGCCTCGGGTAAGGAATCAGTCAGCACAACATCGCTATCCATCAATACAGCTTCAAGCTCAGTATAAAACCTGTAGTTGCGGGACTCTTCACCCAACTCGTGACCACTTGTACATATATGGTTAAATTGCAGATCCATCACTTTGGCCATATCCATCCATGACCTGGAAATGTTTCCTGCGTGGCCTACGAATGTATATACCAGCTCCGTAAAGTTTTCTTTCATTTTGCTAATGGTATAGAGATCCGCTAAAATTTCACAGGGATGGTTTTCTGCTGTCATCGCATTAATGATTGGAATAGAGGTATGCAAGGATAATTGCTGGATTGTCGATAAATCAGGATGCCTAACAATGACCCCATCTGCCCAATTTTCTATATATTGAATCACATCGCTCAGCTGCTCCCGTTTGTCCAGTGCTTCCGGAGGGAATAACAAGCATTGTCCGCCTAAGTCTTGTATACCTTTCTCAAAAGAAATTCGGGTTCTTATGCTGGATTCCGGAAAAAATAACACAAATGTTTTACCGCCTAGCGGCTTCGCCCCTCCTTGTAAGCTTAACTGGTCTGTTAATTTGAATAGCTCATCAATTTGCAACGAGGATAAGTCCTTTAAGTCCAGAAAATGCATCGGGTCCGCTTCCTTTATAGGAGACATAGTCATAATGGAATATCAATTTGGGGCAGCTTAAAGGGAACTGGAAGCTTGGATGAGAGCCTTGGGGTTCGATTTTGTTGAATTTGTAATTTATATATAACACATCAAGACTGAGGTTGAAAAGGGATATGGCTCTTTTGGTTAAATTGACGTTATTTGGAAACGGTGATACAGTTTGTTACATAGTAAGGTTTTTAAAAATTTCAATGGGAGGGTATTTATTTGAGTGTGGATAACAAAGAGATTGTACCTGTGCACGAGGACGAAGTGCTGTTGGAGAAAATTCGAGCTTATTGCCTTTCACTGCCCGATACAAGCGAACGGGTGAGCCATGGGGCCCCTACTTTTTTTATCAATGGAAAACGTTCCTTTACCCAATACCACAACAATCACCACGGAGATGGGCGGGTCGCGCTTTGGTGCGCGGCTCCAGATGGTTTACAGTCCACGCTTATTGAGGCTTCACCGGACCTTTATTATGTGCCCGCTTATGTCGGGCATTTGGGGTGGATCGGGCTGCGCCTTGACCGTAACGTCGAATGGCAGGAAATCGTCCGTGCCTTGAGTGATGCTTATTTGGCTCGAGCCTCCGAGAAGCAGAAACAGAAGCTTTTCGATAGCAAGGCTTTGTTGTTGCCTGATTCGTAGGAGAGTAATTTTTATATCCAACCATGACCTCCGCACAAATGGAGTATGGCAACCGAGTTGCTACACACGATCGTTCTCGGCCTTGTCAACCATGTGGATATCGCAGCAACCTCCTCTAAATTAGTTTACATAATAATTATTATGTAAACTAATTGTTGGCTATGAGAAACTCCTTCTTTGACTAGATGACCCGAAACCAAAACTGTCGCTTGCGATAAAGTGTTCTAATTGTCGTTCCAATTTGAAATAGTCCTTGCCTAAGCAAGCAGTAGCACCTTATAATGTATAAGTAATTAAATGTTTAATCATTTGATCTTAAAGATGGTGGTGCTATGGATAATTCTCAATTGGACCAAACAAAGGAAAGTGAATTGCTGAAAAATAAGAAAGCTTTGATAAATGAAATACGTCAGGCAACAGATATTTTTAAAGCACTAGCTGACCCTGTAAGACAGGAAATTCTATTGATGTTTATGATAGCCAAACGAATGAACGTTGCACAGATTGTCGAGCAATCGCCATTGTCCAGACCGGCAATATCACATCATTTAAAAATTCTTAAACAAGCAGGCATTTTGAGCTCTACAAAGGAACGAACCGAAGTTTATTATAGTTTGACGATTGAGAACTCAGTTGTGGAACAACTCAAAAAAATCGTTCGTGTGGCTGAAGATATATTAAATGATCCTGCTAAATCGTATGAATAGTACTTATGACTTTCTAGAGCGAACAGCTGAAGAAAGTCTTTTTTTGAGCATAATGATTAAGCGTTTAATCTTTTGATCATTCAGATTATTGGAGGAGATTTATTATGACTTGGAATTACTCTCATAAAACAGCTTTAGTAACTGGCGCATCATCCGGTATAGGTGAGGTCTTTGCCCATGAGCTTGCTAAAAAAGGTTGCAACCTTATTTTAGTTGCTCGTTCTCAAGAGAAACTCAAACAAATTGCACTGAAATTGCAAAATACATATTCTATTAATGCTATAGCGCTTCCCATTGATCTTACCGCTTCCAACGCTACTGAAAAAATAGCTGAGGGGCTTACAACTCTCGGATTATCAGTTGATATTTTGATAAATAACGCCGGCTTTGGCACACTGGGTAGTTTCGATAAAATACCACAATCCCGCGTTAATCAAGAAATTCAGCTAAATTTAGTCGCCTTAACAGAATTAACACATAAATTCATTGGCCCTATGATTGAGAGAAAAAAAGGAATAATCATTAATGTAGCTTCGATGACTGCCTTTCAACCTGTTCCTTATATGGCTGTCTATGGCGCTACAAAAGCTTATGTCCTGTCTTTTACAGAAGCAATATGGGCCGAATATAGGGATAGTGGAGTGCAAATTCTGGCATTATGCCCTGGCGAGACTAAGAGCTCTTTTCATGCTGCTTCTGGATCGGATAGTTTGAAAGGAAAGCGCATGGAGCCTATTGAAGTCGTGGATGCGGCATTTAAGGCCCTTGAAAAAGACCGCAGCATGATGATAGCTGGTCTTAACAATTATGTCATGGCACAGGTTATACGGTTACTTCCACGGAGTACCGTCTTAAAGTTTGCTAAACGTATATTCCAACCAGCCTTGGGTAACAAGTAGTTATAATCAGTTTAAGCAGGTAACGTTAGTTCAACGAGTTCTAACTACCCGATTACGAAAACCGGATTTCGGTGTAGAATAAAACCTAAATGACTGCTTAAGAAGCTGCTGCCTAAATAGATGTAGGCAACAGCTTTTATTTGGCGTTTGCGCATGTTTGTCGTATTCGATTTTGAAAATTTTTGATATACTTAGGGAACTTTTGCAAGACACCAGGAGGATGTTATGGCTTACGTGGCTTCACTTATTTTTATCATTACGTTAGTTTTTGTGATTTGGCAGCCTAGAGGCCTAAGCATTGGATGGTCTGCGATGATTGGCGCTATATTGGCATTGGCATGCGGGGTTGTAAGCCTGGGTGATGTAGTGGATGTTACCTTGATCGTGTGGAATGCGACGCTTGCCTTTGTCGGCATCATTCTATTCTCGCTTATTTTGGATGAAATCGGGTTGTTTGAATGGGCTGCGCTTCATATGGCAAGGCTGGCCAATGGCAACGGAATGACGATGTTCATTTATGTAATCCTGCTTGGGGCTGTTGTAGCGGCTTTATTCGCCAATGATGGCGCTGCGCTTATTTTGACACCTATCGTTCTTGCAATGGTACGGGCGCTGAAATTCGATGACCGCATGCTGCTCCCGTTTATTATGGCCAGCGGTTTTATTGCCGATACGACCTCCTTGCCATTTGTGATCAGTAATTTGGTCAATATTGTATCCGCGGACTATTTTGGGATTGGGTTTGTGGAATATACGACCCGGATGCTTGTGCCTAACTTGTTTGCATTGCTTGCAAGTACTTTCGTGCTCTATGTATATTTCCGGAAAAGCATTCCCAAGCATTACAATGTCCAAGAGCTTAAAGAGCCCCGTGAGGCGATTACAGATATCCGGTTATTCCGCTTATCCTGGGTTATTTTGGCTGTACTTTTGGTTGGTTATTTTGTCAGCGAATTTATTCATGTGCCGGTTTCGATTATCGCAGGCCTCGTTGCGTTATTCTTTGTTATCGCCGCCCGCCGCAGTCCTGCCATCAATATTAAACAGGTAGTGAAAAATGCTCCTTGGGCAGTCGTCTTGTTCTCCATAGGCATGTATGTAGTCGTGTATGGGCTTCGCAATGTGGGATTAACAGACCAGCTAGGTAGAGCTATTCAAGCGATGGCGGATCAGGGCTTGCTGGCAGCAACCGTCGGGATGGGGTTTCTCGCAGCGGTATTGTCGTCTGTGATGAACAATCTGCCAACGGTGATGATCAATGCTTTGGCGATCCAAGGTACACAAACGGAGGGGGCCATCCGTGAAGCGTTGATTTATGCGAATGTGATTGGGTCGGACCTGGGTCCGAAAATAACGCCGATTGGTTCCTTGGCAACCCTTTTATGGCTGCATGTGTTAGCGAATAAAGGAGTAAGGATTACATGGGGAACGTATTTTAAAATCGGCATCGTGCTTACGATTCCCACCTTGCTGATCACGCTTGTGGCGTTATATGGATGGCTATGGCTGCTCAACTAACGGCTCAAGCTACTTGAACTGCTACTATTGGAAGAATATGATACAATAATCTTAGTATAAGTATAAGTAAGGAAAGAGGGAGCTAACCAATCATGGGCACTGAAATCGAAAAAAAGTTTTTGTTGCCAGCATTTCCGAGTGCCGAGTTGGAGCAAGAAGAAATTACTTTTGTGTCCAAACAAACCATTTACCAGACCTACCTGGCATTTTCGAAGGATCAGGAAATTAGGGTTCGCAAGCTTGTAGATAAGGATGGGGTATCCCATTATACCCATACATTCAAATCCGGCCACGGGCTGGTAAGGGAAGAAATCGAATATTCCATTTCCGAGGATGTATACAAACAACTGCTAGCGGGGTCAGGGCTTGTGCCTTTGGAAAAGGTGCGTACGAAGGTGGAGCACAAGGGGTATGTGCTGGAAATCGATGAATACGAGCAAATCCATCTGGTGGTCGTTGAAGTGGAATTTCCCGATGTGGAGTCTGCGAACGACTACGAAGTGCCGGGCTGGTTCGGAAAAGAGCTGGGGCAAGAGGAGGAATTCCGCAACAAGACGTTATGGCTGAAGCTGCAAACGCCAAAGGCTTAAGCTAATGTTAGCAAAAGGGAATGGCATTGTCAGAGATGAGAAAAGAAGCGTCCGATGAAGGTGAAGGACGCTTCTTTTTTGCATGCTAGATCTTGCTGTAGCTCTCCCACAAAGGGCTTAAGTATCTACCAAAGCTGGCTACTTATCTCCATCTTTCATTTCACCGATTTTGTGCTGGATAGCACCTTTAGCTTTATCGAGCTTCCCTTCAGCTTGAAGAGATGCGTTATCTGTGGCATTCCCAATTTGGTCTTTAATTTCACCTTTTGCTTTGGAAACGTTACCTTTAATTTTATCGCTTAGTCCATTGTTGCTCATTATCAACATCTCCTTTTTATTAGGTTACTGAGTATTAACCTTATGGGCTCGATCCCAAACAGCAAAGTCCAAAAAGACCCGGGATTTGCGAAAGTTGAAACCATCTGGCCACCTACCAAGTATTACAGAGAGTGTGAAATGGATAAAGGGGGACAATAAAATGAGGATTCGATTATTATTTATGGCTCTTGCGATTTTCTTGCTGCCGGGCTGCTCCTTGCTAACGAGTGTGAACCAAAGCTTGAATTACGTGGAGGAAGCTACGACTTATATCAATAATGCTACCCAATTTGCGCAAAACATACCCGTGCTTGCTCAGCAAGCGGTAACGGATTCTGCGGCCAGAGCTTCTTTATTGAAGGAATTGGAAACGATGAAGACAAAAATTACTGCATTTAACGCTATGGAAGCACCTGCTTTTGCCCAGGAAATCCACAAGCAGCTTGTAGTCAACAACGAAAAGGTCATAGCGGAAATTAATGGCTACTTGCCCAAGATAAACACGGATACGTTTGATTTCACGTCTCTCGCCAATTCGCCGATGATCCAAACCATACAAGAAATTATGCAGGCTTTAAACCAGATCCAGAAATTAACGCCGTAATAAGTCGCAAAAAGCGATTAAAGATGTAAAGGGTCAATCAAAGGTCAAAGAAGGTCAAATAAAGGGTCAGTGCTTGCTTTTTAGAATAATATGCTTAAAAATGCCAGATTTTCGCTCAAAATGGCCGAATACTGATTTTGCATCTTCTGTGGAAAAAGCTTATACTAAATATAGGTAATAAAACTTGAACTTTTCTCCTATACCGAGCACGATAGTGGTTACTATAACCGTTATAAGGTGCTCTTTTTAATGAAGATAGTTTGACCTTTTCTGACCAATTTGATTGGGGTGAGGAATATGAAAAAGACGAAGGATCATTACGAGGTTTTGGGTGTAGACCGCAAGGCTACCAAAGATGAAATTAAAAAGGCATATAAAAAGAAAGCGAAAGCTTTCCATCCTGATGTCAATAAAAGCCCAGAGGCGGAGGCGCGTTTTAAAGAAGCCCAGGAGGCCTACGAGGTTCTGCATGATGATGAATCACGGACAAGCTATGACCAATATGGAGAGCGCTGGCGTGAAGGCGGTGCAGGCGCCAATGGAGGAGCGGGCAATTTCGGAGGTGCAGGGTACGGCAACGCTTATGGAGGCGGCGCGGGATCACGTGCGGGACAGGCTGGCGCCTATGGAGGCACCCGTTACCAGACGGGGGAAGCGGACTATGGGGATTTGTTTAACCAATTTTTTGGCGGGGCTGGGGGGCGTGCGGGACAGGCGGATAGCTTTTTTTCGCAGGAAGATGTCAGCGGCGGAGCCGGGGGCGCCCGTGAACAGCAAGCCGATGAGGAAGCAACCCTTCATTTGACGCTGGAGGAAATTGTTCTCGGCGGCAAAGTAAGCGTGCTGGTGCTGGACAAAAAGCTGAGCCTGACGATACCGGCATCGGTGATCGATGGACAGCGGCTGCGATTAAAAGGAATGGGCCGCACGTATAGGGATGGCAGTAAAGGGGATTTGTACGTTACGATCAAGATGAAGCCCGATCCCGTATTCACGGTGGCCGGCTATGACTTAACAGCGACCTTGGAGATCGCTCCTTGGCATGCTGCATTAGGCACGGAGGCTAAATTGAAGCTTCGTGGCGGCAGTACAATTAATGTGAAGGTGCCGCCTATGGGCGCCGCTGGAGGCACTGGGCATATGCTGCGTTTAACCGGCAAAGGGCTGCGCAAGCCAGATGGAAGCTTCGGCGATCTGTTCGTCGAAGTCGATATGAAGCTGCCTCAGGCTATAACCGAGAAGGAGCAAGAGCTGTACCGCGAGCTTGCTAAAGCATACCCTATGGAACCAACATTTCACGGAGCTTAATGAAGTTTATTAATAAAAATTGAATGATAAAACAAATTAATGGAACTTAAATATGGAGTTTATATTAGGGAGGAATGAACCATGGATTTCAACCGTTTTACACAAAAAACGCAGGACGCTATTGTTGGGGCGCAGCAGGCTGCTGTATCGCGCAAACACCAGGAAATCGGGCTGCTGCATTTATTGAGGGCGCTTCTCGACCAACAGGAAGGGCTGGCACCCAGGCTGCTGCAAAAGCTGAATGTGCCCATAAATACGCTGCGCACCCGTTTGGATGAGCAACTGGCGCGGAAGCCGCAGGTAGGTGGCACGGGAGCGGATACCGTCCGCGCTTATTTATCCCCGGGGTTTAACCGGGTTATTGCCGATGCCGAGAAGGAAGCGACGAAGCTAGGCGACGACTATTTGTCTGTCGAGCACCTGCTGTTAGCGCTTCTGGATGACAAACAGGAGGTCGGCGACCTGTTCCGCTCCTTGGGCGTGAAGCGTGAAGCGATGCTAAAGGCGCTCTCCGAGGTGAGGGGCCACCAACGGGTGACCAGCCAGGAGCCCGAAGCGACCTACGAGGCGCTGGCCATGTATGGCCGCGACCTTGTAGCCGAGGTACGTGCAGGCAAGTTGGATCCCGTCATTGGACGGGACGCGGAAATTCGCCGCGTGATCCGCATCCTCTCAAGAAAGACCAAAAACAACCCCGTCTTGATCGGCGAGCCCGGCGTTGGGAAAACCGCAATTGTGGAAGGCCTTGCCCACCGTATTGTGAAACGCGATGTGCCCGATGGATTGCGGGACAAAACGATTTTTTCACTGGATATGGGCTCCCTTATTGCCGGAGCGAAGTACCGCGGTGAATTCGAGGAACGCCTCAAGGCGGTACTGCATGAGGTGAGCGCAAGCGAGGGGCGCATCCTGTTGTTCATCGATGAGCTGCATACCATAGTTGGCGCCGGTAAAACAGAGGGAGCTATGGATGCAGGCAATATGCTCAAGCCGATGCTGGCACGCGGTGAGCTGCATTGTATAGGGGCGACGACGCTTGATGAATACCGCAACTACATCGAAAAGGATCCCGCATTGGAGCGCCGTTTCCAGCAGGTGCTCGTTAGCGAGCCCAATGTTGAGGATACAATTTCGATCCTGCGCGGCTTAAAGGAGCGTTACGAATTGTACCATGGCGTGAAAATCCACGATAACGCACTGGTTGCGGCGGGCGTGTTGTCCAACCGTTATATATCCGACCGCTTTTTGCCGGATAAAGCAATTGATTTGATCGATGAGGCCTGTGCGATGATCCGCACCGAGATCGACTCGATGCCTACGGAGCTTGATGAGGTTACACGGCGGATGATGCAGCTGGAGATCGAGGAGGCTGCCCTCCGTAAGGAAACTGATGCGGCTAGCCAAGACAGGCTGAAGGTGCTGCAAAAGGAGCTTGCCGAGCTAAAGGACCGCCACAATACGTTAAAAGCGAAGTGGGACCACGAGAAGGAAACGATCCAAGGCATCCAAGCGCTGCGCAAGGAGCTGGAGCAAGCTAGGCTGGAGCTGCAGGAGGCGGAGGACCGCTACGACCTAGAGAAATCCGCTGAGCTCAGCTATGGGCGGATTCCCGAGCTGGAGAAGCGCCTTAAGCAGGCGGAGGACCTCGCCCGTGCGGATACGGATCCGCGGCTGCTGCGCGAGGAAGTGACGGAGGAGGAGATCGCCGGCATTGTCGGGCGATGGACGGGGATACCCGTAAGCCGCCTGGTGGAAGGCGAACGGGAGAAGCTGCTGCGCTTGGAGGAGGAGCTGCACCAGCGGGTCATCGGCCAGGAAGAGGCCGTGCGGCTCGTGTCGGATGCTGTGCTTCGCGCCCGCGCAGGCATTAAAGATCCGAACCGTCCGATCGGTTCGTTCCTGTTCCTAGGGCCGACTGGCGTCGGCAAGACGGAGCTGGCCAAAGCGTTAGCCGAAGCGTTGTTCGACGACGAGGAAAAAATCATTCGGATCGACATGTCCGAATATATGGAGAAGCATTCCGTATCACGGCTGCTGGGCGCGCCTCCCGGATATGTCGGGTATGAGCAAGGTGGGCAATTAACCGAAGCCGTCCGTCGGCAGCCTTACTCCGTCATCTTGTTTGACGAGGTGGAGAAGGCGCACCCTGACGTCTTTAACACACTGCTCCAATTGCTCGATGATGGCCGGCTGACGGATTCACAAGGGCGGCTTGTCGATTTCAAAAATACGATTGTGATTCTGACCTCGAATATTGGATCGACGTTTTTGATCGAGGGCATGGATGAGGTCGGCAATATTAAGCCGCGGACCGAGCAAATGATTATGGCTGAGCTGCGTACTCGTTTCCGCCCGGAATTCCTGAACCGCCTAGACGATGTGGTGCTATTCAAGCCGCTCACCGTCAAGGAAGTCCAGCTTATTGTCGGCAAGCTGGTGCAAGGCTTGGAGGCTCGGCTAGGGGAGCGGCGTGTTGAGCTTCAGCTAACCGAAGAAGCCCGTATGCATATCGCCCACCAGGGCTACGATGCTGTCTATGGCGCGCGGCCGCTGAAGCGCTACATCCAGCGTTTTATCGAAACGAAGCTTGCCCGTGAAATTGTAGGGGGCACGTTATTAGACGGCTCCCGTGTCCTGATCGGCGTGCATCATGGCGAGCTTGCTTTTAATATTGATAACGAAGCGAAGGATTTTGTGGCTATGGGCTAAGAGGGCTACCAAGCGAAGAAAATACTAAATAAGGATAGGTAAAAAGTGGGGGCGACGGATCGCTCCCACTTTTTACATTCAGGGTATCGTCCAGCATCCATACAGATTGGTCGTTACAGGAGCATAGCTACTTGTATTCAGTCATTACATTCAGTCATATTTTTCATCATCGACCCTGTTTTTATGTTCAATAATAAGCTCCAATTCCGTTTCGAAATTCAAATATAACGGTGTGGGCAGCTGGTCGACCATTTGTTGAACCAAGGGCAGCTCTAAGGCTTCCTCCAATGTCTGGGGTTGTGGCTCCAGCCCGTGGATCCAAGCGCGGACCGCGTCAATATACGTATAAAAAGCGGCTTCAAATTCATTAGCTGTAGATTCGGCTTCAAGCTCATCTTGTTTTGCCCCCGACATCGATTGCCAATGCTTTAAAGTGGCGGCTAATGTGCTATTAACGATTACAAGATTCTCTTTCCTAACATTCGCTTTCATAATGACGGCCTCCATGATCCCATATTCTTTCTTATATTAACGTATTTTTGCCAGAGTATGAAAGTTTGAAATTCTCTATACCAGCTAGTACAATATGATAGTAGGGTCAGCTTAATAATGGAGGTGTAGGATATGGTAGCCAGCTCTGGAATTAAAGCTCTAAAATTGGAAATGAGTGCAGGAGCCCATATGTTTGTCGTACATGCGGCGCTGCTTTGGGACGAGCAGGATGTCATTTTGGTGGATACCGGAATTCCAGGCCAGCTGGAAATCATACGTAATGCGTTAGCCGAAGAAGGATTTCCTTTCGAAAAGCTTACGAAAATCATGATCACCCATCAAGATTTGGACCACTTGGGCAGCTTGCCTGAGCTAATAGCCGCATCGGAGGACAGGATCGGCGTTTATGCACATGAGCTAACAAAGCCATATCTCTTAGGAGAGGTTCCTCTAATAAAAAGAGGGGTTATGGTGCCGCCTTCAAAAGTCGATGTGACGCTTCAAGACGGTGATCTGTTGCCCTTCTGTGGTGGGATTCAGGTGATTTTTACACCTGGCCATACGCCGGATCATATCAGCCTCTATCATATACCGAGCAAAACACTTATATCCGGGGATGCGCTGACATCGCACGAAGGCGTAATCATGCCGCCTAACCCAAGCTTTACACCGAATATGGAGCAGGCATTGAAGTCAGTTGCCAAGCTGCAAGAGTATGAGATCGAAACGGTGATTGCTTATCATGGCGGTATTTGTACCGAGCGGATTAAAGAAAGGCTTACTGAAATTTCTAATAGCTAATATACATGTAGTAAAGCCATTCTAAGCCATTCTCCTGAAAAAATACCAAGCAAAAGCACCGCTGAAGCCCCTATCGAAATGGGGATTCAGTGGTGCCTTTTTTGTTAGGCAATTTCCTTGTTATTAATTTTTAACAACCTCTATTGCCGTGTAAGCTCGCGTACCGTTCATGAGCAGGGCGGTTAAAGTAAAGCTGCTGACGTTCCCGTTAATATGGACAGTTCCATCCAAATCTAGCGAAACCGTTCCAACGGCTCCACCAGCAGGATCTGCGGCAATATCTCCAGCAAAGAAGACTACTCCTAAGGCGAAGTTGTATTGAGCAACCTCCTCATCCTCGTATTTAATGCCGTAATTATCGGTAACGGTCAGGTCCATCGCATCAAATGCGTTAAATTGTCCGCTGCCGCCGTACACACTGCCTGAAACGGTGGCCTTAAAGGAAGAGGTTTCAGCAGTGATAAGACTCGCCGCTACATTTTCCGTTTTGACGGTGACAGGGATGGAAACTTGCTTGGTCTCGCCGCTAATCGTTGAATAAATAATATTAATCGTTGACGAGCCTGCTTTGATGCCCAGGATATAGCCTTTATGGTCAGTTGATATTCCAGTTTTGACTACTGTAGGATTCTGCGAAGTGATCGATTGGATCAACCCTGGAACAGCAACCTCTTGCCCAGAGTTGGTCGCTTTAATCGTAATTTCTTTGGCAAATTTGCTGGTAGTCGGGTTCTCCGCATCGGTCTTTGTCGCAAAGCCATTGGCGCCTGTCGCCAAAGCAGTTAATCCGCTATCTAAGACATTACTAAGATCATAATTGCCATTGATCGTATAATCCATGCCACCTGTACTGGATGATGTGGTGAATGTAAAAGTTCCTGACGCTGTTTGTATGGCTGTGCCGACAAGGCCTCCCAATGTAACCACATAGCTTCCATTCGAAAGCTTGTTATCTGAGGATAACGTCAAGGAAGCCGATTTGCGGTCTGTATTCCACGTAAATGTGGTAGGAATAACTGTACCATCCTTGGAGAGGGTCAATGTTGCTTTGGCGGTGTCAACGGCTTTATCTAGCGTAACCAATACCAGTTGGTTGTCTGAAGCCTGAACGGTAGTAAGCGATACCAGCGCTTGGTCCTTTAAGCTTTGGTAAGCTTGCTCGGCACCGTAGGCACCTGTAACCAGGTCGGAGCGGGCAGCCGCGGCATCTCCACTTTTGCCATCAGGATGGATGCCTAGATTTTGGGCTTGCAGTACAGCATTAGCATACCAAGGCAGGGTGTTCACCTGCACACTTTTACCAAGCCCTTTAACGAGCACCGTATCCAATTGCCCAATTGTCACATTATCTCCTGGAGCAAACGTCGTGTCTGTTATCCCGTCGATCAGGCCTGCTTTTCGAGCGGCTTCGATATAGGGAATTGCCCAGCCGTTGGCGGCATCACTGGCACGGACATCCGAGAAGCTGGAGGTCTGGTTGCTGGCATCGACAGGGAGTCCAAAAATCAAAGCCGCTACCTTGGCGAATTGGGCACGGGTCATATTTTGCGAGATTCCGAAGCTGTCACCGGATACCCCTTCAAATACACCCTTGGCAAGAAGGGAATCGATCTTGGCTTTCAGCCCGGTGTCCACACTAGCCAAATCTTTAAAATCAGAGCTTGTTTTTATCGTGTCAGCCATTAATGTTGAGCTAAACATCGAGAATGCCAGGGCCGCCGAAGCGATAAGTATCAAAGTTTTTTTCGGTCTTTTCATAATCTTCATTCCTCCTCTAGCTATGAGTTTTTTAAAAGCTATTGCGGATAACTTACTACGTAAGTATCTTAGTTTAAATGATACTACTAGTCTGGGGCAAATGCGAACTGTTGGGAGGTGTAGACACGTTAATGGGATTTTTAAATGGGCCAAGATTCGTTTATAATAGATCAAGCAGGGCAACAGCAAATAGGAATGGCCATTTTAAGAGGAGGAAGCACTCATGGAGAAACGTAAATTTGGACAAACGGGACAAGAATTTCCCATACTTAGCTTTGGCGCCCAACGTATTGTGGATGAGCATAGCTGTACCGAAGAGGAAGCAATCCAAATCGTTAACCGGGCGATCGATGAGGGGATTACTTATTTTGATACAGCACCGATCTATTCCAAGGGGCAATCTGAGGAAAGGCTTGGCAAAGCTTGGGGTAGTCGGCGTTCACAGGTATGGATTGCTACAAAAACGCTGGATCGGACTCGGGATGGTTCGTTGCGTTCAATCGAAGCCAGCTTGAAGCGGCTGCAAACGGATCATGTACAGGAATGGCGGCTGCATGACGTGCGGACGATGGAGCAGCTTGAGCAGTGCTTTGCCAAGGATGGCGCTTTACAGGCTTTAATTGAAGCCAAAGAGCAGGGGATCATCAAGCATATCAGTATCAGCGGACACACGAATCCGAATGTCCAGCTAGAAGCGATCCGCAGGTTCCCATTTGATAGCGCTTTAGTGGCGTTATCCGCGGCAGACCATTTTATGTACAGCTTCGCAGACGAGTTTGTACCCAAGGCCAATGAAAAGGGCATGGCGATTATTGGCATGAAGGTTATAGGCTTAGGGCGACTTGCCGAATGGTATGAGAAAGCGCTTAGATACACATGGTCACTGCCGATATCTACTGCCATTATTGGGATGGAATCGATGGAACAATTGGAAAATAACCTCAGAGTGGCAAAAAGCTTTACGCCGATGACCGACCTGGAAAAGCTGGAGTTTTTTAAAGAAATTATTCATATGGCAAACCCCGATGTGTTACGCTGGAAAGCAAAGGACTGGGAAAATAAAGAAGAATGGGCGGAACGCCTGTAAAGTGATTAGTATAAGTAAAACAATAAAGCAGCCTGCTGTGGCCGTGCTCTTCTCAGGGAGACGGCCGAGCGGGCTGCTTATTGTTTTTTGTAGGGTTCGAACAAATTTTTATATTTTAAAAAAGGTTATTATCTGAATATACAGAATTAATATAATATTCAAAAAATAATCCGAGAGGAGTTACTAAATTTTGTAGCATTCATAGGATATGCTTGCATAAACTGTAGAAGAATGATAGTCAATGCAAACGGTTTCATTCGAGGACTTATTTGAACTAGTAAGTGACAGGTTTCACAAACTTTATGGCTTAGCCGCCAACCCATGTTAGGAGGATCACCATATGCTACATATTGTTGTATGTATCAAGCAGGTTCCCGACAGCCGTGAAATTCGTATTGACCCGAAGAACAATACATTAATACGCCAAGGGGTACCGAGTATTGTTAATTTTTATGACTTGCATGGTCTGGAAGAAGCACTGCGGATCAAGGACAAGTTGGGAGCAAGAGTCACTATTGTCACCATGGGGCCGCCCCCGGCGGAGAAGAGCTTAAAGCAATGTATCTCGTTAGGCGCAGACGAGGCTGTGCTTGTGACAGATCGAGGGTTTGCGGGCGCTGATACACTTGCAACCTCTTATGTTATAGCCAAAACGCTTCAAAAGGTAGCAGAAACATGGGGCGCCATTGATTTGGTGTTTTGTGGAAAGCAGACGTTGGATGGGGATACCGGCCAGGTTGGACCTGGTGTAGCATGCAGGCTCGATTTGGAGCAGCTGACCTATGTAAGTAAAGTGGTACAGGTTGATATCGAAAAGCGAAGACTAACTGTACATCGATTACTTGAGGATGGCATTGAAGTGGTTCAGACAAGTATGCCGGTGCTGATTACAGCCTTGAAGGAATTGAATAAGGTGCGCAGAGCCGCTATGCCTGGGATGATTCGGGCCGCAAGGTACAAGCCGGTTGTCTGGACGACGGCCGATTTCCCGGATTTGGATCGGTCGATGATTGGCTTAAAGGGTTCGCCTACCATCGTGTCCAAGACATGGGTCCCCCAGGTGAAAGCGGTCAACTCCAAGATGATTATGGGGGATACACCGGAGGCGACCGCGGCACAGCTGCTTGACCAGCTGTGGGAACGAGACTTACCAAGCCGTTTAGGCTGGACATAGGAGGCAACAACCATGCCAAAGGAGCAAAAAGAGGAAAGCCAAGAATCGTCAGCTATGCCAGATTGGTCGGCTTATCGTGGGGTTTTGATTGTTGTGGAGCAAAGGGATGGTGAAGCCAAGAAGGTGTCCTGGCAGCTGCTCGGAGAGGGTCGGAAGCTTGCGTCCAAGCTGGAGGTTCCTTTGTTGGCGCTAGTCATAGGCAATGGTGTTCTCCATCTTGCCAAGGAGGCTGCCTATTATGGCGCTGACAAGGTTTATTTGTGTGAGGCGCCTGAGCTTGGTGTGTACCGGACACGGCCTTACAGCCGAATATGCTTAAAGCTGATTGATGATGTGAAACCGGAGATTGTGCTGTTTGGCGCAACGGGTACAGGCCGTGATTTGGCTGGAGCCATTGCAACGCACCTGCCGACCGGACTTACCGCAGACACAACGGAGCTGGATGTGGAACCACATCCCTCGAGGCTGCTGTTGGCAAGCCGTCCCGCCTTTTCCGAGAAGATGATGGCGACTATTCTATGCAAGCAATATCGTCCGCAGATGGCGACAACTCGCGCTGGAGTGTTCCAGGCACTGCCTCGGGATGAGACACGTGAAGCTGAAATTGTCAGCATCGAGAGCTTAATGCCCGAAGAGGAGATTGCCGCCCAGGTGATCGATTTTATACGTGATACAGGAAATCTGAATTTGGAGGAAGCGGATATTATCGTAGCCGGTGGGCGTGGCTTGGGAGGACCTGAGCCGTTTAATATGCTTCAGGAACTGGCGGATGCTTTAGGCGGGGTCGTTGGCGCATCTCGTGCAGCTGTAGATGCCGGGTGGATCAAGCACGAACACCAGGTTGGGCAGACCGGTTCAACAGTCCGGCCCAAGCTTTATTTTGCCATCGGCATCTCTGGTGCCGTTCAGCATACGGTGGGGATGGGGAATTCGGACCTTGTTATCGCGATCAATAAGGATGAAAAAGCATCCATTTTCCAATTTGCACATTATGGGATTGTAGGGGATTTGTTTAAGATCGTTCCCGCTATAACAGAAGAAGTCAAGAAACGTAAAAGCCTATTCGGTATTCCCATACCGGTTGCTGAAACAGCAGTACAGAAGCTTTCGCAAAAGCAGAATATGGCCAAATCGGTGTAAAGATTCTTTTGGTCACGCACACATGGGTGGATGATCTATTAGGGTGAGGAGCGGATTGATTTGAACGAAAAATTCGATGCTATCATTGTTGGGGGTGGCCCTGCAGGCTCTGCTGCAGCATTAACTATGGCCCGGGCTGGCCTGTCTGTTGTATTGCTTGAGCGTGGTGAATTTCCCGGTGCCAAAAACTTATTTGGCGGCGTATTGTATCGCAAGCAAATCGAGGAGCTGGTTCCGGAGTTTTGGAAGGAACGTAACTTTCCGATGGAACGGTATATTGTAGAGCAGCGGATTTGGATGATGGGCAAGGAATCCATGGTTACCTTTGGACATAGGAATGAAAAATATGCAGAGTCTTATAACTGTTTTACCGGATTGCGTGTGAAATTCGATCAGTGGTTCGCCGACAAAGCGGTTGCTGCTGGCGCTATACCCGTGTATGAAACGGTTGCCCTGGATGTCATCCGCGAAGGGGACAGGGTGGTTGGCGTCAAAACGGACCGGGAGGACGGCAACTTATACGCCGATGTCATAGTCATTGCGGACGGCGTTAATTCATTGCTCGGCAAGGCAATGGGCATTCACAAGGAATGGAAGCCTGATGAAGTCTCTTTAGCAGTCAAAGAAATCATCTCCTTGCCTAGGGAAAAAATTGAGGATCGGTTCGGGCTTGAAGGAGACGAAGGCGTTACCATTGAATTTATGGGTGAAACCTCGCTAGGTATGGCGGGGATGGGATTCTTGTATACGAACAAGGAAACGATTTCGTTAGGCGTCGGCGTGATGGTCAATCATTTAAGGGAGAAAAAGATCAAGCCCTATGCCATCCTTGATGCGGTGAAGCAGCATCCGATGATCCGTAAATTAATACAAGGAGGTGAGACCAAGGAATATTCGGGTCACCTGATCCCTGAAGGAGGCTTTCATTCGATACCTCCCTTATCAGGAAATGGATGGTGTGTATGTGGAGACGCGGCGCAGCTCGTCAACTTTGTGAATCGGGAAGGCACGAATCTAGCGATGACCTCAGGCCGATTGGCTGGGGAAGCGATTATCGAAGCTAAAGGCAAGGGCGATTTCTCAGCCGCTTCGATGAATGCTTATGATACAAAAATTCGCGCCTCTTTTGTTCACAAGGATTTAAAAAAGTACAAAGGCATGCACCAATTCCTCAAAGAGCAGGATCCGGAGCTATTGTTCGATAAGCTGCCCAGGGCTTTGAATGAAGCGGCTTACAATATGTTCTTAGTTGATGGGATCGCCAAAGCGGATAAACAGAAAATGGCTGTTAATTTAATTAAAGGGGCAGCTGGCGGCACGGTGAATTTAATGAAATTAGGCTATAAAGGATGGAGGGCGATGAACGGATGAGTAATTGCAACGTATCCGAGAAACTATTTACGATCCGATATAAATGCGATACAGAGTCCCATTTGGTCATTAAAGAGACGGAAACCTGTTTGAGCTGCAAGACCAAGGACTGTAACTATTTTTGTCCATCTGACGTGTATGAGTGGGAGAAAAAGCTGAAGATTACGACAGTAGCCTTCGAGAATTGTATCGAATGCGGCACATGTCGGATAGCTTGTCCATCGGACAATATTGCTTGGGTATACCCGAAGGGCGGCTACGGCATAACGTATAAGTATGGGTGATAACAAACACTGGGAATGAATAAAAAAGCGAAGTCCATCTCATCAAGAGGTGGGCTTCGCTTTCGTTTGCTGTGAATTTCCTCTTCTAGCTTTCCGAGGAAAGGCGCACAAGCTTCCACTCTGTTTCTCCATTGGTCGGGTCAAAAGGGAATTCATCGCCGCGATTCAGCGTCTCCTCGCGTCCCCACTCATTCTCATAGATGCCGGTTGTTTCAACCTCGTTACCTGAGATCGACTGCATGCTTTTATCGTTTGACATATGAGTCCTAAACCTCCTCTTATTTACATCAAGAAATAGCATGCCCCTTTTCATGCCTATATATAACTAAGCCAATATGGATATCCTATCTGTGTGGCAATATATTGTGAGGGTAGGTAATGGGAACATGAATATTGATAAAATGGTTGGTCGGATTCGCAAGGATGCCATTTCTTTTGAACATATGGAGGATTTGGATGTGATTATTGATGCGATAGGCGAAGCTAAAATCGTATTGCTCGGTGAGGCTAGTCATGGAACCTCAGAGTTTTATACGGTGCGCGCAGAGCTATCTAAGCGATTGATTCGGCAAAAGGGCTTTAATTTCGTTGCAGTGGAAGGGGACTGGCCCGCGTGCTACAGTGTCAATCAATTTATAAAAAGCGCTCAAGGTGCTGCCGAATCAGCTGAGCAGGCGCTTAGTGACTTTAATCGGTGGCCGACCTGGATGTGGGCAAATCGCGAGGTTACTGATTTTATTAACTGGATCCGTGCTACTAATCAAACGTTGGCAAGCGAGAACAGAATCGGTTTTTACGGTCTGGATATGTATAGCCTTTGGGAATCGATGGCGCATATCATCGCTTATTTGGAAAAGACAGGTTCGTCTCAGTTGGAGCTTGCCAAGAAAGCATTTGCATGCTTCGAACCTTTTGGCCGTGATGAGCAGTCCTATGGCATTTCCGCGGGCTTGCTAGGAGAAAGCTGTGAAGATGAGGTGGTGCAACTGCTGATCGCGATGAATAAGAAAAGGCATCAACATCCTGGTAGTGAAGCTTCACTTGATGCAGAGATTAATACGCTTGTTACAATGAACGCTGAAAAATATTACCGTACGATGGTCACTGGAGGACCCGAATCGTGGAATGTCCGTGATCGGCATATGGTGGAAGTGTTGAAGAGAACGTTGGATTTCTATGGAACGGAGGCTAAAGCGATCGTTTGGGAGCACAACACCCATATCGGCGATGCTCGTGCAACGGATATGGCCGATGAAGGCATGGTTAACGTGGGACAATTGATCCGGGAAGAACCTGAATGCAAACAAATGTTCGCCATAGGGTTTGGCACTCATCACGGTCAAGTTTTGGCAGGCCGAGCCTGGGGCTCTCCGGTTGAAGTTATGGACGTACCAAGGGCTATATCCGGTAGCTGGGAGGATTATATGCATCGTGCTGGCAATGGAAAGAACCAGCTATTACTCTTTGACAGCAGCCAGGACGAATTCAACGAGATTACAGGACATCGTGCGATTGGCGTCGTCTATGACCCCAACAGAGAATTTCATAACTATGTGCCATCACGTATGGCGCAGCGATATGACGCCTATATCCATATTGATGAAACGACAGCACTAAAACCTATTGCAATGGAATCGGTCATTTCGTTATTTACTTAATGTAAAAGAGTCGAGAGGCTCGTACATAGGACTTTTATGAACATGGCTTTGATAAAGCTTAATTTCAGTGACCGACCATTTAATGATGGACTCGTTTGCTTTTGGAAGATATGCCTCTATTGGAGCTGCCAAAGGTGCTTTACCTTTGTAGCGGCGGGCTATTGTTAAGTGAGGGTGAAATTTACGGTTTTCTTTGGGGAATCCGTGATCTTCCATGTGATCAATATGTTGTTGTAATTTGTTTAATGAATCCAGATCTCCCCCTACACCCGCCCATAAAATGTTGGGTGCTTCGAGAGGTCCAAACGTTCCCCAACCTTTCTCCGTTAATTCAAACGGCTGGATCATTTTTGAAACTTGGGCTAAATGGTTTTGTATTTTTGGGAATTGCTCTACAGATGCTTCACCTAAAAATTTGAGAGTTATGTGATAATCCTCCAGATGGACCCATTTTTGAAAAGGAAGCTTGTGTTGTAATAAGTTGACCTGCTCAGCCAATTGTATTCTCCATCCTTCGTCTATAGAAATTGCGATGAATAGGCGTGGAAATTCGGTAATCATGGAGCCATACCCCCTAAATTTGCTGAACGCCGTGATATTGTTTGTTATTTCTACTATTTTTATTAAGGATAGAACTAACAAAATCTTGAATAGAATAGACCATCCAGAAGAATGGCTAAACTTTTGCATAGAAAGGTAACGATTGCAAATAATAATAATAGAAATTGTCAGTAATTATATCAAGCAGAAGGTGAGGTTTTGTAAATGAAAAAGCAGAAGGTCGGAGATGGGGGCAATAAAGAGCAACTCCCCGTCATAATAAATGAAGATGTGGAATATAGTGCTGAGCTTGCAGATAATGAAGATGTGGAAGCAGCTAGTAGATCAGATGAAGCGGACAAGCGTCAGAAGCGAACCATCCAATCATAGGAGCCACTGAAAAAGTCCCGAAACATCAAAAACAGTCATCTTGCGCAATCGATTTTGCGAAAGATGACTGTTTTTGATGTTTGACTAAAATTTTGGAAGACTCGTATTTCTAACACTATGTGGTCATATTTAGTTATTCATGTTAAAATATTATTGTGGAAAAACAGAGTGGAGGACAATTGAGTATTACCGTTATATGATATATGTTCATAAGTTCAACCTAATTAATATGGGGTGACAAGTAGTTGATCTCATTAATGGCCGCGTAAATCGCGTTTTTTTTTTTTGTTTATGGGATAAAAATGTTGTTAAAAGTAATTGGCTAGGTATAACTGGCTTTAAAATAACGATAATGGAAGCTGATTTACACGCTATAAGGATTATTCGGTAAGACTTCTTCGCTACAGTTCTTGTCGTATTGCTTGTAACTATCATATAATAGTAAATAAATATTATAATCTATAGAGTAATAATTGATCTAGAAAAGATGTTAGGTCGCGCCCTGGCTTGCTTTAACTTCTAAGCAGGAGCGCCTATACATCCTTTCTGCAAATCTTAGGATATAAGGACGGTAAAAATGAGCGACAGAAAAACTAAAACAGACGTTATTTTAATTGGTGCCGGAATCATGAGTGCGACTCTGGGGTCCCTACTGAAAGAATTAGTACCGGACTGGGAAATTACAGTGATTGAGAGGCGCGAAAACGCAGGAGAGGAAAGTTCTAACGAATGGAATAATGCGGGAACGGGGCATTCTTCACTCTGTGAGCTTAACTACACCGTCGAACAACCGGACGGTTCCATAAATATTAGCAAAGCTATAAAAGTAAATGAAGAGTATCAGGTTTCAAAGCAGTTTTGGTCTTATCTTGTAAACAGCAAACTGATACGGAATCCGCGGGACTTTATTGTGCCAGTGCCTCATATGAGTTTTGTACAAGGGAAACAAGATGTAGCGTATTTAAAAAAACGTTTTGAAGCGCTGTCTAACAATCCATTGTTTCAAGGAATGGAATTTTCCAATGACCCGGAAAAACTAATGGAATGGATTCCGCTGATGATGAAAGACCGGACATTGAATGAACCTATAGCGGCAACAAGAATCGAATCTGGCACTGATGTCAACTTCGGCGCTTTAACGCGCATATTGTTTGACCACTTAAAGAGTAAAAACGTCGATCTAAAATTCAAACATAATGTTGATGATATTAAACGTACTAACGACGACTCGTGGGAATTGAAAGTGCGGAATGTCGATAGTGGTACCGTCGAACGCCATACTGCAAAATTCGTCTTTATCGGCGGCGGGGGAGGAAGTCTGCATTTACTGCAAAAATCCGGCATTCCTGAAGGAAAGGGTATTGGAGGATTTCCGGTAAGCGGACTATTTATGGTGTGTCAGAAACCGGATATTGTAGCGCAGCATCGTGCAAAAGTATACGGAAAAGCTGCTATTGGTGCTCCTCCAATGTCAGTTCCTCATCTTGACACAAGATTTATAGACAAGAAAGAATCGTTGTTCTTTGGACCGTTTGCCGGCTTCTCACCAAAGTTTTTAAAATTCGGTTCAATGTTTGATTTATTAACTTCCGTAAAACCGCATAATCTCGTAACTATGATGGCGGCAGGTGTAAAAAACGTTCCATTGACAACATACCTGATCAAGCAAGTTATGTTATCGAAAGAAAAGCGGATGGAAGCTTTACAGGAATTTGTCCCGAACGCCAAAGGCGAGGATTGGGATTTACTGTTAGCAGGCCAGCGTGTGCAAATTATCAAAGATACTGATGCTGGCAAAGGAACGCTTCAATTTGGTACGGAAGTTATTAGTGCCGCTGATGGCTCAATAGCTGCATTGCTCGGCGCTTCACCGGGTGCTTCTACCGCCGTTTCCGTCATGCTCGAGATCATAAAAAAATGCTTCCCGCAACATAAAAAAGCGTGGGAGCCGAAAATAAAAGAAATGATTCCTTCTTATGGCGTGTCACTGTTGAAAAACCCAGAGCTTATCCACGAAATTGAAACTTCAACAGCACGGACGCTGGGTCTAAGCGAAAACGTGCCGGTACAGATAGCACGCCGAACCGTATCATAAATATCATGGATGTGTGCTAAGTTATTTTTGTGTAGATTTCCATAGACGTGGTTATAGCATTCAGGGGTAGGGGTTCGCAGAAATGTGAATCCTTATTTGTTTTTTTGATTGAACAAAAATTAATCGTTGGTTATAACCATCAGGGAACAGTAGTGTCCGGCGAAACAAACATGAGTGCTTTTAGATCCCCGCCAATCGGTTTTTTTTATTTCAAAGCACCTATATTTGTGTCGCGATTCCCGAAAATTTACTGCAAATAGCAGTTCATTTTTTTTGCAACAATTTCAACCAATCATACGTTTGAGGTACTGTAAGCGAAAACTCAACGAGGTGATAGAAAGTGAAATCCCGTAAAAAACTTCTTAGCTTATCCGCTGCCGTCGTATTGTCCCTTACCTTAGCTGGGCAAAGCCTTGCTGCAACTGCAGCTTTCACCGATCTGGACCAGGTTGCGGCCAAAGATAAAATTATTTCTCTACAATCGCAGGGTCTCGTATCGGGTGTCAGCAATGGCCTGTTTCAGCCCAATGCTACTCTTTCAGCAGCGCAAGGCATTCAATTGATCGTCAAGGCGCTGGGTATGAACTTAGACGCTATCCGATTTGTAAAAGCGCCGCAGGCCACTGACTATTTTGCAAAAGCAAAAAATGACGCATGGTACTCGCAAAGCTTCATTATTGCGGCGAATAACGGCCTGAAGCTTTCTGCCGATCTCGATCCGGATCAGAAATGGACGAAGGCGACTTTCACCAAAGAATTGCTCCTTGCGCTTGATGGTCATAACATTTTGCACATGATCAAAATCCCAGTAATCGAGATCAAAGACAAGGCCGAAATTGCCCTTGACGATCTCGGTTCGGTCCAAGCCGCTATTTACAAAGAAATTGCAACTCTCGACGCCGACGGCAATTTCCATCCGAAAGCGGAGATTACACGCGCAGAAGCCGCTGAGATGATTTTTAACACGCTTAAATACGTCCACCCTACTCCGCATCAACCTTCATCGCCTTCATCCAACGACACTCCAAGGGATGGAAGCAGTCAACCGATGATCCCAGTAGGTGGACAAACGGATCAAGTAGGCCAAACCGTCTATGAGAATACCCAATATGGCTTCCGTTTCACGCTGCCGGACAGTTGGAAAAGGTACACGATCGTAACGGACAAATGGGAGGGTCTTTCTATAGGGGATGCGCAAGGCGATAAGGTCATAGAAAGCGGTGCGAAACTCAGCATCCGCCATCCCGAATGGACCGCGGAACAGCCTAGACAGGATATTCCTATTCTCGTCTTTACTGTCGACCAATGGAATGAGCTTCAGCAGGATAAGTTCCACATCGGCGCAGCGCCTATGGGCCCAAGCGAACTGACGCGCAATGGCAAATACGTGTTCGCACTTCCGGCGCGCTATAACTTTGCCTACCCTGATGGCTACCAAGAAGTGGAAGACATCTTGAAGAGCAATCCGATTCAACCGATGATCCCAGTCGGCGGCCAAACAGGTCAAGTAGGCCAAACCGTCTATGAGAATACCCAATATGGCTTCCGTTTCACGCTGCCGGACAGTTGGAAAAGGTACACGATCGTAACGGACAAATGGGAGGGTCTTTCTATAGGGGATGCGCAAGGCGATAAGGTCATAGAAAGCGGTGCGAAACTCAGCATCCGCCATCCCGAATGGACCGCGGAACAGCCTAGACAGGATATCCCTATTCTCGTCTTTACTGTCGACCAATGGAATGAGCTTCAGCAGGATAAATTCCACATCGGCGCAGCGCCTATCGGCCCAAGCGAACTGACGCGCAATGACAAATACGTGTTCGCACTTCCGGCGCGCTATAACTTTGCCTACCCTGATGGCTACCAAGAAGTGGAAGACATCTTAAAGAGCAATCCAATTCAACCGATGAAGTAATCAAATCTTACAAAAAAAGGTTACCCTAGGTCGTATACGGCCTAGGGTAACCTTTTTTTTACTTGTCACTATCCATCCACTGGAAGTGCGTGGAAAACGTTTGAATCTCCTTTCCTTCAGGTGTCATGATACACGCTGTAATGGATTTTTTATGAATATCCATGCCACATGCACGCATGAGTATATTCATTGAAAAAGACCCTGAAAAAGACCATTTCTATGGCTACTAGTAGTGGAGGCTGGTGCAAAAACCAAAATAGGGTTAATCTACCATGAGTGCTTCCCGTAAGGGAGCGACAGTCTGTGGTGCAGCGCGGGTCTTGCGCTGCATGGATGGCTAACGGGAACAATAGTGGAGGAGCTTGCTTCGGGCAGCTCCTCTAATGGCTATTAAAGTAACGGTCAGGATAGTGGAGCGAATGTCTCGCCCAATATCATAAAGTCAGAGCATTAGCGAAACTACCCCGTCTTACTTCATCCCCAACGAAACCCCTTTCGCAAAATTATTGACTTTACCTCGGATATGAAAAAAAACCGAAAAAAATGAACCTTTTCCAAACTCAAATTGTTAATATATGAAACAACGGAAAGGGGTGACTAGGACTTGACTGAGAAGGAACTGTTTGAAACCTACCAGAAAGAGATCTACAGAACCTGTTATTATATGCTTCGCCGGTCGGCGGATGCGGAGGACGTTTGCCAGGAAGTATTTATTACAGTATTCCGGCATGATTGGCAGAAAGTAGAGTTTTTGAAGACATGGTTAATAAAAATAGCGATGAATCACTGTCTTAACCATTTAAAAAAAGAAAACAGTTTCATACTTAAGGGAAGATTGCTTTGGCAAAATGCTACGGACAGAGCGGAAAAGCCTATCGAAGACATTGTGGAACAAAAGGAAACCGAAGTTGAATATGTTGGCCTTTTGCATCAATTGCCCGTTAAGATCAGAGCGGTTATGTCGCTTCGATATTTAAACGAATGCAATCTCAACGAAATCGCGGCTATCCTGAATATTCCCACGGGCACAGTGAAATCCAGATTGAACAAAGGGTTACAGATGATGAGGAAAATTATAAGTGCGAATGACTATACAGGAGGGGAATCAAATGAGAGACCAGGAAAAGGCAGAACAAACGTTAACTCGGTTACTGAACGATGAGGATCACTTAACTTATCCGGACTTTGAAGCGATGTGGGACCGAATCGAGCCACACCTCCCCGGGTCTAAAGAGAAGCTGCTGCCGGTAGTTCAGCAAGCAACCGGAAGAAAAAATGTGCGCGGATCAGTTCTCATAGTAGCGGCAGTCGTCCTGGTTGTGGCGACACCTGTATTTGCAGCTATCACCTACAATTGGGATAACTACCTTTATAGAAACGGCGGAATCCAGTCCGCCTTGCAACAAGGGCTGGGACAATCCCTCGAAAAGTCGGTTAAGCAAGATGGTGTGAATCTTACCGTTCATACGGCCGTCGTGGACGAGAACCGGACGGTGCTTTTGTTTAGCGTGAATGCACCGAATGTTAAGTCGAATCAACTTGCTCGTTTTGCCGAAATGTCATTGAAAACCGTTGATGGCCGGATGATAGAAGGCAACCACAGGCTCATGTGGGATAACGAAAATAAGGTTTGGCGTGGAACTTTCGAAGCTCAATGGACGCCGGAAACCGTAGAGTCGGATGTTCAACTATTGGCTCAAGATCTACAATTCTATTCGGCCGCAGAGCAAGTGGTTCCTTTTCAATCCTCTGATGATCAGTTACAGTCGTTTGATATTAAGAATGATGGGATTCAGCGAATCGTGATTCAGCCTTTCGTCCAAGGGGACAAAATCCTGCTGGCTTCCTCTGTGTTCTTCAACCAACCGGAAGTGAAAAACTGGGCTTCCCCATCAATAGGCGTTTATAAGGGAAGCATCATAGTGAACGAGGCCAGCCACGGGTTTTACGGCAAGCCCGGAGAACAAGGGGAATACACCTTTCAGCAATTTTATCATGCCGCGGACCTGACAGATTCGTCCTTGATTTATAAATTGCTGTACTTGAAGAAGGATCAGGAGGTAGGCAATAAATGGTCATTTGATCTGCAATTGAATAAGCAACAAATGGTGAGCGGGACGATAAAACGTGAGCTGAACATACCGATTGAATCCGGTGCCGGCAAAATGACGTTGAAGCAAATGGTCGTAACTCCAACTCGAATCCGAATCATGGCATCCCATGAAAAGAATCAAACACTTGTCTTCAAGAAGCATCGTCTGGAAGTGGACGGCAAGGAGATCCAGAACGGCAATACGTTCCAACAGAAAAGCCCTGAAGAAACGGATTTCTATTTTGAAGTGCCACCTAATGTGAAAATCACGGAGCATACGCCGATAGCTTTAGTAATGAACTATGAGGTTTTAGAACATTCCGATGAGAAAGCTCCTATTATTTTGAAGGATATCAGCACAGAGAAGAAGACGATGACCACACAAGTTGGAGGGTTTTCCGTCCAATGGACGTATTATAAGCAGAACGGCGATCTCTTTGTACAAAGCGAAGCTGCAGACCCCAATTTTGGCGGTATCAATCAAACTTATATCATTAAGGATGGGAAAACCATGCCGGGCAAGCAGGTTACAACCAATTTTACCGGAGACGGAAACAACCAAGCCATTGATGTGTATAAGGATTATCAAGAAAAAGACGCCGCGATCTATATATACTGGTATTACACCGATAACCCGGACAAGGGACTTAGGGTAGAGTTAAATAGATGAATCCTGAATGTTCTCTCACTGAGCAACGCGAGAAACGGACCGGTTCGAATTGAACGGATCTGTTTTTCCTTGACGGGAAGAAAGCTGTAGCATGCTGAGCCACCGACATAAACCATATATTGAGCAGAAGCCGATGTCCGGCGACACAAACATGAGTGCTTTTTAATCCCCGCCAATCGGGGATTTTTTATTTCAAAGCACCTATGTTTATGTCGCGAGGTCACGACACAAACATAGGTGCTTAATCGTTTTGCGACACAAACATATGCGTATAATCGCGTGATATTAAAAGTTGGATTTGTAATGGATTATTCACATGACCATAGACATAAGCTGTTGGTAGGACATGAATCCAGAAATAATATTGAATAGTTCAAAGCTTGCATTAGACTTGTTCACTAAGCTAACGGGTACAAGAGTGAAGAGATGGAACCGATCCACAAACGGGCAGGAAATTCAGCGTTGATTTATTTTGCGCGTTCTGATGATAACATATGCACAAAACCCGTATTTTGTACATATGTATATACTTATGTATATATATACTTACTAAAATATAATAACTATAACACTTTTGTCGGATGACAAGAACATTGTCCGATAACTGACATGAACATTGTCCGATTATGCTCGCCGCTCGGTTCGGATGATGATATAGCCGATGAGGCATTCCAGCTTATGCTTGGTCTTGATCCGCTCTTCATGGTTCCCACGGTTTGCAGCCGCAACGATTAGTGGTGACGGTACGTATACAGTAGCTTCTTAACGTCTTCGACCTGCTGAGTTTCCACCATACAGGAATTTCAGCAACCGGATCATCTGTTGGTCGTGATTGGCCCCTTCCTCCCAGTATGAGGTATACATCTCAAATGGCGTGAGGAGCAGCAACGGTGATTGGCTATTGAATTGTTTTTCCGAGCATGAATTCATCCGCGAGGAGTACCCTTGCTGCACGCTTTCCCTGGTTAATTTTTTTATTGCCATTGTAACCGCCCTTCCTCATTTTGCGATGTGATTCGCCTTGTGTGACCGAGCCAATGTTCAAATTGATGCAGCATCATTTCAAGGACAGTAGCATGGTTGTCAATTCCACTCAATTTCTCTCAGTATTTTTAATGAAAAAAAACAAGTAGAAAACCAACAGACAGAATAAAATTAACCCTCTATACCACGGTCCCCAAATAAATAAAATCAGGGATAATATTATGAAGCCCGCAGAAATTGTGTACCCTAATGAAGAAAAAACTCTCCTTTTTTTTATTAGTTGCATTACTGAAGATTCGACAAATATTACATACATAATCGTATTAAATATTAGGGAGTAACCTAAGAATTTAGTGAAAATATCTCCATTATTAGCAACTATAATCATAAAACCTAGAAAGAAAATGACAAAAAGAATTAAGAATGTATAAAATAGCGGTATAAAGAACGGATCGAATATTCTACGAATAAATACAAATGTAGGTAATACAATACCTTCTTCATTTCGAGAATCGTATCTATTATCTTGCTTAAGGAGCAAATAATTTATTTCATCATTTAGCCTATCAATAATCTTCTGTAAGGAGTGGCTGTTAATTCCTTTACTGGTTATCCATTCGTTAATCGAATATCTTAATGGATAAGGAAATACAGAAATATTACGGGTTAGCTTTTCATTTAACACGTAAATGTCAATTTTTGCTGCTTGATATTTTAATAGTTCTAATTTTGTCTCCATGTAAATGCTCAATGTTCTGCAAAGCAATTCCTCATCGTCTTTTTTGTTCCCTATGTATTTCATGCGTATTTCCTTATACATCCATAACACTATAAGAATAAAAATGACATACCATCCAAAGTTAGGATCATTATTAAAATAAGATTTAAGCCAGTCAAATATTTCTTTTAATAGAGGCATTAGTTTCTCCTTCACTTAAATCAAAATTATGATGACTGTGGTACCGTAATGAGATACAGTGCCTTAGCCTTTTTGTATAGCCTGGATCCAGACATTTTTGCTGTAGCATTTGGACTGGACCAGAATAGCATACCAGTTTTGGCGATAACGAGTTGAGCAACATAATCTCCGTCACCTTGCGTAATGCTTGCATCAAAACCGTGTTTTTAAATAGTACTTCCATAGTTTGTTCATTTAGTTCATTTTCTGAATGATCAAAACTACTATCACGACAGCAAAAGCAAGGTTAACTACGCTAATAGAGGTGGATTGCGTATTAGTGAATTAATACGTACCGAAAAAGGAACCAACCATTTCGTTTTCTTACTTTTCTTTACTTTTTCATCTAGCCATATTAATAACTTTCCATTTCTTATTTCAGGTATTCCATGTTTCGACATTATGGAATAAAATTCCTCTTTTTAAGTTAAGAAAATTCTCCTTAATCATGGTTTTTTATTCCTATATTTGGTATTGCTACTTGATATAATATGCCAAAATACCCCAACCTATATGGGGCTGTTAGACAACCCCATATGCTTGAATACTTTAGAATCCTGCGACGAAATTAATGACTTGTAATAGGCTGTAAGGAAAGCAGCATGATCTTGGTCGATCACGACTGAATTAGGTAACTCTAACGTTTTTGCAAATGTGGTCTTTCCACTATCTGTTTTCCCGACCGTAATAATTACTAATCGTTTCATTTAAATAGCCCCCCATCTTTTTTATTCGACTCTATTGCCCTTTAGCCGCAGGAAACTGCTCCTTGGTTCGATTAACCAACGTTGCCGTTAGCTCAATAATTCCCCTTTTGATGTTATTCTTTATTATGCTTTAACTTGGTATATTGCATAGTGGAATCTCCATGGGTAAATAATCAGCAAAGTAGTATAATTTCGTGAGAAATACGTAAATTTAGCTTAATCAACATAACCTTTACTACTTTTCATAAACAAATCACTATTATATTAAGGTGCATAAATGGCTCTGTTTTGACCTACAAGGATGGGGTGAAGCCCAGCTTTTTGACCGCTTTTGGCTGATGGATCGACAGTCCCTCCAGCAACCACCGAAACTCCTGTGGCGTGATCGAGCGTACGGCCTCCGCATTCATGGGCCGCTGGTATTGGCCGGATTCCAGCCGTTTGTACAACAGGACGAATCCATCGCCTTCCCAGTACAAGGCTTTCATCCGGTCGCACTTGCGGCCGCAGAACAGAAACAAATGATTCTGGAACGGGTTCAACTGTAGCTGATGTTGCACCAAGTGAATGAATCCATCCATGGACTTTCGCATATCCGTATAACCACAGGCGATATACAGTTGATCGGCCTTCGAGATGTCACCGAACATACTGCAGGATGCGAAGCGTCTGTTTGAGAAGTGCAGTAGACGCATGCGGATGAATTTCAATCGTAACGGCATCCGTACGAAGAATGTTGGCCGCTTGTTTATGGCTCGCTTCGGAACGTGGGGCGTTCGTCCGCAAAGATGGAGGGACCGGTACGAGAGTGGGTTCATTCGGGGAGGAGAAGGCGGGATGGGATTCACACGCAGCTTCACGGATTTTCCGAAGCCAGTAGTAATAGCTTTTCACATTGACTTCGTGATCGGCACACCAGCGAACCACGGTCTGACCACTGGAACGGCAGTCACGAATGATCTCAGTCCATTGCTGGAGTCGATAGCGATTTCTCATTTCACCAGTTTGCAATTGGACACACTCCCATTAGAGTTTTTCGAGTAGAGTCGAAAAACTCCAACGACTTACTAACGGAATTGTCTCAAAGTCTAGATTGGATTGGAATACACCTTCTTATTTGACGCTGCTATGAACGTGACTTGTCAAGCCCCGATGTTTTCCGCTAAAACACTACGCGCGAAGGCAAAATGTGAGCGACGGTTTGCACACTGCTATTCGTGGTTGGGTACCACATGGTAAGCCTACGTCAAAGGGAGCTTTTGCCAACTTACAACGCACTTTCGGCATACGTAAACCTTAGTGCAGCGTCAAACCGCGAATTCTCCCTTGTACCTATCCTTTGCCTCCGGGCGTTCTTGTCAACCCGAAAAAATAACAACTCTCAAAAACAACACAAACACAAAAACACCGCCGCCTCTTTTTATGTGGCGATGTTTATATAGTCCATCTGTTGTTTTATCAAAGATTCTCATCTGATGATAGTAAGAAAGATTGATTCACTCTGTTCCCATTGATATAAATAATTTTGTTCCCCTACTATTCTATAGTTCGTTTATTGAACTGAAAAAAACTTCTTTTTCAATTTGAGAATCATAATTTTGACTATATTCTAAATATAGCTCTTCTTTCTTTTCAAAATAAGATTTCTCCGATCTCTTTGCTTTTACAGCTGCAACTTTATAATTATGTTCACGACAGGCTTTCATAAAAGAATTATTCATCCTATCAAAGAAAATTTCATACCAAGAGTTATAAAATTTTTCATCACACCTATTAGTAAAATTATGAAGATGGTTTAACCACTCTAATACACTACCATAATTTTGATAATTGAATACCTCTATTTCTTGTATACAATCCAATAATATTCCCCACATTGAATTTCTTTGATCTTCTGTTTCTTTATAGTTTTTCAAACTTATTTCCTGTGGCCAAATTTGTAACAACTCACCTTCGGAAGGCTTATTAAATAGTGATCCAAAATGGAGTGTCATTAATTCATCAAAAGCAACTTTTTCATTTCCAACAAATCCATAAACATCTGATAGCATCACTTTCTCACGGTTAATTTCTACTTGTTTAGTAAATGTATAATTATATGCATCATTGAATATACGATACCAAGTTACATTGAAGACACTTCCATCAAATCCTAATATATTAGAAGACAGATTCGTCCTGTATTTCCATTTTGTCCTAGGTCCAATCACTACAAATAATCTTTGGAAAATCTTAGTGGCCTCATCAATTAGAATCTTGGCAAATGGAAGCACCTTTTCTTTATCTAATAACACAATTTTTAATTTTTCGATATTTATATAACCATCACCTAGATGTTCTTGATCAATTATCGACGTAACTAATGAAGTAATAGATATTAAATTCATATCGTTCATCAATTCAGGATTCTTTAAAAAGTTCTGATCTTTTCCACAAAATGGCGCAAGTCTTTTACGCATGATTTCAACACGTTTGTTCGCAAGGGTCTCCGGGATTCTATTTCGTTTTAAAGTACTTATGATTTTATTAGATTTAAATAAAAGATCTAAAACTTTTCCATCAAACTCAGTGTAATCCCCATTTTTCTCTTCCAAGAGCAGCCATTCTTTGTTCTTAGAAATAATAAGGTCACTCTGCTCATCTATGTGAGAAGCAACAACATATGTCATAATACTAGGTTTTTGTGAGTATAATATTTCAATCTCGTTTAGAAAAGTAGTAGCGGCCCCTGGACGTATAGGCTCAACAAAGAAAGCTGCAGATAAGCCTGGATAATCAACATTAAATATTTGTCGATACCTCTCAATTAACATTGGCTCCTCAGCTGGATTAGCATGATCTAATCCATATGTATCAACTAGAATTATGCTATTAATATTTAATGGTTGTAATTTAGAATAGTATTCTTTATTGATGATACTAGTAATAATAACTTTCTCAATCATTCCGGAAAGAGAGCTCTTTTCACTTAATTGTGTATTGACAACCGTTAGACATAATTCGAGTAACCCTTTATAACTTTCATCAAGTGTAAATTTAAAGACAATAGGTTCATTGTCATTAGGAATATTAATATGATTCTTAAATTGTAATTGAACTGCCTTAATAATAATTTGATACGCTATCGTAAAAAATAGAATCCAAACTCTTTCTACTAACTCTGATGTGTTTTCACTTATATTGTACTTACTACTATCAGTTTCAGAACTATTTATTATTTTAAAATCCGTTAATTTTTTTAGATCAAAAAATTTGAATTGCTGTGCATCTGTATCTTGTTTTTTCTGGACATCTGTTATTACTATACATATTTCTTTAAATAATTCTTCTAGTTCCCAAACAATAGAAGTTGACAGAAAATTAAATTCCCTTACATCAAAAAAGTCAGTGGAGTAAATTACAGCTTCTATTAGATCATCATAATATTCTTCTATTTGCTCTTTCATCCAGTCGATTGTAAGATCTGTTTTATTTTCCTTTTTTAAAAACCCAGAAAATTTTTCAATCACTTGATCAGTTCTCTTCCGAACAAATGTCCTCTCATTCAAAAATGAGATAATTACATCTGTAGGTTTATCTTCGCTTTTTAGTAGAAAGCGATACTCTGCATAAGACCGTGTAGTTTGACCTCGACCTACAGATTTAATTAATTCAGGGTGTCGACTGAATGAACGTATGAAGGCCGACTTCCCTGAAGCGGATCTTCCAATAACAGCAGCTTTTATTGTTTTTTTTCGAGAATTAATCAATTTTTACGACCTCCCTATCTATTCAATTTTATGAAGTACTGATCAAGTTCATTAAGTATATAAATAATAAGATCTTGTTTTTTTAGCTCTATATCTTTAAAAATATCGGGAGATTGGATTAGTCGTTCTTCGATCTCATCGATTAATTTAGAATATGCCAAGTTCTTCTGTATTAATTCTTCAATCAAACTATTAAAGAAATTGGATACACTTGATTTTTCCTCTTTCCCGCGAATTTTGAAATAAAAGTCGTCCATTAGTGAAGAATAGTCCCATGGAATCTGATCATTATGTTGTTCAACAACTTTTTTCCGAACTCTCTTTAATACTGATTCAATTCTTTCTGTTCCATACTCTTTAATTGTCTCACCCAAATAATAAGTAAAAGTTCCATGCCCATCTATGTCTCTTTCGTGTGCAGGCTGATTTGGACCAGTAGCAAAGGCAATGTAAGCTCCCTTTGATTTGTATATATCATTATGTATCATCCCTCTAGTACGAGTTGTATATTCGAGTTTTTCCCTACAACAATCTAATAGAATTATCCCAGTGAAATTATCACTAGAAGAAAACTCATTAATAAGATTCGTGGTATCAACCAATTCTGAGAAGAAATTTTCATTCTCAGTTGTACTACAATCACTGGGAACTAAATATTGTCTCCCTTCTATTTCAACTCCATGTCCAGCAAAATATAGTAGTCCAGTATCATGTTGAGATAAACTGTATCGAAAATTCAAAATAGCATCTTGAAGCTGTTCCCTACTAGTATTCAGCTGTATAGTAGTTTCAAAATTGCAATCTTCAAAGATTGTACTCATATATTTTGCGTCATTAACAGAGCACCGCAGTTTATTCCAATGAATGTAATTATCGATCCCCACTAGAAGTGCTTGCCTACTCAAACAAATTCACCCTTCCGATAACCAAAATACAAATAACCAAAATACAAATATTGCTCACAAGAGAGGCAATATAGTAATATATTCTACACAAAATTACAAAAACCTCCATCTTATAATACAATTATCCATTTAATTCATCATTCTCATGCGCGGCATCTTCAGCATCTCGCTTGTATTCGAAACATGCGACGTAGTCATCCGCAAAGCGGATGAGATACGCCTCTCCTTGTACGCACTTCTTGAACCGTTTCTTGAACCAGAGGTCCAGCACGTAATGCAAATAGATGTTCGCCAGCAAGGGACTAATCGGTCAGCCTTGTGGCGTTCCTTCCTCATTTCTCGTGACGACGCCTTGTTGCATGACTCCTGCCCGCAACCATTTTCCGATTAGCCGTAGAATGGCTGGGTCAGCGATACGTTGTTGGACCATCTTCATCAGCCATTCGTGGTTGATGTGGTTGAAGTAGCTGCGGATATCCGCTTCGAATACATGCCTGACTTTCTTGGTTACTATGCACGTTCGGAGCGCCTGAAGCGCCATATGCGGGTTTCTTCCCGGACGAAATCCATAAGATAGACCCAGAAAATCTTGTTCATAGATGGCTTCGACTATTCTTGCTACCGCTCGTTGGACGAGGCGGTCTTCCACAGTAGGGATGCCAAGTGGGCGTGTCTTTCCATTTCCTTTCGGAATGTCCACTCTCCTTACAGGTGGAGCCTGGTAGCGATTTTGTCTGAGCCGCGCCCATAGATGTTCGGTCCGTTCTTTCAGATTTTCTTCAAACTGTACCGTTGTTTCCCCATCTACTCCGCTCGCCCCTTTGCGGTTCATCATCCCCCAGGTCTCTTGCAGAAACTCCGGTGTCATGAGATGCGCCAGTGACGTAAACTGGATCTTCTTATCTTGCCGAGCTTTCTCTGCTATCTTAGCCAGTTGTGTTGACATACAAGGTCCACCTCTGTGTGTGGGGTATGTTTCGCTGTTAAGAACTTACTCTGTCCTGCCGCTTCCCCCTGTACGCGGCCTTCCCGCGCTCCGAGTACTACCAGCAGGTCCGACTTCCACCGCGGCATCCGCTCCCCTATGGATGGTCCTTTCAGTCGGCGTAATCCGCATTTTTTTTCTCGCGAAGACCGCGATGGATCTCCCTAGTTCCGTGATGCTTCCATTTCCGCCATGCCGTGCTCTCAGACCCCGCCGGGGTCTCCGATTTCCTCGCCTTTGTCGGAAATCTACTGTAGCCTTCCAAGTTTTCGACCTTGTCGGCCCCCGGACATCTCACGAGGCTCTATCGCTTCACTTGCGTTACGGCCTGGACGTCGCTCTGTCTACGCTTAACCCGCATCGTTGCCTTTGCGTGTTCAAGACTCGATTCCGGGTAGGGTGGCTCTTCCCTTTGCCCGGGTGGGAATTGCACCCACTGAAAGCACCCAGCTTACCTAGGCGCACCGAAGAACCCCAAAACGTCAATGTCTACGACATAATGCAGTTGTGAGTGGTTGACAAGGAATTGTACCCTGGCCATCGCATGGTGCGTTGACCGGAGGGGGCGAAAACCATAGCTATGCTTGTAAAACTGGGATTCTGCTATGGGTTCAACACTTGCTTGAAGCATTGCTGAATGATGCGACCCAAGATACAGGGAATTCCGAGAGGCCTTAATTTGTCATTATCTTTTTCTATGAGTTTCCGTCTAACTTTTTTGGGCTGATAGTTTTGTAGCTTGGTTTGGATTACAGATACTAATTCATCGTCGGATAGCTTTTGTATGTCAGAGATGGTTTTTCCATCCGTTCCAGGCGTCTTTGAACCTTTGTTGGATTTCATCATACGATAGGCCAATAAGATATTTTCCCTGGATGTAATTATGTCGTATAAGTTCGAGAAAACTTCCTGTTTCATAGCTCTGTCGTATAATTCCGTAAAGCGTTCCGTCATTCCGTAATAATCCCAATATCTCAAAGCATGCATTGTGGCATCCCTCCTTGCGAGGTGATGTTCCCACGTTCTTACCCGACCGGTGCCATTCACGTTTGGAAAATGATCGTTTTTTTTCTACGCCTGACCATTTAACTAACAAGGATTTCCATTAGCCTTCGTCGAAGTATTCTCTACCTACTTTGACGGAGGTTTTCGTAATGCCATTACCGAAAAATCGAATTGTTCCTGAAAGA
>NZ_JAAOIW010000018.1 GCF_011440305.1 Paenibacillus agricola | reverse complement strand
GGCCGTAAACAGGGCTTGCACTTTTTCTTGCAGCTTCGCTTTATGCTTAACGACGGCTTTTCCCCATACAAAGGTGTAGCGATTCGCCGCCGACTCGATTTTGGTTCCATCGACAAAGTAGTGCTCCAGCTTGACGTAACCCTCTTCTACAAGCAACTCCAAAACAGCCGTAAACACGGGCTCCAACAGATCTTTCGCCCGTTCGGAACGGAACCGGTTTAACGTGCGGAAGTCTGGGGTCTGCCCAGCGCTCAGCCATATGAAAGGAAGCTGTTCACGGGCAGCTTTTGCGATAAGGCGCGACGAATAAAGCCGTTGCATGTAACCAAACACAATGAGCTTGGCCATGAGTTTGGGGTGGTAGTTGCTCCGTCCGCCTCCCACGTAAGTAGCGAGGAAAAGCGTGTCGTCGATTCGGTCGATAGCTGCATTCACGATGCGTACCATGTGCCCGGATGGGACCAGTTCCTCAAGGCTTGGAGGGAGGAGCCATTGCCGGTCCATTTCATAGGGAATGAAAGTGACCGTGTTATGTTTTCTCTTTTTTGGGTTGGGTATTTCGTCCACTTCGAATGGAAAATGAGGTTGTTCCATGGTATGATTAGGCATGAGAGATCGCTCCTTTGGTGGTGTTTGGTGGTACTTACATTTTACCAAAAAGGGCGCTCTCTTTTCCATTTTTTCCGCAACAAAAATAAAGGCTATCCCTCAGTCATTTGACTTATGGGACAGCCTCTTTGTGGTAAATGGGATGGAATGAAGCAATTTTGTCCGAAAATTATATGCATAAAGCTGGATCAATAAACCAAATGCCCTCTTTTCTTCAGGGTCAAGGGCAATTTATTTTAGGATTGTTTAATCAATAAAATGAAGTCCACGAAAGTAGGTAACCGTAATAGCCCCGCCTTAGTCCAATTCCGTATCTTAACCTTCGCCTTTAGTTGTGGATTCAAATACACGTAATGACGGTCTTCCCCACATATAAGTTGATCCCTTACCCCGTAAAAAGCTAACTTGTGCCGTAGAGTCACACCAAGCTCAAATACACTAGCCAGCCAACCCAAATCTCCTTTTCGATAACCGCTTAGGTACACATCCACATAAGAGTCCAATTGATAACCTTCAGCCAGGCTTTAGACCGACCACTGACATAAATGGAATTGGCACGTTTAGCAACCATACCTTCCATGTTGAGCGCAACCATTTGGACAAAAAGCCGTTCGCCCTCTGTTTGAATATAGGGGATAACACCGATATGTGGATTTTGAAAATTCAAACTGCCCAATAGACCTTTGCGATGGGAGAGTGGATAGGAGCGGAGATCCTTACCTTTATAACGGAGGATATCAAAGGCAATAAAATTGATGGAGCGGTTCTCGGCACCCTTCCGGATCTTATCCAACTTTTTGAGAGAAAACCTTTCCATAATCCGTTCAAAATCAATTCTGCCGAATTCATTGGTGGCGGCAGCCTCACCGTCTAAAAGAACGTCATCGATTCCAATGTGGCCAAGGTCTGGATATTGGACCGAACAATTATTTTGATGCCGTGTATAGCCGTGTATAATCAACTTTGAGAGGCTGATCGATCGTATAAAAGGCGATGACCATCCAGTTTGCTCTCAAAAAAAATTTTTTGTAAGAAAAAGGATTCAAGCAGCATGGGTGAAATCGACAATGCTAAACACCTCAGCACTAATTATAACTTAATCAACAACGGGTAAGCAGAGGTAAATATTGCAAGGGATATGCTAGATGGGACAAGGTTTATTAAAAGCCAATAATCCAGACAATTAATCACCACAAACCTTGTATTCAACTGAAGTTACTCAAACTTCTAAGGAGCATATCTTTGCCAATTGGCTAGATATGCTCCTGTTGTTGTCGGGTTATAAGAATATAGTTCGATTAAGAACCGCGTAAGCGGTTTTTTTATTTTATCCGATCACATTCTTGTCATTTCTCAATGTCAAGAATGTGATCCGATTGCCGACTCTAAGCATGCTTTTAGGCATTACGAAGAGGGGCGTGTTTTAACATGCCAAACGGTTGTGAAATAATGCCAAACTGCAGCTCTCCCTGTGCTCACCTGGAAGTTCTACAACCAGGATGAAGGAATCGATCGCACCAGTTCGCCGCGGATCCATGCCAGGCTGCTGGATCGAATATCTTGGTGCAGCAGGCTGTGAATGAATAATACCAAAGAGCAGTTCGCTGATTCTCTAGATGCAAAGTTTAGTACGTTCTCTGAATAAATGCTTATACTTTAAAAACACTCAGTTTCAGCAAATATCAACAAATTAAGTTTGGAATCATAGGCTCTATTATAAATGTTGTAATGTTTTATCAGCTTAACATCATTTTGTATTTTGTAGTGAATAAAATGATTTAAAGTTAACAATTGCTCCCTAAAGGAATTATCAATTATCTCCATTGTAATGTAGGCATGAGGAGAAATATCAATCATAATTATCTGTTCTTCCATGTTTTCAATCTCAACCCAGTTGACTAATTTGCTGACTTTTGACCATTGAAATCCATTTTCACACCATCCGATTCTTCAGATTGAAATCTTGATTTCATTTGAGATATATTAGAAAAATCTTCGCTCGGTTTTTTTATGAAAACCTACTGAATGGTAGTGCTTGTCTGATGCTCCTCTTATTTCATTACGATTATTTTTATTTATTTTGACTCTATGACATTCCATACATAATTTTTTGTAGTTGCACGGCTTTCTTTCAAGGCATTCTTTGCACCTTACATATCTTGATATTTCAGTTCCATACACTCACCACAAGTATCAAGATTTCCGCTTATCATAGGAATAAAATCTCTTTTTCACAACCCCTGCAAATATCATACTCCTCGACGGTTTCACCTCAGTTCATATAAATCCGTTATTTTATTAATATTAAATCATCTGGATAATAGTCTGATATTACAGATTTTCCTTTAGTGATTTCAATTTTTGCAGCACCGACATGAATCACTTTAATAATGTCTTCTTTACCAGTTATTTCAGCATAAACTTTTGGACCTCTGTCAATAGATTGGACACAAAGAATCGAGAAAGCTACAAGACTTTACGGTAGTACGTTCGTACACGCTGGTTAGATAGACCCATCCTTCATCGGTGTGGAGATAGGTGATGTCGGTCATCTTTTACGAAGATGTGCATGGCTTTTTTCAAGATGTCATTCTCCATTTCAAGCTGCCGGATCCGCTTTTGCAGGTCAGCTTGGTTCTTGTCTTTGATTCCTTTCTCAATTAACCATCCCCATTCGGGGATGTGCACCCTTTTTGACGAGTTTAATTCAAATTGACGCTTTTAAGCGCCGCGGCGCAGGTTTTCCATCAATTTTTCTATTTAATCCTCACTGATCTCCATCATTCTCTCTTCTTGTGCTACCAACTTATCCACCCAATCGCGTAGTGAGCTCATGTCGCCTCCCGGCGTAAGCCCGATAGCACCCATTTTATACCTATCTTGAAAATCTGCAGCAAAATAACGGAGCTCGTCACTTTGAACAGGAGTCAGAATAAAAACGTTCTGTACCGCGCGCTCATCGTTGCGGCGAAGCAGAATGCCATCCCGATACTTATGCATTTCACCTAAAGCCGTGCCCAAATTGGCCGGAACCCGGTATTTAGGATCCAATACGTACAAGTGGTCGCCTGTTTCTATGACGATGTCGGGCTTCATCATCTGCGTAAAGGTATAGAAATGCGGTGAGTTATACTGATATACCCGTTGATAATAGATACGCATTCCATTGGTTAAATGGACGACGCTTTCTTTATTTTCGGCAAAATGGAGAAACAGCCCTTCGTGAGTGGTCTGAAACAGTCTACTGCTATTCTTCAGCATTCCCTTCTCCCGAAAAACCTTCACGAGCTGCATATAACACCATATCTCGTATAGAGCAAATGTCTCCTTCAGTGGATAACTGTATTGAAGTCCAATTCGTTCATCCCCATGCTTGTACAATCGCTCAAACCATTGATAGCATTGCTGATATACGGGATGCTTGCGAAATACCTGGGAAATCCGTATCGCCCCTCCATAAGGCGTCACCTGTTTGAAAAAAGGTTCTCTCAGCCAATACCCCACTTTATCTGCATAGAGCTCCGCCGTTGTCGCACTTTCACCTGGACTTGCTTTTCCATAAAGCTTCAACAGATGCCTAAGCTCCACTAAGCTCCGTTTGATCACCCTGTTCTCATAGGTGTTATAGCTGTCCTCTCGGATAGACGATCGCATTATTTCCGGTACAGTTCCTGAAGCACTCCGTCTTCTGTTGCGTTCCAGCCACCCCATCGTCTGGGAATCCACCGTCTTAACGCGATCCCTCCTCATCTGCTGTTCACGTGCTTGAAGCACCCTTGTCGGTTGTGCCACAACTTGACGAATCAAGCTTGCAAGCCAAGCGAACGATGCTTGCAAATAACTCCACTGCGCCAAGGATAGCAAACGAGAATGCCGATCTGCTTGAATACCTGTCTCAATCTCCGAATAATTGAAGCAAAGAGGCGCTTCTTGTAAGATCTCGCTTAACATGAGGTTATACTGCTCCTGCGTCAATTTACGAGGGTCAGGATAAATATAGGATTCGAACAGCTCCGCGTTAATTTCAAAAGTGACTTGCCCACTATAAAATGGTGTAATCAATTGACCATAGGCTTCATGAGCCTCTAGCCTATGCGGAGCTTGTGGCAAGCCACAGAAACGGATCAAGGGCGGCGGCTCCAAGCCAGTCATGACATACTTCCATTCGTAGGTCGAGGCCTCGACCAGATAGGCTTCTTCCAATGGAAGCCAAGCCTCGCCGGATAATCGAAGCAGGAAATTACCGCCAGAACTGTGTTGCCCCATAACGCATAAGCTCCTTCTCCATACGCCCAATATGACCGTGGCTTGCTGATTCTTCTCCCAGATGTGCAGCGAACGCCTCCCTTAACTCCACAAGCAGTTCTGCAATCCGGTCATCTCCTCTGAGCTTGGGCAACACCTTCTCCGATATGACACGATCCAGCATTGCCTTTCTGGATGCCTGATGCTCCACATCCAATGTAATATGGCGGCTCATCTTCTGAATCATCTCATTCATAGTCCGATAACCAAAATGCAAGTGATAGGGAGCAAGCCAGCCATGAAGCCGCTTCAGAAATAAAAATTCGTCCTGCAGTCCCGCTCTGATCCCGTCATCTACCCGGCTCCAGAAGGTCTCCAAATCCACATCGCTTAACGTCATAACGAAGGCACGGTCGAGTACCTTGTCCGAGATGCTGTGAGTGGTTTCATCAACGTTCACTGTTCCGATAAGGTATACATTAGGCGGTATGCTGATCCTGGATGGAATGCCTTCCAGATCTTCCCGATTATGCAGTGGAATTTCTTTATGCGACTCCACCCCGCTTAGATAATCGCTTAAGTAATACTCCACCCGTGCAAGATTCATTTCGTCCAGCACAATAAAATGCGGCTTCTCCCGCTCCTCGTGAGCATGCAGCAGTACCTTCAGAAATTCCGTTATCATATATCGGTGTTCGAATGAGCTGTAGTAGCCAAACAGTGCAGTTGCATCCGTCCAATCTGGCCGGACTGGAATGATAGACAAGTACGGATTGTCTGCTTCATAAGACATTCCATATACCGCATTTGCATATAGCTTGGCCAGCTGTGTTTTCCCGGTCCCGGAGATGCCGCTTAAGATGACGAAATGCTTATCGTCCAAAGCCGTCAAATTCAGATGTAAATCTCGTATCAAATCCTTGTCAAACGTCAGTGAACAGTTCTGAATGGCATCATAAATGACTGAAAAACTAAAATTGCTGTTGTATTCAAGACCTTCAACGCCCTCGTTGAATTTGCCAGCGTTACCAGCATTTTTAGGTGCAACGGCTACATCTGAACCACCTGATAAATCTTTTGTCTCAAGGAATTTAAGCTTGCCGCGACCGCTTACGTGAGCAAACAAAAGGGCTGCACAAGCAAAATCCCCCTTAATTTTCGCCAAATCTTCTTCAAACCGCCGTTCAGCATTCACATACGTGCCCATGAAATATTCATTATCTTCACGTACTGAGATACCGTGCTGTTTGAGCAATTCTATTGCCCGAGCCTTCAAATCCTCGTTGTCCTGGTTCTGCGTTTTGAACGACTTTTGAATCCACCATTCCTTGCGGTCATCGTCGAGCAATACTGCGACATTAGCATAAATGTGATTATTCCCTTCGACATTAACACCAAGCATCGGCTTTGATGATGCAGATTTCACATCATACTCACTGTAATCGAAGCTGCCTTGCACAATCGTCTGCCCTTCCCGCTTCAGTGTAAAGGACTGCTTGCGTGTACCCGACTTCTCATTCTCTACAACACCGTAATGAATCTGATAGGAATGGCCAAGCAGCGATATTTGATAGATAGCTTCAACGGAGGAAATCAGCTCCATAATATGTGCCGCTCTCACGGTCTGATACTTATCCTCCAGCGCACAGTCCCTTATTGCAGCCGTCTGTTCCCATGTCTGTCTTAACAGATTCACAATGTCAGTTACCGCGCACTCCCCTTCCAGAGGTATAACTAGACCGAAATAAATCCATGGCCTATTTCTTGGTTTCATCATATCACGCATGGTCTGCTCCAAAATAGATCGTTCAATCTCATCTTTCGTGAATGCACTAGTTCTCATAAATGTCTTAATATCGGGCTCCAACTCACCCAGCATCGAATTCAAGTTGCCTGTCCGAATCAGCTCGTAAGCCTGATAAAAGCTTAGCTCCGAATACACATAGAGCTGTTTCTCAACACCGTTAAATTCCAGCGTCAGCAGAGTGACATCCGTTCCGCTTATTTTGCGTACAATTTGTGCAAAATACCTTTTACCGATGCTGGTGTCCTTCTTCTGATCCGCATATTTCGGGTTTAAAGAATCGTGGTAAGTGGTCATTAACGTTTGACCATAAGTAGCAATCCTATAATCCTGACCAACCAACGTTCTGGCCAATTCATCCAGCTCTTCTTTCCAGACCCTGTCCATCGTATCATATACGGTCTTGCATCGTTCCGTAGTACTTTTAATTTCAAAAATCCGCTGGTATTCTGATAAGTTAATCATGCAAGTTCTCCTTGTCCCAAATAAGTCATAACAATATTATTATTGTAAGGTGTTTGTATAATGATCCTTTACAAAATAAGTCCATAAGCTCTCGAGATCCCGGAGGCTTTTTTCTTTAAAATTAGGAAAAATAATTGTCAATTGATCATAGAGTTCTTCTTGAAAGGAAATAAACCCCCCAATAATTTGTTCATCTTCAACAAGTAATTGAAAGAGTACACAACTTTTCCCTACGTATTTTGAGGTAAATAATTTATCAGATGGTTTAAAAATCAAAAGACGAAAGATTTCTTCCGCTCCCCAAAGTTCATAAAAAACGGATTGTTTGGTTCCAGAGTAAAAATTAATGCCTATTTGGTTTTGCATCTTGTAATCAGGCCCGATTAAATATTCTTGTCTGAGAAGCCTTTGCAGGTCATCATTATTATTCAAAATTTCTCACCTCTATATAGAATCCTTAATAGATGTATTCAAAAAGTCATGTACAAAAAAATTCAAATGATCGAAACCAAAGGGTTCATCTTCACTAGCTGGATCGACTGCCTCTAACTGAATAAATGCAAGCGTATAATCGTTTCTCTCAAAAAAAGGAGCCGCCGAAGGTTGCTTGGGGTAAACAGTAACGACTTTGCTCACAGCTTGACGGTCCAACTGATGCTTTTGGGGTTTATTCAAATCATAATGCCAAATATTGAGGTAGTCTTTCAATTGCCACATCACATCATTTTCCTCAATCTCATCCCATAAATAGGAAACATGTCGGCATTTCACTTCGATAATAATAGATTTAAGAAAATGACCTTCCTTGGAATAAAGGGCAAGACGAATGTCAGGAGATTTCTTCTTATTAGCTTTAAAATAGCTTTGTGTGTCTTGGCCACCTGTCTCCAAAATTTGCGTATCGTACGCTAATTCGATCATGAAATCTTCCTTTTCAAAAGTCAAAAGGGTATCCGGCACAAGGCTGCCTATCATGGAAATGGGATTAATCTCATCAGCAAGCCAACCGTTAATCCATGTAAAACCGTAAGTTTCCAATGATTCGATGACAAGACATACCACATAATATTCAAAAAGCAAGGAGGTGCGTTTATACGGAAAAACTGTATCTTTATTAAAAACCTCTTTTGTTTCCATGTTTTCAATTCCCGAATAAAATCGATATAAATACGCATAACGCGAATCCTTTAATAATCGAGCGGTTGGCTTCTTCTGTTGAAGTCGCTGGCTAATGCCCGATAAACTTTCATGGAGTTCAAATCGGGAAAAATAAGCGATAAACTTTTGCAATTCAAGAATGCTGTTATCCGTCTTGATTAAACGCTCATTGGTTTGAACGATCTCTTTCCTCCGCTGGGAAATGAGGGCATTTAATTCGTTTCGCGTATCATCGTAGCCCAGTGATGATCCTAGCAAACGAAGCCTTTGTTGAAAGTTAAGCATTTCATTCTGCTTTTTTTCAAGTAGCTGGTTTAAATCCATTTGTAAGGCTTGGAATGTCTGGATAGCCTTCTTCAAGGATTTTCTTGTTGATCGAAGAATATGCTTTACCCATCTGTTCTCTGGAGTCTCTACAGTTAAACGAGAATGCTTTTCATAAAAGTGGGAAAGCTCCAAAGGATTAGAATTATTCGCCATCCCCCTTTTAGATAACCAGCGAAGACTTTTGGCATCGGGCCGTTTGGAGTAATTTCTTGTATCGTATACCTGCACGACTTGTTGCTGTGGGTCTTCGAGAATCTCCTCAATATGATGCTTTAAGCGATTAAAATGCTTTTGAACATGCTGATAAATCTTTAGGCTATGAGTCACTACATGGTGTTCATCTTCGTAGGTTCCACTCTTGCGGCGCAATAAATCTTTAGAGAGACCCGTAAGCTTTGTTTCTAGATAGCTACGGAGGTGAAATATTTGCTCCCAGCTCATATTTTTCGGTTTAATCCGATATAAGGTTTCATAGGTGCCCATGTTGGTATGGACCACAACCGGATAATCCCCGGGAACCAGCATGTCTTCAGAATCCCCTGGCTTTGCAAGGAGATAGGCCTCTCCAGGATGGATGACTGTAAGCGAATCACTGTCAAAGGCTTGTACCCATAATGTATCTGTCGGGTCATTAGACTCCAAACGAATCTGCAATGACTGGTACTCATTAATGGATTTAAAATTATCATCAATTTGTCCTTGTGCATAGAGGGGCAGCTCTGATTCAAACCAGCCCTCCCTTCGTTCTTCCGCTAAATATACTTTAGGAAGCAAAGTCATTGATATACAGCTCCCTTGCTTTGCGCTTGATCTCATCTTGTGTAAGTATGAAGTGGCTGATTCCATTTGCCGCTGTAGATGTAAACAATTCAAACAATTCGCTACCTTGCGGACTCCCTCCAATCACACTAAGTGTACCGATCAGGCCGCCAAACACTTCGGATGAACCCCTAATTTTTGTGAGTATCCTTTGTTTAACTTGAAGATCGATTGCCGTATCACGAGCAATTGTGCACTGACCGTTTTCATCAAGAGGTATGTTATTCAAGAACATTCCTATCCTTTCTAAGGCTCGGAATGAGATACCTTTTTGTTTATCATACTTTTGGATAATGTCATGCAAACCATCGAAAAATACAAGCTCGTCATCAGAGAATGCTGCCCACGCATCCGAGTTACTATTCCATGAACGATAAATACCGCGATTTCTAAATAATTCCACAAAATCACTATTCACTTGCTCTAAATGAGCCATATCCCGCAGTGCTTGGCGGTGAGCTGAGAACTTCATTTTTTGAGGCGTTACAATATTGGCACGATCTAATAAACGATCAGAAAAATCTTTAGTGGTTTCGTCCATATTGGCTGTTCCGATAAATATAACATTCTCTCCAATAGAAATCGTTGCCGGATATTTGGCCGAGTTATGACAAACGGTATCCTTACTCCACAGCTTTAACTCACGGTAAGATTCTTCCTGATCCATCTCCAGCAGGGAAATAAATGGTGAGAACCAGTACTCTACCTGTGATAAATTCATTTCATCAAAAATAACCATATGCATTTGCTCTTTATAGTTCTTAGCATGGATAAGGAAATCGATCAAGCCCGTCTCCGAAGGAACGTATAGTCCTGTGCTAGTATTATGAAAACCGATAATATCCTCTGGCTCCGTATACGATGGGCTTATTGGTAACACTAGCAAGTTGCCTTCGTCCTTGGAGAGCCCTAACGTTTTGGCGTAAATTAAAGCAAGCTGGCTTTTGCCCGTTCCACTCATTCCGGATAATATGGTAATAGGATTCGTTTTCACACTAACATGGAAATTAATAAGATCCTCTTTTTCATAACAAAGCTTCTTCGCTATGGCTTGCTTCTCCATCTCACTCAAGAATTGAAGTTCCAGTTTATGCGCATCCGAAGAAGGCAAAGCACTGAACTTTGGAGCCTGAATGGGTTTGGATACTGGCTCGGTTGATTGGATTGGAATTTTCAAGGCTTCAGCAGTGAGTGTGGCATGGGGGTCTATAGTCTCATCCTCTGCCTCGTAAATAGACATACCCTCTTTCATAAATTCATTTTTCAAAGAAAATAAGTAGTCTTCACTAATGAACACGAGGCTGCCAGGGTTTCCAATAACTTGTTGAACCCTCAATACTTTTTGATCAATTTTAATTTTTCTCACTTCAGTTGGTGCAGTAAACATCCATCCATTCTTTCGGCTTGGATCCTTCTTCCAACCGTCGTTAAAGTAATACAAATAATCTTCGGATATGACGTAATCCGGCTGGAACATATTATGGTAAAAATCTTTGAACAAAATCATTTTAGATTCCTTTAAGCTTTGTTCAAACTGCCTACGGTCAGGTGCAAGAGGGACTGGAAGATATTCTGTATTTAAAGGAACATCGCCATCTTCAATCGAGATAATGTCGATGTTTTTAAACACTTTACCTTCCGTCGTGAAAATGACTCGGGGGCGAAACACAATGATTTTCCCATCCAGCTTGTCCTTTACTTTTTTTACTTTCCCCTCGATATCTGTTGTGTAAGTAATGTTAGTGGGCATTAAATTCCGCGGAAACGAATCTTCGATCCCTATGTACAATGTACTAAAATCCCGATCATTATGAATATGATCCAGTTCAATAATCGGCTCTGGCTGGCTGCTGATCGGTTTCACAAAAAAACAAACCTTATTGCTATTTTTCATCTGGGTTACTGCTTCTTGTGTTTCTCCTATTTTAGGAAAATCCTCGGGATTTGTGGCAAGTACCCCTAATAGCAAGTTTGTATTACTTTCCAGAAGCTGCGATTTCATCATTTTATCGACTTCGAACATGGCTTATACCCCCGAATGAGTTTGTTTAAAACAAGCAGTTTTTTCTAACAGTTCTTTGTTGGAACGAGCAAAGAAAAACTCAGTTTCAATTCCATTTTTCTGGCATATATCTTGAACCTTGTATATCACCGTACTATTTAAACCATCTCGCTGGATATAAATCTTAGGAAATTGTTTTATTTTCTCATTGCGCTGGGTAAATTGTGACATTGAGAACACGGTAATTTCAGGAAATACTAACGAAAAAAATTCGGAGTCCTGATGATGAACAACAGCAAAAGATCGTATTTCCTCGTAACAAGTTGAATCTTCAGCGATTTGATTTATCTTTTGTTCGGATGCTGCCAGTTGTTCTCCCACCTCCAGCAGCTCGCGTTTTTGAGCTTCTACGGCCTTTTCTTGCTGGGTCAGTTGTACTTGCATTTTTTTCTCGTAATCTTTTTCCAGCTTTTGTATACTCGCTGTCAGCTTTGATACCGCTACATTTAGTTCCTTTTTTTCCTTATCATATTGTCGCTTTTCTCTTTCAGAAACTTTCAATTTCTCTTTTGCTTCCTGAAGTTGAACTTGAACGGTATCTCTTGATTCCATGGACTGTATCCAGTTTAGTTTTTCTACCCCGAGAATATGGTTTTGATCAATGGATTGACTCCATTTCTTCTGGCGGTTTTCTGCTAAATAATAGGCTGAATGCAAAGCCATCCCTATTCGAATATCTTGTTGCTCTCCAATATGGGTTAATGCGAAGGAAAAAAAAGCTATGAAATCCAGCTCTTTTTGAAACTCCCGCCGCGTATTTTCAAATTCAAGAAGTGTCATTTCGGCAACGATCGGCCTCAATTCATCTAAGTAAGAACGCTCTTCATCAGTAAATATGTCTTGTAACATATTCAAGAAATTATCAATACCTGTTGCCCCCATAAAAGTTGCTTGTTCACGAAGATGGTTTGCCAGCTCCTCCTCACTCTCAAAGTGAACCGGAATATCGAATATACTCTTGTTTTCTTTAAAGTTCTCAACTAGAAGCGGCAGCTTCTCTTTTAATATTTCAGGCTGGTACATCAGTGCAACAGCTAGCTTCACATGATCTGGAACTTGTTCTCCATTTATTTCGGCAAGGTGCCTGAATAAGCCCTTCATATCGTACTTTCCAAACAGTTCATCATTAGAAGCGTTCTTATAAGCCGAAATATGCTTAAAAAAACGGTTTGAACTACTGGCCCTCTTCCAGTTTCGCGTTGTTTGGCCTTTAAACATATTCTTGATAAATAGTTTTTTCTGTTGAATCGTCGGATTTCTACTAAAACCAGGCACGGTCTCCCCGAATTCTTTCAATATCTTTGTACACATTTTGTCATCAATAAGCTCTATATAAAGCTCAATCTCATTCAATGTATTCACTCCTTTACGAGCCTACCTTCAACTTGTTTTCTATACCTTATCCTAACATAGCCCAAGGACACCACGATGTCAGGGAATATTCGTTCGTATTATAGAATTTCCGTTCTTTAAAAAAGCCAAACCGTTATATAGATAGCGGCTTGGCTTGTGTATTTTCCTACTGCTTTTAATCTGAACCGTGATTTATATACATTAATCAAGAACAACCTAATGAAGAACACTAAGACTTAAAGAGCTATCCAGTTCAAGTCTGCTCCTTCTCACAAGCTTCATTGAATGTTGTCTTTTTATAAAGAATATTGAGCAACTCAGCTTGAAATTGCTCTGAAATAAGCTGCAAATCGATTTCTATTTTTTCACCGTCGGAGTAGACAACCAAGAGCGAATCCATATCTTTATCTTTTTGTGCAAATCTTTCTTCAAGTTGAATAGGCTCATCATTTATAATATTTTCCAACAAAAACCTAACATCTTGAGCTTCGGCATCAGGGTTTAATTCTGTTGAACTATTAGGTTCACTGGCTTTCTCGAAAGGTTCATTTTCTCCGCCTCCATTGTATAACCTTTCATATTCACTTAAGCACTTCAAAAAGTAGCTTTGGTACTGCTGGATAATACCATCGGTAATAGTCGGCAAATGGTAGCCAGCCCTGCCTCTCAGTTCTTCAATAACTTTAGAATTTCGAATTCCTTCATAATTACGCTCTAGAGCGACTATTGATTTATCCTGATTCCACTCTCTTAAATGATAATAAATACCAACTAATATTTTATGAAATTCTGTACCTTCATAAGAAAAATTGACTTCTTTCCTAATGATGTAATTAACGTTATGCCTATATTGCTCAACATCACTCAATGTCCACATAAATGATCTTAGCTTCTTACTACTATTAGAAGCCTCGCTAGTTAACTGATTAGACAGAGACAGGAGCTTGCTTTTGATTTTATCTGCATCAGCCATCTTCTCTAAATCAACAGGTTCAACAGATGGCTTAGGGATATGCTGATCTATTATCACGCCTAAATAAATATTCTCCGCTTCAAGTAACTCCATCATCTCATTATGAAAGCTACCAATATAGAGGTTGAGCTTCTTTATCGTCACATTGATGCTGAGTGGATTCGTAAGCATGCTTGTTTTTTGTTTCTCCAAATAATTCAGAACATTTTTATTTATAAGGGAAAAATCCAAGACAACCACCTACATGATCCAAACTATAACACTTAAATGCTGTTGTTTGGCCCTCTCCAAGAAAAAAGCAAGGTTTTTCATCGCAATATTTTCATCAAAGTTCATCACTACCGCGATTACATCTTCAAGCCTTTGCTTAGGGATACCATTTGTTCGCAATAAAAACTGTATGTCCTTATTGTCTATAGCATCAGCCGCTGCTTCAAGCTCATCTGTCTGTTCTTGGTTCAAGAAACCTAGAATTGTCCCGGTCTCAGACAGCTTCAATTGAATAATTTCCTTTAGGCTATCTTTTTCCTTCAATAGAGCAACTCTTTGCTCCTTTTCTAATGACGGTTTGAATAAATCCTTCGTAAGGCTGCTAAATTCAAATAGATCATCCTGAAGTTGGATATACTGCTCGGAGTCCACTCCGAAATACGTTTGTCTCATGTTTATCCACCCTTTCCTTACAGTTTGAGGCTGCTTATTATTCCTACATTCATTTCTGTAGAGGTCACATCCGCTACGTAAAGATGGCTTCCCTTTTCTGCCAACTGTTTCTCGAAGCTACCTCGAACATCAGGGCTGAGCTCCATGTAATCTCGTGTCACTACAATTAACGAATTTTCACCGTGGCCTTCCACCTGCTTTAAAATGTGACCCATTTCATTACGAATATAGCTTGAAGAACCGCACTTGGCTTCAATATACAAATCTTCACCCTGCGCAATTTGAAGGTCGCTGATTCTCATATCCTCTACGGCCCCCCGTAGGATTACATCCGGCTTGGTCGCTCCCCAATCCGTGGGTACGAGCTGCTGCTCCACATCAACAGACTCAAACTTATTTGCAAGAGTATCTTTTAGCTCGTATTCTAATACTGTCCCTTTGTATCGATTTAACGTTTCGGCTGCACGCTGATATTCCAAATCAGAAGGGTTATTTGATAAAATTCCCTCTTGTCTTGACATGACAATATCTACTTTCATATTCTGAGCTCTAATCTCGTTTATATAATCAGAATTTCCGAAGTCCTTTGTTATATCGCACAGTCCAATATCATCAGACATGTATTGGGCCCTGTCATTCATTGCTTCGAGATGTGGATCAGTTGCAACGGTCTGCTCCTGCATATAATCAAGCTCCGCTTCTACCGGAAATTCCGTGAAGTCAAAACCATTGTTGTCCAGCAGCTCAAGCTTTTGCGTTTCGATGGTACTCTTAAGTGCCTCAGCATTTGACGCAATCTTCTTGACGCCTTCAATGATAAACTCATACATCGCTATCACCACCTAATTTAAGTTGATTGAGCTCAAGTAACAGATATTCTTTTTTATGCACTTCATATTCTTTAGGAAGAAGGTCTAGACACGCTTCTATATACCTCTCCATAAAGATTTGTTTGTTAATCTTTTTGGTGATCTTATGATTCGTTTTGATATTATGCAGGAGCGCTTCTCTTATAAATGACAACACAAATTCCTCTACATCTATGTTCATATCAAAGCCATAATCAGTAGTATAAAGAATGATTTTATCCCTTGAGGTGAAATAATTACGCTGCAGGTTTTGTAGCTTATCGTCTAATAGAGTTCTGTAAAATCGCTGCGCTTCATCCAATAAATCAGAATACCCTTGCATATTCTGTATAATGATTTCCGTTAGCGGATGCGTCGCTTTGGCATAGTAGAAAATAGAATTATAATCTTTACTATACGCCTTGACAGTTTGATCCGATACATACCGGATATACTCTTTCCCGTGCAGGATCTGCAGATGGACGGGTGAATTCATGCCGTCAGTAAACACCAGCGCTGAACCATTCTTAAGTCTACTTATAAAAGACACCTTTTCTTCTGCAAGACCAAGCGAATTAGCTACGTAATCGCAATCCTCTTTAGAAACAATACGATGAATGATCTTTGTATTCGTATTTTTCAATACATCAGGTGCCAGCTTAGTTGGCACCTGATCCACAATAATCATGCCTTCTCCGTACGCTCGGATTTCGGATAAGATATGACTCAAGCTTTCTACAGCTTTACCTTTAATGTTTACATCCTCTTGGCTACCCTGCTGATTCACATTGGCAAAAATACGATGGGCCTCTTCAAAAACGAGCAAATGTTTCAAATCGCCTGTAAAATCCTGTTCCTTTGTCTTTAAATATTCATAGATAAATACGGATATGAGTCCGATTAACAATGACTTTTCATCGTCATCGGCAACCGCTTCAAGCTCTAGTACGGTTGGATATCGCAAAAGCTCTTGGATATCCATCGTCTCTACCGTATCTAGCATCCGCCCTTTACCGCCAGTCATTAAGCTTTTAATACGTGTGAGTAGTGCTGCACGAATATTTTGCATTTGCTCCTGTGCATATCCAAGCTCCCGCGTATAGCTGTCAATTTCGTGATATAGATCTCCTATTGTAGGAAAATATTTGTGATATTGCAGTGAATCATTCTGATAAATATTGCGGGATGTCGTCAAGCTCCATCCTTTTTTCATATATACATTTGTAATACATTGCTCCAAAATGTTCGGCATCGAAGCATACATCGTAAAAGAAGCATTAAAAATAACCTTCAGATTGTCAATATGCTGCTGGATATTTACACTCGGCGGGAAATAAAAAGGGTTGATTCGTAGTGGCGAAACACTTTCATTTCCGAGAGTATATATTCTGAGGTCCGGGAATAATTGTTTTAAGCCTCTATATTCTTTCTTGGCAGGTTCGATTATCAAGAAAGGAACATCCACGTTTTTGAGTAGATTAAATATGGTATTCGTCTTGCCGCTACCTGTTATACCTGCTACAAGCAAATGCTTGACCAATTGCTTAGGCTCCAGAGGAAATAATGTTGAAGTCCGTTTATCTCCATCATAGATGTGCCCAAGGGGAATCCCTTTAGAACCTAATGGATTTTGACTAAACCGCGGTGTCTGAACAAATTCATAACCGTTATAATCCTCTTTCGGAACATCCCACACATAAGATAGCTCTTCTCCAGATAAAAAGCTAAACTCACGAAAATGCTCGCTAAATATATTCAGCGTGCGATTGTCCCTGTCATTCTCCAACCAGCTTATAGTTTCGCAGGCTTTGTTTAATGCAAACAGTTGATAAGGCTCGATTGCTCCTGGACTGTAAGTGGACCTGTATACTTCACCTATAGCGGTAAGATCAGCCCGATCGTTTGCATAGATTGAAATTGATGTTTTCCATAAACCAGAAGATAGAGCTTGCTGTAATCTAACTGTATACAGTTCCAGCATCTGATCCAGCTGTATGGCTTCATACTCTGAATACTCAATATTTGTTGTAACCGTTTCAGTTATCCCTTTAGAGTCAGAGCTTGAGCTCGTTCTTCCTTCACTTGTCGAGTTGCCTGAATTGACGACAACTAAATTACCGCCACTATTGCTGGCATCAGTCATCGTTTCCCCATGGCTCGAAGAATACGTATCGGATTCTGCTTTACTCTCCGATCGACTCATTTTAAGCTTTTTCGAGTTTGTCGTTCGCTGCTCTATTACGGTATGCAATTGCTGAATAACAGCAGCCTTATGGACAGTTCTCGCCACAATCTCCAGCATAATATCCTTGTCATGAATCATTTTAACGAAGGGTTCTATATAGGTGAAATATTTTGTGTCATTCTTTTCAGGTATACCGGTAATGACTAACTGCTCTCGAAACTCAGTGGTAGGTGACTGAAGCTTAATTTCTTGAAAATCCACCGTTTGAAAATAGGAACTGAATCGTTCCCCAATTGATTGTCCGTCCGTCCTTCTAGCCCCTATGTATAACGAAATAGTCCGACTGGCGCGGTCACTCTTCACCCGAAATATAAGGGGAGACTGGTTATTTGACCATGACGCAATAAATTGTTTTATCCGATAATTCGCAAAACTTTGAAGCTCCTCTTTGTCAAGAGCATCCGAAATACAAATTTTATGTATGTGAAAAAAACGATATTGTTCCATGTCCACTGCTGGATGATTCAATCGAGCTTCTTGCAATGATGTGTCTAGCCGCTTCAAACTACCTATATTTTCTAACACAATCGATGAAACCCTCTTCCTAAGTTAGAGTAGGTCCGCACGCTTCTTCCATTTGCTTAATATATTTACGGAACAAAGTTACAATGACAGCCTTTCGTCTAAGAATGACGGCCTCAACCTTTTGTTGGCTTACTCTGGTTTGCATACGCTTAGGCGTTTGTGTTTGGCGCATCGTTCTTACAGCGGGTGTATTCGTCCTGGACGAGTTGATCGATTTGCGGATTACCGACCCTGCTACTGCAACGCCAATGCTTCCGATCAAAAGTACCGGTACACTTTTAGTAATCAAAAGTCCAAGTCCGAGTCCGAGAACTGCACCCGTCGGTGTTCCCATGTTCAAATAAGGCATTGTCGTCTTAGAAGGTCGCACAGAACGGTTCACATGACCTACCTCAACCATTACTTCCTCCATACATTCTTCTTTGGTTATAGTGAATTTGGGTATGATCAGCATCTGATGAATCTGGTCAATCAAAGTAAGGAGATGCCGCCGCTCTGCTTCTGCCAAATTTTTAAAAGTGGGCAATTCATTTAATTCACTGATAATTTCTTCTTTAATGGCTAAAGCATAAATAGCTAGTTTATTTGGCTCTAAGCCATAACTTTTGCCTAAAGTCGACCAATCGTTAATCGTTGTACCGTCCTTAATGAGCTTATTGTATAGTTTGTTAAGATAATTATTGATAGACTGGACTTTGGACTGAAAGTTCATGCTCCATATCTCCCTCTGCTAACTGTTTAACTCTGCTCTCGAAACGATGACTGATTTCACTAACCTTCACAATATTTTTTTGCTTTTGTGCGACCGATTCTTCTTTCTCATCTTCATTTTTGTCCATCTCTTTTTTTAGGTTCACTAATACAGTTTGTTTAATCTTCACGACGTTCGTGATGATTTTGGACACATCCGAGCTAATGTCCTTAGCAATCTCTTTCGACATATCAACAATCGGCTCAGCAATGGAAACTTCGCTTTCACTCAATTTATTTTTCATTATTTCAGTCAGTTCGTCGATAAGTCCATCAAGTTCACGTTTAAATCGGTATAAATCGAATTTCTCCTCATAATCCTCCGCTCCAAATAGTCCCTTGAGCCAGTTCCAAGCCCCTCCCACTTTTTCCATCGAAATTGAAGATTCATACGCAGATTGAACCTTTTCCTGGCAATCCTTCGCAACAGATACAAGGATCTCGGAAAATTGCCGCTCGATTTTGTTCATTGATGCGCCTACGAGGCTATCCACATTCAAATTACCGATCCGGTTCATCTTAGAGCCAAGATTCTTAATCTCAGCCTCTTCCAATTTCTCAGTAACGTTATCAAGCTGTTGCTGGATATCGCCGATGAGGGTAGCAATAATTGTCTTGACCGCTAGGAACGACTGTCTAACCATCTCCTTTACCTTCAGCACAAGATATTCTTCCGCATCCAAAATAACCGACTGAACAATCTCCTCTGCGTTATATCGGTCGATTTTTTGCTTCGCCTTAGACCATCTCTTGAATAATTCTCTTTCTATATCCTTTGTTATGTCAACTAACTGACCTCCAATTTCATCTGATATTTCGTCTTGCAGGCTATGTCCAGAAATGCCACCAAGTATTCGTTTAGAAACTAGACTTTGAATGCTCTTCAAGGTGGTTTCTTTTAAGGAATCGATTTCCCCGCGGAGTTTATCTATTTTCTCAATATAAACAGTATTATTCTCTTTGATCATGGATTGCATTTCTTTAATTTCAAACTTCAGCTTATTGATCGTATCGGATAATATATTCCGAATCGTTGACATAACGTCGGTGATCAAATATTTGTTTTTGCTCTGTAGATATTCTCCCAATGATTTCTCAAGCTCTTTAATTTTGCTGAAATGGATAATATCAGACGCATTTTGCTCCAATATTTGTTTTCCAGCAATCGTGTATTCGGGATCTGCCGGGTCAGGAATTTTAATTTTTCTGTCCTTTTGAATATCGGCGATCTCCAAATCCTTAGTGAGCAGCTGCTTGCCCTTCATCCCGAAATAAGCGGATACTTCATGAATGTTAGGGCGCGTAATAATACCGGAGAGAACTTCCTCTAATTCATGACGGGCCTTTTGAATATCCTCAACATCAAATACGTCAATTTTATTAATTACGAAGAAAATATGGCGACCGTCCTCCTCCAAGCTAGAGCTCTTTGCAGATTGTACATAATTTCTGATTTTATCGGTGAAATGCTCCTCACCAACGCTATCTGGATCAATCATGAAGATGACGGCATTAACTTGAGGGATAATATTGTTAGTGATAGCCTCGTGTTTCTCATGTCTTGAGAACAAACCCGGCGTATCGATAATTTCCACATTGTCCTTACAAATATCTAATGGACAATAAACAACAACCTGTTTGATTCTTTCCTCATTCGTTTCATCTCTAACGGTTGTAATTTTTTTCAACACTTCTTTACAAGATTGGTATGTAAGGAGTTCTCCACACTCATCTGTCTCAAGAATATCGACCTTTGGATTTTGCAGATATGTAATCTCAATCTTAATATCTTTGGAATAGCTGATTTTTGTAATCACCGACGTTTCTGCGCGAATATCCATACTTAACAGGTCTTTCCCAATGATTGAGTTAATAAAGGTTGATTTCCCGGCACTGAAGGGTGCGACAAGGGCGATTTTAAAATCCCCTTTTTCCAAGCGTATAACCTCTTCAGATAGCATGGAGTTTCCAATAATGTATGGATCCACATACTTTGATTTTTCCAATTCCTTAATTAAATTTAATAAATACTTTTTCGTTTCAGCGTATCTTTCCAGCATGCTCGTCACTCCCAATTTTGTAGTAGGTTATTAAATCCTGAATGCACTAGCAGCAATTCTGGCATAATGGCTCTATGCGTTTCCTTAGCGATTGGAAAATTTAGCGGATCCGCGAATACGACTTTTGAATCCTGTATGATATCCTCCATGGTTACTTCTTGCGCACTCAATCTAATGTATTGCTCATAGTAATAAGCGGATACGAAGAAGACGGGATCACTTGTTATAAATCGAAGCTTGGTCATCATATCTGTTTGAAGCTTCGATTGGCTCAACCTATAGAACATAAAATCATCACTTTTATTGACGACAATAATTTTGTTTAATCCTACATAGGTGGAGCATATTCGTTCCAAATAAGCCAAACTTCGATTTATATCCAGATCAAGTACGATCACGATTCCGTCATAGTACCTGCCTATATCGTCTGGAATCGGGCTTTTATCTGCGAAATGAAAAGAACCCGATGCTTTTATACTCGCTTGAAGTTGCTTGGTAAGTAAGCTTTTTCCAGTTTTATCTGGACCTAAAATTAACCAATTTTGTTTGGTCGTATCGATCCCAGTGTTCCGTACCCCTTTGGAAAACTCTTCTATAAGCAGATAAATTTTATCCATTCTGCTGAGTTGCAACAGCTGTGACATATGTTCTACCTTAAGTCGCAGTCCTGTAATCATCCCATCAGCTTGGTTTGGAATCATAACCTCTCGATTGTGTTGAATATCCTCTAGGGTAACTTGTTTAAGCTCATACTGAAGATGCAGTAGCGCAAAATAAGACGAAACCATGAATACTGCCGGATTGGAGATCAGGTATTTAATAGATGACTTTAGCTCCAGCGTTACTTTCATAAGTTCTTGTTCGTCCAGTCGGTAGCAATCATCTATAGCCATAAAAATCGTTTTACTATTTTGACGTATGCTCAGCACTTCTTTTATGGCTTCGATAAAAAATTTATTTCCAATCTTTGTAGGTGTAAGTAGAAAAAAAACCATATCATAACTAGGTAGAGTCGTAATGTCACACTCAGACTCCAATACCACTGCCTTATACCGCAGCTTAGATTTAAGAGCGTGTAGTGTGTCCAATTGCTTCTTGCTCTCTACGACCCAGATCGAATTGGTTTGAATCATACCGGCCAACACCTCTTTCCTTAATAAATTGCTCCAGCCGCTCAATCTGACTGAATTGGAGCAAAGCACGGGCATGATGCTTTTCAATGGAACGTCCTGAAATAATCTCATCATTCTCCAAAACAAAAACACCTTGTGATTTACGAACATCGGTCAATTGTATTTTATCATCTCGTAATTGCTTACCTATAAGAGCAAAGTAGCCTGAAACGAAAAACACATGATTTGTGTTATAAGAAGGATCCAAATCCTTCAATACAATTTCCAATTCCTTAATGACCAATTCGTAATCATCACTATATAAATCCAGCTTAGAGAGAACGAATCCATATACTTTGCTTTCGTCTTCATTCATCGAATCGATGAACTCCTTTATTTGCCTCGAAAAATTCGCCTCTCCAATATGAGCCGGATTGATCAGAAAGAGGACAAGATCACTCATCTGAAAAGCATCCAATGCTTTGTTGTTATGATCGGCGTGCCTTGAGTTTAGTCCAGGCGCATCGATAATCGTCACACACGGGAGATGCTCTAACGTATGATAAATCTGTACCTCAAGCGGTACCTCATCGCTGCGTACCCCATTAAGTCCTGCTAGTTTTTCTCTTAGCTCGTTATAGCTATCGAAAGTATACCTATCAATGCGATTATCTTTATATTTGGCATAAAGCCTGTTGGCGTCTGCGCTTATAACTTTCGTTACGATTGCTGTCTCCGCCCTAATGTCCATCTTCAGCAGATTCTCACCCAGTATTCCATTAATGAGAGTTGATTTTCCGAAAGAGAAAGGGCTGATGAAAGTCACCTTGAAATTATCGTCATACATCTCGTAGAGCGCCTTTAGGATCTTTTCTTCTTTAATCTGCGGATGTTTATACAAATTGATTAAACGTAGAAGAGCTGGTATGTCAAGGCCTACTTCTTTGCGAATCACTTGAACTGTAGCTCTCTCATCCACTACCTTCAAATCAACTCGGGTAGTGCCGTGCTCCAATAGCTCATGGAGATGATTAGCAATTCGTAGGTGAATGATCCGCTTGACCACTGGATACAAATAGCTCGAAACCTCTTCCGTATACATGAGGTGAGTTGCGATGACGCTTGATAGTGCTTCCTGCACTTCGTTGTCCCATTCCATTGATAATTTTCCGATATGTCTGTTGTTGATTGTTTCGACTATCTGATTCGGAAGGCTACGCTTTATAAGTAGATGCAGTACCTTCAATCGTGACTCAACTTGAATATTATAATTACTTATGTTGAAGCGTTGAATGGTATATAAATGAAGTGTTTTAAGGAAAGATTCCATCTTGGTTTCATCTTTTTCCATGTAAATGTTAGAGATGGACATTGGATACAAGTCGATCGCTCTATTCACCTGATTCCCGACGATCATATGATCATGCTCATAATAATAATAGGGAGAGAGTGTGTGCTTGCCATCCAAATTCGTAAAGAAGATGTCCTTACCGGAAAATGTAATTGTAGGCTTCATACAACATACTCTCCTCGTAAAAATATCCAATGATAATTAACACGATAAGCCAAATGAACCATTTCCTTTGACTTTTTCTCATCATCTTGGTTTGATCTTCGAATTTGTTAAGCATCGTTTCGTTGTGTAACCTTAACTGCCCACTGGTATCGTTTAAGGCCTTGTTCAGCATAGAAAGCTTCTCCGTCATTTTATTCTGAGTACTAAGAATAGCATTCGAATGTTTATCCATGCTAACGCCGAGTACCTTGATAGCCGCCTGATTCTGCTCAAATTGTTCATTAAGCTTATGTATAATAAACTGGTGCTCCTTCTGAAGAAGATTGTTGGCTTCTTTAAGGGCGTCATAGTTACTTTTTGCATTCTGTAATGTTATATCTGCAGTTCTCATCATCTCTGACTTCACATTACTCTCTAATTGGAGCAATTGTTTAGCTAACTCTTTACCAGCAGCCTCAATCTTTTGCTTAGTTTCTTTGTGAAATAAATCTAGTTCTTTCACGAATTGGTCTGATGCTGCTTTTGATTCATTAGCAGACTGCACAGCATCTTGGACATTTGAATTAAGTAATATATTGACTTCGTGAATACGACCTAATGTCTTTTCCACATCTATTGCCATCCTTAAACCTCCATTAATTTATCCGATTCGGCAAGTATCTAACAATTTACGTAAGAATAGTATAACACTCAGGTTTACTTTATTATTTTACTGACAGTCCAAACAATAAACTTTTATAATCACTAGTTCAAAGGAACTATTATCTGTAGGCCTTATATTATAATTCAACATATACTGACAATTCCCTTCTTTAAATTAGGAACAATTAACCACATTTTATTAATTTCCTCCAGTATTTCCACAATCAAAGCAATCCCCTGTTCAAGTTGTGATAGAAATGATAGTACGCCTCATGAGGAAGATGATGAAGCTGTTCTTTTAACACTTCACAAGCGGAAATTATGATGTCTGTTCCTTCGGAATTAATTTCAAACTCTATTCCTCGTGATGTTAAATAGGCATTCAATTCTTGTTTCCTTTCAGACTGTTGGTGGCCACCTAGCCTGTATGCTTCCGTTTGTTCGGAGATCATTCCCGCCATAGTCTCCGCATTCTTCTCAGATAATTGCTCTATTAATTACAGTGCTCGATCTGGTGAACAAAATAACAGCCCAAAAACAACATCAAAGAAATTCTTGTTCCCGAGGCACTTCATTATCACCACATGTATAATCAATATTTGTTCCTACAATAAAACTTTTGCGTTACTGATCATCGTTTGAAGCGAAGCCATACGCATAACCCTCTTATTCACTTTGACCATACGTAACAAATATCACTTCATCATATGACTCATGTCCACAATTTCCGCATTTTCAGCAAAGTGGATAATGATAAGATCTCCATTCGGCAAGGTCACAGTTTCCGTATGTTTTTGGATATCCTCCGAACCTGAGCTATGTTGAGCAGAAAATGAATTCATTTCGTAAGCCATCTGGTAATACATCTTCTTTAACGACTTCAGCAGCTTTTGCCCCTCATGTGGCCCTTTCACAACCTTTCCCTTCTCCTGATAAATGATCACTTCTTCGTTAAGGTGATAGGGCACTCGTCGATCCCATAATCGGGTAAGTGTAGGATGGGGCATTATTAAAGATTCGACACGATTGATCAGAATATGATTCAAGCTTTTGGGGATTTGTATGAGAAAAGGCTTTGAATAAATCAATTCGTAAAGGTCATCTTCTTTCCTCATCCCTTCGCATAACCGGAGTAGTTCGGCAAGTCGCTCGATATCAAGTTTAGTGGTCTCTCCAATCTGAATTTGTTTGAAAGTACAGTCCTCAAAATAAGTAGCCTTAATGTTATCATTGACGAATCGAAAAGAAATTAAGTTCTCGTTAAAAAGATCTTGATCAAGCCCAAGAAAACGAAATACTTCCAATAATTTAATGTCTATCATCCACTAACCTCCTCAATATTGTGGCCATGTAAAATTCGAGCTGTAATATTCTTGCTTGAGACGTTTCAGGTCATGCTCCCACTCTGCAATAGCGTAGGCAAATTTGGTATGACCGCCTTCCTGAGACTTGCGTAGACGAACATTATTTGCAATCGTATTTACGATTTCTTTAAGAGCCATCTTGGGAATCACTTTGCGAACCAATATGTCCCACCGTTTCATTCGATTGAGGCCAGTAATTTTGTAACCCATTCGATGCAGACGCGTTTCATCTTTAAAGGTGCTTTCTTTATTAGATTTCCCTTGAGATTCCCTCGCGTCCGTACTTGGCCATGCAAAGTGCTCATTCATTATAGCTGTTTTGGTTGCTTTGGTTACTTTCGGTGTTGACGATATTTTCGTTGCTGTTGGCGCTATTACCACTTTTTTTGGTGGAACCGCTGGTTTAGCTGCTGCCTGCTTGGGCGGATAATCAACTGGATCCAATTGAATTGCGCACTTATAAGGTTCAAGGGCATTGTTCATTTCTCTTTTGGTGCTGTCATAGGCATATATTCTGGTGCAAGTGGTGCAGGTTAGCAATTCAAATTCTATTTGTTTCTGTGCCGGTGCGGAATGTTTCTTGAATCCGTCAACTAGGAAAAGCTCTTTTACCAATTTAATTGGGCGACAATGTGGACAATGGTCCGTTTTATTCTTAATTTGCCAGATACTGCTGGCTTTCTTCATATTGGTAGGTATTTTGGTCGGTAACTCAATGGTAACCGAAGATTCAGCTAGTGGTTTGAGAAATATTGAAAGCTCTTCCCATAGCTTCATCTTTTGGTAATCGTCATACATTCGGCTTTGATTCATCAGAGCTAGGGTATCTGCGATTGTCTGACGGCTACACTCCCCACCTTTCTTCATGGCGCTATACTTTTTATATAGGAGCATTTCCGGGGTATGTGCTTGGTCAATAAACCGGCGGCTTTCCACGGAAGCTTCCAGTAAAACATCATCCATAGAAACATATAAGGCTATCCATAAAAAGTGAATGTACTGCTCCTCCTGAATTTTCGCATCCAGAAACGGCCACTCTTTGTCCAAAATATAGGCCACCATGTCTCTAAGGGGATAATAAAAATCAAATGCCAATAAAGCATGCAAATACAACATGATGAGCTCTGGCGTATTCGTATCCGCTATCAATTGATTCAATCTAGCGTGGTTCTCATGTAAATAGGAATGAACACTATCCCCTAATGGGGACTGGGCTGTTCGTTTCATCCAGCTCATGGTTTCCATTAATAGCCTATCCATTTCATTTAGGTCAGGTATGTTCATTGCAAACATTAAATCAAGAATAGATGAGATCGAAATCTGAATCAATCCCGATGGTTCTTCACCTTCTTTATATGTAATCGCTTCAAGGTGATTAAGACCTATTAAGGCCAATGAATATTGGTTGTGTTCGAGCAATTCACGAATTTTCTTAACAATAAGAGCGGCACCATCTTCTCTATTGTAATCAGCTAACGCGATAAAAAGCTTCTGCCATAGAGCTTCATTGCCGCATGCAAGAATAACGTCCCACAAAAAATCATTTTCCGACTTTACTTCCCTGCACCATACTTCCAACTGGTCAAAGCTGCCTCGGACAATATGAAGTCCATGATCGAATTCTTCCCTATTCTCACTAATATCCATAAGCGTCTCCATAGTTTAGGACATACCGACCTCTATCGATAAAATAAAGCCCTGCTTCCTTCACGTTACCACCTTTCGTCCGCTCCCACTCCTCCACATAAGCAAGCACCTGGGGCTTATAGAAGTCCACAAGCTGCTGCTCATTCTGAAGCTCATAACGATCCGTCTTGAAATCGACGATCACCCCGTCGTCCTCCTCTTCGAACTTTTAATCCTAATATACCTATTGATAATGACAACTAGATGTCAGAGAATATATGTTCGTTGAAGAAAGGATTATTCGATCCTTTAGCTAGTGCGAAATGGAGCAGCCAACGATGGCCTGCCCCCGTTCGAGAGTCATTGAAATTCGCAGAAACTACCCTTCTTCACAAGCGTTGTTTCAAAGTTTCCTTGTTAGCATCCAGAATGTGATAGGCGATAACTGCCTTCCTAAAGGAACCCCACTTTGCTACTTCGTCGAGCAGATTTAATCTCTCTAAGGAGCCTTCTACTTTACCCGTAACCCTTACCTGAAGGTGTACGAAGGAAATAGAAGTATCATAGATCTCTAATATTCTCCCAATCTCCTTTAAATCATTTTTCTTAGCTATTGGGGTCATAATTTCCATAAAAACACAACACAAAAAACGATGAACATATTGGTCTGGAGCCGAACCCTTCCGACTCGGATGATTCTTAACCGTTTGTTCAAATTCCACATTTTTAATTCGATTTGTCATGTTCTCATCCAGCGTTCCATTTTTACGAATTTGAAATAATTGTGCTATCTTTTCTTTGATCGTCTGTTCTTGTGTCATTAGGTATACGAAATCTTCTTGCTTGGCTGGAGCCATCCCTCTAGCAGTGATTTTATTCATTTGCGGTCCTATAAGGTAGTTTTCTATAAATGATAGTCTTTCAATAGTTCCGTCCCAAGCATTGATCTTCGCATGAAAATCAATCGTTAACCGGGTCCCGCTGCTTCGTTTTCATATAGGCAAGCTCGACAATCGGATCATATGGTTCTTGACTCATATTCTGTAACCTCCGTTATAAATGTAGTAAGCGGGATGCTTTCCTTACTTGAACCGATAGCCTAATAGATGCTCATTCATAATGTAAACACGCTCTCTTATCGGCAATTTGCTCATGACAACCTCGATTTCGTTAAGCTCAATGAACTCCTGCCTCTCCGAATAATCCAGTTTAGGCCTCACTCCGTTCAAAACGAGTCGCAACTCCCCGATCTGCCTCTTTATGCAGCATATTTCGCTCTCGATTATGATCGTCGGGGATCCTAAGTCTAGCAATCTAGCCGTACGGTTCAACCGAACTCTCAATCTGTCGAAAGCCCGTAGTTTGCTTTCCCGTTTTTCCGCCTTTTTGATTGTGGTCTTTAAGTAAGCAAGCCGTTTCCGCATCGTGCTTACGGGTGCAGCGTGAGGATTGATTTTTTTCCCTTTTACAAGCGACAGCAGCTCCTCAGCGGCTTTTTCAAAATAAAACAAGTGCACCTTTTGTGTGTTCGTTAGCATCCGGTACGATTCCTCCCATGTATCTTACGATTACTTTCATATGTTGATTGTACAGCAAGGAGGTATCATACGTTGATACCCGCAGGTGTTATTCTTGTTGATATTCAAAATTCGTGACAACATAACTTTTCCCATGAAATCTCCACGAATATCCTCCGTCGCCTTTCACTATCTCTTTCATATCTTCCTGTCCGCTAAAGCAACTTTTTAAATTATCGTTTCGCAAATGAGAAATCTGATTCTTTATGGCTGAATTAGTCTTAGGCTTCGAATAAAAGCATTCCACATTGATTTGCTCGTAGGTTCGAGACCTGTTGGACCGCATAATCGCATACAGAATATGAGCCCGCTCCGCACTGTCCATGAAGTGAAACGTATCGAAAGGCCCATAAAATTTAGCACTGTAAGGATCTCTGTAATCAAATAGCACCCTATTGCTAGCTTCATCAATCGAAGAAATCAAATCCTCTAATTCCTTGGCCGTGACTAACCTGTTATCTCCATCTGTTTCCTTGATCGAGTAAAGGGTAACGCTCTGAATGATGTCCAAGTACAGCTCCACAAAAGTAAATTCCTTGATGTGTTCCCGTTCCGTATCCAGTCGCACCCCTTCGTTAAGTGCCTCCACTGCTTTGGTTATCAATCCCAGGTGCGCACAGCATATCGCGTAGGTGTAGCTTAACTCGATGACTGTCTTTGGATTGGTTATGCCTCTACGGCGTTTATATACTCGATCCAGAATTTCAAAAGCCTTTGGCCATTCCTTATTACGCATATGGATAAGACCCATTTGATAAATGGCAGCAGCATCCTCCGGGGAAATCGTCAGGATATGCTCAAAGATCTCATATGCCTTCTTCAAATCCCCGCCTCTTTTAATATTGTCCCCAAGTTTGTTTAAGACTCCGATGAGTCCGAAGGCAAAGCGCGTATCCTCCGGGGCTAATTGAAGCAGCTCCTCATAGATGCTTTTCAATTCCCGGTAAATCGGATCCCTTTGCATCTTGCTAGTTCCGTTTACTCTGTCGGTAAGTTGTCCTTCTCTATCGACCAAAAGCTGAATCAGGGGTCGTTTCCATACTGGGTCTTTCGTCATGGTCAACAATTCCCTGTAGAATGCAGTTCTTTCAACCTTGTTCTCGGCCGTATCCGGCACCGTCGTCACTTTGTTTTGGAGCAACTCGACCAAGGCATTGATATATAGAGTCTCTTCAGGCGCATGCTGTACCGCTTCCCGGTAATAGGAAATTTGATGATCAATATCCGAATCAAGCTGTGACTGCATATAAAACACTTGTGCTAAGCTTTGCCGGTAGAGAGGATCGAATGCGCTCCTGAATTCCAAGAGTCTTCGAAACAAAGCCTCCAAATGTTCCAATAGGTCCTCATCCGAGACCGGTTGAAGAAAGGTCGCTCCCTTTTGCATAGCCTCTATCAGCTGCTGGCGATAGACGGTGTCCGTCAGCAGACAGTCCACCATCTTCCCACTAAAGCCGGCTCTTTGTTCGCTGTATTCTGTATTAGATAATTCAGTACGGCGTTCTTCCAGCAAATACAGCTGCTCAAATAAAATCTCTATCAGCAAATCCTTAGATTTTCTCCCCGAGGAGATGGCGGTTAGCTGCTCATACACCAATTGTTGTTGATCCAGTAATTCTTTATTGGATGAACAGGGTTGTGAGAGCAGGTTTTTATACCTGACCTTTATCATATTAGTGTAATATTGCTTACATTCCGGATCAGCGGCGAGCAACAGAAGCTCCCGGCACAATGATTCCTTCTCCAGCCATACCTCATCTTCATTTCGGATGCCTTGGGCAACCTCGTTGTCAAACAGAGTAAATAATTTATATTTGAAGACCCACTCCTGTGGGAAACGGCTGATAAATGTCCGTAGTTCCGTCTCCATGTCATCACCCCAGGTCCTATTTTCATCCATCATTGTACCTACTAATAATACCTGCAAACCTAAAATATGTCATTATAAACAAATGGAATTAGTACCCTTTAGATAAAAATGCTTCGTTTATCACTGCTTCCTTTTGAGTGCAACATCATATATTAAATTTTCATTCGTTTTCCCGGCAATCTCCAGTGTGGACTCAATGATGGCCTGAAGTCTTGGACTCCTCTCATTACCGTTCTTGTTCATCCGCGATAGCTTGGTAACGATAAGGTCATACGGTTCTGCGCCACGAATCATACACGGTTGACAGTAAGCGCCAGAGACCGGCGCAATCTTCGATGCGTAGACTCCTTCTGCTGTATTCGTCTTACAAACTCCGCATATGAGTTGTGTCGTTTTTCTGCCTGACCCCTGAAATATCGAGGCTTCCATTTCCCTCAATATGCTTCCTATCGGACCGTGTAAAACAAGATCAAACTCATCGTCATAAGGTGTCTGTTCGTGATTAATCAATATTTTCTTTGCGCCCAATGCATAACCGGGCAGCTGATTCATCGGTGCAACCTGAAGCGAGGTTCCCACAACTATAAGCAGGTCCGCGTTCCCCACGATCGCATAAATTTCGTCCGAGTCCTTTATCGGATCCCCGAATAAGACAAGATCAGGAACAAGCAGCCCTTCGCACAGTTTGCCCCCACTATAATGAACACCCAGAGGGTTCGGTTGGTTTAATATAGCCCATGTAGCTGAACTTTCGCCGCATACGGGGCAGCGGGATTGTAAGATTTCTCCATGGGGATGGAGCACCCTGGCACTGCCTGCCTTCTCATGTAAATCGTCAACATTTTGCGTAACGACAGTTACTTGCTTACCCATCTGCTCCAGATGCGAAAAAAATAAATGGCCTGAATTGGGCTGAATCAATTCCATGGCCCGCACCAACGCTCCTGTTGTTTGAACCGGAAGCACCTCGCTCAATGACCCCAATAACAAAGCTCTAATAGTCGCCCAATATTGCTGGGGATTCGCATCGCGATAAAGCGCACTCATTTTCATGAGCTGCAACGGGTTCTCCCAAATTGCGCCTTCTCCAGAGCGAAAATCCGGTACACCGGATTCCGTGCTTATGCCCGCCCCGCTTAATACAACAATATTAGCCGCTTTCCCGATCCACTTTTCTGCGGTTTTCCGCTTCTCCTTCTCCGCTGCTGTATAGATGTGATCGTACAGATGCTGCGCTTTTTGTTTCCACTTTCGTTTCTGAACCTCCAGGTTCCAACGTATATCCGCATCCACCGCTCGATCAGCGGCTTGCTTTAGCTTATCTGAATAGCTCTGCGGATAAGGCTGGTCGTCTGTACTGACAGAAAGATGCCACACCGGGTCAGTGAATGGCGGTAGCTGCAGCTCTGTGCGCGGCTCTAACCGTCTGCTGCTGCCATCAGCGGATTGCTCAGCAGAAGCATTGGTACCTCCATAGGAATGAATAAGCTTGAAAGCCTCATCAAAGGTATAGCCTGCTTTTTCACCGGTTTGAAGGTCCAACAAGGTGAATCCAAGGTATTCGTGCCGGTGCAATGTCTTTTTCCAAAATACTAGGGTATGAAGCACTTCATAACGATTATTATTCATAGTTGGCCACCTCTTCTGCTGTAATGGTAAGCTCTTGCCATTCATTTGTAGGGTAGGTCACGCACTGATTTTGGGTTATCGTTCTATACTGCAATGGAAATATGTCCTGTACGTCTTTGTGTAAAAACCGCACCATCGACTTCCATTCAACCGATTGACCGGGCATTGAATGAAAATACAGTTCCACATTCTTCGGAAGCCCGGGAGGACTATCCGTCGTGAACGTCAACCAAGCGGGATAGTACGTGCCGTCCCTCAGCTTTAATAATCCGTACTGCTCATGCTCGGTGATCTGACCGTTTCGGGTCGTTGTCGATGACCCGCATTCGATATACTTATCAATCATCTCGATTGCTTCCTGTTCATCCGCCAAATTGCCTGCAACAGCATCCCCCGACAGCTCGTACGACTTGAACGATCGATACAGTACCCCGCTAGTGTTCATAAGAACAGAATGCAGTTGAACAGGATTCCCCAGCAAAGCCTCGATACATTCCGCCACAGTAAGCTTTTGCATGAGGCTGATTGTCTCCTTGGGGCTGCATGGTTCATACATCTGGTTGTGATATAGCAGCTTTCGCTCCAGATGGGAACGGAAATAGGCGAGCTGATTGTCACCGTGCTTGAGCTTCAGCATTTTTTGGGCCACCGCATACTGCCGTGTACCAGAGAAAAAAGGCTCATCAAACGCCTCAATCCATATCTGGTCGGCCAGAGTGGACAGGTCACCGGCATGGGTAAAAAAGGACATGCTCTCGCATATCTCCTTACAATACCCGTTAATAAAAGCGACGACCGTTTCCTTTCCTGCGTGCCGCATCCATTTGTGAAGCAGCAGATCGATGAATTCGTGTAATTGTTTTTTACCGCACCGGGAACAGCAGAAATCAGGCTGATCTAACTCCGGTACATAAATAGTTGGACCGTGACAAGCTGGACAACTGTAGGCGCAGCTTAATAAATGATTCGCCCATGGAAGCAAGGTATCACTAAACCTTGGGTAAGCTGCGGCAAAGGATTGAAAAAAAGGATGTTGGGTGGAAATGCGAATCAGCGTCCATCCATTTTCCAACAGCTCGATGAAGCCTTCTCCTTCAAAGTATAGGGAGTACACCTGCCCATTCCTTGTAACCCGGTTCATGCTATCACCTTTAACTAACCATACAAAATGCTCAAGCTCCATATCGGTACCCTCAGTTCGTGTCGAGGCAAAGAAGCTCTACGATACGCTGCTTATTATCGTGTAATTTTGCTATACAATTTACCGATATTCGGATAAGCTCCTGAATGGAGCATTCTTTAAGTTTGACATATTGGTATTGGAACGTGGTCGTAAATGAATTGAACGTCTGTCCACGGCGAATCGGATACACCTGTCCTTCGAACAAATCGATTTGATCAAAGCGGAACCATTCCTTTTCCTGCAAAAGCATCTCGGCCATTTCCTTAGCTTTGATTCTGCTTTCCACAAACAATCTGAACTGCTCCCCTTGGATTTGCACGCCCAACACAACGGGTTTTCCACTCAATGTGCCGACTACATACTTAATTTCGCTTAAACCTGTACCTTTGGTCATCCCCGAATTGGTGAAAGCATGGCCGACCGGTGCATTTTCCCAAGCAGTTTCCAAGGTTAAAGGCAAGGACGGAATCTCTGATTCCATTCGTTTATGAAATTCCCAAGCCAGCTGGGCATGGACATGCTTTACATACAAATCGTACAAGCGTAGCGTTCTTAATCGCGATAACCACCGGTTAGAAGGAGCGTACCAATCATAATTGTCCACAGCGGGATTAAGTTCGGCCGATTGACCAACCCGATGAAGCTTCTTAATAAACGATACGTAATCTCTTAAAAGAAAAGCATGGTAGGGGCTAGACTGCCGGATCGGCTCGCAAAGAGGTTCAAGCAGCTCCCCTAATCGCTTATAGTTGAGAAACGCCCACACTTTGCCGTTCTGCAGTTGGATGGAATCCCCCATCATAAAGGACGGTCGAGTTAAACTTAGCAACAGAAAATAATCCTGATCACCGCTTCCGTTGGCATATTTCTCAAGCTGGGCCAAGTCGGGGGTACTTTTCACTTTATTCTCTATCGTTAATACCTTACTCTGACCTGCTGCAGCAGTAAAGTAGACGACTAAATCCCGGTTTTTCTGTTCCCTCTCTACTCTGTTGATGCTGCAGCTACTCCCCTCTTCACCTATCCAACGTGCTAACACTTCAGCACCCAGTGCGGGGTATTGCAAAAGAAGCCAAGATAAAAAGTTGCTGTGGAACAGCTCTTTGGAAGCGAGAGACAATTGAAAAAGCGGCGATTGCTCCAGCCCGCTGAGCTCATCTTGAGTGCTCTCCTCACTTGACTCTGGAAGCAGCGTATCTCTATGGATGTTATCTACCTCCCATTGCTCCTCTGCTTCATTTATAGCGTTATCCTTGTTAGTACGGATTGTATCCATTGTATAAGCACTCTCCATTCATTAGTTTAAAAGTTAAAAGTCTTGTCTTATATCCGAGGTTGCGATTTCTGCGGCGTGCGGTATGGCTGAAAATACACGATGCGGTCGTTGCCTTTCCTGCCTCCTTGCAGCATTAACTTGCGTTTTATATAAGTCTGGCCTTGTTTTTGGGCGTAATCTACCGCTGTTTTTCCTTCTACATCACACAACGATAAATCAACCTGCTGCGACAGCAGGATATCGATTACGGAGCCATGTCCAAATTCCGCCGCGCACATTAAAGCCGTTTCGCCGTCATTCCCCGTAACATGAGGATCCGCACCGTATTGGAGCAGCAGCTTTATAATCCTTAAGTCCCCCTCGCAAGCCGCAAACTGAAACGGGGTGCCTCCGGATTTGGAACAAACCTCATTAGGGTTAGCGCCGTATTCCAAGAGAAGCTGTAAGGCTTCGTATCTGCGTCGAATGATGAAGGCTTTAAGCGCTCCCTGGATATCGCAGCCCATGTCCAGCAAGCATTTTACAGTTTCTAAATTGGGCGATTGCGATGCACGAATAATAGCCGTATGTCCGTATTTATTCCCGTCATCCATGTTATTACCTAAGCTGACAAAACGTTGTACAAGAGACGGGGCTCCGGCTGAAGCAGCCCACATCAATGGCGTTTGGTCTTGCTTATCCCGTTTCAGGGGATTCGCGCCGTAGTGTATCAGCATGTCAACCAAGCGGAGGCTGCCGCCTTTGGCTGCGCTGATGAGAGGCGGTTCCTCAAATCCGTTGCAAAGGTTAGGGTCTGCCCCCTGTTTAAGAAGATATTCACAGATATCATATTTTCCTTGGGTTGCAGCTTGGGTTAACCAAGTCTCTTTATTAGGTAACAGCGTATGAATATCCATAGTAAGCTTCTGCAGTACCAGCAGCATTTCCGCATCATTCAAGCTTTTCATTAACATGATCTCCCATGCAGCTACGGCAAGATCCAGCTTAGAGCTTTGAAGAATCCGCGTTATCAATTCGAGCTGGCGGGCCATGATAGCCTTCTTTAGCAACTCTGTAAACGGCTGATTTTGTATAAGATTAGAACGAATGTTGTATCCCCTCCCCTTCATTTGTATATAGGGTATCACAGAACCGGTAACACTCAATGTTACCACGAAGGCTTGGACAAACGAGACCCCCGAACATCCATCATCTTCTTGCGAATCTGCCGATCGGGATGCTATGCCTGCTCTTCTGGCAAATACGGAAGCAATGTTTTAAAGCCTTTAAGAAGCATCTCGTCTCTCCTATGAAGCAGTTCAGAAATTTTATCCGCTTCATCTGTATGTAATGGCTGCGGAACAACGTGGAGCGAGTCCACCGCTGCCGCTAGCCTTCCTATCAACTTATTAGCCCGCTGTTGCCTTTCCCTTCCTTCTAAGGGGAGAGGACGGCCTGTGACAGCGGACGTAAACAAGCCAAAATATCGGGCAATCTTGGAAATAACAATCGCCGATTCGCCTAGCCCGCTGCCTGCTCCCACCAGTAAAACCATATGTTTCGCTGGTAAAATATATTTTAGCCATTGATTTTTTCCCCATTGCTCCGGCGATATCAACGAAGGGTCCACCTTTTCTATTTTCGGAATCAAAACGAGCCCGTCCACACTGAAACCTACATTTGTTTCTGACCATTCAACCGCAGCAAACACATACTTATTTAGGTAAATAGGGATTAAGGAATTGGATACCCTGATCCCTTCCTCCCCAACGGCGAAAACCACCGTATCAGAATGATGAATAAACATGTTACTTATCCCCAAATGATCCAGTATCTCTTCGATAAGACAAATCTTTTCCTCAAGCTTAGGACTTGACTCCTTATTCTCATCAAGCTTCCCCTGATTTCTTAAGTCATGCAGCGCAATCACTTTTACTGCCGCTCCTGCCCAGTCAGAAACAGAGTCCTCCGCTAAAGGAACGTTTTCGAATCTGGAAAGCAGCAAAAGAAGACGTTTAGCCATGCCGATGTATCGCGGGTTAACGCATTCATTTTCAAGCTGCTGATGCAAAGACAAAGTGCGTCTGCTTAACACATCTGCCGGAATTAATTTGATCTCGACCGCGATCACATTTTCATCGCAGATCGGGCAAGAAATGCTCGTAAAGTCTTCAAAAACCTTGATATCCTCACCGCAAGCTTCACAAAGTATCGGATGCATCAATTCATGTCCATTTGATGAATAAACCGCGTAATGCTCAGTAACCATCCGGCAGTAGCTACATGCTCCTAATAACCGGCTCTCGCACACATGGCGCTTATCAACGGATAGCGCAGCTTGTCCAGAATCGCCCGCGTTCTTTCTTCTTGACTGTAAAAATGACGGAATATTGAACTGAACCGGTTTGGGTCTTTCTCTCTCTTGAATAAGAAGAGGTTGGATGAACAGCTGCTGCCATGCCCTTTTTGCTCTCGGATGTATTCGCTCGTCAAGCTTGCTTTCGATAGCGGAAACTACATCTCCTGGTTCCCGATAGCCTCCACTTTGATGCTCATAATGCCAACCGCATGTGCATTCGTACATGTATCTTTTTAGCAATTGCCCCACCGTTCCTTAATTAAAAATTCCAATATCCCTCTATCAAAGTAATCCCCTTTTCAAATTCCGATAGAAATGATGGTACACCTCATGAGGAAACAGATGAAGCTGTTCTTTTAACGATTCACAAGCGGAAATGATGATGTCGGTTCCATCGGAGAAGCAGCACATTTTCCACAGCGACCTTATCTCTTTGTTTGTAAAAGCAGTACTGGTCGGGGAAGACATATCCTATCAGCTCGCTGACCACACTTCCACAGCCCGAACCACATGGATTTTCTTCGTACTATCTGCTCCAACGACTAAGGTACCTTCCTTAATTCGCGTAATACGTTGATTCTGTTTCTGTTTCATTTTATACTTCATGTGTGCGCTTCTTTTCGCATGTGGTTTTTTCTTCCCGGAACGATTCCAGTATACTAAAGGCGCATTTTTCTTTCAAAGCTCAAATTACTTCATTACAGGAATGGCTCCTAATAAGTTTCTTCTAGATCTATTAAATCATAATAGTAGGGCAATAGAATGTCATGGAATGTATATTATTATGGTAATATCCTCATGTATTGGTCATTTTTACATAATGAGTCATAGATATTGCAAACGCGATGAAAATTAGACGACCTGAGTAGTCGTCTAATTTTCATACGGGTTGGAACGAAGCTCCATCCCATAATTGTTAAGGGATAACATGTATTGATGTTCTTCAAATAGATTCGATAGTTGGGAGAAAAATTCCTCGTCCAGCTCTATTGGATAGGCCTGCCCATCTTCAAATAGGCAAGCAGGAACCGCACCCTCTAATATAGGAATCGCTGAGGAAGCTCTAATATATCCTTTATGTTGCCACATTTTTTCAACGATTGGGTCAACATCCCTGCCGGCAACCTCGTGATAGAAAGGAGTTACTATCAATACGTAACCATCAGTTGGCTGGTTATTATCCCCGACTAGTCTTCTTAAACAATTCCAAATAACAAAGGGACCTTTCTTTAACTTTTTGGATCTTTGTTTGGACAGCGCTTCAACGGCAGACAAATAAATATTCCGAATGTGTTCGTTAATCGCATCTTCATTTTGTGATCCCTTTAAATGAGATAAATCAAATAAGTAGGCCCAGCCATTGGATTTAAGCATTTCTTCAGTTAGTTCGATTGTTGGCAAGTATTCCATCTCCATTCGGCTATATTTAATAAGTATACTCTCTCAAATTGACATAATGATGTCATGAAACATATGTTCTATGCTATAGGATAAAGTGACGCCTCCTAAATAGGGCTTGCTGAATAAGACTTATGCAGCCTAAGCCCACTGAACCGTTTTGAATACGCAGAACCTCTGCTGCGTCGTCTTGGCGCTCTTGCTTCCGATCATGTTCTTGATTTTCTTTTATGGTCTGCCTAGCTTAGGGCCATTTAGCCAAATTCCTTAGTACTTTGTAGTAGTTAGTAATTGGATCGATTGCTCAAAAGTAGAAATCTTCTGACTGGATGCAGATTGAAGGATACTGCCAAACAGGCCTTCCCGGTAATCCTCGTCATGAAATATTCCTACAAGCCTCCCAATGGTTGCTTCCATCCCGGAGAGCTTAGATAATACTCGCAGCTTAAATTGGATATCTAGATTCATTAATCAGTCTGTTAATAGTATGAAATCATAGGGTTGGGTCATCTATTTGTCATGGAATGTATGTTCCTATGGGAAAATAATCCTTTCTTTATATTTCGACAAAATAGGTCGTTAGCCCTCTCTTGCTACAATGGAGCGGGAATAGAAAAAAGACGACCGTGTTGGTCGTCTAGTCTCTCTACTGCCTACTCACAGGCTTGTTCTATAAGAAAAAAAGCCTCCCTCTTTCAAGTTTTTATAAATTAGTAGTTTTCTTAGAATAGATAGTTGTTGTTATATTCTGTGGTACAACCAAAACTGGCCACCAAAACTTCGCGCCGCGCCATTTATTTTCGACTAATCCATTTTGACACAACATAATCAATGCCGGGATGTGTGATGTTAATTGTCTAGCAACGGTCAGTTCTCCACGTTCTCCCTTAGGTGTATCAGGTGAATTTTCAAATTTATTGTTATTATCAATTCTTTTTATGTTACGATTTTCCCGTCGGACAATCCAAACAAGACTTTCTGGATTTTGATCCACTTCCTTTGTTAGGTAATCTAATACGGAGTGATACTCGCTTATATCCCAAACGTAACCATCTTCCATTTCTACTGTTGAATGTGCTAGAGATAAAATTTCTTTTGCTAGTTCGACAGATATTGTAAAACTGGAATCGTCTTTGAGGCTACTCATTCGTTCTGCTTCATTTAATAACTGACTGATTTGATTGACGGTTCGTTCAATCGCCGTTTTAGACTTTGTATTAAAACCTACCGGTAAAATTCGTTTATGGGGCTTCAAAACGGTAAGTTGCGAAAGCATAATTTTATTAGGGCTGCAAGGTATAATTTTGTTGGCTAAATCTTTTTGAATGAAAATAATGCCTTGGTCATGTCCCCCACGTTCAAATGCTTCACGAAGAGCACTATCAAATTCATGAATCTTACTCATAATATTCCAAATATATGGCGTAGTATAAAAGCGGGTAACAGCTACGTCCTCTAGTGGACGAGCACCATACATTCGTGAATGTTGAAGTACGGTATCTTGTTGAAATTGTTTAGGATTCCGACCATAAAAGAATCCAATTAAATTGTCGATTGTAACCCCACGATCCAGAATCTGTCCACCAATGAATATATTAAAAGGCGAATCTAATCTTAATTGACCTGTTTCATCCAGCAACTGATCTACATCTTTTTCAGAGTTGACGATCGATATTGTTACTTCTTCTTCAATTAGAGCCTCTCTGACTAGTTCCAAAATTTCCTCAAATGACGGAATAATGACATCTATAGTAGTTAATGAACATAATATATTAAAATAGGCCTCTTCGATTAACTCTTTAAATACAGGATGATTTCCTTCAGCAGCAATTTTTAATTCCTCTTCCAAGATTGTCATTAAGTATTCCTGCCACGCATGTGCACCCTTTCCTCTCTCTGTATGCACAATCAACGAATACTTTTTCTGTTTCTGTTGGAGCTGCTTCTGCTGCCACCGGCGAATTCCTCCGCCAACCAAAAAATTCACAAGCGCCTTTCTCATAGAAAGTACATTTTTATGCTTTATTAGTGAATCCCCTCGTGTTCGTCGCTTATCTATTTTTCTTAAAACATCTAGCTCACTCTCAGTAACCTCTTCAAACAAGAATTGAGCCATATGACCATCTACTTGAGAGTTTTCAAAATACATTTCACCACCAATGTATTTATCGTGAATAGGCACCAACTCTGTAAAGGCAGGACGAGTAGGTTCATATTTTTTAAACTCATGGACTGACATATCTTCAGGTTGTAAATAAAGTGAGTATGGTGTAGCCGTCACTTGCAAAAAAGAAGAATCTGCTAGGTCAGCCCTCATTTTGTCAATTTTACTTGCAATTGTCCTCAACTCAACAATATTGCTTTCTTTGTCTTTCTCAAAAGAAATACTGGCTAAGTCAGCCTCATCATCAATAAACAAAATTTTCTTCTCTGTTAAAGCTGGATACTGCTCAAAGAAAGCTTTGCGAAGTCGATCCATGTTTTTAGTTTCTTTCTTGACGACAAAAGCCAATTTTTGCCTTAATGCATATTTTTTCAAATGATCTGGCAATTTCATAATGTCATAAACACGCATGAGCTCATTCTCTATTAACACTTTGAACTCCCGGGTTAACCGCTCCGTCGTTTGTTGAGCTAGTGCGTTTGAATTTTTAGTTAAAATTATAACAACATCGAATCCATTATCATAAGCATAAGCCATTACACCAATAAAAGTCCGTGTCTTACCAGACTGAATTTTCCCAAGCAACATCCCTGGGCGTTTAGATGTATCCTCAGACTGCAACTTTTCCACTGTTTTCGTTATACATTGTTGCATAGTTTCATCATAGTTATTAAGTTCCAATAATTTAGGGTAGAAGGTATCCGATCTCACTCCTGTATTTGCAGATGATGTCACCATTCAGAAATTCTCCTTTTCAGTATATTTTTTCTTAGAAGCCTTCTTGTCTAATACTATACCTGAAAGCCCCGACAAGTGGCTGTCAGGGAACGTACACTCCTACTAGATATAATCAACTAACGATGCGAGTTAATAATTATTGTTGTTATTTACTTTAATCCATCGTTATTGATTAATTACACAAAATACTCTAAAACCTCAGCTTGACCCGTCACCAACCATTGAGATGTGGCCAATGCAGCTAATTCCTCTTCCAATCGTAACCAACTAAGTAGTTCTTCACGACGAAGTGGATCTGGTAGTTTCCGGTTAGAAAGTGGTCTTCCTAACCAATTCTCCACCCGGTCCAACTCTTTTGATAACTGCTGCTCTATTTGGAAGGCTCGAACGCTTATACTAGTAAACCACTCTCGTTTCAAACCCACTAATGACATTCTGTATTCCGTTACATCTGGCCTTACCCCAGGTGCTACCATTTCAATATACAATTTCAAAAATGCTGCACGCCGAGGCCCACCTAGATGAAAGACGTACTCTCGATCCCCTAAGCGATGTGTTGGCCAATCTGTTTCAGATAAACCTAAGTAGCGACGAAGAGCCAGTGCTTGCGAGTCACTTCTGATCGCTCCCCCTGAAGCATAACTGTATCCATCCGTGGAAAAGGTATCTTTGTTCGTTTGACGAACTTCAATGGTTTGACCAATATGCCGTCTTACCAATAAACTTCTACCGCCAGTGTGAAGACCTTTCCCACCTTGCATGAGCACTCCTTTAGCCAGCTTCTGACCGGTTTTCTCATCAACTACATCATTCCCAGCAGAACCTTCTATCGTTGAGTGTATACTGCCAAGAGTAGCTTGCTCTCGCCAATACTCACCTAAGAGCAGCCCCTCCGGAAATTCCCTCAGCTCACCATTTCTAACCATCACATCAACTAGTGTACGAAACCGTTTATCATCCAATGTTGTACCGAACAAGCTGCGAATCTGGGCATATCCCCTTCTCAATCTCGGTGCTTGATAAATATACGAAGCCAACTGTTGGCGTAATACTCCATACTGAGATCCTGGTGGCTTTACACACAACAGACCGTCTTCAGCAGCTGCTATAATAGCATATTGAAGAATTTGATCTTTGGTCGTATCCGCACACAAACATAATCGCGTCATTCCTGAACGACGATTCCCTCTACCTATCCTTTGTAAGAAGGATGCAACATCAGGCGCAGGCCCATCCAAAAAAACGATATCAATATCACCAATATCAACACCGATTTCTAGGGTAGAGGTAGCGAATACAATGATTCGTTGTTCTGTACGCACCGCCCTCTCCGTTTCTTCACGAAGTGTCTTAGTAAGACTGGCATGATGTGCAGCCATCTGAAAACCGGTATCTGTGTGGTGACGACGAAAATACTCCGTAAGCTCGTCTACCCGTTTCCGGCTGTTGGAGAACACTAATATTTTCTCTTTTTGCTGCAATCCAATCACATAATCAGCCAAGATGGATTGAATTGGACGAGCGGCATATTTCTCTGAATGACTTGATTCGCTTTCTTGCTTTAATAGTCGGCTGCCCGATATCGATACCACCTGTCCATCAGGCATAAATTGATCTAATACCGCTTGTGGGTCGGCCACTGTTGCACTTAAACCGACTAATTGAACTTTGCTATGATTGTACCAACCTTTAGACTCAGCTTGAAGTCGAAGTCGCTTCAATCTCTCTAGAAGCCACTTCGTCTGTTCGCCCCTTGGGGTACCGTATAAAAGATGAATCTCGTCTAAAACTACCGCCTCTACTTTGGATAGTAGATGTCCACCCTCTTCATCCGATAGACCTCCTCTACAGAGCATACTGTCTAATGATTCGGGAGTAGTAATAAGTAAATGAGGCGGAGGGGAAAGTGTCATTCTAGATTCCCCTGTACGACGCTTAATCGTTAATCCCAGAAGTGACGCTGGCCCCTCCAATCGGGCAAATAAATCATTTACCAATGCGCGAGTCGGAGTCACATACAGAATCATACCTTGCCCACCTCTACTTAGAAGGCGCTCTACCAGGGGTGCACATGCTGCCTCAGTCTTTCCACTGGCAGTAGCGGCACAAAGCAGGATATTCCGACCCTCGAGCAGCAACGGAATAGCAGCCCGCTGTACATGGGTTAGTCTGCCAAACCGAGAAAAGAACGCATACCAAGATCGTTCAATCTGATGTGCAATTATTCGATCTGCCTGCAAATCTTTATCTCTAATCATTTGCTCTGCCTGGTGGTCCGTATTTCATATCCAAAAATGCAACATACCACTTGATGAATCTACGAATCAAACCACTATCTTCGCCATCCTTGGTTAAATGGCTCTCTAACCCAATAGCTAGTCCACGATCGTAAGCCTCGGTTACTCCGTAAGCATGTCGGTATAAATGATAAATCTTTTCACTGAGCTCCAGCCGTTCCTCCTGGTTCCAGGTCCTAAGTCTATACGTGGCTCCCTCAACAGATTGTACATGAGAGTCAATCCATGCTTCTGCTCGGTTATTAATTTGGCCGACCGTACCAAAAAAAACCGTTAATGGCGCCGCTGGAAGTTTATTCGAGAGTCTACCAATGATATACTCACTAAGTAAACGAACTTGATTTACCACTCTCTCAAATTTCATACGAGTTGCTGTGGTCTCAACCTCAAATTCGTCTAACATTATAACAAGTCCCTTATATCCGGCCATACGCGCCAATAGAGAAATAGATACTAAGGCCTCAATGAAATCTATAGCCCTCATTGAGACTGTTCGTGAAATTGGCGAACGAAGATTGACTCCCCATCTTAGATTAGCACGTTCCCGTTGAATCTTTCCCTCTACTTCGGATACTGAATATTCATCACTACCTGTGAGGATAGACTCGATGATAGTGTCGTACAACTCCAGTATCTCAGCCTGTCGCATTCGTTCGATCGTATTCATATTGTCAAAACTTTTGGACATCCCGAACCTACGGAAAATTTCGTCTGTCTCACCATTCTCAAGTAGGCGCTCAAAAAGATGTACAAGCGGTACTTCACTGTGAAAGCCACTACCTGCTAGCGTACCACATAATGTATGGAGTAATTTTGCTGGCTCTGATAAGCTGATTGTTTGTCCATCCACCTCTGCCTTTGCTGTCAGATAACCTTCCTTTTCAGCCAGATGACGTATGACTTCCATTGTGTGGCTTTTACCGGTTCCGAATGGGCCAACAACCTTATACAATCCCGGAGCATCATCTCGACTATCTGGCAGACAATTTACTACCCAGCTGCGAAGTTCATTATAACCGAGCGTAAGTGACTCAATATGGCCATGGGGCACAAGTCCAAAACGTAGTGATTCCAAAGCGCGTCTTGCTTGTAACTGCTTTGGATCTATAGAACTGTTAATCGGAGCAGAAGAAGAAGCTACTGTAGTTTGTCCTTCATTATTTTCAGCCGATACAGTTGTATTAGCCGGTTGCCCTTCTCCCGATGACGAACCCGCTTCAGTCTTCACAGGTATAGTCGGTTTTTTTACTGCTATATCAGGAATCCCCATGGCTCCCATAATCACCCGTGCTGCTGAACTATAAGACTTTACCTCTTCGACTTTAGGCTCAGAAGAATGTGAATTCTTAACATTAGTTGTATTACCTTCAGGTCCCCCAACTGTTTCACCAATTGCATCTCCCTTAGCCTTCGTTCCAATACCCTCGGTATCAGTATTGTTCACGGAGACTTCTTGTGTACCATCAACATCTATTAGTGTCATCCAATCCTTCTGAACTTCAACTTCAATAGAGTATTGATCCAAATGAACCATTACTCCTGTTCCGGTCACCTTAGTTACAGTACCAGTTCCCATTCGATCAACAGCTACACGCATTCCCTTTTCTGCGACCCAGAGCTTCATACTTCATCCTCCGACCACCCAGGGGCAGTCTCCTGAAAAGCGGTATCTAATTCCTGAAGTAACATTGTACATACGTACTTGACCATCGTTCGGCGATTACTGCTTGATAAATCTTCCTCCGTTACACTAACGGCAAGTCTACTTACCTTCTCGAGATTCTTTTCCTTCGATGAGTGCATTTCATTACCAAAATACGTATACATAAGTTCTACTAATTTTTGTCCAATGGATGTAAGATCTTGAACCATTTCTGGCCGTTTGGTGAGATCAATCACAGGCGCATATACATTGCCATCAAAGAATCCGTTTCCAGCTCCTGGATCTGCAATTCTTTGCTGTAGTGCCGCGAAGGAATCCATTGTTTCGATTAAGTCTGGTGTCACTGCATAAAGAAGCAGTACCGCTCCTTTCTCAAGCTCTACGATAGCATTGATGTCTGCCATAAGTGCGGATAGAATACGGGCAGTTTTCTTCTTGTCAACGGCAAACCCTTGTTCAGCTTCGTCAAATCCTACTACTGTGCCTTGATAGCCTGCGTGCTTGATAAACTGAAATAGAGAGTGTAAAGCCCTTTTAGCAAAACGATTATGTTCGCTTTTTTGGACAGACTGTACATCAAACATTTCACATAATTTACGCTCCTCAAATTCACCACCTAGCCATCTACAAGCTGAATCAAATCGATTTAGATCTTGATCTAGAAGTGCAATGCAAGCATGCTGAAGCACCCGTCCATACGCTGGGAGCTTGAAATCCGTTTGGACGAGGCCTTTAATCCAACTATCAATAAGTATTGTTGCCACTTCCGGCGAAGGAGCTTTGGCTCGGACTCCTTCCACGCAGCCTTGAAGAAGAGCTTTCATTCCATGCCCTTGTCCATTAGGTAAACGAAGCTGCAGCACAATTTCCTTGTAAACAGTCAAACTTTGTGTGAAATCAATATCTTTGTTCAGTGTTACCTTCGATGTAGCACAGTTTTCTATTCGGGCAATTTCTAAAAATTGATGTAAAAAATGTGTCTTTCCCGATCCAAAGGGACCGACGATAAACTTCTCAGCGGATGCGCCGCGTTTAAAACGGTTAATCAAATAGGTGTTCTTCAAACGCTTGAATGTTTCTTCGTAACCAACACCGAACAAACTACAACCTTCTTCAGGAGCAGTACCGTATGACGCCATGGTCTCGAACATGTTGATAATTTCATTGGTCATGCTGTATCCCCCTTTTGCACTAAGAACAACTTACTAGCAAATGCCTTCATTAATTCTCGTTTGTAACCAGACCCTACATTATGCTCGATGATGGTTTCTCCTGTATTACGCAGAGTTTCTTCGAGACCTTCCGCTGAAAGCTGCAGAATCTGAGCATACTGAAGGAACACGTTAATAGCTTCCTCAACGAATTGTTCCTGACTTCGAATTTCATTAATTAATGTGACTGGCAAAACGGGAATTCGCCATGCTGGCGTTTTCAAACCATCCCGAACCATCTGCAACCGTTGTCCTAGTGCTGGATAAGCGGTAGCACATGCATCGAGAAAATCGGGTAATACAGCAAAAATAGATACTGTGCCAACGAGTAACCCTGTCGTACAGCCGTCGATTAATCGACGCATCAAATTAGCCGCCACACGCTGTTTTTGAGTTGGAGCATTACGGGTAAGAGTTAAGGTTTTCTCATTTTCATCAAATAAAAGCATAACGCCTGGCAGCCCTAAACGGTAAAGTCCTCCGAGTGCTGTCTTCAGTACAAGTTCAGCATTTCGCTGGGTGAGCGGCGCTTTAACACCTGTTAATCCTTGGCGACGCAGCTCGGTTACATTCACTTTTCCACCTAACAGGAAGATCTGGAGCGTGTTCCAAGCTTGCTCAGATAATTGTTCCTTCTTTGTTGCCCATAGCATGGCATTATAGAAGCCGGGATGCGCTTGTGCTTCTCGCTGCAACTCCTCTGTCTGAATACGACCTGTTTTTTGTAAGTCAAGTATTATGTTAGGAAGCGACCGTACAGTAGCTCCATCAATTTTAACTTCAAGTGTCTCTAGAATGGTTATCGTAATCTGACGCCAGTCTTCTAACTTTAGCTCTTGAGAAAGATCAATACTCGCTACTGCCATCCCACGACGAAGGGCTAACCCCCGAAGCAGATGGAGAAGATGCGTTTTACCTGCACCATATGCTCCCTCAAAGATTCGACACGTAGCGCCTCCCAACTTGATTAGTTCATCAAGGATTTCTCGCTCAAAATATTCAAGGTAAGACCTACTTCCGATATCCATAAAATGTACAGCTTGGGGATCCGGCACCCCATATTGAGCCATCGTTTCTAGCGCATTCCAAAGCTCGTATTCCGTCGGTTTCAACATACATATCCCCCTTCTAGATTAACCGCCGAGCATGATAAGGTAACACATCGTTTTATAATCATCCTCGGTAACAAGACCACCGACGGTAACTCCCAGCCCCTGGCTTACCTCCTGTTGGCTCCCAGTTTGAAGTATTAGTCTTCGGGATGCAGGCACCTTTGTCCCTAAAGTTCTGTAGCGGTCAAGATTGTATAAAAATGCCCACATTGGATAGCGTTCTTTAATCATAGTACCCAGCTTTTTGCGCCAAGCTGTATCTCGTTTCATTCTAGCCTCGAATTCCAGATACACATCCTGAATTAGACAGCGCTGTCCTTCAATGCTCTCGTAACGCTCTATTATCGCCTTTTTAAAACATATCCACACCCACTCTGTCAGTTCATCCCCCTCTAATTCCACTAGTTTCAGAAGTTCTGAGGCTTGCTGCTCAAGTTCTACAAGCTTGTTTTCATCACGGATGTCCGTCCAATCTGTAAGCGTCTGCCGATTATACAAAAACCGTACTTGCGCAAGTGCAGGCTTCGTTTCGAGCATTAGGGACCCAATTCGCCAACCATTACTCGTTTCCCTGAACGTACCTCCTCGTTCTTTCAGACCACGTAGATATGCAGTTTCGTAACGTTTGTACGCTTGAATATTAACTTGTACAAAGGATTCGAATTGAGGAGAGAACTTGTTCTTCAAAAGCTCAAGGGATTCTCCGAGTACCTCTCCTTTTGGCAGCTCGGTAAGTACTTTCACAGCGGCAGCCGGGAAGTCTGGATCACCTGCTTTATAGTCAATAAGCGTGCACACTGATTTAAATAGTTTTTGCAGTTCCCTTTGAAGCTCTTTTTGAGCATCTTTCAAAGATGGTAATTCTGTACTTGGTGTGATTGGATTCATTTGGTATCATCCTTTCTTAATCGGTGGATAGTTGAAACTGGTCGTTTATTAGAAATGGTCCTGGCTGATCGTAGTAAAGAATATGTAAGGCTTGCTGTGCGCGTGTTACACTGACGAAGAGTAATCTTGCATCCATTATTGTTGTCCCATAAGTACTCGGTATGATTACCGCATCAAATTCTAGGCCCTTTACTAGTACAGATGGTATGAAAATCACTTTCTCCTGTAATTCCTGTTCTGGATCCTCGACAAGCTGTGCCTCACGTGTTGCCACTGACGTATATTCTTGATGAAAAGCACGACATAACTCCAAATTATGAACAACAACGGCTATTCTCCGATAACCCTGTTCTAAACAATGTTGAACAGACAGTGCTAGCTGCTCAAGTAATTCCTCATAACTTAAAATACGTGTGAATACTGGGACTGGACCATGACGCTTAACCGGGTGAATGACCGAGACACCAAGTTGCGAGCGCTGCAGGATCTGATTCGCTATTTGCATGATCTCAATAGTCGAACGGTAACTTACCGTCAGATCGATACGGTGGACCGGTATATCAAATACAGAATCTAACACAGACCAATCCTTAATACCTGTCCAATGACAGATACTTTGTGTAACATCTCCCAACATAGTCATTGATTTCGTCATTTCCCTAAGCATTCTTAGCAGGAATGGATAGTAGTCCTGTGCTTCATCAATAAGCATGTAATCGAACCTTACTGCCTGCAGGCCATTCACCTTCTGCTCAAGTAGTAACAGTAGTGCGATATCTTCATATGCAATCAATTTCCCTCGTTCTTTCAGTACACGCCCAGCCTCTTCTTCCATTCCATGTGCAATTGTTTCCGGCATATCCGAATTTAATTGTAAGAGAGTTTCAATACGGTGAAGATCAGCGTATACATCCCAAATCTGAAGTTTACGCCATCCATCCACATACTCGCCAATAGCCTGCTCCCAATCTCTTTTCTGTAAATCAAGCTTAACAGCAGCCAGTTCAAGCAATTTGGCTTCTGCCTCACCCTTAACAGCAAGGCTATCATGCACATCGACAATCCATTCCTGACGGAAACGAGTAACTCTTGCTTGCATACCCTTACGTTGATTTGTCAGTTCAAGTTCTTTCCAACTATGAATGGATTTTATCGTTTCCTCACGTCGAGCATTAAGCGGAAGATGTCTATATCCTTCATAGATCCTTGTAAAGACTGTGCTCAGATCAAGTAAATCGTCCGTAAAAGATTTCAATTTGGGAAAGTTGACCGGCAAATATGCGGAAGATAACTGCTCCAAGTGTTGATTTACGTCATTATGAAATTCCATAGATGTTTTGTACCGTATTGCCTCATCCCACTTGGATTCAGAGTCTGGATCCGTCATGGCTTTCTCAAGCCAATATTGAGCATGCCGAACTTCTTTTACATACGGGAGAAGACGCATTGCCAAATCTGACATTGTCATTTGCTGAATACCTTGTATGTCTAACTCCTTTACAATCTCCCGCATATAGTTCAGGAAAATCCGATTCGGAGCCAGAACAACAATATTCCGTGCGTCTAATTGCTTTTGATGATGGTAGAGCATGAACGAAATTCTATGGAGGGCAATGCTCGTTTTCCCACTACCAGCAACACCTTGCACCAGTATAGGCTGTGTTATGCCTAGTCGAATGACGTCGTTCTGCTCCTTTTGGATAGAAGCAATTATTTCTCTCAGCTGATGGTCATCACCCTGCTGCTCTAAGAGCATGCGAAGGATCGGGTCTTGTGCTTCTTCTTCAGATTGCTCGGCTAATGGATATAATTCACTATAAAGCTCCCTCACATCCAGAACCCAACGTTCTCGAATATGTACAGTTCTTTTCTTGCGCACCCAAAAATCCCCAATCCCTTCTGGAGTTTGAACCTGCACATGACCATCCCCGCCGCCAATGAAAGCGTAGTATGCTTCACCGAGTGGACTTCGCCAATCATAAATCAATGGCATAAAATCATCATCATCGATGCCCTTTTTACCAATTCTATAAGAAACAGGATCGTCACCTTCCACAACTTCAAGGCGCCCGATATAGGGCAAAGGTAAAGCATCGGAAATTGCATTTAATCTTGCCTTTCGGGAAATCTCCCTTCGGGCATCTACTTCATTCACTGGGCGAAACGACACTTTATCCAACTGCTCAACCATCAATTCCATTTGAACTGTCAAACGATCCAGATCAGCTTGTTCTTCATCCAGCCATTGTTGTTTCATCTGCATCCCTCTTCCTGACCTAGACAAATAGCACGAATCACCCATTTAGGGATGATTCGCGTTGATTCACGAGTAATTCCCTATACTGAAAAAGTATAACCATCATTGCACTAGATTCATCATGTTCGGTAAAACGCCGAAGGGAGGATTCATGAGAGCAAATCTGACTTTTTCACCACGGTGTCCGTCTGCCGTGAAGGAGTTGCCGAGAACGATATTTTTTTCCTTCTGGCCTTTAATGAGAATGTCCGATTTGCAAATCGCATAAGATTGCGGATTGAGCTCCTGACCGAACACTTCAATCTGAGCATTCGGATTCAGTCTTTGAATATGATGGGTGGCTACGGATAGCATCCCTCCTGTGCCGCAAGCGAAATCCCCTACTGTAAAGATACTGCCTTCCTGGACAAGCTCTTGTTCAAGATGGTTAAAGAGGATGTTGGTCATCAACTCGATAACCTCTCTCGGTGTATAGTGATCCCCTGCTTCGGCATTCTCAGAGAATCGACGAATCAACTCTTCAAAGATGTAGCCCATCTCTTGATTGGTTACCGTGTCAGGATGCAAATCGATTTGGGAAAATTCCTTGATGACCAAAAACAGCATATTGTTGTCATCTAGCTTTTTGATTTCTTTCTCAAAATCGAAGTTCTCCACGATCTCTCTTATATTCGTCGAGAATCCTTGGATATAGCTTTCAAAATTCGCTCTGATATTATCCGGATCATCCAATAAATTAGCAAATCCGAAATTCGATTTATTAGAAAAGCCATGCCCCGTCAACCTATTCAGAATCATTTCAATATCTGTGGTTTTGGCTTTCTCTATGACAATCTGCTTTGTATCTTCCAACAGACAATCAAACCTTCTGAGAACGGCTAATGGCAAAACGACATTTCCATACTGCTCTGGTTTATAGGGTCCTCTTAAAAGCTCGGCTATTTTCCAAATAAAACTTATTTTTTCGTTAAAGTTCTGCATGTGTATATCTCCTCTGATTAACGTTCATGTAGTTCTATAGACTCTCGCATTTTTTTCTAATACTTACAATATATCATTCTACTTTGACAGGTAGTTGTCAGGAAACGCATGTTCCTATCAATAACAAGGATACGAATGTCCTTTGAAATTTACCATCGTGACTAAAGGACTAGTTCGAGGCATTTGGATAATATTCGACAAAATTGTAAGTAAACCTCTTAATTAGATTTTTTCTTATATCCCTTACTAACTCCAATGTTCTCATAGACCTGCTCTAACTGATTAATGTATATACGCTTAGCAGCCTTAATGGCTTCGGCATAGTCGCTTGAAGTTTTCTTATATCGGTTTCCAATCTGCTCCATTTCATCGGAAGACAATTTGGGGATAGGGATATCCTGAATGTCTTTAACATTTAAAATGGGCAAAGCAGCACCTTTTCTCAAAGAACGAATATAGGATTCTCCTATAGGACTTTCAAAAAAAGCTAGCAGAAAGTATGGATTAACTCCAGGTAAAGGGCGAAGTCCTATAAAATTAGCCGATAAATAATAAGAATCATCTTCTTCAAGCTCGGATACGACCGCAAATTTCATGACGATCCCTCTGCTCGTTAACAATACGTCCCCTGCTTTAATTTCGCATTCTTTTTCATTGGTTGTTGCTTTCAAACCATAGGTTTGCACACTATCTAGATGCAAGACCCCATCCTGCAAGTCAGCTAATTGAATAACTTTAGCCTTTGTTGTTTCTGTATCTAAACTACCAGCAGTATTAAGTCCCCTATATATATCTACAACCTGCCGCAAAGGTACTGTTTTGATATTATTCTCAAAGGCAGAGCGATCAATCTGTACCTCCCCAATGATGGAGTTTGCATCTTCCATTTGGACATAAGAGCTAGGCAATAAATTATAGTTGTTTTGTCTAATCTCGAACACATCTAAAATCCTGCTTAATTTGTTATCCTCCTTGAAATGAAGGTACCGATCCATAATTTGATCAATCTCTGCGGATGACATACTGGTTTCTCCACGTTTGCGCTCACCAAATGATGTCGCATCTATGATTTGTACTTTTCCTTTTCGCTCAGGGGTCTTATTTTTATCTAACACAAGCATTGTGATAGGAATAGATGTCCCCATAAATATACCTGCTGGTAAGGTAATAACAGCGTCGATCAGATCATCATCGACCAAGTCTTTGCGAATGTCCCCAGTAGCTGCTCCTTGAAACAACACACTATTGGACACAGTTACAATTGCTTTACCATCTTCCTTTAATGAATCTAAGGCATGAATAACAAACCCCATTGTGGCATCTCTTCTAATAACCCCATATTTGGTGCGAATTTCTTGGTCCAATTTAAGACCCAGGGGCGGATGAGATATCACATAATTATATTTTCGTTCCGATGTTACTTCGTCGCTTAATAAAGTAAAAACGTCATTTTGCTCGTAGTTAAATTGCTGTAATCCAGACACAAAACAATATAATTGCCCAATTCCCACAGCTTCTTTATTTATGTCATTTCCATGGATAGAAACATTAACATTTGATTGGGCTGCTTGTACAAGCGATCTGGCATATCCTGCTGCGAAGTCGTAGACAGAAGCGTTCGGTTTCACATCCAAGATTCTCACTGCTAAATCATTAATTTCATTTGGTTCGAATAACGTACCATACTTACTACGAAGTTTTGCTCCTGCTTGAAAATACGTTTCTAATAACTCACTGCTGTCTTCTATGAATTCTATTTTTTCTAATTGGTACATCAGTTCCGGTAGAATGCCTCTACAGCTCTCTATGTCGAGTAACATTAATCCATGCTGAATTTCAGACCTTTGAGAGGCTAGTTCACCTAGTGCTTGCATGACTTTGTTTCCAGATCTGTCACCGGAAATCTCTGACCATGGCATAGTGAAATGAAGATCATACTTTTCTTGAAATACATATCCATAGCGAAGTGAAAATAAAGGAACGATCACGTTATCATATTTTTCAGCCGTTAACACCGTACTTCTGAGCTTATCAGCCATTCCGAATAATGCTGCTTCCGATTTATTGGTGACCATTTTAGTTCAACTCCCTTGGATATCTTATCTGCGGATACAGCGTTGGAAAATTACTGATTTTCTTTCACTATGTAAAAGCACAGGCTCAGCAAGCATATGACGATCATAGATAGGTTGGACAACCAATGGATTTTCCAGTCTATCCACCCAAGTTAAGAACTCCAATTTCGAAGAATCAAAAGTCCCCTTTATGGCCATTACCAAGTAAGTATTTTCATCCATAATTCTTCTTTCCACATCAATTGAGATTTCTTTACTGCCTAAATGCATTTCAATGAGGTAGCGTTTCTCTTCAGAATCTTTAAAGGCAACAACATCTAATACATCGGGTGCTCCTTCATGTGTATCTGTAAACCGCGCGGCCATCAGTGAATCAAAAGCAAACCCGTTTCGATATTGAGGAATAATAGAACCTTTTCCTTGATAAAGTAAATCGCGAATCGCCTTTAATGTACTTTGTGGCATACTCAACACCTTTTTGTCATCTTGATTCATCAAACGTTTGTTATTTCCCATTATATTTTCCTCACTTTCAAAAGTAAATAATTTATTTTTATTTCCTAATATAAATATAACACCATTATCTTAAAAAGTAAATAGTTTATTTTTTAAGATAAATCATATTTTTTTGATTTATATAAAATAACCGGGCAATGCTGTCTAAGCACCATCCGGTTTTAACTCTCATGAATTTATAGTATGAATTCTCCAATTTTCCATCACTATGATAATCCAATTAAAGGAGATCAACCAGGTATAAAATCAATAATTTTTAGAATACACCTTTTAAGTAAGTACCACTCCTCATGTCAGCAGGACTAATACGCTTACTATTTTGGAAAGTCTCTTTGTATAATTCAACATCCCACAACCATGCTTCCTGTATTTCATAGTTTTCTTTGTATAAAATCCACACAAGCTGGTCCCATTCGTAATTCCTAGCTTGCGGCGCCTTTGTAATTGTACTGCCTCTTTTGCCGCTAGGTTTACATGCTTTAACTTAAAATAACGTCGTATCCCTTTGTTGCAGCTTATTTTGACCCTGTTGAGCATATTGCTCATAATTACAACCAACTAGCATTGCTGCATCGAATTCAGAAATGGTGCTTGTAATGGAAGGAGCTACACCCATTTTGTTCTGCCAAGATAAGGCAAGGTAAACAAGTTTGTTACGAAGGATTTCTCCCTCGCGTCCATTAAAGTCCCATATCCCACTTAGTCTTCATGGTTTTTTTCTATGGAAATGCTGTATAATTCCGTTAAAACACGCAAGGGATGAATATGTGCGGACATAATATCCAAAGCTTCGATCATGCTAGCAGCAAAAATATAACGTATCTCCGTTATGGCTTCACCATGATAATCCAAATGGTGTGTTACTTGAGTACATAACATACACCTCTGCTCTTTTTTATTCATCTGTAAATAGAACCGAACGGTTCCGCTCCGGAATCGTTCGGTCCTCTTGTATTCCAATTACAGCGACACATACCGACCTCTATCGATAAAATAAAACCCTGCTTCCTTCACGTTACCCCCTATCGTCCGCTCCCACTCCTCCACATAAGCAAGCACCTGGGGCTTATAGAAGTCCACAAGCTGATACTCGTTCTGGAGCTCATAACGATCCGTCTTGAAATCGACGATCACCCAGCCGTCCTCCTCTTCGAACACGAGGTCAATGACACCGCGAAGGATCGTGGTGACGGAGTCCTCTTGGAAACCACCACCTTGTCCGTGCTTATTCTCATCGGTTGCAGCGATTTGACGGCTTATCATGAAGGAGAACTCGTGGTAGCGGCGCCGCGATATCATGCATCGCTGCCATAACGCACTGGTGGTCACCTTCATCACCGTTTCAACTGCAAGCTCCAGCCACTTCTCTTCAACACCTTCCTCTTCAGCAGCCATTCGGCAAAAGTCAGCAAGGTCCCCCGCGTCCATCCCCTCACCAAGCGCCTGCAGGCACCGATGAATCAAGCTCCCGTAGGCCATTCCTTTGCCCAAAGCAGATCGCTCAATTACGATATCACTAGATGACTTGGCCAAGCCTGTAACACTGCCCAGCTGATAGCTGGGTACAGCCCCCGAATCCAATCGCTTCTGCCAATCATCCATACTAGATACCACATCTGGAGCGGTGGCTAGCTCCTGCGGCTGCACAGGATCCACTGGAGTCAACTCCAATTCCAACTGTTGCTGCAAGGAAACAGACAATGGGCTCCATGGATCAATAGCTGGCCTCGAGGGATACTGGCTGACAATTAACAGTTGCTTCGCCCGGGTCGTAGCTACATAGAGTAGACGGTCCGTCTCCGCTTTCATAAACTCGCGCTCCCTCTCGGCATGCCGGGTCCAACTAACAGGCTGGGCGACTACCTCCGAAGTGAACATATCCTTCCGCTTGGATATGGTGAAGTATCCGAGCGACGGCTCCGCTAGTCGGTCGATATGCTCCTCCGCATCGTGCTCATTGTTGCCACAAGGGCAAGCCATCATCACAATCGGTGCTTCTAAGCCCTTGGCCTTGTGAAGGTTCATGATTCGCACAGCATCCGCGCTTCCTGAGAACAGGCTGGCGGCTTCCAGACTCTCTGAATCTGTTAGCCTATGCAGCCGTTCGGTTAACGCCGACCATTCGATGGATGCCTCCGCATCCCCTTGAAGCACTTCCAGCAGCTTAATCAGCGTCCCGCTTCGGATTGCGCCGGATTCACCTACCGCCGCGGCAGTGATAAGGCCAATGTCATCGATAATTCGCGTAAAGGCGGGCAACGCCGGCAGGATCCTGACCCATTCCATATATTGACGAAGCTTATGAAGTGCCTGATCCACTTTTACGCTCTTCACGGAGAGCCTAGCTGGATCCGCAATAGTATACAGACCAATATTGCCGCCTTCGTGACGGTAATGATATAAAGCATCATCACTCAAACCGAACAACATGCCTCGAAGAACCGCCAACAGGGGTACCCGGTCAGTAGGGTCATTTAACGTTAAGGCCAGCTGGTAAAGAATTCGGAGCTCTTCGAAAATGACTAGGCTGCCCGAAGTATCCGATACGATACCATACTTCTCAAGCTGTCTCGCATACAAGCCAATGAACTTGCGGTATTTGAGCAAAATCAGGAAATCGCCTGGACGGGCTGGGCGGGAATTCGGCTTTCCTTCATCGCTTGTCTTCTCATGGATGAGAAGGTTCCCGCCACAAGCCCAAGCAACAAATTGGGCGATTCGTTCCGCATCATATAGGGCGATATCAATTTGTCGGTCTCTCTCTTGCTTAGGAGCGGTCATGGTGTACACGCCATGCAGTGCTGCCTTACCCCCGGGGTTCGGTTGCTGAGTAACCATACGGACGAAGGGCGCTTGGCACTCCGACTCTTGGCCCTTCAGTGTAAACTTGCTTTCAAAGGCATAATTCACGAAGTCCCCAATCGCCTTCACCGAACGAAAGTTACGTGTTAATTGAAGCACCTCTCCGCATTGTTCAATTCGCTGCTTCACGAAATTATAGGTTGAGATGTCAGCCCGGCGAAATCGGTAAATAGATTGCTTGGGGTCGCCAACCACAAACAGGGAACCAGGACGCGGCAGCTGCTCCCGCCAATTGCACTCATCCCCTCTCCCGCCCGTTAGGAGCATCATCATTTCCGCTTGGATGGGGTCCGTATCTTGAAATTCGTCTACAAACAGCCTGCTGTACCGGTTCCCAAAATATCTTCTTACTTCCGGGTAGGTCCTGAGCAATTCCGCCGCCTTCATCAGCAGATCCTGAAAGTTTAGCTTGCCCGCCTCCATACGCTTCCCAGTGCAATACCGGATTGCTGGGAGAACAAAAGCGATAAGCTTGGAATGGAGATATTCTCTCCATTCCTGCAAGAATGGGCGCAAGGTACGGGTCTGCCAGTCGTGAAACTGTTCCTTGAAGTACTTCGCCATCTTAGGGTCTGTCCAGCGTTTCAATGTCACTCCCAAGTTACGGTCAAACAGCTTTGCTAAGATCAGCACGTTGATATCGTCCGTCATATCTTTATTTCGCTTATGGCCCATAGCGACACGTATTGTTTTTTGCAAAACGTCCCAGTCCTTCTCCGGTTGAAGGGTTGGGATATAAGGGAACGCTTCTTCCATCAAGGGAAACAGCGAATCTCGTAATCGGTCAAAATGAGGCCGCGCCACCTGTTCCGTGTAGATCTCCACATCCTCATACTCCGCAACACGGTTATAAACTGCCCGCAAATCCTCCACATTGACCTGTAAAACAGCCAAATCTTCGATGGACGCCTCTACATATTGCGAAGCTGTTTCAGCTTGAGCTCCCTCTCCAGCTCGGGTCTTCCCTCCACCGTTACTACGCAAATCATCCAGATACTCATCCCAGCATTGGTCCCGAAAATCCCGGTCCTCCCGATCATCCATCTCTTGAAAAGCTGGATCCAGCTTGGCCTCGATAGGACGTTCTCTCAAAAGCCGTCCGCAGAAAGCATGGATGGTCCCGATAAAGCATTCCGGTATTTGTTGAAGGGCTTCCTCCAAAGCTTCTCGTTCGGAGCCTTGTGGAGTTCTGGCACACTCCTGCTCGAGCTTGATACGAAAACGTCCCATTAATTCAGAAGCCGCTTTGTTCGTAAACGTTATGGCAGCAATGTCACGAGCCTGGGCTTTGCGTGTACGGACTAGGGCAATCATCCTTCCGACGATGGAGGTTGTCTTGCCGGAGCCCGCTCCTGCTTCCACCATAAATGTGGTATCCAGATCCGCTCCGATTCGCACGCGAGCCGTTTCATCATCCTGTATCACCTGTTCTTTAAGCAAACCGGTTCACCTCCAAAATACGCCCTAACCTATCCACATTCCTAGGTGCACTTCTCTTTTCCACAAACTGCTCCGAATGCGAGTCGCAAACGGATCTGTAATCACACCAAGTACAACCCTTTGGATCAATTGTAGGCGGATAAAGCCCAGTTCTCATCGCTTCCAGCATGCTTTGGAGCAGTGACGCCAGGTCTTCTCGATGGTTTTGCGGTCGGCTGACTTCCTCGCCCATCCCCCGTTCAGTAGGAAAATAGTAAGCTGATGCAACGACCTGGGCCTCTGGATCAAAGCCTGTCTCTTTCATCCACTGTTCGACAGCCAGACCGTATAAGGAAAGCTGTAGCTGCGTCCCACCGGAAAAGCACTCATTTTGCTTGTACTTCCTTGGGTTGCCTGTTTTGTAGTCATATATTTTGTATTGGTGAGGCGCTATCCTATCCACTCTATCCACGAATCCTCTAATGGGCATGGATAATTCGCCGCTGAATTCAACCTGTAAAGGCGCATCATCTCTATGAAGCTGCAGCTCTGTAAAAACAGGAATAGAAGCCCGGCGTTGTTCACTTGCGTAGAAAATCTTCACATCCTTGCGTATGCTCTCCGCTTCCTTATGGAAGATATGTGTACTTGGAGCTGGCACTTCCTCTGCATATTGACGTATCACTTCTTCTGTTATTTCGTTTAAAAATGTAAGATCATGGCTCAAAAAAGCGTTGGGGTCGGAACGACGGTCCTTCAAGCTTATCAAGTACTGATTGAATATTTCGTGAAGCAAACTTCCTCGCTGCATCGCATCTAACCACATCGTACGGTCATAAACAGCAGCTTCCTTCGCCCGAACTCCAAGAATTTCCTGGTAAAAGAACTGCTTAGGACATCTGCCGTATAGCTCTAGCCTGCTAGCACTAAAGGCCGATCCAGTAAAGGTAAAGGCATCTCCTGGAAGCCGCACAGGATGCAGATCCGTTTCAATAAAACCATCATAAGTGGATAAGTCTAGATTGATCCTCGACTCCTCAGCCGTTTTGCCGTCCATTAACAAGGAATAGTAAGAATAGACGGAGCCTTGCCCAGCCTTAATCCGGGAACTATCCGATAAAAGTGACCGCAGCCATAACTCGGTGGCATCAACGGACAAGCCTGCTTTGCAGCGGAAGAATCGGACCGGCTCTTCCATATCCCGCTGCATAGCTTCGTAGTCCGCATCAGTCTGTAGCGTCTTCTTGCGAAACATTTGAAGCATTTCAAATGCTGGCATATTCTCCTGATGGTCGGCGATATCATAAGAGCAGTAGCTCAGTGTGCAACAGCCGCGGATCATGCCCATTCGACCATTCCGTTCTTCGACCTGACGTTTTGCAAGCTCTGAGCTTTTAACCATATCAGGACCGATTCTAGCCCGCTCCTCGTCAAGCAAAACAGGGTCCTGGCGTACGGATAACGACCAATTCTTTTCGGTCATGCCTATAATAAAAGTATAGGGCCTCCCCGTTTGCCCGCCAGATGAAAGTGAGGTTACATGGATTCGTCCCGGTGATGGGGTCGCTTTCGATTGAACTCGCAGCCCTTCCAGCCCTTCCTGAACATACCGTAATGCCAGCTTGCTATTCATTGTAAGCTCTTTAGCCAAATGGTAAGACTGTTCCAGACTCTGAAGCCCACTCAGGACTTGTTCATCACTGTCCTCATTTAGAACTCCATACGTTTCCAAGAAACCAATAAGTGTGCGGATCAGCATCGCCGGTGAAGAAAGGGTCTGCTCGGTAAGTGGCTGGAATAATTGCTTGAAAAACCGATGAAGATTTTGCAGGACAGCTTTTCTTTGTCCTTTCAGGGTATCATCAGCCATCAGTTGTTCCTTTAAGCTAACTGCTTCCAGCATTTGTCCCAAAAGCTTATAGCGTTCTCTCCCCCAGCCTATTCCTGAGCGCTCCAGCTCAAGAATCACACTGGAAGCGTTCATTTCCATTTGCTGTTCATCCTTTATTCGGATAACTCCTTGCTTGAGCGCGGATAGCAGAGAATCCAACTGATAACCGGACTCCAGCCATTCCAAATACAGCTTCGCTGCCTTCCCAGCATTCGTGGTGCCCATCGGCAGCCCCTCGGAAAAGGTACAGGCTATTTGTGCCGTTGTTGTAACTGTATAAACAGCTGCAGCGCTCTTCTCATAGTCTGAAGCAATGATCTCCACTTGGTCCCAAGAAATGCCCTTTTCCGTGATACGACGAACAACCTCGCGTACTTCAGCCAATGAACCTAAGGAATGGAAAAATTCGGTTCGTTCAACTGGAAAAGTAGAATCTGCCTCCATGAAGCCATGTCCGCTGGACAAAGAGACATAAACGCCTCCTGTGAGCGAATGCAGAAGGCTTTTTCTGACCAAAGATGTCCTTATTGCATACTCATCAACGATAATATAATCGGTAGATGGCTGAAGCTGCTCAGCATAAGGCAACAGACCAGCCAGATCAACAAGCCGATTACGGGTCAGCTCTGCTTCATATCGGGAAAGCAGCTCTTTGACAAACATGCCTTTCTCCCTATTTTCAAAAACGTCCGGAGTTAACTCCTCGGCTTTTATCAAAGCTCCTCTGAGATCCATGATGGCATGGTGAAACGCATCGGTAAGCCCCGGTGTTAAAGCATTCCCGGTTAAATAGCTAAAACCCGCATCCTCCGTCAATTCCTGAAGCAGCCTAAAAACGATCCACCTGGAATCTGCGCCTGAAATGTACTGGTATTTAGTCTTGGCGAGGAGCAGCTTACACCGATCAAGTGCCCACCTATCCAGAATCCGCACCTCGGTGTTTAACACAGGGCCATATTGCCTGCTTACCTGTTCCAACCACTGATGGCCTTGAGCATGGCTTGCTGTAAGCAATATCTTACACTGCAGCGGATTTCCTTTTATAATTTCATGTATTTGGCCAATTCTTGATAATGAACTCAGAGCTCATCCCTCCATTCAACATTTCAAGCCTCGATTCTCAGTCTGCAGTGTTCAAGCCCAGTCCACAAGCCTCCAAGCATCAGTCTTCAAGCCTCAGTCCTGGTACAGCAGCTTCCATCGTTCTAACTTGGCACGCATGACTTCCCTGTAAGATGGGGGTTCCAAAATCTCCGCGTCCGGGCCATACTGGCTCAACCAATTAAGAAATTCCCGGTCATGGTTGAGCGTTACTTCAAAGAGCAGGCTGCCATCCTTTTGAGTGGTCATTTTCGGCTTCGTAAACAGCTCTTCTTCCTTGACATACCGTGCTACATCCGGGTGAAAACGGACTTTGAAGCGAATATTCTGTTGGCCCCGCTCGATGGACCACGTGTCTTTCATGTAAGTTTTTAGATTAAAATCACTCTTATCAAAGGCTTGGTCCAGCAGCTGGACATCACGAAAACGGCTAATGCGGAATGTTCGAATGTCTTGGGCGTTATGGCAGAATCCAATGATATAGAACCGGTTATCCCTAGGAATTAAATAGTATGGGTCAATGTCTCTTTGCGACTGCTCATTGCGTCCCTGCGAATAATAGACCGTGCGGATCGTATGCTGCGATATAATCGCTTGGATGATGTCATACAAAGACGTTTGGCCATCCTTCCGATTAGCCGGAGTTCCAAGCTGAATGACGTCGGCAACATCTTGAACGATATCTCTCCTCTTGGATTTCTCCTTGTGATGGGCTCCCATCACTTTCTCATAGGCCGAGTCGAATCCCTCGGAAATAAGCGGCTTGATCGGTTCCAGTGCAGAGGGAAGCAGAGAAAATGCTAAAGCCTCTTGCTCCGTCCAATCCAGGGGAAACATGGAAAAGTTACTGATAAAGGCATAGCCCTTCCCATGTCCAAAATTAGAAATGGGAATATTCATCGCATGCAGTGCGTCCAGGTCTCGATAAATGGTACGATCGGTAGTTTCGCAGCGTTCTGCTAATTCCCTGGCTAGAATACCAGGTTTCGATTGGATCAGGTTAATGATTCGCATTAAACGAATCAAACGTTCAGGCATAGTTGGCTCGCTCCTTAGGGTAAATGCTCGAATTATGTCATAACTAGTTATTTCGACCTATACCTAGGAGAGTCCTGCTTACTTTTTTCTTTTCATCTGGCGATACTTTTGCTCATGAAGTGATTTCCTCATATTGCTGGAGTAGGAGAATTGTTCCAAGTGGCTGTAGAGCATTTGAGCCTCTTCGCGAAGCTCTGCCGAATCTGACATCACAGCGTAAGCCAACATAGAATCTGCTTGCTGGTGCAGCAGCTTTTTACCGGTTTCCTCATCCCCATTATCGAAGGCATAAATGGCGTTTTCTATGGCTATTGCCGATTCAGTGATTTTGATTTGTTGTTCCACATGAGGAATGGTGGGAAGATTAATTAAATCGATATCGTTAGTAAATTCAGCTTTAACAGCATATTGCACGGTGCAGAGCCTTGCTCCCTCCGTCCCAGTCACGTCAACGTAGTCCCACTGGACTTGGAGCATTTCATGTTTTCCAGAAGTGTGTGGGTAGGATGAAATTTCAATGAGGATCGATTTAGTCTCTTGATCGAAAACATCTCCCAAAGAGAGCTTCAGTCCTTCACCTCTGTCTTCTGCTTTGTACCCGTAGATATGCATGATTTGTGTGGTTTCTGAAGGCTTTATCGTCAGCCGCACATTCTGGGCAACTACAGTTAATAAACCGTTTAATTCCTTGACGAAGATGTCAGGTATGCTTTCCGACTTTTCAATGAAGTAAAAATTACCTCCCCCATCATCAGCAATACCCTCCATCAATTCCTCATCGAATCCGTCCCCAACACCCATGGTTGTAATGCTCATCCCCATGCCTTGAAACTCTCTAGCGATGGACTGCAGCTTGGCACGATCCGTAATCCCTTCATTGGCATGGCCATCAGATAAAAGGATCACACGGTTAATGCTCCCATCCTTTTTACCTTGCACAACGTATTGAATTCCTTGAAGCAGCCCTCCGCTCAAATTCGTAGAGCCGCCGGATCGAATGGTTTCAATTTGCTGTTTCATTATATCTTTGTGAGACACACTTTGCGGAGCAAAAACAGTCCTAACCTCATCATCGAAAGCAACCAAGCTTAGTTGATCTTGCTGGCCCATTTGTTCGGTGACGAATTGACAGGCTTTTTTACTGTAAGCAAGCGGTGCTCCGCTCATGGAGCCGCTGCGGTCGAGTACCAATGATACGTTCATCGGGGCTCTTTCCATATTCGTAGCAGCGTTACCTTTCAATTCTAGAAGCAGATACGCCCGTTCTACGCCTCCAGTTGGCCAATACTCTTTGTTCCAGGTATACGTTGTTTGAATGGGTGAAATCATATGCAGCATCCTTTCTGGTAAAGCGTCTGATAAGAATGTACCATAGGGTTTGGGCAGTAGGATGTCAGGGAATGGGCGTTCGTATCTGTGAACCCGACCCTCATCCCGTAACCTTCTCCTTCATCCACATTTTCAACACCTCATAATCCCGTGATAAAAGCACGGCTTGCTCCTTCATGCTTCGATGTTTAAAGCACTTCCGTTTGTAATTACTCAGCTCCTCTGCATGCATGTCCAGATAAGTACCAATCCTCATTGCATCCTCCTGAACGAGTTTCAGGTTCCATCTCTCAGGGGAGGTTCTCTTTGCCGTCAAGATATGCTCACTTGTCCCCTTTTCTTCAACCACCCAGCGATAATGAAGCTTCAATTCCCCCAGCACCTTACAGCTCACAATCTCAAACCAAGCCGCATTCCAAGCGCCCGCGAACCAAATCTTCGGTGCATTTCGACCATGCCCGTCGCAGCTCATTTCTGTAAGAATACCCGCTTTGCTAAGCATTTTGACCAAGTAAGCAACACCTGCATCCAACGTAAGCGTATCAAGCTTGTATCCATGCCTCCGCTTCACGAAGGTTTTCCAGGATCTCATATGCGTCGGACACCGGGATTCCTGATTATAGGTCTGTACGAGGCTTCGATTTGAAGTGCATCGAGCAACCTCTTTACAAGGTATAGCTCCCCCTTTCCTGACCCTGGCTGCAAGATCAACTGATTTCCCAGGTACCGGAAGGAAAACCCTCTGCGTCTAAGTGCATCTGCCAAAAGCTCCATGTTTCTCATCTGTTCTACTGCGTTCCTCATTATTTGTTCCATACGATCCGCTCCTTTGAGATTTTTCTGATAGATGTGTATGCATGCTCTTGTTCATATCGTATTATGGCATCCTCACCTTACAGGCGTTGTAACCTGCCCCCAACTCAGAATCCCCTCCGTGATGAGATTCGCGGTATCGATTACAGACTGCCAATGCAGCTCCTCCCAATCCGTATGCTCATGCTGGTAGCCACACGATACATTAATACTCGGAACTCCGTGCTCGGCATAAGTCATCGCGTCGCTGGTACCACCCTGACAGCTTTTCCAATCAGACTGTCCGATGCGCTCACCCATTCGCTCCCAATACGCCCCCACCTCATCCGAGCAAAACGTCATATACGTGCAGGAAGTCACAATGTCGCGCCGATTCCGGCGGTCCGCTACGATAGCCATATCCACATCTGTCAACCACTCGGCAGCAATTTCATTCGAGCCGATGCGCCCTCTCTCTTCATCCCGAGTAAAAGCAACTTTGAGCGTACCGTTAAAGGAGAGACGGCCCATCCTCTCTATCACCTCAAGAAGTATAGCAATCCCAGCCCGATCATCCGCCCCAAGGATACCTTCCGAGCTGCGCAGGATATCATCCTCCTCCCACACAACTCGTCGCCCAGGCACAAAAGAAACTACCGTATCCATATGAGCGGATAGCAGCAGTACCGGTCCATGACTCGTGGCTCCAAAATACTTCTGCCCTAAAACATTCCCAAAGTGGTCGTGTTCTACAGTAAAGTCGAGCTCGGTTAAACGTTGAGTCACATAGGCTGCTACTTTGTCCTCATATCCGCTTACTCCTTGAATATTCAGCAATTCCAATAAAGTCTTTTTCAATTGTTTCATATGTAATTCCCCCTCGATTTAAGATACTTTTATTGTAGGACACGAGGGTTACAACACCTGTAAGGTAAAAAGAAAAGAAGCGCCGCTACCGGCGCTTCTAAACATTACATCATATATTTGGGGTCATTTTCATTACAGATTAGAATCGGGTTCGGATGATTGATACGGTACCCATTATCCGCGACAATACTCTGCTCGTCCAAGCCATATAGGAATAGAAGGCTCTTTAATTCATTCATGTACCGGCTAACTTGACTGATGTTTAGCTTATCGGTGATTTCTCTTTGAGGGACAGGTTTATGTCTTTCGAAAAGAATCTCCAAAATCTGCATCCTTCGGGGAGAGAAATTTTTCAGCTTCCCTTTGATAAAAACCCGCTGCACATCATGGTCGGTACAATCGAAAATAAAGGCTGTTTCATCCTCCTTCAATTCCCGGTATTCCTGTTCACTAATAGAGGATCTGCCTGTCGGCGTCAAGCACATATATGGCTTGGACTCCTCCTTGAGAATTCCCTGCTCCAGCTTCATCACATAATCGATATCATAATCGTCGGGATTGCCAAGCTCCTCGTACATACGTATTGCCTTTCTAGCCAGCTCCGCACTATATGCTGCATACGCTAAAGCCGTTTGGGCCTGTGCCTTCATGCTTTGAGATTCGTCCAACTTTTCCTTAGGATGCGGTAGCCGTCCGAAAATGCGCGGGTCGTGCTTAATCAAAGCTTTCTCAAAGCTCCGAATGGCCGAATAATATCTTTTATTATAAAAATGAATAAACCCCAAGCGATAATGGGCTATCGGCAAGGCACGGGGTCTAGCTAATTGAATCAAGTCCTCAAAAAACATCTGCGCTTGCTCATAATTGACCTTGCGGCGTTTGATATCCCAGCCAATATCTAGAACTAACTTTGTGATCGAATCCTTGTAGGAATCCTTATGCGGCTCCAGTTCCCCTAATCGTAAATACAAATAAAACAGCCTTTCCTTGAGCTCGTAAGAAGCCCGCTCGCCGTTTTCGTACTCGTCCTGTAAGCAATGCTTCAGTTCTTCAAGGTGAGCAATGTCGTGTATTTCTTTAAAAGGGCTGTTTCTGGCTGCTCGAAATTCAAACATCAGTATGGTTCTCCCCTTCTGGTGTTTTAACCTGGTTTCAGAATGTCCATACTCAACCACACTCTTACGAGTATGGGAGTCAAGTTAGACGTGAAAGCCTAATGCTTACCACGCCAAGCTGAGCTTATCACTTGTTTTTTTGTCTCATTTTACAAATTTGTCTATAGACTGCATATTCTTTGGTTTTTCCATTCATACGTTTTCCACGCTCTAACAGAGCCCATGTCTCAGTTGACATATTGCGGAAAATGAAGCTATTTGACTCGCTCTCGGGGTATTTCATAATTTCATTCTCTAGAGCCTTTAATTCTGGTGATCCTTCCCATTGTGCGTTTCTCATAATATCATCACACCCTTCTTTTAATAGAAATCAAAACTCTCGATGCCGAACTCATGGATTTTCTGTTCGATTACTACTGCTTTTCGGATTATATATACAAATGCTGCTTATTGCCACACCCTCAATCAGGGTGCTTTTGCCGTAGGGGTGAATGCCTTATCCACTACGGGGAACACATCAAAGCCCTCTTAGCGATAAAATAAGAACCAAAGGCGATAACAGCCTCCAGTTCTATTCTCTTAGAATATTAGGTTAATGCACCATTTTTCTAGTTCGGTGTGCTGCGGCGCAATCTCTAGAGCTCCAACCCATTCAATAAATCCCGCAGCTCAACAATCTCTTCCTTCGACAGGCGCAAGCGACTGCTCCTTGCCCATTGGTATTCTCCTGATAAAAATCCACTGCGTATCGTTTATTAAACATGGATCCGATGGTTATGGGTGACGGATTAATGCCCATACGGCAGACACTCTCACTTTCTTTTTGTATAAAACAGGTCAAACAGGCATGGAGGCAAAATGATCTTTACAAGTTTTAAAGAATTCGGCATGCAGTTTAAGCACTTCCTCATCTTCATTCTCCAGAAGATTCTTAATCTCCATGACTTTTTCACCGTATTCATTTTGGAAAACCGCGGATAGATGGACAATCCCATCCCTGGTTTTTGACCAATAGCTGTCGATCTGTTCCTCATACTTTGAACAAACGTTCTGTTTATCCAACTTATTTCTCAGTTCTTTGGCCAGACGGGTTTGCCAACTGTCACCGAAGATCACTCTCGCAACAAGAAAAATGCCCAAAGCAATCCCTATCCCCAGCGTAATGGGTCCGCCGATAGCGGCTACTGCTGAAGCCGCCGCAGCTGTGCCTCCTACCGAGATGCCGGCTGCGGAGAGCAGGCCAACGCCTTGCGATACAAGGATGTAGCCGCCCAAATTACCCAGAGTTGACGCCAAAATGCCAAGTCCTCCGAGAACGCCCAGTCCAGCTAGCCCGCCGGCGAGCATTCCCTGCATATCGAAAGGAATATAGGCATCGTCCATTTCTCTTTTGTTGATTCCCTGAAGTGATTCTTCCACATTCTTTATATAGCGTGTTGCGTCCTTCTGGAACGATTCCGTGCTCGTTTGGAGAATTTCCTGCAACCTGGCATGGTACAAATCCATGACGTTAGTCGGTAGTAGTTTGGGCGCATTCTTTTTATCATAGCCTTTTAGACTGATCATTTGTTCGATGTCTTTTACAGTGACGAATTCGCGCTCCCACTCGAGGAACAGCTTCATATCCTGTTTGCGCAAGGTTTCGATACTGTCCAACAGCTGGTCGCGCTCGGATCGGATATGTTTAAAGACGCTGTCTTTCTCGCCCAACATAGAGAAATACGTTTGCTTCAATTGATTTTGATTGTTCAGCACCTCCTCATATTTCGACATTTCGTTTGTAAAAAAATAAAGTAACCGTTCCTTGAATTGCGACAAGGCTTGATTGGCCCGTTTCTGTTTGTAGTCAGGTAGAAGCTCCTCGAGCAGTCTCTTGAGTTCATGCTCAAAGCCGGCTCGCAATGCGACGTTGTCGGTTTCGTAAGAGAAGAACCGATCTTTCAAATGCTCTGTGAAACGTTGTTTATTCATGCCGAAGGTCGTTTTTATCAAACGGTCGGATAGCTGATTGGCGATGGCGGTGTAGCCTCTGTCAAAAATGATGGGAAGTTGGGATTCACCGACAATTCGAGCCTGCGATGCAACAATAAACAAATTCGATAACATAGGCGCATCGCTTGCTGCGCTGATGGCCGGCAGTTGCTGAATCATGGTCTTAGCAAAAATGAGATCCTCTTCTTTATTAAAAAAAGCATTCGACTGACAAAGGAAGATTATGGCATCGGACAGATCCCTTGCTCGCTGCGCCAGAACGGTATCTTTATGGGTGTCCGTGCCAAAGCCGGGCAAATCCGCCAAATCGCAGGCAGTCAGTATGGGAGCATCCAAAAATAAGATAGCCGTATCAACCTCCTGATGGAGACCCTCTTTGTTACGATTCGTGTAGTTCTTAAGTAGGTTCAAGTCCCCACTTATGATCAAATGCTTTTGGCTGTACGTTTTAGTTTTGTGCTTATGAATGTTGTATCCCGTCTTAGGACTTTCCGCGCGAAAAACCCAAACATCGTCTGTCCCCATCCAGGAAGGTTTGTCGCTGTGGTGCTTCAAATATACGGCGGCAGAGGTCGTAGGTGTCCATTGAGACAGCAATATGTCCTGACCGAGCAAAGAGTTGATTAGCGTACTTTTCCCTGAATCGGAGGGCCCAACCAGCGATATGACTGGCTTGGCGCATTCCGCATTCACCGCCTCGTACTGCTCGATAATGGCTTTGAAATCCTTTGGGGGCAGTTGAAGCTTCATATCGTTGAGCCTCTCACGTAAATAGCCGTCCATGTTCTTTTTCCGAGTTCGTATATCATTGTAAACGTCCCTTACCTTGAACGCTTGGGGCTTTTGACTCGCCTCCTGGAATATGTCTTGAAGGCTCAGCTTATAAACATGACTAATTCGTCCGATGAGCTCCATATCAATAAGGCTAGGGTTTTGCTCCAGCGTAATTATTTTTCCAACATCCAGTTGTAACCCCTCTGCGAATTGCTCAACCGTTAAACCGAGACGTGCTTCCCGGAGTCCGCGTAAATCGATAATCATCCTAATGCCTCCAATTTCGTTTGAATGATGGCTTTCGCATGTTGGAGAGCATGTTGCCTAGCTTTCAATCTCTCAAGGCGGAGATTCAATGCGGCATGACTCTGCTCCGCCTCGTTGCTCTTCCTTCGTTGTTCCTGGACGCGTTCTTGCTGAAACAGCTCTTCATTTATGGCTATGTACTCTTCTGTTTTTCGAAGACCGATGTTGACAGAATTAATCGCATGCTTTAAAGCTGAAGATACGTCTTGCTTCCACTGACTACCGTCAGTACCTTTCAGCATGTCCATAGCGCTGCCATTCCCGGAGAACGCGCCGTTGATCCATATTTGCGTGTTGCCTCCTTTTCCTACTCTCCGCTCTCCCCCAAACGATTCAAGAGCTTCAAATAGGAGCAGAATTGCCGGTTTCGCATCGAGAGCCACAAACCGTTCAATATCCAGGTACAAATCGTAAAATGAGGCAGTCATACAAACCTGTATGGTTTCCGCGGGAAAATTTGCATTTATGGTAATGCAATCCAGCTTCGCATGCAGGTTTTGTTGTTCGTTTTCCCACTCTCTCTTTATAGATTCAAACCGTTCCAACTTTTCCTGAATATCCGCTTGATTAGCCTTCAGTTCAACTGTCAGCCCGGGCGGTTCGTGCCGACTTAATAGGTCGGCACGTTTTTTTATTACGGCTTCCAATTCTTCATCCATGGCTGCCATAGCTTGCCGGCATCCGGAATCCCATGGCTTCAGGAGGCTCTCTGGCGTCTTCGACTTGGCAACCGCCTTAAGTATGTCAGTAAGCTCCGTCCCGATGCCTTCTTCCCGCACAAATTCCTCTTGCTGAAGCAAATGGAACATCGCCGAGGCCGCATTTGCAAGTTCATCCCGTCGCTCCAGCATCGGATCAAAGGGGCCGTGGATCAGCTTGATTATGATCTCGGGGTAATGATTACCCGTTTCGTTTACCGCATCCGCAAGCATTCGATAGTGCGTAGGCGAACCAAAAAACGCGATATCTATGACATGTTCATTCCACTCCCGAATAAGCAATGGAACCAACTCACCGACCCAGCGATCCATTGGCTCCTTATTGTATTTCGCCAATTTGTTGTTAGCCTTCAAACATTCACCATTTACTTTGAAATAGGTATGCTGTCCAATAGGATGATAATTAATAATAACATTCAACAAGGGTGGTCATCCTTCCTTTCCAGCTATGCGGTTCATCAACTCAGAGAATGTGCTGGCTACCAGAATGACGGCGTGATCTGGGGCCATAGCCGCCTTGTCATGGTCCCAAAACAACACCTTCGGTTCTTCACTAGCGCCATCCCGAAAATCGAAACAAAGATAATTGCCGAAAGCGTCATCTGCAAAAGGTACAAGTCCGGGAGCCAGCCGATCACTGATCCATCCCCATACCTCTATTACATTCCCTTTCACATAGGGTTCCAGCGGAAGCAAGCTGCGAACAGCTTTTTCCTCACCATTTTCTGTCCTAAATTCATTAGGTTCAGGACGAGCCCCATGAAATAGAAGGACACAATCTTTGTAAGATTGCGGAAATGAAACACCCAGTTGCATTTCAACCCGCTGGATTACCGTCTCATTTATCGCTTGCTTAATATATTTCCACTTCAGCCCGTCGTCCATAGCCATCACCTTTGCCTTATTATTTATTGTTCGGTGCGTTTTCAGCGGTTGTCCGATCCACCGCCCCATAGAAAACGTCCGCCGGTATGACGGGTTTTCGCATGAGTTTCGGTATCTACCAACTGCATCAAGCCGGGTGTTTCGTTATGGTGCCAAGTATATCCGTCTGGTGTGTCGCCGTTACGTATTTGCTCCAACTGCTCCGTCGTAAATTGCTCAGCAAACTTCGGATCTCCATCAATCCGCTCACACAGGATCTTATTGCATATGCCCTCCTGCGCGCTATCCGAAATCAAGTATTCACGTTCGTCGAGCTGAATGTCTGCGGTACTGTCAAACTCCGGAAAAACGCCGATCACTTTCTCGCCGTCCGGCAGTTCCACAACATGTTCCTTATAAGGAACGCCGGTTTCATCATGAATGGTGCCCGCCAGTTGCTCATTAATCGTTTTAACACGGCGGATTGGCTCTAGCGGTTCATCGGCTTGTTCCAATGATGTGACATATTTGGCTTCATATTGTTTGGCAAACTCCGGGATTTCGGAATGCTCATTGTGATTACCCTCGATATTTTCCATTAAATTTGATTGCAGAAATTTATTGATTGCTTCCATATTCTTCTCTCCCCAATGCCAAACGTGTTTGCTCCGTCCATGCCTGGTACAGCTTTTCATAGATCGGATTTTCAGTGCATCGGCTACGAATTAGACACTGAATCGTTGCCAGTTCATAGTGTATACTGCCCAGCTGGTCAGCCGTCAGCCGCAACTCGCGCAAGGCCTTATCCGTCCATGAAGCATAATCCTCATACTCTCCCAGAAACGACAATAACCGCCCTCCGTTCAGTAATTCATCGACGAGTGATGACAGCTCTGGATAACGACCTGGTTCCCACAAGGATAAACGGCTGGTACTAGCGTAATCCACAAGTGCATCCCTGACCGCCTTTTGCAAATCCTCACTCAAATCGATTCGACTTAGAAGCCACTTATCCAATTGCTCCGTCCCATTAATCGAAAGTTTCTCTCCATGAACTCGACCATGTATAAGTAGGCGTATGAGTAAGGACAACATTTTTCGGTCTTCATCCAATGGTTGCATTACTGACAATTCCTGTCGGTACTCAGTTCCAGAATCGCTACTGTACTCATGCACCCTGCATAGAACGGGCTCAAGCCAATCGTTTTGGAAAACGACGGCGATGCCAGTGGGCAACTTGGCTATTTCAGCAGTCTGCTCCGGTGACAGGCTCGCTGCGCCTCCTAATTCTTCCCGGTCTCCGCTGGCCGGTAAACGCATAATGATCTTTGTGTTCGTGTTCCTGATGACGGACTCGTCTAGCAGAAGCGGTGCCTGGTCAACAATGATGAAGCCTTCACCATAGGTTCGCATTTCAGCAATGGCATTGGATAGCATCTCCACTGCCTTTCCCTGAATACCAACGCCTTCCTGTTGGGAAGCTGTCCTTCTTAGCAGGTGATGCGCTTCCTCCAGAACGGTAACGTGAATAAGCTCGCGGTTTGCTGTATTTCCCGAGCACATCCGGTATTCATGAAGCCGCAAAAATAAGATTCCAGATACCAGCGCCCTCGTTTCTGATGAACCGATCCGGCTGAGATCTACAATGCAGTTCTGTTCGAACAGTTCCGTATCCGGTGTTTCCGCGCCCGAGAAAATCATTCCAGTCAATCCGGTGGCTAGCGAGCGAACTCGCGTAAGGAGAGCACCCGCATAATTGCTTTTGACTTCCTCCGAATAAGCGGATCTTCCAATGACCTCCGGCAACACTTGGAGAATATCCTTGAAGGCTGGAAATACTGGAATGTCCAAGCGACTTCTGGATTGCTGAAGATCCCAGCCAGCCCGCTCATACGCGTATTCTATTGCTTCTCGCAATACCGCCGGCATAGCTGCATACATGGGCCAGCAAGCGTTGAAGACCTCGATGAGGCGATCAATGTGTTCCAATACATGGATTGCCTCATGGAACGAAAAGGGGTTCAACTTCAATAACGGCGTATGACGGACGTTAGTGCCGAATACGTTAGCGTCATTTCCAAAAACTTGCTTGTATTCCCCTTTGGCTGGTTCGATGACCAGGAACGGAATTCCCATCTTTTGTAGCCCGGAAATCATCGTATATACTGTATTCGATTTACCTGACCCGGTAGCACCTGTTACAAAAGTATGCATTCGCAAGCTAGGTAGATCCAACTTCACCTCTGTCTCATCCGTCCGATCCATGTGGACGATCCGCCCGAGGCTAAGGCTTGCATTTCCCGTCTTGCCCGTGCTGTGACGATTCACGCTGCGTCCGAAGGCAACCGCGTGGGTAACCGGCAGCCCCTGTAGCGATTTCCGCGGCAAATTAAACGGAATGGCCAACTCGCGCCCACTGATGAGCGACCCCGGTGTCACGAGTGTGGCGGGTGAATCGGAACCTCCCGGAAGGACGAACAATGGATGAGACAACCTGTTTAAGTAGGGGATCAATTTCCCCCTCTCTTCATGGTCCGCACCCCATATGTTAATATACGACGATTCTATAGAAGAGCGCTCACCGCGAATCATGGCTTGAAGGGTACCTGCACATAGGGAAGCCGTCTGCACGTCGGATGATAGGACATAAGCGGACCAGTTCCACATCCCATAATCCTCGGAGCACTTGAGTCGATCCAATTGGCAATCGATGTTTTCCATAATATTCAGAACCGTTTTGTTTTGAAAGGTAAGCTGCAGTGTGTTGGAGGTTCCATTACTCTGGCCCCTCTGTTTCGACTCAGTCAATGTTTCCGTGTTGCTGGTTCCAATTGTTTCAGTGGCACCTTCAGTTTTATTTTCGTTCATCGAGACAGTGCTGGAGGTTGATGAGCCTTTGGTTTGGCTCCCCGCCAAAGATGTGATGGTTCCTCCAATAGCACCTCCTATCGAGCTCCCGATTAGAGTACCCACCACCGGAACCACGGATCCAAGGGCAGCTCCAATTCCTGCGCCCAACACGGGGGCTACACCAGCCCAACTTCTTGTTGTAGATTTGTTCTGCGATACGCTCTCTGAATCAGAATGGCCATAAGAGTAGCTCTGCGTGCTGGAAATGCTTTCGTTCACACCCTGCGTAAATCCTGTGCTTAAGCCTTCTGTGACGGAATGGCTTTCATTAGCCGAAAAACTGAATTGGCTTTGGGAAAGGGGGCTTAATTGACTGTAGAGCGTTTCATAACCGAATTTGACCTGCTGAATGGCTTCATGATCTACAGGGTCGGCAATCATGACGACGGTGTAAGATTCGCCATGCATGGTCTCTATCAAATTTTCCAACCCACGTACCAGGGCTTTGGCATCATTTCGCTTTTCGGCTGGAACGCCTGATACTACTGAAATCGTCTTGGGCACACCACGATATTCCTGTTTGAACATGCCAGCGAGTAATTCTTTTATATGATCCGCATACTGCAACTTCAGTCTAGTTCCGGGGAAATTCCCCTCCAAATTTTTTTTTAATGCTTCGTTCACCTGGGAACGGCTGCTTTCGGGGGACATCTTGGTTCCAAGATACAACTCGGTTTTCCTGCCGTCGCTAATGATCAGCGTCACAATACCGCATCCTAGACTGCCAAGAGACTGGTACACGTTCATCAATTTATCCGATGTACTCTCACTGGGGTCGAAAACCAGCTTTTCTATCTTGTACAGACGAAAATGCTCGGCATTCAAACGTTCATATTCCGCTGGAATCGGCAGGACAGATAACCTTGCAAGGTCATGTAGATAGGCTTTGTCAATAAATTGACGAATACGTATAACATTATCATTCAACTCTTGTTCGGGACTTGGTGCAGGATGATAAGTCATAGGATCGTTTTCATTCCTCTCTGTTCAACTGAAGCCGTGGAAGACTCTCACGGAATTTAAAAAAAAGCCGAGATTCAGCCTGTTAACGTTTATTCTGCAAGCTCAAGTTTCGCGCGGATCATGAGAATGGATCGCTTCATTTCCACACTCAATTGCTCTCCTTGGATCATCCGTTTAGCCATCTCGCTCATGCTAATAACCGTCCGAATCTTGGCATACTTCTCTTCCAAAAACAATAAATCGAACAGTATGGATGAAGCAAGCATTTCCTATATCGTTGATTTGGCTGTATCTCTGCGGTCGCCGATTCCAGACAGTGCATAGATTGCGTTCCGTGCTGCATCAATATGATTTTCGTTCAGGTAGTTTATGTAATATATAAGATCAAGGTAGATGGAAAATTAATTTCGTTTGCTTCGTCTTCCTGCCGATGAGCGAATGGCTTGTAATGTATGCGCGTTACCTATTCCTGTTCGGATTTCCAGAGCAACACTTTAAGCCAATGACATAGATCCAACAGGCTATGTTTCGTACCTGTCTCTATCTTCATTAATACGATCTGACAAAAGGCGATCAGTGCCATCCATACTTGGTTCATTACCGCCCGTTCGCTCGTTCCGTAAAAGGTCTTGATCCGAACATGCTGCTTCATCCACTTAAAAAAAGTCTCTATTGCCTTCGTTCACGGTAAATCTGCCCGATTTCATCCGCACTAAAATCGAATCGATTCGTTAGAATAGCCATGGGATTCCCTTCGGAATCTACGCTGTGGACCAGGCGCAATACGTTCTCCATTCGCTTCTGTGGCGTTCAGACAACGACCATTTCGTCTGTGAGTACACCGCTATCCGCGGGTAGCGCGAAGGATTCAAGCGGGCGGGCGGACCACCGCGTTTTTCTTCGTTCGAGTGACAAAGAAAATGCCGCTGTCACAGTAGTCGTCGAACCTGGCATAATCGAGGTAACCACGGTCGAAAACATACGTGAGGCCAACTTCATCGACCAAGGCATCCAACTGGCTCCGATCATTTTTCATAGCTGGTGTGAGGATGACCTTCTCAGGAATACCAGCCTCATCGTCGATGTACGCGAGACGAAAGTGGAGTTTCACACCCGTTTTCGTTTTGCGAAACCCCGCCCATTTGTAGGTCTGCAAACAGAGCCCAATTTGAGCCATATTTCCTATATTGTTTATTATATAGGGCTGTTGCGACAAGATGCTGACATGGAACATACATTCTGATAAAAAGCTTTTACCGTTACAATACAAAACGGGTTGTGGGCATAATTGAGTCCCTACTACTTTGTGGTTGATTATACCCTCGATGAATATTTCACCTCAGGATTTTTTATTTGAGTCCACATTCAATCAATAACAGTCATTACACGAAAGACCTATAGAGTAAATATTTCACCCTCTGGGTTACTTGAAAACTTATATAACAAGGTATTTATGCTTAAATAATTCGACACAAATTCTGTAAATCCTCCCCAATTTGACATCATACTTATACGAACAGAGATCTCCATTATATATGTACAGAAATACGAGAAAATTTATTAGTAGATTATTCCAACATTTAATTAGTCCAACACAAGGAACCATTAAATGAACAAGGTCAAATGTAACATTTGATTTTTAATGCAGCATTTAATCAGATTTAACAGCGATAAAAAAGAATCCCTTCTCTTATTTGTGGCATCTTGATAAGTAAGTGATACTATGCAAATTGCGAAATCTCAAAATCTTCAATATCACTACTAATCCCTGATTAAAGAATATCAGATTCTCCCTTTTCAAGGCGTCTATACTGTTGTGTTTTTGGATGCGGACCAGATCAAGGACCTGAATGCCGATTCTGAGGGACCTACCCTCATCTCTTGCAAAGCATGCAAAGCCGTGTTTCCTCCTTTCATTACTGCCTTTCTTCAGGACACCCTAAGCGTAAAATAGCCCCCACGCTATTGTATAATTTACTTAAATTAATATATCAATATTTAATTTATCCAGCTTAAATAGCTTGAACAGCCTAAACCTAATTGAACTTTCTATTATAAAACTGCAACTACTGCCCTATGCCCTTACCCATTAACGGTACACTCCATTTAATACCCTGCGCATCCAGCAATGGCAGTAGAAACTTCCGATAGTTCATTCCTGCGTATGCGTATACGTCCACACTGTTTAAATTCAAGCTTAATATCTGATCCGCGACTTTCCTAGACCACTCTTTTTTTCAGGTGCTTTCATATTGTTAAGCGTTACGTCATACGGTTCAATAACTTCATCCTTACTTAACAGCCCATACTTGGCAGAAAGAATAAACCAATCGTTATACCCTTGCTGCTCGATATATTTAACCGCTTTGCTGAACAATGCCGACTTCACATACATTTCTCTAGCTGAGCAACTGTATTCCTGTTTCAACTTGGTACAGCTAATTAAAGCGTACATCATAGTCACCTGCCTTTATATACCGTCTACGTTTAGTAATGTATCAGCAAATTGAACTGATGCTATAGCAATCATTTCTTTTTCAACCGCAGGCAATGAACAGGACAAACCAGACAAGCCTTTGTCACCAGTAAACCAAGGTGCAATGAAAAAGAATATTGGCTCCTTTAGCATAGGTGGATCATTAGTTTCAAAGAGGGCTTTTGCCCAAGTCATGTATTTCTTACTTGGTTTCTTATAGGCTTGAAACCCATACATCGCATGACTTAAATCGCCAATATGATAAGCAATGCCGTCACCCCATCTTGCGAATTTATGCTGGTTCTTACGGATATTCTTTATATTTTCACTGATAGGATTGGTTACGCCCTTTTTTTCAGCTTTGCCTATGTACATCGGTTGGAAGGATGCAGCTAGTCCTTTACCCATCACGTAAATCAAGCCTTCCCAGGCATCGTTACTTATATTATTTTCAATCGTACTAATAACTGCATTTTCCATATCAGCTGAGCGCATTAATAATGTACGATCATTCTTTGTTTTGACATTAACTAATAAGCCATCATTAGTACTAAACAAAGGAACAAAGTAATGATTGGATAACTGCATTAACCATTCATTAAAGTCTATCATCTGCGGTTCCCCTCTTTGTTTAGGAGCGTGTCTGGATAAGCATCAGAAGCCAAGCTAACAAGTTGATATTCAATTGATCCAATGGTTTTTGGAAACCCTTTAATTGGCGGCTCTGATATAGCTACCTCAGGAATAACCATCAAAATGCAATCGTAGTTTGCTCGATTATTATCTAACAGATAAATCTTCCACTTGCTATAAGAGCTTTTTCCTATATTCAAGTTTTTTATATGACTGTTCCAACGTGTTACTGGTGTTTTACTCTTGCCTATATATATGGGGATATAATTGCGTTCGTCCTTTACACAAAGTAAATAGATGCACTCCGAATCCTCTTTGCCCTTCAATAGTTTAGTAATGCTGTTTTGAATAGCGATGCTATCTACAGACTCACCTTTCATGCAAAAGTAACAAGAGTAATCATCCATATAAGGATTATCCATTGGCTAAGTAAAATCTTTTTTTCAAATGACATTTAATGCCCTCTCCGAATTTAATAAGTGTGATTATACCATTATATGACAAAGTATATTAAGTTTTCTCTCAATAAAAATTCTGATCGAAAGCACCATGGCAACTGTTCCATCAGTGACAAACTCACGTTCTATATCATTGTGCAGCGGACAAAGGCTAGAATTACAGGAGGAGATAGACTAAATTTCGAGGTAGATTTGATGTTAGACTAGAAACTGGACACCAAGAAAGAGAAAGCGACAATAAACTCAACAATTCAAAAGAGAAACGGTTAAAATGATTCAGAACAGGGGAAACCGGTGGCTCATGTAGCTAGGGAGCTGGGGTTGTCCGACAATACCTTGTACCGCTGGATGAGCGAAATCAAGCAGGATTCCGGTAACGCTTTTCGTGGCAGTGGCAACTTAAAGGTCGAAGACAAGAACCAAGCTGACCTGCAGAAGCGGATCCGGCAGCTTGAAATGGAGAATGACATCTTTAAAAAAGCCATGTACATCTTTGCAAAAGACCAGAAATAGTCTACTTGTTTATTCACAACCACCGCTCGGTCTATCCGGTTTTGGAGATGTGCAGAGTCTTAGAAGTATCCCGGAGTGGTTATCTTTTTAGCCACCCTTGATATGCAAATACAGGAAAATCTTCGGCTATTCCCAAAATGCCAGTAAATTATTGAAAAATAACAAAAAAATAGAGTAAAAAACGTTGCCACTGTGGATCGATTTCTTTTCGGCTTTATTCACAGGGTATAATACGTAGAGCGCTCGACTTCCAGCACACGAAGCACGAAGGCAATACCGTGCCCTTGGCCGATGTACTTCTGGGCAATCTCTATTTTATCCGCAAGTTGGGGTTCGTTTTTTTAGTAGGTCTTTGAGAATTTCCCTTTCCAGGGCTTGTTCCGCCAATAGCTTTTTCATTTTTTCATTCATGCTCCATCTGTTTGAAATCTTCAGCCGTAGGGATAAAAGCCGCTTGCCGCTTGCTGGCTCCGTCCAACTGATCCACATCTTTACTGTTCAATTCTTTGGCCCACCGCAAGACCATCTCGGGATCCAGTTCATGCTGCCGGGCTACGGCTGTAAAGTTGCCACTCTCTTTCCCTTTTCGAATGATTTCCATCTTGAAATTAAGGTTATACTGCACACGTTTCATAACGTTCCCCTCCGTCTACTTTTATTGTATTTGATTAAGGGGTATGCTGTCTAAGTCTTCTAGGGGGCTAAAAAAACATCATAAAGCATGACATTCTAAAGCAAGTTGTATTATCCAACCTGAAAGGCCTGATTAATGAGGGATAAAGAAGAACACCTCTGTTAAGAACTTGAAAAGGTTCAACGTGAAATCAGTAAATTGGATAGGGAACTAGTTCAGCTTACGAGGAAATGGACGAGCGGGGACATTGATAAGGATGTGTTCAGCGCCTGTTGTAATGCGGTCAAGAACGAACGGCAACTATTAGAAGAAAGAACAAAACGACTTCAAACGGATATTGCCCACGAACATGATACAGAGTCACAAGTTTTAGCGTTTAAGACCGAGTTAACGAAGTTCACCACGTTAGACGTAAGCAACGAGGAAATTTTGCGAGATATGATACACAAGATGATTAACCATGTTGACGTACACGAAGACGGTTCAATAGAAATCAGTTACAACTTTCAAAATCCACTTAAAAAGGGGGCGTAGCCTATTAGGGCTCGCCCCTCCATTCCATCAATAATACGCATTCCACATGTGTGGAGACGGTGAAACGGATATAAAATCAATCATAAAAACTTCACGTTAACCTAAAATCAAAATCATCTGGTCTAAGTTTATTTTTAGCTATATAAGTTGAACTAAAGAAATTCCAGTTAGTATCGGACACAAAGGCGGTCAATAATAGCCAAAGGTACTTTTATGACTTCGTCCATGAACTGTTGTACGTTTGTGCGAATTTCGGCTACCGTGTGGTAGAAGACGTTGTTGATCACATCGGATTTAAGCCATTTCCACAAACCCTCGACCGCATTGAGCTGCGGGCTATAGGGCGGCAGAAAAACGAGCTCAAGCTTATCCTTCATCTCGTCCAAGAAAGGGATCAGCAGCTTGGCATGGTGAATTCGCGCATTGTCCAAGATCATCACGATCTTGCCTACGGGATATTCATCGACTACTTTTTTTAAGAAACCTAGAAAGGTTTCGGCTGTATATTGCACATCTTCCTACCACACCAGTTTGCCTGTTCCGTAGTCAACCGTGCCTAACAACTTGACTCCACGATGCTTGCCCGTGGTTTTGATGATGCGTTGCTTTCCGCGCAGGAACCACGTTTTTTGAATCGCTTGGTAATCACGGATCATGGATTCATCTTCAAATAGCAGATGGGCGATCTCGTCATTCATGACTCTTTTTTTAAACCAGGAAATGTCGTTTGTACAAACGTTTTTTGTTTGTCTGGATCGGCCGCAGCTAAGGTATAGGTGGGTTTGGTATAGCTAAGGCCTTGGCGGTGCATCATTTTGGAAATGCCGCGTAGGGAGTACGTGGGGCCAAACTCCCGCTTGATCCAATCCGCGATGATTTCCAGCGTCCAGTTATGCCGAGCTGTAAAACCGACCTCATGAGGCACAAACTCGACAATTGTACGCTTCAATTGCTCCTGCTGTTCGGTAGTCAATCGTACAGGCGCACCTGGAGAATGATTCATTTGCAGACCTTCAAGCCCCCCAGTTTCATAAGCTTTGATATAGCCCTTTACTGTTTTGACACTTCGGTTTAGCGTGTGGGCGATCTGTTCGGTTTGGGTGCCTTGAAAATGCAAATACAAGGCCTGGTATCGTTCATACATCCGTCGATCTTTTGCCTTTTTCATGGCCTGCTCGATCTCTTGGAAAGCTTCTGTTTTTTTCATTGAGAATCCTGCCTGTCTACAGTCTTTACTTATTATTTCGACAGGTAGCCATTCATTCTTTAGCACAATTTTCTAATCTTTAGTTCAACTTATATAGTTGATAAAAATGATTCATTCTTATAGCAGCACATTTTATTAGAGCTTCTTTGTTTTGCTTACCATCTCAAACATTTTTCCCGAGTTTAAAGAATCCGTATGCAACTCTTGCAGTAATCAATATTCCAGTTGGATCTGGAATTAGTGCATCTATCACAGTATCTACCGCAAAGTCTGACAATATATCTAGCCCTAGACCTAATGCTGAAAAAGCTAGAAATTCTGCGATTGCTACCACCATCTTTGATTGAAACTCTTTTTTTGACATTTCTTGAGACTTCCCTTTTCTTACTTCCCAAATATATCGCAACAAACTTCCTGTTACTACAATCATAAAAAAGGCTCCATTAATAGCCATCATATCTGTGAAAAAGTGCTCTAGCATACTTGGTGTGAAATTGGCAAATATACCATCGATTGAAATATGTGCTATATATCCAATAGAAGATAAAGCACCACCGAAAAGAGCAGTTGCCATTCCTGTTTTAACTATCTGCAACAGTTTTCTACTCCAAGGTCGCGGATCATTCCTTAACCGATAACATTCAATAACTGTACTAATAGATGCGTATAAAGCCATTGAACTTCCAACTGCTGCCTCGCCTTTATCAACTAAGTCTAAAGTTATTAATTCTTTATTATAATTGACGGTCATCTCAAATTTTTCATCCATCGTAATTGAATAATCAAAGTATTCTTATGCTGTAGGATTTTGTGTATTTCCTCCGTGTAGAAAATCTCTATGACCTTGTTTTGTAGCCATGAGTATATTGTCAGGGTCAGCTGCTAGATTTATATTATCAGGGTTATCTTTCACAAGCTCCATATGATGACCTTCAATACCTTGAATCGGAGCTTTTTCTCCCTTTTGCCATTCTGAAATTAAATTCCTCTCCTTTTGTGAGAACGGAACCACATTACCTTGATCATTAACATAGAGAAACACATCATTCGGGGCATTTATTTTATCATTTGCAAAAAAATTATTTACTTCCCACTCACGTTGAACTCGCTTTTCTTGACCCTTGTTCTTTACTCGCTTATGGCTTAGAAATTCAACGATGACGGTCTTTTGCTGGAGTAAGGCTCCGTAATATTTTCCATTGGTCAGAATAATCGTAATTGAGGAGTCCCACCATCTTTCGCCGCCAGTGACCGTTTTGATTTTATCCTTCATCAATCCTGTAGCAATCGCCTGATAGCTTTTACCCTCCAGATACTCCTCATAAATCCGGCGTACTAATTCTGCTTCCTTTTCATTGATGACCAGTTCGCCTTCCTTATCCTTATCGTAGCTGGTGGATGTACATATCCTTCCAACGCCTGTATTTATCGATCTAACTGAGCTTCGTAAATATCCTCCCGATATATCCTTACCACGCACTCCACATGTGTGGAGACGGTAAAAGGAATATAAATTTAGACAATATTTTTTTCAATGAAACTTCAACATCCGACAGTTCATTTCAGTTCAATTCTTTATTTCTTCAACAAAAAGATTCAGGTTTTTTCCGAATTTCCTGCGCTAAATACTCTTATGCTGCCGTCAATTTATAGATCGAACCCTCTTGGCATCTAAATTACGAGGCTATAAAAAACCTTCTTTCATTCAACGATTATCCTTTTCACGATTGAAGCGATGCGGCGGAGAAGATAAGTCGTTTGCATACGGCACTTCGGCCGTTTCCATCTTGATTTATCTGTGTCTCTCCGATCAACAGCTCCCCAAAAGTGGAATAATCTCTATTTCCGGTTTTTCTCTGTTTGTAATTGAACTGACGAACCCATTATTTTTTTTACTATTTTGAGTGGGGATGAACACTTAGATCGGCGCGAATAAAAACCCGACCAGTTCAACGCTCAACGTGGCCGGGTTTTTATCAAATTTGTGTCCATTGAGAGGGTTCACAAAATCTTATCACAATCTAATGGTCTATAATTTCTTCGCAAGTTGGATCAATATTTGAGCTTGTTCATTTGTTATAGATTTACCTATTTTCGCCTCAATTTGGTTGATAAAGGCTCCTACCTGGCCTGACTTTGCATTTGTATTGCCTTTACTAATCGATGCTTGAATAGCGTTTAGTTTACTTATCAAGGATTCTAAAAAAGATGCATCTTTGAAATATTGTCGAGTCAGCTTTCCAAGGCTATCCGTGTTAACAGAAAGTGTAAAGCTGATTGTAGATGTACTGACATTACCTACATTATCGGTTGCCGTAAATGTATATGAATTGTTTCCTAATGTAAATCCACTTGCCGGACCAACAATGTCGTGACAGTTGGTTGTAAGCAAACCAGAAAGTACATCAACTACAGAACAGCTTATGTTTATATTCTGATCAACCGTATAGGCATTCAAATTACCTGTAAAAGAAATAACAGGAGCCACTTTATCGATATTATCAATCGTTACCGTTTGAGTCGAAGTGTTTCCTGCTGCGTCAATCGCAGTGAAGCTAAAGCTGCCATTTTCACTAAACGTATGGCTTGCTGCATTCAATGTTCCTTCGTTTGTCGTCGCTGTAACAATCACATCTTGATTGGTTGGCGTAGTCGTGTAAGGCGCTACTGTAATGGTTGGTGCTAATTTATCGATATTATCGATCGTTACTGTTTGGGTCGAGATGTTTCCTGCTGCGTCAATCGCAGTGAAGCTAAAGCTGCCATTTTTACTAAACGTATGGCTTGCTGCATTCAATGTTCCTTCGTTTGTCGTCGCTGTAACAATCACATCTTGATTGGTTGGCGTAGTCGTGTAAGGCGCTACTGTAATGGTTGGCGCCACTTTATCGTTGTTAGCCACCGTTGCTATAACTGAGCCTTTGTTACCTGCGGCATCCACAAACTCAAACGTGAAGGAGCCGTTCTCATTAAACGTATATGCGCTTGCTCCGCTATTGTTCGTTACGGTGACATCCTCGCTCGGAGTGATGGTTGCAATTACTTCCTGGTTCGTAGGAGTCGTCTTGCTGTAGCTAACAGAAGCAGTCGGTGCAATTTTATCGATGTTAATGGTCATGCTCTTGATGTTTTCCTCGTTGCCCGCGGCATCGAAGCTTTGGTATTCAAGGAAATTGCTTCCTTCGGAAGAAAGTTTGAGTAATCCCGTGTAATTCTTCCATTCTCCTCCATTAATACGGTATTGCGTTTTGCTCAAGCCTGACAGGTTATCAACCGCGCTTAGAGTTACATTCACATCCGCGTTATACCATCCGCTTGCGCCGGGTACAGGTGTTTCTGCAGTCGTCTGCGGAGCAGTTTTATCAAGGTTTATCTTTATGCTCGTTGTTCCCTTTTGACCCGCAGTGTCCGTTGCTGTCCCTATAATCTCTTGATCTACTCCCTCAGTGGAAATGACCACCGGAGGGTCAATGGAAACTACTCCCATGTCATCTGTAGCGGTAAATGTCACGTTAACATCGTTATGATACCAATCATTGGTGTCCGGTTGACGGTCGGCTGTCGCTTTAACTACTGGAGGGTTATCAATTGGTTTGTCGGTAAAGCTGCCTGCCTTAATAAATACATTCGTATCGTATTCGGAATCATAAACATCGGCTATCGCCATTTTAATATGATTTACTTGCCCCTTGTTCACATTAACTTGAACGGGCAGCACCTTAGTAAGACCATCCATTTGTGTATTCAGCTTCGCTCCACTTGCTCGATCGTTATTTATGTAATATTCAGGGTGCTTTGCATTTGTACCCAATGGGTTTCCGCCATTTATACTATTTACAGATACAAGAGTTGTCGTATTCGGGATCAATGCCGCGTTCTTACCGTTCACAAAGAAACCAAATACATCATTGTAGTTTAAATTGACATATTCATTATATTCTTCCGAAGCAAGAACATATTGAAAAGAAAGAATATCGTGTTCCGGAACAAAGTCAAATTCTAATATGACTGCATCCCTAGTTGCATTGCTATTAATCAATGCATTAAGATCGTTATCCCCAGCTGTGTTGTTTATTCTACTTGCATCCTCAACTGTATTGGGATCCACTACGTTGCTAATCGCTCCGGTACTTAGAATAATGCCGTCATTAAATCCAATGATCCCATTTCCGCCAGTAAATTTCCCAGCTGCAAGCTTACTGCCTGTCATTTTTATGTTACTTACCGTGACTCCACCGCTTCCCAAAAGCGTGTTTACCAAAGCATAAGCATTTGCCGTGACGGAGTTTGAATCTATAACAGACAATGCACTTCCTGTTACCGCCATTAATGATTTTGTTTGCATCATAGGTTGTGCACTTGGGTCTGTTCCAGAGCGAACCGGAAGATTCTCCTCTGCAAATGCAATTGATCCAAAAAGTAAACTTGTTGCCATTACCAAACCTAAAATTTCCCCTTTCATTTTGCCCTCCAATAAATTTACTTAAGCCACATTTACCAACAATAATAATGAAACAGAGAATCTTATGTTACTGAAGCAGAATATACGCTAATAAATAAAAGCATGGGTTTCTCTTTGCTTCGCAAAAAAAATACAGCGAATAACAAATATTTTGTTTACTCTCAAGTTTTTGAAGGTATGCTAGGGGGGGTTCTAAATCTTTTCCGAAGCATACTTTCGTTTAGTTAGTTGTTTCGGTTTTTCTTCTGTTGTTTGTAATCTTCAAAATTTTTAATTTCATGATAAAATCATCCCCTAGTTAATAAACTGCACGAACTTCAGGAGACGTTTCAACATGACTGCCGCTTGAGCACGCGTTGCATTATCGGCCGGTACGAAGGTATTGGCACTCATTCCTTCAATAATCTTAACTTCTACGGCTTGTGCAACAGAAGCTTTAGCCCAGGAGTTGATTGATTCGTTATCACTGAAACCTTTCAATAGCTGTTCTTGCTTCGTAGAGACATCCACCGTTTTACCTGCTACTTTCAGTGCTCTTGTAACCATAACAGCCATTTGTTCACGGGTGATGTTTGCATTGGCTCTGAATGTACCGTCTTCAAAACCGTCCACGATACTGTATTTAACAGCGGATCCCACGGCTCCAGCGAACCAATCCGCAGACTTCACATCAGAGAATTTAGAACTTCCTTTTTCTTCCACCAGACCAAGTGAACGAACTACCAGTGCCGCAAATTGGGCGCGGGTGATATTCTCGTCAGGACCGAAAGTCGAATCGGTCAGACCATTAATGATGAGCTTGGAAGCAAGCAGATTCACATCAGTTTTGGCCCAGTGAGACGACACATCGCTAAACGATTTGATCGACTTCACGATAGCATAGGTACTGTTACTATTTCGCTTAACCGTAACCTGAGTCTTACCGTCTGCTGCGATAAAGACAGCAGGCACGAAATGCATCTCGCTGCTTTCATCTACATAAACGGCAGAAGCTTCGCTCGAATCAACCGTTTGTGCTACAACAATGGTTCTGGAAACATAGTTAGAGCCAAAGCTGCTGATGGTTACAGATTTACCATTGGCTTCAACCGTTATGCTAAAATCAATTGGATCTGATAATAAAGTAACATTGTTTAGTCTAGCTTTTTCTGCAATCTTATTGGCGGTTTCTTTGGAAGCTTTCTCCATCTTTACCACGATCTTAGCTTGGCTTGCGTCTGCTCCAAGTTCTCTCAAAACTGATGCCATATCTAGAGCTTTAATCGGCAGATCATATGTCACATCCTTACCCTTAATAGAAACAATGGCATCCGATAAGGAATTTGTTGCTTCAACAATGGCGCTTGCTGGGATCGATACAATCGCATTGTCTGATTTACCAGCGTCAATGGTAACAACTTGTGCAGACGCAGGATTGTTCTTCAGACTGTCAAATGCTTGTTTCAGGATTGTTTCCGGAACGGTAACGGTAGTAACCGTTGTTCCGTCTGGTCTGGTTTCGTTCTTCACATCATTATTACCAAAATTAACTTGTTGTCCACTTATGCTGATGCCTGTGTTACTGTCTGTGTTACTATCTGTGTTACTGCCGGTGCTGCCACCGCCGCCTCCTCCGCCGCCGCCATTACCGCCACCACCGCTACTCGCAATATTAATCCATACGGTTAAAGAAGCAGCTTCACTTACATTACCCGCTGAGTCGGTTGCGGTTACTGTCAGATTATGATTACCAAAGGAGAGGGCACTCAAAGTAATGGTTATAGACCCGCTTGCGGCAACTACACCCGATCCAAGGAGTGTTGTACCTTCATATATTTTTATGGTGCTGTTTGCTTCTGCTGTTACGGTAATGTCCGGTGTAGTATCCGTAGTGAAAAGGTTATTTCCGCCTACGATAGCCGGTGCAACCGGTGTAGTACCACGATTTAAATAAATGACAAACTTGCTCTTGACCAAACTTTCAGAAGCTTTAAATTCGGCTCCCGCATGACCATCCAAATATTCAATCGACTTTGTAATTGCATTGTTTAGCTCGGTTGCAGTAATTCCGTATTTTACCAAGGAGGATCCGCTCGGAACATTAGAAATTGCATCATTGACTTGCCCAATCATACCAGCTTCTGTAAGATTGCTTGCATCTAGACCATCAAAAACAGCTGCTGCAAAGTTCACCAGGTCAATGGGATCCACACCATAGTCACTTAAATTTTGCAATTTGCCCGCGAGACTTTGTACCGCTGTAGCCAAGCCATCAACGGAAAACATGACGGTCGTCAGATCGATTAAAGTATTGATGATATTCGTCTTGTTAGTCATTAATTTTTGTTTGAGCACCGGATCGCTTACATCCGTTAAATCAATATATTTCAAGAAAATATTTTGAACTTCAGCTCTGTATGTAGCATTAAATACGATCTGCATGTTCCTGATTTGATCTTTTTGAGTCACGGTTAAACCGGCATCATTTTTCAAGTAATTAGCAAGACCAATCACTTTCGTGAAGAAGGGAAGACTGGTCGGATCCGATAAACCGGAAGAAACGTCCGTGCTCAAAGCCACCGTCACCGATCCGCTTGGATTTCCTGCGGTCGAACCATAAGCGGGTGAGATTGCAGATATAAAAAGTAAGGACAAACTGATAGCACTTAGCAAAAATTTCTTCTTTTGTCTCATAGCACCCTCCGAATAATAAAAACTATAATAACGTCCATGGCAGTTCCCCTAAGCTGAAATATGCCCCATTTTACCAAGTGATTATAACAAACATGGAATGAAATCAAGCTCTTTGTGTACATGAATGTCTTCTTTCGATGAGCAAATGGACATTTTGGGTGTCCAAAAATAAAAAGCTGGCTCATCCTCATCATCCGTTTAGCTTTTCAACAACAAGTTCATTACATCACTTTCCGTAAATTCGCAGTTTCCTTGTTTGTTCTAAATTTCGTTTGGCCATACAATGCTGCAGTATCTTCTGCAGCATCTGTAGCTGCTCATTGCTTGCGACCTTCAGAAGATACCGCAAGGCTCTGCGCATCTGTAAAGAGAATACATTGGACTTGTTCATCAACTTTGACCTTTCCATTTTTATTTTCCCACAGTTTGCTCTTTCATCGATTCCTGATAATTTTTGCCCTGACTTAAACCGTACTTTGCTACAATCGAAACCAAGTGATTATACTCGTCTTCAGAAAGCTTCTGTAGAAGTAGCTTCTTGGCTTCTTTCTTCTCAGTCACGGACATCCCATCGCTGGCCATCTTCATAAACATCTGAATATCCGATGAACTGAGCGTCTTCAACAGCAGCGAAGTAATATCTGCCTTTTCTTTCATCGTAATGCTATGTTCAACGGCTTTGGCTTTATCCGGTGAAATCTGTGCTTCATATTTAAATGGATCTGTAGATTCAGTATTTGGTTTTTTTTCTGCAGCATCCGTTTGGATTTGAACCAGTGCGGCCGGAGCTGAACCTGTTGAGCTTGTGGCAACAGAGGTTTGCCCATTTGAATGGTTAACTTGTACCGTCTTTTGGGGTTCAGGAATCCCTGGAGTATTTTCCTTTGGGGATGCGGAAGGTATGCCCGAATTCCCTTCGTTAACAGGGGGCTGTGCTTTTAGGTTTGTTTCCTGCTTCACCCCCCTAGGGTTAGAAACATCTGGATCAGACACTTTTCCAGAAGAGAACGCATGGAGTACATAAGAAACCGCAACATTCATCCCTATATACCCGAAAAAAAGCAGCAATAGAAGAGTGCCGCCGATCGTAAGAAGCCACTTTTTTTTCAAATCACTCACTCTCTTTCTGACTACTGATAGATGGCCGGCTTTATAACAGATATTACAAACACTTACCATTATATCGCGGTTTTTCTCTGGGATGTTTCGATTCACATGAAGAGCTTCTATACAAGTCCGAATGGAGGGAAAATGGGATCTAAAAATCAAAAAACTCCGATCCCTATGGAGAGGAATCAGAGTCTTGCCATGATACCCGCGTATACGGGTTACTTTGCTAAATCGCTTTTGGCTTTCCCAGTGATGTCCGCTTCAGCTTTATTGATTTCTGCATAGTAGGCTGCCCTCAGTTCATTCACGCTATCCGAGGGGAGCTGCTGCACGGCAAGCTTGTTTTTCATTTGCGCTAGTAGTTGATTCACGTCCGCTTGAGATTCTTCCTGTAAAGCCATAGCCTGATGAGAAAAGGCTTTGTAAACCTCATTATTCGATTTACCGCTTTTCTTGGTTGACATGGCCTCTTGATATACACCTTGCAGCTTACCTAAATAAACATCCTTCAATTGTAGGAGTTGATCCCTATATTCCTTCTTTAGGCTCAATGCCTTTGTTTCGTCGTTTCCAGCGGCGTTATTAACGACACTATCCTTTGCTGCCGGGGGAGTGACCTGCTCTTCAACCTGATTCAGGGAAGGCCCCCTCATCCCTTCTGACTTTCCATACGGATCGGTTCCTTTAGGTGATGGTAAGGCATCATCTGGGGATTCCCCATTTCCACTGATTGAGGGGGTTGTTGAGGTTACATCCTTGATTGATTTAGAAGCCGGTGGTTGTGACGCTGGTGTTGAAGGGATAACAGACGCCGCTTCCACGCTAACAGGGGGAACAGATTTTTCGGTTTTCCCGGTCCAAGAACAACCTGTAACCAGTACGAAACTTAACATAATCGAGACGCTAGCTCCCCAATTGTTCATGATGTCGCCTCCATTTCATTCGTAACGTAAAGCATCAATCGGCTTAATTTGCAAAGCCTTGACCGCAGGAACAATCCCGAACACCACGCCTAAAATAACCGAGAATAATAAGCACCCTGTCGCAATCTGTAGAGGGAACTCAGCGGACAATACAGGAAAATAATGATGAAGCAAGAGAAGTAATCCATAGGAGCCGGCCAACCCAAGAAGGCATCCCAAGACGGTAGTATAAATGGCTTCGATGAGAAATTGCAGCAGAATATCCCACCACTGGGCACCGACCGCTTTCCGGATTCCAATTTCCCTGGTTCTCTCCTTCACCGTTAGCATCATGACATTCATAATGCCCAATCCGCCTACCAGAAAAGAAATCCCGGTAATCCCTACCGCTATGGCTGTGACCAAAGTGGTAATCGTATCAATAATATTAATTGCACCTTCCGGTGCCATCAAGCCAAAATCCTGCACGCCCCCATGATTCTTTGCAATGACCTGGGCTACTTTTTGCCTAATGGACTCTAAGCCTTCAGTTGACTGAGCCATGAAGAAAATCATCGAAGCATTCTGAAGATTAGCCGTATTCGCAGCCAAGGGATACCCTGTGTCCTTTCATCAAAATTAAATCCGATCAGATGCTTCTCTTTTAATACACCAATAACTGTAAAATCTAACCCCTTGATCTTCACCTTGTTTCCAACGGCGCTTTCATCACCAAATAAGAGCTGTTTAACAGACTGTCCCAAGACAATGACGTGTGTTTCTTGCTGCTCCTCTTCCTTCGTAAAAAATCGGCCTTCTTCCAATACCATTGAAAACAGATCCATGTAATCCGGCGTCGTCCCGGTATACATGATTTCTGCGCCTTTCTTTCCAGCCGCCACATGCGTGATCGTTTCTAATTGCGGAGCTGCCTTCACAATCTCAGGGATCTGTTGTTGTACATCTACAGCATCCTTATAGGTAAGTGTACTGGCTAGAGAGGTATAAGACAGGAGACTCGATAATCCCACCTGACTTATATTCTTACCACTGTTCAGAAGCTTTCCCGGAACAACCGCAATTTGCTGAGCTCCCACACTCTGCACTTGACTTACAAGACTGATTTTAAAATTATAAAGGACGGATAAAAGGAACACGACCAATAGCGTACTAATCGTAATACCCAATACCGCTAACCAGGTTCTCACCGGATAACTCCACATACCGCGAAAGGCAATGACAAATGATTGAACCATCCTCATAGCATAGCACCAACCTTAGAACTACTTGGGTCTGTCTTCGCCCATACACCATCTTTTAAAGTCAGGATGCGCTTGCCGATTTGCCCCACTTCCTGATCATGGGTAACCAATACAATCGTCTTCCCCCTACCGTTTAACGATTGAAAGATTTGTAAAATCTCCCCTTTTGACTCCGAATCCAAGTTCCCGGTAGGCTCGTCAGCCAGCAGCAATTCCGGTTCATTAATAATGGCGCGTGCTATGGCAATCTTCTGTTTTTGCCCCCCTGACAAGTTAACAATCAGGTCCTTTGCCTTATGGGTCATGCCTACTTGTTCCAAGACCATCTCAATCCGCTTTCTTCTTTCGGCTTGACTCCATTTCGAGTATAGGAGAGGAACCTCCACATTCTCTTCTACACTTAGCCGTGGAATCAACATGAAGGACTGAAAAATAAAACCGATCTTCCGGTTTCGGAAATCGGCTAATCGACGGCTATTAAGTGAAATGATGTTGGTTCCTTCAAATATATATTCTCCAGATGAAGGCACATCCAGGATTCCTAAAATATTCATCAGGGTAGACTTGCCGGACGCCGACGGTCCCATAATCGATAGAAACTCCCCTTTCGTTATACATAAATCAATGTTACTCAGAATGGGTGCATTTACGTCAGCTTTGACCACTTTTTTAGATATATTTTTAAGTTCTATCAATTTAACTCATCCTTTCATATTCCTTTAGTGGAGGAATCCAAATGTACGACGACAATACCCAAAATCAATAGGAGGTTGGGTTAGCGCATATAACGACATTAATGATTACATTGGATGCGGATGCCCCGATGCGATCTGCAAAAGGATATCAAGCTCACTTGGCGATTTCTGAAGAACTCTATTGTCGGGTGTACTTTATCAATCCGGCCGCAACCTCATTATCTATCAGTAAGCTTTTCATTTCTTTCTCCGGTACCGGTTTGCTGAATAAATATCCTTGGGCTTCGTTGCAATTTCGCTTCTGCAGGAAGCGAAGCTGTTCTTTCGTCTCTACCCCCTCCGCAATGACTTTGAGCTTCATGCTTTGGGCCATAGCAATAATCGTCGATGTAATTTCCTCATCATCCGAAGCGGTCTTGATTTCCGATAAGAAGAGTTTATCGATCTTCAAGGTGTTAATGGGCAGCTTCTTGATATAGCTTAAGGAAGAATAGCCGGTTCCAAAGTCGTCAATCGCAATTTGAATGCCGATGCTTCGCAAGGCCTTCAGCTTGGTAATAACATAGCCCTCATTATGCATGGCAATGCTCTCTGTCAGCATTTATATCCATTTTGAGTATGTTCCACATGCTGGATATTAAATAAAATCCAGTCCAGCGGATTCTTTACCTCAAGCTGTATGCCATCTTTTGTTATAACAGGCTTTGGCCGCGAGACAAGCTTGATCTCATTTTCGTTTATTCCATAAGCAATCAATAAGAGGCACGATCTGATTGAAATGAATGGGGGGATCTAGTAATAAATCTATATCATTCGTGAATTGAATTGCATTAACAGTGGTTACTCTCTCTTCCATAGCCTCTCTCAATCCTTCAAGCTCAAAAAGCGAGAACGGGACATTCGTTTTTTTAAGGTAATTATGGCCTTGAACTAGATTTTCGTTAAAGTTATCTCCTACATGGTTGATATCCACTGTAATTCCGAGCCTGCTCAATCTTTCTTCAGTTACCTTCATTGCAAATTGGCTTTGATCGCTAGCCATCCACGTGATCTTCTACGTGTAGCCAGTCCCTTACATTTAATCCGTCACCATAAACAGGCAAAGGCTTATCATTTAGAGCATTAATAATCATCAAAGGTATTAACTTTTCTGGAAATTGATATGGACCGTAATTGTTTGAACATCTTGTGATATTAATAGGTAAATCGAAGGTTTCATGGTATGCACGAACCATTAAGTCAGCACTAGCTTTACTGGCACTATAAGGACTATTGGGTGCCAGTGAAGTCGTTTTGCAAAAAAGTCCTTCAGAGCCTATTGTACCGTATACCTCATCTGTTGAAACCTGTAAGAATTTTTTAATACCAAAAGCCTTAGCAGTTTCTAATAATGCATGTGTTCCTTGTATATTTGTTTTTACAAAAATACCAGGATCAGGAATGCTGCGATCAACATGAGATTCTGCAGCAAAATTTATCACAACATCAATACCTTGTTCAAATAATGTTTCCAGCAGTATACGATTAGTAATATCACCTATTATAAACTGATAATTCCTTGCTTTCTCAACACTTCTAAGGTTTTCCAAGTTACCTGCGTATGTCAGTACATCAAGATTTAATATATTGTATTCTGGATAATGATTAACCATGTAATTCACAAAATTGCTACCAATAAAACCTGCTCCGCCTGTAACCAGTATTTTCATGCATTTTTTCTCCCTAAAAGTTAATTTCTTCCCCTTTGAATATAGGATGAACTTTATCTTTTTCTGATAATATGGGATTCGATGTTGGCCATCTAATACCCAGATCTGGGTCATTCCATAAAATACCTCTATCGTGCTCAGGAGAATTTCATCGTATTACATACCAAGGTATATCTTCGATCCCGTACGGATGTCCTACATCGGAATATAGTTTGCCCCCCCTATTTCGGAACCACGGAGTTATTCCAATCCCATATGGGTGACCAATATCAGGATACACCTTGCCACGTCTTATAGAGTACCAAGGTATAGTTCCAATGCCTTCTGGATGTCCAAAGTCGGGAAAAATTTTTCCATTTCGCACCCTAAACCATGGTTTAGGGTCGATGTAAGATATATAACCAAAATCACCAAAATCAGGATAAAGCCTCAATATGATTTGCTTATTCATTGTATCTTGTTTGGGTGCTTCTTCGACTTCTGTTTTATCAAATGCTACCTGTGATTCTTTACTAATGGTGTCCATGTCCTTATTCTTTTGAATTTCAATAAGTATATCCATACCTTCTTTATCAAATTGTTCTTCTTTTTTCAATTCCTAACTTCCTCCTTATGAAATCTGAATTTGATTTACTTGCAAAATATTACAAATTTTAAACAAAAAAGAGAAGCAGGATTTCTCCCGCTCCAATTCAAAGCATATGTAATGGATCGACGTTGATTGTGAAAATCAGTTACTGTTTTCACTTTAGATACTTATTCCCATTTATTACCTAGCATGCATAATTTGGAAATGACCTTAATTGTTCATTCAATGCAGCTTCATTAAATTTGATGATTACAAACATGATCTATCATTTTATATCCTCTTTTCTTATCTTGATCTATTTTCACTATATCAATTATAGCGCGTTATTCATATTTTTAATGCTCCTGTAACTTCATCACCTTTAGTCCGATTCGCAAGGAGACCAAGAAAAATCCAGAAATAAGGGCCGACAGATACAACACTAATATTGAATAAAGCCTGCACCATATAACCGATAACAGCGGCTAATAAACAATACTTCAGGATTTGTGCTTCTCCATTCATTTCTTGTGCCTGTTTAATTCCCCTATAAATAATCATCCATTGAAAAATGAAATAGATAAGTAGTGCAGGAACTCCCATCGTTAAAGCAACCTGTAAATACTCATTATTTGCATCATAAATGATGCTCTTCCCAATGTACTTGTTGTAATCAGGTATATTTAAAGGTTTAAATACTTCCCGGAAGGTATTCGGACCGGTACCTAACCAGAAGTGCTCATCTATAAGCGGCAAGGATTCCTGCCAAATAAACCAACGGCCTGCTCCTGCCCCACCGCTATCTTGATTAACTACGATCTTCGCCCCACCTTCTCCATAAATATCTCCTTATCCGTACTATAAATATAGTGAGGATGAACATACCCAGAACTGTTCCCAACCAGGCACTCCGTGTTTCGGATTCAAGCAAGGAAATATATAGAATACAAAGGATAAGCAATAGAAAGGCTGATTCCTTTGTTCTCTTTCGCTGTAATAAGGAGCATGAGCACTAAATAAGACCCGAAATAATCCGGGTTGTCAAAGAAGGAAAAACTTCTTGAACCAAAATCCATAATATGATCTTGGGGTAAAAAGCCCCAATGGAAATACTGCAGAATACCATAAAGTGACGCAAAGAAGGCAGCTGCTGCAATGCAATAAAAGATTTTTCTTTGTTCTATGAATAGATTTGTCAGAAGTTACCCGCGCCAACAAACGTTGATGGTTAGGCCTCCGCTTTATTGATGCAGGGGTTCTCCGAAGTGGATGAACTTCGCTAGTTTAAATAATCTTTGTTAATTTTAATAACGTACCTTTTCACTTTTTCGTACTCTTCTATTGACAAAGCATCTTGTAAAATGCCCTTAATCTGAACTTTCTCCGATTCAGAAAGGCTTCCACTTTTATACATTTGGTAAAATTTCATCAGTTCATTAAAGGGTACTTTTGCAATAATAATCCTTTTCACATCATTTTCTTCATTGAACAACTTATTATTATCTGTATTTTTCTGTAATCCAAAAACTATACATAAAACGATTAGCCCTATATGTCCAATGATAAAAAATGTGATTATTAACTTAATTATCATCTGCACATCCCCTTTTTATCACTGTACACATAAAAAGAGGATTTCAATCAAAATTGAGACTTCATTACAAAGTATCAATTTCTAAATTGTGATCAGTATTTCGACTGAATATAAACAAAATTGCTCCAGCGAAAAAAATACCCGAAGAGTCTATTACCCTATCAACTATTCGACCATCACGCGAAAAGTAAATACTTCATCATCCGATCGCGGAGTAGAGTACTCGACAAATCTAAACTACTTAAATCAACTTTATTAAAATTATGATATTTAAAAAAACAATCGCCCTGTTATTTGCTTTATATCTTTATCCAGGTTTTCGATACAGGGCATTAAATTGGCGTTGTGCAACATCAGTTTTTCGAGATTATCCCGGACACTTTTTAAAATAATTAATTCCTTTAATAACTCCTCAGCAGTCATGGTTATTATATCTGAAGACATAGGTCTTCCTCCTTAATAAGTAGTCATCAAGAACTATATCGTCATGTTATGGAAATATTTATTACTATCGCACCTCGCAGATGTTTCATTTAAGGCTATTGAACTTTGTTAGTTAAAAATAAAAAAGCACCTCACAGGGTGCGTAACATCATTTCGTGATATGCGACTTTTTTTTGTAGTTCCATACTCAGTTTCTCATCCAAACAACTTTCTAGCAACGCCCGATGGTAGTTCCGCCATAACCTGTGCCATTGGCGTTTTACATTCGATATTATCACCTTGAAAACGACCACCTCCATAATGTTAGAGTTCATTATAAAGAATGGAAGTTACGATGTATGTCTAACTGCCTATGATTTTTATTGTTTTCTTTGTCGAATATCGGACTTCGATTGTTAAACATGAAAAAAGACGCATATCTGACACCAAAGGTGTGCGTCCGGGTTCATACAACTGATGTATCTCATCTGTAGCCCCATATAAGGTCGTTTGTTTGAGACTTGATGATTGAACTTGTATTTCTGCTAGTAGCTGCTGGGGAAGACGTAACTGTAAAAATCATGGCGCACCACGAAATCACTAAAAGCCAATAGACTAAACGTTTACGCATAACTCACCTCGAACAAAATTCTAACCTATGTGCAATTCGTTGTAAAATTTGAACTTCATTACTTAAAGATCATTTATTTATCAAGTAAACAGCACCTATGACAGCATAAAGAGATACTGTGTACTTGAGTGCCCATAACTGGGTATGGTGCTACACGATGTCAAGACAGTTATTTTGATATAGTTAAGGTGTGAAAGGATTCACATGCTCTTGTGGATCTAAGATTTTTATATGATTTATGTTTAATTTCATTTGGAATAAATATTAAATATTCCCAGTTATCTTTACCCGTGTTGGCGTAGCCCAAGCGAAGGCGCGGGAGAATGGACCTTCTCCTGGTTATTCACTTGTGGATAAGGACGGCTTCCTTGTTATACACAGCCGAAGGTGTATGGTTTTGAAGCGATTGATGGGGCAAGTAATGGTTGTGAAGATGGATATAGCCCTTCACACCCTGCCGCGTCTCTCGCGGACTGTTATAGTCATGGAGATAGATTTCATTGTATTTCAAGCTGCGCCAGAATCGCTCAATCACGATGTTATCCTTGGCACGCCCTTTGCCGTCCATGCTAATGCGCACTTCCTGTCCTTTCAAGAGGTCGATATATTTAGGGCTCGTGAAATGGCTGCCTTGGTCGCTGTTCACAATGGCTGGCTTCTGTCTGGCGAAGGCTCGTTTCATCGTTTCGAGGACGAATCCGATCTCAAGACTTTGATCCAGCTGCCAGTCAATGATGTAACGCGAATACCAATCCATGACGGCGTACAAGTACATCCACCCCTGTTTCATCCGTATGTACGTGATGTCAACACTCCAGACCTGGTTAGGGTGTAGGATCTGCAGCCCTCTGAGCAGATAGGGATAGGTTCGGTGTTGCAGGTCACGCTTGCTTAAGTTGGGACCGGGATAGACAGCCATCAGGCCCATTTCCCGCATGTAAAGCCTCACCGTATTTTTATGGATGCCATCCCCCTCACGGTTCATAATGGTAGAGATCGTCCGGTACCCCATAAAGGGATGCTGGGTATACAGTTCATCTATCCGGTGCTTGAGGTGGATTTCCTCCGGAGAGGGAGGGTCCGGCTTGTAGTAAAGGCTGGAGCGATTGAGGGTCAATAGGTCGAAATGCACAAGAATAGCATGCTCAGGGCAGTCCCATTCGAGGAGGTCGATTCGCTCCTCGCGAGTCAGGTTAGAGACCAGATTTTTTTTTGAGCCACGACAATTGAGTTGTCAGCTTGCCAACTTCGCCGTAGAGCTCATCGATCGTCTGTTCATAGTCGGCCTTCATCTTGGAGATCCCTTTGCGGTCATCTATGAATAATTGGGATAAGTTCTTCACAGCTTCTGCTTTCCAACGGTTGAGGACATTAGTGTGGATCCCGTGTTCGGTAGCAAGCTGGGATACTGATTTTTCTTCCTTCAAAATTTCCAGTACGATGCGTGCCTTTTCTTCAGGCGTAAACTTCCTTCTTGGACCTGTCATACAACTAAGAAACTCCTTTTTTACTGTCTAGTTTATATGTAGCATTATAGGGCATGCCCCATCAGCAAAAGCTTGTTACGATTATTTGGAGCATCGAATCCCATAAGCATCGCAAGACTATATAAACCTTCGAATGTTACTTTGAACAGAAACAAGAGTAGCACCGAAATAATAACCATCCGTACCACGCGCAAAGACACCACCACCTAAAAGCTGATGACTAAATATATGCACACGATTTGCCGGAAATTTCCGAACTTCGTTAGCTAAATTTTGTTAACTTAACCATTATTATTCGACGAAAAAATGCAGCTAATTCCCAAGAATTACTCGTCTCTCGTATACAAGCCCAAGCTATGATGCAAAGAACTACAGGTTTGGGATGTGAAAGAGGTCCAGCATTTCCTAAAGCATGCAGTAAAAGAACCGCACTACTACATTGCTTTTCATCTTGCACTCTTAACGGGAATGAGGCTAGGGGAAATTCTCTGACTCCGATGGATCGACATTGATTGTGAAAATCAATTTTTATATGTATGACAAACACTTAGCCATGATGGCATCAGGAGTCCGTTCAATCGCGTTAGACCAAGACACCGTTGATATTTTAAAAGAACACCATCAACGAACTCAAGCAGATAAAGAAAAACATCAGGCATATAGAGATAGCGGTCTAGCTGTGCGTACACCCCAAGAATGTTAATGAGAGTTTGGTATAGTTTAATTATGAATTAAACTTAGAAAGATAACGTTTCATGACCTTAGGCACACACATGCATCTTTGCTGCTAAGAAATAATGTTCACCCCAAGATCGTTTCCAAACATGCAGAAAGATGCCGCGGGGGAGTTAGGTAGAACTTTACTTGCAAATCTCAAAAAGGTTGATTCTCATTGAGGGAATCAGCTTTTTTAATGCTTCTAGCTTTTCCTAATTTCAAATATTATTTCACTCCAATGAAGGACCACAAAGCAAATTTTAAGGATTTCTTCAAGATATTATAATTGGAATGTACGGAATATCCAGCAATCCTGTCATGAACCGTTATTGGTACTTCGATAATTCGTGCACCGATTCGCTTAGCTTTTATAATGAACATTCCACCGTAAGCAAGGTCATCTTCAAACAGGTGTACTAATTCCTTTTTCATTGCGCGAAACCCGGTGGTTGCGTCCGTTACCCCTGAAAAGACGGCAATAATTCGCTCTCCTAGTCTTGGCAAGCTTCCCCGGACACCTAGTACAACGTCAGCTTTATTTTGTAAAATAGGATCCACAATCTGCTGTAATGATTCGACCGGATGCTGTCCGTCCGCATCGAAGGACACAACAACGTCGTAGGATGCAGCTTTGATCCCGGTTCCAATGGCCTTAATACAGCCTTGATTGTGTCTGTGCTGCAATAGTCGTACGTTTGGAAATGACCTTACTATTTCGACTGTATTATCCGTACTGCAATCGTCCACTACAATAATTTCAACTTTGTTTGTTGTCAGATGAGTCAACATGTCTAAAACTTTAGAGATCGATTTGGATTCGTTATACGCTGGGATAATAATTGAAAAAGACAAGGTATTTCCTCCAAATACGGATTTCAGATTTTTCCATCTATGCTATATTTCAATATCAAGAACGATACTATCTAATCCGGCCTGCTACATGGATAAAAGCTGCTACGGCTCGATGCTTCGGATGAGGCCCATACGCTTCAAGTGCCGCCCGATTGGTTGCAAACTTCAATGTTCATTCAATGCACGTGGAAGCATACAACCTGGGAACTGGTAAAGGAAATAGCGTACTGGAGATGATCCGTGCGTTTGAACATGTATCGGGTAGACCCAGTAGAAAACATTACTTTCTCAATAGCCTTTAGATGCCCCAAGGCAAGATCCACTACATGTATATAATCTCTTATCCCTGTTCCATCTGGAGTTGGATAGTCATCGCCGAAAACCCGTAGATTCTCCAACTTTCCTACTGCCACTTGTGTAATATATGGGGTTAAATTATTCGGAATGCCGTTAGGATCCTCACCAATTCGACCGCTTGAATGGGCGCCTACCGGGTTGAAATAACGTAAGAGTGATATACTCCAACTATTATCCGAAATATAGAGATCCCTTAGGATATCTTCAATCATTAATTTTGTACGTCCATAAGGATTAGTTGCTCCTAGGGGGAAATCCTCGGAAATAGCCCCAGGTTTGGTCGGTGAGTATACTGTAGCCGAAGAACTAAATACCATCCGCTTTATATTGAATTTTTGCATTACTTGGCAAAGAATAAGTGTCCCAGTGATGTTATTATGATAATAATTAAGGGGAATCTGCACTGATTCACCGACTGCTTTGTAGCCGGCAAAATGGATAACAGCATCAATCTTGTTATCTAAAAAAATAGTCTCTAGACTATCCTTATCCAATAAAACTACGCTATAAAATTTGATAATCTTACCTGACAGTTCTTGCACTCGATGTAAGGATATAATATTACTATTTGACAAATTATCTACAACGATTATTTCATAGCCTTCGTTTAATAACTCCACACAGGTATGGCTACCTATATAGCCGGTCCCCCCAGTTACTAGTATCACCATCTGATGATTCCTCTTTTCAAAGAAACTTTATTTTGTATGTATAGCTAATGGATACATTTCGTTAAGTTTCCGATGTCCGTACCCCCTGTAACATTGAGGCTACGAAATAGTGGCCTAAGCGCTTTTGAACAGATTTTCTAGGATTTTCCTGATGAGCCTAGAATAAAAATTTATTGATTTTTTAATTTACTAATTCTAATAATAACAAAAAGTATTATTATATAATTTATTGAAAACGTTATAGTTGTTAATAATAAATAAGTTTCAATTGAGTAATTAAACATTTTTGTCAATAAAAATATTGCACATGATAATATAATAAATACACTTTGCATAACTAACTCGAGATTTTGTTTTCCTCCAACTATTAACGAAGACATAACAGGAACGATAATAAACCTAAACGCGAACATTGGCGACATAATTTGAACATATTTTCCAGCAACTTCCCACGAAGGACCAAATACAAGTAAAAATAATTTGTCAGCAAACAAGTATAAAACTAAGAAAATAGGAAGGGATAGTAAACTTAACGTTGGAATAGTTTTTATTAAAACTGGAAAGAAATTACCCTTTTCCTTTTTTGTCTCACTAGCTTTTCTAAAAAAAACACGGGCAACATTCATACATATTAATGTTATAGGTAAACCTAAGATTCGTTGACAGAGCGAATAATATCCTACTTCATTTAAACCATATAAACTAGTAATAAAGAAGTATGTTAAAGAGAAGGATAATGCGTTCATTACATTTGCCGGAAGAGAATATATGGGCTGTTTTTTATATTTTATAAATACTTTAATAACTTCTTCTTTTTTAATAGATAGTAATGATTTATAATCTTTTATAAAATACTCTGATTGTTTCTTTATCCCTAATAACGAAGATAAAAGTTGAGAAACATATAATCCTGATGCACCTAATCCAATTAAACCAAATAACACTTGTCCAATCGCCTGAGCAATAGATCGCGTAACTGAAACAGAACTTATTAACTTGTATTGTTTGTATTTATTATTAAAACTTATTAAAATATTTGTTAAACCTGTAATTAATAAAATCGGAATTAAAATAAATATCCACAATCCTATATCCTTAAATATTTTTTGGTCAAAAAAATATATAATCGTTAAGAAAACACCAATTATTATAGTCATAACAAAACAAACAAAAATGCTAGTTACAGTTAATGCATCTGCTTCTGTTTTATCTTGAGAACTTACAATTGCATAATCGTAACGTCCATTAATATTGGGACCTATTACAAAGATAACTGTCATTAAAAGTGTATATGCGCCTAGTTCTGCAGGGGTATATATCCGTGTAATAATTGGGGACACAATTATCATTATTAGTTGTGCAAGAATAGACCCTATAGATAACGCTATTATATCCTTTAGGTATTCCCCCGAACTAATTTTTTTTAATATTGTTGACATTATAAGCTCCTCTATAATCTACAAATATAACTAAATACACTATAATCCTATTTCTCGGTCGTTAATCGCCTTCCAGAACTTAATAAAATTGTAACCATTAAGAATATCCAGAACGATTGTTCTTTCCAATATATTGATGATACCATAACCTTTGGAATCGCTAAACAAAATACAAAACATAAAAACAGTTTGTGTCCTTTATCTATCTTTTTACTTAGAAACATCAAGAAGGTTCCATAGATGACACATATAGTTACTGGAATAGTCAACAATATCCCACCCTCATCTAACATTTCTAAAAAAACATTATGCACATATATATCATTTAAATATTGAAAAAATCCTATTCCATTTCCATACATCCAACTTTTACTAAAACTATAAAACGCTATTTCATACAATTCGTATCGACCATTATCTACGTTATCATTTTGTATTTTAATAATTGATTTATCAATAAAGTTACTGTCAATATTTAATGAATATAGAATTTCTTTTAAGTTAAGTAAAATTTCCATCATGTTTAAGTATACAACCACAGATATTGAGATTAACACCAGAAGAGTGATAAACTTTTTATAATTTAAATTACTTTTTAAATATAATAATATAAAAACATATAACACGATTGAAAAATAGGCGCCCCTTGTACCGGCTAAGACCATAAAATAACCATACCAAATAAATATAAAGAGGTAGAATAATTTTATAAATGGTTTTAATTTAGGCTTGAATAAACCATACATAGAACCCAGTATAGCTGGAAGTATTAAGTAACCGAACCCTAGTTTGTTTCCAGCTGGCATATTTTGAATATCCATTTCCAAAAGTACAAGTGACAAAAATCCATATATTACCATTGTATAATGTAATACTTTTTCATGATCAAATGGCTGTGCAACAACAAAAAAAGAAATAACACCAAAAATAAGAAACGATTGAAAATATTCAATTAGATAAATGTTTACACCAACTTGTAAATATGAGAAGAAAAAAAACAAAAGAAAGAAAACACTTAATAAGATTATTATAATAGCGTTCTTCCCTTTATTTAACAAAATCGAAATGAGTAAACAAAAAATAAAAGGAATAATAATTAAGTTTTTATCTAATCCAGTAAGAATACTTAGGGAAATTGTTACTAAATTCGCTGCTATAATAATTGCAACAAGAATACTATTAATCTTTATAATTCGACCTGATAGAATATTGTGCATATTATTTTCCTAACTTTATTCGTTGTTGTCTGATATAAAAGGAAATAGTATCTAAAAAGACTTTAAACAGACCAATTATAGGTTTACCAGAGATATTAATGTATTCCAAAAATTTTCTTGCTTTTTTTTCCTTTAAATATTGCTTTGCGATATCTATGTAATTCACAAAGTAAACATAGCGTTTATCTTCAGGAGTTAAGTTATCGATAAATGACTTAAACGTTTCAAGGAAATACTTTTTACGAAACTCAAATTGTTCTGCATTCTTTGACCTATTTGAAGATGGATGCATATAAATCTTAACAAGTGATTCCTTAACACAAGTAATTTTATAAAATTGAGCAACTCGCAGGACAAACTCTATATCTTGGTGCCTAGCAAAACTTTCATCAAAAAAACCAATATTGTTTATAATTTCTTGTTTAATCATTAATGTACTTCCAGCACAAAGGTCTACTTTGCATCCAAGTATGTTAAAAACTAAATTCCCCTCTATATTGGCAGTATATTCTAAATGTGCACCGGTAGGATAAACCCGTGTATGCCCTGTATAACACGCTCCCCAATCATTATTCAGACTTTCTAACAATTCAACTTGTTTACTGATTTTAAACTGCTCGAATTCATCATCATCATCAAGGAAGCATATATATTCACCTTTTGCTTCTCTTATCCCAGTATTTCTAGCACTAGAACCATTAAGATTTGTTTTATGAGTAATATATTTAAAACTATTAAGAGCTTGATATTTTTCTATTATTTTAAATGTTTCAATTTGGTCTGTTGTTCCTATTCCGTTATCATCCACTACAATAATCTGAATATTTTCGTAATTTTGATTCAATACACTATCAATAGCTCTTTGTAAAAATAACGGTCGCCTGAAAGTAGGTATTATAACTGAAACCATTTTCATTAATTAATACCCTCCCATCTTTATTTACTTTCTCTATCTTATTACTAATCGTTGTTTGACACTTCGAATGTTCATATTAAATTACCATTTTCAAAATTTGTATAAACAACCGAATTTTAAAATTTTATGTTTTATCATAAAGTACAGTTGTATCGTGTTGATAAATAAACATCATGTCCTGTTAATAATAACAAAGATTGATTGTTACCTTCATCTATTAACTTTGTCAAGAGTTTAATAATCCTTAGCATGTTCCATATTATATTTCATAACAGCCACAGCAACTATTTCAACCCTTAGCAAATCATGAAAATAAAATTAATTTATAAAACTAGTAGACTGTTTAGAAAAGTTTGAATAGAACTTTTCCAACCAGTTGGTAGTTGTGACTATATCATAACCATTAAGTTTTAAAAGTGTATGGGAATTAATATATTTATCATTCTCTTTTAATAATAACTCAACCCAACTAAACAATGTTTCTTTCAGACTTATAAAATCTACAAGTCCAACTCCTAAGTCTATTTCACGTGTGATATTTTCAGATACAACGCATCTAATGCCTGTAGCCTGTGCCTCTACTAATGTTACTGGTAACCCCTCATAAAGGGAAGGCATAACAAAAACATCAAAAGCCTGCATAATCTTATGAACATCATCACGAATTCCTAAGAATTTAACCTTACTTGTAAGGTTTAAGTTCTTTACTTTTTGTTCAATTGAAGTCCTTAGCTCCCCATCTCCAACAAAAACTAAAAGAGCATTTGGCTTTTTTTCAATTAATTTTGAAAAAACATCTATCAAATAAGTATGGTTCTTCATTTCTTGAAACCGTCCAACATGCCCTATTATTATTGTCTTATCATTGCCTTCTAGTTCTTTACGAATTTCGTCTCTTGTCTCATTATTAAAAATAAATTTATTTAAATCTACTCCATTTTTAATTATTGTAGTATTCCTTTTTGCTAGCCTTTTACCAAAAAGACTTTCACCAGCAATTTTTGAGCATGCAAAAAAATGAGTTGCCGCGGAAGATATAAGTAAAGATACACATTTTTTGTAAATTTTTTCAAAAAATGATGTTCCGTGCTTTGAACTATGACTATGAGCTATACGGACATTAATACCTTTTTTTTTCGCGGAGCGTAATATCAATCCACTTATAGAGTTCATATGGGAATGGACTATGTTATATTCTTGGTGAGTTTTGAAAAAATTATTTAATGCTTTTATATAACCGAAATGTCCTATTTTAGTAATATAAGGAATATAATGTATCTTCCCCCCAAGCCTTATTATCTCGTCATCAAAGGCTCCCTTGAATTCTTGATGAACTAGGAAATCAAATTGAAAGTGACTGCGATCTATATTTCTATATATATTCATTATTAAAGTTTCAAGTCCACCACGGTTCATTATTCCAACCGCATGTAAAATACGTATTGGTTCCAAGAGACAACTACCTCCGAATTGCTTTAAATTAAGACCATCATTCATCTCTATTGCTCAAATATGTACTATACCAACTAACAGCCTCTTTAAAACCACTTTTGAAGTCCCATGAAGGTTGATAATTAAGCAATCTGCGTGCTTTGGATATGTCAGCCAGGCTGTGCCGTATGTCTCCTGCACGTTCAGGACCAAATATAGCTTCGGTGCTTACACCTAACTCATTACATAACCCAACATACATTTGATTCACCGTAAATTTTTCCCCATAAGCAATATTAAACGCTTCACCGCAGGCATTTTCTGGCGCAATACATGATTTAAGGTTAGCCTCTATAACGTTTTCTATATAGGTAAAATCCCTACTCTGCTCACCATCTCCATTGATGATAGGTGCTTGCCCATTCATAAGAATCTTAACGAATTTTGGAATTACAGCCGCGTATTGTGAATCAGGATCTTGACGACGACCAAAGACATTGAAGTAACGTAAACCTATGCATGGTAATCCGTACAGTCGAGTATATAGGGAACCATAATTTTCATTAACCGCTTTAGTAACAGCATAAGGTGATAAAACGAAACCTTCGTCTCCTTCTAACTTGGGTAAACTGACGGAATCACCGTAGACAGATGATGATGACGCATAAACAAATCTCTTTACTGTACCAGTAAGCCGTGCAGCCTCCATCATATTAAGTGTTCCTTTAATATTAAATTCTTCGTATAAGATAGGCAACTTAATTGAGCGGGGTACAGACCCTAGTGCTGCCTGATGTAATACATAATCAACATCTACGCAAGCCTTTTGACAGGTCTCGAAATTACAAATATCTCCCTCAATAAATTCAAAATTAATATTAGACCTGAATAGATCAATATTTTCCTTTTTCCCAGTTGCAAAGTTATCGAGAGCTCGAACTCGCATACCCTTATTTAATAGAGCTTCAACTAAATTAGAACCAATAAAACCAGCAGCCCCTGTAACAAGGAATAACCTATTCTCTGAGAAATTCATATTTTCGTAGCCCATATACTATAGCCTCCAGTATTTAAATCCAAAACCTTCAACATCCTATTTATTGTATACACCCTTTAGATCAACCAATACATGAATTTAGTTTCCTCTGGAAACTTGATATTTTCATAACCCATTTTATAGCCTCCAATATATAAATCCTTTATTTTCTGCTTCTAATCGATTAAACATACCCTTTATATCAATTAAAACACAGTCATTTTGTTTAATACCTAAGTCCACCTCTGATGTTGCCGCTATTTCCCTAATAACTTCTGAATTGATGTATTCTAGTGTTCCATACATCTTTTTCACATCTTCTAAATTAATAGTTTTAAACTCTTCATGTGGAACAGCAAAGATAACTGCGTCCATCTCTTTTATTTCATCAATACTACATGGATTTATTCTGTATTCATGCCATAAATCTTCTCTATCTGCTACAGGATCGACAACTTTTACCTGTACTCCGTACTCTTCTAGCTCTTTAATCACATCTACTACTTTGGTATTTCTTACATCGGGGCAGTTCTCTTTAAATGTAACTCCGAAGATAGCTACTTTTGCTCCCTTTATTTGTTTATTTGCCTTTATCATTTTCTTAACAGTACTTTCAGCTACATACTTACCCATATCATCATTTATTTTTCTTCCTGAAAGAATAATCTGAGAATAATAACCCATCTGCTCTGCTTTATATGTTAAATAATAAGGATCAACTCCTATACAATGACCACCTACAAGTCCAGGGAAGAATTTAAGGAAATTCCATTTTGTACCGGCCACTTCAAGTACAGCTTTTGTATCAATGTCCATCTTATTAAAGATAATTGATAGCTCATTCATAAAGGCAATATTAATATCACGCTGAGCATTCTCGATCACCTTAGCAGCCTCAGCCACTTTAATACTGCCAGCTTTATATACTCCAGCATCAACAACTAATTCGTAAACCTGTGCTACTATACCCAACGTCTCTTCATCCATGCCAGAAACTACTTTTATGATAGTTTCTAATCTATGCTCATGATCTCCAGGATTAATTCTTTCCGGAGAATAACCAACTTTAAAATCTACCCCACACTTTAACCCAGATTCTTTTTCTAATATAGGAACACAAATATCTTCTGTTACTCCTGGATAAACAGTAGATTCAAAGACCACAATCGAACCTTTGGTTAAGTTTCTACCAAGTGTCCGACTTGCAGATTCTAACGGTGTTAAATCCGGTGTGCGATCTACCTTTACAGGTGTAGGTACTGCAACAATATGGAATTTTGCTTCTCTAAGTCTTATTTCATCGGAAGTAAAGTCTACAGTTGTGTTTTTTATCACTTCATTTCCAACTTCTTTTGTAGGATCAATACCTTTTTTATAAAGCTGGATCTTTTCTTTATTAACATCAAAGCCAATCACATCAACTTTATTAGCAAAAGAAACAGCAATTGGCATACCAACATAACCTAGTCCAATTAATGAAATTTTTTCTTCTCTTTTAACAATCTTTTCAAATAAGTTCATCACAATTCCCCCATCTAAATTATTCCCATAATTCGCATAATGTTTTTATTGACTATTTTTACGTCATATTTTTCTCTAGCAATATTTGCACTTTCAGCACCCATGGTTCGACTTGCATCAGGATTTGATACAAAGTATTCCATTTTGATAGCCAACTCTTGAATGTCTTTTACTTTAACCAAAAAACCATTCAAGCCATCTTTAACAGTCTCTCTACAACCAGGCGCATCACTCGTAATGATAGATCTTCCCATTGCCATGGCCTCTAGAATTGTCTTAGGTGTACCCTCATGATAAGAAGGTAATACATAAGTACTACATAGAGCGATAAATGGCCTTATGTCACTTTGTTCCCCAAAATATTCAATTATTCCGCTTTCTATATAGGGCCTAAGTTCTTCTTTTTTTAAGGCGGTAGGATTACTATCATATGGGCCGACAAGCAAACAACGAACATTTGGATGTTTTCCTTTAACCTCTTTACATGCTTCCAAATATTCGATTATGCCTTTATCTTTGATAAGTCTTCCAATAAAAAGAAATACCGTTTCTTGTGGCAAAGGAACTGGTTTGAATATCTCAAGATTAACTCCTGAACCGTTGATAATAATGGTCTTATCTTCTTTTATCAAACCTTTTTGTATAAACTCATTTTTATCGTCGTGATTCTGAAAGAATACTTTTTTGCTAAATTTACAAGCAGCCCGGTATTCAATTTTCATTATTGCTTTTATTATTTTATTTTTAAAGCCTGCTCCCCTAAATATTGAACCCAGTCCAGCTATCAAAGGATAGACTTCAGAAATACCATTTATCTTAGCTGCTATACTCCCATAGACAACAGTTTTGGCTTGATATGTAAATATTTTGTCAGGATTTTCCTTTTTCATAAAATTATGAAGAGCACTAATAGTTCTTAAATCCTTTAGTGGATTTATTCCATTTCTATCAACACATAACTGCCTGTAATCGATATTATACTCATTGAATTTTCTCTTCCAGTCAACTTCAGGCTCTGGGCCTAAAGCAATAACTGTATGACCTTGTTTTATAAAGTCTTTCATCATATCCATTCGGAACCAAAACAATGAGGTTGTATGGCTTGAAAGTACAGCTATCTTCATTTCATTACACCTACTCTTTTTTACTAATTTCTATTTTTCTTTAGGTACTCTTGCACCTCTATTTTAATACCTTTTTCAAAAGACATTGGATTATAACCAAAATCGATAGTTGCATTATTATGGGAATAACTTCTGTCTTCTCCCATTCTCTGAACCCTTTCTATACTATCGATTTTCCCCAGCGTTAGGATTTTGAGGATTCTTGCCAATGATACTCCTATGCTTAATGGTACGCTGATATAGATTGTTTTTAAGTTTAGCTCTTTGGTTATGATCTTGAATACATCGATCATTTTGATTGGCTTCTCACCTGAAAGGTCATAAACCTTACCTGTAGTCTCTTTTTGAGACATCAGAACTGTAAATAATGCCACTCCCAAGTCCCTAGCATTGACCGGTTGAATTAAACTGCGTCCTCCATTGATTACAGGCATAATTCTGAGCTTATCCACCATTTTTATAAACTTGCTCATATTCCTATCACAGAGATCACCGTATATCATTGTAGGTCTGAGTATAGTTATACTTGTTGGACATTTTGGATTTTTAATTAATTCTGAGATTTTCCCCTCTATTATCTTATATCCTTCAGAAGCATATTTGAATTTCGAATAAATTCCAGTTGTATGTACTAAGATTGCTCTATTTATCTTATTCTCTATGGCCGCTTGCACTATCATAGGAGAATGGTGGATATTATAAATATGCATTACCGTATGAACACCAACCATTATTCTGTTGATGAACTCTGGATCGTCTAAATCTCCCACTACTTTCTCTATATTTAACCTGCTGTTATCGATTGATGAAGTGTTTGAAGTATTTCTAACAATACAACGAATAGCTCCTTCATATTTATTATTTATAAGCTCTTTCAGGAAATATCCGCCAGTATGACCCGTGATTCCTGTGATTAATAACATACATCACCACTCCAATTTTTTTACAAGCCAGTTGAAACAATCTATGCAACTTCCTTTTTATTTCCACCTTCAACTACACCATCACTCTTAACTACACTTGAAATTGTTCCAAAAAAGCATTTAACGTCCATCCAAAAACTTAATATTTCAACATACTCACCATCTAACTTTGCCTTTACTTCAATAGTAAGTTCATCCCTACCATTAATCTGCGCCCATCCAGTTAACCCAGGTAGTATATCATTGGCGTGGTATTTGTCTCTTTCTTCTATAAGATCATATTGATTCCAAAGTGCTGGCCTAGGACCAATAATACTCATCTGCCCAACAAAGATATTCCAAATCTGAGGCAATTCGTCTAAACTAGATTTTCTCAAGAACTTCCCCATTTTTGTGATATATTGATCCGGATTCTCCAGCAGATGCGTTGGTGTGTCTTTTGGTGTATCCACTCTCATTGTTCTGAATTTTAAAATATTAAAATGAGTCTTATTAATACCTACACGTTTTTGTTTGAATAACACTGGCCCTCTTGATTCAAGTTTGATGGCTAAAATAATAATTAATAAAACTGGAAATAGTACGATTATTCCTACTAAAGAAAGAACGATATCTATCAATCTTTTAATTCCCATATACATTACAGTTACACTCCTTGGTTCTTAAGTCGCTTAATACATAATTGGATTTCTAAACTTTCCACGTCCAATCAACTACTAATCTACCAAAAACAAAAAGTCTAGAGTAGATTATACACCGGATTCGCCTCTGTTAGAGAGTCATCAACAATCCATAATAAATTGAGTGTCTTTTCAAAGACCTATTGTTGTTCACTATGTTACACTACTCCCTCAGTATAGTGATGTTTGATTAATTATGACCATAAATGAGCAGTGTGGGTGGGTGCAGAAAAGAAATCCATCAAACAATCTAGTAGCGAAGGATCAACAATATAAATCCTTTGTTTGAGTTACTAGCTGATTTTACTTTTTATTGTCGTTTCCCACTTTTTTCATCAATAATTCTTGCTTCCTTTTACCAATCATGAGAAGCAGTAATGGCTCCATACTGTTTAACTGTTCCATCGTCGCCTCTTGCTTGATGTAACGCACCGCTTTTTTGACGGATTTAGGTAAATCATCGAATCTTTTCATAGACTCTAGCCCCTGTACTCTCGAAATGTTTCAGTATGCGAACAATAATACGATCTTATTTAAGCGTATAGAAAAAATATTTCCTCTTTCCAATTCATTCTAGTTCTTCTGCGAAAACTCAAGAGTGATGAGCTTATTGTATTCATTCACTTCTATTTTATGGTCATATTTTAATGAAGTTAGTAAATCATCCACAGGGATATAGTATTGTTTTGCTATACTTTACTGCATTCGTACCGCCCTCATCTGTCAGACCAACAACAAAAGAGTTGTTAGATTTTGCGAATGCGCCTTTAATTGTGTATATTGAAACAAACTGCCCGGTGGTATCTATCCTTTTCTTGAGGAAGCTATTATTGGCTACCTCTCATGGCGTCAAGCCTTCCCTCTGTTTCATTGATTAAGTAACTATTGGATGCTATTGAAACCAGATAGTTAATTTTGGCATCTTCGAGCTTCATATATAACTTATTATCATCTTTACTTGAGATCCATGTAGGTGGATAACCCATTTGATATAAACTGTCATTAACCTTCGATAACTCGCAAGATTCAATACGTATTGCTTGACTGCATCAGCTAATGTTGGCGAAGCTAACGTTAAAAAGGGAGCCATCACTATCGCTCCCCCGAGTAGGATTTTTTCATTTTGTTTTTGTCTCCTTCTCGATGGTTTGAGTTTTGTATGCAAAGTCTGTATATTGATGTGTACGTGTTCTACATCCTCATATTAGTGGCAACCAAATATCTTAACTTTATTGCACAACGGCCATTTCATTTCTTGTTTCTTGCCTAAGCCTATTGTGTGCAATGTCCATGATCTCTTGATGCAGCTGAAGAAGTGATAACTCTTTAAACTCATCTATAAGTTTATCAATAACAATAGTAGGGTTTAACGTTGCCTTTCCTACATAAATCTTAGAATAGATCTGTTCAGCAATTTCATTCTCATTCAGCAGTTCTTCAAACAGCTTCTCCCCAGGTCTTATCCCGGTAAACTCAATGCCAATTTCTTCTTCAGTAAAACCGGATAATCGGATTAAGTTCTTGGCTAGATCTACAATCTTCACCGGCTCACCCATATCCAGCACGAAGATTTCTCCACCCTTCGCCAGTGCTCCGGCCTGGAGTACAAGTCTTGATGCTTCAGGGATGGTCATGAAATATCTCACCATATCCGGATGGGTAACCGTTATGGGCCCGCCCTTCTGAAGCTGAGCCTTGAATAGTGGAATCACACTGCCTCGACTGCCGAGCACATTCCCGAATCGAACCGCTGCAAATGTAGTTTTGCTCTCCCTACTAATATCTTGAACGATCATCTCCGCGATTCGCTTGCTGGCTCCCATTACGCTTGTCGGATTAACAGCTTTGTCCGAAGAAATCATAATGAAGGTGTCTACCCCATGCTTGTCCGCAGCTTCCGCTACATTCTTCGTACCAATCACATTATTCTTGATGGCTTCCTCTGGGTTGCGCTCCATCAAAGGTACATGTTTATGGGCCGCTGCATGAAAGACTACGTTTGGTTTATGTTTCTCTATTAACTTAAATATCTTCTCACGATCTTGTACATCGGCAATTTCCGTTATGTATTCGATATGATGAAGGTTGCTGGACTTCAGTTCCATCTCAATGTTGTAGATGCTGTTCTCTCCGTGCCCGAGCAGGATCATTCTCGCCGGATTAAAGTTGGTCACCTGACGGCAAATTTCGGAACCGATCGAGCCTCCTGCCCCCGTAACCAATATTGTATTCCCCTTAAGATAAAGTGAAATCGCTTCAGAGTCTAACTCCACCGGTTCTCTTCCGAGTAAATCTTCGACCTGGATATTTCGAAACTCGCTGACAGATACTTTACCCGATAGCAGATCTTCCAGCATAGGAACGATCTGGGTCTTGGCCGTCGTTTTGCTGCATTCTTTCATGATCTCCGTCAGCTCCCGCTTATTTAAGGAAGGGATAGCAATGATAATATTGCTGATATTTAGCTCTCGAACAACCTCTTCAATTCGCTCTCTTCCTCCTAATACCGGAAGCTGCATCACTTCTAATTTGTTCTTCAACGGGTCATCATCCACAAAGGCCACCGGGTGCAGCTCTGCTTTCGGATTATGTTTCAATTGCCTGGCGACCATCGCACCTGCAGCACCCCCGCCTATAATTAAAGTGCGCTTCTTAGTACTATAATCCACCATAGCCATCGTTTGATCCTGATATACTCTCCATGAGAAACGTAAACCGCCAAGCAAGATAATATGCATCATCCAGGTAATCACCATGGCTCTATAATAGACATCATGATTAATCGCATACTGCACCAATGCTGTAATGAGAATGGACATCGTAACAGCCTTCAAGATTGAAATCAGCTCTCCTACACTGCTGTATCGCCAAACCCTCTTATACAACTTATAAACATGAGCCAATAAATGATGACTCAATAGCAAAGTGAGTGAACTAATCATGATCATTGGTGAAAATACGGATTCATTGGGCATCAGAATGAATCTGCAAATGTAAATCGAAGTAAGTACGATGATCGAATCCAGCATCATTAACGAAGCCAATCGCTTGCTGTATAACAAAGAAAATCAGCTCCTCTTCTTTCAAAAGTAATATATTCGACAAATTTCTCAGTTGCGTTGTACAGCACATAAACTCGCTTATTGATTGGACCTTCCTAATAAATGAGCCAACTTATGTACATTGATGGAGGCATTCAACCTCACCTCACCTCACACCCTTGACGACTAGCGTCTAAGGTTAGGTTTCCCGAACCCACAGCATGACCGAGTGCCTACCATGATAACGGAACTGTAGGCAAATCCGAATTCCTAAGCCCTATCCTTTATTCTCGATTACCGTAATAGTAGTAATAACTATTGGTATTTTTCTTGCTCATCTTATTCAAAACAACACCCAGGATCTTCGCATTGACAAGTTCCAGTTTTTGTTTAGCCATTAGGGCCACTTCTCTTTTCACGGTCCCGGAATCTAACACCAGAAGTACGCCGTCACACTTGGTTGCAACGATTTGGGAATCCGTAACCGCCATGATGGGCGGAGTATCCACGATGATCATATCGTACTGCTCACGCAATTCATTAAGCAGTCCGGTCATTCGCTTGGAAGCCAGAAGCTCGGAAGGATTGGGAGGAACAGGACCGCTAAGGACCACACTTAAATTAGGTATCGAAGTGGAAACCATGATTTCGGACAAATCGGCTTGATGCGATAAATAACTCGTTAAACCGACCTGATTCGAGATGTTGAAGATATGATGCTGGGTAGGTCTTCGTAAATCACAGTCCAGAAGCAGCACCTTACGGTTGGTTTGTGCGAAGGCCACAGCCACATTGGCCGCCGTAGTACTCTTGCCTTCACCCTGCTGCGAAGAGGTGAACATAATACACTTTAACTCTCGATCTACATTGGAGAACTCAATGTTCGTCCTTAACGCTTTATAGGCCTCGGAAATCGGCGACTTTGAATTCATGTTCGTAATCAGAGGATATTTTACTGTCATCTTAGGCATTCAACACACCTCCAGGCACATTATTTGTAGTGGTTATACCGGTTTGCTTCTGGAGATCTTCTGACTTGATTAAAGGAATCACGGAGAATGTCGGCAAATCCAGCAATGCCGCTACATCCTGCTCATTCTTAACCGTATCGTCCAAATATTCTAATAGGAATGCTAATCCGATGCCGATCATCAATGAAACGACAAAGCTAATGGCAATATTTAATTTCACGTTGGGAGATATAGGACTGATGTTTTTCCCAGGCTTCGCTTCATTCAAGATGGACACGTTGTCTACCTTCATTAGCCCGCTGATCTCTCTCTGAAATATTGTGGAAACGGCATTCACTATAGCGGCCGCTTGCTCATACGAACGCTGCTGTACGGTTAAGGTCATTACTTGCGTTTCATTCACCGCATTCACGCTGATTTCTTTAATCAATTCGTCTGCCGTTTTGTTTATATCCGGATATTCCTTGACTACCAGATCCATAATTCTGGGCGTCTTGATAATTTCTTTATAAGTCTTGATTAATTGAATATTGGAGTTAATGGTACCAAGGTCGATTTTGTCGTTAATGGACTGAGCCTCGCTTGATTTAGTCACGATCAGCTTCGTGGAAGCCTCATATTGAGGATCTATAAAATAATGGGTATAAACGAACGTAACCACGACACTAATTGCTACGATGGCAACGATCAGCCAAATTCTCTTCTGTACTATTCTCAAGTACTGCTTTAATTCTAATTCCAACGGATAGTCCTCCAAACCTAAGTTTGTTTTGTCATTCTTCGATGTTTTGTGACATTGCAATTATACCTGCTTCTATCTGTTTCATGTTTGTTGTTGCGTCAATAGCATCATATCCTTCATGTTGAGCGCTTTTGAATGCTTCTCCTGTTTCCTCCCCAGTGTGTAGCCTCATGTTCTAATTTATCGAAAAGGAAGATACCATCTGCGTTTCAGTTCAGGCTCCCGTTTGATCACCGGCCCATGGTTAAGGACGAATTCAGCATTCTGCAAGAGCATCTTCGTGAAATCCGGTCCGACCTTTCCCGAAATCAAATGAAGTGCTTGCTGTATGAATGGCGGTCTGTAGCGAAGATCATGAGCATCTGTCGCAATTAAATGAATCAGGTTGCTCTTGCAAAGGTAAAGAGCCGTCTCCTTTGCCTTCTTGCCGTAATGCCCAGATAAAGATTGCGTTGTGACCTGCCCGATTGCGCCTAATTCGATCAATTCAGAGAATTTAGCAGGACTTTTGATGATCTCCAAATTTCGTTCGGGATGAGCAATAATGGGCTCCAGATGGAGCAGCCTTAATTCATGGATCATTTCATGGGTATAAGAAGGGATAGAATCATGGGGCAACTCCAGAAGAATATAGTTGCCTTCATTGAGCATAACCAAGTTCCCTGATTTCAAATCCGTTAGCAGATCCCGGTTCATCCGGATTTCTTGGCCGGGTACTACCTGGATGTCCAGATTTAACCGGCTGAGGTGGTTATTGATTTCAGCAACGGCAAAACAAATTTTTTCTCTTTCATTAATGTGCTTCCCATCCGCATGATGCGGTGTCGCAATGATGCTTCGAATGCCTTCCTTCCAGGCGGCTTCCGCCATTTGTACTGCTTCCTGGATCGTCATGGGCCCATCATCCATATATGGAAGTATATGAGAGTGTGTATCAATCATCAGGAAAACCCCTTCCATCCTACCTAAACGACAAAATCTTACAAATCTGATTATAAGTGCTTCCTTCGTTCATAAGCGCTCTTTTACACGAATAGCTTCTTTTGATGTACGAATGGACGAAATGGCTGTACTAAAATAAAAATCCCTCGTTCCTTCTTAATAAAGAAGGTATCGAGGGCAACAATATGTATTCATTCTTTCTTGAATGAATCTAAACTATCTCACTAAGGGTATTAATTTCCACAAACTGATCCATGACTTGAGGGAGCTTGTTCTTGGAGATATAAGCATGCTTATTATATTTGTCGAAGTAAACCAGATACGTATCTCCGTTATGAACAATATTGGAAATATGGTGATAATTTACGACATAAGAGCGATGTGTGGGGACGAAAGGAAAGTTAAGCTGATTGGCTATGGAGCTTAATGTTTCCGTAACCTCAATGATCTTGGTAGTGGTATGGATTAAAGATTTTCGGTCGACCTTTTCGATAAAAATGATTTCCTGTAGTGGGATAAAATGAATCGTGCTTTCCGTGCGGATGATAAACTTCTTGGAAGTATCCCCAGTGATCTGGCTGAGCATTGAGCTCGGAATTCTGACCGTCATGGCTTTGATTGCTTTCTCCAAAGAAGCCCGAAGCCTGGAGGAGTGAAAAGGCTTAACGATATAATCCATCGCGGATAGATCAAAGGCTTCCACGGCATAACGGGCATCATTTGCAAGCAAAATGATCTTCACATCCGGACTGATAGCAATACATACTTTGACGGCTTCCATTCCATCGAACTGAGGGTCGCCGACATCCATAAGAATAATGTGGGGCTCTTTTGAATGCATGTGATCGACAAGTTCTTCAATCGTGAGGGCTTCACCGATCACCGCTATCTTCGAATGAAACTGAAGCATGTCCCTCAGCGGCCTTTGTGTTGTCTCTATATCTCCAGCAATAATAACATTGAACGTGTCCATTTTCATGACTTTCTCCCCCACTCGCTTCCTTAAAAACTGCTGCTACTGTATCTTTCTGCAGCATCCTGTACGCTTAGCCTCTCCTTCTTGTCCTTCGACTGATAAGCAAGGCTACTCTCAGATCTAAAATTGTGTTCCATCTTGTTATTGGAAGTCATAGATAAGGAGTTATGTAACGCCTGCGGTCCATCCATTAATCTAATGAAAAGTAAAATCTCCTGCGGTGTTCCATCCATTTCTATTCCTTTATAAATCGCTTTCATATGTCCTCCCGGTCAGGATTACGCCACTGTATGTTGTATCGCACACGGTAACATACTCATATATTCATTTTGAATATTTATTAACGAATTCAAGAAAAATTTAGCATTGGAATAAATGTAAATTTATTCATAACACATACTAAGAGTCCTTTCTTCATTTTACCAGCGTGGCTCCCTGAAGAATGATCAGATATAGAAACTTGTTTTTAGTATATATCCGGTGAATGTCCATGTGTGGAAAGATGCACGAATGGCGGAAAATCAGGTGTAAACAACCTCTTTCCTGGAGGGAATGAGGGCATAAATTGAAAGTGATTCCAATTTTGTAATGGAATTTCCATTGTCTGTTTTTATTGTATGATGTATAATATTCACATAAGTCGTACGATAATGGCAAAGCTGATGAAAGTCAGTGACGCAAAGCTACAGGGACTAAATGGAGTCTTCATAAGTCAGCCAGCTACCGAATACGGGTCCCGTTCGATTTATATAGAGGAACCGGGGGTTAATTAATGGTACATATCGTTGAAGAACATGTTCATCAATTGATTGATGGGCTTCAACTGCAAGAAAGCGAAATTTTGAAAAAGTTTACTTTCACGCTGGATGGGGAAAAGCTATCCGAGTCCGAGTCTTTACGCTTTATCAACTATCTGAAGTACGAATTTCGCTTAAGCACGGTAAGCGAAATGCACGCTGTGGTGGATTTGAAGAAGGAGGTCATCGGCCTCTTGGTCACTTTAAATCAGCCCGTCAGTAATATGGACCGTGAAGCAACGTCCATCGCCATTTATGACAACCTGAATGAAAAGCACTCTCTTTCGGTTCAAGTTGTAGAAGTTATGAACCTGCTTAATCCTTCGCGATACCTGCAAACTTTATGCGCACACTAATAAATACTACTAAGATGGACACTTAGGTGTCCGTCTTTTATTCCGGCGAAAATATCAGCAGTAACGAATAATAATCTCAAGCAGAGTGGCTATTGTCCAATATGTTGCACTGCCACTTTTTTTTCTGAAGGCTTTATCGTCAGCCGCACATTCTGGGCAACTACAGTTAATAAACCGTCTAATTCCTTGACGAAGATGTCAGGTATGCTTTCCGACTTCTCAATGAAGTAAAAATTACCTCCCCCATCATCAGCAATACCCTCCATCAATTCCTCATCGAATCCATCCCCAACACCCATGGTTGTAATGCTCATCCCCATGCCTTGAAACTCTCTAGCGATGGACTGCAGCTTGGCACGATCCGTAATCCCTTCATTGGCATGGCCATCAGATAAAAGGATCACACGGTTAATGCTCCCATCCTTTTTACCTTGCACAACGTATTGAATTCCTTGAAGCAGCCCTCCACTCAAATTCGTAGAGCCGCCGGATCGAATGGTTTCAATTTGCTGTTTCATTATATCTTTGTGAGACACACTTTGCGGAGCGAAAACAATCCTAACCTCATCATCGAAAGCAACCAAGCTTAGTTGATCTTGCTGTCCCATTTGTTCGGTGACAAATTGACAGGCTTTTTTACTGTAAGCAAGCGGTGCTCCGCTCATGGAGCCGCTGCGGTCGAGTACCAATGATACGTTCATCGGGGCTCTTTCCATATTCGTAGCAGCGTTACCTTTCAATTCTAGAAGCAGATACGCCCGTTCTACTCCTCCGGTTGGCCAGTACTGTTTGTTCCAGGCAAAAGTTGTTTGAATGGGTGAAATCATATGCAGCATCCTTTCTGGTAAAGCGTCTGATAAGAATGTACCATAGGGTTTGGGCAGTAGGATGTCAGGGAATGGGCGTTCGTATCTGTGAACCCGATCCTCATCCCGTAACCTTCTCCTTCATCCACATTTTCAACACCTCATAATCCCGTGATAAAAGCACGGCTTGTTCCTTCATGCTTCGATGTTTAAAACACTTCCGTTTGTAATTGCTCAGCTCCTCTGCATGCATGTCCAGATAAGTACCAATCCTCATTGCATCCTCCTGAACGAGTTTCAGGTTCCATCTCTCCGGGGAGGTTCTCTTTGCCGTCAAGATATGCTCACTTGTCCCCTTTTCCTTAACCACCCAGCGATAATGAAGCTTCAATTCCCCCAGCACCTTACAGCTCACAATCTCAAACCAAGCCGCATTCCAAGCGCCCGCAAACCAAATCTTCGGTGCATTTCGGCCATGCCCGTCGCAACTCATTTCTGTAAGAATACCCGCTTTGCTAAGCATTTTGACCATTGTATCCATGCCTCCGCTTCACGAAGGTTTTCCAGGATCTCATATGCGTCGGACACCGGGATTCCTGATTATAGGCTTTGTACAACGAAACAAGCTCCGCCAAATCCTCGGTAAAATGAATTTTTTCCAATATGACCATACCCTCTCTGTACGAGGCTTCGATTTGAAGTGCATTAAGCAACCCCTTTATAAGGTATAGCTCCCCCTTTCCTGACCCTGGCTGCAAGATCAACTGATTTCCCAGGTACCGGAAGGAAAACCCTCTGCGTCTAAGTGCCTCTGCCAAAAGCTCCATGTTTCTCATCTGTTCTACTGCAATTTCATTCGAGCCGATGCGCCCTCTCTCTTCATCCCGAGTAAAAGCAATTTTGAGCGTACCGTTAAAGGAGAGACGGTCCATCCTCTCTATCACCTCAAGAAGTATAGCAATCCCAGCCCGATCATCCGCCCCAAGGATACCTTCGGAGCTGCGCAGGATATCATTATCCTCCCACACAATTCGCCGTCCAGGCACAAAAGAAACTACCGTATCCATATGAGCGGATAGCAGCAGTACTGGCCCATGACTCGTGGCTCCAAAATGCTTCTGCGCTAAAACATTCCCAAAGTGGTCGTGTTCTATAGTAAAGTCACGCCCGGTTAAACGTTGAGTCACATAGGCAGCTACTTTGTCCTCTCGTCCGCTTACTCCTTGAATATTCAGCAATTCCAATAAAGTCTTTTTCAATTGTTTCATATGTAATTCCCCCTCGATTTAAGATACTTTTATTGTAGGACACGAGGGTTACAACACCTGTAAGGTAAAAAGAAAAGAAGCGCCGCTACCGGCGCTTCTAAACATTACATCATATATTTGGGGTCATTTTCATTACAGATTAGAATCGGGTTCGGATGATTGATACGGTACCCATTATCCGCGACAATACTCTGCTCGTCCAAGCCATATAGGGATAGAAGGCTCTTTAATTCATTCATGTACCGGCTAACTTGACTGATGTTCAGCTTATCGGTGATTTCTCTTTGAGGCACAGGTTTATGTCTTACGAAAAGAATCTCCAAAATCTGCATCCTTCGGGGAGAGAAATTTTTCAGCTTCCCTTTGATAAAAACCCGCTGCACATCATGGTCGGTACAATCGAAAATAAAGGCTGTTTTATCCTCCTTCAATTCCCGGTATTCCTGTTCACTAATAGAGGATCTGCCTGTCGGCGTCAAGCACATATAAGGCTTAGACTCCTGCTTAAGAATTTCTTGCTCCAGCTTCATCACATAATCGATATCATAATCGTCGGGATTGCCAAGCTCCTCGTACATACGTATTGCCTTTCTAGCCAGCTCCGCACTATATGCTGCATACGCTAAAGCCGTTTGGGCCTGTGCCTTCATGCTTTGGGATTCATCCAACTTTTCCTTAGGATGCGGTAGCCGTCCGAGAATGCGCGGGTCGTGCTTAATCAAAGCTTTCTCAAAGCTCCGAATGGCCGAATGATATTTTTTATTATAAAAATGAATAAACCCCAAGCGATAATGAGCTATCGGTATGGTACGGGGTCTAGCTAATTGAATCAAATCCTCAAAAAATAACTGTGCTTGCTCATAATTAACCTTGCGGCGTTTGATATCCCAGCCAATATCTAGAACTAACTTTGTGATCGAATCCTTGTAGGAATCCTTATGCGGCTCCAGTTCCCCTAATCGTAAATACAAATAAAACAGCCTTTCCTTGAGCTCGTAAGAAACCCGCTCGCCGTTTTCGTACTCGTCCTGTAAGCAATGCTTCAGTTCTTCAAGGTGAGCAATGTCGTGTATTTCTTTAAAAGGGCTGTTTCTGGCTGCTCGAAATTCAAACATAGGTGTGGTTCTTCCCTTCTGGTGGTTTTAACCTGGTTTCAGAATGTTCATACTCAGCCCTACTCTTACGAGTATGGGTGTCAAGTTAGACGTGAAAGCCTAATGCTTACCACACCAAGCTGAGCTTATCACTTGTTTTTTTGTCTCATTTTACAAATTTGTCTATAGACTGCATATTCTTTGGTTTTTCCATTCATACGTTTTCCACGCTCTAAAGGAGCCCATGTCTCAGTTGACATATTGAGGAAAATGCAAAGCCGTGTTTCCTCCTTTCATTACTGCCTTTCTTCAGGACACCCTAAGCGTAAAATAGCCCCCATGCTTTTACTCTTGAACAGCCTAAACCTAATTGAACTTTCTATTATAAAACTGCAACTGCTGCCCTATGCCCTTACCCATTAACGGTATACTCCATTTAATTCCCTGCGCATCCAGCAATGGCAGTAGAAACTTCCGATAGTTCATTCCTGCGTAAACGTCCACACTGTTTAAATTCAAGCTTAATATCTGATCCGCGACTTTCCTAGACCACTCTTTTTTTTCAGGTGCTTTCATATTGTTAAGCGTTACGTCATACGGATCAGTAACTTCAACCTTACTTAACAGCCCATACTTGGCAGAAAGAATAAACCAATCGTTGTACCCTTGCTGCTCGATATATTTAACCGCTTTGCTGAACAATGCCGACTTTTACATACATTTCTCTAGCTGAGCAACTGTATTCCTGTTTCAACTTGGTACAGCTAATTAAAGCGTACATCATAGTCACCTGCCTTTATATACCGTCTACGTTTAGTAATGTATCAGCAAATTGAACTGATGCTATAGCAATCATTTCTTTTTCAACCGCAGGCAATGAACAGGACAAACCAGACAAACCTTTGTCACCAGTAAACCAAGGTGCAATAAAAAAGAATATTGGCTCCTTTAGCATAGGTAGATCATTAGTTTCAAAGAGGGCTTTTGCCCAAGTCATGTATTTCTTACTTGGTTTCTTATAGGCTTCAAACCTATACATCGCATGACTTAAATCCCCAATATGATAAGCAATGCCGTCACCCCATCTTGCGAATTTATGCTGGTTCTTACGGATATTCTTAATATTTTCACTGATAGGATTGGTTACGCCCTTTTTTTCAGCTTTGCCTATGTACATCAGTTGGAATGATGCAGCTAGTCCTTTACCCATCACGTAAATCAAGCCTTCCCAGGCATCGTTACTTATATTATTTTCAATCGTACTAATAACTGCATTTTCCATATCAGCTGAGCGCATTAATAATGTACGATCATTCTTTGTTTTGACATTAACTAATAAGCCATCATTAGTACTAAACAAAGGAACAAAGTAATGATTGGATAACTGCATTAACCATTCATTAAAGTCTATCATCTGCGGTTCCCCTCTTTGTTCAGGGGCGTGTCTGGAAAAGCATCAGAAGCCAAGCTAACAAGTTGATATTCAATTGATCCAATGGTTTTTGGAAACCCTTTAATTGGCGGCTCTGATATAGCTACCTCAGGAATAACCACCAAAATGCAATCGTAGTTTGCTCGATTATTATCTAACAGATAAATCTTCCACTTGCTATAAGAGCTTTTTCCTATATACAAGTTTTTTATATGACTGTTCCAACGTGTTACTGGTGTTTTACTCTTGCCTATATATATGGGTATACAATTGTGTTCGTCCTTTACACAAAGTAAATAGATGCACTCCGAATCCTCTTTGCCCTTCAATAGTTTAGTAATGCTGTTTTGAATAGCGATGCTATCTACGGACTCACCTTTCATGCAAAAGGAACAAGAATAATCATCCATATAAGGATTAATCCATTGGCTAAATAAAATCTTTTTTTCAAATGACATTTAATGCCCTCTCCGTATTCAATAAGTATGATTATACTATTATATGACAAAGTATATTAAGTTTTCTCTCAATAAAAATTCTGATCGAAAGCACCATGGCAACTATTCCATCAGTGACAAACTCACGTTCTATATCACTGTGCAGCGGACAAAGGCTCTATTATAATAGGTATATCAATTGATGAATTAAACGGGAAGGGGAATGACAATGGACAACTTCATGTCTGGAGAAATGACTACGGCAGGTACTTGTTGAATTACATGTTGTGAATAATTGATAGATGATTACCAACCATATTCGTCGGGAATATTAGTTTAATTTCTACATGCAATTATATATGTACTTATAATTGTGTATTCACATGTTAAATTACATGTAAAAATTGGTGTTTGATTGCCACCATATTTGCCAAGGCGCCTCTATCAGTTACATCACTACATTCATTTAATACATCTACTTATACAAATGTATTTACTTATAAAATTACATGTATTTCATTGACGCTTGTTCACAAACCATATACGATCATAAGTTACGGTTCGCAGGCGCCAGCCCTGTAGGTCGTTCGTTAGTTATTCAGGATCAGCCAGATTAGGTTTTCGACTATGTCAGCGGGCCGGCTTATGGGATAAAACAACCTCTCCCTCTTTGCAGTTCATTTATGCAATTATATACACATGTAAAAATGCATATTTAATTACTTGCAGAATTACATGTTGTGAATAATTAATAGATGATTACCAACCATATTCGCCGAGAACATCAGTTGAATTGCAACATGCAATTATATATATGTACTTATAATTGTATATTCACATGTTAAATTACATGTAAAAATTGGTGTTTGATTGCCAACATATTTGCCAAGGCGCCTCTATCAGTTACATTACTACATTCATTTAATACATCTACTTATACAAATGTATTTACTTATAAAATTACATGTTTTCATTGACGCTTGTTCACAAACCATGTGCGATCATAAGTTACGGTTCGCAGGCGCCAGCCCTGTAGGTCGTTCGTTAGTTATTCAGGATCAGCCAGATTAGGTTTTCGACTATGTCAGCGGACCGGCTTATGGGATAAAACAACCTCTCCCTCTTTGCAGTTCATTTATGCAATTATATACACATGTAAAAATGCATATTTAATTACTTGCAGAATTACATGTTGTGAATAATTGATAGATGATTACCAACCATATTCGCCGAGAACATCAGTTGAATTGCAACATGCGATTATATAACAATCCCAACTGAAATAATAGATAAGAGGAGATAGACTAAATTTCGAGGTAGATTTGATGTTAGACTAGAAACTGGCCCCAAGAAAAGAGAATGCGACAATAAACTCAACACAGTCGAGGTGTCCAAGATGAGTAAGAAATATGATAAAGAATTCAAAAGAGAAACGGTTAAAATGATTCAGAACAGGGGAAACCGGTGGCTCAGGTAGCTAGGGAGCTGGGGTTGTCCGACAATACCTTGTACCGCAGGATGAGCGAATTCAAGCAGGATTCCGGTAACGCTTTTTGTGGCAGTGGCAACTTAAAGGTCGAAGACAAGAACCAGGCTGACCTGCAAAAGCGGATCCGGCAGCTTGAAATGGAGAATGACATCTTAAAAAAAACCATCTACTTCTTCGCAAAAGACCGTCGGTAAGATACACGTTTATCTATGAACACCGCTCCGAGTATCGACTGGAGAAGATGTGCCGCATTATGGAAGTTTCTCGTAGCGGCTATTACAAGTGGTTAAGGTGTCCTGAGAGTAATCGTGAGCGCCCGCACAAAGAATGGACGGGGCAAGTCAAGGAAGTGTATGACCGATCCAGGCAGATTTACGGAAGCCCCAAAGTGACTCTACAATTAAATAAGAATGGCGTATCGATCTCTGAGCGTACGGTTACTCGGATTATGAAAGCGAATGGGATCCGCTCTAAAACGGTGAGGAAATACAAAGCGACAACCAACTCCAAACACTCCCTGCCGGTTCAAGAGAATGTATTAAACCGTGAGTTTACAGCAAGCAAGCCCAATGAGAAGTGGGTGACAGACACTACCTACGTGCCAACAAGTGAAGGTTGGCTCTATTTGGCGAGCGTTATGGACCTGTTCTCGCGTAAGATCGTAGGCTGGCACATGAGTGAACGAATGACAAAGGAACTGGTTCTACAGGCATTAAAACAAGCCTATGGACGTCACATGTTGATGCCCAATACGCTGTAAGCAGCCTTGTTAATAATGCGGTTTTCCTGACGTACTTTAAAGTGAATCGCATCCAAGAATACGATCATTCTGTAACCAGTGGCATGATCTTATCCGTCACCTTGCTTACCATCGTAGGTGATACGTCAATACCATACAGATCACGCATATGATCCTCAATGTCCTGGGTAGACATGCCTTTCGCGTAGAGACCAATAATCTGCTCCTCTAACCATTGAGACTCGTTTCATGCTTCTTGATCACTTGAGGCTCAAACTCACTGTTTCGATCACGGGGTATCTGCAGTTCGGTGTTCCCAAACTTGGTTTTGATGGTCTTTTTACTGTAGCCGTTCCGACTGTTGCCTGTTAGATCGCCTTCAGAGCTGTGCTTGCTGTAGCCTAAATGATCGTCTATTTCCGCTTCAAATAACTGCTGTAGGGTGTCACGAAACAAATTCTTTAGCATCTCATGAACATATTCAACCGTCCGGCAGTCTTTTGATAATTCCTTCAATGTCTTGTCTTTAATATCTTGCATAAATGATCATCTCCCTTAATGGAGAGTTTAACCATTTACACAAAATTTAGTACGTTCTCCATTTTTGAATCCATTGAGGTATTCTACAACAATCAACGTATCCACATTCTTCGATTGGGTACAACACGCCCTCTGAGTATGAACGTTTGTACCATGGTCTGGCTGTGTGAGCATAAAATCTGTGTCTACTATCTTGACAGAAGTCCAATAGGCAGGTGGACCCACTTCTCCCCCAAATCCTAAATAGTTACCTTCTCACTTTTC
>NZ_JAAOIW010000017.1 GCF_011440305.1 Paenibacillus agricola | reverse complement strand
CGTTCGTCCTGAGCCAGGATCAAACTCTCCATTAAGGTAGAACTTGAGTTGCCTCATTCTTTACATCTGGCGAGAACTTGCATTCTCTATTTTTACTCACTCGTTGATTCAGTTTTCAAAGGACAATGATGTTTGTCTAACCAGCCTGTTTAATGACCGGACGCTTAATATATCATGTTTGATTTTGCATTGCAAGTGTAAATTTTTCCATATGCAATTAATCAACAACACTAGATTTCAGTTTTACCTAACCGATCAATAATGTTGACCGGGTAATATACTTTATCATGTTTACTATTACATTACAAGTGAAGATGTTTCCATTCTTGGAATTGCCCAGCAAGCTCAGAAATCCATTCAACTTCTGGCGTCCACAACTGGGTTAAATAATTTATCATGTTTACTTTACGTTACAAGTGCTAATGTTCCCCATTCTTGATTCTAAGCCGAACCTAGTGAAAGATTTGGAGTGAATATTATCGTTTTTTTAAAAGGAAGGAACTCCATAAATAAACAGCAACCATAAACGTCAGTAGATCAACCTGGTGTTGCGATCAGCCAAGAATTGCATGTTCCCGGGAATTACTGTAGTATAAGAACTCTGGTCGACATTGATGTTCCGAGATCAGAGAATGTTCGGTTATACTTTCGCGGGGTGGAGCAGCCCGGTAGCTCGTCGGGCTCATAACCCGAAGGCCGCAGGTTCAAATCCTGCCCCCGCAACCAACTTACAATTCAATCGTCACATAATTAAAAGCCTTCAATCCACGATCAGTGGTTTGAAGGCTTTTTTGCACAAGCTTTTCGTGATGTTAACAGATCTAGAGGGGTATACGCAGAAGAAACCCTTACACAGTAAGGGTTTTTACGTTTCAAATCCTATATGCGGTCGGCGGGATTTGAACCCGCACGTCCATGGGACACCACCCCCTCAAGGCAGGGTATTGGTGATTTGTAGTAATTGAAAATATCTGCAATGCCTTTGCTATAAGTATTAGCATGATTCACGTATCTTATAATATCTTGCGATATTGGCGGATTATTTCTAGGATTCCACCAAAAGTCCACCAAAATAATGATTCCCCTCTATCTTCACAGAACCAGCAGTAAATGTTTCAACATTACCGACTGTATCTAACCCTCCATCAATCCAACCTTCAATATCCCTCTGAAATGTTATCGAGCGTTGAAATCAGTATCTAGCTTGCATGATTTTTTGATTATAATATTCCATCCTTTGTTATTCATATTCAAAATTGATCCATATTAATTCCCCGTATTGAATTTGCACAACTCCAACCCCATTAAACACTGCCCTCAGCACGACAATCTCTCCCATAGACAATGTGAACCATTACCCAATTTTATCATGCACAGGCAATTTTGAATTATAAGAAATCCACTTTAAGCAGCATCATCACAGTTCCAGCAGACTTGTTTGCTCGTGTATATTATTTTAGAGAGATTAGACTTTATAAGATTCTTGGAAATCCAAACAGAAGTATTGATAGTGGAGAATTATTTATCATTTGTCAATTGGAAAGATCTGCGTTAGCAAATAATCTACCGCCAATAAGTTGCACCCAACTTCCTAAGGTTGATTTTTTTGATTTCCGCCAACGATCAAAAGCCTTCTATTTCGCGTCCTGTATTTTTGTGATTTTTTAATATTATACTTCACTGAAAGTAACTCATTTCTATTAGACGATAACAGTAGCCCTCTTGAGAATAAACTGGTAATATACAATAAGACAGATATGTTAAATTAGCAGTTTTCGCTCTTAAAATTTAATTTCAACGAGGTGTACAGGAACCGATAATGCAAAATTTGAAAATAAAACAATTTATTACTATTCTATTTATAGTCCAAATGGTAGTAGGTACTATATGGATATTGTTAAACATTAATAAGGTTCCACATTACGGAGATACCCCAGAATATATTCACTTATCTCTTACATTAGACTTGGATAAATATAGAACAATTCTGTATCCTATTTTTTTGAAATACACAATTCTGTTATCAACATATTTAAATATACCCTATCATGTTATTGTTTATATTATTCAGATGATTGTTAGCTTTATATCGATATATTCATTATTCTATATGTTTGCATATGTACTTAAAAAGAAAAATAAAATCTGCAGTAAATCAAAAACACTGAGCAGAAAAGAATGGTTAACAATTCTATTTTTAACTTTCTTTGTTTTTACTAATCCCTTAACAGCACACTTTAATTTAAGTGTATTAACTGATTCATTGGCACTTTCATTTACACTACTTTTTATTAGCTTCATAGTTCATTTATGTAATTGTAATAACGATAAAATATTACTTAATATAATCCTTGCATCTTTGTTTTTTGTTTTAATGTCTATAACTCGACCAGAAAGAGTAGTTATTGGCGCTTTATTTATTGGGGTTCTCACATTATATGAACTTGTCAGATATATTAAAAATAAAGATAAGGTTATAGCTCAAAAAACTAGTTTATTGCTAGTGGTATTAATTATTGGACTTGTTTTTACTCAAATCATTAATACCAACACCCAAAATCATATCGTTGACTCTAATAGGGTTCAGCCTTCCATATCTAGGTCACTTTATGAGCGAATTGTATGGCCGAGATTATCCGGTGTATATAACGAGTTACCTGATTCTATTAAACAAGTAATTTCATATGAGGAAGCTATCTCACATGATCAATCAGTCAACAATACAAATATGGTTATGAAAAAGTTACTTGATTATGATAAAGGAAGCTGGAATAGTGTGCATACTATCACTAAAATTGCTTTTTTGAAATATTATTTACAGATCATATTGAGCGTAAGTTATGATTCAATAAAGAACATCTTTACACCTCTAACTTTTACTTTTAATAAGTATATGAAAGATCAATGGATTGATTGGACCATGACAAGAATGTCTGAGTTTCACCCAATGCTCTCCAACTTATATATTAAATATTTTAAGATTCTATTAATAATCATGCTTAGTTTAATTTTAGTAAAGATAAAAACCGCTTACAATTTCGTAAAAAATACAAACCGAATAACCAGTATTATCATAATTTTCGCTCTAACTTGCACTATTTTTTTTGTAGGGGTTTCAAATTTAGGGTATCATATACGCTACTCTATGCCGATATATATTACGCTAATTATACTTATAACTGAATTAACACGTAATTTGTTTCCGAATGAATTCAACTCAAAGGAAAAGTGATTTAATTCCATTAGGTATGTTTAATCTATCAGAGTTTAAACTGTATCTGATAGGCTACCAAGAGAAGTATCAGTCTAACATCTTAAACAGATGATAGTCTAATACTTCTCTCTAAGCACCATCTTTACAGATAGGTAAGCCACTGTCCGTCACTGCAAAGTACTATAGATATAACTGTGAGGAGAATGGTTCGTTTTGATCGATTTGACACTTAAGTAGGTTTTTAATTTTTTATGCTCTTTTGTAGTATTAAGCATTTGTTTATAGGGATGAGCACAACGGATTTTCACAACTAGTCCGTACTTACGCATAATTCTACGTATCTTTTTATGGTTTATAACCACACTGTTCTCTTGTTCGATGTGCGTTTTTAGTACAAAAGTTTGTTAAACGTCTCGAACTTGATGAGCAAAAGGTCATGTCATAGGCAATCTATTTATGCTGACGCAAGTCCTCTACCTTGAGTCAGCGGTAATATCCACTCTTGCTCACATTAGACAACTTCCATAGAGAGTGACATGGGATGACAAAAATGTAGCTAACGACATGCCATTTATAATATATATTAGTTTAGATTTCAAGGCGAATGGTCCGAACGAAATTCTATCGCTTCCCAAGTTACAACACTCGAATCCTCAATCAGTTCCCTCACCCAGTGGAAATCATGATTTTTGAGGAGATGTAAACTATCCCCCGATCCTTTATCAATCTCAATTCCCTCCCAGTATCTCCATTTACTCTCTGTTTCTTCAACAAATAATCATATATTCACATTGAATTCTTCATTTCATCAACTGTTTACACACGCTTCTTAAACAAAGAAAATAGCCCATGGATAACGATGAGCGACATAGATATTATTTCAATTCCTTCCGTTCCAATTGATCACTTATTATAAAGGATCAGGATACTTTGAAACATATATTCTTGAGCCAGTTTCTACTTGAACCTGTTCAATTTCTCTAACCCTTCGATAGAATGTATTAGGTTTCATGCCAAGCTTTGCATAGCTGCTACTGCGGTTATTTTCTCTTCTCTCCAATCCTGATATATAGAAATAAAATCATCACCTATCTCTTTCTTTGGTCGACCAAATTTAACACCTTTATTTAATGCTGTAGCTATTCCTTCAGCTTGTCTGCTATTAATCTTCTCACGTTCTCTTTGAGCCATGTATGAAAGCAATTCTAAGACAATATTACTGATTACCTTATCCAATCCATTCTTATACTGTCTAGTGTCTAAGATTGGCATGTCGAGGATTACAATATGTGCACCTATGTTTTGTGTTATGTCCTGCCACTCCTGTTTAATCTCATCTGCGTTACGTCCTGATCTGTCTAATTCCTTTACAAACAATGTATCTCCGTTCCTCAGCATATGCTTTAACGCTTGATACTTGGGTCTAATAAAGTCCTTACCGCTTTGCTTCTCAATGATAAGATTGCGTTCATTAATATTTAAATGCTCCTTTAAGGAGAAGGATAATCGCTCATCAGAAGAAGAGGAATTGATTGCTTTACGAAAAGAGAACCAGCGTTTGAAAATGGAGGTGGATATTTTATAGCAAGCCGCGCTGATCATGGGACGAAAGTAGCTATCATCCAGAACAACCGTGATAAATACTCAGCTCTAGATGACGAAGGCTCTGAAAGTTCATCTGGTTCACAAACTCTGTTTTCATGATCTTGTAAGTGGCTTCAGCCACAGCGTTGTCGTACGGACAGCCTTTCATACTTAGCGATCGACCGATTTCAAAAGTCTCCAAGAGCTCATCCATCTTTTGATTTTTGAACTCGCTGCCACGGTCGGTATGAAACCATTGAATCTGGCGTAGATCACTCTTAACGGCCGCGAAGGCATGGGTAATCAGAGCAGCGTCCTTGTTCGGTCCTGCACTATGGCCAATGATTTCTCGATTAAAAAGATCTACCAGCACACAAATGTAATGCCAACGGTTCTGGACTTTCACATACGTCAAATCACTGACGACGAAGCGTTTAGCTTCCGTTTGCTCAAACTCCCGTTTCAGAACATTCGCCGTTGTCGCTTCGTTACACGCCGTTTTATGGGGCTTATACTGTGCCACCGTGTAAGTGGAAACAAGCCCTTGCTCTTTCATGATGCGGCCAATGCGGCGTCTGGAGACGATGAACCCGCGCTCGTGAAGCTTCACTTTGATCTTGCGTGTGCCGTAGGCTTTTCGGTTCTTGAGAAAGATGTCTACAATAGCTTCAGTGATATCATCTTCAGTGGCTCGTTCTTGGGCGTCGTAATAAAATGTACTTCTTGCGATTTGCAGGACGTCGCACATTGCTGATACCGAGTATTTATCACGGTTTGTTCTGGATGATAGCTACTTTCGTCCCATGATCAGCGCGGCTTGCTATAAAATATCCACCTCCATTTTCAAACGCTGGTTCTCTTTTCGTAAAGCAATCAATTCCTCTTCTTCTGATGAGCGATTATCCTTCTCCTTAAAGGAGCCCGTTGTCTGAGTTTGGTTGATCCAGTGGTCTAAAGCAGAAGCTGTGAGGTCATATTCCTCCACAAGGGCTGCTCTGGATTTCCCATTTTCATAGAGCTGCACCATTTGCTTTTTGAATTCGGTTGTAAACGTGCGTCGTTGTTTTTCAGGCATTGTAGAGATCCGCTCCTTAGCCGATAAGTTTGCTAAACTTCCCCAAATTCGTTTTCACGATATGCGACACACTCATGCAACCATTCTTCTGCTGCAAGGAGAGAATCCAAAAATTGTATCCGAAAGATTAGGACATGCCGATGTTCGTATCACTCTGGATACCTATAGCCACATACTTCCCAATATGCAAAAAGAAACGGCTAAGAATTTAGGGAAATTGATCTACAGTGAATCCTTAGATGATGAAGACGAAAACGAAATATAGACCGTTTCCTCATAAGAGAGAATGGTCTATTTTTGAGTCTACAATCAAAATTTTCTAGAAAATAAACCATTCTTGACCAATTCTTGACCACTCAAGTTGATTTGGTCTATTTTTGCGTTAGTCGGGAGCGGGAAAAACTAAACAAAAAAAAGGGAAACCCTTATGTACCAAGGGTTTCCACGTTTTAAATCCTATATGCGGTCGGCGGGATTTGAACCCGCACGTCCATGGGACACCACCCCCTCAAGATGGCGTGTCTGCCGTTCCACCACGACCGCGCAATAAACTTACATTTGAGGGCAATCATCACGATGATAACGAAGATGTAATTTCGCATTTTCGCGACAAAAATTATTATACCTTAAACAATCTAAGGTTGACAAGCACTATTTCAGCTAAGCTGGGTATGGTAGCAGCATGGTAACAAAAAACCGCCATAAGGCGGTTTTCATGCTTGCTATCTACGGAGAGAGTGGGATTCGAACCCACGCACCACTTACGCAGTCTAACCCCTTAGCAGAGGGTCCCCTTATAGCCACTTGGGTATCTCTCCAGAAAGAAATGGCTCCCCGAACAGGACTCGAACCTGTGACAACTCGATTAACAGTCGAGTGCTCTACCAACTGAGCTATCAGGGAACGACAATTGTTAATTTATCACGAATGTTGCTGCAAGTCAAGCTTAAGCAGCTTCAATTTGCCGCTGCAGTTTCCACATGCATATTTCTGTGGATCCAGCTTTCTTTTGCGTATATATTCGGTACGGCAGCTGGTGCACACCAGCTTATAGCGAAAAGGCTCATTGCGCTTAACCCGTGGCAACGATTGGCAAAAACGGGTACCGCCGACTTTTTCCAGCAATGTCTTAAAATCCAGATCCCGGTGCTGGTAGCCACGCTTCATAATATGCAAGTGATAATGGCAGAGTTCGTGCTTTATGATTTTCTCTACATCGTCTACACCAAACATTTCAAGCTGCCGCACGCTAATCTCAATATGGTGGGTTTTAATAAAATATCGCCCCCCTGTTGAAGTCAGCCTGCGGTTAAAGGTAGCCTTGTGTAAAAAGGGACGCCCGAAAAACGTTAGCGATATCCGCTCTACCCACTGCTGCAGTTGCTCGTCCTCCATGACTTCCCCCTCCTAAAGATTTGTGCGGAGCCCCATAGCTTATAAGCATCAGCAGCCTTGCTCCGGAATCAAGCCTTATTTCGTAAGCATCCGTGGTATATACCTAACCGAAGCTGGCCAGCAAGCTTATCCAGCTTTTATTTCTCACTTGAATTGTAACCGCACCATAGGCTACACTGTCAAGTAGGTATTAACATTTTTCGAGAATTTTCGCAGCATTTCATTTGAACAACCAGCAAGAGAGGAGCACGACCCGATTATGTCCACCAAAAGATATGTTATCCTTCAGCTCACCAACCACATCGAATTTGTCGAAATGCCTGCAACGCACGCTTACCAATTGACGGCCTTGCATTTGCGATTGCATAAAGAGCTAGAGAAATTGACAGCAGCCAACATCCCGTCCTTGCCGAAGGTTATCGCGGAATGCGATGCCTTGGATAGAGTTAGCCTGGATTACAAGCTGCACAATGGTTTGGATTATATCAACCAATTGGAGCAAACCTTCGCCGCAATCAATGAGAAGGCTTACCCGCTCATTTCCCTGCTAACCGAGATCCGTGCCCTACAGGCTCAGCTTGAGCAATGGTATGAGGATGAGGAAGAACTCGCTAATTAGGACCTGCACCCTTCAGCCCAACCCGCCATATCCTAATTCATCAAAGTAAAAGTGTAAGGCTCGCGTTGTCGACCTTTTTACTCGCTGATGGCTGATGGCTGGTTGGGAAGGAGGCTGGTTCCTGTGCCGCAATGGCTATGCAACCAATTGATGAAGGCATACCATAACAAAAACCGCAGACAAATCCGTTTGCTGAACGATTGCTGGTTTTTTTATCGGACACGAGCAGATGAATAACAAAAATAGAGCATAGACCACTTGAGTACATACTCCTTTGGCCATGCTCTATTTCTTTTGGGATTTCCCCCTATACTACGAAGGGTTTTTCATGGTTAGGCTAACGCGCCCTTTTTTCAAATCGACGCTTAGTACCCAGGCTGTAACGGTATCTCCAACCGATACCACATCCTTAGGGTGTTTAACGAAGGTGTTGCTAAGCTGGGAAATATGGACAAGCCCATCGTTTTTGATGCCAATATCCACAAATGCGCCAAAATCGATAACGTTGCGCACCGTACCCTGCAGCTCCATGCCCGCAACCAGGTCTTCGATCTTCAAGATATCTGTCCTGAAAATCGGCGCCGGCAACTCATCCCGCGGATCGCGCCCAGGGCGCTGCAAGCTGTCGAGAATGTCGCGCAGCGTAGGCAAACCGACGCCCAGCTTCGTTGCCAGCTCCACAGGCTCGACAGCCTGGAGCAGATCCTTCAGCTTCTGCGAGCCCACTTGCTTAAGCTCCAGCTTCAGCTCGCGAAACAGCTTATCCACCGCGTCATAGGACTCCGGGTGGATAGGCGTATTATCCAGCGGGTTTTTGCCCTCGCTGATCCGCATAAACCCGGCGCATTGCTCATAAGCCTTGGCGCCAAGGCGCGGCACCTTTTGCAATTGGGAGCGGCTGACGAACTTACCGTTATCTTCGCGGTATTTCACGATATTTTTCGCCAATGTGCTGTTGATCCCCGAAACATACGACAATAGCGAAGGTGAGGCTGTGTTTACATCCACACCAACATGGTTCACCGCCGACTCCACGACGAAGGTCAGGCTGTCATCCAGCCTTTTTTGCGTGACATCGTGCTGGTATTGCCCGACCCCGATCGCCTTCGGCTCGATCTTCACCAGCTCCGCCAGCGGGTCCTGGATCCGCCTGGCGATCGAGATCGCACTGCGCTCCGCTACGTCCAGATCCGGGAACTCGCCCTGCGCAATCTTGGAGGCTGAATAGACGCTCGCCCCGGCTTCGTTGACGATCAAATATTGCAGGCTGCGCCCCTTGATCTCGCCGATCAATTCCGCGACGAATTGCTCCGTCTCCCGAGAAGCCGTACCGTTGCCAATAACAATCAGCTCGACGCCGTAGCTTTCGATCAATTTGTGAAACTTGGCCTTAGCCTCTGTAACCCTGTTATTAGGAGCTGTTGGATAGGTGACGGCTATCTCCAGCATTTTGCCGGTATCGTCTACCACAGCCAGCTTACAGCCCGTTCGGAACGCCGGATCGACGCCTAGCACAACCTTGCCTTTTACCGGAGCCTGAAGCAGCAGGTTACGCAGATTTTCGGCAAATACCTCAATGGCTTGCTCCTCTGCGCGCTCCGTCATCTCATTGCGTACCTCGCGGTCAACCGATGGTGCCAGCAAACGCTTATAAGCATCCTCTACTACGGCAACCAGCGTATCCCTAACGACTGACGGCCCTTTGACGACCTGCTTGATCATATAGTCATGGATGCGGTCTGTCGGAACCTCCATCGCCACCTTCAAGACATCCTCGCGTTCGCCGCGATTAATCGCCAGAATCCGGTGGGGAGGCAGCTTGCGAATAGGCTCCTGGTAGCTATAATACATCTCGTATACAGATTCCAGCGACGCATCCTTGGCCTCAGTCCGAATGATGCCTTGTTCAAAAGTAAAGCGGCGCACCCACACACGCACCTTGGCATCATCTGTCATTTGCTCAGCAATGATGTCCATCGCGCCTTGTACTGCTTCTTCAGCTGTCTTTACGTTTTTATCTTCGTTCACATACTTGCCGGCTTCCTCCAGCAGATTCCCTTGGCGCGGCTGTGACAGGATCCACCCCGCCAACGGCTCCAAGCCTTTTTCTTTGGCCACACTGGCCCGCGTCTTCCGTTTCTGGCGATATGGGCGGTACAAATCCTCAAGCTCCTGGAGCTTGGCCGATTTTTCGATCGATGCCTTCAAATCATCTGTGAGCTTGCCCTGCTCGTCAATAAGCCGGATGACCTCCAGCTTGCGCGCTTCCAAATTGCGTAAATACGCCAGTCTTTCCTCAATATCCCTCAGCTGATTTTCATCCAGCTCGCCTGTCATCTCTTTGCGGTACCGTGCGATAAAAGGAATCGTATTGCCCTCATCCAACAGCCCAACCGTAGTCCGAACCTTGCTATCCGGCAGCTGCAGCTCAGTCGCAATCTGCTTTTGGATGCGCTCTTGGATGGCGGCCTTCATTTGGCTATCGAGCTCTACAATCGTTGTTCCTTCTTCAGTTTGCATGACTTCCTTTGCCATTCATTTCCTGCCTCCTCCAAAAAAATAAAAACGAGCGGTCCCTGTAGCGGACCCCTCGCCTTTCATTCCTACACTAAAACTCAATCAGTCCGACACTAATTTGCAATGAATCATCTACCTTACGCATCGTTTCTTCATCCAAGTGTGTGATTTTATCTGTAAGACGCTGCTTATCAATAGTGCGAATTTGCTCCAATAAAATGACAGAATCCCTGTCAAAGCCATGAGCCTCCGCTTCAATCTCTACATGCGTTGGCAGCTTTGCTTTCTGGATCTGCGCCGTAATCGCCGCCACAATCACGGTTGGGCTAAAGCGATTACCGATATCGTTCTGAATAATCAACACTGGACGAATCCCGCCTTGCTCCGACCCTACGACCGGGGATAGATCCGCAAAAAATACATCTCCACGTTTAACAATCAATAGTTACACCCCGCTTACTAAACGGTCGAGTGTGTTATCCGCTTCTTCCTCCGCTTGAAAAGCCTCCGAAGCCATGTTTAGATTGATCTTTGCCATTTCCATGTACCCACGCTGCATCGATTCCCTAAGGTGACGTTTTTTCCGCTCCACCAAGTACAGCTTCATCGCTTGGCGAATAAATTCGCTTCGATTGGAGTTTTCCTTTTCCACGATACCGTCTACTTCCTGTAATAAATAGTCCGGCAAGCTAATCATAATGCGTTTCGTGTTATGCGCATTGGACACCAAGCATGCACCCCCAAAAACATACAAACAATAATACCATTATGGCGAATATACAGTCAATTTATACAAATTAGTATATGCGCCGAGTGTAGCAAATATGTTATACAGTCCCTGCCCCTAAAAAAGATTGGAGCCATCCCAAGAAGTACGTATTATAACATATTCGCTGTTAATCCCCAAAATCCTTTCTATCCTTAACAAAAAAATGGGTGGAAAAAATACCTATATATTGTCGATATTCGCTATAATCTCTCTATTCGTTATCAAATGGCACTCCAGCCTTGTCGCAACAAGGGGTTAACGGTCGAAACTACGGTCCCGTTGCGCACATAAACTCTGGGCACACGATGTGAAATCATACAGGTGATTTCGTAATTAACCGTCCCCAACCGCTCGGCATGCTCCTCTGCGCTAATCCGCTCATCGCCTTGCTTGCCCAGTATAACCACTTCTTCCTCGTGGTGGATATCCGCCATACCGGTCACATCGACCATACATTGGTCCATACAAATCCTGCCGACAATCGGCACCCGTTTGCCTCTGACCAAAGCTTCGGCTTTACCCGACAGCATCCGTGACAAACCATCTGCATACCCGATGGGCAACGTAGCAATCGTTTCTTCACCTTTAGTCCGATAAATCGTCCCGTAGCTTACGCCTGAGCCTGGCGGTAAGGTTTTGACCATCACGACCCCTGTTTTAATGCTTAGCACCGGCTCTAGCTGGATCACCTGATGGTTCACCTCTTCAGACGGGTACAGGCCATACATGCTAATGCCAAGCCGTACCATATTATAGGTTAGGTTGGGGCAATCAATCGCCACAGCGCTATTACCCGCGTGGATATAAGCAAACTCCGTGCCACGATCCCGAAAGTAAGCGACAACTCTGTCAAATTTTCCATATTGCTCAAGCGTAAAGGTTTTGTCCGTTTCATCCGCACTGGCATAATGCGTGAACAGCCCCTCCACCAAAATCCCCGGCATCTGGAGCGCCCTCTCAATCAATTCGATGGCTTCCTTTTCCGTAACCAGCCCCAGCCGGTTCATCCCTGAATCCACCTTGACGTGGATAGACAAGGGCTTCTCCTTAGGGCTCAGCCTTTGCAATCGTTCAAAAGCATCCAACACCTCATGGCTATACACATTTACCGTAATATCGTGCTCCCAGGCCCATTCTAGCCCCTCTGGGGGCGTATAGCCCAGCACTAGAATCGGGGCGGTAATTCCCGCCTGCCGAAGCTCCAAGCCTTCATCCAAAAAAGCAACCGCAATATATGTAGCTCCGCAGTGCAGTGCCTCGCGGCTCACCTCTATCGCTCCATGCCCGTAAGCATCTGCCTTTACCACGACCATCATATTCACATGATCCGGAAGCACCCGACGAAACCTTTCTAAATTAGTCCTCAGCGCATCCAAAGAAATCTCCACACGCGTCGGACGGAAATACGAATCCATATGTCCACCTTCTCCATGACAATCACAGAGAAGCCCCTTAAGCCAAGGGACCCCCCTCTATTGCAACTATTCTGTAACTATTCAAACTACCTACCTCATCGTAATCCGTTCTAACTAGAGTGTCAATGAACAATATAAAGAACATGCCATGAACAAGCAGTTGATCAATGCCGTGAACACTAAACCTTGGTAAACTTTAGTTCATTAAATAATGAATAATGATAGCCATCTTTATTTCCTATATTAATATAAAAAGAAGCTCAAGCGCACTGAGCTCAAAAGTGACTTTAACCAAACTGCTTACGTACAGAGGCAGCACCAAGACGTTCTTGCATGGATTAACCGCAATCAATAATGGCTCAAAAAGGCATCCAACTTACTGGATGCCTTCTTGAATAAATAGATATGCTTAGCTCATGATCCAGACTTTGCTAGCTTGTGAACTTCAATTTCGGTAGCAAATACAAGTTCGATTCCCTTGCAACGTTACATCCCGTGCATAGCGGCTTGCTCCTTACTTACCCACTTGACCCTGTACCGCCTGTGCGACTTTGATCATCTCTGTCAACGGCAGATCTGCTGTCGATAACCTAAACTCCACTCCATCGTAGGTCCATGTGAGCATCTTCTTCTCATCCCCTGTAATAACTGCCAGCGTATAACCCAAATCCACAATATCTCCTGGCAGCGCTGTTACAGTTTGCGACTGTGGACGCGATTCCACAAGTGTATAATTGTACTTGCCGGAATAGCGAAGCATCATCGCCTTCTCTTCACCCAGCTTGATCTCATTCATATCCTGCCGCTTTACTCCACTTGGTGTATAAAACGGCTCAATCACGCCGAATTGCACTTGTGCTGCCTGCTGGCTAGCAGCATCGGTTTTCGCCCCTGATGCAGCGCTCGTGCCGCCTGTTGCCCCTGTGGCACCTGTCACGCCTGCGGCTCCTGTTGCTACGCTGCCTGCAGATCCGTTCCCCGTTGCTCCCGTGCCTGTTGGCACCGTACCTGTGGGTCCGCTACCCGTGACTCCAACGCCCGTTGCCGCAGCTCCTGTGGCTCCATTCCCAGCAGCTCCACTCTTGCCTGCTTCACCAGCCTTCTCCTTCGTCCCTTCGCCAGCCACCGCCGCCGCTGTCGGCAGCGATGTGAGGTTCCAGCTTGTCATATTACGCTGCATTTCAAAAGAATCCTTTTCGAACTTTTTCCCGAATTCGAATTGATCAAAATCCACAATAACCATCACATTCGCATTGGAATCCGACACCTCCACATGCTTAGGTGCATAATTCTTTTTATCCAGCCAAATCTTCTGCCGCGAAAGCGACCCATTCTGGTAATTCGCCATCACATCAAATACATACGCATTCGGATCCGTCGTAAACTGGCGCTCCGGATCCATCAGGATACTCTGTACCAAGGACTGGTACAAGTACACCTGCCCCTGGTTCTCCGGCCAATCGCTTTGAAAGCGGAAGCTTTTGTTCAAATGCGGCGTCAGGACAAACACCCCATCATCATTGCGTAACACAATCTGCGTGATATCCTTCTTATCATTTTTCAGTGAAATCCGATAATAATGCGGATTCTGGTACCACACCTCGACCTGGTACTCCTGCGGCTCCTGCCCCGTATGCAGCACCATCCGCCCACTGCCTTGATAGCTATCCAGCTTGTTCATAACGCCGTCCAAATCCTTCACCACTGACCCTGCATCCTTCTTGCCGCAACCTGCCAGCACCAGACTTAAGGCTACTACCAAGGCTATCACCCACGTGAACCGCCGCATTCCTATCCCCTCCAGCCCAAAGTAAAAGCAACTGATAACATGTCTATGTGGGGACTTGGACGATTATGCGGACTGGCATGACGAGCCTTCATGTTTTTATTGCGTGAAAAGTATCCGGCAACCAGCAGAGCCGTCTTGGACGCAGACTGTGTACACTAGAAGCTAGCAAGCCGCGCTGCCCGTTGAAAATGTTTGCACGAGCGCTTGGCAAACAAGCTCTCCCTTTTGGCTTCCTACTATGTATACTACCTGTGTAAGCTACTAGGCTTGTCCTCTGTAAATATCTCGTTAAACTTCGCCGTCTAAATCGCAATGCTCCGAGGTCAACCAATAAGAATAACTCTTTGAAAATTTTTGATATTTCTAAACGTGAGCATTAGTCTTTTCATCAATTCGACTCCAGTCAGCATCAACCATTTTCTTCAAATGGAATCATTTAAAATCTAAGTAGGTATAGCCAGGGAATCTAACAACAGGCCACTTCTCTTTGCGCAACGCATCCATTAATTCAGAACCCACATTTAAATTATTTCTTACTAACTGATCGGGAACTAGCGCCATCCATTGTGTTAAGGATATATCAGCGTAACGACTGCTCTTGAATACTTCCAGATACCATAGTGTCTCAGTACCTGTATTCTGTATATAGTGTCCATAGCAAAATGGCATATATCCGACATCTCCCGCCCTCACGTCAAATGTACGTGCAGTGCCGTCAGCAGCATAGCCCGTCATACGGCCTGTACCAGCAAGAAAATACTGCCATTCATCGTTATTGGGATGCCAGTGCAACTCTCTCATTGCCCCTGGAAGAATCTCCACGAGTGCTGCAGAAATTTGCTCGGATACCGGAAAATTGGTGGAATCCACGATTCTTACATAAATCGCCTACGCCCACATCCGCGATAAAATTGCGACCGTTCTGATCCACTGCCGTGATTCTTGCCCTGCCTACGGTCAGGCGAGGAAAGACCATAGCCTACAGTGTATACCTTTGACCGCCGCGCCAATCCAAACGCCAACCAAGACTAGCCAGCCCAAACAGCGGTACACCTCAACAGCTTTGCCAGCAAGACGCTCGCGCGCTCTGTAGGACTTGGGTACCAGCCAAGGAACGTAATGGGTCACACTCGTATGTTTAAGCCTCACCGAAACTATCTAGTATCTAGATTAGCTCTGACTTCTGTAGAAGTCTCTGAATAATAGCGGCAACCTCTGCCCTGGTAATTGAAGCCTTCGGAGCAAGCTGCGTACTGTTTCTGCCGGAAACGATGCCTGCTTGCAGGCATTCAGCTATACTGCTCTTCGCCCACTCTGAAGCATTATTCGCATCTGCAAACGAACTTAGTAGCGCGCCTGCCTCTTTCGAGGTTTGTTTGGCTTTAAGATCGGTGATCTTCATGGCTTTGGCTATGATCGCCATCGCTTGTTCCCGAGTAATCTTGTCCATCGGACGGAAGGTGCCGTCTTCAAACCCGCTGAGCAGGCTGTACGTATAGGCGGTGTGCACCGCACTGCTGTACCAATCCGTCGCCTTCACGTCCATGAACGGCGCTACGCCGTTCTCCAGCTTCAATCCCAATCCGCGCGTCATAATCGCTGCAAACTCCGCCCGTGTAATATCTTGATCGGGGTTGAACAGGCTATTGCCTACGCCGCTCACGATCATTCTCGACCCCATATCATTCACGATATCCTTCGCCCAGTGCTGAGCGATATCATTGAACTCAAGCGGATGCCAGACGATGGAGTACGTACTGTTGGTCAAGCTGTTCACCTTCGCATAATACTTACCGTCGATCATCACGATTCGGGTCGGTACATGGCGAACGGTTCCATCCGGCTCAACAACAACCCCTGTTGTTATTTTACTCGGATCTACGCCGTCTGGAATCGCTATCGTTCTTTCTACATAAGCATCGAACTTGGACACTTCAATCGTTGTATCTCCGTAATTGACCTTAATTGTAAAGTCGAGTGGGTGGGACGACGATCACAAACTCTCCTGTAACAGCTGCGTTCTCTACGATTTTAACGGTATCGGCTGTCGACGTGCCGATTTCGATTTGCACCTTAATATCCTCAAACGGCACAGAGTTGCCTAATTGGGCATAAATGCTGTCAATATTGATCAGGGATGCCGGCACCATATAGGTCGCTTTATCAGTTACGATCTGGATGACCGCGTCTTTCGCTTCCGTCGCCTTGATCAGATGCCCTCTCAATTCGGTGACAATGACATCGGAATGGATGCCACTGACAGGAATCGTAAGTACTTTATTGTTGTCCTTCTCCAGTTTGTCCAATACTTTGTCATTATCGACCGTAATGGTCGTAACCGAATGGCCTCCGACCGATTCAGTTTTCGCAGTCGCAGATTGCTCCTGCTTCACGCCGTCTACGATAACTTCAATCCCGATATTTGATGAAGAAGAGGGGGACGAAGACCCACTTGAGCCGGAACTGCTGCGGTAAACTGTTACAGCTGCTTGTGCATGTTGCCCTTGATAGGTTGCGGTAATCACAGTTTGTCCGGCTGCAGCAGCCGTGACCAGCCCTTGACTATCTATAGAAGCAACGCTCGTGTCGCTAGAGGCGTATCCAGCTCCACTAGACAATACGAAGGTGCTGGCATCAGAGTTTACCGCTGTTGTTACTGTCTGGTGTGTTCCTCCGATTGCCAGTCTGTAGCCGGTGCTGTCCAGGGTTAGACCCGTTAGGGTCGGTTGTAAACCTGCAGGGGAAACCGTTACAGTTGCTTGTGCCTGTTGCCCTTGATAAGTTGCGGTAATCACGGTTTGTCCGGCTGCAACAGCCGTGACTAGCCCTTGGCTATCCACAGATGCTGCACTAGTGTTACTGGAGGAGTATCCAGCTCCACTAGACAATACGAAGGTGCTGGCATCGGAGTATACCGCCGTTGCTACTGTCTGGTGTGTTCCGCCGATTGCCAGGCTGTAGCTGGCGCTGTCCAGGTTCAGCCCTGTTAAGGTAGCTCTGACGTTAACCAAAACTCCTGTTGTGCTGCCTACATTATGCAATACGTTGTTTGCCGCGCCTTCCCCGCAGCAGCCAATGCTGCCCTCATTTAAATTAATGCTGTTCAGCACGATCCCATCCGTGTCCTCATCAGTACTTTGCACCGTATAGCGGAAATCCAATTGTGTCGATGATGCTGCCGATACGTAGTTAGCCTGAACCTTACTTGTACCAATTACCAATTCTAGTGACGGGATGCCATTGTTCGTGTACACCTCAACATTACTTGTGTACGTAACCCGGAAATCCAGATGGTCACCTGTACCGTATGTACCGCTCGGAGGTACGCTCACAGAGGATACTTTGGGTATAGTGTCCAACAGAATGCCGCTTGTATCTTGAATTCCGCTCAATGTACCGTCGTAACTCTGATGATAGCTGTCTTCTATGGTCGAATCATTCAGCAACATAAACGGCTGTATAGTTATACCACTTTCGTAACCCTCCTGGTCAATCGTATGACTAAAAACCCAATTTGCCGTTCCCGATCCAGATATATAGGTTGGACCAAAAGAAAGATACCCTGATAAAACTGACAATTGCGGTGCATTAGTTAGGATTAAAGTGACAGGTTTGTCGAAGTTGACGGTAAAAATCAAGGTGTCTCCCATGACATAGGTGCCGTTAGCCGGAACCGATACCGATGTGACTGCAGGTCCTGCAGCCATGGCTGCAACATTACCATTCAGGATGGGAAGGATACATAAAACTAGTGAGATCATTGCGATGAAAGCAACTTTAAATTTTCTAAACATAGGTCTCCTCCTACAAATTGTGATATTACTCAACAGTGATGTGATAAAAAATAACAATTAGTTAAAATTACAGGATAATGCGATGAGCCATAAGTTCCCGTTAGAGCATAAGGACTTCTTTCTCTGCTGCAGCTAGCTTACTATATTGCTCCTCATCCTTCATTCGCGTATATTCGGGATTGTATGCGTTAACCCTCTTATAATATCGGGGATTTTCGGAATATCGCAGTTGTTTGAATCTAATCCAAATTATGAGTAACAAGCATTTCATAACAAATGACATTTCTAACTATGATTAAAATTTTACAAAATTGGGTCACGAGATAAGATTCAAAATCCAGCATTTTTTTAAAAAATTCGTCAAATTATTTGTAAATTGTTCCTTCTTGGCAAATTAATCTTGGACGCTCAGATCCACCACAATCATTTTAACAATCTCTTTGGTAATAAGATGGCTGTTGAATTTAGCATGATATCGCTACATCAATGCAACGGTGTTGGAGGGATAGGCAGCAAGAGAAACGTTGTTCTGCTCATGCGCGTTTTGGTTACAGAAGAAAGGATCCGATCAGGATGCCGTTTTTTGTTGGGCTGGCCGTTGGGCGCAAAAAAACTCCTATAACCAATTGGTTATAGGAGTTTTTTTGCATATCAATATGCATTTTTATTAATAAAGCCTTTAACAATCGTTTTAAATATAATCTTAATATCGAATATAAAGCTCCAATTCTCAATATAAAAGATATCGAGCTTGATGCGATCCTCAATTGAGGTATCTCCCCTTAGACCATTCGATTGTGCCCACCCTGTAATCCCAGGGCGAATATGGTGCTTAACCATATATTTAGGAATCTCACCCTTAAACTGCTCTACGAAAAAAGGTCGTTCCGGTCTTGGCCCCACAACACTCATATGACCAAACAATACATTAAAAAACTGTGGGAGCTCATCCAGGCTTGTCTTGCGCAGAAAAGAACCAAGCTTCGTTTTACGAGGGTCATTCTCCACAGTCCATTGGGTATCCGAAGTGTTTCCAGTTTGAACCCTCATAGTACGGAACTTGTACATCATAAAATTACGCCTGTTCAGCCCAACCCGCTCTTGCTTGAAAACAATGGGCCCGGGCGAAGTCAACTTAATACCTAGAGCAATTAATAGCAGCAATGGCGCTAGCACAATAATAGCTGAAACTGAAAAAAATAAATCAAAGGCTCTCTTAAAGAATCGATTTCGGAACTCATCCAAAGGTATGTCTCTGACATTTATTAAGGGAATACCTGCAAAATTATCGAAAAATGGCTTAGAAGGCAAGTAACTATAAAAGTCTGGAATAATTAAAGTTTTCACTCCTGCTTTTTCACAGGCATTAATGATTTGCGGATATTTCTCATGCGCATATAAGGGCAAAGCAATAATGACCTCATCCACCATTTCTTTGTCCATATAATGCTCTAATTCATCCACCTTGCCCAGGATTGGTTTGTAATTCTTCCAGCTTTGCTCATGCATAGATTGGTAATCATCAAGGAAGCCTATTACTTCATAGCCTAGCTCTGGATAGAGAGATAAATTGTCATAAAACTTCCTGCCTAGGGAGCCAGCCCCTACAATCAGTACGTATTGTTTGTTATAGCCTTTTTGCCTATAGTGCTTCAAAGTTATTTTCAAAATAAATCGGTAAAAGCTAATAAATAAAATGTTATTAACCAAGAATAAGAGCAAATAAGAACGTGATACATCAAGCTCTTTAAAAACAAATAGAAAACTCAACAGAAACATTAAGCTTATTAAATGTACCTGAATGATCGTAAATAATTCATAGGAGAATCTTTTCTTGCGCTTTGGTGTATAAAAATTCATAAAATAACTAATGAACACGGCCATCGCACCATAAATGGAGCTCCACAATACATATCTCTCAAAGGGAAGAGGGTTATCATAAGGAATTAAACCGCTATCGAACTTTAACCACCATGAAAACAAAAACACAAGCTGAATACAAAGGAAATCGGATAAAGCATATAACTGGGATAAAAATCCTTGGCTTTGTCTAACCAAACGGAATCACCTCACGGATCCAAAACGATTTAATGCTAACGATATAATAAATTTCACAAGGATACCCAAATAAACAATCCCATTAACAATAATATTATATTTCTGCTGATAATGCTTTTTATGGAATAAATACATAGCTCTATGAAATTCATATATGATTTTAAAAGGCTTGCGTCTGCTGCTTGCGCCTTTATGATGTACAATTTGAGTATATGGATAGTAGTGAATCTGCCAGCCACCTTGTTTAATTCTATAACACCAATCGATATCTTCGCCGTACATGAAGAATTCTTCATCCAACATACCAACTTGGTCTAAGACTTGCTTCCTTACTAACATAAATGCACCCACCAAACAATCAACGGGATAATCTTTATCGGGGTCGAGATAACCTAATTGATACTGATTAAATCGCGGTTCCTTCGGAAACAGCTTAGAAATGCCTGAAGCATAATAAAACGAAGCTGAAGGTGTCGGGAATCCCCTTTTACAAGCTTTATCCAATGAACCATCGGGAAGTACAATTTTACAACCGGAAGCTCCGACCGACAGATTACTATCCATAAACGTAATCATGGTTTGTAAAGTGTCTGATCCTATAATTGTATCTGAATTCAACAGGAGAATATAGCGCCCAATTGCTAGCCTAATTCCTATATTATTTCCCCTGGAGAACCCGTCATTACTTGGATTCTCAACCAGCCTAACCTCAGGGTACCGAGCTCTAATCTCAGCGACTGATGAATCGGACGAATGGTTATCTACCACAATAATTTCGTAGCTATAAGAAACCTCGGAAGCATACACGGAAGCAACAGCATTTAGCGTCAATTCACATGTATTATAATTAAGAATAATAACACTTACATCCATTATGCACTTCTCCATAAATATTGTTATGGTTAATAGTATAGCACGAAAATCATCTTAAGGTCATCTGGATACGAAGATCTTATTTGAAATAATGGTAAATTTTAGAGAGCGCAACCTTTCTAGTGCTTTGAATAACCTTTCTTTTGGCAAGCAGACTTGAGCTGTTTTTAAACAGATTAGCCCACGCAGCCAATACCTTAGGTTCTTTAATTATGAAGTAGCCTAAACTCATAACCTCATAAAGCATAAAGGGTATACAGTGAAGGAGCAAGTATGGCAAGGAGTCATTTTTAATAACCATTTTATAGCGATTCATATAGGAGAGCCTTCTTACAAATAAAGGAGTTTTATTTCTTGAGCCCTTCTTCCAGCCGCGATCATGGTAAGCAATAGCTTCTGCACAATATTGCGCTCTCCATCCCCGTATCCTACTTCGCCATGCCACATCAACATCTTCTTTATAGGCAAAAAAATCCTCGTCAAAAAAACAGCCGTATACGCTTATGTCGTCAATCAATTGCCTTCTGTAAAGCGCAGCGGCACCACATACACCGAAAACATCACTGCTTTCATTCCATGCCTCACTTAATTCTCCAGCCCCTCGATCAAAGCCTCTTCTTGATTTTGTGATAATCAGGCCTGTACTGTCAATTATTTTCGGGGACTGTTTAAAAAGAAGCTTTCCGGTTGCACTTCCGATAGACGGATCCTGCTTGCACTGCTGTATAAGAAAATGAATATAATCCGGATTCATCGTGACATCCGGATTCAGCACCACAACATATTCAGCTTCGGATAAGCGTATCGCTTGATTATGACCTCCGGCAAAACCAACATTGTCGGTATTACCTACAAAAGTAATCCGGTCGAGATAAGGCCGCAGCAATTGTTCCGTCTTGTCGGAAGAATGGTTATCAATCACGATAATAGCTTGAATCGAATAGCTTTGCGCTAATACCGCATCTAAGCAGTCTTGGATGTACGCTTCACTGTTATACGTTACAATATGGACGCTTACTGTGCTCACAATACTCATAAAGACGGTTCCTTGTATTTCTTGAGAAAGTCTCTTAAACCCTCTTGCCAGGGTCTTAGATCATCAAACCCATTAGCACGTATAGCCATATGCTCCATCACTGAATATTTGGGGCGTGGAGCAGGCCTTGGAAACTCTTCGGTTGTGCATGGATGGACGGTAATTGAAACCTTGCTTTCTTCAAATATCGCTTTGGCAAAATCATACCACGAGCAAATACCACTATTAGAAGCATGGTAGATCCCATAATTCTCTGTAGCAACAAGTCGCATTAGAAACTCCGCTAGATCTTCTGTAAAGGTAGGTGACCCTATTTGGTCATGGACAACCTTTAATTGATCTCTGCCCACTGCCAGCTTTAGCATTGTCTTCACAAAGTTATTGCCATGCAATCCATAAACCCACGATGTCCGAACAATAAAAAACTTCGTTGATAACGTCTGCACCATATTTTCCCCAGCGCGTTTAGACTTACCATAAATGCTTGTTGGATTCGTATTATCGTACTCTCTATACGGAGTTATTGAAGTACCATCAAACACATAATCCGTGCTGATATAACATATTTTGCAGCCTATTCGTTCCGCGGCTATCGCCAGATTACGGGTACCATAAGTATTAACTTGGTAAGCCAAATCCACTTCAGATTCAGCCAAATCAACCGCCGTATGCGCAGCACAATGTATGATAACATCCGGCTGATGCTCTTCAATCACTTGGATGCACTGTTCAAGGTTTGTAATATCCAGTTCATTCCGCCCTACCCCAACCACAACATGACTTTCTCTGAACAAAGCTACAACATCTGTACCCAACTGCCCGTTAGCACCCGTAACTAATACCTTCATACCAACCACCTATCTTGAAGCGTATTGTTGATCATAGTAGGCTTGGTACTCACCGGACTGAATCCGCTGCCACCACTCTTTGTTATTAAGATACCACCCAATTGTCTCTTTAATGCCTGACTCAAAATGATACTTGGGCTTCCAGCCTAATTCATTCGTTATTTTCGTTGCATCAATACCATAACGTCTATCATGACCAAGGCGGTCTTTTACATACGTGATTAAAGAAGCCGGCTTATCCAATTCAGCTAATATAGCTTCAATAATCTGCATATTGGTTCTTTCGTTATTTCCACCAATATTGTACACTTCACCATTCACACCGCTATGCATAACAAGATCAATCGCACTGCAATGGTCCTCAACATATAACCAGTCGCGGATGTTTAATCCATCACCGTAAACGGGTAATGATTTGTCATTAAGTGCGTTAGAGATCATTAAAGGAATTAGCTTCTCAGGGAATTGGTACGGTCCATAGTTGTTGGAACAACGAGTAATATTCACATTCATTCCGAAGGTTTCATGATACGCCCTGACTAATAGATCTCCACCTGCTTTACTAGCCGAGTAAGGACTATTCGGTGTTAACGGAGTTAGCTCTGTGAATAATCCTGTTGCACCTAAAGAACCATATACCTCATCAGTGGATACCTGAACGAATTTCTGAACTTCATATTTCTTGGCAGCATCCAATAATACCTGTGTTCCCATTACATTCGTCTTCACAAAAATTTGTGGATCCAGAATACTGCGGTCTACATGAGACTCTGCTGCAAAATTAACAACTACATCTATGCCCTTGCTAAATATTTCTTCCAAGGTGGGAGCATCAGCGATGTCACCTTTTACAAAAGAATAATTCGGATGGGCTTGGATACTTTCCAAATTCTCCAAATTACCTGCGTAAGTAAGTGCATCCAAATTCACAAATTGATAATCGGGATATTTATTTAGCATATAAATCACAAAATTACTTCCGATAAATCCGGCACCACCGGTAATCAATACTTTCATAGTAAACCTCCGTTATTCGAAATTCATTTCGGCATCCGCAAGTGTCGGATGCTTCGTATCCTTATCCGAAAGGATAGGCGATGTTGTTGGCCAATCAATCGCCAACGCAGGATCATCCCAAGCAATACCTCTGTCATGCTCAGGAGAGTAGTACTCGTCTACCTTATACAACACCTCAGTATTAGGCACAATCGTACAGAATCCATGTGCAAATCCTTGCGGTACTAATAGCTGTCTTTTATTAGCCGCGCTAAGGATCACGCCCACCCATTGCCCGAACGTTGGAGAGCTTTGGCGAATATCTACAACAACATCATAAATAGCTCCAGCCGTGACACGAACTAACTTCGTTTGTGCTTTAGGATTGAGCTGGTAGTGAAGTCCTCGCAACACGCCTGTTTCTACAGAAAGTGAGTGATTATCTTGAATAAATGTATAATCAATACCCAAATCCCCGAATTTCTTGCCATTGTAGCTTTCCATAAAAAAACCACGATTATCCCCAAAAACAGCAGGTTCAATAATAAGAACGCCTTGAATTTTTGTGTTTACAAGCTTCATTACTTGCGCACCCACCTATAATTTTAATTTCCCAAAATCTTCACCAAATATCAAGTTTTTTGCTAGCTCATTAGCCTTCGTTAAAGATTCATGAGTACCTGCATCCGTCCACCAGCCTTGGAGAATATCGTAGGTTAACTGGTTTCTTTCAATGTATGCATTATTAACATCCGTTATTTCTAACTCTCCACGACCTGATGGCTTGAGAGTCTTAACGATGCTAAATACAGTGCTATCAAACATATATATGCCTGTCACTGCATAATTGCTTTTGGGATTCTTCGGTTTTTCTTCGATTGATACAATCTGTTCACCTTGGAGTTCGGCGACACCATATCTATTAGGATCATGAACTTCCTGTATTAGAATCTTTGCGCCTACCTGTTGTTTTTTGAAATTATCAACATAGGCTACAATGCTATCCGAAAAAACATTATCGCCCAATATAACAACCATCTGGTCATCACCTACAAAATGCTCGGCCAAATCCAAAGCCTGCGCAATGCCCCCAGCTTCATCTTGAACTTTATAAGTGAAGGTAACGCCCATCTCCCTGCCGCTGCCTAAAAGATTGACAACATCGCCCATGTGGTCTTTACCAGTTACGATAAGGATATCCTGGATGCCTGCTTCTTTTAATTTAAAGACAGAATGGAAGATCATTGGGTATTTCCCTACGGGAAGTAAGTGTTTATTGGTTACTTTTGTTAGTGGGTATAGGCGTGAGCCTGTTCCCCCTGCTAGTATAATACCTTTCATTTTTTTACCCCCAATAATTATAAGCCTCATTAAATAATATTCTTTTACAAATTTTTCTATTCATCTCAAGAACTCGATCTAACATTTTGAACACTGCCGTAATTGAGGATATAGTGCAAATTAGAAAAACACCAATTTGTTTGGAATAGTGATTATGTTTAACAAAACACTACAGAACAATACAAAGAGGTGTCCTCTGCATGATATAATAAGGAAGCTCTGCAACCAAAAGAAATAGGTGTGGATATAGTGATGATATCTTACTGAATTTATTTAGAAGCAAGAAACCATTTGTATGTTTCCTCTATTCCTTGTCTTAAATCATATTTATGTTTCCAACCCATATTATTAATTTTTGTTACATCAAGTACTTTCCTTTGCATTCCCTCAGGCTTGGATGAATCAAAGTGAAATTCTCCTTTATACCCTACAATGTCCTTAATGATATACACTAATTCTTTGATAGTAAATTCTTGCCCGGTACCAACATTTATAAATTCTTTTTCATTATAATTTTCCATTAGAAACACAGTTGCTTCAGCCATATCATCAACATACATTAATTCTCTCAGTTGATTACCACTACCCCAAACTTCTACGATCGGGCTATTGTTAATTTTTGCTTCATGTATTTTTCTCAATAGAGCTGGTACTACATGCGAAAATTGCAAGTCAAAATTATCGTATTTACCATACAAATTACATGGCATCATACTAATGAAATTCACATTATACTGAGAATTATAATATTCACAAGCTTTTAGACCAGCAATTTTTGCTAAAGCGTAAGCTTCATTTGTCTTTTCCAAATATCCAGATAGAAGATACTCTTCTTTAAGTGGCTGTGGAGAGTTAGTTGGATATATACAAGAACTACCTAAGAACACTAATTTCCTAACTTTATGATTATAGGCACTTTTGATTACATTACTTTGAATAAGTAAATTATCCATCAGAAAATCAACTGGGTTGGATATATTAGCCCCTATTCCACCTACTCTTGCAGCAGCTAGTATTACGCATTCGGGTTTTTCAAGATCGAAAAAACTCTCAACATCGTTCTGATTTGTTAAATCTAATTCCTTACTACTTTTACCGACAACGTTATTATACCCTTTATCTTGCAAAGATTTGGCAATCGATTTGCCAACCATACCTCTGTGACCTGCTAAATATATCTTTATACTTTTATTCATATGTCCCTCTTTGTCCCTCTTATTCTAGGTTTTTAATAAGATTCAACACTGCATCAAGCTCTTTTTCAATGTTTATATGATGATTTCCAATAAATAAGCCGTTTTCATGTATATAGTCAGCATTTACTAAAGTATCGTAAATGCTGAAATCAAAATATTTAATAACATCATTTTTTATAAAATTACCAGCAACTATAGGTCTACATTCAATTTTATTTTCTCTAAAAATTTTAACTAAAGTATTTCTAGTAAAAGGTGCCTCATCTGTTAATACAATTGAAAAGCCAAAGTATGAAGATTCACCTATTTGTTTTTGAATTCTTATATATGGAACTTTACTAAAAATCTGTTGAAAATAATGTCCATTATTCCGTCTCACTTCAATTAAACTTCCCAATTTTTTCAATTGTTCCTGCCCTATAGCAGCTTCTATTTCTAAAGGTCTCACATTATAACCAGGAAGAATAAAATTAAAGCTTTCATAAAAGGGATCTTTATCTTTAACATACACTTCACTGTCTTCCGATAAACCTCTTGTCCAACCATGTGCTCTTAAACTTACAAGAATATCCTTTATTTCTTTATCATTAGTTATAATAACTCCTCCCTCCATAGTAGAAATATGGTGAGAGAAAAAGGTACTAAAAGTTCCCATTACACCAAATGTACCAGCATACTTACCGTTTAATTTAGCACCCATAGACTCACAATTATCTTCCAATACAATAAGATTATATTTATTGGCTATATCTAACACTTTTTTGTAATCTACTGGATTCCCTAGTAAATTCACTGAAAATATAGCTTTTGTATTTGATGTTATAGCAGCCTCAAGCTTATTTATATCCATATTCAAGGTATCAATATCAATATCAACAAATCTTACTTTTAATCCGTATTGTTGTAAAGGAGTAAACGTAGTTGCCCAAGAAACAGCAGGAACTAATACTTCATCTCCTCGTTTTAGTTTATACTTTTTGGAATAGAAAAGAGCTGAAATAGCTAACAAATTGGCAGAAGAACCTGAGTTAACCATAACCGCATAATTACACCCGAAATATTCAGCAAATTCTTTTTCAAATTTTTCAACTTCAGGACCCATTGTAAACCAATTGGATTTAATCACCCTATCAATTGCCTCATATTCTTTGTGATCCCAAGCCTCCGTTGCCAATTTCAAACCGTTCATTAGCTAATCCCCCCTATATTTCCTCAATATCTGCCTTTACCATCATCTTTACAAGTTCTTGAAAACTGACTTTCCTTTTCCAGCCTAATTCTTTCTCAGCTTTTGTTGGATCACCCAAAAGCAACTCAACTTCAGTAGGACGAAAATACTTGGAATTAATATCGACTAATACTTTTTTTGTTTTACTGCATATTCCTTTTTCTTCTACTCCTGAATCAATCCAATCGATATTAATACCAATCTCCAAAAAGGCTAATTCAACAAACTCTCTCACAGTATGTGTTTCGCCTGTTGCAAGAACATAATCTTGTGGTATTGACTGTTGTAACATCAGCCACATTCCTTCGACGTAATCTCCAGCAAATCCCCAGTCTCTTTTAGCATCTAGATTACCCAAAGAAAGTTTATCCTGTTTGCCTTTAGATATTCTTGCAACAGCTCGCGTTATTTTTCTGGTAACAAAAGTTTCCCCTCTTCTTGGCGATTCATGATTAAATAAAATTCCATTACAAGCAAAAATATTATAAGCCTCTCTATAATTAATTATTATCCAATAAGAATATAATTTTGCAACTGCGTATGGACTTTTAGGATAGAATGGAGTTGTCTCGCTTTGAGGCTCCGTTCCTGGAATACCACCGTACAGTTCAGATGTTGAGGCTTGATAGAACTTACAATCAACCCCTGTTTCTTTGATAGCGTCAAGAAACCTTAAAGTTCCAACCGCATCTACCTCAGCAGTATACTCGGGTACTTCAAATGAAACTTGCACATGGCTCTGGGCACCAAGATTATAAATTTCATCAGGCTTGACTTTATCGAGAATCCGATTTAAATTACTTGAATCAGTTAAATCACCATGATGTAAAAAAAGTGTTTTATTCCCGATTTCCGCATTTTCGAATAAATGATCAATTCGTTTGGTATTAAAACTACTAGTTCTTCTAATAATACCATGCACTTCATATCCTTTTGCCAATAAAAATTCTGCTAAATATGAACCATCTTGTCCTGTTATTCCAGTTATAATTGCTTTTTTCATTTTTCAACCGTCCTTTAATAGATCTAATTATTTAATAATCTTACAAAAAGCCTTCTAATAACAAGCCAAAAAGTATTTTTCTCTCCAAATTCTTTTAATATATCTTGTGTTTCTTTGTATGATTCCCATATATTTTTAAAGTTATTAGTTGAAACTCCCCCTACCCTCATTCTAACAGTAAACCTATTGAGATAAGTACTCTTTATTTTCTCAATTTCAAATAGACGGTATTGAAATTCATAATCAGCCGAATATTTATATTTTATGTTAAATTGGAATTGATCATAAAAATTTTTTTTAATAAACAATGTTGGAAAAGGCGGCGTCCATCCTAATCTAAATTCAATTTTTTTAGTTATCCATTTCCTAATAACATTTTGGGGATTATCCCATTGAACATAATATAAATTTGCATATAACAAATCTGCATTTGATTCAATAATATTGTTTACAACATCCTCAATAACAAATTTATCTATTAAGAAATCATCTGAATTAATAAATCCTACAATTTCTCCTGTTGCAACTTTTAAACCTTTATTCATTGCATCATACAACCCTTTATCAGGCTCCGAGCTCCATTTTAATCGTCCATTAAATTTTATTTCATAGTCTTTTATTATTGATAGTGTATTATCTTTTGAATTTCCATCTACCAGAATGTACTCTATATTAGCGTATGTTTGCTCTAAGATACTATTAATAGTATCTTTTATTGTATCTTCACTGTTATAACATATGGTTATTATGCTTACCTTCATTGATTATATACCTCTTCTATAATTAATAATTATCAGGTTTTTATATTAACAAGAACTACACCTACTATTATTATTAAAATACCAATAACTTTGTATACATTTATTTGTTCATGAAATACAAAAATACCTACGAGAATAGAAATTATTGTAACTGCTGCGCCAAGAACAGCTATAATATATGAGAGATCATTTTTAGAAATGATATAAGCATACATTAAAAAGCTAATTATATATAAACACATTCCCATTATAAGGTATAAATCAATTTTAACATCAAATACCCATTTTTCAATTTGAAAATAAGAACCATTGCCTCCAATTTTCATAAAAGTCAGCCCAAGTACTGTTATACATATATAAATCAGAATTATTATCAGCATATTTTGTACCCTTCATTAATTTTCTATAATATCATCCTTTGATAAATAATTACCCACTTGAACCTTAATCAATATTAATTCTACTTCATTAGGATTCTCAAGTGTAAGCTCGTCATTAACCGATATATAAGTTGATTCATTAGCATTTAATACTAGTTGCCTTTCATTTATTTGAACTTTTGCGGTTCCACTAACAACTAACCAATGTTCATTTCGTTGAGAATGATTTTGCATTATTAGCTTCCTACTTGGTTTAATGACTACTTTTTTGATTTGGTATAATGAAGAATGTTCTAATATAATAAAATAGCCCCAACTTTTATAAGTTGTTAAATGTTTTCTAACTAAATCCGAATTTTCTAATTTCAGTATCTCCACAATTTTTTTTACTTGTTGTGAATGTCCTTTTTTACTTATTAATAAAGCATCGATCGTATCAACAATCATTAAATCTTCTACTTCAATCATAGCAATAGTTTTATCATTCGAAATGATTAAATTGTTTTTGGAATTAATGAAATAATTCTTTTCGTTATTTGTAGAATTACCATACGAATCACTTGGAATCTGTTCAGATAATGCTTCAAAACTCCCAAGGTCAGACCAATGAATAGTAGTTGGCACCACTTTAACCTTTCGACTAATTTCCATGACAGCATAATCTATGCTATTCGATGGTATTTCTATCATATCCTCATTCCGAATCCTTAATGGAACCTCTGCTTTAGCATTTTTAATCGCTTTACAACAGGAATCAAAAATAATCTTTGAATAGGTATTAAGTTCCTCAAGAAATACTCTAGCTTTGAACATGAACATACCACTATTCCAATAATACCTTCCAGATGAAAAATATTCATTTGCTTTTTTCTGTGTTGGTTTTTCCTTAAAGGAAATCACTTCATTTCCTTCTGCTTCAATATATCCCAAACCAATATCAGGGGATTTAGCTTTAATTCCAAAAGTCACCAGAAAATCTTGATCCACAAAAAACTTTGCCTCTTCTATTGTGTATAAATAATTTTCATCCATAGTTATTAAATGATCAGAAGGTGTAACTAGAACAATTTCTTCTGGGTCTAGCATAAGACATGCAAGAGCTATGGCGGGAGCTGTATTACGCCCTACTGGCTCTAATAAAAAAGTACTGTTTTTTAAATTCAAACTATCTAATTGGTCTTTCGCTAAGAAGTAGTGCTCTTCATTAGTTACAATAATTCTTGACTCACAAAAAGAAAGATTTCGTAAAGCCGTTTCTTGAAACAATGATTTATCATTTATTAGTTTAGAAAATTGTTTTGGATACAGTGTTCTTGATAGTGGCCAAAGTCTTGTACCATTACCTCCACACAAAATTATGTTTTTCATGCATACCTCCAAGAATAAGCTATTCCAAATCTGAAATCGTCAAAGCTTTTCTTGCTTGCTTCCTAGAGTTGCTCCGCTAATAGTTTTTCTCGAACAGCTGGAGTGTATAAGTTCTAGCTAACGAATAAATCTTTACTTATCCATTTTGTGTTCCTTCTTGTAAGACTCTAATTCAAATGTTAATATTGCCACTGTTCTAATTAATTCATTAACTTTTGTAGTCAATAAGGATATTCTCCCAAGTTGTCTGTAAAGAAGTATTAATATTAAAATAATTGCTATTAAGAACAAAGTAGCTGGAGGATACTTAATACCAAGAAGTTCAGATATATAAACTAGACTGTCTGGAAAAATTGTCAATAATACTACAACGAGACACCCGATAACCCAATAGAATGATTCTTTTTCAATCAATAAATTTTTCCTTGTTTTGTTTAATATATATATACTTACTAAAATAGCTATAATTCTGGAGATTAATATAAGCTTATATTCCAATCCCCTTTACCTCCTTTAAATTCCTTTTACCTTTCAATACACATAAAAATATTGAATAGAGCATGGCAATTACATATTTTATATTTTTAATTGGTGAATCATGCATACCTACTCCACTTAATCGATCATGCATAATTACTGGTATTTCTTTTATATTAAAGCCAGCTCTAATCATCAATATCAATATATTTGCGTCTGGATATTCTGGATAATTACCAGAATCAACATAATATTTAAAAGCATCTCGATTGATAATTTGCAAACCTGATGTAGGATCTGTTATTTCCTTTTTTGTGAAAACCTTTATAATATGGGAAAACATATTTGTGCCTAATATTCTAAACAACCCATGTTTGTACTGATTTTTAACAATAAATCTTGAACCAATAACTATATCGCATTTTTCATTTTCAATTGCTTCTATTAAACGATTAATCTCTCTAGGGTCATGCTGACCATCCCCATCAAACTGAACCACATATTGATAATTTCTTAAAAGAGCATACTTTAATCCCGTTTGAATAGCACCACTATACCCCAAATTTGCACACAAGGAAATAATATTGTACCCTTTCTGTTCCACAACCTCCTTGGTAGCATCCTTAGAACAATCATTAATGACCAATATATCAACTTCTGCGTCACATCTCTTTATTCCTTCTAAAACATGAATAATATTTTTTTGTTCGTTATACGCTGGTATTACTAACAAAACTTTTTTCAAAGTATACACCTCTTTTAAATTAGTATGTGATTACTTGATAAATATATAAGTTATCTTTAGGACTATAATATATTTTTTGTAAAATTTCACTTTTGAATTCACCTTGAGAAAGAACATAATCAATACCAACTTTCTTTAGATCCATAACATTCAAATGAACTTGAAAAAGATCAGGTTGAATTAATTTAAATGAAGTTTTTTCATCAGTAAGCAGAATTTTTATATGTGCAAATCTATTATATACTTCTTTGAACTCTTGAGAAGGGTCTAGAATATTCCATGATTTAAAGTCAGGATAATAATGAACGCTATTAAACGTTTTTAAACCTAAGGCCACTAGAAACTGACTATTGACATTATTATTAACAGATACCCACTTTGCATTAGGTTTCATGAGTTTAATATTCATTAATTGATGAGAAATTTCTTTTTCATAAATACTAGCTGTTCCATGCGCAACTGGATTAACTGTAGCCCCCGATACAATTATCATAATAAACATTAGGACAGTGAATATATAAAGTCTCCCTCTAATAAGGAAATAATTTAAAGCAACAAAAAAAATAATTGTGATCCAAGATAAAATATCACCTAGATAGGAATGCATTTGAGTTTGAAAAAGAGATATATAATATATTATTGTAACAATTATACATATTAAAAAGCTTACGTAACGAGTTAATGGTTTTTTGGTAGCAAATATAGAAGCCGCCCACATAAATAAATAAATTGAGATAAGACCTATTACAATAAAACCCAGTCTCTTTTCAGTTACATAAGAAAATAATGTAATTTTACTGATGGATAAGGGATACTCCAGTATCAGCCAAGATGTTAGAAATAACAAATAAATGAATAAAGTAATAATGAGTTTTCTGTTTTGGGTTTCATATCGATAAATCGCAGCAAAACTAAGCAAAATAGCTGGAAAAAAATTTATAAAGTTACTTACTTCACTTCTATTAGAAAAAGTAACATCCTTATACGGCAATAACCAACTTATTAAGTAAGATTGTAGTTCTTTTATATCAAAATTACCACCAGTTATAACTCTTTTTCCTGGATAGATTGTGTTAAGTATTAAATTAATATCGTCTATTGATTCCAGAATAAATGTGGATATAGACACAATCACATATAAAATACAGATTATAATAGCTATTAACTCAAATTTATTATTAATTAGAGTTTTAATATTAGGAATTAATATAAAACCTAAAAATATTAGCAACATATATCCTAGTGGAACTTGAAGCGGAGGGTACAGAACTAGTATAAATCCTGTAATTGACAAAGTTAAAGAAGACACAAAAAAAATTCTTACCCATTTTCTTCCATCGCTTCTAACATAATACAACGCAGAAACAATAGCCCCTTGGACATAAATAATAATATCAACTACACTAGTATTATACCACCATTGAATCGCAGGCGACAAAGATATACATAAACTTCCAATTATCGAAATCTTCAGATTTTTATTTGAGAGAAACATTGACAGTTCGAATGAAAGCATAAAGAGTAACATTAAACGAAGCATCCAATACCATGATAAACCATAATCCTTTCCAAAAAGAATAAAACCCCAAAAATGTGGTCTCGCAAGTAAATGAATGCTAAACGTAGGAACATTAGCAATCAACATATTTTGTCCATCTGAACGAATATTATCATTCCTTATGGGGAAAAATTCATCATTTTGTGTTTGAGATAAGAACCACGGTGTTTGCACAAGCCATTCATCACTTCTAATACTGCGTGGTTCTCCTATCAGAGTTGTGGAATGTTTATCATCCATTTTCTCAATGACATAATTGTCCCACATTCCGATTGAAGATCCATGTATATTACCAAGAACCAGAAAAGAAAATACAATTAATGCAATATAATACCTGTACTTTATAATTTCATGTTTATATTTTCTCATTAGCAAAAGTAAAAAGTAAGACACATTTATTAAACAAAACACAAATAAATATCTTAAAATATTAAAGGATAATTCATAAGGTGGATTTATTTCTACTTTCAGTAACTTTATGGAATCTCCTGCTTTGTCTGTTAAATCTAATCTCAGATTATTAATAGTGGTTCCATTGTTGAAATTCATGTATATAACAGGACTTACAACTGAGACCAAAGAATTTTCTTCTGAATAATTAGGATCGGAAGGTGTTGTGTAGAATATCTGGAACATAGCATTGGGTCTACTATGTTCAAGTTCAATTTTTATAGTTTTTACTTGAGTATTTAAATCTTTATACTCTAACCAAGCATCATTCGTCAAGGATGTATAACGCGAAAATTCGTTTAAATTTAAATCTTTAGGAATATTACTCTTTTTCGTGATATCTTGACTCAGTAAATTATTTATCCTTATGTTGTTATATATAGAATAAAAATTAAAGATAAATATTTCGATAAACAAAGAAATGAGAAGAATGAGAAGAAACCATACTGCAACATTTTTTTTCTTGAAGCTTGAGCTCGTCATATAAACCTCCGAATAATAAAATAGCCTCTCGGCAACTGCCGAGGTTGACTGGCTCCCCGGAGTATCGCGATTATTCTTAATCACTGTAATTGTTCATGCCTTTCTATTGGCTTATCCTAAATATCTCATGTTTGATTACACTCCTTCTAAGACATTCTCATGGCTTCGCTTGGACGATGTTCCCGTGGATGGACTTTTTTGCAGGAAAAGTAACTTGTGATTTTCACTAAAATTCACAAGTTTACGTCTTCATCTCCCGTTCTTTAATTCGAAGTCCTTTGCAGTTAGTACGAATTACGGCAATCCCCCATAGCTTGCAACTTGTACCGGCTACTCCATTCTTTTCAAGCTCTAAGCCCCAATGGACGTATCCGTATTTAACATTTAATATTTTTAAGACAAATGGGTGAATTAAACCGAAATCGACGTTAAACGAGACCTCTTTTAAATATGATGAGAGCAATAAATGTCAACTATTTACACAAACCAATTTTCATCATTGATATTCTTTATAGTTTCAAACTAAAGTCTTCATGCTGCAAAGTAAGATTGGGATTGTAATAAGGATCTGTCGTGAGGCGTTCTCCCCATCTTTTTTGCATAAATTCAATTTCACTTTTAAATCTTTCTTGTTTTTCTGAGGTATCCTCTTGCCCGCGACTTTTCGATTCGTAATGATATAATTGCACCTGTGGTAACCATACAATGTTATATCCCTTTTCTCTTATTTTAAGACAAAAGTCAACATCATTAAATGCAACAGTAAGAGATTCGTCTAATCCTCCTACTTCTTCATAAATCTCTCTTCTAAGCATTAGACAAGCCGCGGTTACAGCTGAGTAATTGGTAATCATTCTAAGTCTGGAGAAATACCCTGGATTCTTAATATCAAAGTATTTGTGGCTATGACCAGCGATCCCACCAATCCCGAGAATTATTCCGGCATGCTGAATAGTGTTATCAGGGTATAATAAATTGGCACCAACAGCTCCAATATTAGATCTAATTGCTTGTCCTGCCATTTCATTAAGCCAATTCGGTGTAATCACTTCGATATCATTATTTAATAGTAATATTAATTCCCCTTGCGCTACTTTAACTGCTTCGTTATTCAACTTGGAATAATTAAATGGGATATCTAAGTGTAACACTTTAAACTTGTCAGGTTCATTTTGCTCCCACTTTTTGAATATATCAAACGTTGCTTGTTCATTGCTGCCATTATCTATAATAATTATTTCGAAATTTCTGTAGACTGTTTTCTCGTATATTGAGCTTAAACATTGATCTAACATCGCTGCCATATTTCTGGTAGGTATGATAATAGAAATCTTTGGCTCGTTAACCGGTTCATAATGAATAATGTAAAGGTTAGGTATATCAGAGGGTTCGACCCACCCATTTATTTCTCTTCGCGTTATTGCATCGGTTAGCGCCTTGAAGCCTGCATCCTTTGTATAATCCTTAGCTCCAACCCCTGATGCAGTTGATTCAGGTATCGATCTCCAATGATATAAAATTTTAGGAATATGATGTATTTTATCTGTGTGTTCTGAAAGCCGTAGTACCAGATCGTAGTCTTGGCTTCCTTCATATCCTTTTCTAAATCCTCCAATTTCGCGTACAAGCTTGGTTCTATATACACCAAGATGGCAAGCATACATTTGGGAAAGGATTGTATCTGGTGACCAATCTGGTTTAAAAAATGGAGAATGCCGTTCTCCTTCCACACTGATTTTGTCCTCATCACTGTAGATCATATCTGCCTCAGGATGCTGATTGAGTAAGTAGACATTTTCATACAACGCATCTATCGTTATTTCGTCATCATGATCAAGAAGAGCTACAAACTCTCCTGTTACTAACTCTAATGCAGAATTTGATGCTTCTGAAATATGACCATTCTGAGGTCTAAACATAACTTTAATTCTATCATCAAGAGCTAGGTAAGACTCTAATACCTTTCTAACATGTGGCTTTGGTGATGCATCATCAGCAATACAAAGCTCCCAGTTAACATACAATTGATTCCTAACCGATTCTATACATTTGATCAACCATTCTTCATCAACATTATATACAGGCATAATAATTGATATCAAAGGTTTATAGCTAAAATGCTCAATTTCTTCCAGTATAGATAATCTCTTAGCATCTGATAATTCAGCGTTTGCTTGCAGCCATACATTGTAATTTACAGCATTATGGTTTAAACCATTCTGATTCAATCCAAATTTCACTTTGTTCCAAACACCTTTGAAGCCTTGCTTATTGTATATATTCCATGTTTTTTTTATCATAAGGTTTAAAGTAGCAATGGAAAATCCACGATATTTAATATAGTTAAATGCAGAATTCCAAATAATATGGAATCGACTGGATTTGTAGAGCCCTATATCTTCCAGAACAAATTCTGATTCAATGTCACCGGGATCCAGTCGAAGTTTGCTAACTGCATGATTTAAAAGAATAAAATTAGTTTGGGTCAGTGTATCTCCTGTTTTTATAGTTCCTATTACTGTACTACTATTTTCAGACATACCATTTCCATCATCCCAGTACAATTTCAAAGGAATATTTTCATTAGAGCATGACGTCCATTTAATCTTTACCCAACCCTTAGGAATAGTTCCCTCTAATATAAAATGAGGGTCACTACCCGTACTCCTCCAACTGCCCATTTCTGAAAGTTTTAATAAATCATGCTTAGGTAGCAATTTAAAATTATAAGCTTTTTGAGTTATTACATCATAAATATCCCTAAAATTATACACTAATTTACCAAATGTGCGTAAAGGTCGTGTAATTTTCCAAGAATTTGTATTCTTCAAAATATTGATTTCATTTCTAATTTGTGAGAGATCTTTTTGCTGATTGTTTTCCTTTTTTATAGATTCATTAAGTTCATTCCTCAGCCTAATGATTTCCATATTATTTATTTGATGAGACTCTTCATACGTTTTCACAGAATCTACTAAAACCTTCAAATTATCCAAAGCTTTGATGTATGTGTCGTTTATCTGAGCATAATTTTGATTCAATTGTAATAATTCATCTTTAGTATTATTTAGTTCTTCACTTAGTAATAAAGATTGGATCGCTTTTTGCTCCAAAGTATTTAAAATTACTGATGATATATCATTAATAAATTTCATTTCAATTATTACTTTTAAATTGGTCTTATTTATTGTTTTGATCGATTCATCAGGGAGTTTAATTATTATCTGAGGATCATCATTTAAAGAAACAACTTCGTAACAATCATTCCCCAAATTTTCTAATTGATATAATCCATTAGTTGAAATAAATTCATTAAATTTAGTTTCATGATTAATTTCATGGGTAATTTGATCATCCATAAGTAGACGGAGTGATTTAATTGTTATTGAGCAAGGTTTATTATGAGGGTCTAATCTAATGAATTTACTATTTGAAGGAACTTCAAAAATAAATTGCGAGAAATCATTTTGCTCACTTTGCTCCACCTTTGTAGAATCTTCTTCTAAAAATTCTAGGCTTTCAGACCAATATAATTGCAAGTAATCCGAATAAAAGAGTTCTGACTTTAATGGGTTTGAAAAATTAATAGATTCAATTGACGTGGATTCGATCGTCTCCAAATATTTCTCGGGATTTTCCATATCAGTTATCCATGATTTAAAATAATTAAGAGTGGTATCTCTATATATCTTATATGTTTGTTCGTACTCATTATTACTAAGTACATTTTGAGCAAGTGCCACTTCATTTAAATAAAATAATAAGTCAATAAAACTAAATTTCACTTCTTTAGTAAATATTTCTTTTTTTAGATTTTCCAAATGTAAACCTTGAGTAAAAAACTCACTCCGCCAAATATCTATCCACCAGAAATGTGTTTTCCGACTTAAATCAAAATCGACAACCATAAATTTATTATCTTCAGAGATTAAAATATTCTTGGTAGTTATGTCCATTGAGCTTAACACTGGTCTTTTAACCAAAGTAGTTATATCCTCATTGACTTGTTCTTGAAGTTTTGAAATCAGAATCTCTGGTATGCTTAGACTGTTAGCTGTATTTATAAATATATCTATTTCTTGAGAAAGAAGATTTTCATCAATTGCTTCATCAGACTGATGAATTTCCTTAAATAAATGTTCGAATATCATTACAACTCTTTCTTCTGTGAGTAAATTTCCATTAAGTAAGGTATACAGTGTAGAAGTGTTAGTTAAATATTCCTCAACAATATATATGTTAGTAGGTGTTTCATAAATCCCGTAAATTTCAGGTGCTGTATAACCAATGAATCCTCTAACTCTACTCTGCATTTGAATAATTGATTGCAAATCAAATATACCGTACCGCGGAATTTTTTTCACAGAACATAACGGAATTGTATTTTTGTATACAAAATAACGCAAGCTCTGCGCTTTTTCATTTCTTATTCCATCACTAATTTGGAGATTAAATACAATAGATTCCTTTTCTGATTCTGAGCATAACCCAACATGCAATAGTGCTTTGATTAATTCCATAATTAACTCCTTTTACGTAAAATAAAGCCATAAGATGGACAAAAGCTTTGTGCAATTTTGTTTTTGGATAACACTTTATAAATTTCATTTAGCTCATTATTTTTCTCGAAAGATATCCCATTAGTACCCAAATGTTCCAAAACTGGCAGACCCTTTTTCAATACTTCATTAATAGATCTTAAGTCTATCATTTGTCGGATAAGCTTATAATCAGGAAAGCATCCATAAACTTTCTCTAATTCAAGACCCGACTCGCCAATCATCTCTTTATATTCTTCTAGGCTCCAAGTCTTAGAAGGTAATTGTTCGCCATCGGTTTTAGTAAGAAAATTAACTTCAGCCAGCTTCTCTTCGAGAAAAGTATGATGGATGAGACCTGTATGATCATCCGCCGCGCCAAGAATATATTTTAACCCCATACTGTTTTCAATTCCAATATAGATCATTCCCCCAGGCTTCAAGAGCCGGTATGCTTTCTTCAAGGCTTCTATCTGAACCTCTCTAATCGAGGCCCCTTCTTCGCGGCCAACACCAATCCATTCTAATGAGCCATTGAAGACAATAGCATCAAAAATCCCCTCCAAAAATGGAAAACTCAAGAAATTGCCTTGAACATATTGTAATGGCACTGATTCTTGAGTAGCAATGCTTTTGAGGATATTAAGCCTGTTATAGGTTAAATCAAGTGCTACTGAATTACCATAGCGCCCTAACGGGATACACACCTGACCCCAGCCTGATCCAACATCTAAATACAAGCCGTTTTTAGGAATATCAAGTACATCTAGAAATAAAGAACGACCAGTATCTGTAATGATCTTATAAAGCCATGGCGAATGATCTTTAAAGCTTTCTGCAATTACATCTTTCCAAGGTCTATCGCTCATCATAGTGACCATTTCCGCTTCATGTTCACTGCTTAAATCCGCATATTTCCCCGTGTAATTACTTTCTATCACAAAATTATCTGATTCAATGTCAACCTGTCCATTGTCATAGATAATGTCTCTAATGTTCATCATTTCACCTTGTTCCTTCATAACTGTTGTTTCTCAAGGTGGCTGATCGTAATTCTGGAATCAAGATTAGCTATGCCAAAGCTACGATCGCTACCCTGAGGCAAAACCTTTATTTCTATGGCATCATAACGTCTATCAAGAGGAACTATCTCTTCTTTTAATAACTCCACAAAACCAAAAGAAATAAAATAGATCCCGGGAGCTAATGCCATTCGATGCTTAAATTCAACATGAATAGTTTGATTAGGTTGAAGAGCTTCAAAAGGGTAATTCTGAAAATAAGTATTTGTTCCATAAACCTCTAAGCCTTTAACCGATTTAATAGTAACGGCATAAATGGGTTTAGCGATTTCTTTACCTGCTGTTATATCCATAGCAATTGTGACTTCATCACAGGTTGTCAACATTTCTATGGATTGTCCTGTTATATCCAATATATCTACCTTATCAATACTTCCTTGACCATTACCATATCTATATTCTTTTCCATCTGTTTTTCGTTGATCTTCATCATTAGTATTAGCGCCTTGGAAGCTGTTTGCTTCTTCAGAAGGCTCTATATGTTCAGTTAGTTCCGAGTCAGCACTTGAAAATAAAATTTTAGTGTATTTGTTAACAATATCATTAGGCGTTCCTTGATCTAGAAGCTTTCCTTTGTCAAACAATAGACATTGATCACAGAATTGTCGAATTGATTGCAAATCATGGGTAACCAATAGGATGGTAGTACCTGATTCTTTTAGGGTTTTAATCCGTTCAAAGCATTTTAATTGAAAACGACCATCACCGACAGCCAATGCTTCATCGACGATCAGGATATCAGGATCTACACTTATAGCAACAGCAAAGGCCAGCCTTACATACATACCGCTTGAATATGTTTTAACCGGTTGATCAATATAATCCCCTATATCTGCAAAAGAAGTAATGTCGTCAAATCGTTTTTCCATTTCCGCTCTGTTTATGCCTAGTATGGCCCCATTTAAATAAACATTCTCTCTCCCTGTGAAATCAGGATTAAAACCACTTCCCAATTCGAGTAGAGCTGCAACGCGCCCGTTCACATTAATATTGCCTTCCGTAGCTTGGAGAGTTCCCGCGATTATCTGCAGTAAAGTACTCTTACCCGATCCATTTCTTCCAATAATACCAACAGTTTCACCTTTTCTTACTTCAAATGTTATATTTTTCAAAGCTCTAAACTCTTTAAAGTATTGCCGATTTCCTCTAAAAATAGACTGCATCAATCGATCCTGTGGATTATTATATATTCTATAAGTTTTGCTAACGTTATTAACACTAATTGAAACCTTCTCCACAAAAGAACCTCCATTCTGGAAAGCTAGATCACATCTGCAAACCCTGACTTTGTTTTGTGAAACCATATATATCCTAAGTAGAAAACGACTAGTCCAATAATCATTTCTATACCCCAAACATTCCAATCAGGCATTTGTCCCCAAATCATAACCCTTCTCATATCCTCAACAACATAACCAACTGGATTGAAATAATATATAAAAAGCAAATCTTTAGGAATAGAAGTTACTGGATAAAATATTGGACTTAAGAGCATCAGCGCTTGTACTGCTATCGTTATTACCTGTGCAATATCCCTAAGATAGACGCCTAATGATGATAATAGCCAACCCAAGCCTAGAGACAACAACATCAACGGGCACAACACAAGTGGAATAAATATCAAAGTCCAATGAATAGCATTCATGAAAATACCAACACACACAATTAATATACCCATACTTATTAAACTATTAATTAAAGCAGAGCCCAATGCTACCACTGGAAGTATTTCCAAAGGGAATACAACTTTCTTCACATAATTGGCATTACCTAATATCAAATAAGGAGAACGACTAATAACATCACCAAATATACTAAAAGTGATTAATCCACAAAAAATTATGATAGCAAATTCAATTTTACTATCACTACCCGTACCCCACTTTGCATTAAAAACTTCACTGAAAACAAATGTATATACGGCAAGCATAAGTAATGGAGTAATAAATGACCACATAATTCCAAGAATGGATCCTTTATATTTGGAAATGACTTCTCGTTTGGAAAAGCTTTTAATTAATTCTTTATGACTCCATAGATTCTTCAGGATTATAAAAGGATTTAAAAACATATCACAACCAACCTATTCTCAATATTATTTGTGTTATTATATAAAATCAAAAGAAACTTGTCGAAATTTGGTATTTAAGCGATTTAATTCAGGTTTAATTCTACCAAACATAAGCCCCTAATACTAGATGCAAAAATTTCTCAGCTTATCGGATGGTGATTTTGGTTTTGATGCGTGCTATATTGTGTTAAAATACCAATAGATTTTAATGTAGAAGGAGAAATACGAAATGGTCTATAAAAGCGCAAATAATACGTCAAACCATCTTGAATCGTCTCCAAAATCATCTATACTATTTTGGATATTAACTACCTTCACCACACTCTTTTTATTTTGGGCACCCTTCCAGAAAGCCTTATTCAACGGCAACACCTTTGACTTTGAAAGACCGCTCTATAGCTCCTTTTTGTGGGGCGCCATCATTCTGTTTTTAGTTTCTATTTTCTTATTCTACAACTGGAGGTTCAAACATGCCTCCGATTTATTAAGTTTAATAATATGGCTTATACCCTTAACGTTTATTATTTCGTTGGTATCTGCTGCTTCCTCCTACTACGCTGTCAATATCATCTATATCCAGTTGGTGTACGTTATTTTCTTTTTACTTGGCATTTATTTGAGTAGAAGCGATTTGGGTGTTGCCATTACTCGAGGTGGGCTCATAGCCTCTGGATATTTTATCGTTATATTTGGGTTAGCTAACTGGTTCGGCAATAAAGAAGTAATATTCAGTTTAGTCAAAATGTTTATTGCGGATGGTACCAGTCAAAGTTTCTACAGAGATGCAATAATGACAGATTCCAATGGAGTTCGACTAACCTCAGTATTTCAATATGCGAACTCTTACGCTGCTTTTCTTATTGCACTAATGCTGTGCTCGATTTATTTGGTTATCACCTCCAAAAAATGGATCATGACTCTTATTCATAGTTTTATGTCAATAATAATTATTGTTTCCTTCTTCCTTACTCTTTCTAGAGGTGGCTTAGTTATTTTGCCAGTAGTGTTATTATTTATTCTCCCCTTCTTAAAGCCACAGAGACAGTTATTGTTTATTATCCACATCATATTGTCTTTTGGTGTTTCGTTGCTAGTTCTAAGTAAAGTGACTACGATTGGTATTGAGATTAATAAACAATTTACCTCTTCACTCTCTTTCCAAGGTTGGGCAATCATTATAGTTGCCTCCTTGATAAACGCAGGAATTGCTTTTGTCATTCAAAAATTTCTTGCTGGGTATATTCAAAACAAATTAATTAAATTTCAGGAAAAGCGCTTTATCAACCTTATTATACCGGTGACAGCTTTAATCATTGGCACCATCAGTATTATCCTTTTATTTCAAGATACCGGGATCACAAAACTTCTTCCAGAAAATATTAAAACTCGTGTAGAAAACATTAATTTCCAGCAGCACAGCGTATTGGAAAGAGGCACTTTCTATGCCGATGCAATCAAATTATATAAAGATTATCCTGTTATAGGTGCAGGTGGAGGCGCTTGGTCTGCTCTATATGAGAAATACCAAAATAACCCTTACGTTAGTCGTCAAGCCCATAATTTCTTTCTTCAATATTTGGTAGAAGTGGGTGCAATAGGGTTTGCCATCTTGTTATTGGTGCTAGGAGCCATATTTTATATTTTCATTAGAAGCTTTATCACGAATAAATCGCAAACTGATGAATTCCGTTTTGTATTCTACATTATTGCTATTTCTTTGCTTATTCATAGTATGATCGACTTTGATTTAAGTTATGTATATCTAGGAATTGTATTATTCCTATCATTAGGATCTATGATTTCAAAAATCAACATTGGATTGCTAGGTTCAAAGTGGGGTATTATTGAGAAATATAGATGGATTTACCCATCCCTGTTACTCGTTATCTCCTTATTTATGTTCTTTAATGCTTCACAATTATTAAATGCTAACAGTAATTTCCAAAATGCCGTAAATCAAGCACAAAATAATAAAAGCATTAACGAAGTTTTTCCTCTTCTTGATGTTGCACTTAAAAAGCATAGCAATCATCCTGAATATGTTTCATATAAAACTGATATTCTTTTACAAGTGTACAACCAAACCAAAGATGAGAAATATTATAATGAAGCAGTTAGTTTAATTCAACAGACAAGAAAAAAGGAACATTTTAATAGAAGTTTAATCGAAAAAGAAGCACAGACTTTAATGATAAAAGAACAATTTCCTCAAGCTTTAGAGCTTGTTGACCAGGAAATCATTAATTTTCCATGGGATATCACGCTGTATGAAAAGGCTATATCGCTTAACTTTGATCTGGGCAATAAGGCTCGAATGGAAAAGAACAATGCGCTGAAGGATCAATACTGGAATCAAAGTATTGCCATCTATAACAAAATCCAAGAAAAAACCAAAATACTCGAAGCTTTACCCAAGGAGCAAAGCCAAGGCCGCGCATTTGGCTTGACCAAAAATATGGCTTTAACATTAGGTCAAATTTATTATATAAATGCTAATTATTCTGCAGCCGAAGGCTTCCTGAAGTTTAACCTAACCGAGCAGTTCGACGATCAGGCCAATCTGCAGATGGCTCGCTGGTATTTAGCCTCCCTGCAAAAACAAAATAAAGCAGACCAACCCTTACTAGATAAATTGATAGCAAAGGATCCCAAAGAACGTGAGGAGATAAATAAGCTCGTAAACGCAACTTTTTAGTATAAATTACGTCCCTATAATTGGAAGCACTCTTTTTTTCCCAAAAGGCTACCATAAATAACATTATGGTGATAAAATGAAAATTGCTTGTTCAAATTTATTATCAACATGGTTCGACTAGATTTAACATTGGCACAAGCCTTGTTAACATATATCGCTGGAAGGGAGGTGAAACAAAAATGGCGAATGAAAATTTGCAAGACCAAACTAATAGAGAAACAAATAGGAGGAATACCGTGTTAAATCGTACTTTTGTTACTAAATTATCTTCAGTACTTTCTTTGTCACTTATTACCGCTATCACCGTTCCTGTCTTGGCTTTTGCTGCAACTGGCAGTTTTACAACAACTCCGGCTCCTTCTTACAGTGGATTTACAGTAAATGGTTCCGTTTATTCCACTACGTATGATACTACAGGTGTTGGTGCACAAGTAAAAGTTTTTGATCAATATGGAAATTATCTAAACACTGCAACAACTGCTACATATACTTATGATGCAGCAGAAGGCGTGTACAGATATCCATTTAGCTACACTACCAATAGCCGTTTTAATTACGTAAAATTGCAAGAAGTAACTTCTAGCGTTTACCAAACCGTATACAACACCAACTTAGGTGGCGGCGGAAGTAGCGGCGGTGGCGGTGGTGGCGGCGGTGTTAGCACAGGCGGAATTTATGTAAACAGTGATGGCTCCATCGATGCTAATGCTTTATCCAATGGTTTAGCAGCTGGTGATGTTACATTGAAGCTTTCCGGTACTACAGCATTGCTTCCAGCATCCGCATTAGTCGGAAATGGTGCAAGAACGATTACGGTTACTAATGATTCCGGCACTTATGTATTGCCTGTGTCCGTATTCAACTTGGATGCATTGGCTAAAGCACTTGGTATCGAAGTTAAAGATTTGAGAATCAAGATTACTATTGCTAAAGTAACTACAGCTGTTGCTGATGAAGTTAAAGCTGCTGCTACGGCTGCTGGCGGTACACAATTAGCGGATGCAGTAGATTTTAACGTAGTAGGTATCGACAAGGACAGCAAAACGACTCCTGTTGACTTCGGTAAAACCTTTGTTTCCCGTTCCGTCAATGTTTCCAAAGCTGTTGATTCCAGCAAAACGACAGGTGTTCTCTACGACGAGTCCACTAAGAAATTAAGCTTTGTTCCTGCTACGTTCAGCACAACAGACGCTAAAAATACTGCTACCTTGAAACGTAATGGCAACAGTATTTATACCGTTATTGAAACGAACAAAAGCTTCGGCGATGTTGCTTCCCATTGGTCCAAAGCTGATGTTGAGCTTCTAGCTAACAAGCTGGTTGTTGAAGGTTCTTCCGATACAACTTTTGAACCAGAACGTAATATCACTCGTGCTGAGTTTGCTGCACTAGCTGTTCGTTCCCTTGGTTTGACTCCTGTAAGTGCTTCAACTTACTTTACTGATGTGAAGTCTGATGCTTGGTATGCTTCTGTAGTAGCAACTGCTGCTGCTGCTGGTCTGATCGATGGCTACCAAGACAACACCTTCCGTCCTGATGCACAAATTAATCGTGAAGAATTAGCAGCTATTGCTATTCGTGCGATGAATTATGCAAGCATCAGCACTAATGTTGCTGATACTGAATCGGTATTGAGCAAATTCAAAGATGCTAACAAAATTGTATGGGCTCAAAAAGAAATCGCTGCTGCGGTTAACGCTGGTCTGATCGATGGAATGACTGCTGACACGCTTGGCTCCACAGGTAATGCAACTCGTGCGCAATCGGCAACGGTTCTAAAACGTTTCTTGAGCACAGCTCAGTTCATTAACTAGTTTGCAAATTTTCAAACAAAAAGAGACTCGATACTTCGGTATCGGGTCTTTTTTTGTTTGAAGTTTTTCAGTAAAACGCAATGATCCACTCTAGTATGTCCGAATACAACTATTATAAGAGAAAAACGTTTTTCACAATTTTCTATACGTAATATCATTAGAACTTCGAAAGCTACCTTATAAGCCGCTTTGTTTAGTCAACCTATAAATAATCATCAATCTTTCAGGCTAATGCGGCTCATTTTTAGTAACCATTTGGATTATTAATTTGCCAATTCCAAGCATCTTCACACATGACTTTAATATCTCGCTCTGCCACCCAACCAAGGTTTTTTTTCGCTTTTAATATATCTGCATAACAAATGCCCACATCACCTGGTCGGCGTTCTACAAACTTGTATGGAATTGTTTTGCCCGAAGCTTGTTCAAATGTTCTCAACAGCTCCAGCACACTATATCCTTTTCCAGAACCAAGATTATAGGTATGAATGCCCCGGCCTGTATCCAAGATTATTTGCTGAAGTGCTTTTAAATGACCTATTGCCAAATCCACTACATGTATATAATCACGAACTCCTGTACCATCCTGTGTTGCATAATCGCTACCAAACACATTAAGCACCTTCAATTTACCAACTGCGACTTGAGCTATGTAGGGCAACAAATTGTTAGGAACACCGTTCGGGTTCTCACCAATAAGTCCGCTAGGATGAGCTCCAATCGGGTTAAAATAACGCAGAAGCGTGATGCTCCAGCTATTATCTGATAAATACAGATCTCTAAGTATCTCTTCAATCATCAGTTTCGTTCTTCCATAAGGATTCGTTGCCAACAAAGGAAAGTCTTCCGTGATCGGAATATTCTCAGACACCCCATATACTGTTGCAGAAGAGCTGAATACCAACTTTTTCACGCCATGAGCTTGCATAGTTTGACACAAGTTAATTGTACCAGTAATATTATTTTGATAATATTTCAATGGATTTTGAACGGATTCGCCAATTGCCTTCAGGCTGGCAAAATGAATAACAGTTTCGATACTGTTCTCTATGAAAATGTTATTAAGACCATCCCTATCCAGCAAATCAATCTCATAGAAAAGGAAACTCTTACCTGTTATCTCCTGAACACGTTTTAATGCTTCCGGATTGCTGTTAACCATACAATCTACTACAATTATTTCATAACCGCTATTTAGCAACTCGACACAAGTATGACTACCAATATAGCCCGCTCCACCCGTTATTAATACTGCCATTACATTACCCCCTAATCAAAATGATCTAATAGGTCTCTCTTGCCTAAACGGGTTCTTTCTTAATAAGATTATATCAAGCCAAGCTATAGATACCAACTTTTTCTACTAAGCATCCTCATTCAAGTTATTCGATTCCTGACCTCTCCACATTGTTCAAAAAATTTAGGCAACGACGGATATCTGTGCTAATATGATTCAGCTAAACTGTTGCTGTACTTAAACACGCTTCGTCGTCCTAGCTACAGCAGCATACAGCCGTTGCCACGAGATGGACATCTTGGACAAATGTGGGCTTTCAGCCAGGTCAAACTGCGATAAGTAATCAGGTGTTGGTGCTTCCTTGATCTTTCTTGATCGTTGCGGCTTGTGGTCAGCGGCCTCCGTTTTAATCTCAGACAAGTTGCTCACTCTCCCTTATTTGGCTGACCATTCCTTGCGTAAAGTAAACATTTCACGCAGCTCATCGGTTGACATCTCTGTAACCCAGTTCTCCCCGCTGCCGATAATTTGCTGGCTTAGCCCCTGTTTACGTTCGATCATTTCATCGATCCGCTCCTCCAGTGTGCCAAGCGTTACGAATTTATGGACCTGGACATCCTTGGTCTGCCCGATACGAAAAGCGCGGTCGGTTGCCTGGTTCTCGACTGCTGGATTCCACCAGCGGTCAAAATGGAACACATGGTTGGCAGCGGTAAGGTTGAGCCCTGTCCCTCCCGCCTTCAGAGAGAGGATAAAGATGCCACATTGCTGTTCTGTGGGAAGCTCGGTGTCCTGGAAACGGGCGATCATCTCGTCCCTTTTGGATTTGGGCACGCCTCCATGAAGGAACTGCACGGCTTCGCCTCGTTCTTTCTCGATAGCGGTCTGCAATAGATGGCCCATATGGACAAACTGTGTGAAAATCAGGCAATTATCCCCCTCAGCCCTCAGCTCGTCGATCATCTCGAGCAGCCGCATCATTTTGGTGGAACGGTCTTCCCATGGCACCTGTCCGGTTTCCTTGAGTAGTAAAGCCGGATGGTTACATATTTGCTTAAGCTTGGTTAAGGTAGCCAGAATCAAGCCTTTTTTCTCCATGCCACTCAGCGTTTCTATTTTATTCATTAAGCTTTGCACGACATTCTCGTATAAAGCCCCTTGCTCTGTAGTTAAGGAGACATAGGCTTTCATTTCATTTTTGTCAGGCAAATCGAGCTGGATAGCGGGATCTTTTTTCAAGCGGCGCAGCAGAAAGGGGCGAACCAGCTTCTGGACCTGTCCGATACGCACCTCGTCGCGTGTACGCTCGACCGGGTTCACATAATGATGAGTAAAATGCCGCAAGCTGCCCAGATAGCCGGGATTAATAAAATCGAAAATCGACCAAAGCTCGGACAATCGATTCTCTATCGGCGTTCCCGTCAAAGCGATTCGGTGATTCCCTCCAAGCTTGCGGATAGCGGCGGATTGCTTGGTATAGGCGTTTTTAATATTTTGGGCTTCATCCAGGCAGATGGTATCCCACTGAACCGTAGAAAGCTCCTCCTCATCGAGGTGGGCCAACGAATAGGAGGTAATGACCAGGTCATAGCCATGCATAGCTTCCGCGAATGCTTCACCCTTGGCACGCTGTGAGCCATAGTGGAGATGGACCTGCAGCGTAGGTGCAAAGCGCTGCAGCTCCTTCTGCCAGTTGCCCAGCACCGAGGTTGGGCAAATCAGCAAAGCTGGTGGTGTAGAACCCGTTACCTGCTCCCTTTGCTCTTTGATATGCAGCAGGTAAGCTATGAACTGGATCGTCTTCCCGAGTCCCATATCATCAGCTAGGCACCCGCCTAGGCCATATTTGCGCAGAAACACCAGCCATGACAAGCCCTCTAGCTGATAATGGCGCAAATCGGCTTGTAGTGTGCTTGGTGCGGTGACCATGGGGAGCTGCTTGGTTTGCTGCAATTGCTTCATGAGCTGCTTCATATGGCGGTTTAATTCCACCTGTATCCGAAGCTCCCCGGAGGCATTATGGTCTGGCGAGGCTGCTGCATGGGCGTCAGCCTCTTCATCTTCCTGCCCTAATAAATGCAGCTCCAGCACCTCGCGGAACGACAGCCCCTGCTTCTGGTCCATTTGCTTCATAGCTTGTCGCACTTGCTCGTAAAAAGCCGGATCGAGCTGAATCCATCTGCCGCGGATATACATTAATCGTTTTTTCTCCGAAGCCATGCGCATAAATTCTTCTTCCGTCAGGTCGATATCGCCAACGGCCACCCGCCAGTCGAATTGCATGATTTGGCTTAAGCCAACCATCGATTCGCGGCCAGCTCCAGCGGACGATTTGAGCTGCGCCTTAAGCTTCGGACGAAGCTTCCTTAGCTCCTCCCACCACGAGGGAAGCAGCACGGAATAACCAGCTTGCAGCAGCTGCAAGCTGCTCTCTTCCATGAAGACCCAGGCTTGGTCATCCGTAAGAGTAGACACCACCCGATTGGATACGGAGGAGAGGTCTCCTGGGGATTCTGGAAACGCTGCTGATTCCGTTAGCTCTGATGGCTCTGATGGCTCTAAAAACTCTGATGGCGCTAAAGACTCTGCTGGTGCTTCAGGTTCTACTGGCTTTGTTAGCTGCTCTTTCCTCCCAAAACCAAGCATCGGAACAATCCGCAGCAGCTTCGCGGTATCCTTGGCTAGCTGCTGCTCATAATAAGGCAGCCAATGGACTGGCAGCCCATCCTGCTGGTGCAGGCTTGCATCAGATCTTACATGAGGTCTAGCATTGAAACCTACATCCGATCTCCTATCGGAGCCTTCATTGAAACCTCCATCGGAACTGTCATCGAAGCGGATTTCATGCAGCACAGCCGCGTTTCTTTTATCTTGAAACAGCAGCTTTAATTGCCAGACATCCTTGCCCATAGCTGTTGAAGCTGTTGAATCGCTTGTCATTGAAGCCTGAGGGGCAGCCTCTTGCTCCCAGCCCTCACCCTCCGGCTCCACCAACTGCAGGCAAGTACGGAAAGGTATCTCGTCCTGCTTCCAGCCCAGTGCATCCAGCCACTCATCCTCATCGAGCCATTCGTAGGCGGAGCTAAGGCTAGGATCCACCTGCTGCTGCAGCAGGGGCTGCTCTTCGCATAGCTGGCTCCAAGCAGCCGTGATATCGGGCTCGCTGTCCAGCAGCTCATTGACGGCTTGACCGAACCAGTCGGTCCAGTACGTAATCCCCTGGGACTCGGCTTCTTCAAGTAACTGCTCATAGAAGTGCCTTCTCTCCTCGGGAAGCCGCAGGCTCCAGTCCATCCGGTGCTGCTGCCAAGCTTCGAAAGCGGGGACATACCACCCCTTATCGAACGCTTCCATGCCAAGGGCAGCCCATTTCCTCAGGAGCAGGAGCTCATCGCTCCAAGTAACGGCTCCGTGCATGGAAATCGATTCGGCAGCCGCCAAGTAGTTCATTGCCATATAAGGGGATAGAATGAGACCGGGCTTACTGTCATTCAGGTCATGGCGAATAGCCGCGCCATAAAAAGAGGCACGGTGCCAAGCGAACAAACGGATTTTGAGCGCTGCCGGGCTCAACACGGCATGGGCATCAAACCTGCCCACCAACAAAAAAGAACCGTTCTCTAAGCGTTCAATCTGGACAAATACGGGATCTAACAGATTCATACAATTAGCTTTCCTTTCCGTAATTCTTCTTGAAAGGCACGGTAACGCGAGAATTGAGTGCTGATCTGAGCTATATACCGGTCCCAACGGTCCAGCTCTTTTAACCGCTTATAAAATTGGTGCAGCTTCTTTAATAACCTCACCGCCATTTTATAGGAGCTCCTATTTTTCTCAAGGATAGAACGTTCAATGGCAAAGTGATATAGCGGCAGCAGAAAGCGGACATCATGGGCCTCCACAAGCTTTAATATATCTTTATTGATCGTTAAAGGAGATCTATAAAATAGCAGGTTCAGGTCTGCCCACTCCTGGTAACGCTCATGCTTGACCAAAAATTGCGAATAATAAGGAAAGCTTGCGGGGAGGAGGAAGCTTATCATGTCTTTCCAGGCTTTCTCCAATTCGCGGCGCTTGCTGGCTTCCTGCCAGTAGTTTAAATACGGCTCCAGGAATAAGGGACCGGAGGTTTTGACCAAAGGCTGCATCCAATTCAACCAGAGGATGAGGCGGTCCCACTCTTCACTTGCGTACAGAACCTGCAGGAAAGGGAAAAATAAACCTGAATGCTTGTTACTCAGCTCCTTGTTGGCTCTATGAATAGCACTTTCATCCATCCCAGCAAGCACATCGAATAATAGAAGGGCTACAAGCAACGCATCCTTAATCGTGGCGGGTGCCGTACTTTCATCGATAGCCCTATTTAGCCGGCTGCACTCCTTAGCCATCCAAGCCTCAACCTTCAACAAGCTCGACCATAACAAGCTATAAACACTTGGCCAACGCATAAATGAATCAAGCTTAGGGAAGGCATGCTCAGCCAAGTAAGCGGCCGTTTCTTCAAGTAGGTGAGGATACAAGCGCCATGCTTCCTCCAGATCGATTTCTTTGATAATCTGGGTCAATCTAATATGGCAATGATCGGCAATATGACGGAAATATTCTCTATACTGATAAGCATAATGGGAATAATGCTGGCTCATTTGAGCCTGCAGGCCATCAGCACGCTTCATTATGAATAAGGCAACCTGAAGCTCATATATATAGGTTAAAGTAGACGGCCAAGTCGTATGAAACGCAAGTAAAGCTTTGTTAGCCTTCGGCAAAAATTCTTCGATGGACTGCATACTATAGGCCGGATATTTCTCGAATTTATGCTCAAAATAGCTTTGCCATTCCTTCACCGTCCCCGACTCCTGAGGCTCGATTATTAGGGGCTTCTTCATCGGAGCTGCGGGCTTTGCGTCGCCAGCATGATTAGCCTTCACTCCAGCTTTACCATCGAGAGCTTGAGATGAAGCCAATGCTGCTGCGGCTTTTTGGGAACGCCTTGCCGCGAGCTCGTCAATCCCTAGCTCCATTTCCGATTGCAAAACGCTCAATGGACGCGCAGATTTATTAGCTGACAGAAAGGTGCGGTCCGGCTTCAGAAATTGATTCGGCTCCAGCCCCATTTGCTTGAAAGCCTCGAATAATACAGCCGCCATATGCTTACAATAGTCGCCGTAAGGGCAATCACACTTAAATTTATGGACGTTGACAAGATCCAAGCGTACCAAGTAATTCTCTGAGCCAGCTACAGTAGCTTTAACAAGCGTATCGCTTTCTACTTCAAGGCGCCTCACGGCTCCTTCACGATAATAATCCCAGCCGCGCTTCAAGATGGTCGCGTCAAAATAAGGTCTTATTTGTTGGATCATTGCTGAGTAGGTTAAATCAAGCATCGGGTGCAACCTCCATGCGATAAAAATTGATCCTTTCATTATAGCATAGCAAACCCAATGCCATCATTTGTTTGCTTGTTCTTCACGGTATTGCCCTGGCGTCATCCCGGTCACCTTGCGAAAGGTGCGGATAAATCCGGTGGAATTCGTATAATTAAGGCGTTCAGCGATTTCTGTAATTTTAAGATTCGTATCCTTCAGCCACATTTTTGCCATGTTCATCCGATAGTCAATTAAATATTCAATAAAAGTGACACCAACCTCTTTCTTAAAAACGCGGCTTAAATAAACCGGATGAAATTTGAGCTGCGCGGCGCAGGATTCTAACGAAATGTCTTGCTCATAGCGGTCCTGGACCATTTGGATCATCTGGTGGGCAATATTGATATATTGGGAATCGACGCGTTCCTTCAAAAATACAAGCGTAGGTATGAACAGCTCTGTTTTAAACCATGCCGATATGTCCTCCACCGTATTCAATTTCGTGAAGGTCCTGACCACCGAGTTAGACCCTGTTAACGTGTCCAATGCCTCCCCCTGCTGCTGTACCATATGATAAATCCGATTGATTAATTGGATCATAATCATTTGGAAATCGTTGAAGGCAATACCTTTATCCTTAATAGACGCCACGTAATGGTCATAATGCGCCTCGACTGCCTCAGCATCACCTGCTTTAAGAGCATTAACTACATAATCCTCGAGGTGATGGATTGAAGCCATTGGATGGTCACGATGCCCATGTCCGGATTCCACATCGTTATAATGAAGAATAATATCATTGCCGAGGCTAATCCTACGTTTCAATGCCTCCAGCGCCTCTGCATAACCATTCATGGCATCGGTATAGCGATAAAAGCTTCGGCTGATGCCGATACTTACCTTCAATTGCAACAGCTCATACACCTTCGCTTTAATCTGCTTCGCTCTTTCATGGAAATAGGCGTCAAGCTGCTTCGGATCTTCTGAATCACCTAATAAAAGTGAAACCTGCGACTGGTCCAACAATAAATTTCCGATCATATGGTCGGATGGAATTAATTCACCGACGATATTGTTGACCGCAAATAGCAGTAATTCCTTATCTCTTTCCATATAACGGGTTTCATGCAGGGAGTCCATTTGTAAAGCGAGCACTCCCAAAGCTTTCCCTTTCTCGGCAAATCCGTAAACCTCACATTTATACGTAAACTCACTTTCTGTAATTTGCCCCATAAACAGCCTCAATAAAAAGAACTCTTTCATCTGTGCCCGTTGGCCTTGAAGCTGCTGCTGAAACTCCTTTCGCGTGCTAAATAAGGTATGAAAGCGCTCTTCTATAAAAGCAAATTCATCCTCCTTTTGAGGATTCCCAGACCCGCCCCCAAGCTGCTCCATAATAACGAACAAGCGCCGGATTGGCGTATACATCCGCCTGCTTCCATAAAAAGCCGCTGCCGCGATCATGACAAATATGATCAAGCATGCGTTTAGCGTAATCAAAGCAATTTTCCGGGATTCCTTGGTGATCTCTTGAATAGAAACGACGGAGGCATACGTCCAATTATTATAAGCAGAGGTTTGGTAATTAACAGCTAGCCCTTCCACCTCCAAGTAACTCGCTGCTGCGGATTTCGCTACCAGCTTATCCCTAATCGATTCCTGCAGAGCAATGGCGCCTGGGGATGAGAGAAAAGGAACCTGGTCTTGATTCAGCACATAAATGTGGCCCCATTGGGTATTTTGCATCAAATAGGTTTCCAGCTCGCCATGTTGCATATCAATAATTAATAAAGCCTTGGGCTGTGTCGAAGATGCGATCATCGGCAGCTTGACGACCAGACGGATTGATTCCTGCCCCTTCACTCCCGAGGCTAGCCAGAATAAATTTTTATTGTTAGCAGCATATCCATTCAATAAATCCCGATTTGCGTAATCCTCCGTTGATGTAAACCCGTAATTACTAATCATCCAGTCATTATCCAAATTAATCAGGTGCGTATCCGCTACCGCCGACAAGGAATGTAAATTATATAGCCCTTTAGATATATTGGCGATCGTTTGAAAATCATCCTGGGACAAGTCATCATAAATATAGTCCATCACTAAGGATGAATTTAAATACTGCACCGCAGCCATTTCCACACTCTTAAACACTTGCTCAAGGCGCATTTGGTTTTGCTGCAAAATCTGTTGATTGCCCTCATTTACTTTTTTCTCAATATCATGAGAGGCTATATAATAGGAGGTCATCCCGATCAAGATAACAGGGGCAGCGACCAACAATAAAGTGAATATGAGCATTCGAACTAAATATTTCGGCAAGCGGCAACCTCTCCTTCCATTAACCTTCAGCGCTTTCTATTATAGCCATATGTCGCCAACGATTGCTAACCTAATAGCAAAAAAAACGGTGGCTTAAGGTTTCCCAGTCTGCCACCGTTTTGTTCATATAAGAGGAATAATCTTGCGGATTATCTTTTCCTTATTTCTTCAGCTTTGCATACTCCGCTGTATATTCCTCCATAACCTTGTCGCCGCCCGCTTTTTTCCAACGATCCAAATCCGCTTCCCAGCCGGCATCATCCGTTTTACCCATAATGTACTTCGTTTGGGCATCGCGAATCATCGTATCCAGCTCTCCGCCTTTATCGATATAAGTCTTCGAGGTAAGTGTCAATGCCATATTCGGAACGACCACTTTCAAATTATCCTCGACTACCTTCCAGCCTTTAGCCTGCAGTTCATTCAATTTCAGTGGTAAACCTAACCCAGTAACCTCGAAGGATGGCAGGCTATCGCGGTATGGCTTTACCTCTAGATTGAACAGGGTCAAGTCTTTAAACTCAGCTTTGCCGTCACTGGCCTTCGTGAAGTGCTTGCCTTCTGTTCCCCTCGTCAGCAATGTGGACATATCCGGATCCAGAAGCTTATCGAAGAAGCCTAGTACACGCTTCAGCTCTGCTTCTGTTTTCACGCTGGATTTCGGGAATACGAAGAAACCATTATTACCGGATTCAGCCGGTACCCGATTGCCGGACGTTCCCATATAAGGTGCTATGTCTACAACGGCATTCGGCACCGATTTAGCCAGGTTGTCAAAAGAAGTTGCTACTGCTGAGGCAACCGTATTGATGCGAATCCCTGCTTTGCCTGAATTCCACTTATTGTCAGCATCGGCTGTTTGAACTACAGAAAAGTCCTGGTTGATTAATTTCTCCTGATACATTTTTTTCAGCAACTTCATCGAATCTTGGTAAGGCTTAGTCATAAATTCGGCTACAATTTTCCCGTTCTCAACACCCCATTTATTAGGTGCTCCAAAGGGTACAGACAAACGGGTCAAGAAAGAGTTACTAAGGGCTGCGTCATTATACGACTTATCCAAGAACATTCCATATGTATCCGCTTGGCCATTTTTATCCGGATCCTTCTCCGATACCGTTTTCATGATGTTATACCAATCATCCAATGTTACTGGGGTTTTCAGACCTAGGTCATTAAACCAGTCTTTACGGTAAATGATCCCGGCTCGCCCGATATCCCGGTACAAAGGCAATCCGTACAGCTTGCCACCTACTTTGATGTTATCATAGTACATCGGATTAGCTGCAGATAAATTTTTATAATCCTTCAAGTAAGGGCCAATTTCCCAGAACAGGCCGGCCTCAATAGCATTGAGCGTCGTTGCATTATACGTAAGCTTAAAAGCTTTGGGCATCTCGTTGGAAGCGATCATGATGTTCTTTTTATCTTCAAAAGCGGCTGTCGGAATCCATTGGATATCTACTTTCGCACTGGTATATTTCTCGATAGCTAGCTCGATGTCACTGTCCTTCTTTGGGGCTTCGCCAACTTGCGGCGTCGCAATGGTAATTTCAAGCGGTGTATTATCGGGTACCGCCTGTGCACCTTGTGGTGTCCCATTACTATCCGCACATCCCGCGATTGTTCCTGCCGTCATAACCAATGAGCAAACCAGTCCTACAAAACGTTTTTTATTCATTTTTACCCCTCCATGATTTATGTTGGTCTTATTTATATAAAGACAACTGTAAACTGTTATCCTTTTACCGAACCTAACATCACGCCTTTGGCAAAATGCTTTTGCAAAAACGGATAAATCAACAAAATAGGAATGGTAGCTACCACAATCGCCGCCATGCGTATCGTCTGTGGCATATAATCGGTTGGATCCTGCTGGGAAGTAGAATCACCAATCTGGTCCTGTGATAATAAAACAATTTGCCTCAATATAATCTGCACTGGAAATTTCTCGGAGTCGTTGATGTACATAACCGCATTAAAGAAAGTATTCCAATGGCCCACCGCATAAAACAATCCAAAGGTTGCCATCGCCGGCATCGATAAAGGCAAAACAATCCGGAACAAAATGCCCAAGTCGTTGCAGCCGTCTATTTTTGCTGAATCTTCCAAGCTATCCGGTATTTGCTGGAAAAAGTTTTTCAGTACAATTAAATTAAAAGCACTAATCGCTGTTGGAATAATTAAGGACCAATAGGTGTTAATCATACCAAATGCTTTGACCACAAAATAAGTCGGGATCATCCCTCCGCTGAATAACATCGTGATCAATATCATTAGCATTAGGAAACGTCTGCCACGCAGATTGGGACGTGCTAACGGGTAGGCCATCAGTGAAGTGAACAAGAGATTCACGAATGTTCCCAGCACCGTTATATAAATCGATACAAGCAAGCCTCTTGTCATCGTGTCTGTCGAGAAAATATACTGGTAGGCACCCAGCGTGAATTCAGAAGGGAATAAAAGCAGTCCCCCTTTTGCAACCTCCTGTGGTGTAGCGAATGAGATCGCCAGTATATAAATAAATGGAATAATCGCCACACATGAAACTAAGATTAAAAGCGAATAATTGACCGCATTAAAGATGCGATTGCCGAGTGTGTTATCTTTCATTGGCACGGTGTCTACCTCCCTGCTTATTTAATATACGCCTTCTTCGCCGGTTTTCTTCGCCAGCCAGTTCGCCCCAAGTACGAGCACTAGGCCGACAAGTGATTTGAATAGTCCAACAGCCGCGCTGTAGCTATACTGGGCTTGGGTTAAGCCTTTTACATAAACATAAGTGTCGAATACCTCTCCGACTTCCCGGTTCATCGAATTCAGCATCAGGAAGATATGTTCAAAGCCCGTATCTAGGAAGCTGCCCAACCGGAGAATAAACAAGATAACAATCGTGCTGCGGATAGCAGGTAACGTGATGTGCCATAGCTGCCTCCAGCGTCCAGCCCCATCCATTCGAGCTGCTTCATATTGCTGGACATCGACCCCTGAGAGCGCCGCGAGGAAAATAATCATTCCCCACCCTGCCTCTTTCCAAATGGATTGGCTAAGAATCATCGTTCGGAACCAATCTTCACTGAGTAGAAAGGGAACTCGCTCCATCCCCATCTTGGCAATGATTTCGTTGACGATTCCGCCTTCAGTCGTAAGCAATACATAGAAAATACCAACAGCTACCACCCACGAAACGAAATGTGGCAAGTACAAGAACGTTTGGACGAAGCGTTTGAACATTTCCTTGCGAACCTCATTAAGCATAAGGGCCAAGATGATCGGAAGTGGAAAAAAGAATACTAAATTATAGACAGCCAACAATAAAGTATTTCGAAATAAGTTCCAAAACTGTGGTTCCGTGAAAAATCGTGCAAAATGCTTCATCCCTACCCAAGGGCTATCTATAAAGCCCAAATGGGGTTTGTAATCCTGGAAGGCCATGACCAAGCCCCACATCGGCACATATTTGAATAAGAGAAAATACAGGATACCGGGTATTAATAGAAGATACAACCACCGGTCTCGTTTGATATCTTGTATAACCAAAGATAGCTTCCATCGGCTCGTTTGTTTCATTTTTAATGGAACTTCATATTGCTGCTGCATCCGATGTCCTCCTAACTAAATATTAACTGTAGCGCTTACACTCCAAATCATATAGGTGAGGTGCGTCACAGGCAATAGTACTATCCAAACCACTCTGGATTTCGGGATAAATGCTGATGTAGCGCGGAATTCTTACTTTTTTCCTTATAAAACATTCCTTGTTTTCACCCGTATCGTACTAGTTTAACCATGCATATACCCGCCTAAGACCAGATTGAAAAAACCAGCCTGCGGCTAGGTCCTTGTCTATATCCATACATTTGTGCGTTTGCGAGGGCAGGGGTATGGGGTTCCAGACCACACCCTGTGTCCGCTACAAAGGGATGCCAAAAAAGACAAGAAACAGGAAATATGATTCCGGTTCTTGTCTTTTTGGGTATAGGTGGAGATATGTAAGTTCGGATAATCTCCGCGGGTAGCTTCCACTGCGATTTGCGCCGAGTAGGCTCGATCACTTTGGATTACTTAGCTATAGCTATAGCTTTACGAGTTCACGGTATGCTTATTCCTTGCTGCGGCTATCCGAATGGCTGTCACGGTCGTCATCCAGGCTTCGGTCATCAAACATCGTTGCCACTTCCTTGCCGCCATCCACCTGGATGATTTGCCCCGTAATCTGGCTCGCATATTCACTTGCCAAGAAAACTGCGACCGCGGCCGCGTCTTCACCCGTTTGCAGGCGGCCAAGAGGCAAAGTCTTGCCTTTCTCGACCAGCCATTCATGGGATTGACCATTCGCCGCTCTCACCTCTAGCTCCCGCTCCGTCGCCACCCAACCTGGGTTGATCCCATTGACCCGAATACGGTCTGCTGTTAAGGCGCCAGCCAAGTTGCGTGTTAGCGTGGATAACCCACCTTTGGACACTGAATAGGCGAATAGCTCCGGGAGTCCCACAGCAGCATGGCTCGAGCTCATATTAATTATCGCGCCGCCGCGCGTTGTTTTAATAAGGGCACCGTAGCCTGGCACATCAGGAATACACCTTTGAGATTAATGGACATGATGTGGTCCCACAGCTCTTCTGTGGTCTCCAGCATCGAGCTGCGTGGATACACGCCTGCGCTGTTAACCACAATATCAAGCCCGCCGAAATGCTCAACAACCTGGCTCGCCACCCGTAATGTATCCGCAACGATCCTCACATCGCCTTGTGTGAAAATCACAGGCAGGCCCTCGTTCGCCAGCGCTTCTGCAGCAGTTTGCCCGCTCTCGGCTAAATCTACAATAACAACGCTTGCCCCCGCTTTTGCTAGCGCTTTCACAATGCTGTAGCCAATTCCATTCGCTCCCCCTGTTACGAGCGCCACTTTATTGAATAAGGGTAAATTGTTCAAAGTAATCATCCTTTCGGGGTGAATTTGGATATCTTGATTTCTCCATTATACGCTACTCACTTTCTTGCATCCAGATGCCACTGATTTTAAACAATTGGACAAGTACGCTTATTCAAACGGTTCCATGGTTCGCTTTTCAATGCATTTGCACCACTTGCCTGTCAAATGGTAGAAGAAAAGAACCAAAGATACCGTGTTCACACATTGTTCATAATACTAACGACATCTTATTACAACATTTGCAGGCTTCCTGTACTATAATGCTTTTTGTCATTATAAAAACACACGAACGGAGAATAAAGTCAGATGGAATCTTTTCTCTTACATAATATTGAAACTTTGCGACAACAAATGATCCAAGAAGCAGCAGTTCAAGGCCAGCTTTCACATGAAAAGGTGATTAGGATAAGTCAAAAATTGGACAAATATATTGTTAATTATCAGATATTTAAACAGTGTGCTGAAAATGAGGTCAAAAGAAAAAGCACCGGCTAGGGTGCTTTCGTTCATAGGCTGACTTATTTTTTTGGTCTTTTTCTTTTCCCAGTGGTATTTACCAATCTACTCTTTTTGATTGGAATTAGCTTATCATCAAATTCCATGACCTCAACTCCCTCAAGAGTTCCGCTTAAGAGTTTTAGTTTCATCTCAGCTTCTTCTTTTGTAAGAGCATGTCCAAAAACCTTCCCTTTATAACTTAAATAATATTTCAATACCCCAAATCCTTCTCTGTATGATTTCTCTTGTTGCAACAAGAAGTATAACTTTAGTCCGTGTGTACAAGCAATCAAAAAATAATGTTTACTTAATCAGTGCCGTTTCCCCCCAATCTGTAATAGCACGTTCCGCAAGGTTCCCCTTTCGACAGGCAAAAGAAAAAGCACCGGTCAGGGTGCTTACTTCGTACACTTATCCATACCTCATCACCTTTATGCATTTATCACGAAGAAAATGAAGCAGGATGCAACGAAAAAAGTCCAAAATCACTTTGGCAGCATCCTTAATTTCTAACATTTTTGCAAGAAATGTGGTTCTTCTGTTATTTCACAAAGAAAAAAGACCTCCATAAGAGGTCTAAGTCCTTGTATAGCAAGGGATTGGCAAAACCGATTACATCATGCCGCCCATGAAATAACTATGTAAAATACCATAAAATATGAAAAATTAACCCCTAAATATTACTGAACTAACCCCGATATTGCTCATTATTGTAAAATACGATAAATTACGCTCAAGACCAAATGTAAGACCATTTCGTTTTTGGTCTTATAAATCAGTTGTACACAAAAGGAGCCCTCCTATGTTAATAACTATATCAGCCTCACGCTTGACCGCATTCATTCCCTTGATCCAGCCAGGCGACGAAGCCGAGGTAATCATAAAATAATTTAAGCCCAAGGTGTATCTCATTATAATAGAAGTAACACCGGACGGACTGCGCGGCACACTGAATATGGAAACCAATAACGTGCTGAAAAGGCAATACGGTATGCACATCAAGAAATTGGACGGCGTTTATTTTGCTCCATGGGAAAGTGTCGAGAGAATCTATATGGAAAGTTAGCCGCGTATCCTGTAAAATGGCGGATCAATACAGAGATATGACCGCACAGCAGTTATCCTTTCACCCTTACCACAAACAGGTGTGGGCGTGGTGGAAAGCGTTGGCATACTACGGCATGAACGGCAATTATGAACGCTTAGAGGATGCGCCAAACGGTATGAGAAGCATATGGATCATAGGGAAAACGAATTTAAATTATATATGGAAGAATGGTAAATATGAATACCTGCAGCAGATAACGAAAGAGGATTGTAAAAATATTTATGGAGATAAGACCCCTGGGACGTACTAGGGGTCTATTTGTTATTTCAACTTTCAATACCATTATTCACTAATTTTTGCTACAATGTGCACATGGACATATGACCATTTCGTTGGTGTCATGTCAACGATTTGATAGGAGGCACTATGGATAATCTTGAGCGAATTCCTGTATTCGGTATGTTGAAGTCATTCTTTAATCGTCACAAAATAATCAGTATCATCTTGTTTATTCTATTCATCAAAAGCTTAGTCTGGATGGTTGTTATTCCACCGTTTCAGACACCCGATGAACCGGCTCACTTTTCATATATACAGTATCTTTCAGAGAGCAAAAAAATCCCTTTAATCGGCAAATCACTAGGGTATTCGCATGAATTAAACTCAGCTCACAATATTCTAAATGTGAACCGAATAGCTTGGGTTGGCGACAAGATGGATATTCGCAATTATAAAATCATGTCCGACTTCAAAGTTCTGCCCGAGCATAAACAATCATCCGGCAGTTCACCAGCTGCCTCTTACTCTCCTTTGTATTATTCTATCGGATCCCTTGCATACACTCTATTTAATTCATTTTCTATACTTGTAAGGGTTTACGCAATTAGGTTGGTATCCGTGCTATTCGGATTACTAACGGTGTACTTTACATATCTCATCGGTAGAAAGATTCGACCATCATCACCCATGTTTGCTTCCTGCTTGTCACTTATGGTTGGCTTACACCCTATGTTTTCTTTAGTTAGCATATCGGTTAATAATGATGCTTTGCTCAACTTATTTGCGGTTTTAACAATATACCGTTTACTGCATATGAAAATAGAAGCCAAACAGATGGTCGGAATGGGCGTACTATTAGGATTAGGACTTTTGATCAAACCGACATCGATTTTCGTTGTCTCTGCTGCACTGTTCTTTACATTAGTGATTATCATAAGGGAAAAAATTCAGTTACGGAAAGCGGTAAATCATTATCTTAGATTGGTCATTCCCATGCTTATTATTTACTCGCCATGGGCAATTTTCAGTTATGTACATTATAAGTCTATTTTAGGTGGAAAAGGGCTTCAACCCATGGGGGACACTACAAGGACACTCGTTTTTTATTTCGCGGAATCGTTTAATATATCGCGCCTAAGGGATATTTGGATTAAGATGTTTTGGGCTGACTTCGGTTGGACAAATGTGCTTTTTGATTCTTTCATTATGTACAAGCTGATAGCCCTTTTATTAGTAATTACCACTGTTGGCGTGATCCTGTTTATATCTCAAAAAAAAGAGGCGTACCCATTTGCGGCTGCCTCTCTCGTTATTATCGTGGGAAACGTCATATTTTTATATATTGTAGAGATTATGTATTTTCAAGAGTTTAAAAATTTCATGTTACAGGGTAGGTATTTATTCACATCAATTGTGCCTATAATGTTCGTCATACTATGCGGGATCCAAATATTTATCAGGCAAGCTAATTGGGACAAAATGTATGTTTGTGTAATAACATTATTCGCGATATTTAACATAGCTTCTATCGATCTTTTGCTACATAAATATTATTAAGTTCATCTAGTAATGAGGGTCCCGGTCAATGTGACGGAGACCCTTTTTGTTATAATAAATTCAATTCAGTCATAAATGGATCAAGCTGCAGCAATACATTCTTACCCCACTCCACATTTCCGGCGGCTGCAGCACTTCCGTCCGGGTTTGTACCTTGTGCAAGGTTATAGAAGTAAAGTAGCTGGTTGGCTATTTTGTAAGCTCTCTCTTTTGCGTATGCTTCGCTGTCCATAAAAGCCAGTTTATTTTGGTTATGCCGTAGAATTTGACCTGATCAGCGTAAATCCTACCCAATTCGCAAAGGTACCTAAGACCAAAAAAACCGTGGAGCAGTTGGAGAATGAAAGCGAGGTTGTTAAATACCTGGAAAAAGAGCAGCTTTCTGTATTTCTTAAAATTGCTTTGGATCAAGGGTTATTTGGGGACTATATCATATTTTTAGTGCTGGCTTACAGCGGTATCCGCTACGGTGAACTATGTGCCCTTAAATGGACAGACTTTGATTTCGACAATCATACTTTAAGCATCACCAAAACATATTACAATCCGACCAACAATATTTTAGATTACCAGCTGCTTACACCCAAGACAACAACATCGAAAAGAAAGATCGAGCTATCTCCTATCATATTCACGGAATTAAAGAAGCATCAGAAATTGCAAAAGGAATATCAGATGCTTTATAAAAAAACTTACCATGATAAGAAATTTGTTTTTTTCAACAAAGAAGAACACCCGGGCTATCCTCTTTATATCAAGTTCATCGGGAACCGCATGCGTAGGCTCCTGAAGCTTGCTGAGCTTGACCCTAAACTGACTCCCCATTCATTGCGACATACGACACTTCTTTACTGGCAGAGGCAGGAGTGGGCTTACAGGAGATCATGGAACGGCTTGGTCATAAAGATGATGATACGACCAAAAGCGTATACCTGCATGTGACCAAAAGCATGAAAAAAGAGGCTTCCCACAAGTTCGAAAAACTCATGGAAAACCTCTGATTTAACAAATTAAGACCAAATTACCTCAACTTCTCAAATAAACGTTGATACATCAAGGTTTTTCTGACAATTCTACATCATGCCGCCCATTCCACCCATACCGCCCATGCCGCCCATATCAGGCATTCCGCCCTTGTTGTCTTTATCAGGCTTGTCAGCAATAACTGCTTCAGTTGTAAGGAAGATCGCTGCTACGGACGCTGCATTTTGCAATGCGGAGCGTGTTACTTTCGCAGGGTCAACGATACCAGCTTCGAACATGTTTACCCATTCGCCAGTTGCTGCGTTGTAGCCAATGCCTACAGCTTCTTTTTTCAAGCGCTCAACGATAACGGAGCCTTCTTGGCCAGCGTTAGCTGCGATTGTACGTACAGGCTCTTCAAGAGCACGTAGAACGATGTTAACACCAGTTTGCTCGTCGCCATCGTTGCCTTTAACAGCAGCTACAGCAGCATATACGTTAACAAGGGCAGTACCACCACCGGATACGATACCTTCTTCAACAGCAGCACGAGTTGCGTTCAAAGCATCTTCAATGCGAAGCTTGCGCTCTTTAAGCTCAGTTTCAGTAGCTGCGCCAACTTTGATAACCGCTACGCCGCCAGCCAATTTAGCCAAACGCTCTTGCAATTTTTCTTTATCGAAATCAGAAGTTGTTTCTTCCAACTGGGAACGGATTTGGGAGATACGAGCGCCGATGTCTTTCTTGTCGCCAGCACCGTCAACTACGATTGTGTTTTCTTTAGTTACACGAACTTGGCGAGCAGAACCCAGTTGATCCGGAGTAGTCGATTTCAGGTCAAGACCCAACTCTTCTGTAATCACTTGGCCACCAGTCAAGGCTGCAAGATCCTGAAGCATAGCTTTACGGCGATCGCCGAAGCCTGGAGCTTTAACAGCTACACAAGTGAATGTGCCACGAAGACGGTTAACTACTAGAGTTGCCAATGCTTCGCCTTCAACATCTTCAGCGATGATAACAAGTGGCTTGCCTTGTTGAACAACCTTCTCAAGCACTGGAAGAATTTCTTGAATGTTGGAGATTTTTTTGTCAGTGATCAAGATGTACGGGTTTTCCAAAACAGCTTCCATTTTGTCCGTATCTGTGATCATGTAAGGGGAAATGTAGCCACGGTCAAATTGCATACCTTCAACCACTTCAAGCTCCGTTGCAAAGCCTTTGGACTCTTCAACAGTAATAACGCCATCTTTGCCCACTTTTTCCATAGCTTCAGCGATCAATTGGCCTACTTCATCGTCAGCAGCGGAGATAGCAGCCACTTGAGCGATGGATTGTTTGCCTTCGATAGCTTTGGAAATGTTCTTCAATTCTTCTACAGCTGCTCTTACTGCTTTGTCGATACCTTTGCGGATAACCATTGGGTTAGCGCCTGCAGTAACGTTTTTCAAGCCTTCGCGAATCATCGCTTGAGCCAATACAGTTGCAGTAGTAGTACCGTCACCGGCAACATCATTGGTTTTTGTAGCTACTTCCTTAACCAGTTGAGCTCCCATGTTCTCGAAAGCATCTTCCAATTCGATTTCTTTAGCGATCGTTACACCATCATTAGTGATTAACGGGCTGCCGAATTTTTTCTCAAGTACTACGTTACGGCCTTTAGGGCCTAAAGTGATTTTTACTGCATTGGCAAGCGCGTCAACACCACGAAGCATTGCGCGGCGAGCATCTTCACTAAATCTAATTTCCTTAGCCATTGTGTGAAACCCTCCTGAAAATAAGTGTATTGGTACCTCTTGCTAACATTCTTGTTAAAGCACTTCCCAAGCTTCTTGCTAAGTAAAAGCGGCTAAATTCGCATTAGCAGCTGATAAGGGTATTAAGTATATGATCCTCTGTTACTACTCGATAATGGCAAGAATGTCACTTTCGCGCAATATTAGAAGTTCGCGTTCTTCGAATTTCACTTCTGTACCAGCATATTTGGAGAAAATGATACGGTCGCCTTCTTTAACTTCAAGCGCAATACGCTCTCCATCTTTCAAAGTGCCGCTGCCTACCGCTACTACTTTGCCTTCTTGCGGTTTTTCCTTGGCAGTTTCAGGCAAAACGATTCCGCTCTTAGTTGTTTCCTCTTTTGCAATAGCTTCAATAATAACGCGATCACCTAACGGTTTGATCATGAGAAAATGTCCTCCTTTGAAATATGGTTCTAGTTTGGGTTGCTGTTAGCACTCGAATATGTTTAGTGCTAACAACACTTATTATGATAATCAGTTTCGAAGCATTTTGCAAGTTTTATTAACGAAAATTCATATCTTCCTCATTGTATCCCTAGAAACCCTGATTATACTTGGGCCTTTACAGAAAAAAAACCGCATCCGCAGCTAAAGCTTAGCTACCAACACGGCATTATTTGGATCCGAATTCTTCTTCCCATTCCTTATCCTTGATTAACTGCTTGCGGTAGACGCCCCCCGACAGCAGGACACTAAACTCATATAGCAGAATCATCGGTAAAGCTACGATTACGGCAGACAGTAAATCCGGCGGCGTGATCATCGCAGCGATAATGACAAGCAGCATATAAGCGTAACGGCGTAACTTCTGCAGCCTCGCAGGATTCAGTATACGAAGCTTGGTTAAAAACATAATCACAATCGGCAGCTCGAAAATCAAGGAAATCGGCAGGACGATATTAAACATAAACGTGAAGTACTGTGAGATCCCATACATCTCTTCCAGATTCAAACGTCCAGAAATTTCCGAGGTAAAGAAAAAGGCCATCTTAAAGACAACAAAATAAGCGAAGGCCAGACCAATTAAAAATAATAAAAAAGCAAAAGGAATAAATATGAGTGATGCTTTTTGCTCTTCTTCCCGCAAGCCCGGTTTTAAAAATGACCAAACCTGGTACAAGCTGAAAGGCAAGGTAATGATCAGTCCAGTAACTAAGGCAAAATTCATGTAGATCTTGATCGAATCCCATGGAGAAAATGCCTTTAAGCTGAAAGCATTAGCGGGAGGTATACTGATCAAATAAGTGATCAAGGGCTGAGCCACAATGATCCCAATCACCATACCGCCAACTAAAACAAGCAGCACCCAGATAATCCGCTTGCGGAGCTCGCCCAAATGCTCGACTAAGGACATCCCTTCTTCATTGTCCATCATGATTCACCAACCTAGCTTTGAAGTAGGTACTCGTGACTTCCTGATGATGTTTACTCAGGCAATCTTCGTGAGTCTTTCGGTTTATCGCCTTCTTGTGGAGACGGTCGCTTGGCCAAATCCGGCCCTTGGCTAGCTAAAGGCACAGCTTGCTCAGCAGGCGGCGTGATGTCCTTGCGTTCCTTCTCTGGCTCAGATGTGTGGATATCACTCATCAGGTCGTTTGCGCCCTTTTTAAAATCACGCAAGGTTTTACCTAAAGCACGCCCTAGCTCAGGCAGCTTATTAGGCCCAAACAAAATTAACGCAACAACGGCAATGAGCAGGATATGGGTAATACTCATATTAACCAACTCCTTTCTTTTACAGCATAAACGATTAGGCTTGCTAACCGTTAATCAGGAGAAACTAACAGTTGTAAAGGCCACCGTAGCCCATTTCCGTAATATCTGCACGGACAATGGTTTCGCCGGCGCAAATGCGCGGCAGCAGCACATCAAAGGACGTATAAGGGTCATGCATGACGCAGCCAGGCAGCCCCATTATGGGTACATCGCCCAAATAGCCCATCAGCAGCATCGATCCGGGCAGCATCGGCGTACCATAGCTGACAATACGGGCGCCCGCTTGTTTAATCGCTCCTGGCGTCCGGTCGTCGGGATCGACGGACATCCCGCCTGTTACCAGGATCAGGTCAGCCTGCTGCTCGTCTAGAAAATAGCGGATCTCGGCAACAATCGTATCGCTTTCATCGGGGGCTAGCCGCTGTTCGATCACCTCGGACCCTAACGCTGCCAGCTTCTCCCGGACAATCGGGCCAAACTTGTCTTGAATGCGGCCTTTGAATATTTCGCTGCCCGTCGTGATCAAGCCGACACGTAATGGGCGAAACGGCTTCACTTCGATAACAGGCTTGACCGCACCGGCCAATGCCTCAACCTGCTTAACCTTGGACGCCTCGACGATAAGCGGAATGACCCGTGTGCCACTCAGGGATTGCCCAGGCTGTACGACCGTATTCGTCTTGATTGTAGCCAACACGATTTGATCCAGCGCGTTAACCGCATCGACCGCTGCTTTATCCACCTTGGCCAGCCCAAGGATGGTGGACTTCAAATTAATTTTGCCCTCATGGGGGGAGGTTAACACCACATTGGCTCCTGCAACAGCCTCTGCCATACGAAGCGCAGCCTCGTCCTCATGCAGCCAGCCCTCTTGAAGCGCAAGCACATAAATATGCTCCTTGCCAATATTTAATAAAGCGGGAATGTCCTCTTCGCGAACCACATGCCCCTTCGTAAACAAACGGCCTTTGAATTGCCCAGGGAGGATCTGCGTCAAATCATGGGCCAGCACCAATCCGATTGCGTCCTCTACCTTTACTTCGCGCAGCATCGCCTCAGGTTTCATTTCCATGGTCCCCTTCACTTCCGGTCAAAATGCCCAATGCATGCGGCAATTGATCCATAATGGCCGCTAAATTCTCAGATACACCCTTTGGGCTTCCCGGCAGGTTAATAATGAGCGTCTGTCCCCGTAATCCGGAAACAGCCCGGGACAACATCGCTTTGGGCGTTTTTTGCATGGAGATCATCCTCATCGCTTCGGCAAAACCCGGAGCCTGGCGATCAATAACGCTTAAGGTCGCCTCAGGAGTCACATCCCGAACGGCAAGGCCGGTACCTCCAGTCGTTAAAATAAGGTCAACCTTGAAATAGTCGGTCATTTCGATCAGTGCCGCCATAATTTCATCCTTCTCGTCCGGCACTACCCGATATTCAATAATTTCCCCATTAATTTCCTCTTCTATTAGCTCGCGGATGACTTGGGCGCTCGTATCTTCTCGCTCTCCTCGGAAACCTCGGTCGCTTGCGGTCAAAATCGCCACCTTCCAACGCATAAGCTTGCTCCTCCCCATGGCTCCATTGTATCGTATACTTATTAAAAATGAGTGTCATTTCTATGAAAATCACCGCTTTTACCACCTGTTTTGCTTACTAATTGCGTCGGACCGATGACCATGCCTTTTTCAGCAGCCTTGCACATGTCATATACGGTCAGAGCGGCGGCAGAAACGGCCGTTAGTGCTTCCATTTCTACACCGGTAAGCCCTTTCGTTTTAACTGTAGCTTCTATGTATAACTCATTATGTCCATTATCCGAGAACCGGACATCGACACCCGTCAAAGAAAGCGGATGGCACATCGGTATCCAGTCTGATGTTTTTTTGGCAGCCATAATAGCAGCAACCTGGGACACTGCCAGCACATCACCCTTGCCAATCTTGCCTTCTTTAATCAGCGCCAGTGTGGACGGCTGCATCGTGACTGTAGTATGCGCAGCGGCACTGCGGCTCGTTTCCTGCTTGTCCGAAATATCAACCATCCGGGCGCGGCCTTGCTCGTTAAAATGCGTTAGCGGCGTTGGCTCGGTCATCGGGAATCTCCTCTCGCTCGCGTTCTTTTATTCATTCTCGCATTTCTTGTATTCATTCTCGCATTTAATGAAGCTTAGTTGCTTTAGGGGCTCGAATCGTTCTTGCTTCGGTAATAAGCTCATCCAGACGGAAATCAAATAACCCCATCGGCACTTCCTGGATAATCTGGGTGTCATATGCTCCAGCAATAATATAGGGCTTAGGATAACCAGAGCGCACATATTGCTGCATAAATCGGTCATAATACCCGCCACCGTAGCCTAACCGCCCCAGATGGGCATCAAAGGCAAGCCCCGGAACCAAGGCAATATCAATATGCCTAATATCCACATGCTGCGGGGAATCCGATATGGGCTCCGAGATCCCGTACTTGCCTTTTTCCAAATCGGCATAGGAGCGGATTTCAAAAAGCTTCATCTTTTGCTCTGGCTGTACTTTAGGAATAAGCACACGGAAATCATGGCTCCAACAGGCTTCCATGATAGGCGTTACATCCACCTCAGATTTAATCGGCATATAGGTAAAAAGAGTAGGCTTACGGCTTAGCTTCGTCCGTGACTCTAGCACCTCGTTGATCCTGCGGAACATCAATTCGTTGATGCGTGCGGATTTAATACTTCGTTCAGTTGGCGTCATCGAATTCCTTTGCGCCTCTGCTCTGCGTCTTAGCTCTATTTTCCACTCTTTAATATTCATGGCAAGGCCTCTCCTTGAGCTATGCAAGACCCACAATATAAGGGTCTAACGCAGCCCTTTGATGGTTCGCAACGTGATTAACATCATTCTAACATATCATGAGAAGAAAAACAGTATTCAGCGGTGTAAGGTAGGTTTACAGCACGGAATACGGCCTATGAACCTCTCCAAGCATGCAAGCTGAAAAATAACCGGGAACATGATACAATTACAGAATAAGCTAATTTGAAGATGCTTTTTCACATTTTGGGAGGATAGACGTATGCTGCTGCAAGTATCAGGAATTTCCAAGAGCTACGGGGTTTCAACCGTGCTTTCTAATATAACGCTACAAATTGAGCCACGCGAGCGAATTGGGCTGGTCGGGGTGAACGGTGCAGGCAAATCAACCTTACTGCAAATTATTTCCGGTGAAATGTCTTATGATTCGGGTGAGCTATTTAAGTCTAAAGAAACGAAAATTGGCTACTTAAAGCAAAACAGCGGACTTGTTACGGACCGCTCAATCTGGGATGAGATGAAGCAGGTATTCGTGCACTTGGCGGAGGCGGAGCTGGAGCTGCGCCATTTGGAAACGATGATGGCCGATCCCGATGTGCTGGCCAATGAGAAGCTGACCGAGGATACGATGAAAAAATATGCCGCACGCTCGGAATGGTTTAAGGAGCAAGGCGGCTATGAAGCGGAAGCCCGCATTCGCGGCGTGCTGCACGGGATGGGTTTCGCCGGATTCGCACCGGAGACACTCGTCAACACCTTAAGCGGTGGGCAAAAAACACGGCTCGCCTTAGCCAAAATGCTGCTGCAAGCACCTGACCTGCTGCTGCTTGATGAGCCTACGAACCATTTGGACATCCCTACGCTAACCTGGCTGGAAGGCTACCTGCGCTCTTATGCGGGAGCGATCCTGGTCGTCTCCCATGACCGCTATTTCCTCGATGCATTGGTTGATGCTATCTATGAAATCGAACGGACTACATCGCGCCGCTACACCGGCAATTATTCCCGGTATGTGGATACGAAAAGCGCTGAGCATGAAATTCAGCTGAAGCAATTTGAAAAGCAGCAGGGTGAAATTGCCAAGATGGAGGAATTCGTCCAGAAAAACCTGGTACGAGCTTCTACCACCAAGAGAGCGCAAAGCCGCCGCAAAGCATTGGACAAAATGGACCGGCTCGATAAGCCGCTGGGCGACCTGAAGCGCGCCCATTTCTCCTTTGAGGTGGAGCAGGCGACTGGCAAAGAAGTGCTGAATGTGCAGCGTGTAGCTGTATCCTATGATGAACGCAAGCCATTAATTAGTAATGTTAGCTTCCAGCTGCGCCGCGGTGATACTGCTGCCCTGATCGGACCTAACGGAATTGGCAAATCGACACTGCTCAAGGCGCTAATGGGCCAGCAGGCTCCTTCCCATGGCTCTATCGACTGGGGTGCCAATGTGCGAATTGGCTACTATGACCAAGAGCAATCCGGCTTGAATACGACGAATACGATTATGGATGAGGTCTGGAATGAGTACCCCCATATGGAGGAAGCTCGCATCCGTAAGGTGCTCGGCAGCTTTTTGTTCAGCGGCGAGGATGTGTTCAAAAAGATTTCGGCGCTTAGCGGCGGCGAGAAAGCCCGTGTTGCTTTAGCCAAGCTGATGCTGGAAAAAGCCAATGTACTTATTCTCGATGAGCCTACCAACCATCTCGACCTGTACAGCAGGGAGGTGCTGGAATCGGCGCTGATTGATTATGAGGGCACGCTGCTGTTTATCTCGCATGACCGGTATTTTTTGAACAAAATGGCGGAGTCGATGCTGGAGCTGACCCGCGATGGCGTTACGTCCTTTCTTGGCAACTACGACGATTACGTCGAGAAGAAACAGGAGCTGGCCGAGATCGAGCAGCAGCGGCTAGCTTTGGAAGCCGCCAAGAGCAGGAACAGCGGCGGCGGGGGTAAAGGCTCCGCTGCTGGCGGCGGAGGAGCTACGGCGGCCGGAGCCGATACAAGCGGCGGCGGCTATGAGTCGGCGAAGCTTGCGAAGCGCGAGGATCGGGCGCGGCAGCGTAAGCTCGAGCTGCTGGAGCAGGAGATTGCCCGACTGGAGGAGGAAATCTCGGCGATGGAGGCAGACTTGGCGAAGCCGGAGATTTTCAATGATTACGTGCGTGTACAGCAAACAAATGAAGCGATAGAAGCCAGCAAGAGTCAATTATCCGGCTGCTATGAGCAATGGGAGCAGTTGGCCGAATAAGCTTGGATAAGCCTTGTTATGTCCGTCCCAAACGATAAGCAAAAGAACCTCTTATCCCTTATTTTTGAAAGGGGTGGAGGTTCTTTATTTTTCTTGTAAATCCACATATTTACAGGAAATATATGGTTCATCAACCTTTATAAGCATGAAAATGGGTGTAAACGCACTGTTTTATTTATCCACAGCCTTGTCCACATAAAGAACGTATTATTTCTATTGAAACATCAACATTTTTGATCTTATCAACAGGTTTATCCACACTATCCACAGGCTGAAGTTGAAAAAGTTATCCCCTTAAAATGAAAAATCTGCGTATAAAAAAACGTTACTGGGCATGCCCTCAAGCCACTTACCCCCACTATCCACAAGGGCTGTGGATAACTTATATCCACAGCCCTTTTTTGCTAAAAATATTTTTGCGAATATTCTCACATTTTAACGGCTATATTTTCCTGCCCAGATATAATATATGTCCAGAGACACCTAATAAATAAGGATCTTCAGCTGTTTTTTTGAGAATGTCGATGACGGCTTCATACTCCTCATTCCCACGATCCTTCCAATAGCTCCACTGGTCTTTGCTCAGCAAGGAGCCTATGTGGGAGGAGCCGATCATTTTTAGTGTTTCAAAGCCGTAGGCCTCCATAAAGGGTTGGATGTCTTCAACTTTATAATAATACGCACCTGTGAATCTGCCCTCATCTTGGTGGTCGAAGGCTCCCGATTCCATAAAGCTGGCAATTTGGCCGGCGTGGTCATTGGGCTTCCAGTTCTCGGGAGCCATCAGCGAGCTCAGTACAAATCGGACTCTCGGCATAAAAGCGACAAATACCATTCCGCCTGCCTTGGTAACACGCGCCAGCTCTTGAACGGCTGTTATTCGATCAGACTCCAGTTGCAAATGATACAGTGGGCCCAGCATGAAAGAAGCATCAAATTGGCTATCCGTGAACCGGCTCAAATCTCTTGCATCAACAACTTCAAAGGCGCTGAATTGTTCGAGCAGACCCAGCTGCTCAGCCTTGGCCTTCCCTATTTCCACCAGCCGTGGCGTAATATCGGCTAAAGTAACCTTATACCCTTGCTCGGCCAATTTCATCGCGTATTTACCTGGACCGGCTCCATTATCAAGAACCTCACCTTGCTCAGGCAAATATTGCTGGATAAAATGCCAATTAATCGTAAATTCCAAGGGCTCCCGTTCCAAGCGTCCCCACTCATCGAAGGACTCATAATAGCTAATCACCCGATCCATATGCTTGCCACCTCTCTATTAAGACACACCAGCACCAGCATGACGAAGCCTGCACAACTAACATTTTTCCAGAGAAAATCATTCGTTGCCCTGTTGCTGAAGTCTACACGCCCTTTACGGAATCGTTATTTCCATATTCCCGCTGGCAAAAGCAGCTTGGGTAAGGTTGCCACGCTGATGCTCCCTTACGGCTTGGTTGCATGCCGCCATAAAAGCCTGGGCCACCGCGATGAGCACATCCTGATGAACCGACACCCCCCTGTAATGGTTCGCATCTGCACTAACCGTGACGACCGCTTCCCCATTAGCCTGCTCACCGGATGACAGGGAATATAGCTCCAGGTCGGTGAATTGAACCTCTATAGGCAAAGCCTGCTTGATCCCGGCAACCAAGGCTTCGACCGCGCCTGCTCCCGTTCCAGAATAAGCCTGCTCCTTGCCTGCCTTATTGTCCCTGATTATGCAAGATGACATCCGATGCCCCTCCGTACCGGTCAGCACCTGTGCCTGGACCAGTGTATAAGGCTCCAGCACCTCATTGACGGTATGCCCAATCAATTCCAGCAGCTGGTGGTCTTGCACTACCTTTTGCCGGTCAGCCAGCTCCTTGAACTGCACATAAAGTGATTCCATCTGCTCGCTGGACAGCTCTACACCGAATTGGCTGACCCGGTGCTTAATCGCATGCCTGCCGGAATGCTTGCCAAGAATGATCATGCTGCGTGGCACACCCAGCTTATCCGGGTCCATGATTTCGTACGTATTGCGATTTTTCAGCAATCCGTCCTGGTGGATGCCTGCCTCATGCTGGAACGCATTGCGCCCTACAATGGGTTTATTGAAGGCAATCGGGAAGCTCATGGCACGGCTTACCTTTTGCGAGACCGCATAAATATGCTCGGTATGAATGCCCGTTTCGACGCCCAGCGCTTCCTTGCGTGTTTCAATTGCCATAACCAGCTCCTCCAACGAACAGTTGCCTGCCCGTTCGCCTACTCCATTGACCGTTACCTCCACCTGGGTCACACCAGCACGAATGGCAGCTAGGCTGTTAGCTACGGCAAGCCCCAAATCGTTATGGCAGTGGGCGCTATATTCGACCGTCTTGCCACCCCGGACATGGTCCATCACTCTGGTAAACATCGCACCGTACTCCTCAGGAAGCGCATAACCCACCGTATCGGGAATATTGATGATGGTCGCCCCTTCCTCGATGACCGCTTCAATCATTTCGAACAAAAATTCATCTCCGGTGCGTGTCGCATCCATCGGTGAAAATTCAATCCGCTCGACGAATTGCTTCGCATAAGCTACCATCGAACGGGCAATTTGGATAACCTGCTCACGTGATTTGCGTAGCTGGAAATCCAGATGGATATTCGAGGAGGACAAGAACATATGCAGCCTTCTCCGTTCAGCCGCCTCGGTCGCGCGGATCGCGGAATCGATATCCTCCTTCACCGAGCGGGCGAAGCCGCAAATCTCGACGCCGTGCACCTCTTGGGATATCCGCTGGACCGCCATAAAATCGCCGGGGCTGGAAATCGGAAATCCCGGTTCGATGACGTCTACACCGAGCATCGCCAGCTGCTTGGCGATCACGATTTTTTGCTCGGGATGCAGCGAAGCACCTGGTGCCTGTTCGCCATCTCGCAGTGTGGTGTCAAAAATATGGACTCGCTTAGCTTCATTATTATGGATTGTCATGGGTAACGCCTCCTAGGGTATGGTAAATTGGATGGTAAAAACTTGCTTATGGGATGCAAAAAAGACCCATCGTCTCTAAATAAGAGACGACAGGCCTAAGGCCGCCGCGGTACCACTCTCGTTGATTCCCGGGCAAGGGAATCCGCTTATGCGCAACATATGGCGATGCTGAAAAGCCACCCCCTGTTGCGCTCCCCGGTCACGTGGGGATCCTCCGTCATAGCCTAGCCGCCAGACCTTTCGTCTGGATTCGGTTCGGCTGTACCGCTCCCGGGCGAGCTTCAAGCTTTCTTATGGCTGCGTCGCACCACCCCGCAGCTCTCTGGGCACAAGAAAGCTTTACTATTCCCGTTCATTGCGTTTGTTATATTTTGTGAATTTATTGATTTATTGAAACCAAAAAGGCCTGCCGTCTCTTAAATAAGAGACGACAGGCCATAACTTGTCGCGGTACCACTCTTGTTGACCCCAGCTGCTAGCCGGAAGTCCGCTTAGAGCACTGACGATGATTACGGATAAAAAGATATCCGGTACAGCATCAGCACAGGCCCGATCACGGAGGCTATCCGTTAGAACTTACTTGCTGATGCAGCGCTACACCGCTTCAGTTCTACCGCTCCCGGGCGAGTTTCATTGGCTTCTCTGACTGCGTTGCACCACCCGCAGCTCTCTGGACAGATCCGACCGATTACTATTCCCGTTCTTCGCGTTTATGATATTGTTTGTTAGTATAGTATGCTGGCGAAGCAATGTCAATGCCTTAACAATAAATTCCATTATCCCCGTTAACGATTAGATTACTAAGTCTTCAACAACCGAGCATTTCCCCTCAACCACCGTACCATCTGCTTTTTGGATCCGGTAAGCATAAGGCTTACGCGCAGTTAGATTCATAATGCCCGTCTCTTGGTCGTAATCTAGTATGGCCAATTGATCTATGCTCTCCAAATGTACTTGGAATGGTTTGGTATATAGATATCCACCTACCCACAGCCGGCCTGCTTCGGGGATGGAGATGGGCACACTATGCTCCAGACGCTGCCTTTCTCCTTCTTGCCTAATCAGGTTTCGCTGGTCATCGGTAATATGGTCCAAATGCCCCCATCCCCCTACACCCGTTAGCTCTGTGTAACGAAGCAAATGCGTTTTATTGCGCTGCTCTGCCTTTTCGATAAATTGTCTGGAATGCTGCACAGGAACCCGGATATCCCCATCTCCATGCGCAATGTATAAAGGCACCTGCAAATTATCCAGCAAATACAAGCCGCTGCGCGCCTTAAACCCTTCTTCATTCGCCTCTGGCGGGTAACCAATCCATATGTCCATATCGTCGCGGAATTCACCTTTTTGATCCTGCTTGTACCACTCCGCATAATCCGAAATCCCATACAATCCTACAGCCGAGGCAAAAAAATCAGGAAATTTATTCACCGCGGCCAGGACGTTCCCACCCCCGCCGCTTCCACCTTCCAAATGGATAATAGCCGGGTCAGCAATAAGTCCCGCATATTGGCTTCGTACGAATTGTACGGCGTCATAAATATCAATCAATTCCAAGCCGTTGCAGTCGGCATTACCCTCCGAGAATGCGCGCCCCCGCATATCAATCTGTACAACAAGATAAGGCGCTCCCGGCAGTGGCACTTCCCTTTTTTCGGGCTTGGGCATGCTCATATGCCATCCGTGTAGCTGGATTAATATCGAAGCTGGCTGCTCTGGCTTAATAATATTGGCTGCCAAACGCAGGCCCGGGGTTACCGATGAAGCGTAATAACGCAAGTCCTGGTAGGGTGAGATGAACTCTTCAAAAGGTGTGTTTTTGGTGAGCCTTTCAGCGTCCTCATAAAGATCAAACATCCATGATACCTCCACGGGTAAAGTTTAACTATAAATATAAGCTTTACAAGGTTCCAAGTCCATGCAAATAACTAAGCAAAAATCTGGATTTTTGTTAGATTACCCCTCACTGCCAATAAACACGTACCGAAGTACAATCAGGATAGCTAATACCCACATGAGCCAATGGATTTTATATTGTCCGCGCCCACCCAGCGTAGCAGCCGAGGCCAAAATAACGTAAGTCACAATTCCAAACGAAATGCCATTTGCGATATTGTAAGTGAAGGGCATAAGCGTAATAGTAAGAAAGGCGGGAATAGCTACCACATAATCCTGGAAATCAATCTCCTTGATCGATTGCATCATCAGCACGCCTACAACAATAAGCGCAGCGGCCGTAGCCGATCCTGGGATTAAGGCAGCAATTGGTGCCAGAAACAAAGCCAGCAGGAAGCAGACGCCCGTTGTAACAGCTGTCAAGCCCGTTCTACCCCCTTGGGCAATTCCCGCGGAGCTTTCCACAAAAGCCGTCAATGTGCTCGTGCCTACCAAGGCGCCGCCACTTACCGCAAAAGCATCGACCATCATCGCTTTGCCGACTTTTTTATTGCCTTCGGCTCTATTTTTCATAAATCCAGCACGGTTCGCAGTTCCCACCAGAGTACCAAAGGTGTCGAACAATTCAACAAACGTAAACGTAGCAATGACTGAGATAATCCCTACATTCAGTAGCCCTTTGAAATCGAACTGGGCGAAGGCAAGCTTGGTTAAATCGGGAACCCAGGTTGTTTTGGGATCACTTAGCATACCCAGGTTAACTTGACCCATGAAATAGCCGACCACCGTGGTTAACAAAATACCGAATAAAATGGCTCCGCGGACACGCAGCACCATTAAAATCGAGATGAGCACAAGACCGATGATACAAAGCTGGACGCCCGGATTATGCAAGCTTCCCATATGGATTACCGATTCAAAGGATAACACATCCGTAAATTTATTAGCAGGAATGTCCTTTTGCGATTCTACCGCGATCGTCATCAGTCCACTGTTTTTTAAACCGATAATCGCGATGAATAACCCGATCCCAACCGTAATCGCATGCTTGAGGCTGTCCGGTATCGCAACCAGCAGCATTTGTCGAACCTTGGTGACTGTAAGCACAATAAAAATCAAACCGGAAATAAACACCGCTGCCAACGCCATCTGAAATGTAAATTGGCCTTGGGACGATAAAATAATCGTGGCAAAGTATGCATTCAAGCCCATACCCGGCGCTAAGGCAACCGGAAAATTCACGAAAAGCCCCATTGCGATCGTCATGACGCCTGCGGCAATTGCTGTTGCTAGGAATACAGCCATCCAATCCATGCCTGTGGCACCCGATCCAAACGCACTCAGAATGTTCGGATTGACCGCAAGAATATAGGCCATCGTCATAAAGGTCGTTAATCCGGCCATAATCTCGGTACGTACTGTCGTGCCGTTTTCTTTAAGCTTAAAAAATTGATCCATTTTCCTAAATCCCCCCACAAAATTGTTAGAAGCCCCAAATCATGAATATCCATCCTTATTGTAAAAGTGCAGTCTTGGCTTGTCAATGGATTTTCCGAACAATAAAAGCCTGATGCCGGATCAAAGTTCGGAATCCATAGATATTTATAAGTAATTATTTGGATCTTTACTCACATATACCCTTACTACCGCATCCTCGATGTAAAGGAGAACAGACTGAGCACAGCATTTTCCCTACTACCATTTCATTGCCAAGGCAAAAAGAGACCCACAGCAACGGGCTGTGGGTCTGAAGAAAATATATTAAAAAGGGGGGTTACTTAGTAGTATAGACTAGCTTCATTAAGGAACGATGAAAATCTGATTACATGTTTGTTACAAATTGTCGGCTTATGTTACTACTCCCACTCAATCGTGGAAGGTGGCTTGGAAGTAATATCGTAGACGATGCGGTTCACGTTGTCGACTTCGTTGACAATCCGCACCGAAATTTTCTCCAGCACATCCCAAGGAATACGCGCCCAGTCCGCAGTCATCCCGTCAATGGAGGTCACGGCACGAATGCCTACAGTATACGAGTAGGTACGGGCATCGCCCATGACACCCACGCTTTTCATATTCGGAAGCGCCGTGAAGTATTGCCAAATCTCGCGGTCTAAGCCCGCTTTGGCAATTTCGTCACGCAGGATCGCATCGGATTCGCGGACGATTTCCAGCTTTTCCTCCGTAACCTCGCCCAATACGCGGATCGCAAGACCTGGCCCTGGGAAGGGCTGACGCCAGACGATTTCGGGTGGCAGGCCGCATTCTTCACCGACCTTGCGTACCTCATCCTTGAATAGCGCACTCAAAGGCTCTACAAGCTTGAATTTCATATCCTTAGGCAAGCCGCCTACGTTATGGTGGGATTTAATTGTTTGTGCCGTAGCCGTGCCGCTTTCTACGATATCCGTATACAGCGTGCCTTGGGCCAGGAAGGTGAAATCGTCGAATTGAACCGATTCCTCTTCGAATACACGGATAAATTCCGTACCGATCAGCTTGCGCTTTTGCTCGGGATCGTCTATGCCCTTCAGTTTGCCCATGAAACGGTCGCGCGCTTCGATTTTAACAACCTTCAAGCCAAATTTGCCTACGAAGGTTTCCATTACGCTTTCGGCTTCCCCTTTGCGCAGCAAACCATGGTCAATAAACATACATGTAAGCTGGTCGCCAATCGCCTTATGCAGCAAAATCGCAACAACGGAAGAATCCACGCCGCCGCTTAGCGCACATAACACTTTTTTGTCGCCGACTTGGTTGCGGATATCTCGAATTGTATCTTCAATAAAGCTTTCCATTGTCCATTTGCCTTCACAGCCACACACATTGTAAAGGAAGTTGTGGATCATGTCGTTGCCATAAACAGAGTGGCGGACTTCAGGGTGAAACTGCACGGCTAGCAGATTTTTATCCGGGTGGCTCATCGCGGCAATCGGGGCATGCTCTGTACTGGCATCAACAATAAATCCAGTTGGCAGCTCCACTACATGGTCACCATGGCTCATCCAGACGGTTTGCAGCTTATCCAGATCCTGTGCGAGGCGGCAATGACCGGCAAAATCAACCTCAGCTTTTCCGTATTCACGTTTGGATGCTTTCTCTACCTTGCCTTGAAGCTGGTACGCCATAAGCTGCATCCCATAGCAAATACCAAAAATCGGAATGCCTAAATCATAAACGGCTGGGTCGACTAATGGAGCATTTTCCCCATACACACTCGATGGACCTCCCGAGAACACAATCCCCTTGGGAGCCAGCTGTTGCAGCTTCTCCGCAGATGTGTTGTACGGCAATAGCTCGCTATAAACACCTAAATCACGAATCCGGCGGGCGATCAACTGGTTGTACTGGCCACCAAAGTCCAATACGACAATCATTTCATTCGGCTTGTCCATAATTTCCTCCTAAAGCATGCTCTAAATCAATAGTCATAATTATAAGCTTCCCCCACCGAAAGGGCAATGCTTGCGACGAAAATGATTGGGCCCAGCCGCCAGGGGAGAAAAGAACAGTCCATATGTCTGTAATAAGGAGAAGCCTTCTCTCCCAATTGCAAGGAGGAAGGCCTGGGCTCAAGTGTATTATTCCCAGAAACGGAGTATACCTATCCCTGTAACTGTGGATAAGTTATCGATGATTTGTGGATGTATACCACCCATATGTGGATAAGACATAGCTAATTGTGGACAAAATGTGGACAACGTCGTCTACTTCCAAGTACATCCTGCTTCAAGCAGTAGCTTTTTCAGCGCTTGCGATGCTACTACGAACAGCTCGGGATTAGTCTGTCCCTCAAAAGCCCCAACCGCTTTGAGATGTGGCTCCAAGGACATAAAGCCTTTATAGCCTTGCGCTGACAATGCAGCCACCAGCTGCGTCCATTCGCCGTCGCCCTCGCCGGATGGAACCACGCTGCCGCTTTCCTTAAGCGCGTCCTTCACATGCATATACGAAGTATACGGCTGTAACAGCTTGAACGCATCCATAATCGAGGCTACGCCACATTGAATGAAATTAGCGGGGTCAAACGCCGCGACCAGCGACTTCGAATCGCAAGCCTGCAGAATATCCAAGCAGCGCTCAGCGATATCTCCATACACATGCTTTTCATTTTCCAATAGCAGCACTACGCCCTCTTGCTCGGCCAGCACGCAAAGCTGCTTCATACGAAGTATAACCTCATCACGATACCTACTTGGTTCTTCACCTTCCGGAATAATAAAAGAAAAAATGCGGATATACGGCGTTTCGAAATATTTGGCCAAGTGAATCATTCGCTCCATTAATATGAAGTGCGGGACGAAATCATCTGTTACCTTAATTTTCCCAATTGGCGAGCCTATCGAGGAGACCTTAACCGCTCTGGAATCGAGCAGTGCTTTAATAGCAGCGGTATCCTCGTCGGTCATAGCAGCAACATTTTTCCCCCAAGCCCCTCGCAAATCCAAGTACTGGATACCCTCTGACGCAAGCACATCCAGTTGCACCTCCAGATCAGGCGAGATTTCATCGGCAAATCCTGTTAAAGTCACTTCCATGGTTAATCCCCCTAAATAAAGGCTTGGGTATCCTTGCCTTTCCTGCATGCTCCGGTATCCGAACCTCCATACATGCTCTTGGCAAATCTATCCTAGCATCCAGTTTACAACAAAATACAAATTTCTTCATCCTCAACAATAACCTCGAAGCCCCGTTCCGGTTACAATACCCGCGCATACCGGCGCTGCACAAGAAAAAAGCCATTCCGCCATGATCCGCTTAAGGACCAATGGGCTGAATGGTTTTTTGTTTGCGCTTGGATGAGCTATACCGCGCCTGTTATAGCCCTATTCTTTGGCCCCTACTGCTTCAAGCACCTCGGCTGCATGGTTTTTCACCTTTACCTTGCGCCATTCCTTAACCAGGATGCCATGTTCGTCGATCAGAAAGGTAGAACGGACAACGCCCATATACTCTTTGCCGTACAACTTTTTTAGCTGCCAGACGCCGAATAATTCGCATACCGTATGGTCTGGGTCGGAGAGCAATTGGAAAGGAAGCCCATGCTTGGTTATAAATTTGTTGTGGGATTTCAGATCATCCGGGCTAATGCCCAGCACGGCCGTATTGGTTTCCCCAAACAAGGGATGGGCATCGCGAAAATCGCAGGATTCCTGTGTGCAGCTTGGTGTGTTATCTGCCGGATAAAAATAAATAATGAGCTTGCTCCCACGGAACTGCTGGAGAGATACTTCTTCACCACTGCTAGAGGGCAGTGTAAAATCTGGAACAGCCTGGCCCACTTCAACTTGTAATTCAGCTTGTGCCATCTTCGGAGTCCACCTCATTCGTATATAGTAACGTATCTTAGAGCCCTAATTATACACGACTCTAATCCTTATCGTTACTCAGGCTTGTCCACTGTTGCCTTTAAGGCTTGAATCGCCGCAGTAAGCTTGGCAGCAGCCTCCGCGTTGGCAGGTAAAGGCTCATCGGACCGCACAGCCGTAGTTGCCTTCACCAGCATGCTTTCCGGCATATAGTCCTCTTTCTGGTTGTTCCCGGTCACAGCCATCACCAAATTTAAATCCGGCACTATGAAAATACGTTGCCCGCCTGAGCCCGCTGCATAAAAAGCATCATGGTCCAGCATCGCATTTCCCGTGTTAGTAACGGGCTTCAGCCACCAAAAATAGCCGTAGCCGCCTCGTGTCCCATCTGCGTAATTTTCGGCAACCCGTTGCTTGACCGATTCCTCTACCCAGGACTGCGGCACAATTTCCTTGTTATCCCATTGGCCTTTTTGTAAATACAACAATCCAAACTTCGCCATATCCCGCGCCGTTAATTGCAGCGACCAGGCTCCGATCGTATAGCCTTGCGGATCAAGTCCCCATGACATATTGGTAATGCCCAGTGGCTCGAACAGCTTCGCTTTGGCATACAGGCTCATCGGTACACCCAATGCCGTTTGCAGCACGCCGGACATGAGATGGGCGTTGCCATTATTATATTTGAACAAGGTTCCCGGCTGCTCCGTAACAGGACGATCCAGCACATACTGCAACCAATCCGGGGAATCTGCCATTTCAACGGAGGACCGCTCTGCTTTATTGTCCCATTCAAGCCCGGACATCATCGAGAGCACCTGGGCCAAAGAAATATTGGCTTTCGTTGCATCCCTCTGAACGCTAGGGAAAAAATCCTTTAGCTGCTGGTCCACCCCAGTAAGCAGCCCTTCTGCTATAAGCATGCCCGTAATGGCCGACGTAACGCTTTTGGTCACGGAATATTGCAGCTGCCGGCTCTCAGCATCTACGCTCTGATTATAACCCTCGGCCAATAAGTAGCCGTTGCGAATGATGACAAAGCTATGCAAATTATGGCTTTTGAATTCATCTACCATGGAGGCGACCATCGCGGAATCGACCCCTTGCTCCTCAGGTACTGCCGTTATCCAGCCGCTAGTCGGCCAATAGGCGGGCGGTTGGAGCTTGTCGATGGATTGCACTACTTTTTCTCCAGAGTAGGCACCTTCTCCGCTACCGCTTTTATTGGCCGACGGACTACAGGCCGAGATAACGGTAAAAATTCCGCATAATAACACGATGCCACTTAGGCGCAGTCTTGAGCGCCCACGCCACTTACGCGGCTTAGACCTGTTGCCTTCGTTGGCAAATTGGTGCTGGCTGCCTTCGCTCACAGATTGGAGCTGATCACCTTCGGTCGTAAATGCAAGTTTTTTACTGCTACAGTAGTTTCTCTTTACGCCTTGATTCGGCATTTTATCGCTTCCACTTCCTTCCGCTATGTATGTAAGGTACGCTCTTATGTATTTCCTTTTCAAAGGAAATTTATTGCTGCTTACCTCTAAACTATAACGCTAGTTTATGAATAAAGAATGATCTGTAGCTGAATGTAAGCTGAATTTCCAGATACATCCAGTCCGCCACAATCGCCTGCTACCCAGCAGAATCACAAAAAATCCCATTCCACAGCAAGTGGTTTGGGATTTCGGGAATTTCTAAGCGATAAACCTGCCAGACCTTCTGAATCGATGCCATATATCGTTAGTACCAGCCCTACGAGCCTGCACCGCGATAACGCTTAATGCCAAAGTTCCATACCATCAGCCCGAAGACGAGGAAGCCAGCACCGACGAGCGGAGTCAGCAGCGCAAAGCTTCCCCAATTCGCCCTGTCGAGGAAATAAGCAGCGGGATAGAAGCCAACAAAACCAAAAGGCAGCACCCAAGTCAATAAAAAGCCAAGCAGCCGGTTATAAATGGTCATTGGGTAACGCCCATAATTTTGTATGTTATAGATGAGCGGCAAAATCCCGGTTGGTGAATCCGTGAAAAAGGACATTGCCGTAAAGAAGATGTAAATGCCTCCATATACCATGATCGAGCCCGCCACTAGTAGGATAAACACGAAAGGATCATACCATGAGAGCTCGAAGCCCAGATGCGACCATGAATAAACCATAATCAGAAAACCCGTCAAGGCGCTGAACAAGGCGGATGGATCCATATTTTCCAGCATCAGCTGCACCAGATTATAGGCTGGGCGTGTTAAAATGCGGTCCATCTCGCCTTTGACAATATATTTTTCCGTAAAGCCGAACAAATTAAAAAAGGTACTGAAAATCCCAAAAGCGACCATAAAGTACCCATATACAAACAGCACCTGCTGCTCGTTCCATTCACCAATAACCTCGGTATGCTGGAAGACAACAAGAATAAAAAATAAATTAAGCCCGTTAAATAATAAATCCGAAAGCACCTCGATCCAGAAGTCAGAACGATAGCTTAGCCGCGTCTTCATGTAATTTTTGAAATAATCGAGCACCAGGCCCGCATAAAATGCCATCCTGTTTATCCCCCCTGCACGAACAGCCGCGTCCGTGCACTGCGCCATAATAATCCCAAAGGCACAATTAATAACGCAACCCATAATAGCTGTACACCTAAAACTTCATAAATCGCATTGCCGGTTACTTTGCCTGTAAACACGGAGCCTGGCAAATAGGTAATTGCCTGAAAGGGCAGCAGCTTCAAGATGCTCTCCGCCCAGCCTGGGAAAAAGGACATCGGCACGATCAATCCCGAGAATAAATCGACCATAACCCGCTTCATGCGGATCAAGCCATCATTGTTTTCAAGAAAAAAAGCAAATAGCCCTGTAATCACATTAATCTGTGAATTAATTAAGAAGCTTAGAAATAACATAAGAAGGAAGACAACCCATACAACCGGGTCCGTTGGAAGCTTGACTGGAAACAGCAGCGAAACCACGGCCATCCCAGGCACCATAAACAAGAGCAGGCGAAAGATGCCCTCGCCCAAGCCCTGCATCATTTTCACGAAAACATAGTTGTAAGGGCGAATGAACTGGATGGCAACACTGCCGTCCTTGATCTCTCTGGCAATTTCACTGTCCAAATTATTGTAATAAAAAGCGCGCGCCATCCAGGAGACGGCCACATAGGTTGTAATCTGCGAAACCGTCATGCCACCCAAAACTTCTTTGGTTCCATAAATTGCTTTCCACAGAAAATAATAGGCGCCTATATTCAATGTATAAATGATAATGCCACTGTAATAATTAACACGGTAAGCCAGCATCATCAAAAAGCGCATCCGGATGATTTCCAAATAAGCGCTAAGCATGCGGAGCCACTTCCTTCTCCTGCGAGGCTTGCCCGGAATCCGATTCATTGCGATAAGTTGGCTTGGCAACAGCGGAACCAGATTGATAAATCTCGCGTACAATATCATCGGTTTCCATTTGGGTAATTTGAATATCTTCAATGCTCATCACACCAACAACACGGCTTAGCACTTCCGAGACATTGGCCTTGTTTTGCGGAATCCAGACACGGGCTGTCCATTCATCATCTACCGACCAATGTACTTCCATGCCAGAAGTCAGCTCCTGTAGCCGCTCCAGCTGTACAGCTTCTGCAAAGCGCAAAATAATGTCTTTGCCCTTGCCCCACTTTTCTTTGAGCTCTGCCAGCCCGCCGTCATATATAATCCGTCCATCATCCAGCATAATGACGCGCGAACAAAGCGCCTCGATGTCCTGAAGGTCATGAGTGGTCAGCAGAATCGTCGTTTCAAAGCGCTGATTCATCGACTTCAGAAATTCACGAATTTCTGTTTTCACAACAATGTCCAGGCCAATCGTCGGCTCGTCGAGAAATAGGATCTGCGGATTATGCAGCAGTGATGCTGCCAGCTCACAGCGCATTCTTTGGCCAAGGCTTAGCTTGCGCACGGGGCGGTTCAGCAGATCTGAAAGCTGCAGACGCTCCACCAGCTCGCTTAATCGCGGTTTAAATTCGGCTTCGGAGACACGGTACACTTTTTTAAGCAGCTGGAAGGATTCAATGACACCAATATCCCACCATAGTTGGCTGCGTTGCCCGAACACAACACCAATGCCCTTAACGAAGGCTTCACGTTCCTTATGGGGGATGTAGCCGTTCACCTTGATGCTGCCGGAGGTAGGAACCAAAATGCCTGTCAGCATTTTAATCGTTGTGGACTTGCCAGCCCCATTTTCCCCAATATAACCGCATATTTCACCCTTTTTAATTTGAAAGGAGATATCTTTAACCGCTGTTACTTGGCTGTACTCACGGTTGAATAGGTCACGGATCGCACCCTTAAGCCCCTCGCGGGTTTTCTGAATCTGGAATTCCTTACGCAGGTCATTCACGTCAATCGCTAGCATGGCTTCCTCCTGATGGTTTCGTTTCGACAAAATATTCCTTAACGCGAAACTTGATATAAATAAAACAAACGAACTATAATTGTATTATAATGAAGAAGGCTATCATTTCCTGCCACCATTATGCATGAACCTGCAACATTTCCTAATCCTATACGTTATGATACACGAACCAACTCCAAAGCAAAAGGAAATTAGTACAACTATGAAAGAGGCGCAAATATGCTTAAAAAATTAAAATGGACGTTATTGTCGTTATCTCTGCTGCTCGTAGGCGGGATTGGATATTATACATATGCCTTTATGAGCTTTGCCAATAATATTCAATCCAAGCCGGAAACGACGATAAAGAAACCGAACACATTGTCCACACAAAACGTATCCAAAAACATCGAAACGTACCTCCCCCCCAAATGGGAAGGAAAACAGCGGGTGAATTTGTTGATTCTCGGAGGCGATTCTCGGGGCTTAAAGCAAAATGAGGTGCCCCGTTCAGACTCTTTAATTGTAGCCTCCATTGACCCGGTAACTAAAAAGGCGCATCTGTTTTCGATCATGCGGGATACTTATGTGAAAATCCCTGGCTATGGCGAGGATCGTATCAATGCGGCTTATGCATTAGGCGGCCCGAACCTGACGATGAAAACCGTAGGCGACCTGCTTGGTATTCCAATTCAGTATTATGTCTATACGGATTTCAAAGGATTTATTGCTCTGGTAGATGCGATCGACGGCATTGAGATGGATGTAGAAAAGGATATGAAATATTCGGATTCCGAGGATGGGCCTGAATATGATATTAATTTGAAAAAGGGACTGCAGCATCTAAATGGTACAACGGCGCTGCAATATGTCCGGTTTCGCCATGATGCTATGAGTGACTTTTCACGTACAGAGCGGCAGCGTAATTTTATCCAAGCGGTTGTGAAAAAGATGCAATCGACCTCTTCCCTGCTTAAGCTTCCATGGATATTGAGCAGCATTGACCCTTATATTGAGACCAATTTGTCCACTACCGATATGATCAAACTGGGTTCTTTAGGCTATGAAGCCAAGACCGAGGGAATGACCAGCCAGCAGATTCCTCCCTTCGAGCTTTTGCAGGAAAAGAAGGTTGGCGGTGCTGATGTGATAGGCGTTAACCGTGATAAGCTGCAAGCCTTCATCAAAGCCTTGTTGGAGAAACCGGATCCCAATGCGCCGCCGGTAAATGAAATGAACAATAACGAGGATAACAGCATAGAAGTGAATTCCGTTAATGGGGCGAGTCCATTGATAACAGGGCGGGTGGATACAAGCTATGCGGCGGCGAATAAGCCGGCTGTAACGCCTAAACCGGCTCCCGTAGTGAGCCCTACAACGACGAAGAAACCGGCTTCTGGCTCCACTTCTGGCACAACTAATAAACCAGCTGCCAGCACTGGCACTGGCTCGACCTCAGGCGTGGCCAACAAGCCTGCGGCTGGAGCCGGAACGGCTGCTAACTCAGCTAACAAGCCAACCACAAGCAGCGGCTCCACATCCAGCACGGCTGGCAAGCCTGCTTCTGGCACTGCTGCCGATTCGGCCAATAAGCCGACCACAAGCTCGACCTCCGGTACAACAACCAAATCTACCTCAGGCCAGCTTACTAAGCCTGTAGCAGATGCTAAGTCGGATTCAAACACCAAGACTGAAACGGTTGATAAGCTGCCTGCTGGAACAGCCGCAAACGGGACAAGCAAATCTACCACAGACCAGACCGCTGGTTCGGCTGCCAAGCCTGTGACAGGGGCTAGCAGCGCAGACTCGTCCAGTAAGCCTGCCTCAAGCCCGGCCACCGGGTCCTCCGTGGTGAAGCCTTCAGCTGAAGCTAAACCAGCCACTAGCACAGGAAGCAAGCTCGAGGCTGAAGCTACTAACGAAGCTAAGCCCGCCACAAGCCGCTGAACCGCAACGATAAGCAGCATAAAATACTGCGTCAAGTCTGTACTAGGAAAAGCTATTCCTTGCCACCACTGTGGGACGGAATAGCTTTTCCTGGTACAGAACCAAATTTATAAGTGAATTAATTCTAGCTACTTCAACTTATAAGGAGCTGTTTAAGATGATCTCAATTTATACGGTTGATACCTTTACTTCCACTGCTTTTTCCGGAAATCCGGCAGCTGTTTGTATATTGGAAGCATTTCCAGAGGATGACCACTGGCTACAGCAAATCGCCGCAGAAATGAATTTATCTGAGACTGCCTTTTTATGTGCGATGGATAATGGCAGCTATCGGCTGCGTTGGTTTACTCCGGTTGCAGAAGTCGACTTGTGCGGGCACGCAACGCTTGCAAGCGCACAGGTGCTCTGGGAATCAGGCGCTGCCTATGGTGTGGACCTGCTCCGCTTTCACACCAAAAGCGGCGTGCTGACAGCCAAACGGCTTGACAATGGGATCGAGCTGAATTTCCCGGCAGAGCCTCCGGTTCCCTGTGATGCCCCTCCCCAATTAGCGCAAGCCTTGGGCAATTCCCAGCCTGTTGCTGTTTGCCGCAATCGGCTTGATTACATCGTAGAGCTGGCATCAGAAAAAGAGGTTCGCGAGCTTAAACCGGATTTCAGAGCCCTTGCTGAGCTGCCTAGCCGCGGCTTGCTTGTAACGGGCCCATCAGAGCATCCCGACTATGATTTTGTGGCCCGTTGCTTTTTCTCCCCAGTAGGTGTGGATGAAGATCCTGTTACGGGTTCTGCCTACTGCGCGCTAGCTCCCTATTGGAAAGATAAGCTCGGTAAAAGCACGTTATCAGCAATCCAGCTCTCCGCAAGGGGCGGCGCTGTAAAGCTGCAAGCAGCTAATAACCGTGTGCTGATCCAAGGGCAAGCTGTGATTGTGATCAAAGGGCTGTTGGTTCAGTAAATGCTATAGGCACAAATAAATGCTATAGATGCTGACTTTACAAATAATTATAGGCTAGGTTTCATAAATTTCATCAGATGTAGAAGGAGTCGTATTTAACATGACTAAGCCTTACCTTAATAAGCCAACAGGCTCCCGTTCGGAAGCTTTATACAACGAGGCGCTTCAACATATCGTAGGCGGGGTCAACAGCCCCTCCCGTTCCTTCAAAGCTGTAGGTGGCGGTGCCCCGGTTTTTATGAAACGCGGAAAAGGTGCCTATTTCTGGGATGAGGACGGCAAACGCTACATCGATTATTTAGCCGCCTACGGGCCGATCATTCTAGGGCATGCGCATCCGCATGTAACCGCCGCAATCTGCCGTGCTGCCGAGAACGGCACCTTGTTCGGAACACCCACGGAGCTTGAGGTCGTATTCGCGCGGATGCTTAAGTCGGCCATTCCGTCGCTCGACAAAGTACGCTTCGTCAACTCCGGTACAGAGGCCGTGATGACTACGATCCGCGTTGCCCGTGCCTTCACCGGGCGCAGCAAAATCATCAAATTCGCCGGCTGCTACCACGGCCATTCCGATTTGGTGCTGGTTGCTGCGGGTTCGGGACCTTCGACGCTCGGCATACCCGACAGCGCCGGAGTACCTAAGAGCATCGCAAGTGAAGTCATCACGGTGCCCTACAATGACAGCGAGGCGCTGGAAGCAGCGCTGGCACATTGGGGCGACGAGATCGCCGCCGTGATGATCGAGCCGATCGTCGGCAACTTTGGCATGGTGATGCCAAAGCCGGGTTTTCTGGAGCGGCTCTGCACCGCAACACGCCGCAATGGGTCCCTCGTCATCTACGACGAGGTCATCACCGCCTTCCGCTTCCATTACGGTGCGGCCCAGACCTTCGATGGCCTGGAGGCTCCTAGCTACGCGGCCATCGAGCCCGACCTGACGGCGCTTGGCAAAATCATCGGCGGTGGGCTGCCGATTGGCGCCTATGGCGGCCGCAAGGAGATCATGGACAAGGTGGCCCCGCTGGGCCCGGCTTATCAAGCCGGGACGATGGCCGGCAACCCGGCGTCCATCTCGGCAGGCATTGCCTGCCTAGAAGCCCTTCAGGAGCCGGGCCTCTACGACCGGCTTGACCGGCTCGCGGCAAGCCTCGAAGCCGGCCTTGCCGCGGCGGCGCGCGCTCATGGAATCGCGCTCACGATCAATCGCATCCGTGGGTCATTATCGACCCATTTTTGCAACCATCCCGTGAGCGACTATGAGGAAGCCCAAGATACCGACGGCGAGCTATTCGCCCATTTTTTCAGGTCAATGCTGGAGCAGGGCATCTGCTTGGCCCCCTCCAAATATGAAGCCTGGTTTATGACGGCCGCGCACACCGAGCAGGATATAGCTGACACGATAACTGCGGCAGACCATGCCTTTGCCAAGCTAAAACCATACATTTAATAGAAGAAAACGAATTGAATGATCGTCTTATACTAAGTAAAAAACGAACTATTACCTGGACTGGCTAATAGTTCGTTCGCTTTTGTAGATGATGAAAATCTTTCGTTTTTTTTATTTATTCACCAATTATGCAAATTAGGTAACGCTTACATCCACTCATTCCCTTTAATGTTCTATTGTACCTTGGTCCATTTCATGATATTCTATGTATACTTTACTTTTGGAATAAATCTATAATAATCATATATTTTCAAAGAAATTCAGCTTTTACACCTTTCCCAATATGCCCCCATTGTCTCGATCTGAGTTCGTGGACTTTTTGTGTCTCATGCTTTATAATCAGCAATCACACTGGCACTCACAACAAAAATATTGTCATTTATACAGAAATAATGAATTTTTATTCAATTTTAATAACCCGATGTTTTTGTCCCTCTTTTCCTTTTATTGGTTTGCAACTTTTGCCTAGTGTTTAACAGACCCGCAATTATAATTGGGAGGTGATGGTCAGCCTGCTGACCACGAATATGAATAAAGTAATGCGAAATGAAGGAAAATTTCAAGACCTATTGGCTACTGAGCACGATAGCTGCGGTATTATTTGTATAGTAGAGAAGGATGGATTTCCGTCCCGGGACAATATTCGTAAAACCATTGAAGCACTTGTCAAGATGGAGCATCGCTCTGGCTTTATTAATGGAGAAGGTGATGGCTGCGGGATTTTGACCGATATTCCAAGAGCACTTTGGGAAAAAAAGCTAAACAATGCCGGTCTTGATGGCAAGCTTGCTTATGACACCCATTTTTCCATTGGCCATATTTTCGTACCCCGCAAGCTCGATACCTCTGCTGCTGACATTCAAAAGGGGATTCGTGCATTATTTGCCCAATTCGGCGTTACGATTATTGTGGAGCAAGAGAACGAAGTGGATAGCAGTGTGCTGGGTGCTAACGGCCGTAATGATGAGCCCACCTTCTGGCAAATTGCTGCAATTTGTGATAACAACGAACGCCCGACAGCCGACCATTTATTCGAGCTTCATACAGCTATTGAAAGCCGCTATTCGGTTCACGTAGCTACATTAAGCAACGTGACGGCAGCTTATAAAGTAATGGGTGCTGCTAGCATCCTGCCCTTATATTTTAACGATACACGTGACCCGTTGTTTGCCGCTCAGGTTACCATTGGGCATAACCGTTTTTCGACGAATACGCAGTCCAGCTTTTTCCGTGTCCAACCATTCTCCCTGCTTGGACATAATGGCGAGATTAATACAGTCAAAAAATTGCGCCTAGAAGCCGAGATGATTGGCGTCCAACTGGTTGAGGGCGGCAGTGACTCCCAGGATATGAACCGGACGATCGAAACGTTTATTCACCGATTTGGTATCAGCTTGTTTGAGGCTATGGAGATCGTATTCCCTCCTATTATTAATGAAATGAAATTATTCCGTCCGGAATTGCAGGATATGTACGTCTACTTCCGCCAGATGTGGGGGCATTATGCCCAGGGTCCCGCTGGTATTGTATCGCGCTATGGCAACGAATGTATTTTCAGTGTAGATGCGCTTGGCCTGCGTCCCGTGTGGATGGTGGAAAGCGAAGCCTCCTTGTACTTCTCATCGGAGCAAGGCGTTATTACGGTTGGCGAAATGGTTGCTGATCCTAAGCCTATTGCACCCGGTGAAAAAGTTGGCGTTATTCTAACACCTGGCGAGCATGTCCAAGTCATTCCTTATTCGGAAGTGCAATCCTTGGTCCACGAACGCGCCAGCTCCCGTGTGCAATTCACAGGCTTGCGTAAGCATTTGTTAAATCAAGAGGAGCCTTCGGCTTCGGTCGAACCACCAGCATCGGATGAATTGGCGATTACGGACGCCCTATATAGCGCATTTGGCTGGGATCGTGAAGGCATCCAGATGATCGAGTCGATTGCCGAAACAGGCGCAGAGCCGATTCGGTCGCTAGGTCATGATGGCCCGCATGCCTGTATCAATTGGGAACGGCAAAATATTCCCGATTTCATTAAAGAAAGCGTAGCGGTTGTAACCAATCCCGCAATTGACCGTGACCGCGAAATGGAGCATTTCTCCACTCGCATTATTGTCGGGCCACGCCCTGCTGTATATGACCAGCCGGACCAACGGCTTCGTGTAGAGCTACTCACGCCGCTGGTGCTCGAAGGCAGCAATGGACTCGATGCCTTCGCTGATCTGGGGCAGCCGAGCTTTGAACAGCTTCGCGCCATGTATGCCGCCCAAGGGGACCACGCGGTTGCCGTGTTGTCTACTACCTTTGCGCGAGGTGCATCCTTGCAAGAGGCACTGGCTAAGCTTGCTGCCGATGCCGTTGCAGCCGTTCATAACGGAGCTATGCTCGTTATTCTCGATGACGCCGAGGCGAACCAGAATGACCGCCTCTTCATTGATCCGCATCTTGCTGTATCGCAGGTCGATATTGCGCTACGGGCAGCAAAGCTCTCCTTCGGCAACAACCTGCGCCGCCAGGCTACGCTTGTGCTGCGAACAGCGGCTATCCGCAACCTGCATGATATTGCTGTCGCTTGCGGATTAGGCGCTGATATCTTGTCGCCTTATCTGTTGTTTGCTACCGGTTCCGCCAAAAACGGTGCACCTGCTGCACGCAAAGTATACAGCGCCCTGACCAAGGGCTTGGAGAAGGTCATTTCTACAATCGGTACGCATGAGCTACGCGGTTATACCCGCTTCTTCTCATCGATTGGGCTCAAGCCGGAGCTTGCTGATGTGCTTGATATCGTGAACTATTTGGGCAGCGACAGCGTAGGAACCGGCTTTGCCGAGCTGGAAAAGGATGCGGAGGCGCGCTACTTGGATTACGCTAATCCGAAAGCCAAAGCGGCACGCAACTTCCACTTTTTCCAACGGATGTGGAAAGCGTTGGGTGAAGCCGCAGCCGGAACGGCGCCTTACAGCGATTACAGCGACAAGCTGCGCGAGGAAGAAAAGCGCAATCCGATCTCGATTCGCCATGTAGCGGACTTCAACTATGACAAAGCGCACCAAGAGGGGCGCAAGCCTTTGGAGCCTTCACAGGTTGATATTGGTATTGGCGGGCATAATCTGCCTATGCTGATCTCCTCGATGTCGTTTGGTTCGCAGAATGAAACTGCCTTTCGTGCCTATGCAGAAGCTGGCCACCGTCTGAACATGGTCACCATGAACGGCGAGGGCGGCGAAATTAAAGATATGCTTGGCAAATATACAACAACCCGTGGGGCGCAGGTAGCCTCCGGACGCTTCGGTATTAATGTCGAGCTGACGAATGCCGTTGCTTTTCTGGAAATTAAGATTGGGCAAGGCGCTAAGCCGGGCGAAGGCGGACATCTGCCGGGCTCCAAGGTTACAGCCAAAATCGCACTCGCGCGGAACGCTACCATTGGCTCCGATTTAATTTCGCCATCGAATAACCATGATATTTATTCGATTGAGGACTTATCGCAAATTATTTCAGAATTGAAGGAAGCAAGCGGACGCAAAGCCAAAATCATTGTCAAGGTTCCTATTGTTCCCGGTATTGGTACGATTGCTGTCGGCGTTGCGAAGGCTGGTGCGGATATTATTACACTCTCGGGCTTTGACGGCGGCACGGGCGCGGCACGGATCCATTCCTTGACCCACGTCGGCTTGCCGACGGAAATCGGCACTAAGCTCGCGCATTTGGCTTTAATAGAATCCGGCCTACGCCATAAAGTGGAGCTGTGGTCAGACGGCGGTTTGAAATCAGGCGCCGATGTTGTGAAAATGATGATGCTGGGTGCTAACCGCTGCGGCTTTGGCAGTATCTCGATGCAAGCAATCGGCTGCACCACCTGCCGTGGCTGCCATTTGGACACTTGCCACGTCGGTATTGCTACACAAATCGATACGATGGAAGAAGCCGAGGAAAAAGGGCTTCGCCGCTTCGTACCCCGTGTCTATGATACCGCTGTTGATTCACTTGTTCGGTTATTCGGAGGCATGGGCGAGGAAATCCGCGGAATCGTTGCCCAGCTGGGCTTCAGCCATGCCCAGGAATTGGTTGGACGCTCCGATCTTCTACAGCAAGTGAGTTGCTTGGATAAGATCGACTTAAGTGAAATCTTGCGTCCATCCCCTATTTCTTTCGCTGCTGCGAAAGATGCTTTATTGGAATTGGATGATGCCTCTGTCGTATCCTCCGATATTCGGATTGCGGCAGGCGCCGAGGGCCAGGAGTTTTTCCCGGATTCCTTATCCTTCAACAGTGCTGTAGAGCGTAATTGGTCTAAAGTGGACGCTGAATCGCGTATTCTGGGAACCCGTTATTCCAGCCATCGCGTGCGGAACCGTTATGGCGGCAGCTATGAAAGCTTGCCTGGTGTTTCCTTGAACTTGACCGACGGCTCCGTTCCGGGCAACGGCTTAGGCGCATTTAATGCCCAAGGCCTGAACATTACGGTTCACGGCGGCGCAGAGGATGGCGTTGGCAAAATGTCGTTAGGTGGCAAAATTGCTATTCTCAAATCACTGAGTAATTATAACCAATATATTAATGGTTCCGTTGGTAAATCCTTTGGATATGGTGCACAAAAGGGCTTGTTCCTTATCCAAGGCAATGCCGATAGCCGTGCTTGCATTCGTTTCTCTGGTGCCGATGTTGTTTTTGGCGGCGAGATTACGACCCCGCTGCAGGATGAGCTTGGTGGCATCGCCAGCCGAGCGAACCTCAAAGGCTTTGCCTTTGAATACATGACCAATGGCCGCGCTGTTGTGCTGGGTGATCCGGGTCCATGGATTTGTGCCGGGATGACCGGCGGTGTCATTTACCAGCGCTTGGTGCCTGAGATGGGCTTGGATGAGCTTGCGATTAATCGCCGGATTGCCAAAGGGGCAAAGGTGAAAATCGAGCAAATTGGAGCCCAAAGCGCCAAGGATTTGACGGAACTACTCACCGCTTACCACGAGGAGCTGCTTGCTTCCGGTCAGCAGGACGCAGCGGATACGATCCAACTGTTGCTGGGCAATTTGGTAGCCAGCTTCGTACGCATCGCCCCTGTTGGGCTACAGGCTGACCAATCCGTAGCTACAGAGTAGTCTTAGCCTAGCTGAACGATTAAAAACTTTTAATAAAAAGATAGTTACACCAAAAAGCGTCGCGTATCCACTGATCAGTGGATACGCGACGCTTTTTGGTCGGGCTGAAAATAGCAGTTGGCTTTTAGGGCAACGATGCATCTATCCCCGCTGTTCCTGAAAGGTTACACTACTGCTCGCCGTAATAGTCCCTTACTTTTTGGCGTCTTGGTACGCTTCGATATATTGAGCTGCCTTTTGGGCTACGAGGCTGTAGTCGCCTGCCTTGAGCGCATCTGCTGTTAAATCAGAGCCTATACCGACAGCTACTGCACCAGCTTTGACCCATTCAGCCAAATTGCTAAGCGATACGCCGCCAGTTGGCATGATGTTCGCTTGCGGCAACGGACCCTTAATGGCCTTAATTGTTGACGGCGAGTACAGGTTTCCTGGGAATAGCTTAACGATGTCGACACCAAGCTCCAAGGCTTGTTGAATCTCTTGGATCGTCATAACCCCAGGCATAATAGGCACACGGTACCGATTACACAAGGTTACCGTCGCTGGATTAAGAGCTGGTCCCACGACAAACTCGGAGCCGCTTAATATAGCGATGCGCGCCGTTTCTGGATCCAGCACCGTACCCACGCCTATAATGGCGTATTTGGCAGGATCTTGTGCCGTGCTCGAATATTTCTTCGCCAGCTTCTCGATGGCTTGCAAAGCAAATGGCACGGTCATCGTTACTTCGATGACCTTAATGCCACCAGCGATGGCTTGCTCCGCCATCTCAAATACTTCATCTGGTGTTTCTCCGCGTAATACCGCGACAACACCTTCTTGGGTGATTTGTTGGATGAGTTTGATTTTTTTCATTTGGTTTTACCTCCGTTTTTTTACCCTCCCAAGCCCTCCCTATAGAGAGGGCTTGGGAGGGCTGTGCCCTCTGGACTCCCCTTAGTGTGGGGCGAGGCTATGGTGTGCTCGGGGCGCTTTCGTCCCTGCGGGACACGCCCGACTATGGTGTGGTGCCCATGGATGGACTACGAGTGCTCGGGGCGCTTTCGTCCCTGCGGGACACGCTCGACTATGGTGTGGTGCCCATGGATGGACTACGAGTGCTCGGGGCGCTTTCGTCCCTCTGGGACACGCTCGACTCGACTATGTGCTGATGCTTGTGAGTATAACGTACTACGGCGCGCTTGGCGAACGCATTGCGGGACTCGCTGGTTCGTGCGGATGCCCACGGATTAACGTTCTACATGTTTCACGTTGTTAAGCACAGCTTCAACCTGCTCCCAGGTAGGTATGCCTTCCCAATCGCCTTCGGTTTGCACGACCATGCTGCCGATCAGGTTGCCTAAGCGTACCGCCTCGGTATGGGCATAGCCCTTCAGTAGACCAACAATAAAACCAGCGCAAAATCCATCGCCAGCACCAACGGTATCCACAATCTGCTCTGCTTTAAAGTACGGTACGGATTGTATCGAATCTTTCTCTACCACGTATGTTTCGTCGTCTCCACCTTTTACGATGGACACTGCACTAAGCTCTCTCAGGTGCTGGACAATCTCATCGAAGCTTTCTGTCTGGTACAGAAGCTTCAGCTCGTCCAAACCGGGCAGGAAATAATCGGCTTCTTTAGCCATCTCCAACAACACTCCGCGGGCTTCGTCTAGGGACCATAGCTTAAGTCGCAGATTGGGGTCAAAGCATACCTTCACGCCATGCTTACGGGCAATGCGCATGGCCTCTATCGCTGTTGCACGGCAGGACTCGCTTAATGCTGCTGTTATGCCTGTTACATGCAGGAATTTGGCCTGCTTTATATAATTTTCGTCCAGATGCTCTGGCTTCATCATGCTGGCGGCAGAGCCCTTGCGGTAATAATAGACAGACGTTTTGCCGGATACGACTTCACGAAGCATTAAGCCCGTTGGAGCCTCTGTTGTCAGCTCGACATGGGAGACATCGACGCCCTCCCCACGGAGCTTTTTCACGATAACCTGTCCAAAAGGATCTTTTCCCAAACGGCTGAACCAGCCAACCCGGTGCCCCAAGCGTGCAACACCGATAGCTACATTAGTCTCTGCACCACCGAACAAGCTTTGAAATTGTGATGAATACTCTATGCCTTTGGAGCTTGTCGGCATCATTAGTGCCATCGTTTCACCAAATGTAATGATTTCGGGCCTTTGATCCTGATCAGTGCTATATTGATTTGCCATTATCGATTCATCCACCCTCCGTCGACACACAAAATGTGGCCGTTCATATAATCAGACGCTGCCGATGCCAAGAAAACAGCAGGTCCTTGCAAGTCCAATGTTGTTCCCCAGCGCCCCGCAGGAATTCGCGCCAATATTTGCGTATTCCGATCTTGGTCGGCACGTATAGCTGCTGTATTATCCGTATCCATATATCCAGGTGCAATGGCATTAATCTGGATGCCTTTACTTGCCCATTCATTGGCCAAAGCTTTTGTAATACCAGCAACAGCATGCTTGGAAGCCGTGTAGCCAGGAACGTTGATTCCCCCTTGAAAGCTAAGCATGGAAGCTATATTAATGATTTTGCCGGATCCTTGCTTGATCATCTCATTACCGACAAGCTGACATAGGAAGAATACGGCGTTCATATTCAGGTTGATGACATGATGCCAATCTTGTGCGCTATGCTCGGCTGCAGGCGTCCGACGTATTATACCCGCATTATTAACCAGAATATCGACTTTGCCAAAAATAGAAAGCGTTTCACTAAGGATCCGCGGCAATTCTTTTTCGTCTGACAAATTGGCTACAACAGTATGCACCCTGCGTCCCATAGCTTCAATTTCCAGCTGTGTTTCCCGATTGCGATCATTGCTTGTAACAATAACAATATCCGCTCCTGCCTTTGCCAAACCAAGCGAAATCCCGCCACCCAGGCCTACGGCTCCGCCTGTCACGATCGCTACTTTACCCGACAAATCAAAAAAACTCATCTTCACACCCCGTTTTACGTTTTATGTACCCTTCGTAAAGTTTAGATTGCCCCTATGGATGCTCTCTTTGCCAGTTGTAAGCCTTCTTTATTATAAGTGAAGTATCTGCGATGCACCAGACCAAGCCCGAAAAAATCCAATGGTAGCAACTGAGCAATGAATAAGAAATCATGACCTATGGGGTATGCTAGGATTAAGAAAGCTTACACGATCAAAGGAGGAATCATGATGGCTACCCTGAATCATTTACCGATTGCTAAGGCAGAAATGTTAATTAGAAAACCGATTGAGGAGGTGTTTGAAGCTTTTATCGACCCTGTGATTACTTCGAAATTTTGGTTCACCAAAAGCAGCGGAAAACTAGAACCGGGATTACGTGTCCAGTGGGATTGGGAGATGTATGGCGCTTCTGCAGAGGTTGATGTAAAAAAAATCGAGGAGAACAAGCGAATTCTCATCGATTTTGGCGGCAGCACGGTCGAGTGGATATTTACTCCTTGAGCAGAGAACGAAACCATTGTCACGATTACAAACACGGGGTTTAAGGGAGATGGGGATGAGGTCGTAAACCAAGCCATAGACGCAACAGAAGGATTTACGATTGTTCTTTGCGGGCTAAAGGCGCTACTTGAGCACGACATTGTCTTAAATCTCGTAGCGGATAAGGCACCTGACGCCCACGTAAAACAGGAATAACGATTATATTAAGCCTTGATCGGATAAATAAACAATATGCAAAAAGGACTCGCGAATTAACAAACGGAGTCCTTTTTGCCATTGCATTATTTCATTAATTCAGCACATTAGTTCTTTAACTCAGCCAGCACACCGTCTGCATAACGCTTCAGCTGCTCTACCAGCGCACGCTGGTGCGGCTGGAGCCCATTTCCATCCTTAACACGAGTTGTAAGCGAAATAGGCACGCCTGACAGCTGGATGTTGTATTTAGCATCGACTGGATAATATTGCCCTTCGATAGCAGAAGCCAAGCCCAAGAAATCCTGCACCCGCTCCGCCTTCTCAGGCTGTGTGCTCCAATTCTCTGTTAACCAAACATATAAGGCAGGATGGTGGTTAGCCATAATGCCGCTGAAGCCTGCAGCGCCTTGCTTGAGCGACTCAAGCAGTGTAGCCGAATTGGCATTAAACAGCTTCAGCCCGGTTCCTTCCAGAACGGCAAGCCTTGCTTGAATTTCTTCGATATTGCAGCAGGTATCCTTCAGGAACAAGAAGCGACCCGTCGATACGCACCACTGTAGAAGGGCTGGATTGACCAGCCTTTTGTAAGGATAAGGGCATTCATACAAACCAAATTTCACATGGGGAACTGCCTCTAGAATCCGCTGTGCATTAATTTTCCATACCTCATCGGACTCATGCTCGTCCGCCAAACGGTTCGTCAGCATTACAAAGGCTTCGATGCCCGTAGCCGAAATTAGTTTAATTTCGTTTATTTGATCCTCAATCCGATCCGAAGTATGGCCTGAGGCAATGACAGGAACACGACCGGCCGCTTGCCTGACCACAGTTTCAGTAGCCTTCAATCTTTCCTCAAGGCTAAGCTTGAACATTTCACTGGATTGACAAACGGCGAATAAACCATGCACGCCCTGCCCGATATACCAATCTACCAGCCGTTCTAAATTCGGAATATCCAATTCATTATTTTCCGTGAATGGCGTTAGCATTGTTGGCCATACACCATCGACAATATTAGTCATCTCAAGTTCCCACCTTATCGTTAGTCAAATAATTTCATGCTTAGGCTGTGGCCAACTGGTGCAAGGCCACAGACAATCCGGCATAATCGCCGACATTTTCCTTTAAGCCTGCAGGGACGATCCGGCAGACCGATAACGAAAGCGGGAGCGCTTCGCAACCAAGCGCTTCGAGCATGATCGGCTCCAGAAGGGCCTGCTGCCTGCCGTAAATGCTGCCAATCACGATGCAGTCCGGGTTGAGGATATCAACCAGCAGAGCCAAACCGCTGCCAAGCTTACGGCCAACAGTCTGAAAAATTCCAACCGCATCCGCTTCGCCCCGCTTGGCAGCTTCTCCGATCGCTTCTGCGGTAATTTCCGCAAGCCGCTCGGGCTCGGAGCAAAAGGAAGGGCTTTGCCCTTCCGCGAACATCTGGGCAGCCAAGGAACGGCCCAGCTCAGCAATGCCGCCACCGCTGCAAAACCCCTCAAAGGAGCCCGCTTTGCCATAGCCAGTAGGACCTGTAGGCTCCAGGCGGATATGCCCGACTTCACCGGCCATATCGGAGGCTCCCGAATACAGCCTGCCGTCCAGAATCAGTCCGGCCCCCATTCCCGTGCCGAAGGTCAAAAAGATCAAGTTGCGGCTGCCCCTGCCTGCTCCCCACTGCCATTCCGCCAATGCACATGCATTGGCATCGTTTTGCAAACCGACAGGAACCGCGAATCGTTCGCGGAAGGGGCTGACGACATCGATACGCGACCAATTCGGCAAATTCGGCGGAGACAGAATCAAGCCCGCCGCGCTATCTAACGGTCCGCCGCAGCTAATGCCTATCGCAGCCAGCTCGCCACGGCTCGCATGCTCGGCCAGCAGCTCCTCTAGCTCGCTCAGCAAGCGTGCTACATTCGCCAAAGGCTCAGCCAACGTCGCAAATCTGCGTTTGGCTATAATTTCGATTTGGTCGCTGACGGCTACGCCCAAGCTAACCGCACATTTAGTCCCTCCGATGTCGATTCCAGCCATAATCCTCATGATGGGAAAAATTCCTCCTCCAGCATAATGCATAAGGCATGGTAGATGGGCAGGTGGCGTTCTTGAATGTCCGGAGTCAGATCCCATGGCACCCGGATCGTCACATCGCATAGCTCGGACATTTGCCCCCCATGCCTCCCTGTAAGGCCGATCGTATGAAGGCCCTGCACCTTGGCAACCTGCATGGCCCGTTTCACATTGGCCGAATTGCCGGAGGTGCTAAGCCCGAGCAGTGTATCGCCGGGCTTGCCATAACCGTACACCTGCTGGGCAAAAATCATTTCCGCCGACACATCGTTGGCAAAAGCCGTAATGAGTGCGGAATGGCTGACCAAAGAAATCGCAGGCAATGCCCCTTGCAAATGAGCAGCTAGAAAATCGCCATCCTCCGGGAATTGAGCTAGGAAAGCACTTTCGGCTGCCTCAGATAATACCCGTTTGGAGCGAAAGCCCTTCATTAATTCACCGACAATATGCTCACTATCCGAGGCGCTGCCCCCATTGCCGCATAGCAATAGCTTGCCACCTCCCCGATAGGTTTGCTTCAATAGGGCAAAAGCTTTTTCCAAATCAGGTAAGCATACGTCAAGCTCAGGGTATTTGTTGCACATTTCTGCAAGTGTAACGTTCATCGACAAGCTCCTTTCGTTTTATATTGTAAGCTTAGACTACTTGGTGCAGCTCAATAAAATTGACTTCTGCAATATCCAGGCTCGAATCATCAGGAATCCAGAAGGTTTTGATTTCACATTTGCCAAAGGTTGCTTTCCATTCTCGCTTCAGCACTGGCAGCTTAATGGCGACTTCCGTTTCCTGACCCAAGGTTTCGTAGCAGCGGACAATCCAGCCGTCACCATCCTCAGCCCGTTTGAAGGCTGTTGCCACTACCGACTCCGCGGAAACCTCGATGCCTTGAAAATATTGCGGCAGCTGTCCCTCATGGTACGTTTCCCACATCAGCAAAGGTGGTACGTTCAGCTCATTCGCTTTTTGGACTAATCGACCCTGCTTCCAGTCGCCAGCATGCGGGGTGAGGGTGTAGGTGAATTCCTGCACACCTTGATCCATAAATTCAACCTGCTCATCACGCTCACCAAAATGGTCAGCGAAAATCGGGCTGCGCACAACGGTCATTCTAATTTCGCTGCCCAACACATCATAGGCATATTTCGCATCATTCAATAGCGCCATCCCTCTAACTTGCTGTTCAGCATCATCCGCCACTCCACTTGCCTCAACAGCTCCATCAGCTTCTTTTATCTCCTCTGCTTCACGAGGCACCTTACCCGATACATCCACCCATTGCTGCCCAGGCACTTCGTTTCCATCGGTAGCGCGTTCGATATAGCCATAAGGGATTTCCGATACGGACTCCGGCTGCTCCACACGGATGGGAAAAGCGAGCTTCAGCATCTTATGCTTCTCTCTCCAATCTAGCTGCACACGAACCTGCAGGTCGCCTGACAAATGCCCCAGGCTTATATCCTGGCGCAACACCGAGCCATTGTATCGGCTGGTCACGCGCAATGTCGAACGCAGCGATCCTTCTTCCAGCACTTGAATCCTCGCATCGCTGAAGCGAGCAATTTCATCACGGTATTGCTTCAGCCCGTGCCCCCAGGTGTCGCTGTGAAACTCATCGATCACAATCGGTACGGCGCCTTTGCCATTTAATAGCTCGCTATTCGTCTGCTTATCGAAGATGCTCTGAATGTATCCCGTGTGGGCTTCCAGCTCAACTCGAACGAACGCATTTTCCAGTGTATTGCCATCCACACGGACTTCACCAGCCAATGCTTCTGCTGCTATTTCTTTATCTCGGTAGGTCCAGTAAACACGGTAGCCAAATGCTGGGACACGAACAGTGATCAAGGAATCCCATTTGTCTTCCTTCCCGTTCGTCCGTGAGGCACGTACGGTTTGGATCGCTACGGGCGCTCCGGTTTCATCAGTAACGCTCTTCAGCTTTTTGTTTACCTTAACTAGCGCTTCCACTTCCCAAGACAAGGGATTAAACACGACAATGGGCGCGCCCAAATCATCCTGCTCCCAGGTTTGCCAATCCTTATCCTTGCTCAGCGATTTCACCTCAGGCTTCATCGTATCGATCGCCCATGACATTTTTTGCATCGCTGCGTTTAAGGTCCTGGCTCCTATCGCTAACGCTTCACCGTGGAATTCCCTTACGTCATCGAACGCCTCTTTAATGCTGCAGCCGCCCATAATATCGTGGAATTGGTTAAACATGACGTTTTCCCAAGCTAGGTTTAGCGCTGCTTTCGGATAAGGAAGCCCCAGCGTCATATGGGCAAATGAGGAGAATTTCTCTGCACTTAACAGACGGTGCTCAGCACGGCGGTTGTTCGCCTTTGATTCTGAATGGGCAGAATAACAACCAACGGCATGACGCTGCATTTCGTCCTTAACGACCGGAATTGTCGGATTGGCTTCGACCATATCTGCGAAAAATTGATTTGGCGAGCTAAGAATAATGCGGTCCCGGCCATGCTCTTCACGTATCTCATCAATTAGCTGCAGATTAGCTACCGTGGGTCCACCACCATGGTTACCCACTCCGTAGAACGACATATAATCATGTCCTTTTTCTTCGGCAAGCTGCTTATGCTTAAGAATTTTGGCATCCTTGCCATGCTTCGTAAAGTTAGCGTAGCTGTCTGACAGACGGAATGTCATGACACGGCTGCCATCCTCGGAATCCCACCAAAATAAATCATTTTCCAGATTTTTCTCATGCGCTTCTGGACGCATAAACAGATAATAGTCCATCCCGCTTTGCTTGAGAATTTGTGGCATCATCCCGTGATGGCCAAATGAATCGACGTTATAGCCAACACTAGCCATAATCCCGAACTTCTCCAGAAAATAACGCTGTCCATACAAACCATGGCGGGCAAACGATTCGCCTGACGGCAGATTGCAGTCCGGCTGGATCCACCAGCCGCCCGTTATTACCCAGCGGCCTTCGGTAACGCGGTCATGAATTTCCGCGAACATCTCAGGCGCATTTTCCTCCACCCATTGGTAATAGGCTGCGCAAGCGCATGTAAACACAAATTCAGGAAATTCATTCAAGCGGTCCAATGCAGAGCGGAACGTTGCTTTGATCTCCGCATAACCCTCCTGCCACTGCCATAACCAAACGGGGTCTAAATGGGCGTTGCCTATTAGGTGAACCTTCGTATTTTCATTTCCGGTCATGTCCACTGCTCCTTTTAATTGTTTGCACACTCAACCCAAGCAACTCGTTGGATACGCTGACTAGCCCTTCACCGCGCCCAACATAGCGCCTTGGATAAAATATTTTTGCACGAATGGGTAAATGAGTAAGATAGGTAAAATAACAACAAACACGACCGCATACTTAACATTTTGCGCCATCATGGTAATACCTTCGGCTGAGCCCGTTTCTGTTGTTTGCGAGGATAGCTCGCCTTGAATCACGATGTTACGTACTAGAATTTGCAGCGGATATAAATCCTTATCATTCAAATATATCATCGCAGGGAAGAAGCTATTCCAATGCGCCACCGCATAAAAGATGAACATCGTCGCCATAACCGGCAGCGATAAAGGCAGCACGATTTTCCACAAAATCGTTCCTTCCCCTGCACCATCGACAGTAGCCGACTCGTAGAGAGCATCGGGTATTTCCTCAAAAAACGTCCGCATCAAAATCATGTTAAACACATTGATCGCTGTCGGGATCAGTAACGCCCAGATCGTGTTAACCATCCCTAGCGAATGGATAACGGTATACCTCGGAATTAAACCGCCATCGAAAAACATCGTAAATACAACAAAAAAAGCAAATAGCGACCTGCCGTACAAATATCTTTTCGAGAGCGGATACGCGCATAACATCGTCATAAACAAATTAACAACGACCCCAAGCGAGGTATACAGCAAGGTGTTCATGTAAGAACGGATAATTGCCGGATCATCAAATACAATGGAATAAGCCTTTAAAGAAAACTCGATAGGGAACAGGAAAACTTCGCCTCTTTGTACGGCTATGCCTGAGCTTACGGACACAATAGCCATATAATATAAGGGATAGATCGTAACAACGATCAAAAGCAGCATGAGTATTACATTTACAATGTCAAAGGGACTAATCTTGTTCAATCTCATCCCGGATTTGTCCTCCTTAGAATAAACTAGCGCCTTGGATCTTCTTGGCAGCCTGATTCGCTGCAACGATTAAAATCAGCGAGATCACGGATTGAAAAATACCTACAGCTGCAGCAAAGCTGAAATCAGCATCAATAAGTCCACGGCGATACACATAGGTTTGTAATACATCTGCAGTTTCGTATGTCGGCCCGCTATATAGCAAAATAATTTTCTCAAAACCTACAGACAGCATATGCCCAATGGTTAACAACAGCATAATCGTAGTCACCGTAGCAATGCCGGGCAACGTAATATGCCGAATTTTGTGCCACCTGTTCGCCCCGTCAATCGTTGCTGCTTCATAGAGTCCAGGATCAATCGAAGCCAACGCAGCCAAATATATAATCGAGCCCCAGCCCATCCCCTGCCAAATTTCCGAGCTGATATAAATCGTACGGAACCATTCAGGCAATGCCATGAACGTCTGGGCTTCTCCCCCAAAGTAGGTAATGATTTGATTAATAAGACCGGAGATCGAAATAAAATTGACAATCATCCCAGCAACCACCACCGTGGACAAAAAATGTGGGATGTACGTTACCGTTTGGATCGTACGCTTGAAAGCTATGCTTCTTAGCTCATTGACCAAAATCGCAAAAATAATTGGAGCCGGAAAATAAAAAAGCAGCGCATATAAATTGAGCATTAAGGTATTGCGCAGCACCTTCCAGAAATAAGGCTCATACAAAAACTGCTTGAAATATTTCAGCCCCGCCCAAGGACTGTTAAACACGCCTTTCATGATCGAATACTCTTGAAAAGCCATGACATTGCCAACCATCGGTGCATAATGAAAAATCATAAAATAAATAAAAGGAAGCACAAACATCGCATATAAATATTTGCTTTTTTGCAGCTTTTTGCGAATGGCTGTCCATCTTGTTTGGCTTCGTGGTGGTTTAGAGGACACGGAAGGGCTGCCTACAACAGTCGATATGGGAATCCACTCCTTTGTGCGAAAATAGAGGGAGCCGCCTCTGTCAACAGACCAGACACGGTTTCCCACTTTTTCGTTCTTTATTTCTCTTGCTGTACCTTTTACTTAGCTCTGGCTAATGCCGTATTGTAGATTTTCTCAATTTCCTCGGAGCCTTTTTCCTTACACTGCTGGATGAACGCATCCCATTCCTTGTCTAAAGCGCCATCCGTCATAATGAATTTGTCCATCATTTGTGTTAAATACGCATCCAGCTGGGTTCTTAATTGCTTTAATTTTTCACGCTCTTCTTTAGTAAAGGCAGGATCATAAGCCATTCTAAAACCAGAGCCATCTTTAATAGAAGCCAGGTTTTTATTGGTCCACTCCGTCATGGCTTTATCTTGGTTTGGAAGATCGATACTATCGTCCGCTTGTAAGGCGAACCCTAGGTAGCCAATACCAAGCTCTGATTTAAAAGCAGCCATTTTATCAGTTTTATCCTTAAATTTGTCAGCAAACTCTGCTTTTTGAACGGGCTTCCCATCTACCAACGTGTAATGCTCATTCTCAAGGCCCCATGAACTCAATTTCGTACCTTCATCTGAGTATATCCAATCGATATATTCAATGATTTTGTCAGCATTTTTAGTATTTGCACTGATGGCATAGGATTCAGATAAATGATCCAGTTGATACAGCAGCCCACGCTTAACGCCCTTATCGCTAGCAAGGGTAGGAATCAGGTCGAATTTAGCTTCTGGATTCTGCTTCTGTAACGCAACGTTAAAAGTAACGCCGAAGCCGGTATTATCCATATAATACAAGGACTTACCCGAGCTTAGCTTCTCCTGCCAAATTTGCGAGGTTGCGGTTGTATAATCGGGATCCAGCAATTTCTCTTTATGCAGCTTATGCAAATAGGTAATCGCGTCTTTGAATTGCGGCATAGCTGGACCGAATTTATATTGCTTCAATGCTGGGTCGTAATAAATTTTGGCTCCACTTACGTTTGTGTATCCACTGCCCATACCAAAAGCAATCGGATTAATCAGATTTTCCGTACCTGTCAGACCGTTAGCCGCTCGGCTTGTGAACGGGAAGGTTTCGGGATAAGCTTCCTTCAGCTTTTTAAATACCTGGTACAATTCCTCGTAGGTAGTAGGTGTTTGCAGATTTAATTTTTTGAGTAAATCGATCCGAATGACTGGAACCTGCCCCGATTGGGAGGCCCCTACTTTTTGCGTAAGAGGAAAGCCATAGAGCTTGCCATCTATTTTGTTTTTATTAATTTCCGGGTATTCGGCCATAACCTTTTTGAAATTAGGCATTTTATCCAAATATGGGGTCAAATCCAGAAATACACCCGTATCTGCAAAGTTAGAGATATCATCCTGCTTCACAAGCGTGACATCGGGTAATGTATTGGTGGCGATTAACGTTTTCTTTTTATCATCATAATTGCTTTGTGGTGTGCTTTGAATTTCCAACTTTATATTTTTTCTTTTCAGGCTTTCTTTAACGAAGTTCGAATTGGCGACTAGCGGTTGGCTTGGGTGCTCATATCTCATCCATGTTACTGCTACTGGTTGTTTTGAATCCTCTGCAGCCTTGGTGCCGCTGCCTGTAGACTTCGTTTCCCCTGCGCAACCTGCCAATAAGCCACCTAATACAGCGACCGAGCAGCCTGCTGCCAGATACCCCTTTTTATTCATTTCTTGTTCTCCTCCTTGGAAAATGTGATGTCCTGCTCACTCCTATAGTGTAAATGGCGATAATCGTCTTGAATAGAACCGATACAGAGTACGATGATGCGTAATTCCACCTGTATCCTCTGCGATACGTTATTCCACCTTGATGCAAAAGGTCGATTTTAACCGACGGGTGAATAAGCTTCGCTGGTAAACTTTTATTGTCTCGTGTTAATGTTACGATAATCGATTGGCGAGATACCTTCATGCTTTTTAAACATTCTTAAGAAGGTCGTCCTGCTATTCATCCCGATTCGGTCTGCGATTTCGTTAATTTTTAAATCAGTTTCCGTCAGCAGCTCTTTAGCCTTTGCCATCCGAATCAAGCTTATATAATCCGTGATGCTCGTCCCTGTTGTTTCCTTAAACATCCGGGATACATACTTTGCTGACAGGCCAATCTCATTTGCAATATTTTCCAAATAAATATCCTTCTCATAATTGCTTTCAATGTAGGAGGTAATGAACGAGATCACGGTTCCGGTTCGGCGTTCGCCTTTTGTCGCCGTTTCAGCCACGATCCGCTCATAGAAATGTATGAGCAGCCGCACCCTGTCATTGAACTCATTGGGCGTTATATTTTTATTGGCCAGCACTGCATACTCTTCTTCAGTAAGTAAAATATGAATGTCCAGCTGCCGCTCATTTGTGTAACGGATACCGGTATTCCATAATTCAACAAGTAAGGCACCAAGGTAAGAATAAGACACACCACGGCTTTTGTTCGCTTGAATCAAGCTTTCCACCTCAGTTTCCAATACCTCTACATTGCCCGCTTTCAAACCGTTCACGATTTTTTTCTCATCCAAAAATGAATAATAATAGTTCTGCTCGATGGTCAGTCCCACCGCATCCGCAATGGCCATATCCGAAGAATCCTTGCTCTGGTCCATAGCCGTTATCGCATCGCTATACGATTTGGCAATATCACCCACCTGCGTGTAGGTTTTGCCCAACCCGATAATTAATTCGCAATAAATCATATCGTATTCGAAGGTTAGCTTAATTTGCTCCAAAGCCAGAGCCAACTCTCGCCGTTCGTTGTCCTCGCCTTGCTTCAGGTTAATAATACTCACATAAAAATTTTGCTCATATTCCATCAAATAGCAATGGACATGCTGCTCCATGATCCCCCATAGCACCTTTTTCATCTTCCCTTGGATCAACAGCCTATCCTCCTCCCCAATATCGCGGAAAAACCGCTCCTTATATTGGAACATAAAGCAGCAGCATAAATAGCTATCAGCTTGAAACCCGATATCATCAAGAATCTGGCTTAATGATTCCTGCTGTGCCCAGGGCTGTCCGCGGAACAAACCTGCAAAAAATTGGTCAAGCATGCCATTGGAATATTGGTTGACCTTCAGGACGGCATCCCGATTTTGCTGGATTAATTGGTCAATCCGGCTGCCGATGACCTGCATCTCGTCATTGCTTCTAATTTCATTCGTAAAATTCATTTCCTGTTCACTCTGGACGAGAATATTTCTAATATTTTTGATCGGATTGTACAGATTGATGCTGAAGATGAAGGAGAAGCAAACTCCGATTATCATTAAGGTGATACAAATCCAGAATACAAGGCTAAGAATGCTGTCAGGCTCTTTGCCGAAGGCTTCGGTTGGCGTAATCGAATAGTAGTCCCAGCCAAATGCATCAGAATGAACATGGACGACCAAGGATTCCTGCCCAGCTACTTCCATAAATAACGTGGAGACAGCTTCCTGCATCTGCTGGCTTAATTGCTGCAGCGTCGGCTCTGTGTAACCGCTATCGTTTAGAATAACCTGATGGTTTTTATTTAAAATGAGATATTTGGAGGACGAGAAAATCGCATTATTTTGCAGGGAAGCTGCAATCGCTGGAAGCGAAAGGCTCGTTACCATCGTCACTAGATTGCCGTTGACGAATTGCGTAGAAACACTCGGAATCACCAAGCGGGTAATATCGCTATCTATGTAGCTATGTACTTTAGTAGGCAAAAGCAATTCAAATAGCTGGGTCGATTGTAGCTTCTGCTTCCAAAAGTCTTTGCTGTAGCTGTCCATCCGATAAAACTTGTCGAAAAACAAATCAAAATCCGCCATTTCCTGGCTTGTATAAACCTTGATCGCATCCGTATACATAAATATATGATCGATGAAAGAGCTGCTCGTATTTCGGTTTCCGGCAAGCGCTCTTACAATTAATTGCAAGTTTACCTTTTCTTCATTGGTAAGCTGTCCAAAAGGCTTTACATTTTGCTCAATAATCGGGCTTGAAAATAAACTATTATTGGTTGATTGCGCCATACGCAAATAAATATCGACCGTCTGTGAGGAAAACTTCAAATTATCCGTCAGCTTTTGTGAGACATCTCTCTTGACTACTTGGTCTACATTGACATACACGATCAAGCCTATAATCATAATAGGAATCAATAAGGATAGAAAGTACATCAGAATTTTGGCAAATAATTTATTCCTTTGAAATAGCAGTTTGAATGGATAACTCCCCAATCTCTAAGCCCCCTTGTCTACAAGCCCGGTGAATCAAGTCTCACTGTGCGGCCCGGATGTTCCTCCGATTGCTGTTGTTCATGGATTCCTAGTTCCGCTTATATTCAACGGAATTCTAGCAACAATGCACGGTTGGGGCATGAACATTTGCTGCCCATGCCCGAACCCCTACTTCTTTTCTACCGCTACTTCTCTCTACCTCTACTACCTATACAACCTACATTAGCGATAGCCGTACAGCTGCTTACTCGGCAAGCCGCTGCCAGCGATCCCTGATTTCCTGTGGAGAGGCGGTGCCGGTTTCCCCACACTTGCCTACGGTTACAGCGGCCGCCAGATGGGCAAAGGCTACCGCCTCAGGCCCTGTGCAGCCAACCCCCCATGCCGATAAAAAAGCCGCCGTAAACGAATCGCCTGCACCCACAATATCGATCGGAGGCGCTACGGGCTTGGTTGGGACGAACGTCATCTGTCCGTCCTCGAACCAAACTGCTCCCTTGTCTCCCCATGTAATGCAGCATGGCGCCTCGGCAAGTTTACTCAGCTGCTGCCCTGCCCGCAATAGTTCGCTTTCTGTTGCTTGCAGATGCTTCAAGCTCCCATTGTACCACCGTAATGCTTCGAGCTCATTAGGCTTAAGGACCATCCCTTTGAAATGGCCAATCCGGTCTCTGCTGTCTACAACGATCCGCTTGCCTTGCCCTGCCCAGTAAGCCAAACGATCCCGTACGCTTGGGCCAATCACGCCATGCTCCAGCTGGTCGGTTACGCTGATCACATCCACCTGTGCAGCCATCAGGTCCAATTGCTGCACAAGCCGCTGCGTAGCCGCTTCGGAGCAGCCTTGCTCATTGATAAAATCAATGCGCGGTGCCTCTTGCTCCGCTCCCTGCAGCCCTTGCAGGATCACCTTGCAGTAGGCTGGGGTTACCCGCCCCGGCTCAACCTGCACATAAGCATCGTTGATGCCGCGCAACCGGAACGCCTCCTGCAGCTGCTGGCCGCGCCAATCATTCCCTGCCATCGAGCAGAAGCTAACCTCCAGGCAGCCAAGCGCCTTGTAATTAACTGCCGCATTGCCCGCCGCTCCGGGAGCGAAACGCTCCCGGGTGACGGGCAGGTTATAATGCGGTGTCTCTCTAGACAATTCGCTTTGCGTCATATCCGCATGCCAATACACATCCAGGCAGCCGTCTCCAATCACGCCAACCTTTAAAGTCGAGATCCCTTGCAATATTTCGTCTACCCGCTCCCGCGACAATCCTTTAAATTGCTGGATCGAGGATAAAGTAGGCGATTCATCTTTTATCATCTGAGAGCCTCCTTCTTAGTTTTCCATACGGAAAACGATGCGGAACGTTTTCAATTCGAAGGGCTTGAAGAAAGCAGTGAATGTTTGGCCGGTATGCGCTACAGCAACACCTTCACATTCAGACAAATTGACTTCCTCGAGCTCGTCCACTTGGTAATGCGTAGCAAAGGCAACCTCGCCACGTTTGCCTGCATATTCATAACAGCGAACAATCCAGCTATCGGAATCCTCGGCTTTCTTGACCGTATCGATCATCACATGGTCGCCGCTCACGCCGATAAAGCTAAGTGCAGCAGGCAGATAGCGGGTCATTGCTTGCCCAGCATACTGGGACTGTCCTTGCCCAGACAGTAATTGGGCTTGTGGCTCTGATTGAGCCTTCACTTCCGTGACCACTACCGGAACATTCAACCGGTAAGCCTGCTCAACCGTGCCGGCTGCAAACCAATCCCCGCCATGTGGCAACAGTGAGTAGGTGAACGTGTGCTCCCCTTTATCGCATTCAGGATCTGGCTTGTTGGACGATTTAATCAGTGTAAGGCGCATCACATGCTCCTTAATATCATGTCCGTACTTGCAGTCGTTGAGGAGGCTGACACCAAAGCCACGCTCGGATAAATCGACCCATTTATGCGCACACGTCTCAAAACGTGCATAATCCCAGCTTGTATTCCAATGTGTGGGACGTTGTACATGCCCGAACTGGATTTCATAGGTAGCCGCAGCGGCGCGAACACATACAGGAAAAGCAACCTTGAGCAGTGTTTCCCGCTCCTGCCAGTCCACCCAGGTTGAGAAATCAATCCGTGGATGGTGCGCATACACGATCATATCCTGCTGGACCAGCGTCTGGCCGTACTCCCATTCAAAACGAATTACTGCACGCAATGGCCCCTGCTCGATCCATGTGGCGAAGCGCAGGTCGGTAATATGGCTGACCTTTTCCAAATAAAAAATATCGATTTCCCAGTTATCATGATAAGCTGGTTTATCCTCATGCACATCAAATCGGTTACCCAGCTCGCCTACGGCCAGAACCTCTCTCTTGGAGCGCTTGTCAAACACACGGCTAAGCTGTCCGGCAGCATTCCATTCGATTTCATAAAAGGGCGTAGACACGCTCTGCTCCCCGCAAATAAATGGCGAGGCTCCCTCTGATTTGGCTTGACGTTCTTCGGAATCGGCTCCTGATGCCTGCGGCTCTTCCAGTGTTTCTGCTGTACCCAGCGTCTGCCCCAATTCTGCCGGTATCTCCGCCGTTGCCATCCGAACCGTCGTATACCCCATTGCTGGTATATCTGTGACCAGCAGCTGCAGCGTGTCGCCCTGCCCCGGCTGCCCGAGGACTCGCTCGGCCGCTATGCGGTGCCCAGACACGTCCATCCAATGCTGTCCCTCATAGCTTGCTTCCCACGAGAGCTCCACAATCTCGCTGCGCGGCCACGGCAAGGAGTTCACTACCAGCCAGCCGCCACCCTCTACCTTGATGTTTGATGCCAACAGCTCCATACCGTCTGCCAGCGCCCCTTGCGCCAGCTGCTCTGCCTCAGCATATTCCGTACGGCAGTCCTCGTATACCTCGGTAATCGAGGAGCCTGGCAATATATCGTGGAACTGGTTGCGCAGCACGATTTTCCAGCTGTCGTACAGCTGCTTTTGCGGATAAGCAGCGTAGCCCGTGAGCGGGCTGCTGAAGATCGATACCATCTCGGCATCACGCAATAGAAACTCCATGTGCCGGTTCATTTTTTTCACATATGCCTGTGAGGTATAGGTGCCGCGGTGCAGCTCCAAATACAGCTCCCCATCCCAATGGTGGACATAACGGTCGGTCTGCTCCACGGTTTGCTCCAGCTTCGTAAAAAATTCATCCGCACGCCCCGTTATAGCCCTCGGCATACCTGGCATATTTTCCAGCCTTCTGCGCATTTCCAGCATCGTGCGTGTCGGTCCGCCGCCTCCGTCCCCATAGCCATAAGAAAGCAGCAGCTCGGAATCGTTAATCTCCTTGTCGCGGTAATTGTTCCAAATGCCGCTTAAGGTAGACGGCAATACTTGCCCGTTGTAGGTATAATAGCGGGTAAAGGTACTCTCCGGAACATCCGTTTCCGGTGTGGTGATATAATGCGTCAGCACCTCCGTACCGTCGATGCCCCGCCAATAAAACGTATCATGCGGGAAACGATTGTACACGTTCCAGCTGATTTTGGTTGTCATAAAATGGCGCAGCCCGCTTTTTTGCAAAATTTGTGGTAACGCCCAGCTGTAACCAAACACATCAGGCAGCCATAAATATTCACATTTTACGCCAAAGGTATTTTCAAAATACCGCATCCCATACAAAAGCTGGCGCACAAGCGACTCTCCTGAAGGGATATTGCAATCCGATTCAAGCCACATCGCACCCCCAGCCTCCCAACGGCCTTCCTGGACGCGCTCTTTGATTTTGGCAAAAACCTCCGGGTAATCCTGCTCGATATATTCATACAGCTGTGGCTGGGTTTGCAGGAATATATATTCCGGGAACTGCTCCATCAAGCGCAGCACGGTTGAGAAGGAACGAACCGCTTTCTCCCGCGTATGCTTCAAGCGCCACAGCCAGGCTACATCGATATGCGTGTGTCCGATACAGCGCACCGTTAAAGGCTGGAAGCTGGGAAGCTTCGCCAGCTCCTCTTTGAGCTTCGTATTGGCCTCGCTCACACTTGCGTAAAATGCCGCATCTCCCGGCACCCTCCAATTCAACAGCAGCATGGCGCGATCGAGCGCTTTCACCAACGCCTGCCTTTCCCAACGGTTCTCCTCCAGCACCTGGATCGTATGGTAAACAGCAAACGCCGTATGGTACAGGTCATCGGTTTCCGTTTCCAGCACAGCAAGCGCAGACAGGTGGAGCTGGTGCTCCTGCTCAGTTTTTGTGCCATCCGCCCCGCTTAAGCCACTCCACACTTTGAACAGCAGCTCTACCTTTTGCCCAAGGAAGGATTCAGGGAAAAATACTTCTTTATGATTGCTTCCAACTCCCTGGTAAGGCTCTCCATTGACATAAAGCAGTGATTCGAAGCCCGAATTATGCCCGGCACCTGTTTTGCCAAAATCAAACAGCCCCACAACCTGCCTACCCGCCCATTCCGCAGGAACCGTCGTTTCCGTTTTCAACCAGGCCGTCAGATCCCAGCCCTTCCAGCGATCTCCGACCGAAATGTGCCCCCATTCACTATCCTCTGGCGGCATCGCAGCAATTTCTGCCTCCTTATCGACCCAGAACGAGTAGGATGGCATTTCGCGATGCTCCACGTAACGGTGCTTTTCAATTTCCTCAATGCGCTTCCACAATTTATCCAACGTCAAAAACATCAATAATCCTCCTTATATTTAGCAACTCGTATTTCAACCACATTTCCTGTACTCATCCTTTTCGCCTTGCCCTGCGCCTAGCCGTGCCCTACCTAGCGTCTTGCCCTATTCCAGCTCTGCGTCCAGCCCTAACCATTGCATCCACTGGGCCGTATCCGTGAAATCCCCCGCGATCCAATCTGCGCCAGCAGCCTGCAGCCGCTCTACCTTAACCGCATTCAAGCCCTCACGCTTATCTTCGTCACTCGCCAGCCCAAGCGCCAACGCTCCGTTTTCCTTAGCCAGCCGAATCTCCACCTTGCCATCACCAATAACCGCAAGCCCTTCGCTTTGCAAGTCCCCCTGCGCCAGCAAATCGCTGATAACCTTCTCCTTCGAGCAATCCGCCCGACCTACAGGAGCACCCGCGATCTCTTTAAAATAATGCCGTACCCCCAACACCTCCGCCTCGTTCACCACATCGGGATGGTCCGTGCCGCTAGCGATATACATGGGAATAGCCTGCTGGTGCAGGAGCTCAAGTATGTGCTCCGAGCCCTTTATCAAAAAATCCCCAGGACGGTATTTGCCTGTCTGCAAACCTCTAATCCGTTCATCCACATGGAGCAGCAGCCGCCTGTTGTATTCAGCCTTATATTCCCATTCACCCTTAACCTCCGGATTCCAGCCCTTCTCCTTTACCTTTTCGGCTAACCACTGCATTTGATAAATGGTTTGGATACCTGTCGATTGGTCAATATAGCCAGCAATCTCTTGGTCGAGCTCGCTTGATTGCTCAGCTGTTAGCTGATGGCTGCCAATGATAGCTTCTTTAAAAAGAGGCACCATCGTTTCCTCCCACCCTGCCCTGAGTGTTGATAACGTGCCGTCAAAATCGAATAGCACCGCCTTGATCCGGCCTTCCTGCTTCCCGCTTACCATTTGCTTTGCCTCCCATTGTATAAAAAAATCACTACTGCTTGTATAAACGCTACTGTTTGCATAAAAATACGCTAATGTTTATATACCACCAACTACTGCTTGTTTGTGCAAAAACTCGTTGCCTCTTCCTGCATTTGTGCGCGTCACACTTTACCTTAGCAGGAATTTCTAACGTTAGATTCGTCCCTATCATATAAAAAAGGAAGTTATCTGGATTTATGGAGGAATTAACTGGATTTTTTTCAGCTAATCCCTCTCATTCGCTGCCCTTAGCCTGCTCGGCTACTCCAAGTGCATGCCAAATCGCAGGAATTGTCTCTTGGTGCAAGCCCTCCAAATGGAAGCCTTTTCCCCCGAGGCTAGTAGGCCGGTGCACAATATTTTTACGAGGCCGGTAGTAATATTCCCAGTCGCCATAACCAATTTTTTGGGAGTAATCACCTAACCGGATAATATCAAAATTAGCCGTCGTAATATGATGTACAGCGTATTGCAAATTTCTGGCGATCGAGAGCGCTTTAAGAAAAACCTCCGGTCCTGTAACTGCAGAGCCAAAGTTCATAAAGACACCGCCCTCCAAATGCGCAACCGTATAGCAATAAGCTTGAAAATCGTAACCGCTGGCTCCAGCTTGCAAGGCAAGGTCCGACTTCGGGTGAAGCTGAATATCGTCTGTTCCCACAGTAATATGGCAGGTATAAGGGATCCCATAACGACCGCATGCACCAAGCAGGCTTTCCTCCAAATACGGAAACTGCTTAGGATGCTTGCGGGTGTAATCCGTCAAGCTTTCTCCATACCCACGGCTTTCGTTCCGGCCAGCCTCCAACGCATGATGGATAATGCCTGCGGCCTCTTCCCACATCCCAAGCTTGCCCTCACGCAAATAACCGTCCTCCAGCTCCTCAGCCTGGCCGCTTACAGCCAGTTCCACATCTTGGAAGCATGCGGCTCCGTTTAAAGCGAGATGGCTAATATAGCCGCGCTTGATCAAATCGATCAGGTAGCGGTTTACACCGCTGCCAATCATATTTCCGCCGATCGAAACGAGGATGCGTTTGCCCTGCTCCTTAGCTGTCAGCAGCCTCTGGATGAACTCCTCGAGCTGTGGCGGCTCCCAGGTTGCCCGCAGGTCAAGCTTGCCTTCAGGCGGCAGCAATGCCTCCGACTGGCTCACCTGCAGCCTGCTATTCCTAGAGTGAAGAGGATAGAGCACGGTCTTCCTAGTGCTGTTGTTCTCGTCGATCCCATTGGATTCCTTGATAATCGCGTTAGTCTCGAAGTTATCGTCAGTCTCAATCATCCCATTAGTCCTGCTGGTTTCCCTGACCTCACTAGTCCCGATGTTCTCGTGGTTCCCGGCACCCTCACTAATCCCGATGCCTCCATTAGTCCTGCTGCTTCCGCTAATCTCACCAATGCCGATGTTCCCACTTGCCCCACTCGTCTCCACTGGCTCCACATGAGCAGGGAATTCGAGCCCCAGCTCCTTCTTCCTTCGCATAAGGCTATGGAATAACACTGGAATCGTCTGCTGGTGCAAGCCATGGAACAGGTAGCCTTTGCCGTCAATTTCACTTAAGCGATCGACGAACACCCGCCGGGGCCGGTAATGATAATTCGGGTCGCTTGGCTCAGGCCGTTCCTTGGCAGTCACCGGCACAATGTCGAAATTGGCGGCGATAATCCCGCTCATCGGCAAGCCGTGGTTGCGGGCTAACGACAACCCCTTCAGAAAAATTTCCGGTCCCGATATAGCCGACCCGAAATTCAAAAACACCCCGCCATCCTTCAGCCCCGCAATGGATTGGCACATCCGGTGAAAATCCACACCTGATGCTTTGCCCAACGCCGCAAAATTAACGATCGGATGCTGGTGGATAATATCCGTCCCGATGGAAATATGACAGGTATAAGGGATACCATACTGTTGGCACTGGACGAACACGCAATCCTTATAATGAGGGAACTTCTCTGGATTCGCAGATAAATACCTGTAAAGGCTTTCTCCATAACCTAAACCCGCTTCAGCGCCCATTTGGATCGCTTCATTCATATACCGTCCCGTTTCCTCCCACATCCCGAAAGAGCCGTCCTCAATCGAGCGGGCAACATCCTCAGAGGTTTCACCGAGAAAAGCCAGCTCGAAGTCGTGGATGCTTGTAGCTCCATTGCCGGATACATGGGTCAGGAATCCGTTCCTGACCAGCTCGATAATATAACGGGAGAGCCCGTTTTTGATCACATGCGCCCCCATCGACCAGATGACAGGCTTCCCTTCCAGCCGGGCTGCAAGGATGGACTCGACCAGTTCCATGAATTCAGGCGCGTTTGCAGACGAAAGCTCCTCAGCAGCCTCTTCATCAGGCCTTGCCATATTATTGATCGTGACCAGATTCGTCCGTTCATACACCGAATTCGTCTTAATCCCCTTAAAAGATAATCGTTTATCGGAATCCACTTGAGACCTCCTCAAATTTTTATGGAAGGCTTGCTTCTGCCCATTTCACCATACATTTATTGCAACTGGCAGCCGATTCCTTATCGACCTACTTCATGCTGCAGCTGGAGCTAGCTTTTTCTCAATCTGCTTCACATTAAAGCCGAAACCGCTTCAATTTCCAACCACGAGGACATGCTCCCCTTCGGGGGAATTTGCAAGGCATACCCTTGCTCGGCAGCCTCTCCCAAAGTCAGCTTCGGCGGGATATTGAACATTTCCAAACCAATATTATAATCACATCCAAAAAACGGAGCATCCACACCTGCCATAAAATTTTGCCAATACCATAAATAAGGCCATACCTTGCCATCCCACCGAACCTCAAGGCCTATGCCCGTAAGCGGGTTGGTCAGTTGGTACTTATATGCCTCCATTTGGATGTATAAAAGGTCCCTCACTGTACCTGGCGCAGGCATTACCGATAAATCGATAACTGCGCCATCCTTTTCCATAAAAGGCCATGCCCAGCTTTCCCCGCTGATAGGATCGCATATTTGCGCACCCTTTTCCAAAGTAATAACCGATTTCTCGGTAAGGAAGGGTCGCCCATAGGCCAAATGATGTCCCCAATTGGCTTCAAGAGAGGTCGTGGGCGACAAGTTAGTCAGCGTCTCCTCGATTTTCACCGTCCCGCTGCCTGAGGTTAGCGTTAGCTTTTTCTCGATGAGAAAAGGCATCGAACGCAGCCGATTGGTCAGCAAAACTTGAATTTCATCCGGCTCATCCTTCATAATCCGGTAATCCCACGGAGTCACGGCAGACTCTCCACGCTCCAATGTAGCTCCGCGGTACTGGGACGTGTAACTGACCTCAGGCAGCATCTCCTGCCAACCGCCCGCATAGTTACTCTGATAGTCCGTGGACAATCCGTGAGGGCGGAAAAGCCCTTGGGCCGATATCCATATAAAATCAGTATCTGAAGGCTTGTGCAGCCAGCGTATAGGCTCCGCGCCCTTATCCAATAGCAAATGAATCAGTAGCTTTTCATTCTCTAGCAGCAAGGAGCGGTAGCCCTTAAAGCTTAAATCGTCTATAATTCGACAGCCCTCGTTGCGAAGCGGGCGATAAAGCATGCTTCCATCCCACCTAACTTTTAAATTTCTTTTTGGATTTCTTTTGGATTTCTTTTGAAGCACTTTTGATTTCCTGTAGCATTTCATCTTTGATTGAGGCTATCTTCATTCGCTTAATTATTAAGTTAATTAACCAAAAAAAATTATTTCTCTCTAAGTGACAACAAACGAACCGGTTCAGCCAAAAGAAATCCAAACAGCAGCGCAGCAGCTCCAACCGCACTCTGAGAATTCCCAAAGGTAGAAGGCTCGATTCGCAAGCGGTCTTTAGCAAAAGCATATAACCGGGACTGTACTCGTGGCTTTACCTGCACTAAGTAGTCTGACAGCAATGGATACAATCGTCCACCAAGCAAAATCAGCTCGGGATCATACAGATTTTGAATATTGACTAAAGCAGCCTCCATAAAACCCAACGTATCCTCCAGACATCGGAGCGCTTCAGGCTCTCTGCGCTTTATAGCGCCCTGCAATTCCTCAATCGTGCTTCCACCCGACCAACGACCAAGAATACCAGGGATGGAGCCTACGGTTTCCCAACAGCCACGATTGCCGCAGCCACACATTTTGCCATCAAGCACAATCGTCATATGCCCGACTTGCCCACAGAGGCCGTTTGTTCCCCGAACGATTTTACCTTCAGTGACCACGCCACCCCCGATGCCCATACCTAGCGTAACGGAGACCAAATTGTTCACATTTTTGCCTAGCCCATACCAACGCTCAGCCATTGCTGAAGTTCGAGCATCATCATCGATCAGGGTAACAAGCCCGAATTGGTCCTCCAGCATCTTCTGTAGCGGATAGTTGCTCCAGCCGGGAAAATTTGGAGGAGCCAGCAAAGTCCCGCTATCATAATCAATCGGCCCAGGAACGCCTGCCCCCAACCCCAGAATCTTGTAGCCTGCCGCTTCAATATCGCTTTTGACCCCCGCCACAAGTGGTGTGATAACCTCGAAATAGGCATCCGGCCCTTGAAGCCCATTCATATCCCGTTCGATCGATTGCAGAATCGTACCGTTTAAATCCATCACCACAATTTCAAAGCTTGAGCGCCCTATATCCAGCCCGATAATCCTATAAAATCGCGGGTCAAAACCTAGCATTACCCGTCTGCGTCCTACATTTCCCGAGATCGCCTCGTTTTCGCGCAAAATCCCTAATTGTATCAGCTCATGTGTAAGGTTCGTTATTGTGCCTGAAGTTAATCCGATCTGATCAACCAGCTCAACCCGAGATACTTGCTGGTAGCGCCAGATCCCTTTAAGAATCTCTGACATATTATTTTGCTTAACCTGCTGTAAAAAAATCATTTTGTTAGAGAAGGCTGCACGCTCCATTCTAATTTACTTAATCATTTAGTTAATTGTTATTATACTTGTAATTCTGGCTATTTGTAAATCCCTAATTGGTTTATCAACCTTAATAGATACTAACTTATGGAATCGCGTGTACGTCCATAGTCGCGTTAGAAAATTTTTAAAATGCATTTAATACTTGCGTCCCTCATCGATGTATGGTATATTATAAATCGTTCGTGTTTCAGTAGCTCAGCTGGATAGAGCAACGCCCTTCTAAGGCGTGGGTCGGGGGTTCGAATCCCTCCTGGAACGTAATCCTTATCCAATTAGGCTTTTCGCGATTTCTATAGTTCTTATAGAACGTGTAACCTTCTAACATCAAAAACCTCTTTCAACGGCAAGAACCGTTGTGGAGGTTTTTTTATGTTGAATAACCCATTTCGTAGGAAGAAGCAATAGAGTGTAAAATTGTAGAATTACTTAAGATAACGTAGTATTACCAATCGTAATTTTATCAGTTCCAACTTACAATATATGTATCAAATGTAAGGGGGATTGCAACATATGAGTTCCATGCCACGCGTAATTGATACCGATGTGCATAACACGTTTAGAACCCCGTCCGACTTGGTTGAATATTTACCTGAACCGTGGAAATCACGGGTTGCCAGCAGTGGAATTGGGAACCCCTGGCATGGTTTGTGGTCGCCAATCGGTGTTTTCCGTAAAGATAGTATGCCTCCTACTGGTGGGCCCTCTGCTTCTGACCCTGAATACTTAGTGAAGGATTTGATTGAACCGAATAATATCGAGTACGCGATCTTAACGGGAGATGCAATGAACATTTGCGTTAATCCCGATCCCGATTATGCGGCAGCTATTTGTTCTGCATACAATGATTATTTAATTAAGGAATGGCTGCCCCATCACAAATCGTTTAAAGGCGCGATGCTTGTCACAGGTCAGGACCCATTGTTGGCAGCCAGGGAGATTGACCGTATCGCGGGACATCCAGACATCGTTGAAGTGCTCATGGGCAGTGCCCAACGTGCAGGTTTGGGGCAACGTCAATACCACCCGATCTATGAAGCAGCAGAGCGCAATGGCCTCCCAGTGGCCATCCATCCTGGAGCCGAGGGATCGGGAGGCACCTATGCTTCAGCGGCCGGAATTCCGACTCGTTATTTGGAATGGCATACCTGTTTATCGCAAAACTATATGGCACATACAGTAAGCTTAGTGTGTGAGGGTGTGTTCGAGAAATTCCCTGATTTAAAATTTGTCATGCTGGAGGGTGGGCTAGCTTGGCTACCGCATCTGATGTGGAGATTGGATAAAAACTACAAAGCGCTGCGGTCGCAAGTTCCTTGGTTAAAACGGCTGCCAAGCCAATATATCCGCGATCATTGCTATTTCTCTACACAACCGATCGAGGAACCGGACAATCCAAGCGACCTGATCGATTTGTTCAATATGATCGATGCTGAAAACTTCATTATTTTTTCCAGCGATTATCCGCATTGGGATAACGATGCCCCGATGGAGATTTTGAAGCGGTTAAGTCCCGAATCACATCAGAAAATTTTTTATGATAATGCCAAAAGTTTGTACAAACTGTAAAGTGGGGGGAGAGCATGGCAACTCATTTTGTAGCTGAGACCAAGGATTTTATCGAAGGTCATCACATCATTGTAGATGTAGAAGGCAGGTCTATTGGACTGTACCGTCTGGATGGACAATTTTATGCATTGCATAATTACTGTCCTCATGAAGGGGCACCGCTTTGTAAAGGAAGCATCTGCGGAACGACGCTTCCTTCCAATGTTTACGAATACCAATTCGGCAGGCAAGGAGAGATCATCCGCTGTCCTTGGCACGGCTGGGAATTCGATATCAAAACGGGTAAATCGTTGGTCAATGAGAAAGTAAGAGCGAGAAAATATAAAGTCGAAGTAGAAGACGGAAAAGTGGGTATTGTTATTTGATTACATAAACATTCCCCGCAGTATTTCAATCGTGGGGAATGTTTATTTCACGACACTCCTTGCCAACCCTTTACTAGATATGTGAAAATAGACATACAGAAAATATTGGAAGGGGTTGGTGTTATAGGTGAACCGTTTTTTTGGACCCCGCTCGTTTAACGTAGCTTTGTTTTGGCAATTTTTTGCAAGCTATTTTATTCTCTTCATCATTCCCGTAATTATTGCAAGTACATTTACTTATGTATTTGTTGTTAATCTTATCGAAGATGAGGTACAAAATTCCAATAATATGACGATTCGCAATTTTTCCGACCAAACCGATACTGCGTTTTCCTCTCTCCAGGCCAATATGATTAACCTCCTTGGTACATCCAATCTTAAAAGCGCTATGAAACTTTACAGCGAGCCCACTAAGTCTTTTGAATATTATGAAGTCACCCATTCCCTTATGGATCAGTTGAATGCGATGGATACAGGAGATATTGTTTCCAATGCCTACTTTTATTTTGCTAAATCCGACCTTGTGATCGGTTTTAACTCAGATACAAGCAAAGAAAATTTTTTTCAATATTTTCACCCCATTAGTGATCAGGACAAGAAGGAATACCTAAGCAATTTTTTTGGCAAAAAAATGATGCATTTTACCAAGCCATATACCTTACATCAAAAGATATTGTTCACGAATGAGATTTTGTCTTCAAGCTCTAACATTGCCACAGTTATGAGTTACCCGTTTAACAGCGATAATCCGGATGTATATTTGGTCGTTAATATGAAACTCAGTGAGCTCAGCAAGCACATCCGTATCCCTGAAAAGTGGGTTGCAGGTACCGCTATTGTTGATAGGCGTGGAAACGTGATTATTCAATCGGGTGAATTGGCGATTGACCCGCAACAGCTGCTTGACGCGACCCAATCCTATTCCGAAGGAATTCTTTATTCAGACAGAAAGATGGAATCCTTGTCTTTCGTGAAGTCCCGCTTTAACGATTCATGGTATTACGTCAGTCTAATCAATCTTGAAACCTTATTGCAGCCCGCCCATAGAATTCGCATGTTCACCATCATATTTCTTGGTTTCTTTCTGGTTCTCGGAGGATTGGTTTCTTTTTACTTAAGCAAAAGGTTATATAAGCCAATCTTGGAAATCAAAAGCGGATTGACTTCACATCTCCATAAATCGGTTTTGCCTGTTCAACATAAAGGCAACGATTACGATTTTATTAAGCAGTTTTCGAAATTATTAGTTTCAGAGAATAAGGAATTGTCCGCATTGGTGAGCGGCATGTTCCCGATTGTACAAGAAGATTTTATAGCTAAAATACTGTCCGGAGAATACCGTGATCATTTAGCTATAGAATTATATGCCAAGGAAATCGACTTTTATTATGAGCGGAATGTAGCGCGAACCGTCCTATGTATTGAAATCCATTACTTTTCATGGGTGCTTGATCAAATTTCGGAAACGTCCAAAGCGTTTATGATCGTGGAACTAAAAGAACGGATACTCAAATCAGCACCAGTGGTCATCTGGCTTTGCCAGACGAAGCCGGACCTGCTGGCCTGTGTTGTGCAGCATAGCCGTTTTTCACACTTTGGTCCCAAGGAAGTATCAGAATATTTAGCACTAACCCTTCAACAATTCAATCCGTATTTCAAAGCAACAATTGGTGTTGGAAAAAAAGTCCAGGATATTGGTGAGTTATACCTATCCTATGAGTCGGCCAACACATTGCTTAAGCATAAAAGCCTTCACTCTAAAGTGGAAATCATAACTGAAGATACTGCCTGGGAAGACCGAGCACAACTCGACTGTTTTTTATCCATTGATGAAGTAAGCAGGATCTTTAATATTTACAAATCACAAAATTATGCTAAGCTGCTACAGACTGTCATCGATCTATTGGACAGGGCAGTAGTAAAAAATGCAAGTGCCTATCAAGTGAAGAGCTTATGCTCAGATGTGTTGAATACATGGATTCGTGCAATAGAGATGGAACGCAAAGACTTGAATATCCCCTTTTACTCCAGTTTATTCGAGAGACTAAACCGCTGTGCAACTTGGGATGAAATCAAGCAATGCTTCGAATATATTCATACGCAATTGTTTCAATTGAAACAGCGAAGTGACCGGAGTGAGCAATTTACCGAAATATTGGACTATATCCATAATCATTATGGAGAAGAACTATCCGTGGAGAAATTTGCCCAGCAATTAAACATGTCAGTAAGCTACTTCAGTCGTACATTCAAGGAAACGGTCGGAGAAAAATATGTAGAATATATTACGAAGCATCGTTTAATGATGGCGAAAAGATATCTGCTTGAGACGGACATGAAGATAGATGAAATTACCGAAAAGGTCGGATATATGGGACGCACTTCGTTTATCCGTATTTTTTGCAAGTATGAAGGAATCACTCCGGGAAAATACCGAACGATTCATCATCGATAACTATTGAACATATTCTTAACAAACCCACTCTAGGTCACTATACATAGAGTGGGTTTTGCATTTCTAGATGATTCGATGATTCAATCCTCTGTCTCCATAATTTCCGCAAGTCTCTATTTTTTCCGAAAAATAAATAGCTACATTAGGAAAAAATGCACGCTTTACGTCTGCAGCTAGAGTGCTTATCTTTAAGTTAGGAAAACACTAGAGCCATGACCAAGGTTACGAGGGAAATCTAAACATAAGGGGTGAGCGTACTTGCCAGTCCATAGATTACGTTTCGGGCGGTACCTAAAAAAGCATAAGGCATTATATTTATTAATGCTTCCAGGCATTCTCTATTATATTGTTTTCAAATATGTGCCGATGTATGGGATTATAATTGCCTTCCAAAATTATTCGATAGGAAAAGGCATGATGGGGAGCAAGTTTGTCGGATTTTTGCATTTTGTTGAATTTTTTTATAACACCCCTGATTCGTGGAAGTTGATCCGTAATACGATATTGTTGAATGTTTACGACTTAATATTTCATTTTCCAGCTCCGATCATTCTGGCCTTATTGCTTCATGAAATTAAAAATAAAGCATTCAAAAGAATCGTACAGACTATCAGCTACATGCCACATTTCTTATCAACGGTTGTTATCGCCGGGATTCTGGTCATATTTTTGTCGCCTTCTACCGGTATAGTCAATATAGTGTTACATAAAGTGTTCGGGGTCGAGCCGGTTATGTTCTTGGGTTTGCCCGAATGGTTCAGAACGATTTACATAGGCTCGGAAATTTGGCAGAAGCTCGGTTGGGGTACAATCTTGTATTTAGCCGCAATAGCGGGTATCGATCCTGCCCTATATGAAGCAGCCAAAATGGATGGCGCTAACCGTTTGCAGCAAATCCGGCATATTACATTTATCGGGATGATACCAGTCATGACTATTTTATTTGTGTTAAATCTCGGTCATTTTATGGAAATCGGGTTTCATAAAATATTGCTGCTTTATAATCCGATGAACTATGAAACCTCCGATGTAATCAATACCTTCGTCTATCGAAGAGGGGTACTGAATGCTGACTTCAGCTTCGCTTCGGCGGTAGGCCTATTCCAATCGATAATTGGATTCACTTTAGTTGTTATGGCAAACCGGCTTGTAAAAAAATATTCAGAGACTAGTTTATGGTAGATGGAGGAGCAGAATGAAAAACAAAACTCTTGGTTTCACGCTGTTTGACATCATCAATACGATCATCATGGTCTTTGTGATTATTGTTATGTTATATCCGATGGTCTTTGTTTTCTCAGCATCAATCAGTGATAATGCGTTGGTATCAAGCGGACAGGTTCTGCTATGGCCCAAAGGAATTAATTTCTCTGCTTATGAAAGAATTATCATGGACGAAAACTTATGGATCAGCTATTGGAACACAATCCGTTATACAGTTGTACACACCTTCCTTACATTAATTGCAACTACGGCGATGGCTTACCCTTTGGCTAAACGATGGCTTATCGGAAGAAAATGGATTCTGCTGATGGCTGCCTTTACCTTGGTATTCAACGGGGGGCTGATCCCGACGTTTCTCCTCGTGAAACAACTGAATATTTTGAATTCGATCTGGGCTATCGTCTTGCCCTCCTTGATTAGCACATGGCATCTGTTTATTATGAGAACGTTTTTTGAAGGACTGCCTGAAGAGATTGAAGACGCTGCGATTATGGACGGTTGCGGCTCGATGCAAGTGCTCTTGCGAATTGTTGTTCCGCTATCGTTGCCAGTCTTGATGACGATCGGATTATTTACAGCTGTTAATCAATGGAATGCCTTTTTTGACGCTCTGCTTTATTTGAATGATGGCAAGATGCATCCCCTGCAAATTATGCTCCGCAGCGTGCTAATAGCTGGCAACAACCCACAGGGTGAAGGTGACCAAAGCTACATTCAATCGTTGAAATATGCTTTGATCGTAATTGCAACCTTGCCCATTCTGTGCGTGTATCCTTTTATCCAAAAATATTTTGTGCAGGGCAGCTTGATTGGCGGAGTAAAAGGATAGAACGTTATAGATTCCTCAGAATCTGTTTCTCTCTATAGATAAACATTCGAAGGAGGTATAAGGATGAACAAGAGAACAATGGCAACAACTGTTTCTGCCTTTATGTTGGGTGGATTGATCGCTGGCTGTAGCGGCGGGGGGCAAGTAGCAGCACCTTCAGCGCCTGCGAAGGATGCCGGGGGTACAACAGGTACAACAGGCACAACAGCGCCAGCTACAACGCCGGCTACAAGCAGCCAGCCGCCTAAGGCGGTAACGTTCACATGGTTGGCCGCTAACCGGGTAGAGGGTCCTGTCAAGCAGGATTGGGAAACCTTCAAAGAAATCGAAAAGAAAACAGGTGTTAAAATTGATTTTCAGGTGATAAGTGAGGAAGCCTTGCTGGAAAAGAGAAAAATTATGATTGCGACGAACACGGTCACCGATTTTATCTTGATCCCTACCCAGGATGGAAGAGATTTCGGACCCGAGAAAGTATTCCTAAATTTGAAGAATTACTTGGATAAAGCACCGAACATCAAAAAATTTTTTGACGCCAACCCGGAAGCGAAAGCTCAAGCTACAGCAGCGGACGGCGGATATTATACGATGCCTGTTCTTGAAAGTGATGCAAGTACAAAAGGCTTCAACTATGCTTGGTATACGCGTAAAGATTTGCATGACAAATACGGCTTGAAGGCGCCAACAACGCTGGATGAGTTTTATCAATACCTGAAAGCACTGAAGGACAAACACCCAGATTCGTACCCACTGACATTCCGTACACCTCTCAGCAACCCTAACCTAACTGGAATATACACAGTATTTCTCAGAGCGTTCACAGGTGTTGAAGGATTCATTAACCAGACCCCTGACAAAGATGAATACGAGTTTGCCGGTTATCATAAAGGATTCAAGGACTCGTTGTTGTACATGAATAAACTGTATAACGAGAAACTGCTCGAACCGGAATTTGCTCTGTTAACTACCGCGCAATGGGAAGAAAGGCTACTGACCGGCAAATCGATGGTCACTTATTTCTGGAAGGCGGACTTCGATCCGTTGATCGACAAAGCCCGTAAAGCGAATGCAAGTAACAAAGATTTCGAAATGAATGTTATTCCTCAATTCGCTGCTGACGGTATCAAAAACTATCAATACGCACGGCCTGCAGTCGGTGTAAGTGGCCTTGCAATTTCAGCTAATGTTAAAGATAAGGACGCAGCAATTAAATTTATGGATTTTCTGTACAGCGAAGAAGGAACGAATTATATGTCGCTCGGTATTTTGAATAAAACCTATAAAATGGTCGATGGTAAACCAAGATATATGGAGGAGTTCGGTACCAGCCCTTATGTCCCGCTTCGTCGTGATTGGGGCGTATGGTTCCCTAATGTATCGATCAATAACGCAATAGCCCGCGCCGCGTGGGAAAGAGGCTTGGATGCAAAAAACAAGGAGATCAATACCTTCTATGCCAAGTATATCATCGATGCACCTAAATCGATCGTTAAAAATGCAGATGAGCAAGAGATTGAAAAATCGAAGCTGAATAATCTCAATAAATATTTTGAACAAAAAATGACTGAATTTGTTACCGGGAAAACGCCAATTAACGACCAAACAGTTAATGAATTTATTGACCAGTCCAAGAAACAGGGCGTTGATGATTTGTTGAAACTGTACAACGCTTCATACAAACGTACTTATGGCGTGAAATAACTGTTCCTGCAAAGAGTAGCAACAAATGTCCCCTCTCCATACACAAACCTATCGGTTTGCACATAAAGAACCGTCCGATTTTTCGTGACGGTTCTTTATTGTTCATCTTCTGTTGGTTTTATGCCGCGTTTTGCAGTAAATGTCGGGGGGTAGCCAATATTTTTTTTATATATATGATTAAAGTAGGTTTGGTCGCAGTATCCCAGATAGTCGGAAATTTCTTTGATTGTCATATCGGTGTTTAGTAGCATCTCGCGTGCAGCGGTAATACGTACTTGATGCAGGTATTCCACCGGTGTACGGCCTGTTACCTCTTTAAATACGCTTGATATGTAATTCGGTGTCCGATCAACGTGTTGAGCAAGGTCTTTGAGCCGAAACGGATGCCGATAATGTGTTACGATATACTGTTGAATGTGCATAGCTAAGCTTTGCTTCGAGGAAGGATGTTGCTTGGACATCAGCTCGCGCTGCAGTATCCCTAATATTTCCACCATAATACCTTTGGTAATAATTTCGTAACATGGCATTTGTCCGATCCAGCAATCGTACAACAGCGAAAACCGTTGCTTCAAGTAATCGAAACTGATCGTTCGAATGGTCCTGTAAGCCTCTCTACCTAGCATTGGCATTTCACATTCCAAAGCATCATTGAAATGTACGGAAAACATCTGATGGGGCTCGGTAGGATCCGTGAGCGCAGAGCGCAAAGTGCCCGCTTGTATAAATAGACCATCTCCACGTTGCAGCGAAATTACTGTATCACCTATTGTATAAGTGATTTTCCCCTTGATAACAAGCAGTATAATATGATATGGCGTAGGCGACTTCGGTATGCTCCAACTTCTACCCATTTGATAATCAAACAAAACGGAAGTGATATTCAAAACCCTATTCCTCCTCCCATTTGACACTGCTTATCCTATTAATCGGAGAATCTCTCACATCATTGATACAGAAAATATCAGGTTAATCCAACTTTAAAAATGGTAATAGCAAGCCCTTTTACTATAACATACCCGCGATGGTATGGCAGCGAATTATCCATCGCCCCGTTTCCAGAAGCCCACTTACCTCGCCAAGGCATACGGCGATCACAATAAAAATCCTCTTGTTTAATCTTCATCCTTAACTACCTCCGAAAAAGCAAAAAAATCCTTGATAAACAAGGATTTCAACTTTTACACTATGAAGCGGGTAAGGGGAATCGAACCCCTGCTATCAGCTTGGAAGGCTGAAGTTCTACCATTGAACTACACCCGCAAATCACCAGCTAACTCTTTACATTCATAAAAATATCGGGACGACACGATTTGAACATGCGACCCCCTGGTCCCAAACCAGGTGCTCTACCAAGCTGAGCTACGTCCCGTAAATAAGATAGTGCCGATAGAGGGACTTGAACCCCCACGGTTTCCCTCACGATTTTGAGTCGCGCGCGTCTGCCAATTCCGCCATACCGGCTTGCTTGTGCTCTTTGGAGCGGAAGACGGGAATCGAACCCGCGACCCTCGCCTTGGCAAGGCGATGCTCTACCGCTGAGCCACTTCCGCACTTTATTGTTTCAAAGATACGAGATTTAGTATACAACATCTTTACATATAGAGCAACAACAATTTAATTGGTGGAGCGGAAGACGGGAATCGAACCCGCGACCCTCGCCTTGGCAAGGCGATGCTCTACCGCTGAGCCACTTCCGCAAAATAATGCGCGTAGAGGGACTTGAACCCCCACGTCGTGAAACGCCAGATCCTAAGTCTGGTGCGTCTGCCAATTCCGCCATACGCGCATGATATTAATGGTGAGACATGTAGGATTCGAACCTACGACACCCTGATTAAAAGTCAGGTGCTCTACCAACTGAGCTAATGTCTCAAACTATGGCTGGGGATCTAGGGATCGAACCTAGGAATGACGGAGTCAAAGTCCGTTGCCTTACCGCTTGGCTAATCCCCACCACTGTGTTGTTATTAGAAATATAAATGGGCGATCGAAGGGAATTGAACCCTCGAGTGTCGGATCCACAAACCGATGCGTTAACCACTTCGCCACGACCGCCATATTAAGCTAATAAAGGATAACTAAGTTACCATGACAATAATTGAACCGCCCTATATCGATTATTAATCAAATACTTGACCGTTTAATTACCCTCAATGGCAGACAAACGAATAAACCCTTTCGGGTGCAACTATTATGTCCATCTTCTTTGATGCCTATCCAATCCACAATCAAGTAAAAAGTAATGGCGGAGCCGACGGGATTCGAACCCGCGATCTCCTGCGTGACAGGCAGGCATGTTGGGCCACTACACCACGGCTCCACAGTATGTTCGAAGTTGGCTTATCTTCGAAATAATTAAGTTGCGGGGGCAGGATTTGAACCTGCGGCCTTCGGGTTATGAGCCCGACGAGCTACCGGGCTGCTCCACCCCGCGTCATTTAAAACTATACATTCATGGTGGGCGCTGACGGGATCGAACCGCCGACCCTCTGCTTGTAAGGCAGATGCTCTCCCAGCTGAGCTAAGCGCCCATGTCACTATGACCCGTAGGGGACTCGAACCCCTGTTACCTCCGTGAAAGGGAGGTGTCTTAACCACTTGACCAACGGGCCATGCTATAATGTAATATTGATTCTACCTTAAAAAGGTTTGCTTGGCAATGTCCTACTCTCCCAGAACCCTGCGGTTCAAGTACCATTGGCGCTAGAGGGCTTAACGGTCGTGTTCGAGATGGGAACGCGTGGTTCCCCTCTGCCATCATCACCAAACGGCTTGCATCCAAGGTTTGTACCTTGAAAACTAGATCCGAAACCACAACTCTGCGTCGAGCAACGCACCCCCTTTAGCTTGCGCTTCAGGGGGGACTTCCTTTGGATAAGCCCTCGACCGATTAGTATCCGTCAGCTCCATGCCTTGCGGCACTTCCACCCCGGACCTATCTACCT
>NZ_JAAOIW010000016.1 GCF_011440305.1 Paenibacillus agricola | reverse complement strand
GCGTTCGTCCTGAGCCAGGATCAAACTCTCCATTAAGGTAGAACTTGAGTTGCCTCATTCTTTACATCTGGCGAGAACTTGCATTCTCTATTTTACTCACTCGTTGATTCAGTTTTCAAAGGACAATATGTTTTGTGCCTGCTGATCAAACAGCCGGAGGAACAATATATCATGTTTAGGTAATACATTGCAAGTGCAAACTTTTCCAGACTTGCAAGCAATTCAATTCAACTTATTCGGTAACAATAATGATGACCCGGTTATATCAAGGAATAGCCCAGCAAATTCAGAAATTCCATTCAGATCTTTGTCGGGCACCAGTAATAGCAACCTGGTTATATAATTTATCACATTAACTATTAGGTTACAAGTGCGGATATTTTCCATTCTTAGAACCATAAGCATCCTAGCTTCCGTCGCATAATCTTGAAAAGTCCCGTTAGGACTACGGAGGAGAGCGCTTCCGCAACAAATACTGCGGTATTGGTGTGGTACTAACAATTTTAGCCGTTTTGGTAACGTTGCTGCAAGGGATGTATTGCATACTGATGGAGTTAGCTACTTCATTGGATAAAGAATTAGAGTGACTATTCTCTGCTATAAATTTTAATTACGTGTTGAGTTAAACTTGTGACAACTGCAAAATAACGTTGCGCTCATAAAACAAAAAAATAAAGAGAGCAACCGCTCTCTCTTTACATTCACAGCTATACTAGTGATTAAAATGTGTTTGGTATGGCTGCTGCGACTGAGCTTGCTGGACACCTTGAATCATTGTTTGCATCGTGTGATCCGCCAGCTGAGGTGCTTGGTAGTAACCTTTAGTATTCATATATTGAAAAATCTCCCAGGCCATTTCCTGACATATATTGGCAGAAGTAGCATGGAACATTCGAATTTGTTGGTCAACGCATTCTGAAGCCCACAGCATACTAATCGCAGACCCAGATTTATGCATATTCAATACGATTGTAGCAATTGAATAATCGGTTAGTATAGTGGCGTTGGGATTGGGAGAAGGCATTTGCGGCTTGTGCAATCCGGTTTGGGGTTGTTCGTAAATGCGTAATGTTGGCGTGTGCGGATGCATTTGTATTCCTTGTCCTTGAAGAAGGCTGACTCCATAATTGTAGCCCTCCAGCATCCGTTGCTGCTGATTATATAATATATCCTTTAAGTGCGTATCCTGGGCCATGGAGAACAACACTCCATAAAGCTCAAGGTGTGCCGCTTTAGTACGTACAGCCTCCTGAGTTTCCAAAAATTCATGTGCAGCAAAACGTTGTTGCATATTCATAATTACCTCCTAGATTGTTGTTATTCTAACTACTATAAGGTGTCCATTAAACGAGATATTATGCGGAAACCGGTACCCAAACTCTTATTGTAAATATTCTTTTCTTATGAAATTAGGCTTTTTATTCATTATTTTAGTTGTAGTGCTCTCACCAATAGCACGGATTATCCTATTGACTAGCTCTGACAGTAACAATGCCCCATTATTAGAAACTACTACACATAGGAAAACGAGCAACTATGACCAGTTACTCGTTTTTCATTTCTTGTTAGGCTTTAGTAATTATCTAGTGAAAAAGGTTTACTGTTGAGCAAACCATTCGTCCTGTGGCTTTTGCAAATTTTTGAAATATCCCCACGAGACAATAAGCTAATAGCCGTATTGGGTCAGGTTCTCACCAAATCCCAATTATACTGTTCTTGGCTTTTTATTTATCTTGTGTTGCGGCGATTGTTACCGCGCATCCCTACTAAGCCTAACAATCCAAGGAGCCCTAACCAGCCCCAATCCATATCTTTCGTTGTTGTATTTGCGTTGATTCGGTAGTTCGCACTGTTTGTACCAATGGTACTATAAGAATTATAAGAACCGGATGTTGTGTTGGTTGCCGCCCCCATCCCTGTGCTAGTACCTGTTGTTCCATTTGTCCCTGTCTCGGCAAAAGCCTGATTGCAAAACACCAATGATGCCATCAGAGCTGACCCGATAAGCAACTTGCGTAATTTGTTATTCATTCGGATGATCTCTCCTTTCAAAACGTTTTGTTTAGCACATTTTATAGCATGCTTGGTTTTACATTGAAATATGCTTTAAGGATCAAGGGGAATTTTTGAAAATGTTCACATACACCATGAACTGATGATGAAAGCTGTTCGAAAACCCGGATAAAACCAGAATCGTATATTTTAGAAGTGATCGATATCAAGAAAGGGCACCGAAGACCTTACCTTTCCTAGGTACACTTTCGCAAACAATGGTTTTTCTCGTAATAAATCGCTTTCTATACATCGTAAATTTCACCAAACTTTAATGGCACTTTTATGAGATTTTCGTTTATATTCCCTTCGGAGCAACTCATTGTTATTATTTAACCAAAATTATTATGAACTATGAAGGGAAACATATAAGAGTCAATTTCATACATTTTTTCTTCGTTGACATGTGCGGAAGAAAATAACGCGACCAAGATGTATTGGCCTCACAATATTAAGTTTGTTATTTTAGTTTTTCTAAAAATTAAAAGGGAGTGTACTCGAATGAAATTGTATAAATCGCTATTTAAAAGGTTTAATAAACAGAACAATGATGAAGTGTTTGCCGCATTTACGTACAACGGAAAAATAGGTGAAACATGGGAAAAACCATTTGAACAACTTACTGTAATTGCGAAAAAAGAAGATTGGAATTTCTCATCAGAAGAGTTAAAAAGACGACATAATCAAAAATATCCGATACTCACAAATTTCCTGAATAATACATTTTTGAGGGTGTTGGATCTTAATCTAATCGCATTTTCGGAGGATGGTGAAAAAGCATGTTTTAACACCGGACTCCAGACTAGGGACGATCAAGATATCTTTGCTACATTTTTCAAAAACAAAGAGTCGAAGAAATTTAAGGCTCCAGATTGGACATTTTTTACATTTGCCGAATCCTATTCTCAAAAATTAAAACCCTTTAAACCGTTGCCTGATATCGCAACTTACATATCCGATCCAACCGACTTAATATTCGATTTAAGCTACGGTGATGGCCAAATCGAAGTAAATTACAAACATATAATAGATGAAAACCAAGATCGTTTACCGGAAATACTTCACAACAACGAAAGATTAGCTCTCATATCTTTAAAAGGCGCAATTGAATCGCTTTATGACAGGATACGTCGAAATTATAAAGTAGCAATTCCACATTGGTATGAGAATGAAATCCAACTACTTTTACCCTTAAATTTAATGAGTGATACCAAAGCTGATATAGCACTTGTAATTGAAAAGGATAAATCACGAAAGATTTATAGAGCCAAAACGATACTAACGATGGACATGGCGTATATTGATGCACGATTAATCACAGCCCCTGATAGGGACTGGCTAAATCCTTAAATCCTTCTTTCATCATAGCTTTGGAATGTTTAAATAGTCCGTTAATAGGCTCGAAGTTATGGCTCCACCCTTTCCCAAGCACCCTTCATTGAGGAGAAGCGAATTATAATTAGTCGTAACCATAACTTTTACCATTGAATACAAGTCGCAGATATTAGCCATACAATATTAAAATGATATAAGGGAAAAATAAACCATCATAAGAAGGAGTTATTATTATGGGTATTTTAAGGATCCTAAGGATGAGCCTTACGGTGAGATTTATGATATATGGCAATTCTCTATGTCAGCATAAGGTTGTGTATCTAATCTAGTCCAAGCTTAGTCCCGAGTAAGAATATCATATGCTTGTACGGGATTGAATTGAATGTATCCGTCTTGAACTGTGACCCCGAGCACTTGCTACGGGTCTTTTTTATCGTCATGATATTCAACTGCAATGAGGTCGGACGAATTATATTCGGCCAGCCCTTTCCTAATCATATGCATGGGCTCGATTTCCTATATTAGGAATGGGATTTATGGGAGCATTGGATGGAATTGTTTTTCATCAATTTCTACAATGGCATCATGTTGTTGATCATAGACGGAGTATTCAATCTACTAGTCACATTATTACTAGTCTATTCATCTGTGAAAATATTTAAGGATGCTTCAAGCGATGTAATATCTTTTACTAAGCGTATTTTTATCGGATCTATAATTACTGGTGCTGGCTTATGACATTGCATATCTACTATCCGGTGTTAATAATAGGAATAAGTTACATGAGGAATCGCTTAATTAGCAAAGCCTTGTGAAACAGAAGGAATAAAAATGCTATTTGGGGGTCAATATATACCTTAAGAAAGGGCGTGATAAAATGGATTCTGGAGAAATATCAAAGCTTGAAAGAAAATTTGACAAGGATCTAACTGAAGGTGAAGCTACTGAAATCAAGAACGTAGAAGTCATTCACACAGATGATGAAGAGTTGTACGAAGAGCGAGATGATGAAGTGCCTACTATTCCTGCTGCTGCCTTTGTTTCTCGTAGCAATGGGACAATGTCTTAAATATTGCATGTCAGTCATAATTCGATAAGGATCAAACCTCCGCAAGCTTCTTCTGGGATTTTGGTGCAGTTATAGATTCCCTCATCATTTATAATTGGTTGTAAACAATAAATGAGCAGTTTCAGTATTAAAACAAGTGACAAGTTAAAAAAAGGATAGGAGGCAATAACCTTGTCAGAAAAGAGTATTATGGCTTACTTTCATTCGCCTGATGAAGCCCATAAACTTCTACCACAGCTGAAAGCGCTTGGGACTATAGATGTTCAGGTTGCCAGAATTGGACAATTCCAAGGGGATGGCGTAAGTGAAGCCTTTAATCCATTGACAAGTGGATTTCCGGGTCTAAGCTTTCTAACCATGAATAACGAGAATCCGGGAATTAATGAGGGGATATTAGCAGCAACTGATGTAGATGCCAGCGCTTTAAGCGCGCCTCGTTCTGAGGATGGTTACTATGATTTTAATGGAGTTGGCAACACGGATATTTTGCTAACGGTTGTTATTGATGAGCAAGTGTATGAACAGGCCAAACGTATCGTCCGAGAGGGTGGCGGTTCATTTTGAATTGTTACTGTAAGGAGGGTTTTCTTTGAAAATGAACTTAAGCAAGAATTTGATAAGCCTAGATGAGGATATTACGGAGTTTCAGACACATTTGTTGAATGAACTCGAAATTTCATCTGCCTTTACCGGTGTTTTAAACAACATCAGTGAAATCGTGAGAGCATGCAATACGGATGACTTTGGAAAAAATAGGATCCATGAGATTAGAAATGAATTAGCCCAATTAAGATTGAAGTTACGGAAATGCTGCTCACTTTTTGACAAAGATATAAGCATAAGTGTTGAAGCTTACCGTTCCGCTTTGGTGGACCAAAAAGATGCTTTTGAAAAGCTTGCTGATTCTGAGCAGAAAATTGCACACCCACAAGCCTATGACGCTTTACAAAGATTTCGGAAATTAACAATTCTAAAAGATATGTCCCAAAAGATTTCTGACGGAATCATGGATTTAAGCAGTGAGATTGAACATCAGCATTTACAGCAGATAGAATTCCCTCCAATCGGTCATTATGAGTTAGAAAGTAATGCACCATCTACCTCAAGCTTATCACCATAAATAGATACCAAAAGGATGGCTCAATTGATATTACGCCCGAGTCATCCTGATTACTCTATTAGTCAAAAAAGCAGCAGGTGCAACAGATTTGCATGAAATGTTGTGCAACAATGTATTCGGTGTTGTGTCTACTCCCTTTAGAACTGCAACTGACCAATGAACATCCTGGGCTTGATTTAACTACCGAGCTATCTTCCTGTATAAGACCCATGGTGAACCACTCTGGTTATCCTTGTCAGGAGCCAAGTCCAGCATGTAGCGCGGCAGAGAGAGAATAAAAGAGCTTTTAACCGCAAGCTGCCGTAATGAAGCTGACCATTATGGACATTTCGTGGATTCCAATAAAGAGTAGATCGTGAATGCCTCCCAATAAGTGGTTGTGATTGCTGATAATCTTAAGAAATTTTTATATTTAGTTATGATATTGACTTTTAAATTCGAAAATCTCATCAACAGCTTGGTGATACCCACCTGAACGTTGAAAGGATTCCCTAATATTTGCAAGAGCTTTATTGAAAGATGAGAGGTTTAACACATGATCTACGGCCTCACGCAGTTGATTTGCAGTCAAGCTTTGCATTTGTAATTTAATGCCTGCTCCGATATTAGCAACTTGTTGAGCAATTATTGGCTGATCCGCGCTTTGTGGGATTACAATTAGTGGAACCCCGTAATAGATACCTTCATTGGTACTGTTCATTCCACCATGTGTAATAAATAATTTAGTGTATTTCAGTACATCAGTTTGTGGAACATAATTTTTGACGATGAAGTTTTTAGGAATTTCCCCTAAATCAGAAATTTGAGTTTTATTCCCAATAGACATGACAATAGTATGATCAGTGTTCCCAAATGCCTCAAAACAAAGCTTATAGAAATCAATTGCTTGGTTAAAGACAGTACCCAGTGAAATGTAAATTAGGCTTTTCCCCTTGATTGCAGTAAGGTCGAAGTTCTCTTGAGTTAATCGTGAAGAGATGGATGGACCTACAAATTTGTAAGTTGGGTCGAAGGCTTCTCCAAAAGGTTGAAACTCCCTAGTTGTATAAACGATTGTAAGTGGTGCAGGATTACAAAAAACTTCGTAAGGAGAATGGATCTCCACATCATATTTTTCCTTCAGCATTACCGTCAGGCTTTGAAATTCATCGTATATAGGTTCAATTATTTTTGCAGGAATTTTTATAGAAAGCTGTTCCAACATTTTATCGAATGAATCTTTTGTCTGCGCAAAAGAAGTACAGGAGTTGATTGCGGGAAGCTTAAGAATTTGAGCAAGTAAACGTCCACAACCAAACATGGAATCATGGATGATGTAATCAAATTGCTCTCCTTTGATCTGTTCAAGAACGTTTGGTATGACTATATCTGCCGTAAGTAAAAGACCGTTGATTCTTTCGAGTAAATAATCTCTTCCACCTGAGATAAAGGCTTTTATAAATTTTTGATCGTCAAATGTTTGTACTGAAGCTCCCGTCTTCTCAATACGCTCCCGAAAAGCTTCTATAGAAAAGTACACTACCTCTTCCCCACGCGAAATAAGCTCTTGCACAACTCCAATTGTTGGATTGATATGTCCTTCAGATCCACCATTAATAAATAAAACACGCGCCATTTCTACCACTCCTTAGGTATCCTGTTCTCTAAAATGTTTAAGAGTACGGGGCAATGTCCCATATCATCGCTCAACTCAAATAACGGAATTAAGTTTATCATAGTACAATACTTGAAAATCTCAAAATATTAATATTATTCCGCTATTCTGGCAGTTAGTCATTCATGCAACGGAAGACCAGCCCTGCACCTTAGAGGATCAAATGGATACTTAAGGTCGATACGTTATGCCATTTGCGGTAATCATGAGCAAATTCGCAACACTCAAGTTAATTAATTAAACCTATATGCGTAAAATAAAAAAAGCCTGCTTCCCACATTGAAGCAAAGTGTGGAAAGCAGACCATTGGAATTTTAGCTGTTGAATCTTTTTCTAAACTCATTTAATGCTGTGCCCTGTGAGGGGTTAATGCCGCGAATAAACGCCAGATACAGCGTTACATGATCAATCAAATACGTAAGCGAGCACATCCGGGCCAATCGGCTGCTGCCGGTTGAAGTAATTTGGCGTACCGCACCGGCTCTGGAAGCCAGTACCTCACGGGTAGCCTTCAGCCTTCTGCCCATCGGTTCCAGATCCTCTTCATCGTGGATCAGTGTGAAGTGAAACTGCCTAAGCATCACGCTGTCGGCATCCCATCCGTTAGCCTCATCATGGTGGAGCCCAGACATAGCGTTGCAGAATGCCATCAGCTTGCTCACTTCTGCAAGCTGATTTTTGTAGCGTACCGCCACAGCATCGGTAAATGGTAATGTACCGTACACGACAGGAATCAGCCCGTCCATCTCGGCTGCAATTTGCTTGGCCTCGTTATCAGCCAATACAGTTTGCGGTGCGTAGGCGGCTGCCAGCTGCTCCATTAGGCTAATCGTTTCGATGATCCCCTGCTTAGGGTCGGAGATAAGCCCCATAGCGTGCAATATCACAAGCATCGGTACAAGAACATGGCTTGTCGATATGATCCGTGGAATTTTGCCGGCTGGTAGCTGGAACAGCAAGTGCCCATTCTGCTCAGCAAGCTCCTTCGCCTTCCCCCCAGCCGTTAGAACGACTATCGTTGCGCCCGTTGTTATCGCGTGGTGGTAGGCACTGACGACTTCCTCCGATCCTCCGGAATAATTCACGATGAACACAATCGAATCCGCATCGACATAAGCAGGCATCGTATAGGCTTGCGACAGGATGACCGGAACCTTAATTTCATCAAACAATAGCGACTTCACTTGTACCAAGCTTGCTACAGGGCCACCACCTACACTGCATATGACAATTTCGTCTATTTTGCCGGGCAGCTTCGAAACCTCAAGTGCCTTTGCCTGACTATAGCCCTCTGTTATCCAGGTATGGTAGTTGGCCGTTGCTTCGAATAGCCCTGTGTTATCGAGTTGAAGTAACGCGTCTACATGATCCAGATTCGTTTTCATTCCTCTGTCTCCTTTTTCATCGTCTATTAGAGGCTTCCTAAATATGGATTGAAAGCTTTCACGCTATGAACATTAGGCATCTAATGGATCACTATCTATATGCTTGCCTTTACCTTGATTACTATGGCTGCAAAATCCTTTAACTCCGGCAGCTGGATGGCCGTATTTCCGTTGATAGTTGTAAAATTAGCGATGACTGAAGGGGTCAATATATCCAGCAGCTTGCAATCCCCAATATCATGAAGCGAGATCTCCAGGTCATAAATAGGAACCGGCTCAAAATATGTAGTTCCATTAAAGCCCGACAAGTTCAACAAATGCAGAATATAGGTATGAGCATCCAGCCTATTGAAAAACACCTCCACATTTTGCGGCGCGTTCGTAGTCAGCTTCAAGCGTGCTGACGCCATATCATCCAATATGTCCAACACAACATGCTTGTGGTCGGCGTAGCCGTATTTGTAATATAGCTCGCCTGCTTGCCAAGGCAGATATACCGCACCGCGTGAGTGTGCGCTGCTTCCGTCTGCTTCGCGTACGCCTACGCTGTTTAAGCTGCCTATGCCTGAGCGATCCGAGCTATACAAGCCATTCGAGCGGATTGCGGCCCCAAAGCTTTCCCCCGAGATGCCATGACCGGAAGCTCGTTCAGGGGGACCAAAAGTTGACGGCGTAATAAAAGGCAGCTGTTTGGTCGTAGATGGCCCGAATTCCAACTGCTGAAATGCTCCCTTTAGAAAAATCCAGTCACGTTCCAAAAAATGTTTGAATAACGTTTTATCTGATGTTTGTAAGTATGCAGCATCCCGTTCGTATATTTGTACTTCCTTGGGCAATACATCAAAAACACGCTGCAGAAACGATACATTAGCTTCGCCTTCAGTAAATGAGCGACCTGTGCTTAGCAGCTGCACACCTTCATTAAAGAGTGCTTCCAGTAACAGCAAATCCTCTGCCGAGAATTCAGCTATATCCGGCACGATAACAATTCTATATCGCCCCACCTTTTCTAGTGAATGCCGCTGCTGCATAATTTTCAGATTATTCTGATGGATGACATCGAACAAAATATGTTGCTCCTTGAGCATCTTAAAAATTCCCGAGTACTCCTTCAAGCTTTTACGCGCAGCTCCGCCCGGCTTGATCAGTGCTACATCAGCTACAGACAGGAAATTGCCATAATACTGCTCATGCTCCTTATGATATTGGAAAATATTAGCTACAGTAGGCAGATTCTCACGATCCGGGTAATCCTCAAAGACGCCAATGATGCAAAAATCCAAGCCTGAGCCGCTAGCCAGGCTTTCCTTAAGGCGTATGTTCATTTCATGCTTGGAAACCGCGGTAAATCGGTGCACCAAATCAATAGCATTAATGCAGCAATTGCTGATCAGCTTATCTTCCCATGCATCCTCAAGCGATTTCACATTTTCCGATGCCGAATACAGCCATACCGGATGCGGACGCCTATTGTCCGTGTTCGATTCCTTACGGACGATGTCCACCTTATGCTCGTTATAAGTAGAAATCGCAATATCCTTATTGCTGCTTTTCACCAAATCGTGAATCCGGTCGAGCATTTCCTTTGTTGTAGCATCCTGGAATTCTTTATACTTTCTGTAAACCGGATCTTCTAGACTTTCACTTAAGGGAAGCTCCAAACCGCCACTCCACTCGCGGAAGCGGCTCTTGCAGCTGTCGCAAAAGCAAATCCCATAATCATAACCGCTGTAATCATGGGTCTGGTAGCCGAACATATTAAAGAAAATCCCGTCCACCTCATACTGCGAGATAACCTCTGAAATCAGCTTTAGCGAATATTCACGCTGGTAGTAGCCGTTAATACACGTATGGACGATGCCATGATAATTGACTTCCTTGCCTTCCTTGGTACGGTAGAACCAATCCGGCTGCTTGTTGTATATGCTCTCATGCGCTTTGCTGAAATCAAAGCGGGCAATAAATTTCAGGCCGGCTGCATGTGCTTTGTCTATAGCTTCCTTGAGAAGATCCTTCTGTTGACCCTCTGCCCGGTAATGATACTCAAGCTTCGTTGGATAAAAGGCTACAATTCCACCTGCATTCATCATCAGAACGTTGGCAGCGAGCTTCTCCAAATCGCCAATTAATAGATCTACATCAAGATTCGCATCCGTTTCACGAAGGTTATTCTGAACCAGACGCAGCTTATTACCTGACCACCATGATGCCATCGGACTTCCTCCTTAGTACCCTTTTCCGAATTGGCGTACATTGATCATTTCATCTGTCTTGCCTTCAAGGAATAAATCGAGATTGTGCAAAAAGCCTTGGGTAAATCTTTGGTGGAATTGATCTCCGCCGCCTGCACAATGTGGCGTAATGATCACATTGTCCAGCTCCCAGAACGGACTTTCCGACGGCAGCTTGCCAAGCTTGAATTCCTCCACAAATACGTCCAGCCCTGCTCCTGCAATTTTATGATTTTTCAAATAATCCAGCAAAACCTCTTCATTCATCAATGCACCGCGTGAAATATTAATAATAAAAGCTGTTGGTTTCATCAGAAGGAACTGTTCTTCATCCAACAGATTGGTTGATTCCTCTGTTAAAGGTAGCGTGAGAACAATAAAATCACTCTGCTGAATCACTTCATTAAGCTGTTCCGGCTTGTACATCTCATCAAATTCAGGCAGCGGATTGCCTGTCGTATTGATCCCGATTACTTTCATGCCAAATGCGCGGGCTCGAATCGCCGTTTCCGTTCCTACATCGCCTGCCCCGATAATGCCAGCAGTCTTTCCGGACAAATTAATAAAAGGTCCTATGCGCCCCCATGTGTGCTCAAATTGATTTTTGACACCTTTCACACTATTTCTCGACAGCATCAGCATCTTAGTCAGTATATCCTCGGCAATCGGCAGACCCATTGAGCCACGGGCATTGATAACCGTTACGCCCCGCTCCTTCAGGTAGTCCATCGGCAGCCGCTCGATTCCGATATGGGCAACCTGCACCCACTTCACCTTCTCACATTTCTCCAGAAAGTCCTGCTGCAACGAACGGTGGTTAGCGATGATAATATCCGCATCTGCATAAGCTTCCGAATCGATGAGCTCTTGTTCTCCTTTAAATAGGGTAACCACGACTCCTTTACTGTTCATTACAGCAAGCTGGCCTTCGTCGAATGGGTAGGTTGAAACTAATTTCATGTGGTGTTCCTCCTTTAATTTTCTATCCATATTGCATCATAACTTGTTCGGTCATGTTAAGTTTAGATGGTTTCCAGAGCAATACCTATACAAAAGTTTTAAGGTCATACCACTTTGCTTGCTCAGTTGGAAAAGGACAAACCGAATAGCCTCCGGCTACCTTCCGAGCGTACATGGCGGCCGGTATCTTAGATTGAATCCATTGGACAGCATCAAATGGAAATATGGATGCGCGTGCACCCATACCTGCCTGTTTACCCCATAAGGGAAATAGACGGTTTGCCCTGCCCCTTAAGCATCCAGTTATTATTCTATTATGCGTAACATATTATTGGCTCAGCTTGAACTCCTGCGGTGTAACTCCGTAATATTTCTTGAATACCCTGATAAAATAATGGGGAGTCTGATATCCCAATTGCCTTGCGATATTGTAAATCTTTTCCTTCTTATTTTGCAACAGCTCGACCGCCTTCTCCATCTTCACTTTCATCACATATTCACTGATCCCCATCCCCGTCTCCACCTTGTATACCTTGGACAAATACGCGGGATGAAGCGCGACATGGTCAGCGATCGCCTGCAGCGAGGCATCACCGTCCATATGCTTTTCAATGTAAGCTTGAATCCGCTCGATCACTGTCATTTTCGAATCGTTTTGCTCTTTTTGCAGTTCCATTTGTAACAAGTGAAACACATGGAATACCCAATCACGCAGCTGATTCAGGGAACAAAAGGGACGGTTCTGCTGCAGCTTTTTTCCATAATCGCCAATCATCGTTTGAAGCTGTTTGCCGTTTTTATGTGAAATTCGCATAAAGGTGCCAGTGATGAAAAAGAACGCCTCGCTCAAATATTCAGGAGACTCCCGCCATTTGGCACTCAGTTCCATGAATACCAGCTCCAGCCGTTCCTCTGCTATATCCCAACGCCCCGTCTCCATTAAATGCTGCAGCAGTGGCGGTTCATACAAAGTTTGCAGAGAGCCCATCCTTGTTGTCTCTGCAGTCTCGGACACAATAGCAACGAATTGCTGCTCATTGCCAATGTGCTTGCGAATACCCGCAATCGCGGAATGGTAAAGTGGCACGATCTGCTCAGACAACGGTACCCAACGATTCACAAGAACTACCGAAACCTTGCGCTTCAAATAAGTTCTTGTTTTCTTCTGCAGCTCCTCTACATCAGCCTTTAGCTGCAGGCGATATTGCTCATTGGTTTGCTCATGAAGCGGTTTATACAGTTGCTCGTTCTTTAAGCTGACCAGAAATACAAGATGCCCATTGACATCCTTGCAATACCAGAGATTGAAGGTTTCAATGAATACCTCCTCTGCCATGTTCGTTATCGCATATTCTAACAGAGATAGCTGTGCTTCATCCTCCGCTGCGCTTTCTTCATCCATCCGTATAACCATCATACAAACATAATCCTCGCATTCGAAGGGCAGCTCCAGCGCCTTCATCTTCTTGCACAACACTGAGTGCTTAATAGGTCTGCCCTGCAGCAGCTCCATTAATAATTGGGAACGCAGAAAAGGAATGTTCTCCCGCAAAGTATACATAGCATTATGATATACCTCCTTCACATTCCATTCTTCGCGCAGCTCGTTGCGGATTTGCTCAATTAGCGCTATCAATTCGGCGGTATCAACCGGCTTCATCAAATAGCCTGCCGTTTTATATTGGATCGCCTGCTTGGCATATTCAAAATCACTGAAGCCTGACATCAGGACACAGCGGATTTTTTCCGAGATCATCCGGACGGAATGAATTAATTCCAAGCCGTTCATGCCGGGCATACGGATATCGGTGATCATAATATCGATGTCTTGCTTTTTTATCGTTTCCAGCGCCTCATTGGCTGAGTAAGCTTTATATACAGCTTCTACACCATAGTCCATCCAAGGAATCGTGAGGGCCATGCTATCGACCTGGCCAGGATGATCGTCAACAATTAGCAATTGCATATTCAACCCTCCGCTATGCTTATGTTTTAAACGATTGATTTGTCCATCCTGAGCGTAACCTTCCAGCCACCGAGCAGGGAAGCCGAAACATGCAGACCTGAATTGCCTCCGAACTGATGCCTCAGCCTTTGATGAACATTCCACATGCCATGTCCCAGCTCAGCGTCCAGCTCTTGGGCGAACTTCTCGTTCAGCTTGGCGATATCTTCGGCACTGGTGCCAATTCCATTATCCTCAATGACCAGGAAATGCTCCGCTTCCGTCACGTAGCCCGAGACCATAATCGTGCCGATGCCCGATTTGCACTCGACACCATGGACAATCGCATTCTCCACAATCGGCTGTACGAGCAAACGCGGAATTAAGCTTGCCTTCAGCTCATCAGGTACATCAATTCCATAATCCAGCCGAAGAGTTTGCATCTTATGTATCTCCAAATAACTAACAATTAAATTCAGCTCATTCTCCATTGTAACCTCTTGTTGTTCGATACGGGTGGCATAACGGTAATATTTGCTTAAATGCTGGGTCATGGCAATGATCGCCTGCTTGTTTTCCAATTGTGCCATGCTTTGGATAAAGGCGAGGCAGTTATATAAAAAATGCGGGTTGATCTGTGACTGAAGCTGTTTTAATGTGGCGTCCCGTGCCCTGATTTTTTCACGCAGCACCTTCTCCACCAAATCCTGAATTTGCTCGGCCATACTGTTGAAATGGTTGAACAAAATGGTAAATTCCCGGCTTGCCTTCTGGGTCAAGCGTGTGGAAAAATTGCCTCTTTTTAAATTGTTAACGCTTGCAATTAATCGAGTAATCGGAACCTGGACATTTTTGAATAGCAGGTACGAGGCCATAATGCTCGTCAAGAGAAGCATCGATATCGTCGTATAGAATAAGTTTCGGCTCGTCGTAATCGGCGCCAAAACATTTTCCAGCGGTACGACATCGACCAGATACCAATCCAAGGTACCCGATTTGGCGTAGCTAAGCATGTACTTAACTTCATTGATCTCCACAGCTTTGCTGCCTGAATGCAGTAACGGTTCGCCTTGAAGCAGCATGGACAGCGCTTGGACAGTTTGGCGATTTGCCGTTGAATTCATGATCGGATTATATTCTTTATTGAAAAAGAAAGGTTCCCCGATACTGCCCGTTTTAAACTGGTCGAGCATCAGCTCAATGTTGCGGGCTGCAAAGCCTACTTCAATAATTACATTAACATCGTTTAAAGCACCAAAGAGTAATGAAGGCTCGGTCGAATACCGGTAGAAATAGCTCGGGTGATCGCTCGGCTTTACCTGTGGACGGTACACCCAATCGGGAGATGTATACTTCTGAAAATAATTTAAATCGTAATTTTCCAAGGCATCGGTTGAAACCAGTTGATTCAATGCAGGCGAATAGATGGATAGCTTATTCATCCAGCTGTACGAAGTACTTTGCAGCTTGATTTTCTCCAGCAGGGTTTGACGTATCTGGATGGAATCGAACAAATCATGGAACAGTTGAATCGATTGGAACTTGACAGCTTCCGGCTCCCTTCCCAATGTAAAGGCTGCCTTGGATAATTGGTCGGCATTCGTATCCATTTGATTCAAAAAAAACGAAAGTCTGTTGACATTCGATTTCTCGATCTCCGACTTTACAACATTCGTGCTCACATAATTAGAATAAGCAAATAAAAGCAGCAATGGAATCAGCAGTATGCACACAATGATCATGATTTTGCTAAAAATGCTCAAATTTTTAAACATACAGCCAGCCCCCATTAGGTAACATCATATATCCCATAATTGTACAGATCACTACCGGGTCTGTACAACCCTTTCTTTGATGATCTGATGGGGAGATGGGTAAATAGGGGCGATTGGCGCAGCCTGCTATTCTTTAACGGAGCCCAGAATAACACCTTTAACAAAATATCGCTGCAGAAACGGATAGACCAATAGAATCGGCAAAGCTCCTATGAATACCTGCGAGGCCTTAACGGTCCGCGGCGAGATATTCTTTATTTCATCCTCTGTAAGGCCGAGGACGGAGAAATTATCCGAAACAATGATTGATCTCAAGAAAGTCGATATCGGATAATCGCTGGCATTAGATAAATAAATCATCCCATCGAACCAGGCATTCCAATGCGTAACCATGGAGAATAAAGAAAGGGTAGCTACTGCCGGCATCGAAATCGGCAAATAGATCGTGAACAGGATTCTCAGATGGTTGGCACCGTCCATCAGCGCAGCTTCCTCAAGCTCCTTGGGAATCGCCCGGAAGAAATTGAGCATTAGGATCAGGTTCCAAATGCTCACTGCACCAGGCAGCACCAGCGCCCAGATCGTATTCATCAGGCCAGTCCCCTTAACGACCAGATAAGTCGGGATCAGTCCTGCATGAAACAGCATCGTAAAGACGAATAGCCAGGCATAAAAGGTGCGCCCTTGAAATCTCGTCTCTTCCTTGGACAGCGGATAAGCTGCCAGAACGACAAGTAGCATAGAGAGCGACGTGCCGAGCAATACCCGCTTAATGCCAATCCATAACGAGCGGAGGAAGTTGCTATTGCCCAGAGTCTCCGTATAAGCCTCGAATGTAAGCTGCACCGGCCAAAAGGTAACGATATTGCCGGTTGCGGCAGCACTGGAGCTTAACGAAATTGCAAATATATGAATGAGTGGAAGCACACATACTGCACTTAAAATGAATAAAAAAGCATAGTTGCAATATGAAAACACTTTATAGGGCATCGATTGATACATGGTTGCTCACCTGCTTTAGAATATTCGATAATTAGCATATTTGTAGGCCAAGCGGTATGAAATGACCACAAGTATAAATCCAATCAATGATTTGAACAGGCCGACAGCCGAGGCAAAGCTGAACTGTCCTCCAACAAGACCAACCCGATAGACGAAGGTATCAATAATATCGCCCTTATTATAGACCAGAGGATTATAGAGGTTGAAGATTTGGTCGAAGCCTCCGTCGAGAATTTTCCCCAGCGCCAAGGTCGTCACAACCGCAACGATAGGCAGCACGGAAGGCACAGTAATATGAATAGTTTGCTCCCACCGGTTAGCCCCATCTACCTCAGCCGCTTCGTACAAGGCAGGATTAATACCGCTTAAGGCGGCAAGATAGACAATCGCTGCGAAGCCAAAGTCCTTCCATACATCACTCACAATTACTGTAACCCGGAACCAATCGCCGTCACCCAGAAAGAAAATCGGCTGAAACCCGAGCAGCTGTACAACATGATTCACGATTCCGCTTTTTACCGACAGCACATCAATCAATATGCCCCCGAGAATAACCCATGAAAGGAAATGGGGCAGGTATACGAAAGTCTGCACCGCCCGTTTGAAATATGTTTTACGAACCTCATTCAGCAATAAGGCGAAAATAAACGGTATCCCGATATTCGTGCTGATTTTCAAGGAAGAAATGATAATCGTATTGATAATAACCTGGACACTATCCGGGTAGGTGAACAAATATTTGAAGTGATCCAGCCCTACCCACTCGGAATTCATAATACCTAGCCACGGCTTATATTCCTTGAAAGCAATGACGACACCTAGCATAGGAATATATTGGTAAATAATGACAACAATGAGTGCAGGCAGCAGCAATAGATGAAAGCTCCATGTTCTCTTAAAATAGGAGACCGGCTTGAATCTTTTATTTGCCGCCACAACAGCAGGCTTGGCATTCACATTTGAACGGGTCAGCTCGCTCATCCTTCTATTCCTCCTATTCATGGATGCAGCGCAGCTTCCCCATGCTTGCCCGGAATCCTCACGCATGGGGAAGTGGCTCTATGGCTTATTTTTTCAGCGATTTATACCATTCATTAACTTCTTTTGTAATATCATCACCGCCACTGGCTTTCCAATCGGATACGAATTTATCGAACGCATCCACCGGCAGCTTTCCATAAATGATTTGGGTGAAGGTTTCTTTTTCCATTTTCTCCAGAAGCTCCAGCTTGGTTCGCATCGTTTTGGTTGGTGCCCCTTTAAATTCATTCGCGAGGTCATATTTGTTCTGCTCCACCCTGATTTTACCAGCTAATTGATGGACAGGCACGCGGTCTTTGATGCTATCCTCTATTGGATTCGCAGGTGTGGCCTTCGGATCATTAGCGAACCTTAATATACCTTCATCGTAGGAATAGGGCCGGTTCAAATTCGTTCCACCAATCAAGGAAGCATAAGCTTTGGCTTCTATAGGAGTCTTGCCATCGGGTAGCGGCCACTTGTCCTTGGGAATTCCAGCCTGCTCGAACTGCTGGTAAATCGGCTTGCCATCCTTCAACACATAATCGTAGCCTTCATGGTTGCCCAGATAAAATTCCGAATCCTTGACGAAGAACTGGTATTCGAACATCTTCTGATAATAAGCAAACCAGGCATCGATATATTTGAAATCCTTATTAAAAAGAATGCCGCGCTTCACCATTGGCGTTTCGACTCTTCCGATGTTTCCGGTAGGGCCGGCTGGCAGATAAAGCGGCTTGAACTCTGCGTTAGGATTGTTCTTGGTTGTATCCAGCAAAGGGGTCGGATACATATGGTATTCGCCGGCGACTAATCCTGCGGAGCCATTCACAAAGCTTTCTGTCGCTTTGTTTTTGTCCTTAATGCCTGCTTCCTGGTCGATATAGCCTTTAGCTAACCAATCCCGCAGTTTTGCAAGCGCTTGCTTTACAGAGGGTTGAATAGAGCCATATATCAGATTGCCATCTTTATCCTTCGTCCATTGAAAAGGCATATTATTGCCGTAAGCACCAAATACCCAATCTGCCGTTGCCCGGGTTCCATTAACCCGGTCGAGCATGGAAAGCGCTAAGCCGAAGGTATCCTTCTTTCCATTACCGTCAGGATCTTGGTTAGTAAAGGCTTCAAACATTTTGTCCATGTCGTCGATCGTCTTCGGATCTGGCAAACTCAATTTCTTGAGCCAATCCTGACGCACCCAGAAAATCGTCCCTCCCGTTAAGCTTTCATACATCGGCACCCCATAGGTTTTGCCGTTGCTTTTGAACATATTGAAGCCATCCGGGTACTTGGCATATAAATCCTTGATGTTCTGCGGAGCATATTTGGCAATAGCTTCGTCAATTGCCATCACTTTCCCAGATTGGATTAATTCACTGATTAACGTAGGATCGCTCACCTGGAAAACATCCGGTAACGGGTCACTTCCTGCCAGCAGCAAACGAAGCTTCGTATTAAAATCCTTATCATTGTTAACAACGAAAGCATGCTTGAGGTTAATTCCCATCTTGCTGGACATCCAACGGGTGTGAACGTTATCCTCGATCGTTTCTCCGGGCTTGAATTTCACATTGGGATCCAGCACACGCGCTGTCGAGATCGTGATTGGTGGATCATATTTACCGCCTGTCATCTTCGTTTGGGGTACGACCGCTTCTTTTGCTACATCCCCACAGCCTGCAACAACCAAGGTCATACTTAACGCGGTTATAGCAAGCACTTTTTTTGTGTGTGACAAGAACATCTTATTACTCCCCCTTTTACTGAGCCTTGGCTTACTTTTATTGTAAATCAGGCGGCTTGTCGAATATATACCAAGATTTTAAGGTGATACCACAATGGCATGACTGCAATCATTCTCCCGATTGTCTATCGCATCCTTCTTCATTCGATACTATTATAAAATCAACCATCCTCCTATCAAGTCCAGCAGTTTCGATAGTATCCCGCAACTCAGTGGACGTCAAATCACAAAAAATATGAGCACCATAGAGTTATTCTTTATGTTATATTATATAACATATTAAATTAAGTATATTGACATAAAGAGTGATATAATACTATAATAGAACATAGTTTCCATATAAAGGTAGGTGTTGCTTGGGATAATCTCAATGGAAGTGTATATAAGACCCGTTCTCTTTAGATTTTGGAAATTACATGTGAGGTTAATTAGAGAGGAGTTTGAAACAATGAAACATTTCTTTATTAAACGAACCATTTCCGTATCTCTCTTGAGTATGCTGGTTGCGAGTGTACTGATTTCTGCGCCTGCCGCTGCTGCCGATGAGCCATTTAGATTTGAGGAAATAACCTTGCAGCAGCTCCAAACAGGATATACGAATAAGGTTTATACGGCTGAGGAAGTGGTTAAGGCCTACCTGGATCGCATTAATACATATGAACCCAATTATAATGCATTTACTTTCATGAATCCGAAAGCCTTGGAACAAGCTATCGAAATCGATCGTCGACGAGCGGCAGGTGAGACGCTCGGGAAATTGGCGGGGGTTCCCATAGTCATTAAGGAAGCTGTGGATGTTGCCGGCTTTCCTTCAACAATGGGGTGGGCACCTCTCAGCAAGGAAAAAGGCGGAATAGAGCTGGTCCCAGAAAAAGATGCACCGGTAGTCGCAAGATTGAAAAGCGCGGGAGCCATCATCCTTGGAAAAACTAACATTCCTGCATTCAGCAGCTCCGGTACGCGCGCAACAACAAGTTGGGATGGGGACACATACAACGCGGTTGACCGTAAAATCGTCCCGGGAGCCAGTAGCAGCGGAACAGCTACATCGGTATCGGGGAATATGGCTTTGCTTGGTATCGCTGAAGAAACCGGTGGCTCCATTCAGAATCCAGCTGCAGCACAAGCTTTGGTTGGGATTAAGCCGACTTTCGGATTGGTGCCAAATGTAGGTGTAGTCCCGTTGGCCGGGAGTACAAAGGATGTCATTGGACCACATGCTAGAACTGTCCATGACGCAGCTGTGATGCTGGATGTTATTGCAGGTTACAGCTATGAGGATCCGAAAACCGTAGCTTCCATTGGCAATATACCTAGTGGCGGCTATACTTCTGAGCTCAGTACATTTTCTCTTAAGGGTAAACGGATCGGCCTTTATGGGCTAGGCTGGCGCGACCAGGAGCTTTCTCCAGAAACGCAAAAGCTTTATGATCTTGCAGTGGTGGAGTTAGAAAAGCAGGGAGCCACTGTTGTCCCTGATCCTTTTGCAGGAACTGAATTTGCTGCATATGTCAAGGCCGCAGGGTCGGTTGGATCTGATTCCGTCATATTCGACATGCAAAAATACTTAGAGCGGCTAGGGCCGGATTCTCCGATCAAATCTGTAAAAGAAATGTATGACAAAACGGGCCTGAAGCCGCCAGTGTTCGACAGGTATAAAGATAATCTGCCAGATCCATATTCCGTAGCAGATTTTTCGAATTTCGTGCAGGTCCGAACCAAGTTACTCCAGATTATTAATGATGTTATGGACGAAAATAAACTGGATGCCTTCGTTTATCCGCAAATGTTTATGGAAACTCCTCTTCTTGAAAGTAAAGATAATATTGGTGCAACGACAGTTTCGGAAATCAATACAGCCGGTGTTCCTCTCGTGACCGTACCCGCCGGCTATTATCAAAGCGGATCTCCGTTTTCCCTTGCGTTTACAGGAAAAATGTGGAGCGAGGCGGGTTTAATCGGAATGGCGTATGATTACGAACAAGCTACAAAGTATCGTGTACCGCCAATTCTTATCAAGAAGCCATAAGCAGGAGCCAGTAGTTAACAAAAGCCCTCAATCCAGATTGGGGCTGTTGACCAAATAGGTTGAGGAGATAATCCTCAACCTATTTGATATATATCTGGCATTTTGCCTGTGTTTGGAGGGAATTGCCTCCATATACGATAAAAAAAGCCCCATGTGGGACCTTCTACTAAGTTTCTTTGGAATTTTCACTATATTTTTTAAAATTGTCTAGAATCGCCTGAAAGCCTGCTTTTTGCATCTCAATGGGATTGGTGGTTTCTGCTTCAAATGCCTCAATTACCTTAGTATCGTTTTCTTGACTAATAAAAGTGATCGTAACTTTTCTTCCATCTCCAATAGTGTAAGAAATACATTCATTTATTCTCACTTCGTCATAAACTCCACCAAAATCAAATCCAAAACTGCCATCCTTAGCTTCCATTCTTGTAAGAAATCTCCCGCCAACCCTTAAATCATTTTCGGCATTTGGCGCATGCCATTCTTCAGAAGCAAAAGACCATTTCGTTATGTGCTGTGGTTCTGTCCAATAATCCCATACTTTTTCAACGGGTGCATGAACTGTGGTTTCTACCGTGATTGTTACTTTATTACCTGTTTCCATTTTATCTCCTCGATTCTATAAAATTACAATACTAGTTAATTATATATGTTAAAAGCATTTTCTTCAAATTGTATTACGGGTACCGCGGCATTCAGATACAGCTCGTGTCTGAAGAACAATGGGCAATACCATGCTCGCTTGTACCGTATATGTTTATAAAAAAAAGACACTCACGCATTCACGTCAGTGTCTTAAAAGTAAACCCTAGTTGGGAAAACTGCAACTTAAAGTTGCACTGTTTTTTTCCAATCGGCAGCGAATTTCTCCATGCCTTGATCCGTCAGCGGATGCTTGGACATTTGTTCGATGACTGAGAAAGGAACGGTTGCGATATGCGCTCCAGCCATTGCTACGCGCGTCACGTGGTCCGGATTACGGACAGATGCCGCGATGATTTGTGCATCCAGGTTATGCGTACGGAACAATTCAGCGATTTTTGTTACGAGTAGAACGCCGTCTTCCGAAATATCATCCAAGCGGCCAAGGAACGGGGAGACATAAGTCGCGCCAGCGCGAGCAGCCAAGAGTGCTTGGTTCACGGTGAAGATCAGTGTTACGTTTGTTTTTACACCTTTCTTCGTTAGGTAACGGCATGCTTCTAAACCTGCCAACGTCATCGGCAGCTTAATGGTGATGTTTTTGTCATTGTTGTTGATTTTAATCAGTTCATTCGCTTGGGCGATCATGTCATCAGCGGTTACTGCATCAGGCGTCACTTCGGCCGAAACGGATTCAACCTCAGGTACTTCGCGTAAAATCTCAGCGATGCGATCTTCGAACTTTACACCTTCTTTGGCAATCAAGGATGGGTTTGTTGTAACACCAGACAAAAGACCGACTTTATAAGCCTTTTTGATATCTACCAGATTCGCAGTGTCGATAAAGAATTTCATAGTTATTTCCTCCGTTTTTTTATGGTTTTATTTCAATTACTTATACAAATCTAACGTATTTAACCTCAATAGTACATTCCAACTATGTTTTGGCTATAATTTTATTTCTACAGGTTTACTATAGTAGCTCTTTCGTCAAACGAACCACATTATCCACGGTAAAGCCAAAGTATCCCAAGACCTCAGCACCTGGTCCTGAAGCTCCGAAGGTATCGATGGACAATATATGGCCGCTTGGTCCTGTGTAACGCTCCCAACCAAGCGAGATACCCGCTTCAATAGCTAAACGCTTCGTAACAGCAGCAGGTAATACAGACTGCTTATAAGCTTCGGATTGGCGGTTGAACAGCTCACGGCTCGGCATGGCAACTACGCGAACAGAGATATGATCCTTCTCAAGCTCAGCTTTGGCGTTCACGGCCAAGGAAACTTCCGAACCGGTAGCAATCAGGATGACATCTGGCTGATCATTGGTTTCCATTAGGACGTACGCTCCTTGGGCTACCCCTTCCACATTGCCTTTGGTTGCTTCATATATAGGCAGGTTCTGTCTGCTAAGCACCAGGGCTACCGGACCTTCATTTTGCTGCAAGGCATAGGCCCATGCGCTTGCCGTTTCATTGGCATCGGTAGGTCGAATGACCGTAAGTCCCGGAATGGTTCGCAGCGCAGCCAAATGCTCAACTGGCTCATGCGTAGGCCCATCTTCGCCGACAGCCACTGAATCATGGGTAAATACGTAAGTAACAGGCAGTTTCTGCAGCGCAGCCAGTCGAATCGACGGGCGCAGGTAATCGCTGAACACGAAGAACGTGCTTACGAATGGTTTTATGCCGCCGTGCAGCGCCATACCGTTGCCAGCAGCGCCCATTGCATGCTCGCGGACGCCGAAGTAGATATTGCGTCCAGCATAGGATTCAACGGCAAATACTTGCTCACCGCTAATATCGGTCATTGTCGAATGGGACAAGTCGGCGCTGCCACCGAAAATCGATGGGACTGATTTAACGAAATGATTGATCGCTTGACCGCTTGCTACGCGTGTTGAAACCGTCTTGGAAGAATCGAAGGTAAGGATGTCTGCTGCATCGATTAAGACGGAACCGCCGATGCTTTGTTCAAGCTCCGCGCCAAGCGTTGGATACTGTGCTTTATATGAGAAGACCAATTGGTTCCACGCTGCTTCTTTGTCCTCGCCATTTTGTTTAAGCTGCGCAAAATGAGCTTTGACTTCTGCCGGAACCGTGAATTCTTCCTCATACTTCCAGCCATAAGCTTCTTTAGTTGCCTTTGCTTCTTCTTTGCCAAGCGGATTGCCATGCGCTTTATTGGTTCCTGCTACTTTGCTTCCGTAACCGATAATCGTCCGGATTTCGATAATCGTCGGTTGGGAATCATTTAGCTTGGCTGTTTCGATCGCTTTAGTAATTTGCTCGATGTCGTTGCCGTCTTCAACTCTTAAATACTGCCAATGTACGGATTCCGCTCTTTTTTGCATGTTCTCTCCGAAGGAAAGATTGAGTTCTCCGTCCAAGGAGATGTCGTTGGAATCGTACAATACAACTAATTTGCCCAGTTTCATATGTCCTGCCATGGACATGGCCTCGTAGGAGATCCCTTCCATCAAGCAGCCATCTCCGACAAGCGCATATGTGTAATGATCGACGACCGGGAACCCGCTTTGGTTGAATTTCGAAGCCAGATGCGCTTCAGCCATCGCCATACCTACAGCCATCGCCACACCTTGCCCTAGAGGGCCGGTTGTTGCATCTACGCCATCCGTGTGGCCAAATTCAGGATGACCTGGCGTTTTACTGTTCAGCTTGCGGAACTGCTTCAGATCTTCTATAGAAACGTTATAGCCAGACAAATGCAGAAGGCTGTAAAGCAAGGCCGAGCCATGGCCTGCCGATAATACGAAACGATCGCGGTTGAACCATTTGGCATGGGCAGGATTGTGGTTGAGTTGTTTACTCCAAAGTGCGTACGCCATAGGCGCAGCTCCCATTGGCAGTCCCGGATGTCCGGAATTGGCGGCGTTGACGGCATCAATAGATAACGTACGGATCGTATCGACAGCCAGTTGATCAATCGTTTGTGTGATAAGCATAGTGTTCTCCTTTTATGGTTTCGACTTCTTGTTCCGACTTGTCATCGAACCACCAATGATAGCCGTCCTGTGCCAACAGATCGTCGGATTCGGCAGGACCGTAGGTGCCAGCTGCATAGAGATGAAGTGGAACCTGGTTCTCTTCGTATGCATCTAGGATAGGTTGAACCCATTGCCATGACAATTCGACTTCGTCCCAATGCGCGAAGAACGCAGAATCTCCGTGCAAAGCGTGGCTAATCAAATTCTCGTAAGCCTCGGGCACATGATCTCGACTCTCACGAAAATCGATGTGCATGGGCTTGAGCTCCCCTTTGTTCAGATGATCTCTTGTATTTAATTGGAGTGAAATCCCTTCGTGAGGACTGATTTCAAATACGAGTAGATTAGGCGTTTTATTATCATGGTTTGCCCCAGACTGCTTTAACGGTTCTTTGAACTCGATCACGATTCGCGTCGATTTGTCCTTCATTCTTTTGCCTGTGCGGATGTAAAATGGAACTCCCCGCCAAAAATAATTGTCGATCTGGAGCTTTGCTGCGATAAATGTATCATTTCTTGAGGTTGCGGCAATGTTGGGTTCAGATAAATAACCGACCACTGTTTTCCCTTCGATCGTTCCTGGTCCGTACTGCCCGCGGATAACATGAGATTTAACATCCTCTTTTTGCAGCTTCTCCAGGGATTCCATCACCTGTTTCTTTTTGAAACGGATATTCTCGGAAGTACTGTTGTTCGGGAGGTGAATCGTCAGCATCATGAGCAATTGCAGCATATGGTTTTGGAACATGTCTCTTATTGCACCCACATGATCGTAATAGCCAGCCCGTTCCTCAACACCGACGATTTCGTTCGCCGTTATTTGAACGTTAGCAATGTAACGGTTGTTCCATAATGCCTGAAGGACAGGATTATTCTGCTGCAGAACCTCAAGCTTCTGTACCATCGGTTTGCCGAGATAATGATCGACACGAAAAATCTCATCTTCTTTAAACGCTTTGCTCAGATTTTCATTCAAATCCCGAGCAGATTGCAAATCATGACCGAAAGGCTTTTCGATCACCAAGCGCTTCCAGCCATTCGCAGAACCTAGCCCACTTTCCAGGATGTTGGCAGTGATCGTTTCAAAAAATTCAGGTCCTACGGACAAATAAAACATACGATTCGGAACTGTGCGTTGCTCTTCTTCCTGCTGTTCAATCAAGTGCAGCAGCTTCTGGTAATCTTCTTTACGGCTTACATCGAGAACACTATAGCGAAATGCACGTAAGAAGTTATTCATTAAAACGGGATCTTTTGCTTCACGTCTGGAAAACATAAGGAGAGATTGCTCGACATTAGCTTGAAAGGTTTTATCGGAAAGTTCTCTTCTTCCAAGACCGATCACGGAGAAGGACTGAGGTAGTTTCTGATCGACGAACAAATTATATAGAGCAGGGTAAATTTTTCTTTTGGCTAAATCCCCTGTCGCCCCAAACAAGACAAACGTAGTAGCTTCCATTTTCCTTCTCCTTTCAGCAGGCTTCTTAGTTAGCTCTGGTTTCTATTTCTTAAATCCACTATAATATGAATATCATCTATACAGGTAATTAATATATTTTACAGGAGCTATAGACCACGTCTATGATCAATTACGAACTATACAAGGTTTTCTATTGGGCCGCGAAGACAGGAAGCTTGTCTAAGGCCGCCAAATCGTTGTTCATCACCCAGCCAAGCGTCAGCCACGCGATCAAGCAACTGGAAGACAGCTTCGGCATCATCTTGTTTTACCGGAATTCCAAAGGCGTTGCCTTAACGCCGGAGGGCGTCACGCTTTATTCCTATATCGAGAAGTCCCAGATCCTAATCTCGTTGGCAGAAGAAAAAATGGCAGCGCTTAAAAATCTGGACAGCGGCGAGCTGCGGATCGGCGGCAGCGATTCGTTGTTCAAGCACTATATGCTTCCTTACCTGGAAAGCTATCATCAGAAGCATCCCGGTATCAAATTGCATCTGAATCATGGGACCACGCCAGAAATCATCGCATTTTTGAAAGAAGGTAAAATCGATTTGGGCGTCGTTCGTATGCCCATTATCGATCCCCAACTTGAAGTGATGAGGGGAATTCAGCTGCAGGATTGCTTTGTAGCGGGTTCTTATTATGCCGAGCTTAAGGACAAAGTACTCTCGCTGGAGTTGCTGCTTCAGTACCCCATCATCCTATTCTCGCGGAATAGTCGGGTACGGATGGCCATCACGGAGCTATTTCAAAGCTACGGTTATCAAATCAAACCTGAAATTGAGGTGGGAAGCGTGGATCTTCTCATCGAGTTCGCGCGCAAAGGCCTCGGAATCTCTTACATAACGAAAGAATTCATTTCCAAGGAACTCGAAGAGGGGTCCCTCTTTGAAATTCAATTAGATATCAAGATGCCACCTTCCCAGGTGGGATTCATGATTATGCGCGACATGCCGCTTTCCCATGCAGCGAGTAAGTTTATTGAACTCGTGAAAGAACCAATGGGTAATCATGAAAGTAACTAACAAAAAGCATCCGCTATCCGGCTGAAACCGGCTGGGATGCTTTCTTGTTTCTACGTTTAGATTAAAAAAATAAGCGCGAACATTTTACCTGCAATTTTGATCACCAATGGAGCGGATCCGAAGGGACAATCCATAGTCGCTCCATATGTTGAGCTTCGTCCCCGTCATTAAACGAAGAACTTATTTCTCTTACTCTAGTCCGATACCTTCGTCAAATCCAAGCATAATGTTCAAATTTTGAATGGCTGCCCCCGAGGCACCTTTTCCCAAGTTATCAAATCTAGTAACAAGTAATATTTGATCTTTATGACCAAAAACAAATATATCCAAATAATTTGTATGATTACATTGCATGAGATTAAAGAAACCGTCTTCAAGATATGCCTCAGAGTCGTATGGGATAACTCGAATAAAACGTTCATCTTTGTAATACGAGGCAAGCAGTTCTTGAATATCTCTTGCCGTTACATTCTTTACAAACATTCTAGGAAAGAGAGGAATAGTAACTTCATCACCCTGGTAATAGTTCGCGACTATTGGAGTGAAAAGTGGTGCTGAGTTTAACCCGGAATATAGTTGCATTTCTGGAAGATGCTTGTGGTTAAGGTTAAGTCCATATTGTCTTGGTGCAAAAAGCTGTTCTCTTTTTGAGCTCTGATATTCAGTTATAAGTTTCTTACCTCCACCACTATATCCTGTAAGCGAATAACAAGACACAGGATAATCCCTAGGTATAATTCCTTCAGCTACTAAGGGCTGTATAGCTAAAATAAATCCTGTCGCGTGACATCCAGGGACAGATACCCTAGATGAATTTCGGATTTTATTCCGTTGATTTTCATGTAATTCTGGTAATCCATATGTCCACTCCTGGTTCGTCCGAAACGCCGTACTTGCATCAATTATTTTGGTCTTAGTATTACTTATCATAGCTACGGAATCCCTTGAAGCGGAATCTGGAAGGCAAAGGAATACGACATCAGCTTCATTTAACAATGCCCTACGGGCTTCGTAATCTTTTCGCTTTTCTGACTCAATTTTGATTACTTCTATGTTAGAAACCTTAGATAAGTAATCATGTATTTTTAAGCCTGTTGTACCTTCATGACCATCCACAAATATTTTATATGTCACTTTTCCACCCCTTACCGTCAAACCTCTATGTATAATTATATATTAAAGTGTATATTTATTCAATACTAGCTATTGAGTTATCCTGTCCGTCCATTAAAAGAGAACGCTCCCGCGCCTTCGCTTGGGATACGTCCTCCACATTACCAACCCGGCTGGCGCATTGGCAGATTAAATACCGAGTTCATCGGGATCTACCCTTTCTCCCGAATAACTCCTTTTTATTCGTGCGGGATCTTCCTTAGACTGTCGGAATCGTTCCGCCATCGATGACATACTCGCTGCCCGTAATCGCCGCGGCGCGATCCGAAGCCAAGAAGGCGACGAGTTCGGCCACTTCCTCCGGCAGCCCAGGTCGGCCGATCGGAATGCCTCCCAAAGAATTCATTAACTGCTGCAAGGCAGCGTCGCGGCTACCGGCTTGAACAGCCAAGCGATCAATCAGACGATCAGCAGCTTTAGTCTGGATGAATCCCGGCGCTACGGTATTCACGCGAATCCCTTGCGGCGACACTTCTTTGGACAAGCCCTTGCTATAGTTGGTCAGTGCAGCCTTAGCCGCAGCATAAGCCAAGGTAGATTCGTACAGCGGGAGCACCCGCTGTATGGACGAAATGTGGATAATGACGCCGGAGCCTCGGCTCAGCATGGAAGGCAGGATTCCGCGGTCCAGCCGGACGGCAGCAAACAGATTCGTATTAAAGGTTTCCTGCCAAAGTTCATCGGTGAGCGCCAGCGCACCGCCGGACGGTGCCGACGATCCGCCGACATTGTTAATCACGATGTCGATATCGCCTAATCGCTCCAACGCGCCGTTGACCACTTTATCGATGCCTTCCGGCGTACTGATATCCGCCTGGATAAACAGCTCCGGTGATGACAATGAATCGGGAACCGATCGCGCGGTTGTCATGACGGTTGCCCCTGCCGCGGTTAACCTTTGGACAATTGCCTCCCCCATTCCTTTCGTTCCGCCCGTAACCAATGCCTTTTTTCCCACAAAATCCTTCAAATTGCTTTCTCCAAAATTCATGTGATTTCCTCCAGTTCAATTTAGCGTTCTATCTTCTCTGATAATCAGTCTGTGTCTGGATATTTGGTCGCCAATCAACAAAAAATAAAATCTAAAACGATAGCGACCACCGGGATAATCACTGTTATACTTGCGATTACGATGGTTTCAAGCTCCTCACGAGCGATCTAGGATTCGACAACTTTCGGCAATGCAGATGTCAAATGAAAGCAGTCCTTTCTTTGAGAATCGACGTCGATTGCCTCAAACTTATATTATCATTTGACGAAGCTAGCAGTCTATTTTATAATTTTCATAATAATCATGAATTATATTCATCAATGGAGGAGACAATGGAACTTACGCAACTCGTTTATTTTCTGGCTGTCGCTCGTCATCAGCATCTGACAAGAGCATCCGAAGACTTGGCGGTTACCCAACCTGCACTCAGCCATGCAATTTCCAAATTGGAGAAAGAACTGGGAGTTCCGCTATTCGAGCGAGTCGGCCGTAATGTCAAGGTGAATAGGTACGGGGAGATATTTGCCAGGCGGATCGAGAGAGTTATGCAGGAGCTTGAAGCTGGAAAGCACGAAATCGCAGAAACCGCCGATCCCGAGACTGGCATCATCAGCTTATCGTATTTGAATATTCTGGGGGTTGACCTGATCCCTAATCTTGTCCGGGAATATCAGCGTTTGAAACCCAAGGTCCGCTTCGAGTTGATACAAGGCAACCTGGACGACATTCATTCCCAACTTGTAAACGGGTATTCAGATCTCACGATTACTTCCAAGGAATCGGGCATCGAGGATTGCGAATGGATGACGATGAAGAAGGTACCATTGTTTATTGTTGTTCCCGCTGCACACCGTTATGCGAATCGACCATCCCTAAGTTTGCTGAAGCTCAATGACGAACCGTTTATCGGCATTAAAAACAATTGCGGTCTCAAAGCGACGCTGCAATCGCGTTTTCAGCATACCGGCTTTTCTCTTACCTCCACTTACGATGCCGAAGATCTAATTACCGTTGCCGGCTTTATCTCCGCAGGTCTCGGCGTTTCGGTCCTCCCTCATACAGCAGGTCTAGCTTTGGATGGGCTTGTCTGGCTACCGATTGAGGAAGAAGGATGGGTTTGGGAGATCGGTGCCATGTGGAAAAAGTACCGCTTTCTGTCTCCCGCCACGCGACAATTTCTTCAATTTGCAACTGGCACTCTCGACATAAATATTTTAAAAGCTTGATTCCGCGCACCGTCAGTTCCTAATAATGGGATTGACCACATTTTTCATCTTACCTGACAACTCCGCTAAGTAGTTCGGTTAAACTTGGAACGAATATAAATGTTGGGGGAATCATTATTGGCTGCTGCGGGCAGATCCCTCGGCAGCTGATATCATTCAATTAATTTGCCCGTAAGCGTCAGACCCCCCGAGTCATTTTCCCGTGGCAGCCGGATAATGTGCTTGTCCGATAACTAAAAAGCCCGCTGATTTCGCGGACCTCATTCGGATAATGTGCTTGTCTTCCGACAAATAAGGATGATCTTATGGGAATCAATCTCCGTCTGGAGAAGCGCTAGAGTCAATTCATCAGTGACATTGCCGTTGATATCTATTTTCGACGAGGCATGGTTAATGACTGATCAGTGCAGCATTGCATCCAAACAAAACATCTCTGAGATGCATATGGCTGCGCACTTAATCCCAACCGTTTCCGATGACGGGAGCAGGAAATTGCGGATGTCCGTTAGCAGGCTGCTCCCGCAGTCCGTAAGGCTTCTGCGGATAGTGGGCACCATGGTGATGGGTATGGGAAGGCGCGTTTGCCGTTCCACCCACTTGGCCTGGCTTGCATCCGACAGGCGGTCCGATGACGACCGTTTGCGTAATAGGTGCAACCGCTGCTTTCCATGTTGCTTCATCCAGGCAGTAGGTATGGGCAAAAACACTGGCCGGTGTCAATCGGAGCAGATCCGAGCCCGGAATAAATTCTGGTACCGGCGCGTCGAATATCGCGAGCAGATGGGTATTATCGACCGTGGCGATCTCGTAATGCCACCAGCCTTGGGGGACGTTTGCCACTTGGCCAGGCTGAATCGGAAAGTTCAGCAATTTTTTAGTGAACGGATTGATCAGCGAGACGACTGCCGCGCCGGAGAAACAGTAGACGAGCTCAGAAGCGTTTTGATGAGTATGGGGTTCGATGACATTGCTCGTGCTGAGGTAGATGTCCAGCAGCGAGACGTTGCCGAGTGTATTCAGTTGAGCTATGCCGAGAGCGTTGATTAAATTGCGCGAATCCTTCGTGAAGAAATTGTTGTTCTTCAGATCGTACGTAAACTGTACGTTCGGAGCGGTGTAATCCATGTAGGAAACTGCCATTCTTTTCTCCTGCCCTTCTGTCCATATAGGCTCTTGCCTGATGGAGTAGTGTATGTTCATGGGCGGTTCCGCGTGCATCTCCATGGGCAATAAAATCGGGCCCAAACTAAGCCGGTGGGAGTTGTTATGTTTCAGTTTTGGCCACCCGGCGAAAAGAGGTCTTGCAATGAATAACGGAACTTGACGCAACTTCATTTGCTTGGCTGGAAGAAGAGCAACACCTCGTTTATTCAATTCGTTACATACTGCATCCACATCATCCACTCGAATGGTAAACTGAAAACGAGATCCAGATTCTCGGCTTGCGACTGTTCCAGGATGGATAAGACCGTATGCCTCGGAAATATCCAAGAGGTTAATACTCATATTTCCGAATTTGAATACCGCAGACACATCGTCTTCAGATTTAATCATTAATTGCTAAGTTCCAAAATTTACTGTTACTTCCTATATCATTTTTAATTAGATTTACTAGAAGTTATACTTGTCCCCTTTGAATGGCATTACAAGCACTCAAAAAGTTTCCATCTGGGTCTTTGAAACCAAATCCCCCGTGGTCGGAGTTCATATTCAATTTCCCGACTTCAACACCTTGTTTTATTAGATAATTACGAAACTCTTCGAGATTAGAAGTATAGAAATCTACTACACTGTGGGTTATACCATTAGAAGTATTTACGAATTGCAATCTTTGGTTATCCTCTGTTTGACAAAGGAAAATACCTGGCACACCTATTGCATTAAAAGTTAACATGGCATCATTTGAACCTCTATACTGTACTTCTAATCCTAATAGCTTAACATACCAATTTATTGAGCTTTCTAAATTAGAAACAGGAATTTCAATAGCTGAAATTCTTAGAATGAAATTTTCCACCGAATAACCTCCCCCTAGATTTTGGTAATATATATTAATTTCTGTATCCATCATAATTTTCCTTCTAATCCTCTTATTTTACATAACTGTCAGTTAGCTTAGTCCTCTTCAGTAATTTATTAAATGACAAGAAACTGGTCATATCACTATTAGGATCCGATTCCCCACCATCAATAAATACATCACGAAACGGATCGAAAAAGAAAGCCCCATATGGGACCTTCTACTAAGTACCTCATTAAGATATCGTTTCCTTTAGTTCAACGCGACGCCAAGCTGACCTAGATACGAATATCATTCATAGATATTCTAGAAATATCTTCTGTGATTAATAACGAGACTTTCATGGCTACTTCCTCTTTGTGAAACGATGTATCCCCAGATGCCCATAAATAACCAGCCTCGTGTATGATATTGGCATAAATAGATACGTAAAAATTCTTCTCTATTTCTGTTAATATGTTATCCAAACTTCTCAGCATATATTTTTTCAACTCAATTATCATTTTTTCTTTCAAAAGCGGTGCAAGGCTTAAGTAGCTACGGCGGCATTGAATATTCGGTGGTTGATGAAAGTCACATACGGCTAAAACGAGTTGAATGATGTTGTTCTGATCGAACTTTACCACTCCTAATGTACGTTTTTCAATCACAGTAGAAGCAGAATCATTAATCATGTAATCTAACAATTCGTACTTGTCATTGAAATGCGCATAAAATGTAGCACGATTCACCTGAGCTCCATTTGTTATATCTGCTATTAATATTTTGTCGAAATCCTTTTTGTTCACTAAGCTAACAAAGGCATTAATCAAAGACTGCTTTGTCGGTGTCATTCGTATATTCCTTACTTTAGTCCCCACTTCTTCTCCCCACCAGACATGTTTTTATTATTGTTGCTATAACGACATTCTTACTTTATTGTTGGTTGTTCTATTTCATTATAGGCTATATGCTTATTAAGACAACACATGTTGCTTTAAAATACACCACAGATAAGGGGATAAATTAAAATGAGAACTATTGCAATAATCGGTGCAGGACCTGGACTAGGATTGTCTCTCGCGAAAAATTTTGGAGAAAAAGGATTTAAGGTAGCTGCGATTTCTCGTAATCCTGAGAAATTGGAAATTATCGTGAACGAACTAAACAAGCTGAATATTGAGGTACGGTCTTATGTCGCGGATGTCACGGATTTCACCGCATTAAAACAAGCTTTACGGGCTGCTAAAAAAGATTTTGGCAGCATTGATGTACTTGAATTTAGCCCTTATGCAGGATGGACTACATTTACAAACGTCTTAGAAACAACACCTGAGAGTGTTATGGAACAAGTAAACAGCTATTTGCTTCCTGCCGTTCTTTCAGTCAATGAAGTATTACCGGACATGCTAAACAATGGTTCAGGAGCGATTCTATTTACAACTGGCTTATCTTCTATGTTCCCTTTGCCTTCTGTTGGAAATGCTGGAATCGTGATGTCAGGCATTCGTAACTATGCAACAAACCTGCATAATGAGCTAAAAGAAAAAGGAATATTTGTAGGGCATCTTTCTATAGGAACTTTTATACAAGCAGGTACAGCAGGAGATCCAGATGTCATTGCAGAAGCATGGTATAACCTATACGATGAAAAGAATTGCTTTGAAGAAACATTCCCGAAAGGGATTGATCCCACTAATCTGTCAAATTAATAGTTAAGCGATAAGATGACCATCAAATAGCTGTCTTATCGCTTTTTTGATAATATCCGTGAGTTTAAAAAGTTTTCATCATGTGCTTAATTTATCTATCTGGTCAAGTGTCGGAGAAAAGATATTCAGGGGTCTTTTTTTTGAAGAAGCGGACTTGAATAAATCCAATTGCATCCCCAGAGTAGGTTGCTCCATCCCACGTGCAGGTCGCTTACTCGGCCTTCATATTTAATGATACTTCCTCATGTAAACGAAATCGAAAGGAAGAAACAATTTCCCATTGTTCTTGCTCCACTTGAATATGATAATGAAACTCTTTTCCCTGGAATTGAATATTAACCACTTCACCTTGAATCCCTTGGTGAGATGCCGGATCCAGTTTAAATTGGTCAGGTCTTACCGGATAAAGACCTCCTGCTTTAAATTCACTGGCCACATGCTGACCAAGCCATTGCAAACTACCATCAGTTCCATCAGGTGTGAACCTATCATCATTCCATCGACCACGGATAAGGTTAGCTTTCGAGACGAATCTGGCTACAAATTCAGTTTGGGGCCACAGATAAATTTCCTCCGGCGAACCGACTTGCTCAATTTGTCCGTCCTTCATGACAACGATACGATCTGCCATAGCCAACGCTTCACCCTGATCATGTGTCACATAGACGATTGCGGATCTTGTTTGCCGGTGGATGGACTGAATCTCCCGCCGCATATCCGTTCGCAGCATTGCATCCAGACTGCTTAACGGCTCATCCATTAATAAAATCGATGGTTCCGCAGCGATCGCTCTGGCAAGAGCAACCCTCTGCTTTTGTCCCCCTGATAATTCATGGGGCATCCGTGTCCCCAGTTCAGACAGCCCTACCATACCCAGAACTTTGGAAATTCGTTCTTTTTCATTAGCACGAATGGCTTCAGGGGTTTCATGATGATGATGAATAGGAAAACGAACATGCTCCCTAACATTCATATGAGGCCATAACGCGAAAGCTTGAAATACCATACCGATTCTTCTCTTATCTGGTGGAAGTATAAAGCCCTCTTTAGCTACAAGTACTTTGTTCATATGGATTTCGCCGGATGTAGGCTGCTCGAATCCAGCCAGCAGCCGCAACAAGGTCGTTTTTCCGCAGCCGGAGGGACCTAAAATAGCCACGAATTCTCCATCTGCTATCGTAAGATTCACTGAAGTTAATGCTTCAAAGCTCCCGAATTTTTTGCTTACCTGATTCAATTCAATGCTCATCATTAAACTCCTTTTTCATTGGGATTTCATTGGGACCGGGACTTTTTGCAAGATATGCAAAGCTCCCATTCCTGCAACAATCAAAACGACAATTAACGACGATAATGCAGTAGAATATACCGTATCTCCTGCCTGCTCAAAGTTAAATATCGTAACGCCTATTGTTTGAGATCCCGATGACCAGAGAAGTGCTGATACGGTAAGTTCTGTGAGGGCCGTCAGGAAGACAAGAAAAGCGCCGCTCAGCATTCCTGGAAGCAGCAGCGGTAGCAGTACAAATATCCATTTTCTCCATCCGTTAGCTCCAAATATGTGGGCGGCTTCTTCCATAGATACATCGATTTGCATGAAGGCAGTAATACTCGCCCGAACCTGCAGAATCAGAAAGCGGCAAATATACGCAATAAATAAAATACGTATAGATCCATAAATGCCAGGATTCCACCCAGGGATCGGCTCCATCCATGTAAAGATCATCGATAAACCGAAGACAATCCCGGGCAATGCAAAGGGAATACCAATGATGATTTCCGCCGTTTTGGTAAACCAAGAAGGTCGGCGAACCCGCAAATAGGCGAGCATCGTACCGAGTATCAAACAGACGGCAAGCGTCGTGAAAGACAGCGTAAGACTATTTTGAATGGAGGTCCATACTTTCGGATTCTCCAGCAGGATATACCTATAGTGAGAAAAAGTTAAATTACTCAGCTTAAAGGGCAATCCGTAAGCCTTTTTCATAGAGGTAACGACCATTGACAACAGTGGCACGACCGTGACCAGTATCAACGAAGTCCACAAGAGCGCACTCACCCATTTTCGAAAGTGCCCCAAATTATAGCGAGGATTTTCGTCTACCTGCATCGTGTCTATTGCTTTTATTTTTCTGACTGAAAGCCACTGAAGAAGTGTACCCATGACTGCAAATACACCCAAAATTACAGCTAAGGAAGCCCCCCTTGCAAACGCAGTCGGGCCGAAGCCGATAATTTCTTCATAAATTAGAGTGCTTAGTACAGAGATATTAACGGGAATTCCCAAGAAGGCAGGGATCCCAAAATTGTCCAGCCCAGCCAGGAATGCAAGCAGCCCACCGCTCGCCAAGCCTGGCAGTGCCATCGGAAGCGTGATTAAAGCAAAAGTTTTGAGCTTGCCTGCCCCACTTGCTCTGGATGCCCACTCCAAATCCCGCGGGATTTTCTTCAGTACATCAACGGTCAGCATATAGACAAGGGGGAAGTGATGAATTCCCATAATAAAAATAATGCCGCCGTAGCTATACATGCTCCAAGGCTTGGCAACTGGATTAAACAGATGGAGCACATACGCCATTAATCCTTGGGTTCCCATAAAGGAGGACCAGGATAGCGTTAATACATAAGAAGGCAGAATAAAGGAAAGCAGAAGCATTAGGTGCAGCAGCTTTTTGTGCAAAAGATCGGTATATGCCATCAACCAGGCGGTCGCTACACCTAAGAAAACGGACAAAAGCGTGGATCCGGAAACAATAAGGAAAGTATCCTTTAAAGATTTCCAAGTTCGGGCTTGTTGAAGGATTTCCATATAATTCGCTAAGGATAGTCCCGTTTTAACCTGGACGCTTAAATAGAGCAATTTCCCAATCGGTATAAGGAAGAACACAATAAGGAATACGATACCTAATAAGCTAAAGAGCTTCTTGCCGGCAAAAAAAGAAGAGGGCAGAAGATTGGATTTAATCTCCAATCCGCTCCCCTTCATTTGTTTGTTATGTGAGTTAGATGTAGTCATTGGGGTTTAGTCTCCACTTCTTACTGTCCGAACAACTGGATGAATTCCTTTTTATCCGCTTCGCGAGCTTCAGTCAGCTTGGAAATATCTGATGACAGCACTTTGAACTCCGAGCTCGACTTTAATCCTTTAGGCGCCGCAATCCCTTCTCGAATCGGGGTATATCCAATTTCAGAAGCCACTTTTTGCCCTTCTTCAGACAGCACGAAATCCACAAAGGATTGAGCGGCTTTCACGTTAGCCGCTTTTTTCATAATACCAATCGGTTCTGTAATGATGGGAACCCCTTCGGAAGGGTACACAAGCTCAACAGGAGATCCTTTGGCTTTCTCCCTTGCAACCATATAATCAACCACCATAGCGTATGCTTTCTCCCCTGTTGCTACGGATTTCAGTACAGCACCATTTCCCTTGACGACGGAAATATTATTCGTTTTTAACCCCTTCAAATAGTCCCATCCAAAACCATCCGTGCGTGTAAATACACCTACATTATAAGCAGCGGCCCCAGAATAAATCGGACTTGGCATGATACTATTATCTTTACTTTCGGCAGAACTCAGCACTTTCCAACTAGTCGGAACTGTTTTAACTTTCTCAGTATTAATAGCCAAAGCGGTCGCTATGATTTTGGTTCCCGCATACATGCCATCCGGGTCCACTAACGTCTTGGGTATCTTGTTCAACTCAGGCGATTTATAAGAAAGCAGAAGCTCTTGTTTTTTCAAGCCTTCGAATGTTACAGCATCAGCCACCAACAGGACATCTGCTTGAATTTTGCCCGCTTGATTTTCCGCCTGTACCTTGGCTATAACTTCTTCTGTACCAGAACGGAAAGTTTCGACCAACACATCCGGAAATTTCTTATTATAGGCAGCTAGCAGCTTCGTTACATCTTCTTCTGGTTGGGACGTATAGAACGATAGTGACCCCGCTACTGGCGTGGTTACTGCTTTATTCACGCTTGTCTGTTCTGAACCTTGTGTAGGTGCCGATTGCTCTTTGGAACCGCATCCGCTAATTATCATTAATACTGCCAACCCCATCATCAATCCGTTTTTCTTAAACAAATAGTTTCTCTCCCTTAAAAATCGTTTTATCTCTCTCCCCTCAATTATAAGCAGTATTTGTTAACAGACTATTATCCACAGATTTTCAGTTTGTAAGAATCCGAGTTAAATCGATTAATCAAGTATAAAATTGAAGATTCAATAACTAAGGGGCTATCCCTCATGTCTTTTCAGACCTTTAGGACAACCCCTTATAATAATTGATGGTAGGAACCTTTAAACCGATGCTCGTTCAGCCCTTCTATCAATGAGCGCCTGCAAGTTCGCTAGCCCTGCGTCTATACTGCCTAATGGGTAGGCCATATTTCCATAGCCTCCGTGAAAATCGGAGCCTCCGGTCATCACCAGATTATACGTTTGCGCATAGGCTTTTGCCTTTTCCACTTCTCCAGCTTTGTTGTGGGAAGGGTGAAAGACTTCGATCCCTTCTAAGCCAATTTCGACCCACTCGGCAATAGCTTCATAGTTATTCAGCTGTCCGGGGTGGGCTAATACGGGAATGCCTCCTGCTTCACGAATCGCTTTAATCGCGGTAGCTGCATCCACATATTGCAGTGGAATATAGGCAATTCCAGGTTGATCTCCTTCACCACTGCGTGAAAACAGCTTTTTGTGTAATTCACCTAAGATTTCGCTGCAATAACCATTATCCATCAATGCATTCATAATATGCTGTTTATAGACAGCCGACCCGCCCTTGGCATATTGCTGAACTTGCTCCCAGGTGAGATTATAGCCTGCTTCGATTAATTGTTTAACCATTTGCATGGAGGCTTGATGCCTTTGCTCGACAATTGGATTACATATCTCTGTTATGGCCGGGTGTCCCTGCATGATATAGTAACCCAATATATGGGCTCTTCTATTTCTGTTGTAGTCATAGGCAGAAATTTCAATACCAGGAATAATATGAATACCCTGCTGTTCCCCAAGGGTAATCGCTTCTGCTAAGCCGAGTGTTGTATCATGATCCGTGATAGCCAAATGGCTGATCCCCGCTATCTTTGCCGACTCTATCACTTCGCGAACGGTAAGCGTATTATCGGATGCTTTGGTATGGCAGTGTAAATCCACTTTACCTTGAGTAATCATCAAACAGCGCACCACCTCTTGTTTTTTTCTGCGCACATGCTCTTGTATATTATCCTACATGTTGCTTTTCGGTTGGAAGGGTCATATCTATTGGTGTACTCTCTAATGACAAAAGATCGTGGTGCTTTTGGGATAATTCGCTCCAGCTGTACTCGTATTGTTCTCTTATTTCGTGAATCAGGTAACCATGGAATGGTGTGGCTTCCAACATTCTGGCGATTTGCGCCATGGGAACCTCGCCTTCCCCTATAGGCATATGCATGTCGCCGCGTCCCAGAGGCAGGAGCTCGTATTGGTTCTTTTCCGTCGAAAAGCAGGGCTTGCCGAAATTGTCATGGACATGTAAATGGATAATATATGGAAGCATTGCCTGGAGCTCATCATGCAAGCTTAGTCCATACATCTGCGTGGAGAGATGTAAATGTCCTACATCCAGTGTAATACCTACATGAGCATGGCCAATGGCGGCAACCTGCTGCGCTAGCATTCTTGGAATGACCGAATAGCAGTAATCAGGACAATCTAGATAAGGCCGCACATTTTCCATTCCGATTCGAACCTTTAGCTGTTGGGCACGTTCTCCAGCGATACGTATAAAATCAATTTCCTGCTGCATCAATTGCTGCTTTTCGGCATCCGTGTAGCTCATCCAAGTATGCGGATAAATAAATTGCTCTTCACCTACGAAACGTCCAACGTGATAAACCATGATCTCCGCTCCAACCGCTCCAGCCACTTCAAGTGAAGCCATAAATAATTTTTTCTCGAAGGATAAGCTACCTTGCCGGAATAAATTCAGATCGAATGGAGCATGCATCGTATAGTTCAATGACAAGCTGCCAAGCAGCTTCGAATAGGCATCCAGCCTTCGCAGATCGATCTCACCGTTTACAATAACGTTCATTCCTTGGATCGGAATTTCAACCGAGCTAAAGCCGGCTTCGATTACGTTTAACAGTTTTTCTTTTAACCGCTCCAAATTACTGACAACACCGTATGACATTAAGCTCACTCCGACACCCTTAAGCTTCAACACGTTCTGCTCCTTTCAAGGACGCAGCAGTCAATCCCGATAAATAGTCCATTTGACAAACAACTTGACCGCGAACCAGAACTTTTTCAATAACCGGCGATTGTTGGTTTTCCTTGACGATTAATAAATCGGCTTCTTTACCCACTTCTATAGACCCTGTTCGATGGTCGATATTCAATGCCCTAGCTGGATTTAAGGAAACCATATTAACTGCTTCTGTTAGACCCAAACCTTGGTTGTATAAAAGAAAAACCGCGCGAATCATGGCAGGAGGATAGTAATCGGAACATAGAATGTCGACAACTCCCGCTTTTACCGCGTCCTGAGCGGAAAGATTGTTGCTGTGCGAACGTCCCAGCATGACATTGGGTGCTCCCATAACCACATAAAGCCCACGTCGCTTTGCTTCAACGGCCACCTCCATATCAACAGGGAATTCACTAATGGTCCCTCTCCACTTCTGAACCATGTCCAGCTTTTCTATCGTATCGTCGTCATGGGAAGCTAAGGGTATTCCGTTATTGTACGCAAGATCCGCGAGCTTCTGAAGCTGCTCTCCATTGATTTTCGTTCTAGTTTTGCGTTCCTCCAGAATAGCCATAACTTCTTCCTCAGTTTTCTTTTGACGCTCCATAATGAATTTCTTTTGCACATCCGTATTACGATATTGACCTTGACCCGGGGTATGATCCATAAATGAAATCTGATCAATGACTCCGTTGTCTATGAATTCTTCGACGAAGGGAACAACACTATCATTCGTCATCTCAACCCGAATGTGAACTCGATGATGAATAAGGTGTTCTTGTTTACGTAATTTCCAAATACTATCAACAATTTCCTTCACACTTTGGTTTTTGCGGAAGTCATTGGTAGTATTCTCACCCCACATACTCAAAGAATGATAAATCGTTGTGACTCCTTGGCTAACGAGCTTACGCTCCAGCTCGTAATAAGAAAACTCCAACGCAAATCGACTTGTTGGCCTTGGCTGCATCTCATGCTCGATGGCATCACTGTGCATGTCAATCATGCCCGGCAGCACTAGGCGGCCCTTCGCATTATAGTCAGTCGAAGCAACCCTCCCTGTAGAAGAAGGTCGTATATCTACGATAAGGCCGTCTTCAATAACGATTGTTCCATTCTCAATAATTCCCTTTGGCGTCACAATGTTGCCGCCGTGTATAGTTAGATTCTGTTTCATGGTTGGTCTCCTTAGAGTTTGCGGAGCAAACTAGCTTCGTAAGCATCCGCCTTAGAGTTTGCGGAGCAAACTAGCTTCGTAAGCATCCGCCTTAGAGTTTTCTTTAGAAAACTTACTTCGTAAGCATATCCCTTTGAAGTAATGAATCTACTCAACGCCTGCCATTTGCTGCTGCCCCTTAGCAGATTGATGTGTACGCAAATCCAATATATGATCGGCAACCTTGCCCATCACTTCCCAATCATGAAATACTCCGATCATCGTTGTGCCTTCCTGCTTCATCTCTTTCAGAATCGCCAGCACGTTATGTTTCGTTTCATTGTCCAGCGATGCGGTAGGTTCATCCAAAATCAGCAGCCGTGGGCGTACAATAAACGCTCGGGCCAAGTTCACCCGCTGCTGCTCCCCACCGCTGAATGTAGCAGGAAATGCTTGCCACAGCTTCTCCGGAATATTTAGTCTTTCTAATAACTTTGTGGCCAAAGCTCTCGCTTGCTGCAAGGAATAGCCCAGCGGCAGCAGTCTTTCCGCAACGATATCGAGTGCGGAGATGCGAGGTATTACTTTTAAAAACTGGGAAACATAACTGATTTCATGGATACGCAGATGTGTGATTTGACGCTCAGTTGCTTGGGCTAAATTGATCGTTCCATAAAGTGACGAATCGTACCATACCTCGCCTGTAGTGGGCAAATAAGTGCGATACACACATTTTAAAATGGACGATTTTCCTATTCCGCTGGGACCCGCAATGCCCATAAACTTACCTTCTTCCACCTCAAAGGAGAGGTTTTCAAAGGGATTCACTCTCATATGATTCGAAATGGACAGTTCAAACAATTTGCCTAATCCTATTACCTTTAAAATAAGGCTCACCGCTTTCTTTTTGAGGTACACTCGCATTTTATGTTGCAGAATTATCTAAAGTAAGGAATGGACTAGCAGCTGCGTGTAAGGATGCTGAGGATCCTCTAGTATTTGATCTGTTAAGCCTTGCTCCACAATAAGTCCCTGGCGCAGCACCATCGTCCGATCAGCAAGCATACGTATAACGCCAAGATCATGGGAGACAACGATCATTGCCACCTGCAGCTCATGTTGGATATTACGTATTAAATCAAGCACCTTTGCTTGAACCGAAAGATCAAGTCCAGTGGTCACCTCATCAAGCAGCAATAGTGGAGGGTTATTGGCCAATGCTTTGGATATTTGCACCCTTTGCTGCATGCCACCACTGAAATTTTTCGGCGGTTCATCCATGCGAGAGAGCGGAATTTCTACTTTTTGCAATAAATCAGCGGCTCGCTCGCGAATGCTGCCCACATGAAAATGATCGGCGGCAAACAGCTTTTCAGCGATATTTCCACTGCTGGAAAAACCCATCCGCAGTCCCAGATAAGGATTCTGGTACACCATCCCCATTACATGATTGCGAATATACCTTTTTTGTTGCGCGGATTTACTGAATAAATCGGTGCTGCCCTCTTCAAAGCTTGAGATGCTCATGGAGCCTGACGTCACTTCTTCATCAAAGTATAAGCATTTTACAAGTGTGCTTTTTCCTGAACCACTTTCGCCAACTACCCCAAGAATTTCACCCGGATATAAGTCAAAGCTTAAGTTTCTGCATGCCCATATGCTCCCACAATATTTACAACGGCTGCCTGTCTGTTCATCAGTAGACGGCTTATGGCAATGAACGCACCCCGCACCGAATTGTTTATGCAGTCCTTGAACCTTGAGCAGTGGTGTTTCGTTCCAAACCATCGGTTCGAGAGCTTGATCTATCGTCTTAACATGGTTCATCGACATTGTTACGCCTTCCTTTCCTGTTGCTGCTTACAATATGCGGTATCTGAGCATTGGTAAAGCGTCGTTCCTGCTGCCTCGTCTGCCACTTCATCAAGAAATGTATGTGTGCTATCGCAATGGCGGCATGACTTATCTATAAAGCTCTCCACCTCAAACGGATAGTCCTCGAATTGGAGTGGCGTCACGTTTGTATAGGGCGGAATTGCATATATTTTCTTTTCCCGACCGGCTCCGAACAAGGAGAGGTGGTCACTTTGATGCAGCTTTAACGTGTCCCAACGAGGTATTGGACTAGGAGCCATTATATAGCGGCCATGAACCATAACAGGATAATCCGCACCTAAGGTAATGCTTCCCCATTTCACTATGCTTTCATAAAGGGTTAGCCACATAGCACTGTAATCCATCTCTGCATGGCGAATTCTCGTCATTTCTTCCCGACGTTCAACCTTACGTAAAGGCTCAGGCTGCGGTACCTGCAGCACGAGAATTTGGCTCTGATCCAGCTTTTCCTCAGGTATGCGATGGCGTGATTGAATAATCGTTGCTTCCGATGTGGCTTCGGTTGTCGAAATGCCACTCGTTTCTTCTACAAGTCTACGAATGCTAACCGCATTCACGCTATCATCGTTCCCCTGGTCAATCACCTTCAAAATATCCTGCCGGCCCAGCAAAGACAGTGTTAGCTGCAGCCCACCGGTTCCCCAGCCTCTTCCTATAGGCATCTCCCGTGAAGCGAACGCCACTTGATATCCTGGGATAGCTACAGCCTTGAGTGATTTTCGGCGAATTTCCCGCTTGGAGCCTTCGTCTAAAAAGGCAAAGTTATACGCCGCTGTGTTGAAGGTTCTTCTGTTCGGCTTTTCCTCTGTCATCTGCATCCTGCTCATTCTCCTTTATTTGGGCTTTCTCCTGTGTCTGAACCTGAACTTTTCTGATTTGGTCAAGCGATGATTGGAACGTAATATAGTGAGGCAGCTTCAAATGAGACACAAACCCGCTGGATTCCACTGAATCAATATGGGTCAAGACGAATTCTTCATCCTGTGCAGGAGCTGTACCTTCTGTCTCCAAGCTGCGTTCGAGGATTGCCATCGATATCCCTTTGACCTCATTTTGACCGAAGCACAAACCATAACCTAATAAAAACTGCACTTCCCCTGAATCCCCATCCTGCTTAAAGGAATTGATCGTTTCCACTTCGGTTAGCATCATTTCACCAATATATACGGTGTCGTCCTCATCATCCTGGCTGTAAGGATAAGGGATATGGACGGCTGTATAACCAACGCGAAGCTCACCAATGGTTGGATGCACGACACCATACCCGCGCATGCTGCTGTAGGCGAGAGCCGTCATCGCACCGGTTTCACCGCGAGCAAGGGTTTGTAAACGCGCAGCACGCGTAGAAGGGATGGTCATCTTTTGCCTCGTAATATCAAAAGGCTCTTGTTCTTGTTCGCGGGATTCTGCATTCGCAATCTTCGCCATAAGCCCCTGTTCGCGAAGTAAGTCCGCCACCTTCTTCAAGGTAAGGCTGCCCTCTACAATATCAACTTCTGCCATATATTCCTTGGCAAAAGCAACCATAGCTTCATCGCTTTCCTGACGTAGCGAAAAGTTCAACATCCGATGTGTATAATCATAAGTCGGTCCTAGAATTTGCCCTCCGGGAACATCGCGAAAGGATGACGAAATTCGGCGGATGACCCGCATATCTCCCGGCTCCACGGTCAACGAGTAATGATTTCTCGGCAGCGTCGAACGATAAGCTCTAAGCAAAAATGCTGCTTCTGCCGGATCACCCTCAGCTTGTTTTAAGGCAATAGCCGCGTACTCGGGTGAATACATACCGCCTTCACCCATAATCCGATCAATCAACAGCCGCAGCTGCTTTTCGATTAGCTCTATATCTATACTTTGCTTGGAGTCCTTAACACGATAAAAATTAACGAGGCTATTCGCTTCTGCGATAGCTTCCTGACCTCCGGTAACCGCAACATATGCCATCTTACACGCCCTCTTCCCTCATGATTGTTGTTCTTGGCAAAGCTGTTAGCTGCCCGCTTTCCGTAAACAACACCATATCTATGCCTAATGGATACTCAGCATTTAACTTGGTTCGCTCATCTATCCACGCCTTGGGTAGCCCTTGTACACATAAGGTACCAACATCTTGAATACCAGGACCTGTGAGTGTCCAACAATTTCCTTCCGTGCCCTTATTCGCATCCATCCCATCAACATGTATAAATACCGTAGCTCCGTCTTCAGGCCGAATCAACGTTCCGTTTTTCAGCTTGGATAACAGGTCGTATATCTGATCCTCTCCCATGCTGCCTTTAGCAATAACGTAATCCGCCTCTGAAGCGGGGCCAATCCGGCTAAAGGTTTGCTGACGTACATAAGCCTCCAACTCTTGCTTATCCTCCATTTCAATGGAAATGCTGACCTCTCCGTCAAAAAGCGTCATCGCGAAGCATGTGACCATTGCTTGCAAAGGAGATAAGGAGCTCAGTTTTGTGGAATTGAGCGCAATGCTACTGATTTGACCGGGTCTTGCGAATGCATCCAGCAGCTGCCTATAAATAAACTGCGTATCATGAACTCGATCGAAAGTCTGTTCTTTAACGTTTGGCATTGTATTCCTCCATCGTGTCGAAATTCACTTTCGTCTTCATAGCCTGGGAATACACGAGCTTATGCTCCATCAGGATATTATGCTCCTCCACAAGCAGCAGCGCATCCCATGCTTGCGTTTCCGGCAGACTCGCCTGAAAAGCTCCATCTACAACGGCAAGCTGATAGGATCTTTCCGCATCCTCACCCATTAAAATACCGAAACCATAAATACCACCTATTGAAACCGTGCACTCCGTAACTAACACTTCACCCATGTAAAAAGGCTGCTGCGAAACGGAATCTTTGGCTTTAGTCATGACCAGGCTTTTCTCTGGAGGTTTAATAATGTTGATTGTGTAATTGTGCTCGATCTCTTCACTTAAAAGCTGTAGCAATTTAGGATCACCACTAATTAAAATACGGGAAATTTGCGACTTTTTCATAATGACTACCCCCTTCTGCGGATTTTAATTTTCAACCGATTGCTGAAAAATTCAACACTGAACACCATAATAAAAATGACCAAGGCAACAAACCCGACTGTATCAAATTCATAAGCCCGCATCGCATTGGAGATTTCCCATCCAATACCTCCTGCGCCTACTGCTCCTAGAATGACAGCTTCCCCAATATCGATTTCTAGACGGAAGACGCTCCATGCCATAAATGAGGTGAACACATTCGGGATAACGGCCTGAGCCATGATTTGCAGCCAACCCGCTCCTGTAGCCCGCATTGCCTCTAACGCACCTTCGTCTACTTCTTCAATCGACTGGGAGAACACCTTGATTAGCATCCCCACCGCATGTACGCAAATAGCTAATATTCCGGGAAAGGGCCCTAAACCGACAGCAACGATGAATATTAATGCCCATACCAGCGTAGGTACCGCACGGAGAAAAGATCCCAAGCCTTTAAAGAACCATGCCGTCCGAGGAGACACATTCTCTGCAGCCAGAAAAGATAGGAAGAATGCAGAGATAACAGCAAGGACCGTTCCTACAATGGCAACCTGGAGAGTGACAAGCCCGGCCAATAAAATTTCTTTCCAGTCGGATACGTTTGGAGGCAACATCATTGCAAAAGAAGCAATAAATTTTAATGTGCCTTGAAATATTTTATAGTAATCGAAATTTAACTGGATTAAGCAAAAGACGAAGAAGATCGCCCCAAAAATCGCCGCTCCTACCAATAAAGGATCTTTCCTTGGTTTCTGCGGATATTCAACCAATCCCTGCCGCTGCAAGTCTGCCATTTTACCAGCAGTTTGAGTCCAATCAGTACTCATAGGATACGCTCCCTTATTTTACTTGTTGTCCATTCCGTCATCACCACGATAAGAATGACCATAATGATCGCCATGCTCACTTCCTGGTATTGGAACAGCTTAATGCCCTTTTGGATTGCAAAACCCAGACCACCGCCACCGACCATGCCAATAATGGTTGAAGCCCGAATATTCAGCTCCAATTTATACAGTGACCAACCAATAAACCCGGGCATAAACTGTGGCATAACCGCTTGCCCCAGAACTTGAAAGTAGGATGCGCCCGTCGCCCTGACCGCTTCAACCTGCCCCATATCAATTTCTTCCAATATTTCCGCATAAGCTCTGGTTAAGGTTCCAATCGATGTAATAATAAGCGCCAGACAGCCGACCGTTGTCCCCAAGCCATAGGCAAAGACGAGTAGAATGGCCCATATTAATGTGGGAATATTACGCATGACCGAAGAAAATGCTCTTACGGCAACCTGAATCACTTTATTGGGAGCCGTTGTTGCGGCTGCAAAGAATGCCAGAATCATGGAAATGAAGGCACCAATGACCATAGCTACAAAGCTGATGTAAATCGTATCGAGCGCAGGTCCTATTAAGTTATTAATTCTCGAGAAATCTGGAGGGAGGAAGTCGAAAATGATAAAGCGAAAGATTTCGCCTCCCCCCTTAAAGAGCTCTCCAACTGAAAAGTTGGTTTCAATAGCCGACCAAATCGTAATAGCCAGAATTGCTGCGGCAATCAACATGGACTGCTGCTTTTTCTGCCGCTGCAAATCCTTCAACCGATCTTTCATCGCGTGGCAAGCCCCTTTCCGGACTATTTCTGGTAAATATGCTGTATGACTTCATCCGACAATTCATCCGGCTTGCCGTCAAAAGCAACGGTTCCCTTATGAATACCGATAATTCGTGTTGCATATTTTTTGGCTACCTCAACCTGATGGAGATTGACAACGCAAGTAATGCCATCCTCCTGACAAATCGTATGGAGATGATTCATAATCGTCTCCGACGTCACGGGATCAAGGCTTGCAATGGGCTCATCCGCAAGGATCAACTGAGGCTGCTGTGAGAGCGCACGGGCAATGCCGACTCGCTGCTGCTGCCCTCCACTTAATTCATCCGCTCTTTTATAAATCTGCTGATGGAGTCCAAGACGGTGCAGAATTTTTTTGGCCTCTTCAATGTCGTGTTTGGAGAACATACCAAGTGTGCCCATCAGTTGGTTCATATAGCCGAGACGTCCGTGCAATACGTTTGTCAACACCGATACGCGTTCAATTAGATTGAAGCCTTGAAAAATCATCCCAACCTCACGGCGCAGCTTTCTTACTTGACTATGGCTCGCTTTGGTGGCATCCATATTATTGAACATTACGGAGCCTTCCGACGGCTGCACCAAGCGGTTAATACAGCGCAGCAGCGTACTTTTACCTGCTCCACTGGAGCCGATCACAACTACGAATTCGCCTCGGTCCACCTTAAAATCAACACCTTGCAGCGCAGTAGTTCCATCGTTATACACCTTTTTTAAATTACGGATTTCCAAAAGAGCTGCCATGTTTCCGCTCACCGTACCTTCCTGCTATTTCAATAATTGTGCTGGATCCATATTGAGTGCTTTGGCCGTATCTTTGACAACCTTGAAGTCTTTATCTTCAATCGGGAAAAATTTTTGGGTGCCATTAGCAAAAAATTGAGGATTTTTCGTATGGTAATCAAACATAAACGTTTTGATTTTTTCTACCAGCTCGACCGGAAGATCTTTACGATACGTATACGGGCTCGTTGGGATCGGATCGGATTTAGCCAAGATACGGAAGTCGGTTGTCTTAACAAGTCCAGCGTCGATTACTTTTTGTATACAGGTGTCACATACCCCTGCTCCGTCTGCAGTGCCTTTGGCAATAGCCATAATTGACTTATCATGACCACCGGAAAAAGATACATTGGAGAAAAAAGATTCTATATCTTCATTCTTGACTCCTAATTTGTTAATGAAGATGGCCCGTGGAAACAGGTGGCCGGAAGCGGAGGCCGGATCTGCGAACAAAAACGTTTTTCCTTTTAAATCAGCTATCGTTTGTGCTGTTGAACTAGCAGGGACGACGACCAAGCTGTTATAAAAGGCTGCCTCCAAGCTGGTTGCTTTCACGGCAAACGGGACAGCTCCGCTGCGTTCAGCAGCAATAATATAGGCGAACGGTCCGAATGAAGCGATATCGATTTTTTTTGTACGCATGGCTTCAATAACCGCTGTGTAGTCATCGCCTACGAATAGCTCCGTCTTCAACCCGGTAGCTATACCCAAATCCTCAACGAATTTCTTATTGCCGCGTGAAAGCTTTCCTTCTTCTTCGCCTGGCAATACACCAACGCGGAGCACTTCCGGCATTTTCGGTGCATCCACTTCTTTGACCACAGCTGCTCCTGCAGCCTGTGCTTCCGGTTTGCCCGAATCCGCCATTCTCTGACCGCAGCCTGCTGCAAGGATAGCCAGTACCAATACCACAAGTAGTGCAAACTGATTTCTCCAAAGCTTAGAAGCTAACTGAAACTTATTCATGTTTTTTCCTCCATCAATTTTTTAGTCCAACTCATTTTTGTTCAAATTCAATGGAGACACGGCACAAATCCCCACGATATTTCGCTGATGTATACTCCACTAGTTGCCTATCGTCATCCCTCATAACACTTTCGATATGTAACAGATTCGTATTCGGCGGAATTTTTAAATAGCTGGCCTCCATAGCTGTCGGATACGTGGCCTGAAACGTCGACCATATTCGGTGCAGCTGCATACCGTAAACACCTTCGAGCATAGCGTACAAAGAGCCTAAGCAACGTGTGTGATCCAAAAGCCCAGGGAAATACTTACTTGGCAGCCATGTCACATTCCATGCGAGAGGGACACTGTCGGCATATCGTAAAATTTCTAAACGATACGCGTCCTCCTCTGGTCCAAGCTTCAAAGCAACTGCGATGTCTTCAGGAGGAATCAACTTTTCCTGCTTAAGCAGCTTCGCTTTGGGCGTACAACCAAGCAAAGTAATTTCATTAGAAAACCTCGTATTGGGTGTGATTGTATATTGAAGGTTAAGCGGCTTTTCACAAACATAATGTCCCTTGCCCTGATGCGAACGGATAATTCCCGAATGCATAAGAAGTTCTAATGCCTGTCTAATCGTATACCGATTCTCACGAAAACGACTGCACAACTGCGCCTCTGATGGTAAACGCTCATCTAATTTGTAGCTCCCTTTCACAATCTCGCTTTGAAGTACATCCGCAATCTCAAGATAGCGGGGAGTTGCATCCTGCAGGTCTGATTCCTGCATCATCGTATCACCTCCATTCTTTCGTTTGCCCCTTACTAGAAGTTAACTTGTCTACAACAGCGCAGTGTTAACATTAAATTAAGATAATGTTAAGAATGTTCAGACAATAAAAAAACACCCCTCTATATGCACATAGAAGGGTGTTTACATTACCGTTTATTTCCATAACGACCAATAAAAGCATCTAGATTATTTAATTCTTCAAACCTTTCCTGCAAAATGTCACGAGGCCAATCCCACCATGCGATTTCAAGCAATTGACGAGCTTTATCGGGAGAGAATCTTTCCTTGATGAGCTTGGCTGGCACACCGGCAACGATCGTATATGGCTCTACGTCCTTAGTCACTACAGCTCCCGATCCTATAACTGCGCCTGTGCCAATGCTCACGCCGGGCATAACCGTAACTCCGTGTCCTATCCAAACGTCATGGCCAATGGTAACTTTACGGGATCTTCTCCAATCAAAAAATTCCAAATCATCCGACTCAGCAAATTGATAAGAAGTTTTACGGTAAGTGGAGTGATGCTGGGTAACCCGCCACATGGGATGGTTGCCTGGATTGATGCAAACATGGGAAGCAATGGAGCAAAACTTGCCAATCTCGGCATAATTAATCTGCACTTCATCCACACAGTAGCTGTAATCTCCAAATGTGACTTCATTCATGCGGCTTCTGGCTCCAATAGCCGTCCATTCTCCCACATAACACTTATGCAAGCTTGCCGTATCGTGAATCGTAGGTTCAATACTCAAAGATTTCTTTTTCGTCTCATGATTGATATAGGTTAGTGCGACTTGAATCATCTCCTCTTTCATTTCGGCATATGATTCAAGTATATCTTGTCAACATGTAGGCAGTGTAAAGATTGTCTATACTTTGTGTTAATTTATAAGACCCGGAGTAGCAGCTACACCGCTCCCCGGGTAACAACACTATTAACAAGGAATCTACGAAGTCTTAGGCCTTTTCATCAAAAAGTAAAACTGCACGGGTTAAGGCTTCCACTCCTAAGGTAACATCCTCGTAAGATGTCCATTCTTCCGGGCAATGGCTTCTTCCATCTTTACTTGGAACGAAGATCATGCCGATAGAGGTAATTCTTGCAAGTTGGTTCGCATCGTGACCAGCACCACTCGGCAAAGAAATAGTAGGCGCCGTGGCTTGGCAAGATTCCCAAACCAAATTTTGCACCTCCGAGGTGACAAGAATAGGCTCCGATTTGGACAGGCTATCAAAGCTTACCTTCAAGCTGCGCTTATCTGCAATTTCAAGCGAGTTTTTTTGTAATTTAACAATAATTCGTTCTAAAATATCGGTATCCAGCGAGCGGACTTCTAAGTCAAATACAACACGACCGGGGATGACATTTGATGCGTTAGGTTCGACGTTCAACTTTCCAACTGTGCCCACCACAGGTTCAGCATAGGTTTCCCGGCAAAGCGATTCTAGTTCCAGTATGACTTGTGCGGCACCCGTTAAGGCATCCATTCTCATATTCATAGGGGTGGTACCAGCATGGTTCGGGCTACCCTCAACGACGACCCGATAACGCTGAATGCCTACAATTCCCGTTACGACACCAAGCTTATTACCCGTTTGTTCTAACACAGGTCCTTGTTCAATGTGAAGCTCAAGATATAAAGCAGCAGCGCCTTTCCTTCGTGCTTCCTCTGAAATCGCACTTGGTTTGCCACCTATCTGTAGAATGGCATCATTTAGAACAAGACCTGCTGGGTCTTTTCTCTCTAACATTTCTTCCGAAAGATTATCGACCATGCCACGACTGCCTATAGTTGAAATCCCGAATTCACTCGGCTCTTCGGCCGTAAAATCAACCACTTCCAACGGATGACATAGGGTAATCCCGGCTTGTTTCAGTGAGCGTGCTATTTCCAATCCGGCTACAACGCCGATAATTCCGTCAAATCGCCCTCCCCCTGTCACTGTATCCGTATGTGAGCCCACCATAATGGGCTTAAGGTTAGGATCGCTGCCAGGAATTCTACCAATTAAATTGGAGGCAGCGTCGATTTCCACTTCCATTCCAATTTCCGTCATCTGTTTCGTCAACCATTCTCTACTTTGCACATACCAGCGTGTGAAGGGTCTACGGGTCCAACCCGGTTTGCTTGTATCGACGAACGTCGCTAAGGTATCAATATCCTGCCGAATCTTTTCCATACTAGGTTTTATTTGCATTCTTTTGATTCGCCTCCTTTTTATTAAGTTGCCTCTCGGCCTATGTCGAAATCACTTTCGAAACTCGCATGAAATAATATCTATTAATCATTTTGAATACTGCTTAAGAAACGGGTAACTCGATCATTGTCATTAGAATCAAATATTTGTGTGGGACTTCCCTCCACCACAATTCGTCCATTTTCCATAAATATAACTCGGTCGGATACTTGTTTAGCAAACCTCATCTCATGAGTAACGATCATCATGGTCATGCCTTCCTTGGCAAGATCCGTCATAATTTGCAGGACTTCTCCGACGAGTTCAGGGTCAAGGGCAGAGGTACATTCGTCAAACAACATCACGGTGGGTTCCATGGCAAGAGCTCTGGCAATAGCAATTCGCTGCTGCTGGCCTCCTGATAAATCGCTAGGATGATCATTTCGTTTCTCGTACAAGCCAACCTTATTTAAAAGTTCGTCTGCTTTTTCAATCGCTTCGGCTTTAGTCTTTTTCTTAACAATGATAGGACCTTCAATAATATTCTCCAATACCGTCTTATGTTTCCACAAATTAAAGTGTTGAAAAACCATGCCTACTTTACTTCGTACCTTACTCATTTTGATTTTGGACATCAAAGTTAACTGCCCAATACTGTTTACCGAATATTGAATAGGTTGACCTTCTATGATGATTTCGCCGCCCGAGGGAACCTCTAGAAAATTAATACAGCGAAGCAAGGTGCTTTTTCCTGCACCACTGGGGCCGATGACAGAAACGACTTCCCCTTTTTTGATGCTCAAACTGACATTGTCCAAAACGACTTTTTCTCCGTACTTTTTCTGAATTTTTTTCAACTCAATCGTAGTCATTCGCATATCCCCTAACGTCATTTTCATAGGCTATCTGTTGTTTTGGGCAACCTTCAACTTTTTCTCAGTCCATGTCTGAACCAACATGAGGGAGCTTGTCATAATCAGATATAGAACAGCAGCAACGCCAAGTGTCTCTAATGGAAGATAAGTGCTGCTGTATTGAGTTTGCGCATTGAGCATGAGATCGGGAACCGTAATGACGGAAACCTGAGCAGATTCTTTTAACAAAACAACCGAGTTGTTAATGTACGGCGGGATAATCAGTCGTATCACTTGTGGAATCCGAATCCGAAACATGATCTGAAAAGGATTCATTCCAATCGCTTCAGCCGCTTCAATTTGTCCCTTTTGCACAGCCAGCATGCCGGAGCGGATAATTTCAGCCTTATATGCAGCAGCGTTCAGTGACATACCGAGCAGCCCTGCTTCAAATGCTGTCAACGTAATGCCAATTGAAGGTGCTGCATAATAGAATAAAAACAAGATAATTAAAAGAGGCAAACCACGAAATAACCAGATGTAGGTAAATGCAATTTGTTGTACTAAGCGGATATGAGATAATCGCATCATGCAGAGTACAAATCCTAAGACCGTTCCGATCAGAATAGCTAATATGGAAATTTCAAAAGTGACTAATGCGCCTTCTAATAGAAACGGCAATCCATTTTTTATGACCTCAGCATTCAAGTTAATCCCCCCCTGTCACATCTTCTCGTTGACTTACTTATCAAATGTTAAACCAAAATATTGTTGAGTCAGTTTGTTATAAGTGCCATCTTTCTTTTTCATTTCAATGATTCTATCGATTTCCTTTTTCAACTCATCATTTTTTCGCAAGCCCACACCTACATCTTTGACTTCAAACGTCCCGCCAACCATTTCAATATCTTTGCCCGATGGAGAGTTCTTGATATATTCGGCAGCTGAAACCACACCTATCGCAACTACATCGACACGACCTGCAAGCAAGTCTGCAAAGCTTTCAGCTGCACCTGGGTACGTCTTTAAATCTTTATACCCGCCAATTCTTTTTACAGCCGCTTCAAAAGCTGAACCTGCATTAACTCCAACGACTTTCCCTTTAATATCAGCGATGTCTTGTACGGCATTCGTGCCTTTTTTAATAACAGCGACGGCTCCGTCTTGAGAATAGGATGCGGAGAAATCAATGGATTGTTTGCGTTCTTCGGTAATGTTGGCTCCGGACATCAGAACGTCGAATTTATTAGCAATCAGCCCGGGAATTAAGCCTGCGAATTGCCCTGTAACAAATTCAGCTTTAACTCCTAATTCCTTAGCGATCATGTTACCCCATTCAATGTCATATCCAACGAGCTGGTTGTTGCTGTCCATGTACGAATAAGGGCGGAAGTTACCAGTCGTACCGATAACGATTTTTCCGTCTTTTTTGATTTTTGCAAGTGTATCGTTCGCTACCGCTTCCTGTTTGGCAGGGGCCGCGGAACTTTGAGCTGTTCCTTGTGTTGTATCAGTTTTCGTTCCACAAGCGGTAATGCTGGCAATTAAAGAAAGCATGAATAAAATAATGAGTACTCTTTTCATAGTTGAACCCTTCTCTCGGTTAGTTTTGGAGTGCAATGACCCATTGCTTGAATGGATTTGTTTCATCTAATACCAGCGTTGCCTGGACGATTCGCTCTACCTGCTGCTCTTCCAAGCTGGACGCCATCATCTGTTTGAACTTCTCCATCATTCTCGCTGTTGGAAAGGACTGTTCATATCCACCAGAAGCCGCATCAACATAAGACGTTTTGGAGTTGCCATTCTTCAATGTAATGGTGACCCGCGCTGCTCGCTTATTGGGAAGAAGCTCCGTCATTTCTGGATCTTCACAGACGTTAATCTCTTTGGCTAAACTACGGACCGACGGATCAAACAAAACAGATTCATTAAAGCTATTAAAAAGCGTATTGCCATGTAAAAGTGTAGAGAGCAAAAACGGAATTGAAAACTTTGCCGCTAAATCATTTTTTGGATCAGGATTATCCAGACGCGCTGCCAAATTATAAGTATCGACCTTGACTGATTCAACTTGCTCGATAACCACTTGTTCATCCTGCAACAAGTTCAGCATCGCATCTATGGCGGAATGCGAGAAACGGCAGGATGGATACAATTTAAAATAATTTTTTTCTAGTAAAGGAGGCGACCACAAATCTTGAAGAAATAATTCGTAATTCATTCTCTCAGATAGGAGGCTCCCCCACACGTGATCGACTACATGCGCACTGCTCTGAAATCCAAAGGACTGAAATTGTAAAGCTTGATAAGCTACCAGACTTCCTAAACCCGTATATAGATTTCTTGCCGTCATCCCTGTAACCGCTGCTTCCCATGAAGTAGTCAAGGGAAGTGTCGCTGCCAGAAGGGCGGCTTCGATGATCTGTTTTTTCTCTTTTTTCTGCAAAATACCTGCCGCCACGGTTCCACCGATGATACCCCAAGTTCCATGGGGGTGCATGTCATCTTTCATATTGCTGGCATATGCAAGCCTTGATGCAGCTTCGTATCCAATGATGAACGCCCTAATAAAATCAGATCCGGATGCATTGTTTTCAATAGCCGCAATGAACGCAGGTGCAAAGATATGTGCTGCTGGATGTCCTTTGGCGAACTGATTGCCTTCATCAAGCTCATTGCAGACAATCGCGGTTCCATGAATTATGGCATGATGGTAAGGTGTGGTGTAGAGTCCGCTCCCCACTATAGGAATTGTATTTACGGCATCCGCTTGGTTACAACCTACGGCGTTCACATAATTTTGCAGTTCTTTGGAACCCATGCCATACCAGGCAGCAAACATAGTGTCAGCAATCATCCATTTGGTTCGTTCAATTGTCGACTCCGAAAGATCCTCCCAATTTAAATCCAGAAGCTTGTCCAGCAGTACGGTAAAGTTTTGAATAGACAGGATTATTCACTCCCGACTAAGCTTTTTTTAGCAGCCGATCCTGCAATAAACTTTCCGAACCCTGGTTTTACCGTTAAATCAGTGCCATCATATACCGATGTGCCTCGGACAATGGTATGCACGACTTTACCTTGAATTTTTTTGCCATGAAACGGTGACAATTTAGAGTGAGAGCGGAACTTGGTCTCATCTATAATCCAAGTTGCGTCCGGGTCAATGACGGCAAAATCCGCATCATAGCCCACTGCAATCTTACCTTTACCTGGGATTTGGAAAACCTCGGCAGGATGTTGGGACATCAATTTGGCAAATTGCAGCGGAGTTAGATTCCCTTTAGCTACTGCACTGTCAAACATAAGTGGAGCTATAATTTCCAGTCCCGGTAAACCGGATGCAGCAAGGAAAATGTTGTCTTTACCGATATCCTTTTTCTCCGGTCCCCATGGTGCATGATCCGAAGAAATGAGTTCGATGTTACCAGCTTGCAGGTGTTTCCACAATCCATCTGAATCTTCAGGATATCGAAGAGGTGGATTCATTTTTGCCTTTGGACCGAAATGGTCTAAGTCATTTACATCAAGTAGCAAATAGGGGAAACAGGTTTCAGAAGTAACCTGAACACCTTGACTTTTAAATAAATTAATTAAATCGATCGTACGCGGATGACTGACATGAACGATATGCAACTTAACGCCTGTCCAATAGGCAAACTCCATCAGTTTCAAAACCGCACTTGTTTCTGTAACAGGGGGCCGTGTTTCCATATGTGCCCTTGGGTAAACTTTGCCGGATTTTTGATACTGGTCGATCAAATCCACAATAATTTCATCGTTTTCTGAATGAAAAGCGGCACGCAGCCCTGTTTCTTTAATAAGCTCCATGGCTTTAAGGATCTCCGGATCCGGAATTCTTGGAAAACGATATTCGTCGGTTTCAAATGTTGACATTTTGAAAGCAATCGCCCCCGCTTCAGCCAGTGGAATAATCTGATCGGTTCCACCTGTCTTGGAGATCGTGCCCCACAGACAAATATCAACCAAGGCTTCCTGCTCTAATTGGTGAACTTTTTTGTTAAATTGTGCTACATTGCTAATTGGATTCGGGAGGTCGTATGGCATATCCATGAAGCTTGTTATACCACCGACCGCTGCAGATGAGCTTGTAGGAATAAAGCCTTCATTAGGATTGCTAAAGCAGTGAACATGGACATCGATCATGCCGGGAAACACATAAGACTGGCCAAAGTCCAGAGTCTTATTCCCTTTTAATACACCAATATCTCTGGAGATGGCTGTAATCTTTTCGTTCTTAACACCAATCTCTGCTATTACAACCTCGTTCTCTAAAACAACTTTACCTATTACCACCAAATCAAATATATCCATCGAAATCTGCCCCCTTTATGTTTTTTTATAAGTATTTTTGTATTTCATTAATCCCTGATTGGAGATGATCAATAATGTTGTTTGCATCTTTTACAAGCATTCGTTCCCGGGGCCCTGCAATAGTTAGAGATGCAATTACGATGTTATCCGAATCCCTAATCGGTACAGCGTAGGCCAGAACACCTTCGTCCAGCTCGCTGTCGGATACGGCATAACCCTTGTCTCGAATCTCTTTGAGATTTTGCCTTAGCTGATCAATATCGAGAATAGTCCTCGAGGTGTGCTTTTTTACGATTCCTTGTTTAAACAACTCGACAACCGTTTCATCAGGCAAGTAAGCCAATAGTGCTTTCGAGGATGCACCTCCGTATAGTGGCATGATCTGCCCCTGCTCGGCTGTTACTTCAATGGGCTGGGAGGGGCTTACGGTTTCTAAGCAAACCACATTCAGTCCGGATATGATGGTAAGAATAGATGTTTCCCCAGTCTCTGATGTTAATTGCCGCATTACGGGAAGAGCAAGAGAAGAGATGCTATTATCTGTCCGAACAATCTTTGCCATTTCCAGAAACCGATATCCGAGTTTATGCATCCCTCCGTTTGTCTCGATTACATACCCTTTTTCCTTAAGAACCCTGAGATGACGATAAACAGAACTTTGTGGTTGGTTTAATAATTGTGCAATTTCAGGCACTGTCAATTCTCTGGTTTTAAAGTTAAATAAATCTAAGATATCTAACGTCTTTTCTGCACTCACTTGCTATGTCCACCTCTCCACATGTCAGGTTTTTGATATAAAATCATATAAAACAAGAAATAAATTAGAAAGTGATGAATTGAAATCGTTAATAATTGATAATTGATTATCATTTATTAAAATTATATTAACTTATATAACATAGATTTGTCAACCAACTATATTAATTATGTTAGATTAAATAACATGTAGTGGATTTTTTTGATTATATCCATCACTGTACGCCTATGAAAAGTAACGGAAAAGAGGATATTTAATGTCTTAGACTTGCGACATTAAATACCCTCTTAAATTATGATATCCCTTGTAATATCCTAGATAGCATTGATTCATACGAAAAAACAGCCATCTTTCGCAAAATAGATGCGCAAGAGTGGCTGTTTGGTTTATGTTGTCTTTCTTGGACCGGCCAATAGTATATCATCACTAATCCCTGAAAATTTTTCAAAGTTTTTAATAAATAGTCCAGCCAATTCTGTAGCTTTCACTTCATACGCCGACTTGTCTTGCCATGTATTTCGCGGGATTAGCACGTTGCTTGGAACTCCCGGCAGCGATTCAGGACATAACACACCAAATATTGGATCGGCAGTAAACGTCTGCTGCTCGATGCTTCCGTCTAGAATAGCAGTTACAATTGTCCTAGTATAGGTCAGATTTATTCGTTTTCCTACACCATATGGCCCTCCGGACCACCCTGTATTAACCATATAAACTTTTGCCTGATGCTCCTCTACTTTTTCACCCAGCAGTTGCGCATATACATTCGGATGAAGAGGAAGAAAGGGAGCTCCAAAGCACGTTGAAAAAGTCGCTTCCGGGTCAGTAATCCCTCTCTCTGTACCTGCCAGCTTTGAGGTATATCCTGATAAAAAGTGGTACATAGCTTGTTCTTTGGTCAGTTTAGAGATCGGAGGCAGCACACCAAATGCATCAGCCGTTAGGAAAAGGATCACTTTCGGATGATCTGCCATCCCAGGGATCATTGCATCGGCAATATAATGGATTGGATAAGCAGCACGTGTATTTTCTGAAATCCGAATATCGTTATAATCAGCAATTGCAGTTTGGGGATCCAACACAACATTCTCCAAAATGGACCCGTAACGTATCGCTCGCCATATTTGTGGCTCTTTTTCCTCGGAAAGGCCCATGCATTTTGCATAGCAGCCGCCTTCAAAGTTAAAAATCCCTTGATTAGACCAGCCATGCTCATCGTCACCGATTAAACGGCGATTCGGATCGGCAGAAAGAGTCGTTTTCCCCGTACCAGATAAGCCAAAGAAAAGAGCACTGTCACCCTTCTTCCCAACGTTTGCTGAGCAGTGCATGGGTAGAACTCCTCTTAAGGGCAAGAGATAATTAAGCACACTGAAAATAGCTTTCTTCATCTCGCCTGCATATTCGGTTCCTCCAATTAGTATCATCTTTTTCTCAAAGGATAAGCAGATAAACGTTTCAGAACGGGTTCCGTCTGTTACTGGATCAGCCTTCAATCCTGGCAGTGCGATCACCGTAAATTCCGGTGAATGCGCCATCAGCTCCTTATCGGTTGGACGGATAAACAGTTGGCTGGCAAATAAATTATGCCATGCATATTCGTTAACTACTCGGATTGGAAGTCTATATTCAGGATCTGCACCTGCAAATCCGTCAAATATAAACAGTTCCTTTTCAACCATATATTGTTGCGCTTTTCGATACAACTGCTCAAATTGAAACTCAGAAATAGGTTGATTAAGGGAGCCCCAATCAATTTGCTCGGTGACAGACGGATCAGTAACAACGTACTTGTCCTTAGGGGAACGGCCCGTATAGGTTCCCGTGAAAACCTGTAAAGCTCCAGTGGATGCAAGCTGTCCTTCCTTTCGTTCCAATGCTTTTTCTACTAATTTTGATTCAGCCAAATTATAATGGATATTTCCAGCTATTATTTTTTTCATCACCTTTGCCATACTATCGTCTCCTATCTGCTAGCACGTAGTTTCTTCTTGATCTACCAATACCACTACATATAACTATCTCTTTTGATTTATTTGTTTATAATGTACACTATTTATATTTAACACACAATATAAATATATTTATAAGGTTGTATATAATATTTTATCACCTGTTTAAAACACACTAATTAAATATTTACCGCTTATAACACACTTACACTCTCGTACGCCTCATGCTGCGCACCAAAAAAACATGTCTTTAACAACTAGACATGTTTGGTGATGATATACAGGCAAGAAATGATTCCCCTTTTATAAATTTGATCCTTGAGTATCTTCGTCGTCACTTTTGTATTCTAAAACATCTCCAGGCTGACATTCTAAAGCCTTACAAATCGCCTCTAAAGTGGTTAATCGAATTGCTTTTGCCTTTCCATTTTTCAATATTGAAAGATTAGCCATTGTGATTCCAACTCTCTCTGAAAGTTCTGTAACGCTCATCTTCCTTTTAGCAAGCATCACATCAATATTGGGCTTCTTGTAAAAGTCTTTGGAGAACGGCAGTAAAGACTGCGATAACCATTGAAGCAAAAATCATGACCATTCCAAGTAGTATGACACCTGGGGCGTCGTCTATCTCCGCCATGAGATAGAAGAGTGGCATGCCTACCCATTTTATACAAAGATAAAAAGCATTTCTCGTTACAAAGAAATGCTCCATAATTTCAAAACTATTCAATTTATAACTTATTCAACTAATTATATGCCGGCTGTTTAGGAGGGCTTTCACCCTCCTTGTAGCAAGTGTTAATTCAAGAAGAAGCCCGGCAAAACGAAGTATTTACTCCAACGTCTTAAGATTGAATTTCTGAGCCCATTCATTAAGCTTATCCAGCAGATTCGCCGTCAAATCAATCGTTTCTTCGCTTAATAATTTGGCTTTTCTTTGGTAGGAATGCTGACCTGGTATCTGCAAGCCGGAAGCCCTGGCTTCCATTCGCTCCAAAATCTCGGTCGTTTTATGGGTGAACTCCCGCTGACCCAGCAAGCCGCCAGCCTTAATGCATATAGCGGTGTGAGAAGGGATTCCGACCAAGCCACTCCCGGGCTGCGGCTCATCGATAATTTGCCCTTCGGCCAGAATACCGGTAATAACTTCACCAAATAAAGTAAGCCCGAAGCCTTTATGGCCGCCGATTGGCAATCGGGTGCCTTTACTGATCAAACCAGGGCTGGTGGTTGGCTTGCCATCTACATCAAGCCCCCAATGTGAAGGAACCTCCTCACCTGCTCGCGTTTTATCCGATAGTACACCATTGGAAGCATAGGCTAGACAAGCATCAAACATGATCGGATAATCTCGATTAGTCGGAATGGCGTAGCCCATTGGGCTTGTGCCAATGACTTTTTCTTTTCTTCCTGGAGCGCCCATCGTGGGTGCTCCCCGGGTAATAATATAGCTGATATAGCCCTCTTCTGCTGGTTGCTCCAGATATGGCGTTGATGATAATAAATGATTGGAATTGCGAATCGCACACAGCCCTATGCCATGCTCATCCGCTAATTGCTGGGCGCGTTTCATAATAAACATGCCACCCAGCTCGCCCAAGCCATTATCTCCTTCATAGTTTTCCAAAGCGGCATATTTATGAATTAGCACCATCTCAGGATTTGCTTTGATTTTGCCTTTGCTAAGACCCTCCAGCCTACCGGGGAGATCATACACATCATGATGTCCCACACCGCGAAGTGTAGCCCTCATGAATACTTCTGTAGCTATACTCGCATTGTCTTCATTTAAACCAGCAGCATGCAACAATTGATGGATGGTTTGTTCTAGCTCGGATATTTTTATTTTCGCCATAATTCGCTCCCCATACCCATTTTCGACTATTTACCCTATTATCTTCTGATTTCGATTCCGGCTTCCTGCATCCCCTGTTTCACCGCATCCAGCAGCTCGAAGGTGGCACCGTCGTAATGCCCCAGCGATAACCCATCGACTCCCAGTGTGCTTAATATACGAATGCTTTCACGCACCAGCTCGGGAGTTGCATTGGGCCTGGGTGCAAATGCGGCAATCAAATCTTTATCATAGCCAATGCCGCGCCTGATCTTAAGAATCGTGTTTTTCTTCCGCTTAAAATGGTCGGGAGCTCCTAATTGCTCGGAATAATCCGAGTCTCTGACCGAATCCAGGTAGTCCTTGACCGCTACATAATCAAGCCCGGCAAGCTCAGGGTATCTTAGGTAATTGTTGTAACGGAAGTCCACCTTGGAATTGGCTGCTTTAATGGATTCATTAATTTCCTTCAGTAGCCCCGTTACCGACTTCATCCTGAACTCCAGGAACAGGTGCAAGGATGGATTTTCCAGCAGGAAGCCGGCCTCCAGCAGATCGCCTCCCATCAGAAGATGATTATCCATCACGTAGTCGAGATTTTTGGAAGCCGTTGCATTCGCCATCAGCTCCAGCTCCTTGAGATCGCTGACGATTTTATCCCAATCGTATCCCTGGTTGGTTGCTTTTTCCCGGCAATGGTTGCAGAAGCAGCCTCCTTTGACAACACCCAGCAAGGTTCCAACCTTGTTATGGGGATCATTTTCCATAAACCAAGGTGCTTTGACAGGCTCGCCAATCGCGAACAGCCGCATGCAGGTTTGAATAAAATCAATATCATGATTTTTGACGGTATCGTAATAGATCGCCTTCATGTATTCCCTTACATCATCATTGTTGCAGCAAAAATAATTTTCAATAATACCACCATGGATATTTTTCTGGAGCACATCCGGGAACTCCTTTTTGGCTACCTCGCAATCGAAAAAGCTGTGGGAGATTTCCGCACCGGTTTTCAGGTTTCTTTTTCTCCCATACACAGTGAGCTCCTCGAGCCAATCCCGGCCTTTCAGAAAATCTCTTGTCGTATATAGGGGCTTTAGTGGAGTGTTTTTGAAGTTGTTTTCATCCATCGGATAATAGACACGGCTGTCCTCCGGCAAATAAAATTTCCGCTTTGGATTGTGGGTGAAGAACAGGCTGGTTAACGGCCGCTTCTCCTTATGCATGATGCCAACAAGATATACACTGTTGACAAGGCTATGCTCAACAACATTATCCACGCAGGTCTCAACGCCCTCATCTGCCAAATCCCACGGGTAAAGACTGGCTGCAACCTCTTTGATATACATGCTACATGTCTCCTGTCTATGATTAGTTGTGATACCCTTAAAACCATTTACTTATAAAGATCCTTCGTCAAAAATGCTTTATCCTTATTCTCGACGTACCAATCCTTATACCATTTCTCCGCTTTCTCTCCGCCAGCACCCTTCCAGGTAGCCTTGGCTTTCTCAATAGCATCCGCTACTGTAGCAGTGGGGCCTGACACAATGGCTTTAGCCAATAAATCGGAAATCGGCTTCGTTGTAGTCGTTTCAATCAACAGGATATCTGCAGGCGTGGCTGGCAGCGTTGAGCGATGGGTGAAACCCGGCTCAGGCCGGTCACTGGAAACATACGCATCCTGCGCAATATCAATAAACTTGCTAAACTCCTGATCAATCGGCTTGCTAGGATCCAAGGTGTTTTTAAAATCCGTACATTTATCCAGATAAATACTGGAGGAACTTATCATGTTAAAATCCGATGCAAAGGTGACTTGCTTGGCAAGCTCATCACTAATAAATTGCGGACAGCCATTCGCCCCCGCTTTGGAATGGACGCCTTCAATCCCATAATTCAAAGCTCTCACAAAAGGCTCGGAATTCATAAAATCAATAAACTTCACCACAGCGACCGGATCCTTAGCCGTTGCGCTGATCATCCCCAACGTTCGAGCTGGAGCGCCGATCCATGAGCTAAACTGGCCAAACGGGCTTTTGGGCAATTCAATCGGAATAATCTCGGCATTCGGATTATTTTTCTTCAACGTGACATAGGATTGGTAGCCCAGCTTTGTCGTACCGTTATTCGCTCCCCATATACCCAGCTTACCGGTTACCCAGTCCTGCTCGCCTTTGGCGCCAGCTGTATCCACCAGAAAATCCTTATCCACGATGCCTTCGTCATAGAGCCGCTTTTTAAATTCCGTAACGGCTTTAAGTCGCTCCCAATCTCTTACAAGCTGACCATTTTCGACAACCCAGCCTACGTTTTGAAACATATTATCAAGAACCTGCCCGCTGACAAAGCTGAGGCTCATCCCATACGTGTCCTTCTTGCCGTTGCCGTCCGGATCTTGTTCGGTGAAGGCTTTAGCCACCTTGTATAAATCCTCGGTTGTTTTGGGTATTTCCAAATTCAGCTTTTTCAACCAATCCACCCGGATGTAATAGGCATGATTGGGCGTTACTCTGGTGGATACAGTGCCAACCTCATAAAGCTTTCCATCAGGCTTCCTGCCTAATTTGTCCAGGTTCGGGTATTTTTTGAGCAAGTCTTTATAGATCGTGCTGTTTTTTTCAATCAGATCATCCAACGGCATAACCAGCTTTTTGGCGTATAATTCGTTTTTGTAATCGGCCAAATATTCCATAATCAGATCAGGCGCATTCCCCCCAGCAAAAAGCGTATTGAATTTCTGCACGGATTCCCAGCGCGGAATAGGAATAAAGGTGACTTCAACAGGGCCATTATCATTAATCCATTTCGTCCAGCGATTATTTTCCAGAGTTCCCTCTGATGCCGGAACAGCTCCACGCTCATACACACCAACTGTAATCTTGGACTTCTTCTGCGGCTGCTGGGCTTCTGCCTTCGGGGCAGGATCTGCTTTGCCCTTTGCATCCGTTGCTTCATTGCCCCCAGAGCACCCTGTAATCGTTAATAGGCCAGCAACCATACCCAGTACAACCCAACAAGGCCGTTGTAGAGAAAACAGATTTTTCATTGCATATCTCCTCCATCATGATTTTGCTTTGCTGCGCCATGCCCCCTCATCCACTAGGCAAACTCACATGTTGAATCACCTCCCACTTACGCCAATGGCTCCTATCCTTTTATTGCGCCCAGCATAATGCCCTTGATAAAATATTTTTGCAAAAAAGGATACACCAAGAGCATCGGAGCCACCATAATCAGGACTGCGGCTGCTTTGATCGAGTCCGGTGTCATGGTCAGTATGTCCTCGGGCTGCAGCCTGTTCATTTCCTGCATCAGGGATTGGCTCCTTACCATTTGCTGAACCAATACCGTCAAATTGAATTTCAAGGTGTCATTGATATAAATCAGGACACTCATGAAGGCATTCCAATAGCCAACTCCGTAGAATAAGGTCAATGCGGCCAATACGGGAACGGATAAGGGCAGCATCACTTTAAAAAGCAGCTTGAATTCATTACAGCCATCCATTCGGGCCGCCTCTTCCATTTCTACCGGAATATTTTCAAAAAAGCTTTTCATCACCAGCATGTTAAAAGCACTCACCAATCCTGTGATCCAGATCGCACCGTAGGAATTAACCAGTCCCAAGCCCTTAATGACCAGAAAGGTGGGCACCAAGCCGCCGGAAAAGATCATCGTAAATACGATGCCCAGTGTGAATAATCTGCGGTAGTAAAAGTAGGGACGTGACAGTGGATATGCGGCCATAATCGTAAATGTCATGCTGAGAATAACACCTATAACCGTAATGATCACACTATTCAGAAAAGCCTTTAGTATATTCGTTCCAACAATGAGTGTGCTATAGGCAGCACCCGTCCAATCGATAGGCCAGAATATAACAAAGCCGGATGTAATCGCCGCTGAGTCACTAAAGGATAAAGCGAATACATGCATAAAGGGCAAAATGCAGCTTAAGCCTGCAATGGACAGCACCACATAGTTGAACACATAAAAACATTTCTCGCCCGCTGTTTCTTTCATTCCGTCTCACCCCCTCTTCAATTACGAATGCTCCCTTACATGATCAAAGCCAATTTAATTACCAAAGCCCTCTGCCAAATTTTCTAGCTATTTGATTGGCGGTTAAAACCATGATCAAGCTTATTATCGATTCAAATAGCCCCATTGCCGCTGTGAGACTGAACTGCATGCCTTGCAGGCCTACCTTATAAATATAAGTGCTGATCACCTCGGAAACATTGGATATCACCGGATTTTGCAGCACATACACTTGGTCGAAGCCAACCTCCATCACATGCCCCATAGAAAGAATAAACATAAGCACAATCGTTGAGCTAATTCCGGGGAGCGTGATATGCCAAATTTTCCTCAGTTTTCCCGCTCCATCAAGGCTGGCCGATTCGTACAGGCTGGGATCAATCGTTGAGAGCGCTGCCAAATAAATAATAGCTGTCCACCCGGCTGTCTTCCAAATGCCTGATCCCACAAAAATCGCGATCCATGAAGGCTCCTTGTACAGAAAAGGGAATGCACTTCCCGTCCATTGCTGAATCCAGTAGTTCACAATCCCTGTATCTTGGGAGAAAATGCTTAAGACCATGCCTCCAATCACAACCCATGAAATAAAATGAGGCAAAAACACGAGCGTTTGCACCGATTTTCTGAACCAAATTTTCTTGACTTCACTTAACAGAATGGCCAGCATGATCGGAAAAGGGAAGCCAACAAATACACTTAACAGACTTAAAAGCAGCGTGTTGCGAATGATCTGCAACGTCTGGGAGGTATTGAATAAAGTTTCGAAGTTGCTGAGCCCCACCCAGGGGCTCCCCCATACGCCATCCATAAAGCTGTAATCTTTAAAAGCGATAATAAGTCCAAGCATAGGGATATATTTGATAACGATGAAATATACGACAGGAGGGAAAAATAGGAGTAGAAGAAAGAGGTTTTGTTTGAGCTTTTTCCTTGCCTGCATCCAATTGAAATGTGTATGCTGAGCGATTTGCTTGTTTGCCAGCGGAATTTGTCCTTCCTTCATTCGCATATTTGACCTCCTTAGGTGATTGCCTTTAGAGTAAACGGTAACGAATTTAGGGTCAATATACATGATTCCCAGCATATACCATTCGTACTATAGCTGATTTGTTGTCTCTTTTCGGTAATCACCAGGGGTGAGTCCTACGATTTTTTTAAAAACCCGTATAAACGATAGGGAGTGAACATAACCCACTCTGACTGCGATATCCTGGATCGAATCGGTCGTTTCGCACAACAATTTCTTGGCGTTTTTCACTCTGACGGAAACTAAATAATCAACAAAATTAACTCCGAACTCATCCTTGAACAATCGGCTCAGGTATTTGGGGCTGATACCGAATTCATCGCTTAGGCTATTAAGAGAAATTTCTTGATTGGCATAATGCTCTTCTATGTACATCCTGACCTTTTGGATTTGAAAATGATTTTTTTTGCTGTCCCGTAAAAGATCCATTTCCGCCTTGGCTCGAACCAAGATATCAAAAAATTCTTCTTCTACCTCTTCAATAAGATCGAAACGATCCACCAGCTTATTTAATTGCGGTAGTGCTGCGTGCTTCCAAATATCCTGAAAATCAACAGACAGCTCCATAATATCCTTATAAAGATAATAAATTAAATAGTGTAGCTGCGAAATCACCTCATCTCTGGATAAAAAGCCGTGCTTTAGCTCATTCATAAATTGTCTATATGGACCTTCCCATTCCGGTTCCCCCAGACGAAGATGCTGGGACATCGTACGAATGAAATGCAAATGCCGGAAGCTTTCCGTGTACGCCTTGGCCGAAATTTCCCAAAACCCGATAATCCGATTATTGCCCAGAGCTGTCTTGTATTTGGTGCTGTCCAGTGATTCGTGATAGGCATGCGGAACCATTGAAATTTGTTTGGTGGCATTGCCAATTCCTATCGTTACCGTGAACTTCAGATTGCGCTCGACCCATATTCGCATTTGCTCACATAAAGCAAAAATAATTTCCTGAGCATTGATATTGTTCTCGCTAATTTGGAATAAAACACTAAGCTGATGCTTCTCCAACCATTCTGACCATACATTGATCGAGTTTTTCTGGGAGATTTCCAGCAGGACGTTACTGAGAATGAAGGTTAACAGGTATTGATCCTTATTCGAATACTTGTTTTTAAACTCGTAGTAGTTATCTATTTCAATAATAGCCACACTTAGCTGCTCGAATTCATTGGAGAGCCCGAGCTTTTCCACTTCAAAATTCCATTCCGCTTCACTTATTTTATGGTTCTCGCTCATTAATTTTCGAAAAAAATGTGATTTTCGATAGATGAGATTCTCTTGATACTGCTTCAAAAAACCGCTGGATTGCTTGATGAGCGCTTCTACAGGCTTGTAGTTCCAGCGTATCACATAAAAGATCAACAAGCCCCCGAGGATCGCAATAAACAATCCGCCAGCCATCCACATATAAGAGATGATCGAAGAGGCTACTCCGAATACATTGTCGCCCTTCAAGCCGCTGAGGTAGGTCCAGTTTGTGTAGGTGGATTGGATATTGGACATTTCTTGCTTGGATAAATGAGCGGCTCCATTCAGATCTCCCCATAGTAGCTTTCCTGCTTGATCATAAATATCGATGAAGGTAATTTGCGAGGTTGACATATTATCAATCATTTTCTTAATCGCATCGGTTTTTACATTAACCACCAAATATCCCTGATGCTCATTAGACAAGCTTCTTACAAGAGAAACGACTTGTACAGGCTCCTGCTGGTTCTGGAATTCTTTATAATTCCTCACTCCAAACCAGTTGTATGGTGGTCTATTGCCATTTAGATTAAGAAGAAATTCCCGATCATTAAACGTATCTATCGAAACCAATTGGTTTGTAGTCAGGATGAACTGGTCAAAGATACGGTAAAAATATACGGAGTCGATTAGCGGGTTAAGCAAGGTAAGCTCCCTTAAATCATTGGCAAGCTGGTAATTGACTAGTGGAAGGTTCTCGTATTCGGATAGGCTTGCAAAATTTTTCATATGGTTATTCGTCAATACTTCTTTGATCATCTGCTGATTAATCGTTTCCAGGGCGTAATCGATGGATTGAATCGCATGCTGCAGATAAACGCCATCGGCTTTGGTTACTTCTCCCTTAATGATTTGGCTGGTTGATAAAAAAATGAAAAAAATAAGCGTGGAAGAAATAATGAAAAAGATGGGCAGGTAGGTGAAAAGCTGACGATAAAACCAATTATTTTTGAATATTGATATCATAAGCACAACTCCCCCGATCACATGGATAATAATTCCATGTAAGTTGTAAGCGTTATTTTTTATATTCGAGATCCTCATACTGATACCTGCTTGTCCATATAGAAGATATCTATTTAGATAGGCAAATAGAGCTACAATAGGCTTGCGCCCGTCGTAGCTCATTCTAAAAATTTCATCCCCACAACTATCCCCAATAAGCTAGCTTTGCCTCTTTAGACAGTTACTCCCAGCTGGGCAGCGGTTTCTTGAGTCCGTCCTCGATCCATAAAAACCGTCCGTTGATAGGATCCGATTCAGGCTTTAGCAGATCCAATATCAGCTTGACCGTTTTTTCAGGTAAGTCTCCTCCCGTCTGCTCTACCCAATTGATCCAATTGGCCATACCTCCTGATTCACGAGAAGCCATACGTATGGAATCGAACATTTCAGTCATGACTTCCCCTGGATGCATCACATTAGCGGTTACTCCGGTTCCTTGAAGCTCGGCGGCAAGTTGCCTGGTAAAGTGGTTCAAGGCCACTTTACTAACGGCGTAGGCGCTGTTTGACGGTGTAGGAGCAGCTAATGATGCAGCGGAGGTGATATTGACGATTCTCCCCCATCCCGTTTTCATCATCTCGCCTGCAAAAGCGCGACATATCAGATAAGGTCCTGCCGTATTTGTCATCAAGGTGTTCATCCATATGGCCGGATCACTTTGTGAAATCGGGTTTACTTCCCCATAAATCCCTGCCGCATTCACTAGAACGACCGGAATGCCGTGATGTTCCAACACCTGACTAGCCATGCTAGCTATAGCCTCCTGAATACTAACATCCACCGCATACCAGAACGCATTACCACCTAAGGCTTGAATGATCTCCTGCGTTTCTCTAAGCGCCTGTTCCCTCCGACCGATGAGAATCACTTCCGCTCCCTGATCGGCAAGACCAATCGCAATCGCCCTGCCTAGACCACTCCCGGCGCCGGTGACCAGCGCTACTTTTCCGAATAAACGGCTTATCAACTTCCGTTCCTCCTCAGCTTATTAAATAATATATATTCAATTCAATGTGCTCAAAACGGAGGTGAATAGATAAAGTCTTTACTTAGTTCGTCAAGCGATTTCAGAACGTCCTCGGAAAGGTCGAGGTTAACCGCCTTCAGATTCTCATCGATTTGAGATTCACGGGTCGCTCCAGCGATGACGGTGCTTACCGCAGGCTGGTGCATCAACCAAGCCAGCGAGAGGGCCGTGGCAGATGTACCGATCTCCGCAGCAATTTTTGCCACTTGTTCACCCAACTCTACTCGGGCGGCGTTCACACGTTTCGCAAAGTTAGGGTTCTTGTCCAATTGCGATCCGCTAGGTACAGAACCTTCCGAATATTTGCCTGTAAGAATTCCTCCTGCCAGAGGAAAATAAGGAATGAGTCCGATTCCCTGATCTACACAGAACGGAATCAGTTCCCTTTCTACACCACGATCAGCCAGTGAATAACCGGGTTGAACCGAAACATACTTGATCAGGTGTTGACTTTGGCTAATGGCAAGGGCTTTCATCATTTGCCACGATGCATAATTCGATGCCCCCACGTATCTCACTTTTCCGGATGTTACAAGATCATCCAAAGCACGGAGAGTCTCCTCAAGCGTAGTTTTCGGATCAAAAGCATGAATCTGATAGAGGTCTATGTAGTCCGTACGCAAGCGACGCAAACTTCCTTCGAGTTCCTTTAGAATATGCTGACGTGAGGAACCTCTGGTGTTCGGACCTTCTCCTAGCTTTATGCCCACTTTTGTCGCAAGGAGCACCTCATGACGCCGTCCTTCAAACGCTTCTCCGATGATCTCTTCCGACTTTGTGCCTGTATAAATATTGGCGGTGTCAATGAACGTGATCCCATTATCAACTGCATGATGCAGTACTCGAATCGATGTATTTTTGTCTGCGCGTCCACCGAATGCATTCGTACCCAAACCAAGCACCGAAACTTCTAATCCGCTTGTCCCTAAATTACGATATTGCATGTTAATCCCTCCAATACTTTATTTTACCAACTATTATAATATAACATAAAAATATTATTGAATCTGTCGAATCACACTGAAGAAGTAACTGAAAAATAACGCTCTGCACTACCACCCTTCTGCACCGCGCGGAGATCCCAAGAGCGCGGTGGGGCGATACGTGTTGGCAGTCAACCACGTCAATACCGTACAGATTGCTTAAAGGAATGGGTATGTGGAGTACACTCGAGCTAGTGGTAGCTCTCTATTGTTGTGCCCGGCCTACCTGTTCGAATAGATAGAACCACCGATACGAGCACTAGTAATCGCCGCGTCTCCCATTCCAAGTAGGTTCTTGAAGGCTTGAACCGCGGCATTGGCCACTTCGATGTCTTGAGCGCTCGTTCCTCCACTTACACCGATGCCACCGATGACTTTGTCTTTACTGACGAAAGGGATGCCTCCGCCCAAGATGACAAGTCTACCCTGGTTGGTAGTATTAATACCGAACGAGGGACCTCCAGGAAGCGCCGATTGCGCAAGGTTGGCTGTCGGCATCTGCATGGCTACACTAGTCCAAGCCTTGTTCATGGAGATGTCGATACCAGCAATTTTGGCATTGTCCATACGATGGAAAGCGATTAGGTTCGCACCTTCATCAACGATCGCGATATCGCTGGAAAGCCCCATTTGCCGGGCTTTCTGTTCTGCGACAGCAAGCAATTGTTTGGCAGTTTCTAAGTTTAGTTTAACCAACGCATTCACTCCTCAAGATTTATTTACTCCGTTATTATATGGGCATTCCCCTAGCATGGTGAATTCAACGGGCAAAATAAGAAAATTGCGAAAAGCAAACGATTACAAGGAAATGGAGGTTTTACATGAGGCAGTTACTTCAATGAAAAAGGAGGAAAAAATAAGAGCAGCTGCCGCGGCAATCTGCTCCATGTATTTGCTTATATACTAAAGTTCTTTTACCATGGCTATATGCGGGATATCCGCTTCTAGGAAAACATCGGATACCGTTTTGTAACCGATCTTGCTATAGAACTCTTTGGCGTGCGTCTGCGCGTGCAACTTTGCCTTACTAAGGCCCCGAGATTTCGCGATTGACTCGAGTGCATCCATGATTTTTTTGCCAAGCCCATATTTGCGATATTCCTTCAAAATGCAAATTCGCTCTAGCTTGGCCATATCCTCAACAATTCGAATACGGCCAGTTCCGACCGGCCTATCTTCGAAATAAACCAGTACATGCTCCGACGTCTTCTCGAACTCGTCATACTCCTCTTCTTCGGTTACGCCCTGTTCCTCGACGAATACTACTTTCCGGATAGCATAAACCATCTCAAGATCCTGCTCACTCGTTACTAATATGGCTGTCATTCTGTCATCATCCTTTCGCTTATATTATAACGCATACTCGCATCCATAATGCTGTAGACACCTTTAAGACAACTTTCCGGAGTGCTGTTCATCCATGAAGTTTAGGTGGTTAACTATTTGCATAATATAGGGTATTTCCAGCATCCGATGCCGTCAATCTACGATTGTATGCTCTAGTCTAAAGTTACAAATCCGTTTTGTTACACTAAATAACTCAAATTGTCGGTATCGATACATATCGTTCTACGTAGTTACGAATAATACGAATTAACTTAGTCACTCATTATGCTCATTTTGTAGGAGTGCAGATGTCATATAATTCCACTAAGCTTGTGACCGTGTATGTACTTTGAATTTCTTCAGAGCATTTTTGTGACTTTCTGTTAATCCAGCAGGTATCAATTCCTGACAGAAGACCGCCTTTTATATCGGTATTTAATGAATCCCCGATAATAAGGGTTTCCCTTATATTAAAATCTTTAATATGACTCATCACGTAATCAAAAAATTCTTTTGATGGCTTTTGAAATCCAATGCTTTGAGAATCAAAAATGTCTTCAAAAAATTCATATAAGCCTGACTGCTTCAATCGTTTTATCTGAGTTTGGGTTATACCATTAGTAATAACAAACAGTCTATGGGATATAGATAAGCTCTGACACACTTCTAAAGCTCCTTCCATAAGCAGCTGACTTCCATTGCCCAAAAGTTCTCTATACATATTTTCCCATTTAATGCCATCCACAACTTTTCCAAGTCTTGACATAGTTTCTGAAAATCTTGAGTTTAGCACAACATCTAATACAATTTTTCCATTTTCATAATCAGCCCATAGTTGTTTGTTGACGGAATTATATACTCGAGACCACTCATCCGAAAAAGTATATCCGTGTTGCTGAAACAATTTGTTTAACGAATCCGTTTCATTAGCTCCGAAATCTAACAATGTATCATCTAAATCAAATAGAAGTATTTTATAGCTCATTTTTCCTCCCCTAAAATATAATAATCTTGACTTTGTCTCATCTTACAAAGGTGAACATTGGTCTGTAGAGCAATAGGGCTCAGGACTATTGCAGGCCTTTGACTAAAGTCAATCCCCGTACATAGTCAATGTACGGGGATTGCGCCTGCAAAAATCTGTTATTTATGTGCGCCCGGCTTATGGGATGAACTTTTATCTAGTGGGTGTCGGTTACATATAACGCGGTTGACATGATTGATCTCTCTCAGTAAGCTTCTTCTCTTTACTCCTGTTCAGGGAACATCCCTGTGGAGATGGCGATGCGATTCCATGCATTAATGGTATTGATTGCCATAATGATTGCCACATATTCTGCCTCATCTACGTGTGCCCGAACTCTTTCATACAAATCCTGCGGCACGCCTTGCTCGGAAATACGGGTTACAGCTTCCGTAAGCTCAAGCACCACTCTTTCTTTATCAGAATAAAAGGGTGCTTCGCGCCACGCGCTAAGTAAATAAATCCGTTGCTCCGTCTCGCCCATTTTCCGCGCATCTCGTGTATGCATGTCCATACAATAAGCACACCCGTTTATTTGTGAGGCTCTGATCTTAATGAATTCATATAGCTTTGCATCCAACCCACTTGTCTTAATAAACCCTTCCAGCTTCATCATTGCTTGCAAAGCACCTGGACTTGCACTGGTATGATTTAATCTAACCTTCATAGTAATCTCCTCCGTGAACAATAAATTTTATCTTGCTTCTATAAGTATAACATCGACAAAGTATATCGACGATTTACTTGATCTATAATATAACTCTATAATTTATAGCTGTCAACCAAAAATCATGAGTCATTTTTAGCTACAAATACCCAAGTACTCAAATACCCATATTTGACAAGGGTTTTAAATCCACCTAAGATGATTAATAGCAACTTTTATATCTAGAAAGCAGGTGTTTACATGCAGTATAGTATTGGCGTTGAATATGGACTGCATTGCTTGGTATATTTAATTGATATTCCTCCTGATTCTACCATTGGGATTAAAGAGCTTTCCGCTTTTCAAGGTGTTTCGGAAACTTATCTTTCGAAAATTTTTAGTAAATTAACAAAAGCTGGTATCGTAAGCTCTGTCCCTGGTGTAAAAGGAGGCTATAAATTAGCCAAGTCTCCTGCGGAAATTTCTTTTTGGGATGTAGTTGAAGCTGTTGAAGGTGCTACTCCCATTTTTCAATGTAAAAATATCAAAAATAATAGCTATCTATGCCGTGATGAAGACTATGCAGCATGCACTCTAGCTTCTTCCTGTCTGATTAACTTAACTATGCTCGAAGCTGAAGATAGTATGCGCAATGTTCTGCGTAACAAGTCACTTACTTGGTTGAATGAAGAGCTTGATCGCGTATTAACTCCTCAATCGCGCAAAGAAACTCGTGAATATTTTGCTAATAGCAACAATGTTTAATGTATATGGTTATAAATCCCAAGCGTATTCCAGTAAAATAAGGATGCTGAACGAGAGAAGGGATGTGATATGTAACATATTGGTCTATTAAGATTACAATCAACACTGGTAGCTTATTCAAATGAAAAACCTTGAAAGGCATGAAGCCAATCAAGGTTATTAAAAAACCTACTATGTTTATCATATTAAATTTAAACGTATTAGAAGGATTTGGTGATATGCCATCGCAAAAATCATTCAGCTGCAACTTTGACAAAAATGCTCAAGACTCTGACTCTGCTCATGACGAAAATTTGTCAGTCTAAGAGATCCTGAGCTCTTTTCGTTCATAAAATTAAAAAGTATTATATACATTTTCACATTCTTCTGCGGTCGGTTCATAAAAACAGTGCTTCTTCCATCGTCCTACGAACGGCTGATTATACCAAGTTGGCGGACATGGTCCGGGATTTTCGAACGTTCCTGGACGGAAATACCATAGGGAGAATTTGCCTGGCCAATTCCGCTCCCCATTCACAGTCCGTTGCGCCAGACGGCGTTCCCTCTCTCTTGCGTTTTGATAGTACATACCATGTTGCAATGCTTCGAACGCATGCGGCTGGTTGATCATTTGGGGAATTGTCCGGATTCCTTTAAAATCGGAGCAATTCGCTCTTATTCGGTTAATGCCAACATTTCCAACAAGGAGCATGCCCATTTCGCCTTCGGTCTCAGCTTCAGCTCGAAGCAACCTTGCCAACATATCAATATCCTGTTTCCTGGCTTTTACGACTGCCATCGGCTCACCTCTTAAGATTGTATTTCTAACACATCATATTGTAGGCGAAGTGAATATGTTACTCTGGCTTTTGTTGTGACTTGTCGGAAGTGATCATTCTCTCGGTAGCGGAACAAATCACTCTGCTCTCATCCCTTGGTCTGAAGGCTTGTTATCCAATGCGTCTTACCTTCCCTGCTATTCCCCCAAGGGTTTATTCCAAGATCCCCTGATGCAGTCTTTATAAATAAGATCTTTTAAACTTTTTTCATTAATTCCATTTTGAACAAATTGGAAATTACTATACGTCAATCTTTGTACTCGGTCGATTATTTGTCCTAAATGATATCCCGTATGTTCGACTAAATGGTAAATATCAAACATATCGAGGTTCTTCTCGTCCTTGTTTCCATCTGTATAATCAATCATGACTTCTTTCCATGAATTAAAACGTTGAGTTATAAATTGAATTAAGTCAGATGGGGAGGTGGCAACTTCATCAGGAAAGTGATTTTCTATTCCGCCCTCGATTTTCCCACTATTTAAATATCGGATCACATGCCGTTGAATATGCGATCCTACATGTAACACGATGCCACCAATTGAATTAAGAGTTTCTTTCTCATGTTTCCAAAGAACTTCTTTATCCACACTTTCCAAAGCTAATTTCAATTTAGGAAGGTAGTGCTCGCACATTCTAAATATCGAAATGCGTACAAATTCAAGTAGTTCAATACCCATGAACACCGCCCCTTTTTTAACAATATTTATTCAATATTCCGTTGAAATATCCCCGCCGAAGACATGAAATATGGCTGCCGATCACTGGCAGACTGTTGTTCATCGAGCTCTTGTTTCTGTTAGTCCAATAAGCGAAAGGGCTCTGATTATATAAGTCCATTATTTTCTCCAACAAAATAAAAGCTCGCCTTCGAATTTTTCAAAAACTGTTGTGTACGTATGGAAGAAATGTTGGTAGAGAAACAGAATTTGTACAGCCCGTCATACATCATCATGAACATCTGTGTTATTTTCATTTTCAAGGTTTTCTTCAATATTTAATAATATATTACCACATAATGGATATATTAATTGCACTATCCTGCCCGTTGAGCAAACAAAAAACGGCTGCCGAAGCAACCTCTATTCCAGTGGCAGCCTAGGACCGAAAAATAAAGCTTTGACTGCCGCTGGTTTATTGAATTAACGTGCTGCGTAAGTGCAATAAATGAGGCAGATTGCACTAAGTATTAATTATAAGCTATCTTATTGATCACATATCAATGTATCGAAAGAAAACTACGATCTATAAATTCCCTCTCCACAGAGTATGCCTTGGGTGCTCTTTGGTAACCACAACCGCAGTATTGCTACGAAGGGGCGGATGAGGCAAGTAGTCTTCGTCAAGAAAAAAGCCTTTAAACTCGGGAATTAGAACCGATTCCTCTCCACCAGACAGCCATACTGCGCTAATTTCTTCAATATCGATATAACTAATGCCTTCCGGAAGCTTAACTGTAGTGCTGAATTGAAAGTAGGGACCATCATAAGCACAGCGGAAATTACCAACGCGCAGATCACCGAAGCTGCTGGAGAACCATCCTGTCATTTCTTTGAGCTTGACTTGAATATCTATAGATGTTTTCTTATAGGGATCTGTCGTTACTTTGGCCGTTTGAACGTAAAGGTAATTACGTAAATCGGTTAGCTGAAATGAATTGTTCACTACGTGTGGACTCATCGGATATTGACGAAGCATCTCCCATGCGGTGACCTGATAGGTAAACGGAAAGGCATCCATAACCCGCTCCCTCGGCTCCGCCTCCTGATTCCATTCATATACAGGCGGAAAAAGAAATCTGTAGTTAGAAGTTACCTTATCATGAACCATCCCATTCGTTGTTGATACCTGAAGCACTGGATGCCCTCCCAAGGCTCTACCGCCTTGAAAGTCTGTCGTAATATGATGCGGTCCCTGGAATGTAGCCTTCAGCACCTCGCCTTCTCCACTCAGCTCCACTCGGTAAACCCACTCTATATCGGTAGTCCGTCCCCATTTACTCATTAGCAATGGAGTAGGCGTCCCTTCATCCTCATGAGAGAATATCATTTGATATTCAATCGCTCTACCACTCTCCATGGGTTCCGTATAATAAAACATCACCATCGGCGTGTCCGTATAACGGCTCTCATAGGGATGATAAACATTGCGTCCGTATAATACGGGTGTATGTTTATATATTTCATATAGTTCTGATTGTTCAGTAACTGTGTTGACCACAACCGAATCGATAAATGCCCTTCTTACCTTAGGCGATGAGATCTCCAATTCAAAAGCGAACCGCAGCGTATAGGTACCTGACTCCAAGTAACCAAGTAGCCTTGTATAAAGGAAAGGACGGCTTCCGAAAAAAAGAACACAATCCTGATTATATTCACCCTGCAACCAAAAACGCAAAACGGACGACTCATAACCCTCTTCGCGCCAATCACTTTCCGACTTGGCCATTAGGTCAATCTCGACAAATCCTGCTTTCTCCAAATGAAAATCCATTGTGAATTCTTCATACTCATTTACTTCTTTCCATCCAATTGCTCCTGTGGATACAAGCTGCTGCTTCATCTTCGGTTCCCTCCGATATGTCCTGGAAGAATTTCAAATGCATATTAAATCGTTGAACATGAGCTTCTTTCGATGATTTTACTTTCTATAATTGTATTTTCCGGGAAATCCCCCGGTAACACGTCCAATTTATGCATTAATAGTCGGACAGATTGAATCCCGAGCTCCGAAGGCTGCAAATCCATACTCGTCAACGAAGGGTTTGATTGCACCATCATCGAGAGATCTCCGCATATTACGAATAGAGATATATCCTCAGGTACACTTAAACCCAGGTTCTTGAGCGCATTCAACACGCTAAATGCCGTTCGGTCATCATCAGCAATAATGGCAGTTACTTTTTTCTTAAGCTTTCCCACAATACGAATCGTCTCTGCGTATCCATAATCCATGTAGTCATTGGAAAGAATCGCTGGTTTATGATGAATCATGTGCGCTTCCACTTCGATCTGGTGATCATTCATGGTTTGAATAAATCCTGCTGCTCTTTCGATCGATACGGTCATCAACTCATTGGCATTCAAAAACATCATGTTTCGATGACCCTTATCAATCAAATACTTGCATATACTATTAATAATCTTCACATTATCGTTATCCACACTCGCAGTATGATCAATATCGGCATTCATCACTTTACCTACAGTGACAAAAGGAATTTGCCCAAGATGCATCAGATTGATCCGCTCATCTTCTGTCGTAGGACTCATAACAACTGCACCATCAATCGGATAACTCGACAAGAAGGGCGTCTTTACCTTTTGTAAAGGGATCATGTCCAGCAGCACTCTATATCCATAATAAGAAGCTTCCAAAATCACAGCGTTTATGAATTGCGTATGGAATGCGTTAAAAAAATAGCTGCCATGCGGAATCGTCAAACCAATAGCCATTGTTTTTTTGGTAACTAAGCTTCGCGCAATATGATTAGGCACGTAATTTAATTTTTTGGAAACATTCATGACTCTCTCGGTTACTTCCTTGCTTGTAGGTCTTTTTTGACTAAAGACATTCGATACTGTCCCCTTGGAGACCTTTGCTAATCTTGCAACATCATCAATTTTGGCCATCACTTGTAACACCCCTTCGGGAATCCATTCAACCTAATTGTTGATTAAGCTTTTCAACCAAATCAAGCAATTCCAATGGATTACTGATCGTATAGTCGGGAATCTCACTCTCATCCAAGTGTAGTTTGGGATATCTGGGTGACCAACTGAGGAAGATACTTGTAATGCCCATTTCATTGGCACCCTTCACATCCCGACTCAGATTATTACCTACCATGACAATTCGTGAGCAGTCCTGTTCAGTAAGATCCAAGGCTCCGATCGCTGCTTTAAACATGCGAGAGCTTGGTTTGTAAGCTTTAACCGTCTCTGAATATACCATGGTGGTAAAACAGTCGTATAGCCCATTTTCCGTCAATATATTTTTGAAGGATTGCGCGTAACCGTCAGCTACGATAGCCAGCGTATAACCACGTTCGGCCAGCGTCTTGACCATCACATCCGCCCCAGGAATCACATCAGCATGGATGACGATATCGTGCTCATCCCGAATTTCGGTTCCTTCATCAATAATCGTGTCCCCACAGTCCAGAAGGATTATGAGTTTCTTTTGATTGGAAACATTCTTTGTTTTATGACTCACGTTTTACGCCCCTTAAAGTAAATTCGTTGGCATAGTGGCAGGCAGCATAATGATTGTCGCCTACAAGTTGCAGCTCGGGTTCATGTTGCACACATAGGTCCGTCTTATAAGCACATCTTGGATGAAAGTGGCAGCCGCTTGGTGGATTCGCTGGATTCGGGACTTCACCTTCGAGAATAATTCGATCTTTTTTAAGATGCGGATCAGGTTCAGGCACAGCTGACAAAAGAGCCTCCGTATAAGGATGTTTAGGATGATCAAATAGTGAATCCACAGGTGCTAATTCCACAATTTTACCCAAATGCATAACAGCTACCCGGTCAGATATGTTTTGAACGATAGATAAATCGTGTGAGATAAAGATATACGTAATTTGCAACTGCTGCTGGAGATCCTTCAGCAGGTTAATAATTTGCGCTTTTATCGACACATCCAAAGCGGACACTGCTTCGTCGCAAACAATGAGTCTGGGCTGGGAAATGAGTGCCCTAGCGATAGCAATACGTTGTCTTTGGCCACCGGAGAAGGCATGGGGATAGCGTTTGAGGTAACTAACATTTAACCCTGTCTTTTGCGCGATCTCTGTGACCTTCTCATCCACCTCGGATTTACTCAGCTTGAAATTGGCAATCAACGGCTCAGAAATAATATCATACACACTCATTCTTGGACTGAGCGACGAATACGGGTCCTGAAAAATCATTTGAATATCTTTTCTATATTTCTTGAACTCCTTACCGCGTACGCCTAAAAAATTAACCTGCTCTCCGCCTTCAGTATGATAAAGCACCTCTCCGGAGGTGGCATTTATCCCTCTTACAATGCATCGGCCCAATGTGGTTTTTCCACAACCCGATTCTCCGACGATACTTAAGGTTTCACCCTCCATCAGCTCAAAAGAAACATTGTTTAACACACGAATGTAAGAAGGCTTACTAAATAACTTGGTTTTGGATTTCACTTGAAAATCCTTATTCAGATTATTTACATCTAGTATAGGTTTAGACATACTTATTCTCCTTCATTCTCATCCTTGTACAAAAAACATCGAACCATATGGTTGTCGGATATCCGTGTTTGGGGTACAGCCTGCACATTGCATATGCCTTCAATCCGGTCGGTACAGCGGTCATAGAAACCGCACATCGGAGGCATATTAATGGCCATCGGAACCGTTCCTTCGATCGACTCCAAACGTTTATTTCTATCTGCGCCTAATTTGGGCATCGATTTGAGAAGCCCCTTCGTATAAGGGTGTTTCGGATTGTAGAAAATCTCATCTACCGTCGATTGCTCAACGATTTTCCCCAGATACATGACGGCTACCTCGTCACACATTTCTGCAATGATGCCCAGATCATGAGTCACAAGCAAGATAGCCATGCCAAATTCCTTTTGAAGCCCTCTCATTAATTCCAGCACTTGTGCTTGAATCGTAACATCAAGTGCTGTTGTTGGCTCATCAGCAATTAATAGCTCCGGATTACAGGACAAGGCCATCGAGATCATCGCGCGTTGGCGCATCCCACCGGAAAATTCATGCGGATATTGATCAAACCGCTTCTCTTGATCCGAGATGCCAACTTTACTGAGCATTTCAAGCGCTATTTGCTTAGCCTCTTTTTTATTCTTGGTGCGGTGGATCAAGATCGATTCCATGATCTGATTGCCAATTGTGTACATCGGTGAGAATGCTGTCATAGGCTCTTGGAAGATCATGGCGATCTTTCTGCCGCGAATGGAACGAATTTGTTTGCCACGCGGGTCTAATGATAACAAGTCCAAAGGATCTAACGTCTTCTCCGCAGAGTGATAAACAATTTTGCCCGAGGTTTCGCATTCTTTAGGATTGATACTAATGATAGCTCTACTGGTCAGACTCTTACCGCAGCCGGACTCTCCAACAAGACCTAGTGTTTTCCCCTTTTTTATTACGAAGTCCACTCCATCTACAGCTTTCATTTCCCCATTATCCATTTGAATACGAATTTTGAGATCTTGAACGGTGAGAAGGGGTTGTTCGAATTCAGCTTGTGGAGCCTTTGTAGCTTGTGTTGCTTGAGATGCCATAATATCCCCTCACTATACTGAAATAGGTATGAGTAGTCGCTCCATACAATTATCTCTTGTAGGGATCCGCAGCATCGCGTAACCCGTCACCCAAAAAATTAAAAGTTAATACGGTAAGAATAACAAAAACCAAAGGTATTAATTTCCATGGATATAAAGCTATATTCTCAATCTGCTGCGCTTCCTGAAGCAGGACTCCCCAGCTTGTAGCAGGTGACCGGATACCCAGTCCAAGAAAGCTCATAGCCGTCTCACCTAGGATCATACTCGGTATGGCTAAGGTCGTGGCTACAACCAAATAGCTAATAAAACCAGGCAATAAATGTTTGAGAATGATTTTGGCGTCGCTGACGCCTGCTATTTTGGCCGCGAGAACATACTCTTCATTTTTCAAAGAAATAAATTTTCCTCTAGCAACCCTTGCCAGCTCCGTCCAACCGATAAAAGCGAATATAATGACGATATAGATATACATCGTGACAACGGGTATGCGTGGAGGTATGGCGGCAGATAGTGCCATCCATAGCGGAAGCGTTGGAAAGGAGCGAATAATTTCGATAATTCGCTGAATCACAGAATCGATCCAGCCTCCGAAATACCCCGATACCCCACCGATAAGCAAACCAAGGACAAAACTAATCGCTACTCCAATGAGAGGAATACTTAATGAGATTTGACTTCCTAAGAAGATACGAGACAATAAATCTCGACCCATCCCGTCTGTACCAAATAGAAATAGACGTCCAGGCTCATCCACACCAAACAAGTGAATATTCGTTGAAAATAAACCGAGAAATGAATAAGTTTCACCTTGGGTAAAAAAACGAACGGCATGACGGACCTTGTCATCTTGCACAAACACTTTACGCAGGGTAATCGGGTCTCTCGCTGACTTAAGCTCACTGACAAAAGGTCTCAAAGAAAACTGGCCGTCTGCATCTACAAAGCTTACTTTGACTGGGGGTGCATTCACATACTTACTGTCATAGCTCTGCAAGCCATACGGCGCTATGAACTGTGCGAAGATGGCGGCAATATACAACATCGATAATACAAACAAACTGATACGTGCTAACTTATGCTTCTTCAACCTTAGATACATGAGACGCCATTGTGAGCTGTAGTAGACTTCGTTACTCATGGCTGGCTTGGTAGGGGTCATCTTTTGTTTTCCAAATATCGGGATTGTTTTCATAGATTACATACCTCTAAACTCTGTACGAATTTTCGGATCCAGCCATGCCAATAAAATGTCGGAAATTAATGTCCCGATGACCGTTAATACGGCCATAAACAATAACCAGGTACCCGCCAAATACATATCCTGAGCTAATAAAGCGTTATACATCACTGGACCTTGAATGGGTAAATTCAAAACAATCGCTGTAATCGTCGAGCCTGTAAAAATCGAAGTGAGTGACCACCCAATCGTGCTGACAATTGGATTCAGAGCTGCCCGTGTCGGGTATTTAAGCAAGATTTTGGTTTCTGATAAACCTTTCGATCTGGCTGTCACCACATTCGGTTTATTCAATTCATCTAACATTTGGCCTCTCATGACGCGAATCAGCTCTGCTGTGTTAGCCAAACCAATAACAAGTACAGGGATAATCATATGCTTTAGTAAGTCGAAGACCTTATTCATTGACCATCCGGCATTGGCATATTCACTTGAAAATAGCCCCAGCAGCGGATCTCCAAAGTATACGTAGGAGAGATACATGAGTATAATAGCTAACAGAAAATGAGGCGTCGCCATGCCCAGAAAACCTATGGCTGAATATATATAATCGCCTAACGAATACTGCCTCACCGCACAGTAGATACCTATAGGAATCGCCACTGCATACGTAAACGCCATAGTCACCAGAGACACGATGATCGTTAGCGCCATGTATTGCTGGATAACCGCCATAACCGGTTTGTTATAGCTAAACGAATAACCAAAGTCAAAATGCAAGATGATATTTTTCATCCAGACAAGATACTGGATAAACCAGGGCTGATCTAATTTCAAGCTTACTCTCATTTCGTCCATATCTTGTTGTGTCATAACATCACCGGCTACAGCCATTTTGGCCGCGTAATTAGATACATAATCACCAGCAGGAAGCTGTATGATGTAGAACACGATAATGGAAATGAAAATAACAACGGGTATCACTAAAATGATTCTTCTTAATATATATTGGAGCATCTTTGATTCTTTCCTCCCCGCTTCATTCGAAGCTGCCATTGGAACCCATAAGGGGGAACTCACTTCCCCCTTATCAAGATTAACGAACTCAACTTATGGTTTGATAAAGAATTGTGATGGGTGACCGTGACCTATGCTGCGGAATTCATCTGAATAAATCAAATCCTTAGGTACATTCCCTACTTTATTGGAAGCGACGATCAGGCGAGGTGTTGGACCTGCGTAGCCTATAACCCACTGATTTTTTTGATGAAGCTTAATGATTTCAGAACCCCATTTATTGATATCCTCTTTGCTTGTGGAAGCTTTTACTTTATTCCAGTAGTCAAGAATCAAAGCAACATCGCCCTCGGGCTTAACTCCTTCCTTTCCATTGGATGAAGTATACAATCCATACTGTCCGTACCATGGAGTCAAGACTCTTAGAGGCACAAGCGTATCAGGTCTAAAAGATACATTAACTAAAGAGATGTTTTCAGTTGTGGCCGGTATTTTATTCGAGTATTTGAGCTCTTGATGGGTTCCTGTATCCACAACCTTGAGATCTACTTTAATGCCTACAGTTTCATAATATTTTTTTACTAATTCCAGGAAGCCCGCGGTATTCGTACTGCCTTCAATAACGGTTATGGTTAAATCCGATCCATCCTCATTTAAACGGAAGTTGTTTTTATCACGTTTAGTCAAACCAAGCCCATCCAATAGTTCGTTCGCACGCTTCGGATCGAATTTAGTCCATTGATCCGCCCAGCCTTTTTGGTAACCTACCAAGCCTTCAGGAACCGAGGCCTGTATAGGAGCGCCCAAACCATTCGTAACGATCTCAGAAATTTCCTTCCGGTCTACCGCAACAGATAAGGCTTCTCTGAATTTAATATCCTGGAACAGCTTACGCAGGTTCGGGTCTTCAATCGTCTGATTGAGTTGAATGCCTGCACTTGTCCAGGTGGGCGTTGTCCAAGGCAATACCCGGAAATTCGCTTTTTTCTCATTCTCTTTCAATACCGTAAAGTCCTTAAATTCAAAATCAAGAATATTATAATCTCCTGCCAAGGCGCCCAGAATTCTTTGAGCGGGATCCTGAACCTTGGTAGCCACGATACGGTCCATATATGGAAGCTGGTTACCTTCACCATCGACTTTCCAGAAATACGGATTGCGTTCCATAATAAATTGGTCACTATTCGGATCATTTTTCGCTACCCAAGCTCTTAAAGTTGGAATTTGCGGGTAGACCCAGTAGTAATATCCGGTTGCCACCAGAAAAGATTTTACGTCCTCAAAGCCCCATTTTTTTGCGATCTCAAGCGCTTTATCCTGTCCTATAAATTCCGGTAAAATGGTCTTTTGAAAATGCGCCGGTGCATGGAACCATTTGTTGTCAATGGCTACACGCTCTAGGAACTGCACACTTGGATATTTATGAACGACCTTGAAGCTGTAATCATCAATTTTAGTGACAGTAGCTAAAGCTTTATCTCCGGTCACGGGATCAATCGAGTAATACGCATCATAGATTTTTTTACCAAAGGTCTCTTTACTGAGCATGTGTTCCCAGTAAAACAGGACATCATCCGCTGTAAAAGGCATACCATCCGACCATTTCATGCCTTTTCTTAAATAAATGGTGAACTCTGTTGAATCTTTATTAACATCGTAGCCTTTGGCTACATTAGGTTCAACCGTACTTCCATCCTTGTTAAAGCGGAAAAGCGCTTCCTCGGTAGGTTGACCAACCGTCCAGCGATCGTTAACTCCTGACCAAGGCAGCTTCCAATCGCCGCCGTACTTACCTATTTCCTCTACAACCTTTTCGACCATAATATCTTCCTTGGCTGGCAGGCGTTCGGTAACCGCTTTTAATGTAGTGGCGGTAACAAGCTTAGCCAGCATCGGAGCCTCTTTGTAACCTTCTATCTTCGTTGGAACAACCGGAGTCGCTTTATCCGGAGCCACAGGAGTTACGACTACTGTTGTCTTGGCATTTGGATCACTTTCACATGCAGCAAGACCCATAACAAAAATTAACATCATAACAAAAAGCCACCCATTTTTTTTCAAAGGTAATCCCCTCCGTAATGAACTTGTATTTCAGTTTTCCTTACCTATTACAGCAATCCGTTTACCTTCACCTCCTCGACATTAAACCGGTTTAATGAAACATTAATGTAAATGTAAGCGTTATTATATATGTCATTGGTTGTATCGTACCTCGGATTAAAGCATATTGCAATACTTTTCCAAAAAATGTACCAAATTCCACTCCAATGGATAAAAGGCTCCTCAGGTTTTAAAAAATCAGACCTGTATTTTTGATTTATCTTACAAGAAAGAAGTATCCGCAATCATATTCCCTTAAGTTTACAAGTGACCCATACTGATTATAATATCTTCCCGAAGCTATATCATCTTGTGTTGCTTAGCTTATTTTCTCATTGTTTCGCAAGCGTCAAACAGCCCCCACCTTATCATCAAGTTAGGGGCAGTTCTATATAATTTTGTTCTATTCAAAGTAAACAAATAATTGTATTTGCTTGCTTGAAGAGCCCTCTGTAAGCCTGTGACATAGGATTCTACCCGCTGATATTGTTCGTTGCTTATGCCAGTGATTTCCTTTTTAACAGCCAGAACCAATATATGCGCAAATGCCCAGATTGGTAACAAATGTTCGGTACATGGGAGTTTTATAGATTAGCCCAAGACGACGCTTCATTGCATTTTAAATAACGGCGGTTGTCCGGTGTCTTGTATTAGTAATTTTCAAATAATATTAATCGTTGTTTATATAAGATGAAACGTTACTTACGTGTGAACGCTTCCAGAAGGTCTCCTACACTAATCTCACCAAGTTCTTCGGCAATACGGTCCGCCTTTGTTTTCTTTCTTATCGAGCCTACAAGAACGATTTCTATGTTTTGATCTTTGTCAATTAAGATAGAATCGACATCTAAAGCATTAGTCAATAAACCCACAATTACAGCAAGCTGTTGCGGAGAAAGCTTGGAGAAAGGCGCTTTTTTACCCTTGCCGTTTTTTAGCATAAACCATCACACACCCCATCAACCTATAACTATGTCTGGTTGGTTACCATCGCCCTCATTTACATCAATCCCAATAATAAAGGAGGTGATTATAACTGCCATCACAATGAATGTTATAACTGCTTTTGCGTCGGTTTTGTTCATAACACCCTCCTAATCCATATTTTTGTTTATGTTATGATATGAAAAGGATTCTTGCCCGTTCCAAAGATAATAAGGTATTTTTAGTTCTTAGGCTATTGCCGTGTTTCCTCTGGATATATCGTAAACGTCAATTAGCCCACACCTTGTTATCCCGAAGAGGGCTCATATCAGCTGCAATTAAGATTTAAAAACGCGGCAAGTCAGTGGTAGTTATGCCGACTAGGGGAAGTCGTAGATGAGGGTGAAACTTCTTTGAAAACGTTTAATACTTTTTAATCTTCAATATTCTGTAAAAGCCCTTTATTAAGTCTCATTAAATAATCTTCATGCATATTTAGTGTGTAAAATTCAATTACATTGTTTTCTGTATCTTTAAAATAAATCCTTTTATGACCTAAATTATTTATTATAATCTTATAGTCAATATTACATTCTTCTAATCTATTTATTGCGTCATCTATGTCATTATGATCTATATATAGTGCTAAATGAACGTGAATTCCACCTTCATCAAATAAACCATTCCAACCCGATATTAGCTTACTTTTTTCAAGTAATTGTTCTTGGCTAAATTCACGGGGGAGCCATAATCCCAGTCTTGTACTTCCTCCAACGTATAACCAAGTAGCCCATATCTGCTCTGTATTCTTGTTAAACTGCCCATCACTATATCCCCATTGATCAACTATAGGAAAACCTAGTTTCTTGTGCCAGAACTCAACAGATAGATCCATGTTTATCACTTCAAGAACAGCTTCAGAAATCCCTCTAGATTTAATCTTCATGTTTAGCCCACCATTCTTATAAATAATTCAGGCTCTTTCGGATAACGTTCTTGTAAGTTCCATTATAACAGTCATTGTAAATATTGGAAATTAAAAAGGAGGCTCACAAAGTCCTTAAAGACTTTGCAACCTCCCGATGCTTTCGGTTCTGATGAAGTTGTAAAAGACATTTGTTTTGTGTCACACCAAAACCAAATACCGTCATTCAGGCTTCCGTAAACACAGACGGAACAAAGTTTTCCTTTTAATTCAATTATTTTTTCACACTGTTATACCAAGCATTGGCTTCATTGGTTAACTGCTCACCACCGTCTTTGTTCCACTTTTGTACGGTTTGATCGAAGGTTTTATCGATGTCAATATCCCCTGCTATTGTTTTAATGACATATTCCTTCACTCTTGTACTTAGCAGTTCAGAATATTTGGCTTGGGAAGGTAATCCGACCTTAAGTTTATTTTCATAAGACGGAAACTTATTGAACACATCGGCAGTTAACTGGAATCGTTGCACATCTCGCGGGCCCCACAGACTTAAATAGTCGGGATTAGTCCAGTTCATGACGTTCGTGAGCCAGTTTACCCCCAAGTGAATATACAACGGGTGAAACAATTTGTGTTTCGGCCATTCCGGATTCAGCAGCTTTTGTCCGCTCTTGTCGGTAATCCACATCAAGCCTTCCGGACCAAAGCTTTGCTTGATATGAGTATCCTTATCCGTATGCAAAAATTCCAGGATCTTCAAAAGTTTTTCTAACTTTTTCGGGTCTTTTTCAAGCTGTTTTCCGAAACCCAGGATCGTGTCCTGGAACCCTTGACGATGGTACCCGCTTTTCCCTTGGGGACCCTTAACAGGCGGCAAATCGATATAAATGGGTTGAATGACCTTATCGTCAAAATCCGTAAACACTTTTTGGGCATATAATTTAGCAGGATCACCTTTATTATCATCGTAAAACTTTTTCCAATCCGGGCTATTGGCTACCCATCTGAAACTAAGATGTCCGTCATTGTCCCACTGATGATCATCAAAGCTAAGACTTTCGATATACCCAAGCTTTCCTTTAGCAAATTTAGTAGCCAAATCCTCAACATCACTGCTTCTTCCATTGTCCGTAATAAATTCGGGATCAATGATTCCTGCTTTATACCATTTGTTCAGCAGCTTCAAAGCATCCTTGGCTTCGGGAGTAGTTAAACCAAACTGCAGTTTACCGTCCTTTTCCACCCACATAAACGGATTGGCCCCAAATGCTCCAAATATGGATTGAAACCATAAATCCCCTGCAAAGGTACTTGGATTGGACAAAGCATACGTATCCTTTTTGCCATTTTTATCAGGGTCATCATTTCTGAATTTCAGGAATGCGTCTTCAAGCTCTTGGATAGTTGTCGGCACCTTTGTAATCCCGACATTTTTCAGCCAATCTGCTCTTATAGCGGCGGGACGAGGTACACCTCCATTTGGCTTTAATCGGGCCAGCCCCATATTTTTACCATCTACCTTAGTTATGGATAAAAGATCAGGGTCGAACTTGTTCATGTTCTTATAATATTCTGGCATGTTCTTTTGTACCAGATCGAGAGGCAACTCTGCCAGTACTCCCTGTTTGTTATAATCCCCTACATCCGGTAGCGTAATCGTCACCAAGTCTGGGATTGTTCCTGTGGCGTACATCAGATTCAGCTGTTCTTTTCGATCCGCGCCATCAAGTCTAACAAACTTAAGCTTTACATTAAATGTTTTTTCGAATAAACGTTGACCGTACGAACCGTCCTTTAAAGGAGTGGGACCAAAATTCACCACATACTCAAACGTCGGAGAATTTTTGAAGTATTCCGGGGTCGTGACCTTGGCCAAGTCAGCATCAATGATTTGTTGATCCGCTTCCTCTGAATACGGATCCAGATTGTTCGAATTACTGGGTGCCGTTTGTGGTGGAGGCTCAGTTTTCGTGTCAGTCGGCTTTGGACTGGTAGCTTCATTGCTTCCGGATCCACCTGTACATCCCGCAACGATCATACATATGGCCATGAATAACACATAGACTGTCTTTTTTGAGGCTTTTATCATGTTAAACCCTCCCCGTTGATATGGTCCATTTTCCCGGTCATTCAGGTTCAGTGTTCCTTTTTTTTGCTCTTTCCTCTGGTGTCTCCCATTCCTGTGCAGCCGTACTTTTCTCCCAAGCCTCCAGATTTAAAAGTCCAAGCCCCATTCCATAGCCGGGCTCACTATCATAAGTATTAATCATAAAAGCCAGCCATTTGCCATCGGGACTGACATTAGAATTGCTGGTGCGCCATGGAGGCGTATCAATCATTCTCGTCATACGTACACGCCTGCTTGAACCATCCAATTTCAATTTCCACAAATCAATGGGAGGAAAGAAGTTGATATGATCGCAGGAGGACTCCAAACAAATGTATTCACCGCCCGGAAAAATCCCCTCGCATTCATTGTGTGTTGTGGGCTCATCGATATAGGTGCGAACCTCAAGGGTTTCCACATTGACTCCCTTCACGGTGCATTTCCAATTATCCGGATGTGTTTTGGGTCGGTTAAAATATTCCGCCATAATTACCTCTGTGTCATTATTGCGGAAATCCTGTGGTTCACATCGGTGTCCCCCATCGGTACGATAAATAATTTTATCTTCACCTAGTTTCGGCCCATCCTCATCGTAAACAATCTCAGTAACGTGGGCCTCCCAACGATCCGTCCCGCCAAGCTCAGGGGTTGTGCGGCTGCTTAGTGCATAAGTGATGCGGTTGGCAATTGCTGAAACCCCGCATCCCTCATATATTCTCCGACCCAATGGCTTTGGAGGATGTATCGCATCTTTATCCATAATCCACAGTTCGGATTCCTCATGTCTGCTAATATCCCGATCTTTAAATTGCTTAGGCCCTATAAGCAGATAATCCCCGTTTGCAAGAAAGAGTACACGCAGGAAAGAGTGATGATCCCCTAAGTTTTTCGTTAGATTTCGAACTTTTCTGCTTTCCATGTCAATTTCACAAATATCTCCATAGTTACTTTCAACAAATGCAATCCGTTTTCCATCTGGAGACCAATAAGGTCTTTCACCGTAGTCCAGCAATTTTTCATGAAATTCAGGTGCGTCGTTTAAAGGATTTGGTCCCTCGTGCATCTTGTTTCCAAATTCGTTTTCAGGCATTTGAATGTCCTCCCTTATAGGTATAAATGTACAATTAAAAGATGTCCCCTCCATCAATAGTCCCTTCGACGACTCGCTCAAGCTTTCATTTTCATTTTTTCGGGATTGGGTATTCCCATTGCTGTCCCTCTTGGCTTTTCTCCCATTCCTGCAGATTTAGTAGGCCTAAGCCTCTTCCGTAGCCCGGTTCGTCCGAAACCGTGTTCACCATGTAAGCAAGCCATTTCCCATCTGGACTTACATTGGAATTGTTGGCACGCCAGGGTAAATGATCAATCATCTGAGTCATTCTTACACGTCGACCGGTTCCGTCGAGCTTTAACTTCCACAAATCTATTGGTGGATGCGAGTTAATAAAGTCACGGGAGCACTCTAGGCATATATGTTCGTGGTCTGGAAAAATTCCCTCGCATTCATTATGGATCCATGTTTCATCAATAAAGGTTGTGACTTCCCCCGTTTCAATATGGATACCCTTAACCGTACAATTCCAGTTGTCAGGGTTAGAAAATGGACTGTTAAAATATTCTGCCATGATGACCTCTGTGTCATTGTAGCGGAAGTCTTGAGGCTCAGGACGATGTCCATTATTGGCACGATAAATCACCTGATCTTGGCCAAGCTCCGGTCCGTTCGGACCATAACTGATTTCCGTTACGTGAACTTCATAATCATCAGGAGACTCAAGGTTAGGATCATGCCTACCATTCATAGCGTAAGTGATTTTATTGGAAACCGTGGACACACCGCAGCCTTCAAATATGGCACGACCCAGCGGCTTCGGTGCTGTTTTCGCATCCTTATCCATGACCCAAAGCTCGGATTCTGTACCTCTGCTTATTTGGCGATCCTTAAACACCTTTGGTCCAATTAGTAAATAATCCCCATTAGCGAGAAAGAGAACTCGAAGAAAGGAATGATGTTCTCCCAGATTTTTTGTCAGGTTACGTACTTCTCTTGTTTCAAAGTCAATTTCACAAATATCACCGTAGTTACTTTCCACAAACACGATCCGCTTTCCGTCGGGGGACCAGTATGGACGTTCACCATATTCAAGCAGCTTTTCGTGAAATTTAGGGGGATCATCAAGAACATGCGGTCCTTCATAGGGCTTATGTTCCCTATTTAATTGGTAAGGATATGGATATTGTAAATATTCTTTCGCGAATTCCTCTTTACTCATCTGATTGTTCATGTTATTTCCTTCTTTCATCCATAGTATTTGTCTAGCAGCTTTTCATTTCCATTATCCCTTTACGGCTCCCATGACGATTCCTTTTACAAAAAAACGTTGAATAAACGGATATACGCATAAGATAGGGATCATCGTAATGAGAATAGCAGCAGCCTTCATGCTTTCAGGTGTAGGTATATGTTCCTTATCATAAAAATCCATTGCGTCACTCATTAACAAAGCGCTTTGCTCAATAATCAGCTTTCTGATATGAACCTGGATAACCTGAAGATCTGCGGATTGGACATAGATGATTGAATCAAACCATGAATTCCAATGGTTTACCGCCACCCAAAGACTGATTGTAGCAATGGCAGGGGCAGCTAGCGGAATAATAATGTTGAAGAAAATTCTTATATCACCCGCACCGTCCATTTTTGCAGAATCTTCAAGACTATCCGGTATCGTCATAAAAAAATTCCGCAGAATTAATATATAAAACGTGTTATACAAGAACGGAGGGGCCAAAATATAAACTAACGGATTATTCAGCAAGCCTAGACTCTTTATAAGCAAGTAGGTGGGAATCAATCCCCCGGTAAAAAACATAGTGAAGATAAAGAAAAAGGTAAGGGATTTTTTAAACGGAATTTTTTTTGAAAGCGCATACGCCGCGAGACACATCAACAACACAGCTAGAGATGTTCCGACTACCGTTCTCGATATCGTATAAAAATAACCTGTGTAAATATAGGTTTGGTCCAAAAACCCCGAATATGCCTTCCATGTAAATCCCTGTGGCCACAACCATACTGACCCACTTGCTTGAGCCATCCCTTCCCGAGAACTAAGGGAAAGAACGAGTAAATAAAGAAGAGGATAAACCACTGACACCGACAAAAGAGTCATGCCTAAATAGTTCAAATAATCAAAAATCATAAACCGTTTTTTCTGCCCTACAGCTGCCAACGTTCTTCCCTCCTCTTACCATAATCCGGTTTGCCCAAATCGATTGGCCAATCTATTAGCTAAGAGAACAAGAATTAAACCAATTACATTTTTAAATAAACCAACCGCCGTTGAAAAACTATAATTCATTTGCACAAGCCCGACGCGATATACGTAGGTGTCCAAAATATCACTGACTTCATAGACTCTTGGATTGTACAAGTTAAAAATTTGGTCGAATCCGGCGTTCATGATGTTACCGATATTAAAAATCATCATGATAATAATGACATTTGCAATGGAAGGCAATGTAATATGTACAATTTTCTGAAGCCTTCCCGCTCCATCCATGGTAGCAGCCTCATACAATTGCGTATCAATACCTGCAATGGCAGCCAAGTAGATAATAGAACCCCAGCCGCAGCTTTGCCAAACATCGGAAAGGATTAAAATGGGAACAAACCATTTTTCCTCTGCAAGAAAATAGATTGGATTGCCTCCAAATGCTTTGATAATCTGATTCACCAATCCGCTTGAGGGAGATAAAAGTTCTACCATGATACTGCCAATGATGACCCAGGATAAAAAGTGAGGCAAATAAGTTAGACTTTGTACAATTTTTTTGAATTTTTCATGAAAGATTTCATTTAGTGCAAGCGCTAAAAATATGCCGGATGTATACACGAAAGTTAGCTTTAAAGCACTAATGATTAATGTATTTCTTAAGACTCTGCTAAAATCGGAGGAATCGAACATTCGCTCAAAATGTTCAAAGCCAACCCATGGACTTCCTAAGATCCCTTTGGTGATGGAGTAATCCTTGAAAGCAATGGTAACGCCATACATAGGGATGTAATAAAATACGACATACCATACAATTGCGGGTAGTAAAAAAAGGAATAAGTACTTGAATTTTATGCATTCTTTCACTAATTCGTTATATTTCGTTCTAATGGAAGAAAGTGAATTCTTCTTTTGGCTCAACGGTTGAAGGGTTCCTATCGGCATATTGGACACACACAATCTCCCCTTACAATGTTATTAACTGCGGCAGGAGCATTTTGTTAGCTCCTATCGCTAGATAGTTACAGCAATCCAGCCAGACTCCATAGTAATCGGATACGTCTCGACAGTCAGCGATTCTTCGGCGTCCTGGCTCACCACCTCAACATCGTATGTTTTCACAAGGCATTTAGAGGGATCGAATATCGATTTCCCATTTGTAATATCGAATTCCCAGCCATGCCAAGGGCAACGTATAATTTCTCCTTCCCGACCGTATGTATATTCATCCGGTCCTGACGGCAGCATGACTCCCATGACTTTTCCTTTGCAAAGCTGGGCCGATTGGTGGGGACAGCTGTTTTTAAGTGCATAGTACGTACCTTTAATATTGAAAATCCCGATCGATCTGCCTTCCAGCGTTACAATCTTGCTATTATCTGGCGGTAATTCATCGATAGAACAAACAAGATGTCGTCCCATGCTCTGCTACCCCTTTCTTAAAGTTTATAGAAATCGCGGGCGTTTTCAAAAAAAATCCGTTTTTCCATTGATTCGCTCATTTTCGGAAAAGCCGCTTCGACCGATTCAAAATTGCTGTCCGGATAATCGCTGGAAAACATCAGAAGGTGCTCAGCGTCCATCATATCCAATACTTCCAGTAAGTCTTGATCATTCCTGGGTCTTTCTAGTGGTTGCGAGGTAAACCTTACATGTTCCCGTAAATATTCACTGGGTATTCGCTTCACGGAAGGAATCTCTGAGCGCAGCCCCTTATATTCCATATCTAGCCTCCACATTAACGCAGGAAGCCAAGTAACCCCTCCTTCTGTAATGACAACCCTGAAATCCGGGAAACGCTCAAACACGCCTTCCGTTAACAAACTCACCAAATGCGACTGCATTGCAAATGAAAATCCCGTATAATATTCTAGATAATGGGATGGATAACCCTGTGAAACAAGCTGGTTAATGCCCATTCCATCAGAGCCCGGGTGGATAGCCAACGGTAATCCGTTACGGGCGCACGCTTCATATATCGGGTAATACTGTCGTTGACCGAACGGTGCCCTCGCTCCGCTATCCGCCAACACCTGAACAAAATGGGGATGACCGGCCCAACGATCGATTTCTTTAGCAGCGGCATAAGGGTCCTGATGCGATATCGTAATAGAGCCTTTGAATACACCATCGTCGTTATTTTTGTTCAGCCATGTATCGGCCAGCCAATTGTTATATGCACTTGCTACAGCAGTTGAATAATCAGGATCATGATTAGCAGTGACATTAGCCCTTGGAAACAAAATAGCGTGTGCAATCCCATTCTGATTAATTAATTGCTCTCTTAGAAACACCGGATCCGTACCCGCTTCTCCACCACTCGGAGGGTTTTTGTCCGTTGGTTTTAGCGGGTTTTTATACAACATATTTTTTCTTATTCCAAATCGGTGTTTCCAGGGCTGATCCAGATATACTTTAATCGCGTCGGCGTTAACGGGATAGACATGGACATCACAGTCAATCAATGTCCGCTTGTTCTTGTTTAATTTCATGTATGCGAACCTCCCCCACTTCATAATGCAGAGCATTTATAACTTATATAATTCACGGGCATTTTCATAAAAGATTCGCTTACGCATGGTGTCGGGGAGCTTTGGAAAAGCATGCTTTGGGGAGTCGAAATCCCAATGAGGATAATCACTTGAAAACATAAGGATCCGCTCTGCATCCGCCATCTCAAGCATCTTTAATAAATGCCTGCTATTAACAGGACTTTCTAACGGCTGAGAGGTAATACGCACATGGTCTCTGATATATTCACTGGGCTTCCTTCGCAGCCACGGCACCTCGGACCGAAATCTTTCATACTGTTGGTCAAGCCTCCACAATAAAGTTGGCAGCCAAGAAACACCTCCTTCCACAAGAACCACTTTGAGCGTCGGGAAACGTTCAAACACTCCTTCCACTAATAAGCTTACCAGATGTGTTTGATAAGAAAGGGAGTGACAGGTGCTCCATTCGATATAGTGCGTCGGGTAGCCTGTAGAAGGCAGTATACTAATTCCAATGCCATCGGCACCGGCATGCATGGCGAACGGAAGGTCATGGCGGACACATGCCTCATAAATCGGGTAATACTGGCTTTGCCCATAAGGAGCACGTGCACCGGAATCGGAAAGCACTTGAACAAATTGAGGACACCCTCCCCATCTATCTATCTCTTTGGCCGCTCCCAAAGGATCCTGGGTTGAAATCGTAATAGAGCCCTTGAACACACCATCGTGATTATATTGACCAAGCCAGGTTTCCGTGATCCAATCGTTATAAGCGGAAGATAAAGCCGTAGCGTATTCTACATAAGGAATCTGATTCGTAAAGGGTCTTTGTAGCAAAATGACATGATTTATTCCATACTCATCCACCAATTGTTCTCTAAGAAATTCAGGATCGGATCCAATTGGATTGCCATTAGGGGGAACGGCATCAGTCCGATTCACATAAGTCGGATGACTATATATATCTCTTGAGCTCATAGCAAAACGATCCCACCACCGTTGATCCAAGTGTTTTTTAATCTCCTCTGGGTTTTTAGGCCCAACGTGAACATCGCAATCAATGATTAGCTGCTCAGGCATTTTGCAACCTCCTCCTCTTAGCTCTAATTCCAATGTAATGCAGCAAGTGCTGAGGTACAATAAACATGTTTCAAAATGAATACACCGTGAGTACAAATTTATCCATACACAATACCGGAACCATACACAATATCGACTAATTTCGGATATACGGTGCTAGTTCTTACTTGCGAAAGTCCCCAGGCGTTACTCCTACCATCCTTTTAAATACTCTAATGAATGAGAATGGATGTACATATCCTACCTTTAAAGCTATACCCTGAACGGATTCTGGTGTTTCTTGCAAAAACTTCTTAGCATGTTCAATTCGCACTCTGACCAAATAATCCACAAACTTTTCACCAAATTCATCTTTAAATAACCGGCTCAAATATCTCGAACTCAAATTAAACTCTTCACTCAGATGGATTAGTGACAAATCGGGATTGGCATATTTATCCCCAATATACTTTTTTACTTCGTGAATCAATGGGTGACTCGTCCTACTTTCTCTCAACAAGCTAATTTGATCTTCAACTTGTTTCAATACTTGATACGAATTCGTTTGAAACTCTTCAAGCGTCTCAAATTCCTCAAGCATCTTCGTAAGAGCTGGCATGACGTTCTGCTTCCAACTATCTTGTATGGGCACGGAAAGCTTTATCATTCCACGATCCAGATAATAAATTAAATAATAAAGCAAGCTCGTAATATCTTCTCGTGGGAACAACCCGATCTTGGCTTCATAAAAAAATTGATCGAATTGCTTTTTCCAGGTTTCGTCACCTAAACGGTAAGTTTGAGCAATCGAGTGGATAAGCTGGACAAGATTGAATATGTCCTGTCTCGGCTTGTTTGATAACTCCCAATAATTAATTACACGTTGATTACCCAATACAGACTTATATTTCAACGAGTCCAACGCATCCTCATACAACTGAGGTATTTCTGTGATTTTATCCGCAGAACCGCCGTTACCAACGGTTATTGTAAAGTTCAGATTAGCGTTAACCCACGATATTGCCTTATTACAAACTTGGAGGACAAGATTTGTTTGGTGTTCATTTTCGTATTTACTTTGATTTTTTAGCTGGAATATAATTCCTAACTGCGAATTCGATATCCATTCAGTCCATACGTTAATTTCCTGGCCCTCCGCTATTTCATTCACGACACTGTTTAACACAAACTTCAGCAAATATTGATCTCGATCCGAGTACTTAACAGAAAATTCAATATATTTATCGATTTCCAAAATGCCAAACATAATCCGCTCAAAATCATCGCAACGTCCCAGTCGCTTCATTTCAGACTTCCACTCACCTAAGCTTATAAAACGGTTCCCCTCAAGAAGCTCGATAAAGAAATTGCGACGAATATGAATTAAATCCTCTTTGTATTGGTTTTGAAATTTAGTCGTTTGTTCTAATAGGTTATCTATTGCCAATTCGATGAATCTCATCTCATCCTGATTAACTTTGCCAAACAAATCACTGTTTTTATTGACAAATACCCCATTGATTCTGTTAATGATCGACTCTATGGGCCTGTAGTTGAGGCGAGTCACATAAATCACTAAAAGAAACCCCATGACAATAGAAATAAAACCCAATGTAACCCAGAAATAAGGAAAAAAAGAAAAGAAATTAAAGATATTTCCATCTTTGATGCCGCTGCGAACTTCCCAATTCGTGTATCCTGACTTAATCCTTGCTAATTCTTTTGAGCGATGATTGTCCAACTGATCCATATCGTTAGTGCTAAAAATCAACTCGCCTTTTCCGTCAAAGAAATTAACAAAGCTCGTTTTTAGGCTGGACATTTTAACAACCAAGCTCTGGATATCACTTACTCGAATATTGACTACAATGATCCCTTGTTCTCCGGTAAGAAAGGGAACCTTGCGAACTAGAGTTACAACCGGCATGGGCTCAAATCTTTTTTGGTCTTTGTATATGCGCTTCCCCGTCCACGAGACAGGCTGTTGTTTCTCCATTTGACTTAAAATAAAATCACGATCTGAAAAGTTGCTTAAATAAGTTAACGTGCTGTTACTTATGATGAGCTGATCGGCTTGATGAAAAATATATACCGAATATATAATTGGAAAATTAATGATAAGATTATTTAATTTTTGAGATATTTCATAATTCGTATAGGTTTCATTGTTTTGGTCATTGAAAAACCTTCTGAATAAGTCGTTGACTAATATCTCTTTGGCAATGATTTGATCGATTGGCGTAAGAAAATTTTCCACTGTTTGGTTGACCTGTTCATTAAATACTTCATTTGCCCTAATCGTCGTTTTTTTGATATGCTCACTAAACGCCATAAAAAAAATTAGAAATAAGATCGAGGAAATAAGAAAAAAAATAGGAAGGATGGAAAATAAAGTTTTGTAAAACCAATGTTTACTTTTATTCATGGCGTCCCCCCACTTTAGAAAGTCCCTGTATTATTACTATTAACTAATTTTGCCTTTCATGAGATGAGTACGCAAAAATAAAGACAGGAACTTTAAATAAAGTCCCTGTCTTCCATTATGTGATTCTATTAGCTTCGGGATCGTCAGTATCAAACCCAATGGCGTCTAGCGCAGGCCAAAGCTCGGAAGGAATGGGGTAACTGGCGAGCTCCAACGTCTGGGCAACTCGTTCCGGCTTGGTTATGCCAACGACAGTACTCGTGACACGGGGGTCACGCATGGAGAATTGAAGTGCCGCGGCGACTAGGGGAACATCGTAATCCTGACAGACTTTCACAAATAATCGGGCGCGTTCGAGCAACAACGGCGGTGCATCACTATAAGCATAACGAGCGAAGGCCTCTGGGCCTTTTGCCAACATGCCGCTACCATAGGGTGCTGCGTTGATTACTGCAACACCCAATCGACTGGCGACATCAAGCAAAGGCTCGGCTGATCGATTGAGTAGCGTGTAACGGTTATGGGTCTCTACCGCACTAAACTCGCCCGTTTCTATATAACGAATGAGCATCTGGATCGGCCCACCAGATATGCCAATGTGATCGATGACTCCCTGGTCCTTGAAGTTTTTCAGCACCTCAAGCGGTCCACCCGGTCCCATGACATTTTCAAAGGTGGTATGCTCCGGATCATGGATATAGACATATTGCAGGCGATCTAGCCCCAATCGGAAGAGACTTCCTTCGATGGAACGTTTGATTTGTTCTCCGCTGAAGTCCCCAGTATGTAAGCAACGGTCAGCTTTGGTGGCAAGCACAAAGCCCGATGGGAGTCCACCATTCTCTTTAATTACCTTACCAATACGGCGCTCACTCTCACCTTCCCCATAGGCCGCAGCTGTATCGAGGAAGTTAATCGGGCTTGCAAAGGTCGCACGAATTGTGGCAAGCGCGTTTTCTTCTGGTACATTATAGGTAAAGGTTTCAGGCATATCTCCAAGTGAAGCACCACCAATACAAAGTGGTGAGACAAACAGGCCAGTTCTGCCAAGTGACCGATTGGATAGCAAAGGTTTAGACATAGAGTGATCCCCGCTTTCTTCGCAAAATTTGTGTTGTCATCCAAGAAATGAATAATTTTAGATTACCTAACACTATCTTGTATATAAACTAAATCTGTCTCACCTGACCCATCAATATCAGAAAACAAAATGATAAAGTGCAATCGTAAAAGATAGCAGACACAGTATTATAGCTGGGATCGCTTTTTTAAATGGATCACGTGCGATCACAAGCAGAGTAAAGGCAGCAACCAGCATGGTCGCTCCTAACAGCAATCCGGATAACAAAGCCACGATCGGAAACCATATTCCCAATATCATGCCAATAGAGCATAAAATTTCAATAAATCCTGTTAAGAAGTTGAATATGGACGGAAGACCAAATCGTTTAAACTCATCTGTCATTTTTCCAGAGATTATTTTCGTTCCTGTAATCATGAAGAAAATGCTCATTATAACTTGTAAAATAATAATCAACATACCGTAATCACTCTCTTTCTAAGTTAAATTACTCATCTTTTACGCTTGAATACAGTTTGCCAAGGAGCTCATGTAACTCTAGAAGCTCATCCTTACTCAGATTTTTGGTAACATGATCGTGAGCTGCCAATACAACTGGCAAAAGTTTTGTTTTGAGACCCATTCCTTTGTCGCTAAGGAACAAGTTGTGGGAACGTCTGTCAAAATCACTCTGTATTCTATTTACTATTCCTTTTTTTTCAAGTGAATAGATCATCCTGACAACAGTGGTTTGATCTTTGTCAATGGCTTCGGCAAGCTCTTTCTGGCTCGTTGCTCTTTCCCCCTCAAGTACACTGATAATTCCCCATTGTTCAGGAGTGACTTCATATTGTTTAAGCTTTTTTGTGAAAAAATTAGTCATTTTCATATCTGTACGATGAACAAGGAAACCGGTGAGCTTATATAACTCCATAAATATACTCCTAACTTTTGATATATTGACTTCACTTTAGATTTTCTAAGTACAGATTTTTTTTCAATGGCCATATAATAAAACGTAACTTTGAGCGATGGTCGTTTTTTATATGCTATAGCATATAAAATATATGAAAACCTCTTGTTTGTCAAATAGAATAATTATGAAAAGATCGTACTCCCGTAGCCATCAACGTTCAGGCAGTACGATCTTTTTGTCATACTAGCTTTTGTAATAGGACCACTCCTATAACTCCAAGCTTATGGCTTCGGATAAGGCCGCGCCTGTATGCCCAAGCCACCGTCAACCGATAAGGTTTGGCCCGTCATAAAGCTGGAGTCCGATGAAGCCAGGAACAACGCGCTGTTCGCAACATCCTCCGGCGTTCCTTGTCTTAACAACGGTGTGCCGAAATCAGCCGGATTTTGTCGTGCCAATATATCATCGTCCATCTTCTTAACAGGCGTGCCCAGAATAACAGCCGGAGCAATAGCGTTAACACGGATGTTCCATGGTCCCAGATCCAGTGCGGTTGCTTTGGTAAAGGCATCAATCGCACCTTTACTGGCATCATAGGCAACCATCTGCCTGTGAGCTTTCGTCGCGCCAATCGATGATAAATTAATAATCACACCCTCGCGCCTCTCTACCATCATAGTGGCTGCCCGATGTGTGGTCAGGTACACGCTTTTCAGGTTGATGCGAATGACCTTATCCCAGAACTCTTCGTCATATTCCAGAAAATGCCGATTACATTGCGTCCATCCCGCATTATTGACCAGAATGTCAATCCGGCCAAACTCTCCAGTGACGATATCGAACAAGGAATCCACTTGCTCTTTAAGCGAAATATCCCCTAAATGAGCAAACACCTTTTGGCTGGATACAGCTTTGATCATCTCCACCGTTTCATTCAATCCGTCTTCGACAATATCATTAACAATAACGTGAGCGCCCTGTTCAGAGAATTTCAACGCGATGCCTCTGCCAATTCCCATTGCCGCACCCGTAATGATTGCCACTTTATCCTGCAACTTCACTCGAATCGCCACACTTTCTTTATTTTTTAAATGAGCTCGTTATTACAGAAAACTATTGAAGCTTTAGAATAAGCGCATCCTTCGCAGGCAGCGCCACCTTGAGCTGGTTTCCTTGAAACTCTGCCTCAGGCTCGCCCCAAAGCTTCTCCACCACTGATACCTGGGCAAACTTATCAGAAATATGCAATTCTACAGCCGCTTCCGCATCCGAGCTATTGATGATCCAGACGAACTTGCCACCACTGCCTTCATGAAGCCGAACCTGAACCAACGGATTATTGACCCGCACCGATTGCTCTTTCCCGCTCCATGTAAAGACATCGGCAAAAAATTTCTTCGTACCCGCATCGCTTGTCCGGTAATAGGCTTCTGACGGGAATGTGCCGACCAGCAGCACCTTGCCTGCTCCAAAGCTGTTCTCGACCGCTGCGATCGTTCCATCCTCATAATTACCTATAGCGGTTCCTGTTGTCAACTTGTACGATTGCAGGAACACGCCGCCCTTGACCGCTGCACCATTTATCTCAAAAACAATAGGGTCTGCGATATCAGGCATAAATTCCACATGCTGTTGCCTTGCCCCGAACACCTCATCCAATCCCAAATTTGGCTGTACGGTTCCTACCGTTCCAAAATCCCCGAAATAGGCTGGGCAGCCTTCGCAGATCAGCGTACCACCACGCTTCACCCATTGCTTCAATTTCTGCGCCTGCGCCTGCTTGAGCATAATCGGGTAAGGGAAATAAATGACCTCATAGGCATCGATCTGGTCGATATGTACCCAATCCGGCTGCAGATTATTATCAAAAAAACCGCGGTAGGCTCCCCACATCGTGCTGGAATAGTAATCACATTTCACTTCGCGTGAGTAGATATGGTTGAAGGTCTCGGTCTCCGGGACTACCAGGATACCGATATCGCCTTTGATTGGCGATGAGCTGAACAGCGAGGCTTGAGCCGGTTCATTCGCCCATTTGGCAATCGAGCTTGCCATGGCGGAACGGTCTGTCCGGGAGCCGTCCATTTCGTATGGACCAAAAGCGCCAAACAAGGGTCCGTCCAGCAGTGGACGCCATCTTGGGAACAGCAGACCCGTAGCACCGCCTGCCAGCGAGATCATATTCCACAAGCGGATATCCTCCGCTTTTGTGATCCTTCCATCCTGCCTTGGCCGGCCGGTCAGCTGTGGCTGCAGCCACAAAGGCCCGCCTTGCATTTCTGCATGCCAGAACGGCTTCCCGTTCGAACCCGAACGGGTCAGGTCCACGGCATGCCACTGCTTCCAAGGGTCGCTGCCTTTTCTTGTAGCGACCCACGTAAAGCCGTAGATCTCCACATGGCGGGCAGATTCCCAATCATCGGAGCCTGAGGCAGCCATCTTGACGAGGCTGGCGGCCTCGCCGTGCGCCGTAATGTAATTGTCAGTATCCAGGCTGGCGATAAGATCGCTTCTCCATTTCATTTTGGCATACAAATTTTGCTTATTGAACTCAATCCAATCGAAGGATTCAGGGTATAACCCAACCTTCGCTGGAGGCTGCACATCGTTCCAATCGGTGTAGCTGTAGCGTCTCCAAGTGACGCCAAGCGTCTTCAGGTCACCATATTTGGCTTGCAGCCATTGCCGATATTTGGCTCTGGAATGCTCGCAATAGCACATGCCGGTTGTCTGGAAATTGCATTCGTTCAGAATGTCATAGCCGACCATACTCGGATGGTCCTTATAATGCATAACCAATTCGGTAAGGAAGCGCTCTCCCAACGCCTTGACCTCATCGCTGTCGAAGCACAGACCGCCATAGCCGCCAACTGCACTGCTTCCGCCCATCATGCTATGGATCTTTTTGCCATCGACATTCGTATGCAAAGCATCGGGATACTTCGTAAATGCCCACTCAGGCGCAAAGGTCATCATTTCGGAAATGACGGTTTGGATGCCGTTCTTGGCGGCAAGCTCCATATGCTGGTCATATTCCTCCCAGTCAAAAACACCAGGTGCTACCTCAATAGCGCTCCACATGAACCAATGCCGGAACATATTGTAGCCATCCTCACGCGCTACTGCATAATCACGCTCCCAATCCTCTTGGGGCGGGTTGGATTTACGGAAGTACACAGCGCCATAAGGAACCTGCGGTAATTTTTTTTTTGCCATCGTATATAACACTCCATTTCTTTAGTCAACTCTTTAAGCCTTAGCCCTTTAACCCTTTAATGCACCGGCAGATATGCCGCTTATTACATATTTTTGCAAAGCCAGATATACGACTGTAAGCGGCGCTATTGCCAACAGGAATCCTGCGAAGACAATTTGCCACTGTGTCCCGAATTCTCCATGCATCGAATACTGCGATAAAGTGAGCGTAAAATCGGTCTTTTTCTGCAATACCAGCAATGGGAGCAAGAAGTCATTCCAGATCCAGATCAGGTCAAGAATAAAAAGCGTGATGATCACGGATTGCAGCATCGGAAGCAGAATGCGCCAATACAACTGGTATACGTTGCAGCCATCTATCGTGCCTGCCTCCATAATTTCTTTCGGAATGGAGCGGATAAAGCCGACCAGCAGAAACACCGCAAACGGAAGACCGTGCCCTATATATACAATAACAAGCCCCAGCTTGGAATTCATTAAATATAAGCTCTTGAGCAGCTTGACCAATGGAACCAGGACCGTATAGCTTGGAATCATAATGCCCGACAGGAAAAAATAATACAAAAAAGTGTTCAGCTTATTGGCTTGCTTCGCCAAAGTAAAGGCTGCCATGGAAGCAACCAGTATAATACCGGCAACGGACAGCAGGGAAATGAAGGCTGTGTTGAACAGCACGGTGCTATATTTGGTAATTTCCCAGGCTTTTACAAAATTATCGAAGTTCAGCGTTTTCGGCAGACCAAAATTCGAAAGAAGCAGCTCGCTTGGTGTTTTCATCGCCATCGTAATGACAATATAAAAGGGCAGAAAATAAATGATGGTAAATACAATCAACATAATTTCAAGCAGAATTAGCCGCTGCTTTTTCAGGCTCATCGGTTTATTTCTTAGACTCACCGCTTTATCGGTTACGCTCATCGGTTTATATGACATCTTCCTCCCGCTTTCTTAAAAATTTCAGCTGGATAAGGGTGCATACAACAATGAGAAGGAACAGCATAATCCCGATTGTTGTGCCATAGCCAGCCCTTGAGAAAAAGAAGGATTCCTTGTAAATACTTAACGCCATAACCAGGGTGGAATCACCCGGTCCTCCGCCCGTCAGGGCAAAAATGCTGTCAAAGTCTTTAAGACCGCGCTCGAAGGTAAGTACGACATTGATCGTGATCGCAGGAGCCAACAGTGGCAAAGTGATATAGAAAAACTTATAGAACGGACCTACGCCATCAACTTCAGCCGCTTCGTACAATTCTTTGGGAATCATCTGCAGACCTGCGAGAAATATGATCATCGTCCATCCGGTCATACGCCATATGCTGGCAAAAGCGGCTGCATAAATCGCCCCATCCTTGCTGCCCAGTATGTTGTTAGCCAGCATATCGATTCCGAGCAGCCTGCCTACACCCATCAGCGGTCCCGAGTATACAAAGCTCCATATATAACCGTTAAGTAAGGGGCTCAAGGTACAGACAATAAAAATTGCGGTGCGCAGGACATTCTTGGTTTTAATGCTTTGATTCAAGGCGATTGCCAAGAGCAGTGCCAATAAATTCTGAAATACCGTTACGCAAATCGTATATTTCATCGTTGTAGAGAAGGTTCGCAGCACGATTTTGTCCGTGAATAAGGTGAAGTAATTATCAAGTCCAATAAAGCGATACGTTTTACCTAACCCGTCCCAATCCGTAAAGCTGTAATAGAACGCCCCGATAAGCGGGACGATAACCAAAACCAGATATAGGATAATAGCCGGTAGCGACAGCGAAGTGTATTGCAGACTTTCGCGCAGCCTCATTCTTTACCAAAATTTTCGACAAAGGTTGGATTGGCTTTCATTAACCGTTGATGCTGCTCTTCCCATTGGTTTAATACGCTGTCGATGGGTTCTCCCAAAAACCATTTTTGCGTAACTTCTTTCATGACATCTTTAATGCCGGGAATCCAGACAAGATCCGCATGCGGCGATTTTTTGTTCCCGTTTAGCCAAGGCAGCATGCTCTTTAATGCATCGTCATAAGCCTCGGTTACGCCTACTACAGTGGAAAACTGTTTGGCTTCTTTGGAATATATATTCCCCATTGCAGGCGTCAGCGCGAATTGGATGAATTTTTTTGCTTCTTCCGGATATTTACTGCTGCTTGAAATGTGAAGCCCGGTCGTAACCCCTACATTAAGAATGCGGTCTTCTGTCTTATCCTGCAATACGGATGGAACCATCGTCAGCTTCGTATCAGGTCCATAACGGCGAATCGTCGATAATAAGCCGTTCAAGTTCATCAGCATCGCCCCTTCGCCTTTAATAAGCCGTTTTACAGCCTCATCAGCATCGACACCCAAAGCATCTGGAGACACATATTCCTTCAGCATTCCGTAACGTTCAAACATCGTGCGAATCAAAGGGCTATTGAAATGCAAATCACCCTTCAGCATTTTTTTATAGTAATCGGGATCGCTGGGCACTACTACCGTTGCCAAATATTGAAAATCAAATTGTGATACGTGGTTCACATCCTTACCTGCCACAATCATCGGAAATTTGATGCCTTTTTCCCGTAAAGCTTTGTTCACATCCAGAAGTTCATTAAAATTTTCCGGTGCTTTCAGACTGTATTTATCGAAAATTTCCTGATTCAGGTAAATCCCAGTAGCTTGGGCATTCAACGGTGCCGCGTAAACCTTGCCCTTGTAGGTGACGAGCTTCAGGTCATCCTTCTTAATGTTGGCCAAGAGCGGTGTGTCCGTAATATCAAGCAGCAATCCCGCGTTCGCAAACTCTCCGGTTCTTGCGCCTACCTGAAACGAATACAGATCGGGAGCATCCCCGGAGGAATATTTAGCTTTTAAAGCCGTAATGAATGTATCGGTGCCAGGGACCGCATTCACTTCAAACTTGACTGTCGGGTTCGTTTTTTGAAATTCTTCGATGATCTTGTTGAAGGCTGGGACATCATCGGCCGAGTTCAGCATTAATTTCAATGTTACATTAGCTGCAGTTGCAGGGCTGCTTGTCTTGCCTGGCTCGGCAATGCTGTCAGTCGTTGACGGTGAAGAGCAAGCGGTTAACATCATTAATAGGCAAAGCCAAATTGGGACTAACTTTCTCATGAAATCATCTCCTCTTTGATTAGGATTGCGAAAGCGCTACCATCCTATAAATACCTCTAAATCTTAATAGGAAACATCTTTGCTGGGTACCTCATTATTAATCATTATTCTAACACCATATTAATTTAATAGTGCTTATCGCGATATTCTGTTGGAGTAAGCCCATATTCCTTGCGAAACAGCTTGTTAAAGTAGCTGAAATTGTCATAACCTACCATCAGTGCGACATCAGAAATACGATATTGAGGATCCATTAGCAGCTCCAGCGCTTTACGCAGCCGGATGCCGTGCAAATATTGATGGACGGTCAGCGCAAATTTCTGTTTGAAACGGTTGGCCAAATATTCCTTGCTAATGTAAAATTGGTGCGCCAGATGGTTCAGCGACAAAGGCTCCGCATAATGAGCATCGATATAAGCTTTAACTAGCCCAATTCGGTCACCTGCCCCATCAAGGTCGCCCTTCTGCTGAATATCGATCATTTCCATAATCAGGTGGATAAAATAGCTGCGGATTAACTCTGCATTAAACTTCATCTTCAGCCCAAAATTAAATGAATCAATTGGACTGTTATCAGATAAATCACCGTCCGTGGAAATGTTGGCGATGGAGGAGTAAGCCAGGAACAGGAAGTGGCAGGTCAAGGCACCTTGGCTCTCCCATCGCTCGAACAATTCACAGACTATATTTTCAACCCGATTTTTCTGGGCGTGCTTGATTACGTAATTAATTTTTCGCGTCAGCTCGCTGATTTGTGAAATCAGCAGCTCGGGAGCGGATTTGCTTTCTTTGAGCATTGCAGCGTTATGCCCGTTACCGAGATGTTTTAAGTGGGTGTAGACGATAACCTCCTCCAATTTCTGAATGCTGCTGCCTACCCGATCACCAGCGACAGGCTCCTCTTTGCTTAAGAAAAAGCAGTCTACCTTCAGCACCTTTTTGATCGACACAGTCATTTCCGCCAACACCTTCGGGCCCACCTCCTGCGAAACCAGAATCCAGTAAACAAGATGTGGATAAGTCGAGGAGGAGCCAATCACATAAGCACGTCCGTATTGCTCCAGCATTTCCCCGAAAAATTTACAAACAATATAGGAAAATAGCTCCCTATCCCCATGATACCGATCCGATACACTATCATAATAATTTTGCACCACCATAATATGGACATGCCACAAGGCTCCTTTTTCCGTAAAAGCGGGCAGCTCTAAATTCTCTTCGGGCGTTAAGACCTTGCCTTCATAAATTTTTTGTTTAATCAGATCCTGGCGGCGTAGCAGACTCTCCTTCTTATTGCGGGTAATCGTACTCTCCATCGCCAGCATCGCTTCCTGCACATTCATTCGTTCCACTGCTTTCTTTAAGGCACTCTCTACATCCTCTAAATCAAAGGGTTTGAGTATGTAATCGATCACGTTAAAACTGATCGCCTGCTTTGCATAGTTGAAATCGTCAAAGCCGCTGACAATAATAACATGCTTAGGGGCTTGCTTTCTTTGTAAATGGGCTAGCACCTCCAAACCATCCATAACCGGCATGACAATATCGAGAAAAATTAAATCAGGCTCCAGATCCTCCATGAGCTTCAGCCCCTGAATACCCGTTTCGGCTTCGCCAATAATCTCAATTGCGTAGTTGGACATGTTGAGAAGCGTATGCAACGCTTTGCGCACCTTGGGCTCGTCATCCATGATCAACACTTTGATCAGCGATCCATTCTTAGCGTTACTAGATGCTTGTTCAGAACCACTCACAGTTTTATCCATCTCTTTAATCCACCCTCCAAATGACAGAAACCTCTGTTCCTTCACCAAATTGACTTTGCAATTGAATACCCGTTGAATCCTTGAAAAAATGCTGTACTCTTTGCTGGACGTTGCTTAACCCGATATGGTTGTCTTCCCCCGCATCGACATTCAGACCTAGCTGTAGGGCCATAAGCCTTTCTGGTAAAATCCCACAGCCCGTGTCCGATATCATAATCATAATTTGGCCACCTTCCTTTTTGGCGGTAATCGTTAAAGCTCCCCAGCCTTTTCTCGTAATTCCATGCAAAATCGCATTCTCAACAATAGGCTGTAGCGACAACTTTACACAAGGTACATCCATGAAGGCTTCATCGATATCGATGTGAAAGCTCAGCTTCTCCTCGAACCGATATTTCTGAATTTGTAAATAATGGCGGACATGCTCAATCTCCCGCGATAAAGACACAAGATCATGCTCGGATTCGATCGTATAGCGGAATATTGAGGACAAGGATTTGATCATCGAGCAAATCGATGTGGCTCCTGCATCCAATGCCTCCGAATACATCGAGGTCAACGTATTATACAGGAAATGTGGATTGATCTGTGCCTGCAGCGCCTTTACCCGCGAATACGATTCCTGTAATTTGAGCTCATATTCATTCTGGATCATAGCCTCCAGCTTCAACACCATTGTGTGGAACTGCCGTGACAGAAATCCGATTTCATCCTGCCTTTCATTGATCGGATTTGCAATATCGAGCTTAAAATTACCGTTCCCCACATTTTTCATCGTCTGCGCCAGGCTGACAATCGGGCGGTAAAATTGCTGGGCGAACAGCAGCCATAGCACAATGCCGACAATCAGGACGCCGACTCCCAAATAAATCGTAAATTTAATCGAATTCCAGGCGGTCTGCTTCACGATGGATTGGGGGATATACTTCACCACAAACCAGCCATATTTATTTTCTTCGCTTCGAATTACATAGACCTGGTTCTTTTGCAAATCCAGCTTTCGGGTTTCATAAATAACATTCCCTTTGGAGTCGTTGACCTGAATGTAATCGCTTGCATAATCCTCGCCGAATAAATCGACAAAAAACTTTTTGTTCAGGCCCAAGCCAAGTACCCCTACCTTCTTTTTCTGAATGACGTCGGATATTGCCCTCCCGATAAATACTTCATTTACATCCTCTGAAGAAGAGGTATGGATCGTCATCGCACCGCCACCCTGCTCAACCTCATTCAACCAAATTCTATCCTTCGGCGTGAAGCTATTTAAAAGCCCTAAATTCAGATAATCCACTCTGTAAAGATATTGCTTAGCATCCAAATACAAGTAAACGCTGCTAAAGCCCTTCATTGATAAGGTCAGCACCTTCAGCAGGGTTTCCATTCTCTGCTGCCTTTCCGGGGAAATCGTATTCGTATTCGTCAAATTGATTAAATAATCATACACATCCGATGTCTCATAAATACTCATGAGCTTGTTATCCAGCTCGTTGACCGAATATTGAATATTCCGGTTTAACTGGTTCATCAGCTGCAGGTGCGAGGTAATAATCTCCCCCCGGTATTGCTTTTGAATTTCATTGTAAGTAAACAGCAGGCTAGCCAGAAGCGGAAAGGCCATAAAAAGTACGGACAGTAGCAAATATTTATGCTTTAGCTTCACTTGCTCATCTCCAAATGGTCAAATTTAAAACTAGTCCTATTATAAGTCTGCTCTTCTGAAAAAGAAATACAACAAAAAAAGCCGCGATTTACGCGACTCTTTGTCAAAGGGGGAAATATTTGTATAATGAGTAGCTCACTTGCTGCGGACATACGCTTGGTACCGGCGTCCTGCGCTAACTGTCGCTTCGTATACCGTCCGTCCGATGAGATAGCCGACCTCTGTCGCTGTACCCGCGTAGCGGTGCATGGATGCGTTTCCGATTGATGCGATCAGCACCGCATCCGATGTCGTCCCTGTGGCATACCCGGCCCCCTCAACGCGCTCGTCTAGCTCCTGTAATGCCGCGCTTTTCGCTTCGGTAGCGGTTATCACGGCATTCACCATAGCAGAGTCCGTCATGGTGCCACTCACTAATACAATGGAGTTGATCGTGCCTGGGTACAACTGCGGACTTGGCACAGCCAGCCCCGCACGAGCCTTGTTACCTAGTCCGACAGTAACGAGACTTGTTACCTTCGCCTCCCCATAGGAGGCGCTTTCCACTGAGATGTCTGCGACCCGAGCGGCGGTCATCAGGCAAGCCGTCGCTCGGACATCCAACTGCTGCCTGTCCAGGAAAATCTCCATCTCAGAGATGGGATCCTCATTGTTATAGGTCATGTCGACTTGCCGATTCACTAAGAACCTGTGATGACCGAACCCGCCTCCCCATGGCGAGGAGTTCAGTGTCCGAACAGGCTTGGCCATGTCCACTAGAAGATATGGATGACCATCTCCGGACATACGTTCCACCCGCCATGCCTGCAACCCTTCCATGTGAAGCTCAAGTTTACTCTGTTTGACATCTGAGCGGTTATGCATCCTAATAAGTCACCTCTTCCCATAACATACAGTATAGACCGGTAGGAAAATAAAAAAAAGATGCTGTCCCCATGTCATCACAGACTGAGTAATCTGCTCACCATCAAGTACGTAATGTTCAAAGCTTTCTCTTTCGCCTTATCCACATTAATAATCACACAATCAAAAGAAGCCCATTAGTACGAAACGATACGATGAGCTGCTATTCTTAAATTTAATACAAGTTCTGATCTTCTTCTACTACTTCACTGATGACTCCATTTTCAATTAAATATTCTCTTATATCCTTTGTGCTATTCGGGATAGGCCATCCGTCTTCACGCAATCTTTGTTCAGCCCAGAATGCAACTATGCTTCTTATATCTCGTTTCAGTTCTTCTTCACTAACATGAATAATCGAATCCTTCACAACTGCCTTTACATTGACTCCAATTTGACTTTGGACTCTGATTCTCATGCGATCACATCCAGTTTGAGTTCGTACCCTACAAGTTATGTTCGCACACAAAATATGGTTTATGTACTTTTCTACGTATCCCTCCTATCTGTGTTCGACAAAAGAAGTGTTAAGTTGCGTTCAAAATATGACATACTTTAGGACAAGAGTGATCGTATAATCAAAATAGAAGCCAAGTTTCTCTTAAGGAGATGATCCTATTGGATGATAAATTTATAAAAGAGTTGCATAAGCTAAAACATGAAGACGAAATGAGATCAAAGGTTCTTCTCTACGGTGTCAATCGTATATTAGCCGAAAAAAGAAAAGAAAGTATGTTGCATAAACTATTCAAAAGTAAGAAGAAAACCATTGCTGCTAAATGGAATTAAGCCATCTCCATTATCCTTTTTATTTACGTGAAATGCAAAGAAAGCCTGTAGGTTTTAACCAGCAGGCAAATCTAGATTAGGGCTTGGCTTGCTTTTCACTTTTTGATAACTGTGAGCAGGCGATCCGGATGATTCGTCGTAATACGCACATTAGGATGAGCAAGCACTATTTTTTGAAGCGTTTCCGGATCATCCACAGTCCAGATGCCGACATCGATCCCTTTGTCCAACATCTCGTTGATAAAAGCGGGGCTGGAAAAGCTATGATTGATGGAAAAACTTATTGCTCCTGTATATTGCAGCTGCTCCCAAATCAACGTCGGTTTACCAAAAAAAATGAGGCTGGTGGCGATGGAGGAATCCACCTCATTTGCCTGTTTCATGGAGTCATGATCGAAAGAAGAAAGAACGACCTGGTCCCCCATACCGTACTGATGGACCTTCTGAATCACTTTTTGTTCGATTCCTTCATAATTGTTTGCCTTCGTCTTTAATTCCACGGCCAGTTTGCAGCGTCCTTTGGCCAACTTCAGAACTTCCTCCAAGGAAGGTATGGTTTCCCCTTTGAATTCTGGGGCAAACCAACTCCCTGCATCCAATTGGCGCAATTCGTCAAAAGTATGTTGGTTTACCCTACCTTTTCCATTGGTAGTGCGCTCCAAAGTGTGATCGTGTATGACTACAGGCACCCCATCTTTAGAAAGATGCACATCAAATTCAATCATATCAATAGCTGATTCAGCCAAGGCTAACTCGATAGCGGCTAACGTATTCTCAGGTGCTTTCCCCGACCAACCGCGGTGTGCGACGATTTTAATCATGATATAGTCTTCCTTTCAGATCGTTTATTTTACGCCAGTATAGACAAAGGCTTGAATAATATGCCGTTGTGCAAAGAAAAATACGATCAAAATCGGCGTTACCAGGATCATATTGCCGGCCATTAGCACATTCCAGTTAGCCATCCCTTCTTCTTCCCGAATCTTTGCAATCCCCAAGGGCAGTGTTCTTGCTGCTTCATCTGTAGTCATTACCAAGGGCCAGAAATAATCATTCCAGTGGGCAATAAAGCTGAATAAAGCGAAGGTCGCCAGTACCGGTTTGGCCATGGGCACCATCAATTTCCATATGATCTGCCACTCCTTCGCACTATCCAATCGCGCGGCTTCGATCAATTCTTCCTGGATTTGTTTGAACGATTGCCTTAGGAGAAAAATACCAAAGGCACTGGATGCAAACGGAAGGATGAGCGCTAGATGTGTATTAAGCAGACCCCAGGCGCTCAGCTGCAAATAAACAGGCAGGAAGATCAACTGGGAAGGGATCATTAAGGTAACCATAACCATTCCGAATAAAAATCCCGAGCCCTTGAACTTATAACGTGCAAAAGCATAGGACGCCGGAATAATGGTCAGCATCTGCATGAATAGGATACCTATGGAAATAATGATGCTATTCATCAGATAGTGTAAAAAGGGGCCTGAGCCCCAAGCGCGGGCAAAATTGCCCCATTCCAAATGCTTTGGAATCCAATTGGGTGGGAAAATCATCGTTTCGGGCAGCGTCTTTAATGAAGTAGAAAGCATCCAGGCAAAGGGCATTGCAAATATGGCTACCAACAGGAGCATGCAAATCACATTTACAGCTCGTAATAAGTATTTTAACATTCTAGAAACGATGTCTTCTTTGCTGTTAATAGTGAACAAAGTACGATCAGCATCAATCGTGTGGTCTGCCTTCAAAGGATTCACCCTTTCTTATTGATAATGAACACGTTTGGACATCATTTTAAAGTAGATTAGGGTTAATACCCCAACAATAAACAGTAGAATGACACCTGCCGCAGAAGCGTAACCGATTTTAAAGAATCGAAATCCATATTCATAAATGTAATAAACCAACGTATTGGTTGTATTAACCGGTCCTCCCTGAGTCATGATCGCTATCGTCTCGAAAACCTGGAACGAACCGATCATATTGATAATTACCAGGAAAAAGATGGTGGGAGACAGCATTGGGAAAATCAGCTTGTGAAAGGTAGTCCAACGATTCGATTGGTCAAGGGATGCGGCTTCATAGATGTCTTTAGGAATACTTTGCAGCCCAGCGATAAAAACTAAAGTGTTATAGCCAAGCCCTTTCCATACAGCGACAATGACTAACGAGATCAGAGAAGTGCTCGTAGATGAAAGCCATGCGAGTTTACCAAAACCAAACAAACCGATGAACCAGTTTAACAAGCCAAATTGAGGATCCATTACCCAGGTCCAAATCATTGATATGGATACCCAAGAAACGATATGCGGACTAAAAATCGCACCTTGTACAAAGCTATGAAACGTGCCGATTCTATTTAACCACAGAGCGAATAGTAATGAGATTCCTATGATGAACGTAACTGTTAAAATAGTGTAGATCGTAGAGTTTGTTATCACTTGTATAAAATCTTTTTCCTGCAAGAGGTCGGTAAAATTTTGCAAACCGACAAAATTTTTGTTGGGGCTTATAAAATTCCATTCATACATACTCAGGTAGATCATATAAAGGATCGGATATATAAAAAATAATGAAAATATAGTAATTGCCGGAGCAACCATCGCGTACGGACGCAGCTTTCCCCACAGAGTCATCTCATACACCGCCGACCGTTACAAGCGTTGGCTTCTGCGTTACTTCCAGACCACGGATTCTTCGTCCATCCAGATCGAAATAGTAGAGATGATTATATGGAATAACCGCTTTGATGTGGGTTGCCGTCTCCATAGGTGCAAGGAAGGACTTTACGAAAAATATGCCAGCAGCCGATTGGATCTGATAAATAATTTCCGCACCCAGACTCTCTCGGGTAATGATTTCCCCTTCAATGGCAAATCCCTCTGCATGCTCCTTCGCACTCATCAGCACATGCTCAGCCCGGAAGCCGATATAGCCGATCTTGGCTGTCGTCTCTACCTCCAAGTTTTGAACCGCATTGAAATTGAAGATGTTCATCGCCGGAGTTCCAATGAACTGGGCAGTAAACAGGTTTTCCGGATCGTTATAGAGCTTCATAGGTGAATCCACTTGTTGAATCACCCCTTTGTTCATGACGACAATTTCATCTCCCATCGACATGGCTTCCACTTGATCATGGGTCACATAAACGAAGGTAGAACCTAGCCTCCGATGAAGCTGAATCAATTCCGTTCTCATTTGGCTGCGAAGCTTTGCGTCCAAATTGGAGAGTGGTTCGTCCAAGATAAACACCTTGGGTTTCTTTACCATCGCTCTGGCAAGCGCAACCCTTTGTCGTTGGCCTCCAGACAGGTTTTGCGGCTTCTTATCGAGGTGAGGCGTTAATCCGACGATTTCAGAAATATCACGGATCAAAATTTCCCGTTCTGGTTTGGGTACCTTGCGGTTTTTGAGCCCAAATTCAATATTTTCGCGAACGGTCATGGTTGGGTACAACGCATAATTCTGGAAAACCATCGCAACATCCCGAAGTCCGGGCTGAGTATGGTTTACACATTTGTCGCCAATCCAGATTTCTCCGCCGCTTTCCTTTTCAAGGCCTGCAATCATTCGTAAGGTCGTGGATTTCCCACAACCGGACGGACCAACGAGCACTGTAAACGATCCGTCTTTAATGGTAAGGTTTAAATTGCTGATGATGGTTTCGTCTTTATACATTTTGGCAATATTTTTTAAGATGATCTTTGCCATAGAATGGCCTCCTTTTCTTTGAAGCTTTATTAAGATGTTATTCGGGCCGTTTTATAGACCTGGATGTCGAACATCAACTGCTTCAGTTCATCCAAGGCGTGTAAACGCAAATCCCATAGATGATTATCGCCGCTCGGGTAAGGTGAAATAAAACAGGTTCTGCCGCCGATTTGCTTTACGGGGTATAGGTCGTTCCACGGATTATCTCCGATTGATAAGATTTCATGGGGCTCATATCCCTGTTCAAGTAAAGTCTCGACATACTTCTTTATACCCAATGGTTTCTCCGCACCGCAATAGATTTCATCAAACAGGTGAAGGATCTGCATATATTCCAAAAAGGCGATACCTGACTTTTCGTACGTATTCGTCATCAGAATCTTTTTCTCTACCGCATCTAATTGTTGAATGGCTTGCAGCATTTCGATAGGGTATGCGAATAAATAAGGCTCAAGAATCATTTCCTCACGGATACGTTCAAAAGCGTAGTTCATTTTATCTTCTGGGATCTTGTATTTGTGACGGATTGCTGCGACAACCCCCCATGGATCACCCATATAAATAAGGTTGGAATCATGAAGAGATAAGGATTCATATTGCTCGCGAAACTTCTGCTCGTCAAGTGCGAGGCCTAGCGCTGTTAAAGCCTGATTAAAAGCTCCGTTACTCGGTACCAATGCCACATCATCAGTTTTATGATAAAAATGACCGAGCTTAATAGGGTGATTACCCTCTATAATCTTTCTTGCCTCGACTGTAGCTGCTTCTATTTGTTGTTTGGAAACACTGCCTTCCAACAAATAGCTGATATAACGCTCCACAAAAGTGTCTTCCTGATAAAGAGTCCCGTCCATATCAAAAATAATTACTTTAATCTTAGACAGCCACTCCACATCGAGCACAGCCTTTCATATCGTGATGAACATAGGGGAGGACTAACTTCCAGCTTCCAGAACCGGAAGTTAGCTCCTCCCATATGGGACTAGAGATCGAGATCCCTATGGGTAGATTTACTTACTCAACAATTTGTTTGCTTTTTCCGCTGCCTCATTCATTGAATCCTGCGCCTTCACATTCGGTTCGAGTATTGCTTTTGTCATAGCATCTATGAGCACTTTCGAAACTTCGGAGTATGCATTTGCGTTCGGACGCGGTACGGCATACTTTAATTGATCCGAGGCTACTTTGTATTGCGGAAACTCTTTATAGTAAGTTTGTAATTCTTCGCTTTGTAAAGCAGAAAGACGGTTTGGCAGGTATCCGACATACTTATGCTGATAGATTGTATTTTCCTTTGTTGTCATAAATTTAATGAATTCCCAAGTCGCCTCTTTTTCTTTCTCACTAAGCTTCGATGTTATGACCAGGTGACATCCGCCGGTCGGAACGCCATAGTTTTTATTAGCAGGCATAAAGTCGGTTGCCATCTCAAAGTTATTGCCTTTAGAAATCTCCATGGCTGCTGCAACACCTGCAGTAGATCCAATTTTAAAAGCAGAAATTTGGTTGGTCCAATCCTTATCTGCATCCGCTCCCGCTGTCTTTCCTACTACAAATTTGATGAGGCCGTCATTGGACATTTTCTTCCAGAACTCTACAGGTGCAACCCCTTCAGGAGAGTTAAATAAAGCTTTCTTCCCGTCTTCAGCCAGTACCTTTCCTCCGCTCTGAGCAACCAACGCCTCATATTCCCAGACGCCGATGGCCATTGTCGTCGGTGTCTTGCCTTTGGACTTCAACACTTGGGAATACTGCTCCAATTCCGTCCAAGTTTTAGGACCAGCCGGATCCAAACCAGCCTCTTTTAACATCGTGACATTCTTGTAGAAGATCGGGGTGCTTCGCATAAACGGAATGCCATAAAGCTTGCCGTCCACATATGCATTTCCCATGAGACCTGGATTAAAGTCCTTAATATTAAGTTCGGCCTCATCTCTTGCAGCAAGTGGTGTTAAATCTACCAGCATGCCTGATCGGGAAAAAATTCCGGTGGATGAAATTTCCAGGTCAAATACTCCTGGTGCGTTTCCAGCAGCATATGCGGCTTGCACTTTCGCATGAAGGTCATCATAATTTCCTTGGTTCGCTGCTTGCACTTCAATGCGGTTTTGCGATTCATTAAATTTTTTCACAAGGTTTTGTTTAGCTTCTTCAATTTTCCCGCCATTCGCCGTCCAATACTTAATTACGATCTTGCCAGTGGCCGCAGTTGAATTGGTGGCCGTACCGCCTGTACCGTTGGAACCGCACGCCGAAAGCATAATTACCGAGCTTAGTGCAAGAATGGATAAACTTTTTTTCTTTAACATTTGAAACCCTCCCAATTTTTAATACAAAAGAAGAAGCCTAATCCACCACTGATTTTACATCAGCAGTTGATTAGGCTTCTCCTTTGCTCCGACCCAATGCTATTTACTTTTCATAACCTAATAATAACCGTTGATTATTAATGGAATGTTATCCCGATATTAAGAATATGCAAATGAATAGCTATACAATGTTCAGAATCTTCTTTTCTTGAGTGGGATACGTTTCACGCCACAATTCCGATTTGGATGAAGATACCGCGGTCGCACCCTGTCTCAAACATTCCATCGCCTGGCTCCGTTCAAACAATAAGCCACCAGTGATGATCGGGAGGGAAGTGAACTTTTTTATCTCTCCAATCATTTCCGGAATCCGGGCCGGCATTACTTCAATGATATTAGGCTCAAATTGGCTGAGGCTTTTGGATATGTTCTCCAGCCCTTCAGTATCCACAAGAAAGAAACGTTGAATGGTGAAAAGCCCCATTTTTTTTGCTGTTTTTACAACATTTGTTTTTGTGGTAATGACCCCGGTAGGTTTAATAACTTTAGCCAAGTAATCAAGCCCATAAGAGTCGGTGGATAAGCCGCCTATCTTCTCCAAATGCAAAAAAAACGGTACATCATGATTTTTAAATAAATCTACATAGCCTTTAATTACCCCAATATGCCCGGTTAGCAGAAATACGCCGCTTAGTTGGTTTCTGAGTGATAAGGCAAGCTCGATTTGTTTCGGCTCTTTTATAGAAGCGACCATCCTGTGCGTGGCTAACCTTTTTAAAAAGTTTTCACCTTCATCATTCCAATGTCTCTTCATCCGTTAACGCCTCCTAGCTAGATCGAATGCTCACATATGATTGAAATTCTAGGGGGTGCTTATTGCTTTTCTTACTTGACGAACTCCAGTATATCCACCTGTATATTCCAATCGGTGTCTTCTCCATGTGCGCCCAGTACTGGCGTGAATCCTTGCATTTTCGTATTAAAACGGTTTATATGGCCTGTAAGCTCCTCATGATCAATCGTTAACAGCTGTGATGTAACCAGACCCTCTTGAAGGTCAATGACACGGAAGGCAGGAATATCCAGGCATGCAGCTGTTTGAATGTAATACCATCCATCCTGTTGGACGATCGAATTCACATGATTGTGGCCACAGAAGTAAAATCCTGGCCCTTTTTTTGTATGTAATACAGCCTTCATATCAATATCCGGATGGATGCTCAGTTTTTCCATAGTAGAACGCGTAGTAGTTCCATATACGGGATGATGGGCGAAAACGAAGGCTGGTTTCTCACCCGATTGTTCAAGCTGGTTCTGCAGCCATGCTAACTGCTCTGCATCCATTTCCCCACCCCAATCGGTCAGGTTCATTTCTTTGGTCGAATCGAGAAAGATCAGTACAGCATCCTCTGTTTCGATCGAACTGTAACGGTGCTGTCCGGTAATGGCCAAAATGTCTTTTTTCGGGATGGAGTATGTGTCATGATTACCCAGGACATGTATAAAATTACGGTCGCTGCTGCCAATCCGGTCAAAAATATAATTGAATTCCTCAGGAACGCCTCTATTGGTAAGGTCACCTATAGAAATATGGAGCTGTCCATCCAATTCCAAAAAACTGTTGAGCATGATCGCATAAGCTTGGTCCCTAGCCTCTAACATCTCTTCAGAACCGTATTCCATTCGTGAATAATGAAAATCTCCCATGAGAACCAGACGCATTGATAATTACCTCCCGTTTTGTGGTAGCACTTGCGGATTTGTCAATTACAATCAACGTACATACTTAATATCCCGGCTTAGCAGCGACAACGGCATTACACTTAGTACGATCCAATTTTAGGATAAGCTAGAATTATTTTCGTCATATAAACACAGTGTTAAGGTATTTTTAAGATAGTGTTAAGACATCGAGGAAAACCCTCCCAATTGGTATGGGAAGGTTATTTGTTCCTAAACATTCAGATGGTCGCCGAACACTGTAATGATGGATAAAGTATTTAAGTGACACTTTTCTCTACTACAAATTCGGTTGCAATCATTCCCCATATATTCGGATCCTCCATTCCCAAACGCCAAAGGGCTAGCCCCCGGATTCCAAGACGATTGGCTAGTTGAAGCTTGGCACGGATACTCGCTGCATTTTCAAACCATACCTCGTGGTCATTTCCCGATTCGTCCTTATAAGCAAACATAGGTGTTTGCGTTTTTTGATCAAAAATGACGGGCTTATTGTATTTTTTTGCAAGATTCATTGCCATGTCGTAAGTCGCATAAGTATTCCTTCCGGTCGTCAAATTGAAGTCAAAGCCGAATACGGAAACAGCTGCAGTAATTTTTCTGCCTGGCATTTTGGTTAATGCATAACGGATGACGCTTTCCATCCACCCAATGGAAACGACCGGTCCAGGTCCGCTTCCCGGCCAACCATGTTCATTATAGAGCATGACCACCAATTCATCGGCTACTTCCCCGAGAAGAGCATAATTAAAAGGAGCGGAAAATGCATTGGTCGGAGCATCCGAGGTTCGTGACGGGGCAGCTACAGAATAATATAACCCCATGTTTTTTAGTCCTTGGCCTAATTCTCTGTAGAAAGCAGAAAGCAACTCTCTATCCTCGTAATACACATCTTCGAAATCGATATTTACGCCGTCAAAATTGTAGGACTGCAGCAGTTTTATCATATTTTGGATAAAAGCTCTGCGGGTGTTGAGGGTGGCCAGCATTTGTCGGATTACTTCTTTATTGGCCTCTTGTTTTCCCCGTTCATACAGCAGGTTATGGACGGTGGCCAGCATTTTGATATTGTGGCGGTGGCCGAAATCAACAACTTCCCGCATATGAGCATCTTCAAAAACAGGAAATTTCTCAACCTGCGTCGGATTCTCTTTGTCTATTCGAAAGTGGAACATACCGATATTGGATTGCTGATTGACTTGCTCGACGAAGAATTGTTGAGAACTGGGCAATGTCGGTCCTTCTTCTTCTGTATAATAACTGAATATTTCTATAACTGGACGTTCCCCGCTATGCGGAACCAAATTTACGATATCGCGGAATATCCAACCCGTCTGTTCATTATACAGGCGAACCCGAATCCAATCTCCCGCAATACCCGTTACAGGAAGGCGGGTACCACGCTCCATCCGGGCGATGACCGGAAATCCTGTTCCTGCGTATCTGCGCACATTGGCTCTATCGACGATGACTACCACTTCGGTATAGATGGGAATAAGCAGACTTTGGCCTACATAAAGCGATGTAGATGTTAATCCGTTGAGAATCATTATAGCTTCCGGAGTCGTATTGAATCTCTGTGCAATCCAATAGAGCGTATCGCCTGACTTCACTAGGTACCTGAAAGGCATGGTTAAGGGAATGGTTAGCTTTTGCCCTATATAAAGGGCGGATGATGACAGATTATTTGTACTCATTAACGCCTGTACCGTGATACCAAAACGTGTGGCAATGAGATAAAGCGTATCGCCTTGTTGAACAACATAAGTTAGCATGGGCTCTCTTCCTTTTCTTGTTATCGATATCAAGGTATTCATGATGCCTACCCAGTGGAACAAAAGGACGGATATTCCCAACTTTAAACTCATTTCCACTGATGTTGATTTGCATTTCCGAACGTTCGGCGCATGACTTAAGCATGGGGTGAACGGCTGCGTACGTACCCTGCCGCCTGTGCGTATGGACTGCAGCGCAAATAGACTGCCGAAGTTTCTCGGCAGTCTATTTGATAATGCTTCGCTGTCACACTCACGTACGACTGCTCATATTGTAGGTGTCGTACTTGGCACAGCTGTTGAATGCCTGATTACAAGCTCCGGTCTTAGCACCGTCCGCTGCTTGATATCTGGTTTCTTTTTCAACTGTCCGAGCAGTAGATCGACAGCCATTTTGCCCATCAGCTCGGTAGGCTGAGCGATGGTAGTAAGCGGGGGATCCGTGACCGACGCAAGTATTGTATTGTCGAAACCGACAATCGATAGCTCAGCCGGTACGCGTACTTCCAGCTCCTTGGCAGCCTGAAGTGCTCCGATAGCCAACAAGTCGTTGCAGCAGAATAGGGCGGTAGGACGTTCTTCGCTTTGTAGCAGCTCCAGGGCGTGGCGCTTCCCGTCTTTCACAAGGTCAGCTCCGCTTGCCACCACCCTGTGCTCAGGAAGCTCCAGACCCGACTCCGTCAAGATTTGGCGAAACCCGCGGATCCTTTCACGGCTGCTGCTTACATTGGGGTGCTCGGCAAGCACCCCAATACGACTGTGTCCCAGATCAAGTAAATGCCGTGCGGCCAGGCTGCCGCCTTCAAAGTCATCCACAACTACTGTCTGGACATCCAGATCTGGCATTTCCCGGGCAATCATCACGATCGGAACCGATCTTTCTATCGGTTGGTTCAGCATTTCTTTTTTCTTCAACCCGGTACCAATGATCATTCCATCGACGCTTTTTTGCTGCAGCAGCGATAAATAGCGCTCCAGCTTCTCGTCCTTGTTGTCCGTGCTGCAAATGACCAAACTGTAGCCCTGATGGTCACCCTGATCTTCAACAGCACGGGCGATTTCGGCAAAAAAAGGATTCGAGATATCCGGCACAAGCAGTCCAAGTGTATATGTTTTTTTACCTGTTAAAGCAGCTGCAATATGACTGGGCTGATACTGTAGACGCTCCATCACAAGCATAATTTCGTTACGCCGCTCTTCGCTAATTTTCCCTTTACCGTTGACAACCTGTGAAACTGCCGCGATCGATACTCCGGCTTCACGCGCGACATCGTAAATTGTTGCTCTCATTTTTTTCCTCGCTTGCTGCTTTCTTCACTTAGAAGAATAGGTTTTCTTTCTATTATGAAGAATAGCGGAAAAAGTTGCAACCTGATAGGGATTATACATTGGGTTTGGTCATAATCCAGGCATGCTCCGAATCATTGTTAAATTTCCAAATGCGATTCGGGCCCGCCATTACGTTTAAATAATAAACGTCGTAGCCCGGAGGCGCGGAAACGGGATGATACCCTTTTGGTACCAAAACCGCCTGTCCATCCTTAACAACCAGTGTTTCGTCGAGTGAGCGGTCATCCGTGTAAACCCGCTGAATCGCAAAGCCCTGCTCCGGCTGGACGCGGAAATAGTAAGTCTCCTCCAGCAGCGATTCTTCGGGAAGCGCATCCCGGTCGTGCTTATGTGGCGGGTAACTCGACCAATGGCCGTTTGGTGTAAAAACCTCCACCACCAGCAAGCTGTCGGCCGGTTCCTGCTCAGGCAAAATATTATGCACCTGACGCTCGATATTGCCGTATCCGCGAATTTCCACGCCGACCTGGTCGGGCCCGATCAAACGTGCCTTGTGATTGCCCTCTCCTGGCGCCGTGCAAACTGCTATCTCCAGCGCGGTCAATGCGCGTATGGAGTATTGGTCTTCATTCGGGACGTATACGGAGAAAGGAGGTGTTTTCTCAAACACACTCATTCGCTGCCCTATACCCTTCCACTGCTCGTGACGGGTCGATACGTCGGCTTTACCGCTCAGCAGGACGAGGCATACCTCCAGCCCACCGGTTTCGCGCGCCAGCGTTTGGCCTTCCAATAACCTGACGACCTCAAAGCCCACATATTCCCAGCCGGCCGATTCAGGCGTTACTGTCAAAAGCGTTCCTTCCGGACCTGGTACTTGCTCGGGTTTTACAATCAGTTTAGACATAGACTGTTCCTCCTTCAGAGTTTGCTAAGACAAACTAACTTCGTAAGTGATCCTGAGTTTTCAGGGGATTTAAACGGATTTTGACAGTTGTTTGGAAAGCTCTGCTATGTCACTGATAGCTACGGGGCGGCTCAAGGAGATGGATAGCTTGGCTGCCAGAGCGATACGTTCGGCCTGCAGGGCATCATTGCCGTCTACAGGAAGCGGCTTATCGTTCAGAAGACAGTCTATAAAGATTTGTGTTTCTTCAATGTAAGCCTCATTGTACCGCTCCAAAAAGAAATGCAGCGGTTTATCGCGCACAATGCCTTCCGATGTGCTGACTTCCGCCGTATTCGGATGATCATTATTTGCTGCTGCGCTCCCTTTGGAACCAAATACTTCAACCCGCTGGTCGTAGCCGTAAACGGCCTGCCGGCTATTGTCGATAACGCCTAAGGCGCCGTTCTTGAAGCGCAATGTCACGATAGCCGTATCCAAGTCGCCATGCTCGGCAAATACCGGATTTATCAGCACGTTGCCCATGGCATGTACTTCTTCAACCTCGCTGCCCGATAAGAAACGCGCCATATCAAAGTCATGAATCATCATATCCATAAAAATACCGCCGGATACTTTGATGTAATCCGGATGTGGCGGGTTCGGGTCACGGGAAGTGATTTTGATAATATGCGGTTCCCCGATTGTGCCCCCCTGAACATGCTCGCGCACACGCTTGAAGTTATGGTCGAAACGACGGTTGAAGCCGACCTGCAGCTTAACGCCCGCTTGGCGAACAGCTTCAAGAGCATCCTCCGTTTGTTTAATTTCCATACTAACCGGCTTTTCGCAAAAAATATGCTTTCCCGCCTGCGCCGCTTGTTTAATTAACGGTACGTGGGTGTCTGTAGATGAACAAATAAAGATGGCGTCAATATTGGGATTCGCTAAGATCTCATTGCTGTTTTTGGTCACGATGGCAATGCCTCTTTCTTGAGCCCAGGCTTCCAGCTCCGGGCCCGCAAACAAGTCACTGACTGCGACGATTTCGGCTTGAGGCAGCCGCATTAAATTATCGGTATGAATTTTTCCGATACGTCCTGCTCCGATAATGCCGATCCTGATTTTTTTCATGATTAGCTCCCTCCCGCTTTTCCTGAACTGCCGAACAAACGAATTTTTGCTTGCACGGACGCCATAATGGCTTCCCTTGCCGGAATTAAATAATTACGAGGATCATAGGCCTGCGGATTTTCATTCAAAAACCTGCGGATCGTCGCCGTACACGCCATTTGATTATCGGTATTCACATTGATTTTACTCGTGCCAAGCTCAATAGCCCGGCGTATTTCAGCATCCGGCAAACCACTTCCTCCATGAAGAACCAGCGGCAGCCCCGTCAGCTTTTGAATTTCTTCCATACGCTCGAAGCCCAGTTTCGGTTGTCCGCGATATGGACCATGCACCGAGCCGAGAGCCGGCGCCAGACAGTCGATCCCCGTAGCATTAACAAGCGCGACGCAATCCTCAGACACCGCGTACATACCATCAGCATCGTCTACCACAAGATCGTCCTCGCGACCGGTAATCCGGCCAAGCTCCGCTTCCACCGTGGCTCCAATTACATGCGCCGCCTGCGTAACCCGCTGTGTCACGTCAATATTGAATTCAAGCGAATGATGCGAAGCATCGATCATTACGGAGGTAAACCCGGCATGAAGCGCCCGGATGCAAACCTCGTAAGTAGAGCCGTGGTCCAGATGAAGCGCGACCGGTACCGTAATGCCGTAATGCTCAATCAAAGCCTTGACCATACCCGCAATGCAGGGAAGTCCGCCCATATAGGGGATATAAGCTTCGCTGACTCCGAGAATAACGGGTGCTTGTTCCTCCTGCGCCGCCTGAAGAATCGCTTGCGTAAATTCAAGATTATTCAAATTAAACTGCCCGACCGCATAGTTGCCTTTTAGTGCCTGTAGCAGCATGTCTTTCATAGAAACGAGTGTCATAAGTTTGTATTCAACTCCTTCAAAATTCCTTGTAGCTGAAGCCTACAGGCAACTGTTGATTTTGCATACTTGCACGGCCCAACCAGCCTGCTGCCTGTTAGCCTTCCTCTTAAACTACCAACGGGCCGTTACCATCTTTTTGCGTGTATAAAATTCTACGCCATCCGTACCGTTGGCATGAAGATCGCCGTAGAATGAGTTTTTCCAGCCGGAAAAAGGGAAGAAGGCCATAGGTGCGGGTACGCCTAAATTGATGCCCAGCATACCGGATTCGATCGTTTCGCGGAACTGTCTTGCGCTGCTGCCGCTTTTTGTGAATAAGCAAGCTCCATTGCCTAATTCGGAGCGGTTAGACACTTCAACCGCTTCTTCCAAGGTCGGAACTCTGACAACAGAAAGCACGGGAGCAAAAATTTCATCCTCCCAAATTTTCATATCGCTCGAAACCTGATCGAATATGGTAGGTCCTACAAAATAGCCTTCGCCACTGGAAGCCGCATCTTTACGACCGTCGCGAATAAGCAGCGCACCTTCATTTTCGCCGATTTCAATATATTTTAATGTACGCTCTTTATGAGCTCCGCGAATAACCGGTCCAAGGAAAACACCATCATTTGCGCCGTTTCCAATCGTGAGTTGGTTCGCCGCTTCGACCAGCTTGTTCACCAATTCATCACCGATATCGCCGACAGCTACAACAACGGAGCAGGCCATGCAGCGCTCACCCGCCGATCCGAAGGCAGCGTTAATAATTTCTTTCACGGAACCGTCCAAATCTGCATCCGGCATAACGATCGAATGATTTTTCGCGCCCGCCAAAGCCTGAACGCGTTTGCCATGCGCCGAAGCTGTTTTGTAAATATACTCGGCTACCGGCTGGGAGCCAACGAACGAGATCGCTTTAATGTCCTTATGCTCTAAAATACCATTAACCACATCATGGGAGCCGTGTACGATGTTAAACACGCCGTCCGGAAGCCCTGCTTCCTTGAACAGCTCGGCCAAACGGCCAGCCAGCAGCGGAGTGCGCTCGGATGGCTTCAGGATAAAGGTGTTGCCGCAGGCAATCGCAAGCGGAAACATCCAGCAAGGAACCATCATCGGGAAGTTAAACGGTGTGATTCCGCCAACTACGCCTACAGGGTAGCGGTACATGCCCGATTCCAGATTGGAGGCGATATCCGGAAGCTGCTTGCCCATCATCAGGTTCGGAGCGCCCGCTGCGAACTCTACACATTCGATGCCGCGCTGTACCTCACCATAGGCTTCGTTGTAGCTTTTGCCGTTTTCTTTCGTAACCAGCTTAGCCAATTCTTCCCAATGGTCCACCAGCAGCTGCTGATATTTGAACAAAACACGCGCGCGACGCGGAACAGGCGTACGGCTCCACGTTTCGAAAGCCGCCTTCGCAGCATGAGCTGCACGGTCCACATCCCCCTTGGTAGAGATCGGAACCAAAGCCAGTACTTCCTCGGTAGCCGGATTATAGACGGGTTCGTTGGTTGTGGATTCGGATGCCACCCATGTGCCGCCAATCCAGTTTTTCAAAATTTCAGCCATCTTCTATTTCCCCTTCCAATTACTCATTTCATTTTAATTAGATCTTAAGAAGCGGTTATTTCCCCGCGGTTGCAGCGTTCGATATAATCATGAACGGCCTCAGCCGTTGGCATCGCGTCAGAGCAGCTGTGGCTGGAAATGACGATGCAGGCCGCAGCACTGCCGAACTCCATGCTTTTCTCCAGCGTCCAGCCCTGCATAACTCCGTAAAGGAAACCTGCGGCATACGAGTCGCCGGCGCCGAATGTTTTCACGACCTTGGCCGGAAAGCTCTTGGCTTTATGACCTTCGCCGTCCTTCGTATAAGCGATTGAACCTTCCTTGCCGTGTTTGATTATGACGATCCTGGCTGAATAATCAAACCATTTGGAAGCAGTCACGTTATCACTATGCTCAGGGTTTTGCTCTAAACGTTCCATCATATCGAACTCTTCGCGCGTGCCGAGGATAATGTCGCATTTTTCCGCAGCCAGATTGTAGTAAGCCGCTGTTTCTTCCGGCGATACCCAGGTGTACGGCCGGTAGTCCAGGTCAAATACGATGACCGCACCGTGCTTTTTGGCATAGTTCAACGCTTGAAATACCGCTTCTCTGGATGGGCTTTGGGCAAGTGCCGTTCCCGAGATCAATAACACCTTTGACTGCGCAATCAGTTCCTCTTGGACCTCGTCGGCCGTCAAGCGCAGATCAGCCACGTTATCACGATACATTAGAATGCTGCATTCCGTCGGGCTTTTTATTTCCGTAAAAGCAAGCCCGGTTACCGCACCCGTCTTATCTGTGACGACATTAGAGGTATCAATGTGATTGCGGGTCAAATAGTCGGCGATGAACCGTCCCATTTGATCATCGGCGATTTTACCGATAAAAGCCGTCTTCAATCCAAAGCGTGACATCCCGATCGTAATATTCGCCGGAGAGCCGCCTACATATTTCGTAAAAGTCATCGTTTCTTCCATAGGCCGATTGATTTCATTTGCGTTCAAGTCTATACAAAGCCTTCCGATCGCTGTAAAATCGTACGCTTTTCCAGTAGGAAAGGAAACATAAGTCATGGTTTTTTACCTGCTTTCTTTTGAATTGAGTGCTTCTATATACTGTAAAGATTTTTTGGCATATTCGTACGCCGGATGTGCTGCTGGATCCTGCTCGCCTTCAAGCATGGCCCAGCCGTTATAACCACGGGTGATAAGCTCAGCGAATATGGGCGCAAAATCGAGACATCCGTCACCCGGTACGGTAAATACGCCTTTTCGGATGCAAGTCACAAAATCCACCTGCTCGGCACGCGCTTCATCCAGCACTTCCTGCCGAATATCCTTTAAGTGAATGTAAGCGATCCGGTCATAATGCTCGCGCAGCACAGTCAATGGATCAGCACCGCCGTAATAAGCGTGGCCGGTGTCATAGAGCAGAAACACCTTGGCCGGGTCCGTCAGCTCCATCAAACGGTCTATTTCCTCTGGCTGCTCCACGGCAGTCCCCCCATGATGATGATAGGTCAGCTTCAGGCCGTATTCCTGAGCGATAGCTCCAGCTGCGTTAAGCCCTTCAGCCAGGCTCTGCCAGCCGGCCTCGTCGAGCCGCAATACCTCTTTTTCATTTGGGGTACGTCTGGGGTCAAAATGCAGCGACCCTCCAACCTCGCACGTGCTGATGACAGTGCTGCCCATTTCTTTTAAAAATTCAACATGCTTCCGGTAATCGTTCAGTTCCTGTTCTCGGTAAGACGGATCGGAAAAAAGCACCGATTTCCACTGCGAAACGAGTTGAATGCCCCGCTTGGACAACTCTTTCTTTAAAGCTGCCGGATCGGTGGGGTATTTACGCCCCATTTCTGTTCCGGTCAAGCCCAAAGCTTGAATATCGTCGGCGATTTGCTCAAAAGTCGTGTTATCACCATGCTCCTTGACGTCCTCACCTACCCAGTTGATCGGATGAATACCCAATTTAAATGGCAGTTTCAGCATGTACGGATTCTCCTTTACTATCAAATGAGTTTAACGGATTGGATGCGGGCCTTCATCTCTTCATGCGCCGTAAGCACTTTATCGCTAACCGATACTTCCGGTACGCCTACATTCCACCACGATTCGTAGCCGTCCGTATTCGTTCCCGGCACAACCGGAATCTCAATCAAAGTCGTAACTGTCTCCTGCTTTGCAAGCAAAAGCGCTTTTTTCAATTCCTCAGCCGTATTCGCTTTATAGGCCTTTGCCCCCAAAGCGCGGGCATGAGCGGCAAAATCTATCGGCATATATCCGCCGGTCAGACGTCCGGTATCCTCGGAACGGTAGCGGAATTCGTTGCCGAAGCCGTCGCTGCCATGTCCTCTTTGCAGGTTATGAATACATTGGAAGCCGTGATTATCAAGCAGCAGAATCGTTATTTTGCGTCCTTCCTGCAGGCTTGTAACAAGCTCTGAATGAAGCATCAAATAACTGCCGTCCCCGACAATTGCGTATACTTCGCGATCCGGCTCGGCGAGCGCAGCTCCGAAGGCTCCCGCAATCTCATAGCCCATGCAGGAAAATCCGTATTCCATATGATACGTTTTCGGCTCCACAGATCTCCAAAGCCTGTGCAGGTCACCGGGCAGGCTTCCTGCCGCGCAAACGATCACAGATGAAGGATCGATTGTCTCGTTGATCACTCCGAGTACCCGCGTTTGCGCCAGTCCCGCTTCATGCTGAGCCGCATACAAACGGTCGACCTCTCCGTCCCAACGCTCTTTAAGTGAGGTAATCTCCCCGTCAGCGTATCCGCTCTTATAGTCGAAAGCTGCCGCAGTCTCATGAAGCGCTTTCAATCCCTCTTTGGCATCTGCGGTAATACCCGTTCCATTCAGCTTTGCCGAATCGAAGCCGCTAATGTTGATATTAATAAATTGAACGTCTGGGTTAGCAAATGCCGATTTGGATGCAGTCGTAAAATCCGAATAACGGGTTCCGACACCGATAATGAGGTCGGCATCCTTGGCAACCAGATTCGCCGCAAGCGCACCCGTTACGCCGATAGCTCCGACATTCATCGAATGGTTCCATGGCAGCGAGCTTTTGCCGGCCTGTGTTTCCGCCACCGGAATGCCAAATGCTTCGGCAAATGCTGCGAGCTCCTTACTTGCGGATGAATAAAGCACACCGCCGCCGGCGACGATCAAAGGTCTGCGTTTACCCTTCAGCAGCTGAGCTGCACGTTTTACCGCATCGGCCGCAGCCGGACGTCTGTCGATATAATGCACCTTTTTCTCAAAAAAGGAAGCCGGGTAGTCGTAAGCCTCCGCTTGGACGTCCTGAGGGAGAGCCAATGTTACAGCACCCATCTCAGCCGGATCTGTAAGTACACGAACCGCCTGCACTGCTGCCGTAAGTAATTGCTCAGGTCTGACGATACGATCCCAGTACTTGCTGACATTCTTGAAGGGGTCATTCGCGGATATCGTGTAGTCGCCCGCAACCTCAAGCTGCTGTAACACAGGATCCGGCTGTCTTGATGCAAAATTATCACCAGGCAGAAGCAGCACAGGAATCCGATTGACAGTAGCGGTCGCCGCTGCCGTAATCATATTGAGGGCTCCCGGACCGATTGAGCTTGTGCAGGCAAAGATTTGCTTGCGATTTTTTTGCTTCGCATAAGCAGCCGCCGCATGGACCATACCCTGCTCGTTTTTACCCTGGATATAAACCAGTTCTCCGGCGCTTCGTTCCAACGCCTCACCCATGCCGGTTACGTTGCCGTGACCAAAAATTCCCATAATACCTTTTACTAGCTTGGTTTCCTTGCCGTCTTCCGAAGTATATTGATTATCCAGAAATCTAAGAAGTGCTTGCGCCATTGTAAGTCTAATCGTGTCCATTCGATAATCTCCCTTCCATTCATATTGGATTAAGCGCTTAACCTTTCTTGGCAAAGCGCTTAATCCAAATGATTAAGCGCTTTCTTTGATCTTACTATAAATTGATAGGTACGACAATACTTTTCGTAAAACCGAGTTGTTCAAAGCGGAACCGATATGCCTCTATTCCGACTGTACTGAAATTTTCGCAGGAAGTGCCTCTGAATTTCATCACAAGTCAACACTATTCATCGTAAGTCAAAAATACTTTAAGTCCCTGCTTTTGCTCGCATAGCTCAAATGCTTCTTCCCAACGACTCATAGGCAGACGGTGGGTAATCATTTCCGCCAAAGCCAGCTTCTGTTGGTGAAGCAGCTTAATGACGCGCACCCATGTTTTTTGCGAATGCGCCAGCGTACCGACAAGCTTAAGCTGCTTATAAAGGATCGTGTCAAACGGCAAAGTAACTTCCTTGCCGATTATACCGACCTGGATGTAGGTACCAAGACGTTTTACCGCATTCAGACAAGATAATACCGATGCCCCGGCCCCTGCGCATTCCACTACGGCATCGACGCCCAATCCGTTGGTTTCACGGAGAATGATCGACTGCAAATCCTCCGCCATTACATTGACAGCAATGCTTGCGCCCAGTCGCAGCGCCATCTCAAGGCGCAATTGATCCTGGCCGGTTCCCGCCACGATAACACGGCAGCCTTTGGCTCGCAATAGCAGAAGGCACAGCATGCCAATCGGACCTGGTCCTGAAAGCAGGACAACATCACCGGCGTGTAAATCGGTCAGCTCTTCGATTGCCTGTACCGCGCATGCCAACGGCTCCGCTAATGCAGCTTCTTCTAGTGACACATAATCTGGAAGCGCATACACTTGATCCTCGCGTACAGCGACATATTTAGTGAAAGCGCCGTTAACCCCATGACCCATACCGCGGCGGATCGAACAAAACATGTAGTAGCCTTGCAAACAATATTCGCATTGCCCGCATACGACAGCCGTCGAAGGATTAACCGCCACCCTATCTCCCACTTTAACACGTTGAACAGCGGAACCGACTTCGACCACCACACCTGAAAATTCGTGCCCAAGTGTAACAGGAGGATAATTTTTGAACGTATCGTGATAAACATGCAAATCTGTACCGCAAATACCGGCGAACTTTACTTCGATTTTAACTCCAACGTCCGGTTGGCATATTGGCTCGGGAATATCGACCCTTTTTACATGACCCGCTCCTGGTTGTACTTTAACAATAGCTTTCACACCTTTTCACCCTTTACTCAAAAAGTACTTAGTTAAGCGCTTTACCCAATTATACAAAAATACAAATCAAAAAGAAAGATACTTTAGGCAATTTCACAAGTTCAATATACACCCTCACAGCCCGATACGTCCATCCATTTCCAGATAGTTAAATCTCGTGGAACTTAAGCCGATCACCTTCTTATCATGAATAATTTTCATTTTGTATAACACAAAAACCTATCCCATGATGGATAGGTTTTACAAGTTTTTAGAGTAAAAACACAATCTCCGACTCAACTATGTGATTAGCTATACAATATTTTGAATTAAGTTGCTTCCAGCTTGTAGGTTGTTACTCTGAACACCAGATTGACGATGGTAGCGGACACTGGTGGTGCAATCGCACCGTTTGTTCCTACAACACTATTATTACTTGAAATATGAATGGCGATGGTATATCCACTCGGTACGATCGTATTGCCAAGCTTGTCGCATCTGCTACTGGTACCGTTACGCTCGTTATGCCTGCGGCTACCTCTCCTGCACAAGGCTTGTTGACGCTCCGAACACTGTTGGTGTTGGCGTTATTAGAGCAATCAGATTTAATAAATTAGTTAAATCCGAGCGTGATGATGATCCTGTTTGAAAAAGATAATAAACGATATCATCAATGTGAATACCATCTCCTCCGACGAATTACCCTTTTTCATTTTCCCACGATTTAATTTCTTTGCTAAACATTTTATTGGTGCAGTTTGGATAATTCATGTTACTTTTAAAAGATCAAGCTTATATTTTGAATAGTAAAATTATACCATTCTATGTTGAGAATTAGCGGGATCAAGTCAAGTAGGAGCTGAAAAGGCAACTGCTACGATAATGCCAGCATTGAATCCATTCAAAGCATCCTGAAAAAGAACTCATTTATTTAGCGCACATTGAATCTTTCCATTCGATTTTGGAAGCAGCATGTTATGGGCGTCATGAATTTCGAGGCCTATCCATCCACAGACCTACGAGATCGTCACGCAATTTATTCAGGACTACAACCAGCGACGGATCCATGGCAGCCTTTATGATCTGTCGCCCTACGAATACATCGACGCCTTGAAGAAAAATCTCATGGAACCTAAGCCTATTAAGGTGTAAAAGAAGAGAAAAAGGAAATGAGAGCAATTTCAAGCTATTCTATGAGACCGGTTAGTTAAGAGATGTAATGTCCAGCATAAGAACGCTAACCGCCTCCGCCCTCAGCACATCTGAGTACACCTTATTCTTACAACGAATTTCAACCAAAGAAATCCCTTCCGGTCAACAAGTTAAGTACATCTTAACAGCTGGCCTTTTTTTGTTGTCACCATGAGAGGGTATATTGTATTTCCAAAATTCTGTTTTTTGTATAATCTTGTATATTTTCATGGATTTAAAGATTTAAAGATATTCCGTGTTTTTTAAATTGAATGTTTTTTATAGATTTTTGTCCAGTCCAATTAATTTCAGACTCATAGAATACAGTAATCTTTGAAAGGAGACGATAAATTGGGTGAAATTAAAAAATGTTTGAAATGTGGACATAGTAAATGCACATGTATCCGCAAAAAATGTTCGCAATGTGGTCATAGTAAATGCACATGTATCCGCAAAAAATGTTCGCAATGTGGTCATAGTAAATGCACATGTATCCGTAAAAAATGTTCGCAATGTGGTCATAGTAAATGCACATGCATCCGTAAAAAATGTTCGCAATGTGGTCATAGTAAATGCACATGCACACCTTCACAAAATGTTCAAGTGAAGATAAACGTACCTCGAGAATACCGAGGATACCGAGGATCACGAGGATCACGAGGATTACGAGGACAACGAGGATCACGAGGATCACGAGGACAACGAGGATCACAAGGTCCAAAAGGTGCTCAGGGAGATCAGGGAGATCAAGGTGCCCAAGGTCCTCAAGGTGCTCTAGTAGTCCAAGGCCCTCAAGGTACTCTAATAGTCCAAGGTCCTCAAGGTGCTCAGGGTGCACAAGGAGCCCAGGGTCCTCAAGGCCGCCAAGGTCCTCAAGGTGCTCAGGGCGCTCAAGGTCCTCAGAGTCCTCAAGGTGCTCAAGGTGCTCAAGGCCCGCAAGGTGTTCTTGGCCCGCAAGGTGCTCTTGGCCCGCAAGGTGCTCTTGGTCCTCAAGGTGCTCTTGGTCCTCAAGGTGATCTTGGTCCTCAAGGCGCTTTTGGTCCTCAAGGTGCTTTTGGCCCGCAAGGTGCTCTTGGCCCGCAAGGTGCTCTTGGCCCGCAAGGTGCTCTTGGCCCGCAAGGTGCTCTTGGCCCGCAAGGTGCTCTTGGCCCTCAAGGTGCCCTTGGTCCTCAAGGTGATCTTGGCCCTCAGGGTGCTCTTGGTCCTCAAGGTGCTCTTGGCCCGCAAGGTGCTCTTGGCCCTCAAGGTGCCCTTGGTCCTCAAGGTGCCCTTGGTCCTCAAGGTGCTCTTGGCCCTCAAGGTGATCTTGGTCCTCAAGGTGCT
>NZ_JAAOIW010000015.1 GCF_011440305.1 Paenibacillus agricola | reverse complement strand
ATTTCCCAATTAGTAAGACCCCTTATAGACGATGAGGTAGATAGGTCCGGGGTGGAAGTGCCGCAAGGCATGGAGCTGACGGATACTAATCGGTCGAGGGCTTATCCAAAGGAAGTCCCCCCTGAAGCGCAAGCTAAAGGGGGTGCGTTGCTCGACGCAGAAATGGTTGTTTCGGATCTAGTTTTCAAGGTACAAACCTTGGTATATCCACGTTTGGTGTCGATGGCGGAGGGGAACCACACGTTCCCATCTCGAACACGACCGTTAAGCCCTCCAGCGCCAATGGTACTTGAACCGCAGGGTTCTGGGAGAGTAGGACGCCGCCAAGCCTAGTAAAAAACCTTAAGAGTAACCTTTTAAGGTTTTTTTGTTATCTAAATTTCACTAAAAACATAGAAATATAGGGATAAGTATTATATCCTATCCACAAATTGAGGGAATATGTTACATTCAGAATGGAATTGATTTAAAGTTTTTGGGGAAACCCCTGAAAAATAATAACTATACTTTTAGTTTACAACGCATAAATTAATCGTGTTTTTAAACATGTTGTAACTCAATTAACGGAAACGATAGTGGAGGAGCTTGCCGTGTGGCAGCTCCTTTTTTGGTTTATTAAGTAACGGGTAGGCTTTTGTTAAATAGAGATAGCCAGAAATTATTTTACCTATATTTCAAAAAAATGCTACAATATGGGGAAATTGGTTGAGATGAGTATTATACCTACGAGAGCGATTAATACCGATGCAGAGGAACTTCTCGAAAATTAGCCTATCAAACCGAAGTCGTGTTGTATGAAGATTATACTATTGAACCGCTTTTGCAAACAATAGAGGATATTAAAAGACATTTTCAAACTTTTATTATATTTAATGCGGTAGAGGTTTAGGATTTGCTCTTGGTATGACAGGCCCAACAAATAAAACTCGTTGCTATCTGAACTATTTGTTTGTAAAAAATGAACACCGAAAAACTGGATTAGGTCGTAGACTCCTCAATGAATTCGAGGTTGCAGCCCAACGGAAGGTGTTCAATACCAAAAGAGCTGCCTCAGGAGAGCCCTTCGCTGTGCTAACGTGGCATTTAGTTCGGTTTAATTAAAGAAAAAAATGGAGGCATTACAAAAGTGAAGAAGAATATGAATATTGTTCTTATAGGTATGTCTGGAGCTGGTAAAAGCACTTTAGGTGTGTTGCTTGCAAAAGCTTTAGGAATGGATTACGTGGATACAGATATTGTTATACAACAACATGAAGGTAGGTTGTTACAAGATATAATTGATAATGATGGTATCGAAAAATTTATGGAAGTCGAAGAAAAAACGGTGTCTAAATTGCAACTAAAAAATTGCATTATATCTACGGGTGGAAGTGTTATATATTCAGAAAATGCTATGAATGTCCTTAAACAGGGTGGACAGATTATTTATTTACATGTCCCCTATGAAGAAATTAAAAGGAGGCTAATAAACATAACAACCAGAGGCATTGTAATAAAGAAAGGAAATAGTCTTAAGGACGTTTACGAGGAAAGAGTTCCTCTATACATGAAGTATAGTGATAAAACTCTTGATTGCTCAAATAAGGATATAAAACATTGTGTTAGTGAAATTATATTGAAAATATAAGAAAGTCATTCCGATAATTCAACTAACGGTGCAGGATAGTTCAAAACCAAAGGGCTGTGGTGTGGCAACCCCCTCACTCAGTGGTGACTTCAGTATGGGATTAGTGTTGGCGGTAAACCTGAGTTCAGCTCATACGTTCTGCAAAATGAATCAGTAGAGTTCGTAAGGCTGCCGAAAGTAAGGGTCAGTAGCCTTCTATGCTAAAGGACAGGAGTTCAAAATATGAATACTGATTTCTAAGGAGGGAAAAACATGCTACAGGCAGAAACCTATGGAAAGATTGTGATTCTGAATGGTACTCCCAGATCAGGGAAGTCCAGCATTGCCGTCGTTATCCAGGATACATTCGAAGGCGTGTGGATGAATATGGGGGTCGATCGGTTCATACAGATGACCCCTGAACGTTATCAGCCCGGGATCGGATTGAGACCTGGAGGTGAACGCCCTGACCTCGAGCCTCACATTGTGACCCTATATCGAGCGATGTACGAGTCTATTGCTGTGCACAGCCGCTTAGGACTAAATCTTGTGGTGGATGTAGGGCACCATGACGTTTACTCGGTTCCATTGGGGATTCTCTCCAACTGTGCTCGCATACTGAAGGACCTTCCGGTGTTATTCGTAGGCGTGCGTTGCCCCATTGAGGTTGTCATGGAGCGACGGATAGAAACCTGGCACGTCGGATACCTCGATGACGGCTCTGTGCCAAAGCCAGTAAGCTTGTGGCAGAAGTCTGTCCACGTGCCAGGTATTTATGACCTTGAGGTTGATACTTCGGTACTAAGCCCCGAAAAGTGTGCTGACTTGATCAGCAAGCGACTCGAAGATGGTCCACCGCCAACGGCTTTCAAGCGTCTCGAGGCTGGGGTCACGGGTTAGGACTAGTGAAACATTTTTTTTACAAGGTATGCCACAAGCACAGTAAATTGCAGCACCGCTATCTGCCTCACAACTGCACTCTCATCTTCTCATGCTGGTGATACCATTATTCTTGCTTCCGGTACCGAGTGATTCGGGACGTTTATTTCTTATGCTATGTACGGTACTTGTAACGGTCTGGTAAAGTATGATTTTATCCTAATCTTCTTTGGAGGTTTCACTATATTTTTTGAAATTGTCCAGAATCGCCTGAAAGCCTGCTTCTTGCATCTCAACGGAATTGGTGGTTTCTGCTTCAAAAGTTTCGATTACCTTTGTGTCGTTTTCTTGGCTAATAAAAGTAATTGTAACTTTTCTTCCATCTTCAATAGTGTAAGAAATAATCTCGTTTATTCTCACTTCATCATAAACACCACTAAAATCAAATCCAAAGCTACCATCCTTAGCTTCCATTCTTGTAAGAAATCTCCCGCCAACCCTTAAATCATTTTCGGCATTTGGCGCATGCCAATCAATAGAAGCATAACACCATTTTGTTATATGCTGTGGCTCCGTCCAATATTTCCACACTTCTCCAACGGGTGTATGAACTGTGGTTTCTACTGTTATTGTTTGATTGCCTGTTTTCATTATAAGTACCGCCTCACTATATTAAATTTAGAATATATGGTTAATTATACCATTAAAATCGAATGTGGTTTCTTATGGATTGCTGTTTGCTTTCCTATCTGTTCGCCAATTCTTTAGTATTTGAGTAATACCAATTTATCGTGGAGAGTCTGTATTTATCTTGGCCGAGGGCTTTGCTCTAACTGTGGAGATACAGTAAAGAAAGCCCTCTCTGTTCGTGTTCATCGCTGTGATCATTGTGGATACACAGTAGATGGCGATGAGAACGCAACTCGCAACATGTTGCAACGTGCTTTAGTATCGCTATTCCAAAACAAAATGCTGAGTTATGCTTATGATTGTTTCTTTTCATAGATGGCGTCGAGCTCAGGGAGCAGGAGAACACTCTCCTGTTCATTGGGATCGGTACGCGTAATAATGGACGTACAGGATTCTACATCGCTTGGATTGTAAGGGAGGTGCGGCATTCCGGCAGGAATATATAAAAAATCTCCTTCTTTCAACTCCATATGCTCTTCAAGCTTATCCCCATACCACATTGCACATTTTCCTTGAAGCACATAAATAGCTGTTTCGTGATCTTGATGAAGGTGTGCCTTCGCTCGTTTGCCCGGAGGAATAGTCAATAAATGCATGCATATCCCTTGAGAACCCACGCTTTCCTTTGATATGGCTTCTGCGTAATTAAAGCCTTGTTTTCCAAGATATGTTCTAGATGAACGAATCAATCGACAAGTACGCTTGTCATCCATTTCTTATCCTCCTTGGACTTTTAGCTGATATGGCGGCTAATAATTATGAAAATTATCCTCAGTATATGATGAGCCAGTGCAGGGGGTTCCGTGATTTCTGCCTGCCTCGGAAATGAGGACCTGAAAAAACGACTACTGGCTTTAGAAGGTAATTGTTTAATAGTTGTTCAGGCTTATTCATATCGTTTCAAAACTAAACGGTTATATGTTGCAAAGTATTAGTAATATGCTGCATAAACAATTGATCCAGACTGTTTAGATTTCCTTTCTTGTATACGAGAAATACATTATCAAATGGGAATGGATTGGACTCGATAGGAATAGAAACCACCTGCTTATGGAGCAATTCCTCACGGAATAACAGTCCTCCTGACAAGAACACTCCACAGCCCTCTTTTATCCAATGTTTCAGCAATGGTAAATTGTTGCTTTCATATTTAATCTCATGGGCTACATTTAAATGACCGAACGTTACCTCCAAAGTCTTACGATATAATGTGTCGAGCTCATAAGAAATAAAAGGCTCTGCAGTAATTTGCTCAATCGTTACCAGCTTTCTCCGGGCAAGCGGGTGGTTCTTAGAGACGATCAACTTCACATCCTCCTGAAAAATATTGATGAATGTTAAAGACGGAATGTTCAAGGCATAACGACTGACTCCCAGACGGAGCTCGTTGTAATTGATTTTACGGATCTGCTCTCGGGTAGAACACCCCATCACCTGAATGGAGACATCAGGGTAATCGGTCTTGAAATTTGCCAGTACATAAGGCAGCAGGGCGCTGGTGAAAGAGTTGTTGCAGCCGACTGTCAGTTTACCGGACTGCACCCGATGTAGTTGCTCAACGGCCTGCCTCCCTTCTTCGAGAGTAGTGATGACCCTTTGCGCATACGGGAGGAAGGTATGCCCTTCCTCCGTCAGTTGGATGCCAGTCTTATTCCGAATGAAGAGCAGCTTGTTTAAGTCGAGTTCCATCATTTTGATCCGGTTTGAGATGGTAGACTGCGGTAAATACATTTGCTCTGCCGCCTTCTGATAACTCCCCGCATGGTACACACCCAGAAACGTAATAATTTGATCAATATTCATTTTGGCATTCCTCCACTCTAAAGAAGTAATGTCATTATACATCACATAAAACGGTCATGGGAACACGCTTACATCCAAAAAATGAATGTAAGTATCTAAAAAAGGCTATTTACGATTCGGATAACTCCATATATGATGAAGGCAAGATAAAAACGTGTTATGTATATGTAATAAAAAGTAACATATAAAATTTGGTCAAATCATTGAATCATCCAGAGATTGCTGCTTGTTATAAAATAAATGAATTTTAAGAGGAGGATTTATATGAAATTGAAGACTAATATTAGAAAGAGGCTTTTATTCCCGACATTGACTGCTTCGATTTTAGTTGGAATCTTATCTGGATGCATGAACACGCCTGCTGCTTCAACTTCAACCCAGTCTACACCAACCGCCGGGCAAGCCACCACTGCAGCTTCAGGTGGGAAGTTAAGGGTTGGAATTATTACTGATTTTGGAACTTTGGATCCGGCCAAATCAACAAGACTTATTGATGAAGAGTTGTATAACAATATTTATGATCCGATGGTAAAGCTGACTCCTGACGGTAAATTTTTACCAGGTCTTGCAACAAAATGGACAATCAGCGAAGACGGTAAAACCTATACCTTTGAACTAAGGAAGGAAGTTAAATTCCACGATGGGACTGACTTTAACGCACAAGCTGTTATGGATAACTGGAACTGGATTATAGACCCGGCAAATGCTTCTCCCCGAAAATCGGATTTGGTTTTGGTTGAGAGCATGACGGCACCGGATCCTTATACGTTGGTTGTCCAATTAAAGACACCTTTCATTCCTTTTATCGCAACGATAACCGGTCGTACCGGATTGATTTCTTCCATGACAGCCAAGAAAAAAGCCGGGGATCAATATGAAATGGCTCCGGTTGGAACAGGACCCTTCCAATTCGTGGAATGGAATAAAAATGACCACTTAACGATTAAGAAGAATCCTAATTACTGGGAAAAGGACCAGCCGAAGCTGGATGAAGTTGAATTTAAGCCTATTATTAATCAATCCCAAAAGCTAAATGCGCTCATTTCAGGTCAGGTGGATCTTGTGGATTCCATACCTTTCCAGGATATCCCCAAAGTAGAAAACACCAAATCGCTCAAACTTGGAGTTGCCACCTCCTTTGGTTACTCTCGATTGACCTTGAATCTCCAGAAGGCGCCATTCAATAACATCAATAACCGTAGAGCAATTAATTTTGCAATTAACCGTGACGAAATCAACCAAATTATTTATTTCGGTAAATTCGTTCCAGGATTTTCCTTCTTTTCACCGGCTGGCTTTGCCAACGACCCGAGTATAAAGGTTCCTTATTCAGTAGAATTAGCCAAAGAAGAACTGAAAAAGGCCGGGAATCCAGACGGTTTCTCCTTCTCCTTCCTAAGTGCCAATGATCCTCAGAGCATGCAGTTAGCGCAGCTGTTCCAAAGCCAATTAGCTAAAGTAGGCATTACGATGAAAATTGAAGCTTTGGATAGTGCAGCTATCACCCAAAAAAGGAACAGCGGGGATTGGGAGGTTACAGGCGGCGGCTGGAGTGGAATGATAGATCCCGATCAAAACAGTTATGCATTTATAGTGACCAATGCCCCTTTCAATTATGGAAAATACAGCAACACGGAAGTTGATAAACTGATGCAGGAGGCACGTGAGAGTAGTTCTAATGATGTTCGCAAAAAGATTTATTCTCAGGTCTCAGCTATTTTGATAGAAGAAGTGCCAGGTATTTTCACCGGATACCAGCCTGTAGTAGATGTATGGACAGACAAAGTGCAGGGATTTGATGTATATCCTGACCAGCTATTGCGACTGTACAAGACTACAATAAGCAAATAAAGGAGGTATTAATCAATGGCTAGTTATATTGGGCGCCGCCTTCTATGGTTTATTCCGGTATGTTTGCTCCTGATTACTTTTACATTTAGCTTAATCCATTTGGTACCGGGAAATCCTGCACACTCAATCCTGGGGGAGGAAGCAAGTCAGGAGTCCATCCGTTTATTGGAAGCCAAGCTTGGCCTGGATCAGCCGCTGCCGATTCAATATTTACGTTACTTATCAAATACTTTACATGGTGATTTTGGGAATTCGTTGTATGGGAGCCAGCCCGTTATCAATCTAATTGTTACAAGGCTTCCTATTACCGTGGAAATTGCCATCCTGTCGATTCTGATGTCCCTTTGCATCTCATTGCCTTTGGGTATTTTATCCGCCAAATATCCGAACTCCTGGATTGATCATTTTGGACGATTTATGGCGCTCGCAGGGGCTGCAATTCCAACCTTTTGGGTTTCATTGGTTATGGTTTTCCTGTTCTCAGTAACCGTTCAATGGTTTCCAGCACTAGGCTGGGTTCCCCTATCGGAGGGACTGGGCACCAACCTTTACCATTTGATCATGCCCGTTTTTGCAATGTCGCTGCCTTTGGCTGCCATGGAATCTAGAATGCTAAGGGGCGAAATGCTTGAAGTGTTGAACCAGGTATACATTCAAGTCGCAAGAGCCAAAGGCATGCGGCAAAGAGTAGTCCTGCTGCGGCATGCGCTTCGAAACGCAGTATTGCCTGTCATTACGGTTATCGGGCTGCAGATGGGTGGACTCTTAGGTGGGGCTGTTATCATCGAATCCATATTCTCATTGCCAGGCATGGGTCAATTGGTGCTTAACGCAATAGTGCAAAGGGATTATCCGGTAGTTAACGGCAGCGTATTGTTTATGGGTGGAACGATATTGTTAACAAATTTGTTTGTGGATGTGTTGTACGCATTTTTGGACCCTAGAATCCGCTATTCCTAAGGGGAGGGATATAAATTATGTCAATCGATGTTGCAAGAACCGAAATTGAGATCGGTCGTCCAAAGGTGAAGGCAAAAACGAGCCTCCTCCTTAAAAAAATATGGAGAAATCAGTTGATCTTGTCCGGACTAATCATCGTAATTGGATTTATTGCCATGGCTCTTATCCTGCCGTCTTTTGTTCCTTACTCTCCGTTTGCTAATGATTACACCATGGCTCTTAAGCCACCGAGTTTGTCGCATTTATTCGGAACCGATAATTTGGGACGTGATGTGTTCAGTCGGGTAGTTTGGGGGGCTCGCGAGTCCCTTGCTTCAGGTATAGTCATTGTTACTTTAGCGTTTTTGATTGGTGTTCCTTTGGGTTTGATTTCAGGGTTTTATGGTGGCTGGCTTGACGAAATTTTCATGAGAATCGTGGATACCTGGTTGGCATTCCCAGGCTTGGTGCTCACCATGGCCATTGCGTTTATCATGGGGCCTTCCTTTATTAATGCATCCTTTGCTGTTGCCGTTATTATGGCACCTCAATTTATTCGGATTACAAGAGGACAGGTGCTCAGTATCCGTGACCGTGAATTCGTTCTAGCGGCCAGAAGCCACGGAGTACCGACCTGGAGAATCCTGCTGCGCCATATTTTACCTAACGCATCAACCTCGCTTACAGTTGCGAGCAATTTGAATATGGGCCATGCCATCATGGTGGTGGCAAGCTTGTCTTATCTGGGACTTGGAACTCCGCCGCCTTATCCAAGCTGGGGTGAAATGCTGCAAAGCGGCACTAACTTTTTAACAATGTCGCCTTGGATTTCATTCGCTCCCGGTCTGGCGATATTTCTGTTGGTGCTCGGATTCACTTTATTAGGTGAAGGGATTCGGGATGAATTCGATCCGCAGTCAAAAATCAAGGTTTGATTTATCATCAAATTTAATGGAGGCTCTAGCATGAGATATGGAAACGGAGAGAATTATTGGATTGTTGAGGGCAATCATTTTGATATCAGCAGAGGCACGGCTGAAGCTGCCACCATGGAAATCGAAGGAAATGAAACCTTGAAATTTGACCCTAAACGCTCAGCCTTGATCATTATCGATATGCAGAACTTTTTTTGTTCATCCCTGCTGGGTCGCTCGGACGGTGCTATAAAGCTGGTGCCGGCCATCGCTTCAGCCATAAGGAGCAGCCGTCAATTAGGAATGAAAATTATTTGGGTCAACTGGGGGAATAGGGCCGATACGGCCAACCTCCCTCCCAATATGCTGTATTCAAGGAAAAGAGGAGGGCGTACCCATATTGGTGAGCCTTTGCCGGATAATCTTGGATTGGCGCTTGTTAAAGATTCCTGGTCGGCCGCAATAATTGATGAATTGGCAGTATTGTATGATGAGAGTGATTATTTAGTTGATAAATATCGGACCAGTGGATTTCCTGGCACCAACCTGGACCAAATTTTGCGGGCGAACGGAATTAATACTTTGTTCCATACCGGAGTTAATACGGATCAATGCGTAATGTTTAGTCTGCTGGATGCGGCTTTTCTTGGTTACGATAATGTTCTTCTGACAGACTGCACGGCTACGACATCGCCCTCCTATGCAATGGAAGGAGCCATATATAACATGAGGGGAAGGTCGTTTATGGCTGTCTCTGAAAGTTTGATGGCTGCTTCGAGCTTGCTGGAAACCGTAAATTAAAAAATATGGAGGCTAGATCCATGAGATTTGGTAATAGAGTAAATTATTGGATAGTTGAAGGCGATCATTTTGATGTGAGCCGAGGTTCTGCTACAACAACTTCAATTGAATTAGATGAAAATAAAACCTTGAAATTTGATCCTGAACGTTCCGCTTTTATTATTATCGATATGCAAAATTATTTTTGCTCTCCCTTACTAGGACGCCCGGATGGAGCGTTAAAGCTGGTGCCGGCCATAACCTCTGCTGTAAAAAGCTGTCGTGAATTAGGGATGCAAATTATTTGGGTCAACTGGGGCCATAGGCTTGATACGGCCAACCTTCCCCCAAGTCTGCTCTATTCATGGCAGAAAAACGGTCGGCCAGGCATTGGTCAGCCTTTGCCTGATAACCTTGGATCTGTGCTTATCAAGGATTCCTGGTCAGCAGCTCTGGTGGAAGAGCTGGAGGATTCTTATGCAGAGAGCGATTATTGGGTCGATAAATACCGGGTTAGCGGATTCCCAGGCTCCAGTCTGGACGCTATTCTGCGAGCGAACGGCATCAACACTCTGTTCCACGCAGGGGTCAATACGGACCAATGTGTGATGGCTACCTTACAGGATGCGAATTTTCTTGGATACGACAACATTCTGGTAACAGATTGTGCGGCCACAACCTCGCCGGCTCATGTGCTGGAAGGTGCTTTGTATAACATGAAATCAAAGGCATTTTCTACTGATTCCGTAAGCTTGAAGGCAGCTGCGATGAGCTACGTTTAAGGAAAAATGTACATTTAATATCAAGAGTTAACAGATCCTCAAAAGAGGCGGTGCAGCAATATGGAAGCTTTGCTTAAGGTTCGGAACTTAAAAACGTATTTTTCCACAGCAAAAACTCAGGTTAAGGCCGTTGATGGTGTCGATTTTGAGGTCAGAAAAGGGAAAGTGCTGTGCATCGTCGGAGAGTCCGGCAGCGGTAAAAGCATGACTTCATTGTCTATTATGGGACTGGTTCCAGGCCCTCAAGGAAGAATTGTCGATGGTGAAGTGTTGTTCGAGGGCCAGGATTTGGTAAAGCTGAACGAAAACGAAATGTCCGATTTGAGGGGTAATAAGATCGCCATGATTTTTCAGGAACCGATGAGCGCATTGAATCCTTTATTTAAAATCGGGGATCAAATTATCGAAGTGCTGATGAGGCATCGGAAGCTTACGAGATTTGACGCACTTGCTAAAGCTATTGAACAGCTTCGAAGTGTCGGCTTTCCGAAGCCTGAGAATATAGTGAAATCTTATCCCCATCAATTGTCCGGAGGTATGCGTCAAAGGGTCATGATTGCCATGATGATGGCTTGCGAACCGAAATTGCTAATCGCTGACGAGCCGACTACTGCTTTAGACGTAACCATACAAGCGCAGGTGCTTGACTTAATGCGCAATTTGAAGGACCAGACTGGAACCTCCATTATCTTTATCACCCATGATCTTGGTGTCGTGGCGGAGATGGCCGATGATATGGTAGTTATGTATGGCGGACAGATAGTGGAATCGGGTTTAGCCGATGTGGTATTCGATAAGCCCCTGCATCCCTACACATTGGCCCTCATGGGGTCCATTCCTTCGATTCATGGGGAAACGGATCGGCTTACGGCTATTCCAGGAACGGTGCCGAGTGCAGCTAATTTTCCAGTGGGCTGTAGATTTGCAGAACGATGTGCCTGTGTGCATCCCAGCTGTCATAACAACATGCCGGAGCTGCGCGAGATAAGTCCGGGGCATTTTGTCCGCTGTGATTTTGTATAGAACATAACGGAAGGTGGATACATGATGATCCTGAAGGAGCAAGTCCCTGCACAGACCAGCGAAGCCTCGGACTATTTATTAGATGTTCGTAACATAAAGATGTATTTCCCGATTACTGGCGGTATCTTACAGCGTAAGGTAGGCGAGGTTAAGGCAGTCGATAATATATCCTTTGCCATTAAACGAGGTGAGACGCTGGGATTGGTTGGTGAATCCGGCTGTGGGAAGTCTACTGCCGGTCGGGTAATTATGCGCTTATATGAACCGACTGAAGGCTCCGTCTTCTTTGACGGACAAGATATTACCAAAATCAAAGGGAATCAGCTTCGGCAGATGCGTCAAAACTTCCAGATGGTTTTTCAAGATCCATATTCTTCGCTGAATCCACGGATGACAGTGGGTTCGATCATTGAAGAACCGCTTCAAGTCAATACGAAAATGAGTCATAAGGAAATAAGGGAGCGGGTCTCCCATTTATTAAAAGTAGTCGGTTTACCTCAGGAGGCAAGCCTTAAGCATCCCCATGAATTTTCGGGTGGACAGCGCCAGCGGATTGCGATTGCCCGCGCCCTTACCTTGAACCCTAAATTGATGGTGCTTGACGAGGCCGTCTCTGCACTGGATGTTTCCATCCAGGCGCAGATTATCAACCTATTGGATGATCTGCGCAAGGAATTTGGCCTGTCCTATCTATTTATTTCCCATAATTTGTCAGTTGTTAAGCATGTAAGTGATAAGGTAGGGGTGATGTACCTAGGCAGAATGGTTGAGATTGCGCCTAAATCTCAACTGTACAGCGCGCCCTTGCATCCTTACACAGAGTCGCTTCTCTCAGCTGCGCCAGAGCCCAAGCGGGGCTTAAAGCGTGAGCGCATTGTTCTAACGGGAGACGTCCCGAATCCTGCTAATCCACCTTCCGGCTGTGCCTTTCATACTCGTTGCCCCAAGGCGTTCGACAACTGCAAGGCAATACGCCCCGAGCTTCGTGAGATTATGCCGCAGCAGTATGTTGCATGTCACTTATACTAAGGAAGATTAAGGAAGAGACATATGGAAATTTGGCAAAAAAACTTATGGGTGTTATGGTTTGGTACTTTTGTTGCATCGGCAAGTCTGACGATGGTAATTCCATTCTTGCCCCTGTTTTTAATCGATATAGGCGTAAATGAAAATACGGAGATGTGGGCTGGCTTGCTATTTAGCTCCACCTTTATGGCTGCTGCCATTTCATCTCCATTTTTAGGTTCATTAGCTGACAAATACGGACGAAAAAAAATGATTATAAGAGCAGGGTTTGTGCTGTTTATTGTTTTTACCCTAACTTCACTTGTGACGAATCCTTATCAGCTGCTTGCTCTTCGAATCTTTCATGGTTTGATGGCTGGGTATATCCCCGCTGTGATCGCTTTGATCGGCACCAACACACCTGACAACAAGGTTGGTTATGCATTGACCACCATATCTACAGCAACGGCATCTGGCCGTATCATGGGACCGCTGCTAGGTGGCGGTATAGCCCATTTGTTTGATAATCGCGCTGCGTTTGCTTTTGCCGGAATTTTGGTGCTTTTATCTACTTTATCCGTTATCTTTCTGGTGAAGGAAGAAAAATTTGCCATATCCGGTACACGAAGCTCAGTTTTTGAGTCCTTTAAGCTGGCAGCGTCCAATCGTACATTCTCTATGGTCTTAATGGTATCCTGCATCGTTTCTATTTCGGTCATGACGGTAGAGCCAGTTTTAAGCTTATATATAGTAGAGCTCGGTGGGGCTGCAAAAAACACTTCATTATTAGCAGGCTTTGTATTCTCACTCGTGGGAATTACCGGCATTTTATTCGCTACATCATGGGGTAAATTAGCCGATCGTATCGGCTTCCGCTCTGTTTTGATCATCGGCTTGGCGGGTGGAGCCATAGGAAGCTTTGCCCAAATCTTTTTTCATGATATATGGGGATTTTCCATTGTACGCTTTATTTACGGAGCTTTCTTCTGTGCAGTTATTCCTGCAATAAACGGGCTGGTCGTGCGAAGCACTCCGAGTGATTTCAGAGGAAGGGCATTCGGGCTTAATAATACGGCTAATCAGCTGGGATCGATGATCGGACCAATGATCGGAGGTCTGATCGGGGGCATGTTTTCCACACATGGAATATTTGTGGGTACTGCTGTACTATTAATGGTAGCCATATTTCTTGCTCAATCTATTTCGGAATCCAAAGCAGCAAGCCCGATTGTTGCCAATTCGGAACCGAAAAAAGAACTGGCCTCCAAGGTTTAGGAGACATGATAGATGTACCGTGAATTCATTATGCTGATGCATCAATAACAAGGAGGGTCCAATGAACGAACATTTTCTGGATGATTCAATCGTTCACCATACCTGGGACAACTCGATACCACCCAGGTTAACCATTCAACCCGGTGATACGGTTATCATGGATTGCCGCGATGCGTCCAATGGCCATATGCATCCCGATCGTACTTTGGAAGAAATGCTCGCCCCCCGTCAAATCAAAGGCCATGCATTAACGGGTCCCATTTTTATTGAGGGTGCCGAACCGGGTGACAGCATCGCTGTGGAGATCCTAGACTTTAAGCATAAAGGCTGGGGATGGACTCGCTGTACCCCGGAAAGCGGCCTGCTCCCCGGTGAGTTTGAAACACTTATTACGCATTGGGACCTGAAGGATGGTTATACCGATTTTAAGCCTGGCATCCGTATACCTTTAGAGCCTTTCTGTGGCTGCATGGGTGTTGTACTTGCCGAGCCAGGCGCATTCGTAACCACACCACCTCGCAGCGCAGGCGGCAACATGGATATTCGCCATCTTGTGGCAGGCTCCACGCTCTTTTTGCCGGTCTACGCTCCGGGTGCCCTATTCTCAGCTGGTGACTGTCATGCCGCACAAGGGGACGGCGAAGTTTGTATCAATGGTATTGAGGCGCCTATGCAGGTCACGCTGCGGTTTCACCTTCGCAAAGGCCGCACAATTCCCGGACCGCAATTTATCACGCCAAGTCCTCTTACCAAGACGGATAGCAAAGGCTACTTCGCCACAACCGGCATCGAGCCGGATCTTATGGATGCAACCAAGTAATCGGTTCGCCAGATGGTCGATCACCTGGTACAGGAGTATGGCCTAACCCGTGAGGAGTCCTATCAGCTGTGCTCGGTTGCTGTTGACCTCAAAATCAGCGAGGTTGTTGATAAACCGAACTGGATCGTTTCGGCATACTTACCTCTAAGTATTTTCAATGATGAGGCCGTTTAATGAATGGGGGGAATATGAATGGTAAAATGTTATTATATGAATGGAAATCTTCCGGAAAAAGGCTATAACGAGGATATTTCATTACTCATCATGACGGGATTCAAAGAATCAGAATTAGTAATCCGGGATTTGAATAGAGAGATAACATCGGCCGAGTATAATGCCTACAAAATGGTCACTTATTTACCGGTATCGGATAATCATTCACTTAAATACATTATTAAGGATAAAGAGCTGGCCAGAAAATTCCTGTCTGAGAAGAAATGTAAAATGCTGTGCAAAGACAGATCGGTTACTGAAACCAACGTTATCGAAAATATTCTGGAAAACTTCTAGGTCATATTAAGTATTCATACAATGATCACAAGTGTTAGAAAAATAAGGGCTGTGCTTGTTTAACCGGTGTAGCTGCTAAAACAAAATTAATAGGGCGTGTTCTTCTACAGATGTAGGAGAATGCGTCTTTTTAGCGTTTGTTTTATGCCCGTTGTATGTTGAATACGAGGCAGGCTCCAAAATCATTGGAAGGCAAGGCTAGCTTTTGCATGATGCACATATGATTGGCTCTTTGCTTGCTAACCTCGATAATTTCTTAAAATGCACTGAATGACACAGTCCATTCTGTAGTCAAGCAAGTGACCATAGGGATATAGAGCATGTTGATTCAGTGTCGCCAGAAAAGACGATGGGCGCTGATATCCAATGATCGCGCCGTCCGGGTTGCCGTTATCATAAAGACAAACCCGGAACGGTACGTACAAGCTGGCTCGAATATCTATGGTAAGTATGGGCTCGGCGACGACTCCGTTGCCGACCATATACAGAATGCATTTTTTAATGCCATTATGAAGTGAGGTTAAACGACCCTGATCCACATGAGAAAAAATCATTAGTCCATGGGGACCCGCCATACGTTGAAAGGCTTGCTCCACTTTCTCCCAAGGCGCTTTTTCCTCAATGAGCGCCGTTTCGACGACCGGATCCCACCGCCCCAGTTCTCGCTCGAATGCCGCTACAAGAGCTTCATAGCTGAGACCCGAAGGGATGTCCTCGCGAATGATCGATGTATAGGTTACCATTTTGTATGGACGGAATGATCCGTATGCCATTATTATCCTCCCTTGATGAATCCATCTTCACATTATTTATTCTATTCCCTGCTATAACCGCAAGAACGAAGAAGGCAAAATTCCGTGATCATCGATTTTGTGGCACAAATTTGTTGAGCTAACGGGATACAATAATCCAATATTGAAAGGATTGACGCTTAGGGGGTTCACGGTTATGGATACAAGATTGAAGATAAGCTTGGGAATAAGAAGTGGGAGGCAGCACCAAAAGAATGAAAGAGGACATGGGTGTGGGGTGGAGGAGCGAAGCGTTCGCCTTTGAAGCTCGTGTTCCAACCGCTGGAAGCCAAAAATTCAAGGAACACGAACTTCATCAGCGACCGGAACCCCATACCCATGTCCTCGGGAGCGTACAAAGGTATGAGCTTAGACAAGGATCTAGCCACAGGCTAGGTTTTTTTTAATCAATACCTCCAGACGCTGGTTCGATGGTTAAGCCAGGCTGTCTACAGGCTTCCCCAGACCTTCAATGTCATTATTGGTAAGCTGTGGAATTCGAATGATTACGGTTACCCCGCTGCTGAGCTCATTATTACTAATTTCAATTCCATAGACAATCCCAAAAAAAGCCTCAAATCTTTCTTTAACATTACGAATTCCATACCCTCCAGTACTTCTTTTCTCTCCAGAATTCCAGTTCTTTTTGAGCCCGACTCCGTCATCCGAAATCGTAATCACAATCGATTCTGCTTCTTTGGCAGCATGGATACTGATACTCCCGCTTGTTCTCCCGTCAAAACCATGCATGATGGCATTTTCAATAAAGGGCTGAAGGGTCATTTTTGGTATAAAAAAGGATTCCAGCTCATGCGGTACATCCACACTGACAATTAACCCTTCTTCCCAACGTAACTGCTGGATCTGCATATAGCAGCCTGCGTGTAAGAGCTCCTCACGAATCGTAATCAAGCTTTCGCCATTGGATAAGCCGATCCGGAACATTTTACCCATCAGCTCGAGAATTTCACTCATCTTATCCTGCCCCGCCCCAAGAGCCATCCAATTTAATTGATCGAGCGTGTTGTAGAGGAAGTGCGGGTTAATCATCGCCTGCAGCGCTTTAATTTCTGCTTTCTTCTGTCCTTTGTACTGATTTTCCAGAGACAGATATAGCTCTTGAATGCGGTCAATCAGCTTCCTATACCCCGAGAATAAGACTCCGTATTCATTGGAATAATCCTCAGGAAGCTTTACTTTATTGGCGTTCGCAGAGTATCTACCCATTTCATGCAGCAAAAGCCGGATCGGCTTAATAAACTGGTTCGAAAATAATAAAGTGAAAAATAATGATAGGAAGATGGTCAATATCCCAACAAGCCACAAGATAAACGCATTATGAACGCTGCCCGCAGTAATCTGCTTCCAAGGTGTAAACTCAACAAGGGTCCAGTCTGAATTAAAATGCTTGGACCATACCATCAAGTGGCTTTGGGAATTGGCCAGCGTATAACCTTCGGTATTCACTTTTAAATATCCAGATCCATTGTTTATGGAGGGGAGAAAATCTTTGATATTATTCCTAAGCTCTGGATCTCCGATCAATGTAATCGTCCTTCCCCCGGAATCCAGTAAAATACGGTTGGCGTCAGATGTTTCCCCGCGGACTAGAGCTTGAATCGTTGCCGCTTTGATATTCAACAGCAATAACCCGCTGTATTCACCAGTAGGTGAATACACTTTTCGGGCAAAACTGATAACGGCAAATTCACCGTTAAATAGTTTAATCGTCCGTTCACCAATCCAGGTAAAATCTGTATTTTGAACCCAATCGTACCAAACCTCCTGTTTAGCCTTCTCTTCCTCGATAAACACAACTGGTGTCTGAGATTGAATGGGGACTACATTCTTTGTGTAAAATTGAATCGATGAAATCATGGGTGTAGCATAGGTGATATTGGCTAGAAATTCTTCCAGCTCTGCGCTTTTTTTATGATCTGAATATTGATCTCTGGATAACGGTGAATAGTCGAAAAGTATGGAATTCCGCGAAGCGGCAAGTGAAATTTGCTCAATGGAACGCATCTGGATGCCAATCTTGCTATAAAGCTCATTCAGTACGTTTTGTTGATAATAAGATGTATTTTTAACCATTTCCTGAGCGGAAAGCGAATAAGCAAGCCCTATCACGACAACTAATAGGATGACCATGAAACTGGAGAAACCCCCATATAACAAATAATAAATTGGATATTTTTTGAACATATGCTTCATTCATTTCCCACCCTCATTATCTAATTAACTCTACAGGTGTAATACCAAAATGTTTCTTAAAGGTAGTACTAAAATACGGGATATTCTTATATCCGACGCTTTCTGCAATCTCATAAATTTTAAGCGTTCCCTTCAAAAGCAGCGCTTTTGCTTTTTCCATCCTTACCCGGATAATATAATGATTGATCGTTTCCCCGGTTGCATTTTTGAAAATAAGACTTAAATAATTTCTGGATATAAATACTTTCTCAGCGAGCTCAGCTAAAGTGATTTCCCTAGTATAGTTTTCATGGATATATTGTTTCATGAAATCCACGGCCTGCTTATGCTTAAGATTTTCATGCCAATTCTGATTGATGCAAATTCCTTTGATCTTGTCGTTCAACCAACCTTCAAATTGATCGGCGGTATGGATGTTCAGCAGCTCCGATTCGATTTGGGATTCCGTAAATATCTCCCATAGACGAATTTTTTCGTCATTCAGCGCATAGCTGGCGATCATCCAAAACTGCGCACCGAGTACGTTAAACGAAGGTGGGAGGGAGGAATCCTTATATTCTTTTAGAGTGGAAATATAGTCGTTAATGATCTTTTCAGCCATTTTACCTTGCGTATTTTTGATATCCTCGATTATCTGGTGATAGAATCTCATCGGCTTGGCGAGCATACTTTCTGTGTGAAAACGTTTACCTGTAGCATCACAGAATTCAAACAAGCTTGAGGATGGCATTAATGTTGTTTCCTGAGATAAAAAATGGAACGCCTCTTCCAAAGATTCGGATATAGAGGACCAATGATTTTTTAAACCCCCAATACCGATACGTAGATTGATATATAGATATTTTTGTACAGAATCGATGATTTTTTGGGCAACTTGGATCGCTTCATTTTTAAATTCCTCATATTTGGATTCTTGCTCGTAATGAAGAATTAACGCTACATGGTAACCATGCAGTTCAACATAATCAAAGGAAAGCTTGTCTTCGTTTAGTATTTCTTGAATAATATTTTGAATGGCAAATCGGAATAAAGACCGGTCTGGTGCGCTGACTTTAGATAAACGAGGGGTTCTCATAATTTCAATTCCAAGCACTAAATGGCTGAGGAACTTATCACTGTTGAACATCGGGTGTTCTTTGTTGCTATCATCCATCGTTCCAATAACTGCAGTTTTTAACCATTCTTTATGGACGAACGGTTCATATAGGATCACTTTATCTCTAAGCTCTTGTTGCTCCAATTGAATTTTATTTTCCTTTTCAGCTGCAAGGATGACACGTTGAAGTGCTTCATGAAGCGTTTTTCGGGAAACTGGCTTGGATAAATAGTCTTCCACATTCAACCTTAATGCTTTACGGGCGAATTCGAAATCGGAATATCCACTATGAATGAGAAACTTGCCTTCATAATGCTCTTCCCGCAGCCTTTCAATCATACTTAGCCCATCCATCCCAGGCATGTACACATCTGTGATGACGATATCCGGTTTTTTTTGCCGTATAAGCTCAAGCCCATTTGCGCCATTCGTGCTTTCGCCGACCCATTCAGCGCCAATCTCACCCCAAGGAATCGCTTGCTTCATTCCTTTAAGAACCTGTCTGTCATCATCAATGATCGCGATCTTCCACATAGATATTCCTCCAACCACAAAGTTCGGACTAATTTAAAAGAAATAGTGATATACCCTTATAGGCATGAAGCTTGCTCAAATCTATAATAAGAAAATCATCATATCATATCATATCATAAATGAGGTGGGCTTAAATGAAAGAAAGTACAACAACGTCATTACCAATGCCATTGGCAACGCGCCCCAAACCCAAGATTAAGCGATGGGAGTCACCCATTGCCGGCTATTTGTTTATATCGCCTTGGTTGATCGGTTTTCTCGGTTTGACCTTATACCCCATTGTGCAATCGTTATATTATTCGTTTACGGATTTCTCCCTTTTGGAAGAGCCTAATTGGGTAGGCTTTAAAAATTATAACCAAATACTAACATCCGATGATCGCTTTATACAAGCTGTCAAGGTGACCTTCCTGTACGTGGTGGCTTCAACCCCAATAAAACTGATTGCGGCCTTATTCGTAGCGATCTTACTTGCCAAGAGCATCAAGGGGATGTCAGCGTATAGAACCGCCATATATTTCCCCTCTTTAATTGGTGGCAGTATCGCCGTATCGATTCTATGGAAAAATATTTTTGGGAAGGAGGGCTTTATTAACAATATATTGGCTATGTTCGGTATAGAGGGCACCGGATGGGTAACCAATCCCGATACGGCGTTATGGACTTTAATTTTACTGGTGGGCTGGCAATTCGGTTCCGCAATGGTCATTTTTCTGGCAGGCTTAAAGCAAATACCGATTGATTTATATGAAGCTTCGTCGGTTGACGGAGCAGGCAAGATGAGGCAGTTTTTTAATATTACCTTACCGATGCTCTCGCCTACCCTGTATTTCAATACAGTGATGGGGATTATTGGAGCCTTCCAGATGTTCACACCGGCGATGATCATCACGAATGGTGGACCCGCCAATTCGACTTATATCTATTCGCTTTATTTATATGAACGGGCTTTCAGCAGGCTTCAAATGGGGTATGCCTCTGGTCTTGCTTGGATCATGCTTTTGATTATCGTGGCCTCCACGGCGCTTATATTCCTGACATCGAAATATTGGGTATTTTATGAGAATGAAGGGGGAAAAAGTCGATGAACCTAAGACGTAATCTTCTGTTCAGGCATCTGGGGCTTACTCTACTCAGCTTGATCATGATGTATCCTGTTATTTGGTGGGTCGGTGCTTCCTTGAAATCGAATCAAGAGATGCGCCTGCCAAATCTGTTTCCAGCAAATCCCCTGTGGAGTAATTTCAAGAATGGCTGGTACGCTATACCCGGACATTCGTTTACCGACTTTTATCTCAACAATGCACAATTGGAGTTTGGGATATTAATTACGACTGTACTTTCATGCAGCCTTGTTGCTTTTGGGTTTGCGCGTCTGGATTTTCCACTTCGTAATTTTTGGTTTTCTATATTGATGCTCACGCTCATGCTCCCCGGACAAGTTACGATTATTCCGCAATATGCGCTTTTTCATAGCTTTGGCTGGGTGAATACTTATTTGCCTTTCATTGTTCCCCATTCTCTTGCAGGGGGTGCAGGGGGTGCATTCTTCGTATTTTTGCTGGTTCAATTTATTAGAGGGATTCCTAAAGAGTTGGACGAATCAGCCAAAATAGATGGCTGCAGCTGGTTTGGTATTTATTGGAGGATCGTTATTCCCTTAACTAAGCCTGCGCTTGTCACTGTGCTCATTTATTGCTTCTTGTGGAACTGGGATGATTTCTTTGGTCATTTGCTCTATATTAACTCTGTTGATAAATATACGGTGGGCTTAGCGCTCCGAATGTTTAATGATTCGCAATCCGTCCAGGAATGGGGACAATTATTGGCCATGGGACTTGTATCCGTGATCCCTTCAGTAATTATTTTTTTCCTTGCTCAAAAGCATTTTGTTGAAGGTATTGCTACTTCAGGAATTAAAGGCTAATAATCTTTATCATTAACTGATGAACATTCTGACAATATTGAAGCAAATTGTGTTCTAGTATTATATAAATAGGCTGCTAATGTTGTTATGATTGGTTTGAAAGCGATTTACTAGTAAAGAGGTAAACTAGAGTTTGTCCGACGTAGAATATAAAATCAAAGGGGATATGGAGTATGTTGACAATGCGAAGAAAAGTCACTCTTTCCGTACTAACAGCAGTAATGGGATTATCATTGGCGGGTTGTGGAGGTGCGGCACCAACAGCGGTAGCACCGGATAGCAGTCAACCGGCAGCTGCAAGCAACAAGCCTGTAAAGCTGCGCATTAATTGGTGGGGCTCCCAGCCCAGACATGATGCAACACTCAAAATTCTCGAACTGTATACGAAGAAAAATCCTAACGTCACCTTTGAACCGGAATTTTCAGGCTTCGACGGATATATCGATAAATTGACCACACAAGCTGCAGCCAAAAATGCGCCTGATATTGTTCAGATGGATGCGGCTTGGTTAGCCGACTGGAATGCTAGAAACCAACTGGCTGATCTAAGCAACATCAATATTAAGGATATCGATCCCAAGCTTGCGGAAGCGGGGCAATTTAAAGGTAAACAAACAGCCATACCGCTCGGTAATAATGCTTGGGGAGTCATTTATGATAAAGCATCGCTGGACAAGCTCGGGTTTCAGCTAAAAGACGGTATCACTTATGAAGAGTATTTTAAAATGGCCAGAGACATCAAAGCTAAAATTGGCAAAGATCAATACGTCATGCAGGATGGAACGACCAGTAGAGAAGCATATTACTCCTATCAATTAAGCAAGGGCAAGGGTCTGGGGATAACGATGGATGGTAAATTCAATTTCGACAGGGATACTTGGCTGGAATGGGTTAAAATTTATAGTGATTTTAGAAAAGAAGGCATTATACCCCCGGCGGATGTAGCTGTTGGCGATAAAGAGCTGGATCCCAAGCTTGACCTTATGATTAACGGGAAAATTATTTTCAGAAATGCCCACGCGGCTCAAGCTTCCTCGTGGGAGAGCTTGAAGCCCGGTAGTATAGGGGTTTCCGCAACGCCTAGAAGTAAGGAAGGCGGCAGTTGGTTGAAAGCAACTTTCTTTTTCAGTGTAAGCCAAGACTCTCAGAATAAAGCGGAAGCTACCAAGTTTATTGATTGGTTTATTAATGACCCTGAAGTTGGGGAAATATCCGGCACAACACGCGGCGTACCGGTTTCCAACAAAATAGTTGCCCAACTGCAGCCTAAATTTACGGCAGCGGATAAATTGACCGTCGATATGATTGCGAAGGCAACGCCTGGAGCGCAGCCGTTTAACCCCGGCTCCAAAGGATGGAGCAACTTTGAAGCCAAAGAATACAAATCGATCACTGAAGCACTAATGTTCGGCAAATCAACACCGGAACAAGCATTTGACGAATTGAAAAAGAAAGCATCTGAGTACGAAAAATAAGTATACGGATCAAGACGGCCCCGAACGATTCATTCATGCTGTTAAGCTTTTGAAAAAGCTGCTGGAAGCAGAATCTATGACTTGAATTAATCTGTATATCAACTACCGAGTACGATAGTTCAATGCCAAAATGGCTGCCGAGAGGCAGCCATTTTTCATCTAACAGGCAGGTTAATGAGAATTAAATCGATTATTAAGGAACATATGTTCGTTAATGTGAAATGAATAGGGAGCCCATGACAAAAAAATTGTGATTAAAATACCTGTAGCCTAAGCTGTGAAAAAAACAGTAAAATACAAGCAGGAGGCTTGGTTAAATGAGTACAACTTTCTTTCTTGTCAGGCATGCTATAAAAGAAAAGAAGATTGGAGATGTCTCCATTACCCCCAATGGTATACTACAAGCACAAGCGACAGCTCGAAGCTTTTGTAACTTACCGATAACAACCATAGTTACGAGTCCACTCAGAAGGGCGAAAAAAACCGCCGAATATATTGCATTAAAAACGAAATCAACGATTTCAGAGGATCGTCGTTTGCGGGAACGTGCCAACTGGGGAGATTTACCTGAACAAACATTTGATGAATTTGTCGCAATGTGGGAGCGGTGTACACGTGATCCCGACTATATACCACCCATAGGTGATTCTGCGAAGCAGGCAGGTGCACGCTTATCCTCTTTATTATTAGAATTGGCAAAGAAACATCCGCCCGAAAGTAAGATTATAATGGTTACTCATGGAGGATTAATAACTGATTTTCTGGTTCATACATTTTCCGAGAACCAACTCAATGTTTGGCACCCTAATTTTTTGTGGCAGTACAAAGCAACCTGGTTCCTGAGTGCTCGATAACAAAGCTAATTTATGAAGGCGGAAATTACAAATTAGATGTCTTTGCATCCATAGAACATTTAAAATCTTGGCACTGTTAAATTTTAATGTTGATTTTTCTTGATAAAATTATGGGAAACCCAATTTCAAGGGTTTCCCATTCTTGTTAAACAAAAGTACCTGTTTATCTTTATAAAAATCAAAAACTACAATCCTGTCATTTAACATCTGAAGAAATTTTTATTTACTCAATGAGATATACTTTCCTTTGCAATTTTAGAATATTTTTCAACAAAGTCTGCCTTAGCTTCTGTATATCCATCTCTATCGTGCTGATATTTGTCTCTTAAACTTAGCTTTAATTGAGCATATTTCTCTGCAATATCCTTATGTTCTCTTAGATAATCCCTAAAATATAGTTCATCCCAGTTGCCTTTATATCTAATATGAAGGTGAAATACCTTTTCGGCAAAACCATTTTCAGTATAGCCTTTCATAAACATCATATGAGGTGATGGCTTATGTGGTTGCTTTTCAAAGATATACCCGTTTTCCTCCAACACTCTAACTAAAAACTTTAAATAGCAGTTTTCTGTTATTTCAAGCAATATATCTATCGTTGGCTTTGCTAACAATCCATTTACAGAGGTACTTCCTATATGATTTATTCGTTCGATATATTGATTACTGATTATGTGTTTAAGCAGTTTTTCTTCTTGTAAATACCAGTCTTTCCATATTGGATTATGTTCTTTCAGTATAATCGGAAACAGTTCCCATAATTCTTCAAGTGACATATCTGATAAAGATTTTTCCATTTATTCACCTTCTTTTGTATTTTTATAACAAAATAGGGAAATTTACCTTATTCAACTACTGTCAAGTTGATGCCACGTTGCCCTTTTTGAGAGTACAATTCGGGATGTAAAAATTTGGTTGATGTCGAAGCAGGGGAAGCGCTAGAATGTCTTAAAGAAAAATTGAACCTGCAATACCGCTGAGAATTCCAAGAGCAACGACCGCACAAGCAACAAAGATGATGACCTTTTTAGGAAACGATCTTGATATCATGAGCAAGGAAGGCAAGCTGACAGCAGGCAATGTCAGCAACAAAGCAGCGGCAGGGCCGGTTCCAAGCCCAAAGGACATTAAGGATTGGATAATCGGGATCTCCCCTGCTGTGGGAATAACGAACAGCATTCCTGCTATAGAGAATCCAATAATGGTCATTAAGCTGTTGGCCGCCGTTTCACCTACGGCAGGGAAAAGCCAGGCTCTGGCGGCTCCTAATAATAGAACAGCAACCACATAAGCCGGGACGATATGCAGGACCATGGTCCCCATACTTTTCATCCATCTAACCCACAAAGGGTCGGAATGCTCCTTGATCGTCTCTTTCTGCACCGAATTAACCTCTGGAGGAAGTGTCAAAGTTCCAGCGAAACGGTTTGCAAAATAACTTACACCGAAGGTGAGTATGAATCCGAAAACGAGTCGGATAAGCGTGAACTTCCAGGATAAAACAAAAGTCATAAACACTAACGTAGCTGGATTGAGTGTAGGATTTCCTAACCAGAAAGCAAGGCTGGCTCCAACGGAAACATTCTTTTTCCGCATGCCAACCGCCAAGGGTGCTGCACAACAGGTGCACATCATTCCAGGAATAGAGGCAAGTCCACCGATCGCCGTGCTGCCGAAGGTTGTTTTTCCTAATACTCTGAGCAGCCAGGTAGAAGGGAGCAGCACCTGTAATAAAGAACCGAGCACAATACCTAAGACAGCAGCTTTCCAAACTGACTTGTAATAGGCTAGGGCATAATCCCATGCTGCACTCCAGGAAGGACTGGGAGCCAGCGCATTTTTGCCGGAAATAATAGAGGTGCCTATGGTATGGTTGGCGGCGGCATCCAACGCTTTTAAATAGTAAGGCCACCATTTGACATAGGTCAAGCCAGCCACTGCTATTATTAGAAATACAATGACAGATAGCATAATTTTTTTGCGAGCTGACTGTTCTTGAGTTGACTCGTAAGACTGAGACATATGATCCTCCGAAAATTAGTTTTTAAACATAAATTCGTGTATCATCATAACATAACCGTAAGCACATTTAATAGTTCACGGTATCTTATATCATTTATTTAAAGGGGAAACGATACATGACCATAAAACTAACCTCATATTCAACCAAGGGAGGGTGCGGCTGCAAAATCGGTCCTGCCGACCTGAAGCAAGTGATCAGCAGTCTGCCACCGGCCATTCCAAACCCGAATCTGCTTGTGGGGATTGACACGAGTGACGATGCAGGGGTCTATAAGATCAACGATGAACTGGCTATCGTCCAAACCGTGGATTTTTTCACACCCATTGTGGACGATCCTTATTCCTTTGGGCAAATCGCCGCGGCGAATGCAATAAGCGATATTTATGCCATGGGAGGCAAGCCGCTAACTGCACTTAACATCGTCGCTTTTCCAATTAAGACGTTGGACAAACAGGTATTGGCCGACATTTTGCGTGGAGCTGGTGATAAAATGAAAGAAGCTGGTATCACTCTCGTCGGAGGGCATTCCATTGATGACAATGAACCCAAATTTGGGCTTGCCGTTACAGGACTCATCCATCCTGACAAGGTGCTGACGAATGCCGGAGCGAAATCTGGCGATAAGCTGATTCTGACTAAACCAATTGGAATTGGTATTCTAACGACCTCGATCAAGAAGGATCGTCTAAGCGAGGAAGAAGTAAAACGGATCACCCAGGTTATGGCGACACTGAACAAAAAAGCCGCAGAAATCATGGAACCCTATGAGATCCATGCTTGTACGGATGTCACCGGTTTCGGTCTGTTAGGACATGCTTCGGAGATGGCAAAGGGAAGTGATGTCGGCTTGCGTATATTCCAGAAGCAGGTACCTGTTTTAGCACGTGTAAAAGAGCTGGCAGAAGAGGGTTTTGTGCCTGGTGGGACCAAAAATAATTTTGCCCATTTGCAGGGCTCCGTAACATTCCCGGAAGCATTGGACCAAATCGATCAATGGATTCTGTGCGACGCCGTTACTTCAGGAGGACTGCTGATTTCTGTAGCCGGCGACCAGGCGGCTGGCCTCCTTGCGGACATGCTGCAAGCAGGTGTTGAAGCAAGCTTAATCGGTGAAACGACATCCGATCATCGAGGGCATATTGTAGTTATTTAAAGGGAGCGATGTTCGTTGTTTCAAGATATCAGCATAGAAGAGCTGCTCAAGCTGCAGCACCAAAAGGAACTCGTTCTGATTGATGTACGGTCGCCTTCCGAGTTTGAAGATGCTACGATTCCGGGAAGCTTGAATATTCCCTTATTTGATGATGCGGAACGGTCGGAGGTCGGAACCATTTACAAGCAGGTGAGTGTACAGGCTGCCAAAGATAAAGGCTTGGAAATTTTTTCTGCCAAATTGCCTGCATTCATCAAAACATTCGAGCAGATAGAGGGCCAAAAAACGGTATTTTGCTGGCGCGGCGGCATGCGAAGCAGGACGACAGCTACGGTTCTATCGCTTATGGGCATTCGGGTTTATCGGTTGTCCGGAGGCATTCGGGCTTACCGCAAATGGGTAGTAGAAACCCTTGGCCAATTTAAATTTCAACCGAAAGCCTTTGTTATTAATGGAAACACGGGTTCTGGAAAAACCCTTATTTTACGAAGCTTGAAAGAAAAAGGATACCCTGTGCTAGATTTTGAGGCAATGGCTAACCATAGAGGTTCGGTTTTTGGGGAAATCGGTTTGGAATCAAATAACCAGAAAACATTTGAAACGCTGCTCTTAAAGGATCTGCTGCAGCATAACGATTCGCCGTTTGTGTTATTCGAGGCCGAAAGTAAACGGATAGGAAAGGCAGTTCTTCCCGGGTTTGTCGTTGAAGCCAAAGACACCGGGGTGCAGTTGTTTATCGAAGTGCCGATCGAAGAACGGGTGCGGCATACCCTAGAGGATTACCGTCCATGGGAGCATAAAGAAGAATGCCTAAAGGCATTCCGGCATATTAAAAGCCGTATCCATACCCCGATAGCCAAAGAAATAGAAGCACATTTACTTGCGGATGAATTTGCGGAAGCTGTCAAACTACTGCTCGAACACTATTATGACCCACGCTATGAGCATACGGCTAAGGATATAGAGGAAAACCGGGTTATCTTTAAGGTGCAGACCATAGAGGAAGCCGTTGAATTGATTATCGATTACATTGCTACAGTAAACAATCAGGGAGTTAGTTAGAGATCTCTAGTAAGTTGGCGTTTTAGTTTTGGGGTACCATTGCAAAAAAGGGCTCTGTTCGCACGGTCTGCGAAAGAGCCCTTTTTTTTATCAAATCCAATGACACTTTCATTTTATAGAGAAAAACCTCAATCAGTTTAACATTAATAATTTATTAACATTTATTAATAAGTAAATAATTATATAATCATTTACAATTGAAAAGGAGTGTGAGAAAATGAAAACAAAACTAACCCGTATTTACTTTCTTTGCTATCAAATTCGCTTTCGCAGCCAAATGGCTGAAGCCTTCGCGAGCTTTTATAGCGGGGAATTAAAAGTGATTGGCCTGCTGAAGTGGATGAAGATCCCCGTCGCTTAAAAAGGAGAGAAGATCTATGAGTCAAATCGAAGAAATAGCTGATGTGCTCAAGCTGCTGGGAGATAAGAACAGATTGACGATTGTCGCCCTGCTTAATGAAAAAGAGCTATGTGTGTGCGAGATCGTGGATATTTTACACACCAGCCAGCCAAACATCAGCCAACATATGCGCAAATTGAAAGACGGTGGCTTGGTGAAAGAAGCCAAGAGGGGCCAATGGGTTTATTATTCCTTAACGGTCCAAGACAAACCTTATATTGCTGAAATTTTGAAACAGCTCCCTTCACAAAAGGTGAAGATCAATCAACTTGTTTGTGAAGAAAACGAATGCTGCAGTTAACTGCTTACGGTACCTACGCTGTTCATTTCATTGACTGGCCTGTACTTGTGGCTGAATTTAATATCATAAAAATGAGGAAGGGAATGGCAAATGGAAAGCAAGAACAAATCCAAGGTCATTGAAGTGGGTTTATTAAACCGTGCTGATTATGTGATTACCTTGTGTGGCCTGCGGATGAGCATTGTCCGGTAATCCCCAATAACGATGTTGTGAAATGGCATTGGGGCTTTGAGGATCCTGCGAAAGCGACAGAAACAGAAGAGGAGATTATGGACAAATTCCGAGAAGTACGGGATGCGATTAAGTCACGAATCGAAAAATATATAACTGAAGGAAAGTAAGAGGTGTTGTCGATGATTAAAAGAATGCATGTTTCCATAAATTGTACGGACTTGGTTAAATCACTGGATTTTTATCGAAGCTTTTTTGGAGTAGAGCCTTCGAAAATCAAGGATAATTATGCGAAATTCGAATTGGAAGAACCGGCTTTGCATTTTTCGCTGAATGTCCGTGCTTTTGAAAAAGAAGGCGTATTGAACCACCTAGGCTTTCAAGTTAATGGTACGGAAGAAGTGCTGGCTATGGGTGAAAGGCTGAGGCAGTCAGGCTTGCTCCTTATTGACGAGATGAATACCACTTGCTGTTATGCGATCCAAGATAAAGTGTGGGTGTATGACCCTGATGGAAACGCTTGGGAGATTTTTTATACCAAAGAAGATTCGGAGTTTGAATCAGCGGGGGATGCCAAGGACTTATCTTTGTGCTGTGCTCCACCATCGGCTCCAGTTGCGATTGAGTTTGGGTCATTCAAAAGAGAGGTGTAATTGATGCCATTAGAGAAAGCCTGCCATGCTTTAAGTATAATTGTGGGATAGATCCTTTCGATTTTCCGCTCCTAGGCAGCATCCTGGATTTTATAGTTTGGATATAACCCGTGACAATCCGGCGGCTATGGCTGCAGCAAAGAGAAAAGTCATCACCGTCTCTGCCAGCGCCTGATTATAAAGACGTTCGTTTTCAGCGGTGGAAGCCAAGTTTCCTTCACGATTCAGCTTGATCAACAGATCAAGCTGCTTTTGCATCCTATCGTAGGCATCCTGGGTACTGGTGAGCATTTTCGTAGATGGATCAGTGTTCGTTCCAGGGTCATCGACGACAATCACTTGGGTTGAAAGTATAGAGGCATTGGAATGAAAATCTTTGTAGTTTTTCCACGCGTTAGACAGCATATCCCAATAAACCTGTTCCTCTTCGGTTCTAATCTTCGTTTCGTAATGCTGGAGATTTAATTCAACGGCGGTGAACAGCATTAACGCCTCAGGCATCAACTGCTTTTTAATGTCTTCATTTGGTTCCAAGCTCCTGTTCCCCTGGAGGGCAGGCATTTGTTCAGCGAGCCCATTTATCTTGTTCATTGTTTCTATGTTAAATTGCCAAAAATTTGTGATGTTTTCGTTATCCTGCTGTATCGATGCGATCCTGCTCAGACTGGTCCATCCAAAAAAGCCCAAAAGTATAACGATTACGAAAGATCCTATCAGTTTTTTTCTTACGGCGACAGCAAAATGAGGTGGTGGAATCACCATTCTTGCCCTGCCTAACCATTCTGGATGGATCTGTAACCTTTTAATATTCATGTATAAAATCCCTCCCTTTAAACCCTCTTGTATCATTGTAGGGAAGAAGTGTTAAATGCATATCAATTTAATTTGTTGTTATGATTAATGCAACTGGACTGCCTCTTTTTCAATGGGATGCTGCTTGGATCGGTGAAGGGGTAACTGAAAGGCTGATGGGGTGCGAATGAAGTGTCCGTTTCCGGCGCATCCATGCAGGAGTTAGTGCAATAAAAAACGTCAGGAGAGTAGCTCCTGACGTTTTTTTGTTAATAAAGTCGTCTCTAATGTTTAGACATATTGAATTCTGGTAATCCGATCGATTCAAACCAACCTCTGATTTGCTCGGTATCTTTGGAGAAGGTAAGCCCCAATTGAAGCAAAATTCTCGCTTTCTGGGGTAGAAGATCAGCGCCGCCAATAATTCCTGGTGCTTTCGTGTCATAGACAGCTCCGGAGCCAGCACGGGTTGCGCTCACGAATACGACACCCTTTTCAATGGCCTCTTTACGAGCCTGGCTTTGAGAGGTAGATATACCGCCAGCACCATGTCCAGCTGTTACAATTCCTTTTACTCCGGCATTTGCTAACGCAGTAATTGGCAATCCATCGGCCTCCGTATAGCTATATACGATTTCTACTTTAGCCAAATCCTCAGCTTTAACATTCTTCAGGTTGAAAGGGGTTTTCCATGCTTCAGTGCCACAACTCATAATCCGAGCCGGTGCTCTAACGGTACGAATGCGATTCTCATCGACAGTTCCAAGTGCACCGTAACGACCGCCATCGAATGTATCAAGACGCAAGGCGTCTGTTTTCGTTACTTCACGTGCAGCAAAAAACTCATCGTTCATCATCAGGACCGTGCCGTAGCATGTCGTTTCACGGCTCGCTGCAAGCCTGATTGCGTTGAATAAATTAGCTTCGCCATCAAAGGAAAACGTATTGGATTGTCTCATAGAACCAGTAAAAACAACCGGCTTTTGGCTTTGTACAGTGAGGTCTGTCCAGTAGGCAAGCTCTTCCATAATGTTAGTGCCGTTGTTAACGACAACAGCGTCAACGGTTGGATCTGCCAATACCTCATCAATAGCAAGCGTTAGGTTATAGAGGTTGGCAGTTGTAGTTTCGGCTGAACCAATATTGTATACTTCACGCACATTCACATCTGCGACTTTAGCAATTTCGGGTTGAAGCCTTGCGAGTATATCCGAAATAGAAACTTTGGGCGTGCCATAGGATTGAAAAAGCTCGCGACCCAAAGCGGTGCTGGTTATCGTTCCGCCCATACCCACAATGGTAACCTTAGGTAATCCTTCTGGGGTTGCTGCATTTGCTTGGCTTGGAGTAAAAGATAAATTAAAGCATGAGATCATTACGCTTGCCGCAATCGCACATAATAAAAATTTACTTTTCATGTCTTTGCTCCTCTTTTCTATAATTAAGTATGGTTTCGAAATATATCATAAATCATAATGTTATATAAATCAACATTAAATGTTATATAAACTAACTTGTTATGTTAATTGTTTTTGTGGTTAACTGTTTTTTATTTAAAATTATTCAGGGATGACGAATCTCTTGACCACGAGTATGGTTTAATGTTAAAATTCTGGAAATTATGTTAATACCAGAAATAGCATAGACCAAGGACATAAGCTTCATAATCGGTCGATACAGAGAGGGAGCCTCCTGCTGAAAGGCTTCTCGATACGAATGATAGCTGCCTACCTTGCGAGCTGTAGCGGTGAAAGATTTAGTAGCCCCTATCGGGATCATCCCGTTATCTAAATGAGAATCGTTATTTGTGATGACGATTAATTAGGGTGGTACCACGAGCACATTCGTCCCTTTCGAATGTGTTTTTTTGTCGTCCACACCAGTCTACACTACGAAAGAGGAGTGAATTCAAACATGCGCCAAAGTAAATTATTGTTGCCAACCATGCGAGAAGCCCCATCGGATGCTGAGGCAATCAGCCATCAATTGCTGCTGCGCGCTGGATTCATCAGGCAGGTAGCCGCTGGTATTTATACGTATTTGCCTTTAGGCTGGCGTGTATTGAAGAAGGTGGCTGATATCATTAGGGAGGAGATGGACCGCACCGATGCGCAGGAGATTCTCATGCCAGCTATGCAGCCAGCCGACCTTTGGCAGGAATCGGGTCGTTATGCCATATACGGTCCTGAGCTTATTCGGCTTAAGGATCGCCACGAACGGGAATTTGTATTAGGGCCTACACATGAAGAAGTTATTACTGCATTAATTCGCAATGAGGTTAATTCGTACAGGCAGCTTCCGCTTCATTTGTACCAAATCCAAACTAAATTTCGCGATGAACGAAGACCTCGGTTTGGACTGCTTCGGGGACGGGAATTTCTGATGAAGGATGCTTACTCCTTTGATCTGGATGGGGAAGGCCTGGATAAAACCTATTGGGTTTTACATGAAGCCTACTGCCGGATTTTTAGACGCTTGGGCTTGAACTTTCGTGCAGTTGAGGCAGATGCGGGTGCGATTGGTGGAGATGGAGGCACGCATGAATTTATGGCGTTAGCCGATATTGGCGAGGATACCATCGTAAGTTGTGAAAGCTGCGATTACGCCGCCAATCTTGAAAAGGCCGAGTCCATATCGGAGGCTATACAGGTTGTGGAGGCTATTCCTTATACTGAAGGCAGCCCGTACGCCTCGATCACCGCTTATGAAAAAATCCATACGCCAAACGTACGTACAATTGAGGAGCTTGTCCAAGCCTTAGGTGTGGAAGCCAAGCAATTGATAAAAACCTTACTATTTATAGCGGATGGCAACCCAGTTGCTGTTCTGGTGAGGGGTGACCATGAGGTCAATGAGACTAAAGTGAAAAACGCTTTGGGGTCAGAAGTGCTGGAATTAGCTAATGCTGCCATGACGGAGCAGATAACTGGGGCGCCTCTTGGATTTGCTGGACCTATCCAATTAACGATTCCTCTTCTCGTGGATAAAGAGGTAGCGGCCATGCCTGTAGGGATTGTGGGAGCCAATGAGAAGGACTACCATCTACGAAATGTTTGCCCAAGCCGGGATTTTCCGGTACATACGGCTTCCGATTTTCGGAATGTGGCTGAGGGCGATTTATGTTCCCGATGTCAGGGTGCTTTACAATTTTCCCGCGGGATCGAGCTGGGCCATGTATTTAAGCTTGGTACCAAGTATAGCAAGGCATTGGGAGCTACCTATTTGGATTCATCAGGAAAAGAGCAGATCATGGTGATGGGCTGCTACGGGATCGGAATATCCCGAATTTTATCCGCTGTAGTCGAACAAAACCACGATGCTGGCGGCATCCTTTGGCCTGTTTCCATGGCCCCCTATCAGGTCCACTTAATTCCAATATCGGTCAAGGCTCCAGAACAAATGGCGTTGGCAGAGCAATTGTATACCCGTTTAGGCAATGCTGGTATTGAAGTGCTACTGGATGACCGTGATGAACGCGCTGGTGTGAAATTTAAGGATGCTGACCTTATCGGCATTCCTGTAAGAATCCTTGTAGGCAAGCATGCTGCCGAAGGCTTGGTTGAATATAAAGAACGGGGCAGCATGGAGCCGAATTTGCTAGGTGTGGAGGAGGCCTTTGTGCGGATCATGGAGCTTAAACGCCGAAATTAGTAAATTGTGAGGTGTCCGACTACCTGGAATTATCAGATTAAAATTACGGTCGATTACCGACTTAATCGCCAGCGCCTTGCTTAATATTTGCTGATTTCCAGGCTGTTCCTGCATTGAAAACACTAGCTTCTAGTCATAATTTGCGATTGAAGGATATCGATAAAAAAGGAACCGGCTATGAATATACCGGTTCCTGCTTTTCCTAAAGTTCCAAATCCAAATCGGTTACTGCACCTTTGGAAGCCGATGATACAAGCTTGGCATACTTTGCCAATACACCAAAGGGGTACCTGGCTTGCGGCTTGACCCAGTTATTTTTCCTGATTTGCAGCTCTTCGGGCGTAATGTCAAATTTAATTTCCAACGTCTCACTATCGATGGTTACAATATCTCCTGTTTGAAGCAGGGCAATCGGACCGCCGACTTGCGCTTCAGGTGCGACATGGCCAACTACAAATCCGTGCGAGCCTCCCGAGAACCTTCCGTCTGTAATCAGGGCAACCTCACCGCCAAGACCTTTGCCTACCACCATGGCAGTCACAGATAACATCTCAGGCATGCCGGGTCCGCCTTTAGGACCAACATAGCGGATGACCACAACATCGCCTTTGCCGATTTCATCATTCATAATCGCTTGTGTGGTTTCTTCCTCACTGTCGTAGACACGGGCGGGACCTGAGAAACGAAGCATTTTCATGCCGGACATTTTAGCTACAGCACCTTCTGGCGCCAAATTTCCTTTAAGCACGACCAGCGGGCCGCTTTTCTTTAACGGATTGTTAAAAGGGCGGATAATGGTTTGGTCTGCCACTAAATGCGAAGCCTCGCTTAGGTTTTCGGCTATGGTTTTGCCTGTGACGGTCATGCAGTCGCCATGCAAAAGTCCTTGCTCCAGCAGCAATTTCATCACGCCCGGCACACCGCCGACATCGCTTAAATCCTGCATTACATATTTGCCGCTTGGCTTCAAATCGGCCAGATGAGGAACCTTCACGCGAATCGCCTCGAAATCGTCCAGAGATAGATCAACTTGGACCGAATGCGCGATCGCTAGCAGATGCAAGAAGGCATTGGTGGAGCCGCCAAGCGCCATAACGACCGTAATTGCATTCTCAAAAGCTTTTTTGGTCATAATATCCCTTGGATAAATTTTCTTCTCCAAAAGGTTGATTACAAGCTTACCGGCTTCCGCGCACTCAAAGGCTTTATAGTTCGCAATGGCCGAGGTTGAAGAAGATCCTGGAAGGCTCATGCCCATGGCTTCAGCAGCCGCAGCCATCGTATTAGCTGTGTACATACCGCCGCAAGCGCCAGCTCCCGGACAAACTTGGCATTCTACCTGGTACAATTGCTCCGCGTCGATTTTACCTTCATGGTATTGGCCGACAGCTTCAAAGGCTGTCACGATATCCACGTCTTTGCCATCGAGCTTGCCGGGTTGGATCGTTCCGCCATATACATAAACAGCCGGTAAATTCATTCGGCCGATCGCCATAAGGCAGGCCGGGGTGTTCTTATCGCAGCCGCCAATGGCAACCACACCGTCGAAGCGCTCTGCATTTACGACGATTTCGATCGAATCGGCGATGACCTCACGGCTTGGCAGGGAGAACAGCATGCCTTCATGGCCCATGGAAATGCCGTCAGATACCGTAATCGTATTAAAGATCAGCGGCGCGCCGCCGCTTTCCTGGATGCCTCTTTTGGCTTCCAATGCCAATTTATCAATATGCATATTACAGGGAGTCACTTCACTCCAAGTGCTTGCCACACCAATCATCGGCTTCTTGAAATCCTCGTCTTTGAAACCAACTGCCCGCAGCATGGCGCGGTTGGGGACGCGGTTAACCCCTTCACTAATAACGATACTGCGAATACGTAAATCTTCTTTGTTTGTATCCTTGTTCATATCTTGGTCCGACAAAAGTACCAGCTCCTCATATTTTGATCAATTCGTATAGCTCGCCCATAGGTCTTAATAAATTTTGCTTCATCATGCTAGACGCTGCTTCAGGATCACGTCGTTCCAGAGCTTCAATGATCGCCGTGTGTTCATGTACAGAGGCATAAGTAGCAGTGATTGGCTGCTTCAGAAACACATATTTAAAGCGGCGAATATGAATTTGAAGCGAAGAGCTGAATGAGGCTACGTAAGGGTTGTCGGCAATATCGACGATAGCATTGTGAAATTGCTCATCAACCTCCATCGCCTGATACGGCTGCCCGGCTTCAATCGCTTCGGCGAATTGGGCATTAAAGCCCTTAAGTTGTTCAGTCAGCTCCGGCACTATAAGCTTGGCTGCGGACTCGGCGGCAAGCGCGTGCAAAGCGGCAAGCGTGGAATACATTTTAAGAATGTCTTCCTTCTTAATCGATTTCACCCTAGTATCTTTGCCAGGATGCATCTCTACTAGACCCTGCACCTCCAATAGCTGTAAAGCTTCCCGGATCGGTGTCCGGCTTACACCTAAAGCTTCTGCCAATTCAGCATCAACCAGCTTCTCATCAGGCTGGAGGGTTCCATCAATTACCCATCTTTGGATTTGTGAAAACGCACGTTCTTTAGCGGAAATTCTAGTTGGTTTGGAAAAATCACTTGGAATAGGCATCCAATCACCTCAAAAATAGTATATATGCAATATATCGCATATATATATTTAAAACAAGTTTTAGTTGGTTGAAGATCTGTTACCAAGCGCAGGAGAAGCTGACTTCAGGCGCAAAAAAACCGTTCGGTGCTATTTCCGGACGGTTTTTTTGCGCTATGATCTTGGCCAAGCAATGGGCAAAGATGCTGTACAAAAGTCACAATCTTATTGACTGTATGAACTGGATTTGCCTGGATCAAGCAACAGCGGGTGCTGCTTTCTTCAGGGAACGGATTTTGAGCGCTATTAAAGCCGCAAATAGGCAAACAAAGCCCGCGAATACAAAAGGAATCGTATAGCTGCCCAACAGCTCCCGCATAACACCAGCGCCATATGCGGCAGTTGACGCACCTGCCTGATGGGCCACCAATATCCAGCCAAATACCATTCCTGCTTTCTCCCGCCCGAATGTATCGGAGGTTAGCTTGGCGGTAGGTGGCACCGTGGCGATCCAATCGAGCCCATAAAATACAGCAAATATCGTAAGCTGCATATACCCCATTTCGAGTGCATAGGGCAAGAAAATAAGCGAGAGCCCACGAAGCCCATAATACCAGAACAGCAGCCATCTACTGTCAAAGCGGTCGGACAGCCAGCCGGAAAGCGTGGTGCCCACGAGGTCGAACAACCCCATAAGCGCGAGCAGCCCTGCCGCCATTACGATGGGAATATTATAATCCCCACAGGCAGGGATCAGATGCGTGCCGATCAACCCGTTCGTGGAGAAGCCGCAAAGGAAAAAGGTGCCGGCGAGCAGCCAGAACGTCACGCTTCGCATCGCGGAGCCCAGGACAAGAATCGGCGTAAGAAACAGGTTGCCGATGAAGGGAGCCGGCTTGCTGATTTCAGTTGTACCGAGGGCGGCGGCGCCAACGTCAAAGGGATGGTTTCGCATCCAGATGGCCACGACGGGGAGTAAGAACAGCAGGGCTGCGATAATGGTATATACCGCATATCGCCAGCCTATTTCCGTCGTGATTTGCGCAAGCAACGGAAGGAACAGCAGCTGCCCTGTGGCGGCGCTGGCCGTCAGCAGGCCAATAACGAGCCCTTTGTGCTTGACAAACCAGCGATTGGCAACGGTCACACCCAATACATTGGCTAATGTACCCGTCGCAAGCCCGCCAACTATGCCCCATAGCAGTACGAACTGCCAAACCTCTGTCATCATGGGTGTGAAGCCAAGACTGAAGATCAGCACAAGCATGGAGGATACCATCATCCTCCGTATACCAAACCGCGCCATCAGTGATGCGGAGAAGGGACCAACTAATCCGAATAATAAAATTCGGATCGAGATAACCCCGGAGATCGTACTGCGATCCCAGTTGTACTCCTTTTCCAAAGATTGCATCAAGACGCTTGGGAAGGTGCTAATAGCCGCGGATACAAGCAGGGTAAGAAATACAATAGCAATGACAACCCAGCCGTAATAAAATTTGGAAGCCTTTTGCACGTTTGGCATCTTAAATCCTCCTATATTTCTTAATAAAATAACCGGCCAAGCGCATAATGGATTCGTTCATATTTCATTTTTTTTTACTATAGCCTTTAAAGAATGGTCGGTCAAGTATTATTTTTGTGGATTCTTTGATTAAAATAGGTTTATGGTATTAAACAATAAAATTCTCGATTATATATTCCTTATTTGCTTGATATTACTTAAAATATGAAAATAACTAATTATATATTGAAATATTTGGATGAAATACTTGACCTATCGTTCTTTAATTGATATAGTGACAGCTATTCATACAAAGGAGAGGTTGAGGACAAATGGAATATCGGAATTTTGGGCGTACGGGTATAAAGGTAAGCAGCATTACGCTGGGGACTGGAGCATTTGGCAGCTGGGGAAATACGGATGAGGAGGAATGCAAACGCATCGTGGAGGAATCCATTGCGGCGGGCATTAATTTTATTGATACGGCCGATGTGTACGCTGGCGGGGTCTCCGAGGAAATCGTGGGCAAGGCTCTGAAAAGTCGGCGTGAGGAAATTGTGCTCGGAACCAAAGTGGGTATGCAGATGGGCAACGGAATTAATCGAAGGGGCAATTCGAAGCGATGGATTAAAAACGCGTTGGAAGACAGCTTGCGAAGGCTCCAAACGGATTATGTGGATGTATACCAGCTTCATCGGCCGGATCTCGATACAGATATAGAAGAAACACTGGGGATCTTAACGGATCTCGTCAAGGAAGGGAAAATTCGTTATATCGGCACCTCCGGTTTTCAGGCTTGGCAGCTTACCGAGTCCCAATGGGCAAGTGAACGGTGGAAGCTGGAACGTTTTGCAAGCGAGCAACCGCCATATTCGATCCTTAACCGTTCGATAGAGCTTGATGTTCTAGCGGCAGCACAAAAATATGGATTGGGTGTATTGGTATGGAGTCCCCTATCGGGTGGGCTATTGACAGGCAAGTATAGCGTAGGACAAACGGCAGAGGCAGGCTCTAGAGCGGAGCGGTTTAAGGGAAATGTACTAGGGAATGTAGTCGATCCACATCGACCAGAAAACCGGGTGAAATTCGAGAAGATCCATCTGTTGCAGGATTTGGCGAATGAAGCAGGACTAACACTCGCACATATGGCGGTTGCTTTCACGCAGGCACATCCTGCAGTGACTTCGACAATTATCGGCCCACGTACAAGGGGTCAGCTTCAAGAATCCCTCAAAGGTATCGAGCTGCGCTTAAGTACAGATGTACTGGATGCCATCGATAAGATTGTAGCTCCCGGACAAACCTTGGATGACATGGAGCGGGCTTGGGAACCAGGTTGGCTAGCCGTCGCTAACCGCCGTCGCTAACTGCCTAACCGTGCTAAGCTCAGCTAACGGACTATTGAGAAGCTGTCAGTGTGCATAGTTGATTGATCATTCTTAAATGGATATAATGGTTTCCATGGGGGGAGGTTGTCCATCATGGCAAGGCCTAGAGAGTTTGACCAAGAGCTTGTGCTGGATCAGGCGATGCATCTCTTTTGGGAGAAAGGCTATGAACGCACATCCATTCAGGATTTATGCAAATATACGGGGATTCACCGAGGCAGCCTGTACGACACGTTTGGAGACAAACATGAATTGTTTCTAACCTGTCTGGATCGGTTTTGGCAGAACGCCAAGGGTCATTCGTTTTTTATTCTGGAAGAGCCTGGGGCTCCGAAAGAGGTTTTGGAACGGTTTTTCGAAATGATCATTGATAATGCCATGAGAGATGAAAAGCATCGGCGTGGTTGCTTCATGATCAATGTAGCGGCTGAGCTCGCACCTATGGATCCTAATATTTCCAAACGTGTAGAAGCGTATAATCTTAGTGTGGAAAACTTGTTTTACAGCTTTTTGTTAAGAGCACAGCAAGCGGGGAGCATTAAGAGTAAGCACAGCCTGCGCCAGCTTTCCCGATTTTTGGCTAATACGAGGCAGGGGCTGTTCGTTATGGGCAAATCCGCTACCGATCGCAAAGTGCTGCAGGATGTGTATAAGGTGGCATTATCTTTTATTACTTGAAGTCCCTAGGGGCTTCTTTTTTATTGCCGGAAAAGTTGTTAAGCCTTCTGATCGATATTTAATGCAAGCTCAGTACATACTCTTCGAAGCTTTTCCATTATATTCATGATAACATAAGAAATATTGGTATACCTATCGAATTAAGCAGCTGTACCTGATTAACGATTAAAGGTGGTCACGAATTATGGTCGAATGTCCTAATTGTTTTAAACAAACGGAGTTCAAAAGGCTTTGTTCGCACTGTGGCGGAATTGTCATTCATACTGTCGAAGAGAAATTTAACTTGCTTGCGGAATCTGTGGAAAAAGTATTAAAGAAGGAAGCATTAAAAAGAAAAAAGAAAAGAGATACAACAAGCTTAATATGGATCTTGGTACTGTTGGGGTCAGTGGTTCTATTCATTATGGGCCTAGATTATATAGTTAAATTGTAAAATAATGGGATATACGTTCTTGCTGCTGAGAGGCAGGTTCAAATTCAACAAAGAGCCCCCGTACCCACTATAAAGGTGGATGCGGGGGCTCTAATGGTATTAGCTTACTTTTGGTCAATGCCATGGTCCACGGAAGCTGCTTGAACCAGTTTACATAATCGCCTTTTTTATTATAAGGCCAACATGGGATAGTTAATTCAACTAGAGCTTCAACTTTTTATATTGTACAATGGCAGTAGGAGGTGACAATTATTAATTATTATACGAATTTTCTTATCAGTCTAAGTGTTCTGGTCACTAGTGCCTATTTATTCAATCTATGTTTTAAATATATATTTCATAATGCGACTTGGAAGACGAAACAGGTGGTATTGGTAGGTGTTTTTATATTTTCGGGATGGCTTACGATGGTTTTTGCTGTTAAAGGGGCAGAATCCACAATATTCGACCTGAGGGCGGTGCCGATCATATTCGGTACGTTGATTTTTCGGGATCCGAGGCTAGTGCTTATAATTAGCTTGGGTATTGCCCTTTCCAGGTATACGATTACAGGGTTTACGAATCCAGCCATTACGGGCTCTATTAATATTTTGTTACTCGGGTGCTTGGCCGCTCTTCTCATTAAATTGTATAACCGAAAATCGTGGACTTATAAAAGGAAGGCGATATTATCGCCAATATGTCCCATGAATTAAAGACACCACTCAATAGCATTATTGCGTTGTCCCAGCTGCTGCAAGAAGATGATTCGAACGGCCAGCAAGAGGAAAAAAGCTATGGAGACATTATTAATGCCTCTGGCAATGAGCTGCTGCAAATGATTAACGATATTTTGGATATTTCCAAGGTCGAAACCGGCAAGATGGAAATCATTTGGGAAATGGTCTCTATAGAAGAAATGATCCAGTTAATTAACTATCAGTTTATTCCAATCACCAAACAGAAGGCGCTCCAATTCCAAGTAGATGTGGAAGCCAATGTTGCTGACAGCTTTATATCGGATGCCCAAAGATTGATTCAAATTTTGCGCAATCTGTTGATAAATGCTGTTAAGTTCACCGAGCAAGGCAGTATTTCTCTGCGGGTACGCATGAACGATAATCCCCAATCCCGATGTATCGTCTTTAGTGTACAGGATACCGGGATTGGCATTGACTTGGACAAGCAGCATTTAATATTTGAGGCGTTTCAGCAGGAAAATGGAGCGTCTACTCGTCGTTATGGAGGGACTGGGCTTGGTTTATCGATCAGCTTAAAGCTCGCAGGTCTGCTTGGTGGAAGCCTTACTATGGAAAGTGTAAAAGGGAAAGGCAGCCGTTTTACTTTAAGCTTGCCGTTACAGCAGGTAGTCCAAGAAGCCTGATAGATATGCTATAATGGGCGCATATGGCGAGGATCAGGAGATAAATCAATGGCTTTTACAGCCAAAAGCTAAATGAAATAGGAATTGACGGTTCTTCCAAATGAACCTATACTTTTAATGATATTTATTTTCGATAATGGTTGGAGCAAATAAGGTGTGACAAGAACTTGATTCTTCGTCCAGGAACGGGCGGCGCTCAAGCTAAATAGGCTTCGTGAGGTCATTCTCGTCCTTCCCAGGGTCGGGATTTTTTGGCGAAAGGCTCGAAATCATCAGGGGGAAATCGAAATGAAGAGCAGTCCAACTCGAATTGTAATTCTTACTGCCAGCTATGGAGAGGGTCATGTACAGACATCCCGCGCCCTGAGACAGTCCTTTGGCAAAGCAGGTATCGAGCAAGTGAAAATTATTGACCTGATGAAAGAAGCACATCCACTTCTCAATAAAATTTCCACTAAGCTTTATATGAAAAGTACGGCAGCCTCCCAATTCGGGTTCGATTATTATGGCTGGAGCTACTACATAACTCGTCATGCTAAACCTAATAACGTCTGGAATCGCTTTTACAACAGACTAGGGATAAAGAGGCTCAAACAACTGATTCAACAAGAGCAGCCGGATGCGGTGATTAGCACATTTCCTTTTGGTGCCGCTCCGTTATTGTGCAAAAGCTTAAATATTCCAAGCTTTACCGTTATTACGGATTTTTCGTTACACTCCCGTTGGCTCCACCCCGATATTGACAAATATTATGTGGCAACGGAGGAGCTTAAAACGGAAATGGTAACGTGTGGTATTGCCGCGCAACGCATTCAAGTAAGTGGAATCCCGCTACGTGAACAATTTGGCCGCCATGCTCTTGAAGATGCTCCTAATAAGCTAAGTGAAAGCTTTCATAAGCTAGATCCGGATCGGAAAACGGTATTACTAATGGCGGGCGCTTACGGATTAAAAGTTATCAATAAAATGATCCGTTCTTTGCTATCTATGCAGGAATGTCAATTGGTGGTCGTTTGCGGAAAAAATGAAAAGCTGGAACGGAGGTTAAAAACCAAATATGCAAATGAGCCCTTTTTACGCATCTTTGGTTTTGTAGATAACATCCATGAGCTCATGTTAATTTCCTCTTGTATGATTACCAAGGCTGGCGGCATTACGTTATCGGAGGCGCTTGTGTTACAGGTGCCTTGTTTTATTTTTAAGCCTTTTGCGGGGCAGGAGAAGGAAAATGCTTTATATCTCGCGAAAAAGCGAATCGCCGCCATATCCAATAGCACAGACGAATTGGCTGTCCAGCTCCGGCATTTTTTCTCCAAAGAAAAATTTGCATCCCAAATAAAGCAACGCATCGAGCTCATCCAAAAGGAGTCAGCGGCAGATTTTATCGTTAAGGATTTGATACATACCATCCGGCAGCTTGCCCATTTGTAGAGTTCTTGGTGTAAAATATGGGGATTAGGGTAATAGTTAGTAAGACTATAAACAAGCAACTATAGATTTTAAAGCAGGATAGGCTTTTAATCATCCATAAAGGAGACTAGAAAATGCCAGCTAATAAGGTGATCAAATTAGTAAGCCGCCCGAAGGAAATGCCAACCCTAGACAACTTTTCCATTGAGGAAGCGCAGATACCTTCGCCTGCGCAAGGGGAAGTGCTCTTGCGTACTTTATATATTTCGGTAGATCCTTACATGCGCGGCAGGATGAATGATGCCAAATCGTACGCTCCACCTTTTGCCTTAAATGAAGCAATAGCCGGAGGCGTCATCAGTGAGGTGGTGGAATCCTATGCCGAAGGCTTTCAAAAGGGGGATGTGGTATTAGGCAATTCGACGTGGACGTTATATTCCGTTGCCAAACCAGAGCGATTAACCGTCATTGATCCTAATATAGCTCCTATTACGACTGCATTAGGTGTACTTGGCATGCCAGGGCTAACTGCATACTTTGGCTTATTGGATATCGGCCAGCCCAAAGAGGGAGAGACTGTTGTGGTCTCAGGAGCAGCGGGAGCTGTTGGCATGATCGTTGGGCAAATTGCCAAAATCAAAGGGGCACGTGTTGTAGGCATAGCCGGATCGGACGAAAAGAACGAGTATTTGATTAAAGAATTAGGCTTTGATGCCGCGATCAATTACAAAACAACCGCGGATCTTCATGCCGAGCTGGCGCAGGCTTGCCCGGATGGAATCGATGTGTATTTTGACAATGTAGGCGGAGCTATATCTGATGCTGCACTTAGTCTTATCAACAAAAATGCGCGAATTCCGATTTGCGGGCAAATTGCTTTGTACAATTTAGGCAAGGCGGATGTTGGCAACCGCATCCAAAGTGTATTGCTGGTCAATACTGCATTGATGCAAGGCTTTCTCGTCGGCCAATACGCCGCCCGATTTCCTGAAGCGGTCAGCCAGCTGGCACAATGGCTGCAACAGAAAAAACTGAAATATGCCGAAAATATCGTAGATGGCTTTGAACAAACACCGCATGCGTTCATAGGGCTATTTACCGGTGATAATTTGGGTAAGCAGCTAGTTAAGGTAGCCGAGCCATCCAATAAATAAAGTTGCTTTTATGACATTTCAAGCTCGTCCCTCGCAGGGCGGGCTTTCAGCGTTGTAGGTATAGCAGCAACTGTGGGAAATTTGGAAGGGCTGGATCAATTTCTGGATCATCTGAATATTGTCCATGGGCTGACTTATATGATTTCTCAGCATGATGCAACGAGCAAGGAGCAATTTTCATTAGACGTGACGATCAATACGTTGTTTTTTCATCCGATTGGGGTGGAAGGGATAATGTGTACATGTCCAAGGTGGACTGGGATAAATGCGTGAAAAGTGACTGAAAACAATAAATGAGGAAGTAAATGGAATCTGGGCTATAGATTCTATGGGAAAGCAGCAGTTCAAGGTTTTATTCTTGGGCTGCTTTTATTTGTGATCTATTCGGCGGCTTCCTATTGTATATTGAAAGGAGATACGATCCCATCCTATGTGGGTAACCTATCCTATGGGTAATCACGGAGGTTGATGCAATGAAGGTAGTAGCAGTTACAGGAGCAAACGGTAGACTAGGAAGCCAGGTTGCAGGAGCTTTATTAGAAAAAGGGTATAAAGTCATTGCCATTGACCAGCATCCGATGAAGCTGCCCAAGTGTACATGCCTGCAGGTCAATCTGGTGAATTTTGGTGAGGTTGTTAGTGCATTGGCAGGAGCTGATGCAGTAGTCCATTTGGCGGCGATTCCAGCTCCAAGGGGCTTTACGAATGAGGTTGTATTTGCCAGTAATGTATTAAGCACCTATCATGTGCTGGAAGCTGCCACGCTATTAGGGATAACGAAGGTGGTTTCGGCCTCCAGTGAGTCCTCCTATGGCTACGCCTGGGCGGAAAAGCCGTTTCATTACCCGTATTTTCCTGTCGATGAGAGCTTCCCCCAGCTACCTGAGGAGTGCTATGGCTTATCCAAAATCGTTAATGAAGCCACTGCTGCTATGTTTCATCGCAAAAATGGAATGCAAATCACCTCACTGCGATTTTCCTGGATTGTCACCTTGGATAAATATGAGCAAATCGAACAAAATGCCAGCGATCCAGGCGAGCAAAAATCAAGCCTATGGAGCTATATCGATATTCGGGATGCGGCGTCTGCATGCTTGGCGGCGTTGGAGAAGGACCATCTAGGCTGCAACGATTTGAATATAACCGCAGATGACACTCTCTGTGAGATGGATACACAAAGCCTGATTAGCACCTATTATCCAGATGTAGCTATCCGTGAAAGCCTGGAGGGGCACCAGGCTCTGGTCAGCAACGCCAAGGCGAAGCAGGTCTTAGGCTGGCATCCCCAATTTTCTTGGCGGCAACAAAAGTAAAAACCATTAGTGTAAAAAATATACGTACAGCGGTATAGAAGCAGACTTTTAGAGGCAACTCGGGAGCTGCTTCTGGCACTTTCGCAGCGGCCGTATTCTCAATTGATACGATTCAATTCGCCACTCACAGCACAACAGGCAGTATGGCCATGCAAGTGGATGATGTCGTTGTAAGCAATTAAGCTTGTTTATATGTAGTTGGCAAAAAAAAGCCGTTCAATCCTCCCATACGGATTTGAACGGCTTGTTTTTAAGCTTCGAACTGTTCCATCTGCTTACTCCACTCCATATAAATATCTGTTAACCGGTTCTCCAGCTGCTCCTTTTCCGGGTCTACAATGCTGCCTTCGCTTTCATACCAATTGAGCATCATCCGCAGGCCTTCGTTTAACGATATGCTCGCTTCAAAGCCGGGGATATCCCTTTTGATTTTGCTATTGTCAAACAGCCCAGAGTAGCTTTTCTCAAATACTAAATGCGCGAATAAGCTAGGGTTTGCTTTTACGAGAAGTTCGGAAGAGATGTGGACGATTTGCGGCTCGATCCCGATAATGTTGCCAAACTCTTCATATAAGTTGTTCCATATGTGCACGTCTTCGTTCGTAGCATGGTAAGCCTGGTTGTAGGTTCGTTTATTCCCAACAGCGCCAACAAATGCTTTAGCCAAATCGGGAGCAAAAGTAAATCCCCAAGGGGTTGTTCCGTCACCAAACATAAGTAGTGGCTTGTTATTGCGGATGCGCTGCACAATATTATAATTTTGTCTGAGCACACCCAGATTGCTGCCGCCAATTCCATAGGTCAATGAGGGCCGAATGATGGTGACCGGAAGCTGCCCTTTACCGATATTGCGTTGTAAATAACGCTCCATTTCAGCCTTTTGAAAGGCATAGGCGAATTCGGGGTTATCGAACAGCTCTTCTGCATCCTCCTTAATCGGAGCGGATTTATAAGGTCTTTTGTATGCAGCAACGCTGGAGCACATAATCAGCTGCCCAGCGCGTTCGTTAAAGGTGCTTACCGTAGAGCGGGCATCGGCTTCATTAAAGCTGATCATATCGATAACGACATCGAACGTCCGCTTCTTCACCGCTTCATTAAAGCTTTGGTTATCCGATTTATCCCCGATTATCCATTCCACATCACTGGAAAATGGCAGCTTCCGGGTTCCCCTGTTAAAGACTACAACCTCATGGCCAGCGCTCAGCAGCTGCGCTACGATCTCCCTGCTAATCACACCTGTTCCGCCTAAAATCAATACGTTCAATCAGGCCACCTCCTTATTCGAGTGCTTTCTTCTCTCTTATTATACTGGAAGAAACCCGTGTTATCATTAACTGGATATGAGGGTACTCCAGGCTTGGATTTAAGCCCATTTAAATTGAAAATATTTCAAATAGCATATTGCAATTACCACTTGTAAGCGTTATTATAATTATTAACACGCACTAAATAACATTTTTTTCTATATAATGTGCACTATTTATGTGATTCTTAATTCTTAATTCAAGAAGGGAATGGATGAACATGACGCAATTAAAAGCTTACCCGGACGTTATGGATAAGATTTATGAGATGCAGGACATTTCCACGGATTGCTACCGCACCGACCCTGAGCTCTTTAGTGTCATTGACAGCCTTGTCCGAGCCTGCGGCCTGATGAAGGATTCATCATCGGAAGCGCATATTAATAGCCAGTTGGAGATGGCTTACAATGGTTTGAAGAAATATAAAACGGAGCGGATGAGCAGCCTATAGGGCTGTTTTTTTTTTTGCATGGGGTTAACAGCATAAAGTCCCGTCAGGAGCAATTCTCTTCCCTGACGTTTTTTTACATGCTTTGACAAATTAGCCGTCAATTCGGGAAATTTTACTATAATAAGGGATATATATTGAAAAGAAAATGCAAGCAGGATAATATGGAAATAAGAGATAGAAACGGGGGACTCTATGAAAATAAAAAGCAAGCTGTTTTTACTATTTTCGGCATTATTTATAAGCATGGTGTTGCTTCTGGGCTATTCTGTTTATACCATCCAACATTTATATGGCTCCATTAACAAAATTGTAAATGAGCAATATGTAAAGGTGCAGCATTCGACAGAGATCCGAATGGAAGTCAACAATATTGCCAAAGCCATTAGAAACTATGCTTTATCAGAATCAGTGGTTGTCAAGCAGCAAGAGCAGACCAAATTGAATGAAGCCCGCGACCGCGGTACGGTAGCTTTATTGGCTTTGGAGAAAATGGCCAATGACCAACAAAATAGGTTAATCATCGATCACCTCAAGGTAGCTGCACTAGAATATATGAATTTTCAGCAAAAGATAATTGTTATGCTTGAGGAAGGTAACAACAAAGAAACCTCTCAGTTACTGACGGAGGATGGGCAAAGGTATCAGCAAAATTTGTTCGATCAAGTTAATGACCTGGTTAGTATTAACCAGTTTATCATGAAGCAGGCTGTAGAAGAATCTGCTTTTGCTAACAATCGTTCGATTCTGCTGTTGGCAATCGCGGCCTTTTTGTTTTTCATTATGGGCGGCATTCTTACCACTTCCGTCACAAGGCAAATTACACGAGGATTAGTAAGAGTTTCCGATGTGATGGGAGGTTTCTCTTTAGGGGTTATTGGTTTAGGTGCGCGGCTGGAAGTAAAGTCCAATGATGAGATTGGTGTGGTTTCCAAGGCATTTAATCAAATGGTTGAGTCTCTAGAGGTACAAAGCGCACGAGAGCAGGAGTGGACAAGGCAGCTTGGGGAGCATGCATGGCTTCATGAGAATATCTCTAATTTTTTCACCTCTATCCAACAAATAGAGGATATTCAAGCCGCAGCAGCAGATGCCTTATTCCAAATTATGCCGCAGCTCGGTGCGGCCTTTGGTGTGATTTACATCAAGGCAGACGTGGCAGAAGGAGCAACCAAGGACAAGCTCGTTAAAATGGCTACATACGCAGCTGGACAACCGGGTGCAACTACCCGCTCCGATTCATTCCAAATGGGAGAGGGGCTTATCGGGCAATGCGCCTTGGAGAAGAAGCGAATTGAGCTGACAGACGTGTCGCCCGAATACTTGGAAATTCAGTCAGGTCTTATTACAGGCGTTCCTAAGCAGGTGTTGATTATGCCGCTATTAGTTGGCGATGAGCTTGAGGGGGTTATTGAATTAGCCAGTCTCAACACATTAACGGCTATACAGATCGATTTTTTGGAGCAGCTCTCAGCGTTGTTAGCCATTCATATCAATAAAATTAAAAACAAATCGCAAATAGGAGCATTGCTTCTGGAATCACAAAGAGTCTCAAAGGATCTTCAGGAGCAGTCCGAGGAGCTCTTGCGCCAGCAAGAGGAATTAGCACATATGAATGCGGAGCTTGAGGAGCATACGGCTGCGCTTGAAGAATCCGAGCACCAATTGCAAAACCAGCAAGCTGATTTGGAGCAGGCCAATGAAGAGCTAAGGGAAAAATCGCAGAAGCTGGAGCTGCAAAACAGCTCACTGGAATTGACGACCTTAACGCTTCAGAACAAAACGGTGGAGTTAACGGAAGCGATAGGCTACAAATCGATGTTTCTGGCCAATATGTCCCATGAGCTAAGGACACCGCTGAACAGTATGCTGATTCTTGCCAAGATGCTGGCGGATAATAAGGACAAGAATCTTACCCCGAAGCAGGTAGAGTATGCTTCGACGGTCTTCTCATCCGGGCAAGATTTATTGGCTTTAATTAATGAAATATTGGAGCTAGCCAAAATCCAATCCAAAAAAGTGGATATGCTGGTTGAACGTGTGGTGCTCTCCGATGTGGTTGGTGCAGTTAAGCGCAATTTCGAAGCGATCGCCCAGCAGAAGGGTATCCAATTTCATGTCCTGCTGAATGCTGGGGTTCCTAGCACCATCCTGATTGACCAACAAAGGCTGATGCAAATCTTGCAAAATTTGCTATCCAATGCCTTCAAATTTACGGAGCGTGGAAGTGTGGCCTTAACCATATCCACGAATCCAAACGGCTCTAAGTCGTTTGCAGAACAAGGGCAGCCCATGATCGAATTTGCCGTCCAAGATACGGGAATCGGTATTGAAAAGGACAAGCTGAATATTGTATTCGAGGCCTTCGTCCAGGCAGATGGCACGACAAGCCGCAAATATGGAGGCACGGGGCTTGGCTTGTCAATCAGCAGAGAAATCGCCCATTTATTAGGCGGTGAAATCAACGTGCAAAGCAAGATAGACGAAGGCAGTACCTTCACTTTCTTAATTCCTATGGACGTTGCAGCTACTGAGGCTATAGAGCCTGTAAAAGCTTTAGTTGTAGATGCGAGAGAGTTAGTAGCTACAACAGCTGAAGACTCTGTTGCACCTGAGCAGCCAGAAATAACCGCGCCCAAGAAATCATCGCTGCCCTTCAATGATATTACCATCCTCTTAGTGGATGACGATATTCGTAATGTGTTTGCTTTATCTAGTGTCTTGGAGTCCTATGGGCTTGACGTTATCTATGCAGAGAATGGCCGCGAAGCGATTGAGGTTTTGCTTAAAAATGATCAAATTCAAATGATCCTAATGGACATTATGATGCCAGAGATGGACGGATATGAGGCTACAAGGCGGATTCGCCAAATGCCGCAATACCATGACCTGCCCATTCTCGCTGTAACAGCGAAAGCGATGAAGGATGACCGCGACCTCTGTATTCAAGCAGGAGCTTCAGATTACATTACAAAGCCGGTTGATATTAAACAGCTGCTATCTTTACTGAAGGTTTGGTTGTATGTTAAGGAGTAGAGGTTGCATGTTAAGGAATAGAGATGGAGGAAACGGAATTGGAGCGAGCAGAGGTGCCCTTCCATTATGAACTGCCGCAGGAAGCTGTTAGCTTAATATTATCCGAGATCTATACAACGACAGGCTACAATTTCCAAGATTATGCAATGGCTACGATCCAGAGAAGGCTGCAGCGGCGGTTAATTACCGAGCGTATGGCCAATGCCGCCGAGCTGATTGACCGATTGCAAAAGTTTCCGCAATATGCGTATAAGCTTGTTGCCGATTTCTCTATTAATGTAACCGCGATGTTTCGGGATCCGCAATTTTTTAATTATTTCAGAAATGAAGTCATTCCTGAGCTGAGAAAGGAAAGCTTTATACGTGTATGGGTAGCTGGTTGCGCAACAGGAGAGGAAGCCTACTCCTTGTCCATCCTGCTTCAAGAGGAAGGGCTGTATGAACGCTGCCGCATTTATGCTACGGATATGAATGAGGGGGTTATCGCTCAAGCTAAAACTGGTGCGTTACCGCTTTCCAAGATGCAGGCTTATACACGCAATTACTTTGCTTCAGGAGGCAAGGAACAGTTTCATTCTTACTTCTCCTCTAAGGATGAACAGGTTTATCTGCATGCCAAGCTGTTAAGAAACATTGTATTTTCCCACCATAATTTAGTGGATGATCGTTCCTTTAACGAATTTCATGTTATCTTTTGCCGGAATGTCCTTATTTACTTTAACCATCGCCTGCAGGAGCATGTACATGACCTGCTCTATGATAGCTTGGGCTTGGGTGGTTTTTTGGCATTAGGCAGTAGAGAGTCACTGCGGTTTACGAAGCATGCTTCCCAATTTATCAACATGAGCTCCTTACAGAAAATATATAAACGGATCAATTAACATGTAGAGAGGTGAACGGTAATGAATCAAGACTATATGATAAATGTCCTTTTGGTAGACGATCGCTCGGAAAATTTGTTGGCCTTGGAGGCGTTACTGGATTATCCTTATGTACATTTAACGAAATGTCTTTCTGGGGAAGAAGCGTTAAAATGTGTGATGAAAGAGGAGTATGCGCTTATTTTGCTGGATGTGCAGATGCCTGGCCTTGACGGGTATGAGACAGCCAAGCTGATCAAATCACGGGAAAAAAGCAAAGACATCCCCATCATATTTGTAACCGCGATCAATAAGGAGCCCGAGCATGTATTTTCTGGCTATACGGCAGGAGCTATTGATTATGTGTTTAAGCCCTTTGATCCGGATGTATTAAAGCTGAAGGTCGAGCAATTAATTAAAATATTCATAAATGCCCGAGGGATGAAGCAGCAAACCGAAGCTCTTTTTGAGCAGACCAAGGCTCTGGAAAACGCGAATCAGGAGCTGGTCAGGGTCACCCAAGAGTTGAAAAAATCAGAGGCACTGCATCGGTTGATTGGCGAAACCTCTGCCGATACGATCCTGATCATCAATACCGCCCATGAAATTATTAGTATTAATCCGACCGTAGAAAGTATGTTTGACTATCAAATAAGTGAGGTTTTGGGGCGGGGAGCGGAACTTCTGATCCCTCTTGAATTGCTGAAGGCCTATGGCAATACCCAGGTCATGAGTATAGAAAAGTGTGAAATTACCTTATTCAGCAAAAACAACCGTTCCTTCCGTGCTGATATCCATTTGAAAACCTCATTGCTCGACGGCAATTATATATTCGTTTGCACCATTCGAGACATTTCCGTCCGCTTCAACCAGATGCTTGAATTGGAGCATATGGCGACCCATGACCATCTAACCCAATTGCCTAACCGCAAAAAGCTATATGAAATGATTAATAGCCTCGTCCTTGATGAACGAAAAGGGTTTACGCTATTATTAATGGATTTGGATCATTTTAAAGCGATTAATGATACATTAGGGCACCAATTTGGTGACCTATTATTATTGAAAATAGGAAATTTGATAACGCAATGGTTATCTAATGCTGAAACCATATTCCGCTTGGGTGGTGATGAATTTGCTGTACTGATCCCGAACTGTACACCTACTCAGGGATTGTCTACTGCACAGATTATTTTAGCGAACATTGACCAGCCCGTCTCTGTGGAAGAGGTTAATTTATCGATTGGAGCTAGTATGGGCATCGTCTCCTTCCCGGAGCATGGTAAAGATATCCAGACCTTGCTGCGCCGTGCCGATGTTGCGATGTACAGCGCAAAGCGCCTTAAAAGCGGCTATTCGATTTATAGTGAGGAGCAGGACGAAAAAGACCCCTATCGCCTATTATTGATGGGTGACCTGCGCGCGGCGATCGAAAAAAATGAGCTTTATCTCGTCTACCAGCCTAAAGCTGAATTAAAAACCAATACGATCCTAAGCGCTGAAGCTTTGCTGCGTTGGAAACATCCTAAGCTAGGCCTCATTCCACCCTCGGATTTCATTCCGATCGCCGAGCAAATAGGCGTAATTAATGCGATTACAACCTGGGTGCTGAACGAGGCGCTTAAGCAAAGCAAGCTATGGGAAGCGGAACATATTGATATCGAGATTGCCGTTAACTTATCGGCGAGAAATTTGCAGGATGCGGAGCTGCCTATTCGCTTAAAAGCCTTGCTGCAGCAATATGGGGTATCCCCTCGGAAAATTACCTTGGAAATCACCGAAAGCTTCATTATGGCGGACCCGGTTCGCGCTAAAGAGGTTTTAATGAACATTCATGAGATGGGGATTCAATTATCCATTGATGATTTTGGAACGGGTTACTCTTCGTTGGCATATCTGAAAACGTTACCGGTCGATACCATCAAAATTGATAAATCGTTTGTTGCCGATATGGCAAATGATGCGACGGATTCGATGATTGTACGTTCCATTATATTTCTTGCGCATAATCTGGGTCTTAAAGTGGTAGCAGAAGGGGTTGAAGACTTGCAAAGCTGGAACATGCTGGCATCGTATGGATGCGATATTATTCAAGGCTATTACTTGCAAAAGCCTTTAGCACCTTATGAATTTAAACGTTGGCTTGTAGCTAGGATGGAATCAGGCATAACGTCAGGACAACTGTGATGGTCGTTTTTCTGCTTTTTTATACCGTTGTTTATATGGGCAATGCCGTATATGGCACCTTTATTCCTCTGTATTTTCAGTCAATCGGGGCTAGCCCCTCCGAAATTGGCACGCTGCTGAGCTTAGGGCCATTAGTTGCTGTATTAGCCCAGCCGTTCTGGGGCTTGCAGGGAGATCGGGCTAAGAGTAAAAATTCGGTTTTAATGATTATGATTGTCGGCTGTGGCATTGTGATGCTGTTGTTCCCGCTGTCTACGGCGTTTGTTTATTTAATGGCGATGGTTGGTTTATTAACCTTTTTCCAAACTTCGATCTTTGCTGTTAGTGATGCGATTACACTGGAGGAGCTGGATAAACAAAAGCGCTGGTCCTATGGCCCAATTCGTCTAGGTGGCACGATTGGTTTTGCCTTGATGTCTATCGCCTTTGGTTACGTAGCCCAGCACGAAATTAGTTATATATTTCCTGTATATGCGTTGGTTATGCTGGTTTCCCTGTTTTTATTGCTGCGCTTCCCCAAGGTTTCCGGCCATCAGTCTACAGGTAATAAGGTGAAGTTTTGGGTGTTGTTTAAACAGCGAAAATTGATGGTCTACTTGGCGATTAGCGTAGTGCTGCAAATTACATTAGGTTATTATTATACATTTTTCCCCGTTTATTATAAGGCTATGGGGGGCGACAATGTTCTGCTAGGCTGGTCGATGGTTATTTCTGCACTCAGCGAAGTTCCGTTCCTGCTTTTTGCCAAACGAATTTTCGAGCGAGTCCGGATCACCCATGTGCTGCTTATTTCAAGCATCGCCACCGCGCTACGTTGGTTTGCCTTTTCCTTCACGGACAATCCCATCTGGGTGCTTCCCGCGCAAATTCTTCATGGGCTTATCTATATCGTGCTGTCCGTGACGATTGCGATGTACATCAATCAGCAGGTGCCCAAGGAGCTAAGGGCGAGCGGGCAGGCATTAAACGGCTTGCTTAGTCTGGGAGTTGCCCGAATTATCGGCAGCTTTGCTGGCGGGTTCGCCAGTGAGGCTTTTGGGATGAAAAACGTATTTTTTTACAATGGTTGGATTGCAGTGGGGTGTGTGGTTTGTATTCTTATTGTCCATCAGCGTGAGAAAGGTGCATCTTCACCAGCGTGAAAGCTACAGCTACTATACTTAAAGAAACTAAGTTTCGAAAAATTCAGTCATTTCCGTTGAGGCGTATGTAGCTTATAATGGGATAAGTAATAGACGAAAAAGCGAAAAGAGGGACTTTATGCTAGTTGAGCTTCGTATTTATTATATGTACCCGGGTAAAATGAAAGCGATTAACGACAGGTTTGCTAACCATACGCTGAATATTTTTGCAAAGCATGACATGAAGGTTACTGAATTCTGGGAAGACTTGGACCCGGAGCATAACAGGCTTTATTATGTATTGGAGTTTCCAGATCGCGAAGAACGTGATGCCAAGTTTGAGGCGTTTCGCAACGACCCTGAATGGAATAGGGTCAAGAATGAATCCGAATTGGACGGACCTATTGTTGAAAAGGTAGAGAGCGTTTTCTTGAAGAACGCGCCTTATTTTAAAAAGGATTAATAGTCGAATTCTGGAGATAGCGGAGTGGAACTTATTCACCAATAAACTTTAGGAGGATAACAACTATGGAATACGTACGATTAGGCAAATCAGGACTTAAAGTTTCACGTCTAAGCTTAGGCTGCTGGAATTTCGGAAGCGCGACCCCGCCGTGGGGAAAGCCGGGCAAGGTGTCACCGATGGATTCGGTCGCTATTATCCGTGAAGCTATGGAGCAAGGGATCAACCTGTTCGATAACGCTAATCGGTATACGGGCGGTGAGGCCGAAGAGATTCTGGGCAGGGCGATTAAAGGCCGCCGGCATGAGGTTGTTGTGGCTACAAAGGTGCACGGTGATGTTGGACCTGGTATCAATAACCGAGGTCAATCCCGCCTGCATATTATGCAGGAGGTCGAGAACAGCTTACGCCGTCTTGGCACGGACTACATCGATCTATACCAGGCGCATAATGTGGACTGGGAAACGCCTCTTGAAGAATCATTGCGCGCTTATGATGATTTAATCCGCCAAGGCAAAGTGCGGTATATTGGCTGCTCCAATTTCCCAGCATGGGTGCTTACGAAGGCGCTGTGGGTGAGCGATGTAAACAAGCTGGCCAGCTTCATATCGGTACAGCCCAACTACAGCTTGGCCAACCGTGCCGTAGAGAAGGAGCTGCAGCCGATGTGCGTGGATCAAGGCATTGGCATGATCCTTTATAGCCCGATGGGCGGGGGTATTTTATCCGGGAAATATGAGCAAAATTTGCCTAGAGGCAGTCGTGGCGCGGAGGAGCCAGCCGTAGCGGAACGGGCGAAAAAATTCCAGGAGGGCGTGCAAATCCTGAAGGATATTGCGGCCGAGCTTGGCAAAACCCCAGCCCAGGTCAGCTTGAATTGGATTATTCATCGTCCAGCCGTGTCGGCGGCCATTATTGGCGTGAGCAAGCTGGAGCAGCTACGTGAGAATGTAGGCGCTGTCGGCTGGAAGCTTTCCGAGGAGCATACGCTGCAAATCGATGAGGCGTTCCCAGTTTAAGCAAAGATTTTAATGGAGTAGTACCAGCATAGCTGGACACCACCCATAATCATATGGATAAAAATGATGAGAACCCTCCAAGTTTGGAGGGTTTTTATCCGCCGCTTGTTTTGGCATTGGTTTCCATAAATTAGCGTTTTTTGATCTCGAAAAATTCGCATAGCTTTCGTGGATGGTAAGTAAGTCCGCTGACTCCAGAATTAACAACAATCGTATTTTCATCGTAACGAGTGATGACAACGCCTGAATCAATAATATGATCGTCTTTAAACACGCGTATTTGTGCCTGGCTCTCTAATACTTCTTGAAATTCTTGATCGGTTTCCAAACGACGGTTTTGAGCCACATCATAATCTCCTCGGGTTTATAGATATGTATCCCATTGTAACAAAAGTTCGTCCAAGAGTCACACCATGAAAACAAAAGGCGTTTCCATAGCCAGCTTTGCTTGTGGGTCTCCGAAGTGCCTAAGTGCCAAGATGACAGGATGCCCAGATGCCAGATGCCAGATGCCAGATGCCAGATGTACATAGGCTCGAATGCCGTAATGAGCAGCACCATATTACTAACGTAAATACCAATAAACCTCCAGCCCACCTGTCACAGTGGGTTTGGAGGTTTATTGGCATTTAGCTTGCGCTTACCTAAGTATGCCTTCAGTTATCTAAGCCTTCAATTATGGAGTAGTAGTTGGGGCTGTAGTTGCTCCAGCTGCTTTGGGAACGTGCTTCTCGTCCACCATTTTTGTGATTTTTTCAGTTTCCTTCTTAACAAGCGCATCGATTAATTGCTGCTTGCTAACGCCTTTTTCCAATGCAATCTCACTTAACGATTTGCCAGCTTTCATTTGGGTGCCGATCTCTTGCGCTGTCAAACCGGTAAGAGTAGCTACCGTTTCGCCGAATCCGCCACCACCAATACCGCCTTGCCCCCCAGGTCCACCGTGTCCGCCACGACCGTCTGCACCTTTGCCGCCAGGTCCACCTGGGCCTTTACCGCCCATATTACCGGCTTGGTCTACTCTTTTGGTTGCCATTTCTAGCTGTTTAGCTTTTTTAGTATCGGCTTCTGCTTGTGTTATTTTGCCATCGGTAACGGATTGGGCTAATTTCGCAGCATCCTGTGCAACCAGAAGGTCAATGATTTGTTGTTTAGTTACACCGGCTGCTTCACCGATGGCTGCTAATGTTTTACCCGCTTTTAATTCAGTTTGCAAGGTAGCTTGGTCGGTTTTCAGAAGCGTCAACAGTTCTTGGTTAACCATTGATGCATACCCGCCTTGTCTGTTTTTATCGCCTGCTGCCTTTTGATGGATGGAAGTATCGGTTGTAGTTGGAGTTGTAACGGTTTGTGCGTATGCAGTACCTGCGATCGCCATAAGGGCAAGACCTAACGTAATGGGTAATAGTTTTTTCTTCATTGGTTATATCACTCCTAATTGGTTTGTGTATTGCTTGCGCTTTCATCTCCTTGCAATCTAAATATAATCAAGTAAAGTGAAAATTGAGTGAAAGGAATCATTTACCTCTATCTTTTTTTGGATTTTCTTTTCACGGCCTTTTCACTAATTTTTCATGTAATTATGGTATGCTTTCATTTAAAGAAGTGGGGTGCAGGGATTGAATATTTTGTTGGCCGAAGATGATATACGCCTTGGCGAGCTGATTGCCCATATGTTAAAAAAGAAGGCCGGCTACCAAGTGGATTGGGTGATGACAGGTGATGATGCTTGTGCTTACGCGCTTGCTTCTCATTATGAGGTATGCATTATGGATTGGATGATGCCTGACGGAGATGGCATAAGTGCATGCCGCAAGCTTCGAAAGGCAGGTTATTCCGGTGCCATTCTGATGCTGACGGCAAGGGATTCGCTTGAGGATCGTGTCGAAGGCTTGGATGCAGGAGCCGATGATTATTTAATCAAGCCCTTTGAGATCGATGAGCTGTTAGCTCGCTTGCGCGCGTTGTCCCGTAGAAACTATGCGCCGATTACCGAAGAAATTGTAGGTATCCAGGATATGCTGCTGAACCGAACCAGTTTTTCGGTGCAAAAAGGGGATTTCGTCATTCAATTGACCCCCCGTGAGTTTCAGCTGCTTGATTTATTGGTCCATAATAAAGGGCAGGTGTTGACGCGTGAGGTGATGCTGGATCGGATATGGGGCTATGATTCCGATGTGTCTGCCAAGATCGTTGATGCCACCGTAAAGCTATTACGGAAAAAACTTGAGCCCTTAGGCTCGGAGGAGCTCATTCAGAGTATACGCGGGGTGGGGTATAAGCTTGAGGGATAAATGGAAGGCTTGGAGAAGAAGGCGGACGGAGGGCGATATTTTTCAACGTACGCAAAGTCGCTTGACGCTCGTCTATAGTGGGCTGTTAATGCTATTCCTTGTTATTTTTATTGTCATTGTTTACGCCTTGCTTTATTTTATTATCCTTAATGACCAGGAGCGCGAGGTGCGGGCAATCGTTGACCAAGAGGTGCGTTTAATAGAGGAATCGATCAAACAGACTCTTGTTTTCGATCCACGGGTACTGGAGCTGCAAGGGATCATCGGCCCCTCTCAGGACGAGTTGTTTCATTATATATTGAATCCTGCTGGACAATTGATCCAAGGCACTGATATTGGACGAGGCCTGCGCCCGCAGCTAATGGATTTATTAAAGGGTTGGGTGCCAGTAAATAATGAGCTGCGGTATGAAAAATTAAAGCTGTCCAAGGAACGTTTCGGAGTCGGCCGTTTTCCGCGTGGCTATAACGTGCCTTTGAACCCGGATAATACCCAAGAGATTCGTCTGTTATCGTCCGGCAAGCCGATTATGCAAGGAAACAAGCGGGTAGGCTTTCTTTATGTAGGCAAAAATATTTCCTATAATTATGAGCTTTTTAATTGGTTATTGTATATTTTTGGAGGCTTGGCGTTGCTATTCTTCGGCCTTGCTTTGTACATGAGCCATATGATGTCGAAGCGGGCGATGGTTCCGATTGTACAATCATATACAAGACAAAGGGAATTCGTCTCGGACGCCTCGCACGAGCTGAGAACACCATTAAGCGTGATGCTGTCCTCGATAGATTCGTTGGAAATGGAGCAGACGGCTAACACGGATCCTTTTTCACGTAAGCTGCTGGTTAATATGAAGGATGAGGTCAAACGGATGGCCAAGCTCGTTAGTGACCTGCTGCTGCTCGCACGCTCCGATACGCCGGAGTACAAATTGCAGGTGGATACCTTCGATGTCCATGCACAGAGTGAAATAGTTGTGCAATCGATGAAAGCGATCGCTGCATCCAAGCAAATTGACCTACAGCTGGAAGCCGAGGGTCCCTTCGAAATGGAAGGGGATGTCGAGCGAATCAAGCAGCTGTTGTATATATTGCTGGATAATGCAGTCAAGTACACGCCAAGTGGAGGGCAGGTTCGATTGCTGCTGTCTATGGATGCCAACGATTCGAATCGCAAGCTGGTGATGGTTGTGGAGGATACAGGAATCGGCATTGCCGAGGAGGAGCAGAAGCAGGTCTTTCATCGCTTTTACCGGGCAGACAAATCCAGATCAAGGCAAATAGGCGGCCACGGCCTTGGTCTTGCCATCGCCAAATCCATTGTCGACGCCCATCATGGTACGATTGGTGTCAGCAGCTCATTAGGCGAGGGAAGTACATTCACAGTAGCCCTTCCCATAGCGAGACGGCATGTATAGGTGTTTAAATGATGAGCCTCCTCAAATAAGGAGGTTTTTCGTCTTTTTTAGCGAATATTGTTTTATCGAATATCTACATCCAATACATTCATCGAACACATACATCCAACACATACATTGAATCAACCCGGAGGAACCAAGGCTATGAGCATGAACAATATTGCCCAGCAATTGAATAAGGCTCGCCAGGAATTACTTGATCTGGGCCTTCGTAACCCGTTATTGAATTATCGAGCGTCGAAGGCACGCGGACTTGAACTTATAGATGAAAAGCCTAGTGAGGTTTTTCGTATGATGGTTGTTGAAAAACGGAAAATGACGTTTGTGGAAAGCACAGATAGTCCAATTAGTTCAAGTTCAGATCGTGCAGGTGTTGTAGATTTGCAGAAGCAGCTACCCCCTGCTGCTGCCGGGAAAGCCAGTTCACATAGGGATTCCCGCCTCCAGACACCCTATCTGGATAAGCAGCTTCAAGATCGGCTGCTCCATAGCTACACCGCGGCAAGAACCTATATCGAGGAGCAGGGGGTCAATATTCTTTATATGGCGATGGGCATGCTGAACTGGTATGAAGCAAACCAGAGTAAAGAACGCAGGCAAGCCCCATTGCTGCTTATTCCAGTCCGCTTGGAACGTAACAATGCCAAAGAGCGTTTTACCGTTTCCTTCACAGAGGATGATATTGGTTTCAATATCTCATTAGCCGCCAAAATGAAGCAGGATTTTGGCATTAGCCTTCCTGTATTTGACGATGAGGAATTTCAGCTGGAATCTTATTTGTTACAGGTATCTGCCGCAATAGAAGGGCAGCAGCGCTGGTCTGTCGATGAAGAATCGATTGTTATCGGCTTTTTTTCGTTCGGTAAATTTCTGATGTACCACGATTTGGATGTAGTCCATTGGCCCGAGCACACAAAGCCACTGGAGCATCCTGTCATTACCGCTTTATTGCAGTCCGGCTTTAAAGAGCCGCGTTCCGATATGGGGGATGATGCCCACCTAGACACCTATCTAATCTGGGAGGATAACAACTTCATTAAGGATGCGGACAGCTCGCAAATTATGGCGATATTGGACGCTAACCAAGGGCGTAACCTCGTTATTCAGGGACCGCCGGGAACTGGGAAATCGCAAACGATTACGAATCTGATTGCTGAAGCGATTGGCTGCGGCCGAAAAGTGCTGTTTGTTTCCGAGAAAATGGCTGCACTTGAGGTTGTAAAACGAAGGCTGGACGAAGTGGGACTCGGTGTAGCCTGCTTGGAATTGCACAGCCATAAGACGAATAAAAAGCTGCTGTTAAACGAGCTTGCACAAACCTTGGATCTGGGCAAACCGATTTATGCCCCGAATCCTAATATTCCCATACTTAACCAGCTAAGGGAGCGTCTAAATACTCATGCCCATGCGGTAAATGCTCCAGTGGGGGGCTACGGGGTATCAGCTTATGAGGCATTAGGGCAGCTGGCGCGTTATAAAGGGAAATACAAGCAATTCGTGATGCCCAAGGTGAATATGGAAGCGATGAAAGCATGGACTGCTGGCATATATAACGAAAGAGGATTGTTGATCGAAGAGCTGCAAAGTGTAATAAAATCGATCGGTATCCCTAAGCAGCATCTATTTTGGGGCAGCAAGAAGCAGGTCGTTATGCCCCATGAGCTCGACGAGCTGGGACGTATCCTGCATGTAGCCCAAGAGATCTGTACAAGCTTTCAAGAACAGTCTGCGCTTATCGCAGACCATACCCATTTTCCTGAGCTGGACGGTAGCATAGATGCGGAGCTGATGATAAGCCTGCTTAAGCGGGTCGTTGATGCTCCTAGCCTTCTGGCGAATGCTGCGCTGCGCTCAGAGAAATGGGTGAGCGCCAAAAGTAGCTTGGACGAATTAATCAAAGCAGGCAGCAGCTACACCCAAATTCATGAGGAATATGAGGAATTACTTATTCCTGATGCTTGGGAGCAGGATTTGGGAGAGGCACGCCAAGTGTTAATATCCACCCAGCATAAATGGTGGAGGTTCCTATCGGGCAGCTACAGAAGGACGAAAAATCGTATCCAAGCGTTATTCCGCAATCCTGGGGCGAAACCCCAAGGTGACCCTCACGGCAAGCAAGGTAATTACCTACAGATCATTGATGCGATTGCAGAAGCGCGGTTTTGTAAAAAGACAGTGACTGAGCATGAGCAGCTAGGCAGGGAGCTGTATGGAGCCTCATGGGACGGAGTGCGTTCGGACTGGAAGGAAATAGCTAGCCTTAGCCAATGGGCGTATGGGCTCCACAAGGAGCTATCCAGCAAGCTGCTGCCTGCTTGGGCTTTGGATTATATGGATGGGATTAGTGATATCTACGAGCTCTCCAAGCTATTAACCGAATATAAACGTAACTATGAATTGTATAAAAGAAACCTTAGCGCGGTTGAAGAATGGCTTGAATTTGACGGAAGCGTCCGTTTTGCTAATAAGCAAGGGCTGCTGGACCAGCATTTTTCAGTTGTGTCCGATTTACTTGCGCTATGGTCCAAGCGCACCTTGGACATTCAACCGTTAGCCTCCTACAACCAACTGGCGAGCCTATGCAATGAAAAAGGGCTTGCCCCCTATGTGGAATTAAGCGAGGCTTGGGAGGCTGCCGGGGAGCTGCTGGCCGATTGTTACCATATCAATTGGTATCAGCTTATTAGCAGCCAGGCCTTTCATGAGCACACGCCGTTATCGCAATTTGAAGGCGGCAGGCACGAGCAGGCGGTTAACAAGTTTCGCGAATTTGATGTTGAGATGACACATAGGAACCGGTTTAAGCTTGCAGAGGCTCATTGGAGCCAATTGCCAAAGCAGCAGGATGCCACAGGACAGCTGGGGATTTTGAAGCGGGAATTCGAGAAGAAAAGCAGGCATTTGCCCATCCGCCAGCTTATGCAGAAGGCGGGCCATGCTATACAGGCAATTAAGCCTGTATTTATGATGGGCCCTTTATCGATCGCGACCTTCGTGCCGCCAGGCAGCATTGAGTTTGATTTGGTTATTTTTGATGAGGCCAGCCAAGTGAAGCCGGTTGATGCCTTTGGTGCGATTATTCGCGGTAAGCAAACCATCGTGGTAGGCGACAGCAAGCAGATGCCACCTACGGACCTGTTTAATTCGCTATCGATAGATGATGAATCCGAAGAGGATGGCGTGGGTGATATGGAAAGCATCCTTGGCTTGTTTGTTGGACAAAATGCACCGCAACGCATGCTTAGATGGCATTACCGAAGCCGCCATGAATCGCTTATTACGGTGTCCAACCACGAATTTTATGATAACAAACTGATCGTATTTCCTAGCCCCGATGCCGAAAAAAACGATTCAGGCTTAATCTACCACCACTTGCCAGAGACCGCGTATGACCGTGGGCGATCCCGGACGAACAAGCTGGAGGCGCGTGCTGTTGCCATCGCTGTGATGCAGCATGCCCGGGACAAGCCGGGCTTGACCTTAGGCGTAGCCGCCTTCAGCATGGCGCAAATGCAGGCGATAATGGATGAGCTCGAAATGATGCGCCGATCCAGTGGGGCGAATGAGAAGTTTTTTAGCAGCCACCCGCATGAACCGTTTTTCGTCAAAAACTTGGAGAACGTCCAAGGGGATGAACGGGACGTAATCCTGATCAGTATCGGCTATGGAAAAACCGCCGAAGGCTATTTGGCGATGGACTTTGGGCTGCTTAATCGCGATGGCGGTGAACGTAGACTGAATGTATTAATTACCCGTGCACGAATACGCTGTGAAGTATTTACGAATTTGAAGCCTGAGGATATTGATCTTGCTCGCAGCAATGCACGTGGGGTCAAAGCGCTCAAAACTTTCCTTACCTATGCCGAAAGTGGGCGTTTGGACGTGCCTGTGGCCACCGGCAAAGACTTTGATTCCCCGTTCGAGCAGGCAGTTCACGATGCACTAACGGATGCGGGTTATACAGTAGCCAAGCAAATCGGCTCAGCCGGATTTTTTATCGATTTGGCTATTGTGGATGCTGAAGTGCCCGGACGGTTCATTCTGGGCATTGAGTGTGATGGGGCAACCTACCATAGTGCCCGCTCTGCAAGAGATCGTGACCGTTTACGACAGGCGGTATTAGAGGGCTTAGGCTGGAGCATCCATCGGATTTGGAGCATTGATTGGTTCAGGCATCCAGAGCGCGAACTACAGCGAACGATTGAGGCCATCGAGCAAGCGAAGCTGCAAGCTGAGGAGGGCGTTAAGCTAAAGCTGGAAAAGAGGGCGGCGGAAGAAGCGAATACGGCGAGTTGGGCAAATGAAGCGAATGCTGCGAACGCTGTGAACGTTGCAGGGAACGTTCAGACGAACGGTATATTAACGGATGCGCTAGTGGTAGCACAAGATGAAATCCAGCGGGGCAGCACTACAGCCGATGAGCATCCGCAAGAAAGTGGAATCAGCAAGTACGAATGTGCCCAGTTAACGATCGACTGGGATGGGCAGGAGTTCCATACCATTCCGGTGGCTCGAATCGCGCAGTGGGTGCAAGACGTAGTAGCGATTGAAAGCCCTGTGCACAAAAGCGAGGTTATGAAACGAATTGTTGATGCTGCTGGTATTAAAAGAATGGGAACACGCATACAGCAAGCTTTGGAGGATGCGATCAACCACTTAATGCAGCGCAATATTTTGAGCATCAAGCAAGAATTTTTATGGCTAGACGGCATGGAGACGCCTGTTTTAAGAGATCGACGGGAGCTGCCTAACAAGAAAATTGAGCTTGTCAGCCCGCAGGAAATTGCCATGGCCATTATGAAAGTAGCCGTCGATTCATACGGCATCGAGAGGTCGCTGATTGCCACAGCTGTTGTCCATATGCTAGGTTTTTTCCGCTCAACAGATGATTTGAAGGAAGCGATTGAATTGGTTTTGGACGGCTTGCTAGCGAGCAAGCTGCTGGTGGATCGCAATAACCAGGTGTTTACCGCGTGAGATTAGGTGTTTATAGCAAGCTGTGTATGGGCTCGAATGCCATGCAACATCATAACATGACTGGGTTCGACTGCATGTCTCAACACGCCCAAGATTTGCCTGTGCTTGAAAACCCGGAGAATCAGTCAGTAAGCTAAAGGAATGCCCCAAGTCGGTTTGATGCAGGAGTAAACAAGCAAAGCGGGCCTCGCCATCTTTGCTTGTTTAGATTTTACTTCTTCAAATTTGTCATTTTAATTGCTCACTTTCCTGCCTTTTGTCCCCTATAAAAGTAAAAGCTCCAGCTAATTTGTTCGAATTCATAGAAATCTTTAAAAAAGCGCGAAATTAGATGGAGGTTTTCCAGTAAGATTCAATATTATTGAGATTGAGATATTCGGGATGAAGATGCTCCAAGTTACCCTTAAGTGGCCACCAAATGTTCCTAAGAAATTGAGATTCTGCATGTAGATGCCCCCTAACCATCCGAGCCCGGGTTCTCCCGTCCTGCTTGCAAGATGATGACTGATAAATTTGGTGTGTGCTTCTTCAAAAGCCATTTTCTCATCCCCCTCCAGAAAAATAGAAAACGTCCCGTTTCCACTCGTTAGAATGGAAATGGGACGTTCTTCGTCTTTAATCAATTAGCTTAAACGTATAAATACGGATAGTTTTAAATAGCTCAGAGCAGCTATGATATCAAGATCAGCGTTTATGCTTCACATGGCTAGGGAAGCTTTCTAGTGATAGACAAGAGATGGATAAGCTTCATACAAGCAAGCAGTTTTTATTAAATCTGATAAAAACCAATTCATTTGTGAAGAAATGGGTAATAGATACTATTATGATTGATAGTATACATGATTTAGATAGGCAATTACATAGGGTTTAATCAAATTACTTATGAAAATTACTTATGAAAGTTATTTATCAAATTTATTTATGGGGGAATTAAGATGAAAAAAAGCGTATCCGTTATTGTGTCTTTATCCGTTATCTTCTCAGCTTTATCGATGGCTGGAAGTGTTTCAGCAAAAACGTCTGTTGATTTTACAGATTTGAAGGATCTTGATACAGCTACCAAAGTGAAATTTGATGCTTTGATTAGTGCAGGGGTTTTTGATGGAGTGGCTGCCACTACCTTCGGATTGAAGGACAAAATGAACCGCGCCCAATTCGCCAAGGTTGCTGCTTTGATTTTCAAGCTGCCTGTCAATAACGCAGCAACGACCTCAACCTTTAGCGATGTGGTCGTTAGTGACCCAGCTAATGGTTATGCCTTGCCCTTTATTGAAGCTATTGTAAAAGCGGGTATTACTGACGGCTTTGCACCGGGCCAATACAATCCAGCGGGTGAAGTAACAAAGGAGCAATTGGCTACGTTCTTGCTTCGCGGATTAGGGCTGGATACGCAGGCAAAAGCAACTGCGGCCATAAATGATGTTACGGTATCCCCTTGGGCGAAAAGCTATGTAGCCTTGGCGCTGAGCAATAAGCTGTTATCTACAAATGCGGATGGAACCTTTGGCGGAACGTCACCTGCGACGCGTGATTTGCTAGTGCTTTCGTCCTATGAAGCTTCCCAACAATTTAATCCGGTGTTCAGCGGCAAATATGGAATTGCTTCCTTCAAAGCAGGAGATTCCAACGTATTCACCGTGCAGCTGAACAGTGCATTAACGGATACGGCCGTCGCCAAGCTGAATGTCACTAGAAACGGAGCAGCTGTAACGAGTGGCTATACGACCACTTGGAACGCTGATAAAAATACAGCTACCTTAAAATTTGATAGCAAATTTGATGCGGCTACTTGGACCGTTACCTTAGATGGTGTAACCAACCTGGATGAAGCTAGCAAAACGGCACAATTCGTAACAACAGTGGAGCAAATTACTGCGATCTCCTTTATGGCAACTAGCGATACGCTTCCTAATAATAAAAGAATTCGGATTGACTTTAAAGCAGCCAACCAATACGGCGGCCAGTCTTCTTTATCATCGAATAACTTCAATATTTTTACTAGTAAAGGAACAATAACGCCAATTACAGGCGAGCAGGCTTTTTATCTCGATTTACCTGATGCTGTCTCAAAGGGTGAAGGCTTATCATTAACAGTTGTGCATGAGTCAACGGGTATATCGGGCAATAAGCTATTTACAATCGGTGACAAAAGCCTTGTATCCAAGCTGGAGATCGGTGATTTAGTGAGTAGCTCGGGGACTAAGCTGGAATCGATATCCTCTAAGGGATTTGCTTATGTAGTCGTTTTGGCCTATGACCAATATGGCGTACGCGTAGAAGATAAAGCACTTTTGAATAGTGGCGTTGTCGTCATTACGAATGATTCCGATTTAGAAAAGGGAAATGTCGGTGACACGACAGCTTTTGTAGATAGCGTAATTGGAGATACGGCTGCAGACTTGATGCTGCGCTCCGTATCGGATAAAACGAAGGATATTAACATCTCGATTATTGCCAATGGCTCAGGGCAAGCCTATACCAAGGTAATTAAAATCGCTGCGAATCAGGTTGCTTCAAGCTTGGCTTTTGGCGCTTATAACTATAGCTTATCCAATGGGGATATGCCTTCAGGGGATGAGGTGGCTGACGCCAAATTTTATGTGCCCATTCTGGTTAAGGATTCCCAAGGTAATCAGCTAACGGCGCAGGAGATTTACGACCAACGCGATAAGTTTATTATTACGGCAACTAACGGAATTACGCTGGCAGCTGATCCAATCTCCGGATCAGGCTCACATAAAGGCATGATCTCGATTGCCAAAGTAAATAGCAAGGACAATTCAATTATTACGATCCAGCTTAAAGAAACTCCAGATGTGAGGGCGCAGCTGACATTAAGCGGGAATGAATTACGCAAGGCTGATGATATCCGTTTTGCAGTGACACCAGCCAAATATATGACAGCCAATACAAGTAATGAGCTGGGAATTAAACTTTACGACCAGTTCGGCGCGGAAATGAAATATGATCCTAGCAACCAATATATGATCCGTTATTCGTTGAAAGCTATCGCAGGTGACGCAACAAGCTTGGCTGCCACCAGCCTGGCAAGCAGGCAAAGGGTAGATCCAGCAAATGTTGCATCGGCAAGGAAGTATATTTTGAAGTCTGTAGGCTTAGGCCAAGAAATGACAATGGACTTTAAGCTAGCGCAAAATACAACAGATATGACGGTGGATTCAGTGTTTGACAAAACATTTAACTTTTATACAGAAGCGGGAGCCAAGGCAGCGAATTTTACATTTAAAGCTTCTTTATTAAAGGCAGATCCGAATGGAACCATCATCGTTAATGGAGCTAACTTTATGGAGATTGATACACTTTTAACCAGCTTAGAGGTCATTGATCCGAATGACTCAGCCAATAAGCTGACCTATGAAGCTTACCTAGACAAATCGAATTCTACATTGCTTGCTGCTGATGATTATTTTACTGCAGGTTCAGGCTCCACGGGGGCTGCATACGTGTATGATAACTTCCGGAGCTTCGCCAAAGAAGTTAAAGTAAGAGCTAAGAAAGATGGTAGCGAGGAAGTAAAGGTTCCAAGCTCTATTGTTTCGATTAGCTCAAGTAATACCCAGGTCGCAGAGGTTGCCAGCAAATCAGTAGATCCGAATGGAGCCCATTTTGTAGCTGGCGGTAAGGCAGGAACCTCGAAGCTGAGCATCCTCTTTACAAATAGCAAAAACGAGGTCATACCAGCTGCGATAGATGTTACCGTGAAGAATGAAGGCCCGATTGTAAGCAGCATGATGTTAAACAAAGTAGGTAAAGATGTGACAATGGTCGACCTGCAGGCGGGGCTTTACTTATGGGATGCTAAATTGGCAGAAAAAATAACAGTGAAGGATCAATATGCCAATGAATTTGTTGCAGAGGGTGCAGTAGGCTCTTTAAATGAAGAAGGCGTGTTGAATGAAAATAATTTGGTGAAGGTCGGCAATGCAGGCTTTAATAATAATGAAGTACTAAAAATTTCTTTCTTCTTAACGAATGTGGTAGGAAGTAACCCGAGTGCTGTAACGATTGATGCCAAAACAGGGTTAGTCAAATACACCGGTGCTGCTGGAGATGTAACCAGCTTTAAGGTGAATGTAGTTTCTCCAAGCAGCCAAACAGCAACTTTTGATGTAACGGTTAAATAAGGCTTACAGCCTCGAAATCGAAGGGATACTGAATAGCTCGAACAGTCTTAGCCTGATTCTATATGGGCTAAGGCTTCTATCTATGAGATGAGCGCCTTATGAGAAGGGCGACGTATGGATAAGAACAAGGCTGGAGCTGTAAGCGAAGTCTTCGTGGCTTTAGAGGCGAAGGCTATTTTGTCTCTGGACCCTATGCTAGTGTAGAATATATATAAGGGATTTGCGTAACAAGGAGGCCACAGCATGAAGAAGGAAGCACGCTTCAATTTTTTGCAAAAGATTGTTCTTGTCAGTTTCTCTGCACTTGCACTCATTGGGTTACTTTGGATTATTCGATGGGTTGCTATAGATAAGGTAGGTATTCCACAGGCTTTGGCGAATGATGCTACCTTCACGCTTTCCATGGATAATGGGGATATAGTACGCGGAGCCAAAGGTATTATTGCTACAGGCAGCAAGCCCGAAACCAAGCTAAGCCTGCTAATTGACGAAGTCCCGATGCCGACAAAACCTGTTATGCAGCTGCGAGCCATGCTTACCTTTGAAGCGGATGGGATGAAGTCAGGTGATGGTTTTAAAAACAGCATATGGGTAAATGACAAGCTAGCCTATACATTTGACCAAAATCTAACGGGCTACACGAAAATGTCGGTACCCATTAATGCCGATTTGTTGCAGCTAGGCAATAATAAAATTACAATTCGCGCAGGAACGAAGAAGTCGCCGGATGACCAAGAAGGGGAGCATGATCTGTGGAAATTTCGTGCCCTTAAATTTGAATTAGGGGATCGAACGGTTCTGGATGATCCCAACTATAAAACAGCAACCATATACACAGTGGGAAGCCCAGCAGGCACTGCCCAGAATGCTGCAGCTTTCCAGAAGGAATTTAATTATGTGATTAAAGAAGACAAATACCGTAGCGCTTTTTATTTGTGGGATACAGATAAATTACCTGAAGGCAGCCACAAGGTAGAATTAATTGCTGAGGAAGGTACAAGTAAAAAAGCCAAAACCATTATCGTCCAAGTCGATAATACAGCGCCTGTACTGGAAATTATTTCTCCTGTAGAAGGAAGAACCTACAAAAACAGAATTGTCGTCAACGTGAAATCGGTAGATGCGATATCTGGCGATTCTTCGATGGTCGCTAAGCTTGACGGCAAAGTGCTAGAATTGCCTGCGGAGCTACAAACTGCGGAGCTTCAGGTGGGCACGCATAAGCTTGAGGTTACTACTTCGGATAAAGCTGGTAATGAAACAAACAAGGCCGTCTCCTTTCAAGTATTAAATGAGATGCCTGAGCTACCGATACAACCAGCTCCAGCAGATCGATCCACGGTATCGACGACTAATCTTAGCTTAAGTGTGCAGGTTAATGATTCTACGAAGGATCCTTTGGAGGTATCCTTTTATAAGGCGAGGCGTTATGACTTAAATGGTTCTGTCAACCATGAAGCCTTAATCCACGCCGTAGATCGGGAGCCGCCGCTGGTGCTGGTTCCGGAGGGCGAGACAGCGATGACAACAGAGCAGCGTGCTCTTGTCGCAACTAGAGACCAGCAATATCTGGTTAACGATAACAAAGAAAAGTTTCCGTACCATCGGTTTACCTTTGAGATCGGTAACGATCCTCTTACCGATTCTGAGGTCGTCTGGACAGGGCATTCATTGCCTGACCGATTGGTCACGATGTATATTTGGAATTTCGAAACGTTGGTCTGGGAGGATGCCGATTCCAATAGAGGCACAGAGGATTTTACACTAAAAGGCAGGATCAAACCAGCATCCATGGTGCGTAACGGTAAGGTGGAAGTGCTTGTGCAGGATCGGATCCCTAAGCCGGATGAGTATGATTTTGCTTTTCTTTGGATGAGCGATACTCAATATTATTCGGAATCCTTCCCGAAAATTTATGATTTAATGACCAAATGGACGGTTGATAATTGGAAGGAAAAAAAGTTCAATTATATGATCCATACGGGAGATATCGTCAATAACTGGAATAGTAAAACGGAATGGGAAAATGCCTCAAAAAGCATGAAAACCTTGGATGACGCTAATATACCTTATGGCATTGTAGCAGGGAACCATGATGTAGCCTATGATCTAGGCAACTATGAGGAATATTGGAAATATTTTGGTCGTGACCGGTATGTGAAGCAGCCTACCTTTGGTGGTGATTTGAACAATAATCGGGATCATTATGACCTCGTGTCTGTTAAAGGCCATGACTTCGTGATCGTGTATCTCGGCTGGGTGATCGACCAGAAAACGTTTGATTGGGCTGACGGTATTTTGAAAAAGTACGCAGACCGCAATGCCATTCTTGCGACTCACGAATATTTAAAGCCCAACCATTCGTATTTTGGCCAAGGCCGATGGGTCTATGAGCGGCTTGTCGAGCCTAACCCGAATGTATTTATGGTGCTCGGTGGGCATAATCCGGGTGTTGCTTATAATATCAAAAAAACCGGAGAACGCACCGTACTGGAATTGCTTAGCAATTACCAGAACGGTCCCGAAGGGGGCCAGGGCTTTATGCGTTTTCTGCAATTCGATGTGGAGAATAAACGGCTGTTAGTTAACACCTATTCGCCTTATTTGAAAAAATACAATTTTTTCAAGTCTGAAGAGGATGAATTTATTTTGCCACTTAATTTGAAGCCGATTGAAAAGCGGGTAGCCACCGATTATATCGGGATTTACTCCAGAACCAATGAACTCATTGGCAAGGTGGCGAAGGTACCGAGCGGGCAAACCGCTACAATTCCTTATTCTGTTCAACCCGGCCAAACCTACCCTTGGTATGCGATTGCGCGTGATGATTTTGGTGGGTTAAGCAGGTCTGAGGTATGGACATTTACAGCAAATTGACCCACCCCACCCTCCCTATAAGGGAGGGCCCCAAAGGGCTTTGCCCTCTGGACTCCCGTTAGTGCCGAGGTTGGAGGAGCTGGTGGAGTTGTTTAGTTGGTGTGATGGAGATGCCCGCTTACCGTCCCTTCGGGACCCGCTTGACTGGAGAGGAGTGGATTTCTGTTGAGAGTGTGGTGGGGATGCCCGCTTACCGTCCCTTTGGAACCCGCCTGACTGTGGAGCGGAGGGTTTGGTTGGACAGTGGGAGGCATGCGCTGCTTATAAAGAAGCCCGGCCACGGTGCTGTCCCTATCGGGAATCGCAGCTTGCCGGAGGCAAGAGAGATAGTAGAGAAGCCCGGCCACGGTGCTGTCCCTATCGGGAATCGCAGCTTGCCGGAGGCAAGAGAGATAGTAAAGAAGCCCGGCCGCGGTGCTGTCCCTATCGGGAATCGCAGCTTGCCGGAGGCAAGAGAGATAGTAGAGAAGCCCGGCCACGGTGCTGTCCCTATCGGGAATCGCAGCCTGCCGGAGGCAAGAGAGATAGTAGAGAAGCCCGGCCACGGTGCTGTCCCTATCGGGAATCGCAGCTTGCCGGAGGCAAGAGAGGCAGTAGAGAAGCCTGGCTGCGGTGCTGTCCCTATCGGGAATCGCAGCTTGCCGGAGGCAAGAGAGGCAGTAGGGAAGCCCGGCCGCGGTGCTGTCCCTATCGGGAATCGCAGCTTGCTGGGGGATACACCTGTGGAACTAAATGCCCCCAAACGATATTTACATCGTTTGGGGGCATTTGGCATGGAATGCGCTAAAAAGCTTCTAACACGATAGCAATCATCGTATTAGAAGCTCGTTCTCCATCGTATTGGTGATGAGTTTCAAAATGTGAATAGGTTACTGATCATTAGTTTGAACTTTTCCCAAGTGCTGGGTGCAGCAGATGGAGGGGTCACAACGGTTTGTGTGATGGTTTCGGATGCTGGTGCTGAAGATGCGGCGCTAACCGTAGTAAGCGACTGTACAGTAGTCGGCCCGGCAGGAGTTTCACCTGCTGCGATAAGTGGAGCTACGTCGATGCCAAGATCCTTGTAGGTCAAGAAATCGGTGTAGACGCCATGCACACCCATTTTCATCAGCTTTTTAACATCTCTTACCTTGTTTAATGAATGCACGTAGGAGAGAACACCAACATCGTTGAGGCTTTGGATAAATTCTTTGGTCGCTCGTTCTTCGGGCATGGCCACCACATGGACGTCATTAGTTTGGACATATTCAACGACTTCCGAAGGCTCCATCGCTGTTAAATAAAGCGAGAAGATCACATGCTTGAAAGGGAAAACTCCTCTTACTACTTCCATCATTTCCGGGGAATAAATTTCCGGGATAAAACGATCCAGGATAGCAGGATCAACCCGGTTGGCAGTGTCACGAATAATCGTAAATTGCTGCTTAACCAGCTCCGGATCCGTTTCCTTTGTATCGGTTATAAAGTAGACGTCAGGGTATTGCTTGCTTAACCGTGCCACATCACCGAAGGATAGCGGGGTGTAATCTTCAAGAATTTTATAGCTTTTAAATTCTCTTAAAGTCAAAGGCTCTTCAAGCTTCTCAGCAGGGATATCCTGCTCGAATTTGGTAGCCAAATACCCCATCCAATCATGGCGTGCGGCAAGCTGGCCGTCCTTGGTAATGGAGAAGTCTACCTCGAACAAACGCTGTCCTTTATCATAATTGACCTTAAAGGCTTCAAGGCTATTGGTGTAATCTACACCGTCGATGCCCCCTAATCCATGAGCGATTAAGGGGAATCTAGTCCATTCCTCATTGGCTATAGTTTCTTCAGTGGTTGGTGGTGTTGTAGTAGTGGCGTTTAATGGTGTCGCTATGGTCATCATGAGAACAAAGGGTAACAAAATTTTCATAAAACGTTTCATATTGAATCTCCACCTCTCTAGGTTATGGCACTGCTATCCTGTTGGTTCTTTATGTCCTCTTAGGGGTTTCGGTTTCTGTTAATTGTTATTACCCAAATAAAACATTAAAATGCTCGAAAATAGTGAAAAGGTATAAACTTCACAAACTATTTACATTTGAAGCCTAATATTTTAACTTCCGTAAAGTCTATGAAGCGCCTAACAACCAGGTTGAACGTCCGCTGAATGCTAGCTGAAAGCTTATTGTTCACTAGTAGTCCATACAAGTAGTTAGATAGGAGCCTGTTCTTGGTTGGGTGTATAAAATATGATAGTATAATAGGGACTTTGACAAAAATTGACCCTGCATATAAGAGGAAGTGACAATATTGAGAGAGATCAAGGTTTGGGAAAAAGCCAACAAGCAAAAGCTCATAGGTCTGCTATTTCTATTCATAATGTTGTCTGGTTGTTCATTAGGTACATCTGCGCCCAATAACCAGCCTCCGAATAAAGACAATTCCGGTACTGCAGCATCTGGAATAGTAGATCCTATACCTAATAAAGAGGCAGCTAGCTCCGTAGATGCCCTAAACAAACCATTTCGGTTTTTGGTGATGGGCGATAGCCGTGGCTCTTCTAATGGGATTAATCAAGTGACGCTCCGAGCACTTTTAACTAAGGTAAAGGGACTCAATCCGTTGCCGGAATTTCTGCTTTTTACGGGTGATCAGGTAGTTGGAGGCTCCGATGTTGGCAAGCAGCTTGGAGCATGGAAAAATCTCGTGGACGATTATTTTCCGATGACCTCGGTGTACCCAGCACTGGGCAACCACGAGCATGATGAAGTGATCTTCTCGGATGTTTTTACCCAGCTGCCGAAAGAGCAATTAACAGGCTACCGTAAGACGGTCTATGCATTCGATTATGGAAATTCAAGATTTATTACGTTAAATTCAGATCGCAAAAATGAAAAAGGCAATTATGTCATCGATAAGCAGCAGCGCGATTGGTTGGAAGACCAATTGAAAACAAGCGGCAAACAGCATGTCTTTGTACAATTTCACGTGCCTGCCTATCCGGTAGGAGCCCATTTGGGCAGCTCATTGGATGCTGATTCGGCTTCACGCGACGCGCTTTGGGCGTTGTTGGATAAGTACAATGTTACAGCGGTGCTTGTAGGGCATGAGCATAATTACAATCGCCGCAAAGTGGACAGCAGCTTCGATGACAGCGGGTACCATTTTCAAAATACGATTTATCAGCTAACGATCGGTGGCGCAGGTGCACCCTTATATAATGGAAGCAAAGAAACGAAGCAGGTCGTGGTTGGACCTAAAGCAAGCTATCATTTTATGATTGTTGATGTGGATGGCGGTAAGGCAACATTTAAGGCTTATGATTTACAGCAAAATGAAATTGATTCGTTCACGGTAGAGCGATAAGAAAGCGGTGAAGCATGAAAATCAGTCCACAGTTTCGCGATTTGGCGGTCGCACAAGGGTTTATCGCTGTTTTACTGTTTCTGCTGATCCCGCTCGCCAATCTATATGGGGGATCTGGAGCCCATCGGTTGGCTGGTGTGTTACATGGAATCGGGGCGTCTATGACTTTATTAGTAGCGACGTATACCTGGCATGCCTATTATAACTATGCAAGAGGGATAAAAGGGGCGAGAGTAAAGCTGGAATGGCGGCTGCTCGTGACGAATGTGCTCGTATTATTGACCGTCATTATCGGAAATTGGTTATATATTGGCTATCAAGCGCCTGAGGGGGCTTCAGAATGGTTTAAGCTGCATTTGCCGTTCGGGCATTGGGTAGTGATGGAGTATAAAGAGTTTGTTTCGTTGATGACGATTCCTTTTGGCATTGTGGCAGCTGTGATCATAAGGAGATTTGCCGGAATGGATGAGAAGCGGCCAGAGATTCGCCATGCCGTAGGTGTACTGCTCACGATGATGTGGCTATGTTTGTTAATTGGTTTTACATTCGGATTGGTGCTTTCAAAATGGAAAGGTGTATAGTCCAATTGGAAGGGGGCGAAGGCGTGGACTCTGTACGGAGATCAAAGGTTAGTGCTGAGGATCAGGAAGCTAGACTGGAAGCGAGAGAACAGATAGCTAGTAGAGACTGGGAAGAAATCGAGCAAGAAGCAGCAGGGATGGATAGAGCGAAAGAGACAGGGCCAGATCATCAAAGAGGGCACATATTTGTGGGATCCTTCGATTCTCCAGCAGGAAAGAGTGACAAGCCTGCCAAATCGCCTCGCTCAGGGGAGATTGTTGCCGGGATGTTATCAGCGGTGCTGGGTATGGCTGCTTTAACGGCTAGTCATTGGTGGAGTGCGGCGGATCCGGCCCATGCTAATTTGTTTTTTATGTATTTGAGCTCATGGCTGCCCGAAGGGCTGCGCATTGGTCCTTACGGGGGCAAGGAGCTAACAGCGCTTACCGTTTGGCTTGGAAGCTGGCTTCTGCTATTCCTGATGCTCAAATGGTTTGAGCTGCGGTTGATTCCATGGATTTATGTGTTTTCAATTGCAGTTATGATCCTGTTGGTACTGCTGTGGCCACCTGTTTACCATAAAATTTATGGATGGCCTACCTGATGCAGATGAGTAGAGACGTAAGCTTTTCAAGGTTAAAATGCTTATTTCTGAAGAATGCAGAAATGGGATTACTTCATTAAGGGTCAGGAGGAGCAGCATTTGCAGAGCCGGGAAGAACGAATTATCGATGAAAGTAATAAAAGAGGCGGCTATTTCATTACTTTATTATGCCTGTTTTTATTTGCTATTCTTGTCGGAGCTCTTGCGTGGTCGATGCCGCCTGTTTCCGGTCGTTTTGAGCTGGCTTCATCGGCAGAGCGGGAGCCTTGGACCATCGGATATGTAGGGGATGAGGGACCTACCTATACGGATACACTGGCCAGGCAGATGGGGCAGAACAAAAATGTTTTGTTTTTTGTAGGACCGGCTGTTCTAGCGGCTAAGGCTGAGCGAACAGGCGCTGTTCCGGCACCACGGTCGTTTTTCCCCGTGTGGGATGGCTCAGCAACGGATGCCAATATGGGAGTGCGCTTCTCCCATATTCCTGAGGAGCAGCTAGCAGGATATGGAAGGACGGCTTATTTCGTCGATTACGGCGAAGCCCGCTTTTGGTTCCTCAATGCGGAGCGCCTAGCGACGGAGCCGGCTGTGCAGCTGGCGTGGCTGAAGCGGACGGCGGAGCAAAACCCACAGCTGCATCGGATCGTGTTCCTGAATAAGGAACCGATGCAGGCTGAGGTATGGGCCGGACTCGCGGACAGCGGCGTCGAGCTTGTGCTTGTCGGCGCGTTGGCCTACGCGCCGGAGGCCGCTGTAACCGAGCGGCCGAAGGCCGGCTACAGCAGCAGCGCCGCCCACCCGGGGTGGGCGGCCTGGACCTTGAGCGGCCCCGCGGCGAGCGGGCTGCTCAAGGTCGAGGGCAACGGCAGCCGGCTGGAAGCCACGGCTGCGAGCACGCCCGGTCGCGCAGCGGACCGGCTGGCGCTGGATGCAGCCGGGCTGCGCCAGCCGGCTGCGGTGCAGGAGCGCTCGGCGCTCAGCATCGGCGCGATGTGGCGCTACCGCGCCGGCGGGGCGGATCTGCCCGCCGTCATCCCGCAGGGGCTGGACCTGACTGGTGAGCAGCCGCTCACCAGCCAGGTCGCGCTCCCGCGTGAGGACTGGCGCAGCCCCGCTTTCGCGGATGCGCAATGGGGCTGGGCGGCCGCGCCGTTTGGCCGCTCCAGAGAAAGCATTCCACGCAGCGGCATTGCTACACTTTTGCCAGCTACGCCGGAATCGCCTGCGTATTACTTCCGCAAAACCTTCGTCGTTGACGAAGACCCGGCAGCGATGAAGGAATGGCTGCTGCAGGTTGCTTTTGAGGATGGGTTTATCGCTTATCTGAACGGGATTGAAATCGCCCGCGATTCGATAAGGGAAGGCTTAGTCGATTTTCGTTCCGTGGGGATTCCGCATAAAGGCGGCTTATTCGAGACCTATCCCCTAACGAACCAGCGTAATGTAGTGGTTAGAGGGGTGAACACGCTCGCCATTGAGGTTCACGGCAGCCATCCGCAGACGCCTGAATTGTGGTTTGATGCCAGCTTATCTTACAAAAAATAAAGCCAACGGAACGGTCCAAGGAGGTAAACACAATGAATATAACGAAGGGTATTTTTGGAATCTTGACGTTGATCGGCGTGCGGCCTGGCTTCCCTCCTGCGGCCAGGAAGATGGCACTCATCTTAGTATTCATAGCTCTAGGGTTATTTTCCACGGCATGCAGCCCTTTATTAAGTGAGGGCACTGGCAGTAATACAGGCTTGCAGCCGGCTCTCACGTTTTCGACTACGAATATGATGATCGATAACGGCAATGATTTTGTGTGGAGCGGAGTCACACTGACCATCAATAAAAACTATAGGTATCAAGCAGACAAAATGCCACGAGGTGTAAGCAGCATCCATTTAGCTGAATTTCGGGACGCCCAAGGAAACGCATTCAATCCACAAAGCATGGTTCCCCATCAACTGAACATACAGGTACAAGCTGGATTCGAGAACAAGCCGGGAAGCTTTGATTGGAAAAGTTTTTTTGAAAAATAAAATCAAAAAGCAGGTGTAACCATGAGGAAAATCGCTATTATTGGTGCAGGCAGTATTGTGTTTTGCAAAACGTTAATTCTCGATATGATGGCTACCGAAGCGTTGGAGGAAACGACTTTTTATTTAATGGCGCCCTCCACCGGCAAAACCTCCCAGGTTGAAGCCTTTGCCAACCAAGTGATCCAGGAAAATAACCTGAAGTCGCGGATTGTCGTTACTACAGATCGGCGTGAGGCGCTTATAGATGCCAACTATGTGATTTGCTCCTTTCAGATTGGTGGCTTGAATATTTATGAAGCTGATTACAAAATTCCGCTTAAGTATGGTGTAGACCAATGTATTGGCGACACACTGGGACCTGGGGGCATTTTTCGGGCGATGCGCAGCATTCCCGTTATCCTTGAGGTGGCCAGGGAGATGGAGGAGCTGTGTCCCAATGCAACGCTTCTCAATTACGTCAATCCGATGGCTATGGTTTGCTGGGCGTTAGGAGAAACGAAGATCAAATTCGTTGGGCTCTGCCACGGCGTGCAGACGACGTTGGATTTGATTGCCGGTTATGTGGGCGTACCGAAGGAGGAGATTGATTTCCTGTGTGCGGGCATTAACCATATGGGCTGGTTTACAAAAATTGAGCATCAAGGCCAGGATTTATACCCAATCCTGCGCGAACGCTTCGAGCAGCCTGAATATTACGTCAATGAAAAGGTCAGGGGTGAAGTATTTCGCCATTTCAACTATTTTATGACCGAATCGACGGGACATTTATCCGAATATGTGCCATGGTTCCGCAAAAATGCCAAGGCACTGGAGCTATATTGCGATGAGCCAGCCTTTGGCGGTGAATCCGGAGCTTTTTATAACTGGAGCCAATATGTATATAGCAAATATGGTGAGCAAAATTTATTGGTGGGTGAGTCATATAAGCTTCCGCCGCGGAGCGTAGAGTACTGCGCATACATCATAGAGGCCCTGGAAACGGGCAAACCGTTTAAGTTTAATGGGAATTTACGTAATAATGGAATGATTGCGAATCTTCCAGCCGATTGCTGTGCGGAGGGACCGATCTTCGCTGATCGTAATGGGTTAAACCGGGTGCTGATCGGCGAGCTGCCACCACAATGTGCTGCATTAAATATGACCAATATTAACGTCCAGCGGTTAGCGGTGCTTGCTGCCAAATCGGGCGACCCGGAGACACTTGTCCAAGCTTGTGCAATGGACCCGCTCACATCCGCGGTGCTTACTCTGAACGAAACCCGTGAAATGGTTTCGGAGATGCTGGAAGCACAAAGAGACTGGCTACCGCAATTCGCAGGCAAAGCCGTGCGCAGGACACCAACGATCTTCATACCCGCTGATGTTCAGCGTGCCGAGGTTCCAATCGATCCGGCGCTTGCCGTCCTTTCCAGATTCGGCGAGCTTGCCAAATAAGTGTAACCTAATATAAAGCCCTGATTCCACGTTCATGTGGTCGGGGCTTTTTCTATGAGAAAAGCCCCGACCACATTTTGAAAAACGCTGTTCATACGAAGCCTTACAGCTTGCTCAATTGATTTAGAATTTCGCGAGGGTCCAGCCTTTTCATAAAATCGGGATTGACATGGGCGGAGCGGATAATCGCGCTTTCGTCGATCATGAAGGTAGACGGCACCGGCAAAATCCAGCGGTCTGTGGCATTGTATTCAGCCAGATTGAGCCCGAAGCTGTTCTGCATAATGTTTTGGATATAAGCGGGTACCTCGTACAAGACATTATATTTGGAAGCGACAATACCATTCGTATCGCTTAGTACTTGATATTGCAGCCCTTCCTTTTCCTTCTGGGAGAGGGTATTGTCCGGGCTTTGTGGACTGACGGCAATTAGCTGGCCGCCAAGCGCATGAATCTCCGGCAGGATGTCCTGGTAAGCACGCAGCTGCAGGTTGCAGAAGGGGCACCAGCCACCGCGATACAGGGTCAGTACAACAGGGCCCTTGGCGAGTTCTTCATAAAGCGAGATGGCTTGCCCATAAGTGTTTTTTAACGAAAAATCCTTAGCTTTGCTTCCTACCGGCAAGCCACTGGAAAGCCCGGACTGCTGCAGCTCCCGAATACTGCGGAACATTTCCATATGGACTTCAAGTGGGGTATTAGCGACGAATTGTGATTTGGATTCTTCCAATAATTGATCTAATGACATGGCAGCCAGCTCCTTTAGTGGTATTAAGTTTAATGTAACACATCTTAGGGTTTTCATCTGCATGATGTCTTACAAAGTGATAATGTAATTTGGATTTTTGCCTCTTGACCTGATTATCAAAACGTTTTATATTATATGTAATCGATTACGTAATCGTTTACTTGACTGAAATTCTTGAGGAGGGCTGTTATCTTGGCAAAAGCAACGATTAAGCAGGTAGCGGCAGAGGCGGGTGTATCCACAGCCACGATCTCCCGGGTGTTGAACAGTAGCGGATATGTAAGTAGAGAGGTTAAACAACGGGTTATGGCCGCCGTTACTAAGCTCCATTATCAGCCCAACGCGATTGCCAGAAGCTTAAAGCAGGATAAAAGCTTTACGATTGGAGTGGTACTTCCTGACATATCTAATCCATTTTTTATGACGATTTGTCGTGGGATTGAAGATATCGTTCAGGAGCAAGGCTATCATTTATTGTTTTGTAGCTCTGATGAAAAGCCGGAGAAGGAGGAGCAGCTGCTCCATCTAATGGTCGAAAAAAGGGTCGATGCTATTGTGCTCGCCACTACGGGAGGCAATGAGGAGCTAATTACACGCTTAGCCGCATCAGGAGTTTGCTTTATTTTGGTAGACAGAAGACTGGAGCTTGAGTTATCTGAGTCTGGAGCGGTTGTTGATCTCGTGGCTGAGGATGATGTATATGGAGCTTACGAGCTTACCAAGCAGCTGATCTTGGCTGGTCATTCTGTAATTGGTGTCATTAACGGTTGTATGGGTGTAAGCACGGGACAGGATCGTTTTGTTGGTTACTTAAAGGCGATCCATGAAGCAGGGCTTGAGCATGATCCAGCGCTTTTATATGATGGCCATTTTACCGAGGCTGGGGGAAGGGCGGCTGTGCGTTATTTTCTGCAAATGGCTAAACCGCCTTCAGCACTGCTTTCCTTCAATAATAAAATGACCTTTGGTGCTCTAGTAGAGCTTACCGAAAGCGGACGAGATATTCCGGGTGATATCGCAATTGCGTCCTATGGCGAGATCGAAGCAGCCCGGCTGCTCAAGCACTCTGGCATTATGTATGTGGATCAAAAGCCCTATGATCTTGGCATCAAGGCAGGACAGACTGTTTTACACCGCTTGGAGAAAGGTTTAGATAAAAGCTTGGATAGAGACGCTGCCAGCCCGGAGCCGGAGCCAATCCGCGATATTTTACAACCCGCACTTAAAACTTTACCATCCTGAGAGGAGCTTTACTAATGAAACATGTAGAAGCAGTTAATCGTTTGAATGGCAGTATGCCAAAAATCGGCATTCGCCCCACTGTAGATGGTCGCCGCGGAGGTATCCGTGAATCGCTTGAGGATGTAACCATGAATATGGCGCACGCGGTAGCGGAATTCCTAACGGCTAATCTACGGCACTCCAACGGTCTGCCCGTGGAATGTGTAGTTGCCGATACTTGCATCGGCGGTGTTGCGGAAGCGGCGCGAACGGCTGAGAAGTTTGCACGTGCAGGTGTTGGCGTCAGCATTACCGTAACGCCTTCCTGGTGCTACCCGACTGAGACGATCGATACAGACCCGACGATTCCTAAAGCGATTTGGGGCTTTAATGGAACAGAGCGTCCGGGTGCCGTATATTTGGCTGCTGCATTGTCCGCACATAACCAGAAGGGACTGCCTGCCTTCAGCATTTATGGCAAGGATGTACAGGATATTGGCGATACCGCCATTACGCCTGATGTCCAGCAAAAGCTGCTTCAATTCGCCAAAGCAGGCTTGGCTGTAGCAACGATGCGCGGCAAATCGTATTTGTCGATGGGCTCAGTGTCGATGGGGATTGCCGGTTGTATCGCTGATGAAAGCTTTTTCCAGAATTATCTGGGCATGCGCAACGAGTATATCGATATGACAGAATTTGTGCGCCGGATGGAGCTTGGCATTTATGATAAAGAAGAGTACGACCGGGCGTTAGTTTGGACGAAGGAAAACTGCAAGGAAGGTGGCGACGTGAACCCACCTGAGCTTACCCGGACTCGTGAGCAGAAGGATAAGGATTGGGAAACCGTTGTCAAAATGACGCTAATCGCGCGTGACCTGATGATTGGCAATCCACATCTGGATACGATTGGCTATGGCGAGGAAGCATTGGGCCGCAATGCCATTGCTGCCGGCTTTCAAGGCCAACGGGCCTGGACGGATTTTTTCCCGAACGGCGATTTCATGGAAGCTATGCTATCGAGCTCCTTCGATTGGAACGGCATTCGTGAGCCCTATGTGATCGCTACAGAAAATGATACGTTAAACGGAATTACGATGCTGTTTGGCCATTTGCTGACGGATGCGGCTCAAATTTTCGCCGATGTTCGTACCTATTGGAGCCCGGATGCCGTGAAGCGTGTAACAGGCAAAGAGCTCGAAGGCAGAGCGAAGGATGGCGTTATTCACCTGATTAACTCCGGTCCTGCGTCGCTGGACGGAACGGGCAGACAAAGTATAGATGGGCAACCGGCTATGAAGCCTTTTTGGGATATTACGGAAGATGAGGTCAAGCAATCTCTTGAGGCTACACAGTGGTGCCCGGCAGTCGATTTCTTCCGTGGCGGAGGTTTTTCAACCGACTTCACAACTCGTGGCGGTATGCCCGTAACGATGGCCCGCATCAATTTAATTGCCGGTCTTGGCCCCGTACTGCAAATAGCGGAGGGTTATACGGTCGAGCTGCCGGATGATGTTCATGATAAGCTGGACCAACGTAGTAATCCGACTTGGCCGACCACTTGGTTTGTACCGAATTTGACAGGTGTAGGTGCCTTTAAAGACGTATATTCCGTCATGAATAACTGGGGCTCCAATCATGGTGCGGTCAGCTATGGCCATATCGGTAGCGATTTAATCACGCTTGCTTCTATGCTGCGTATTCCGGTCAGTATGCACAATGTGTCTGAAGAGCAATTGTTCCAGCCAAGCGCTTGGACAGCTTTTGGTGCCAATGACCGCACAGGGGCAGATTTTCGGGCATGCGACAATTTTGGACCTTTATACGGCAAAAAATAGAGCTTGATAAAAATAAGGCATGGCTACGGAGGTCTCGTTCAATATGAAAAAAACGTATGCAATTGGCGTCGATTACGGTACTGAATCGGGCAGGGCGCTGCTTGTCGATATATCTAACGGAGCGGAGGTCGCCACGCATGTGACGAAATACCCGCATGGCGTAATCGACGAAACCTTGCCAGGCTCAGGTCTCCGGCTGGAGGCGGATTGGGCGTTGCAGCATCCTGATGATTATTTGGAGGTGCTGCGTCAATCTGTGCCTGCCGTCATCCGTGAATCCGGGATCGATCCTGCCGATGTTATCGGGATTGGAATTGATTTTACAGCCTGCACGATGCTGCCTTTGGACAGCTCGGGCACTCCGTTATGCTTTGATCCGGAGCTTCGGGCTAACCCGCACAGCTGGGTTAAGCTATGGAAGCATCATGCGGCACAGGATGAGGCTAATCGGATTAATGAGGCTGCTGAACAGCGGGGAGAAGAGTTCCTTGCACGTTATGGCGGCAAAATCTCCTCCGAGTGGATGCTGGCCAAAGTATGGCAAATCTTGAATGAAGCACCTGATTTGTATGACTTGACAGATCAATTTCTGGAGGCAGCCGATTGGGTCGTATTTAGCATGACGGGACAAATCGCCAAAAATAGTTGCACGGCTGGCTATAAGGCGATTTGGCATAAGGAGCAGGGCTATCCTTCTGTTGATTTCTTGACAGCGTTGGATCCGCGGCTTGCAGATCTAACGGATACGAAGCTGCGTGGTGCGATCTATCCGCTAGGTACTAAAGCTGGTGGCTTGACGCCGGAGATGGCGCAGCAAATGGGACTTCCCGCAGGTATTGCCGTAGCGGTAGCGAATGTGGATGCCCATGCCGCCGTCCCTGCTGTAGGCGTTGTTGAGCCGGGCAAGCTGGTGATGGCAATGGGAACCTCGATTTGCCACCTGTTGTTGGATAATTCAGAGAAACAGGTAGAGGGCATGTGCGGGGTCGTAGAGGACGGGATCATTCCCGGCTATTATGGCTATGAAGCGGGCCAATCTGCCGTTGGTGATATTTTCGCGTGGTATGTCGAGCAAGGGATGCCTGCTTATGTCGAACGTGCAGCCTCCGATAAAGGAATTGGTGTGCACGAATGGCTAGAGCAGCAGGCCGCGGTTTATAAGCCTGGTGAAACCGGCTTGCTTGCGCTGGATTGGTGGAACGGCAACCGATCTGTGCTCGTTGATACCAATTTGACCGGGATGATGGTTGGCTACACGCTGCAAACAAAGCCCGAGGAAATGTATCGGGCGCTGCTGGAAGCTACAGCGTTTGGGACACGCAAAATTATCGATGCCTTCACCGACAATGGCGTGTCCGTAAACGAGCTTTACGCATGCGGTGGGCTTCCACAGCGGAATCGGCTGCTGATGCAGATTTATGCGGACGTGACTGGACGCGAAATCAAAATCGCTGATTCGACGCAAACGCCAGCACTGGGTGCGGCGATGTTCGGAGCCGTGGCGGCAGGCTCCGCCGCTGGCGGGTATGACAATATCGTCGATGCTGCGTTACAAATGGCGCGAGTAAGAGAGGATACGTTCCAGCCGATTCCAGAGCATACAGCTGTGTATGACCAGCTGTATGCGGAATATTGTACGCTGCATGATTATTTCGGGCGCGGCGCCAATCCGCTGATGAAGCGCTTGAAGCAAATCAGTGAAGCTGCGACTCGTGGAGCGCTGGTTGAGCGGAATCAATAGTAAAGCCAAGCAGCTTGATTTGCTATTGCTTGAAAAGAAGCACCTCAGAAACCACTATCTAAGTGGAGGCTGAGGTGCTTCTTGGGTTATTATTAGTTATCATAGGTTCATTTGGTAAAACTAGGAGCTAGGCCTTTGTTTTCTGCTCTTCATACCCCTCATGATGGTAATCAGGGCTGAGTAGTCTTGGCAAAATTCCCATTTTTTCAATATGCTGCTTGGTTTCGGCAGTTCCGATTTCATACAAAAACCGGTATATATTCAGGATATCTCCATTAAATTCCTCGGTAGCAGGATCATGGTCGGCGGTTTTATAAGGGATTGGAGCCCTTTTAAAGGTTGTTTCTTCAGTGGTAGCTTCCTTTTCGAAAAGGTTGCGTAAAGTGTTAATCTCGGTTTCGGTAGCTTCCACGACAAATTCATGCGTAAAATTAGCGGAATCTTCCATCGCTTGCTTTTGCTCGATAATTCCCGTTGCGACGGAAACATAATAAATAGTTTTGGCCATGTGAATTTCCTCCTCCACGAAACGGTTTACTCTATTTTTAACCTCATTTACCTCTTATGAATCATGTCCAGTCCACCCACACCGCTTTTTTACGGCATCGAGCTTGTTCATTTTCCGCTTTGTTTTATGAGGGAAGTGAGGTAAAATATCTTAGGAGTGAGGTAAGGAAACCTATCATCTTTTTAACGGTTATCAATTAGAGGAGGTTGGCGCGGATGGATACTCAAAAAGAAAAATGGATGCAAGAAGCCATTGAGCTCGCGGTGCAAAATGTAACAAGCGGGCTGGGCGGACCCTTCGGAGCCATTGTTGTTAAGGACGGCAAGGTCATTGGTAGGGGAAGCAATAATGTAACTTTACATAATGACCCTACTGCACATGCAGAAGTGCAGGCTATTCGGGAAGCATGCAAGCATCTAGGCAGCTTTCAATTAACCGGGTCTGTGATTTATACCAGCTGTGAGCCTTGTCCGATGTGTATTGGAGCCATTTATTGGGCACGTCCTGATGCAGTTTATTATGCCTGCACGAAGGAAGATGCGGCTGCGATCGGGTTTGATGACCAATTTATATACGAACAGCTGGCTATGCCGATGGAAGGACGTTCGCTCTTGATGAAACCTTTAAAGCCGGATGCCTATAAACGCCCCTTTGAGCAATGGGCGGCATCAGAAATAAAAAAGGAATATTAACACCTAGGGGAGTCAGAGGATGAAGCCGCGTTTTATAATCATTATTGCTGTATTTATAAGCTTGTTTGCCCTTATTAATTATTATATTGGTTGGCATATCCAGTTATTTCTGGGCAGCGTGTTTCATATCGAGCAATTCACTTTATTTTGGGTTTTGTTTTGGCTGGTCGTTTTTTCATTTTTAATTGGGCGGTTGGGCTCGCGTTATATGCCCTATTGGCTATCCAGCTTGACAAAGCTGGTTGGCGCTTATTGGCTGGCTATTATGTTTTTCAGCTTTGTGCTGCTGCCTTTTATTGATCTGGCCGCCGGAGGGCTATTGCTGTTTTCCGTGGAGCCTGCCCTCACGATCCTAATCCTGGGGAGCCTGCTCTGCCTGCTGGTATTGCTGTTGATGCTTCGTGGCTCATGGAATGCCAGTCATCCCATCGTTCGCACCTATCCTATTACTATTCCCAAAGGCGCAGGCAAGCTGGCCAAGTTGCGTATAGCGGTAGCCTCTGATTTACATTTAGGGACGATTGTGGGCAATAAAAAGCTTCAGGTGCTCGTGGATCAGATTAATGCGTTGGAGCCGGATTTGATCCTGCTGCCGGGTGATGTGATCGATGATGAGATCAAGCCATTTATCCACCACAATATGGGCGATATCATGAAGCAGCTTAAGGCACCGTTGGGTAAATACGCGGTTTTGGGTAATCATGAGTATATGGGCGGCCATATTCAAGAGTTCGCCGAGCAAATGAGTGCAAGTGGGATTGACCTGTTAATGGATCGCTCGGTACGGATTGCCGACAGCTTTTATGTGATTGGCCGGAAGGATAAAGCAGCGGAGGGCCTAGGACCGGATGGCAGAATGAAGCTGGATGCTTTGCTCGCAGATGTGGATCAATCGATTCCGCTTATATTGATGGATCATCAGCCGCATCGGTTGGATTTGGCAGAGGCAGCAGGCGTTGATGTGATGCTGTCGGGACATACGCACCGCGGGCAAATGATGCCTAACCATTTCATTACGCGAAGGCTGTTTGAACTGGACTGGGGTTATTTGAAAAAAGGCAAGCTCCACGCCATCGTCTCCTCAGGGTATGGAACATGGGGACCGCCTATCCGCATTGGCAGCAGGTCGGAAATTATTGAGCTGGTCATTACTTTTGAAAGTTAGAATCGGCTAAAGAAGAAAGGGAATGATACAATATGGAATGGCTAATTGCGCTTGGCATTATTGCTCTTATTGCCATTTATGTGATAGTCTCCTACAATGGGCTGGTTAAATTACGCAACTGGGTCAAGGAATCCTGGAGCCAGATAGATGTCCAGCTCAAGCGTCGACATGACCTGATTCCTAATTTATTGGAGACGGTCAAGGGCTATGCCAAACATGAGCAGCAAACCCTGGAAAAAGTGATCCAGGCCCGCAACCAACTGATCAGCGGCACACCACATGAACGGATTGAAGCCGACACCCAGCTCCAGAGTGGGCTCAAATCTATTTTTGCCTTAGGTGAAGCCTATCCGGATTTGAAAGCGAACCAGAACTTCCTTAGCCTACAGGAGGAATTGGCGAATTCCGAGAATAAGGTCGCATATTCCCGCCAGTTGTATAATAAAACGGTAGCCGATTATAACATTAAGCGAGAAACCTTCCCTTCCAGCCTGATTGCCGGTATGTTTAATTTCAAAGAAGAGCAGCTATTGGTGACTCCGGAAGAGGAAAAGATCGTACCCAAAATTACATTTTAGCAGATGGCTCGCTGGATTCGGCAAAGTAGAGGGTGATGCATATGCTATATAGACAAATTGAGCAAAATAAACGCAAAACAATCTGGCTTGTCTTGCTCTTTAGCCTATTGGTGCTGGGAGCAGGAAGTGCCGTAGGGTATCTGGGCTATGGGGATCTATACCTAGGTCTAGGATTAGCGGCCGTGATTCTTATATTTTATGTTCCGATTACTTACCTATCTGCGAATGCGCAAGTGCTTGGGATGTCAGGTGCCAAGCTTGCTACCCGTGAAGAATACGGGCAGCTTTATAACATTGTGGAAGGGCTTTGTATTCCTGCCCGCATCCCGATGCCGCAAATTTATATTGTCAATGATCCTTCCCCTAATGCATTTGCAACCGGAATTAAACCGGAGAAGGGGGCTGTGGCGTTCACAACTGGATTATTGGAGCAGCTTAACCGTGAAGAGCTTGAAGCGATTGCCGCCCATGAAATCGCTCATATCCGCAATTATGATATTCGTCTCATGACGATCAGCATTGCTTTGATTGGTGTTATTGCGATATTATCAGATATAGGCATTCGTATGTTGTTTTTCCCGCGGCGGGGCAATGATAAGAAGTCACATCCGGCGATTATGATTATCGCGTTAGTGTTTATTATATTGTCACCGATCGCGGCGAGGTTCGTCCATTTGGCGGTTTCGCGAAACCGTGAATATTTGGCGGATGCGACAGCCGTGGAGCTGACACGCAATGCAACAGGTCTTAAATCTGCGTTACAAAAAATTGGCACAAGCGAGCTCGACGTCAAGCAAGCTAAGCAGGCGACCGCTTCCATGTACATGGTGAACCCTTTTAGCAAACAGCGGAGAGCGGCACGAACAAGCTGGTGGAGCACTCATCCTTCGATCCAATCGCGAATTGAAAGGCTTGAACAGATGTAATCGCATGAAGTATTTGTAAATAATTTATAAACTCTTTATTTTTCTGGGTAATATATATAAACTTAAGCTTGCTACTAAAACAGAAAAGAGGAGCATTCATCGTGAAGCTGACACCAGAGCAACGTATTACATTACATGGCTTTAATAATCTTACGAAATCATTAAGCTTTAATATGTACGATATTTGTTACACCAAAACTAAAGAAGAGCGCCAAGCATATATTGAGTATATCGATGAGCAATATAATGCGGAGAGACTTACAGGAATCTTGGAAACGGTGACGAATATCATCGGTGCCCATGTGCTTAATATTGCCCGTCAAGATTACGACCCGCAGGGAGCGAGTGTTACGATCCTGATTTCGGAGGAGCCGGTAGAAGCCAAAACCGAGTCCTTCGATGAATCCCCAGGACCACTTCCAGAAGCGGTCGTCATGCATCTGAACAAAAGCCATATTACCGTGCATACTTATCCTGAATACCATCCTGATGAAGGCATCAGCACATTCAGGGCAGATATCGATGTATCCACCTGTGGGGAAATTTCCCCGCTTAAAGCCTTGAATTTTTTAATCCATTCCTTCGATACAGACATCATGACAATCGATTATCGGGTACGGGGCTTCACAAGAGACATCCACGGCCACAAATTGTTTATTGATCATGATATTAGCTCGATCCAAAATTATATCCCGGATGAGATCATTGACCAATACGACATGATTGATGTGAACGTATATCAGGAAAATATATTCCATACCAAATGCAAACTGAAGCAATTTGATATCAACAATTATTTGTTTGGTTATTCCAAAGAAAAATTAAAGCCCGGAGAAGAGAACGAAATTACGGACCGTTTAAAAACCGAAATGGATGAAATCTTTTATGGGAAAAATATGAGCCGCGGATTCATAGAATAAACATGAGAATAAGCAAACCCAATTTGGTGGACGTTAACCAGGTTGGGTTTTTTCTAAAAGAAGATGCGAGGTTCTGAGAAACTGGGGGTTAGACTGATGTTTCAGGTATTAGTAGCTGAGGACGAAGTATGGATTAGGGATGCTATTGTGGAAATGGTGGAGAAGTTCCAGCCCTTGTTCAATGTAGTGGGCGAAGTAAGTAATGGTGGGGAAGCCTGGGATTTCATTCAGGAGCAATGGCCGAGTATTATTATTACGGATATTATGATGCCTAGTAAGAACGGGCTTTGGTTGAGTGAGCAAATTCACCAGGCAAACCTGCCTCTTGTTACTATTGTTGTAAGCGGTTACGACAATTTTCAATACGCGAAGCAATTGATGCGTTTTGGTATTTCCGAGTATTTATTGAAACCAGTCGATGAAGAGGAGTTGCACGGTGCTTTGACAAGATCAATCAAACGTTTGGAGGACATGGCTGAGATTCGTGAAGGGGTATTGAATATCCAAAGGTTCGTTGAGCATTTGTTCGAAATAGGTCAGCAGGCGGTGCTAACTGAACTAAAATCTTTGTTAACTTCGATTTTAAAGCTAAGGGTAACCACATTGAGTATGCGAAAAAGCCTGTTAGCCATTTTATCAACCAAATTGAATGGGCTGCTTCAAGCATATAACCCCCACCATACCTTTATACCGTTGGTTGCTGAGGACGAGCCAGGGATCAACAAATATTTTATCGAATTGATAAAAGAATTACTACTCAACTATCCTAAATATGCAGGTCAACAAATGAATGCCTCCATAAAAAAAATATGTGAATACATGGAGGTTCATTACTTTGAAAACTTCTCTTTGATTCGTCTGGCGGAAATGTCGCATATGAGTGTCTCACATTTTAGTATGCTTTTCAAAAAAACAACCGGTCAAACCTGCTTGAATTATTTGAATCTGGTTCGGATTCGGAAGGCGAAAGAGCTATTGCAAGAGCCCGATTTGAAAATTTATGAGATTGCCGATATGATAGGTTACTCTTCTTTGGCTTATTTTAACCGGATATTTAAACAAATAGTCACCTTAACTCCTGTGGAGTATAGAAAGCGATTAGGCTTATGAACAGTTATATAACGCTGCGGAGATTATCAATCAAAATGAAGATGGTGCTGGCTTTTCTCAGTGTAAGTGTATTTTCGGTGCTGCTGCTAGGGCTGTTTTCCAATTACTTTTACAGTAAAGCGGTGGAAAAGGAGTTCTTCACGATCTCGAATGAAGCGACTGCACGCTTGAATTATCATTTGGACTACTATTATCACCAACTCCAGCAATCTACGCATTCCCTCATTCAAAATAATACGATTCAAGAATGGTTGACCAGTGAAAGCTACACGAATATGGATATACAGAATATTGAAAAGGAAATGCGGAGATATCTGGCTTTGAATTATTCGGAAATCCAGGGTATGTTCCTCATCTCCAAATCCAATGAAATTGTTTCCATGGCTCAATATTTCGGTAAACTGGACCGGTTCGCTGATGAGCCTTGGTATGGTCGGACACTCACATCCGAAATCGTGATTCTTCCTACTCATACTGCCAGATATGAAGGAGCCTATGGGAGACCTGTCATATCCGTGCTACTCCCCATTTATAATAAGGAAACGATTGAATTAGTTGGAACTCTGGCTGTGGATATCTCATTGCAGGAAATTGACCGATCCTTCAAAAGCTCGCAATTGGGAGGCTCGGGATTTTTTTTCATCCTATCTGAAGACAATTCGATCGTCTACCACCCCAATGAAGAGTGGAATGGGCTTCCGATGAAACAGACGGAGTTGGCTACACTACAAATCCCGGATAAAGCAGAGACCTCTATTCAAATGTTCCGGGGAGATGAGTATTTAATTGGCAGCTCTCGATCGCCTGTCACAGGTTGGCAAATCGTATCGTTAGTTCCATTTGCTGAGGTCGCGGTAGGATTAAGCTCTGCACGGCTTTCCATGTTATGGGTACTTGGGATTATTACTTTACTAGTCATTTTTATGGTGCCGCTGCTGTCTAATCGTTTTGTTAATCCGATTCTGACCTTAAGAGGGCTGATGAGGCAGGTGGCAAAGGGTGACCTAAGCGTACAAACCGAATCCGTGCCGGGGCAGGATGAACTTCAGCAGCTGTTTCATAGCTTTAATATCATGGTTAAGCGGCTGGATGAATTGCTAGTTACGAATTCCAAGCTGCAGATGAAGGAAATGCAAGCGCTGTTAAAGCAAAAGGAGACATTGATTAAAGCCTTGCAGAATCAGATTAATCCCCATCTCCTTTATAATACACTAGGTATTATTGCCGGTATGGCCTATCTTGAAAAGGTTCCGGTCATTGAGAGGGTATCGCGTAATTTGGCGGATGTGTACAGATACTCCGCAAAATTTACCGATATGGAAGTGAAGCTCGAAGAAGAGCTGGGGCATCTTCGCAAATATTTGGACATTATTCATGTTCGTTTTCCAAAGCATTTTCATAGCCAGTTTCTTATCAATGAAAAATTCAATAAATGCCGTGTTGTTAAATTTATTCTCCAGCCCATAGTGGAAAATGCCGTCAAATATGTTATTGAGCCAAGAGGTGGGGAAGGGATCGTGAATATTAGTGCCTATGATGATGGTCCCGATCTCGTCATTGAGGTGGCGGATAACGGACCGGGAATAGAGGAACGTGAGCTTGAGCGGATAACCGAGCAATTGGACAACTTTTCTGCTACAGTCGAACAGAATGATACGCAGCAGGACTCGCTTGGTATTGCTAATGTCCATGCAAGGCTGGTCTTGCAATATGGTAAGGAGTATGGTGTTAAGCTAACTTCCTTTCCGGGTCGGGGAGCTGTGGTTTCCCTGCGCATACCGATCCATCTAGAATGACTAGAGCAATAAGAAATGCTCATTAAAGATGATAGGATTGAGTCAGTAATCAGAAGATTGAATAATGTATTCGCTTACATTTTAGTATATCTTTAGTATGTAAGATTAAGGTTGAATAAGGGGGAACGTAGAATGGTTAAGTGGATGAAAATATCGGCCGTGCTTACATTATCTGCCAGTATCGTTGCTGGATGCTCTCAAGGAGCACCAAGCCCAAATGCAGCAACTAAACCGACAGAAAACAAACCCACAGAAAACAAACCAGCAGATGCATTTAGCGAGAAAATTAGTATTAACATGATGTCCATTGCCTATGAAGGTGGGGCATGGTCGGACAAGCACCCGGTGATCGATGAACTAAATAAGAAACTTAATATCGATTTGAAAATTCAGTGGGTTCCCTCCGACAACTATGTAGAAAAACTGGGTGTTATGGCCGCTTCCAATTCATTTCCCGATGTATTCAGAATCAATAGCTCTGAATTTTTGAAGTGGCGCGATAAAGGTGTTTTTCTGGACATAGCCCCAATGATCAAGGATTATCCGAACTTAACCAAGGAAATTTCCGCGGAAGTGCTTGCTGTCGGGAATCCCAAAGGGAAAACGTATGCCCTGCCGAACTGGACGCCGGAAGCCCGCGAAACACTGCTTATCCGTAAGGATTGGTTGACGAAGCTGAATTTGAAAGCGCCAACAACCATCGACGAATTTTATGAAGTTGCCAAAGCATTCACGAAGAACGATCCAGACGGCAACGGTAAAGACGACACTATGGGTTACTCCTTTGCCGTCTCGAACAACAGAAGCTTTACCCGTGGTGCAGACCCGCTCCGCTTCGCTTTTGGTTTAGCTAACGGGTGGAAGGAAGTAAACGGGGCCATCGTTCCATGGCAGGCACAAACCAAGGAATTGAAAGACTTTTTAACCTTTACGAATAAAATGTATGCGGATGGGCTTCTTGATAAGGATTTTGCCATCAATAAAAATCAGGATCCGGATTTTAAATTCGAAGCCAGCAAGGTCGGGTTTACGGATGTGCCTGCAACCAACATTTATGACAGCGGTCTTCCGAATCTGCTTAAGGTTGTGCCTACCGCGGAGGTGCTGCAGATCGTTCCGCCAAAAGGACCTGCAGGTCAGGGTAATACGACATATGCGACCACCAATAAGGTTGTTATTAATGCCAAAATAGATAAGAAAAAGCAAGAACGCATTATGGCACTGATGGATTATATGGTGACAGATGAAGGACATTCTCTAATCACTTATGGAGTAAACGGCATTCACTACAAAAAAACAGGTGACAAATATGAAGTCCTTCCAGCATTCGAATCCGACCGTCCTATGCTGATCAACTTTTGGTTCTTCCACAAATTTGACCCGCTTAACACAGTAAGACCTTGGGAAGATCAGGAAAAGCCTAAAAAGGTGCTCGCTTTGTTTGAGGTGAACAAGAAGTATCTGGTGGCCGACAAGGGGGCTGGGCTCTTCTCGGAAACGTCTACCAAATCCGGCGCATCCCTTGATCAAAAGCTGATGGGTGAGATGGTAGCCATTATTATGGGTCAGAAGCCTGTGGATACGATTGAAGCTGCCGTAGATGCATGGAAGAAAAATGGTGGGGACAACATCATAGCTGAAATGAACGAGCAGTATAAGCTAACGAAATAAACGAACATTTCTATAAGGAGAGGATCACCATTCAGAATTTTGTCTGGTGATCATCTTTTTACACAATGGCTTGGGAAAGGACAATGATGATGAAGGCGATAAGTCTAAAGGACAAACAAGAAGAAGCATCGTCTTTGACAGAAAGTAGGCGGAAGTTAGGTGCATGGAAGCGGGGAATCCCGTTATATCTGATGATTTTCCCGGGATTATTATACTTTATCATTTTTAAATACATTCCTATGGGCGGGGTCCTTATTGCCTTCCAAGCGTTTGATCCCTTCGACGGATTTATTAACAGCGACTGGGTGGGTCTGGAGAACTTTCGCAAGCTGTTCGGGGAGCAGGATTTCACACTGCTGCTCAAAAACACTTTGATTCTGAGCGGAATGAATCTATTCTTGTTCTTCCCGGCACCGATACTGCTGGCCTTATTGCTTAATGAAGTCAGGCAGACATGGTTCCGCAAAATTGTGCAAACCGTCGTTTATATCCCCCACTTTCTATCATGGGTAATCGTCGTCAGTATTACAATCCTGTTGTTCTCGGTACAGGAAGGTGGCGTCAACAAGCTGTTGATGGAATGGGGCTTCAATCCCATTCAATTACTTACCGATCGGGATTACTTCCGCTTCACGTATGTGTTTCAAAGTATATGGAAAGAGGCCGGCTGGAGCGCCGTTATATTCTTCGCGGCACTAGCTTCCATTGATCCTACCTTATACGAGGCAGCCGTTGTGGATGGAGCCAGCCGCTGGAGACAAATGTGGCATATCACCTTACCTGGATTAAGAACGACGATCATTATCCTGTTCATTCTCAGGGTTGGTTATTTAATGGATACGGGTTTCGAGCACATACTCCTGATGCAAAATCCGACGAACCTGCAGCTATCGGATGTATTCGATACCTTCGTATACCGGACCGGTATTATCCAGGGAGATTTCAGCTATACGACAGCTGTAGGGCTGTTTAAATCTGTGATTGGCCTGTGCTTGATTGTAATCGCGAACTGGACAGCCAAAAAGGTTGGGGAAGAGGGGGTCTATTAAGATGAAAGCACATGATTTCAGAGGTAGGGCTCCTGTGTACCAAGCCGTAGTGTTTAGCTTGCTGATTCTCGTTATTTTTATAGCCGTGATTCCATTTTTGTATGTACTTCTGACCTCCTTTGCGACCAAACAAGAAATTATTACGCGAGGTTTTTTTCTTATACCGAAGGTTTGGACGACTAACGCTTATTCCTATCTAATGGATAACCGTAACTTTCTGACATCTTTTAAAAATTCCGTTATTATCACGGCAACTGGCACAACGATAAGTATGGTGTTAACCACCTTAATGGCTTACGGATTATCCAAAACCTGGCTGAAGGGCCGCAATATTATAAATTTCATGGTGCTGTTTACGATGCTGTTCAGCGGGGGAATGATTCCACTCTATCTGCTTGTAAGAGGTCTTCATCTGCTGGACAGCTATTGGGCCTTATTCTTGACCAGTGCGATTGCTCCTTTTAATCTGATTGTTATTCGGAGTTCGTTCCAGAACTTTCCCATTGAAATTGAGGAATCTGCGCGCATTGATGGCTGCTCGGAATTCAGTATGCTTTGGAGAATCGTAATCCCGCTATCCATGCCGGTAATCGCCACCTTCACACTCTTTTACACCGTGGAATATTGGAATTCCTATTTTAGCGCGATCCTGTATATTAATGATTCCAACAAGCTGCCCATACAAGTGTTTCTCCGGCAGATGTTGATTCAACCTAGTGAAAACATGGGGGCGTCAGTGGAGGGATTGGAGTTCAGTCCAGCTGTGAGGATGGCCGCGGTCGTATTTACAGCGGCACCGCTGCTCATCGTGTATCCCTTCTTGCAAAAGTATTTCAATAAAGGCATGCTGCTAGGATCTGTAAAAGGTTAAACCACAAATCGTTCAAAGGAGAATGGAAAATGGAAAAAAACTTGCTGGGTACTCATGTTATTACACAAATCGGTATTTTGGTTCATGATATTGAAAAGACCTCTCAGGCTTATGCCGACTTCTTCGGTGTGGCCAATCCGGGCTGGTCGATCACCGGAGCTGTGGATGTGGCCGAAACGGAATACAGAGGAGAACGTTCGGAAGCCAGAGCGAAGCTGGCATTCTTCAATATGGGCTCACTGCAGCTGGAGCTGATTGAACCCGATGAGCATCCTAGCACATGGCGGGAATATTTGGATGAGCATGGTGAGGGTCCGCATCATATCGCATTTGGAGTCGAGGGAATGAAGGATATCGTTACGACGCTTGCGCGTAATGAAATGCCTTTACTGCAAAAAGGCGAATATACAGGTGGAAGATATGCCTATATCGATACGCTTGAGCCCTTGAAAATCATTGTAGAGCTGTTGGAGAGAGATAAAAAGAAGTAGGCAAAAAACAAATAGGCGAGTAACCATCCTGCGAGGAGCTGTAAAGACATGGAGCATATCGAGAACCAGAATTTAATGAAAATCGGCATCGTCGTGGATAACATCGAAGAGGCGGCTAGGCAATTTACTGAATTGTTCGGTATGGAGATGCCTGTTATTCGTACACCTGATTTTAGCAAAGAACCTCAGCATACAGAGAGCGGATACACCTGGTATCGTGGCCAATTCATTCCGGGTCGCGTTAAATTAGCCAATTTACAGATGGGGCCGGTGACAGTTGAATTGCTGGAAGCCTACGATGAGCCTAGCTCGTGGAACGAATTTAAGCAGCAGGCGGGACAAGGCGTTCATTTCATAACATTTACAGTTCCCGGTTTTGAGCAGCATATTAATTTGATGGAAAGTAAAGGGTTTCCTTTGACCCATAAAGGCGAATATGGAAAAGGACGCTACAGCTATTTTGACACGATTGCAAAGCTTGGGGTTACGCTCGGTCTGCAGGAGCTGGGTGAACCTAAGGATAATCCGGTTATGCCGAAGGTGGAGGTACAATAATGAACATTCTAATAACAGGTGCAAATCGTGGGCTTGGTTACCATCTGACAACGATTGCAGCCCAGAGGGGTCACCATATTATCGCGGGAATCCGTGCCTCCAGCCCGGACGGGCAGTTGCTGGAGCTGATCAACGGGTTTCCCGGTCAGATCGAGGCTGTAGAACTGGATGTAACCCGTGAGGAGACTATTGCCCGATTGGCGGAGAAGCTGAAGACGGCAGGGCAAACGGTAGATGCGATCATCAACAGCGCAGGCATTCTGCTTGGTCGGGGCGTCAAGCTCGAAGACCTGCAGATGGAGGATGTAGCCCAGAGCTTTGAGATTAATTTGTTCGGACCGATGAGGGTGATCAAGCATATATTGCCCTTAATGCCGGACGGAGCATCGCGCGTGGTAATCAATGTATCATCTGAAGCGGGAAGCATGTCCAACGCTTACGGCGGGGACTATCCCTACGCGATATCAAAGACAGCGATCAACATGTTCTCCAAGCAGCTAAGAAAATATGTAAAGGGTAGAGAAATTCGCGTTTATGCTCTCCATCCGGGGTGGATCAAAACGGATATGGGCGGTGAGAAGGCTCCCGGCGACCCCGTGGAAAGTGCGCGGGGCATCCTCGATATTGTGGAGATGAAAAAGGAGATTCCCGACGAGCACTTCTTTATTAATTTTAAAGGAGAACCGATGCCGATTTAAGCCTTTACTTACACATAGGGAGGAACCAAATCATGAAAACCATCTATGCGATTGTCGGGGATTACTATCATCCCGGGGATCTGATTCAACAATCTTTGAGTTTAGCTATGAAGCCTCTGACGGATAGCGGTCAATATGAATTGGCGTATGTATCGGCGGAGGATTTGACCGATCGACTACTTAGCAAGCCTGCGGCAGTCATCCTGTTTAAGGAGGATCGGGTTAATCCAAAGGATGATCATATCGAGCATTGGCTAACGGAGCCTTTATCGACTGCAATTACCCGTTATGTGGAAGAGGGAGGGGGCTTCCTCGCCTGGCATTCCGGACTTGCCTCTTACCCGCCGGATTCGGCATTTATTCAAATGCTCAGAGGTTATTTCGAGCATCATCCATCCAAGCACCAAGTAGTAAGCTATAAAGGAGTGCTTCCTTCCGAGCCGTCTCGGGAAATATCGTTTGAGATTGTGGATGAGCATTATTTTGTCAGCTGTGATGAGGCGAATACCGATATTTTTCTGAAATCTGAATCGGTTGACGGCAGCTCTATAGGGGGCTGGGCGCACAGCTTTGGTCAAGGACAGGTTTGCTGCTTGACTCCGGCTCATAATAAAGAAGGGCTCCTTCATCCAGGGATGATCGAGCTGCTTCGAAGCTCTGTACTGCGATGCTGCGAGTCGGTGGTTTAACACGAGGAGACAAGGCATAAAGCAGCGGTTTTATCTCGCAGGATTCCTAATCAAGGAGGTGGCCCAGTGGAGCTCAAGGATAGAATAGCCGTAGTTACCGGCGGTAGCCAAGGCATTGGCTTTGCAACGGTGCAAGCTTTAGCTAAAGAGAGCGTTAAGGTCATTGCGCTTGTGCGGGATCTAGACGTATTAAATCAATCGTTGGACTCTTTAGGTGCAGCAAGCAAAGCTCAGATTACAGGTATAAGAACGGATGTTAGAGATGAGAACGATGTGCAACAGACTTTTAAACAAATCATTACCGAATTTGGCCATATTGATATTCTTGTGAACTGTGCAGGAGTAAGCATGAGTGATAAGAAACGGCTGGAAGATTCTGATACAGCAGAGTGGAAACGGATTATAGACACGAATTTAACAGGAACTTACCTGATGTGCCGGGAAGCTCTGCCCCTTATGATCAGTAGAAATTCGGGCTTCATAATAAATATTTTATCGACAGCCGCGTATAAGAGTTCAAGCGGTAATAGCTTGTATGCAGCTTCGAAATTCGGAGTAAGGGCTTTGACCGAGGCAATGATTGAAGAAAACAGGCGCTCAGGGATACGAATCTCCTCGATTAGTCCAGGTGCGGTCGATACCCCAATATGGAACCACAAAACCAATTTTGTGACACCAGAGGACAGGGCTACCATGTTAAGGCCTGAGGATATATCCAGCTTGGTCATGTATCTATTATGTCTTCCGATGACCGTACATATAGAGAATATGACCGTTACGCCTTGGCTGCGTTGATATATAAGGAACCAGATTCGTTATTTAATAATTGAGTTATGCACAGCCCAATAAATCAGGGAGGCTTTGATGATGGATACTTTAAAAATTCCTCGCAGGATTACAGGGCGGAACGTGATAAGTACGCTTGAAACTATAAATATTCAAACGGGTGAGCGAATTGTTCGATCCCAGTTCGACTATTTGATCGAGGCTCCGAACTGGACTCAAGACGGAAAGAAGCTTATTTATAACAGCCTTGGTCGCATATATTCCTTTGACATCGACTCACAGGAAAGCACGGTTATCGATACCGGATACGCGGATCAGTGCAATAATGACCATGTCTTATCCCCCGACCATACACAAATCGCGATTAGCCACGCCACCTACGAGGATGGCAAGTCCCGCATTTACGTTGTACCCCTTGAGGGTGGTAATCCGGTGCTGCTCACCCCTATGGCTCCCAGCTATTTGCACGGCTGGTCGCCGAACGGAAGCGAGCTCGCCTACTGTGCGGAACGAAACGGCCAGTACGATATCTATACGATATCGGTAACAGGTGGTGTAGAGACACAGCTGACTGATGTGGTAGGTCTTGACGATGGCCCCGAATATTCACCGGATGGTAAGCATATATGGTTTAATTCAACGCGAACGGGACTCATGCAGGTGTGGCGTATGAACGCAGATGGCAGCGAACAGACGCAGATGACCTTCGATGAAAGCAATAACTGGTTTCCGCACGTGTCCCCGGACGGAGAATCGATAGCTTATATCACCTACCGCAAGGGTGATGTAGCTCCTGGAGATCATCCACCGAATAAAGATGTTGAAATTCGATTAATGTCATCCAACGGTGGCGGATTTCAGACTCTGGCGCAGCTATTCGGCGGACAGGGCACACTCAATGTCAACTCATGGTCGCCCGACAGCAAGCAGCTGGCATTTGTGAGTTATCAACTGAAGGAATAGACGACACGTATTTGAGCGATGGAACCATAGGCCAAAGACTATAATGACGAATGAATGGAGCGATTAATTTGGATAAGATATCGAATAACCAAATCATTAAGCTGGGTGTTGTCGTGGATAATCTGGAGGAAGCGTTTCAATACTATATGGATTTATTTAAGCTTGATCCTGCCAAAATGAGAGCACCCAAACCCAGACCCCCACAGTCTGATTCCACACCAGCCGGTTCTACTGCAACAGCAGCTCCGGAGGGAGGAAATACACCCTTTGTATGGTATAGGGGCGAATACAAAAAAGCACGTTGCAGAACGGCTATCATTCCTTTGGAGCCCATCTATCTTGAATTGATAGAGCCTTACGATGAAGAAAGTCCCTGGACCGAATTTAGAGAGCAGCATGGACCGGGCATCCATTTTATGACATTTCATATTGATGGCTTTGAGGAGCATATTCAATTAATGGGAAGTAAAGAAATGCCGGCCTTCTTTAAGCAAGAGAAAGGCAAGGAACGTTATGCTTATTTTGATTCAGTCGCCAAGATGGGCACTATGATTGAGTTCAAAGAAATAGATAAACAATAAAATTTGCCTCAAGAAAAGGAGGACACAGTCTTGAGTAATATACAATCTACAGAGGACTCATTTGCAAAGGTTTATACACAAATCCCGACCAGCCATTATTTGATAAACAACCACAATGGGCCCTATTATACGGGTGATTACAAGCTGGGTCTCAATCTGTATAGCTTCAGTCATAATTTGAGCTCATGGCTGCAAGGCAGCACGGATGGCGCGCCTCCGGTTGATACGATGCAGCTCATCCGCTTTGCTAAGGAAGCTGGCTTTGATTCTGTGGATATCACCGCTTATTATATTCCTGGCTATGAGAACTTCACCTTGCCCACGAAACCAGTTGAAGAAATCGTCGAATATGCGAGGAATATCAAAAAGCTTTGTGCTGAATTGGGAATAGCCATCAGCGGGACGGGGGTCAAGAACGATTTTGCCGACCCGAATGAGGAAAGACGTGCATTAGATATCGAGCGTGTTAAGTATTGGATCGATATAGCGGTCGAAATGGGAGCCCCTGTTATGCGTGTGTTTAATGGGGAGATCCCAGAAGATATACTAAGCCAGGATTGGGAAACCATAGCCAAGGAGCGGATCGTACCAAGCTTAAGAGAATGTGCCGAATACGGAGCAACCAAAGGGGTCAAGATTGGCATGCAAAATCATGGCGATATGACTTCAACGGCCGATCAGGTCATACGCATCCTGGAGTGGGTGGATCACCCGAATCTTGGCGTAGTTAATGATACCGGTTGCTACAAGAAGTTCAACGAAAAAACTGGTGAAGGCTATGCTTGGTATGACGATATTGAAGCAGTCGTTCCTTACACCCTTAATTTTCAGGTCAAAAGAAAGCCTGCCGGACCCAATACTGAGCAGCTAACTGATCTGTTGGAGTTCTTTACCAGACTTCGGTATAGCAATTACAGGGGGTATATTCCATTAGAGACATTATGGGTCAATGCTGATGTCAATCACCCCAAATATCTTTCAGAGCCGCCTTATGAGCAAATTTGCGATTTTCTGGGCCTAATAAGAGCAGCAGCGGAAAGCACGAAGGACCATTTATCTTCCAAGATCAATCGATAAATAATAAGAGAATAAGTAAACCCAGCTTGGTGGACGTTGACCAGGTTGGGTTTTTTCGTGTGTAAAACTAATACTTCTCAAGGATAAGTCTAATACTTTTCTAACATTGGCGCTATATACTTAATTTAACGCGTAAACAAGATGATCGGAGAGAGTAGACGATGCGAAACGAATTTATCATCCATAAAGACTTTCCAAATTTGAGTGAAACGGATCATGATGAGTTAGTCCGGCTACATATAAAAAAAAATAAAAGCTTTGAAATTATCCAAAAGATAGCAAATTTAGGTACTTGGGAATATGACTATAAGAGTAATCTTGTGACGTGGTCCCAGCAAATGTTTATCATATGTGGTATTACTACAGGTGTGACTATGCAGCATGAAGACTTTTTCAAACTTGTGCACCCTAAGGATCGGAAGCAAGCAGAGGAAAAGATGTTAGCTGCTATTGAAAATAAGACCGAATATGAAATTGAACTAAGGTTAGTCCGCCCAAGCGGTGAAGTGCGGTATGTGATCGAAACTGTGCAATTTATGCTGGATTCAAACAACGAATTGGCAACGATTATAGGTGTCATTCAAGATGTAACGGAAAACAAAAGTCTTCGTTTGCGTTTAAAAGAAGAAGAACAATACTACGAATCATTGTTTAACAATAATGCGGATTCTATTTTTTCTTTTGACCTTGAAGGGAATTTTTTGTCTGGTAATAAAGTGCTTGAGGAGACCTTTGGCTACAGTAAGGAAGAGCTATTAAAATTAAGCTTTAAGGATGTTGTTGAACCGGAATGCTATCAAAAAACATTAGATTTCTTTATGAAAACAAAAACCACGCTAATGCCTCAAAACTATGAAAGCATTGGAATCCACAAAAATGGGGATCGGATGGAATTTAGTTTGACGAATATCCCGATTATCATTAATGGTGAATTGGTGGGTGTATATGGGATCGCTAAAAATATTACCGATAAAAAAGTGCTTGAACAATCTTTAAGGGAAGCAGATATTAAATATCGAAGTATTGTAGAGCAGTCTATTGTGGGTGTTTTTATTGCACAGCATGGTAAATTTGTCTACACGAACCCGCATTTGAATCAACTGCTTGGTCAAACTACCTTATTGGGCACCGATATCTATGAAAGCATACATCCTGAGGATAGGCAGAATGTAGTTACTCAGATTCTTGCTTTAAAGGAAGGCCAATCGATCAGGAATCTGAGCCATAGGACAATCAAACAAGATGGCACGATTATTATTGTTGAGGTTCACTATACCAGAATCATTCACCAGGGAGAAATTGCGACAATTGGTACCGTTCTGGATGTTACAGATCGTAAAAAAACGGAGGAATTGAACCAATATATCGCTTACCATGATTATTTAACGGAGCTTCCTAATCGCAGAATGTTTGAGCAGCGGCTAGGTACATTGCTTAGCGGGAATTTAGATCTTACCCAACAAATAGCCGTCATGCTGATCGATTTGGATAGGTTTAAGCTGGTGAACGATACATTAGGACATGCTATTGGAGATGCGCTTCTAAACCAATTTGCTACCAAATTGCAAGGCTGCTGCCTGGATGAAAGACAAACGGTTTATCGGCTTAGCGGAGATGAATTTTGCATTATTTTAACGGATATTAAAAGCCAGGATGAGATTGAAATGGTTTCGGATAAAATTTTGCAAATGACCAAAGAAGAATTTATCGCAGATGGATATGAGCTTCATATCTCTGCCAGCATCGGCATTAGTCGTTCCCCTGAGAACGGAAGCACAGTAGATAGCTTGTTTAAGCATGCGGATACAGCTCTCTATTATGCCAAATCACAAGGGAGAAACCAGGTTCAGTACTATACCGCCGCTTTAAATATGCATTCATTTAAACACTTTGCTTTAAGCAATGACCTTCGGAAGGCTTTGGCTAAAGATGAGCTATTCATTCAGTATATGCCTCGTGTTCAAGCCCAAACGACCGAAATTTTGGGAGTGGAGGCACTCGTCCGCTGGAATCATCCTGATTGGGGCCTAGTATCCCCAGCAGAATTTGTCCCGATTGCCGAAGAAACAGGGCTGATTATTCCGATAGGGGAATGGGTATTACGTGAAGCCTGCAAGCAAAATAAACGATGGCAGGACATGGGCTTTACGAGCATGACCGTATCGGTCAACTTCTCAGTAAAGCAGCTATTGCAACAAAATATTTTGCAAACGATCGACCGCATTGTTGAGGAAACCGGACTTTCTCCAGAGTATTTGGAAATTGAAATCACAGAAAGCTCCTTTATCAGTAATGAAAAAGAAGTGATCCATTTGCTTGATGAGCTGAAAAAACGGAAAATCAAAGTGTCTTTGGATGATTTCGGAACAGGCTTTTCCTCGTTATATTTACTTAAACAATTATCCTTGGACACTATTAAAATAGATAAATCATTTGTAGAAGAGATTTTAACAAATCCTGTGAATAAAAGCATTATTGAGTGTATTTTGAGCCTGGCAAAGGCAATGAATATGAATGTAGTTGCTGAGGGTGTCGAAACAGCAGAGCAATATGCGTTCTTGAAATCGAAGGAATGTGATGAAATCCAAGGCTATTATTTCAGCCGTCCACTGGATATCAAGGATTTAGAGGCATTATTGAAAAGTAAGCAAATGAATACTCAACTGGCGATCAGGAACCAGGCCAAGATAGTAAGTAACCGTAGAGGTTATTCACGACTTGATTGGGTTAATCCCTTAATCGCCATGATGGAAATAGAGATGTTCAAAGACAAAAAGCTGGAGCTTGGTATTAAAGAAGTGTTGGTTACCCATATAGGAGCTAAAGGGCTGAACTTTTTAATGGCGGCTAGGATGCCTCTTTATGGGGATACGGTTATCAAATTTAGAATCGAAATTTTCAATGAAGCTTATGAATTTAGCGGCAAGATCGCTTGGTTTCAAGAAATGCAGGATTGCGATTTTTTTGAATATGGTGTGCAGTTTCAAAATGGAGATCATTTACAAATGGCATCGATTCAAGCCTTACGCGCGCTTTTTACCTTAGCCGAGCAGGCTTCCCCTGCCCAGCTTGTCCAATAATGAGATTAGACAAAAAAAGAAAAGCCTCTGCTGTATGATCAGCTTCGGGCTCTTTTTTGTTAGGCGATATGCATAGTTGAAGATAAGGTGGAGACATGGCCACATGCATAGTTAGCAAGATGAGATCAAGTTTGTCTGACCAAGCCTTGATCCTGCCTAGCTGGTTTTCACGATTTTGGCCGCATTGTTGATTTTGTATTTGACTGGATGCTTGCTTAGCTTCTTCGCTACCAGCTTGGCTTCACATGTAATTTTGTCGCCAATCTGCAGCTCTATTTTTTTCAAAGCATTACTGTAGCTGGACCAGGCCGTGTCTAACGTAAAGGTTTCCTCATTACTGGCAAAGGAAACGGACTCAAAGATAACAACCTCATCATCATTATCACTGAATGGATTAGGCACCATCGCAAACTCAGAGACAGTAGCCTCAATGGAGACCTTGCCCTCGGGAAGCTCTACAGGTGGCTCGGGTGGAGCTTGGGGTTTGCCGGCTTCCTTTTTCGCTTCGCTTTTGGCTGGCTTCTTCTCAACCGAGTTGACGAACTCAGCTTCTGCTGCGCCAGCATCTCGAGTCCCAGCTTCTAAGGCATTTTCTACCACCCCAGCCTCAAGGGTAGCGATCCCTGAGGAATCCGACTCCAAAACGTCGGGATCTTCCTCAAGCTTGCCTTTGCCAAAGCTTGCGGTTTGCATCTCTCGAAGATAAGAAGGATGAATATTATGGAGATGCTCGCCAACCTGAATAACAGCGAACACCAGATCCGCGTAGCCAATAACCTCACAAGCCACATCCATATTTTGCGCTCGATATCGTAGTGTTTTGGGCTTGGTCGCTTTTTGGGGCAATAGACCCCAGCTTTTGCAAAAAGCCATCGCTTGCTCTTCATCGTCGAACTTCGAATAGTGAACGGGACTGATCCAATGTGCCATAGGTGTTCCTCCTGAAAGTTTTTGATCTTATACGTAGTTTACCATGTTTATTTGTAATGAAAAAGCTGCACGAGTTAATAGTCCCTGGACCTACCTCAAAAGCTTGTGGGGGTTTAATGTAAGTAGTAGGCCGAATTCGAGAAGATATGATATGATATGTAAAGTTTATATGCAAAGGAGCCCATCTATGGAGCAGCAACGATTTGTAAAAGAGTCAAGGTCTTACAAAACATCACGGGTATTTCCGGTTGATGTCAATAACAATAACACGCTGTTCGGCGGCAAATTGATGGCCTATATCGATGATATTGCATCCATTGCGGCATCCAAGCACTGTCGTTGCTCGGTCGTTACAGCTTCGACGGATTCGGTCGATTTTTTGCTGCCGATCAACCCGAGTGATGCTGTATCCTTGGAGTCATTCGTCACTTGGACAGGAACAAGCTCGATGGAGGTGTTCGTCAAGGTAGTGACCGAGGATTTGAAAACCGGCGAACGCGCAATTGCCGCGACTTCGTTCCTGACCTTTGTGGCAATGGACAGCAATCGGAAAACCGTCAAGGTTCCCGCAGTTGTCCCCGAAACCGAGGAGGAGCGCCAGCTTCATGAAACAGGCTTCAAACGTGCGGAGATGCGCAAGTACCGTCGCGAGGAAAGCAAAAAGTTCGCCCATTTTTTGATTACGAAGTTTCCTTGGGAGTAAGGAATACGGAATAGGCAAATAAAGTAGTAATTGAGACTCCTTTGGATTAGAAATACATAGGATTGATACGGAAGTTGGGTCAAATAAGTAAAGCTCTGGCGCTTGAATGCGACAGAGCTGTTTTTTTGTTTCGCACTGGATAACGATTATTGAATGTTCTTGGGACGAACCCGGCTAGTGGGCATCGCAACGAGCGGGTCGTCTGGCCAATAATGCTTCGGGTAACGCCCTTTGAGGTCTTTCTTGACCTCGAAGTAGGTGTTGCTCCAGAAGCTTGCCAGATCGCTTGTAACCTGGACGGGGCGTTGGGCAGGCGACAGTAAATGCAGCAGCAGCGGAACTCGCTCCCGGGCAATCCGCGGCGTTTGCTTCAGCCCAAACAGCTCCTGCAGCCTTACCGCAAGCGTCGGGGCCTCGCAGTCGCTGTAGTCAATGGCAATCCGCGAGCCGCTTGGGACGGTGATGTGGGTGGGAGCCCACTCGTTGAGCATGCGTCGCTGCTCCCAGCTGAGCAGCGACTCCAGCACATCCACGACATTCAGCCGCTGCAGGTCGCCGCGGCTTTTCATGCCGTGCAGATGCGGCGCGAGCCAGTGGCCCAGCGATTCGGTGAGAGCCTCATCGGAAACGTCGGGCCACTCGGCATCATGCCGATGCATGAAGCGGAGCCGCTCGCGCAATTGATTCGCTGCCTTGCTCCAGGGCAGCATCGTCGCCCAGCCTTGCTCGCTGATCCCGTTCAGCAGCGCAGCTAGAACTTCATCAGGATGGGGCGAATGATTCGCCATATCCTTGAGCAGGAGCGCACCTAAGCGGACATAGGTGCGCGAGCGCACGGCCTGGACGGATTCATCCCAGGCCGTCACCTTCTGCTGCTCAATACTGCTGTGGAAGTGGCGTTCCACCTCCTCTATGTCAATGGGAGCAGCAAGGTAAACCCGGCTGTCTGTGCCTTGGTCATCGAGCTCAGCGGCCACCAAATAAGCCGCCGCCGATAGCGGCTGCATCTGTGCGAACGTTGCTCCGCGCCCATTGCTTAAGCGGAAGCTTCCCTGCGCTCTGCGCTGCCCAATGCGGTCAGGGAATGCAAAGGCTAACAACAGACCGCAGGCAAACACATCCTCGGTATTGTAGGGACGGGTTAACTGAAGCTCCTTTTTCCATTGCTTCGCTTCCGTCCATATACGTTTGCAGGCGGCTAGGTCAACACTGAATCCTTCATGGTAAAGAGGAGCTTTCATCGCTGAGCCCAGCTCGGATTCCTTCGTATTGTGCTGGAGCCGGGGCATTGCACCATGCTCAACACGCCCGAAATCCCCCGAACTGTACTCGAATCCAGATCTCATCGCCATATGCAACGCCTCCAAGCGAAGCCGCAGGTCGGCATTGGGTGTTGCCGGATCTCCCTTGAGGATATCGCGCTCATTGAGCATTGCGGCCAGCTCGCAGGCCAATTCCCCCAAGCCAAGCGGGATGGCGCTCAGCACCATATGCGCCAGGCGCGGATGCATGCCAAGGCCAGCCATCTGGCGCCCAGCTGCCGTAATCGATCCATCCGCATGCAACGCGCCTAGCTGGACGAGCAGGGAGCGCGCTTGCGAGAAGGCCGCCTGGGGCGGCGGGTCCAGCCATTGCAGCTCAAGCGGGTCGGCTACGCCCCAAGCTGCCAGTTCGAGTGCCAAGGGAGCGAGATCAGCCTCAGCGATTTCCGGCCTGCTTAGTGGGACGAGAAGCTTATGCTCCGCTTCCGTCCATAGCCGATAGCAGGTGCCGGGACCGAGCCGTCCAGCACGCCCTCGGCGCTGGTCTGCCGAGGCCAGCGATACCTGCACGGTTTCCAGCCGTGCCATGCCGGTCCGCGGCGAGAAGCGGGGGACGCGGCTGAGTCCGCTGTCGATCACGATGCGAATGCCACCAACCGTCAGGCTCGACTCCGCAATGGAGGTGGTCAGCACAATTTTGCGGATTCCAGGTACTGCGGGCGCAATGGCTTTATCCTGGCTTTCTTGCGGCAAGGAGCCATATAGCGGCATGATTTGTACAGAGGAGCCCAGCTTCATCGCTTTTAGCCGTGATTCGACACGCCGAATTTCACCCGTTCCGGGAAGAAAAACGAGCACATCCCCTTCTTCATGCTTGTCAAGCGCATCGGAAATGCTTCGCACTACAGCCGCTTCAATGCGCGCAACAGATGTAGCCGCACCGAGTCGTGCCTCAATTTGGCGTTCGAGATAGTGGGTAGCTACCTCGTAGCTTTGCCCGTCGCTTATAATGACTGGTGCTTGGCCCATCAGCTTAGCGACCGCTTGCGCGTCGAGGGTTGCGGACATGACAAGAATCCGCAGGTCATCCCGAAGCAAAGCCTGCGCTTGCAGGCATAAAGCCAAGCCAAGATCGGCATGGAGGTTGCGCTCATGGAATTCATCGAAGATCACAATGCCGACACCCTCCAGCCCAGGATCATGCTGGAGCATGCGGGTGAGCACGCCCTCCGTGATCACCTCTATTCGCGTCTTGGGCCCGACCCGGGTATCCAGCCGTACCCGATAGCCGACCGTTTCGCCGACCTGCTCCCCTAAAGCGGCCGCCATGAATCTCGCTGCTGTCCTAGCAGCCAAACGTCGCGGCTCCAGCATGAGGATCCTCTGGTTTGCGAATAGCTCATCCTCCAGCAATGCCAGTGGAATTCGGGTGGTTTTGCCTGCGCCTGGCGGAGCAACCAGCACAACACCTGTATGGGTATGTAAGGCCTTCATTAGTTGAGGAAGAACAGTATTAATAGGCAATAGTGCCATAACATCACTCCATAGGGTTCATTCTGAAATCTATCATAACGCTTATGGACACAATATGAAAATAAGCGATGTTAGGAGAAGTAATAAGCTGTTTTAGGGAGGATATTTAAACTAAAGCTCATGGCAAAAAAAGCCGCATATGCAGCTTCTTTGTGTATCAAATATGTATAGTGCTGGTAGGGCATGAAAGCTTTACCGCGCATAGGAGTCTATTCTAGTATAGCGATAAAGCCAATGAATCAGTTTCATTGTAGGAATGGAGAATGGCTTCGCATCCAACGATTTCAATGCTGATCAAAGAATCCAGACATTTTTTAATCGCTCTTTTACCTTTAACTACCTTCGATTCCAAAGCGGATACCAAAAGGTTGAGTTTCTTTTTGTTCTTCTCATCAGAGTATACAGGAACTGTTTTATTTTGGACTGTTATAAACAATTTCATTTCGCTCACCCGCCTAATAGTTGGATATAATAATAGTATATATTACGTTTATTAAAATAACATTAAAATTTGGCTACATTTTAAAGGCATTTTCGGGTAATCTTACTTTCTCGTTTTACCGTAGTTCTTCGTTACACCTTATTAACCCATTCCGATTTATTTAAAACACCTAATGATGAAAAAAATGACTGAATGTGCCAAATGCTCAAAACTATTGTAAAATGGTTCCAAAGGAAGTCTATGAAAAATGGAGGCTGCAAAAATGAGAGTGGATTCACATCAGCATTTCTGGCAAATAGCCAGGGGAGATTACGGTTGGACACAAGGTAAAGAGGTGCTTCACCGTGACTATTTGCCGTTGGATTTGAAAACGCACCTGCAAGAGAGTAAAATCGACAAGACCATCGTGGTGCAAGCTGCCCCGACTTTGCAGGACACCGAGTTTATGCTTGGACTAGCTAAAGACAATGAGTCGATAGCCGGCGTGGTAGGCTGGATGGATCTTGAGCGCAGCGATTACCGGGAGCAATACCGGCATTTGCTTGCCCAGCCAGGCTTGGTGGGTATCCGTGTGATGATCCAGAGCATGAAAAATGCAGACGATGTTTTGCGTCCAGCTTCATTGGAAGCGTTACAATTTTTGGCTGACGAAAATTTTTCGGTTGATCTGCTAATGCATGCCGGCCAGCTTTCATCGGTGCAGCAGCTATTGCGTGAGGTGCCAACGCTTCGTGGCGTTATTGACCATATCGCCAAGCCTGATATCGCAAAGGGACAATGGGAGCCATGGGCATCGCAGCTACAAGAACTTGCCTCCTATCCAGGGATCTATTGCAAGCTATCGGGCATGGTCACTGAGGCTGACCACAACGGCTGGGCCGTTGAGGATTTTATCCCTTATGTCCGCCATATGGTGGAGGCCTTTGGGACAAACCGCGTGATGTTCGGCAGTGATTGGCCTGTTTGCCTGCTTGCAGCAAGCTATGGGCAAGTCGTGAAAATTTTGGAAGCAGCGTTACCGGAGGGCTTGACAGAAGCCGAGAGTGCCGCGATTTTTGGGCATAATGCACTGCATTTCTACAAGCTAGAGCATCTCATACAATAAAATTGGAGTGATGAAGATATGTCCCGAAACTATAAGCTGCCCCGTGATAAAAAGATTAAGCTCAGCCAGTTCGACCCGGATGATACGGCTTCGTTCAAAGATAAGGATGAGGTCGCTGAGCATTATGCCAAGCTTAAGGAAGAATTGACGGAGCTGCAGGACATGTTATTTGCCGAAAAAAAACATTCCTTGCTGATCATTTTTCAAGGTATGGATTGCAGCGGCAAGGACGGTGTTATTAAAAAAGTACTGTCCGGGGTCAACCCGCAGGGCTTCAAGGTCAACTCCTTTAAAAAACCGACTATCGAGGAATCTGCACATGACTTCTTATGGCGCGCCCACAAGGAGACGCCCGAGCGTGGATTTATAACGGCGTTTAACCGCTCTTATTATGAAGATGTGCTCATTACCCGTGTACATAACCAGATTGATGATGAGGAAGCAGAAAAACGTTTTAAACATATTAAAAGCTTTGAAAAGCTTTTGGCTGACCATGATACGATTATATTGAAAATATTTTTGCACATCTCGAAGGATTTTCAAATTCAAAAAATCGAAGAGCGGCTTCATAACCCGGCGAAAAAGTGGAAATTTGATCCGAGCGATCTTTTGGAGCGTAACTATTGGGATGCTTATCAAAAGGCTTATGAGGGTGTCTTTACAAACTGTAATTCGAAGGAAGCCCCATGGCATTTGGTGCCAGCTAACAATCGGTGGTATCGGGACTATGTCGTGCTCGGCCTTCTGGTAGATGCGCTCAAAAAGCTGTCATTGTCATACCCAGACCCCGAAATTCCGATGGAAGATTTAATCGGGCTGCTGCCCATGGGATCGAAGCCCAAATGAACGTAAATTATGAGGCTGCTCTGGAGGTTCTCGCCCAGCATCGCCAGACGCATGTATTGCGATTTTATGCGGAGCTGCCGGAGTCTTCCCAGCAGAAGCTGCTGGAGCAAATTAGGCTTATGAATTGGGAGCAGCTTGAGGCTGCTTTAGCCCATTCAGCATTCGGGCAGGCTCCAGCAAGCCTGAGCAGCTCCCTGAATTCAACAGCAAGCCCGACCGATTTATCCGTCGATCCATTCGCAGATTTAGCACCGATTGAGGGTTATGATTGGGAAGCTTTTAGTCCAGAGGAGCAGCGCTTTTACGAAGAAAAAGGCTGGCAGCTGCTTAAGACCGGCAAGGTAGGAGCGGTTGTTGTAGCTGGCGGGCAAGGCAGCAGGCTCGGTCATAGCGGGCCTAAAGGGACATTTGATATCGGTCTGCCCTCGCATAAATCGCTTTTTCAGCTGCAGGCTGAGCGGCTGATGAACCTTTCTAGCCGGGCGGGAAGTACGATTCCGTGGTATATTATGACAAGCCCAGATAACCATATAGAAACGCTGCGTTTTTTCTTGGAAGCGAATTATTTTGGATATGACCGTAAAAGCTGTATGTTTGTAAAGCAAGGGGTTATGCCTGCTGTTGATGGGGCTGGTCGTATTTTATTAGCGGCTAAGGATGAAATAAGCTTGGCTCCGAGTGGCAATGGGGAATGCTTTGCCGTTTTGCATCGTGAGGGTGCATTAGCAGATATGCAGCGCCGCGGAGTGGATTGGTTATTTTATTATAATGTAGATAATGCGTTGATCCAGGTGGCTGATCCCAAATTTGTTGGAGTAGCGGCCCATTTCAATCATCCTATTGCTACAAAAGTTGTGGATAAAGCAAGCCCTGAGGAGAAGGTTGGTATTATTTGCATGAACAAGAACCGGCCAGCTGTTATTGAATATACGGATTTACCGGAGCCATTGATGCATAAGCGGGATGATCAAGGGAAGCTTGTTTATGGGCTGGGTAATATTTCGATCCATGTATTTCGCCGTGATTGGATTGAACAACAGCTTGGCAGTGACCTTCCCTACCATAAGGCGCACAAAAAAATCAAGCACATAAATGAGCAGGGCCATGAGGTAGAGAGCGACCAGCCGGATGGCTACAAATTCGAAACGCTAATCTTCGATTATTTCCCTCGGGCTAGCGAGATTACAGTGCTCCGCATGAAGCGCGAAGGCGAATTTGCCCCAGTCAAAAACAAAACGGGAATCGACAGCCCGGAATCCGCGCGGCAGCTTATGTATAACCTGCACCGAAGCTGGCTGCAACAAGCAGGTGTTCCCTTGGATCAATTCCAAGAGCCCGTCGAGATTTCGCCGCTTATCTCCTATTCTGGTGAGGGTTTAGGTGGCGAATAAGCCCATAAGGGTAGCTGTGTCTAGCTACCCCTAGCTGCAAATTTATTGGAAAAAAGCGACTTGTTTACAAAGTTGCTCTTTTTTGTGCTTGCATTTTATAAAAATTGACAAAATAGATCGTTTTTGCTTGTCAAGGTTATGCTACAATAAACGATGATTCCTGATCGAATCCTAATCTTAATTCAGAAGAGGGCTGAGTATGATTAATCGTTTGAATAAGGCTTTAGAAAAATTTATGCCGTTTATAACCCCGACGGGTGTGGTAGTTGGTTTGATTGGTGCCGTATGGCTGCATAATCTTAGCTTTATTGTGCCTTGGATTTTTGCGGCAATGACCTTTACGGGCAGCATTGGTTCTAATTTTCGCGACTTGCAACGAGTATTGATGCATCCACAGCCGATAGTCGTTAATCTGCTTATTTTGCATCTGGTCATGCCTCTGCTAGGCTGGGCGGCAGGACTGATCTTTTTCCCTGGGGATGATTTGACCCAAACCGGACTTGTCCTATTATTTGTCATTCCAACAGGTGTCGTTAGCCTTGTATGGGTCACGATTTACCGCGGTAATTTGGCGTTGACCTTAGCTTTGATTTTGCTGGATACGATGATATCTCCTTTTATTGTTCCCTTGAGCCTGTCATGGATTGTAGGGGCCAAGGTGCATATGGAGCCTCTGGATATTATGGGTGGGCTGCTTTGGATGGTGGTGTTGCCTTCATTAATCGGGATGGCGCTGAATCAATGGACGAAGGGTAAAATCAAAACCAAATGGGGTCCTAACCTTGCTCCCTTTTCCAAAATCGGCTTGTTCGTCGTGGTTGCGATTAACAGCTCGGTGGTTGCCCCTTATTTGAAAAATTTTGATATCAAGCTATTAAAAATATTTATTGTAGCGCTTGTGCTTGCGGTTGTTGGTTATGTGGCCGGATGGCTGGTTGCCCATTGGTTGAAATGGGATCGCGAGGTTACGATAGCGCTTACGATCAACTCTGGGATGAGGAATCTAAGTGCGGGTGCCGTACTCGCTATTAGCTTTTTTCCTCCTCCGGTTGCGATTCCGGTTATTGCCGGCATGCTTTTTCAGCAAATTCTCGCTGCTTTATTCGGTCAAAGATTGGTTAAAAAATATGGTGTGGAGCCAACGGTGTCGACGCCGGCAGCATAGATGCTGGGCTTATTTTCCTTGGTATGTCCATTGATGGTATAATGTTGTGATGCTAAGAAGTTAGTTTGCTCCACAGACTCTAAGGATGGTGAAGATGACAATGGCGAGTAATTCCAGATATACGGCTACGGTATCGCTTGTAGTCATGGCGGTAGGCTTTGTAGGTACTTTGTTTTTTGAAGGGTCCACTTGGGTTCGCTTTTTGCAAAGTGGATTTGAAGCGGGTCTTGTAGGGGGGCTGGCCGATTGGTTTGCGGTGACCGCCTTATTCCGCCATCCCTTGGGTATTCCGATCCCGCATACAGCGCTTTTGCCCAAAAATCGTGAAAAAGTGTCACGTGCTTTGGTATCAACCATTCAGGATGATTTGCTCAGCAAAAAAAGTATTACCGAAAAGCTGGCGCAGGTGCCGATCGTGGAGAAGCTGCTGCGAGGTGCAGCCGAGCAATTAGGCTCGGAATCAGCCAAAATGGGAATGGTATCCCTTAGTGAGTACGCGATTCGCCAGCTGCCGTTGGACAAGCTAGCGGCAATAGGAGAGCGGGAAATCCGTAATATCGTGGATGGGGTCGATTTGCGTGAAATGCTGCAAAAAGCGTTGCAGCAGGTATACACAAGAGGCTACGATGAACTGGCCTTCGATTTTGCCTTGGATACGGCTGAGAATTTGATTATGAAGCCGGAGATTCGTGACCGTATGGGAGCGATGGCTTCCCAAGCGCTGCAAAATCTTAATGCAGGCGGTATGATGCAGTTTGCGCTTAATGCTTTTGCCGGGTTTTTCAATGACGAGAAGCTGGGCAGCCTGATTCAGCAGTTTATGCTTAATGGGATCGAGGGCTTGAGGCTGCATAGCAACCCTAACCGCCGGGCGGTTATGAAGGCGATCCACAATTGGTTGGACAATCCGTCCAATCAGGAGAAGATTACCTTGGAGCTGGATGGTTGGAAATCGCAAATGCTGGATGAATTTAAGCTGGATGAGAAGCTGCTGGAGCTGCTTCAGCGTTTGCAGGCACAAGCATTGGAATGGGTGCATCGTGAGGATTATGTTGAGGTGTATGTAATTCCGCTCGTAACCCGCCTTGTTGACGAGGTTTGCAGCAATGTGGAGTTGCTTGATCGGCTGGAAAGTGGGCTGCGGGAGCAAATCGCACGTTGGATTGAAGCTAACCACCATAAGATAGGCGCTTTGATCCGTGAAAATATTGACCGGTTTGATGATAAAACGCTGATTGTTCTCATGGAGGATAAAATTGGTGGGGATCTGCAGTGGATTCGCGTTAATGGTGCGATATGCGGATTTCTGATCGGGATTATTTTGGCGGGCATTAAAATGCTTGCTTAATCGCAGGAAATTGCCAGCACGTAAAAAGTAGAAATAGGCTTCGTAGGTCGATCCTAGTGATCGACCTACGAAGCCTATTTATGTTACTATGATCAACACTGTAAATCTGCATTAATGTGTCACATTATTTGCATCAATTCACTCAATTAGTTGAAAATACCAATGGACATATTTTTGTCAAAGGCGAAATTTGCTGCGCCCAACGCACCGCCGATATCCTTAAATACAGAGGTTCTGACAATGGTATCAGCGGATAGGGGACGCATTGCCCGCTGGCGCATGACCTTAGTGGCGATATCCACAAACAGTGAGCTGGCGCTAGGGATCGTCCCGCCCAGGATGATCGCCTCGGGGTTGAATGTATTCAACAGGTTAGCCATCGCGATGCCCAGATAAGAGCCTGCTTTCGTAATGACCTGAATGGCAAGCTCATCATGGTCCTCGGCGGCGGCACACACATCATGCACCTTCAGAAATTGCAAGTCCACATTCTGGTACGGGTAAACGATCTCATGCTCGGAGGCACGCACCAGCTTGCGAAATTCCTGCTCGATGGCGGGACCTGCCGACAGCATTTGCAAGCAGCCGTTGTTGCCACAAGGGCAAAGCGGTCCTGACGGCTCAATCGTGGTGTGGCCGATTTCTCCGGCACCACCGAGCGAGCCCGACAATAGCTGGCGGTTTATGTACAAGCCTGCCGCAATACCCATCCCTACGCCAATATAGATCATATTGTCAAAGGAGACACCTGCGCCATAACGGCACTCCGTTAATCCGCGGGCGCGGTGGCGGTTAACGACGACCGTGGGCCAGCCAATTTCACTTTCCATAATACTGGCTACATCCACCTGGTTCCATTCAAGGTCAGCGGCGCTGCGAATCGTCCGATGATCGGCGTCGACCAGGCCAGGAACGCCCAAGCCCAGCAAAGGAATAGGGGCTTTGTCCAAGCCTGCTACGAAGCTGGCAATTTCTTTGGCCAGGGCTTTAAAGGTTTCTTCAGGCTCAAAGGTATATACGGGAATTTTCATCGTTTTGACTACATTGCCCAGCAGATCAAATGCCCCTAAGGTCCAAGTCTTGTTATCAAGGTCAGCCCCAATAATGACTCTGGAATTAGGGACTAGCTCCAATGCGGTCGCAGGCCTGCCTTTAGTAGACATTCGATTATCGGTTTCACCAACCAGGTTACATTCGATCAATTCAGCTATCGAGATCGAAATGGTCGCGCGGCTTAGTCCGGTCAGGCGGGTTAGGTCAATCCTTGACATACTGCCGTGAACACGCAAGGTTTGTAAAATACTAAGCTTGCTTCCTTTTTGGTCTTTTAGCTCAAGTTGGCTCATAATAACACCCTAACTATAGTATATAAGTTCATTTATACAAATATGGCGACGATGACATTACCCATTATAGCATAAAAAGAGCTAATCTCAACGAAATGAACTAAGATAATTTAAATCTTTACATAAATCAAAGGTGATGCTAAAATAATTTGGAAACGGTTACTTACGGGAAGGAGGATCAAACATGCTAAGAGGAATTCCAGCGATTTTGTCACCTGAGCTGGTAAAGACATTGATGGAGATGGGGCATGGTGATGAGATTATATTGGCGGATGGCAATTTTCCGGCAGCTTCGCTTGCCAAACGGCTAATACGCAGTGACGGACATACGATCCCGGATTTGCTGCAAGCGATTATCCCGCTTTTTCCGCTCGACCATGCAACCCAGGGCCCAGCTATTGTGATGGCATTGCTTCCTAATGATCCGACGCCTGAAGTATGGGAGACGTATCGCACATTAATCAAGCCCTACGAGAGTACCTTCACGGACTTTGCGTTTGAAGAACGGTTTTCCTTTTATGACCGCGCTCTTCAAGCATTTGCGATTGTAGCCACAGGTGATAGATCCTTTAAGGGCAATTTGATTCTGAAAAAAGGAGTGGTTCGGTCATGAAAAAACGTACATTAGGCTCATCGGGCCTGGAGGTCGGCGTGCTGGGAATGGGCTGCTGGCAGTATGGGGGCGGCAGCTACTGGGGCGAGCAAAACCAGCAGGACGTTGATGCTGTAGTACATCGAGCGCTCGATATGGGAGTTAATTATTTCGATACGGCAGAGGTGTATAACGATGGAGCAAGCGAGTTGTCGCTGGGGATATCCTTGAAAGGAAGGCGCCACGAAGCGATCATCGGCAGCAAAATCAGCACCTCGAATACTCAGTCCTCCGTGTTGAGGCAGCATTGCGAAGCCAGCTTAAAGCGGCTGCAAACCGATTATATTGATATATACATGCTGCATTGGCCGATCAGTCCGCTTTCGGTTAAGCATTTTACGCAGGATGAGGCGTTAATCGCTAATCCACCTCAGGTGCAGGAGGTATTCGAATCGCTTCGGGAGCTGCAAAAGGAAGGTAAAATCCGCCATATCGGAATTAGCAACCACGGTGTGCAGCAGATGAAGGAAGTACAAGCGACTGGCGTTGAGGTCGTGGCCAATGAAATGGCCTACAATTTATTGTCGCGGGCTATTGAAGAAAGTGTTTTGCCATATTGCATAGAAAGCCGCATTGGTGTTATTGGCTACATGCCCTTGCTGCAAGGGCTGCTCACTGGCAAATATGCCCGTATTGACGAGCTTAGGCCGATGCAGGCAAGATCCCGCCATTTTCACCACAGCAGGGGCGAGGGCACTCGCCATGGTGAGGAGGGAGCAGAGGCGGAAATTAATCAGGCGCTTGGGGATATTCGCAAGCTGGCAGACGAGCTTGGCACCCATCCCATCGTGCTTTCGCTCGCTTGGGCTGTAGCCAATGAAGCGGTATGCACGACAATTGTGGGCTCCAGAAATATCGCACAGCTGGATCTGAATGTTCAAGGTGCAACTTACGAGCTTACATCTGGCGCTATCGATCGGCTTAATGAGATCACACAACCTGTTTGGGAAAAACTTGGCAGCAATCCTGATTACTATGAAAGTCGACTAAATAGTCGTATCTATTAAAGTTCATAAGTAGACATAAGATTATTTCGTAGGTTCATACATGCATTAATAGTGGATATTATCGATAAAAGAAAACGCTTTATTTAAGTGTATTCATCAAAGTAGTTATTTTTTTGTAAAGTTAATTTAAATATTGACATAATATTCATTACTGAGATAGAATGATTTCATGGTAATGAAAGCGTTATCTTATCGAAGCTGATGTTTAACTAAACATATTCCCATTCGCCATAATAAAAACAAAGGAAGTGCACGATATGACAACCTCATCTATATCCTTTTCTCTTTTCACGAAACCTTGGAAGCAAAAATCGGTATTTGAGCTCGGAGCTTTTGTTAGTGAGCTGGGGTTTGACGGCATAGAATTTCCATTGCGAGACGGCTACCAATTAGAACCGGCTAACGCGGACCAGCTTCCGCAATTGGTGAAGCAATTTGCTGACCACGGCTTGAAAATATTCAGTGTGGCTAGTGAACCGACAGAGAATGTATTCGCCGGCTGCGCTGAGGCTGGAATTCCGATGATCCGGATTATGCCTGCCATTACGCATGAGCAAGGCTATCTGGCTTCAGAGAAAAAGGCGCGAGAGCAAATTGATAAGCTGCTGCCGCTATGCGAAAAGTATGGAGTGATGGTTGGCTGCCAGCAGCACTACGGTAACAATGTAGTTGATTCTGCGGGGCTGCGCAGCTTCCTGGAGCCTTATGACCCTAAATATGTTGGGGCGATTTGGGATACTGCACATGATGCGCTTGCTGGACAGCAGCCTGAATTTGGTCTTGATATTGTCTGGTCTGATCTATGTATGGTTAATTTCAAGAATGCATTTTATAAGCTTCTGAGTGGACCGGAGGCTGAGTCAGCGAAATGGAAGCAATATTTCACTTCCGGCCGGCAAGGGCTTGCTTCATGGCCGCGTACAGCAGCATATCTCCAGAAGCGTGAGTATAACGGAGTGATTTGTTTAAGTGCCGAATATACGAATGCGGAAGAAACAGACCGCTTAATTAAAGAGGATATCGCTTATGCCAAATCATTATTCGTCTAATAGGAGGAAGCACAGATGAGCTCGAAGCTGAGAGTGGTAGTTATTGGAGCAGGGAGAATGGCTAATAGCGTCCATTATCCGTCCTTGGCTTCATTGAAGGAAGAAGTAGAAATCGTAGGCATTTGCGACCTTTATCCCGAATCGCTTGCGCAAACTGCGGATAAATATGGGATTGCTAACCGTTTCTCCGATTACAAAAAAATGCTGGAGGAAACCAAGCCTAATGCCGTGTACGCGATTGGTCAGCCGCATATTATGTATGATATTTGGATGTATTGCCTGAAAGAGGGCCTTAACCTTTATATTGAGAAGCCGCTTGGCATCACGATCCATCAAGCCAGGTCCTTGGTATATATGGCTGAGAAAAACAATTGCATTACGCAGGTGAGCTTCCAGCGGCGCAGCTCGCCCATGGTTACGAAGCTTCGTGAGGAATGCCTGAAGCGAGGACCGATTACCCACGCAGTGTGCAAATTTTATAAATCGGAAATTGAGCCATTTATAGGAGCACGTGACCGGATGATGGATGACACCGTCCACTCCATTGATACGATTCGTTGGATGTGCGGCGGCGAGGTTGTGAAGATTGAGAGTACAACCAAACGTATAGGCGTTCCAGATATTAATTTTATTTCAGCGACAATTGAATTTGATAACGGGGCGACCGGATATTTAATCAATAGCTGGTCGAGCGGGCGCAGAATCTTTTCTGTAGAAATGCATGCACCGAATATTTGTGTCGAGGCCGAGCATGAGACGAAAGGCTATATATACGCGGATGGCGACACAACAGGCGTGGAATATGATGCCCGCGAAGAGGCGGGAGGCAGTGAGCTTTACCAATATGGCGGTTTTCTGGCGAAGCACCGCGAGTTTATCGATTGTCTCCATGCCGGGACACAACCTTCGTCGAATTTTAAGGATGCGTTAAAGACGATGGAGATTGCAGAAACGATCCTAGCTCAAGCATTGCTTAGCGGGAAATAATAGAAGCAGAGCGGAGTCGTAGATTCCGCTCTGCTCCAAGAAAAAGGCAGTGAACTGGAGGAGGTGAGGCTATGAGTTTGAAAGCCTTGAGCGTAAATGAGGTATCGAAGGTGAAAGAGCAGAAAAAAAGCAGAAGGCTGCTTAAAGATATGGCTAAGGTTTGGCAGCTTTATGTACTGATGGCGCTTCCTTTTGCTTACATTATTATTTTTAAATATATTCCTATGTATGGAGCACAGATCGCTTTCAAAAACTTTATTGCAACCAAAGGCATTTGGGGCAGTCCATGGATTGGGTTTGACAATTTTACGCGTTTCTTCGATTCGTATGAGTTTTGGAATATTATGGGGAACACCATTGGTCTTAGCTTCTACCAGCTTGCTGCTGGCTTTCCTTTCCCGATTATATTAGCGTTAAGCCTGAACTATATCATGCACGAAAGATTCAAAAAAATGGTGCAGATGGTCACATACGCACCGCATTTTATATCGGTTGTGGTTATGGTAGGTATCATCTTCCAGGTGCTTGACCCTAGAATCGGGATCGTTAGTGAGATGCTGCGAGCTTTAGGGCTTGGCTCCATTAATTTGATGGGCCAATCTGAATATTTCAAAAGCATTTATGTATGGTCTGGCGTGTGGCAAAATGTAGGCTTCAGCTGTATTATTTATTTGGCCGCATTAGCGGGGATTGATCCTGCGCTGCATGAGGCAGCCGTTGTGGATGGTGCGACGAAAGTTCGCAGAATGTGGCATATTGACCTGCCGGGCATATTGCCTATCGCCATGATCCTGCTTATTCTGGAAGTTGGAAGAATGCTGGAGATCGGTTTTGAAAAAGCTTTTCTGATGCAAAATCCATTAAATCTGCAGGCCTCCGAAATTATTGATACGTTCGTTTATAAAGTCGGCTTGGCTTCTACGGTAGTTAACTTCTCGTACTCTTCTGCGATCGGCTTATTTAAAAATATAATCAATCTTATTTTACTTCTTGCCGTTAACCGCTTGGCTAAAAAAATGGGCCAGAGCAGTCTGTGGTAGACAGGAGGGGCGACTAGTGAATACTACAATTAAAGAAGCAGGCGTTGACAGGTTATTCAATATTGTAAACTACACGATTCTCACGATATTTTTTCTTATTGTCTTATACCCGCTTGTCTATATTGTAAGCGCTTCGTTTAGCTCGACGGATGCGGTTATATCTGGAAGGGTGTGGCTATGGCCGGTTGAACCAGGCTTGAAGGGTTACAAGGCTGTATTTGAATATAAGGCTATTTGGACGGGATTTGGCAATTCTTTATTTTATACAATCGTGGGGACGATCCTAAATGTAGGTTTGACGATTATTGCAGCCTATCCGTTATCACGCAAGGATTTTGTTGGTCGCAATGCAATTATGTTTATCTTCGTATTTACTATTATGTTCTCCGGCGGGATTATCCCTAACTATTTGTTGGTGAAGGATCTGGGTATTTTGGACACGCGCTGGGCAATGATTTTGCCATCAGCATTAAGCGTTTTTAATGTCATTATTACAAGAACCTACTTTCAAACGACGATACCTAGTGAAATGCTCGAAGCGGCACAGGTTGACGGCTGCACGGACTGGAAGTTTTTATGGAAGATTGTGCTTCCTTTATCAGGCCCGATTATTGCGGTTCTTGGTCTTTTTTATGCAGTTGGCCACTGGAATTCATATTTCAGCGCGTTGCTCTATTTAAAAGAAAGAAGCATTTATCCCATCCAATTGGTTCTGCGAACGATATTGATCCAGAATCAAATCGACCCCAGCATGGTAACAAGCGAAGAGGATTTGGTTGCCCGCCAGGGCCTGGCCGATTTGCTGAAATATTCATTAATTGTTGTAGCTACGGCTCCGATGTTGTTGATTTATCCGTTCGTACAAAGACATTTTGTTAAAGGGGTGATGATTGGTTCGATCAAGGGTTAAGGATGGGGGATAGCTTGTAGATCTGCAAGGTCGCAGTCATATCGTTTGATAAGAAAAGGGAGGTCGACTGTATGAAAAAAATGAGCATGATGTTGTTTACCACGTTCTTCTGTAGCTCTTTACTATTGTCCGCTTGCACCAAAGACACGGCAGCGCCGGCAGCACCAAGTACAGCTAAGGAAAGTGCGACGGCTTCGAATGTAGCGCCTGTCGGGCAATTCCCGATTGTAAAGGATAAAATTACATTAAAGGTAGCTATTAAAGGCAGCAGCCTGGTTGAAGATATGAAAACGAATGGGTACACAAAGTGGCTGGAAGAAAAAACCAATGTGCATGTGGATTGGACAATTTTGGATGAAAAAAGCTCCAAAGAACAGTTGAACCTGCTGTTGGCAGGCGGCAGCCTCCCTGATGTTATCATGAATTTGGATGTCTCCCCTGAGCAGCAAATGATTTATGGCGAGCAAGGTGTATTTGTATCGTTGACAGATTTAATTGAAAAGTATGGTGAAAACACGAAAAAGATTTTCAGCGAAATGCCAGAAGCGAAAAGCGCAGTAACAGCTCCAGGCAATAAAATTTACACGCTTCCTTATATTAATGATTGCTTCCATTGCTCACTTGACTTCAAAATGTACGTTTACAAGCCTTGGCTGGATAAGCTTGGTTTAAAAGAGCCAACTACGCTTGATGAATTTTACAATATGCTCAAAGCTTTTAAAGAAAAAGATCCGAACGGTAACGGTAAAGCAGATGAAATTGCTTTAATCGGCGGCGCAGGGTCTACGGCTACCAAATCACAGGTTGATGTGTTTTTGATGAATTCTTTCATCTATGATGATGGATTTAAACGAATGACGGTTAACAATGGCAAAGTCGATGTTGCGTATAACAAACCGGAATGGAAGGAAGGCTTGAAGTACCTGAACAAGCTGTACAAGGATGGTTTGCTAGACCGCCAATCGTTCACTATAGACAAGGCTGGCTTAAAAACGATAGCTGAGAATCCGGATATTGCGATCGGTGGCGCGATTCCTGCCCATTCGCCTTCAGATATTACGATCGTTGAAGGGAAAAGCGGAAGATGGCTGGATTACCAACCAATTGCACCGCTTAAAGGACCAAACGGCGTACAAAAAGCAACTTGGTTAGCTTATGACAAGGTTTCAAATGGTAAGGGCCAATTTATTATTACCAATGCCAATAAAAACCAGGAAGCTACAATGCGCTGGGCGGATGCTATGTACACATTTGAGGCAGCATTATATTCCAATTTTGGTGTTGAAGGCTCCTCTTGGGAAAAAGCAAAGCCAGGGGATCTAGGGCGCGATGGCGCTCCGGCAAGCTACAGGCTGTTAATTCCTTATGGCCGCGTACAAAATGAAAACTGGGCGCAATACGGGTTGAATTACCGGACAGACAAGGATTACTATGCAGGCCAGGCCGTTCTTAAGCTGCCAGACAAAGAAAAAATGTACTATGACATCACGAAGAAAAATTATGATCCGTATAAACCAAAACTTGAAGAAATCGTGCCTCCCATCTTTTTCTCGCCAGCCGAGTCCCAGCAGCTTGCTGATCTGGACAAAACGATTAATGACTTTGTAGTATCCAATATTGCGTTGTTCACAACGGGTGACCAAGATATCGACAAAGGCTGGGATAACTATATTGCGACGCTGGAAAAAATGAACCTAAAGAAATACATCGAGATTTACCAAAAAGCGCTGGATGCCAAAAATGTGAAGAAATAGCAAGCTAGCATGGATGGAAATAGTAAATCAGGAAGGAAACCTACAAGGATGCGTAAAATTTTAGTGCAAATTCCGCATAATCAAGTGGAGCTCTTTTTTACCCCGGAAAGCCTGGAAGCGATCAAGCTATTAGGAGAAGTGGAATGGAATCCGCATGATCGTCCTTTTACTGAGGAAGAGCTGAAAGCGCGTATCCAAGGTGTGGATACCGTCATTACGACCTGGCGAAGTGCGCCCATTACAGATGAGGTGTTGAAAAATGCGGACCAGCTCAAGCTGGTCGCGCATATGGCAGGGTCGGTAAAACCGATTCTGCCAACTACTGCAATCTATCGCAAGGGTATCCGTGTACTCAACAGTAACTATGCGATTGGTGTTTCCGTGAGTGAATCCGTGCTTGCGCTTATATTGGCGCTTGGCCACCGTATTATCCCAGTAGATCGGGTAATGGGAGCGGGGGGGCATCCCAAAAGCGCCGCTTATGAGTCCTACGAACTACGAGGAAGGACAGTGGGATTGGTCGGTCTTGGCATGGTTGCCCGTGAGGTTATTCAACTGCTAAAGCCATTTGGGGTTAGGCTTTTGGGCTTTGATCCTTTTGTGAATCCTGAAACTGCCCGTAATTTGGGTGTGGAGCTGAAGCCGTTGCATGATTTAATAACGCAATCGCATATCATTTCGCTACATGCACCGAAGGTGCCGGAAACCTTCCAGATGATTGGTAAAGAGGAGCTATCGCTCATCCGCGATGGTGCTATCCTAATCAATACGGCACGAGGTGATTTGATTGATGAGGAAGCGTTAATCGAAGAATTGAAGAAAGCGCGTTTTTACGCAGGGCTGGATGTGTTTACGGTGGAGCCGCTGTCAGCAGACAGCGTGTTCCGCAATATGAGCAATGTGATAGCCAGACCGCATTTGGCTGGTGTTAATCCCGATTCAAGGCTGCGTATAGGCACATTAATGGTGCAGGAGCTGCAACATTTTTATAACGAGGAGTCATTGCGCTTTGAAGTAAAAGAGGAGCAGCTTGCGATTATGACTTAATATATCAATAGAAGAAGGAGCACGACAATGGGAAAACCCAAAGCACTTATATTACCGCCACAGTCAAGAATGGACGAGGTCTGCTCAGCGGAATGCGTAAGCTTGTTAAAGGAGCATTTCGAGCCGATCTGGAATGAAAAAGGTAAGGATTATACACAGGAGGAGCTTGCCGAACTGCTTCGTACCTCCCAAGCTGAAGCTTTATTAACCAGCTGGGGATCTCCGGTCATGACCGAAGAGCTGCTGGAGCTGGCGCCCAAGCTGCGAATGATTGGGCATGCTGCTGGAACCGTGAAAGGGCGTATCCCGCCGACAGCTTTTGCCAAGGAGATCCGCATTTTCTCCGCAGCGCCAAGAATTGCCCAAAGCGTAGCGGAATATTGCTTAACTGTATTATTGTCATCCTTGCGTTACATGCCTACCTTCGATAAGCAGGTTAAGGAAGGCAACTGGCGCATAGATTCTTTAAAAGGCAGAGAGCTTGCCGGACAAACGATCGGGATCGTATCCGCCAGCTCTACAGCAAGAGCTTTTCTCAAGCTGCTGGCTCCCTTTAACGTTAATGTGCTGGTATATGATCCCTATTTAAAGGATGAAGCGGCAGCCCAGCTTCACGTGAAGAAAGCGAGCCTGGAAGAGGTCATGTTATGCCCGATTATTTCGATCCATGCGCCTAAACTGCCAGCAACCTACAAGATGATCACTAAAGAGATGATCAGCTCGATTCCGGATAAGGCCATTCTAATCAATTCCTCGCGTGCCGATGTAGTAGATGAGGAAGCACTGATTGAAGAATTGCAAAAGGGGCGTTTTTTTGCAGCACTGGATGTGTTCACGAAGGAGCCTTTACCAGCGGACAGCCCTCTGACCAAGCTGGATAATGTCTTGTTATCCTCCCATGTTGCGGGAGCAACTGTAGAAGGTCATCTGGCGCTTATGCAGAGTGTTGTGGAGGATATGGTTCGCAGCATGAAGCAGGAGAAAACAATGACAGAAGTCACACAAGCCATGTGGGAAAATATGGCTTAGCGGCAATGATGTTAATGCGTATGTATGAGCTGAAGGCGAACAAGGGGGATCTGCGGATCTCCTTTTTTTGCTCATATGCAAAAGGTCTCGATTCTCTGATGGCCATAGAAGATCGAGACCTTTTCGCTAATGGCGGTTCGAGGGTATAGAAGCCTTCAGATTACCTTTCAAAGAATCCAGGCCAATCCGAATCGTCTGTGCATTGCCGGGATGGGGTTTGATATGCGCGCCGGAGCCGTTAGGGTTTTTGACATCGGCTTTTGCCCCCGGATGATAGTGGACAACAAAATCGTTCAGCCATGTGCCGGTATCATCGTAAATATTGCAGGTTCTTTCATAGGTGGTGCCGCCTTTTAGTAAATAGGCATTGGTGGTTGTAACGGTATAGTTATTATCCCTCATTAAAACGAACAGCGTGTTGATCCATTCGGCAAATTTATTGTCTCTTATAAAAATCCCAAGCTTTTGGTTGAAAATATGTGTCTTGAAAAGAGCGGCTGTTTGTCCGGCAGGTAACAAAGCTATTTTCGTGGCCACAGTGGCCTGGTTCCATCTCAACTCCGAAGTCAGCTCCAGGCATGCAGTCAGGTCGGCGGCAGATGCCGCATAGGGCTGAAGCGTCAGCAGAAATGCCAGCTTTGTATGATCCGCTCCTGGGGTGACTGGCATCAGCTTCGCAATCTCGGCAGGTTCATAGTGGACGAGCAGTCTGGAAAAATCGCTAATTACCGCAGGCTCGCAATAGCTATTGAATGAGCCGAGGCTTTGGGCCAGCAGTTTCATATGTGCATTCGGGACGTTATCGGTATGTAACTGGCTCAGCAAGCCAAGGCGCTTCTCGTTAACTGCGAAGATAAGCAGCTCGGTGCTATCGATTTTGCTCAAAATCGCACCCAAATCGGTCGCTTTAAGCACTTTCAGGCATAGCATATAAGCCTGCTTCGTTATATTCTCGTTTTCGATTAACGCTTGCAGGTTAGGAGCTTGTCTAACATTTTCAACGATTTTTTCAGCGAATGCGAACTGATTTCCGCTTAAAGCCAGCGCTGCAATTGCGACAGGATGATAATTTATCTTGCGGAAAAAGGAGACATATTCGTTTCGCCGTTTTTCATAGGCTTCAGGACCAATCATCAAGATAACCTTTTGCTCGGCTTCTTTGGCCTTCTCTTCAATTTGCTCGAGGGCACCCTGAGAGAGCGCCTGCTGCTTGCTGCTCACCTTAGGCTCCAGCTCGGTTTTGCGCAAGCCTTTATCGAAATCCTTTCGTTCCTTGGAGGTGAGGCTTTTCACCGCCGCATCATAATTTCCTTGTAGCGTTTGCTGCTTGTCCGCTTGCAATCTTTTGGCAATCAAGGCAAGCTCCGATTCCCGGATATGCTCGGCGTGCTCATAAGCACCTGTAATGGCCTCCAAGGCAAATTCAATATCATAATTGAAGTCTTTTACCAGCTCTATATGCTGCTTGGCTTCTTCCGTGCCCGGTGTAACAGAAACAATATCCACCACTCGTTTAAGTGCAGGGACATTGGCTTCCAAATCCGCTTTGTAGTCGGTGAGGAGATCAAATTGCTCTAGACTTAATGGCGGAATGGGTAGTCGCAGCAGGGTTTGCAGCCAAGCCAGCTCTTCTTTGGTTCTACCGCCATGGATAACCAGCTTCAGCAAAGCTTCATAAGGGATCGATGCCTGTTCCTTCCACTCAGCGAGAAATTCTTCTTGAATCTGCAGCAACGGCTCCTTAGCAAGCTTGATCGGAACAAGAGGCTGGGCATCCTCAGATTTGCGCACATAATGGATGACGAGATCCTCTAGATTGTCCCATTCGTTGTCCTGTGCCAGCGCCAGCAGCTTCTTCGCTTCTGGGAGACGGGCGTCAGTCGACAAATCCCATTCGCGGAACTGTCGAAGTGCGAATGCTTCGCTCTGGCTTTGCGCGTATTCAATGCGCTCCTGTAAATCCTCCCAGCCCTGTTGGCTGCAAAGCCGAAGCAATTGTTTAACTTCATTGTAATGCTCTTCGAATGCAGATTCGGTTTCCCATTCCTCAAAATAAAGTATCGCTTCGTGCTCGTCCTTAAATTTCGGCATCATTTGTATCGATAGATCAGGCTGCGCGGTTTGGATCGAAGGAACGTTCAAGGTACCGGCTCTCATGAGTTGTCCGACAGCCCGGTTTCCGATTGTCGCCTGCAGACGCATAATCCCTGGTATAGCGCTGGAAACGCCGCCAGCCTGCTGCTTGTGCTGATGCCTTTTGGTGGGTCCGCCGATAGGCTCTCGCGAATGATGAGCTCCGATAGGCTTGGGAAATAAATGCGTCATATTCGCCCCCTTCATTAACAAGATGGGTAAAGCCTTCCTTTAAGTATAATGTAGAGAATGAATATTAGGAATAGGATGAAATTCCCTTTTTTCGATTATGTTACAATCCTACTAAATTAATGGTTGCATTCATTTTATGATAACGCCAGCATTTTAATAATATGGTATAATAATCAAAGCATTTTCAAAGAAACTTACTCGCTACATATAGGAGGACATGGAACGATGGAAGCAATGATCGGGCAAGGCGATGTGGTGTTATTTCAAGGGGATAGCATTACAGAAGGGGGAGCGCAACCGCGACATAGCTGATGATTTAGGCAAAGGCTACGCCCTGATGGCGGCGGCGTGGCCACGCACTGATTGCCCGAGCATGGACGCAAGCTGTAGGTGCCCAGACAAGCTGAGCACGATCAGCCTGCTAAAGTTGCTTCGTGTTATATTAGCCATCATCAAAATAGCGGTGGAGGAGGGCTGTCCATGCAATTTTTACATAAATATAAGCGGAAATATTGGAAGCTGTTTAGCGCTGCTTTCGCTTTTCTGATGCTTGAAGCGATGTGTGACCTGCTGCTGCCTACGGTCATGGCGGAGCTCATCGATATAGGGGTAGCCAATAAGGATATGAATACGGTGCTGAGGTTAGGCGGACTTATGCTGCTGATTACCGCCGTAGGAGCATTGGGTGCAACGGGAAGGAATATTTTGGCAACGCATGTTTCACAAAGATTTGCTGCAGAGCTCCGGTCGGATTTGTTTCGAAAAATCCAATCGCTCTCTTTTGAGAACATCGATAAATTTGACCGTGCCGCTCTTGTAACCCGATTAACCAATGATGTAACACAAGTGCAGAATTTCGTGAATGGGCTAATGAGGATTTTTGCTAAGGCTCCCTTGCTTTGTATCGGGGCACTGATTATGGCGGTGCGGTTAAACCCTGAATTATCCGTAGTGCTTACGGTTGTCATTCCGATTGTGGGCCTCTTGATTTTTATGAATATGAAGGTTGGTTTTCCATTTTTTTTGAAGGTGCAAAAAGCGCTTGACCGCGTCAATAGTGTAATGAGGGAATATTTATCCGGTGTGAGGGTCGTCCGGGCTTTTAACCGTTTTGATTATGAAGTGGATAAGTTTGATCAGGCCAATCAAGAATACCAATCCCGATCGACGATAGCGATGCGTGCGATGGCTGTATTTAGCCCGGCCATTACGATGACTGTGAATTTGGGTATTGTTGCGGTCATTTGGCTGGGTGGCTTACGGGTAAGTGCAGGGAATATGCAGGTAGGGCATATTGTTGCTTTTGTGAACTATATGACCCAGATCTTGTTTGCTTTAATGACGATTTCCATGGTGTTTAATATGTTTGTCAGAGCAAAAGCTTCAACGGGCCGGATTGATGAGGTATTTTCGCAGGAAAATGGGATGGAATGGGATCGTGGCTTTGTGAGCGAAACTCCGATTAAAGGAAGAGTGGATTTTGAAAATGTGAGCTTCTCCTATGCAGGAACGTCTGGGCTGCCTGTAATCCGAAATTTGACATTGACCTGTTTGCCTGGAGAAACCGTTGGAATTATTGGCTCTACAGGCTCTGGCAAAAGCAGCCTGGTGGCGTTGATCCCGCGCTTTTACGATGCAAGCTCGGGTGTTGTCAAAGTGAACGGGGAAGATGTACGACAGATGGATCCGCATAGAATCAGAGAGAAGATTGCCATAGTTCCCCAGAAAACGATGCTATTTACGGGAAGTGTGCGGGATAACATCAAATTTGGCAAAGAGGACGCTTCTATGGAAGAGATAGAAAATGCGGCGCGGATGGCTGATGCCCATGGATTTATTACCTCTTTTCCAGAAGGCTATGAAACTCAATTAGGACAGCATGGCGTCAATTTCTCTGGTGGGCAAAAACAACGGGTTTCGATTGCCCGCGCTTTGGTCAGGCAACCGGAAATTCTTATTCTCGATGATTGCACAAGTGCCGTTGATGTAACGACTGAAAGCAATATTAAGCAAGCCCTAAAAACCTATGCCAAAGGGTTAACCTGTTTAATTATTGCCCAGCGCATTACCTCTGTAATGGATGCAGACAAAATCGTCGTTATGGACGAGGGGCAGGTCGTAGGTATGGGCAAACATGATGAGCTAATGAAAAGCTGCGGTGTCTACCAAGAAATATTCCAGTCCCAATTGGGAAGGGAACCTTCGAAAATTACAAATGAACAATATTCGACTGTTCCTAAAGGAGCTGAATAAACATGTCGGGTCGAAATGAGCAAAGCAAAGAGTCAGTGGCTCCTCCTGATATTCCGATCATGGGTGGAAGACCTGGCGGTATGGGTATGCGTGGAAGGGGCGCTGTCGTAAAGCCGAAAAACTTTAAGGCGACCATCAAGCGCTTGTGGTTCTACCTGGGAAGCGAGCGGAAGCTGTTAACGCTTGTTTTTGTATTCGTTCTTATTAATGCGGTACTTACGCTATCGGCGCCTTATTTGATCGGTGTTTCTGTCGATGCGATGTCTGTGGAAGGCACGGTTAATTTCAGGCTGCTCGAAATTATTATTATTGTATTGATTGTTGCTTATGTGGCAGATGGATTGTTAAGCTTTCTCCAAGGCTGGCTAATGGCGGGCATCTCGCAGCGCATCGTGATGAATCTACGGACTGCGTTATTCGGGAAGCTACAGAAGCTGCCTCTGGGATATTTCGATTCACGCAAGCATGGAGAAATTATGAGCCGTTTGTCCAACGATATTGACAATGTGAGCAATAGCTTATCGCAATCCATCACCCAGCTGATGGGCGGTTCAATAGCCATCATTGGTTCCTTGGTGATGATGTTGATCTTAAGCCCTATACTCACCTTGGCTACCTTGATTACGGTACCGTTGGTTTATTTGCTAGCCCGCACGATTACAAAGAAAACGAGTGTGCTGTTTAAAGACCAGCAAATCCAGCTGGGCAAGCTCAATGGCCATGTAGAAGAAACGATCTCGGGCATTGAGGTAGTTAAAGCTTTTAACCATGAGCAACAAGCGATTCAAGAGTTTGATATCGTCAATGCGAAGCTATGTGAGGTAGGCTTGAAGGCGCAAATCTGGTCCGGCTTTCTGATGCCGCTCCTCGCGGTCATTAACAATCTAGGCTTCGCTGCTGTAGCTGTCGTAGGTGGGGTTCTGGCGGTAAAGGGCATGATTACCGTTGGGATTATAGCTAGCTTCTTGAGCTATTCCCGCCAATTTGTTAGGCCTTTGAATGAGATTGCCAATATTTTCAATGTCCTGCAATCCGGTGTAGCAGGTGCGGAACGCGTGTTTGAGGTACTTGATGAGCAAGAGGAAACCTTGGACTCGCCGAATGCGATTCCTTTGGAAAATTCCAAAGGACATGTGGTATTCGAGAATGTCAGCTTTGGCTATCGGGCGGATGTACCTATCCTGAAAAACATCAGCTTCGAATCGGGCCAAGGCAGCAGTACCGCATTCGTCGGGCCGACAGGAGCAGGTAAAACAACTGTCGTTAATCTGATAACTCGCTTCTATGATGTTACAGGCGGGCGAATCCTCATTGATGGCCGAGATATTAAAGAGTATACGAGGGATAGCCTGAGAAGGGCATTTGGCATCGTCTTGCAGGATACATATTTATTCTCCGGTACCATTAAGGAAAATATCAGATACGGCAAATCGGATGCGACTGATGAGGAAATTGAAGCCGCGGCAGCAATGGCCAATGCTGATATATTTATTAAACGTCTGCCTAATCAATATGAGTCGGTGCTTTCGGAAAATGGCAGCAACTTAAGCCAGGGGCAAAGGCAATTACTCGCGATTGCCCGGGTGATCCTGGCCAAGCCGTCCATTCTTATCCTCGATGAAGCTACAAGCAGCATCGACACGCGAACCGAGCTTCATATCCAGGATGCGCTGTTAAGCATTATGCAGGGGCGCACCAGCTTTATTATCGCCCATCGGTTAAATACGATCCGTGACGCGGATACGATCATGGTTATCGATCATGGTGAGATAGTTGAGCAAGGCAACCATGACCGCCTGATCAAGGAACAAGGGGCGTATAACCGAATGTTCGTCAACCAGTTCAAAAATATTGAGGGAGTTCTAGATTAAATTTATGAGCCAAACTACTATATAAAGACTGGAAACATGTGATAGGATAATAATGCATCATCAATCCAAATTATTGGAGCATCTATATCTACTAGGAGGGAATCATGGATAAACCCGTCACCATTTATGATATAGCAAAAAAAGTGAATGCCTCAGCGGCTACGGTTTCACGGGTGCTTAGCAACAGCAGTTATCCGGTAAGCTTAGAAATGAGTAAGAAGATCAGAAAAGTAGCTGAGGAACTAAAATATTCACCAAACATGCTTGGCAGACAGTTGAAAAAAAATAACAGCATGACGATCGGTGTCATTATACCAAGTATTAGTAATCCATTTTATTCGGAAATTGTATTAGGGATTGAAGAGGTTGCGCGTAACAACGGTTATCATGTTTTGCTTTGTAACACTCATCAAAGCCTGGAGCTGGAGCATGAATACTTGCAAACATTAATTGAAAAGCAAGTGAACGGGCTTATTATTTCATCCGTAATATTGAACAAGGATATGCTCAGCGAATATATAAGAAGAAAGATAAATGTCGTTTCGATCGATCAAATGATCGAGGATGCGGACATTTATCAAATCGGGTTTGATTATCGAAAGGGAGGTTATATGGCAACTTCGCACTTAATTGCGAAGGGTCATCGTAAAATTGCCTTCGTAACTGCACCATTGGATCGCCCAAGCCGTAAAGGTACCTATCGTGGTTATTTGGAGGCGCTGGAGGATTATGGAATTAAGCCGCTTGAATCGTGGCTGCAGGTTTCTGAGCGTGGTGAGGAAGGGATAGAAGGGGGTACATGGGAGTTTGCCATTGGGAAGAAATTAACACAAAGGCTGCTAAGTCTTGAGCAGCGGCCTACAGCAATATTTGCTTGTAATGATATGATTGCTTTTGGGGTAATCAACGAGTTGAACAATCAGGGTATAGAAGTACCCGGTGAGATGTCGGTTATAGGGTTTGATAATATCGAAATGACACAAATGATCTATCCACCCCTTACGACCATAGGGCATCCGAAATACGAAATGGGTCGGTTTGCCGGCAACATGTTATTTGATTTGTTGAAAGGCGTGGAATCCAACATTAAAGAAGTTGTGCTTCAGCCTAAACTAATTGAAAGGAAATCAGTTGAGGTGCTGTTAGATGAGGAAAGATAATATATCTAACATAAAGGGGCATCTTTAAGTGAGGCCTTTTTGTTTAAATAAAAAAGAAATCGATTGCTTTGGTATTGACTGTAAACCAATATTTACAAAGATATCTAGCAGTTAAACAACATTTTTAAGTTTTTATTGACGATAAATGATATATAATGGTATTATATACCCATAGTAATCGATTTCTTATAGTTTATCTCATCTTAATACTTTTTTATTTTAATAATTTTTTTATTTTTATATGTTAGTTAAAATAACATTAACCTGGAGGAATAACAAAATGAAAGTTTCTGTGTGGAAAGATTCTCAAGAATTAGGCGAGCAAGCAGCATTGTATTCAGCAAAGGTAATTAAAGAGAAAATCGAACAAAATGGAAAAGCTAGAATTATCTTATCTACAGGTGCTTCCCAATTTGACACCTTGAAGGCTTTAATTGCACTTCCATTAGATTGGAGCAAAGTGGAGATGTTCCATCTGGACGAATATGTCAATCTTCCTATTAGCCATCCAGCAAGTTTCCGTAAATATTTGCAAGAAAGATTAGTGGACCTGGTTCCCACTATGTTGAACGTGCATTTTGTTAGCGGTGAAGGCGATGTGCTTAAACAAATCGAGCAATTGACAGCAGAAATTAGAAAAGCTCCAATCGATTTAGCGCTGATCGGTATTGGGGAAAATGCCCATATCGCTTTTAATGATCCACCGGCTGATTTTGATACGAAAGAAGCTTATATCGTTGTTGATCTCGATGAAGGCTGCAAGAAGCAGCAGGTAGGTGAAGGCTGGTTTCCATCCCTTGCAGAAGTGCCTAATCAGGCGATTTCAATGACGGTACACCAGATCATGCAAAGCGAAGTTATCGTGTCCAGTGTCCCGCATCGCGTTAAAGCGAAAGCAATTAAGGACATGATTGCTAATGATGTAACGAACCTGATCCCGGCAACTATGCTGAAAACACATCGGAATATGGCTCTTTTCCTTGATGAACAATCCGCCTCTGAAGTAGATAAAGACCTTCTCGAAACCATTAAATAAGTTGCTAAGGGGGTAAACAGGATGCCAAATGGGTTGGCTATGAAGACACAAGTTACCAAAACCAAAACACACTCAAGCAAGATCTGGCGACAAAAAAGATGGTACGGTATTCTGTTCGTCGTGCCAGCGTTTTTCTTCATATTTGCATTTATGGTTTACCCGATCGTCTATTCCCTATACATGAGCTTGCATAAATTTAATTTTGTTTATGATAGCTCGCCTAAATTTATTGGCTTCGCCAATTATGTGAAAGCCTTCCAAGATGATAGTTTTTTAACCGCATTGTCGAATACATTTGTCTTTGGATCTGTCTACTTTGTAGTCATTATGGTCGCTTCGCTCATTATGGCGTTACTGCTGTTCCATACAAATAGGTTTAGTGGGTTATTTAGAACATTTACCTTTTTACCGATTGTTGTTCCTGTGTCGCTATCCGCGCTTGTCTTTATGTGGATACTCCAAGAAAACTACGGTCTGCTCAATTCGGTACTCAGAGATGTGTTACATCTTCCGGATTTGGCTCTTCCTTGGTTAAATAATGGGACGACTGCTATGGCAAGTATCATCGGGGTAAGCTTATGGTCAACGATAGGGTTTGAGACTATCTTGTTCCTCGGTGGGCTGCAATCGATTTCGCAGGAAGTACTTGAAGCTGCGGAAGTGGATGGAGCAGGCGGCTTTAAGAGGATAATTTATATTATCCTTCCTAATCTGCGTGAAACTTATATTTTAACTGGAATTTGGGCGATTTTACATGGGTTAAAGGTGTTTGTTGAGCCGATGGTCATGACCAATGGTGGACCGGGTAATTCAACTACCGTATTGTACCAGGAAATTTATCACACCGCATTTTCCTTCTTTGATATGGGATATGCATCCGCCATGGCTTACATTCTTGGATTTATCGCTTTACTGTTTGCCTTGCTTAATTTTTATGTGAATCGTACTAAGGAAGCTTAGGGGGTGGAGTCATGAAAGCAAAGATTGTTTCCAAAGCAGTTATGTATGTAGTCTTAATTGTGACATCAGTTTTTTTCGTCACCCCCTTTATTTATACATTCTTCAATTCATTTAAAATGGAAAAGGAAATTTATCAAGTGCCTCAAAGTTTTTTTCCGAAAAACTTCATCCTTGATAACTATGCCCAGATTTTTACCCAAGGTAGCTTCATTAGTTATTTTATGAATAGTGTCATTATTACTTTCTGGGGCGTGCTGCTTGTGGTATTGCTAAGCTCTTTGGCTGGATATGCATTCGCCAGATTGCCGTTTAGAGGAAGAGAAGGGATGCTTGTCCTTCTACTGATGACCATTACAATGCCTTTAGCTATTTTCCTGATCCCGATATATATGATGGAAAACAACCTTAATATCTTGAATACGAACCTTGGCCTCATTTTGCCGAATGTCGCTGTCGTCCTGCCCTTTGCTATCTTTATTATGCGTGGTGCTTTCGTCTCCATACCTAAGGAAGTTGAAGAGTCGGCGGAGATCGATGGATGCGGTGTGTTACAGACGTGGTGGCGAATTATGCTGCCAATCAGTAAGAATGGTCTTGTAGTCATTGTTATCCATGCCTTTTACAACATTTGGGGTGAATTTACACTCGCCAAGACACTCGCCACCGACCAGGCTTCGATGCCTCTAACTGTTGGGCTTACTTTGTTTAAGGGTGAGACCTGGGCTTTTGGGACGCTGGCATCCGTTATTGTTCTCTCGATGCTACCACCTATTATCATATTTATCATTTTCCAAAAGCAATTGGTTGAGGGTATTACGCAAGGTGCAGTTAAGGGGTAAGTCAGATAAGTGGACATGCACATAATAAATGAAAAGAGGCGGTTATATGTTGAAGAGAAGTTTGAAAGTAGTTGGGGTTTCCACATTATGTCTATCAGTGCTGTTGGCAGGGTGCAGCTCAAAGCCAGCAGAAAATACAGCGGGAGCACCTGTAGCAGCTAAAGAAGAACCCAAGTCACTCCGAATTGGTGTAGAATCATGGATGGTGGAAAAGCTGCTAGTCAATGAAGCTGTAGCGAAGTTTAAAGCCAAGCATCCGGATATTAATGTAATCATTGCCCCCTACGCTGATAAATCGATTTTATCTAACTTTGCCTTACAGTGGAGCCAGAACAAAACAGATGTGGATGTCGTGATGGTGGATGGAACGGCTTCAGCTGTACAATATTTGGCCAAAGATTTAGTTCTGGATTTTAATAAAACCGAATTTTTTACGGGAAATACGACTAAAGACAAATTTGTAGGAAAAACGTTGAGCTTTGGTGACTTGGATGGGGTTCAATTCGCAATTCCGATTAGTCTGGAAGCTTACGCGATCAATGTAAATACAAAAATGTTTAAAGAAGCAGGTTTGACGGATGCTTCAGGAAAAATAATTAATCCAAAAAATTGGCAGGAAATTTACGAATATGCGAAGAAGATGACCATTAAGGATGGCAATAAGGTTACTCAGCAAGGTATGACCATCCAATGGGGGCCTAATGCTCTTTATACGCTCATGTCCGTAGAGCAAGCTGCACTCGGAACTTTTTATAAAAACAATGTGATCAGCTTCGATACACCAGAAATTAGAGAAATTCTGAAAATATGGAAAAAAGGCGCGGATGAAGGTGTTTTCTCCATCGATACATTCACGAACAAAGATGCGGGACGTAACAATTATAAAGCCGGCCAGGTGGCAATGTTGCTAGAAAGTGGCGCTCGTGCTCCGGAAGCCGCTCCGACTGTAGGCGCTGAGAATGTTTCGGTAATACCAATCCCGGGCTCGTTGGAAAAAGGTTCTTCGGCATTTGCCGCTGGTATTCTTATTCCCAAAGCTACTCCGGCTCCTAAGCTGGCCGTACAATTTATTAAAGAGGCACTTATGGATGTTGATGTTCAAGGTGATACGGCTACCGTATGGGGAAAGCTTCCGGTTATTAACGAATCCTATGGAAAAATTAGTGCGGACTGGAAATTAACGCTACAATCCATCATTGATAAATCGGTAACAGCTCCTTTTTACAAGGAATATCCGGTACTCGACAAGTATATCCCGGTCCAATTACAGAATTACTTAACAGGCAAGTATGATTTGGAAACATTTATCAATGAAACAGAAAAAACGATCAAAGACATTGATAAAAATACCAAGTAACAGGCGGGATTATAGATGAAGCATTCTTGGGTTGCAAGACATTGGCAGAATGGGCAAGCGGTGAAGCTTACAACGAAAGGCGGCAGGATTGCCGAAGAGGAGTCTGTGGAGGTTCCATCTGATGTATGGATTGCTCCCGGTCTTATCGATGTACAGGTGAATGGTATTGGTGGCTTTGACCTCAATGGCATGGATACTACGGTTGAAACTGTCCAAGAGGTTGTGCGTTATTTGCAGAAGGGCGGCGTTACCCGATTCTGTCCGACTATAGTAACAGGGCCCAAAGAAAGAATGCTTCACTGTATCCGTACAATCGCTGCGGCTTGCGCGGCTGATCCAATCGTGGATTATGCCGTTATCGGGATTCACGTTGAAGGTCCGTTCCTATCTGGAGAAGACGGCCCCCGAGGTGCGCATAATAAGAATTGGATTCGTGATCCTGATTGGCAAGAATTTGAGCAATGGGATGAAGCGGCCGCAGGGAAAATAGCCAAAGTGACGCTTGCTCCGGAGAAGCCTGGGGCCATTGATTTCATTCGCAAGCTTAAGCATCGCGGAATCGTGGCTTCGATTGGGCACTGCCATGCGTCAGAAGAAATTATTCAGCAGGCAGTAGAGGCGGGAGCCACGATGAGCACTCATCTCGGCAATGGCGCACACCCTTATATCAAACGCCATCCGAATTATATTTGGTCGCAGCTGGCTGATGATCGTTTGTGGGCAGGGCTTATAGCCGACGGGTTTCATCTTCCGGCGTCTACACTGAAAGTCATGATCAGAACCAAAGGGGATAAAGCGGTCCTTGTGAGCGATGCGGTCAATTTGGCGGGGATGCCACCCGGACGTTATGCTACTCCTTTGAATGATAATGTTGTACTGGAGCCCAATGGTTTCTTGCACCTAGCCGATACACCCGATATTTTGGCGGGAGCAGCATTGCCGCTATACCGCGGCGTAGAGAATGTGGTTAGGCTAGGAATTGCTTCGATGAAAGAAGCAATTCGAATGGCTTCGCTCCATCCAGCCCAGTTATTTGGCATTGATGGTGATGGATTGGGCAGCCTAGAGATAGGTGCTCCGGCTGACTTTATTGTTTATCGCTTGAAAGACGGCCATTTGCTAGATATCGTAGAGACTGTGGCCAATGGGATTGTAGTATATGAAGCTTGAACGATGAAGATGAAGCCTGCAATTCCACTTCGGTGGTTTTGCAGGCTTTTTGGTCATACCAATTACCCAATTAATATAGGTTGGTTAAAATTGCTTCGTAGAAACTGCTTTATTGATGCAATTGCTTCAATTCTTCCTCAATAGCGACCAACTGGCGCTCGGCATTATCCATATTAACACCGTTAGACTCCATCTTTTCCATATCCTCCTGAAGCCGAATATAGTCCATTTTCAATTCAGCTATTCTTGCTTTTTTCTGGTCATTTGTCATGGATATTCATCCTTTCACTACTTGATAAACACTTATCTATTAAGATTACGGAAATGCTGGCGTTTTGTAAAGAGGGTCGCATGTTAGGTATCTTACTTGTCAACCGATTTATTTCTGCGGAAAATAGTTTTATTTAGAAAATTCGGGTAATGAATGATATACTTGTTAACATCGACCCTGCATCATTGCACCACAATGGAGTGGACGAGTTAATTGAAAAGGTGGAGGCTGATCGAAATGTTTAAACCATACAAAACCGAACCTTTTTTCGATGAAATGCTAGATTCGAACGGTTTACCAAGAGAGCATTATGAAGCATTCCACCAGATGCTACAGCAATTTTCCGATGAAGAATTGAAGGAGAAGCATGAGACTGCTCAGCTCTCTTTTTTAAGGCAAGGTATCACCTTTACCGTTTATAGTGACAATGTGGGCATAGAACGAACAATGCCGTTCGACTTTATCCCTGTTATCATTCCTCCGAAGGAATGGTCGAAAATTGAGCAAGGCATGATTCAAAGAACCGAAGCGCTTAACCAGTTTTTGGAGGATATTTATGGGGACCAGCAGATTTTGCAGGAGGGCATTATTCCACGAGAATTGGTAGAGCAGAATCCTTATTATTACCACCACCAAGTAAAAGGTATTGATATTCCTCTGAAAAACCATATTTTTCTAGCTGGTATTGATCTGATTCGTGACGAATCCGGAGAATATCATGTATTGGAGGATAATTTACGCAATCCTTCGGGCATATCTTATGTTTTCCAAAATCGTTATGTAATGAGGCAGGTCTATCCGGAATTTTTCAATAAGCATTCGATCCATTCCTTGGAGCATCAGCTTTCGTATTTACATGAGGCTGTTTTGTCCCATGCCCCCAACACGATGAAAAAAGGCACGGAGCCAACGGCAGTGTTGCTAACACCCGGGATGTTCAATTCGGCCTACTATGACCATGTATTCCTGGCGCAGCAGATGAATCTCCAGTTGGTGGAGGGACGTGATCTTGAGGTTCGTGACCATGTCGTCTATATGAAAACCATTAAGGGGCTAACGCGCGTAGATATTATATATCGCCGCATAGATGATGATTTCCTAGATCCGAAAGCATTCCGTGAGGATTCTACGCTTGGTGTTCCCGGCTTGCTGCAAGCCTATCGAAGAGGAAACGTAGCGATTCTTAATGGGATTGGCAATGGTGTTGCCGACGATAAGGCGATGTATGCCTATGTGCCGGATATGATTCGTTATTACTTAAAGGAAGAGCCTATTATTCCTAATGTGACTACATACCGCTTGCAGGATCCGGAGCAACGTAAATGGGTGCTGGAGCGCTTGGATCAGCTTGTTGTCAAAAACGTAGGAGCTTCAGGCGGTTATGATATGCTTATTGGTCCTCATGCGTCTGCCGAAGAAATCGAAATTTTTCGCAAAAAAATTATTAGTGAACCGCACCAATATATTGCTCAGCCGACGATTAAATTGTCGAGGGCACCAGCTTTTCAGGATAATCGATTTTACCCATGCCATGTAGATTTACGGGTTTATGTCATGCGCGGTAAAGAAACACATGTATTGCCGGGAGGCTTATCGCGGGTTGCATTGAAGGATGGTTCCTTGGTCGTCAATTCCTCGCAAGGCGGCGGCGGCAAGGATACATGGGTCATTAGAAGCGGGGGGAGTGACGCTTAATGTTAAGCAGAGTAGCAGATTCCTTATATTGGATGGGACGTAATATTGAACGTGCCGAGAATAATGCCCGGATATTAAGTGTCCAGTTAATTCAAATGCTAGAGTCCTCGGAAGAGGAAATATTGGCAAACCATGACTGGAAAATTATTTTTGAAATTTGTGCTTCGAAGGAAAGCTTTGAGCTGTTCAAGCAGCTTCATGGGACGGACACCGTGCATGGAGACGCGATCATCCAGCACCTTTCATTCGCTGAAGGCAATCCGAATTCGATAGCGAATTGTGTCCGCATGGCACGCGAAAATGCACGCTATACAAGAACGCATTTGCCCAATGATTTTTGGGAAATTTGGAATGGCTTTTACTTATATACGCAGCAGGCGCGTGTTTCCAATGGCTCCAAAAAAGATATTCAATATTTTCTGCAGCAAATGAAAATGACATCCCTCACCGCCCAGGGCGATATTGAGTCCTCGATGTCCAGAGGCGTGGCTTACCGCTTTATCAAGATCGGCAAATGGCTGGAGCGAGCCGAGAAAACGGCGCGTATCTTGAATGTAATCAGTAATGCCAACGGTAAGAACGAGCAGGGGAGACCTGGTGAGAACTACTATTATTGGCGTTCGGCGCTACAACTGGTTAATGGATATGAAGCTTATTTAAAGCAGTTCCCTCCTTTAATGGACTCCAAAACGGTGTTGTCCTTTCTGATTGCGGATGATGATTTTCCGAGGTCGATTCGGTATTGCATGAACCATGTACGGGATGCCATCCACGAATTGGAGAACGGGAAAGTAACCAAATATTCCTGGGAAATGTATGCGTCCTTGGATGCACTAATGGATGAGTTCGATGAAGTAAAAATTAAGGAATTGAACTCGGATGAATTGAGTGCATTTTTGGATCAATTCCAGAATAGCTGCAATGAAATTGGTCGTATCTTTGCTAAAACCTATTATTTGGTTGAACCCGTTACGCTGTTGGGCAAGGATGGGAATGCAGGTTTCCAGCTACAATATCAGAATACGGGGGCACGATCGTTTATGAAATATCAAATCGTACATACGAATACGTTCGAGTATGAGTCGGCTGTCGATCAAAGTATGAATACCATTAGGTTAAAACCGCTAACGGATGAGTGCCAGCGTCTTGTGGCTTACCGGGCAGACATCCTGCCTGCATCGCTAACTAAGGAGCATACGGATCTTTGGGGTAACCAAGTGGAAACTTTTTTTATTCCAGAGCAGCATTTTTTATTGGAGGTGAAAACGACTTCCGTCGTAAGCATTCAACGAAGCCCGTTTATTCATCGGATCGATTATTCACCGGAAATGGAAGCGATCTTTCATTCTGAGCTGTTTCGCTTGCATTACCTAGCTTATCTGAATGATACGGGCTACACATATTTACTGCCCCATCAGGTGCAGGAAGTGATTGACGATATAGGCAAGGTGGAAAACCCTGTCCAGTTTGCTATTGATGTCATGAAGTATTTATTTGAGAAATTTACGTATAATGGTGATTCCACTAATGTCGATACGAAAGCCCAGGAATCCTTCGAGCTAAAAAGAGGCGTATGCCAGGATACGACCCATGTGATGCTCGGTATCCTTCGCGCCAAGCATATCCCTGCCCGTTACGTTAGCGGCTACTTATATGTAGGTGAGGACTCAGCACTTAGAGGCGACTCAGCTACCCACGCATGGGTAGAAGTGATGGTTCCAGGCGTAGGCTGGGTTGGTCTGGATCCCACTAACAATGTGGAAGCTTTAGAGAACCATATCCGGGTTGGAACCGGACGTGACTACGCGGATGTAAGTCCGCTACAGGGCGTATATCGTGGCGGGAACCAAAAGCTCGACGTTCGTGTTTCGGTTACGCTAGTAGATTAGAATTTGTAGTATTGGTTAGTCGGAAAAATAAATAACCTTCGATCCGGGACGAACTGGGATTACGTGCTGGCTGCTTTGGTTTGGATGCTGCTGTTGCTCCCTTATGCATTCTACAAGTCACACCGCATTAATATTTTATACATGGGCGAGGATATAGCGACAGGAGTAGGACTTTCGGTTCAAAAGGAACGCACCATTCTAATGGCTATTGCTGTAGGGTTGGCTGGCGCTTGTGTAGCTGTTGCCGGAAGCATTGGCTTTGTCGGCTTAATTGCTCCACATTTGGCCAGGAGGATAATCGGCCGGGATTACAGGGTAGTGCTTCCTTCATCGGCTCTCATCGGCTCCATTCTTGTCCTAGTGTCCGATACAATAGGACGAATTATTGCCCAGCCAGTCGATATTCCTGTAGGCATCGTCACCGCTGCGGTCGGCGCTCCCTATTTTCTGTATTTGCTAACCCGAAAGTGAATGGTATTTCCATTAAAAGCCTACAGGCGCCCGAAAGGGTGCCTTTTTTTATGAAAATTAGGCTGTTCAATTTATGTTAAATATATTGACATGTAAATAACATTGGTTTACATTTAAACAAATCGTTTGAATCCTAAGGAGGGATCCGTATGGAAACGAATTGGAGTGGGGATTTGTTACAGCAGTTACCGAAGGTTGATCTTCATTTGCATCTGGATGGATGCGTGAATCCGGGGACGGTTATGGAGCTGGCGCGTGAGCAAGGGATCGAACTGCCCGTATCTACTAAAGAGTTATTGCTTCCTTATATGCAAGTGGATGAGACCTGCAGCAGCTTGGCTGAATATTTAAGCAAATTTGAATTCACCACACGTTTTATGCAAACTGCCAAAGCGTTAGAGCGTGTTGCCTATGAGGTTGTTGAGCAAGCAGCTGCCCATAACTGCCTATATATTGAAGTACGGTTTGCACCGCAGCTACATCGCAGCAATGGCTTGTCGGCAGAAGAAAGCATTCATCATGTGATAGAAGGGCTGAGGAGGGGCGAAAGGCAGTTTAAAGTTAAAGCCAGAGTGATTGCCATTTGCATGAGGAATCATTCTATTCAGGATAACCTGGAGGTTATTGAAGCTGCTGCTGCATATATAGGTAAAGGGTTGGCAGCCGTTGATTTGGCCGGAGATGAGGCGTCGTTCCGACCTGAGCTGTTCAGGGAAGTATTCGCTTTGTCCCATAAGCGGGGGATTCCGGTAACCATCCACGCTGGGGAAGCTGCTGGAGCAGATAATATTAAGGAAGCTGTTAACAATCTGGGGGCCCGACGCATTGGCCACGGTGTCCGGCTCAAAGAGGATACGGCTATTCTACACATGGTGATACAGCAGGAGATTCCGCTGGAGATGTGCCCGATCAGCAATATCCAAACTAAGGCAGTTTCCTGCTGGGATGCCTATCCCGTACGTGAATATTTTGACAAAGGGATTAAGATTACAGTGAATACGGATAATCCAATCGTCTCGGGCACCGATATAACCAAAGAATACCGGGTCTTGAAGGAACGTTTTGGTTTTACGCTCCGTGAGCTTTCAACATTGGTGATAAATGGTGTGGAATCTGGATTTTTGGAGGATCGCGAGAAAGCATCCTTAAAGCAGGAAATGGATATAAGGTTTAGAGCTATAGGCGTTTATTGAATTGTGAATCCAGGAATGCAATAGGAAAATGAAAAAAAGCCTCGCAGCCACTTCTTGTGGTTGTCGAGGCTTTTTGTTGGGCAATTAAGCATGGATTCAAGCTTCTCTGTTGTAATTAGTAGCTATAAGATCGCCAAGATCGGCAATAATGAGGTCGAATTTAACTTGAGGCCCATCTACATGGATAATGACTTTAACGGGAGTGGTGGTTGCCAATTCGGTACCTCTTGTGACGGATTGAGGCTCCATTTCAAGCTCGATGCTTCTGTTGGACAGGTTCACAAGGAAGATGCCGTTATGAAGATTAAGAAATTCACCTACTGAGGCTTCCATCATTTCGTCAGGTGCCTCAACAGCTTCTTGAGCATACAAGGAAGCAAGCTTCAAGAATGAGGCTTCACTGCCGCCTATGCCTGTAATCCTGGAGATGATGCGGTCACTGCTCAATAATGGCTGTTGCGCCGTCCATTCATAAGCAGTCGCTGCTTCGCCAGTTGCTACTTCGAGGCGAATATGGCTATCAATGAAACGGATCATATTTTTGGAGAATAGGCTTATATAATCGTTCATAGCCCAATGTAGGCTGATGCCTTCCTTAGTCAGGATAGCTTCCAGCAGAGCTTCGATATTGCCGTTTACAATAGCGTCGAATTTATCGTCGGTCAGGCTGTAGTCCTTTTTATAAAGGGCTAAAGCGCTGGCAAATCCTTCGTAGTCGATCGTGCCTTGATCAATAAGGGTTTGGCCAAGAGTAAGGTGGGCGCTTTGCTGCGAGGACAATAGCTCGCTTATTTGCTCTTCCTTGGCATAACCTAGATTCACGGCAATCTCGCCAAATCTTTTATCTATTCTGGTTTGGGCTTGGTGTACTTCTTCAACCTGCTCGGGGCTCAGATAACCTTTATTAATAGCCAATACCCCGAGCTTTACCCTGGTTTCCTTTTGTGCAGACATGGCTTGGTCCAGCTGGGATGCAGTAACAAGCGAACGATTCAATAAAAATTGGCCAAAGTATTGTGCGAACATTAGCGGGCACCCCGTTCTTCGATGATTTTTTTCGCAATGTCGACAATTGCTTCAACGGCAATTGGTTTTTGGAGAAAATTATTCGCTCCCAACTTAAGAGCTTTAATTAAATTGCTTTGAGTACCCACCGAAGAGGCCATCACAACGTGAATGGATGGGTTATGTAGTTTGATTTCCTGCAACGCTTCAATACCATCCTTCTTGGGCATTACGATATCCATAAGAACGAGATCGGGCTGTTTGGTTTGGCAGAAAGCGACAGCTTCTTCGCCATCAACGGCTTCGAACAATTGGGTAAAGCCTTGTTCCGCTAGGGCTCCTTTTAATTTCTTCCGGACAAGCAGAGAATCGTCGCATAGTAAAATTTTCAAATCATACATAGGGTCTCACTCCTCGGTTTTACCTTCTAGTTAAGGTATAAATAACATTATTGAGTATAAATAATATCTTTATATGTTAGATAATATTACAACGTCTGCAATTAGACAAGCTGAATTTAACATTTTGTCAGATTTCCTCATTTTATGACAAAAAAAGAGGCTCACCTTAGTGAGCCCCTCCTAATATAAGATTTTATAAACCCGCGGCCGAGTAAACCTTGCGGAAGCCTTCTTGGGAACGAAGCAGCAAGGTTTCGCTGGATTCTTCGGAGGGCTTAGGCACCAGGATTTCCTGGGCAACTGTGCCTTTATAACCAATTTGCTTAAGCGCTCGCAGGAAGCCTGCCAAATCAATAACGCCTTCACCGGGATATAAGCGCTCATTATCGATCGCCTCGGACACGGGTACGTCAGGGGCATCGTTGATATGCACCAATACGATTTGGCTTGGATCCAGACGTAAAATATCGTCGATACCCAGCTCGTTCGTATACCAGTGGTAGCTGTCGAAGAGTAAGCCCACATTGCGTTCATCGATCGCATCAATCCAATCAATCGTTTCCTGTAAACCCCAGACAAACGGATTGGCCCAGCGTGTCCGCAGATGGTGGGGGCCAACAAATTCAAGACCAAAACGAATACCGTAAGGCGCCAGAATTTGCGCACAAATACGCAAACGGCGTGTGGCTATCGCCATAAAATGTGCCGCTTTATCGTCAGTGGACGGGAGTACATAGGTGGTGCAGGTCGTGCAGCCTACGGCAGCAGCAGCTTCTGCATCCTTGGCCACACGGGCAAGACCGGCGGTAAACTCCTCCTCGGTCGTACGCCATTGGACGGACAAGCCGATGCTGGCAATGCTAATGCCTTGCTCGCTTAGAAAGGCGTTGACGGAGTCTGCACCTTTCTCGGTGATCCAATCCTCCAGCTCCTTGCCTCCGGCGGTAATGGCCTCGAATTCATGCGCGGCGGCAGCGCGGACAAAATCTTCGATACTGCCCACGGCGCCAATTCCAGCACGTGTAAGTCCTTTTAACATATTTGCGCCTCCTTCAGTACATTTCTTAATTTCATATCTATTAAATATTCCAGTCCAGTATAACCTCGTGGCCGGTGCGGGATGACTCGTAAATGGCATCCAGAATCAGGTTGTTAGTAAAGCCGCTCATTGCCGATGTAGTAGGTTGCTTGCCTTCACGGATACATTCGATAAAGTGGCGGCTAACGCGGATACGTCCGCCCTCGTCTTTCTCAGGTGTTACCAATTCCACCTCGGTTGCACGTTCGAACGTTTCAGTTAACAGCTTGGCTTTATTGCCAATGATCGATGCGCCGCCTTCTGAGCCCATCAGATGAATGAAATGCGTGCTATTCGTATCCATATGTACAGCCCAGCTTACTTCAAGGGACAAGGTGCTGCCATCGTCCATTTTAATAAGCGCCGTCGCCAAATCCTCAACATCATAGCTGCCGTTCCAATCTGGAGTTCCCCATGTGCCAATACCACGTTTTTTGGGACCGAATTCTGCATAAGTAGAGCCGAAGACGGAAACTGGCTTGGCATTTCCCATAAAAAAGAAGGCAAGGTCAAGCATATGCACACCGATATCGATCAACGGTCCGCCACCGGATTGGGCATGGTCGGTAAACCAGGTTCCCCAGCCAGGAATCCCCTTGCGGCGGAACCAACCTACCTTGGCATTATATATTTTGCCGATCGAGCCATTATCAATTTGCTGCTTCACTTGCAAAGGAAGCCAGTCCCAACGCATTTGATGAGGAATCATCAGCACCTTGCCTGTTTCACGCTGTGCGATTACAATCTCGCGGGCAGCTTTAGCATCAATAGCCATCGGCTTCTCTAAAAGTACATGCTTGCCGGCGCGCAGTGCTTGTACCGCTAGTGGAGCATGAAATTGATTCGGAACGCCGATAACAATAGCATCAATATTCGGATCTTCAATCAATTCTGTATTGGTTACGTAAGTAGTAGGAATGCCATGCTCAGCGGCGCATTTTTGCGCTAAGGGATAGTTAATATCAGTTAAAGCAACAAGCTCAACGTCTTCAGGCAATTGCTTAAAAATATTCATATGGACATTGCCGATATTACCCGAGCCGATAATGCCAAGCCTTATTTTGTTATTAATTGTCATCGTAATAGCCTCCGCTTAATCATAAATTTAGGTGTCAGTTCCTTCACCTATCATAAAATGTAAGCGCATAAAAAACGTTTCATTTTTTACGGAGGGTATCCCATTTTTTCAGCAAAGCCGATATTTTGGCAGCTTAGAACGACCAATCCAAGATAACCTCATGTCCTGTCCGTGAGGATTGATAAATCGCATCGAGGATCAGGTTATTCGTATAGCCGGTCATAGCTGACGTTGTTGGCTCTTTACCCTCACGGATGCATTCGACAAAATGGCGGCTAAGGCGGATACGCCCACCTTCGTCATTATCTGGTGTAACTAACTCCACCTCGGTTGCCCGGTCGAATGCTTCGGTTAGCAGCTTGCCTTGAGTGCCGCGGATGGAGGCGCCACCTTCTGTGCCCATCAGGTGAACAAAATGCTTGGCGTCTGTATCCATATGCACCGCCCAGCTCACCTCGATCGTTAGCGTGCTGCCATTATCCATTTTGATCATGGCTGTCGCCAAATCCTCTACATTATAGGAGCCGTTCCAATCGGGTGTACCCCAGGTGCCGATGCCACGTTTTTTGGGACCAAATTCGGCATAGGTAGAACCAAATACGGATAATGGCTTCACATCACCCATGAAAAAGAAAGCCAGATCCAGCATATGTACGCCTATATCAATCAGCGGGCCGCCGCCGGATTCCTCTTGCTTGGTAAACCAGGTTCCCCAGCCGGGGATGCCCTTGCGGCGGAGCCAACCGACCTTGGCATTATAAATCTCGCCAAGGGCACCTTTATCTACCTGCTGCTTCACTTGCATCGGCAGCCATTCCCAACGCATCTGATGAGGAATCATCAGCACTTTGCCGGTTTCTCGCTGCGAGCGGACGATTTCGCGGGCAGACGGAACATCTATAGCCATGGGCTTCTCCAGAAGCACATGCTTGCCTGCCCTCAGGGCTTGTATAGCCAATGGGGCATGCCATTGGTTAGGTACACCAATGACAACAGCATCAATATCCGGATCTTGAATAAGCTCTTCTGTAGTCATATAACATTTGGGAATCCCGTGCTCAGCAGCACGTAATTGCGCTAATGGATTATGGGAGTCAGTAATGGCAACGATGTCAATATCCGCACTTAATTTTTTGAAAGTTTTAATGTGCACATTACCGATATTACCTGCTCCGATAATACCGAGACGGATTTTTTCATTCATTTTCATGACTAGAACCTCCGATAAATTAAGTTGTGGTACACTTTCATTATATAGTAAGATGTAAGCGTGTTAAACTTATGGCAAGCTTTCAATAAATGCTCAACAGGAGTGAACGGCCTATGACGGTTGTACCGGTCTATTTAACTCATTACCCCAATATGGATACGGCATTGCCCTTTCATATTAAACTTAACCATTTGAACAGGGATTTTGGCTCACACCGCCATGATTTCCTGGAGTTTTCCTATGTAATTGAAGGCCGTGGCTTTGAAATTATTAATGGGGTTAAGCATCCAATGGAGCCTGGTACCTTTACGTTAGTTATGCCCTATCAATTTCATGCAATCCATACCGATCCAGATTGTCCATTAAGGCTATATAATTGCAATTTCGGCATCCATTTATACAATTCGGCAGAGCCGCTGCCAGGTTCGATTGAAGCCTCCGAAGATGTGGAGGTGCCGCCATATGCACAAGTGCCTGCTGCGGAGCAACCGCAATTCCTTGCCATTATGGAAGAATTATTTGCGGAGTATAAGGGAGCGCAATTGTGGAGGCAAGGACTGATCAAGGCCAAGCTGACGGAGGTGCTGATCCGGTTCGACAGGCTTAGAAGGAATACGGATCACGAAGAGCCGGTACCAGACGTGGCGAAGCTTGAGGGAAGAGACCGGGGAAGGGCAAACAGCGATATTTGGAAAGCGATTCAATATATTCATGAGCACTATAGGGAAGATTTAACACTGTCTGGGCTAGCAGAGAGGTTCGGCTTTAGCGTTTCTTATTTAAGTGAGCTCTTTAAAAAAACAATCGGGCAAAACTTCGTTTCCTTCGTGCATGAGGTGCGAATTCGCCAGGCGTGCGCCTTATTAATCGCAACCGAAATGAACGTGCTGGAGATTGCGTTGGAAGCAGGCTACGGTTCTTATAATACCTTTACCCGTATATTCAAAGAAAGCAAAGGCATGACGCCTGCCATATTCCGCAAGCAAAACAAGCTGCAGCTCACAGATGCACGTTAGCCATAAGGGCCAGCTATCTGTGAAAAGCAGCTCATTGTATATTTCCTGTGAGGGGCAGCCAATGGTTGCGGGATTGGGCAAGCACATGGTCTTGGCTATCAACAACACGAACCTGCAGCTCCAGCCCTCCCCGGGGCTGTTCATACATGTCTTTGGGAAGGCTTGCACTTAAGCTTGTTTCCGTCTGCCAAACTGTTGGCAAGGGTTTGCCATCAGCGAACAGGATGCTGCCGATGCCAAACCGCCCGCCCCTTACGATCAGCGTCATGGTCTTCATCCAATCGGCCACAAAGCCCTCGCTCACGTTGATGCTTTCAGGTGTGACAGATTCAATGGTCGGCTCGCCATAGCCGATTATAAAGGGCTGTGTGGCTTCGGACATAAGTCTGCCTGTAAATTCGTCCGCATACTCACCTGCATCCTCGCGCTCCGCAAAAATCGCCTGCTGGCGTTGCTCGTATTCGCTTAAATCCGCTTCGTTAATGCCCATAGCCTCATAATAGGGCTTTGGCGGGATAACGGGGATTTTTTGGGAAAGCTTGTATAGAAAATCTGTATACGCACTGCCTTTAAGCTTAGCCAGGTTTAGCAGATAGGGACTTAGGAAAGAAGGGCTGAAATGAACAATTTCTTTGTTGGCAGGCAAATAATTGTTCCAGATTAATAAAGGCGTACGGTACATTTTATCGAGAAAATTAGGATCGTCGGTTCCTTGAATATATTGGCTTTCGCGATAGACGTAATAATCGGTCTCCAAGTGGGGGAGATGGTCTCCAAAAAAAACAACAATCGTTGGCTCCTTAAGCTGCCCGAAATATTTGACCAGCTCTTGCAGCATCGCGTCGGATCCATGGATGCCTTGTGCTAACGTTTCGACAATCGCCAGCGCTTCATCGGATATGGGTCCTTTGACTTGAATCGAATTGGATTTAAATTTATCCGACCAGTAATGGTAGTGGTTTTCCATAGTATTCGTAAATATTAGATCTGGCCCGTCACTGCGTTTGCTTTCTTCGATAATTCGTTTGGCAACGGCGTGGTCGCCCATATAAGGACCTACATATTCATTGGGATTAAAAAACTCAATAGGGATGACCCGGGAGAAGCCAAAACGCCTGTATACATTAAGGCTATTCGCATACCAGTTATCAAATGGGTTAATGGCCGTAGTGGTATAGCCCTGTCTGCCCAAAATACTTGCTAAAGAATCAATCGGGTGATGGATCATTTTCTCATAAGCGATCTCGCCTGAATTCAGAAAACGCATCGAGTTGCCTGTCAATACTTCAAGCTCTACATTGGCTGTCCCGCCACCGAATTGGGGAGAAAGCATCGTTCCATTCGTATATTTTTCCTGGAGCGCATGAAAGGTCGGGATGGGGTCGCGGCTGAACCTAAGCCCTTGAATTTTTGTCGGATCCCAGAAGGCTTCGCTTAAGACTATAATGATATTGGGGTTGCGTTGTAAGTCTTCAGGTATCCAATCGTCCTGCTTCTCTTTCAGCACTAAAGGATGTGTGGGCTCGGCATAGGGCAAGGAGGTGCTGAGAACTATAAAAAGAAAGGCAACTATACAAACAGCCGCTGAACGTAAAAGGTTGGCGGGCCTAAATAACATAAATATGCTCCCATCCGCTTAAGCGCTTCCATTATTCTATTAGGTTACTTTACGTATATTATAGGGGTCAATAGTATGCATATCAATACCTATAGCTGAATTGCCCGAATTTTATTTAAGATTAGAACAGGGGAGAACTTTATGAACCGGAAAATACCGGTAGCTGAATATATCGGCTTATTAAAAAACTATTTAAATACTCAGCGCAAAAGCATTACATGGCTTTCTATTCTGCTCATTGGTGGAATCGTGATGCAATTAATCAATCCGCAAATTATTCGTTACTTTATTGATACAGCCCAAACCAGGGATAGCACGGCACCATTGGTTTATGCGGCTTTATTGTTTATTGGGGTGTCGCTCGTCCATCAAGGCCTCACGGTAGCAGCAACCTATATCGGCGAGAATATCGGCTGGATTGCCACCAATAAGCTGCGTGGCGACGTAGCGGCGCATTGCATGAAGCTGGATATGTCCTTCCATAAGGCCCACACCTCGGGTGCGATCATTGAAAGAGTGGATGGTGATATTAATAATCTGGCGAATTTTTTCTCTAACTTTGTCGTTTCTTTATTAAGCAATTTATTGTTGGTTATAGGCATGCTGGTATTGTTATTTCTCGAAGGCTGGGTAATTGGGGTAAGTATGACCCTATTCGTTATTTTTGCGATCTATTTGATCCAATATATACGCCAGTTTGCTGTCCCACATTGGGGGAATATGCGGCAGATGAGCTCCAAATTTTATGGTTTTCTTGGCGAGCACCTGGAGGGGACGGAGGATACAAGGGCCAACGGGGCATCGAATTACGTGATGTATCGCTTTTATATGATGATGAAGGAATGGCTGCCTTTGCGCGTTAAAGCGTTTTTGGGCTGGGCAGCGATGTGGGTCACAACGCTCGTTATTTTCACAATTGGCAACGCTGTAGCCTTTGGATTAAGCGCGATTTTATATAAACAGGGCTCGATTACGATTGGAACCGTTTATATGATTTTTTATTATACCGAGCTGATGGCTAAGCCTATTGAGAAAATCCGTACACAAATGGAGGATTTGCAAAAAGCGGATGCCAGCATTATTCGGGTGCGGGAGCTGCTGGAGACCGAATCGGCGATTAAGGATGGCATCGGCCTGCCGCTGCCGGAAGGGGCGTTATCGGTCACCTTTGATCAAGTAGAGTTTGGTTATGAGGCCGATATCACGACCCTGCATAACCTGAGCCTTCATCTGGAGCGTGGCAAGGTGCTGGGTGTGTTGGGGAGAACCGGAAGCGGCAAAACGACGCTTGCCCGTTTATTGCTGCGATTTTACGATCCCCGCACAGGAAGTGTGCTTATGGAGGGGGTTGATTTGCGGGATATGACACTGAAGGAGCTGCGTAGCAGGGTAGGGCTGGTCACGCAAAATATCGAAATCTTTCAAGGCAGCGTTAGGGATAATTTAACTTTTTTTGACAATGCGATTAAAGATAAGGACATCATTCATGTGCTGGAGGAGCTTGGGCTGGGCAATTGGTTTCATTCCTTGGCTGCTGGACTGGATAGCCTGCTGGAATCGGGCGGAGGCGGATTATCGGCTGGTGAAGCCCAGTTGCTCTCTTTTGCCCGCGTCTTTTTGTCTGATCCGGGCTTAGTTATTCTGGATGAGGCTTCGTCTAGACTTGACCCAGCTACTGAGCACCATATCGAGAAGGCAATCAACCGATTATTGGTGAACCGTACCTGTATTATTATCGCCCACCGCTTGGCAACAATTGGGCGCTCCGACAAGATTCTCGTACTGGAGCAAGGCAGGATCATCGAGTTTGGCGACAGAAGCGTACTTGCTGCCGACAGTAGCTCCCGTTATAGCCATATGCTGCAGGTTGGAATGGAGGAGATGCTGTCATGAGTACATTTGGTTTTCTGTTTAAATTAACCCGTTACCGGATCGGCTTATATTTGCTTAATGCCCTTGCCTGGACATTGATTTATTTGATGCCGATTATACCGGGCTGGATAACCAAGCAGTTTTTCGATACGCTTACTGGCTCTTCCCCATTCGGCTTTAGTGTATGGGCTTTAATTGCTCTGCTTATTGCCTCCGCATTGGGGCGTGTTGTCCTAATCGTGATCGGCTTTGTAACCGATGTACAGTTTCGTTTCCGGGTTGGTGCGCTTCTGCGCAGAAACATGCTCAGCCGCATCCTCAAGAAGCCGGGGGCAAAAGCTATTCCCTATTCGCCTGGGGAGGCCATCAGCAATTTTCGTGATGATGTGGAGCAAATTGAGGAAACTGTAAGCTGGTCGGTGGATGCCTTTGCAATGATGACCTTTGCCGTTGTGTCGTTTACGATTTTATATGGAATTAATGCATCGTTGACAGTGTGGGTGTTTCTGCCGCTTATTGTTGTCGTTACGATTGCCCAGGCAGCTACAACAATGCTGCAGAAATTCCGTGCGGCCAGCCGAGAAGCAACCAGCCAGGTTACGGGTGCCATCAGTGAAATGTTTAGCACGGTGCAGTCCATTCAGGTAGCGGGGGCAGAGGAACGGGTAATTGGGCGGTTTCGTGAACTGAACGAAACTCGCCGCCATGCGATGGTCAAGGATGTGCTGCTGACCCAGTCGCTGGATTCGATATTTTCGAATACGGTCAATATTGGCACAGGGTTTATTTTACTGCTGGGCGCCCAAGCGATGAGAGATGGAAGCTTTACGGTTGGCGATTTTGCCTTATTTGTTTATTATTTATCGTCGGTTACCCAGTTTATTCAAAATTTCGGTAAATTTCTGACCTACTTTAAACAAAGCACCGTAGCCAAAAAACGGTTGGCAGATTTAGTCCAAGGCGCAGATGAGCACACGCTTACGGAGCATCACCCGCTTTATTTACGCCAAAATATTAGTGAGGCTGATCTTCGTGCCCAGCATGCGCCTCCTAAAGGTGAGGAAAGCCTGCAAGTCATTGAGGTGGATGGATTGACTTACCAATACCCAGCAACCGGCCGTGGCATACAGAATATTAGTATGCAGCTTAAGCGGGGCTCGTTTACGGTCATTACCGGGCAGATCGGTTCAGGCAAAACAACGCTGGTTCGCGCCTTGCTTGGGTTGCTTCCGATGGATGCTGGTGGTATTCGCTGGAACGGCAAGCTCGTGGAGCGGCCGGGAGATTTCTTCGTTCCACCGCAAAGCGCCTATACACCCCAGGTTCCACGGCTTTACAGCGATACGCTAAAGAACAATATATTGCTGGGTCAAGCTAATGACCCAAGCGTGCTGCAAGCTGCCGTACATGCGGCAGTTCTGGAGCCTGACCTTGAGCATTTGCAGCACGGTCTGGATACCGTCATCGGTCCGCGGGGTGTGAAGCTCTCAGGAGGCCAAGCGCAGCGAACGGCCGCGGCGCGAATGTTCGTCCGCGGCGCGGAGCTGCTGGTGTTCGACGATTTATCCAGCGCGCTGGATGTCGAAACCGAGCGCAAGCTGTGGGAGCGTATCTATGCACAACGCGAGACGACTTGCCTGGTCATTTCGCATCGCAAAACCGCGCTTGCCCACGCTGACCATATTATCGTGATGAAAGATGGGCGCATTGAGGCGCAAGGCACGCTTAAATCGCTTCTGGAAACGAATGAGGAGCTGCGCCATTTATGGCAGCATGATGATGATGAGGAGGAGGGCTAGTCTATGGACTTGGCTGCTGTTCAACTGTATATGCCAACGCTTAGTGGTATATCCCATGTAAGCAAGGTAGAACGTGGGTTTTCTTTTGACAGTAAATATTTTTTGAGTGAAGCCAATCATCAACCAGCGTTTGTACTAAGAACGGCACCATTGTCGCAATATGTTAAGAAGCAAGCTGAATATGAAGTGATCCAAAGAGTGTACGATCTTGGCGTAAAAACGTCGGAGCCCATCCTATTTGGGACGATTGAGGCACTTGAGTTAAGTTATATGGTTCTGCGTTATGTAGATGGAGAAGAGGCGGCTGAGCGCTTGCCTACATTAACTGGGGACCAGCAATACCAGATAGGCGTGAATGCTGGCTCCGAGCTGCGGCTTATGCATGGACTGGAGGCTCCAGCAGGCTTGGAGGCTTGGCATGTACGCAGGCAGGGCAAATACTTGCGGCATTTGGCTGCGTACACAAGCTGTGGGGTTCAATTTGACGGGGAGGCGAAGGTGAATGCATTTATTGGAGCTCATCTTCAGCTTATGAAGGATCGTCCTAACCGTTTCCAGCATGATGATTTTCATCCTAGCAATTTATTGGTTAAGGGTGAGAGCTATTCCGGCGTTATTGATTTTAACCGCTACGATTGGGGGGATCCCTACCAAGACTTTTTGAAAATTGCTTATTTTAGCCGGGAAGTAAGCGTTCCCTTTTGTATAGGGCAAATCCATGGTTATTTTGATAATAAGGTACCTGATTCGTTCTGGGGTTTATACGCGTTATACACGGCGATGAATTTATATCCAACCCTTACCTGGACACTTGAGGTTGTGCCGAAGCAGCTGGAATCCATGAAAAAACGAATGGCAGTTGTGTTGGAGGATCATCTTGGATTTGAACGGATTATCCCGACATGGTATCGAAATGTTTGACAATAAACAAACATTATTATAATATATCTATATATTGATAGATGTATGGAGATGATGTTTATAAATGTTGGATGCAGAGTTATTGTGGAAGGTACCTTTAGAGGAGCTAAAGCTGGGTTATACTTTTGATAAAAGCACGGCTGCATTCGTTTGTTTAGCATGTGGCAGCAGCTTTACTAAAGGGGTTATTTATAAGGAAGCTGAAGTTTATTATGAGGCTGAAAAATTTACAACGATCCATATTACCCGAGAGCATGGATCAATGTTCGAGTATTTGCTAGGTTTGGGCAAAAGGCAAACAGGCTTAAGCGACCTGCAAAAAAACCTGCTGCAGCTTTTTTATGAGGGTGTCAACGACAATGAAATTGTTGACAAGCTGGATGGCGGCAGCACATCAACGATCCGTAACCACCGCTTTGCCTTGCGCGAGAAGGAGAAGCAAGCCAAGCTGTTTTTGGCTATTATGGATTTGCTGGAGCAGAAAACGAGCAGCTCCCCTAAGAGCGGACGTACCATGAAGCAGCAGACAGCTGCGCAACGGTCGGCTCCCATTCAAGATGGGCGATATGCGATCACGGAACAGGAATACCAGGAAGTCATATTGAATGCCTTCGCCGAAGGGTTGGATGGGCCGCTTACCAGCTTTCCTTCTAAAGAGAAACGGAGAATCATCATTCTTCGCCATCTGATTTCCCGATTTAAGACAAACAAACGTTATACAGAAAAGGAAATTAATTCGGTGCTGCAAGAAGCGTATGCCGATCATGTGACGCTGCGCCGTTATATGATTGAATATGGATTAATGGAGCGGGAACCTGATGGCAGTGCTTATTGGGTTAAGGAGGGGGTAAAGCAAATGTCGAAGGAAAAAAGAAAAGAGCTAGTGCTGGCCTACAAAGAAATGAAGAAGCCAATGGGCATATACAGGCTGCGCAACACAGCGAATGGCAAAATATTTATTGGCAGCAGCCTTAACCTGGAGGGCAGGTGGAACCGGCATCAATTTGAGTTAAACATGAATATGGAGCGTATCGCCGACCTGCAAAATGATTGGAAGCAATTTGGGGAGCAGCAATTTGTGTTTGAGGTGCTGGAGCAATTAGAACAACGTAATGAGGGCTACCAGGACATACCTGATGAGCTTGAAAAGCTGGAGGCCAAATGGATCGAGCAGCTTCAGCCCTTTGGGGAAGCCGGCTATAATATGAAGAAGTAAATGGGGGGGTCTTCCGGGGACCTCCTATTTATTTTGCCGTGATTTTACTCCCCCTGCAATTCCCCTTCAAGCCAACGCACGAATTTACCATTACTGCTGCCGCTAAGCTCTAAAACAGACCGAGAAAAGCCTCGGCTCATTTGGCTCTTAGACCAAGCACCGAGGCTTATATTTTTTTGGAGCCTAAGAATTCCTTATTTAAGGCTTTCGTGCTGCGAATATAAGTGAATCTGCCTTCAATAGCACAGGTTTATCCTCTCGGATTATCTCCAATTCCAAAGGCTCGTCTGAAACGTGGATTTCCTCCCAGCCTTCATAGTGCTGGCGCAATAGCTTTAATACCTTATCCTTGCTCATATTAACCTCAAATAACGCATCCTGCTGCTTTCCGCTTTTGGCATCATATTCCTCGATATTCGTATTCATAATAATACAATTAATCCCGCCGCCTTTAGTGCCATTAACCATGGAATCCAGCACTTTTTTTAGCTTAGGTCTAGATCTGGCATGCTCCAGGCTAGATGCTGCTACGATATAATCGTATTTACCTTCAGGAATTGGATATTCGCTGATATCGGCTTGCTCCGTATAAATCACATTTTTCACTTGGTACTGGCCACTGTAGTGAATCAGTTTTTGAAGTGCTTTATCCAGAAGGTCTACACAGACAACTCTTCCATCGTTTGCTTGCACCTTTTGAGCCAAAGGAATACTGTGGCGGCCTACCCCACATCCCAAGTCCAATATGCTCATCGGCTGCCCGATATTCACTTGGTCGGCTAGGTCCAGAATAAGCGGAACGGGTTCTTCCAGCCAGGAGTCCTCTTCATAAAGCTTATGATCCTCGTAATACTGCTCATGGTATTGTTTCTCTTCCTTACGGATTTTCTCTACTTGCGCAACTTTTTCTGGACTCATAAAAAAACGCCTCCTTTAGATTAAAAACGATCTGTAAAATACACTTACTAAAGCATTACCCATATAAGTGCAGAGTAAATAATATTTTTTTGAAAATGCCAGCATGAGTTATCAGAATAAAAGGATTGACAGCATACATAAATCTTGATAATATCAGCTTTATTAAATCTTATTGGAATACTTGGTTTTTAAAAATGAATGCAATACGATATCGACCGTACAAACGGAGATGTCCCAGAAAGCTTGGGATATCTTCGTTTTTTTTTTTAGAAATTACAAATATAAAAAGAAAGGGAGAAAACAATGAGCGAAGTATTATTGGAAATCAGCCATCTTAACAAAACATTTCAATCCAACAAGGGGTCTGTGCAAGCCTTGCACAATATTCAACTGAATATTAAAGAGGGCGAATTTCTGACTGTCATCGGGCCAAGTGGTTGCGGGAAAAGCACATTATTGAAAATAATTGCAGGTTTGGATACCCAATATAACGGCAGTGTAAAGCTTGGAAATCTCCAGGTAGTGGGGCCGGGAATCGAAAAAGGGTTTATTTTTCAAGAGCCTCGTTTATTCCCATGGTTAACAGTCGAGAAAAATATCGCCGCTGATCTATCGTTAAAAAATGCGGATACCCGCAAAAAGGTAGATGAGCTGATCGAATTGGTTCGTTTAAAGGGCTTTGAAAAATCCTACCCTAGGGAGCTATCAGGTGGTATGGCACAACGCGTCGCCATTGCCAGAGCCTTGCTCAGAAATCCGAAGGTGCTGCTGTTGGATGAACCGTTTGGTGCCTTGGATGCTTTCACAAGAGCGCATATGCAGGAAGTATTGATTGATATTTGGCAAAAAAACAAAATGACGATGATTTTTGTTACTCATGATATTGATGAAGCGATTTATTTGGCCAATCGAGTTGTTATTTTAAAACCACGTCCTGGCTCGATCCGTAATATCGTTCCTATTGACTTGCCATTCCCAAGGAAAAAATCGAATGTATCTTTTCAGGAGCTACGCTTTAAGGTGTTAAATGAGTTTGAAAAAATCGAAGAGCTGGAGCTTATTGATAGTTCAGGCATTTAATCAAGGGCGAGGGATCCACTAATAAATAATCGATAGCCAAAGGAGCTGCCGAAGAAGCCCTTTCTGCCGCTGTTGTGCTTGGTAGCATGATGATGTCTCCTATGCTTAGCTGGATAGTGATGGGTATTTACTACTTAAATCGCGAATGATTGATGTTTGCCCCGAAATTGGTTACATTAGTAAGTAGTAGGCCAATAGAAGGGAAGATGTTGGAAATGAGAGATCCTAGATTAAAAGTATTCGCTAATAATTTGATACGTTATTCTGTCAATTTACAGCCGGGTGAGCATATCCTGATCGAGATGATTGGGTTGCATGACCAAGAGCTGACGAAATGCCTGATCGAGGAGGTTTACGCGGCTGGCGGGCATCCCTTTATCGAGCTTCGTGATCCGGCAGTAACCCGAAGCTTAATGCTTGGAGGCACGAAGGAGCAATACCAGACGCTTAAAGTGCTGGAGCTGGAGCGGATGAAGCGGATGCATGCTTACTTGGCGATACGCAGCGGCGATAACATTACGGAAACGTCCGATGTGCCTGAGGAGCAAATGAAGCTGTACGTCCAGGAGTACCAACGTCCTGTCGTGGAGCAACGCGTCAACCATACCAAATGGTGCGTAATGCGCTACCCGAACGCTTCAATGGCGCAATTGTCCAATACAAGCACCGAGGCTTTTGAGGATTTTTATTTCCAGGTATGCAATCTGGATTACAGTAAAATGGCACAAGCGATGGAGTCGCTCGTCGCCTTGATGAATCGCACAGATAAGGTGCGCTTGGTTTCACAAGGAACCGACTTAAGCTTTTCCATTAAAGATATCCCTGCTATCCCCTGCGCGGGCACACATAATATTCCCGATGGGGAAGTATTCACAGCACCTGTCAAAGACTCGGTTAATGGTGTGATCAGCTATAATGCCCCCACGATTTATACGGGAACTTCTTTTGATAATGTCGTGCTGCGCTTTGAGAATGGCCGGATTGTTGAAGCAACAAGCAACAATACAAAACGCCTTAATGAGATTCTCGATACTGATGAGGGCTCTCGTTATATTGGCGAGTTTGCGATTGGTGTCAATCCTTTTATTAAGCAGCCGATGAAGGATATCTTGTTCGATGAGAAAATCGACGGCAGTATCCACTTTACACCAGGCAATGCCTATGAGGATGCAGATAATACGAACCGTTCCTCCGTGCATTGGGATATGGTGCTCATCCAGCGTCCGGAATTTGGAGGCGGCGAAATTTATTTTGACGATGTGCTGATTCGTAAGGATGGGCGGTTTGTGCTAGCGGAGCTGGAGCAGCTAAATCCGGAAAATTTAATTTAACATTTAAGGCAGTACTACCAGCACAGCAACATCAATAGCAGCTATGCGTGCCCAGGATCGGTGCGCTGAGTATTCAAAGCAGCATGCTTGTCCCACTTGGGGCTAGGCATGCTGCTTTTGTTATTAAAGATTGTAAGGCCAATGAACGAGAACCTTTAGTGCATAGCGCCTATCCATTCCATTTGCGGTATTGCAGCGGGGAGAGCCCACATAAGGCTTTGAATATACGCCCAAAATGGGTGCTGCTCTCGAAGCCTACCTTTTCGGTAATGCCCGTCACCGAGTAACGGGTCGTTTTCAGCAATTTTTGCGCCTCCTGGACGCGTAGTTGGTTAACATATTCAATCACGGTGAAGCCGGTTACTTCTTTATAAATGCGGCATAAATAATAGGAAGAAATATGAAAATGGTCAGCAAGGCCCTTCAGACTTAAGGGCTCACGGAAATGCTCGTTAATATATTTGACGATATCCGATACCTTGCGGTGCAGTGTGGTTGGATGCTCGGAAGTTTTGCCTTGGCTGTCCACAGGCCGCACATGCCGGTAAAGCAGCAGCAGCAATTCTGCGAGCAGCAGCTTGGTATAGCCCGCTGCCCCAGGCTCTGCGTGCTTCTGCTCGCGCATCATTTTTTCCATGATCGATTCCACCATCGCAAGCTCCAGAGAATCAGGATGGATCACGGGCTCCTCATCAAAAACGCGCAGCAAGTCCGGGGAGATCTCGTGGAAGATGCCATCGATATAGCTCTCACGGAAATTGATCAAAATCCGCTCATGGCTGATAGCTTCCGCATGCATCGTTTTGTGCAGCACATTAGGCTGGATCAATACCAGGTCCCCTTTTCTGACATGGTAGGAGCGATCTTTTATGAAATAATAGCGCTCACCCGAACGCAAATAATAGATTTCATAGGAATTATGGGCATGATTTTGCAGCATGGTATAGGGGGCGGTGCGAATATTATGATGTAAATAAAAGAGATCTTTTTCCGTATGAATAAGCTTCTTGGGCTCTCGTTGATTGTTCATTAGGCAGTTCATCCTCCTTCAGCAGCTATATAATAGCAAGATAAGTTGTGAAAATGAAATGTAAGCAATTTTAGTGCTGTTTTCATGTATTTATTGCGCTATACTCACAATAGCATACACAAGGGAGGAAATACAGATGTCAGAACGTAAAAGATATGCGCTTGTTGGTACTGGAGGGCGCGCTGCATTTTTCTACAAAGCTATTGTTGAGGATTTTAAGGATACCTCCGATTTGGTCGCTTTTTGTGACGTCAATCAAACTAGAATGGATTATGCAAATTCGCAAATCGCCCCTTTTGGTGTGGGGCCGCTACCTACTTATAAATCAGATGAATTTGAGCGAATGATTGAGGAGTCCAAGCCTGATATCGTGATCGTCACGACCGTTGACCGTACGCACCATACGTATATTATCCGGGCGATGGAGCTTGGCTGTGATGTGATTTCTGAAAAACCGATGACGGTTGATGAAGAGAAATGCCAGGAAATTTTGGATGCGGTCAAGAGAACGGGCAAGCATTTGCGTGTTACGTTTAACTATCGTTACTCCCCTCATAATACAAAAATCCGTGAGCTGATCATGGACGGAGCTATCGGCGATGTCACAAGTGTACATTTTGAATGGATGCTCAATACGAAGCATGGCGCGGATTATTTCCGCCGTTGGCACCGCGACAAGCGCAATAGTGGCGGTCTGCTTGTCCATAAATCTACGCATCACTTCGACCTTGTAAACTTTTGGCTCGGCACGCAGCCGGCTACGGTTTATGCGTTAGGCGATTTAATGTTCTACGGTCGTGAAAATGCAGAGAAGCGTGGCGTTACCGAATTTTACACGCGTTCCCATGGCAGCGAATATGCCAAAAATGACCCGTTCGCACTCCATATGGAAGAGAACGACAAGCTCAAGGCTATGTACCTGGATGCCGAGAAGGATGACGGCTATATCCGCGACCAAAGCGTGTTCGGCGATGGCATTAATATTGAAGATACAATGGGCGTAATGGTGAAATACCGCAGCAATGCGATTTTGACCTATAACCTGTATGCGTATTCGCCTTGGGAAGGCTTCCGCGTTAACTTTAATGGTACCAAAGGACGGATCGAGATGAATGTAGTCGAAGCCTCCTACGTGAATTCTGGTGGCGAACAAGCCCTCGAAGGTGCTGTAAAAGGAAAAGCAATTACGGTATATCCGATGTTCGACGCTCCTTATGATGTTAAGGTAGAGGAAACTACGGGTGGGCATGGCGGTGGAGATCCTGTGCTGCTAAACGATCTATTCGGCGTACCGGCTCCAGACCGGTTCGAGCGTGCCGCTTCCCATGTGGATGGTGCGATGTCGATCCTCACAGGGATTGCTGGCAACCGCTCCATCAAAACCGGGCTGCCTGTTAAGGTTGCCGACCTGGTGCAGTTTTAAGCTCTATATCCATCGCATAAATAGCAGAGTCAAGTGGACGGGCAATAGCCGTGAAGCTTGGCTTTTTGCCATGATTCCAAAAATAGTTCATACCCATCCCTGTTCATTTGTTATAATGGAAGGTATCGTTTGATAACGGCATATGGAAAAGAGGAAACTCTATGAATCGATTCGCAGAAACGATCCTTGTCACATTTGCAGGCGGAATGGTTTTCACATGGCTCCATGTGCCCTTAAGCTGGATGCTCGGACCCTTGACGGCCGTGCTGCTATGGACGGCTCTACTCCGCCGCAGCTTGGCTTGGCCGGTGGGGCTGCGCAATATGAGCTTGGCGCTGCTCGGCTACAGCATGGGGCTTTCCTTTACAATGGAAAGCGCCCGTCAAATATCCACACAGCTGCCCTCCATGCTGGTGGCGACGATCACAACCGTTATATTCAGCCTGATTGTGGCTTTTATAACGGCGCGGCAAACCGGCATTGATGTGGCGAGTAGCGCCATCGGGAGTATACCCGGCGGGCTATCGCAAATGGTCGTGCTTAGCGAAGAAGTGGAGGGCGCGGACACTGCAGTGGTCGCTTTTATGCAGACGATTCGTTTGCTGACGGTTATATTTACTGTCCCCTTTCTCGCTGTGCATGGCTTGGCTAATGGGTCGGTCAGCGGAGTGGCGGGGCTTGGCAGGCAAGCGGACAGCATCCAAGATACTTTGCTAGGTTCCTTTACGGTTGCCCTGGATGCTGTATGGGCAAGGCCGATGTTTGCCGTTATCCTGCTTCTCGGGGTAATCGCTACGACATGGATCGCGATCAAACTAAGATTTCCGACGCCCTATTTCCTTGGACCTATCCTCGCGGCGGCGTTGTTCACCGTAGGAAGCTATGATCCGCCGCCGCTGCCTTCGTTATTCGTACTTCTTGCCCAATGGAGCCTTGGCATTTATATGGGGTTAGGTATTAAGCTCAGCAGCCTGCACAACTGGAAGAAGCTGCTTCCTTATTCGATTATAGGGAGTGCGGCAGTTGTAGGCTTTTCGTTAGGGCTCTCTTATGTATTCAGCATGCTGCTGCCCATCTCGGTAATGACTGCATTTCTGGGTACATCGCCAGGTGGAATGACGGAGATGGGGGTTACAGCTACGGCGGTAGGCGCTAATGTATCGTTGGTCGTAGCTTACCAGATGTTTCGGATTTTATTTATTTTGTTTATTGTGCCTTTGTTGTTGAAATGGGGCTTTCGCCGTTTTCGCCACAGCACCGAATCGCATAGCTGAAGAGTAAGATAAGGAATGAAGAGATAAGGATGGTTAACAAAATATTATGAATGTATTAGGAGGCAAATTATAGTGAAAACGATTATTTGTGAGCAACCCCTTCAATTTGTGATGACAGAAACGGAACAACCCGTTCCCGCCAAAGGAGAAGCTTTGGTGCGGATTCGCAGAGTCGGCATATGCGGGACGGATCTGCATGCCTATACAGGCAAGCAGCCTTACTTTGTGTATCCACGTATACTTGGCCACGAGTTGGCCGGAGAAGTGGCGGGGCTTGGACCGGGTACAACCGGCTTAAGCTTGGGTGATGTTGTGACAGTTATGCCATACATGGAATGTGGCCATTGTATTGCCTGCCGCAAAGGCAAAACCAATTGCTGCACCCAGATGAGTGTGCTTGGCGTTCATCAGGACGGTGGCATGAGGGAATACATGGTTGTGCCTGTGGACCACCTAATTGCAACCTCCGGTCTCTCCCTTGACCAATCCGCCATCATAGAATGTTATAGTATCGGTGCCCATTCTGTCCGCAGAGCGCAAATTGAGCCTGGTGAATTTGTGCTCGTTATCGGTGCCGGTCCCATCGGTTTGGGTGTGATGAAATATGCTAAGCTTGCAGGTGCTCAGGTGATCGCTATGGATATCAATGAGGATCGCCTGCAATTTTGCGCAAATTGGGTGCCTGCCGATTATACGGTCAATGCGTTGCAGAACCCTATGCAATTAATTGAGGAGATTACAGGAGGCGACCTGCCTACAGTAGTTATGGATGCAACCGGCAATGCCAAGTCCATGGAAAACGCTATCCAATATGTGTCCCACGGCGGGCGCTTGGTCTATGTCGGCTTGGTGAAAGCGGATATTACATTCAGCGATCCGGAGTTCCATAAACGTGAAATGACCATGATGAGCAGCCGTAATGCTACTCGTATTGATTTTGAACGGGTAATTGCCAGTATACTTGAAGGGCAGGTTGACACGGATGCTTTTATTACGCATCGCGCTGCTTTTGATGAGATGATTACCTCCTATGAGTCCTGGATGAAGCCGGAAACGGGTGTCATTAAGGCGATTGTAAACATATAATCGGAGAAGGCGAACACAATATCATTATAAATTCCGAAAGTTTATGCTATACTCGTAACTAATTGATCAAGAAATGAGGCTGGATTACTTATGCAACCGCAACCATCGTTACACTTGAGCCAAAGACCATTGAAGCTTTTATCTAACCGAGTGTGGAGAACCTACCACGGAGGGAAGATGATTGAGCAATGGCAGGGCAATGAGGAACCACAGGATAATTCTTTTCCAGAGGAGTGGATTGCTTCGGTTGTCCAGGCTCGTAATGCGGGACGAGAGCATATCATAGAGGGCTTAAGCTTGGTGGACATCGAAGGGGGGACACCTGTTTCTTTATTGGAGCTTGTGTCCACAGCGCCGGTTTCCTTCTTGGGAGAACGCCATGTACAGATGTTTGGCAGCCAACTGGGCGTGCTTGTCAAAGCACTGGATTCAGCTGAACGGTTGACCATCCAAGTGCATCCCGATCGACAAACTGCGAAAGCGCTTTTTCAATCCGCTTTTGGTAAAACAGAGGCTTGGTACATTCTCGGAGGCAGAGAGATCGATGGCGAGGAGCCTTATATTTTATATGGATTTAAGCAGGGAATGACTCGGGAAAAATGGGAAAAGCTTTTTTGGGACCAAGATATAGCAGGTATGATCGATTCACTTAATAAATTAAAGGTTGAGCCTGGGCAAGTGTTTTTGGTTGAGGGCGGTATGCCACATGCCATTGGTTCGGGCTGTTTCCTGCTAGAGATCCAAGAGCCGACGGATTTTACGATTCGTGTAGAGCGGGCAACGCCTGGCGGAAGAGTTATTCCAGACTTCATGTGCCATCAAGGGATTGGTTTCGAGCGAATGTTTGATTGCTTTCATTACGATGCTTATTCTCGAGAAGAAGTTGCAGAGAGATTTCGCTTAGAGCCCAAGCTTCTCCATGAATCGAAGGGGTTTATAGAGAGATCACTCATTAGCTACGAGGATACTAGATATTTTGCACTTAGCTCTATTGAAATTACGACCTCGTGCGTAGTGGGCCAACAGGGAAGCTTCTCAGCGCTTGTTGTTGCCACAGGCGGTGGTAATTTAGTTTGGGATGGTGGCAGCATGGAAGTAAAGCAGGGAGACCAAATATTTTTGCCGGCAGGCGTGGAAGAGCTTCGTTGCGAACGTACCACCGGAGAAAAGCTGCAATTGTTAAGATGTTTTCCGCCGCAGGCTTCATTAGTTACAAACCACGAATAATCTCTATTTATGATCTATAGCTAATAGAAGCGGGGAACAAAGTAGGGTTTTCGCAATAAGGAAACAAGTGGTTATCCAAAGATGGGATTTCTATATTACGTTCCTTCATTTCAGATATTAATAGTTCAATAAAATCTTCGTCAAGCTCAAGCTCCAAAGAATCCCAAAAACACTCGATAAGTACAAGATCACTAAGCATGCGCATATGTTGCACTCCATTCCATTAATTCCCATAATATGTACTTCTATCATATATGGTTTTGCTTCGGATATCAGCACATTTATAGTGCGTAAGGAGGCAGACTTTAGTTGCAACCCATTGCAGGCTTCGACATAAAAAGAGAGAATGGATATCAGAAACGACAGTTTCTTGATATACATTCTCTCTTTTTTTTGGTAAAATATTGAAGTGGTGATTTAACCCCAATCTGCCTTAATCTCATTGTTGTTCTTGTATTGGAATGAAGATGCTAATGCTTGCTCTTCTGATGCGGAGAGAGCCAAGGAATTCATAAAATTACGGTCATTTAGGCGTGCTTGGAGAGCGGAAGGATCCAATTTTTTGAGATTTTTAACGGTTGCATGAAGATCGGCAGACCATGAAATCATTTGCATGTTATCACCTCCTTTGACAAATAAATCTATTAATTCCTTTATATCACATTTTTTTAAAAAAGAAAGAGGTTACGGGATGAAAAGTATCATTTTTTCCAAATATGTCCTGATTTTATTTATTTCAATCCAACTTTGGTTTGTTTATATTAGTTCGCAGTACCCAGTAATTGGGGTGAATGTCGAACAGGATGCAATGGGTAGCTGGGTCGTTAGTTCGATAGCCCAACGAAATGTAGCTCTGCAAGCGGGACTGCAAATTGGCGATGTGATTGAACGGGTTAACGATGGTGATCCCAATCAGTTTGCTTCAATAATGAAATGGAGGACAATCGACCAGGCGAAGGATGTGCATATTACAAGAAATGACATCCCATTGTTGATTTCATTTCAAGTCGATCGTAACTTTTCGGACTTCGATGTGTTGGCATTAACTGTATCGGCGATTGCATTGGTTGGCTCGCTTTTACTGCTTAAAAACAAACAAAACTCACCATCTGCGAAGTATTTGTCATTGATATTGCTTGACATGGAAGGTGTGTTTATGGCTCTTGGAGCCTCAATTCGTGGAGATGCAATGGGGAAAATCATGATTTTTTTATTAGTGATGCTGGTTCCCATCCTTTTTCTGCATTTCTTTGTTGTGTTTTTGAAGGAAAAGCAAGACTACCTGCTGCCCATTTCATTTTTGAAACGAATGTATACGATGATAATTTTAGGCATCATATTACTTTCCCAACTCGTTTATTTTGTACCTACACCCATAACTTATCCTATATTCCGCTTTAATCTTATGTTTTGTATCACTAGCGTTGCATTAATTTTCTCTGAATCTTCATAATTTTCCGACTTTCTATCGTTCAGGCATAAAAAAATCCTTTACAATGAAATGGTCAGGTAGCACCTGTCCATAATCCATCGAAAAGGATTA
>NZ_JAAOIW010000014.1 GCF_011440305.1 Paenibacillus agricola | reverse complement strand
AGGTTGCCTACGTGTTACTCACCCGTCCGCCGCTAACTGTACCCGAAGGTACAATCCGCTCGACTTGCATGTATTAGGCACGCCGCCAGCGTTCGTCCTGAGCCAGGATCAAACTCTCCATTAAGGTGATGCTTGATTTGCACTCATTCTGTCATGCTGACAAAACTTGCATTCAACTATCATTTGTTCAGTTTTCAAAGAGCTTTCATTGATTTAATTCGTGAATTATTTCGCGACATTTTTTTGCTGTCACAAGAATTCATCTTACCAGATAACTCGTTTGATTGCAACTTTTTTTTAAAATTATTATTTCAAAAACATTGTGTATCACCCATGTAAATCGCGGCTTGTTATGTTGTCCATAATGACACCGCCTCAGTGGCGACAAAAGGTAATGTACCATAAACGATGCACTCCATGCAACCTTTAATTTTAACTCTTTTGCCGAGCGCCCCATTTGCGACTTTACTTTATTAAGAAAAAGGCTTGATAACGCACAAAAATCCGCTAATGGGCATGATTGAGTTAGATCGATATAGTAAAATGACCACCTATAAAAAAGAAGCCCAAAATCAGGCTTCTCCCATTAGCTCCAATAGCTCTTGCTCATTGTCTATAATCCGAATACCCAGATCCTGCGCCTTCGTTAGCTTGCTGCCAGCACTTTCTCCAGCGATCACGATGTCCGTCTTTTTGGAAACACTGCCAGAAATTTTGGCTCCCATAGCTTCCAGCTTCTTGCCCATCTCATCACGGCCCATCGAAGGCAAGGTGCCTGTCAGCACGATTGTTTTGCCATAAAAGGGATTATCCCTATCGATAACAACCAGTGATTCCTCCATCGTCGGATTAACACCGGCTTCTAGTAGCCTCTCGATGCTTCGTTGCATAATAGGATCCCGGAAGAAGCTGACGATGCTTTCTGCCATAATACCGCCAATATCATTAAGCGCCACAAGCTCCTCAGGCGTTGCTGCCATCAGCTTGTGCAGGTCACGATAATGCTCCGCCAGTTGGCGGGTCGTGGATCTACCTGTATTAGGAATTCCGAGTGCATATAAAAAGGAGGCTAGGTCGCATTGCTTGCTTTTTTCCAGAGAAGCCAATAAATTGTTCGCTTTCTTCTCTCCAAACCGCTCCAGCTTGACCAAATCGTCAAAGGTAAGGCTATACAAATCAGCCGGCTCCCGAACGTCCAGATCATTGTATAGCTGCTCGGCGGTCATGCCGCTGAATGTTTCGATATCCATAGCGTCGCGGGAAGCAAAAAGGGTAATACGCCCAATCAACTGGGTACGGCATTCCAAGCGATTTAAGCAGAATAAGTGGGCTCCCTTGAGCTCCAGCACAGAGCCGCAGGACGGGCAAGTATCTGGGCATATGACCTCTTCCCCATCGATCTCCTCGGTCACCTTGCCAAGTAGCTCCGGAATGACATCATTGGAACGGCGAATATATACCTGGCTGCCCAAGGCGTGCTTTAAGCCCTTTCGCTCAATGTCTCCGTAGTTATTCAAAGTGCAATTCTGCACAGTAACCCCTGCGATATTAACGGGCTCGACTTTGGCTACCGGCGTGATTTTGCCGGTACGTCCAACTTCCCAGGATACAGACAGCAGTGTTGTGATCGCTTCTTCGGCCTCAAACTTGAAGGCAATTGCCCAGCGTGGAAACTTGTCCGTATAGCCCATCGCCTCGCGTGTAAGGGTATCGTTAATTTTGATAACGAGCCCATCAATCAAGAAGTCATAGGTATGGCGCATCGCTGTTATATTCTCCAGTTGGTCGATGACCCCTTCTATTGAATCATACATCTCAACAAAGGGACCTACCTTAAACCGGTTGTCGCGCAAAAAGTCGACCATCGCTTGGTGGCTGGTAAACTTTAGACTGTCGGTATAACCAACCTGGTAAAAGTAGGCATTCAGCTTACGGCTGTCCGTCACCTTAGGATTTAAGTTGCGCAGTGCGCCTGCGGCCGCATTGCGGGCATTTTTGAGTGGCTCTACGGCAGTTTTATTATATTCGTCCAGTACCGACAGGTTCATGATACCCTCACCTTGCACCTCAATGATCCCGTCACGGTAGGGAATCTCGGTTGGGATGGATCGGATGGTCTTGACCTGGGCCAGAATTCCTTCTCCTACCACGCCGTTGCCGCGTGTTGCCGCCTGCACCAATATCCCTTGGTCATAGGTTAAATTTAAGGTTAATCCATCAAATTTAAGCTCCATCACAAAAGTAAGCGGCGGCAGCGGGTCTTCGTCATTCTGGTCATTGTATTCGTCGACAAACTTGGCGGCGCGGTTGTACCAGGTCCTGATTTCGTCGGGATTCTGGGCTTTATCCAAGCTCCACAAGCGTGATTTATGACGATGGGGATCAAAGCCCTTCAACAGCTGGTCGCCAACGCGCTGGGTTGGCGAATTAGGCAGTGTGATCCCTGAAGCCAGCTCTAAAGCAACCAAGCGGTCATACAGCTTGTCGTACTCAGCATCGCTAATGGAGGGCTGGTCCATTGTGTAGTACAAGTGGTTATGGCTATAAATCTCCTCAATGAGAGCTTTCATGGCCTCAAGGGCATCTGTCATACACGAAAACGTCCTTTCATTGTTGGCTTACGTTATTGATTTACGTTGCTGCCTTACACTGGCTTACTAAGCGCCTTAATTATTCGGTTTGCTTAGTGATTGGAGCAAATTTGGCTAATAGCCGCTTCAATCCCACAGGAGCCGGGAAAGCGATCTGCAGCTCCGTGTCATCACCCGCGCCTTTAATCGTGACGACTACACCAGTGCCCCATTTGCCATGGGCCACCTTGTCGCCTGCTTTATAGTCGGTGGTTTGGGCTGTGCCACCGCCCGCAGCACCTTTTGGTGCTCCAGGATTAGTCGAGCTCACGGTGCTGGCTTGGGCGATAGCGCCCGTACCCGTGCGGAAGCTGGTAGTCTTGCCCGCTGCGGGCGCTGTCGCTCCCCGCGCTCCACTGCCAAAGCTGCCACCTGAGGAGCCAAAGCTCCCCGTGTTGCCATAGCGTCCTTCCTTATTACCCCAAGAAGGGCTGCTTGAACGGCCGCCAATGATACCGGCAGGTGCTACCAGCTCCAGCAGCTCCTCAGGAATTTCCTTCAGGAACCGCGAGGGTGCGTTCATGTTGGTACGCCCAAATAAAGTGCGCATTCTTGCACAAGTCAAGAATAGCTCCTGCTCCGCTCGTGTGATACCGACATAGGCCAACCGCCGTTCCTCTTCAAGCTCCTCATAATCGTTGGCAACCCGGCTATGCGGAAATACATTTTCCTCCATGCCCACAATAAACACGACAGGAAATTCCAGACCCTTAGCGCTGTGCATGGTCATGAGCACAACGGCATTGCCGGAATCCGCTTTTTCTTCCTCTGTCTCGTTAAGTGTATCAATATCGGCAATTAACGCCAAATCGGTAAGGAAGGCAATCAACGTCCGGTCTTCATTACGCTTTTCGAATTCCATTGTTACCGAAATAAACTCATCGATATTTTCCAGCCGCGCTGTCGATTCGATTGTTTTTTCCCGTTGCAATTCTATGCGGTATTGGGTCATTTCCAATAATTTTTCCGTCAGCTCCGTTACCGATAAATAATCGACCATCTTGTTCATATTGGTGATCATCTCATGGAAATCGGCCAGCGCATGTTTCGCTTTAGCGCCGATCTCCATCCCATCGAGTTCCTCCAGCTGTGTGAACAGCGAAACTCCACGCCGTGCAGAAGCCTCTGCCAACCGTTCGAGTGTCGTATCCCCGATACCGCGCTTGGGTACATTAACAACACGTACGAAAGAAATATCATCATTGGGATTGGAAACAAGCCGCAAATAGGCAAGGATGTCCTTAATTTCTTTACGGTCGTAGAACTTGATGCCGCCAATGATTTGGTAAGGAATATCGGATTTGATTAGTATTTCCTCAATAACCCGCGATTGTGCATTGGTACGGTAAAGAATCGCGTGATCCTGGTAACGTTTGCCGCTGTCTACCCGCTTCTTGACTTCACTCGTAATAAAGTAGCCTTCCTCATGCTCGGAATCGGCCTGGTAGAAACGAATTTTGGCACCACCGTCTTTGCTGGTCCAAAGGTTCTTGGCTTTACGGCCAGCATTGTTGGCAATCACTTTGTTCGCAGCGTTCAAAATATTCGAGGTTGAGCGGTAATTTTGCTCTAGCAGAATGGTCTCTGCCTTCGGATAGTCATTCTCAAAGTTGAGAATATTGCTAATATCAGCTCCACGCCAGCCATAAATGGACTGGTCACTGTCCCCTACAACGCAAATTCGTTTATGCTTGTCAGCCAGCATCAAACAGAGCATATACTGCGCACGGTTCGTATCCTGGTATTCGTCCACATGGATATATTGGAACTTATTTTGGTAAAAATCGAGCACTTCCGGCTCTTCCTTGAACAATTGGATAGTAACCATAATAAGGTCATCAAAATCGAGAGAATTATTGTGCTTAAGCTTTTTCTGGTACAGCTTGTACACTTTGGCTACAACGCCGTCAAAATAATCACCTATCTTACTTTCGACCATTTCTGGTGTTCTCAGCTCGTTTTTGGCAGCCCCCATCGCGGCTTGAACGGCTTTAGGCTCAAACTTTTTCGGGTCATAATTCAGCTCCTTCATGCAAGCTTTAATAACCGACAGCTGGTCGCCGGAATCAAGGATGGTGAAATTGGAAGTAAACCCAATCCGCGAAATGTCCTTGCGCAGCATACGCACACACATCGAGTGAAACGTAGAAACCCAAATATCGCGCCCACTTGGTCCCACTAGCTTGCTTACCCTTTCTTGCATTTCTCGTGCTGCTTTATTGGTAAAGGTAAGGGCGAGAATGCTCCATGGAGCTGCCTTCCTTGTAGCGATCAAATAGGCAATGCGGTGCGTGAGCACACGGGTTTTTCCGCTTCCCGCTCCGGCCATAATCAAAAGCGGTCCGTCCACAGTCTCGACGGCTTGCCTTTGCGGCGGATTGAGTGCTTGGATGGATGCAAATACATCATTCAGTTGATTCATTCATATCTACTCCTTTATTACAGCTGAAAGCCTGCCCACGAATAAAATCGGGAAAATTGGCTGGAAATCATTCATTGCTGGTTTAGACTCTTATTTGAGGCTGTGGACGGCTTTAACGGTAGCCAGCGCCTGTTCAAAGGCATCATAGACGGCATTGCCCACAACTATCGTGTCGGCAGCGCCAGCAGCTTCACGCGCCTTGTCAGGACCATCTATGCCACCGCCATAAAACAACCTGGCATCCTTCAAGAGACCGCGGGCTCTCGATACAAGTCCCATGTCTCCAAACATCCCGCTGTATTCGATATACACGATCGGGCAGTGGAACAACCGATCTGCCATTCTGGCATAAGCTTCGACATCTTTGGCGTCAAGGTGAGTATTTGCCTGGGTAACCTGCGCAGCGGTTGATTGCCCATTCATCATAATATAGCCCTCCGCGACGACTTGGCTCCAATCAAGCAGCGAACCATATTCACGCAAAGCCTGATGGTGATGCCCGACAATCCATTGTGTATCCTGCGCATTCAAGACAATAGGTACGAAAAATAAATCGAAGCCTGGTACAATTGCATCCTGGTTAGAAATCTCCAGCACACAAGGCACTTCATAACGGCGAATCCGCGCCAATAAATCAACCGTATTATCAAAGGTGACACCTGAGGATCCGCCAACCAGTATACCATCCGTCCCGGATAAGCATAGCCGCTCCAGATGCTCATCGGATAGCTCACGATCCGGATCCAGCTTAAATGTATGCTTCCACTGCTTCATATCCACTAGCAAAGGGCCGTGCCTCCTAAGCATTTGCTTCTTTAGCTTATTAAATAGCTTGATGCTCTTATTATACACATAGCGGCCATATGTTCTCAATCCAAAAATATGGACCCACACAGACAACAGCAAAAACCCTGCCACTAAAGGCAGGGTTAGGCTGGGGGAGTGGTTATTACAGTATATATTTACTTCCAGAGTTGCCATTCTGGCTTTGCGACGATTGCGATGATTCTGAGGATATAGAATTTTCATCCTCTTCCGAATCTGTCCAATTAAAGCTGTTGCCTCCACGTGCAGGCTCTACGCCGTTCGAGCTTGAAAATGAAGATACTCCCGACGGGGAGGTGCTTGTTTTCCCGGAATACTGGCTCGTATTGCTCGTGCTGCCTGTATGATTCGCATAGCCAGGCGAGTAGCCTTGCCCGTAGCCTTGTGAACCTTGATTGGTTTGTGAGCCTTGATAACCTTGCGAGCCCTGCGAGCCTATCGAGCCGGGCTGGCTTTGGTAGCTTTGCGAGCCCTGAAGGGAGCCTTGGGAATGTTGCAAGCCTTGCGAGCTTACAGTGCCTGGGTAGCCTTGGAATGCCGATGAACCGGTTGAAAATCCAGATGCAACTCCCATTGAAGAGCCGCCGGAGCTTCCATAAGCATAGTTTGCCGCTTGCTGGGTTGGCTGATAAGACAAATTCGCCTGCTGAGTCCGGTTTGCAGCATCAGCCTGCTCCGCTTGTTGCTGTTGGTAAATGCCCGCTCCAGCATAAGAGCCCTGCAGGCATTGCTGGACAAGGGATTCTAGCTGCTCAGCTTTTTGGCTGCGCTGCTGCAGCTCTTGCTGGATTTCTTGCAGATGGGCTTCTGGAATCGGGCTGTAGCCGTTGATCTGGGAAAGCACGCTAAATAATTGCGCTTGGTCCTGCATCGTTTTTTGCGCCAAGCTTTGAAAAGTCTGGCAAATGCTTGGATGTGACGCCTCCAGCGCAGCAGTCGTATATTCACGAGCTGTGCGTTTCAATTCGCCCAATAGCAGCTTTCCCCAATCCTGCTCTTGTAACGGGTTCGAGTTTCCTTGCTGATTCGAATAATTCGGCTGAAACATGGACAGTAGCACCTCCTATTAATGTGTCATTTGCGTTTGCTGCTGCAGCGTATGAAGCAGTTGATTCGTATTGGAAATACGAGCTTGGGCGATCTGCGCCATTTGTTGTTTCAATTGTGGCGTTTGAGCAGCGGACACGGCTTGTACCGCTATTTTGGCTAACAATTCTTCATTATTCAAGCTGTCCGTTATGTATGCCAGCTCCTTTGAGCTGACCTTACTGGAACCCTGCTGCTGTTGCTGCTGGCCTTGGAGATGAGGCTGCTGTTGTGAATACATGGACATTCCCTCCTTTCACAGTGACAAAGGTAGGATACCCCGCTTGTGGAAAAGTTATGCAATTTAAAAGGTAGTCAATCCTAGCCAATCTTGTAATTTGTACATAATTTGTTTAATTAAGACTGTTTTGTCCTCAAAGGCTTCGTAATTCAAAGTGTATTCTGCACCTTCATTATTCCAAAGTCGGTTAAAATATTGGCGTAGCTGCTGGGCCACTTTGCTGTCCCCTGGTGCGGCGATGCCCAGGTTTGTTTCTAAATTCAGGTCAGCCAAATTGCGTTGCGTAAAATTCGCGGAGCCATTGTTTATGATGACGGTATTCGCTTTGTCGATAAAAAGCAGCTTCGTATGGTATTGCTCTTCGGTTCCATTGTACCAACGGACATTGATCTGTCTATCCGTGGCATCCAAAAGCTCCTTGGCCACAGGCCGATTGGGAACGCCAATTTTATCACGCCCAAATGCATTTTGGTTTGAATCCAGGATTAACCGTAATTCAGCACCGCGTTTGGAGGCATCGATCAGTGCCTTAATAATCCCACGGTCAGCTAAATAAAACATGCCCATCCATACCTTGTCTCCGGGCCCGGCTTCAGACAACGACTGTAAAATATGCTTATAGATTTTCCCCTCGGTCAATAAGCGCACCTCAATATCGCCTTCCTCTTTTCCGCTCGGCTTATATTCGGGAAAAGCTGCTGCAATGCCGCTAGAAGCCGAAAATGCTGCTACTGCCCGTTCACTTGCCAACGCATCCCCAATAATATCGCCGCTAACCAAAAATGCCGAATTAGAATTATAGGCGCTAGAGTCATGGGCATTGGCAGAGGGAACAATCAACGCATGCTCGGTTATAATTACTTTACGATGGTTAGCTTTCACATTAACCAGCTTCAAATAGGAGCGCAAAGTCATAGGCGGTGCTGAATCGACCATGGGATTGGGCAACCAACCACTGCCAGACTGGCCGAACCATTGAAAAAATGTGCGCCAAACGGCCGAATAGGAAGGGATGGAATCCCGCAAAGGATTAACATCCGTGATGACCACTTCGATGCCGCCTGCCTTTAAACGCTCCAGCTCCGGAGGCATGGCTGACCCATACATCGTATTCACCTCATCGGTAATAAACACGATAGGCATTGCAGGATATTTTGCCCTCTTATCCAGGAGCTTATTTGTGAGCATCCCGCTTAAAGGTGTGTATAACATGCCTTCCTTGTAGTAGCTGTTAAACAAAAACATATCGATCACGATAAATTGCTCCGCTTCGTCTATCGTCTTGAAGATCTGATCGAAAATCATCGTTTCCTGTACGGGTAACACCGGATTTTTGTAGGTCAGATCGTATAAAAATTGAACCTCCTTAACATAATGAACGGAGCCTTCGACGGATATACCCGGTGGCAGGGCCTTATTATTTTGATAAACCATCACAACCATAAGCCAAATAAGAAGCATGCCAAGCATGGATAAAAGTAACCTGCGCCTGCCTATTCGATTTAACCTGCTGCTCATGGATCGTTTTGGGTTACGGATCAACGGGCTGGTATGTGACGGTGTCAATGGGCTGTTAAGCTCGTTCATAAACCTCTCCCCTTCAATACGTGAACAGGGTCTAGCTCTTGTTGTTCTATGCCCTTCACGACATGCACTGATATCTACATACCGCTTCCAAGTGCAAACTGAAACAAATTCAAATTTCCTTTTTATCCCCCTTTAATGAAGTTCGATGGAAGCACATCTGAATGGGCTTGGGCAAATTGTTTTTTATATAAATAGGCCGGTTTCACTTCTGGGATAGAGGGTAAATAAATAGTGCAACGGACGTTATAGAAACGCCAAAGGATGTTCGCGATACACAAAGCAGATCCTAATGGACGCTAGTATAAGCGAACGAAAGTACGACGCGAACTGGGCAAAACCGGTTTAGCAACCATAATCCAGGGAGGTAGTAACTATGAATAACGAAAAGAAAATTATTGGTGTCTTCCGGTCGGAGCAAGAAGCTGTGAAAGCCATTGAATCCTTGAAAATCCAGGGATACACATCGGATGAAATATCGATTATTGCTAGAAACAAAGATGATGTCTCAGCAGTTGCGGATCAAACCGGAACTAAAGCACCAGAAGGTTTAGCTACTGGAGCTGCTACTGGAGGATTACTCGGTGGAGCTGCTGGTTTACTAGCAGGTCTTGGATTGCTGGCTATCCCAGGTATCGGACCTATTCTTGCAGCAGGTCCAATCGCAGCTGCTCTAACAGGCGCAGCGGTAGGAGCAGGAGCAGGCGGCTTGGTAGGCGGACTGATCGGCTTGGGTATTCCTGAGGACGAAGCGCGCCAGTATAACAACTATGTAGATGAAGGCAATATTCTGGTATTGGTTGATTCCAACGCCACACTCGATAATCATGCCTATAATACATTCCGTGAAAATAACTCATTAAATTCTAGTACCTATGACAATACAGCGAATACTACTGGAAATCGTTACCTTTAATAAAGGTTAACCTAAGCCATTCCAGAAAAGCTGCCATATAAAAAAATCCGTGCCACATGATGTGGCACGGATTTTTTACTGTTTATTGCTCGCTATTTAGATTGCTTTTCGAGATTGAGCCTTGCAGGTTCTATGCCTCCAATCGAACCGGTTAATTCTGTACCGCATTAGGTACAGCCGATGGTATGGTACCTGCTGGAGGCGCAGCTTCCGCAGGCGGCGCTTCTGCCCCATCCATTGGCAGGTTGCCTTTGTCTGCCAGCTCTTGAATCGATGCGAGTGGTACAGCGTAAGCCCACTCACCGCCTTCTTTGAGCAGCCATACGTTGTCTTGGTCGATTCGACCCACATAAACCGCCGTGGTTTCCTTCTGCGAGGCATCCACTAGCTTCACCTCTATGCGTAGCGCTGGTTCCTCCTGCTTGAGTTCTGCTACACCTTTTGCTGGCTGATCCGTTGTCAGAAACTGCAGCTTATCCAGGACAGCGCTGGCATCTGCAGGCTTGACGGTCGTTTCACCCAGCTTCCAATCGGACTCAAACGACTTTTTGTCTGCGTCCACTTTGGTTAAGGTCCACTTCTGCTCCTTCCAGCTTACCATCATACTGCGCACTTGCTCATACTCCAGTTTAACCGGATTTTTGTCCATAAAATCCAGCTGTGTTTTTAATAACGGCTCCGCCTTCGAATCACTGAGCTGGAACACCTCAGGCGAGCCGCTGAACATCGCATAATGGAAGCCTTGAATCGCAACCGGATTACCTATACTCAGCGTGTGAACTACACCGCTCTGCAGCGTAATCTTGAACTGCTGGATCGGTTTATCCAGCCCGAATTGGGCCAGGTCCTTTGCATTCGCATCAACGGTTGAATCCTTGCTGACCGCTTGGAACGACTCCACCCATCCATCTGCGACGTAATCCTCCAGCGGCAGCGGAGAAGGCTTAGCCATCGTCCATTTGCCATCCTTACGCTGCAGTTCAATCTCGCCATCGGCAGTAGTAATCGTATAACTCGCAATCTCGTCCTTATTCACTGTAACAAGCGCTGGGCCTGCAGCGGGCTGCTGCTCTTTGAAAAAATTTTGACTAGACGCATACCAGAAGCCGCAAATACATAAGACCACGAGCACTAAGGTCGGAATAAAACGTTTCATCCTTTTCTCCTCCTCCACCAGACCGTCCCTCCGACGACCAAGAAGAGCAGCGGGAATAGAAACAAGGTGCCAATCAGAATCGTATTGGCTTGGCTACCTGTAATCAAAGCCTGCTGAAAGGCTTCGCCGTCACGTGGGCGAATCGTCACTTGGTCCTTCTGCTCCTGCAGCCAGCCTACACTATTCAGTGCAAAATCTCGGTTGCCTTGTTGCTGGAGCACATCATCGACGAAGAACGAAGCACCACCCAGTACAACCGCCTTGGGCTTCTGCTCCTTCGTTTCAACCACATAACCCAAATTAAGCGGGCCATTAACGTCCTTATCGTCCTTGACCGTACGGTTATTCATTAGCTGGGTAATATCTGTTTCGCCGTAAGCGGCTTCGGTTGTTCGAAGAATCGCCGTCACTGGGAAGTCCGCTACCGGCTGATCGGCACTAATTGAAACCGCCAAATTCATCATCGTCAGCAGGTTGTAATCCTGAAGCTTTTGGGTAATGGCATGGGAGCCATACTCCGGAATGATCGTTAACGGATCGTAAAGCTGGCTTTGCTTGGTTTCAATCGCAATCGCGTGCTGGTCCTTGATGCCGTACTGCGCCAAGAGCGCATCGATATTTTTCCATTGGGCCGCCATATCCTTGTTGAAGCCGAGCCCGATATACAGCTTGCCATTGCCTTTCATATATTCCTGAATGACAGTAGCTTCTTTGTCGCTGATATCGGTCGTTGGACCGATGACGAATAACACTTCAGCGTCGTCAGGAATTTTGCCTTCACGCAGCAGATTAAGCTCGGCGACCTCATAGTTCTGGCCTTCCAAGCCGGTTCGCCAAAGGTTCATTTGGTTCAATGGAATTTCGTTATGCCCGGACAAAAAATAAATTTTACTCTTGACCTTCGTATTGAGGTTAACTAACGCTTGGGTTAGCTTCTCTTCGCCGCTGAATTGATAATCACCCATGCCTTGGCCCGGAATGAACATGTCGGAATAGTAGATCGTTTTCTTGATCGTGCCACTCTCGAGGACAAGTGTACCTGCCGGGTCCACCTCATATTGCTTGGCCATCGCTGGCTGCTTGACCAAATCGTATTCATTCGAAACAATTTTTCCATTGCGTTTTTTGTATTCCTGCACAAGCTCGTCGACCTGGCGTTTGATATACGGATTGGTCTGGTCGCTCGTCAGTGTAATCAAATTAACGTCCTTATCCAGCGCGGCTAACGTTTGCACCGTTTGATCGGATAAGGTGAACTTTTTATTTTGTGTTAAATCGACCTGAAGGCTTTTCGTGGAATTGAGAAAAATCGTCAAGACGATGAAAATACCGATTACCGCGAGCGATAATACAATGGCATTCGTACCGCGAATCCATTTATTCACTTAGACTTCCTCCTTAGGCTTGAGCTAACTATCTTCATTCGCTAAAGTGTACGTGCCAGCCAGACTGGCAACGCATAGCTTGGACTATCTCCATCGTTTTCTTTCCAGTACCTGGATGCTCAGCACAAGAAACACAACTATCAGCGATATATAGAAAAGAATGTCGGCGAAATTGAGCACACCCTTTTGCAAATTGGTACCGCGACCCACGATGGAAAAAAGGCCCAGGTAATCCTGCAGCTTGCCGCCGAATAAGTCGCCTAGCCATTCAACCGTCCATAGCAAAAGCAGGATCGCAAAAGCTACAATGCCCGTTACCATCTGGTGGGCAGACAACGAAGAGGCGAACAGCCCCACCGACATCATCGCCGCGCCAATCAGGAACATGCTCAGGTAAGATAACCACAGGATGGGCTGGTCCAGCGTGCCGTAAGCACTCATAATTAACGGATACAGCAAGCATCCGACCACAAGCATAAACATGACGACAGCCGCCGCCAAATATTTGCCAATAATAATCTCCGTAATGCTGGCAGGCGAGGTAAGCAATAGCTCATCTGTGCCTTGGCGCAGCTCGTCGGACATTAAACGCATCGTCAAGAGCGGGATGATCAACAGAAAAACGAAAGTGACCGTGCCCACCACAGGCCGTACATCCACGATGTTGGGCGGATTGAGAAAATTCGCTGCAAAAAAATAACCCGAAATCAGAAAAAAGAAAGCAAACGCGGCGTAAGCCGTCGGTGAGTAAAAATAGAGCTGCAGCTCTTTCTTACAAATCGCTGTTATTCTACGCATGCGGGTCCACCTCCTTGTCTATGGCGTTCGTGCCAGGGACGCTTACATCAGACGCTGGATCGCCGCCCCCGGCTGCTGATGCCTCAGGATCGATGGCTTCGTTGGTCGTCAGCTTGAGGAAGATATCCTCTAAGCTTAAGCTCTCCTTCTGCATCGCGAGGATCGGGTACCGCAGCTCCGCCATGCGGTAGAAGATCGCTTCGCGGATGTCCGCGCGATCCGTCGCGGACACGAGCACCCGCACGGTCGGCTCCGCGACCGTAGAGGGCTTAGCCAGCCACGCCGCAGGCATGGCGTCGGCTGGCTCTTGCGCCCCAGCGCCCACGCCAGGCTCGGGCGCGCCGTGTTCCAGCGGCGGCGGCTGGAGCGCCGCAGGGGGCTCCGCTGCCGGCTCTGCGGCAGCGGTTACATCCGCCAGCGGCTTGACGCTAGCGATCTGCGGCAGGCTGCGCAGCTCCGCTAGGACGGCCTCGCGCGGTCCCTTCACTTCTAGCGAGACCTCAAATGTCTCGCCCATTGATTGTCCCAATCGGTCTGGATGCCCATCCATCACGATGCGCCCTTGATTAATGATCAGCACGCGGTTGCACAGCGTATTGATCTCAGGCAAAATATGCGTGCTTAGCAGCACGGTATGGTTCTCGCCCAGCTCTCGGATCAGCTGACGAATCTCAATGATTTGCTTCGGATCTAGACCAGAAGTGGGCTCATCAAGAATCAATAAATCCGGATTGTGCAGAATCGCTTGCGCTAAGCCCATCCGTTGCTTGTAGCCCTTGGATAAGCTGCGCATGATTTGCCGCTCCCTTCCTTGCAGGCCCAACCGGTCGATCACTTCGCCAATCCGGTGCTTTTGCTCCTTTACGGGAATCCCGCGTAAATCGGCAATAAACTGCAAATACGAGCGTACCGACATTTCGGGATACAGCGGTGGGGTTTCCGGCAAATAGCCGATCTTCTGCCTGGCTTTCTTCGGATGGTCAGCCATCGATAAGCCGTCAATCGAAATCGACCCGTGTGTCGGGTTCAAGTAACCGGTGATCATCCGCATGGTTGTAGTTTTACCAGCGCCGTTAGGTCCCAAAAACCCGACAATCTCACCGCGGGTCATGGAAAAGTCAATACCATGGACCCCTCTTTGGTTCTCATACAACTTGCTGACCTGTTTTACCTCAAGCACCTTAAAACCTCCTTAAAACGATTTGTGCCTACTTCAAGCCATGTCCATTTTTTTACCTGCTTAACCAAACTATCCATTAATATACAAGCCCAACAATAAGAGCACCTTAAACCAAACTGAAAATTCGCTTAAAATTTTGTGTCTAAATTGTGTCATAGGTGTCTTGTAGCTTCAAATAAATAAAAGCCATGGATCCCTCTTTTCAGAGTGACATCCATGGCTTGCTGTCTGATTTCGTCCTTTTTCAAAATCTTTATTTCACTAACTGCCCTTTAGTAACGCCCAACTGGTTGGTCGCCTTTAACGTCTTCCATACTTGCGTTCCGCTGATTTCACCGCGTATGGCTCGCTCGTACAAGGAAATGACTTCAAGTACCTTAGCGGCCGATTCCTCCAAAAACTCGATCCGATAGTTAGACACGCCCAGCTCCATAAAATTGCGGATATATTCCGCACCGGATTGGTCAATCGCATTGTAAACCGTATTGCGGCAGCCCTCATCAACCCGAACCGGATGGGACATGCCTATACGATCCTGGAGGGAGATGCTGTGATCCTCGCAAGGTCGCCCGCAGTTTGTAAAGTTCGTTCCTTCGCTCAGGAACGTGCAATATACGCAATGCTCGGTGTGGAACATCGGCATGTGCTGGTGGATGACAACCTCCAGCTGCGAAGTATCGGTGTTGCGAAGTAAATCGACCATCTGTTGAATGTTCAGGTCATACGATGGCGTAACCTTGTCCAGACCGGCCTCCAGAAAGAGAGCCGCCGTCTTATGGTTAGCTATATTTAATGAGAAATCGCCAATCAGCTCGGGATGATGCTCATTTGGATGCTCAAGTCGCTGCTTCAAATAATAGTAAACAGCGCCTGTGTTGCGTACTAAAACCGCATCAGGCTGCAGCTTCGTGATGTTGCGGAAATATCCATTTTCCCCAGGCATATGGATACGTGGCGTTGCAAGCGCAATGCGCTTGCCCGCCCTGCGTGCCGCTTCAACGGCTGCAGGGAATTGCTTGATAAATTCGAAGTCGGCAATCACCATGTCTACATCCGTAGCAAGCACAGCTTCCACCTGCTCCAAGCTGCGGCATAATGCTGTCAAGCGCACGGGGCCTGCAATGCCAGGAATCGTTGTAGGCGAATAGGTCGCCGTCTCACCCATTGCTTGGGCAGACCTAGGCACTGCCCCGTTGCTTGGCACATCCGCATACGCATCAACGTCCCGCCTGATATAGGCGCGGGGACGCTGGCGTTCTGCCTCCAGCAGCTCGACAGCGCTGCGGCGCATGACGTTCAGCTCACGCATAGGCACGATAAGCTCCCCGTCCAGCTGCACATCCAGCTGCCCGAGCTCCAATATCGTACCGCCCAGACGGCCGAGCTGCTCTTCGATGAACGTCACGTCCATCGGACGTTTTTGCGCTTGTACAAGCGGTAGCTCGGATTCGACAAAAACGGTCTGGCCTGACCGGCTATCCGTCCACCAGCTGCGCAACGGCTCGCCAAGCTTGCCCGTTACCTTGATCGAAACAGGGAATGTGCGGTAAGGCCTATCGTTCTCGAACGACTGGCGCAGCCGCTTGTCCAAATGGGGATCATTCGTTTTCCAGATACGGTCACCGACATGCAACCGGTTCAGGTCCACATCGTTACGCCCTGCGATAATTTCGATCAACCCGCCTGCAGCCTCGCCCTCCAGCTTAACGCCTCTGCGGCGAATATCGTAGACGCGGCCGCCTTCTTCTTTTTTCGTGGGATCACCTGCATCAAAGCAAATGCCATCACCACGCTTTACAGGCGCCTCCAGCTCACAAACAACGCCATCGCGCAAAATCTGCTTCACGCGTCCCAAGAAAATACCACGGCTCTTCGGATAGGTTCCTTCTACTAACTGCTTGTTATCGGTACCCTTCAAAAAGCCATACGTAAAGCCGCGGGAAAAGCTTTGCTCTAGCTCACGCATTTCTTCCTTGCTAGGCCTAATATCGCCATCCTGAAAATAACGGTCAATCGCAAGCCTGTATTTGCTGACTACATTAGCCACATACTCAGGGCTTTTTAAACGCCCTTCTATTTTAAAGGAAGTAACACCGGCTTCGATCAGCTCAGGAACGAGCTCCAACGCTGCCAAATCCTTGGGGGAAAGCAGGTAGGCAATGTCACCCATTGGCTTCTGCACACCATCTACCATCAAATCATAAGGCAAACGGCAAGCTTGCGCGCATTCACCACGGTTGGCAGAACGCCCTCCCCACATTTCCGAGGTCAAGCATTGTCCCGAATACGATACACATAAGGCTCCATGCACGAACACTTCCATAGGCAGCTTCGCTTGGTCGCCGATCTGTTTGATCTGCTTAAGGTTATTTTCACGTCCCAATACGACCCGCTCAATATCCCAAGGCTTTGTAAACTCAACAGCCTCTGGAGAGGTGATCGTCATTTGCGTTGATCCATGGATTGGAAAATCCGGAGATATATCACGGATCATCTTGACCAGCCCCAGATCCTGCACAATAACAGCGTCCACCCCAGCCCCGATACAGGCCTCGATCAGCTTTTGGGCTTCACGAAGCTCATCTTCAAAGACCAATATATTGAAGGTCAAAAATCCTTTGACTCCATATAGATGAAGGAAGGACATAATATCCGGCAGGTCATCCATCAGGAAATTGTGTGCTCTTGCGCGTGCATTAAATTTTTCCACACCAAAAAATACAGCATCGGCTCCATTGGCCACAGCTGCCCGTAAACAGTCCCAGTCCCCGGCGGGAGCTAATAGCTCTATATCAGATCGTTTAATAGTTGTCATTATTGTAGACCTCCGAATGTTACCCCATTTGCCGCTTTTCCGAATGAAAGCATAGACGAAAAAAACAGCGATACTTCTATTGTAACAGAAATGTCAAGTCCATAACCATAAAATGACTGGGATTCAGTATAAACTTGACCGCTAGGTACACCATAAATTTCCTGTTAGTCAGTTTTACAGCCCTTCTGAGCGACTTCTACACCAACCAGCACGAGTTAACAAAGCCTACCATCCATGGTATACTAGCTGGGTAGTTCAACCGAGTTATAATTGAGGGGTTTTTGTTGAAATTAACCAAAGTCATGATTACAGGAGCCCTTATTGGTGCCCTGGTGGTCCTTACAGCATTAGGATGGTTGGCATTTGCCGACAAGGATTTATCGGTTCGGATGTTATATATATCGAAAGGCGACAGCTTTGACGCAGCAGCGTTTGGTCAATTGCACCAATCCTTAGTCGCTAATTTACAATTGGAACGGCAGCCCGTCGAAAAAGTAGCATTACGGCAGTTACAAGCCTATAACACCGTTTATCTGGATCCTTCCCTTCACGAAGCCTTAACAGAGCAACAGCGCCATATGCTGCAAAGCTATGTATCCGAAGGAGGACATTTGTTTCTTGAAAATAGCTTGGTTAATGATTTCCCGCTGGACTTTATCGGTGCCAAAGAGCTCGTAACACTCGATCCGCTGACGCCTTTATTGCCGAGCAAGCAAGTAAGTGCAACAGGCGGCGACACTACCACGGTAAACAGCCAAGCAAGTGCTCCAAGCGACCAGCTAACCGCTGGAGGAGTGACCCTGGAGTATCCCGAGGTGGAGCTTAATTTGCAGGCGATCCAGCTGCTGTTCCGGCAATTTACGGACAATTACTTGCAGCATGAGGGTTTGGCCGATTGGAGCCGTTTTTCATGGGGACAAGGGCTGGTCGTTTCGACCGCTGAGCCAATAGCCACCTTGAAGGGTACGGCGTTATTTTCATTGAATCGGTATGGCAAAGGAACGGTATTTGTCAGCAGCGCTTTACTGCCTAACCGCAACTACATAACGGGCTATGATTTGGCAAGCGGCATGGATCCGGAGCTTGGCTTTAAAAAGCTGGCTGAAACCGTAAATTCGGGTATACAGCCTGCTCCAGGAGCCTTATATTTTGACCGCCGGCAGCTGCCCTTGGCGCCTTATTTCCATTTCACGTTTGCCGCAGGAGGCGCGTTGTTCCGCAGTGAATATGCGGCGTTCGTTTCCAAGGAAGTGTATGGCTATAGTGTAAAAAAGGTGCTCGGACCGTATGGACGACCTGCGATGGCGCATCAGAACCATTTTGAGGCGATTGAGGCGATTCGTGATGGGGAAGGGATTCAATGGGCTGAGCTGCTGAAGAAATATAACCAGCTTCCCTCCTTCTCGCTTGTCCGTTCCTCGTTTCACTGGGGGCTGTGGCAGGAGTCGGTCGCCGTCCATTTGAATGTGGGTACGAATGAACAGCCTGCCTTTGTTGGTGAAACGCCCAATTCCTTCTATTCCAGCGGCACTCGCTTGATAAGCGAAGGAAAGCCTATCCAATTGGCACGGGACCCGAATTACCACTCGCTTGGCGATGTCGTCAATGAGCCATACCGTGCTTACCCAGCGCTTGCGGACCTTGATGGCGACGGGCAGCCGGAGCTGATCGTTGGCTCAGCCGACGGCTCGATCTACGTCTACCGCAACCTGGGGGCGCAGCCGGAGGCTTATGCGGGGCAGATGCTACCGAGCGGGGACGAGAAGCAGAGCGGGCTGGCGAATGGAGCGAAGGCTGCGGGGGCCGAGATACCCAATAGCGGCGTTCAGCAGCTACAGAACGCTACGGGAAGCGAGAGCCTCGCGCAGAAGATCGGCGATGGAACGACAAAAGATGGCGGGGGCGTTCCTGCGCCTGATGCTTTTGGCAAGCGTGAGCCTCTGATGCTGCTCGATGGGCGGCCTCTGCAAACAGGGGCCTACGCGAGCGTCACGGCGTACGATCTTAACGCCGACGGGCGGCCGGACCTTGTCCTAGGCCAGCCGGACGGCACGCTCGGCGTCGCCTATGGCGCTGCCGGCGGCGCGTTTACTGCACCCGTCCCGCTGCTTGCGGGCGGGCAAGTGATCCGCGCCGCAGCACCCGTGGCTGCGGCGGTGGGCGATGCCACCGCTGATGGCATCCCCGACCTTGTGGTCGGGGATGCCGCAGGCGGTGTAACGCTCTTTCGCGGGCAGCGGGCAGCGGCTCGCGATGGCGCCGCAGGTGGCGGCGCCCCCGGTGCAGCCGGGGCGCCGCTTGCCTTTGTGCCCGGCAGCCTGCTATTCCGGCTGCCCGCGGCGTTCGCTGCGCCATCACTGCGTGATGTGAACGGCGACGGCCGACCAGAGCTGGTGGTCGGCAATGGCGAAGGCGACCTGCGCATATACACGCAGCAAGCAGGCGGCTCATGGCAGCCTTCCGGTGTATTGGAAGGCGCCACGATGAATCAACTAGGTAACCATGCTCTTGTTGGCGGACACAACTCTGTGCCTTTATGGTACGATTTGAACCACGATGGCAAAGAGGACCTGATTGTGGGGCAGCTCGAATTTGGTATGCCGACGCCTATTGATGATCCAACATTTCCTTATGCCGAGCAATTAAAGGCATTTATTGACTATACAAAAGAAAATTACCTGGATTTGTATCCACATATTTTTGTACACAACTTCACAAGCGACGCACAGGAAAAAGCAGAAATCGCGCTGCAGCAGAAATCGTTCCAGAAGCTTGGCATTCCTTGGCATATGCCTGGCACCAACCAGCATACGTGGCGTATTAATCACCCAGACCCTACGCAGACGCTGCGAAATGAACGTGATTCCGGGATTTGGTTTAATTTCGGATTTAGACCAGCCAACATCCCTAATGAACCTAGGCTAGGCGTGCAGTACAATTGGGGCTTACCTTTTTTGATGGCCGACCCAGTCACGGGCCTGCCCTCTAATCCTCCTATGCTGCTGAGTACACCTGCTCCGGTATTACGGCTAGATAAGCTCTATTCAACTGAGGATTTGTTTCAAGCCTATGTTGCCCAGGACATGCCCATTGATTATTTCGAGCACATCGAGTATAAATTTCCAACGGGCGTTAAGGACTTGCTGGAGTTCGTTAAATTTTTGGACCAAATCCGAAATGAACACAGCTATAATTTTATGTCGGAGCCACAATTAGCACGCTCGGTTCTCAATACATTAACCACCCAGGTAGAAATTTACCGTCCATGGAGCGAGGTTGTCTGGGATCGAATGAAGCGGCTGGTAGGCATCCCTACTAACCCGACGATACGTATAAAACCGTTAACTGAAGATGTACCCCTGCAGGCGGCGGAATATAAAGGAACACTGGGGGTCTCTATTGAGCGGGGACAAGCCTATGCAGAACACCAGTTAGCTACGAAGTCTGATGTATTCCATTGGCAAAACAATAAGCTCTATGTAGGCGTGCCACAAGCTACGATTGTTCAGTTTAATGGTTTTGCTAGCACTGGCCCAGCGCCCGTCGCTGCCCCACATTTATTGCGTTCCAATGTGCCTTTTAAATTGCAAAAGCAACAAGACCATTGGACTCTGGAGCTCCTGTCGGATGGCATGCAACAGGTTCAGCTATCGAGTCCTTCCCTACCGCGGATTGAAGGCGATTCGCTTCAAGTTGAACAGCAGGGGGCAAGCCCTGTTTATACGATTACGCATTTTGGCGCAGGCACCACGATTCAAATCTATTTTTGATGCACGCCTTGCTGAAAGGGTACTATCCCTCAAACCAGCCGCCAAAATGCGATTTTTATGGGTCAAAAGGATCCCCAGCATCGTTTTAACCAAAAGATTCGCATTTTATCCTATTTTTCACCTGTTTAATGCTATTTTTCATCGTTATAATAGCATATTAGTGGTATACATCGTTTGCTACCTATACTCTTATCGCCATACTCAAGGAGGAACGCCCATATGCAAGACCTGCTTGCACAATTAGAAGCACATATACGCAATCGTTATGAAATTGAAGCGGATGATGATGAATTTACGGTGGATGTACACCTTTTTGATTACGGCTATGTCGATTCGATCGGCGCTACGGCGTTAATTGCTCATATCGAGCAAACCTACGGCATCCAGGTAACGAACCAGGATCTGATGCTGTATTCCATGAATACGGTGCAGGAAATTGCCGATTTTATCCAAAAAAAGACTGCGAGGTAATCATCTATGGAATGCAACGTATCCCTCGAGGGGCTGGCAGCTAGCCAGCATGGACAGCTTAAATACGCAGCCGCCTTTATTGACGAGCAGATTCGCGATATTCGGCTGGAGGATAATCATCTCTATATCACCCACGAATCACCCAAAGGTAACGAAGCGATCGAGAGCCAGGTTCGCCGTTTGATCGAGCGGTTTTCCAATGGAGATTTTGGATTTAAGGAAAATATTTTGTTCGAGCATAAGGTTGCTACTCCGTATGAGGGCGATATTATTGCGGAGCTTGTGGAGCTGAAAATCATTAAGGTGCTGGAGGCGGGCTTATTTATTTTCCGCGAGCCGTTTTCGAGCTTGATGCGTTTTTTCGATTATTCCTTTGTGACCAAAATCGGCAATCGTTTCGCCGGTATTAAGGAAGAATCGTACCCAGCCGTCATTCATTGCGAGACCCTTAACAAAACGAACCATTTTACTTCGTTTCCCGAGCATATCCATTTCGTGACCCATCTTCGTGAGGATCTGGACATTATTGAAGCCTTCTCCCAATCGATCCGCGATCATGGCGGCTGGAAACAGGATACACAGCTGGATTTAAATAAATCGATGCCGATGCCGAAGTTCACAATGAATCCTTCGACCTGCTATCACTGCTATGAAGGCTTGCAAAACGAAACACTGGAGGGCGACGGCATTATCGTTAGCGCCATTTCCAAATGCCACCGCTTTGAATCCCGTAACCATAGTGACTTTGGAAGGTTACTTGATTTCAGCATGCGCGAAATTATTTTTGTTGGCAAGCCTGAGTTCGTTAAAGAAAACCGTCTGCGCTCCATCGAATATATCAAAGAGCTCGCTGTTGAGTGGAATGTGGACAGTATGCTGGAAATCGCTAATGATCCTTTTTTCACGAATGAATTTCAAACCAAGGCTGCCTTTCAACGCAACCAAGAGATGAAATACGAGCTGCGCCTGAGCATTCCACATATCAAGAAGTCCATTGCGTGCAGTTCCGTTAATTTCCATAGCAACACCTTCGGCAATGCTTTTCAGATCAAAATGAGCAATAAACGTCCCGCCGTTACAGGCTGTGTAGGTTTTGGTATTGAGCGCTGGGTATTCGCCTTTTTGGCCCAATATGGGCTTGATGAAGCCAGCTGGCCGGAAACCTTCCGCGGGCAATATCATGCTTGGCAGCAAAAATCGCTGTAAACGTTGGTACGTTGTATGCGGGAGCTATAAGCTCTTTCAAATGGACTCAAACACTCGTTCTCAAAAAGGAGGGGAATGGTGCTCCTCTCATGATGTAAAGTCACGAGTTTCCGCACCATTAAGGCAATTATGAAACTGGTCACCTTCTTGCGCAAAAACAGCTTCGTGCTGCTGCTGCTTGCCACCTTCGTGCTTTCGGATGTCCTGGTTTCGATGTGGGACCCGATGGCTACGTCGCGCCGTTTTTATAAAAACGACTTTACCAAAACGCTTTACCACCACCAATGGCTGGACCACGGCGCTGTTTTTTACGGCAATTCATCGGTGACGGGCGCCTATATCGAGGAGCAATCGAAGTCCGGGTTAATCGAGCTAGGGCTTTCCTACGGCAAATTGACTGATCTAAAGGCCATGCTGGAGCAGCAATTGTTCCACGTGGAAAACCAGCTGGTGATTGCGATTGATGTCCATACGATGATCGACAGCCTGGAGACGGATCCGACTTACCAATGGTTCAAGCCCTGGTACCAGCCTTATGTGTATACCTACCGTGACTATATGCGCGATTCTGGCTCCGAGGCAGTCAGGCAGCTTTATCAAGGCATGCTCGAGTTGGATAGCTCCAAGCTATTCGCCTACGAGCCGCGCTGGATCGATAAGGAGCTCTACTTTGGCAGAAAGCCGGATGATGAGCTGAAGAAAAAATGGGATGATTACGAAGCACGCTTTGGCTGGATGTCGCAGCCCGACTATAAGGATAACCTTCAAGCTCTGGATTGGATTCTCCGCTATGCAGATGAGCATAAGCTTCCTGTCCGTGTGGTCTGGATGCCTTGGAATCCCGGCTTTCCACTTCCCAAATATATGCCTGGTCTGCAAGCAGATGTACAGTCCCGTTTATCGGGCCACCAGGTTCCGGTATTGGACTTGCTCAGCACCTATGATCCTGCGCTGTTTCACGACCTTGTCCATTTAAGCCGCGCCGAAGGGGCACCTGTATTTACTAAGGAGGTTGACGCATGGCTCCAATCGCTCGCAAAATCCTCGAAGTAATTCTGTACACGGCTATGCTGATTACGGTTCTGATCTATTTTACCGGTAAAGGACTGTTTATTTACGAGGGGTTCTAAAGCCTAAGCATGGCTCGGCCATCTTTCAATCAAGGGAGTACAGGTTATGTGGTATTTAAATATGAACGCAATCATGGCTATTAGCGGTATGATTGTGATTCTGGCGCTTACCCGCTGGTGGCCGAACAATAAACGGATATTGCTGCTGGCGTTCAACCTCAGTTTCTTGCTGGTGTTCAGTAAGAAGCTGTTTGTTTTTTACCTTGTTTATACGCTGCTGAACTATATCGGCTTTCGATTTTTATGCCAGACTGCTTCATGGCGCAAAAGCTGGTTCATTACGCTAATCGCATTAAATATTGCCGGTGTATCAGGCATGCGTTTGTATGGGATGCGAATTTTTGAAAATCCGCTGTTTGACACCGTGCTGCTGCTGGGCCTTATCTATAATGTGCTAAAGGTGATTGATGCGTATTATTTTGCTTATTTTATTGGCAAGGATGCCCGTGCCCCAGCTATTGATTACGCCAATTACATCTTATTCATCCCGACATTCACATCGGGGCCAATCCTTAAATTCCGTGATTTCATAGCGGATACGAAGCAGCCCTATAAGCTGATTGCACCTCAGGTTGAGGATAATGTAAAACGGATCATTCTGGGCCTGTTCAAAACAATCGTAATCGTCCCTTGGATGTCGGACATCTTTATCTCTATGCAGCAAGGCGAGCTTCACACCCATCAATCGCTGTTTCTGATGGTTTGGTTTTATGCACGTATTTTCTTCGATTTTTCAGGGTATTCGGATATTGCGGTCGGCTTTGGACGTTTGATGGGTTATAATATCCCCGAAAACTTTAAAAAACCGTTTCAATCGCCAACCTTAACCCAATTTTGGCGCAACTGGCATGCAACGCTGGGCGATTGGTTCCGCGACCATATTTTTATTTTCTTTTCACGTAAAACACCAAGTAAATGGACAGCGGCCAGCTTATCTATCCTGATTATGCTACTGATGGGGTTATGGCATGGCTTCAACTGGCTGTACTTTTTTTATGGGCTGTACCACGGCATTGTGATTGCGTTGGAAAATTTGCTTGGCAAATCAACGGTTAACAAGAAAAAGGTATCCCGCACTTATTTTCTTGCCCGTTGTGCGCTGACCCAGCTAATTGTCACCTTCTCTGTTATTATTTATAGCGGCAGCACGGAAACGGTTTTTAAAATTTACCGCGGCCTGCTCAATTGGCCTTTCTAGCTTCAGCCAAAAAAGCCTAGCTTTTTGATGTCGCTCATGACTCTCCGCTTGCTGGATACGCAGCTTATATAGCAACAGAACTGCAGAAAAAAGAGCCTCCTGTCCACTTACGTGGATAAGAGGCTCTTAAAAGTTAATGCCACAGTTAGTGGCTTCCGTCGATGGGTCAACACAGCAATTGGACTCGAGCGATCTTTTGAAGCTACTGCTGCTTTGGCTTCTTTTTTTCCTTATTTCTTTCCTTTAGACCGGGAAACGCGTGCTTTAGCACCTGCACTTCTTGTATTTCTATTGTGGCTGCTGACCGTACATACTTCATCCTTAACGGTACAAGCTACCATATGCTGCGGGATTGGGACACAATGGTGTCTATTCACGATTTCAACCGGATGGATAACAGGAACTATTTGTGGATAATAAAAATTACGGATCACTTGCGTTGGATCTGTATACACTGGACTCGCTTGAGGGCATTCAAAGTTGTTATATGACATTCGGATCATCTCCTTCTTCACGGATCATACACTATATGTGAAGTAGGTGTTTTCCACCTGTTCATTCGCCCTGATGCCACATTTTTTTTAGGTTAATGCCATCGCCTGCTGCCAATCATATACAGAACTGCTTCCAACCGCTTCATTCGAGTAAAGCTTATTTGGAGCAAAAGCCTTTTGCGGGAATATCCCCTTCGCTCAGGCAGAAAATCTATTTGTTGCTATAAGCTATACTTTCAGAATCTGCAACATTTAAAATGCCCCGCTTCCTGAGCTATAGGGATAATGCCTCTAAGCATTCGGCACCTGTATATCTACCACATTTGGTGAAGCTGCATGGCAACCGAACCTGTCTGCATCTTGCACTTTGAGTTGCCTGCAAACAATGCTATAATTTACTATAGTGCGTACACGCGTACATTTTCATTTTTTCGGAGGTGTCTTATGAAGTTAGGCGTATTTGCTGTATTATTTGCCCAGAAATCTCTTGAAGAAACACTCGACTACATTGCAGCCAAAGGCTTGGATGCGATTGAAATCGGTACGGGTGGTTACCCAGGCAATTCACATTGTGATCCCGTGGCTCTGCTAGCAGATGCAGGCAAACTGAGAGCTTTCAAACAAGCAGTTGAATCCCGTGGCTTAATCATCAGCGCGCTCAGCTGCCATGGCAACCCGCTGCATCCGCAGCAGCCTATCGCTCAAGACCATCACAATACGATTTTGAAAACGATAGAGCTGGCTGAAAAGCTTGAGGTCCCTGTCGTTAATACGTTCTCTGGCTGCCCTGGCGACCACGAGGGTGCGAAGTACCCGAACTGGCCTGTCGCTCCTTGGCCCAACGATTTCCAAGAAATTCTCGACTGGCAATGGACGAATAAAGTGATTCCTTACTGGACGGAAACCGGTAAATTCGCATCCGACCGCAATGTAAAAATCGGACTAGAACTACACGGCGGCTTCTCGGTACATACACCAGCTACGCTACTGCGCCTTCGCGAAGCAGCAGGCGACGTTATCGGCGCCAACCTTGACCCTAGCCATATGTGGTGGCAGGGGATTGACCCGGTGCAAGCCGTACAAATCCTCGGCCGCGCTAATGCAATCCACCACTTCCATGCCAAGGACACCTCGATCGACCCGATCAATGTGAATAAGCATGGCGTGACGGATATGCAGTCCTACACCTTGATGCTGGACCGTGCTTGGCAGTTCCGCACAGTTGGCTACGGCCACGATATGAAAACCTGGGCTGATATTATTAGCGCCCTCCGTTTGGTTGGCTACGACTATGTAGTCAGCATCGAACACGAAGATGGCCTGATGTCCGTAGACGAAGGCTTTACCAAAGCGGTGCAAAACCTGCAGCAAATTCTGATTAAAGAACCCGTTGGCGAGATGTGGTGGGTTTAAGCATTCGGTCTCATTTAACAAGTAAGCAAGCACAAAAATCCCGAGTTGCTCCATAGAGCGGCTCGGGATTTTTCTTATTGCAGTACTAGAGCCGGACACAAAAAAAAGAGTGCCCTTGAGCACTCTTCCTTGGACCCCGATTAGAAACCCTTACATTTTACCCATCCAGCTCATGACCATTACGGCATCCATAATGAGAAAAACAAGTAAGCTAATCCCACCAAAGCCGATGGCAAAAATATTTTTCTTAGGAGCCACCAGCAAACGTACGATACCAATAGCGATTACTATTGTGAAAAGAACAACGAACACGTCAAATCCATTAAAAGTGGATGCTGATGCTTGTGCTGCCTCTGCGGCTAATAACATCGAGAGACCTCCTCATAGTTACGAAATTGCTTATACTATATCTTAGCTTGACTAGCTTCCAAGTGCAAGTGATTTGCAGAAGTGTAACAACTTTGTCAACATTTCTGGCTTTACTCCACATTAGATGCTTACGAAAAGCTTTATTAACAGCCTCACACTTATAAAATGCCCAGTTCTGCTACATTTTATAACTCTAAGGCATGTTATTAGGTGCTCTATAATACCGGTGGGACCCGATGCATAGTTGCTTGTTCAAATTCATAGGCTACACGCAGCAAGACAGGCTCCGAATAAGCTTTACCCAGTAAATGGATGCCCATAGGGGAATTTGCTACAAAACCTGCAGGCACAGATAATATCGGATAGCCGGATTTGGCTGCTACCCTATAGCCTGAGGTTTCTGGAAATAGAAGCACATCCAATTGATGGACTTCCATCGCTTGGTCCACTCCGATCTTACGGGCTAAGTAAGTATCCTTTTCCATTGCCTTGAGGTATTCCTCGGGTGTTAAATTCGTCTTCTCCGAATCTATCAGCACATCTTGTCCAAATAACATAGCCTTGTCAGCCTGCTGCTCGTTATACGCTATTAATTCCTTTAAAGAGTGTACAGGATAAGAGGTTGGCAATGCTGCAAGCAATGCATCCATATTCCATTTAAACTGTTGGAGCACCACTTCGAAGGTCCATTGCAGGTCAGGGCTATGGATGGATGGCACCTCCACGACGAGCGCCCCTAATTCTCGGAGGTCTGCTACCGCCTGGTTCAGCAGCTGCTGCTTGCTGCTATCCAGCTTTGCATAGTCGTCCATGACCACTCCAATCGTGAACCCGCCTAATCCTTCTCTGTTCAAATACTGCGTATAGTCGTGGTTTTCCCACTCAGGGTCCGCCAAGCCTCCTCCTACCATAACACCTAATACAATCGCGGCATCTCTCACCGTCCTCGCCATTGGCCCAGCCGTATCCTGGGTTAACGAGGCGAGTATTAATCCATCACAGCTAACTAATCCCGTCGTAGGCTTGATCCCCACGATGGCGTTGAAGCTGGAAGGGCAAATGATCGACCCCGAAGTTTCGGTGCCAATCGCAACCGATGTTAAATTGGCAGCAACAGCAGCGGCACTCCCTGAGCTAGACCCCCCAATCGGAATGGTGCCTGGGCCATAGGGGTTTAATGTTTGTCCCCCTCTGGCAGAAAAGCCATGTGGCATTTGCCTAGACATGAATGCGGCCCATTCCGTCATATTCGTCTTGCCCAAGATCACGGCTCCCGCTTCGCGGAGCTTGCTTACAAGCAAGGCATCCTTGGATGCGTAAAAGTCAGATAACAGCCATGAACCGGCACTTGTACGTGTACGGTCTGCGGTATAAATATTATCCTTAAGCAGAACTGGAATCCCATGCATCACTCCCCGTGGTCCCTGTAGCTTCCGTTCTTGGTCAAGGGCAGCGGCATCTGATACAGCATCAGGGTTTAATTCGACAATGCTGTGGAGCATCACACCTTGCTGATCATGGGTTTGGATCCTTCCCAGATATAGCTGGACAAGCTGCTCTGAAGTTAGCATCCCTTGTTCCATACCCGCTTGTAGCTCGTCAATCGTGGCTTCTATCCATGCATGCTGCTGCAGCTTTAGCAAATGCTCCTTTTGCAATGGCTTCTTATCCTTTCCGATTTCATTAATCTTCATCGTATCATAGCCAAAAATCGCTTGGCTCTCTAAAGAAACCAAGCGATTCTGATCATCTACCTGCCTATACAAGCTAGATGGCATCTTCCATCAGCTTCTGCTGCTCTTCCTCGTAACCAATAGACCTTGCTTTATCGCGTTCAAGAATCGGCTTCAAATACTTGCCGGTGTAGGAGCCCTTCACCTTCACTACTTCCTCAGGTGTCCCAGCAGCAACGACCAAGCCGCCTTTACTGCCGCCTTCTGGACCCAGATCGATCATATAATCGGCTGTTTTGATAACATCCAGATTATGCTCAATGACCAGGACACTGTCGCCATTCTCGACAAGCTTATGCAGCACCTTCAGCAGCCGATCAATATCGTGGATATGGAGACCTGTCGTAGGCTCATCGAGAATATAGATTGTTTTGCCGGTGCTTCTGCGGTGCAATTCTGCCGCGAGCTTCACACGCTGCGCCTCGCCACCGGATAAGGTTGTAGCCGGCTGGCCCAGATCCATGTAGCCCAATCCTACTTCAAGCAAGGTATATAGTTTGCGATAAATACGCGGCACATTTTTGAAAAAATCGCAGGAGGCTTCGATCGTTAGAGCCAGTACATCAGAGATGCTTTTCCCTTTGTAATGAATCTCAAGCGTTTCCCGATTGTAACGTTTGCCTTTGCAAATTTCACAAGGCACATATACATCCGGCAGAAAATGCATTTCAATCTTGATAATGCCGTCACCACGGCATGCCTCACAGCGCCCACCCTTCACATTAAAGCTGAAACGGCCCTTCTTATAACCGCGTACCTTCGCCTCATTCGTCGAGGCAAACAAATCACGGATATCATCAAACACGCCTGTATAAGTTGCTGGGTTAGAACGTGGAGTACGCCCAATGGGGGACTGGTCGATTTCGATAACCTTGTCCACATGCTCAAGCCCCAGAAATTCCTTATGCTCACCTGGACGCACCTTGGCGCGATTCAGCTCTTTGGCTAATGTTTTGTAGAGGATCTCATTGATTAGCGTGCTTTTCCCAGAACCGGAGACGCCTGTTACACAAGTAAATACACCCAAAGGCAGCTTTACATGAACATTGCGCAAATTATTTTCCTTGGCGCCTTTGATTTCCAACCATTTGCCGTTAGGCTGCCTTCTGGTCGCTGCAATCGGAATAAATTTCTTGCCGCTTAAATATTGGCCGGTTAACGAATTTGGATCATCCATAATCTCCTGTGGCGTCCCTTGGGACACAACAGTACCCCCATGAATCCCTGCACCAGGACCAATATCGATAATATAATCAGCAGCCATCATCGTGTCTTCATCATGCTCGACTACAATCAGCGTATTGCCAAGGTCGCGCATATGCTCCAGCGTTTGAATCAGGCGCTCATTATCACGCTGATGCAGGCCGATGCTGGGCTCATCCAGAATATAGAGGACACCCATCAAGCTGGAGCCGATTTGCGTCGCTAAGCGAATCCGCTGCGCCTCGCCACCTGATAAAGTACCTGCGGCGCGGTGCAGGGTAAGGTAATCTAGACCGACATTAACCAGAAAGCCCAAACGTGCGTGAATTTCCTTAAGGATCAATTGGGCAATCTGCAGCTCTCTTTCCGTTAAGGACAAGGACTGGAACCATTCTTGTGAATCTCCAATCGATAATGAGGTAACGAAGGCAATGTTTTTGCCAGCTACGGTAACCGCTAGCGTCTCCGGCTTGAGCCGGTTTCCTTTGCACTTCGCACATGGCTTAGAGCTCATATAGCTTTGGATATGCTCACGGATGCCTTCAGAGAAGGTATCGCGAAAACGCCGCTCAAGGTTATTAATAATCCCTTCAAACGGCACCAAGGCTTCTTTTTTATGCCCCATGTCATTTACATAACGGAAACGCACTTTTTCACCGCCGGTGCCCTGAAGCAGCTTTTTCATTTGCTCAGGGGTTAATTCTGCTACCGGAATGGTGCGGGATATCCCGTAATGGTCACATACTGCCGCCAAAAATTGCGGATAATAATTGGAAGTGCTGCCTGCCCAAGCTTCAAAAGCACCTTGTTCAATCGACAATTGTGGATTAGGCACGAGCAAATCGGGATCAACTATCATTTTGCTTCCTAACCCATCACATTCCGGGCAAGCCCCGAATGGGCTGTTAAAGGAAAACATCCGCGGAGCCAGCTCTTCGATGCTGAAGCCACATTCCGGACATGCCAGATTTTGGCTAAACAGCAGTTCTTCCTGGTCCATAATGTCGACGAGTACCCGACCTTCACCCAGCTTGAGTGCGGTTTCCAAAGAATCTGCCAAACGGCTTTGGACGTCATCCTTTACGACAATTCGGTCAACCACAACTTCAATATTACTTTTTTTATTTTTGTCGAGCTCGATTTTCTCGGATAAGTCTACAATTTCGCCATTAATACGTGCACGTACAAAGCCTTGCTTATGAATATCAGCTAATAGCTTCGTATGCTCACCTTTACGGCCAGAAATAATCGGTGCTAATATTTGGATGCGTGTTTTTTCCGGATATTCCATAATCCGGTCAACCATCTGCTCGATCGTCTGCGCCGTAATCTCGATTTTGTGAATCGGGCAATGCGGACGGCCGATACGGGCAAACAATAACCGAAGGTAATCGTAAATCTCCGTTACGGTTCCTACTGTAGAGCGTGGGTTGCGGCTTGTCGTTTTCTGGTCGATGGAAATGGCTGGTGACAAGCCTTCAATAGAATCAACATCTGGCTTATCCATTTGCCCCAAGAATTGCCGTGCATAGGCGGACAGCGACTCCACATAACGTCGTTGGCCTTCCGCATATATCGTATCGAACGCCAATGAGGATTTGCCTGAACCGCTAAGCCCTGTAAGAACAACAAACCGGTCACGTGGAATTGTAACATCTATATTTTTTAAATTATGCGCTCGCGCGCCCTTAATCACAATATTGTCTCTGACCACGTGCATAACACCATCCTTTTGATTTCCATGGATAATCAGGCGTCTGACATCCTTCCATTATACCCGATATTTCATATAACCGAAATATCGGTTATAGATCGACCTTCAACTCCATCACCGCATCACGAAGCTCAGCCGCACGCTCAAATTGCAGATTTTTGGCGGCATCCTTCATTTCCTTTTCCAAGCGCTCGATCAAAGACATTTTATCCTTTTTGGACATTTTGGCACCTTTGATGTCGGTTAAATAGTCCGCTTTCTGCTCAGCAACCTTAACCGCTTCAATCACATCGCGCACCTTTTTCTGGATTGTTTGGGGAGTGATGCCATTCAGCTCATTATGGGCGGTTTGGATGACCCTGCGGCGTTCGGTCTCATTCATCGCTTTACTCATGGAATCCGTTATTTTATCCCCGTATAGTATAACCCGCCCATTCGAATTTCGCGCCGCGCGGCCGATCGTTTGGATCAAGGAGCGCTCAGACCGGAGAAAGCCTTCTTTGTCGGCATCAAGAATCGCTACAAGGGATACCTCCGGCAAATCAAGCCCTTCTCTTAACAGATTGATACCTACCAGTACATGGAACACCCCCAGACGCAAATCGCGTAAAATTTGCATCCGCTCCAGCGTCTTGATATCCGAGTGCAGGTACCGTACCTTAATCCCTATCTCCTTGAAATAGTCGGTTAGATCCTCCGACATTTTCTTCGTTAATGTCGTAACCAGCACACGTTCGTCCTTACTAATACGATCATTGATTTCACCCAGCAGATCATCGATCTGCCCTTTGGTTTGGCGAACCTCGATAATCGGGTCAATCAAGCCGGTTGGGCGTATAATTTGCTCGACCATCACCGGGCAATGCTCTAGCTCATAAGGCCCTGGCGTAGCTGAAATAAATACGGCTTGTGTGACCTTAGCCTCGAATTCCTCGAAGCGCAGCGGTCGGTTATCCATCGCCGAAGGAAGCCGAAATCCATGCTCCACAAGTACTTCCTTCCGAGCACGGTCGCCATTGTACATCCCGCGAATTTGCGGCAGAGTCACGTGGGACTCATCGACCATAATCAGCATATCGTCCGGAAAATAATCGAATAACGTATAAGGGGTCGCGCCAGTCTCACGAAAGGTCAAAGGTCCCGAGTAATTCTCGATCCCGGAGCAAAAGCCCATCTCCTGCATCATCTCGATATCATAGCGGGTCCGTTGCTCCAGCCGCTGTGCCTCCAGCAGCTTGCCCTTTTCATTAAGCTCTGCCAGACGTTCCTCAAGCTCACGCTCGATATTGACCAAAGCCCGTTTCATTGTGTCCTCATGGGTCACGAAGTGAGAGGCAGGGAAAATCGCAATATGGTCGCGCTCGCCGATAATTTCCCCGGTTAGCACGTTAATCTCGGTGATCCGTTCGATCTCATCGCCGAACAGCTCAACACGGACTGCATGCTCACTATGGGATGCAGGAAATATTTCAACAACATCGCCACGCACACGAAACGTGCCCCGCACGAAGTTCATATCATTTCGTTGATATTGGATATCGATCAATCGATGCAAAATTTCGTTTCGTGAGCGCTCCATCCCCACGCGAAGGGAAAGCACCAGATTGCCATATTCAATCGGGGACCCCAGGCCATAAATACAAGATACACTGGCAACAACGATGACATCGCGGCGTTCGAACAAGGAGCTGGTCGCAGAATGGCGCAGCTTATCGATCTCCTCATTAATGCTGGAATCCTTTTCAATAAATGTATCTGAAGAAGCGATATAAGCTTCGGGTTGATAATAATCGTAATAGCTGACAAAATAGGAAACCGCGTTGTTAGGGAAAAATTCCTTTAATTCACTGCAAAGCTGGGCTGCGAGCGTTTTATTGTGGGCAATTAATAGTGTAGGCCGATTCAGCTTGGCAATGACATGCGCGGCTGTAAAGGTTTTCCCTGTACCTGTAGCACCTAGCAGGGTTTGATGCTTTTGTCCGGACTCGATACTCTTAAGGAGCTCTTCTATAGCCCGTGGCTGATCTCCTTGAGGTGTATAATCAGAAATAAGCTCAAATGGTTTATGGCTTAATATAACTTCGTTCATTCTATCACCGTCCATTGATGATCAATTTGTCTAAACTTTTAATCGTTTATTTCCGATAAATATTATGCGTCATGCGACGAAGCATGACACCGTTCGACAACCCGCCACATAGGAATGCCTGTTCCCATTTATTATACCTTTTTTCACCTTTTGTTGCAAATAAAGAAAGCTTCCTTCATTGGTTATTTTAAACAGTCCAACTAGAAACAAAACATATAATATTAGCGTCATTTATTCAGTAGTAGGGGTGAGAGGAAACGTGGATTTAACAACAATCTTAGGTCTTGTAATTGGATTGGGCGCTTTAATCGGCGGGTATATGTGGGATGGCGGTCATTTGAAAGCTTTATTCGTCCCCAGTGCTATGGTTATTATTTTTGGAGGCACGGCGGGTGCAGTTGCAATCAGTTTCCCGATGTCGCGGTTGAAGGAAATTCCCCAGGCTCTAGGTATGGCTTTCAAGGAAACAAAGCGCAATCCCGCTATTATCATTGAAGAGCTCGTGGAAATGGCGACCGTGGCGAGGCGAGAAGGCGTATTAGCCTTGGAGCAACGTGCACAAGAGCATGATAACCAGTTTTTGCGCGATGGGTTAATGATGGTTGTGGATGGTACCGACCCTGAGCTGACCCGGCAGATCCTGGAGCTGGAGATGGATGCGTTGGAGCACCACCATGAGGGCTGGGCCAAAATTTTTGAGACTGCGGGCGGCTATGCACCTGCTATGGGAATCATCGGTACGGTTATGGGCTTAATCCACGTACTCGGCAACTTGTCAGACCCAGGCACCTTAGGTCCTGCTATCGCAGTAGCCTTTACCGCCACTTTATACGGGGTTTCCTCAGCCAATGTCATTTATTTACCGATTTCCACCAAAATCAAAATTCGCAGCAAAGAACAAATATCCGAAATGGAACTCATGCTTGAAGGTATCCTGGCTCTGCAGGCCGGAGAGAATCCACAGTTGATTAAGAAGAAATTGAGGTCCTTCCAGCATCAAGGCATTAAAAGACCTGAAGGCGAGGATGATAAAGGTGGCGAGGAATAGGAAAAAACGCGTTGAAAATGAAAACCACGAGCGCTGGCTTATTACCTATGCCGACCTCATCACACTGTTGCTTATTTTCTTTGTTATCATGTATGCAATGAGTCAGGTCGATACGAAAAAATACGAAGTACTGGCACAGTCCTTGAACCTCGAATATACGAAATCCGAATCGATCATGCCCCAAGGTGCAGGCGTTCTTGGCAGCTTGAATCCAGCCCAAGCCAACGAAGGTAATTTGAAGGAAGACGACAACAAAGACAAGAAGGAGCAAGTGGACAAAGAAGTGCAACTCAACGAGCTCCGCGAAAAGCAGTTCCAGGATTTAATGGAGAAGATCCAACAGTACATACAGCAACAAAACCTGCAATCTCAAATATTTGTAGCCAATACGTCAAGGGGGATTAACGTTACATTAAATGATTTATTCTTATTCGACCTGGGCAGAGCTGATTTGAAAAGGGATGCCTATCCCATTCTTGACAAGCTCTCCACGTTGCTCCCCACTTTAGATTCAGTCATTAGCATTGAAGGCCACACCGACAACGTTCCTTTAGCAACAGGTTCATTGTTCAAGGATAACTGGCGGCTTTCCTCCGAACGGTCGTTGTCCGTACTTCGTTATTTCACGGATACCATGGGCCTGGAGCCCAAAAAATTCATGTCGAGCGCTTTCGCCGATACGCATCCTGTTGCTGATAATAGCACTCCTGAGAATCGCTCTAAAAACCGCCGTGTGGAAATCATCGTCCTGCGTGAAGCACCACAGCAGTAAAAAGCAGCAGCCTGAAGCCTGTACTTAGGTTTTAGGCTGCTTTGTTATATGTGCTGATGGTTGTTGGACTTGGATCGTTAGGACAAGCCTAAGGGTCGGGCGTTGATCCCCAGCAGCTCCTTATGAATCCATATGGCGGCCTGTGAGCCTTCGCCCATGGCAATGGTAAGCTGCTCCGCATGCACGCCAACATCTCCTGCCGCCCATACTCGGGGGACGTTCGTCATTTTGCTGCGAGGGTCCGTTATAATATGTTTATTGTCTAAACATTGTATCCCGATTTGCCTGGCCAGCTCCGAGTGAACATGGTTCCTCCCAAAAGCGATGAACCCCCGCTCACCAGCAACCACACGGCCGTCAGCAAGCCGAACTCCCTGAAACTCACCGTCAGTAGCGCTATTCACCAGCACCTCAGACAGGCTTGCATCGATCTGCCTAATACCATGTGCTTGCAGCTCAAGGAGCTGCCTACTGTCCGTCGCTTCCCTCTCCCATTCATGGTTGATATACACGACATCCTTCGTCCAATAGAGCAGCGCCAGTGCCATTGAAGCTCCCACGTTGCCTGAGCCCATAACAATCGTTTTGCGGCCATCCACTTCATAGCCATCACAATCGGGACATACATAAACCGTTAATCCCAGACAAGACCTAAGTCCAGGAAGATCAGGGAATCTATCCGACAGTCCCGTCGCAAGCAGCACCGTGGAAGCCTCAATAAAAGGCTGCCGCCCTTCCCTCTCCAAGATAAATGAAGAATCCCTCCGCTTGAGGCCTGTCACCTCAGCTTGCATAAACTGAACGCCCAGCCGCTCCCCCTGTAAGCTGCCCAGTCTGCGCAGCTCCTCACCCGACACTCCTTCAGGCCAGCCTAGTATATTGTGATAGCTTCTGCATAAGGTCGATCGCCCTTCGCCTTTGTCGATAACCAGTATCCGATGTTTATACCTGCCTAGCTGAATCGCTGCCTGAAGGCCGGCTATACCGCCTCCGACAATCACGCAATCATATATCGAAGTGTCCACTTGCTGGTCTCCTCCATCGTTTTTTATTAGCTTCCCCAAGCTTGCTATAAAAAACAATTTGGTATGCAAAAAAAGCCGTCAGAGAATTTCCTGACGGTGCTTTATAGAGCTAGCGACTGCGGAGGTACGCAGGCGAAGACAGGCGATGCAATTTCAGTCATAATGTCGTACTTGAAATCGTCTGGACCTACTTAAAGCTGTTCTTCCACAGAAACTGGCTTTCGCGGCTGCTTCCGGTTCACACCTGACAGCCTGCTACGCAAATAGCCCAGAAAGTGTAGCTGTTTCTCTTCGGCATAATATAGCGCATCCTGGTCAGGTGCCAAAATAATACCAAGCTGGTGGTGCTCCCCAGAGAACATGGCCCGCTTTAGAAACTTGTTTTCCCCAGCCAGGTTCAGGATCTCCAGCTTGCAAAACGCCGAGTTCAGCATGATCGCTTGATGCAATTCTTGCCTTGAGCCTATAGGCTGCCCATTGACCTTATGAATCATTTCACCAGGCACGATGCCCAGCTCCGCTGCAGGGCTGCCGGGTATGATCCCTAATATTTTCAACCCGCGGTGGTCATGCACGAAGTAAGGCTGCCGATTCGATTCATCCCAACGGCTATAAAGCCTGAGGCTCTCATGAAGCGCTATACAGCCCATGGAAGCAATTATCGTCGCTATTGGGCCAAGATAAGCCAATAGGGCTAATAACAGCACCACGGCTGCATACAGGAGCAGCAGATTGGAGCTGATCCTTGCCTTCTCCTGCGGCAGGCGGGACAACGTGATATCGGCGAAGCCGAGCATCATCGGGAAGCCGATGATCGCCCAGCCGCCGCTCCACAGGTCGCCACCCATGAGCGGCGTCCAAGGCAGCAGGCTGCCGCCGCCCTGCATCGGAACGACCAGAAATAAAACCACTGGCCAAAACCCCTGCAACTGGTAGCCTCCTACAATTTTGCCGCGCTTGCTTTCATAGAACATCGGAGTGCCGGTCTCAGCACCTCTTTTACGAATCAAGATCGCCTCCACGATATGCAGGATAGCAATTAGCGCTAACAAGGATGGCATATTCAGCTGGAGCAAGGGATCTGCGAACCATGACATAGACGGATATCCACTAAGCGCTGGCACCATAATCCATAAGCTATGTAAGATACCGATAACGCCGATGGCGTACGCCCAGCATAGAAACCGCACCCGGATAAAGAGCAGCAGCAGCGAAATCACCCACAAAAAGACTATGGCCTCAGCTTGCACCGTAGCACCTACGAAAGCCATAACAATCGAAGCTGCAAGTCCCCCAACCCATCCCCATAAAAGCGTTTTCCAAGTTTGCCCCAGTAAAGAATGCAGCTTCGTGTGAAACAGTTTACGTTCCAAGCTAATCTGCCTTCGATACTGCAAAATTATAAAAATAATGCCTATGTAATAAAAAGGGTTTATGAAAAGCTGGAGCAAGGCATGAAGCCCTTTATTGGCTATTTCCATGTATACGTTCATTTTATTGCTCCCTCGTCAACAAAAAATTGGAAGGCTGGATAAACCCAACCTTCCTACATAATTTCGACGTAGAGCAGTAGATATCCTGCCCCACCCAATTATATCCTGCCAAGAGACTATATGAACCAATATCTGTTAGTATTTATCGCGAAATGGTAAATGAAGTGATCACTTCGGCATAGTCGTCTCCAAATGCTGGATGGCCGCCTTTAGCTGAAGGTCATTTTTCGGATCCTTAATTTCATTTAATATCGCTTTCTCGATCCGAGTGGCTGTTTCCACATCAACCTCTCCGGTTATAGGCATATTTTGTAGCCGTTGGAAAGCCTTCACCGCCAAAGCTGTCTTATCGCTGAAATAGCCGTCTGCACGTTCCGGGTTTAATCCAAGCCCCTTGAGCATCGTTTGCAGGTTTTTGACATCCTCACTGTTCATATCCTGTACCAGTGTTGCTTTCTTGGTCAAAGGCGCCACTTTAAAATAAGCAGGCTGCTCGACAGCCATGTCCGGTTCGATTCCTTTTTTATGAATCCATGTACCGTTTGGTGTTAACCATTTGTAGACGGTCATCTTAATATTGCTGCCATCGCCCATTTCCTTCTCAAAGGTAACTTGGACAGTGCCTTTGCCGAAGGTCGTTTCACCAATCAGCTTACTGCCAGAAGAATCATGCAGGGCTCCAGCCAATATTTCCGAAGCACTTGCGCTGCCTTTATTAATAAGTACGGTAACTGGGTAATTCTTACCCGTACCTGCAGAGGTTGTATCTTCTTGCTCCCCCTTGCGGTTCTCAATCTTCACGATCGGCTTTCCCTTAGGCACAAAAGGCTCCACAATCTCTACAACCGCTGAAAGCAAGCCGCCTGGATCATTCCGTACATCAATAACCAAGCCTTTCATTCCTTTGGTTTCCAAGGTCTTCAGCTCATCCTTGAAACGCTTGGAGGTATTGCTGGAAAACTGGCGAATCTCGATTTTGCCAATATTGTTTGGGAGCATTTCGGCATATACGGTCTCCACATCAATATCATCCCTGACTACCGTCATTTGGATCGGATCGGCAGAGCCGCTCCGCACAATTTCCAGCTTGGCCTGTGTGCCCTTGGGACCCCGAATTTTCATGATCGCTTGGTTCAGCGTTAAAGCATCAAGCTTCTCGCCATTCACGGAAACAATTACATCATTAGCATGCAGCCCCGCTTTCTCAGCCGGTGAGCCTTTAATCGGAGAAACAATCGTCACTTTGCCATCTTCCAAGGAAACCTCAGCGCCGATCCCTTGGAACGAGGATGTAATACTTTCGTCGAATTGCTTGGCTTCCTTCTGGTCCATGTAAACGGTGAAGGGATCCTCCAAGGAGGATAACATCCCATTAATGGCGCCGTTCACCACTTTATCATGGTCAACCTCCGACAAAAATTTGCCTTCAATCAATTGGTAGGTGGTAGACAGCTTGTTTACATCCTTGGTGCTTAGCCCCGATTTGGTGCTGCCCAAGGCTACACCTTCCTTGCCGGCTGCAGCAAACGTCGCTGGATTCACGATCATAAGTGTCATAATGCTACTGGCGAACATCGCTAACAATACAAATAAAATTACTGTACGTCCCTTAAATGCCATCTTTTTAATTACACCGCCTTTATGACTACCTTATTGGACTCGTCCTTGTAGTGTATGACAAGCTCCTAGAAATTATTAACAGCGGCTGAGGAACATCCGAATGCTGGTTGTCGACAGCTACTTTCTGACACAAGTAGACCGTGGACGCGTGACTCGGTGTTTCTTTAGCACATTCTTTAGTGAATACTTTAGCGAAGATAAGGTTTAGGGTCAACTGGGGATTCATTGATTCGCACCTCAAAATGCAAGTGGTTTCCCGTCGATTCTCCAGTAGAACCAACCTCTGCAACCTTTTGCCCACGTTTGATAATGTCACCCTTCTCTACCACGGTACCCCCGTTGCGGATATGTCCGTATAAGGTCCAGTAGCCGTTTCCGTGGTCGATAATAACAGTATTCCCATAGCCGCTCCACCAGGAAGCCACAATAACGACACCATCGCCTGCAGCCAATATGCCCGTACCGTTGGGGGCTCCCAAATCAATGCCATTATGGCTCTTCTTCTTACCCGTAAAGGGATCAGAGCGATTACCAAAATCCGATGTCATTGGGTATACCTTGCCTAACGGATAGCCAAACTTGCCCCCGGTGAAGGGTGCAGCGGGCGCAGGTGAATTACTAGGTGAATTAGCTGCACCTGGTTTGGCCTTCGCATTAGCCGCCGCCTTAGCTGCGGCAGCCGCAGCAGCAGCTTCAGCCGCCTTGCGCTTGGCCTCAGCCAATGCGGCTTCCTTACGTGCATATTCTAGAAGCATTTTTTCCTGGTCTTCACTGATATCCTCAAGCTCGTGCTTCTTTTCTTTTTCGATTTGGGAAAGGCTTGCAATCTTGACTTCCTTCTCCTTCTCCTTGATAACCAAATCTGTTTTAATAAGTGCGGTCTGGCTGTACAAATCCTTAACCTGATTCAATTGCTGCTCAATCTGTACCCGCTTGCCTTCCATGACGGTACGATCCTTACGGTTAGCCTCCAGAATTTGCTTATCCTGGTTCACAATTGCGTTCAATGCGTTCAGGCGATCCAAAAAATCGCCAAAGCTGGTTGAGCTGAGCAATACATCCGCATACGAAACGACACCATTCATATACATTAAACGAAGGCGTGATTTGAGCAACGCATCCCGGGATTCCACCCGTTCCTCGACTTCCTCGAGCTGCTTGCCATTTACCTCCAAATTATCTTTTACCGTACTGATTTGGTTATTAAGCGTATTCAGCTTTAGGTTGGTCGTCTCAATTTGACCCAATAACGCATTAATATCGACGCTGGCAACCTGCTTTTCTTGCAGGACCTTCGCTATTTCCGCTTGCGTTTCTGCCGCCTTCTGCTGCGCCGCGGACATTACTTTCTTAATCTGGCCCAGCTCCTGCTCAATTTTCTTGGTTGCCGACATCGTAGCCCCTGCCAACTGCGGCGTGGCTAACGTACCAACTACTGCTACCGATACGACGAAAGATAGAAAACGTTTCTTCAACCTTTGCTTCCTCCCCAAAATTAGACTAAGCAACAACCCCAAAAAATGTTGAGCATGAATCATCTCTGCCTAAACAACTGTGGGCGCATGATCGTGTTCACGCTTCTACTAAACTCTTAAAAACTTGCGTACAGACAACGTGCTTCCCCAAATGCCAATCATAACTCCAATTCCCAGCAAGAGGACCGACATCGTGTAATAAACCTGTTCGAAAGGAAGCAGCTTGATCATCAGTAGGTTTAAATCCAGCTGAGTGGAATTCATCAACTGCCAATAGCCATATAATAAAATAGCGACCGGAATGACGGAGCCTATAATGCCAAGCAATGCACCTTCTATAAAAAAGGGCCAGCGGATAAACGAATTGGTTGCTCCTACCAGCTTCATAATGGCAATTTCACGTCGCCGCGCGATAATGGTCAGCTTAATGGTGTTCGCGATCAGGAACATCGCGGTTAGTGCAAGCCCGGCAACCAGTACAAGCCCTACGTTACGGATAATTTGTGTCACTTTGAACATCGTTTCTACCGTTCCTTGCCCATAGCTCACTCGGTAAATAGGTTTATTGGCTTTACTGTTGTTGATCTCGTTAATTTTCTGTGCGACACTGGCTACTTCTCTAGGCTCCACAACCTCAATCGTGAACGAATCATTCAGCGGATTGTTATCGCCATCAAAACCCTCTAAAAGCTGCTTTCCGCTCTCTCCAAGCTTTTCCCGCAAATACACAATGCCTTCCTCCTTGGACACGAACAGCAGCTTTTCCACTTGAGGGATAGCACTGATTTCTGCCTGCAAACCCTGGATCTGCTCCTTGGACGTGTTAACCTCCAGATAGACACGGATCTCTACTTGGGATTCGATTTGCTCCGCCAAATAATTAACGTTCAAGGTCAGCAATAAAAAGATGCCTAAAATAAACAACGAAATCGAAATTGAACTGATCGAAGCAAAGGACATCCAGCCATTGCGGACCACATTTTTGCAGCCCTCGCGAATATGCCGCAGCACTGTGCTAATCCTCATAACCGTATTCACCCCTGACTTGGTCGCGGGAGATTTGGCCATTTTCAATAGCAAGCACACGTTTACGGATCGTATTCACAATTTCTTTGTTGTGCGTCGCCATAATAATAGTCGTACCACGAAAATTAATTTCTTCCATCAGCTTCATAATGCCCCACGAGGTTTCCGGATCCAGGTTACCTGTAGGCTCATCCGCGATAATCACAGTCGGGTTATTCACAATCGCACGGGCTATGGCCACACGCTGCTGCTCCCCCCCTGATAGCTGGCTCGGCAAAGACCCAGACTTATCCTTAAGCTTGACTAGCTCTAGTACCTCAGTTACCCGTTTCTTAATAATTTTTTTAGGCGCCTCGATAACTTCCATCGCAAAAGCAATATTCTCAAACGCGGTCAGCTTGGGCAGTAGCCGATAGTCCTGGAAAATCACGCCGATGTTCCGTCTTACATAAGGAATTTTGCGCTGCTTCAGCTTCTCCAGGTTAAAGCCATTAACAAAAATACTCCCCTTAGTTGGTCTTTCTTCTCTATAGATCAATTTCATAAATGTCGATTTGCCTGCACCAGAAGGACCTACCACATATAAAAATTCATTGCGGTTCACCTTGACGGTGATCCCCTTTAAGGCATGGCTGCCATCTGGGTACGTTTTCCACACATCCTGCATTTCTATCACGGTATCACATCCTGATTATTTAACTAGCTTATAGACTTTCGACACAAACACCCATAATCCTTCGTATCGAAATGAATTTCATCTTTTTTTCACATTTAACTTGCGTTTTCGCTGAGGTTGTGGCGGATCGGTTAACGTTTTGGCGTTGTGGCAAGTTACGGCGCTTGCCCGCATATACATCAAGTATACAAGCAGGGCCTGTCATCGGATGAAGCCCTTATAAAAAGGAGCTTGCCTTATGGTGCAGCAACGAACCCTTTGGGGACGTGTAGGGGTGTTGGTTTTGTCCATGATAGCGCTCATGTGCTTATCGCTAGTTTTATATGGGATACAAACTCGACTGCCCACAGGCTTAAATGTAGATGGGTGGAACGTAGGCAGACTCAGCTGGGCGCAATTCGAGCAACAGCTGGCATACAAAAAAAAGCTGCTGCTGGAGCAACCTATCCTGCTGGCCAGCGGCCAGCCAGATATTGCACTTCCACCTTCAGCTTGGACAGCCGAGCAGCTAGGGCTGCAGGTAGTGCTTGATGAGGTACTGGGTCCGCTAGCGGCGCTCAGGGTGGGCTCGCCCTTTGAGCGGGCGCTCCTTCGCTGGAAGCTCCGCAACCAGCAGCTTGCGGTACACTACGACATCGATGCCACCAAGCTTCACGCCTTGCTCGCCAAGCAGCTTCCAGCTTTCTATGAGCAGCAGCCGGTAAACGCGCAGCGCATTGTCGGACCGACCGACATGGTCAGCTACGTCCCTGAGGTAGACGCCATCCGAATCGACGAAGCCGCGCTGCTGGAGCCATTAAAGGCGGCTGCCTCCCAGCTGACGACGATCAGAAGCGCAGAAGGGGCAGCCGGACAAGAGGGCATGGAGGGAACAGCACCGAGAGCAGGGGAAGCAGGAATAGCAAAGACCGTAGGAGAACCATTCAAAATTACAGTAACCTTTGTGAAAGAGAAGCCTGCTGTCACGCTAAGCTTGCTCCAGGAGCAAGGAGTGGACTACAAAATCAATGAGTTCACCACCAACCTCCTGCAAAATAGCGAAGGGCGCCTTCATAACATCCGCTCCACGGCAGCGGCCATCCACGATGTACTGCTGAAGCCGGGGGAAGTGTTTGATTATGCAGCTTACATTACAAGGACAGAAGCCCAATATGGCTTCAAAGAAGCGCCAGTCATTGTGAATGGCAAGCTTGTGCCTGGCATTGGCGGTGGCATCTGCCAAGTATCCACTACCCTCTACAATGCGGTGCTGCGCGCCGGGCTCGCTATTGTTGAGCGCCGTAACCACTCGCTTCCTGTCAGCTATGTGCCGCTTGGCCAGGACGCTACCTTCGCCGCTGGGCATATTAACTTCCAGTTTCGTAACAGTACCGAGAAGCACCTGCTGATCCGTACCTTAATGGATAACCAAATCATAACCGTCAAGTTATTCGGGCATACCCCAACCGATATTACCTATACGGTCGAGTCCAAAACCGTCCGCACACTGCAGCCTGCCACCAAATACGTCGCCAACCCAACCTTGCCCGCTGGCAAGCAGCAGACGATCAGTGAAGGCAAGCTGGGCTACGTGGTCGATACGTTCCGTTATAAGCGGCAAAACGGCCAGCTTATCGGCCAGGAGCGGATTTCGCAGGATACCTATGCTGCACAGCCTACCGTTATTGCCGTCCGCCAAAGCCCGGGCGGACCGGATGGCACGGGGAGTCCAGGCGGCACACCTGCGCCGCAGCGTGGCGCAGGCCCGAACCCGAACCCAGATGGCAAGCCTTACGAGGCTCCGCTGATCGAGGACGGGGTGAAAGGGCCGACATTCAGATAATTTATGCACATGGAAATAAAGGGGGAGAAGTGAACTGGAAAAGCTCCTGCTAATGCCCTTGCAAACAGTTGCATTTTTCAACTGATTTATGCACAAAAAGCAGGAGAATTCCCCCCTAATTTGAAATTGGGCTTTGAATCGCAAAAGAACCCACAAACCCATGACATCCGTGGGCTTGCAGGTTCTTTTAATATCCTGAAAATAACTTTTGGAACTCTATGGTCTTATTTGCTTTTGTTATAGTACTCTTGGAACCATTCGTCCGTCTTCGCCTTAACGACTTCGGCACGGCTTATCGCAGCCGATACCTGTCCTGTAGCTGTGCCACCATACACATTACGTGCATTGACCACCTGCTCCGGTTGAAGTACAGCATAAATGTCCGCCTCGAACAGCTCGGAAAACTGGTGGTATTCCTCCAGCTTCAGATCCAGCAAAAACTTTTCGTTTTGGATACAGTACAGCACCGTCTTGCCGATAACTTCATGGGCTTGGCGGAAAGGCAGCCCTTTATTCACCAAATAATCGGCAATATCGGTTGCATTGGAGAAGTCCTGGTTGACGGCTTGACGCATCCGTTCCTTGTTCACCTTCATCGTGCTGACCATTGGAGCATATAGCTGTAGCGCCCCCTGCAGCGTCCGTACCGTATCGAACATGCCTTCTTTATCTTCCTGCATATCCTTGTTATAGGCTAATGGCAATGATTTAAGCACCGTCAGCAGGCCGAACAAGTTTCCGTATACACGGCCTGTTTTGCCGCGAACGAGCTCGGGCACATCGGGATTTTTTTTCTGCGGCATAATGCTGCTGCCTGTACAGAAGGCATCATCCAGCTCGATGAAACGGAATTCTGTGGAGGACCACAAAATCATTTCCTCGGAAAACCGTGATAAATGCATCATAATCATCGAGGCATTCGACAGGAATTCGATAATGAAATCGCGGTCGCTTACCGCATCGAGCGAATTTTCATATACACCATCAAAGCCAAGCTGCTCCGCTACAAAATGGCGGTCGATCGGGAACGTCGTCCCTGCCAGCGCCCCTGCGCCTAAGGGCAACACGTTAATCCGCTTGTAGCTGTCCTGCAGGCGCTCGATATCGCGTTGAAACATCGATACATACGCCATTAGATGATGGGCGAACAGGATCGGCTGGGCACGCTGCAAATGCGTATACCCGGGCACGATCGTATCTAGATTTTGGGATGCTTGCCCAATAAGTGCCTCTTGCAAGGTATTCAGCAGGCCAACAAACTCTACGACACGCTTGCGTAAATACAAGTGCATGTCGGTGGCTACCTGATCATTACGGCTGCGTCCGGTGTGCAGCTTCCCGCCCACAGGACCAACCTCTTCAATCAGTGCTTTCTCGATATTCATATGAATATCCTCGTCACCAACTGTGAATTCCATCTCCCCCAGCCGGATCTTGCTTTGCACTTTGAGCAAACCGCCCTTGATCTTACCTACATCCTCCAGCGGCAGGATTCCACATTTGCCGAGCATGGTTACATGCGCCAAGCTCCCCGCAATGTCCTCCTCGGCCAGCTCTTTATCGAACAAAATGGAAGCTGTATATTCCTCCACCAGTTGGTCGGTCTTTTTCGTAAAACGTCCACCCCAAAGCTTTGACACTTGTCTGCCCCTCTCTGCCGGCTTCCTACATCTTCATGAAGGTTTAGGAAAGCCGCGATGTTGATTTTAGCTTGGTTCTAAGATTTAGCGCTTTGCTCAACGCCGGAGGAAACCTTCAAGCGTAAAGCGTTCAAGCGGATAAATCCGGTGGCATCGCCTTGGTTGTAAGCTTGAGTTGGATCTGCTTCCATTGTAGCAATATTCGGATTGTATAAGCTGACAGGGCTTTGTACGCCGGCTCCAATAACATTGCCTTTGTATAACTTCAAGCGTACGGTGCCGGATACATTTTTCTGGCTTTCATTTACCAACGCCTGCAGAGCCAAACGCTCAGGAGCGAACCAGAAACCATTATAAACAAGCGTGCTGTAACGGGATATTAGTGAATCGCGCAGGCTCATCACTTCACGGTCCATCGTTAGCGACTCCATCTTGCGGTGTGCGGAGAACAGGATCGTACCGCCAGGTGTTTCGTACACGCCGCGGCTCTTCATGCCGACAAAACGATTTTCCACCATATCCACACGGCCGATGCCATGCTTGCCACCTAGCTCATTCAGCTTATCCATAATATGCAAAGGCGTCATCAGGTCACCGTTGATCCCCACGCAGTTGCCTTTTTCAAAGTTCAGCTCGATATATTCGGCTTGGTCAGGTGCATCCTCAGGATCAACGCTCAGTACGAACATTTCTTTGTTCGAGGTTGCGCTTGGATCAAACCAAGGATCCTCCAGCATGCCGCTCTCAAAGCTGATATGCAGCAGGTTGCGGTCTGTCGAGTAGGGCTTCGATGCCGAAGCTGTAACAGGAATGCCATGCTTTTCGGCATAAGCGATCATTTCAGCGCGGCCTGGGAATGTTTCGCGGAACGCGTCCAAACGCCATGGAGCGATAACCTCAAGCTCTGGAGCCAGTGCAGCCGCGGTTAGCTCGAAGCGCACTTGGTCGTTGCCTTTGCCAGTAGCGCCGTGGGCAATAGCGATCGCGCCCTCGCGGCGGGCGATTTCGACCATCCGCTTCGCAATTAAAGGACGTGCGATGCTCGTGCCGAGCAGATATTGCCCTTCATACAAAGCACCCGCTTGAAACATCGGGTAAATAAAATCCTTGGCGAATTCATCCTGCAAATCGTCGATGTAAATTTTCGAAGCACCGGTTGCCAGCGCCTTTTCTTCCAGACCGTCCAACTCGTCTCTTTGCCCGATATCTGCTGTAAAAGCAATAATTTCCGCGTCGTACGTTTCTTTTAACCATTTTAAAATAATCGATGTATCCAATCCGCCTGAATAGGCAAGAACAATTTTCGGCTTAGCCATGGTTCTGCGCTCCTTTAATAGGTCGATATCGTTATGAGTTCGGAATCTTGTACATAAAAGCTGATTATAGCGTAATTACGGGCTGCTGAATACTCGAAAGTTACTTGCAGACTGTTGCAGACTGCTACTGCGCACCTTTATTTTGCTAAAAAATCATATAAAATCTTGTTTACCCTGCTACGATGGCTACATCGTGGCGGCCATGATCGCTTTTTGCGCGTGCAGGCGGTTTTCAGCTTGGTCGAAAATAATCGAGTTCGATCCGTCGATCACGCCTTCACTCACTTCCTCCCCACGGTGGGCGGGCAGGCAATGCATAAAGAGGTAATCCTTATGGGCGTAGCTGGCGAGCGCTTCATTGACTTGGTAGTTTTTAAATGCAAGCTCGCGTTCCTTCTGCTCGGTCTCAAAGCCCATGCTTGCCCATACATCCGTATATATGACATCTGCGTTAGCCGCAGCTTCTTTGGGATCAGTCCCTACATATAGCTTGCAGCCATTTTGGTTGGCTACGTCCATGGTTGACGCCACAATGCCAGCATTAGGCTCATAGCCCTGTGGAGAAGCTACCGCAAAATCGATGCCAAGCTTCGCCGCGCCCATCATCAAGGAATGCACCATATTGTTGCCGTCCCCAATGTAGGCGACCTTCAAGCCACGCAGATGGCCCTTATGCTCCAAAATCGTCTGGTAATCCGCCAAAGCCTGGCAGGGATGCGAACGGTCGGTCAACCCGTTAATTACAGGAATCGTGGCGCCGCGCGCCAAATCGATCACCTTACGGTGTGCATGTGTCCGGATCATAATCCCGTCCAAGTAACGCGACATCACCTGTGCTGTATCTGAAATGGTTTCGCCACGTCCCAGTTGCAAATCATTGCTGCTTAAAAATAATGCATGGCCGCCCAATTGGTACATCCCTACTTCGAAAGAAACTCGCGTACGTGTCGATGATTTTTCGAAAATCATGCCCAAAGTCTTGCCCTTCAATGGTTGAAAGGCTTCGCCTGCTTTTTGCTTCTTTTTCAAATCAATTGCCAAATCCAACAAATATTGAATTTCTTCTGTCGAAAAATCAGACAGTCCCAAAAAATCTCTACCCTTCAAATCAACAGCAAGTTGTTGCTCGGTTTGTGCCAAGGTTACTGCCCCTCTCTTCGTTAGATTTGCCCTAATGCTCTATTGAACGGCTGTAGCTGCTTGTGCTTGCTGCGCGTGTTTGCCCAGCACCGAGCAGATAACAGCCAATCCTTCGTCGACCTCTTCCTTGGTTATCAGCAGGCTTGGCGCTAAGCGGATCACATTCGGTCCCGCCGATATGACCAGCACTGCATGCTCTTGCAGCGTAGTAATCAAGTCCGCCACGGGCTGCGTGCATTCAATGCCGATCAGCAAGCCTAAGCCGCGCACTTCGCTCACTAGCGGGTTATCTGCCAATTGCTTGGATAGCTCGCTTACGATATAATCGCCCATCTCTGCCGCACGCTCCGAGAGCTTGCCTTCCAGTATCGTTTCCAATGTGGCAACACCCGCTGCCGTGGATAAATAATTGCCACCAAAGGTAGAACCGTGGCTGCCTGCGGAGAAAGCCTCGCGCAGCTTTTCTTTACCTACCATTGCGCCGATCGGCATGCCGCTGCCAAGCCCTTTGGCCAATGTAAAAATATCCGGCTCGATGCCATAATGCTCGTAAGCAAACAGCTTGCCCGTGCGGCCAACACCCGTCTGAATCTCGTCAACAATAAGCAGCAGGCCATGCTGCTCACACAAGGCGACTACCTGCTTGATAAATTCCGGATTAGCCCGGTTTACACCGCCTTCACCTTGAACCATTTCCAGCATAATCGCGCAGGTTTGGGGCGTAATCGCTTGCTCTAATGCCTCCGCATCATTATAAGGAGCATATGCGAAGCCTATAGGCAATGGTGCAAACCCTTCCTTGACTTTATCCTGCCCGGTCGCTGTTAATGTCGCCAATGTGCGCCCATGGAAGGACTGCTGGAAGGAAATAATCTCATATTGCTCTGGCTTGCCGAGCACTTTATTGAAGTAGCGGCGAGCCAGCTTGATCGCCGCTTCATTGGCCTCCGCACCGCTGTTGCCGAAAAACACTGCATCGCCACAGCTATTGTCGGTCAACAGCTGGGCCAGCTTCTCTTGGTTCGGAATATGGAATAGATTACTCGTATGCCAAATCTGGTCGATCTGCTCCTTTAAACGGTCTGCTACCTGCTTAGGGACATGCCCCAGATTCGTTACCGCAATCCCGCTCATCAAGTCCAAATATTGCTTGCCGTTTTCATCCCATAACCGGCTTCCTTCACCCTTTACAAATGCCAGATTGTAGCGGCTTCCGTAATTCGGAAATAAAGCTTTGGCTCCTTCTCTCATGCTTATTCACTCCTATTTGACGATTCGTGTACCCAGCACTTCACCTTTAATAACTCGACTCAGCACTTGCGGCTCAGACCCGTTAACGATAATAACTTCATTTACTTTCCCTTGGATGCATTGGATCGCGGCACGGACCTTCGGGATCATACCTCCATAAATTTCACCGCTTGTGATCATATCATTGATCTCTTGGACGGTGATGGAGGGAAGCACGATTTTTTCGCCGCCCACCGTTTTCATAATGCCGGGTACATCGGTCACCACGATCATCCGCTCCACGCCAAGCTGCGACGCAATCGCACCTGCCGCGGTATCCGCATTAATATTATAGCGCTGGCCTCCGTCTGCCCCTAGGCCGACTGGAGCAATAACAGGCATATAGCCCATTTGGATGATGCCTTGAAGCAGCTCCGCGTTCACGTGGGTTACATCGCCCACTAGGCCTACCTCATGTGCATTGGCTACAGGACGCACCTGGATCAAATGCCCATCGACGCCAGACAACCCCATGGCGCGAGCGCCAGACAGCTGGATTTTGCGGACGATCTCCTTGTTGATCTGCCCCGACAATACCATCTCGACAACATCAAGCACAGCTTCGTTTGTTTTGCGTAGTCCGTTTACAAACTCAGTTTCAATGCCCAGCTTGCCTAAAGTATCGGAGATGGCAGGCCCGCCTCCATGCACGATTACGGGAATAATGCCTTCATCCTGCAGTTGCTTCATATCCTCGAAAAAAGAACTAGGCAGCGCCGCTAGCGTACTGCCGCCACATTTCATGACAAACATCAGTTGTTTACCCTCCCAAACGTTTACCCTCCCAAACCCTCCCTATAGGGAGGGCTCCAAGGACTGTGCCCTCTGGACTCCCCTAAAGACCGAGGAAGATCGATACTAGTGGTGGTGCTTAATTGCTGTGTGGTTACATCCGATGGTTAGCCACCCAACAACAATCTATATTTATTAAAAGCCTTACGTCCGGTAAGCGGCGTTGATCCGCACGTAATCGTACGTAAGATCGCAGCCCCAGGCTGTGGCATGCTCGTTGCCCATATTCAGGTTCACGTGAATCACGACAAGCTCGCCTTTTAAATATTCGGCAGCTTGTGGTTCGTCAAATTTGATCGGGCGCGACTGCTCAAGCACCGAGATATCGCCTAGGCGGATATCGACGGTTTCCGTGTTAACGGGCTGCCCGGCGCGACCAACGGCCGCAATGATCCGGCCCCAGTTCGCATCAGCACCGAAGCAGGCCGACTTTACCAAGCTTGAGCCGATGACCGTTTTGGCGATGGCCCGAGCCGCGTTTTGCGTCTCGGCTCCCGTCACGCTGACCTCGATCAGCTTGGTTGCGCCTTCGCCGTCACGGGCAATCGCTTTCGCCAGGTATTCGCCGACATAGCGGAAGCCCGCTTCGAACGCGGCCCAATCGGGATGTTCCGGCGTCAAACTCTCGTCGTTGCCTGCGAGGCCGCTAGCCATCACAATCACCATATCATTGGTGCTCGTATCGCCATCAACGGTAATCATATTGAACGTTGAATCGGTTACGCCGTTCAATAGCTTTTGCAGCTGGGCGCTCTCGATTTTGGCATCAGTTGTCATAAAGCCAAGCATCGTTGCCATATTCGGGTGAATCATCCCCGAGCCCTTCGCCGAACCCGCAATATGTACCGTCTTGCCGCCGACGGTCAGTTGCACACACGTCATCTTCTGTACAAGGTCGGTCGTCAGAATTGCCTGGCAAAAATCCTCGCCGCCATCCGCCTTCACCTGCTGTGGAAGCTTCTCGATACCGCCCAATACCTTCGGCATCGGCAGCAGCTCGCCAATCACGCCAGTCGACGTTACGCCGACCAAATGCTCGGCAACGCCGAACGCTTCAGCCGCAGCAGCACGCATCCCGCGGGCGTCTTGGTCGCCCTGCTTGCCTGTGCAAGCATTCGCATTGCCGCTGTTCACAAGCATCACCTGCAGCTTGCCCTCTACAGCAACGCTCTCGCGTGTCACATGCAGTGGCGCCGCTTGGAACGCATTCAGCGTGTAGACGCCAGCCGCCTGGGCGGGCACCTCACATACAATAACACCTAGATCGAAGCGGCTCGTTTTTTTCAAACCGCAGTGCAGGCCTCCAGCGCGAAAGCCTTGGGGCATGGTTATCGAGCCTTGGGGCACGACCGTATATAAATCATTTATTTGCTTACTCACTTATTCATCTACTCCTCATCTGGTCCATTAAGGGTATACTGGTGTGAAAGCGAGCCCTGCCGCTTCATCCCAGCCCATCATTAAATTCAAGTTCTGGACCGCTTGGCCGCCGGCCCCTTTAACGATATTGTCGATCACTGAAATAATCGTTAGCCGCCCTGTACGCTCATCGAACGAAATCCCGATGTCGCAGTAGTTGGATCCCCATACTTCCTTCGTTGCCGGCCATTTGCCTTTGTCGCGAATCCGTACAAACTGCCGTCCTTCATAATAATGGCGATAAAGCTTTATAAGTTCATCCTCAGTATGCTTCTCTTTCAGATTAACATAGATCGTTGATAAAATCCCACGTGTCATCGGTACCAGATGTGTAGTAAAAGTGATCATGACCTCCTCACCGGCTACACGGCTAAGTGCCTGTTCAATTTCAGGAGTATGCTGGTGTTTATTCACTTTATAAGCCAAAAAGTTTTCGTTAATCTCAGAGAAATGCACGCCTAAACCCAAGCCTCGGCCCGCTCCGGACACACCGGATTTCGCATCCACAATAATGGAGCCCAGCTCCGCCCAGCCCTTTTTCACGATAGGCATTAGCCCCAGTAAAGTAGCTGTAGGAAAGCAGCCTGGATTGGAGATCAGTTCAGAGCCCTTGACCTCTTCGCCAAACACTTCAGACAGTCCGTACACAGCCTTAGCCACATAAGCCGGATCAGCGGGTTTGTGCTTATACCATTTTTCATACACTTCGCCGGACTTCAAACGGAAATCACCGGAAAGATCAACAACCTTCAAACCAGCTTCCAGCAGCTTAGGCGCCAATTCACCCGCAACACCATGAGGCGTCGCCAGAAACACGACATCCGCTTTATCTTTAATCAGTCCCACATCAATAGCATCGAGTGTGTCCTGTACAATTTGATTCAAATGTGGATAACTGTCTGCAATCGGCGCACCCGCGTTGGATGAAGAAATAACCGATGTGATTTCCACATGAGGATGTGTCAGCAGCAAACGAATAAGCTCCACCCCACCGTACCCTGTTGCCCCAATTATAGCCGCTCTTAATTTCGTAGACATAGCCGTCCCTCCAAACATAAAGTATGTATTATTATACATTTAAAAGAATAATAATTCAATCGATAAATCCAATGCACAGCATAATTGGTCGATCCTGCGAGCTTTCCTATAAATTTTATCACTACCCGCCCCCAAAAACCACATAACCCCATTATTATTTAAAAATACGAGATCTGGCGCTATACGCATCCTCCATTTAATAGATCATACGATCGGAAGCAAGCGTTAACGAATCCTCGCACCAAAAAACCGTCGGGATTGGCTCCTGCGGCTTCAAGGCTTTGTGTCCAGAACCATAATAATTGCCTTCGATAAGATCACAAACTCAAGCATCTAGCCGTCCATCTCCGCATTTGTTTATTTCAAGGCCTAAAATCTATTATGTAATCGCTTACTAGTACTCATCACTGTGGGCATCCATCAGCGAGAACCCTCAAACTTAAATCCCTCCCCCAACACCTCATTTGTATCACTCAAAATGACAAAAGCGAGCGGATCCACCGCCTTTACCAAATCCTTCAAACGACTGACCTGCGTCTGTCCTACTACGACCATCAACACCGTCCGCTGCTCCCCTGTATACCCTCCTGTAGCTTGCAGTTGTGTTAGTCCACGATCCATCTCGAGCAATATTTTCTGGCGTATCGCTTCCGACTCTTCCGATATAATAAACGCCACCTTCGAGTAGCTGAGTCCGATTTGCACAATATTAATGGTCTTCCCCGTCACGAACAGTCCAATTAGCGCAAATAATGCTTTTTCTGGTGAAAGCACAAAACCCGCTGCTACGATAACCAGCCCGTCCAGCATCGCCATCGACAGCCCCAAACTTAAACCGGTATACTTATGCACAATCTGTGCTGCCAAGTCCAGTCCACCGGTTGACCCCTTTCCACGAAAAACAAGACCAACACCAATGCCAATCAGAATGCCGCCGTAAATGCTGGCCAACAACAAATTATTCGTCAACGCAGGCAGGCCTCGCGTCATCAATATGATTAGCGGCAGCAGGAACGAGCCTACCGCCGTCTTTAGCCCAAAATGCCCACCTAATAAATAAGTGCCAAACACGACCAAGGGAATATTCAATACCCATTGGGTAATCGCTGGTTCGAAGCCAAATACCGACTGCACAATAATACTAATTCCCGATACACCGCCAGAAGCGACCTGGTTCGGGCTTAGAAACATATTAAAGCTTAAGGCAATCAATAAGGAGCCTAGTAACAAAAGCCCATATTCCACTACCACATCACGCCGAGTGCGGCGCCGCTGCCGCTCTACGCTCCGCTCACGCCTCTGTACCCTCATCACTTGAGCCACCACCTATCCGCCTCGCTCGCGGGATTAACACTGCTTCTACTCTGCTACAACTTGTTTCCACACTGGATTGATTTTGGATTGATTTTGGATGGACACTGGACTGGGCGAGCCCATCCACCCAGCCACACCGCCCCATCTAATCGAAAAGCACAAAAAAATCCTACCCACCACTACGCCTGGACAGCCATCCTTGCAGAAGGATAGCAGCAGCATATGCTGCCCTATCTTTTACAAGTTAGGTTGACCGACATCTATGATGTGTAGGATTTACTTAAATGGCTTTAATTATGAACTTGAGTTTGATTACGAACTTGTGCTGACCTTAACCTGCTGCTGCAGCATCAAACCTATTCAGCTACTTTAGGTTCGATCTGCATTCGCAAGTAAGCATCGATAAAAGCATCCAAATCGCCATCCATGACAGCGCCAGTGTTGCCCGTTTCTGCCAAAGTACGGTGGTCCTTCACCATACTGTAAGGATGGAACACATAGGAGCGAATTTGGCTACCCCAGGCAATATCCGCCACTTCGCCGCGAATCTCGGCGAGATGCTTAAGCTGCTCCTCGATCTTTCTTTCATAGAGCTTGGAACGAAGCATCTTCATCGCTTTTTCCCTATTCTTAATCTGGGAGCGCTCCTGCTGGCAGCTTACCACAACCCCTGTCGGCATATGCGTGATCCGCACGGCCGAGTCGGTCGTATTGATATGCTGCCCACCTGCACCACTCGCACGGTACGTATCGATTTTCAAATCCTCCGTGCGGATATTGATTTCAACATCGTCGTCAATTTCAGGCATAACGTCGCAGGATACGAACGAGGTATGGCGGCGTCCCGATGCATCAAATGGCGAAATCCGCACCAGTCGGTGCACGCCTTTTTCCGCCTTCAGGTAGCCATACGCGTTGTAGCCTGTAATCAGCAAGGTCACGCTTTTCACACCTGCCTCATCACCAGGCAAATAATCGAGCACCTCGACCTTGAAGCCCCGCTTCTCCGCCCAGCGCCTGTACATGCGCAGCAGCATCTCTGCCCAGTCCTGCGACTCTGTACCGCCTGCACCCGGATGCAGCTCCAGGATCGCATTCAGCTTATCATAGGGCTGGCTTAGCAACAGCTGCAGCTGGAAGCTGTCCAGCTTCTTCACCAATGCTGTAATGCCCTGCTCGATTTCGACCGCCATGCTGTCGTCATGCTCCTCTTGAATTAGCTCCACCAGCATTTCCAAATCCTCATACTCGGCGGCCATACCCAGAAAATGATCCACATCGCCTTTAATCGCGTTCATTTCGGCGATCAGCTTCTGTGCCTGGTCCGTGTCATCCCAGAAATCGGGAACTGACATCTTTTCCTCATAGTTCGCGATTTGCTCCAGTTTTAGATCTAAGTCAAAGGGACCCCCTAAGCTCAGCCAACCGCACTGCTGTTTCCCGCAAATTTTGCTTTACCTCAGGCTCTAACATATCGTTTGCTCCTTCATTACGCTTATAAAGCGATGTTACCAGCTGCTTCATCAAGCCATGCTTTACGAAGCACCGTGGCATTGTTTGTACTTCTTGCCGCTGCCACAAGGGCATACATCGTTGCGGCCAACCTTGTCGGCTTCATTAGTCACCGCAGGCTTCTTAGGAGCAGGCTCCCCAGAGGTAACGGTCGCATTAATTTCCACGACAGCCTGACGCTCCAGGTTCATTTCTACATGAGCCTTCATGATGTAAGTGGCTACTTCCTCCTGAATGCTCTGGATCATCTCCTGGAACATCGCGAAGCCTTCGAATTGGTACTCACGCAAAGGGTCGGTTCCGCCGTATGCACGCAAATGAATCCCTTGGCGCAGCTGATCCATCGCATCGATATGATCCATCCATTTGGAATCTACAGCGCGAAGCACCACGACTTTCTCAAACTCACGCATAAATTCTTCGCCGATCATTTGCTCGCGCTCTTCATAGATGCGCTGTACAACGTCTTTGATATATTGCGTAATTTCGTCGCTTTCCTTGCCCCAAAGCTCATCCTTGGACAGCTGGCCTTCTTGCAGGAAGGTTCCATTGGCGTAATCAACAATCGCCTGCAGATCCCATTCCTCGGGAACCAGGTCCGACGGGCAATGCGCTTCTACAATGCGTTCCACAACAGGCAGGATCATGCCTAAGGCAATATCACGAATGTTCGCCGATTCCAGTACCTCACGGCGCTGCTTATAAATAATTTCCCGCTGCTGGTTCATCACATCATCGTACTGAAGGACCACTTTCCGCACGTCAAAGTTATTGCCCTCCACGCGCTTCTGCGCGGATTCAACCGCACGTGAAATCAGCTTGCTTTCAATCGGCTGGTCCTCTTCGAAGCCTAGGCGATCCATCATGCCCATGATGTTCTCCGCACCAAAACGGCGCATCAGCTCATCTTCCATCGACAGGTAAAACTGCGAGGAGCCCGGATCGCCTTGCCGTCCAGCACGACCACGCAGCTGGTTATCGATCCGTCGGCTCTCATGCCGTTCTGTACCTATAATATGCAAGCCGCCAACTTCAGGCACACCTTCGCCCAGCACAATATCCGTTCCCCGTCCAGCCATATTCGTAGCGATGGTTACGGAGCCTGGCTCGCCTGCGCGTGCCACAATCTCTGCTTCTTCAGCATGAAATTTTGCGTTAAGCACCTTATGCTGGATCCCTTTGCTTTTAAGCATGTCGGATAAACGTTCGGAATTCTCAATCGAGATCGTGCCGACTAGCATCGGCTGCTTGTTCTGGTGGCGTTTCACGATCTCTTCAACAACCGCACGGAACTTGCTGTTTACCGATTTATATACAATATCGGGGCCATCAGCACGGATCATTGGACGGTTGGTTGGCACCATAATCACGTCTAGACCATAAATTTTCTTGAACTCTTCTTCCTCCGTCTTGGCAGTACCCGTCATGCCCGAAAGCTTGCGGTACATCCGGAAGTAATTTTGGAACGTAATCGTTGCCAGCGTCATCGACTCATTTTGAACCTTTAACTGCTCCTTGGCTTCGATCGCTTGGTGTAAGCCCTCGCTATAGCGGCGGCCTGTCATCATACGCCCTGTAAATTCATCCACGATGATGACTTCTTCATCCTGAACGACATAATCCACATCACGCCTCATAATGATGCGCGCCTTCAAGGCTTGTGTAATATGGTGGTTGATCGTCACATTCGCATGGTCGAACAAATTTTCAATATTGAAAGCTTGCTCACCCTTGCTAACGCCAGCCTCTGTCAATGTAACGGAACGTACCTTCACATCGACAATATAATCTTCCTCATCCTTTAACCGGCTCACAAAGCGGTCTGCCATATAGTACATATCTGTAGATTTGGCAGCTTGTCCGGATATAATGAGCGGTGTTCTTGCTTCATCGACCAAGATCGAATCCACTTCATCGATCACAGCAAAATACAATGGACGCTGCACCATTTGCTCTTTGTACAGCACCATGTTGTCGCGCAGGTAATCGAAGCCAAACTCATTGTTCGTTCCATACGTAATGTCACGCGAATAAGAAATTTGCTTCTCCTCGTGTTCCAGTGTATTGAGGTTAACGCCTACACTCATCCCAAGAAACTCATACACCTTGCCCATTTCGGAGCTATCGCGCTGTGCCAAGTAATCATTTACGGTGACTACATGCACACCTCTGCCGAGTAGCGCATTCAAATACACGGGTAAGGTTCCAACAAGGGTTTTCCCTTCCCCAGTTCTCATTTCTGCGATCCGGCCTTCGTGAAGCACCATGCCCCCGATTAATTGCACATCGTAGTGGCGCTTATTCAGCACACGCTTGGAAGCTTCCCGCACTACAGCAAAAGCCTCTGGCAGCAGGTCATCCAACGTCTCGTCCTTTTCCAAACGCTCACGGAATTCGGCGGTTTTGTTTTTCAATTCTTCGTCTGTTAAAGCCTCAATCGTCGGCTCTAGCTTGTTGATAACTTCGACAGTTTTCCACAATCGCTTGACTTCTCGCTCGTTGTGGTCTCCGAATATTTTTTTAACGAGTCCTAGCATGGGCTCATCTCCCTTTTATAAAAACGGTTTACCTTAAATTGTAGCAGTTTGCAGCGCTAGTCGCAACAACAGCCTTATGCATCTTTACTATCATTGTACATAGATTTGGTGTTTATTCTTTAAATCGCCAAAAAGAGCCTACCTTTTCAGGCAAGCTCTTTTATGTATGCATCTATCTGGCTGGCTCGATTAAGCCGTATTTGCCATCGTCACGCTTGTATACCACATTAACTTGCTCGGTGTCCATATTGGAAAATACGAAAAAGCTATGGCCAACCATGTTCATTTGAAGAATGGCTTCATCGATATCCATCGGCTTCATCATAAAGCTTTTGGTTCTTACCAATTCATAATCTTCATCTTCGTCTTCAAATTGCGAAGGTGCATCCACTCTCAGAATGTCGCGAAGGCCGCCCTCTTGGCGAGTCTTCCGGTTCACCTTAGTTTTATGCTTGCGTATTTGCCTTTCCAGCTTGTCTGTCACCAGATCGATGGAAGCGTACATATCATTATTTTTCTCTTCAGCCCGTAGCATGACTCCTTTTAACGGAATCGTCACCTCTACAGTTTGTAATCCTTTAATAACGCTCAATGTTACATTTACGTCGGAAGTAGGGGGAGTTTCAAAGTACTTTTCGAGCTTTGCCAATTTCTTTTCAACATAATCTTTTAATGGTTCAGTTACCTCAATGTTTTGTCCGCGGATGTTGAATTTCATGTGTACTTCTCCTCCTTTCATGAATCTAGTATACTACACTCCATAACAATCTTCAAAAAACGTTTACATTCCCACTCCTCATCTTAACCATTATCCTCTAACTTCAAGCAGTTTCGCTCCAACAAAAACAACACCCCAGGAGACCTCCCAGAGTGTTATTTAGATGCTTCTTTTCATTCAAACCCTATTATGTATAGCCAAGAACCTATAGTGCCATAGGTTACAACTTCGTAACGTTAGCAGCCTGTTGGCCGCGAGCGCCTTCTACAATATCGAATTCAACCGCTTGGCCTTCATCCAATGTTTTGAAGCCCTCCGTTTGGATCGCGGAGAAATGGACGAATACATCGCCACCATCTTCACGCTCAATGAACCCATAACCCTTTTCTGCATTAAACCATTTCACTTTACCTTGCATGCCCAACATTCCCTTCTATTCGTGAGTAACTGCAATTAAGTAACTACGATTTGTACCTGCCATTTGAATATATCACCCGCACTTTCCAAGTGTCAATTTCAACAGCGATTGTTGGCCAAATATTTAGAAAATTCAAGTATTAACAATACGTTAATAACTAATTCACAGGCAAGAATTCGCGATTTATAAGCTTACATTGCTGTTTTCAACAAAGTTATACACAGAGTTATCCACATTGTCCACAGTTTTTCAAGGTTCATTGTAGGATATCAGACAAACGACAAAAAACCGCACAAATGTTTTGTACGGCACCCTGAAGCATATGAAGCTATCATTATCTACTTTTTCTTGTTAAAAAAAACACTATCTATCGTGTATTCTTTATCATATACCTGCTTGTACTTCTCCGCGGCTTGAAACTTCTCAATGGCCTTTTGTGCTTCTACCTTGAATACCATCATCTTGGCACAGAGCAACTTATCCTGCTCCAGAATCCCCAGGATACTGGATCTATAAAGAGCCAAATCGGAAGGCTCCTGCACCCGTTGGAATTCAGCCAATAATTGATCGCGTTCCTCTATGAAATCCGCTAAATCTTCATAGCTTGCAGATTCTAGCCGCTCGACCATTTGATTGGTAGTAAGCTCGACGTGGCGCACGATGTCTTCTGCCTCACTCATGCTTGATTACCAGTACCTGTGCGCGTTGCATTGTTTGCTTTCGCAGCTTGAATCCAGGTTTCCTTCAATTCGACGAAGTATTGGATCACTTCCTCGATAGGCTCTACTTCTTTCTTCGTATTCGCTTGAACCAGCCGGAAAAGAAAATAATCATACAGCTTTAATAACCCCTCGGCTACCGGTGCATTGGTGTCAAGCGTGATTACGAATTCATTAATAATATCCTGGACCTTACCAATCTGGGTATTAGCCTCAATGTAGTCCTGCTTCTGTATAGCCAGTATAGCAAGCTTGCAGAAACGCATAGCACCATCGCACAGCATGATTAATAATTGAGCAGGCGATGCAGTCTGAATGGCATTTTCCAAATACTTGTTGACTTGCAGATTATTAATCATGAATGCCTCCTCATACAACCTTAGCTAGTACCAAGCTGGCTTAACAGGTTTTCCCCCTGGGAGTTCAATTTATTGAGTGCTGTCTCCATAGCTGTGAACTGCTTGTAATAGTTATCTTCGATTGTGCTCAATCGTTTAAGCTTAATGGTCATCTCGCTATCAATATCATAAATTCTTTTGGACAACTGGCTATCGTCATAAGAAATATTAGCGAGGCCTGCTTTCTTGGTTAAATCGGTAAGTCCACTATTTAATTGTGTATACAATCTTTCGCCAACCCCGGCTTTAGAAGGACTGTCATCTGTCGCATCCCCAGTAAAAATCGCTTTCACTGCATCCGGATTCGCTTCAATCGCTTCTCGTAGCTTGGTCTCATCGATATACATTTTCCCGTTCTCATAGTACTGTCCTGTGCTGATCCCAATGGATGCGAGTGAATTATATTTATCCGATCCGGAATCCACTATAGCTGTCATGCTTGACCTTAAGGTACGGGTCATGCTGGCGAGAATCGGGTCATTACGCAGAAGCCCTGCCTTCGCTTTGCTTTCCCAGCTTTCGATTTGCTTCTCGGACAGTGCTTCTTTCTGCTCCGTGGTCAAGGGCAAATAGTCAGTATTTTTGGTTTCGGTGCTTTTATCATTCAGAGTTTTCAAAACATCATTGTAATCATTGATAAAAGTTTTTACCGATTCCATGATCTTATCGGCATCGGATTTGGTGGAGATTGTAGCTGCAACTCCGCCCTCTTTTTTAAGAGTAACTTCGATCCCGTTTACGGTAAAAGTATTGCTTGTGCGGGACGTAGTTAAGCCGTTAATTTTCACTTCCGCATCAATACCGCTATCCACATCGGGGGAGCTTCCCCCAACTTGAAAAACAGTCTTCAACAAAGCGCCCTCAAATACAATATTGGCCTCCTTGCCGCTGGAACCATTTGTTTTACCACTGTTGTTTGCCATGAAGGCAATTTTATTCTCAACAGAGTCATAAAATGCCGTTACATTGGTGTCTTTATTAATTTTGGCAATGACATCATTTAAGGATTCCTTAGAAGAATCGAATTGAATCTGTGTTCCGTTAATCTTGAATGTCACAGTTCCAGAAGACAAAGTACCCTTTGTGAGGTTTTCACTCTGACTTGCGAGAGGCTTAGTAGGATCAAATTCAGGCGTTGTAATCTTTTCCGCACTTCTCTCAGAAGCTGCAACCGCCAACTTCACCACTTCGATTTTTAAATTGGTGTTAGTAGCACTCGCTGTCCCTTTTGCTGAAACGGCATCCAAATTTCCCGTTATACTCACGGTCTTTGCGTTAAAGGTGCTTTCCTGTTTGAAATTAAAGAGCTTTGTGTTACGGAACTCAGTCATCTTCAAGTTGATGTCTCGAAGTGCATCCCGCTGCCATTCAGCCGTCTGTTTCTTTTGACCTAGCTTATCGTAGGGAACCCTTTGCGCTTGCATGAGCTTAGTAACGGTTCCCTCTGTATCAAATCCACTGGATAACCCACTAATTCGCATTACCATAACGCTTCACCTGCCTTTACCTTTATCTTCGCTCGTCTACCATAATACCTGCCAATTCCCAAAGCTTGGCTACCATATCCATGGTCTTCTCAGGTGGAATCTCACGAATGATTCTCCCAGTGTCTTTCTCTAATACCTTAACCATAATTCGGTTGGTTTTCGTGTGAATAGAGAACTCCAGAGAAGTTACACTGCCCTCAACCGCCTTAATTGCACGGTCAATCGCTTTAATAAGCTGTTCATCACTGACAGAGACATGCTCTCCTCTGGACTCAGCCGACTTCATATCCCTGACTGACTGAATATTGGCCATAGACGATTCGACCATACTATCGCTTGTACTTTTAACTGGAGCTTGTGCTGGAGAACTCGGTGTTACCCCATAATTTGACATCCCTGTTGTAGTGAAATTTGCTTCCATGCTAATCCCTCCAACACTCTTTATAATCCTTATCGGCTAAAAAATAAGATTACATTAGATGGAAATGGGTTTTTCTAAAAAAAATCCGATTATTTTTTTCGTCGCTTCAATAACATCCTCTACGTCCCGATCCGACATCTTGGGGTAAAGCGGAAGCGTAAGGGCTTCCTGGTAGTAGTCCTCAGCATTGGCACATTGCGACTGTGCATAACCAAGCTCCTCATAATAAGGCTGGTTATATACCGGAATATAGTGGACATGAACCCCAATATTTTCCGCCCTATAGGCAAGGAACAACTCTTTTCTACCGGCTGGATACAAGCTTAGATCAAACCGAAGAATATATAGATGCCAGCTGGAGTTCGCATCCGGATGCTGGTAAGGGACAGTGATACCAGGCAGATCCCCAAAGGCCTCCGTATAACGGGCAGTAATTGCCCGTCTGCGGGCTACGAAGCCATCCAGCCTATCCATTTGCGACGTACCCAGGGCTGCCTGCAGGTCTGTCATCCGGTAATGGTAGCCTAGCTCCTGCATTTCGTAATACCAAGGTCCTTCGTCATGGTGTAGCAACTCGGGCTCCTTCGTAATTCCATGGCTGCGGAATAGAATAAGCTTCTGGTAAAACGCTTCATTATCCGTTACAATCATTCCGCCTTCAGCTGACGTTACATGCTTAACCGGATGGAAGCTGAACATCGTCATGTCAGCAAGCGTCCCCACTTTCTTCCCTGCGTACTCAGCACCCAGAGAATGGGCAGCATCTTGAATAATAACAAGCCCATGCTGGTCAGCCAGCTCCCGGAATGGCTCCATGTGTACCGGTTGTCCGGTGAAATCTACAGCGATAATCGCTTTGGTTCGAGCTGTTATTTTACGTTTTGTGTCTTCTGGGCACAGGTTGTAGGTATGAGGATCAATGTCTGCGAATACAGGTGTGCCTCCTTGATACAGCACACAATTGCTGCTTGCAACAAACGTGATCGGCGTTGTAATGACCTCATCACCTGCACCAATGCCTGCCGCATAACAAGCCCCGTGCAATGCTGCCGTTCCACTGGAAAAGGCTACCGCATATTTCACACCTACATAATCGGCAACAGCCCGTTCGAACTTGTCGATCTCAGGACCCTGCGTAATAAAACCGCTGGTCAAGCTGCTTAATACAGCTTGTATATCCGCTTCATTAATCCATTGCTGACCATAATATAGCATTTGGCTCCGAACCGGTTGTCCTCCATACAGCGCAAGCTTATCCATGCATCCGAGCCTCCGTTTTTCGTCCTATTGCTGAAAAGTTCAGAGAATAAACGACCCGCCCCCAGACGAATCGCCTAACTGGATACCACTTACATTAAATAACTGGTGCGAATCCATTTCTCCGTTAAAGCAATGCCTTCTTCCAATGTGACCTTCGGCTCCCAGCCTAATAAATCCTTAGCCTTGCTGTAATTGCACAGCAGCTTTTGGATCTCGCTTTGCGGGTGAATATGCTCGACATGCTTAATGCGCGAAGCATCGCCGACAATTAGCTCCGCCAGATCATTAACTGAAATATCACGGCCCAATCCCGCATTTACAATATGTCCATCCACTTTATCAGTGAAACCAGACTCCACAACAAAGCGGGCGCAGTCCTCTACATATAATAAATCTCGTGTCTGTGTACCTTCTCCGTATATATTCACATCAAGGCCAGCCAGCTTGTTTTTGATAAAGATCGCCACAACCCCGCCTTCACCGCCTGTTTTCTGAAACGGGCCATAAGTATTAAAAGGACGTATAACTACCGTAGGCAAGCCGTAAGCGTAATAATAAGATAACACCATATTTTCAGCGGCGATCTTAGCCCCTGCATAAGGTGAAGCTGGCTTGATCGGATGAAGCTCCGTAATGCCTGTCACATCCGTGCAACGGTCATACACCATGCAAGTACTCATAAAGACCACTTTGGTGTTGTGCTTGCGGCACTGCTCCATTACATAGAACGTGCCTATCGTATCGTTGTTAAAGGTCGTTCTTGGATCGTCTATGGAATCCTGGACGTTAATTGAGGCTCCGAGGTGGTAGCAAATTTCAAATTCCGTTTCATCAAAAAGCTCAGCCAATAGCTGCTCGTCCTTAATGTCACCAACAACAAAACGTTTAAGCCCTGGATGGTCGATAAGCTCTTCGAGGTTATCTTTGCGTCCATTGGACAAGTCATCAAGGATGGTGAGGCTATGCCCTTCTTCAAGAAGACGCTTAGCAACCCATCTGCCAATAAATCCGGCGCCGCCTGTTAATAAAATATTCATGGTCTTATATCCCCTTTAAATTACAATAGTAAATCCCAAGAGAGCGGCGTGCCTTTACGGACATCGGCCTTAACGGATTTTCCGAGCAGCTCGCTCAAGTGCTTGGGCGGCAACCCATAGCCGGGACGTATGGCGCGAAGATTATGTGCCGTAAATATCTCCCCAGCCTGCATATCCTTGGCTACATACAAAGATCGACGAAATTGAAGCGATGGCTTCTCACGCTCGGATGGGCCATAACTAACCACGCCCATAGCTTGCCATGCACGCTCTGATTCTACAACAAGAGACTGTAGCTCCTCGGGCTCCAAGGAAAATGTCGAATCCACCCCACCATCTGCCCTTCTTAAAGTAAAGTGCTTCTCAATAACCGTAGCTCCAAGCGCAACAGAAGCTACGGATGCACCTACGCCCATCGTATGGTCAGATAAGCCGACTTCACATTGAAACAGCTGGCGCAAATGCGGGATCGTCGCTAGGTTAGAGAACTCCGGAGTAGCCGGATAGGTGCTTGTGCATTTTAAAAGCACAATATCCACACATCCTGCCTCACGAGCTGCCCTCACAGTTTCATCCAGCTCTGCCACTGTAGCCATCCCCGTAGAAATGATCATCGGTTTGCCAGTAGCGGCCACCTTACGGATGAGCGGGATGTCTGTGTTCTCAAAGGAAGCAATCTTATAAAGGGGCACATCCAGTTGCTCAAGGAAATCAACAGCCGTTTCATCAAACGGCGTACTGAAACCGATCATCCCAAGCTCCGTGCACCTATCAAAAATAGGCTTATGCCATTCCCATGGCGTATAAGCCTCTTGATAAAGCTCATATAATGACTTTCCTTTCCATAAAGAATCAGAAGTGGAAATATAAAAGTCCTCGCTTTGGAGGTCGAGAGTCATTGTATCTGCTGTATAGGTTTGCAATTTAAGAGCATGGGCCCCAGAGCTAGCAGCAGCTTCGACAATTTGTAACGCTCTTTCTAACGAATGATTATGATTACCTGACATTTCAGCAATAATAAATGGAGGTGCGTCTATTCCTATTCTTTTAGTATCTACCTTAAATGATTTTGACAATACTGCCACCTCCTGTTATTAATCCATATCTCTAGCTCTGCCGACCAATTTTGATATAGGGGTTTCCCATCCCTCAGTCAAATATTGCTCATATTGAGCTTTATCTTTCATTCGATGTATGCTGCCTCCAATTGGTTGGGGGTAAGCTGCGATTTGACAATCTCTTATACCGACCCAATCTTTTTTAAACAACTCTACAATGCTGCTCTCTAACTTATTATAACTTGAACTTAGTGTGTCATTATTGTCCATTATAACTTCTTGCTGGACGAGAATTTCTCCTGTGTCAAGACCATAGTCAATGTAATGTATGGTAACTCCTTTAGGGGTATCTTCAAGAAAGCTCCAAAGATTAGGATCTGATCCTTTATTCCAGGGTAGGAGGGAAATGTGTAGATTAATAATTCTTTGAGGGAAAAGGTCGATAATCGTTCTCTTAATTAAATGCCTATATCCAAAAGAAACAATAAACTCAATTTCCTCTAATATCGTAGATTCCAAACTTATTATTTCTTCAGTATGTCTCACTTCATCGCCTTGTAATTCCATATGAGATATTAACATCTCTCTCTTGGGACCAAGATATAAAACTTTCATTTTTTTAATACCTCATTCATTAAAATAGATGCAACAATCTTAGCACCAAATCCATCCACAAATTGCATAGCCTTTTGACTTGCTTCAGCTACATTTAATTCACCGGACATAAATCTTTTCAATCCATTTTGAATTTGTTGTTTATCGACGATTTGAGAAAGACCTATATAATGGTCTATTCCATAATGATCTAACGAGCTTGCTATTTCTATCTGGTTATCTGCAATGGCAATGGTAATTCCCGGCAATCCCATAGCAAGCCGCTCCCATGTAATTGTACCACCTGAACATATAGCAAGATCACTATTCAACATCAATTCACTCATGTTATTTGCTTGGATATGAAGTTCTGTCTTAGGTCGAGATGTACACAGCTTTTGAACACTCGAACCATGGGGGTTATACTTTCCAATTACAACATCGATATACAAGTCTCTAAATATTCCTTCGCTAAGAGCATTTATCACTTTCGATGTTTCATTCCCAGGATCAGTTCCCCCAAAGCATACCAACACTCGTCTTACTGAGTCACGAGGTTTAACATGGGTCTTATTGTCCGTAAACTCGCTTCTTATTAATGCATATTGAGGACCAAGCAATTTCCTGCAATCCGGAGGAACTAAATTATCATACCTGCTTTCCATATCCAAATAGAGATTCTGGTCTACTAACACACTACAGCTATGTTGACGGTCGGCAAGGTCGTCTATGACCAATAACTTGTCAATCTTATGCAAAATTCTCTTCTCCCATATCGCATCCAAGCTGTAATGATCCACTATAATTGCATCATACAATTCATCACCAAGTTGCAGATGGTTGACTGTCATAGCAGCGTCATCATTTGGGTCTATCGGTTCCCTTAAATTGGGATTTTCATCTATATAAACACAGGGATAATTTTTCTCCCTAATATAACTGCCAAGATTTCCTGGAAGATTCCTACAAAAAAAAACTACTTTCCCTTCTAACTTTTCCAACTCATCTGCCAATGTAAGGCATCTCATTATATGGCCAGTCCCTAAATGAATAGAAGAGTCTGCCCTAATCGCAATTCTTATTTTATCCTTTGTCTTCATCGTTATATCACACTTTCTTTTGCTCAACCTGTGCATTTATTAATGGTAAATCCGGATCTCTTTTCATCTCATCTATCACATCATGCCAAGAAAAAAACGCTTTAGGATCATATAAGCGATCATATATCTTCTCAATCAATATCCAATCTTCAATAGTATCGAGTGTCCATCTAAAATGTGAATAATCCGTTTTATTTACCCATTGGGATATAGTAAATAAATGAGGATTTCTGTATATAAAAGGAGTTACATGCTCACGATACTCTTCTTTAAATGCTAGATCATTAGCTTTATTCAGAGCCTCCATAGTAAAAGCCTCTACATCCAGCCCACGAGGAAAAGTTCTTTCGATAGTGTTGCTGCTATAATCGACAGCTTGAGTCAAATAATTGGAGATAATACTAGAACAAACATCAGGATCAATTAAGGGACAATCGGAAGTTACACGTATAATATGATTGGCTCCGCTTTCTATGGCTGCCAGATTATAACGTGATAGCACATCATTCTCGCTACCACGTATACATCTGCTATTGTATTTATATGCTTCTTCTTCAATAGCATCATCCATACTCAAGTCCGTCGTTGCTACAATCACTTCATCAATGTTCGGTATGGCCTGAGTTCTCAAAAGAACATGCCCTAACACTGTATGATCGCAAAGTTTTCTTAATACTTTCCCAGGTAACCTTGTAGAGCCCATTCGAGCTTGTATAATCACAACTGTTTTCATTTCGTATCACTCTACCTTAACTATCATCATGATTGAACAAATCATTTTCATGTAACATATCTTCTAGTTCAGCCCTCCCAATAGGATTAACATTATGGGAGCTGTAGCTCGCTTGCTGGGCCGGCCTTCCACCATCATATTCCAGATGCTTTCCCAAAAAATGATTCGGAATCACAAACATATCCGGTAACTCTATCGCATTGTTGGCTTCTTCAATGGTCATAAGCTCTTCAAACATTTTTTCTCCAGGCCTTAACCCAATCTCTTTAATAGTTACATCATTGAATGGAATTTGATGCTTCTCTGCCATTTCCTTTATAATAACATCGGCAAGATCTTTTAGCTTGATCACAGGCATTTTAAGAACAAAAACTTCCCCACCTAATGCCCTTATCATTGCCTCAACGGTTAAATTTGTTGCTTCTTTTAGTGTCATCATAAACCGTGTCATTGCCAGATCTGTTACAGTAACTTCTCGTTTGTTACTTATTTGCCATTTGAACAAAGGAATGACCGACCCTCTTGATCCCATGACGTTACCAAATCTTACTGCGGCAAACACCGTATCGCGGGGACCCGTTTGATTTTGTGCTGAAGCTATTAATCTCTCTGCCATTAATTTGGAAGCTCCATAAGTATTCGTGGGTGCTATAGCCTTGTCCGTACTAGTAAAGATCGTTTTTTTTACAGCATTGTTTAATGAAGCCTGTATAACATTTTGCGTACCTATAATATTAGTTTGCACGGCTTCAAATGGATTATATTCACAAGAAGGTACATGCTTCATAGCGGCGACATGAAATACATAATCTATACCATGCATAGCCCTATTCACCCTGTCAGGGTCTCTAACATCACCAATTAGATATCTTATATTATCATACTCAGTATATCGCTGTTGTAATTCGAATTGTTTATGTTCATCACGGCTTAGAATTCGAACCACTTCAGGACAACCCATCAAAACAGTCTGTAGCAAGCTTTTACCTATTGTGCCTGTCCCACCTATTATTAATATTTTTTTATCTCTGAAGAAATTCATTTTTATCTCCCCTCGAGCTAGCGAACATTAGGATCATCTAGCTTTCTTCTGTTCAATATGCTTATTTATCTGGGTTAGCTCAGGGTTTATTTCCAAGTATTTTATAATATCATACAAAGTAAAATCTGGGTTGTGAGTATACAATGCATTGTAAATTTGGTTAATAAGTTTATAGTCATCCTCAGTGTCTAATGTTAATCTATATTCTGGATGCCTAAGAAAAAAAGGAGCCTCAACGTTAGACAGCTTATACTCCTCAGGGTGTTCATACAAATACAAAGAAACGTGTTCACGATCAGCAGGATCTTTCGTTATTTGTTCAACATGCTCCAGCACACTTGCTCTGAAAATTTCCACGCTATAACCTAGTGGATAGGTCCGCACGAGATGATTTCCAACATAATCAAGGTAAGGTTGCTCCAGCATCCTTTGAATAACAGCATCGATAGCCTCTGCATCAATCAAAGGACAGTCACTGGTAACTTGTACAATCCATTCTGAATCAAATGCCTTGGCTGCTTCTACAGTCCTTTGCAATACATCTTCTTCACTTCCACGATAACAATGAACTTTTTGTTCGGATGCTGTTTGTACAACGACATCATCCTCAGGATTTATCGTTGTTGCTATAATGATCTCATGAATATATTTAGATTTCCTAAGACGTTCTATTAAGCGCACTAATGATGGTTGCCCACATAACTCCATTAAAACCTTACCAGGTAGTCTGGAAGAGGTCATTCTTGTTGCAACCACTGCATTAATTTTTCCCATTATGAAACACATCCTCTATGAATAAAGCTACTCGTTCTGTGGATTTACCATCCAACCAAATATGGGTTCCGTTTGGTCTTTTTTTTCTTGAAATTAAAGAAAAGTTAGATAAATAATGCACTAATTCTACATATTCATGTATTTGTGCAGATAATCCCAGCTTATTCGTTATGGACATATCCGCTTTCCGCAGGTTGGGCTGATAGCTTACTGTAGTTTTCCCCATTAGAACAGCGTGCAGAAGCGCCATAGAGCTCATTCCAATAATTAATTCATACTTTGGAACCAAGTGAAGTAAATCACCTTCAACAGCTAATAATTGATATTTTTCCTTAAAAGATAGATCATCCTTAGGATGAAACTTTACATGAATTTTCATATCCGCTTCATTAGCAGCATTAATCAAAGATTCAAGTACTGAATATTCCGTATAACCCAATGCATCGTTGTATAATAAAGATAAAGGTTGAGATAAAAACAAGATATTGGCATTAACTACCCCATAAATTTCATTCTTCTGCTCATGGTCATTATGAATATAAACGTCTAAGCCAGGGTGACCCAACACTCGAATTATTGAATCAGACACACCATCCTTTATTGCTTCTTGCTTAGCCAGCTCATCCATAACAATATAAAAATCGGGTGTTATTCTATCATTTGATTGATCCATCAGTCTCATTGAATAATTACTCCAGTAATCCAATATGGAGATAGTAGAAACATTATAAGACTGACATAAACGAATAGCCCGTAGTTCAGCATCCGTTCCCCAACTTGTACCCGTTACCAAAACAGCTATATTGCCAAGTTCCAATTGCTGGCTAAGGTATTGAAATAAGTCAATTTCTGTTATGGCATATTCCTGGAGAAGAACTGCCGCAGGACCGACACAGAAATAATTAGCAGGTTTATCCTGTTCTTTTAGTCTATTAAAAACAGGTCGAGTAACATCGCAACCTCCGGGATCATGTGCGAGAAACAGTATATGCCTCATATTCAAGGAGCTTGCCTCTTTCCATCCAAATTTTTTGAATGGCTTCCAACGCATCATCGATATCGGACTCCTTATAAGGAAGTCTGCAAACGTCGGCGATCACTACCTTTTCTTCATACATGGCCTCTGTTACTGGACATAGGCCTTTTTGATAATCTTGCGTGGGCTTTTCAATCAATGAGAATGGATATTGTGTTTGGTTGTATACTTTTTTATGCTGGTACATAGGGATCAGATAAATCGGTTTTACGTACCCTATCCCTAATGGATATCCTTCAGCATTCATGGCCTGAGCAAACGTGCTTCGTGAAATACCCCAATCTTCTTTATTGTATTGTATTGGATATATATAATAAGAATGTTCATACCCATCAGGTACAACGACACCTTTCAACCCGGTGAACTGGTTAAGTCCCGAAGTAAACTGCTGTGCGAGCCTCCGCCTTTCCACCAGAAAGTGATCTAGCTTTTTAAGCTGCTCGATGCCAATAGCCGCATGCAACTCTGTCATTCGATAGTTCGAACCGAGTACCACCGTTTCATAATCGTTTAAATCATCCACGACTGCCTCACCATGATTTCTAACCAACTGACAATTCCGAGCCAACTCTTCGTTATCTGTTAGAAGCAATCCGCCTTCACCACTATGAATAACCTTGTGATAATTCAGGCTAAAAACCCCAATATCACCAAAAGTACCAGCAAACTTCCCATTAATAGTAGCCCCCGGACCTTGTGCATTATCTTCGATAACAAAAAGCCCGTGTTTTCGTGCAATCGTAATAATTTCATTTAGAGCCGCAGGTAAACCGAAAATATTAGCAACCATAATAGCTTTAGTATTAGGAGTGATCCATCGTTCAATCTGAGTCGGATCTAAATTATAGGTTATCGGATCAATATCAACAAATACTGGCACAGCGTTATTCATAACGATAGCTGTTGCTGAAGCAACCATCGAATATGGAGTTACTAATACTTCGTCTCCCGGTCCGATACCACATGCTGCTATAGCTGTATGAAGAGCGGTTGTAGCAGAATTAACCGAGATGGCAAATCGAGAACCAAATTTCTGTGCGAATACCTGCTCCATTTCTAAAACCTTCGGACCTCCTAGAAACTTATCTCCTGCACGTCCATAATAAGCAGATAAACAACCAGAATTCATAACAGCCAAAACAGCTTCTGTCTCTTCCGATCCCATAGTATTTACCCATGGAATACTTGCTTCGCGAACAGGATTGCCTCCTAATAATGCTAATTTACTCAAGGTTAGTCACCACTTTCTCTCTGGAGCCATGGTTGTTATATGATTTCATTAGTGCCTCGGCTACATATAACGGATAAATTCCATCTCTAAATTCGCAAATAGGCGATTCATAACCATTTAAAACATTATGAAGATGTGCTACTGCGTTCTTTAATGCTGAATCAGCCAATAAATGTTCTTCAACCTGATCCTCTTCCAAGTTTTTTAAATCTGTAAATAAAGGATGGTCACCCACTCTTAGATATTTGATTATATCACCACTTCGCGTAATTTCTATCTTGCCCCCCTCAAAATACAGATCTATTTCAAACATATAATAATAACTATCATTGAATGCCTCCGCGAAACCAACAACCGATTCTCTACATAAGAATTCGAACGTAAATGATAACTCCCCACTGACTTCAGATGAAGTGTATGTTTTATGAAGAACTCTTACATCGCTAATAGCTCCCACTAAAAAACGTATTAGATCGAATAAATGCGCTCCTGTATTATAAATTCCTCTAGTATAACGTATATGGATTTTTTGGAGTTCCCCATATTTTTTACTAGTGATTTCTTTTTTTGCATGTTGGATCCCTTTGTTCCATCTCCTAGTTAAATTAGGAATGAATTTTCCAGGAAACACTTCTAAGAGAGCAGATATTTCCTCGCAATCCTGAATACTTTGAGCAACTGGCTTCTCACAGAAGATAAGCTTTGTACTCGTATGATTTACAATGTGATCAATTATCTGGACCCTCGAGTTTGCATGCGTACACAAACTGATTACATCCAAAGGATGTTGTTGAGCAAGCATATCAAGGTAATTTTCATAAAATTTTGTGGAAGGAGCCTTTTGAAGCAGATAAACCTCTTGACTAACACGTGTATCGGATGCAGCAACCAATTTAAAATTATCATTTTGTGTGTATGCAAGTGCATGACTGGAAGGGGATGATCTTTGGGGGTCAAAATCATACATCAAACCAATATTACCAAGACCAATAATAGCACACGTATGCATAAGCTCTCTCCTTGTTAATCCCGATACTTTTTAACCGTCGACGGTACGCCTACATTTATGGAATACGGGGGTACTGACTTGTTGACTATAGCACCAGCTCCCACAATCGACCCTTTTGAAATCCGGACGCCTTTTAATATAACTGCACTATAGCCTATCCAGACGTCATCCTCTATAACAATTGTACCGCTTGCTCCAGTTTGTTGGTTCATAGGGATATCCCGACGTTCGAATCCATGGTCAATTTCATTAATAAATACCATTGGTCCAAATATAACATCGTCACCAATTCGTATGTCTCCATCAAATATACACCCTTGTGATATTATAGTTCTATTGCCGATTATCATGGTCGATGTTGGGGTTGACTTCAGAGTCGCACCTTTAACAATCCTAACATTATCTTTAATTATTGTTAGTCTGCCACCTCTTATTTCTACAAATCGATCTATTGATGTGTTATTACCGATATGAATTTCTCCATCTGGATAAGAGTATAACTGACAATTGAGACCTAAAAAAACATTGGATCCGATTGTAATTCTATTTCCATTCACTACATGTATACGGTTAGGAGCGTAAAAGTCTCCAGCTACAGATTTAAATTTCTTTTTGTTCCACCACGTATACATCTTACCTTTTACTAACAAAAAAAAACGATTTATTCTATTGATTGTTGTCTCAGATTCCTTAGTGGATATAAGGTGAGTCCCATCATCCCGCATAGCTTCACCGCCTTACAAATAATTAATAGCTGCTGCAGTATGGTTGATAAAGTTCCTAAGCATTTGTATTCCGTTATTCTGACTTTTCTCCGGATGAAACTGGGCTGCATATATATTCTTGTGCTGAATGGTAGAAACAAACTCAACTCCATATTTGCAGGTAGACCCCACATAATTTACCTCTCTGCAATCCACATGATAACTATGTACAAAGTAATAAGAGGATTCACCTTCAATATTATCAAATAACGATTTCTCTCTAATCACTGGATATACATCATTCCAGCCCATGTGGGGTACTCTCATCCCTTCCTCCAATTCCAACCTTCGTACGGAAGCTGGCACCCAACCTAGACCTTTAAAGTGACCGTGCTCATAGCTATCTTCCGCTATAAGCTGCATTCCGAGACAAATACCCAAGAAAGGTTTGCCTTCAGCTAAAACCTCTTCATGCAATAAATCTATCAAATTCAATGCACGCAAATTATCCATAGCTACAGAAAACGCACCTACTCCTGGCAATATTAATCTTTTTGCATTCATTATATCCTCTTTATGATTCGATACCACTACACTGCAACCGATCAATTCAAAAGCACGCAGAACTGACATCAAGTTTCCCATACCATAGTCAATAATACACACATCATGTTCTGCCATATTCAATCACCTATTTAAATTATTTATAATTCATCTAGCCTTTATCCCAAATATTTTCCTTTATCCATTTACCTTTTGAATTTTGAGACCACACTCTCGCATCCCTGAAAGTATCTGCAACACGGTCAAACTCTTCTTCTGTCATTCCAACATAGTCTAACCACTTATACAGATCACTAGATTTGACATCATCATATTTTCTAACCATTTCAATACCTTCTTCTCTAGTCATAATGCCTGCGCGTATATCTTTACACGCATGATCCGTCGCCCTACCATACCCAAATTTAACATATTTCAAATAGTCCTTAATTCCATTCTCATATATATCATCTAAATTGGAAATATTTCTATAGGTTCTCTCAAATACTACATCAGATGTTTCCCATCCATATTCTTCAATAACCAATTTGGCGTGGTCATTAGCTTCCCAATACACATAGTTATTAAGATAAATCCCTCTAACTCCAACTTCGTCCAATTCATCATCTGTAGGATATTTAGCCCATAGGAGATCCTTTTCAGTAAGTCCTTCTTGATTAACCATATCGTGCCAATCATATCCTCTTTGGGCATGTTCTAACCGAAACTTGGCCGTCATCTCAATAAAATCCTTATGACTATACATACCACCTAAATCCATAAAGCCATGTTCTCCCCAAATAATGAGAGGAATTTTATGCTTCACTGCCATTTGTACAGGATAAGTAAATATTCCAGTATGATAATGCCAATTCATATCACCCATCTTGTAGAAAGTAAGCCGATTAATAGCTGATAGAACACGTTTGCTTGGACGGAAAATAAGATGATCACAATCAAATACTTCTCTCATCTTAAACAGGTTACGTTCGGCTGCTGGAATAAAATTATCATGGTAATAGGTGACTAGCAAAGGCTTTAAACCATATATTTTTGTTGCCACATGAACTTGGAAATAACTATCTTTACCGCCACTGACGGGAATGATGCAGTCATAATTATTACCGTTCGTTCTATAATCTTCAAATAATTCGCCCAATAATTTACCTCGATGCTCCCAGTCTAACTCATGTCTTTGTGCAGAAACTCTACATCCCGAACAAACACCATGTTCATCGAATGTTAAAGGAGTTGCTGCAATCGCAGGATATACACAACGCGTACAATATTGCATAAAAAAACCTCCTCTAGTTGGTTGGCTCTTACCTTATCTAACGTTCACACCAGCTTGCTTCATTGCCTTCTTGCCCCGTCGATCTGTAAGTTCCATAAAGTGAAAAATATTAGCCGCGGCAACCGCGGAAGCGCGACCTTCTATAACACCCTTTGCATAATCCTTGAAGCTTCCAACTCCACCAAGTGCAATGACAGGCAAACTTGTGGATTCGGATACCAGCTTGATTAATTCAAGATCGTATCCTTCGGCTGTTCCGTCCCTATCGATCATATGCAATAATATTTCTCCGGCACCCAGCTTCTCCATCCGCTGTATGCACTCAACAGGGGTTTCCCCCGTTGCTTTTCTGCCATGATCGTAATAAACCTCATATTTTCCTTCAGCATTCCTTCTTACATCAATAGAAATGACGATGCACTGGCTTCCATAAATCAGTGCCGCTTCTTGAATCAACTCCGGCATCTCAAAGGCTGCCGTATTGATCGCGACTTTATCGGCTCCACGCTTCAATCTTTCCCGGATATCTTGAATCGAACGAATACGCCCACCTACTGTAAGGGGCATAAAGCAGGTCTTTGAAACCTCTTCAAGCACCGTCAAAATATCCATCGCACTCTTAACACGAGTATCGTTGCGCTGTCCATAATAAACATCATCTTCACTTATGTCCAAGTAAATGAGTTCATCCACGTTCCAATGATTAAACCGCTCGACTTCATGTACCGGATTGCCAAGGATCTGGTGGATAGAGAAATTCTCACTTCTAACGAGGTACCCGTCTTTCAAGAGAAGAACGGGAATCAGTCTATTCTTAACCATCCTTCTCACCTCACTAGTTTAAGCTTTCTTTCTTAACAGAAACATTTGATCTATATTATCATTATATTGGTAAGGATATTTCTTTTCCTTAACAATTTCCAGATCAGGGAAGCGGTTCAAGAAGAGTTGCATGAAGTTCGCCTTCCACATCTTGTTGCTGTTCCCGCGGTAAGGGATTTCTGAATAAGTGTCCGAATAGTACTCAAAGCCCCAAATAAATTGGTTGCTTGTGCGATACATTTCGTCCATGATCGTATTGATATCATCAGGCGATATATGGATTAATACCCCGCTTGTAAATACGAGGTCAAAATAACTATCCTTAAACGGAATATCAAAACCTGAGCCTTGGATGACATTGATGCCTTTTGTTATTTCTTTTACTTTCTCCACCGCGTAGGCCTGCAGCTCAATACCATACAGCTGATTATAGCCCATGCTTTGCAGACAGCGAAGCTGGTTGGCTACATTGCAGCCTACTTCGAGGATACTGCCGATTTCAAGATCGACCAAGAACTCTTTGTTCATAGCTGTGCGAGTATGGCCATATTCATTTACATACAGGGCATCCTGCTCATCTACAGAGAATTTGTTGCGTTCTGTGTATTCAGCACCGAATTCACTCTGCCAAAACTGTGTCTGCTGGGTTTGCATCGTTGTTCTCCTCCGCTCTGCGCTCATCAATGGTCATCCTGATATATTGCTGTACATTCATCACCATATTTTCAAGGGTTTGAAACATATTCTGGCAGTCATACACATACTGTCCAAATACATTTTTGGTTTTACGAGCCTTTTCCACCATATCTGCTATTTCTCTTATCGGTATAATGGAATTATTGAGTTGCTCTCTAGCCAACCGAAGTGCTGGACTAAGAAATACCTTATAGAAATCATTAGCAAGAAATTTTTTGGTGATTTTGTCGAGTTTTGGGAACATTTTCTTCAACTGAGTTGCCTCGTTATAAGTAACAAGTGTCTCCATTTTTTGTAATGTCTTGGCCAACTGCTCAAACAATTCACGAAGCTCTTGCCGACTTTTTTCCATGTTTTCTACTTGATGACTCAATTTATCAAGATTATATGGATTAGGTGTAGTCATATACCACTGAGGATCTACAACCTGTTCCTTTAATTCTGTCTCGATGATTTGTTCCAAAGTAATAAATTCTGTACCCTGAATTTTGGCACCATTTTTAGTTGTATTTACTACTTTGATGTTTGTCATTCTACTTAAGTATTGCTCCATTTGAATTCGCCCTACTGAATGGCCCTTCATTGTCTGGACTTCCCCGCCATCCACGCTTTCGACCATTTCCATATCAGCGTTTTCGCTATCGCTTAACTCATTAGTCCTATACGTATAGTTGACACCAGTTGAATAATACTGATTGTTTTTAAAGGCAAAATTTTGCCCAACCATAATTAATAGATTACATTCAAGTTTATGCAAAAGCTCCAAGGTGATAACCGCTATCGAAGGTGCATCTGTTACAAACTCACCGTTTTCCAATAATCTTTCTTCTTGCAAATAATAAACAGAAACAGGATCTTGAATTGTGACCATATGGAGCATTGGCCCTGGATACAATTCTACTGTTTTATAACCCACACTTGTACCAAATATCATCGGAATGTTAGAAAGCTTCTGAGTAATAATTTCTTCATATGTCAAATGGTTATATATATTCGGGTCATATGAAGTTACCGCATCGGGAAATATCCCCTGTGATAATAAGGCTTTATTGGCAGATCCGATAGCAATAATATACGCTAGGCGATTCTCCTTGATATATTTAATATGCTCAAATTCTTCTTCCAATGAAGGCCCAGCAGCGACCATAAGAACGGGCTTATCTTTAAAAAAACCTTTCATATCTCTTAATATATTTGGTGTTTCCAGCACTTTTATAAAATTATGCATACTGTTCACTGTCCAAAGCTTCTCATAGCTTGAAGTGGAGGCCAAGTGCGTCCTTTTTTGTTCAATTGCCTTTGTAAAGTATTCCTGAAATCGATTAGTCTGTTCCGCATAAACCCTTGAGTAAATGGGATGGGTAATAATTAAAACTTTATCATTAAAAGCGCTGAGGAAACGGTCAATTTCCAACCATAAGACACTGGGGACATATTCTATCATGATTCGTTTTAAACTTTTCAAGGGAAGCTCCGATAAATTTCGGTTGCTTATATACTCATAGAACACACTTGCATCAGGCTCATAGATCGAAAAAGATTTATTAGAATATTTTTTCATTAAGGTTTCAATATGATAACCAAAACCAACACCATAGAAAAACACATGTTCATATTCATGAACACGCTCTTCATATTCAGCTAGCCACTGCTCCGATTCATGAATGGGGTCATATTTACTATGAAGAAATGTTTCATTTCCCTCAAACATAACAGAAAGTGTCGGCAGCCCATTCTTCGCTGTCTTTAGATTAATATGCTCTCTTTTTAGCATGCCTTCGGAGGCAGCATAATAACTCCAAACCTCAGAAAATTTATTTTTCAATAAAGCTACGTTATCAATTTTTATCATTGATGGTTACCCCTTCGCCTATTTTATTAGACACGGTCTGGATATTCCCAAATAGTTCCGTAACCTCGTATTTCAAAAGATCCCCAATCAATGAATAGTCTTTGTTGGACATGGCTTTATGAATTTCTTCTATTTGGTTAAACAATTGATTCCTGTTCCCATTAATTTCATCCCCGTGGCTGAGACCAAGCTCGCTAAAATTAGTAAGCATGATATTCAGCCAATCCATAGCATCAAACAGTTTGTTTAATTCATTCCAACTCTCTGCTTGGGGTGACTTGTAAAAATCATTAGCCAACTCCTCAACCACTGGAAGTGCATTGGTAATATACTCATTTGCACTTTCTGTCAGCTCTTTAATTATGCTTGTCTTATCACCAAATACAATTTCTATAAGTTTCGCTTCAGGATCAAGAGATAATAACTGAAAATTATCTACAAATTGTTCGGTACCATCAACAATCAGGTAACTGAACACTAATTGGTTGTTATTATTGATCTCTTGATTAATAGCTTGAATAATTTGTTCTTTAGGATCGGAATCTTCTTGTATAGTTAAGGTTTGATCGAACACTTTTATTTCCATATTTGTCCCCCGATAGTATTGTATGAGTTGAATTATATACTTTATATCGGACAAACAACAGTCATCCATTATAGTAATTGGGTGTTAATTCGACTTCTTTCGATCATATAAACAGTTAAGCACATTCTTGTATCCGTTATTTTCCAAAAAAACAGACTCTCACTGAATTTCCAGCGGGAGTCTGTTTACTTTGAATTTAACGCAATAACATAAGTACCTGTTGAGGCTGCTGATTAGCTTGAGATAGCATAGCCTGAGAGGCTTTAGTAAGAATATTGTTTTTGGTATATGACATCGTTTCCTTAGCCATATCGATATCACGAATACGGGACTCCGAAGCAGTCAAATTTTCTGAAAAGATGCTAAGATTAGTAACTGAATTCTCCAGCCTATTCTGGATAGCCCCTAGTTTCGCACGTTCATCAGATATTCGTTCTACTGCATTGTCTATTACTGCTATCGCCCATCGCGCTTGTGAGGACGTGCTAACATCGATATTCGTTAAGCGCAACGATGTAGTGTCAGCACTGCTCACATCAACAGAATCGACTATACCTTGGTTGGCACCCACCTGAATTAACAATGATGAATCCCTTGCAGCATCCTGTGCTTGCTGAATAACATCAAAGCCTCCAAAGGGTCTATTAAATTCTCCCACAGGCGTGGCATCGGTTGCTGATCGGGTTGCCGATAGCTTAAGATTACTCAGATCGTGTTGGGCACCTTTTTTACCATCGATGCTGATCGTACCCTTACTAAGATCCAACCCTACAGATGCACCTTGAAATGCCTCTGCTGATCTCATAAGTGCTAGTAGATCCCCTACAGTCGAATCAGAGCGGACAACAAGAGTTGAGCTAAAGCCTTTGCCACCTTGCGTACCCGCAAAGGTAATTACATTGCCCACATCCAAAGCAAGATTATTATGGTTATGGTCTGTTAATTCCATAAGCTTAGTATTGGTTGCAAGATTCTGATCCACCGCATCTGTACCCGTTATTCGAATATTGGTTGGCGTAGTACCTACAGCCGCTTCAATTTTCGATCCTGCTGCGAGAGACGCATCAAACAAAGTACTAGCACCTGATGCACCTCCAAGGGAGCTAACAGAGAACTTCGCCGCTGCTGTTATCGTGGTTAACCTCAATGTTTCACCATTGCCGCTGACCTGTGTTGATACATGTATGGCTCCACTACCAAAAGCGCTATCCAGTTCCGCTTGCAGCCCCTTCACAATGGCATCTCGTGTAGTTAATCCGGATCCCAATGACGTAGCCCGTTCAATATTCGGCTGATCTAACAGATTGATGGTAGCCGATTTATTGCCAAGAATTACATTTAGCTTATATTGGTCAAGGTTATTTGCAACACCACTTAGATCTACTCCGGCTCCAATATTATTAGTACCCGAAATATTTCCGGCAATAACCCCGTAACCGATCGCACCTAATGCACTTTGATCTGATGCGGCAGGATTGAGAATAACAACTGCTGAAGAAGTCCCTGTTGATGCAGACTCAAACTCAATTTTGTTCTCGTCAGTTAGCCTCGCTTGAACTTTACCTACTAGCGAAGCATCACTTCCGAGTTGATTGTTAATTTCGTTAACAAGATCCTTCTTTGTTGTATACAGCTTGGACGATAGTGTCAGCGTTCGGATTTCACCTCCATCAACAGACAAGGCTAATTGGTCATTAATCCCTGATCCAATGAATATGCCTTCCGAATAACCCATGAAGCTATTAGTTCCCACTGCACTGACCACAGACCCAGATTGAATGATACCTCCTGATGTGTTCGCGGATAAACCGAATAGGTTAGACAAGCCTGCTGATGTAGAAACATTGAATACACTACTTTTCACCATCGCCGTCAGGCCCAGTTTTCCACCCTCGTTGTCTACCATAATAACACCAGTACCGAAAGAAGTATCAAGCTGATTCTGTATCTCCGTTTGCAGTGTATGCAAAGTATAGCTGGTGTTATCCGCAAGCGTAATCGTTGCACTGCCACTGCCTATATTTACACTAAACTGTCCCGAAGTCGTACCTGTCGTTATCTGGATACCTGCACTCATATCCAAAGTACCTGCAATCTTATCCTGGTAACCTCGGAAACCCATCTCAGATAATGCCGATCGATCCAACGTGCCTGAACCCATAGAGAACGTGGTTTTGTCTCCAGCTTCCTTCGTGGTGACAACAAGCTTGTTATCAACAATAGAGACCTGCACTTGGTTTTTCTCAACAAGCAGTCCCGATAGTTTTAATGCAGCATTAATTGCCTGCTCAACGGCGAAAGCAAATTGTGATTGTGTGTATCCATCTCCAGCACTTGCTTCAATAAAAGCCCCCGATATATTAGTTGCCCCATTGATATTAAAGGTGAAATGGTCATTAATACCCGTTATGATTCTGATCTTCTCATCCAGCTCATTGAATCCAGTTTCCGAATATCCATGCCCAGTGACTGTCTGTACGGAACCTCTTTCCGTAATACTACTGCCACCTATTGTCTTGCCCGCAGTTCCCAGGAAATCGACCGTATCAATGACAGTTGAGACAACCTTGGTGCCTTGCAAACTCTTAGCTGCCGTCAAACTGCCATCTAATAACTTCTTGGTATTAAATTCTGATGTATACGCTACACGATCAATCTCCGATTTGAGCTGATCTACTTCTTTTTGTATCTGTGAACGGTCTGAATTGGTGTACGAATCTGAAGAGGCCTGCACGGCAAGCTCCCTCATACGTTGTAAAATATTGTGAGTTGTGCTCAGTGCTGCTTCAGTTGTTTGGATAAGCGATATCCCAGTCTGTGCATTGCGTGATGCTTGATCTAAGCCGCGAATTTGCCCACGCATTTTTTCCGATATGGCCAAGCCTGCCGCATCATCACCAGCCCGGTTAATGCGTAGCCCTGAGGATAATTTCTCCGTTGATTTTTGCATCAATGCGCTATTATCCGTAAGAATTCGATGAGTATTAATAGACGACATATTGTGATTGATTCTCATGCAACACTCCTCCTTCCTTCACGTAACCTCTCGGGGTACAATTTACCTGAATGGGTTATAGAAGAAAAGACTCTAGAAATTCTAGAGTCTTTTCTCTGGTGTGAAAGATAATTATCTCAGAAGTTGTAGCACGCCTTGTGGTTGTTGGTTTGCTTGAGCCAGCATCGCTTGTGCAGCTTGGGAAAGGATGTTGTTCTTGGTGAACTCCATCATTTCTTTCGCCATATCTACATCGCGAATACGGGATTCTGAAGCAGTCAAGTTTTCCGAGGAAGTTCCCAAGTTATTGATGGTGTATTCCAGTCGGTTCTGAATAGCACCAAGTTTAGAGCGTTCTGCAGAAACGGATTCAAGCGCATTGTTAACTACGCTGATCGCGGATTGTGCTCCCTCTTTAGTACTTACATCAACATTAGCGATCTTCAAGGAAGAAGCGCTGACGTTATTGATATCAAGAGCTACTGTTTGACCTTGGTTAGCACCAATTTGCATCGACAAGGAAGCGTCGCTTGCTGCATCTTGTGCATTTTGAGTGACTTTAAAGTCACCAAATGTCCGGTTGAAGTTACCCACAGCCGTAGTATCAACCGCAGACTTCTGTGCGGAGAATTTAAGATTGCTAATATCGTATTTCTCGCCGTTTTTACCAACGATATTGATTGTTCCTTTAGCAATATCAAGAGCAACCGATGCTCCAGCAAATGCATCAATTGAACGGATAGCTCCAAGCAAATCGCCAGCAGTAGAGGTATCTGTTACGGATAAACTCGCTTTAAACTCTTTACCATCTTGAGTTCCTGCAATACTAATAACATTGCCGGCACTTAAACCAAGCTTGTTGTTGTCAGAATCCGTCAAATCTTTCAACAAGGAGTTGGTTGCAAGTGTGTTATCCACTGCATCAGTTCCTGTTGTTGTTATATTAGTTGGAGTTGTTCCTACTGTAGCTGTAGCTGTTTTATCAGTACTAAATAGATTTGCTGCTCCTGAACCAGAAGCAACAACGCCTGCAACAATAAATTTAGATGCAGCAGTATTCGTTGTCAATTGCAATGATTCCCCAACACCAGAGATTACCGTACTTACATTAATTGCATCCTTACCAAATTCAGCATCTAATGCAGCTTGTAAACCTTTAACAATGGCATCTTTTGTAGTATTACCACTGGCAATAGCAGTATTGAGCTTAATATTAGGCTGATCCAACAAATTAATGGTTCTTGTTTTATCTCCTAATGTAACTGTTAACTTGTAGTAGTCAGCAGTATCTGTTGTACCACTAAACTTAAATCCATTGACAAGATCCAATGAGCCTTTAATGTTACCAGCCGAAGGTCCGTAACCGATCGCACCTAGAGCAGTTTGCCCAGCGGCATCTGGATCAGAAACCGTTACAGATGAAGCAGACCCTGTTGCGATTGATGTAAATGTAATCTTATTATCTGCACTTAGACTTGCCTGTACCTTGCCTGTCAGTTCTGTATTGCTTCCGATTTGATTATTAATTTCGTTAACCAAATCTGCTTTAGTAGCATAAAGCTTAGTAGAAAGCGTCAATGACGTTGCTGTGCCACCATCTACCGAAAGCTTGAAGGAGTCATTGACGCCCTCTGCAATATTGATCCCTGTGCTATAGCCATTCACAGTGTTTGTACCCGAACTAACTACGATACTGCCTGAGTTGATAACCCCACCCGACGTCCCGGTAGCTATCCCTAGTAATGCAGAGTGACCAACACCAGCAGCAGTACCGGAAACTGTAAAATTGCTTGCCTTAATATTGCTTGTGAATACAATTTTCCCATTATTATCTGAAACAGTTACTGCTCCAGCACCCAAATCGGCATCTAATTGTGATTGAATTTCTGTTTTCAACTGATCTTTTGTATAAGCAATACCACTAGCTAATGTAATAGTTGAAGTAACATCTCCAACTGTAACAGCGAATTCCCCTGAAGTAGTTGAAGTACCAACAGTATAACCAGCACTAATATCAAGCGTTCCTTCAATCTTATTCTGGTAACCTCTGAAACCAATAGCAGCTAGTGCACTACCTGATCCAGAAGTGGTTGCATTAATTTGTAGTGAAGCATCCTTGCCAGCCTCTGTTGTAGTGAACACCATTTTATTGTCGTTTGAGATGGACACTTTAATGCTGTTACTCTCCGTATTAATATTTGCTCCTGTAAGAGCAGCATTAATAGTAGCTTCTACGGCTTTTGCAAATTCGGCACGAGTGTATCCTGCTCCTGTACTATTTGCGATAGATCCGCTCATGAGAGCACCACTCGCAGTTGTAAAAGCAAACCCATTATTAGCATCTGTTATAACAGTACGCTCATCCAACGCATTAAAAGCTGTTTCGGAGTAGCCTTTACCTGTAACTGTTTGCACGGATCCACGCTCAGAGATAGAAGCACCTGCAATTGCAGTCCCCGCACTAGCAGCCAAATCAGCTACATCAACCTTAGCTGAATTTGCAACAGTACCTTGCAATGCTTTAGTTCCGGTCAAGCTACCGTTCAATAATTTCTTGGTATTGAACTCAGTTGTAAAAGCAATACGGTCAACTTCGGATTTCAACTGTTCAACTTCTTTTTGAAGTTGTGCACGGTCAGTATCAGTCGAAGTATCATTCGCCGATTGTACGGAAAGCTCACGCATACGTTGCAAGATGTTATGAGTTGTGCTCATTGCACCTTCAGCTGTTTGAACTAGGGAAATTGCATCTTGTGCATTACGGGAAGCTTGATCCAAACCACGGATTTGGCCACGCATTTTTTCGGAAATTGCTAAGCCGGCAGCATCATCGCCTGCACGGTTGATACGGTAACCTGAGGACAATTTCTCCAAAGATTTGTTAGTGCCCGCTGTGTTGTTCGTTAATTGACGGTGCGTGTTCATTGCTGCTAAGTTGTGATTAATTCTCATTGTGTGTTTCACTCCTTGAATGGGTTTACCCACTTCCATGTGGGGTGTTCTGACATACTACTCGGATAGGTCGGCCGTTCCTGTACGAATAGTGCCTATAGACTATATCGAACATTGAAGTCCAAATGTGAATAGCAATTCCAACTTTTTTTAGTCATATCTTTTTTTACATTACTTGATCCTTCTCAGACCTGAATTCGGGACATTCGTATGTTCTCCAACTAATTAAGCAATAACTGAGAATAACTGTAGACCCTTGCTTAACGTTTTATTATATAAGCCAGATTGGGAGCATATGGAAAAATCTTGATTTCATGGTTTATTCCAATAGTGTCTAGTAATGCTGCTGTTATGCCAGGCGTAATATGTTGATCTATACTATGCATGACAACGATCCCACCTTTTGGCATTCTTGGCCATAATAAGGATAGAGCATTTTTTGTAGGTTCATATAGATTCATCGTTAATACAACTAAGCTTGCAACAGAATGAGGATTTTTTTCTATATAATCTGGTAATGTGACATTGACATCGCCTTTTACTAGTTTAGCTTTTGTAAGCTGTGATATAGGGCGATTGCTGTCGTAAATTTCTATAAGCTCATTCAGTACATCATAGAAATTACTTGCCCATCCTCCTGCATGCATAGTTCGATATTCAAGTTGTGGGTTAACATCGTTTGCTGTTACCTCAGGATATCCATCGAAGGTATCGAATCCGATAATTTGTCTACTATGGTTAAATGGCTCTAAGGCTGCACAAAGGTTCGCATAAGTCATAAAACCTTCGCCATAATAGACGCCAAAGTAAAATATACTTCCTTTTACATCTTGAATTTGCTTAAATATTTCATAATTAGCAAGTATGTAACTTAGCTCCTGTCTCCTCATAAAAACAGAAGGAAAGATCGCTTTCTCTTCGCCTAATAACCTCTTTCCATCGGTTTCAGATAATTGATACAGTCTTTGTACTAAACTCAGTTCATTTTTTGAAGCATTTTCATTTAAATACTCACCCATGGTAAAATGCACCTTCTCCATTATATTTGTCAGTATAATCATTTCTCCCTTAATTAGACAATATCCTCCTTTTTACGCAGTAAATTAATAAACATATATGCTATCTCTGACAACCGCAACATTCTCTCTCGTACTGTTCGATTGCTTGGTCAGTATTATAAGTGCTCCTTCTTTCCATACAGCTTATTAAGCTTCTCCATGTCAGGTATTTGCGTAGAGGCCTCCTGGTTATTTTGCCTGATGGCCTCATAAATTTCCTTACGGTTCACTTGCACATTCTTGGGAGCCTGGATACCCAGCTTGACTACATCGCCTTCTACGCCCAGCACAACAACTTCAATCTGGTCACCAATGATGATGGATTCCCCTTTTTTTCTAGCGAGGACGAGCATTATACCTCTCCCCCTTCCACGACAGGCTGTTGAACAGAGATTAGCTTCTGTTTGACTGTATAATTCGTCCCTTGCAGGATGATTTGCTTACCCAGAAGATCTTTATTATTTACAATGATTGGCGCTAGCAGGTTGATCGTAGCGTCCTCCAAATTGTCGCGAATGGAAACGATGTTCCAGACCAGAACGTCCGTTTCTTCCTTAATGGCCAACTCCTGCTTGGCATCTTCGGAAATATCAAACTCATAGGCAGGGTAGAAGACAAATGGACTTACAACGATAAAGGCAACCTCTCCATCTTCTACGGATTGCAGAAAGGAGAAAGGAAGCTCCAAATTGGGTTTAATGATAACGTACTGCTGCAGCTGCTCGAAGCCGGGCAACCCCTGTGAAAAAGTAATAACCTCTGTATCTTGAATCTCGATCTCGCCAAATCGAACGGTGCTTATTTCCATCGGAATGTGTTCCCTCCTATAAATAAAAAAACTGTAGATGCTCTCATCTACAGTTTAGTATCAATCTGTGGTGGTGTAAACTCAACCTTCGCATAGCTCAGCATTTGGAAGTCGAATTTGCCCCGCTCATAGCTAATGTCCGGAGCATTCACTTGTGCCGTAATCTCGGCTCCGCCCTCTTGCACCTGAATATCAGGATTGGCTCTTTCGTAATGGATATCAACATTGTCATAAGAGGCTTCCCCGGCAAAATTCATCTCAGGGAAGCTGACCCGAAAATCCTGGCCCATCTCCTTAATGGCATTCCCGCCCTTGTGGATCGCCCACATCCGATTGCCATCCTCGACCCGCTTGGCTATGCCCTGAAGCCACACATCCCGCGCACCGGAATAAATACGCAGCATCACCTCTGTGTTCTTACCCAAGCCTAGAGCGTCCCATGCTTTGGACTGGTCGATCTCCATCGTCCCTAGGGGTTGCTTGATATCCATCTGCGCGTCGACTTGTTCAATCTCCTGTGTGGGACGAGGCTGCTTGATCTGCTGAGTTCCCAAATCAGAATCAATCCGATAGCTAGCATTCTCTGTCCGATATTGAAGCTGGGGAATAGGAAACATGTCAATAGACCTCCTTCGCTATTAACTCAAGAAATCAACCAGGCTCGGTTGAATAATCTTGGCCCCTGTTGATAGCGAGGCCTGATAAATATTTTCCGCAACCTTCAGATTCGTAATAACAGCAGCCATATCTGCATCCTCTACTCTAGATTGGAGGCTTTCTACGTTTAAGCTGATATCCTTCAGCCGCTCATCTGTAAGCTCGATCCGATTCATCTTGGCACCAATATCTGCACGTACATCCAAGAACTTATTCATACGCGAATCAAAGTCGCCGATCGCTTTGTTGATAGCCGTGAAATCACCTGCTCCCAGCGCCGTAACAAAATCCTGTGTAATCTTAAACATGTTATCGGCATCGGCTACTTCACCGAACACCCGGCTCCCAGGGACGTTCACAGAGATCTGAACTCCAGCACCAATCTCAAAGTTAATGAGTCCAGTATCTGGGACTTCTGTCGCCGCATTTTCCAACGTGAATGGCTTAATATTAGTTAACTCGCCGTTAAACACATATTTACCGTTAAATTGGCTATTCCCAATATCAACAATCTGCTCGTACAGCTGCTCTGATTCGGCTTTCATTGTATCTAACGCAGCTTGCGGATTCGTTCCATTAGAAGCCTTGACCGCCATTTCACGAAGCTTCTGAATGACTTCGCCAGCTTGATTCATTACGGTATCAGTGAACGACATCCACGAGGTCGCCGAATTCGTATTGGACTGGTATTGCTCATTAGCCGACAGCTCACTGCGGTAGCGCATGGAGAAGCTGATGCCCACTGGGTCATCGGAAGGTTTATTAAGCTTGCGACCTGTTGCTAGTTGATTTTGCAGATTGTCCATACCTTTAAGATTATTGTTTAAATTACGCAGAAATTGGGAGCTCATCATCCCTTGGGTCACTCTTTGCATATCGACACCTCATTGCTTCCCGAAATTAGCGTGCTATTATCTGCCTACAATACCCATACCATTAATGACTTTGTCGAGCGCTTCATCACAGGTGGTCATTGCTCTAGCCGCTGCATTGTATGCATGTTGGAATTTGATCATGTTCGCCATTTCTTCATCCATCGAGACGCCACTAACCGATTGCCTTCTGGCTTCTACTTGCTCTACCAGAATTTTTTGGTTCGTAGATTGCCTTTCAGCCTCTTGGCCTTGTACGCCTAGTTGCCCAACAACTGCCCGGAAAAACTCATCTAATGTACCTTCCTTCAAAACAACGGTACCTGCACCTGTTGGGTCAAAGTTAAAGGATTGTTGGCTAAGGCCCGCTACCAGAAGCGACATATCGTTATTACCACGAACTACTTTTTCCACATTATCTGCAGGATCCACATAAGTTCTGAGTGCCGCAGCAATATTTGAAACATTATGCTCAATCGCCGGATTTACGATTAGATTGGCTGCACTAAAGGCACCACCGTCGCTAGTCTGGAAGAAATCCCCACCTGTTACGAATTTATCGTTATTGAGCACATAACCAAGCTTATGCAAACCATTAAAGCCTTTGACCGTGATCTCTCTTGCATCAGCTTCTTGCAGGGTTCTCTGTGCAACTGTACCGGTATACGTTTTCGTTCCAATAATTGTTCCTTCGGGCACAACGGATCCGGCTGGCAGCGTAACCTTCACGTCACCCTCAACCATCGTTTTAACCATCGTATTAATCTCGTTCTGGTACGAAGCTACTAATACATCACGAGAGTTAATCATTCCGTATACTTCTCCACTACTCAAGTCTCCACCGAAGCTACCTTCAAGTGAGGCTGCTGAGACTGTTGAAGCTACATTAAAGCCGTCTACCAGTACTTGCGCACCCATCGATACTCTATATCCGCTGGCATCCTCGACAACCGTAATATTGATCGTCTTCGATAAATCATCCAGCAATACATCCCGTTGATCTCGAAGGTCATTCGCATTATTGCCTAAGCCTTCTATCCGAAATATTTCGTTATTCAGCTTGGCCACTTGATCCGTTGTGGAATTAATATAGGTTGTCTTTACATTAATGTTATCCGTCAAATCGCTGGAAAGATCGCTCAGTTGCTTAGATGTAAGGTTGAAGGCATCCGCCATCGCTAGTGCACTCTCTTTAACTACGGCACGGCCTGTCAAATTATCAGGAGCTTTACTCAGCTCCTGCCACGCGTTCCAGAAATTCTGGATAACCTGGCGAACCCCCGTATCGGAAGGCTCATTAATTATAGCTTGCAGCTTATCCAATGTATCTTGGCGAACCGTCCACTCCCCAGATGATTTATTTTCATTATAAAATTGCGAATCCAGAAACTTTTCTCGAATTCGGGTGATAGAAGAAAATTCAACACCTTGCCCCATTTGTCCAGGAACTGTGCTGCGGCTCATGGCGACAGCCTCTTGTGGTTTAGCGGCTACCATATTGACTACTTGACGGGTATATCCCCGTGTATTCGCATTGGCCACATTATGACCGGTTGTATTCAGCGCCTCTTGCTGGGTAAATAAAGCGCGTTTGGATATTTCTATACCACTGAATGTAGAACGCATATTGTAGGGTCTCCTTCCGTTTGGTGGTGCTTATGCTGCCTAAGCGCGAGTATCGAAGATACCTAGGCGTTTATTGCCACGGGCGGCGTTTTGTTGGGGCTTATGGTAAAAGACATCATCCTCGGGAGGCCCTACGATGAGATCTAAAGAATAATCAATAAAAGACAAAGAATGCTCGATAAGTTGTTGATTTAATTGATTCATTTCCCGAAGCTTGCGAATCGTCCCTAGAAGCTGCTTCTGTAATTCCAATAGTGCTTTCTTGTCGTCCATATTAAAAATAATTTTCGTTAAATCGCTCACGGTTACTTTAGGGTTAGGCTTGTAGCCCTTTTCAATCAAGAACTGCCCAATGACTTCCACGCGCTGCTGATCCAGCTCGCCAATCTGTTTAATGAGCTTGTTTTCCTTAGAGACGATCTGTGTTAACTGTTCTACACGATTGTAGATAAGTACCTGCTTCTTCTGCTCAGCCAATTCTGACAAAGCATCGTGTACTCCGTTTAATGCCGTCATTGTTTGAATCAAAGCTTGGAATGCCATACTCATCCACCTAGTTAGTCAAATTGGATTACTTTATAAAAGGAAACAGCTTTTCTGCGAGTAATCGGGCATCTATCTTATAGGTCCCTGCTGCTACCGAGGTTTTCAATGCATCGATTTTCTCTTTGGAATGTTCAACCCCTGATGTGTTTTGTGTACCCAATAGCTCCTTCGCCTCACTCGAAATTTCCACTTGATCTTTCTTCTTTCCGGTTTTACCCGCAGCCGCCACAGACATGGCATCATGGCTCTTCTGATATTGATTCACGGTACCAACCCGATTTGTTCCATTGATTTTCATAAAAGCACCCCACTCTCAACTAAAATAACTTCACCGATAAGCGTTACTACTTTTATCGGTGAAGTTAGAGCAAAAGTTTATATTAAGTTTTTAGAATAGCTGTTTTAGTGACGATCCTTCAGCCTGTCTTGAATATTAAAAGTATTATGAGCCGTATGCTCCTGCGTTTTCCTACGGTTCTCATCCTCATGCATCTGGTTCGTATCTTTGGCTAGTTTGGAGCGGCACGGCTCACACATGGAATTTTCACGGATCGCGTTACCGCATACTTCGCAAGCATATCCCATATTCGGGTTACCCTTAATGGAAATACGCCCTTCACGAATAAATTTGGTAATTTGCTGATGACTTACCTCTGTCGCCTCACTTAAATCGGCAATGGAACAAGTACGATACTCCCTTAAATACTTCAGGCATTTTTCATATTGCAAATCGATATCTTTAATGCAGTTCCCGCACATCCCGTACATATTCTTTAAATATACTTTCCCACAACGATGACAATTAGCCACATTTAAAGTCATAATTTTTAGTGCCTCCTCCAATAAGTAGCTTTGGTACTTCTAGTGTAGCTTACTAGATAAACGCTTGTACACTGTATTTTAAGCAGTTTCCTAAATATATTTATCTAGCCCAGCTGATTCCGTATACAGCTACCGCAAGCTCTTCCGTGATCACCTTGGCGCACTCATTAAGGGTGCTTCCTGTGGTGTAGACATCATCAATAATATATAGGCGAATATCGCTTTGCACTCCACTTTGAGCCGTTAGCTGCTTGAGCTCATTTCGCCCAGCAGGATGCAGCGCAAATACACCCTGTAGATCTTCTAGCCGGTCTCCACGAGTCTTAAAGCTCTGCTTGTCAGTATGGCGTGTCCTTTCCAGTACATCAATCACAGGGATTCCCGTTAGGACGCTGAGCTCCTCCGCTAATTGCTGTGCTTGATTGAAGCCCCGCTCCGCCAAGCGTTGCTCACTTAAGGGGACAAAGGTAATCAGCTCAGTATAAGGTGAGGCGTTGGCCGAAGCAGCTGGATGCTTCTGGTGCTGGTAATAGGCATGCAAAAGCATGGTGCCTAGCAGCTCCCGCAGCTTTTCGTGACCGCGGTATTTAAATACACCGAGCCATTCCTTCATAAGCGGACTATAGCTAACCGCGCTACGGTTTTGCACGAAATAAGCTTGCGTGCGGCGGTTGCAGTCCGGGCATATTTCCGGCCGGCCGCAGCCCTCACAACGGATATGTAAGATCCATGGAATCGCCGCCGAGCAAGATTCACAAAGCGGCAGCTTGCCTTGCCGCGTGTAGGTACCATGGCAAGCTATACATGTGTAGCGGCTGGGCGCCAGCAACAACTCTGCCCGCTTTAGTAGCTGTGAGAACCCCCGGGCCATGCTTCTAGTGCCCTTACTTTTATTGTTCACGGGATCACTTCCCCCTTAGTACGTAAATATCCCTTCTTCCTTGCCAAAGTGTTCATCGATTTAATTTGCCGAATGGCCTCTACTTGGTCGCGGGTTCTCTCTTTAGCAACAAAATATACATGTCCCGCTGGATCAGCGGCTGAGCGACCGGCACGTCCCGCCATTTGCACAAGCGAAGCTGAATCAAATAGTGAAGCGTCTGCATCCAACACAAATACATCAGATTTAGCGATCGTTACGCCCCGCTCCAAAATCGTGGTGGTGACCAGTATACGAATAATCGAGTTACGAAAATCGATCACCTTTTGCGCCCGCTGCTCGTCTTTGGAGGAGGTACCTTGAACTGTGACTTCAGGAAAAATCGTACGTAACAGCCCAACCAGCGGCTCGATGAGCTGGATTTTCGGGACAAACACAAATAATTGTGCCCCTCTTTGCAAGGAAGCTGCAAGCTTCTCTTCGAGCTTGCGGTGCAAGGAAACCCGCTTAAGCTGCTGGGACAAGGCAGGTGCTGCCAGCAGCAGGGGCACAGGCAACGGATGGCGATGGTATCTCGCCGCCACCTTCACGTGGGGCAATTGGCCACGCCTGGCTGCCTTCTGAAGCTGTTTGGGAGGAGTAGCCGAAAGCAGTAGGGTCACTCCCGTTTTCGTGCATACCTTGTGGGCTGCATATTCGAGCATAGGATTGTTGTGGAAGGGAAACGCGTCGAGTTCATCGATGACCACAAGGTCAAACGCCCGCTCAAACCGCAGGAGTTGGTGTGTAGTCGCAATAGTAAGGGTTCCCGTGTCCCAGCGCTGCTCGCTGCCTCCGTACAAGGTAACTACGGGCGTAGGGGCAAATGCTTTTTCCAACCGCGGGCGGAGCTCAAGCACCACGTCCCTTCTGGGCGTAGCCACTACCACATGCTTGCCGCGATGCAGCATATATTGGATCATCGGAAAAATCATCTCCGTCTTTCCAGCTCCGGTAACTGCCCAGATCAAAAATTGACCGGGTTTTTGTCCAGACTTATGCTTGAATTGGGATTCATTGGCTTTCAAAAATTGCAATGCCAAAGAGGACGCCTCTGCCTGCACGTTGCTTAATCCCCATGGCAGTATATAACGCTCATATAGCTCCACATTTCCAGGCTGAGGATCAAATTCAGATTCAAAGTTAGGCTTAGGCTCAAGTTCCCTATTACCTACCGCTTTATCAAAGCCAGCGATCGGGTCAACACGCTCAGCTGCGCTAACCATCACGGAGCAATAACGTGACCTTCCCATCGTCAAGCACTGCTCACAATAAGGGCATGATGCTTCGCAAAAGAGGCAATCCGTCATCACCATATGCTCAATACCACTTCCACAGCGTTGGCATGTATAAACGAGTTGGGTGCGCAAAGTGGGGAATATGCGTTTGGTTGATCTCTGGATGCCTTGACTGATCTGTAATTCGCCGCGTAAATAACCCATTTGTATATAGAGAAGGGGTTGCTCCCCTGCATCTATTAAACCGTGGTGCTCCATCAGTTGGCTTACTTCCTCCAACAACAAGCTTCTCCCCTGCATGATGCTTATCAATGTTAGGAGCTCTTCTGGCAAGACCGCTCTAGCCCCTGCTTCCGTAGTCCGATAGCCTGCCCATTGCTGCCAATCACACTCCCGCAGATGTGCCTCAAGCTTGTCTCTACGTCCTCCTTGTGAAGTTCCATGCTTATCCGCCTGTCCTGCCAATGGGGCTCCAGGCTTGTCCAAGCTTAAACCGAGGGGTACTCCAAGCAGCTCCGCTTGCCGGCTTACCGCTTCTAGCATTAAGCTTGGCGAGGACACTTGTTCCGCCTTCCATTTCATGCTACTCAGTCTCTCTGTTAGCAAGATGGCTTGTCCAAATGAAAGGGCCGGTTCAAGCATCCATATCCGCAAAGGATTGCGACGCCCACCGAACCAATGGGCCAAATCAGCCCGTATGTCCAAGGATACATGCCACATGCATGAATGGCCACTTATTCGCGCATAAACAACAGACTTCATCGCTCACCCTCACAACCAGATTTTTGCATTCTCACAGCATTTTGTAAGCGTTATCTAAAACATCTTGATTACCCAGTCTAACTACCAAAGCCTGGTCATAATTATGGTCGCCTACGATCCAATCCTCTAGCGTTTCTTGGTCTTGGACATGCCTGACCTCTATCCAATATTCGAAACGAAGACGTTCAACAATTGCTAATGTATCATCAGTTGATCCTTGATCGGCAATAGTCATCTGGATATCTTTTCCCTTTAACCATGAAGAAAAGTGTAAATAACGTATAAACCATTCCATCTGCAATTGATTATTGTTGGTAATTAACCAAACCCTAACAGCTTTTCGCCCCTCATGTCGAACCCGCCGGCAACACCAATGCACCAAGAGAATGCTTGCAGCATAGCTGCCTATAATCCAAAGTAACCCTATCATCATCGCGGCCCCCTCCTTAAGGCCAGTATATGCCGCGACGAATAAGGGTGTTCCTTGTGCTTTAAGCCATTACTCATCATTCATGGCTTCCTGAAAGCGTAACTTAGAGTGTTACCCAGCCGTTTTTGATAGCCACAATAACAGCTTGTGTACGATCGTCTACTTCCATCTTTTGCAGAATGCTGCTCACATGGTTTTTGACCGTTTTTTCGCTTATAAACAAAAACTCGCCGATCATCTTGTTGCTTTTGCCTTCAGCCATCAAACGAAGCACTTCTGCTTCTCTGCGGGTTAAGGGACTGCTATCGCTATGTATATATTTGACGCCTGCTTCCTTGGACACCACACCGGATCCGGCAACGCCTACTTCATCCAGGTAGGTCATGCGGCGAAGCTGGTTAATGAGCTTGCCTGTCACTTTAGGATGAATGTACGCATGCCCTGCAACCACAGAGCGTATCGCATTGATTAAGGACTCAGCTTCCATATCCTTTAACAAATAGCCGGAAGCGCCTTTACGCAACGTTTCGAATACATAGCTTTCATCGTCATGTATGGACAAAATAATAACCTTGATATCAGGAAAAATCTCCTTTAGCTTGCCTGTAGCAACCACACCGTTCTCAACGGGCATATTAATATCCATTAATACGATATCCGGGCTTAATGAATTACATAGCTCGATGACCTGAATCCCATCTCCACATTCGCCTACAACCTCAAGGTCGTTTTCCATATTCAATATCCGCTTTACACCTTCGCGAAATAATTGATGGTCATCCGCTAGAACTAGTCTAATATTTCTTTTCGTATTGGCAGCATCCATGATTATTCCTCCTTCGATTCTAATTTAATGGGAATGGTCATCGAAACCTTAGTACCGGCTCCCTTGCCGGATTCAATCTCCATTCTTCCTTCCAGCAATTCCATACGCTCACGCATGCCCATTAGCCCATAATGGCTGCCTTTATCAATCTTCTTGTTGATCTGCTCGACAACAAAACCAATGCCGTTATCCTTAACCATGATTTTCACCATCTGCTGTTGGTAAGTTACTTCCAAAGCTACATGAGAAGCATGGGAATGCTTTAGAACATTGGAAAACGTTTCTTGGACAACCCGGAAAATTGCCACTTCCATACCGGAGGGCAACCGTGTTTCTTTCCCTACTAGATCCATCTTGGTGCGAATTTTCGTTTTATCTTCGTAATCCTGGATAAATTTCCTTAATGCAGGCACAAGCCCCAAATCATCAAGCGCCATAGGGCGCAGATTAAAAATAATTTTGCGAACCTCTTCAATCCCACTTCTTACCTGCACTTTCAAATCAGAAAGCTCTTCCTTCGCCGAGCCGATCGCATCTTTATTAAGCATCCGTTCCGCGATTTCTGTTCGCAGCACGACATTCGCTAAAGTTTGAGCCAGCCCATCATGGATCTCCCTTGCAATCCGCTTTCGTTCTTCTTCCTGTGCCAAAATAATTTTCAACCCAATGAGCTGGCGGTTTTTCGCGGATTCTAACAATCGTGTAACCTGGTCCAAATCTCCATCCAAATATTCCAGCACCACATTAACTTGGGATACGACGGATTCGGCACGCTCCAGCTGCTTGTCCACGTTTTTGATTCGCTTCTGCAGATCATCACGCCGAGCCTTCAGGTGGAGTTCCTTTTCACGGAGCATCGCAAGCTGCGTTTGCATTTGGGTCGCAAGCTCATAGGCTGAACGGATGTCATCCTCTTTAAACCTTTTAAAATCGCGGCTTACCTCAGTCAAGCGTATTCGCGCCCGCCGGTAATCCATTTCAAATTGGTCAACCTTATTAATCGTATTTGTTGTTTCTTCCATGACCTGCTGCAGTTCGCTGTTAAGAGCATCACGTTCTGACCGAACACTTTCACAGATTTCGAAAATTTGGTATTTGCTACTCTCCATGACGTCGATCGCATTTTTAATTACACGATCCAGAGCATCTACTTGCATTCAGGTCAGGCTCCTTTCAGCGCTTCCATTCATAAAAGTCTGTTCCCAGAATCTTTCATCCTTCGAGCAGACTCCTATGCAATATAGTACCATATTTCGATGAGTTTGTAAGAAGTTATCCCGAACTAATTATTGTAAGGTGATCTGCTGGGTCTTTTCATCCCAAGTTACTTTCCAGCCTAAATTCTCGGAAAGAACGCGTAAGGGTACTACGGTAACGTTACTCATAATTTTAGGCGCTACCTCAGCTGTAACCCTCTGTCCGTTTATAATAAGGTCTGGATGGTCAATCCATAAATCAATAAGCTTGTCTCCACGGATCACCGTTACTTTTCGTTCCTTCTCATCCCATCGTACGGTTCCACCTAATGCATCCGTTACAAAACGAATTGGAATCAATGTATTTCCCTGTACAATAACAGGCGCTTGCTCAAGTACCATGTTTTTTCCATTGACGGAGACCGCCGTTTTATTGATCGTCAGATTGACCGCATTCTTGGAAGGAATACTCAATGGACTCTTGTACGTAAAGGTAATATCATCAATTTCGACCTTCCCTTTCGCCGCACGTTCATCCTGCCCAATTTCTTCACTTACTACATAAACACTGCGGACTGTAATAGGGTATTTGAAGTTATAGTTACTTAAATCCTCTGAAACCGTACGCCAGCCCTTCCAGTTAAGTATTGGCGCGAGCTCTACATAAAATACGCCGCCTGCGCTGTCTCTGATCTCCGTTTTAAGCGCATTTAGGCTTTCATCCCCATTAACCCTAAGCTTCATAAATTGAGGCTGCCCCTCAATCTGAATCCCAGCATCAAGGTCGGCATACGCCCATTTCGTCCCCGTTCCTTGAGTGAAATCATAATTCAGCTCCAAGTAGTGGTTCTTAGTAGCGTCTTGCTTGATATAAACCGAGGAGCCTACACTATCTGGCTTTCCTTTAGCCATCGTCATCACATCTGTTTTGTCCAGATCGTACCATACCTGATCCTTACCAATGCCGATCGTCAGCATCGTACTGTATCCATCATAACGTGCTATCACCTGAGCTTGACTAGCTCCTGCTAAATCATTTACGGTTAGAACCCCTTGCTTGACCTCAGCCTTCATGCCCAGGACTTCCCACTGAATAGATTCTGCAGGGATTTCCCTAGTTTTACCCGTCTTTGTAGTTGCTATGACAGGGAGGTTATAGCTGCCTCCTTGCGATAAGACCATATTGGGCATATTGATTTTGAGACTGGCGATCTGGTCTCTACCTGCTACTTCGATACTAACCGTCTGTTTACCGGTTCCCGAGGAAGCATTAACCTGAGCGATCCCTGGTTTATTCGGGGTGAAAATATTATCAGTGAACGACCCAGCATCATTGCTTACGGACCAGGTTGCTGGTACTTTTTCAGTTGCTTCAATAGGATTATAATATTCATCATATCCCCTAACGCCCAAGGCTGCCTTCTCATTAACGAATAGCATCGTAGGTGCTTGGATAAAAAGCCCTTTCACTTGCCCTTTGGGGGCTAATGAATATACCCCTACTCCATTGACTACCTTGCGCTGTACGCCCGTCTCCAGCTTATTAGCCACTATAGGAGATACTTCTCCTAGTGGACGTGCCGCCATCTGTGTAGAGCCCCCTCCATCCAGGTTCATACCTTTCCAGACGCCTACTTTGATCATAAATTGCTGAAGCTCAGTCATGGTAAGCCCTTTGCTGTCCCCAGCGTTATCTACGGTAATCAGATACGCATATTTCTGGTCCTTCGAGTAGCCTATTGCCGTTCTCGACCGGGTGCAGCATAAACTAGCAACTTCGCGCGAGAATTCCGTTGGCTGGCCTTCGTCTACCATAATGGTATGACCGCCAATCATCATTTTAAATTTAGTGGTGTCATAGGTTTTACTTGAATCCTGTGGTAGCACCTGGTAATCAGCAATAAGCGGATCGCCAACCTTCAGATGCTTCATAACAAAATCAGCCGCGAGCCCCGATGCACGCAGTATATAACCATCAGCTGGTGCAATCATATCAATAATCGTATTTTCTGCGATTTGCTTAATGATTCCATTCTGGACTAATACCTCGGTAGGCACAGTCGTTCCATCATTGGATCGGTCTGATTGCCCCCAAGCATTCGTATACATAAACATCGCATCGATGTGGCTATGCTCATCATTCGGCTCAAACCAATAGTACGTTTTGTTAATGCCCCCCAATGTAAATTGGGCACCATCCTTGGCCATTACATGGCCCTGAAAAGTGAATAAGTCTACGATAGGTATATTATCTTTGGATAACGCAAAGGTATAAAACCCCGGCAAATAAGGAGGAGTCGCCATTAGCTGCCCGTTAGCGATCTCGGGTCCCATAGGCACGCCTTCGGCTTGTGTGTTATAGAAGTCGCCATTAATACCCGCTACAGCACCCGTTTCTTTAGTCATACCTAGCACACTTTGCTTTTTCGTAAATTGATTATTCGTACCACTCATGACATCAAGCTTTACAAGTGGATTCGTCAAATCCACCTCTACCACATTACCGTTAGTTGTAATTTCTTTATTGTTCCGAATTGATTTCCAAACATATTTTTTCAAAATTGCGCCCGACGTTAATATTTCTTGACCAACCTCTGTGACAGTCGGTTCGGAAGCAGCCAGCACCCTGTTAGTTGTCATGGTCATAAATGGCGATAAAAAAATCATTGTAGATAGTACGATTGCAGATACTTTCGTTCCCAATTGCTTATGCTTAACCACTTGTATGCTCCCTTCTTATCCCAGCCTATAAGATATAGACTCTATAACTCTATGAAAAGTTACGTTTAAGGCAAACTAAATTAAAAAAAGTAGAATCAATAAGCTCTCTATAATAATAGAAAAACAAAAAAACAGACGGGCATCGCCCACCTGCTTTTGTTATTTGTTATATGTTTGATGTGGCTATTTTGATGTGGCTATTTAAAATTTAAAGGTAGGCATCGCGTTTCAAAAGCTCTGCTTTATCTGTACGTTCCCACGGAAGATCTACATCTGTCCGTCCAAAATGTCCATAAGCCGCTGTTTGTTTGTAAATTGGGCGACGAAGGTCCAACTGCTTGATAATGCCCGCTGGACGCAGGTCAAAATGTGCACGAACCACTTCAACTAACTTCTCTTCGCTAACTTTACCTGTTCCGAATGTATCCACAGCTATAGAGACTGGACGGGCTACACCAATCGCATACGCCAATTGGACTTCACAACGATCGGCTAAACCTGCCGCGACGATGTTTTTAGCTACATAACGGGCAGCATAAGCACCGGAACGGTCAACTTTTGTTGGATCCTTACCGGAGAAAGCTCCGCCACCATGACGGGCATATCCACCGTATGTATCCACAATAATTTTACGTCCAGTTAAACCTGCATCACCTTGAGGGCCACCAATAACAAAACGGCCTGTTGGGTTAATGAAATATTTAGTTTCGGAATCCAAAAATTTCTCTGGTACAATTGGCTTAATCACATGCTCTTTAATATCAGCTTGGATTTGCTCCAATGTAGTATCTTCACCATGCTGTGTAGACACAACAATCGTATCCACACGAAGAGGTGTATCTCCGTCATATTCAACAGTTACTTGTGTTTTTCCATCAGGACGAAGGTATGGCAAAGTTCCGTTTTTACGAACCTCAGTTAAACGACGAGCCAATTGATGGGCAATCGAAATCGGAAGCGGCATCAATTCAGGTGTTTCATTCACAGCAAAACCAAACATCATCCCTTGGTCGCCTGCACCGATAGCTTCAATCTCATCATCAGACATTGTACCTTCACGAGACTCAAGTGCACGGTCAACGCCTTGTGCGATATCAGCAGATTGTTCATTTAAAGAAACAAGCACTGCGCATGTTTGCGAATCAAACCCAAATTTAGCACGTGTATATCCAATTTCTTTAATCGTTTGGCGGGCAATGGCTTGAATATCTACATATTCCGATTGGCTTGAAATTTCTCCAATAACTAAAACCAAGCCTGTTGCTACAGAAACTTCGCAAGCAACACGAGCGTTAGGGTCATTGGCAAGAAATGCGTCCAATACGGAGTCTGAAATTTGGTCACAAATTTTATCTGGATGTCCCTCTGTTACTGATTCTGATGTAAATAACCGTCGACCGCGTGGTATTGACATACTATTATCAACCTCCTGAATAATTTTCACATAGCTTACTTCTTTAAATAAGGGAAGTAGTTTATGGATAAGTCTGCATAGACAAAAAAATCAACCTTTTCCGAGTGGAAAAGGCTACATTAATAATACCTTCTTTTAGTTATGTTACTGGATTTGTCGAGTACTGTCAATAAATTTGCATGTGAACCTATAATCTTAACAATCAACAGGTATGCATAAAAAAGATTATAAATTAAACATCGTTTCTTCAGCCTTTTTAATCAACCTGCTTGTAATCGCACCACCTACCGCACCCGCATCTCTTGCAGTAATATGGCCCCAATAATCCTCTTTAATGGAGTTTGAAGAAAAAGCACCTAATTCCGTTGCAAACTCAACGTTCAAATCAGCTATAGATTTACCCACAGGCAAGCCCATTTCAGCTGCGATTTCATATTTCAGAGCATCAATGGCATGATGGCATTCCGGTACAATTTTATTATGTTTAGCCACGATCATTCACCTCCAGTACGTGATAACCGTAGTATCTCCCTCGACTGAAGCAACAACCGTATAATCTATTGTCATTATGGGTAAAATTTATGATGTCACCTTGCTGCCATCTGCATTCGTAATGAGATAAGCACCGCGAACCATGATATAAATATCTTGCTTCACTTTGGCATCCGATTTAATGCCTCTGCCTTCACGAGGAAACACAAGCAAATGGTTTAATTCCACTGTTGCTCCAGCCGCTATATCCTTGCCTGAAGTGACATCAGGGATCCCGTTTTCATCGGAGCTAATAACCGCTACCTTGCCTGTACGCACAATAATTTCTGCCCCTGCTCCTCCATAGAGCACTTGTCCCGGTTCTAGCTTGATAACCGTTAAGCTTGTAGCCCCTGTTGAGGTGGAAGGATTGGGAGCTTCAATAACTGGCGGCAGTGTAGGTGTAGGCGGATTACTGGTAGTGGGCGTCTCAGGAATTGGCTGAAATTCTGCCAGCTCTGTTGCAATCATCTGTTTGACTTTATCTTCAGTAATGGTTTGTTTGGTAAGCTCTTCTGTAATCTTCTGTTTAATATTTTGCTCCAAGTAGCTTTTCGTAATAACGGGGTCATTGATGGTTCCCGGTTGGTTATCAGTTGCTGTGGGTGATCCTCCATCTGCTCCAGCGATAACAATGGTTGATGTCCATATGAGTAAAGTGCTTATAAGCGTTTTTATAGCAGTTTTATACATCCAATCGCTCCTTGCATAAATATGTAGTTTCTGTAAAAAATACTTAAAAAAAAGAGACCCTATGAAGGGTCTCTTTATAAGGCTTTAGCTTAAAGATTAGTTAACTGTAATAACCGTGGAAACTGTTTTACCGTTAGTTGCAAGAAGATTCACTGTAAATCCAGTTACTCCAGCATCTATAGCAGTAATTTTACCAGTGTTGTCAATAGCAACAGTTCCAGTTCCAACAATATCAGAGATGTAGAAAGTTAGGCCAAGACTAGCAGCATAAATTTGTACAAATTGATCTGCTGGTGCTGTTCCGTTATCTTTTTTCAACGATCCAGGGCTGCGATCAGAAACGATTTCATCACCATATTGGTCTTTAATGGTAAGTTTCTCGAACAATTGCTCATCCCACGCGTACAAAGTACCAGCTGTAATCTTGCTAGCTGCAGTTGTTCTAGTAAGTGTATTACCGGATTTAGCAGCTACGATACTGCTAACTGCTGGAGCTTCATTCTTGGTAGTTACTGTCAATGTGGAAGTAGCTTTATCATTAAGTTTAGCTGTGTTATACACTACATTGATAGAAGCAGTACCTGCATCCAAACCAGTAATGAATTTAGTGTTGAATACACCAACAGTAGCAGGATTAGAGCTACTTACGGATGAGATATTAGTTGGAACCGCTACTACATCGCCACCACTTGTTGTTGCTCTTACTTTAAGTTCTTTACCGAATTTAGGGAAGTTGTCTCTAACATATGTTGCACCGTTAACGCCACCTAGGTAATCATCAACAGCAAGGATAGTGTTATTCACACCTTTATCCAAGTATACTTCATAGTTAAGGTTTGTGCTGCTGGACTCAGCATTCAATACGCCAATTGTAACTGGAGCATTTGAAACATAACGCCATCCATTAGCATTACTGCTGTCTGCTTGTAACAGGTAGGCAGTTAAAGTAAAGGAAGATTCAGTTGTTACATTACCTGTATAGAACTTGAACGCTTTGTCGAAAATATCATTAGTAGGGATTTCTACTACAGTACCTGTAAGTGCAGTACCATTATAAACATTGCTAGTAACACTTGAAGCTGTAGTTGAAGGATCAATAACATACTTTTTAGTAGTTGTAGCCGTTGGGTTACCAGCGGAATCCTGAACAACGTCATTACTTCTCAATTGGAACCCATTTGAAGGTGTACCGTTAAGAGCAAGAAGGACCTTAGTTTGAACGCCATTTTGGCTAGAAAGCTTCAACTCGCCACCGTATTGATCGTATACTTTAAGTTTGAACTCGTTATCTGTGTTGCCAACCATAAATTTCTTAGCCGCACTTGAGTATGAGATTTTGTCAGCTTTACGTACATCGCCTACAGAAACATTCAAGTTGGACTTAACATTAGGGTTGTCATTCAGCATAACAGTAATACCTGCATTACCTTTAGAGGAAACGCGGGAAACTTTAATCATACCTTTGTATTCTCCAGTTTGAACGATTGGAGTGCTTCTAGTTCCAGTAGTGCCAATTTCAGCTACGTTAAAGGAATTATCAAGCGTGATTCCGCCATTGGAGTAAATATTAAATTTGTAAGCATTTTTAGCGATATCGTCTGCACTCAAAGTATCACCTTTGGAATCTTTAACGATAAGCGGAATATAGAATTTCTTTCTAAGGTCACTATCATTAGCAATAGCTGGAATTGAGCTATCATCTTCAGCAGCTAATGTGTAAGTGTAAGAACCAAACTCAACAGTTGCTGGAACCTTACTAGTTGTAACCTTAAGTGTTTTGGTAATTTGTTGACCAGTACCATTAGCAATCAAAGTCAAAGTAACATTATCTTTGGACTCATTGCGGTTATACTTAAGTTTCAAATCAGCAGCATCGTCACCGATTTCGTTGGAAACGAAGAACTCATTAGTGCTTGTTTCGTTACCTGTGCTTGTGCTGTCAACAATGTTGCCATCAGTAGCATATACAGTAACACCTTTATTCAATTCTTCTGCAGTTTCAACATTAATGCCGTATTGGTCTAATGCTTTAAAACCAAGGTAAACGTTTGTGTTGTACTCTAAAGAAGTAATTGCAGTGTTAGCACTGTTTAATAGCTCGCCAGCTTCGATTTTAGCAACATAAGGGTTGTCGCCAATTGCAAATACTTTATTTGCAGTTACGCCCGAATCCTGATGAACAACTGTAATGGATACACGATCATTACGTTGTAATTTGCTATCATTAGTAGTAGGAGTACCGGAAATATTAGTTGCTACTGCTTGTTGAACATAGAACGCTTGTTGACCAGTGATGTTTTGAACTGAAATGTCACTGCTTGTATTGATGTTAAAGTTGTTAGCAGAAAGGCTCGATTGAGCACCATACTGGTTAGTTGCTTTAAACTCAATTCTCAATTTATTAGTTGTTCTAGGAAGCGTTTCAGACGCTGTCAAGAACTCAATTTTAGTGATACGTTCAGGCGTTACAGTAACAGAAGCTGTGGATGCAGTAGTATCAATGTTAGTCAATCCACTGATTGTTGCTGTATACGTACCTTCTTGGAACTTTGTTTCAAAAGTCAATGTTGCAGTAGTTTTGTCTTCACTCCATGCAGTTGTGTAGTTAGTTACTACAGCACCATTAGCATTTTTCAGCTCAACTTTAAGGTTTGTAGCGTCCGCTGCAGTTAAAGCACCATTTAATTGAAGAGTCAATTTGTTGGCATCAGTAGCTTTCAAGGATGAAATTGCGTATCTACCATCAAATTTAGGTCCTTTATATTGAGATTTGGCTTCAGAAGCACCAAGTACCAATAGGTCACGAGTCGCATTGGAAGTTCCACCAAACTTGCCGTCAGTACCATTGCTTAGCAATTTCAATTGAAGAGCTAATGCTACATAACCTTTAGCCCAATCAGTTACAGTTGTGTCCGTAACACCTGGAGTTGCTTTAGCAACGGAATCTTGACCAAGACCACGAACCAAGAAAGTAGCCAGTTGTTCTTTAGTAACTTTACCTGCTGGGTTAAATTGTCCAGGAGCATAACCATCAGTAATGCCTGCTGCTTTAACTGCTTCGATATAAGGAAGAGCGTATCCGTTAGCTGGATCGTCAGACTTCACATCGGAGAAAGTGGAAGTTTTAGCTGTAGTATCAACTTTAAGGTTGAAAATCAATGCTGCTACTTTAGCGAATTGAGCGCGGTTCATTTCGTCTTTAAGACCAAATGTACCTTCTTTAACGCCATCAAAAACACCTGCAGAAATTAATGCATCAAATTTCACTTTTGTTGCTGCGTCAAGATCCTTAAGATCTGTAAAATCAGCGGATGTTTTAGTAGCGTCTGTTTCTGCAGCAAGAGCTACCGATGAAAACATTGAGAATGCCATAGCTAGGGATAAAATAGTTGATAAACTTTTCTTCATAACCTTTTGTTCTCCTCCTCGAATATCTTTCGTTTTTTGAAAGTTTTGTTTAGATAAATTATAGCTTGATTCCCTCATTAGCCGTTTCACCCCCTTCCCAGAGTTTAAGCGAAATGATTTATTTATTAAGGTCTGCAACGTATGAGTTTGCAGAAACTAGTAAACAATAGAATGAAAGAATGGCCAGTCATACACCCTTATACATTATACACTGTGCAACTAGTAAGGTAAAGAGGTTGTTTTTGAAAATATATCCAATCAACCTTGCCGGCCTGCTGTTTTGTGTTTCAATGTATTAAACGCGGCGTTGTGTAAAAAGTTGCGCTCTTAGAAAAAAACTTTTTTTGGGGCGATCAACTCATTTCACTCGATATCGTGTAGTAACATGTCTATCAAATTGATACTGCTTGTCTACGTAACTTAGTATACAACTTTATGCAGCCTTGCGTCATCACGTATTATTTTCCATGTTGCCCCCTCTCTATCGGTTCTGGCCGCACCTACTAAAAAGCTCCCGAACCTCTAAGGTTTGGGAGCTTTTCTTTCTTATTTATTTGGTCATCCGAGAACGTGCACTTACAAGTGCTCTAACTTTTTGCAGAAACCGTAACACGGGCTTTTTGGTTTGGCTGATAATTCCAATCGCTTCAGCACCTAACACAAGAATCGCTATTAATACGACGATCAATAAAACCATTCCCCAGATTACTTCTTGCTCCGACATATAAGAAAGCAATACTGCCGAGACACCAAATATCGAAGCAATCGCATAAATAATCAAAACCGTAAGCCTATGGCTAAAGCCCAGCTGGAGCAAACAGTGGTGAAGATGGCTTTTGTCCGGCTTGGAAATGGGCACTTTATTCACCCACCGACGCAAGATCGCAAACAGCGTATCTGATATCGGAACTCCCAGAATCATAATAGGAACTAGTAAGGACAAAACAATGGATTGCTTAAAACCAAGAATGGATAAGGTCGCCAAGCTGAATCCTAAAAACAATGATCCGGAGTCTCCCATAAAAATTTTGGCGGGATGGAAGTTATAAAATAAAAAGCCTACTATACTGCCCAACAAGATGATACTCAATAAGACAACGGTCACATTGCCCATCATTAAAGCAAGCACAAGAATGGTAGTCGTTGCAATCCCCGAAACACCTGCTGATAACCCATCCAAGCCATCTATTAAGTTAATCGCATTCGTGACGCCAACAATCCAAAAAATCGTAAGTGGAACCGATAACCATGTCAAGGAGATGATTGTATCCCCAAAAGGCACATTGACTAACTCAATAACAACTCCGGAATAGACAACTACACATGCAGCTATGATCTGTCCAAGCAGCTTGATTTTGGGAGATAAGTCAAAGCGGTCATCAAGCGCACCTAGAAGGACTATTATCGAGCCTCCGATTAACAATCCTACAGCAACATCCTTTTGAACCAAATCAATCGCAGGAGAAACGACAAAGTAAGCCCCCACAAATGCAATAAAAATAGCTAATCCACCTAACCTAGGCATAATCCTGCTATGTACCTTCCGATGATTGGGTGCATCTACAGCCCCTACCCAAAATGCAAAGCGCTTCACCAAAGGCGTCATCAGCAAGGCAATCAAGCAGGCAACTACAAAACCAATTCCGTACAATACATTCATTATCTATACACAGCCCCTTATATTCTATACAAACAGCGAAACAACTTAAATTATACTCTGTCCGGGCGTATATTACTACCTTCAATTAGGGGAAAAGCAGGTGTGTGAAGGCATTTCGTAAGACAGTTTCTTAAGGTTTCTGCACTTTTTCTTTTTCGCGAATAACCTTGAAGACAAACTTCGGCAGCTCCAGCATTCTTTTATAACGCCAAGGCTCTTGCAAAAGACGGTAAAACCATTCGAGCCGCAGCTTCAGAAAGATTTTGGGTGCTCTTTTTAATTTGCCTGAAAGCACATCGAAGCTGCCTCCTACACCCATAATAATAGGAACGTGTAGTTGCTCTTTATGCTGGGCAATCCACGGCTCCTGCTTATCAGCTGACCGTCCTATTAATAGGATGTCCGGCTGATGCTTCCGAATATTCTCGATCACCTGCTGGTCCTCATCGGCTTGAAAGTAACCATCCCGATAGCCTACAAGCTGTAAAGCCGGGTATTGCCGCTTTATGTTGCTAACAGCCGCTTCCATCATTTCTGGAGAAGCCCCTAGAAGAAATACTTTCCAACCCTTTAATTCGCTTAGTTGCATTAGTCGATGCAGCAAATCAAAACCAGTTACCCGCTCAGCGACAGGGTTGCCTACGTAATTTGCGGCCCACACCACACCTGCCCCATCTGGCACAACCAGATCTGCTTTCTGAAGCAGATTTAGAAAGCTAGGACTCTCCACAGCAGACATCACCATGATAGGATTCGCGGTTACGATTTGATGCGGCTCGCGGGATTCGATCATTCGTATAGCGAGTTTAACCGTATCATCCATATTTAGCTTGGAAAAAGGCACACCGAATATCGATACTTTGGGTATGGTCAACTGAAATCCCTTCCTTTATTGAAAAATAAAGCGATCTGCTGGGCAGGTGTTTGGGCTTCACTCTTCAAGCGTTCAATAAGTGGTTGTTTATCCAGCTGCCATTGTAGCCGTTGCTGCAATAACCTAGCTGTTTCCGAGGCAATAAGCTGCGCGCTAATTGTAGTAGTATTAGCTACTGCCTTCATGTCCAATCGGTTTAAAAACTGGTCGATTTTCGGATCATACGAAATGCCTAGCATCGGTACCTGCTGTGATGCGGCATAGATCAAGGCATGCAGCCGCATGCCGATCAATACATGGCAACGCCCCACCTCTGCCAGCATCTGCTGGGGATGGGAAACCCCAGTCGCTGTCGTTATACGCCCGCTGTATTGGTCATCCAGTTGCTTCCTTATATAATGGGAAGCTTCCTCATCCGAGGGCAGATGGAAGGGCAAGAACCGAATTTGTGCTTTTGTCTGCTGCAATATCAAAGTAATGGCCTCAGCCAGTGAATCGAGCTCAGAACGATCTTGGTTCCAGTAACGGACCGATACACCTATAATAGAAGCTTCTGAACGATCTGTGGCGGCCTGCCCTGTAGATTGGGTAGCTAATGGCATTCCCATTACAGGATCTGGCACCACCATAATGTCACGCTTTACTTTCATTTGCAGCAGCAATTGCTTGGATTCCTCATCACGTACGGATATGAGCTGGCAGCGATTAAATACAGATTTTATCCAACCAAAAAACATCCCTCGATGGACGGGGCCGATCCCCTGCGAGTAAATAAACGTAGGTTTTCCTAAAAACTGGGCTAATTTGATAATCGCTAAGTAATAGGGAATGGTCTTAGCTCCTGTTGCATCCTGTAGCAAGCTTCCACCCCCGCTGATCAAGCCATCCGAATTACGGATGGCTTGAATAAGAGCAGCGGGTTTCATCCGGTGGATAGCCTCAACATTGTAGGTTTGGGAGGTCCGAGCTGGATGATTGGATAAAACCACAGGTACAAACCGGATGCCCCTGCTCTTCCCTTGCTCGTCTAAGGCAAGCAGAATCGATTGCAGAACCGCTTCATCCCCACTGTTATCAAAACCATAATAGCCCGATATTAAGATCCTTTTAGAAGTAAGGGTGTCCAACGACGCCAGCTCCTAACTACAATTTCCCATGCTGCAATGTACACGATCCCAATTACAATCCCGAAACAAAGTCCATACAAGACACGGATATACGAAATCAAAAGCGGGGTATGCAGATGCGCAAATGTATCTACTATAGAAGCTTGCCCAATAATGCCTACCAAAATTAACAGCACCGCACTACGGTATTTGACGCATAAATAGGCTCCCAGCAAAAATAGAGGGTGGGCAATCAGAAATTCTTTGGTACGCGGACGTACGCCCAATGTATTTTCCAAAAAGGAACGGAATAACTTTTCCATTGTGGAGGCTTGACCTTCGTTGCCTGTCCTCGATAAATAATAGAAGCCTGCGGCTGTAAGGAGTGCTGCACCAATCAGCCACAACACACTAATGTTGGATTCAAGCAGCTTGCGAGCCTTCACAATCGTATCTTTATAGGATAGATTGTCGCTAAATAACAGCCAGTATAAAGCAACAATGATAATTGGCAGCAAATGCAGGACACTGACGCCGCGGAATTGTTCCATTAGAAGCATATACGTTATAGGGTTTAGCAAGCCTACGATAAAGAACATTCCGATTAAAGAAATACCGGACGTTCGAAGCAATAACCAAATCGCATAAAGTAAGCTTGCGCCCGTTGGTGCCTTGTACCGTTTTCGAATCGAACGGATGGCGAGAATCATAGCTAGGATCGGCGCGGATGTACCGGCCGCCAGAGCAAGCCCTTGGGCAAACAAGCTCGAAGAGAGCACGAACAGACCCGCGGAACCCCCCATTCCAATAAGAAATACCAAGATGGCAATTTCCGGGAAAAAGCAGGCCACGGTGATGGCAATTAAAGCAACTGCCCCTAACCAAATCAAGAGCTTGGCTGCCGTTTGCCAATCGGAATGCACTAAATAAAATTTGCCTGCAGGCGCTAATACGTAGCCTGCCGCTTCAATCCGTTTCAAGGCTCCATCCTTGCCTGATAAGCTTTCATAGATCGAATCCAGCGGATTCAGAATCTTCCCTTTATCCAGGTTTCTAACCGCCCTCGCATTAATGAATACCATGCGAATATTGCGGTCTTTGACAGCCAGTACAAATCGGTCGGATACCCCTTGAATTCTATCCTCTAATTCAGGCTCCGTTAAATTGGCTGTCAGCTTCTCGCCATCCGATTCTGTAAAGGAATGTAGGCGAACCACATCATGCTGGATCATCTTCGCTAGACGGTTAAACCCTTTCTGCGGAGCTTTCTGCAATTCGATGGTAGCCAAACCCATTTCATATTTCTTCATTAGCTCTGCCATCAAGTCGAGCTTTTCAAAGTTTTCGTCATTGACATATCCAGGCACGGTTTCTCCATCTATAATGAAGCGTTGTACACCGAATTTGGCCAGGTTGGCTAAGAGCATGTCCATTCGCTGGACATCGAAGGTCCGGCGATTGGACATCCGTACAACAATCTGAAAGCCTTGCTCCTTTAGCATCTTTAAGGCGATCGGATCTGGATCCATAGTCACTAAGCCGGCTTCCTCACGGCTCATTTCAATAATTAGGCCATTTTGGTTCTTGAGGCTCCAAGGGCGAACCTTCGCATTATAGCTGGCGAATGTACGGGTAATTAACATTTCCAACATATCCTGCGACTCTTTCTCGGCAAATAAAATATACGTGAAATTCTCGTTAGGCGAAATTGGCGTTTGGGTTAACGCCGTTGCTTCATGTGATGAAAAGATCTCGATGCGGCGGGATAACCGCAATTCATTCAGTGTTGACTCATAAAGCGCTAACGAATGCACACCATTTTTCTTGAGCTCTTGGAGCTGGTTAGTCACGAATTGCCGCGGATCTGTTTGAAGATCCCCTATCTCCAACAAATCGCGATAATCAAAAACAAACTCCACTTTACGGCCTGATCCTTCTTCCGTCTGCGATCTTTCGAAAGCTACAGGAATGGAGGCCAGCATCCCAAGGATAACCAGCCCCCAAAGCCATTTTAAACTTTGTCGATTCCATCTTAAGTAGCGCGTTCTCAACACATTCACTCCTGCCGTTATTGGTCAACTCGGCTCATCACGGAGGTTACTAATCCATGAATAGCTTCGGAGGCTGCTTGTGCGCTCGTACCGCGTACAGCAAAATAAATTTTAATTTTAGGTTCCGTTCCAGAAGGGCGCAAGCAAAACCACGAATTGTCCGCTAGCGTGTATTTAAGCACATTTTCTGTTGGCAGCCCGTAGAGACCCAAGGAAAAATCCTCAACTTTGGTTACTGGCTGCCCGTTAACTTCCGTTGGCGGCTGGTTGCGCCAATTTTCCATAATGGCTTGAATCTGCTCGACGCCATCCTTGCCCTTTAACGTGCGGGATTCCAGCGATTCCAGGAAATAGCCGTGGCGGCCATACAGCTCCTGAAGCACCTCGTACAGAGTTTTTCCCTTGCTCTTGTAATAAGCAGCTGCTTCGCATATCAGCATCGAGGCAACAACGGCATCCTTGTCCCTGGCATAGGTGCCTGCCAAGTAACCATAACTTTCTTCATAACCAAACAAAAACGCAGACTCTCCCGTTTCTTCGAACTGAGACATCTTCTCGCCGATATATTTGAAGCCTGTTAATGTATTCAAGGTTTCTACTCCATAATGCTCCGCTACGGCAGCGCCCATTTCACTGGTCACGATCGTCTTGATCACAACCCCATTGCCAGGAAGCTCGTTGCGCTTTTTCAAGCTGCTGAGCAAATAATCGACCATGATCGCACCTGACTGGTTACCGGTCAATACAAAATATTGCCCGTCTGCATCTTTGACAACAGCACCCATCCGGTCACAATCCGGGTCAGTCCCGATAATAATATCAGCATCGACTTCTTTAGCCTTCCGAATAGCCAGCGCAAACGCTTCTTTTTCTTCAGGGTTTGGTGATTTAACTGTTGAAAATTTTGCATCAGGAAGTTCTTGCTCAGCTACGACATAAACTTGCGCGAACCCAATCGTTTTCAGTGCAGCACGGACTGCCAAATTGCCGGCTCCATGCAGCGGCGTAAACACGATTTTGAATTGGTTGCTTGTGCGTTTCACGGTTTCCGCATTAAGGCTTACCGAGGTCACCGCTTTTATGTATTGTTCATCCAAGTCCTGGCCAATCCATTCTAACAGCCCGTTGGCTTCAGCGAGTGAACGCTTCTCCCGCAACACATCGGCAAACGACTGCACTTCTTGGATCGCCGCTATGACTTGCTCAGCTTGCTCAGGAACAAGCTGGCCACCATCAGAGCCATATACTTTATAGCCATTATATTCAGGCGGATTGTGGCTTGCAGTGATGACTATGCCGGCTGACGCCTTCAAGGCCCTTACGGAAAAGGAAAGCTCCGGTGTGGAACGCAATGATTCAAAGACGTAGGCTTTGATCCCGTTGCCTGCCAATACTTTGGCAGCCTCCAAGGCAAATTCCGGCGATTGGTTACGGGAATCATAAGCGATCACTACTGACGGATTCTCGGCTCCTGATGCAAGGACAAAAGCTGCAAGACCTTGCGTAGCCCTCCCCACGGTATAACGATTGATTCGGTTCGTGCCTGCGCCAATAACGCCACGAAGTCCACCCGTCCCGAATTCAAGATCCCGATAAAACCGGTCTTCAATTTCCTTCGGTTGGGCTTCAATGCCCTTTAGCTCGGCTTTGGTGCTTTCATCAATAGCCGGATCTGCCAGCCATTGCTCATATAGGTCTTGGACACGATTTAGTGTACTCATTCATTCAGCTCCTATTCTTTAACCGCATCAGATAAAGCAAACATCAATCCACCTTCAGCTACAACTTTATCGCCTACTTTGGCAACCGCAGTCCCTTTACCAATCGATCCCTTTAAACGGGTAATCGTCACTTCTAAGGTTAAGGTGTCACCAGGCACGACTTGGCCACGGAACCGAAAATCATCAATACCCGCAAAAAAACCCAATTTGCCCTTATTGGCTTCTAAGGATAACATCGCAACCGTCCCGACTTGGGCTAAGGCTTCCACAATCAGTACGCCCGGCATTACCGGATAAGATGGAAAATGGCCAGCAAAAAACGGCTCATTAATCGTCACATTTTTGATTCCTTTGGCCCGGATCCCAGGTTCTACCTCCAAAATTCGGTCAACTAGTAAAAAGGGGTATCGATGGGGGATAATCGCTTGAATTTGCACAGCATCTAACACAGTTTTATTGCTCCTCTCCTTGGGCAGGTATAAAAAAACCGAATTCAACTTACACTACTACTATTCCTTCATGATCTGCAGTATTGAGGGTTGATATAAGGGGCTTATGTAGCGGTTTGCTTTCTTGAAGCTAAATTCTGCATAAGCTCTTTTTCAAAAAAACTTGGGTGTTTCACTTTAAGTGTCTGCTTCGTTGTTGGTTAAGTCGATTGAATTGGTAAATATAGATGATTGATGTTAAGAAAGAAATCACGATCACCGTCCATAAATACACATGGGCATACGGAAGCTCAAAAATAATGAGCATAATCGCTATGTAATATAAGACGGTAGTAAGCTTCCCCATAGCATTGGCGGGAACCGTCTGCTTACCACGAAAGTGAAAAATGGCAGAGCCTACGATCATCCCAGCATCACGCAAAAACATCGCAGCCGCAGCAGCCCAAGAGATCATTCCCGCAAATACGAGCGATAAAATAACGGTGATCATCATCGACTTATCTGCCAGCGGGTCGAGCATGCTGCCAAGCTGGGTAACCAAATTCCGGCTGCGTGCAATATAACCATCCAGCACATCGGTTAAGCCCGCAAGCAGCAAAATCAAAAAGGCCGTACGGATATGGCCTGCTTCAAATACAAGCAAGTAGAGAGGAATTAACAAAAATCGACACAGCGTTAACAGGTTAGGTGTATTCCACATGGAAATTCAGCTACCTCCCCACAAGAATGAACGGCGTAGAGCTAGAGCCGTCTTTCATGATGACGCGTACAAATGTGTGGACTCTTTCCATTTATTATACCGTTGTTGGAACAAAAATAAAACTCCCTTGGTTAAGGGAGTCCAAAGCCATTTGATCAAGTTTCCGAAAACACCAAATCATAGAGGTGGCGCCAAGTTTCAATCTCGTAAACATCTTCCATCGGTTGCTTGCCTATATATACATAGCCAATGACTAAGCCGGCAGCTAATGCGATTACACATAAGACAGGAATACCGATCCATTGTAAAACAATACCAATCCAACGTCTCCGCTTGCGGGGAGCTTTCTTCTTCGGCACGGGCACGGGCACGGGCTCCGACGCCGGCGCCTTATCATCGTTTGTTTCCGCCATATCAACCAACCTCACTTCAAGGGTTCCTGTTAGCCGTTGCGCAAGTTATTCGCAATGCCCATCATCGTATCCGAAGAAGTAACGGCTCGGGAATTTAATTGGAATGCGCGTTGTACTTGAATTAATTCCGTCATTTCATCGGATAAGGTAACGTTAGATTGCTCCAAGAAGCCTTGGCGTATTGTAATCGGATCGACAGTGTTATTGGTCTCATCTATCGTCTGTAAAATATTTTGGGGGTTGGCCACACCTGTTGGCAAAGCAAACAAATTATCACCCAATTGCTGTAGCAATTGCGGACGAATGACACGAACCATCTTAATTTGCCCTATTTCAAAAGGAGGGGCTGTTTTATCAGCATCATCATAAGCGAGAATTTTACCATCAGTCTGGATTTTAAACTTATGGTTGACTGGAACCTGCACGGGCTGGTCGTCCGCGCCTACTACATAATGCCCGTCTTTGGTTGTCAAAAACAAGCTGGCAGGATCCTCAGACGGAGTAAGCTCAAACGAGCCATTACGGGTCCAAGCCTGTTGGCGTATTAAATTATTATTGGCATCCCGGACAAAGGTATTCACTTCATACAAACCGTTACCTTCTATGGCTGTATCCAAGGGGTTCTCTGTGGCTTGCAGGGAGCCTTGCTCCATTGTAAGCTGGGCTTGGACAAGCCTAGAGCCCCAGCCTTGATTGTAGCCTAAGGGGGAGAGGCGCCCTTCCTTTTCAAAGCTCCGCGGCTGCTGCTTTACATTGGTTAACACATCTTGAAATGATGCTTCTTTGCGTTTGTATCCCGTTGTGTTAACATTCGCAATATTGTTGGCTAACATATCGAGTTTTTGCTGAAGCCCATGCATCGATACGGAAGAACTGATCATAGAATTGTTCATTTGTTACCTCCTGCTCGTTTTGGCAACATGTTAGATGCGCCCTACGTCGTTAACAGCCTTGTCCATACTACGGTCATAAAATTGAACCATTTTCTGGTTGGCTTCATAAGCACGAGAAGCAGTAATCATATCGACCGAAGCCTGTGCTGCATCTACATTAGAACGCTCCACATAGCCTTGACGAACCTCTACCTGGTCATCTGGATTTACAGCCTGGGCCAGGCCCTCATCATCTGCATTCAGTACGTACAAGCCATTGCCTTCACGGATTAATTTGTTGGGATCCTCTACGCGGCTAATTAGCAAGCTCATGGGCTGATTCGCGGCATTTAGCAAAACCTGTCCATTGGTATCAGTGAACTGGCCTAGCTTTGTAATGCGAAAATTAGTAATAGGCGTTTGCGTTGCTGGATCTAACAAGACGATAGGTTGTCCATCACCGCCCAGAACGCGATTGCCATCCGCCGAAATTAATTGGCCTGTACTGTCAACAGAAAACTTGCCATTTAACGAATAACGTTGTTCTCCATCGGCATTAATAACGGTGAATAAGGCTTGAGGCTGAATAACCCGCTGACCATTGGCATCCACATATTTACCTGAAGCATCAAAAGTAGCCCCCGGCAATTGGATATTGGAAACCAAGGCGAAATCAAACGGATTGTTCGTTTCCTGCATATCTCCTTGCGCGTGAACCATGATATTTTCCTCTGCCATAACGCCTGTATTCAACCGACCGATAGGCACAGCTCCTGCCTCGCCTTTACCATTGTTAATACGTGAAATGAGCATCTCTGGGAATGAGCGATTGATGCCATTGCTTTGCTTGAATCCCGGTGTATTAACGTTCGCTATATTGTTCGTCACGATATCATGCTTACGCTGCTGTGATATCATAGCTGATGCTGATGTGTATAGTCCTCTTAACATAATTGGCCCCCCTTATAGGCTGGCAATAAAGTAATAGTGTTCGTATCCATCAAAATTTGCGCTTTGTGACTTTATCCAGGTTGTCCAACATAATGCCAGTTCCTTTAACCACACAGTGCATAGGATCCTCTGCAATCAACACAGGCACTTTTAATTCATCAGCAAGCAACTGGTCGATGCCATGCAATAAAGCGCCGCCACCCGTCAAGATCACGCCACGGTCAATGATATCCGCAGATAGCTCAGGTGGTGTGCGCTCTAGTACACTCTTAGCGGAAGCTACAATGGATGAAACTGCATCCCAAAGTGCTTCATAAATCTCCTCGGAGTTAACGGATATGGTTAATGGCAGGCCACTAACCATGTCCCTTCCGCGAATATCCATCGATTCCCGCCGTCCGCTCGGGTAAACTGTGCCTATCCTAACTTTAATATCCTCCGAGGTCCGTTCCCCTATGAGCAGCTTATACTTACTTTTCACATACCTCATAATCGCTGCATCAAACGTATCGCCCGCAATTTTTATCGAAGAGGAGGTTACAATGTCGCCCATAGAAAGCACCGCTACATCTGTTGTTCCTCCACCTATATCCACTACCATATTGCCGCTGGGTTGGAAAATGTCCATGCCTGCCCCAATAGCGGCTGCCTTAGGCTCTTCCTCTAAAAACACTTCGCGAGCCCCACTGCGTTCCGCAGCTTCGCGTATAGCCTTTTGCTCGACGGAGGTAATATTGGTTGGTGCACAAATCAAGATCCTTGGGTGGCTGAACCACCTTTTGCCGCCAACTTTATTAATGAAATGCTTCAACATCATTTCTGTAATTTCAAAATCGGCAATAACGCCGTCTCTGAGTGGGCGAATGGCAATAATGTTCCCAGGCGTACGACCCACCATACGGAACGCTTCTTCACCAACAGCCAACACTCGCTTTGTATCGCTTTCTATAGCGACGACGGACGGCTCATCTAGCACAACTCCGCGTCCCTTCACATGAATAAGGACGTTCGCCGTCCCTAGATCGATGCCAATATCCTTGCTTAACATTGAAAAGTTCCTCCCTAAACAAAACCGTCCATCCTCAAAAAGAAGCGGTATTCCTATTATAACCCTTATTACAACTAATTTCGCTATATAATTGTAAATTCCTCTTTTTTATATCTATTATTTCGACAAGTACGGCTTCATTCTTTAGGAAATCTTCAGGAAAAGTTTAGAGAGGCGATTCTTCCAGCCTAAAAGGCAGACTACGTTGCCGTTACCAGCTTTTCTTGGGATTTCGGATTACGGGTTTTGCGGTATTTAATCTTGGTTGCTTCTCCTCCTCGCAGGTGACGGATCGACTTATGGTATTCTAAAATATGCTTCACTTGGTTGGCCAGGTCCGGATTAATCTCTGGCAATCGCTCCGTCAAATCCTTGTGCACCGTACTTTTGGAAACACCGAATTCCTTCGCAATGGTGCGAACCGTATGCTTCGTTTCCACTAGGCAACGTCCGATTTTAATGGTTCGCTCTTTGATGTAATCGTGCACTCCCCTCGCCTCCCTACTCGAGCTAGTTTGGTACATTATATGAGGGGTGTTAACTTATATTCTTTGTTTCCAAGCCTGACAAGCTGATTGGAGCCATTATTTTCAAAAATATCGGAAAAACCACAAAAAAGGAGCGCAATTGCGCTCCAAAAGCTTTATTTTGAGTTAAGCATGAACCATTAATGCTCTGCAAAAAAGGAGTCCGGGTTGATCGAAGTCCCATCTTCACCCTGGCGAACCTCGAAGTGCAGATGGACACCTTGGTCCTTCTCCAACTCATTGCGCCCTGCCTTGGCGATGACATCGCCCTTCTTCACTTCTGCGTCTTTGGCTACATTCATCTCGGCCAAGCTCTGGTACACGGTTATCAAACCGTTGCTATGCGTAATTTCAATCAGGTTGCCTACAACTGGGTTTTTCTCTACGGCTGTTACCTTGCCGCCCATCGCTGCCAGCACTTCAAAGGTTTGATTGTCAGGCTTGGAGAAGTCCATCCCCATATGCGGTGTAAACGTGTCCCCATACTCAACCATGGCAGCTTGGCGCACTTCATTCGAAGCCTTGCTATCAAAGAAAGGCAAGGTCACTTCAAGCTCGCCGGTTTCTTTATAAGGCCTCTGCATCGTTTCAATAACGGCATTAACGGCTAATGCGTCTGGCTTCGTCACGGTTTCAGTTACCGTAGTCTCGGCCGCCTCCAGCCCAACAGCAAGCTCATCCTTAATAGCGGACCTGCCTGCATCCTGGTAGACCCACATTAACGTTAAGATAATTGCCGCCGCTGCCATGTAGGTTGCTGGAAATACCCATTTCTTGGACAATAGTCGTTTCCATGAAAACGATTGTTTTCCCCGCGCTCCCTCGTTAGATTTAGGAGCTTCTTGCTGGGTCTGTAAATCTCTTTTTTGATCATTCATAGATTATCACCTCGCTAACCATTGTTGCCACGGATGCGAGTTTTATACGCCTAGTGCTCTCTTTTTTTACAAATTATTTCCTTTTACTAGGCTGGAAGCTTCACTCAGCTCAATTCCGGTATAAAAGTATTGGACAATTTGGTCAGCCTTATAGCCCTCCAGTGCCATCCCTTGGGCTCCCCACTGGCTCATACCTACCCCGTGGCCATATCCGAAGGTGGTCACTTCCAAACGGTCTCCTTTCCAGCTCCATTGAAATTGGGATGAATTAAGACCTAACTTCTCGCGAATCTCGCGCCCGCTGTACAGCTTTCCCTCAATCCTTATTTGCTTGATCCGATGCCCTTGGGACCGCTCTACAACCTGCAGGAGGCTGCCCCTCCCGGAAGCAGGCACAGCCTTGCTGATACCAAGCTTACTTTGTAAATCGGCAGTCGAGAAGGTAACCGTATCCTTATAGCGCGGGGATAGCTGGATGTCCCAAGGGCTAGGTACACTTCGCAGGTAAGGAATATAGGCACTCCAGTAGTCCTCCGAATTTTCCGTAAAACCATTGCTGGTAGAAAAAAAGTTGGCTTGGATCGGCTTTTGCTCATACGTTAAAATAACGCCCTCAGTCTGGGCAATTGCTTGGTTAAGCTTGTCCGAATTGCTCGCATACCGCTCACCCCATCGCGCTTTCAAATCTGCCTCGCTGGTATAAGCCTGGTGGGCGATGGTATCCGTTACCCATGCCCCACTTACCGGAACATTACTGAAATCCTGCTCAACCTCTTTGCGGATGATATATGTCCGAGCGGCCATTGCTTGTGCCTTTAACGCTTCCAACTCGAACTCAATAGGCATTTCGGCGGCCAAAACCCCACGGACATATTGCTCCAAGGGCATGGATTCTATCTTTTTTTGCCTAGAAAGATAGACAGGAACATAAAGCGGTGCGGGCTGTGGGCCGACATTGGGCTCGATCGCTTCCAAAGGAGCTATTGCCACAGAAGGCGCTTGAATGCTATTAGGCTTGGGAATGGACGGCATGATCACTAAAACTGCAACAAAGCTTGATAGACATAGGAGCACTAAATGGACCGCTTTTGTATTACCCAACTCCAGTACCTCCTACCATCTGTTGATTCTAAGATTGCATAGCGTATAGCTCTGCTTAGTAACATCATCTTATGAATCAAAAAAGTAGAATAGAACAAGAGACGTAGCGTGCAATGGCGTGCAGAGATGGAGCGGCGGCGGTACTTCGCAGACTTGCTAGGACAGCTGTTAAGGGTGACTCGGGGAGAAGTTGGCAGTTAGCAGGGGGAGTTTGGGACAGTTAGGACATGTTGGGTGTAGGCCACAGGGAGTACTAGTAAAAGTTAGTACTTATCTCAGGATGAACCGGATGTTACGATGAATAAAAAGGGGGCATGTCATATGTTGCCAGCTAGCTTATTGGACTGTAACCTTCCTTTCTGCCGCAACTGGCTGCTGCAAGCTATGCTAGTCGGGTATGCTTTATTATGGGCCATCCTGTCCGTAGAGCCGTACAGCCGGTTTAACTGGCTTTTGGAAAACTTATTAATATTCGTAGCGGTTCTTGTAGCGGCAGGAACGTATTATCGGTTTGCTTTTTCCAACTTATCTTATCTGTTAACCTTAATATTTATGGGGCTCCATACCGTTGGCGCCCACTATTCGTACAATACGACGCCTTTGGATACCTGGCTTCATGAGCTGTTCCATTTCCAACGCAACGGCTACGACCGGATTGTTCATTTCTCCTATGGGCTGCTGCTTGCATATCCCATCAAGGAGCTAGTAGCGAGAACCATCATGCTGCGGGCAAAATGGGCGTATGTGTTTGCTCCTGTAATCGTACTGGCGAGTGGCGCCTTTTACGAATTGATAGAAATGTGGGTGGCGCTTATCGTAGCACCAGAGATTGGCACCTTATTTCTCGGGACGCAAGGCGATCCCTGGGACACCCAGCATGATATGGAGTTGGCCTTATACGGGGCGGTTCTTGCGATGCTAATTGCTGCTTCTGGCGCGAGAGGCCGGTCGGTAAACGCCGCCGGAGTCCAAGCAAGATCATAGATCGAGATCGAATGCAGGCAGGTAGTCCGCCGCTAGATGAACAAAAACCCGCCAGCTTAAGGAGGCTACCTTAAGCTGGCGGGTTTTTGTTGGAATCGACTAGCTGAGGCTCAAGCTGCGATTAAACCATAATTGGACTAACGTTGAACAACTGCATAGCCTCTTGCTCCTGTTCTTCCTCCATATGGACGGCTTCGCGGGATATACATTGGATATCCGCACCGAGCAGCCGCAGCTTATGTGTAATGTCCACATAACCCCGGTCAATATGATGGACTCCCGTAATTTCAGTCACACCCTCTGCCACTAGCGCGGCAAGAATTAAAGCAGCACCGGCACGCAAGTCGGTCGCGCAAACCTTGGCACCATGCAGCCTGTTGCCTCCACTAATGACTGCAGATCTGCCATCGACTTTAATCTGAGCATTCATGTTCGCGAACTGCTCCACATGCATATAACGGTTCTCAAAAACGGTTTCTGTTACAATAGCCGTGCCGTCAGCCGTTAATAATAAGGCCATCATCTGGGATTGCATATCGGTCGGAAAGCCCGGATAGGGCAAGGTTTTAACATCAACCGCACGAAGCGGCTTATCCACGTAAACTCGCAGCCCATTTTCGTCTTCATCAATATGCACACCCATCTCTTGCAGCTTGGAGATAACAGGGCGTAAATGGTCAGCAATCGCACCTTCGATATAAAGGTCACTTTTCGTGATCGCGGCTGCAATCATGTATGTACCCGCTTCGATTCGATCCGGTATAACTGTATGTACAGCACCTCTAAGCCCCTCCACACCATCAATCCGAATCATGCCTGTACCGGCACCCCTTACCTTGGCCCCCATTGCATTCAAGTAATTAGCCAAATCGACGATTTCCGGTTCTTTGGCAGCATTCTCGATAGTCGTTGTACCCTCTGCCAATGTGGCGGCCATCATAATATTCTCGGTAGCTCCCACACTTGCTACATCCAAGTAAATTTTGGCGCCCTTCAGCCGACCTGTTACCCTGGCTTCAATGTAGCCTTGACCTAGCTCTATCTCCGCTCCCATGGCTTCAAAGCCCTTCAAATGCTGGTCGATTGGCCGTGTACCAATAGCACAGCCCCCAGGCAGTGAAATTCGCGCATGCCCCATGCGGGTTAAGAGAGGCCCCATGACCAAGAAGGAAGCGCGCATTTTGCGAACCAGTTCATAAGAAGCCTCGCAAGTACGAATATTTCGTGCGTTGATACGCAAGGTTTCATTTTTATATTCAACTTCAATCCCAAGACTTTCGAGAACGCTGTTAATCACCATAACGTCGTCTAAAGGAGGAGCTTCATAAATAACACTGTCACCCTCTGATCCTAGGATCGAGGCTGCAATAATTGGCAGTACGGCGTTTTTGGCCCCATGTATTTTCACTCTGCCTGATAAACTTTGGCCGCCGCGGACGATAATTTTGTTCATCATGGTCCCCCTATCTGTACTGTTTCATTTTATGGATAAAATATAGTTCGGCGCTTGCAATGAATTTATGCCCTTTTATGCCCTGTATACTAAACATTGTTGACAAAATCCACCTTGATTATTCGGATTTCGACTCAAAATATTCCTGAAAGCCATGTTGACCAATGGAAATAATCGATGATAAACTTGGCTGTTTGGTAACCTAACGCTATGGAAAACAAAATTTGCAGCAGCTTGCCTTGTGCGCTTCGCGGCCTTTTTAATAATTTCTCGAGGTTTAGCTCCTGTAGTGCCCACCATGAGCATCCAATGCAGATGAGAACAATCGTAATATTGATTAAACCACTCATGCCCAGTGAAGAATTCATTTGATCTACATAATCCATGTGCGAAGTCCCTTTCTACTGCCGTTATGGCATGATTTTGGTCAGCATCGTAACAAACTCCGCACGTGTTGCTTGTTGGTCTGGACGGTACGCACCATTATCGTAGCCGCTGATCCAGCCCCCAGCCTTCATTTGCTTCAATATGCCGCTGCCCCAATAGCTGTCATCCACGTCGGTGAAAGGAACCGTACCTCGTGGTTCGCCTGTTAGGTTCATGCTGCGGGCAATCATTGAAGTCATTTCCATCCGGCTGACCGGCTGGTCGGGAGCAAACGTTTGATCGGGATATCCGTTGACAATTCCTTTACTCGCAGCGCGGGCTATCCATGTATAGGCCCAATGGGCAGTTCTTACATCCGTATAGCTGATGGTTTGAGCTTGGGTCAGTTTAAATGCTCGTCCCAAGATGGCCGTGGCTTCAGCCCGCGTTATCGTCTGGTCGGGACGAAACGTAAAATTGTCGTAGCCATTAACAATTTGTTTCTGGGTCAAGGCCAGAACCGCATCTTGTGCCCAATGGCCACGAATATCGGTAAACCCACCCACTATTGGTTTGCCGTCGACCACAAATTTGTAGAAGCTTCGGTCAAACGGTACATTCGCATTCAGCTTCACATAATAAGTCCCGACCGGCAGCTGCTGTGCGATTTGCAGAGCTTCTGCACCGCTGGTGCTGTACAGCAGCTTCACTGTTCCATCATACATGGTTAAGTACATACTCGTACCATCAGGAATATCAGTGACATCTACCTGAACCAAGCTTTCTTCGGTTAACACGAATTGATACCAATCCAAATCCTCAGCTTTATCGACCAGTCCATAATAGGGAGTGCCCAAGGAAACGGTTGTTGCTTGGTAGGATCGACCGTTTGGTTCATTAGGGTCCATGTGCAGCGCATCATAATGAATTGTAAGTGTATACTCACCATTAACCGGAAATGAATATTCCTTAACATTATTAACCCTAATATAATAACTGCCCGGAAATATTTTAGGAAGTTGTAGGGTTTCAGAAACCCCATCTTCGTTATCATCTACCGTATACGCCTTTTCCCCTTGCTTTTGCACAAACAGCACGGGATCGATTCTAGCGGTATCGGTACTAAGCTCGATTCTCAAGCTACCCGACTGCTCTACTGGAAATTCAAACCAGTCCTGGTCATCCTCTTGATGAAAGGTTCCTGTAATGCTTAAGCTCTGTGAGGGAAGCACATAAGCTTTAAATTGACGGTCGTTATCCTCAAACTGATCACGATAAATCGTAAAGGAAGTCGTAAGCCTGTACGAAACCTCCGTCTTCACGTTTCGATTCGCCAGCTGCAGCAATACGTAGCTGCGCCCCTTGCTTACCTTCAATTGTATAGGCGTTCCCGGATCTGCGGCCACACTTGTGAAAGTACCCGCAGCATCCGTATGTTGGACGGTTATTTGTTGGCCTGCCTGCAGCTCGAACATCAGCTCTGCGGTCCCATCATATGGAGCATCCACGTAAAACCAATCGAGGTCGGAGCCTCCTGTAAACGATGCTGTAACCATTTTGCTGATGGAGATCGATTTGGCTTGATCCTTGCGGTTGTTCGGCTCATACATATCCACTAGAGGGGCTTCGGTTACTGCACGGTCAGCGCGAAGTAATCCATAGCCTGTGGAGGCGTCCCAGCCGGACTCACCCAAATCCTCTGCCGTTTGCCGCAGCAATTGGCGGATTTGGTAGGCCTTCAAACCCGGATGCTGGCTCCATGCCAAGGCGGCTACAGCGGCTACTTGAGGGGCAGCCATAGAGGTGCCGTCCTTATATTCATAATCACCCCCAAGAGCCGTAGTAAAGACGTCCCATGGCGCAACCAAATCGATCTCTAAGCCTTTATTAGAGCGCTTGTCTGCTGTTCCATCTGCCGTCATCCCCCCTACAGCTAACACCGTAGAATAGGCGGCTGGATACTTCACACTGTTGCCTTCATTGCCTGTGGCGGCAACAAGTAAAACATCTTGCTCTTCAGCGTACTTAACGGTTTCACTCATCAATGCTGAATATTTGTTGATTCCTAGCGAAAGCACCACAATTTTGGCTCCATGGTCAACCGCATAACGAATACCTTCTGCAAGCTTCGCTTCTCCTCCTGAACCATCCGCTTCCAAGGCTTTAACTGGCATGATTTGGGCAGACCACATAATACCGGTTATTCCCTTATCATTATTACCTACGGCTGCAAGGACACCTGCCACATTGGTGCCATGGCCATTATCGTCCTGCGGCAGTTTTTTGCTATTAAGCAGGTTTACACCTGGGACTAGATTCGGTTGCAAATCAGGGTGGTTCAAATCAACTCCGGTGTCGACAATAGCGATGACAAGCGATGCATTAGCTTTCACTGTATTCCAGGCTTGTTCAGCTTGGATTAGCTGGAGGTACGTTTGTTTCTCTGTTAAAGGGTCATCTCCACGGGCAGCAATCACGACAGGGGGTTCTTTTCCATAGGCTATTCCTGAGAATAAAACAAACAATGCAAGCCCAATTATCCATTGAAGAAGCTTAGTGGTGGTTTTTTTACGAAACATATCCATGATTTCTTTTCCCTCTTTATAGTCTAGCTTTCTTGTATTCGATGTGGGGATATGAATTACCTGCCTTATTTCCATAAAAAAGGGTAGAAAATAGTGGAAGAATTATGAACATTGTACACATCCCTTTAATTACCCACTGCTTCTGTTGGGCAAACATCCATTTAAACGGGCAGCTTACTTTCGAATGTTGCTCAAGAATTTTTTTCGTTTTATCATAATCAAAACAAAAAAAAACCGATAAAGCAGCGCGTAGAGCACTGTTTACCAGGCTTTTTTTGGATCTCTATCCTCTAAAAACTAACCTAAGAACAATAAATCCTGGGAGATCGAGAAAATCCGTTCAATCCAACCCAGTACCCATTGTGGCACTACACCTAGCACAATACTAGCCGCGACGCATAGCCAAAGCGTAATGCCCAACGGCCAAGTGACCACCACTTGCCGTGATTCGTCATCACTGCGCATGAACATTTGGCGGACCAGCCCAAAGTAGTAGTAATACGATACAACGCTAGTACCGATCATAACCGCCGCTAGCCAGTAATGCTGGGTTTGCAGGGTGCCTAACAAAATGTAGAGCTTTCCGAAAAATCCGCCCGAAATAGGCAAGCCCGCTAACGATAGCACCAGGAACACGGTCGCAACAGCCGTCCAAGGCGCACGATAGTAAAACCCTGCAAGGCCGCTCGTGTTCTCGTCACCCGTCGAATGCTCAATAATCATCAATACGGCGAACATCCCAATATTCATGAACAAGTAAGCAATCAGGTAAAAGGAAAACTCCGAGAAATTGGAGTAATGCACCATGGAAAAATAAGTAGCCAATGGGACTAGCAAATAGCCGGAATTGGCAATACCCGAGTAAGCCAAAAGCCTTTTCAGGTTCGTTTGGCGAAGCGCCGTGAAATTACCCATAACCATTGCCAACGCAGCCACGACCATCAGAGACATCAGCACATCACCGTGGATCGGCAGCTGGTTCAGCCCGCCAACGGCGAACACTCCATATAAGACGCGGAATGTAATCGCGAACGCAGCAGCCTTGGATACCACAGCCAGGAAAGCTGTGACTGGCGTTGCTGCTCCTTGGTACACATCAGGTGCCCACATGTGAAAAGGCGCCGCGGCTATTTTGAAGCCAAAGCCTGCCAGCAGTAGAAAAAATGCCACATAAATCAAAGGCAGGAAGCCCGTCGCATTTTGGGCGAGAGCAGTATTGATTTCGGCAAGGTTGGTAGAACCTGACATCCCATACAGGAAGGACATCCCATATAAAATAATCGCAGACGATATACCGCCCAGCACCATATACTTAAAGGCGCCTTCATTGGCACGAAGATCCTTTTTGCGCATCGCCACCAAAATATAAGAGGTGATGCTTAACAGCTCAAGGCCGACAAACAGGGTAATCAGATCCCCCGATGAAGCCATGATCATGCCGCCCATTGTGGCTGGGAGCAACAGATAAAAATATTCCCCGATATGCGGGACTTCTTGTTCCTTTACAGCTCCTATGCTCATAAAGGTAACGAAGCCTGCACCCGTAAGAAGAACCAGCTTCATAATATTAGCAAAGTCATCAATCCTGTAGCTGAAGCCAAGCAGCTGCTTCGTTTCTGCAGGCTGTAGAAAGCTGATTACAAAGCCTATGGATATAAGAATACTGGCCAATGAGAGCCAACCCAACAGCATACGGTTCGTTTGTTTGGGCAGCACCAGATCAAGCAACGATAACACCACGGCCGCGATGATTAGAGTCAGTTCCGGTGCCATGTATCCGAGATCGCTCCATTGGAGACGTAGTTGTTCCACCGGTCTAACCTCCTGTCTTTGCAATGCTTTGGATGAATTGATCGAAGCCACTTACGGTTTGGTGTAAAGGCTCACTAAGTATAGCTGGATAAATGCCCAATACGATGATAAAAGCAACCAGCGTTATCATCGGCACCGCTTCAATAAGCCTTGCGTCGCGGGTACCTTCAGGCAGCTCTACGGTTGGCCCGTAGGTGATGCTTAGAACCCCTCTAAGGATATAAACAGCTGTTAAAATAACGCCAAGTGTTGCCACCACTGTAATGATTGGGGAAGTCTGGAACAACCCGACAAAAGCCAGGAATTCACTGATAAAGCCGGATAATCCTGGGAGGCCCAAGGAAGCCATACCTGCTACCAGCAGGATTCCAGAAATGAATGGCACGGTTCGTGCCAAACCGCCTAATTCATCCAGCATCGTTGTCTTGGTACGCTCATAAATAGCACCAACCAGCAAGAACATCAGCGCTGATATTAAACCATGGGAGACAAGCTGGAAGATAGCGCCCTCCATCCCAATCGTATTAAAGGCAGCGATACCTAGCAGTACGATACCCATATGGCTAATACTGGAGTAAGCCAGCACAAGCTTGAAATCTTTTTGCACAAAGGCCAATACCGCTCCATACAAAATATTAACTACGCCGAGCACCGCAAGAACCGTAGCCCAGGCAGTCGCCTGCTGCGGAAAGAGCAAAATGCCAAAGCGAATCAGTCCATATGCACCCATTTTCAGCAAAATACCGGAGTGGATCATAACGACCGAAGGGGGGGCCTCTGTATGCACCTTCAACATCCACGTGTGGAAAGGGAAAATAGGCAGCTTGATGCCAAACGCGACTAATAACATAATAAACAATGTCCATTTCATAGCAGCACTCATATAAAACGGGTTGCCCTCAATGTCCGTCTGGTTCACATAAGAGCCTTCACTTTCGAACAAATGATTCGTAATTACGCTAATATCCCCGCTGTAATAGATCGAGGTACCCGCTTCATTGGAAACTTGTCCGAATCCTGCTGTAGTAACCAGTATCAGAAAAGCTATCAGCATAATCGCTGAGCCAATCCCGTTGTAAAGCAGGAATTTATTGGCTGCCCTCTCCCGCTCCATATACCCCCATATACCAATAAGAAAGAACATTGGGATAATCGTAACCTCGAAAAATACAAAGAACAGGAACAAATCCTGGGCCATAAATACCCCAAACATCCCGATCTCTAACAGTAAAAACAAAATGTAATAAGATTTCCAGCGTTTCTTAATATAAACAGAGGCAAGGGCTGCCATGGCAGCAATCAATGCCGTCAAGAATACAAGCGGCAAGGAGAGGCCGTCGACCGACATCCCATACTTAAACTCGAAGAAAAACGAGGTCAGCTGGTTTAAACCGTCCGCCTCATGGTTAAGCGGTACTTGAATCCATGCCCACTCTTCCTTGAACTGCATGCCTGCCACTTGAGGATTAAAGGAAGCATAAAGCCAAGCAGACAAACCAAGCGGGATCAATGTCGTAATGATCGCAATCGTTTTGATCCAAAATCCCAAATGCTTCGGCACAAATAAAAGGATAAGGATACCGAGCAGAGGTGAGAACGTAATCAGCGAGAGCAAAGGGAAGTTATCCAGCATTGATAAACCTCCTTCCAGCGATAGCCAGGATTAAAATAAGCAGCCCCAACAATGTCGCCAGTCCGTAGGTTTGTACATGGCCGTTCTGTAAGCGCGAGCCTATTCTACCTATGCCCATCACTGAGTAGCTTGCTGCACGTACAAGTCCATCTACGACATACACATCAAATAGATGAAGCACAGCTCCAACGCTCTTCAACGGCTGGACGATGACCACATGGTACAGCTCATCGATAAAATATTTACGCTCAAGCAGGCGAACTAACCAAGGTGCACGGCTGGACACCAGATCACTTGGAATGGAACGCTTGATGTAGATCAAGTATCCGAGACCGATCCCCAGCACTCCCACTAATGTGGACAGCACCATCACAACGGCATTGGCATGCTCTGCCTGCGTATGCCCTGTCAACCAGGTTCCGAGCCATGGGTTGAAGGGAGTAAACACGAAGCCGGAGACAATCGCTAATACCGCCAAAACAACCAGCGGCAAGGTCATAGTCATCGGGGATTCATGAACCTTAGCAACATGTCTTGGCTTGCCAAGGAATACGAGGAAGAACAGACGTGACATGTAAAATGCCGTAAAAAATGCAGCAATTAAGCCTACCCAAAACAATGGCATGTTATGGGTATACGCTTCAGCAAGGATCGCATCCTTCGACCAAAAGCCTGACAACGGAGGTATGCCCGACAAGGCCAAGGCACCGATACCAAAGGTCCAGGCGGTTACCTTCATTTTGCTGCCGACTCCACCCATCTCGTGGATGTTTTGCGTATGCACAGCATGAATAACACTGCCGGCACCAAGGAATAAAAGAGCTTTAAAGAAAGCATGCGTAAACAAATGGAAAATACCTGCGGTATAAGCGACCGATGTTCCAATTCCCAGTGCCATCATCATATAGCCAAGCTGGCTCACTGTCGAATAGGCAAGGATACGCTTGATATCATTCTGTGCGGTACCAATCGTTGCCGCAAATATAGCTGTGAAGCCACCGATGCAAGCGACCACCAGCAACGCTGTAGGCGATGCTTGAAAAATATCAAACGTGCGTGCCACTAGATAAACACCTGCAGCAACCATCGTCGCTGCATGGATCAAGGCACTAATCGGCGTTGGGCCTTCCATCGCATCAGGCAACCAGGAATGCAGCGGAAATTGGCCCGATTTGCCCGCAGCCCCTACAAAGATCAAGATGGCGATCCAGGTTGTTGTCCCAGCGGATATTTTTCCTGTCGTGAAGGCATTATGAATGGAGGTAAAGTCCATCGCATGATTAGGCATCTCCCAGAACAAGATCAAAATCGCAATTAATAGCCCAACATCGCCAATTCGTGTGATGATAAAAGCCTTTTTCGCTGCTGCACGTGCTTCGGGCTTGAAATACCAAAAGCCGATCAACAGAAAGGAACATACCCCAACAAGCTCCCAAAAGATGTACAGCTCAATGAGATTTTCTGAAATCACCAATCCCAGCATGGAGAAAGTGAACAGGGCTATGTAAGCAAAAAATACATTAATCCGCTCGTCGCCATGCATATATCCCTTGGAATAAAGGTTGACTAGCAAGCTAACCAGTGTAACGATAACGAGCATCAATGCGTTTAAATTTGTTACCTCGAATCCCATTGTGAGGGAGCCCGTTCCGAGCTTGATCCACTGCAGCTTGTTCCACGTATAATCTTCGATATTGCCACCCACACGCTCAATAAAAATGAACAGGGAAACAATAAAAGAAGCGAACATGGCGGCAATGCTGATATAGCTTCCAGCATCTTTCAACTGACGGCCAACGGCTGTCAAAATTAAGAAAGACAACAAGGGAAACAACGGGATAAGCCAGGCGTACTGTGAGTAGGCCGATACCATGAAATTAAGTCCTCCTTAAAAGTTTGCTTCAGCAAACTTACATCGAATGCAAGCTTGCCATAGCAAGCTACTTCGAAAGCATTACTTGATTTGCTTTAGCAAACTATCGTTTCAACGAGTTCATCTCGTTAACATCCGTTGTTCCTCTGTTGCGGTAATAAGTAATAAGGATCGCAATACCTACCGAAACCTCAGCAGCTGCAACGGAAATGCTAAACAATGAGAAAATTTGACCAGTCAAATTCGGTACGATGCCCAGTTTGGAAAAGGCAACCAGGTTTAAATTGACTGCATTGAGCATCAACTCGATAGATAGCAGCACGATCAGCGCATTTTTTTTGGATAACGCCCCATACAGACCGATGCAGAACAAAATAGCTGCTAATGTAAGATAGGGAGTTGCCAGTCCACTTCCACTCGCTTCACTCACGGTTAATCCTCCTCCCTTTTCGCCACTACAATAGCCCCAATAAAGGAAACAGTCAGCAGCACCGACATTAACTCAAATGGAATGACATGCTTCGTGAACAATAATTTCCCGATCTCCATCGTATTGTCCTCTACAGCTTGAAAGGTGCCGGTAGGCAAAGTCGAATATTGGATCGCATAAAAGATAACGCCGAACAGCCCAGCTGCACCGATAAAAAGCAGCGTGTTGTACAGTGGGCGTTTCGGTTCAATCTCCTCGCCTTGATGCTTCGTCATCATAATGCCGAATATCATAAGAATGGATATAGCACCTGCATAGATAAGAATTTGCACAAAAGCGACAAACTCCGCATCCAAGATGACGTATAACCCAGCCAAGCTAATAAACGTCATCGCAAGGGCGACCACCATATGGACAACCTTCGTAAAGCTGAGCATAAAAATAGCGCCGCCGATAGCCATTAAAGCAAATACGAAGAAGGCAATATTTTCGCCGCTGGACAAAAAAGTCCCAATGTTGCTTAACATCCTACTTCGCCCCGCCTTTCGGAAGTGCTGAATTGTTTTCCTTCCGCACATTCACATTGTTTTCGTTTAACCATGCCATGTCTTTGAACAAATCATCGCGGCTGTATGCGCTGAGCTCAAAGTTACCCGTCATGACGATAGCCTCAGTTGGGCATACTTCTGTACACAAATCACATAAGATGCATAGCTCGAAATTAATATCATAAGTATCGATAACCTTGCCCTTTTTCTCTGGATCAGGGTTAGCTTTACCGGTTAACGTGATGCATTCCGTTGGACAAATACGGGCGCATTGATTACAGACGATGCACTTATCCGGGTCGAAATGCTGGATACCACGAAAGCGATCCGGCATCTGCAGGGGCACTTCAGGGTAGCCATAGGTTACTTTTTTCTGGGTCATATTTTTCAGGGTAACAGCGAGACCTTTAATTATACCTTGCATCCATTCTCACCCTCTCTATTTAAAGAAATACACCGACAACATCGGGCCAATACTCATATAAACAGCCGTAACGAGAATGTTGATCAGCGCCAGCGGCAGCAATACTTTCCACCCTAAACCCATCAGTTGATCGACGCGAATCCGTGGTAATGTGGCACGAATCCAGAACAGGAAGAACACGATAGCGGAAAATTTCAGCAGAAACCAAATGATCCCCGGAATAAAATCAAGAAAGGCAAATGGTGCATGCCAGCTGCCGAGAAACAACGTCGTCGTGAGTCCTGCAATCGCGAATACATATACATATTCAGCAAGCATGAAAAATGCAAAGCGGAAACCACTGTATTCAACATGGTAGCCAGCTACAAGCTCAGACTCGGCCTCAGGCAAGTCAAAGGGAGTACGGTTTAACTCAGATACCCCAGCGACGATAAATACACAGAAACCGATAATTTGTGGAATAAAGTTCCAGTGCCAAAAACCACCAGCCTGTGCTTGGGCAATGACATTTAGGTTTAAGCTGCTCGAAATCATGATTACACCGATTACAGAAATGACCAATGGAATTTCATAGCTGATCATTTGCGCTGCAGACCGCATACCGCCAATCAAGGCGTATTTATTATTGGAAGCCCAGCCCCCTAGCACAATGCCGATCGTTGAAATCCCAGAGAGCGCCACATAAAAAAGCAGCCCTACATTTAGGTTCGTACTGAACAGCGTCTCGCTAAACGGTATAACCGCAATCACCACAAAAGCCGGTATAAAGGTAATGACGGGAGCTAGGATAAACAGCTCACGTTCAGCCTTTGCAGGAATCGTATCTTCCTTGATTAATAGCTTGAGTACATCGGCTACCGATTGTAGCAGCCCCAATGGGCCTACACGGTTTGGGCCTACACGCATCTGCATCCAACCAATGACCTTGCGCTCAAAGTAAATGGCATACGTAACAAAGCCTAAAACAACCATCAGCATGACGACGCCCCAAGCGAAAAAAATCGCAAAGTTGATCCAGGTGAGTTGCTCATTTAACAGCTGTGCCATCAGCAATCCACCTCCCCGACGACAATATCAATGCCCCCGAGTATCGTGATCATGTTGGTCATTGTTTCTCCAACCAACAGCTTCGGCAATATTTGCAGGTTGACGAAGGAGGGCCTGCGGAATTTTAAGCGGTACGGCTTATCCTTGCCTTTAGAAACGATATAACAGCCGATCTCACCTCGCGGCGACTCAATACGGGCATATACCTCTCCTTCAGGAGCGCGAAGCACACGCGGCACCTTACCCATAATTTCACCATCGCCAGGCATTTGGTCAACAGCCTGCTCTAATATACGCAACGATTGTTTGATTTCCTCAAAACGAAGTAAATAACGGTCATAGCAGTCACCGGTTGTACCTACAGGCACATCAAAATCAAATCGGTCATACAAGCAATAAGGCTGGTCTTTTCGAATGTCCCAGTTTACGCCCGTGCAGCGTAAATTCGCTCCACTTAGACCATAGGCAATCGCCGTTTCTGCATCATACTTGCCAATCCCTTTAATACGCGCCAGAAAAATCTCATTGCCGCTCACTAAATTCGTGTATTCTTCTAACTTATCTTTCATATAGGGAATGAATTTACGGACTTTCTCAATCCAGCCCTCAGGTGCATCCCATTTCACGCCGCCAACCCGCATATAATTGTAGGTTAACCGCGCACCGCAAAGCTCCGTAAACAAATCGATAATAATTTCCCGGTCCCGAAATGCATACAAAAACGGGCTCATGGCTCCAATATCTAGTAAATACGTGCCCCACCAAACCAAATGGCTAGCAATACGCTGTAATTCCATCACGATCAACCGCAAAAAATCAGCTCGCAAAGGTATTTCCAGCTGCATGAGCTTCTCTACAGCATGCACCAGTACATAATTACTCGTCATGGCCGATACATAATCCATCCGGTCCGTATAAGGGATAATTTGGGTATAGGATAAATTCTCCGCAAGCTTCTCGGTTCCTCTATGCAGATAACCCATTACTGGATCTGCATGGGTAATGATTTCACCATCCAACGTGACCACAATCCGAAACACCCCGTGTGTACTGGGATGCTGCGGGCCTACATTCAGCAACAGTTCTTCCGTTCTAATCAAAAGCTCCTACACCTCCGGATCAAGCGCTTCATAGTCTTTACGCAGCGGATGGCCAACCCAATCGTCAGACATCATTATTCTTCTTAAGTCCGGATGTCCGGGAAAATCAATACCTAATAAATCATAAATTTCACGTTCATTCCAATTGGCTGTAGGCCAAATTAAAGCAACGGAGGCAATGGAAGGTGTTTCACGTGAGGTCTTTACCTTCACACATACCTCATATTTGGTATCTATGGCAAGCAAATGATAAGCGACCTCCATATGGGTCTCTTGATCAATGCCTGATACATTACGCAAGTAGTTCAGCTTTAGCTCGCAATGCTGCTTCAACAACAGCGCGACACGAGCCCAATGCTCATTCTTGACCACGATATAGGGCAGATGGGCATCTCTTTCATTAATAAAAGCCTCTTCAATGGCTGTTTCGCCAATCTGTTCCTTGATCAGCTTGACCAGATGGTCCAGCCGGGGCTGCATCGGCGAAGGCACCTTCGGGGCGCCATCATCCTCGCCCTCCGGCTTTTTGCCTCTTGCAGAGGCACGGGCTGCACGGGCTTCAGCCGCTGCCTTCGCTTTGGCTTCCGCCTCCGCGTCAAGCGGTGCCGAACCGGCTGCCGGGGCAGCGGCACCCGGCACTGCGGCGCCACTTGGCGCGTCGGCTCCCGAGCCTGCCGTTGGCAGCGGCGTGCCCTTGCGCAGCGCTCGCGCTATCGCCCTGGCTTCGCGCGCCTCAGCGTCAGCCTTCGCCTTTGCTGCCGCCTCCGCTTCCAGCGGAGCTGCTCCGGCTGCGCCTGGCGTCGCTTCGCCGCTCGCTGCCGCCACACTTGGTGCACCTTCGCCTGACACGGCGCCACCTGGCGCCCCGGCTGCTGGGGCAACTGCGTCCGATACAGCTGCGCCGCCTGCGTCGGCACTTCCCACTCCGGCGCTTGCCGTTGGCAACGGCGTGCCCTTGCGCAGCGCTCGTGCTATCGCCCTCGCTTCGCGCGCCTCAGCATCAGCCTTCGCCTTGGCTGCTGCCTCCGCATCCAGCGGAGCTGCTCCGGCTGCGCCTGGCTTCGCTTCGCCCGTTTGAGCATCAGCGCTTGGCCTGTCTGCACCTGAGCCAGGGCCCCCTGACAATTCGGCACTTGGCGTAGCACTGCCAGTACCATCCGGCTTCACGGCAGCGCCTTCTGCTTCCTTCGCTGCCCCTGGTTCCGGGCTATCCTTTTTAAACTCATCACTCATCGACTTGTCACCTGCTTGCCGGTTTTCGCCTCATACCGAATTTTCTCCTGCAGCTTGTTAATGCCATAGATCAATGCCGCCGGGTTTGGTGGACAGCCCGGAATATAAACATCTACCGGAACCACTTGATCTACGCCCTTTACCACTGCATAAGATTTCACATAGGGTCCACCGGCGGTGGCACAGGAGCCCATCGCAATTACCCATTTGGGCTCTGGCATCTGGTCATACAAGCGTCGAAGTAAGGGTGCCATCTTCTTGGTTACGGTACCTGCTACAATCATCACATCTGATTGTCTAGGTGATGTGCGGAATATGACGCCAAAACGATCTAAATCGTAATGGGAACCGCCCGCTCCCATCATTTCAATCGCACAGCAAGCCAAACCGAAGGTCAGTGGCCATAAAGAATTGCTTCTGGCCCAAGCCTTGACTTGCTCAAGCGTGGTCATAAATACGTTGCGGTCCAGCTCTTCCCTTTCCTCCGGACTAATTGATTCTAAAGAGAGATCCATTGCAGCACCTTCTTCTTCCAGGCATAAATTAATCCAACGACTAGTAAAGCAACAAAAATCCCCATTTCTACAACAGCAAACAAGCCGAGTTGCTTGAAAGCTACGGCCCACGGGTACAAAAACACCGTTTCCACATCGAAAATAACAAACATAAGCGCGAATAAATAATACCTGATATTAAAACGAACATGGCTGCCGCCAACAGGTTCATTACCACTTTCATAAGTGGTATACTTCGCTTCCATCGGTTTATTAGGGCGCAATAATTTGCCAAACGAAAGCGCTACGATAGGAAGCAATACTCCAAGCATGAGAAAAATAGCTACGACCACGTAATTATTCATATACATCGTGAACGGCTCGCCCCCAAACTAATGTGATGATCTGCTTCGATACATGCTGACTGATTTAGTTGAAAGGCTCGTTCATTTGGATTGTAAGCGCACCCAAGTCGTCTTCGTGAACCCTTCATACATAAACCTTATCACGCACATAACTTATGTTAATATATGCCACACAATTATATCAAAAGCCTGAATAGGTGTCTAACTAATAATCTTTATAGCAAAAAAACGAAGGAACTTTCGCTCCTTCGTTTCTATTGCTTGCTTATGATTTACCAGAAACGTTAATTCGATTCATTGCTCTTTGCAAAGCTAGCTCCGCACGTTTAAAATCGATAGCATCCTGCTTAGAGTTTAGACGCTGCTCAGCACGCGTTTTGGCCTCATTGGCACGGATCACATCAATTTGTTCCGGCAACTCGGCACTTTCTGCCAATATAACCACTTTATCCTTTCGGACTTCCAAAAAGCCACCGTTCACCGCAAGATAATGCTGTTTGCCGCTTTGCTTGATGATAACCGGTGCCACTTTTAGGGCAGTAACCAAAGGAATATGGTTCGGCAGAATACCAAGCTCTCCTTCTGTACCCTTCACGCTAATCATGTCCACCTGCTCGGCATACACTTTGCGTTCAGGGGTAACAATTTCCAGTAAGAAAGTACTCACTTGGACTCCTCCTAAAAGCTTTCGTATGGAAAGCTTTAATTCGCATGGTTTGCGTACGCAAACTTACTTCGTAAGCATACATTCAGTCCGCTTATGCGAACTTACATCGTTTTTGCTTTTTCAATCGCTTGTTCAATTGCACCCACATTATGGAATGCCGGCTCCGGAAGATTGTCATGCTTACCTTCAAGAATTTCCTTAAAGCTGCGCACTGTTTCTTTAATAGGAACATACAATCCAGGAATACCGTTAAACGCTTCGGCTACATGAAGCGGTTGAGCAAAAAATAATTGAATACGTCTTGCGCGGTGCACGGTTAGTCTGTCTTCCTCAGACAATTCGTCCATACCTAAGATCGCAATAATATCAAGCAGCTCTTTATACCGCTGCAAGGTTTGCTTAACGCCTTGCGCTACATTATAGTGCTCTTCGCCAACAATTTCCGGCGTCAAGATCCGGGATGAAGATGCGAGTGGATCTACGGCAGGGAAGATACCCATAGCCGCAATATTACGCTCCAAGTTCGTCGTTGCATCCAAGTGGGCAAACGCCGTTGCAGGAGCAGGATCCGTATAGTCATCCGCTGGAACATAGATCGCTTGGATCGAAGTTACAGAGCCTTTTTTAGTTGAAGTAATACGTTCTTGCAATTGACCCATTTCAGTTGCCAGCGTCGGCTGGTAACCTACTGCGGAAGGCATACGGCCAAGAAGCGCAGATACCTCAGATCCCGCTTGAGTAAAGCGGAATATGTTATCGATCAGCAGAAGCACATCACGACCTTCTTCGTCACGGAAATATTCAGCCATCGTCAAGCCCGTCAAAGCTACACGAAGACGCGCACCTGGTGGTTCGTTCATTTGACCGAAAACCATCGCGGTCTTGTCAATAACGCCAGATTCTTGCATCTCATGATACAGGTCATTACCTTCACGTGTTCTTTCTCCTACGCCGGCGAATACGGAAATACCGCCCAACTCGGAAGCAATATTATGAATTAATTCCTGCAATGTTACCGTTTTACCAACACCGGCACCACCGAACAGACCAATTTTACCGCCTTTAACATAAGGAGCCATCAAGTCGATAACCTTGATTCCTGTCACCAAAATTTCGGCCTGCGTCGACAATTCCTCAAATGCTGGTGCATTTCTGTGAATTGGGTTCGTTAATGTACGGTCAATTTCACCATTGTTGTCGATTGGGTTACCCAATACGTTAAATACACGTCCTAATGTTGCTGCACCTACAGGTACCGAGATAGCTGCGCCTGTATCGATCGCTTCTGTACCACGAACCAAACCGTCTGTAGTTGACATAGCGACGCAACGAACCAAATTGTCGCCCAAATGCACTGCAACCTCAACTGTCAACTTGATGTCCAGTCCGCCAGCAGTTGTCGCTTTTTTATCAATTGTGATTGCATTCAAAATCTCAGGGAGCTGCCCACGTTCGAACTCGATGTCGACAACCGGCCCTGTTATATTCACAACGCGCCCTTTGCTCAATGTTTTCTCCTCCTAAAGCTTTATGGAATAAAGCCACTTCGTAAGCATGAACTGAATGTAGCCTCAGTAAAACTTTGAGCCACTTCCCAAGAGTTGTACCGGAATTCCACCGACCTAACATCCATAGAAAGCGATTCTCTGTTCAATATTTATTAGCTTTGCGCGTTTGCACCAGCAACAATCTCTGAAATTTCCTGTGTGATAGCTGCTTGGCGTGCACGGTTGTAAACCAGTGTTAATGAACCGATCATCTTCGTAGCATTTTTCGTAGCACTGTTCATAGCTGTCATTCTAGCACCGAACTCGCTAGCTTTGCCTTCTAATACAGCGCTGTAGATCAAGGTCTCGGCATATTTAGGAAGCAATACTTCGAGTACACCTTCAGCTGACGGCTCGTACTCATAATCAGCAGTTACTACCGCTTCACTCATAACTTCCATTGGCAAAAGCTGCTTAATCATGGGCTCTTGGGTAATGGCATTAATAAAGCGGCTATATACCAAGCATAGCTTGTCGCAAGAGCCATTCTCGAAGCTCTTAACTGCTGCAGCTGCGATTTCTTTAATATCTGCAAAGCGCGGAGTGTCCGGTACACCGGTTACCTCTTCAGCAACACTGATGTTACGTTGGCGGAAATAATCCCTGCCCCTACGACCGATCACAAAAATCACATACTCACTAGGCGATTTGTGATTTTCTTTAATCTCTTGCATCACTCTGCGCAATACGTTGGCGTTATAACCGCCAGCCAAACCACGGTCGGATGTTACAACAAGATATCCGGTCTTCTTGACCTCGCGACTTTGCAGCATCGGGTGTTTAAGTCCTTTGCTGCCCGCCGCGATACTGGATACTACTTCCTTAAGCTTATCCGTATACGGGCGTGAAGCTTCGGCTGCTGCCTGTGCTCTTCTCAACCTCGACGCGGCAACCATTTCCATCGCCTTCGTAATTTGCTTGGTATTCTGTACAGATTTGATCTGGCGCTTAACTTCGCGCATTCCTTTTGCCATCTTGGTCACCTCTCACTCGTTGCTTCTCTGCTCAAGAAAAGCCTTCACTCGAAAAGCCTGATATAAGATTAAAATGGAACGCCGAGCTTCTCATAGAAGAGAAGCTCTTGTTCATTACTATTATACAGTTGTCGTAGCGAAGCCTCTTTGGAATTGCTGGATCGCATCCTTCAATGCCTTCTCGTTATCCGCTGTCAAATCTTTGGTATCACGGATACTTTGAAGAATCTCTGGATGTTCAGCGTCCATGAAGGCTAGGAATTCAGCTTCAAAACGGACGATGTCTTGTACAGGCGTCTCATCGAGATGGCCTCTGACAACCGTGTAGATCGAAACCACTTGTTTTTCAACAGATAGCGGTTGGTGAACGCCTTGCTTCAGAATCTCCAGTGTGCGGACACCACGGTTCAAACGAGTTTGTGTAGCTTTATCCAAATCGGAACCAAACGCAGCGAACGCAGCAAGCTCGCGATATTGCGCGAGGTCAGTCTTCAGCGTACCGGCAACCTTTTTCATCGCTTTAATTTGTGCGGAGCTACCTACCCGGGATACGGAGATACCTACGTTAACAGCTGGACGTTGACCGGAGTAGAACAGATCCGCTTCCAAGAAAATCTGTCCGTCCGTAATCGAGATAACATTCGTTGGAATATAGGCAGATACGTCACCAGCTTGCGTTTCAATGAACGGAAGAGCTGTGATCGAACCGCCGCCTAAGGCATCACTCAGCTTCGCTGAACGCTCTAATAAACGGGAATGCAGGTAGAAAACGTCCCCTGGATAAGCTTCCCGACCCGGTGGACGGCGAAGCAACAAGGACATCTCACGGTATGCTGCCGCTTGCTTGGACAAATCGTCATATACGATCAGCACGTGCTCGCCTTTGTACATGAAATATTCACCCATTGCGCAGCCCGCATATGGAGCCAACCACAACATCGAAGCAGGCTCGGAAGCACTTGCTGAAACGACGATAGTATAATCCATGGCTCCAGCACGGCGCAAGGTTTCTACAACGTTAACTACCGTAGATTGCTTTTGTCCGATAGCTACATAGATACATTTAACCCCATTACCCTTTTGGTTAATGATGGTATCAATGGCGATGGCCGTTTTACCCGTTTGGCGGTCACCGATGATTAACTCACGTTGGCCGCGGCCAACAGGAATCATAGCATCAATCGCTTTAATACCGGTTTGCATCGGCTCGAAAACCGATTTACGATCCATAACACCCGGAGCCGGAGATTCAACCGGACGTGTGCTAGTTGTGTTAAGCGGCCCATTGCCGTCAATTGGCAAGCCAAGCGCATTAACTACGCGGCCTATCAATTGCTCGCCTACAGGGACTTCAACGATTTTACCAGTACGTTTAACTTGGTCGCCTTCACGAATATCCGTGAAAGCTCCGAGGATTACGATACCTACATTGCTTTCCTCCAAGTTAAAGGCGTATCCAAGAACACCATTGGGGAACTCAAGCAGTTCTCCCGCCATAACATTCTCAAGCCCGTGTGCACGAGCAACACCATCACCGACAGTAATAACCGTACCTACGTCAACGACTTCAATATCGGATTTATATTGTTCAATTTGCTGTTTGATCAGCGTACTGATTTCTTCCGGTCTGATACTCATACTTCCTCACCCCTATCTACAGTGCTTGAGTTTGATTCAACGATTTCTGTAACCGCTCCAGCTTACCAGATAAGCTGCCATCATATAGACGGTCGCCGATACGAACTTTAATACCGCCGAGCAAGCTTTTATCGATAACCGATTCAACACGGATATGTTTGCCTGTTAAGTTGCCAAAAGAAGCTGCAATACCGCTCAGTTCTTCTTGGGTCAAGCTGACAGGTGTATACACGATGGCATTCGCTTGACTAAGCGAGGCATCGGCAATTTTTATATAAGCATTCACAAAAGCCTCAAGCAGTCCTTCTCTTCCTCTTTCGATCAGAAGCAATAGTGCTTGCAGCACCGCTTTTGAAACATCCGATTCAAAGATCTTCTTGATCAGCCCGATTTTCACATCATCCCCGATGCCTGGATGCTTGATCAGCTTGCTCAATTCCACATTATTTCTAAAAACGGTGATGATGTGGCCGAGCTCCTGCTCCACTTGGGTAACCCGCTGTTGTTCACGTGCTACTTCAAACAAGGCTTTCGCGTATCTGTTGGCTGCGATTGTGTCTTGACTCATTGATTGCCCCCTACTTCTTGCAAGTAGTGTTCAATCAATTGTTCCTGAGACTTCTCATCAATTTGCTTCTCAATAATTTTCGAAGCAATCATGACAGACATTGCACTTACTTGGCCGCGCAACGCAATGATGGCTTTATTCTTTTCGTTCTCAATATCCTTGACGGCTTCGTTCTTAAAGCGAGCCGCTTCATCCTTGGCGATACCAACAATTTCTTCGCCTTGCTTGGCACTAATTTTATGTGCACGTTCAATAATTTCTTGCGATTCCTGTCTAACCGCTTGCAAGGCTTGTTTTTGCTCGGCAAGCAGCTGCTCGGATTGAAGACGGTTTTGTTCAGTTGTTGTGATCTGCTCGGATATTAGACGTTTACGTTCTTCCATGATTCCCAACAGAGGCCCAAAAGCATATTTATTCAATAGCAAATATAAAACACCAAATGCAACGATCGCATATACAAACGATTCCCAATGCAAACCCATCTAAGCCACTCCTTTCAGTGATTTCAGGCAAAACGAAGGCGTGGACAGCTTAGGCTTTCCGCGCCGACCTAGTCGTCATAGATTAAGCACCAAAGAAGATTAGAAATCCAAGTACTACGCCGATAATTGGAACTACCTCAACGATACCTACACCGATAAACATAGTTGTTTGCAAAGTACCACGAAGTTCAGGCTGACGGGAAATCCCTTCAACTGTTTTACTAACGATCATACCATTACCGATACCTGCACCTAGTGCTCCTAAACCGATTGCCAAAGCTGCTGCCAAAAATTCCATTGTAAAATCCTCCTCAGAACTATTATTAGATTTGTTTATCGTTGTATGTGATCTTAATCCCAATCTAGCATTCATGATTTCATAGCATTATGGTGATTAAGCTTGTAAAAAACTAGTGGTTCTCTTCGTGTACAGTAGCCTGTGAGATGTAAACCATGGTAAGTATGGTGAACAGAAAAGCTTGAATGGCACCTACGAAAATACTGAAGCCCTGCCATGCAACCAGAAGCGGCGTTCCAAAAACTCCAGCCATCAAGATCGTGGCAATCAACACTTCACCCGCAAAAATATTTGCGTACAAACGCAGCCCAAGTGTTAGTGGCTTGGAAATCTCTTTAATCAAATTTAGAGGGAAGAAGAACCAGAACGGTTCGAAATAATGTTTTAAATAATGCTTCCTGTTTGTTTTAAGTCCCAAATAATGTGTTAATACAAATACAATGGTCGCTAATCCAAAGGTAACCGACACATCCGCTGTTGGCGACTTCCACCAAGCAACCTCTGCTCCATGTTCACCATGTGCATTTTTGATCATTTCCTCGGAAACAACTGTATATCCAAACCATGTAACTGGTTGCTCGTGTGTGGTAACAATACCAAACGGAAGACCCAGCAGATTGGATACAAAAATGAACATAATTAATGTCAAGCCCAGCGTTACAAACGGTCTCACCTTTTTGAGTGGCATGGTGCTGGCAATGAGCCCATGAACGAACTCTATAACCCATTCCATAAAGTTTTGCATGCGGGTAGGACTAGTGACAGACAAGCTTCTTACAGATAGCCGCGCCAAAATGAACACGATTACGCAGGAAACCGTGATCCCCAAAAAGCTGGAAATATCGATATTCAATCCACCAAGCTGTAATACCGGAAACTCATGCATTTAACATTTTCCTCCTTTCCATGCATTAAGAACTGTTCTTGCTAAAAAACAAGCCTCTCACAAGTGTCACCATCTGGACGAAGAATAATCCAATTATAGTGAAGACAAGGTCAATTTGCGGTATCTTTACAGCGCACATCACTGCAATAAGAGCCATGCAAACTCTGGAAAGCGTTCCCAGATTGCCCCGTTTCTCCGTTTTCTCCGTAATGTTCCGAGTAAACGCATCAATTTTAATCATGAGAATCCAAGCATTAATTAGGCTGACCAGCATTCCAAGCAGAAATCCGGCAGCATAAGTCCTGTAACCAGGTACCAGCACCCAAACAATCAGCACAACAGACACAAACAACAATGCGGCTCGAACGATAGGCTTTAACTGATCACTCATGTTATTCCTTCTTGTCCTCCAGTAACTTTTTTAGTACCAGAACGACCGTCGCGATACCGATAGCAAAACCTACCAATACGCCTCCGATTATCCAAGTCTTCACATCGCCAAATTGTTTGCCAGCTATGCTTCCTGCCCAATACCCTAACCCTATACAAAGGACAACTTCGATTCCAAGTGCACTGACTAAAGCAGCGGCGCGCCAAGGTTGATCATACGGATCTTTTGGACTCATAGACTACACCCTTACAATCCTCATTTATTTTATCGAAGGTTGGCTTCATTTGTCAATTGAAAAGAAAGCCAATTAATTCTGGGACATTACACGAAAACCCTTATACAGCAAGGGATTCCATAATATCAAACCAAACAGTACAACTGTACGGTCTTGACTTTGTCATGATTTCGTCACGGTTGAAACGATTCTGGCTTGCTTGCGCTATGGCCAAACTGGTAAAGGATGGCTTGGACAATCCGCTCCGACGCTTTTCCATCCCCATAAGGGTTGGCTGCTTGGCTCATTTTTGCATATAACGTGCTGTCGGTGAGCAAAGCTTTGGCGCGGCTATAGACCTGCTCCTCATCGGTTCCAACAAGCTCCAGCGTACCTGCATCGATACCTTCGGGCCGCTCCGTTGTTTCACGTAGAACTAATACAGGCACTCCATAGGAAGGCGCTTCTTCCTGAAGCCCACCCGAATCGGTGAGAATCATGTGGGTATGCGGGTATAAATTATGCAGCTCTAGCACATCCAGTGGATCAATTAGCTTAATACGTGGATGGCCATCCAGCATTTCATAGGCAGGCTCTCTTACAGCTGGGCTAGGATGGACGGGATACACAATCGCGATATCCTCGAACTCATCAGCGATCCGGCGAACAGCGCGGAAAATTTGGCGATGCGGTTCTCCCTGGGCTTCACGGCGATGTGCGGTCATCAGGATCAGCCGTTTTCCTGTTGCCCAATCCAGCACAGGATGGGTGAAATCCTGCTGAACGGTATACTGGAACACGTCGGTGACGGTATTGCCGGTGACGAAGATCGAAGCCTCCGACTTGTTCTCCTTACGCAGATTATCAGCAGCTAACCCGGTTGGTGCAAAGTGCATATCGGATAGGACACCCGTTAATTGGCGGTTCATCTCCTCGGGATACGGCGACATTTTGTTCCAGGTGCGCAAGCCTGCTTCTACATGCCCCACTTTGATCTGCTGCAAGAAAGCCGCATAGCTTGCCAAGAATGTCGTCAAGGTATCCCCATGGACGAGCACAAGATCTGGTTTTTCTTCGCGAAATACCGGGTCAATGCCTTGGAGAACACGGATGGTGACTTCATTCAAGGTTTGGCGGTCTTTCATAACATCCAAATCATAGTCAGGCGTAATATGAAATGTTTCCAACACCTGGTCGAGCAATTCCCTATGCTGCGCAGTAACGCAGACTTTTGATTCAATAAATTCCGGATGTTTCTGAAGCTCCAGCACAAGCGGTGCCATCTTGATGGCCTCCGGCCGGGTACCAAAAATCGTAATCACTTTGGTCTTGCCCATGGACAGAAATCCCCCTATGTATATTGTAGTATCAAGACAGTTAGCAGCACCTCTACTTGGTGCCGAACAAGCGGTCGCCCGCATCACCAAGACCAGGGATAATATAGCCATGGTCGTTCAAATAATTGTCGATAGCCGCTACATAAATATCGACATCTGGATGCATCTGCTGGACAGCATGAATCCCTTCGGGCGCAGCAATTAAGCACATCAGCTTCATCTGGGTGCAGCCTCTGCTCTTCAACGCCGTAATGGCCGCATTGGCCGAGCCTCCAGTAGCAAGCATCGGGTCAATGACAATCAATTCCCGCTCCAGCACATCAGTAGGCAGCTTTACATAATACTCCACTGGCTCCAAGGTTTCAGGATCGCGGTATAAGCCAATATGCCCTACTTTGGCAGCAGGCACCAACCTCAATATTCCATCTACCATGCCAAGGCCTGCACGCAAAATCGGGATCAGTCCCAGCATTCTGCCGGAGATGACCTTGCTGTCGGTTATGGCTACAGGAGTTTTGACCTGTATGGTTTCGAGCGGAATGTCTCTTGTTATCTCGTAAGCCATCAGGGTAGACACTTCATCAACTAATTCACGAAAATCCTTGGTTGTGGTCAATTCATCACGAATGTAAGTGAGCTTATGCTGTATTAGCGGATGGTCGCACACAAATACTTTTCCCATACACAGATCCCCTTTACGCCAAATCTTGTCCATTATAACACACTGACCGTTGGTTTCCTAACAAGTTTCGCGTGTTTCTGCAGAGCCTAATTTACGCATTTTGGACGTTGGTTCCCTGCTCATGGACTGTAGAAGATACGCACACCTTGGAGTATGGACACCCTCTTTATTTTTTTCGATAATCGCTGGGAGAAATCCCAATCGACTTTTTGAATGCCCGAATAAAACTAAAATAATGGAGGTACCCGATCTGGACGGAGATGTCCTGAATCGGCAGTTGTGTCTCCTCAAGCATCCTCTTCGCTTGGGTAATGCGGATTCCAGCCAAGAAATCCACAAAATTTTCGCCAAATTCATCCTTGAAAATGCGGCTGACGTAGCTTTTATTCATCCCGAATTGCTCGCTCAATAATTGCAGCGACATATTGGAATCAGCAAAATGCGTCTCAATATATTGCCTCACCTGATAAATAAGATGGCGGTTATTCCGTGTCTCACGAATCCCCCTCCAACTCTCCTCGACTTGAATTAATACAGCTAAATAGATGTTTTTAATTTCCTCTGCCGTTTCGAAGGTTTGGAGGGCTTCTGTCATGGGCCCGAGCGCGGTTTGCTTCCACATCTCCACGAATTCCACCGGAAAATCAGATAGCTCCTTGGTAAACGTAAAGGACATGTAATTGATTAAATTGATGATTTCCTTTGAGGTATGCCCGCCTTTTCCCAGTACCGCAAAAAAATACTCGAACTGCTTCCGCCAATCCTCATTTCCACTTTTATATAGTTGTGTAATGGACCTAATCAGCTCTAATAGATCAAACAGCTCCACCTCTGTCTGTCGGATAGTTTCTTGGTAAGCTATAACCCGGTTATTACCAATGGACGTTTTATGCTGCAGCGCTTCGTTAGCCTGCTGATACGACTTGCGAATACCAGTTACCTGCTCAAGCGTAGTGCCAATGCCAACGGTTACAGTGAAATCCAGATTCGTCTGCGCCCATTCCCTCAGCTTTTCGCCAATCGTCCGAATTTGCTCCGAATGCACCTCTTCAAGCTGGCTTCCCGAGCTGAATATGACTCCCAGCGTTTCCGCAGTAAGCCATTCACTCCAAACCTCAAGCTCCTGCTCGGCAGCCAGCTCATCCAATACATTGGTAATAACAAACTTTAATAAATATTGGTCCCTGTAAGTGTAATTATGCAAAAAACCCGCCATCCGGTCGATCTCCACCAAGACCACCGCAAATTCTACCCCATCTGGCCTTAAACCAAAGCTTTTCATTTCCTCGGCAAACTCGACTTTATCTACATCCCGATCCCCATCCAAGAGTTCATGAAAAAAGTGCTTTTTTCGATAAAGCAGATTCGTATCACTTTGGCTCTGGTAGCGATTCGCATAATCGATAATTTGGTCAACGGCTGAATCGACAAAATGTAAGAGGTCCTGGCTGGTGTTATCCATTTTCTGCTTGCTAAAAAAATCCGAGATCCGGTTCACGCTTGCATCAATCGGCCTTGCATACCTTTTGGAAAGATATATGGTACCTATCGTCGCTAATAGGACGAGAACCATCCCTGCGATAATCCAATTGGAATACCAATCAGATAGCATACCGTATTCGTAGCCGTCTTTGAGTCCACTGCGAACCTCAAGGCCTGAGAAGCTGGAGCCGAGCTTATACAGGTCACGCCCCCCTGGTTCATAACTCGAAGCCAACAGATTTTCTTGTTTATCGAAAAGCCTCACATAGCTTACGGTTTGCTTGGACATATCCTGTAGAAGCGTTTGAAACGCGTTAATGTCAATATTAATCACAATCATCCCATAGGGATTGGTGAACATCGGAAACTTCTTCACTAAGGACAGCACAGGAACTGTCGATGCTTGCGTTTCAAACTCCTTGTAGAGCCGTTTCCCCGTCCAATAGCTCGAAAACGGGGTATCTATTTCTTTCCTAATAAAATCACGGTCAGGAAACCGATCCAAGGTATGCGTCGATTCGAGACTAAGTATGCTTTGGTCGGATAGGCGGTACAAATAAATCGAATGGATCATCGGGAAGCTCGTTTTTATTTTGCTAAAGCGATTGGAAACCGTGCTATTCAATAGATACGGAGTGCTGCCCTCATATTTCTGAAACATATAGCTTTGCAGTTCATTGTTGGTGTTGATCTCGGCGATCGTGATTTGGTCTATATTCTCAAGCAAGGAATCTAGCCGCTGGGTCACATATTGCGTAAAAGCCTCGTTAGACTTCACCGTTTGTTTGTTGGATAATTCACTCAGCGTCATGAAAAACAGGAAGCTAAGTGCAAGCACAACCACATAAAGAATCGGCAGATATGTAGTAACCAGCTTAAAAAACCAAGCGTTTTTTGCTCTCATGGGGAACCTCCTACAAGTTTTCGTAGAAACCTGCTTCGTAAGCGGAAAAAGCGAACAGAAGCTGCCGGCAGTGAAACCTGCCGACAGCTCTTATGCTCCTATTGGAATTTGTTGGTTATTCAATTTGATATGGAGAGGTTTTTACTTGAAATTCATATCAAATAAATCCTTCTGTGTGACCAGCTGGTCTTTATTTTTACCATACCAATCCTGGTACCACTTCTCCAGCTTATCGCCGTCGGATTTCTTCCATAACGACTTCGCTTCCTGGTCAGCCTGGTCCACACTGTAGCCACTGCCGCTGACGATAGCCTTGTTGAATAAATCCTTAATCGGGTTGGTCGCATCATTCAACGTCTTATTGATAAAATCCATATCGGACGGTAGCTGTGGCATATAGCTTCCTAATGTAATATTGGACAGTGGCCGCTCTTTATTGATATAAATTTTGTACACATCATTCATCAGGTCAACGAATTCTTTCTCCACAGGCTTGCTGGTGTCAAAGGATTTTATTTGCGTATCAAACTCATTATACAAATATTGGCCGCCGACCATCCGCAAATCGCTGAGCCAATCGACTTCATTTTTATTTTTATCAGCACTGATGATCGTTTCCTTGCCATTCTCCACCTTATAATGGACACCCTCTTGGCCAAAATAAGAGGCTTTTATCATTTCAGGTGAGCTTAGGAAATCAACGAGCTTCATTACTGCCTCCGGATCCTTAGCATTGGCATTAACGACTGAGGTCATTTGTACAGGTGGATTAAATGGTGGCGTAAATTGGCCAAATGCGCTTTTGGGCAACGCAATAGCGATGAGCTTCGCATCAGGAACATTTTTTTTCAAGGTTTCGTAGGCACTGCTATAAAATCCGCGGATGCCGCCGCCCGAACCATAGATGCCGGTTTTGCCTTGCACAAAGTCCTGCTGTGCCTTTTTGCCGTTTTTATCCGTTAAAAAGTCTTTATCAATGACCCCGTCATCGAAAAGCTTTTTCTTAAACGCGCTTGCCGCCTTAAGCCGGTCCCAATCCTTCGTCCAATTCCCATCCTGCAGAATCCATGTCGTGTTTTGAAACATGTGATCCACCCAGAGATCATTTCCAGGATTCGTCGTGCTTAAATTCAAGCCGAACGTATCCTTCTTGCCGTTGCCGTCCGGATCCTGGTCAGCAAACGCTTTCGCAAGCAGGTACAGCTCTTCCGTCGTTTCGGGCACCTTCAAATTCAGCTTTTTCAACCAATCCTCACGGACAAGCAAGTAATGGTAAGGCACATAGCCGAGCACACGACCGAATTCATACAGCTTGCCATCTTCCTTCATGCCCAATTTTTTGAGCAGCGGAAACTTCGTTAATTGTTCCTTATAAACCGTGCTATATTTATTAATCATATCATCTATGGGCATAATTTGCTTCTGGTTATATAGTTGATTGCGGAACACACCATCATATTCCTGGATCAGGTTAGGGGCCGATCCCGATGCAAACAAGGTGTTAAATTTCTGCACCGATTCCCCACGCGGAACGGGCGAGAATGTAATGTTCATATTCGTTTTTTCCTGAATCCACGCCGTCCACAGATTTTTTTCTATCGTTCCTACGTCGGGAGGAATATTGCCTCGGTCGTACATCGACAGGCTGACGTTTTTTTTGGCTTTTGACGTATCGCCACCAGCTGCGGCGCCCTCTGAGGGCTTGCTGTCGGAGCAGCCTGCCAAAGCGGTGGTCAGGGTTAAGCTAATAACCGATACGATATAAATGGATTTTTTATTCATAAACTTGCCTCCTGTTTTTCTGATAATTGGGGCTTACCCCTTCACCGATCCGATCAACACGCCTTTAACAAAATATTTTTGCAAAAAAGGATACACAATTAACATTGGAACCGTCATCACGAATACACCCGCCGCTTTAATTGATTCCTCGGTAACCGAATTCAAGTCCTCCGGCGATTGATTAGCGACATCCTGGAGCAGTGTTTGGCTTTGAATCATTTGCTGGACCAGTACCGCAACATTATATTTGGCTGTGGAATTGATGTAGATCATCACATTAAAAAATGAATTCCAATGCGATACCGCATAAAACAAGACCAAGGCAGCCATTACCGGCATCGATAAGGGTAAAATAATCCGCATCAGCAGGCCCATCTCCGAGCAGCCATCGATCCGTGCCGCTTCCTCAATTTCTTCGGGCAAGCCCATAAAGAACGAACGCATAACAAGCATATTGTATACACTGACCAAAGCGGGAAGCCAGAGCGCACCGTAAGTATCGATAAGCCCAAGCGATTTGATGACCAAATATGAAGGAATCAAGCCCCCGCTAAACAGCATCGTGAAAATAATAGCCATCGTGAAAAACTTGCGGCCATACATATAGCTTCTCGACAACGGATAGGCGCAAAAAACCGTAAAAATCATATTCAGCACCGTGCCCACAATGGTGATAATAAAGCTATTTTGAAATCCGCTCATAATGCGTGTGCCAAAGAAAAGCTTGTCGTACGACTCTATATTCCAGCCGACCGGCCAAAGGGTTACGCTGCCGGATACGATAGCCGCATTGCTGCTAAGCGATAAGGCGAATAAATGCACCAAGGGCAGCAAGCAGCTTAAGGCAATGATAGACAAGATAATATAGTTGAACATGTAAAACCACTTCTCACTTCTTGTATCCTTCATTTTATCACCCCCTTACCACAAACCTTGGTCAAATCTTCGCGCAATACGGTTAGCCGCAATAACCAGGAATAAACCTACAAAGGATTCAAAAAAGCCCATAGCTGCGGCTAAGCTGAAACGCCCTCCATTAATACCAACCTTGAAATTCCAAGTGGAAATGACCTCAGACACATTAGAAACGACCGAATTTTGCAGCACATATACTTGGTCAAAGCCGACCTCCATCACATGGCCTACCGACAAAATAAACATAATAATGATCGTTGGTCGAATAGAAGGAATCGTGATATGCCAGATCTTCCGCATTTTTCCGGCTCCATCCAAGCCTGCTGACTCGTAAAGCGCGGGGTCAATCGACGCTAAAGCCGCTAAATATATAATCGCGTTCCAGCCGGCGCTTTTCCAGATGCCCGAGCCTACAAAAATCGTGATCCAAGAGCTAGGGTTATACAGGAACGGAAAAGAGCTTCCAAGCAATGGTGCCAACCAGTGGTTAATAATTCCCTTTTCCTGCGAAAAAATAAGAATAATCAGGCCTCCAATAATGACCCAATGCAAAAAATGGGGCAGGTACACGATGGTCTGGACGATTCGCTTAAACCACATTTTTCTTGCTTCGTTAAGGAGAATGGCCAGCATAACAGGAAAAGGGAAACCGACAACCACCTGTAAAAAGCTTAATATAAACGTATTGCGGATAATCTCAATCATTTTGGGCTGGGTAAACAGCAAGCGGAAGTTATCCAATCCAACCCAAGGGCTCCCCCAGATGCCATCATGAAAGTTATAGCTTTTGAATGCGATAATGAGCCCACCCATAGGTGCATAACGAAAAATGAGAAAATAAAGCACAACCGGCAAAAACATGAGCATAATTGGAACGTTTTGACGGAGCCTTTTTTTGTTCCAATTTCTGGAGTGTATGCGGGATGCCACGGTGGCTTTGGATTGTATTGGCGAAGAGATGGCTTTCACTCTCCTTTCTGTAGTAGTCATGTTGGATCGGCTGCAGCCTATCCTCAAGTTAGCCGATCGGAGCCTTATATTCAATTCACCATTTTCCATTTACCCCACATATTTTTACTGAAGCCCCATCCAGGCACAATCACCTATTTTGCACGCCACACGTTTCTTGTTATTCCATGTTCCATGCCCAGCTTAAAAAGTAAAAGGATAGCAAAAAACCTCCAAGCCCACGCTTTTGGCGGGTTTGGAGGCTTCTATATAACTGATCTTTTATAGTAAAGTTAAGAACCGGAAATTAGTAAGACAAACCAGGATAAAGTGGGAACTGGGCTGTAAGGTCTTTCACCATACCACGTACCTGCTCATGCACGGCAGCATCGGTTGGGTTTTTTAAGGTTAAAGCGATAATCTTGGCGATTGTTCTCATTGCTTCCTCATCCATGCCGCGGGAGGTTGCTGCTGGTGTACCTACACGGACACCACTGGTCACCATAGGCTTAGCCGGATCGAAAGGAATCGCATTTTTATTCACAGTAACGCCAACCTCATCCAGCAAATGCTCAGCTTCTTTACCAGTAATGGTCGTATTGCGAAGGTCGATCAGTATTAAATGGTTGTCCGTACCGCCGGATACCAGGTTAATGCCCTCAGAAATTAACGCATCGGATAAAGCTTTTGCATTATCGACAACCTTTTGCGCATAGGTTTTGAACTCAGGCTGCAACGCTTCACCAAAGGCTACCGCTTTAGCTGCAATAATATGCATCAACGGGCCGCCTTGTGTGCCTGGGAATACAGCTTTATCGATAGCAGCTGCCCATGGCTTGCGACAAAGGATCATGCCGCCGCGTGGACCGCGAAGCGTTTTGTGCGTTGTTGTTGTAACGAAGTGGGCATACGGCACCGGGCTCGGGTGAAGGCCAGCTGCCACCAAACCAGCGATATGAGCCATATCGACGAATAATAAGGCACCAACGTCATTAGCGATTGAACCCATAGCTTCAAAATCAATAGTACGCGGGTACGCACTAGCTCCAGCTACGATCATGCGGGGCTTATGTTTGAAAGCTAATTTACGGACTTCATCGTAATCAATTTGGGAATCGCTCTCTCTAACACCATAGGATACGAAGTTATACAGGATGCCGGATGCATTAACCGGACTGCCGTGCGTCAAATGGCCGCCATGCGCCAGGCTCATACCCAACACGGTATCGCCAGGCTTCAGCGCTGCCAAGTAAACAGCCATGTTCGCTTGGGCACCGGAATGGGGCTGTACGTTCGCGTGCTCGGCACCAAACAATTCCTTGGCACGGTCGCGGGCAATATCTTCAACAATATCCACATATTCGCAGCCGCCATAGTAACGTCTGCCTGGGTAACCTTCTGCATATTTGTTCGTCAATACAGTACCCATAGCTTGAAGCACAGCTTCACTTACAAAGTTCTCAGATGCAATCAATTCGATTTTGTCGCGTTGGCGGCCAATCTCCAAATTCATAGCCTCAACAATTTTGGGATCTTGCTTGCGTAGTTGGTCCATTATAATATCCTCCTAATTATAGCTATTATTATTGTATATAAATCACTCACAAAACCCAGCATCTGCTGGCTTCTCTTCTAATACATAAACAGCCCGAGGGCCGCCGATCAGCTTTGGTCTAGTATAAGCTAGTTGTACCGAAGCGTGTCCAATCATACGGATCGAAGGGCGAAGCGGAATCGCCACCGCCTTAAGATGCATCCCAATTAGGGTTCCGCCTATGTCGATCCCGGCATGCGCTTGGACCGCTTCTACAAGATAGGCCTGTTTTAAATGCTTAAACGCATAAGAGGCCATCGAGCCGCCCGCCCGCGGAACCGGGATTGCTGAAACCGGCTCTAATCGGTAGTCGAGCATTGCCGTTCGTTCTAACACAAGGGCACGGTTCAAATGCTCGCAGCATTGAAAAACAGGATGAAACCCAATTTCGGCTCGCACCGCTTCAACCGCCGCAAATATAGGCGCCGCTACCTCCTCCGTACCCGAGGTGCCGATATGGTGACCTAGCACTTCACTCGTGCTGGTGCCGATTACGAGCAGCTGGCCTGCCTGGACATTTCCAGCTTTGCACAGCTCACGCAGCACTAGTTCAACCTGAGGCTGAATATTCATGCTCCTCTGCCTCCCTTCTCACGCTCTATGAAAGGTTACGATGAAACGACGTTCGATTGGTTTTCTATATCCTTAACTTTGCTGATTCGATTCACATGTCTTTCACCACCGGAAAATTCGGTTTCCAGCCAAACCTTCACAATTTCCTCCGCTAGGCCAGGTCCAATAATCCGTTCGCCCATCGCTAATACGTTGGAATCGTTATGCTGGCGAGTCATTTGGGCGGAGAAAAGGTCATGGACAAGCGCACAGCGAATGCCTGGTATTTTGTTAGCGGCAATCGTCATCCCAATTCCAGTTCCACAAATCAGGATACCCCTGTCAGCGGTTCCTGCAACGACCCGATCACAAACTTGAATCGCATAATCGGGGTAATCGACGGAATCCGAGCAATTACAGCCTACATCCGTTACTTCGTGGCCCAGGGACTCAACAAGCTTAATAATCCCATCCTTCAAATGAACACCCGCATGATCAGCACCTATTACTATTTTCAACTGATTCGCCTCCTAGCAAGTTTCTTCAAGCATTTCTCACTTAAGCATCGACTATAACCCAAACAGCTACATTATAACGTAAACGACCTGCAAAAACGAAATGTGGAGCTTGGCGATAAATGAAAAAAGAGCATACTGCGTGCTTAATTCAGCACTGCAATGCTCTTTGCCCAGGCGACCGGCCGTATGCTCTGATGCTCCATTGTGGTTAATCCACTCGTCGCCAGTTACATCAGATCCTGCTTCTTTTTTCTATCATAGCGGAAATAAAGGAAGTTGTAAAGTCAAAAAGCCTAGGCTTTCGACTGCACGGGCATCACAAAAATTTCATAGTGGCTAATCGGTTACAGCTGTCGTTTCAGCTTCAGAACCAGCTTAACCAAGCTTGCTTCGATCTCCGCTGCACATTGCCTATAAAGGGACAATGGCCCTCCAAATGGATCAGCGATATCATAATTGGGTAGCGACTGCTCCAACACGCGGGCCCTTGCACGCTCCTCTGGTGTCACCGGCTGGGACAAGGCTTGCTTGACTTGGAGCTCAGCGATCAGCTGCTCTAGCTCCGCAATACGCCCTTCAGCAGCTTGGTCATCGCTCACAAATTCTTTTAAAGTGTGCATCTTGTCAACAAACTCAGGAAAACGCTGGATCGCTTGCTGCTTGTGGCTTGATGTCATCGTCAGCACCAGATCAGCCCAATCGAGCAAAGCACTTGTTAAAGAAGAAGAGCTAATGGACTGGAGAGCGTCCTTTTCCCGCAAAATAACAGCAGCATTCGTGGAAACTGGAAAACCGTCCCCCGCTGAGGTTCCGGCTGAACGGACTTCAACGCCTTCTATGCCCTGCTGCTTCAGCATGGCTCGAAGCATTCCTTCTGCCATCGGACTGCGGCAGGTATTGCCAGTACAAACGAACAAAATTCGATTCATCAGAGTCCCCTGCCTCTCTCAAACAAAATGATTTGCATAAAGCCCTATTCTTATTGTACCTCAAATCGCGTGAAATATGGAGGGGCTGAGGCGCTAGCGATTTGTTCACTAAAAAAGCCCACCTCTATGCCCAAGAAGTCAGCTTACGCAGAGAAACGTTCTGGTTACAATAAAAACCGAACCCCAAAAGCTAATAAAATAACACCACCTGCAGCTTCGCCGTATTCACCTAACCAACGTCCCGCTTTCCGGCCCAGCATCAAGCCGATAATAGACATTAATCCACCAACTGCTCCAAACATGATAACCGTCAGCACCCTATCGCCGGCAAACATGCCTAGAGAAACGCCCACAGAAAACGAATCGATACTGACGCTAAATGCAAATACCAGCATGCCCATGAAGCTTTTATGATTCATAGATTGGACAGGCTCCCCCTTTAAGGAGTTATATACCATATGGGCACCAAGGAGCACGAGTAAAATACCACCTGCTTTAGTCGCTACCCCACCTAACAAAGCACTCATATAACTGCCCATCAACATGCCTATTAGAGGCATGACCATATGAAACACAGCGATGATCATACTAAGCTTGAGGACATCCAGCTTTCGAATACCTCTCATCCCGATTCCGATGCCTAACGATAGCGCATCTAGGCCCAACGCAAATGCCATGATCAATATCGTAATGAATTGCCCCACCAGTAGTGGCGATGCCAAGCCCATCCCCAGTCCCCCTTGTCGTGTTCTTCACCAACATATGCGGACAAGTTAAGAAACATGACTAGTGCTTTCTTTCATTCACAACTAGGTATAGTAGCTAGTGGACAGGTAGGGAAATAAGCAGCGCAATGTGGACAATGTGAACAATACGAAGAACCAACAAGCTTTTATATCGTTTTCACAAAAACAAAAGAGGATCCTAGGGACCCCCTTAATTTGCAAAGAAAAAGCGATTAGCTGGATTTCTTGTGCTGCTGACTTTCTTCCATCAGTAATAGCTTCAACTCCATGATCTCGCTTTTCAGCTGCTGGACTTCCAGTACAACTCCTCTAATGTCATGTACATCCTTTTCAATCTCAGCGATATCCTCAACAACATCAGATGGAATATTCGATGCATTGTTAACAATTTCACCAACGACCAAGTTGAGCATAACAAAGACCGCAATAAAGATGAAGGTCACGAAGTAAATCAGCGAAAGTGGAGAGGATTCAGCGATAGGACGGTAGATGTTGGCCCAGTCATCGAAGGTAGCGATCTGGAATAAGGTAACGAGTGATGCCGATAAATCTCCAAAGTAAACGGGCGATAATTCCGCAAAAAAGGTAGAACCCACTACCCCGTAAATATAAAATACGATAACCATCAATAAGGAAATACTTCCGATCGTTGGAACCGCCATAAATAAGGAAGTGATGATCCGGCGTAATGAGCGAATGGAGGATATCGTCTTAAGCACCCGCAATACCCGTAATATCCGCAGAACGCTAACAAATTCAGATTGCAGGAAGGCAATACTTGCAGCGACAACAATAAAGTCAAATATGTTCCATCCGTCTTTGAAATAATTCTTGCGGTAAACAAATATTTTCAAAATAACTTCTATTGTGAAAACACCCAAAAATACGATGTCCAGCTTGTTAAAAAGGGATGCGTATGTAACGTTAATCGCAGGATAAGTCTGCATTCCAATGATGATTGCATTTAAGAAAACACAAAATAAAATAAAATTACTAAATTTCGGGCTGCTAACTAGCGCGCTTAGTCCCGACGGTTGCACCTTCGTATTCATAATAAGTTTTAACCCCCATTTAATTAAGCATCTAAGGCCTTCAAAAGATATAGATCATGTTAGTGGTAGACATTCATTACAAGGTCGGCCGTTAATAGGACTTAAAACTCATGCTAGTATGCTGCTTTTTGCTCGTGAATGAACTATCACCCCCAATTGATAGAAACTTCCATTATATGATATTCAATTTTTACCAACATGGCAATCCCCTTTATGCACAAATTCCCACACTTCTAGGTAGTTTAACCTATTATTTTTTCGTAAACCCATTGGTTTCGACAAAATGTTTACAATTTATTCCTACGACCTTATACTCATACTGTGTTGATGTTATTATAACTACCTGGTTATGTTAGTTACTTTCCTCTCTTATTATTTTCCAGAGTTAACACTGCTTTTTTTGCAATTGCCCCATTCTATGTACAAACAAAGGGAGGTTAAGCCGAATGAGTCTGAGCCGAAAGATCACTACTATCTTATTAATCGTAGTCCTAGTCACATCATCTCTGATCACCTATGTATTTTATCGGCAGCAAGTAGGCTTACAAGAAGTTGGCAAGCGAGAGTTAATGGATATGGTATCAGGCATTATCCAGAATAAAATTGGTGACCAAGCCGGCTTCATGCTGGGGCGTGCAAGTATGATCGCCGAGATACCTACTGTCAAAAAAGCAGTGAGAAACCGTGACCGCGATGCCTTAATTGCAGAGCTAACCGAAACGGCGAAATTACAGAAGTCCATGTTTGGTATTCTGCAATGGGCTTTTTATACACCAACCTCTAATTCAATTTTGTATATGTATGACCAGCAAAAACCGACCGAGGATGTTAGTGCATACCGCGAAATGATTAATGCAGCGAGCCGAAATAAAGAACCGCTTAAGGGCGTGGAAATCGGTCCTGCCGGTGCCGGTATTCGCGGAGTGATTCCGATAATGGATGGAGCAGGGCTAAGCGGAGTGATGGAGCTAAGCCTCGATTTCTCGAAATTCGGAGTTGAAATCAAAAAGAATACCGGCTTTGATGTTGGGGTATTTGTTGATGATGAATTGATGACCAGAGTCGCCAAGTCCGTTCCATCACCGGAAAAGCAATACATTATGGGCGGTTTAAGAAATATCCAATATACGGACTGGAATCTGGTCAGTAGCATTGTTACCCCTGAGCTGCTCAAGAGCACTACGGAGCTCACATTTTATGACAACAAGTTGGGTGGCATCAATTACGGGTCCCTGATGTTTCCCTTAGTAGATTTCAGCGGCAAAAAAATTGGAGTTATTGTTGCTACCAAAAGCATGGCTATATTCGATAAACAAATTCAGAAGGCACTTATTATTGCTATGATGCTTCTCGTGTTTCAGGTAATTGTCCTCACAGGAGCTGTATTGCTAATCACGAGGGGAATGTTAATTAATCCTTTCATGTCTTTGCGTAAAGCCGTTGAGGAAGAAGGCAATGAAACAGGCAAAGAGCTTGCTGCTAGAACCGATGAAATCGGGGCGATTGCCAAGAAGGTATTACAGTTAAAAACACACTTGAACCATTCAGAGGAAAACCAAAAAAAGTAACGGAATCATACCTACACCAATTAAATACGTCTTGCCAATAGGTTGATTAGAGGCCCGTCTGATGGATCCCATTTAATCTGGTACAACACTGATTCTGTGATACAAGAAGGAGGAAGACGTATGAAATTCACGAGATTGCTCCTAGTAATGTTCTTGGCAGGCTGGGCAGCATGCTTTGTGACACCTACCTTGATTATGGCTGCAGAGGATATGGGTAAGGAAGCGTCTGCCAGCAGAACAGACTTTCCGCAAAATGTCCAGCTTCCGTTAAAAGTTGGTGTAGCACTTAAGGTGAATAAATTGTATACGATCAATGAACTCGGCAATATGTTTCAGGCCGATGTTGATCTGAGATTTCGATGGCAGGATCCCCGAGTTGCCTTTAATAAAGCAGACTTCGGCGCGGATCGCCAAGAATTTTCAGGTGCTGAAGCGGCAGCTATGCTCAGTAAAATATGGACACCGGATATTCAAGTTTCCAACCAATCGGACAAGCCGCAGAAAGAGGAAAAAGGGCTAATCATTTTTATGGATGGTACGGTCCAATATAACCTGCGCTTGAAAGGAAATTTTGAGTCGACCTACAATCTCGATTACTTCCCCTTTGATACCCAAAGGCTGATGGTTAATGTGACCTCCCTCAAATACGGCTCAGGTAAAGTTCTATTCGAGCATTTAGAGGTAGATGACCAATATTCAGGTTTCGAATCTGGTCTTTACCTCAAAGGCTGGCAGCCGGAGAGAGTCAATTACCAAGCATCACAAATGAAAGGCTGGAACGGCATCCCTGTTTCCCATATTGAATCCGCACTTGAGGTAAAAAGGGAATGGACTGCCCATTTGTTTAACATTTATATTCCGCTAGCGATCCTGCTTGCGGTTCCCCTGATTGCATTGGGTGCCATCCGCCAAACCTGGCTGGTGCGGATACAAATGCTAACGGGTGCGATCATGGCGTACCTCACGTTCAGCTTTGCTACCACGATTCGTTACCCGGCATTAGGTGTAGACAGCTCGGTTTTCCATTTGATCGAATATGGGTTTTTGTTCTACTTGGTCGTTCTGGTCATTTTATTGACTGTATATAATGAGCATGTTTATAAGCCGTTTATGGACCGCTTTGTCGCAGTGGAGCTACATGCCTATATGAAGTGGAGCGTTCCGGTTTTTGTAGTGTTCGGTATTACCGCTTTATTTCTTTTCTCGTTTCTTAATCTTGAATAAACCATCTTGAATAAACCACTTGGAATAGTGGTATACCCAGACATATAAATTCCGTGCATGTCCATGAAAAGAACCTGCCGATTGGCAGGTTCTTTTCGCTTCCCGTGGAAAGGATATTCATTGGGAGCCTTTTACACGTATATAATTCGGTCTGCGGCGGCTTTGCGCAGCCGGTTCATAATGGCGGCCCCGATGCCCTCCTCGGGGCAAGCCTCCGCCACGATGAAGTCCGCGCCGGCTTCATCGAACTCGCGCAACGCGGCGTATAGCCCGTGCGCGATGGACTCTAGGTCACCAAGGCTTCCGCAGGTGACCACCGCATCCGCGCGCAGCGCATCGGCGTGCTCGCGGTAAGTGAGCACGCCCGTGCGCTCGCCGCGCGCGCGGGCTGCATCAAGCTCGCGCTGCAGGCGAGCGAGCACTCGTTCAGGGGACTGCCCCTGAACGAGTGTCATCGCACCGCGAGGCGCGTAGTGCGCGTACTTCATCCCGGGCGCGCGCGGCGCCTCGGTTGCCTCAAGGTGCGGCGAAGCCACACGCACCAGGGTGCCCGGCAGCGCCGCACGCAGCATCTCGATTGAGATGCTGCCCGGTCGCAGGATGTCGAGCACGGCTTCACGTCCTTCCATCGCCGTAGTATACGCCACGACGGTCGACTCCAGGCCAATGCCTGTTGCCCCGCCGTCTACGATGCCGTCGATCCGGCCTGCCAGATCGTCCAGCACATGTTCGGCACATGTAGGACTCGGCCTTCCCGAGCTATTAGCGCTGGGGGCAGCTACTGGGCAACCAGAAGCAGCAATTAATTGGAGCGCCAACGGATGGTCGGGCATACGCAGTCCCACAGTTGCCAGACCGCCAGTGACCAGTGGAGATAAGACGCCAGGCTTAACTGGCAGTACAACCGTCAATGGGCCTGGCCAGAAAACATCCAGTAAACGCGAAATAGCCTCATCCGGAGCAGCTGCCAGCTCCTCCATCTGAGACCGATTCGCAATATGTACGATAAGCGGGTTATCTGCCGGGCGCCCTTTGGCTGTAAATATTTTAAGTACAGCATCCGTTTGCCGGGCATCCGCCCCAAGCCCGTAAACCGTTTCTGTAGGAAAAGCGATGAGTCCGCCTTGGCGAAGTATAAGGGCAGGTTCAACCAAATCATGAATATCCGGCTGACTAGCCGATATTTTCCAATATTTAGTCATTACAGAAGCTCCAGTCTTTAAAGTTCCGTTAGTAGTTACTAGTGGGAATGGGTTGTCAATCGGTTTTAGTAGTAGTGAGTAGTGTGCCTTAGTAATCATTTATGCAAATAGCTTCACCAAAAAATCCCACAGAAAGAAACGCACTTCTGGTTGAGGCAAGCTTTTGTTTTCGTTGGCATGGATTGCTGTTGTATTCGTCGATTGCCCCGCTTTTTCTGGATTTATCGAATTTGTAGAGTTTACCGGCTTGGCAGCTAAAGCCTTGCCATTGTCTTCGGCTTGTTTGCTTGGCTTGGCTGTCGTATTACTCTCAAGCCGCTCTGCCGATGCTGGTTTTTGCCCCGCTTGGCTTCGGGCTGAGCCCGCTTTAGCATCCAGCTCATCAGGCTTTCGCGCTATCATTTCGGCATCAACAAAGCATAACGGAGGAAAAAGCACACACCACCAATTTTGCCCGTCCGCCGAACCTATGCTTACTTTCAAAGCTTCATATTCGCCTGCAGGATAGATTTGGCTTCCATACATTTTGGCAGGAAAGGCCACTTGGCCCAGCTCCACCTGGTAAGCCGAATCAAATCCGTACCGTTGCAAAGTATCACCAACCAATTGGCCAATCTCGGGCAAATGCATGCGGACAGCATCCCTTGCAGCCTCGATCCCTTGTGGCTCATTTACCCATTGCTGCATTTCCTGGACAATGGCATCGCGCACCTCGCGTTTGATCCATTGGTCGGCAGGAGAATCAGAATTAGCAAGGATACGCAGCCGGATTGACTCTTGCGGGATCATTTCCCCTATAGCCCCTTTATCTTGTACTGACCCTATCCCTGAAGCAAAAATAGTAGAGGAATCGAGGTTCGATTCCCAGCAGCATATAAGCCATATAATAGCAAAAACCATATACCAATGACGACGATTCCCGTTCTGTTTACCCATGGATTCAACCATCCTTCCGCACTCGCTGCGCCTTGTTTTCTAGTACAAGTATCGGCCAATGCGAGAAGGATTAAACCTCGTATTCTAGTAATCTAGCAATTATTATGTTGTTGAAGCCGCTGTGAAGCTAAGCGGACACAGAAGCCATTATTTGGCCCGCGGAATCGCCTGTTTGGCTATGCTGGCAGTCATAGAAGTCGCTATTGACAGGTTTAGACCTCCTGCGGAGAGATTTAACCCTAATAGCGGTTTCTGTGTCCGCAAAGCTAACAGGTTGCCGAGACTGGAAACCTGATCCCTATTACATGCCGGGGAATACCCGCCAAATCGGGCACAATACGGATTTCGTCCCATGCCCCGGCTTGGCGCAGCAATTGTGCAACCTCGCCCGCTTGGCCGAAGCCCACTTCAAGCCCGACTAACGAAGGTAATACTTCCAGCATCGCTAACTGCTCCATAAGGCGACGATACAGATCTAGCCCATCCACGCCTCCGTACAATGCAGAGCGCGGCTCGTAATGTCGCACCTCTATTTGCAGCCCTGCTTCATCCGCCTCCGGTATGTAAGGCGGGTTGGACACTACCACATCCAGCCGTAATCCGCGTTGGATGTAAGGCATGAGCAAGTCGCCTTCCATGAAGGTGACTTGCCCATCAACGGCGTGGCGCTTCGCATTCGCTTGAGCTACAGCTAACGCTGTCGACGATATGTCCGAGCCGACCACGCGCCATTGCGGGCACTGTACGGCCAGGCTGACAGCAATCGCGCCGCTGCCTGCTCCAATATCAGCAACCAACAGCCTGCTGCGGCCAGCCGTTGCAGGTTCCAGCCGTTGCTTCGCCTCTGCCTCGTTTCCGTCCAGTCCGCCGCGCTCCGCGTGCTGCTCCACTTCTTCTGCTAGGCCACTTACTTCCACTCCACGCACTCCCGCTCCCGTGCTGCGTGCTTCCGCGCCACGCGTCTCCGTACCACGTGCCTCTACGCCGCGCCGTGCTTTGGCGCCTTCGCCGCACGCTTCAGGCCAGAGCTGCTTGCCAAGCAGCACGATCTGCTCGACCAGCAGCTCCGTCTCCGGACGCGGGATCAGTACCGCCGGCGTCACCGTAAAAGGGAGCCCGTAGAACTCCTGCTCCCCTATGATGTACTGCACCGGCTCGCCCGCCGCCCGCCGCTCCAGCAGCTCCCGCCACTTTGCATTCCGCTCCTCCGGGAATGGCTCTTGCCAGCTGAGCAATAGCTCGCTACGGCTAAGCCCCAGCAGGTGCTGCAATAGCAAGTCGGCGCTGCCTTCTGCCTCACTGGCGCCATGCTCCCGAAAAAAAGAAGAAGCCTCCACATAGGCTTCACGAATCGTTAACTTTTGTAGGGCAACCATAGCTTAGGCTTGCTCTCCTCTATCCATCAAATCCGATTGCGCTGCAATCGTTAATGTGGAGATAATCTCATCCATATCTCCATTGAGTACTGCATCCAGACGATGCAACGTCAGGCCGATACGGTGGTCGGTCACGCGGCTTTGCGGGAAATTATAGGTACGAATCCGCTCGCTGCGGTCACCTGTTCCGACCTTGCTTTTACGGTCACCGGCGTATTTGGACATTTCCTCTTGCTGGAACTTGTCAAAAATCCGTGCACGCAGCACCTGGAGTGCTTTTTCTTTATTCGAGTTTTGTGATTTACCATCCTGGCAAGTCGCCATAATGCCTGTGGGCACATGAAGCACGCGAACCGCCGATTTAGTCGTATTAACAGACTGTCCACCCGCTCCACTGGAGCAGAAGGTATCTACACGAATATCACTATCATGAATTTCAATATCGAATTCTTCCATTTCGGGCATAACCGCTACTGTAGAAGTCGAGGTATGAATCCGTCCACCCGATTCAGTCGTCGGAATTCGTTGAACACGGTGCGCACCGCTCTCGTATTTCAGCTTGCTGTAGGCACCTTTGCCATTAATGGAAAAAATAATTTCTTTAAATCCGCCCAAATCATTCATGCTGACATCCATAACTTCCGTACGCCAGCCTTGGACATCGGCAAATTTGGTATACATCCGATATAGGTCAGAAGCAAATAATGCGGCTTCATCCCCGCCCGCTGCGCCGCGGATTTCCACAATTACATTCTTGTCGTCATTCGGATCCTTAGGCAGCATCAATACATTGATACGGGCTTCCAGCTCCGTCTTGCGATCGGACAGCTCATCCAGCTCCATTTTTACAAGCTCGCGCATATCGTCATCCAGCTTCTCGTTCTGCATAATGCGCGCTGCATCATACTCTTCAACTACGCCTCTGTATTCGATATAGGCATCATAAGCTTCCTGTAAGTCAGATTGCTCCTTCGAATACTCCCTTAGCTTCTTCGTATCACTAGATACATCGGGGTCACATAGAAGCTCGCTTAATTTCTCATACCGCCCAGCTAATGACTGTAGTCTGTCTATCATATTCGTTCACCTCTTATCCTCGTTATTTCCATTTCATCCGTATAGGTCTTTTTAACAGCCCGACATTCAGCCATACCATCATCGTGCTCTTTGTGTAGCTAAGCTATACGTTGAAACGGAAATGCATAACATCGCCGTCCTTAACTACGTATTCCTTGCCTTCTAAACGAACCTGGCCTTTTTCCTTAGCCGCATTCATCGAGCCTGCATTTACTAGATCGTGGTAAGCAACCACCTCGGCACGAATAAAGCCTCGCTCAAAGTCCGTATGGATCACACCCGCCGCTTGTGGTGCTTTGGTACCTACGACTATCGTCCATGCACGAACCTCTTGGACACCCGCAGTAAAATACGTAAACAGGCCAAGCAGCTTATACGCTACTTTGATAAGGCGGTTTAAGCCGGATTCCTGCAAGCCCAGCTCCTCCAGGAACATCGCCTTGTCTTCGCCCTCTAGCTCGGCAATTTCAGACTCTACCTTGGCGCTAATGGCAACAACATCCGCACCTTCAATAGCGGCAAATTCACGAACCTGCTTCACGAATGGATTCTCGTCCGCATTTCCAACCTCATCCTCGCTCACATTGGCCGCGTACAGCATGGGCTTCATGGTTAAAAGGTGCAGGTCACGGATCAGCAGCTTTTCATCATCGGTCAGCTCCACACTACGTGCTGGCTTATCGTTATACAATGCCTCTTTCACACGCTCCAAGCATTCAACTTCGGCCGCATATTTCTTGTCGCCGCCTTTAATATTTTTACGGGAGCGCTCAATGCGCTTCTCCACCGATTCGATATCTGCCAAGACGAGCTCCAGATTAATCGTTTCAATATCGCTGATCGGGTTAATGCCACCTGATACATGCGTAATGTTCTCATCCTCAAAGCAGCGTACGACATGGACAATGGCATCCACTTCACGGATATGAGCCAGAAACTTATTGCCAAGCCCCTCACCTTTGCTTGCGCCCTTAACCAAACCGGCAATATCTACAAACTCAAATGCCGTAGGAACGACGCTTTTAGGAACCACAATCTCCGTAAGCTTTTGCAGCCGCTCGTCGGGAACCTCCACCACACCCACATTCGGGTCAATGGTACAAAAAGGGTAATTCGCCATTTCGGCACCCGCTTGTGTTATTGCATTAAATAAAGTGGATTTTCCAACGTTCGGAAGACCCACAATTCCCGCTTTTAAAGCCATGTATAGGACAACTCCTTAATTAATTGTTTTCAATATCCCTAAATAGTTATTATATCGCAAATGGAGCCATGTTGTCACCTTAAACTCGTAGTTAAAAGCAATTAAAACCGTATAATACCAAAAAATCCGCCTTATTGGCGGAATGAACGAGCTTATTCAATTCCCTTACTTAAATGTCCGCTTGATCTGGTCTAGTTTCTTATTACTAAAATGCAATTCGACCTGTTTTTTCAACACGAACGCCCTTAATGAATTTGCTTTATCTGCGGCTATTTCCACATATCGGGCTCCATAATAGTAGCCTTCCTCGATCTTCTCACGCCTGAGAATCTCTGCTATACAAGGCATCGAGAAACCCAAATCTAGTTCTACTTCAATAACCATTGAGTTTCCTAGATCGGTATCATGCTTTAAAGCAAAGCCAAGTCCGCTAATGCTTATATTATAGATAACCAGCCCTATTGCATCATCCAATGGCAGCCTTTCATTCGTATCTTGGCTAGTGAGCGCATGGATTTTGCCTTTTTCATTAACTTCTACCCGTGGATTACTCCGTTTTTCGATAAAACGGCGCCGGTTTTGCGGTGGGTTAATTATAATTAAGCTGCCTTGGTCCTTGGCAACGACAGTAGATTGAAAAGTAAAGATGCCGCCCGCCGAATAGACCGTCAATTTAACGGAATCGCCCAGCTCAAATACTTTGAATTCTGGAATTTCAACTTCCAGGATATCGCCCTCTGCATAGGTTAAAAGACCTGTCGATACAAAATTATCCTTCTCAACTACAGTACGACTATGAATGAGGACCGTTGACGGGTTTTTGAAAATTTCGCTTGTATATTCGTAGTTTATCCCCGCAGCTGAAGATTTAGATATCACCATAAACCCGCTCCTCGCGTTATAATAGAAAAAACTGCCGTCCGAACCTTGGTTCGGAAAACAGCTGCTGCGCACCGGGATTTATAATAATCGGCGGCTAGGCTGCCCTAGCCCTTTGTTGAGGACCTTAGACCCTAAGCTTTGCGTCCTTGCCTTTCGGCAAGTTTGCCTTTTCCGTAATGCAGTACTTATGTTAAAATATGTAATTTATTTACATTAGATCCTTGGTCTCATTATACGGTTTCCTTGGAAGGGACGCAATCATTTTCAGAAAATTTACAAAACTTTTATTTATTTTTGAGGCTTTATGATATAATTTCTCCACAATTATGAAGAAGGTGACGTTATGACGGCACAAAAACAACCAAAAACCGAACAATTCGATTCCGGCCATTCCATTGTTTTATTTGATGGTGTATGCCGCTTTTGCAACGGTTGGGTACAGTTTATACTCAAGCACGATAAGCATGACCAATTCCGGTTTTCCCCACTGCAATCGGATTTCGTACAAGGCTTACTGATGGCTGGCCATCTCCACAACATATCCATGGATTCGGTTATACTGCTTGATGGCAGTAAGGTTTATACCCATTCTTCAGCAGTCCTCCAGATTTTCAAGCAATTGGGCGGGGGCTGGAGCTTGCTATCTTGGTTCAGGGCAGTACCGCGGCCGATCAGGGAAGCCGTTTACCGATTTATTGCCAAACGCAGATACCAGTTATTCGGCAAGTATGATAGCTGCATGATCCCTGATGCCAATGTCAGAAGCAAGTTTATGGATTAACGTTCTTTAATGATTTCCACAGCTATTTATATGAATTTGTGCATAACTAGCCAGTTATCCACAGAGTTGTCCACAACATGTTAACAAACGAATGTTTGTTCGCCATTCATCCACAAGCCTAATGGAGGTATTTCATATGCAGGAACATATCGATTATATGCAAGCGGCTATTGAAGAAGCGCGTAAAGCCGAACAATTGCTAGAAGTGCCGATTGGTGCTGTAGTCGTCTGGCAGGACCAAATTATTGGCCGCGGCTACAACCTTCGTGAGACTACCCGAGATCCGCTCGCCCATGCCGAGTTGATTGCCATTAAGCAGGCCAGCGACTATTTGCAGGCCTGGCGGCTGCTCGAATGCAAGCTGTATGTAACCTTGGAGCCCTGTCCGATGTGTGCTGGGGCTATTGTGCAGTCGCGGATTCCCCAGGTCATTTATGGAACTGTCGATCCCAAAGCAGGCTGCGCGGGCACCTTGATGAATTTGCTGCAAGAGGAACGCTTCAACCACCGGGTTGATGTTATTAGTGGGGTACTGCAAGCAGAGTGCAGCCTACTGCTTACCCAATTTTTTCGCAAGCTGCGGAGCCAAAAATAAAGCAGAAGCCTTGGACGTTGCCGGCTTCTGCGCTTCTCACCTATATGGTTGCTTTTTTTGCCTGTTGCTTCCTGCCATTAGCCATAACCCTCCACCTATTAGCACGACAGAAACAACAATCGTCTGAAAATAACGATGGAAGTACGTCGATATTCGTTGCATCGGGAACCAAATGTCCAACAGCCTAAGCAGCATCGTGTCCGTTACGTAATAGAGCCCAAGCCCCAGCAGCACAATGCCGATCCACCTCTGGTGGTTTACCAACCAATCGAATATCGGGATGTCCGGCAAATGCCCATGGTTGGGCTTGGAAATGAGCTGCAGCGCATCGAAAAAGCTGTAAAACCACAAAATCGGAATCAGGAATAAAAATAAGGAAAGATGCAGCACATCTAAAATATAAATACATCCAAAGAAAGCAACCATAAGCTGCAGCCCGCGTTTTTGCAGGCCCAGGTACATATGCCCCGCGCCCGGAACGATGGATAGGAAGGTGGCCATGACCTTGCTTTTTTTGCCATCCTCACGCATATCCTGGAAATCCTCTAAAAACGTCTGGTCTATTAGCGCATCTCCCCGTTGTTTGCGGTTCAACTGCTGGATGCAGTCAAACATGCCATAGAGCCAAATGATCGGCAATACGCCCAGAAATACTAACACATCGCTGCTTGATATCGAAGCGACAAACATAATCATCGTGAAGGACCCGAAAAAAGTGGCCAAAAACGCCAAGCCGCGCTGCACCATGCCTAGCTGGAGATGACCCAGCCCCGGAACCAACGAAAGCAATATCGTAAAAAACCGCTCTTTATCCTGCATCGGTTGCCAAGCTATATAGGAACCTGGCTCCTGGGAAGGGGAAGTGCCAGCGTATGGGTTTGGCCCCTCCCCAGCCGCCGATCCCCTTGGACCAGGCTGCCTGCTATTGACAACCGCCACAATCATATCCAGCAAATTAACAACACCCACTAGAAAGGCAACAATAAGCAGAGCAATCAGCGGCAGCTCATAATGGCGCGCCTCTCCCAAAATAGCCACCAGAAATACCAACATTAAGGGGCCGAAAAAACAAGCCCCATATAATAATCCCCTTATAATCCTACCCAAATATAAATGCCCTAGTCCGGGAATGAAGGATAACAGCAGAGCTGTCATCGGATGTTTAGACCGCATTAGCGACTTCCCCCTCTCTCATGTTTAGGCTGGATCGCGTCCAGCATGACGATTGTTTTATCCAGCAATTGTTGGGAAACAGATATAGGCATAGGTGCTGGTTCCGCCTGCATGGTGCCTGAAGTTAGCGGCTCCTCTGGGCTCCCCCCAACGGCAATGGATTGAAATAACCCCGAGCCCATCAGCAGCATCGTAATACTGGCAGCCACCGTATAATGGAATAGAGGATGTCGCGTCCAAGTCCATGTTCCTAGGCTCCACCTTTTGCTTATAGAGGAAGCTGCCTTGTCCCTAGATAAGCTGTCAGCTGGCCGGTCATAGCTACTCTGGATGGCTTTCATAACGTTATCCGCTAATGCCGCCTCATGAAGCAGCAAGGGATAAGCAGCTGAAGCAAGCTCCAAACTTTGTATATACAGCTCCATACAAGCATCACAGGCCTCAAGATGCAGTTCCCATGTATCACTTTCTCCCTCAGAAAGTCTATGTTCTACGTAGGCAAGCCATTGCTCCAATGTACCGTGACTCATCTCCACTCCTCCTCCTTCCAATGCTTGCGAATCCATTGTTTGGCCCTGTATAGCTTAGATTCTACGGTTTTGATTGCAACACCCTGTTGGCTAGCAATTTCCTGATAGCTTTTATCCTCAATATAGTAGGCAACGACCACTTGGCGGTAATTGTCCGGAATCTCGTGCAAGTAATCCTTGACCCGCTGCTGGAGCTGGACGTATATCACTTCATCCTCTACGGATGTTTCCGACGCTTCTGGTAGGTCCAGCTCTTCCATTTGGCCAGTAAGCTGTTCCCGCTTGCGCTCCAAGGAGCGCTTGTAATCGATCGCTTTATTAATGGCAATCCGGGTCATCCAGGTTTTCAGCCCTTTATGCTGGTAGTGAGGGAGAGAAGCATAAATTTTGAGCAGCACTTCCTGTGTAACATCCTCTGCATCTTTAGTGGACCGCAGTATAGAATAGGCAACGTGGAATAAATAGGTGTTGTACTTGTCCATCAATAATCGAAATGCTTCGTGGTCGCCAGCCACAATCCGTTTAATCCAATCGGTTTCTTCAGTTATCGTTCTCCCCCTCCTCTCCATAACATAGACGAACATTAGTGTAAAATCACTGCACTTATCGACAATCATATCGGCAAACCAATCAAGTAAGCAAAAAAAGCCCGCTCCAGCGATTGCCGGCGTGCGTTTATCGGCTTTGCCACCTTGAGCGAATTTTGAATCGCCAGCCGCTTAATTCATAAAGAGGATCCCCACTGATGATGGAGGATCCTCTTTATGGTAGTACGGTTATTATAAGCTATGCCGATGTGCTATTGCCCGCCCCTACTCCCTTATGAAACCTTGAACTGGGATAAAAGCTCGTGCAGCTCTTCAGTCATTTCGGATAAAGACTGCGCTGACGACTGCACACCCTCTGTAGCCTGGAATTGATGCTCCGCAGAGGTAGACACGCCTTGTGAGGCGGAGGCTGATCTTCTGGCAATGTCGGCTACCTGGTAGACCGAGGCCGTAATTTGCTCCGCACCCGCAGACATTTCTTGCGAGGTCGCCGCCATTTCCTGAACCTGCGAAGCAATAAGCGATGTGGACTGCAGAATATGGTCGAAGTTGATCTCCGTCTCACGAACGCTTGCGATTCCAGTCATGACCTCTTCTTTGACCTTCAGCATGGCATTAGCTGACTCTTTGATACCCAACTGGATCTCGCCTAGCAAGGAGGCAATTTCCTCTGAGGACAAGCGCGATTGCTCGGCTAGCTTGCGAACCTCCGTAGCGACTACAGCAAAGCCTAGCCCTTGGTCGCCAGCGCGTGCTGCCTCTATAGCCGCATTCAGCGCCAACAGATTGGTTTGCTGGGCAACATCCTGGATCGCATGAAGAATGCTGCCAATCTCTTGCGACTTATGGTCCAGCAGTTGGATCAATTGATCCGTTTGTGAAACGGAATCGTTGATCGAGTCCATTTGCTCGACTGTCTTTTGCACCAAAGCACCGCCGTTTTCCGCTTGCAGCCTCGACGATTCGACCGTTTCGGCAATGGTCGACGCATTCTCCGCAAGACGCCCAATCCCTGCGCCCACTTCCTCCATGGAACGCGAGGTTTCTTCCATGCTGACGGTTTGCTCGCTGGCACCCTCCGCTACACCTTTAACCGTTTGGGCAATTTGCCGGGATGCCGTCTGCATCTCCCCGGAGCTTGTCTTAAGCTGCTCTGCCGAAACGGCAACTAACCCGGCATGCTCATTAATTTTCAAGATCATTTGCTTCATATGCTCTGTCATTTGCCCAAAAGCCCCACTCAAATCGCCAATTTCATCCTGTCGGGCCATGGTTACATAGGCAATCGATAAATCTCCAGCTGACACCCGCTTAGCAACAACGCTCATCTGCCTTATTGGCAAAGAAACATGGCGCGCGATTACAAAGGAAATCGCCAATCCTAAAAGAATGGCAAGCACGCTGAGAATAATGACCCAAATCACACCAGTGCGATAGGAATCTGTTAATTCTTCTCCCCATTCATTTGCATACTTCTGGTTGTTCTTCGTGAGCTCATTAATCACTACTGTGCATCCAGTTACATATCCATTGGCCTGCTGAATAAGCGCTAGCCCTTCTGGTCCATGCTTTTCTACCGCACTCAGGAGGGAGGGGAACAAGGCTGCATATTTGCCCCAATTCTCATTAAAATATTTAACAAGATTACCATCACTGGCTTGTGAGGCTATTCCGTCCATCTTTGCCACTTTAGCTTGAATCTGTTGGAAGATACGCCTCGCATTTTCCGGTTGGGTGACGACTTCACTGCTTCCTTTCATAGAATCACCCAAATCTTGGTTATTCGATGGATCCTCCAGGTTTAACTGGATCCGCAGGATAAGATCGTCGAGCTCCATCAGCTCATGGTTCAGATTGCCGAGCAGGATGACATTCGGCAGACCTACCTGCGTGGTTTGCTTCGACTTGTTGCCCATCGTTCCCATGTTCATAATGGCCGTTATACTTGTGACTGACAATAGCAGCAAGATCACAAAAAAACTGAATAACAATTTTTTAAACAGTGTTAGCTTCATCTCTAATCCTCCGATTATTTCTCTCTAGTAAGGTCCCATTAAAAACTACTATTTCACAAAAAATCGCAGTTCCTATCTATATAGGTCGTTTACCTTCTCTTTTACTTCGGTAGGATTGTATCTTTACTTTATAGTCCAAAGGTCCCTTATTGGGTAATATATCCAAGGGTAATGCCATCCTATATCTTTCATCTGCTGATTGATCATTAAGGCTCACGCAAAATGTTTGCAATAACATACAAACATATTTGCATTCTTGGACTATCGACAAAAAGCAATAAGAGATTGCATAATAGGACTTGTCCTAATATACAATCTCTTATTTTTTTGGTAAAATTAAGAAATAAAATTATTGCCATGAAGTGTTTGTCCCATTTGATCCCTTTATGTAATCCTTAGCGGATTGGGAAAATAATTTTACGATATTTTGAGCCTCTTCTGCTGTGATAGACCATGCTTGGAACCAATTACTATCTTTAAACAAATTGGAAATTTCTTGAGGATCGCTTTGTTTTAAATTACGAATCACTTGATGTAGTTCGGAAGAATATACAACAGTTGACATATTACCACCTCCTTTCTACAATTATTTACATTAATTACATTTTTATTATATCAGAAAATATGAAAAAGCAAGGGGGTAAATAGCGTTGGAATCTAAATTTTTTTTCAGGCTAACCTTTATCTCACTTGTTATTTTGCATGGGTGGCTTACCTATATTACTTTACAATATCCGTATTTAGGTATACTGCTGTCACAGAATGAAAAAAGTGAATGGGCCATACGAACGCTAGAGACGGATAGTGCTAGCTTAAAAATGAATTTACAAATTGGGGATCTGATCGAGAAAGTTAATGGCGAGCATCCGAATGATTATTTCTCAATACGAAAATGGAAATCAATTGATCAAGCAGACAACATCACCATTTTCCGCAATGGCGAGGAGTTTGAAGTAATAGTCGGCAACGTTCGAGCTGCTCCAAGCACGGATGTCCTTCCATTATTGGGGGAGCTTCTGACTATATACCTTGCCATTTTATTATATTGGAAAGCACCACACTCTATCTCAGCACGTCTTCTTTCTCTCGTTTTTATGAATATTGGCTTTATTTTTGCAAGTTTAGGAGCCTCTCAGAGAGGCGATACACTCGGAAAAATTTGTATATCTACTTTAATGATGGTTCTTCCTATTCTGTTCCTACATTTTTTAATCATATTTTTTAATGAAAAGGTGAAAATATCGTTTCTTTCAAAAATAGTTAAACCTTTATATATGAGCATCTTACTATTATTTATACTTAGACAAACGTTTTTTATAGAAGACGTTGCCCATTATTTCTACTCATTCTACGAAAACATTGTAATTGCGTTTTTTTTAACAGGTCTCACGCTAAATTTTGCTTTCCTTCTGTATGTTTATTACAAGTATGCTAAAGAGTCTTATCACTTATCCATAATGATAAAAACTGTCTGGTGGGCCTTAATCATATCCTTCGTTCCTTTTGCCTGCCTATCTTTCATTCCCCAATTATTATTCAGATATGATTGGGTTAGCTCCTTATACACATCCTGGTTCATTCTGTTCTTTCCCTTATCCTTTGCCTATTTGATCCTTGCCAAAAAGCTTTACGACATTGATCTCGTTTTGCGTCGTGTTATGTTCACCTTATCGCTTTCCATCCTTCCAAGTCTGGGGATCGTCGCGCTCAATGCGCTAATTTTGCAGCAGGATGTTTCGTGGATGCATGTATTATTCAGCTTTATTGGCACCCTACTGATCTTTACTTTCGTTTTGTATTCGTTTGAATATATCGCAACAAAGCTAGAGTCTATTATGTTTCCGCGAAAATACTATCTCAATAAAGCCTTGAAAAAGATCGCTAGCAATCTGCGTTTTATCACCAGCTTCCGGGAGCTTAAAGAAATGGTTCTCGTCGATATTGTCCAGACGCTGCAAGTATTTGGTGCTGCCATTGTGTTTAAGTATCAGGATCGAGTAGAAACCGTTACAGAAGGTATCATTTCCTTATCGGCCGTGGATCTATTAGTAAGGGACGAGCAATGGGATCACTCCTCACTCACCTATTTGGAAATTAACCACCATGAAGATTACACCAGCTACTTGATCTTAACGGATAAAAAAACGAACACAACTCTCAGCAAGGAAGACCTCCAATGGTTGAATTTTATAATTTCTTACCTCGCCGTAAGCTTGGAAAATATGCATTTGATCCACAAGCTGAACCTGAAGTTGCAGCATCTCGCCTCACAGATACCCAATGAGCAAACAGCCCAAGATCTGCTTTGGTTCCGCAAGCTGATGTTCGAGCTTCAGGAGGATGAGCGCAAGCGGATTGCGAGCGATCTCCATGATACAACCATGCAGGATTTATTTTTCCTGAAGAAACGATTTACTTCGCTGATTGAGAAGCCGCGTTTTCCTCAAGAGGATATCGAGCAAATGAAGGGCATTATTGATTACATAGAAATTATTAATACGAATCTTCGCCAAAACTGCTTCGAGCTGCACCTGTATTTGTCAACTGAAAATCCAGCCACGTAGTCATTTAAAAACCAGCCACTCCGTCAAAAAAATAAAGGCCTATCCAGCCATGGTTTTAAGTTAATTGCTGAGTTTGCAGCCACTCCTTCGTTTCCTTCAACCGGTACGAATTTCCGTTCATATTCACAAGGTAGGATTGATGGGTCAAACGGTCAATCATCGCAGCGGTCATGACCGGGTCACGGAAAATTTCACCCCAACGCTCAAAGGATAAGTTGGTCGTAATGATCGTAGATTTTCGGCCTGCACGAAGGGACAGATGGGTAAATAACAACTCGGAGCCTTCCTTGTCAAAAGAGATATAGCCCATTTCATCGGCAATGACCAGGTCATATTTTTCAAAACGGTTCTGGAAGGCCCGCAGCGTCTGCTGGGAGCGGCATTCCTTGATCTGGTTAATGAGCAATGGGACCGTGGTAAACCACACTTTATACCCTTCTTGGCAAGCCCTCAGGCCCAATCCGATCCCAATATGGCTTTTTCCGGTCCCTGGATTTCCGGACAAAATGACGTTTCGGCCTTCCTCGATGAAGGTTAAGGACTGGAGATGCTTTAGCTTTTTCTGGGCATCCTCAGGCAAATCTACAAGGGACAGGTCCTCCAAATACTTCTTGTGGGTAAATTGGGCGAGTCGAATGCGGCTGGTACGTGCGGCCTCCGCCCGGGCATCACACTCTTTCTGCAACAAGTGCGCCAAAAATTCCTCATAACACAGGTCCAGCTGGTTCGCTTCTTGTACGTGCATTTCCAGATGCTGGGCCATCATGGGCAGCCTCAATTCCTTGCTGTAGGCGGTCACTTTTTCCATCCACGCTTTGCGTGACAGTTGGCTCATGCAACGGCCTCCTTGGGCGGTACAGGCTGGGTTTGGAACAGTTCGTCATATAGGCGCAGATGTTGCTGGGCATGCGCCTCAATGTCTTGGGACTCTTGTGAGGACAAGGCTTGTGGCGGCAGGACTTCCCGTGCCCTGGCACACAACGCCTTAATTTTATCGGTAGTTACGTGGCTCGGATGGATCCGGCACAGCTCTGCCACACTATGCTCCACCTCCACGAGGGTAACTCCATCTGCAATCATTTGCAGGAGTTCTACAAAATCTTTCTCCCGTCTGGTATAATAGGTTTCATAGATGTTTTTCCATTTTGTTTGTGCCTGCTGCAGTGCCGTGCTACCGGCCAATGCACCAGGTTTTTTCTTTAGGGTTTCCAGGTAATGGCTAAGCTCCAAACGCCATTCGTGGCACCCCACAAGCCGGGCATGTTCTGCGACTTGCCTACCGTCATGGAAGCATTGGATCCGGCCTGAATAGACCTTGACCATCGCTAATTGGCCGACGAAATGATCCGGTACGGAGTAATGGTTCTGGTCAACAATGACGGTTGCATACTTATCCACACGGGCGAAAAAGCTGCGTGACGCATCGAATAGGGGCATCTTCGGCAACAGGCAAGAACGTTCTTCTTCCAGGCAGGCTTCTGCGCTTTTCCCTTCGCGGCTATCCTGGGGTTTACCATTTAGCTTCCCACAGACCGCAAGCAAGTAAGCGTTCGCTTCCTCCAAGGTATCAAATGTATCCCGAACCGAGAAGGCTTTACGGCGGGCCACTTCCACCGTGCGTTCTACGTGCCCTTTTTCATTTCCACTGCGGACATTACAGAACCGGAACTGGAATCCATAATAAATAGAAAGCTGCAAAAGCGCTTCCGTCGGTTCTTTCTCTACCCCTATAAAGCTTTTGACGGCGACTTTCATGTTGTCATAGACAAGGGTTTGGTACACACCACCTACATGCCCGAAGAACCGGGCATGGGCTTCCTGGAAGCATTCTGTCTTTTGTTTGGTGAATAAGCAGGCATACCGGTAGTTGCCATAGGCGGTTGTGA
>NZ_JAAOIW010000013.1 GCF_011440305.1 Paenibacillus agricola | reverse complement strand
CTTGGCCCGCAAGGTGCTCTTGGCCCGCAAGGTGCTCTTGGCCCGCAAGGTGCTCTTGGCCCGCAAGGTGCTCTTGGCCCGCAAGGTGCTCTTGGCCCGCAAGGTGCTCTTGGCCCGCAAGGTGCTCTTGGCCCTCAAGGTGCTCTTGGCCCTCAAGGTGCTCTTGGCCCTCAAGGTGCCCTTGGCCCTCAAGGTGCCCTTGGTCCTCAAGGTGCCCTTGGTCCTCAAGGTGCTCTTGGCCCGCAAGGTGCTCTTGGCCCGCAAGGTGCCCTTGGCCCTCAAGGTGCCCTTGGTCCTCAAGGTGCTCTTGGTCCTCAAGGTGCCCTTGGCCCTCAAGGTGCCCTTGGTCCTCAAGGTGCTCTTGGTCCTCAAGGTGCTCTTGGTCCTCAAGGTGCTCTTGGCCCGCAAGGTGCCCTTGGCCCGCAAGGTGCTCTTGGCCCGCAAGGTGCTCTTGGCCCTCAAGGTGCCCTTGGCCCTCAAGGTGCCCTTGGCCCTCAAGGTGCCCTTGGCCCTCAAGGTGCTCTTGGCCCTCAAGGTGCTCTTGGCCCTCAAGGTGCTCTTGGTCCTCAAGGTGCTCAAGGCCCTCAAGGTGCTCAAGGTGCTCAAGGATCTGGAGGATTAATTCCATTTTCAACGGGTATCATCCTCAGTGGTGCTACAGTAGTATCAGCTGCTCCAATTTTAATGGGGTTTGGTAATAGAACGGTTGAAGTTATTGACGGTTCTGGAGAATCAACTATGCCACCAGAGACAGGTGGTTTTTCTTTCCCAATTCCTTTTGCCGGAACAGTTCAAAATCTACAAATAAGCGCAGATTTATTAGTTGCTTCTGTGGTTTCTATAAATACTCTAGGTCTTCAATATGATTTTACAGTTTTCGTCGCATCTTCAGATCCTAATAATGGCATTGATCATCCTACTTCATTTTACGTGACAACTCCACTGACTAGCTCGCTTATATTTGGATTTCCTAATAATATTATTACTGCCGGTACTTTCCGTACAGCAACCAATATAAATGTCGGGGGATCATTAATAGTCGCAGCGGGTGATCGTATTGGTATTCGTGTCAGGACGCTTGCATCGACTGATCCTTCTGCTGCTGATATCACCCAACTATCATTTAGCGCCAGTCTATCTTATATTCCTTCTTAATAAGCCTCCAGCATTGTAATCCGCCATTGTTACATGGGTAGGCGAACGATTCAGGAAATGAACTGCCATATATGAAAATATCACCAATTAGGGAACTGACCTGTCATTTATATGGGCAGGTTTTTATTTGAACAAAAAGACTTGGAGTCTATAGATGTAGCAAAGCACCTCGACGCACTCAAGAACCTCAAGGAACCCAGGGAGCTTTTGCCTTTGCAGATTTTTTGGATAGAAATCCTGCTAGCAATCGCAGAAAATCGCAATACTCAAGTTTATGATTCAATACGATTCTATAGTTTTTGTTGATATCATAAGAGGAGGAAGGATATGTCAACGTACCATACTCCACTGCTGACAACCCATTTATTTGTTTCGAGGAAGAATTTAAGGAATGGATTGAAAGAACTTCTGCCAAACTAGTGCCAGCAAACAGCGCTCCCTTCCATAACGGGACGTACCCGTCGACAAACAGCGGGGTTAATTGACTGTAATCTTTGTACTGGAAATTTGTGCTCATGATGAAATATTCGAGCAGCATGACGAGAGGTAGAAAAATCCTGCACATATAGCAATCGGGCATAATGGAGGCGAGGCGAACGAGTCGATCAATCTCAAATCCCGAAAAATCGCTCGAATGTCCGCTTCACGCTTGAATGCCCCATCTGTGGCGGAAATTCGGGAGCAGTGTGAATGGCTTGACTGCCCAAATATAGCGAAGCAATGGTCTAACACCTAACATGTTTGCGTTTGAAACCAAGTTGCCCTTTATCTACTGCCTTTTGAATATTTTCGGAAGCGAGCAGGAAACTGCTTTTTTTCTTATCCCGTTTAACTTCTACTGGGCCTACTGCCTTTGCGGTCTCGACCGCCTTATCATGGAGCGGCAAATAGGATACGCCCACTGTGTAAATAAAATTATTCATAGCGTATTTAGTTCGTTCGGGAGAATCATGAATCGTATTTTCCACAATTTCAAGCATATTGGCAATTTTGCTTTCAGAAAATTCAGCGTCCGGGCGATTACCCAAAAGCCAGCAGTAACAACTCCAGCCCGCTGACATTCTCAGTTCTTCGCCGCTTGCGATCCATTTATCGGCAACCTCTTGTGCAATATCTGTTTCTGCCAAGGTTACTGCAACCACATAATCGGACAGCATATAAAAATAAGCCGCATCTATCCAACGCTCAAAATCCACTTCAGTCATTGCTTGTGGGTCTGCAATTATGCCGGCAAAGTACATTGCGTCGTAGTTCCCTGTGCTGTATAGCTGCTCAGCCAAAGGTTGATTTTTTTTAATTTTCTTAACGATGGGCTTCATATCGCCTGTAGCCACGCCAAAAAGCGGTTCGTGCGCGCCATTGGATCCGTAAATTTTCTTAGTTCGTTCCTTGCCGAGAGCTTCGAGCTCCTGCATAACCGTTTCTACATTCATTGTTAAACACTTCCTTCTTTTGGATTTTTTGCGGACTCCTCACACCACCAACAATTGCAGGTGCTCTATCCCTCTATTATAGAGAAAAAAATAGCGTATTTCGTTGTCATTGCTATTGATAAAGTTTAATGTCAGTCGTCTTTTTCCACTTCCTGCTCGGACTTGCTTTCGGCGCACATATTATAAGCCATCTTCCACATTATTGCTGTTGCGAGGTTCTGAAGAAGCGAGGGAGATAGCACTCGGCAATACTAGCTTAACTGAATAATTAACGGAGTTCAACTTCGCCCGGAAATAGGTCTATGTTCTTGTCCTTAATCGGAAGAGGGACCAGTTCTTGTCTTAGCTTTGAACAAGAGCTTTGGAATTCTACGCTTCTTGCATTTTTTCACTTTTTCACTTTTCGCGCATGGCCGACGATATCATATGTCCTTTCTCTTTGGCACTGCTTATAAATACATAATATTTCCTTGAATGGATAATGATAAGAAGAATCTCTAGTTAGGAGGGTCCAATCCTGAATCTCAAAGGCACTACTAAATTCATCGTCGATCAAATAACGGAGCGGCTTGGACAATCGCCAGACTTTGTATGCCAGGAATTCGAGCTAAAACCTGGCTGGGGCTTTTCTTGCATCTATATCTCGACGATCGTATCTACGGAACAAATCGATGAACTCATGTTAAAGCCTATTATGGAACGAAGTCAGGATGGGGAAGATTCGCATGATCCCATGAATTGGCTTAAATCATTAATCCCCAATGCGCAATCGAAGGAATGTTCGGAAGCCTCGGTAGGCGTTCGTAATCTTCTTGAAGGGTATTGTCTTCTTATTCCTACCTTAGGCGATTACTATCTTAGCTACGATGTTTCCAAAGTGCCAAATCGAAACGTTTCCGAACCTACAACGGAGGCTTCCATTCGCGGTCCCAGGGAAGGCTTCGTTGAAGATATCGCAAGGAATGTCGCCTTAATCCGCAAACGGTTGAAAACCGAGCATTTGGTGTTTGAACTTCTGGTTATCGGGACGGAAACGAAGACCAATGTATACTTGACCTATGTTGATAATGTTGCTCAGGCGCAAGTGGTTGATGAATTTCGGCGACGTCTTAGGTCCATTCACACGGACAGCATTTTGGAGAGCGCTTATATCGAAGAATGGATTCAAGACACCACATTCTCGCCATTTCCCCAACTGATCAGTACGGAGCGTCCGGATTCCTTCGTCTCCAAGCTTGTGGAGGGTCAGATCGGAGTTATTACGGACGGTACCCCGATTGTTCTTGTCGGGCCGATTACCTTTTTTCAACTCTTCAATTCTCCGGAAGACTATTACCAGCGTGCAGACATCGCCACGCTTTCGCGCTGGCTTCGAATGTTCGCCTTTATGTTATCCATATTTGTACCGGCTCTCTACATCGCGGTCGTAAGCTATCACCAGGAATTACTCCCAACTTCCCTCTTAATCAGCTTGGCAGCTCAGCGAGAGGAAGTGCCTTTCCCAGCTTTTGTCGAAGCTATGATCATGATGGTTACCTTCGAGATCTTACGGGAAGCGGGCTTACGCATGCCGCGTATCGCCGGCCAGTCCATATCGATCGTTGGAGCGCTTGTGTTGGGTCAGGCAGCTGTGGAAGCGGGGTTCGTCTCGCCTGCCATGGTTATCTTCGTTTCCCTTACGGCCATTTCTAACTTCGTTTCCCCTAACTATAGCTTTGGCATTTCCCAAAGAATCATACAGTTTTCATTTATGTTTCTATCTGGATTCCTGGGTCTGTTCGGTTTAATGTGCGGCGTTTATTTCCTATTGGTGCACCTCGTCTCTTTACGCTCATTCGGCGTGAAGTATTTTACTCCGTTGGCTCCGTTGGTTCTCTCCGACTGGAAAGATACCTTGGTTCGGGTTCCCCGGTTTATGATGAAGCGGTTCCCAAAAAAATGAATAACAAAATAAAAGAAGGGTATGTCAAGATGAGAGCTTCCCTAATTGTTCTAATACTGCTGGTATTATGTGCCGGGTGCTGGGATATGAAAGATATCAATTCACTTGCGATTGTTAGTCTGGCTGGAGTCGATAAAAATCCGGAGACGGGAAATTTCACCGCTTATTACCAAGTGATTAATCCAACGAGTCTGTCGACCAGAACAGGTGCTTCGGCGAAAGCTGTCGTATACAATTTTCAATTCAAGGACTATAGCCATGGAAGATTCAATGAACAGACCGGCATGAGTATGCCTAGGAAGTTTTTTATGGCCGATTTGCAGAGCTACATCATATCCGAGCGTTATGCCAGGCAAGGGATATTGGATCTCATCAACTTTATCGAGCTCAGCCCGGAACAGCGGTCAAATGTGATTTTGTTTATTACGGATAGTCCAATGTACACGATCATGAACAGCTTTACGCCTTTGGACAGAATACCGGGTCGGTTTATCCGTTCCTTGACGGATCAATATAAACCTAACTTTAGTATGAGCCTATATCCAATCCGGTTTAAGGACATCGCAAGGGAAATACATCTTCATACGCCAATTGTCATTCCCATCATTCATTATAGTGGAGAGAATCCGTCTTCCAATTCCGATAGAGTGGAAAAAATCGATGCAAACAAAGACGGAATGAGCTTCTCTGGAGGAGCCGTGCTCATCCATGCTCGTATGGTAGGCAATCTCGATGAGCAATCAAAAAACCTGTTCTTCATCTTGAATAAAAAATACAGGCAACGTACGGAAACCGTAAAAATCAATGGGGATTTCGTTGATGTCGAAGCGCAGAACATACAAGTTCAGCGCAAGTGGAACACGCCCGGGTCCCATCTCTTGATCGACTTATATGCCGACCTGCGGTTGATGAACAATCAACAAAAAAGCAAGATGACCTTACAGAATCTTCATCAAATCGAAAAAGAATTTAACCAAACGTTAGAAAAAGAACTAAAATCATATGAGCAGATGGGTACGAACAGAGGCTGGGATCTATTAGGCATACAAGACAATGGCGGTAATGAAATGACGTGGCGCCAGACCAAGGTCACGATTCATGTCCACTCCAAGATGACAACGATCGGCAACACGAGTACACCATACCTTTTAGAATAGAGGAAGCGATCCAATGGAAAATGCGCGATTGAATGGTTGGCAGTTGTTTAATATGTCCTCTTTGTTTATCATCGGGACCTCGTTTATCTTGTTGCCGGGGAGTCTCATTGCCGATGCCAAACAATACGGCTGGCTTGTTTTCGTGTGGGCATTCCTATACGGATTGGTATTGGCAGGATTCTGGCTATTCTTGTCCAGCCGATTTCCCGGATTAAGCATTGTCCAGATTGCGGTACAAGTGCTGGGCAAATGGGCTGGCGGATTGGTTTCCCTCCTGTATATCCTTTTCTTCGTCCAACTCGCATCTTGGGTTACGCGCAACTTGAGTGATTTCATGCATGTTAATCTGATGCCCCGAACGCCTCCCTCGATCTTCGATATCATGATACTGCTTGTATGCGCATATGCCGTTGTGAAAGGAATCGAATCGATCGCCATGGTAAGCGAGTTTTTGGGAACCTACGTGAATTTGGCGTTCTGGATTCCCTTCTCGGTCATGATCAAAGAATGGGATTGGCGGAACTTCAACGTTCCTTACGCCTTTCAGCCTTGGGATACGTTGATACAAACCCGCTATGCCCTCGCGTTTCCCTTTATGGAGATCGTAGCCTTTATGATGATATTTCCATTTGTCGGTCGCCGATTACATGTCGCATTTCTATCGGGGATCAGCGTTGCGGGAATCCTTCTAAGCTTATGTGTATTTTTTTCGATCGGCATTCTGGGAGTTGAACGCAGTTCTCATCTCGTCTATCCCGTATTCATCATCTTTCGCGAAATGGAGATTACGAACTTCATCGATCATTTGGAAGCGGTTATTTCCGTGAACATCCTTCTTATCGTCTGCATTAAATTAAGTCTGTTGTTCTATTGCGCTGTACTGGCCATATGCCAGTTATTCCATGTTAAAGAGCGCGCCGTTGTAGCCTATCCTCTGGTATGGATCATTTCCGCCTACTCCTTTTTCTTCGAAAGCATAGTCGAAAACGTCGATTGGATCCGAAAGTATGCCTTCAATTATATCGCAATTTACGCTATCGTGATCCCTGCCATTCTCATTGTGTGCTCATGGCTGCGGAAAAAAAGGCAGTCACAAGGGAGAGAAACGGCGACATGATCCGTATGATTCTCTTTTACGTTCTGTTTCTTATAGGCGGAATAACGATGTTAAGAGTATATAAAGGAAACAAGAAAGAAACGATACTCTTTATCAGCATTACGACATTGGGGGCTGTACTTTGGGGGAGTATCATCGTTCGGCATCCACTCGATTTAAATAAGGTCATCGCATGGATGTTAACTTATTGGCAGTGAGTCTGCTATCCCATCGAATTCCAGCTCAATGTTCGGGTGTCCACGTCCTCTTTCTAACTAACAAACGCCGAGCATGTCGGTAGCCCCGTCTTAAAAGTTACTTGAACTAACTTAGACCATAATACGGAGGCCATCCGATGGATTATATCATTAGGAAGTAATTTCGACTCTTCACCAAACCATTCGCATAGGAGGTATTATCCGTAAAATTTCAAGCTGTATATAGCATGAATAATATAGAGGGATTCTTCAGCGAGACTGTTTCTCTAAATTTTCCCTCATTAACTTTGAAATCTGCTTTGAATTATCATCATCCTGCATTTCCAATGCATTTATCACACGCTCTTGCCTTTCCTTTGAATGGTTTTGGCTGAGCTTCAACTTACCCTCAATATTAGTTATTTCAATTTTAAATCCGACAATACCTTTTGATAGACTATCAATTAAATTAAAATCTGCCTTACTCATATTCCAAGGATTCGGCTTTCCTGATTCATAATAAGTTACCGAATCATCTAATATTTTTATCAGCTTGTTGTCATCCTCAATTAGCTCAAGTTTCCCATAGACATGGACAGCAACATAATTCCAAGTTGGTACAGATTGGGGAGTTTCATACCAATATGGTGAAATGTATGAATGGGCTCCAGAGAATACGACTAAAACTTTACTCTCGATGTTTTCCCAATGGGTATTCGCTTTTGCCATATGACCATATAAACATCCTTCATCTCTATCCAAAAGCAAAGGTAGATGAGTTGCAAAAGGTTGATCGTCTTTTTGAGAAAATAAAATAGCGAAGCTATTTTTCTCAATCAAGTCATAAATCTGTTCTTTTTCATTTATCTCAAATGACTTAGGTACGTACATAAAAAAAACCTCCTCTATATAGCTGTATATTTATACATTATCATATATAAACATACAAATATATCTAAATCTTTGAGTTTGATCTTAGGGCAGCCGCTATTGTTGTTCTCGATATTTACCCGGGGTCATTCCTTCGAGCTTCTTGAATGAACGTATAAACACAATATCATTCGTATATCCGACAGTACGCGCTACTTGTGCATTGGTGAGATGCTTATTGCCCAAAATCTCCTTAGCATGATTGACGCGGATTCGTGTTATATAATCAGATACGTTTTGTCCTGTCATTTTTTTGAAAAAAGTCGAGATATACTGCGGGGTCAAATTGAAATGGTTGGCAATCATCGGAAGACCCAGATTTTGATCTGTGAAATGAGCAGCGATAAACGCCTCCATCTCACCTGACAACTGGTCACTGTAGTCGCTTCGTTCCGTGTGAAGCAACTCGGTCAGTGTTTTAAATAGATTTTTCGTTTTAAAGAGCATTTCTTTCGCTGTATCGCAGGTCATAATACTTTTGATAACCTCAAGATCCTTATCTATAAATTTCTCATAGGGAGTATTGGTCGAATTTACAATCTTCAATAGAGTACTGACAAGGTTAAAAAATAAGTAACGTCCGAATTCGGGGGTAATAGGTTGGGACAGAAAGTTCATCTCATAAATGCTATTCAACACCGTCTCAACCGCTGTATAATCGCCCCGTTTGACCAGAATCATCAATTGAACCTCGGTTTCAATCGGATATGTGTAATGCCGCTCCGTCTTCTTGATCTCATCATAGTAAATAAGTGAACGCTGTCCTTTGACCATTTTGTGATCAATTGCAGCCATTGCTTCCCGGTAGCATTCACCTATCTGTTCAATTCCAGCGTGTACATTGCTGATCGCAATGGTTATAAAAAGCTTAAAGCGGTTTTCTATGATGTCCTTCAGCTCACTAGCTATATGTTTAATGTCATCCACCAGCATTTCGTTTTTTCTGTCTGCTGATAAATTAATAAGAATAGCAATGCGGTCACGATGTACCTCTACTGCATAACCATGATGTAATTTGGCGGTAAGATCCGTGCATACATTAGAGATGATAAAATTAATAAGCGCCAACTGCCGCTCCGACTGATCCTGCGTGAACATAGTAATATCATCCACATGTACAAGCAAAACAGCAAATTGTTCAGAGACAAAGCGGATGTTCATAAAATCGAGGGTAGAACCGAAATCCTTCGACTGTTTAAAATTTCCTCGAATTAATCTGAGCAGAAAGTTCGCCCTGATGACCGGAGACTGTTGGAACAGCAGTCCCCTTAGATTTTGCTCTTCTACGAAAGCGCCTTCAATCGTCTCCTGAATAAACGTGTATTCGTTCCTAACAGGAGAATCGTATGGAAGCTTCTTGTTCTTCTGAATAGCACATACCAGCTGCTTGATGGGGGAATAGTTTTTGAAGGCGAGTAAATAAGCAGCAATCACGCCAACCAACAAGCATAACAAAAACAACGAGTACGCCGTCCATTTCAGCACGTTTACACGTTCCAGATACAAGTTCATAGGTATAATGGAAATATACTTCCATCCTACCTGCTTCGAGGATGTGAAAGAAACCATCATTTCCTCCCCGTTCACAGCATGAACAAACGAACCGTCACTTACTTGAAAATGCTCCATGATGTCCTTGCTTAATATCAATTGGGGATCAGTCCCCATTATAAGGTCATTATTTTCATTCATGATGAAAATACTGCTTTTATTAGCCGTTTGAATGCTCGCAAACATATCCATGAACTGCTTTTCAGCGATTAATACAACCAGGCTCCCACTAATATCCGTTACCTCTCGGACTGGCAAAGACTGAACAAAAGTAATCACATTGGATGAGTTGGTTATACGGGCGTGGTCGATACCTCCAACATTTAACTCCCGCTGTAGCAATTGAGCGGGTAAATAAGCCATATTGTGATAGGTGCCAAGTATGTCATTGCGCCAATTGTTATAGCTCATATTCGGGTACCGGTAATAATGGTCGTAAAATGTTTGTGAATCCGTCTTCATACCTGGTTTAAGAACGGTATCGCTTTTAGCGAAATAGAGATAATAATCCTCAATAAAGCCACTGGTTGACAAACGATACCGTTCCAAATGATCACGGATAAACTCTATGAATTTATACTGCTGATCAGGATCATCGGTATTCAGCAGCAGGGCCAGCTTCGGATTGAATGTAACCTGCTGAGCCAACTGCTCGACCTCACGCAGACGGGCGTCGGCGGATTGCCTGAGCTGCTCAAGCATAGCGTAATTAGAAGAGCTTGCATTCTCGACCATAACATGCTCCACTTTCGTATATAGAATCATTCCGATAGCCATCGGCAGGAGCAAAATTAGTATATTGGAAATAAGCATAGCCAAAAATACAGTACGCCGGTTACGCCCTTTCGTAAATTGTATAAGCTTGGCAAATTTCATATACGGAACCTCCAGAAAAACACAATAATTATTCTTCACCTATTCGCGAATAATTACTGCTACTCCTGCTTGATTTTTAGTAAATGATCACAAGCAATTACATTTATTCCTTTATGGCTCCAATGAGGACGCCCTTCACAAAATATTTTTGCAGAAACGGGTACAAACAGAGAATCGGCAGGGTAGAGACTATAATAGTAGCGTATTTGATCGTTTCCCCAATCGGCATTTTATCGCCCATGCTGCTTCCCGTCATCATACTATCAGTGCTATTAGAGATAAGAATTTCCCGTAAAATGAGCTGCAGCGGATAGAGCTCACGATCTCTTATATAAATCAAGGCGCTGAAGTAAGAATTCCAATGTCCAACCGCGTACCATAAAACCATTACGGCCATAACTGGTAAGCATAGCGGAAGAACAACACGGAACAAGATGGTGAAATCCCCTGCTCCGTCTATTCGCGCGGATTCTTCCAAGCTCTGGGGAACACCTTGAAATGAGGTACGCATAATGATTAAATTGAAAGTGTTGATAGCGCCTGGAATGAGCAGCGCCCACATCGTATTCACCATGCCAAGACCACTTACAACGAGATAAGTAGGAATAAGTCCACCGCTGAATACCATCGTGATAACGATAGAGAACATAATGGTATTTTTAAAATACAGATTTCTACGTGACAATACATAAGCCCCGAGAGCGGTCATAAACAAATTGATAACCGTTCCCACCATAACATACAGTAGTGTATTTCCATACCCTGTTGTTATCATTGGATTTTGAAAAACAGCCTTATAGGCCTCAAACTGTAGCCCTAGTGGCCTGCCTAATATGCCCCGATGTGATGCCAATTGGGCTGGGTCGCTTAAAGAAGCGAACAGCACATATAGGAAGGGATACAAGGTAACCGCACAAAGCAGAAGCATCAGTATGATATTAACGGAGTCGAAGCTTTTTTCACCAGCTGTCGTTTTAACCCTCACATTCAGTTCCTCCTTACCAAAGCTTATTTTCGCTGACCCGTCTACTTACCATATTGGCTGCAACAATAAGTATGAAGCTAATGACCGAGTTGAACAAACCTACAGCAGCCGTATAACCGTAGTTCGCCTCCAAAATCCCTTTGCGGTAAACATACGTTGAAATCACATCTCCGGTTACATACGTTTGGGCATTGTACATCAGCAGCACTTTTTCGCTGCCTACTGACATCATAGACCCAAGCGCTAAAATAAACAAAATCACGATAGTCGGCATAATACCCGGGATGGTAATATGCAGGACCTGCTTCCATCGACCGGCCCCATCTATTTTTGCCGCTTCGTACAAAGTCGGGTCTATAGTTGCAATGGCCGCCAAATAGATGATGGAGCCCCAGCCAATACCCTGCCAGACGCCTGACGACACGAACAGGAAGCGAAACCATTCCGGCTGCTGTAGGAAAGCTATCGTCTCCAGACCGAAGGAGTCCATGATCTGATTGATCAAACCGTCCCGGTTTAAGAAATCAACCATCATACCGACGACAACGACAATGGAGATGAAGTGAGGCAGATAAGATATGGTTTGCACGGCCCGTTTAAATAGCGTGCTGCGGATTTCATTTAGCAACAGTGCCAAAATAATAGCAGCCGGAAATCCGAACATAAGCTCATATACGTTAATCAGAATGGTGTTGCGGACTAGTCTCCAGAAGTAAAAGCTCTCAAAGAAGTCCTGAAAGTTTGTAAAGCCGATCCACGGACTTCCCCAAATTCCATCTACTGGGCCATAGTCCTTAAAAGCTATCTGTAAGCCTAGTATCGGTCCATAGTGGAAAATAAGATAATAAGCAATGACTGGTAACGCCATTAAATAAATAAATTTATTTCTTTTCAGATCCTTAAAAATAATAGTTCGTGTGTTCGTTTTTTTGTTATTTGGGATCAGAATGATATCTGAAATCAGACCCTTTTGGGTAACCGACACTTTTCCCCACTCCCTTCGACTAGTTGTATGTGCCAGGAAGATGAGGAGAGATTAAACGATAATCTCCCCATCTATGAAAGCTATACTAGCAATCGCCGGCTAGGAACAACCGAGTAATTAGTAGCGATTGGTCATAATTCGGCTAATGCTTATTGCCTTTTGTTGTAGCGCTCTAACGCAGCTTGCTGAATCTTGATAGCTTCATCGATCCCCATACTTTGCAATTGCTTTACATAATTATCAAAGTTATCAAGAGGTTCTGCACCCATAACAAACTTATTGTACATTTCGTCTTTATAAGTATTGATATCCGTCATCAATGAAGCATACTTACCGCTTTCCTCTTTGGTCGGCGTTACAAGCGGCATTTTCTTCTCATTGGTAGGAATGGACCATAGCTTAACCGATTCCTGCTGCTCTGGCAGTGCCACATATTGCTCAAAGTACCGTAAATCCTGAACGAACGCGCCATCCCAACCAGCTCTGTTATGGCGTGCGAGAGCTGTCGCAATCGGAAGGCCATCCTTATTCTTCATGATGTCATCTGTATATTTAGGATAACCGTTCTCCAGCTTATAGCTGACGCCTTCTGTACCGAAGTTAAAAGCCATATGTCCGTCAGCACCGTATGCATAATCGAGCCATTTTACAGTTTCAATAGGGTTTTTATTGCTTGTCGATACAGCCGCTCCTCTACCGTTGAAGGCAAAATCCATTTGCCCGAATATTTGCTTATCGCCTGCTTTCAGCACTGGATAAGGTGCTCCAGTCAGGCGAAATTTCGGATCTTTATCTTTCATCAAACCCATATATTTACCTATTCCGCCGCCCGTATTCGTGATCAAACTGCCTAGCTGGCTGCTGGTAACCTTCGCATCAAGCAGTTTGCCATCCGTCGCCGCATAATCCTTGTCGATCAAGCCTTCTTTGTACCACTTATTCATGAGTGTCAGAAATTGCTTAAACTGTGGCTGGATAGGACCATATTTCACCTTACCACCTTCTTGGTAATAACCGTTGACAGTATCGAATGCGCCTATAAACGCGCCGGAACCGTCCAATTCGGCTTTCGTTATGATCAGTGGGATTTCGTCTGCTTTACCGTTACCGTTCGGATCTTTCTCCTTGAACGCTTTTAGCACGTTGTACCATTCATCTATTGTTGTGGGAGTCTTCAATTGAAGCTTGTCCATCCAGTCTTGCCGCAGCACCGGCCCTTTAAAGACTTGCAGCTTCTTGTCACCGCGAAGGAAGGGGAAGCCAATGATGCTTCCATCGTCAGTCATCACCTGCTTCTTCCAGTCGGGGTTCGTGGCTAAAATTTTTTTCAGGTTTGGCGCATATTTATCGATGTAATCATTTAATTTGACGATTCTTCCGTCCTTGACGGCTTTTTCCGGCCCGCCAGGGAAGCCCGTCCAGTGATATTCTATAATATCGGGTAGCTTACCTGAGGTAAGCATCAGATTAAATTGCTCCGCATCCTGACCCTGCGGTGGATGCTGGAATTCGACCTTGACTCCGGTAGCTTTTTCTACCTCTTGGTAGGCAGCCATTTCACTGTAGCTTTTCATAGTCTGGGCAGCTGCGCCTGCCATCGCTGTCCAATAAGTCAGAGCCGTCAGCTTTGGTGTTTCTTTGGCATCTGTTCCTTCTTTTCCTGTCGCGGGCTTGCTATCGCTGCACCCCGCTAATACGGATATGGTTAATAGAACTGCTGTTGCACCTATAGCGGCGATTCTCCTTCTTTTACTGTTTAACAATATAACGCCTCCCTTAAAATAGCTTTGGTTCAAATCAACCCAGCAATCACTTATTAGCTGTATTCAATTTGTATCCTTATTTTAGAGTGATCTTACATAAAATACCACTGATTCGTTTACCGAATTACCTTCATTGTTAAAGAATGAGTATGAACGATATTTAAACTGGACTGATTTATTTACTTCTTCACCACTATTTCCTCGTGTTGCATAGCTGGTAATCGCAATTGTCATACTACAAGCACCGATAACCGCAATTATCAAGTATTTCCGAAAGCTAATGAAAAGGCAACAAATAAAGGCGAACTCTCATTCAAAATTGAATGAAAATTCGCCTTTATCTATTTAGGTTTATTACAAGAAGTTAAAAACATACTAAATTCAATTATTTAGCTTGAGAGATTCCGTTAACGATCTGAGTCAGTCCCTCCCCGATTGGTGTAACTGGACGACCGAGCAGCTTTTCGAAATCGTTGCTTTCGATCTCCAGTACGCCTTCCCGGATGCCTTGCTCAATACCTACGAGAATAGGGATGACGAAGTCGGGTACACCCGCGCCTTTCATGATTTCGGCATACTTGGCATCGTCGACTTGCTGCACGGGTACTTCTTTACCTAATACCGTTCCAATAACAGATACTAGTTCTTCTTGAGTCATCAGTTTACCCGAAAGCTCATAAATTGTATTCTCATGCCTATTTCCCGCCAATACTGCTGCAGCTGCCTCCGCGTAATCTTGTTGCACAGCCCAACCTACCTTGCCATTTCCAGCAGACGTCACCCACGACGCGCCTGCCATCACACCTTGAATTTTCCCGATCTCATTCTCCAAGTACCAGTTGTTTCGCAAGAAGGAGTAAGGAATGCCCGTTTTGATGATGGCTTCCTCCGTGACATGGTGAACTGGAGCAAGGAACAACTTGCTTTCACTTGCATTTACTACACTGGTATATGCAATAAAACCAACTTGCGCACGTTGTGCCGCCTCTACCGCATTTGTATGCTGCCGAATTCTTGTTTCGTTGTCCCCATCTACAGATATGATTAATAGCCGATCGATACCTGCAAAGGCGGAATCCAATGTTTCTGGGCGGTCAAAATCTCCAAGCCGCACTTCTACTCCCCGGGCTTGCAGTCCTTCTGCTTTTTCTGGATTGCGAACACTAACAGCCAGTTGACTCGCTGGTATAGATTTCAATAACGTTTCTACAACTTTTGCCCCCAATTTACCTGTCGCGCCTGTGACTAAAATTTTCATTTTTCTTTTCCTCCAAAAAATGTTTTATTGTAATTATTTTTCATTATAACTAGATTGGTTACAACAAATTCATAAAATAAAAGCTCTTAGAGGAGCTCTCATTTATTTGAACCTTATTGTGAGTAGGCTCAAGGTCGTTTGTGCTAACCTTTGTTCCATAGCTGATTGAACCTCATTCAATTCGGATTGGAGCACCATCTCAATGTTCTGCCCAACAAGGCATTGCTTATTCGGCTCTTCGTGAACACGGAATAATTGGTTTTCTTTGATTACATTTACAGCTCGATAAACATCAAGAAGCGTAATTTCCTCTGGCGCTTTGAGTAGAGAAGCGCCTCCTACCCCAGGACGTACTTCCACTAACCCTGCCTTTTTTAACATTCCCATAATTCTTCGGATTACTACAGGATTTGTATTTACGCTACCCGCGATGAAATCCCCAGTCAATTCGTTCGAATTAACAGCAATCAGGGAAAGGATATGAACGGCCATAGAAAAGCGTGTGCTTATTTGCTTCAAGTTCACCACCACCGTTGTACTCATTATAGTTACAACTATTCATGATGTCAATGTCCTTACAGTGAGTTGAGTAATACCGATTCTTGATCAGTCAAGTGCTCCTCTGAACTGTATTAGTGATTAAACCGAGGGACGGGGAACGATAGCTTAGGGATCGACGTAAATAAACTTCATAAACAATGCTTAACTGCCATCAATTTATTGCGCAAACGTTATCCGTTAGCGCAATAAGCCATATCTAATGGGATTTTGGTGATTTTGGTGCAATTATTCACTTACGTGTTTAGGGAAACTTTTTAATCCAGATACGATGCTCTCCTCAATAGGATTTGAACTTTAAATCCTTTTTGGGGGGGGAATAGAAACCGTTTCGGAAGCAATTTTGGATAAAAAGATAATTTATGGGAAATATATTCTAGTGAGACAGATAACTCCCGTAAAATGCACCTTGAGAAAGGAAGATTATCATGAATAATTCAGATCAAATGGTATTCAGCGTGTTTAGTGGTGAAAGCGGTGAAAACCCATTTCCGATATTCGCAAAGATGCGGGCAATGGGGTCCGTTATTCCTATCTCGTTTCCGATGGGTGGAACGGATCGTCAAGCCTGGATGGTCACACGTATGGAAGAGGCAATGCAGGTGCTCAAAGATTCTGCCCGCTTTACTGTAGACTCTAGCACCATCGATGGCAGCAACGACGTAAGGCAAACCTTAACTGGGAACGCTGACCCATCCGCTCCCCCTACCTTCTTTACCGGATATTCCATGCTCTCTGTAGATGAGCCCGATCATCGTCGGTTGCGTGGGCTGGTATCTAAAACGTTTACGCCAAGATATATGGAAAGCTTACGCCCTCGTGTGCAGAAGCTTGCCGACGAATTACTCGACCGGGTGCAAGCACACGGCGAGATGGATCTCGTTAAGGATTATGCCGCTCCCTTACCGATCAACGTTATTTCAGATATGCTCGGGGTGCCTCAAGAAGACCGGGCACAGGTCCATGTCTGGTCTAATGCGATCGCGCACGGACTGGGGCTGGGAAAATTGGAGCCGGGTGTCGCAGAGAACATACGATCCTTCGGCGAATACACCGCCCACCTTGTGGCCGACAAGCGCCGGCATCCTGCTGATGATTTGATTAGCCAGTTGATCGCCATCGAAGAGGAGGGGGATCGACTCAGCGAAGCGGAACTGAATTCGATGATCACGCTATTGATCTTTGCCGGCCATGAGACAACCTCAAACCTGATCGCCACCGGCTCCTTAATGTTGCTGGATCATCCCGAGCAGTTGGAGAAGCTTAAGGCAGACCTCAGTTTAGTTCCTTCGGCCGTCGAAGAACTACTGCGCTTCAATGGGCCCTCCACAATTCTGGGACCGCGTTATGCCACTGAAGATACCGAGCTCGACGGGCAGCAGATCCAGAAGGGGGATATGGTCATTGTCTTAACGAAGTCAGCGAATCGGGATGAGCAGCAGTATACACAGCCAGAGGAGCTGGATATTACGCGTAAAATCAATCGTCACCTCGCTTTAGGACAGGGTATCCATATGTGCTTGGGGGCGCCGCTGGCCCGCGTGGAGGCAGATATTGCGTTTACGACCCTACTGAAGCGTATGCCCAACCTGAGGCTGCGCATTCCTCGGGACAGCGTCAACTGGAAATTTACGCTGAGCTCACAAGGGCTAGCCGACCTGCCCGTCGTTTTTTAGAGTTGAGAATGACCGCTGACGCGAGGAAGTGGATAGTAAATTATACCTAAGTCCAGCTTAACATAATTTGAACTTGCACAGCCGTGCTAGGCCACCTGCGCCTCGGACGGTAGAAAAAGAAAAGCACGAATCAACACACACAAGCCTCCCTACCGAGTCATCTTGCCCAGTGGTAGCCTATCCACACCCTCCTCCGGGCAACTTTCCGAGCCACGTGCGCGGTCAATGAGAAAAATTTCTCCTCACTTGTGGTATGGTTCATCATGGATTATCTTATACGGAATCGTTATTTCGAACTTTCCCTTTACCATCACTTGTGAACGGTTCAGCTTATCATCTTTAGGGTGAAATTTCACGTTACTCAAGCTAGTAATAACGGAGCATCTGAGAATAATTTAAAAGTAATCGTGAAATAAAATAAATAGAAGCGCTCAGACGAATGAGTTCGACTGAGCGCTTCTTCTAATTGGTAAGAGTTTTTGTTACGTTAATTAATGTACGTTTACTTCAGCAGTCTTCATTTTTTTGTCTTGTGCAGCATGTAATTTTACCATCGAAAATCGTGCAATTGGTTGTATTACTAAGCTCTCAGCGATCAGTACAATTAAGAAATTTCTTGGCCAATTCGTTAAGAAGTGGCTAATGATTTCAGAATGAAAACCGTTTCCTACAATATCACCAATAAGCGTCATACAAGCTGACATTCCTATTACAGTAAATAAGATGCGGAATAAAATTTTGGCATTAAAGCTATCCGTTGATTCTGTGAATTTTGCAACCAACTTTTCTGCAATACGGCCAACAAGAACCGGTTCAAGAATCATAGCAATAATCCACATGATCGGTACCGTCTTAAGGATCGTTATCGCAACGTCCCCATTGAATTCCCCAACAGCTAGAATGACATTAAATGACGTCATAAACAGAGCTGTCAGTGTAACAATAACTGCGCCGTACAATGCGCCCTCCTTCCCGTTTCTTGGCAATCTTGTTTCTTGATTCATTATTTTCTTCCTTTCAAATAAATAATTTTTTATCTTAGCAATACGCTAAATACAGGAGCAAATACAGCGACGATTATGCCAATCATGGATAATGTTACGAAAATAAACGCTTGGCATATCGTAAAATTACATTAAAACGCCTTAATTATATTCGGTAATAGTTTAGCGATCGTTCTTAAAGGATCTGTTGATTTTTGCGTTAAACAAAGCATCATCGCACCTTCAATCGAAGCTGTCATCAACAATGCAATATCGGAAGCTGATTCATTCGAAAAGCCCTCACTTACAAATTTCTCAGTGTAAATATGTTGAATGTTTTCATAAAGCGCACTACATGCTTTGCGGACAGGTTCACTGACTGTGGCCATTTCACTGACAATGCTGCTAAATGTATAGCCGATAATGGTACCTTCTGTCTCTAAGTTGTGAATTAACTTAACCAGTATTGCTTGTGTGGCTTCCTTAGCTGATAAATGCCCCCTGAACATATCCTCGATATCTGTCGTAATTGCTTCGTTTAATGCCTGTAAACAAGTAATTAATAGTTCTTCTTTGCCATTTGGAAAATGATAATAGAGTGCTCCTTTTGTAACTTTACAAGCTTTTAAGATTTCATTGAGTCCTACACTTTTGTAACCTTTTTGCTGAAAAAGATTTGTAGCCGTATCAATTATTAGCGATTTTGTATCCACATTATTGTATTCCTCCTAACATACCAACTGGTCTGTTTGTTATTATAGCAAAATTTTCACCCATGATGTAAGTGTTTTTTTTCTTTAATTAAAATTAGTTCCCAATTTAAATTTTTATGAAGGTTTCAGCGTATCACAGATACAGCGAATTTGTTTTCGTACCCTATGATATTCAAAACAACTTGTGGATGGCTGCAAGGCTTATTACCCCACTTTTCCCTTTATTCTGTTGCTACGTACATTTGCATAACGAGCAATCCCTCCTGTGAAGGTAGCCACTCGGCAAGTTGGAGTTGAGTATGTTGTTAGAATATCAACATCTCTAGGGAGAGCATCGCCTGGAAATTCACGTTGTCCTCATAGAGGTTGGCCACCCTGCCGTCGCTTTTTAGCGGAGAGAAAGATTTTAGTTATTCCGGCAAATATTCGATCAGGTATGAGTTCTCTTAAATAGGGGAAAATGAATGTAAAATTATTTAGGAGACATCCCATGCATCGTAAGATTCCTTTTAGCGACACTTTGACAATCGGCCTCATGCTGTTCGCCTTGTTTTTCGGAGCGGGAAATCTCGTATTCCCGGCAATGTTAGGCCAAAACGCAGGTGATCATTATTGGCAAGCCAATCTGGGCTTCTTGATCACGGGAGTCGGTCTACCCTTGCTTGGAACGTTGTCTCTCGGATTTTCCGGCACGAAGAATTTGCTCGCATTGACCAGCCGCGTACATCCTTGGTTTGCCTTCTGCTATACGACTTTACTTTACTTAACGATCGGACCGCTGTTTGCCATGCCTAGAACCGGCAGCGTTTCGTACGAAATCGGTATCAAGCCCTTTATCGGAACGGAGCATGGTCCGCTAGGATTGGCGGTCTTTACCGTATTGTTTTTCGGGGTGACCCTGCTCTTTTCCATTAACCCGGCAAGAATGGTTGATATCGTAGGGAAAATACTGACCCCCATATTGATCGCCTGTATTGCGTTGTTGGCCATAGCGACTGTTGCGACACCCCTAGGCGAGCCGCAAGAACCGACAGCCGGTTATGCCTCCCAAGCCTTCTTTAACGGATTTCAAGAGGGGTATTTGACCATGGATGCGCTCGCAGCATTCGTATTTGGCATTATCGTCATAAACGCTATTCAGGCGAAAGGGGTCACCGCACGAAAAAGCATATTGTTCATCTGCTTCCAGGCGGCCTTGACTGCAGCGGCAATGCTCGCCGTTATTTACACATCCCTGACTTACATCGGAGCAAGCAGCGTTGCCGCCTTCGGGCTTCTGTCCAACGGCGGCGAGGTGTTGAATCTGGTAGCCAGCCATTATTTCGGCGCGTTCGGAGGATTTGTGCTCGGCATCATTGTGCTTCTTGCCTGTCTGACCACTAGCATCGGTCTGACCGCCTCTTGCAGTAGCTATTTTCACAAGCTTATTCCAGGCATGTCGTATCAAAGCATCTGCATCGTTTTGAGTGTTGTCAGCGCCCTGCTGGCCAATATCGGTCTGAAGCAATTAATCCACTTCTCCGTGCCCGTGCTGACGTTATTATACCCACTGGCCATCGTGCTCATCTTGCTAACATTCTTGCATGATTGGTTTAAAGGCAAGCGCACCGTATACGGGGTCAGTCTGCTGCTTACTTTTCTAGTCAGCCTGGTCGACGTCCTAGCCGATACGCCGCTCCGTATCGAGCAACTCCACGACTTGTTTAACCGGAACATGCCATTGTATAATATCGGATTGGGCTGGCTGATTCCGGCCTGCGCGGGAGCGCTGATTGGGCTTCTGCTGCCGCAGCGACAGAAGGAACGATCCTCTCCTCATCCATGAGATAATCTAACAAATCAGCGGGAAATTATACCTATTCAGCACGCGGTGTAGAGACTTTCTCGCGTAATGGCGCTAAAACTAAAGAAGCTACGATGATTAATACACCTAAAATAGCCGCTGACCAGTATAACCCGCCGTATCCATTTTCTGCAGCCCTTTTTGTAATTTCAGAAACGCTATTTAAAATCACTTCTTTTAAAGCTGGATCTTGAATCGAACCGACGATTTCATTAATTTGATTTGAATCGATCGAACCTGAGACCGACGCCATTTGCTGACCGATTTGTGCTAACTCACCAAGTGCATCCTTTGATAAAGAGGCCTGTGCAATGTTGCCCTGTAAAACATCTTGGAAATCATTCTTAAACAGATTGTCCATATTGTTATAGGCGCGTGCGATGAAGCCTGCATAAATAGTTGGAGCTATTGTCATACCAATTTGTCGAAATAATGATAAAGAAGCAAGAGCAGAGCCTTTATCTGATTTTAAACCTTCTGTGGCTAAAATATTTAATGGTGCACCTAAAATGACACCAATCCCAACACCTGCAATCATACTTGAGACAACAAATTGCCATTTCACTTCAATCCATAATGGGAATAATGCAAACCCGATTGCTGCAATTAACCCAGACATAATGACTGTAAATACAGGACCACGTTTAGTAACAAGTATGCCTCCTAAACCAGCACCAACACCTGCTGCTAATGCAAGGGGTGTCATCCAATAACCTGATTTTTCAGCCGTGATACCCAGCACATTTTCTGTGAAGGCTGGGATAAAAATCATACCTGCTAAAATCCCACCTGATAAAGCACCAATTAAAAGCACCATCAAGAAACGAGGCTGTTTAATTAAGTGTACGGGTAAAATAGGGTCACCATCTTTTTTTCGTTCTAATGCACGCTCATAAATCATTAACACGATGAATAAAACGATTCCTGCGCCAATAAAGCCCGATACTTCAAACTGTTTAAAGCTTGCCCAGAAATCAATATCAATGTTTGTTAAGCCGTACATAATCGATAAAATTGCAAACGATAAAATAATGATTCCAATTAAATCTAAACGTCCAGGACTTGGATCTGCCGATTCCTTTAGTTTCATACTTGCAAGAATAAACAAAAATATAGCAATTGGCACGTTGATTAAAAATAAAATATGCCAGTTCCCTGTTAAATCAAGCAAGAATGAACCGACATTTGGCCCTAATACAGCCGCAACCCCGTTCATCGCCCCTAAAAGCCCTAAATATTTCGCCTGCTTGCTAGGTTCCACGGTACTTAAAATATGGGAGTTCCCGATAATGAAAATACCGCCGCCCCCAAGAGCTTGAATGAAACGCGCAGCTAAATAAAAGCCAAATGACGGACTGAACGCTACTAATAATGAACCAATACCGAATAAGACAGTTTCTATAATAAATAGTTTTTTTCTTCCGTACCGGTCGGAAAGTTTACCAACAATCGGTAAGCTAATCGCTAAACCTAGTGTATAAATGGTAATCCCCCATGCACCCCAGTTATCAGTTACATCATAGGAACGATTAATGGTTGTGAGTGCCGAACTAATAATCCCGTTATCAAGCTGCGCCATAAATACGCCGATTGAGAATAAAAGCAAGGCCCAAAATTGAGATGATTTTTTAGCCATCATGTGATTCACCCCTTAAACATTATTTTCCACCCTCATACAATACACTTTTGAATAAAGGTTATCAATTTCTCAACTTTTTTATATGATGGCGTCGTCACTCTATTCTTTAGTATTTAAACTATTTATATACGTATCATCGCAGTGGCGAAATTTCGTGCGCCTCGGCTGAATCTTTCCGTAATAGATGCGATTCTTGATATTCGTGGCAAGACCGCTTAGGTGAACTAATTAATGTAGAAATGCAGTTTTTCAATAAATACGACACCGAGAAGCGAACGCTGTTCTATTGGAGCAAGCTATACAGCGGACAATTACAGGAAGGCCAGTCGTACAAGTTACTCAAAAATGTGTCACGATCAACATTATAAATTACTCTTTTCAGCCGAATGAGCTAAATCTATTTGCACTTCGTGTTGAGCCTTCTATTATCACTAAAGCCTCAGGGCTGCCTGTTTCGGAAATCGCAGCTCTAAAGAAACCAAATTAGCTAAAGACATCGTAGTGCAAGGGCCAGCAGTAGTTTCGTGCTGTAGGTATGAAGAAATGGTACAAGAGGAATCCTAAAGGGCGTTATGACAAGCACAGCGGGAAATCCGGTTGTCTGATTGGAGCTAACGTACCGCCACCAAGTCACTAGACACCCAGATAAAGGAGGCCTATATATGGGAATTATTAATGGTAAAGTAGCAATTATAACGGGCGCGGGCAGCGGAATGGGGCGCCAAGAAGCGATCCTGCTCGCTCAAGAAGGAGCTAAGATCGTAGCAACCGATATTAACGAGACTGCCGTACAATCGGTCGTGCAAGGAATCATTGAGGCCGGAGGAGAAGCAATCGCATACAAACACAATGTTGCTTCAGAAGAAGAGTGGATTCAGGTCGTCGATAGCACCATCCAGAAATACGGCAAGCTGGACATTCTGGTCAACAATGCCGGTATTTCCTTGAAGAATGGCCTATTGGATACAACTGTAGAACAGTGGGATCGAGTCGTGGACATCAACTTGAAGAGCACCTTTCTTGGCATGAAGCACTCCGTTCCTCACATGCAGGCTAATAATAGCGGTTCGATTATTAATATCTCTTCGATCGCCGGCCTTAAAGGCAGCAGCGGCGCGGGAGCTTACACCGCTTCCAAAGGCGGTGTTCGAATGCTGTCCAAAGCAGCAGCCGTCGATTTTGGCAAAGATAACATCCGCGTCAATTCCGTACACCCTGGCTTTATTGAGACACCGATGAGCTCGGAGTTCGTGAATAACGAACAAATGTTGAAATGGTTCCTGTCTCAGACAGCATTGCCAAGAGTAGGACAAGCATCGGAAGTAGCTCAGGCGGTTCTGTTCCTAGCATCTGATGCTTCCTCTTACATCACGGGTGTTGAACTGCCTGTTGATGGGGGCGTAACGGCTAAATAAAGCCTTAATTTTGATCAAATATTGCGCGGATAACAACCGGCGGAGGGTGATGCTCTCTGCCGGTTGTTGTCTGGAAACGGGCCTACCCTATGCGGTTGCCAGCAGTTCAGCGGTTGGAACACGAACACTTCAAAGGAGAACGCTATCGCTCCTCCACCCCATACCCATGTCCTCTTTTATTCTTTTTAAGTTGCCTCCCACTTCTTACACCAAGGTCTTCAATCTTGTATTCAAAACCAGAACCCGCTTGTAGTACTCCGGATACATGCCTCCTCCGCAGCTCTCACAGGTGAATTGTGGAGGCCGTTCGTTATAGTTTTCTTTGGGCTTTTGGTACTTTGGGAGTTCCTTTGACCACCTAATTTGACCGGAAACTTAGGCCAAAAAGAATACCCGAACAAGTATAATGCTGGCAGAGCAGCATTATACTTGTTCGGGTTTTTGCATGGTAAGTCATCTTCGGTTTGCTCCGATCGGCGTTGGTCATCCAGGGAACGGCTGAAAAAAGCGAACGATACAAGCAAGTGATAGACTTAAGTTACAATAGTGATCTGCTCCTGTAAAGCGGCTGCTGGGCATTGGACTGAAGCTCCGGTTTCAGGAAGGCTGCGATTCTTTAACCGGGCTGCCGGACAACTCCCCGCGTCCTCCCGATTTGTTTCCCATTTGCCGGGATTGGTCGTGTCGGGGATGCTGCGCTCCAGAATGGCCTGATATTGGATGGTTTTTTGTTCCAAATGGGCAACGCGGCGCTTGGCTTCTTCAAGCTGAACCAGTGCCGCTTCCTTATACTCCATCATAAGTGCGAAGCGCTGCGGAACGGTCGAATCACCTTCGAGGCAGAGGTCGACGTACGTTTTGATGTTTTCAATCGGCAGCCCAGTCTGCTTGAGGCATTTGATGCCATACAGCCAATTGATAAATTCTTCGTCGAACAGCCGAATGTTGTTTTTATTGCGTTGTACGCTCGGCACCAGGCCCTTATCTGTGTAAAAGCGTACGGCGTGCTCGGTGAGTCCCGTTATCAGGGCGGCATCTTGGACCGTATACATGTGCAATCCTCCTTGGAAAAAAAATTGTTGAAGACGGCTTGACTTCGTGTTACACGAAGGCGATAGGCTTATTATAACGCAAATCGGCCGGAAGCGGAATCCCCGCTGCGGTGCCCGATTCCCGGGAAACGCGACCGTTTGCAGATTTACATTTGAACAATGGGAGGAATTAATATGCAAACCGTAACCTTGAACAACGGAGTGAAAATGCCGATCATCGGCTTCGGTGTCTACCAAGTTCCCGATGCTGAAGAATGCGAGAACACGGTATATGAAGCTCTGACGGCCGGTTATCGCCTGATCGATACCGCCGCCGGTTACCTGAACGAGGCAGCGGTCGGACGCGCGATCAAGCGAAGCGGCGTACCGCGCGAAGAGCTGTTCATCACGACCAAGCTCTGGATTCAGGATGCCGGTTACGAGAGTGCCAAGCTGGCGTTTGCCAAGTCCTTGGAGAAGCTGCAGCTCGACTATCTCGATCTGTATCTCATTCACCAGCCGTTCGGCGATTACTACGGCGCGTGGCGCGCGATGGAAGACCTGTACCGCGAAGGCAGGATCAAGGCGATCGGCGTCAGCAACTTTCTGCCCGACCGTCTGATGGACCTCATCGTGCATAACAAAATCGTGCCCGCTGTCAATCAGGTCGAAACGCACCCGTTCCACCAGCAGATCGACAACGCTGCTTTCATGAAAGAGCAGGGGGTGCAACTCCAGTCGTGGGGACCGTTCGCCGAAGGACGTAACAACATGTTCGGCAACGAGGTGCTGACCTTAATTGCGGAAAAACACAACAAATCCGTCGCCCAGGTCGTGCTGCGCTGGCTTGTTCAGCGCGAAGTCGTTGTTATTCCGAAATCGGTGCGCAAAGAGCGGCTCGTCGAGAACTTCGATATTTTCGATTTTGAGCTGAGCGCGGAAGATATCGCACGGATTTCCAACCTCGATACGCGGGAAAGTCTTTTCTTATCTTACCACGACCCGGAAATCGCCAAGATGCTGGGCGGCTTGAGAGTCGATCTGTAACCTTTGATCGAACCGTAAATTCATCACGCGATCATCCTCATATGCATAAAGGAAGGGCAGGCGCTGTGCCTGTCCTTTTTTTGTGTCAGGTGTACATCACGGCATATGGATTCGCTTTTATTTCTCTAAAAAGACTGAGATCCACAGCTCGATCCATCATGGCTTTACGATGAAAAGGCGGAACCCAAGCTTTCCAGTATCTGAACGCGGATCCACCCGCCAACCTCGTTATAATTTGTGTGGGATGTGGTCCTGTTAGTTTCGGACAGCCCCTTTGGGAATTAATTTTTTAATAAATCTCAAATTCCCAGAGAGAATATGGCCAATTGGTATTAAATCTTTGTGTACCATTCATCCTAACATATCTTGCATTTACCGCTGTAAAACTAATATCATCAATGGTTCCGTCTCCTGTAGTTGTTGAATAAACATCTGTCCAGGTAGTTGCATCATTTGATACCTGTATGCTGTATGATTTAGCGTATGCAGTTTCCCAATTAAGTTTCACTCTGCTTACTGATTGACTGCTTCCTAAATCTACAGATATCCATTGTGGATCAGCTTGCTGTGAGGACCATCTAGTTGTCATACTTCCATCTACGGCATATGCGCCCACATAAGATGATTGTACACTTGATGTTGTTACAGTCTTATTTAGTGCAAGATTAACTGTATGGGGTGTTGGTGTTCCAATTTCAATATAGTCGGTCCTTATTTTACCTGCTCTCGGGCCAGTATTAGTAAGTCTGAATACTCTATCGCCAGGACCACTAAAGGTATAATCCCCCAAATCAACATCAAAATAGTTTGCTGTAGTAGAATAGATGTCAAACGGAGCTCCATGATTCGTATTACCTATTTTAAGTTGATATAAAACAGAAGCAGTTGATTTATACACTCTGAGCGTTATCTTATAGGTTCCTGCTTGTGGCACATTTACTTTATAATCTATATAATCATTTACTGCATTTGCATTGAACATATCATCTTTTCCACCACTAGCATTAGGGTTGGTAACAATAGTATGACTATCAGAAGTTGCAAGTACAGGAAGAGACTCAGCTTCAATAATCAATGGATTAACCATTGGAACAGGTGTAGGTAATGGAACCACTGTACCTGTCGTAGCAAATTTTGCTTTGAATGTCTTACCATTTGCTCCTATAGTACTTACCGATAATTTTATTGTTGGTGAGAGCTGAGTTACAATGATACCGCTATCAACAGCTATCAAACTGGTTGCACTTTTGTTTATTTCTATGTTTATTGTATCTCTGCCTGCTTGGGTTGGATCAGAAACGGATACCTCTAGATCATTTGCACTTTCCTTTGTCATAACTGAGGCTTTCCTATCAGATGTAATAAGACCTACTGTTTTTATAATATCGTTCCAAAAGTTAACCCCTACGATATTGAGCCCGTTTTCCTTAACAGCTTGGGCATCAGTGGAATTTTCTAATATAGTGAAATTGGGATTACTTGCATAAGCACTTACCTGTGCATTCGTCTTATTTGGTGATATTGCATATGAATAGTTAGCGTTTGTAGGATTGACTCCATGGTTGAATCCTAAACTCAAGAAATTATTTGTATATGGAGTGGTTGAAGTAGTTGTATTCCCATCAATTTCTTTCCAATTTCCTGTTCTCGCCTCACGTAGGCCTGTAATTGTTGTAGATCCAGGGAAATAGTAGCCAATATCTGAACCAGTTACGCTTCCAGCTAAATGAATGTAATTTACGCCTGTCATGTTCTCTGTCCAGCCAAGTGCTGTAGATTTTGCCACACCGTTTACGGTTAATGCATTATTACCGTTGCTGCTTATTCTTCTATTTTCTGCTATAGTCTCTGCTGTAACACCATCAGTACTGGTTATACCAGAACCCAATGCAACAATTTCATCATCAAACATAAACCAAGATTTTTTAGCTGTAAGGGATTGACCTATTAGATGTAATTCCATACCTGTAACCCCATATAACCCAGACATATTCGTACCACCAACCCAATCCTTATCAGAGCGACCGCCTACAACTGATGTATTTTGAAGTACAGTTGTTCCAGGAAGTCTGTATGAATCAACAGTAGGCCAGAAATTATCTCTATACTGGGACAAATCGTTGTTATAGAGATAGGTCATGCCATCTCCGGTATGCCAACCCTTTTTATTTTCACTATTAATACTTTCATAGTTTCCTATACGGCTTGAGTGCATGCTAATACCAAAACCGAAACCAGGTCTTAGCTGAACAGCACGATCCATACCCGCATATTGATTGTATTCTACAAGTTCTCCTCTTGAAGTAATGGAAGCATTATTCACTATTGCACTAGCCATTTCAATGATTTGTATGGAAGAATAAGTTAATATACTGCTAAATGTGTCTGTCTGCATCCAATACTTTATCATACGTTTAAAAGCTGTTTCATCTGTAGAAGGAGCAATCTCAGATAAGAGAATTATCGAACGCAATGCCCTATGGCTATCCTCCTCCCAATCTTTAACTATCTCTCTGCCTCTTACCATATCCATTAAGGCGCCTTTATAAATAAGGGGTTCAAATGCGTCATAAATCCATTTATATACATTCTGTTTATCAGGATCAGTAACATCATGAGTAGATCCTCCAACAAGATACATTAAGCTTCTTACTGATTCAATAAGAGATACTCCATAACCCCCATTGTATGCAAAGTATGAATGTTGTACAAAAGAACCATCTGAATAAAATCCGTCTCCTTTTGTTACATAATCAAATATATTACTTAAACCACCTGTTGCATTTGCTATTTGTGTACTATCCTTGACAATCACACCTCTGACTCCGACAATCAGAGCTTCCCATGCTCTATTTGCACCTGTCATCGTTACCGATGGCTGACAGTAATCAACTGCAGACATGTAATTAGCAATTTGTGTTGCCGTTAAATCGTCATACATTAAAACAGTTATATCATTGAGTGCCAGTGGTGTACCTATTTGCCATTGCCACCAATTTTGATACTGAACTACGTTGATTTGAATCAACAACTTTTCGATTTCCAGCCGGCTCTTGTTCTTCTCATTCAGCATAACGGTGTCATTCAATTCGCCAATATGTTGCCGCATCTCCCAAAAATCGCGAAGCAGTAGATCGAACTCTGACACATGTGTATCTTGAAAAGTGGTGCTTCGATTATCACGCATTAGTATAATTTCCTGTTTTACCCTTTGAAGAGGATGATAAATCATTTTCCAAATCGCGTAAGCCATCAACAACGAAAGGAACAAAGCCCCCGCCATGAGCATACCAAAACGTACCAGCCATCGATTAATTTCACTGTAAAAGACCGTCGATTTTACAGCCACCGTAAGCTCCCATCCCTGGGTACTCGGAAAACTGAAGAGTAAGTACCCTTTATACCTTGAAGATTTTTTGCGAATCACTTCCCTTAATTGCGATGATTCCTTCGAATTTGTGGGCTCCCAATTATCCGTATATATGATTTCACCCTTATTATTGGTTAATAAATGAGACACTTCGATTCCGTAGGCTTCTCGGTAAATCAAATTCCGAAACAGATTGAAATTTGTTTCCAAATAGATATAGACATCTCGGTCGCTAATATTCACCTTACGCAAATTCGAAAAGACGATGTTGCTTCCATCTCGATACATAGTAGTATGCGGACCGTAATAGACCCCACCGTTATAATTCGTGAAATGGGGCAAATTCGCTTCGGAAAACTGCGGCTTCACGTTCGAATTTTCAAATAAAATATGATCCGGCTCTTTAGGGACGTAATAGAACGTTAAACCTAGATAAGGATTCGTGTAATTGACTGTATTGATCACATTCTGAATTTCCGACATTGCCGCTACACGTTCGTAAGAATCGGAATTGGTAAAGTACGTTTGCAAGGACTCTACGATACGTCTGTCAAGTGAAAACTGCTTGCTTGCAAAATCCATATTATTTATAGTATTCTCCAAACCCGTCGCTTCTTGTTTTAGACTGGCTGTAATCCCACTTTGAATTTTATTTTCCAAAATTGAGTATGTCGAATGATAAGTAATGAAACCTAACAACATCAACGGCGGTAACGATCCGATCAATATATAGATAATTAATCTTCTTTTAAGTGACCCGGAGTGGAGCAATTTCCGAATCCGTTCAACCTTACTTCTATTCATTCTCATTTTACAACTGCCCCTCAAGCTTTCCTTTAATTGGTGTAAAATATCAATATGAAAACTAGACTGTTAAAAAACCGTGCCGTCGATTTAAAACGGATAAAGTCGAAAATAACTCAACTTTCGCAGTTAATTTGGCCTTAGCTTCTGCCAGTTGCAGAAAAATCGCCTTCCGATGTTGCAAGCGGCGAACTTCATCGACAAAGAGAAAGAATAAACGGCTCAGCAATTTGGCATCGTTCTCCTGTCTACATTACCATACCATCACCAAATAACGGCTGAAAACCACCGTCGTAAGGCTGAAGATCATATCGATGGGGCGGCTTGAAATTCAGTACCTAGCTTGAGATAAGGTTTAAGCATGCCATAAATGCGGACGACCCCAGCCGGTCATATGGTCGAAGTCACGAGCTAAGAGTCCGCTTGCTTGCTGCGGTTTCGGGTCAGTACGGAACCGTCAACGATGAATATCCGAATGTGAGGAGAGGAAATGAGCGAATCGAAAAGTAAGACGACCTTCAGGCTGAAGCGGTGAAGAAACTTGCGCCAAGCAAAGTGGGAGAGGTTAAGAAATCGATAAATGACATTCTTGCTAGGTAACGATGGACTGCGTTCACTTCGAAAAGGCGGAACTAGTTTCGGTCTTCAAAGACCAAGGAAAATAAAAGTTGGAAGACGCCAGGCGATACCAGCTTGGCGAAGTAGCTGGCTGATTTGCAGGGTAGAGGACACCGTAGAAAACCTGATTTAGTCAAGGGTGTTTTTCTGTAAAGCATGTGATTTTTTTACTATTAACCCCTGCAAGGACAAGAGCATGTATTCGTTTTCAAGTTGCGAAAGTTGAGTGAAAAAGTTGAGTGAATAAGAAGGTTATCCCACCTTCTTGTAGAAATTGACGGTTACAGACCACAATTTCCATATAAAGGAGATGCCCCACTCTCATGGTATCCCTCTACATGCCAATCGTCAAGTTCATTATAGCGCTAAATCGGAATTTTCAAAGCCTCAACTCAATCACCTTTTACCTTCGTTCACGGCATCTGTCTCTGTGCTTGGCGTAAAAATATTACGAAAAATCGGAAATAAAATACAAAAAACCGAATGGCTCCCATGTCCATTCGGTTCAGTTCCGCTGTTTCTATAGATTCAAGTCATACCTGAGGGTTAATGTGACGTTCAGCCATTAATGAGCGTGATGGCGTCCCCATTGTCTGAAATGTTCAGGAAGAGAGGACGTTCATCCGGCGTCTGGTTAGGAGCATGAATGGTCAGCTTCAGTTGGCCGTCCAGAGTCCGGAAGATCATACCGTGCCCGCCATCGTTGCGATAGAGCGGCTGCTCTTCGTGCACCCAAGGTCCTGTGATCCTGCCCGAGCTCGATTTGGCGATACCCAGTGCATATTTGTTCTCTATGAAGCCTGCCCACAGCATGAACAGTTGGTTGCTGGAAGAACGAAACAGGAAAGGGCCGTCCGTTACATAATTGTCCTGATCGGGATATCGCTTAGCGACGTAAGGTGTCGTCCACGGAGCTTCGGAAGCACGAAACAGCACCACAGGCTCACCCAAGGCGCCCTTCAAATCATCCGACAGCCGCATGGCGCATACTTCGCCGTCAGCTACCTGCTGCCATTCGTGGCAAAATACCATCCACGGAGAACCCTGTTCGTCAATAAACAGCGTGCCGTCCAGCGAGCTCCAGCTCTCGGGGGTAACAGGTCCCTCGCTATGAGGCTTGAACGGCCCGAGCGGGCTGTCGGCAGCAAGAACTGCCGTACCCAGCAACTCGTTATCCTTGCGCCGGAACGTGGCGAACATATAGTACCGATCCCCGTAAGCGTACACTTCAGGAGCCCAGAAATTGGTATCCGAAAAGAAGTCGCTGTCCGGTCGGAATACAGGATAAGGACCCTCCCAGCGCTGCAGGTCATCGCCTACATATACGTTAAAGCCAGTACCTTTCCCCCAAATATTCGTATCCGTGCTGCCATACATATAATATTTACCTTCACTTGCGACCGGCAATATGAATGGGTCGCGAATTTGAACCTCTTTATTTTCCAGCATCCGATCTGGCTCCTTTACGGTTTCATCATGATCAACGAACGAACAGGACGTTGCATGACCATTATAAACCAGAGCGGGAACGTATTGAATCGGTTTTCTTTGGCATGTTGTTGTTAATTATTTTGGATGATACGGCTGCAGCTGCGTCCAGTCGCTATCTTATTCCCGAATCAAACGGCTCTCCCGCCGCCTTCAGAGCGTTGGAAATCTTCGAGAACGCTTTTCGCTATCCGTCTTCAAACAACTCCATACCTTGCTCCATCATTACCATCAAGTATTCTGCAGCTGGCTGGTTGGAATGGTACAGGTCTTGCAGCATGCCACTTATACGCTCAACACGCAATGCAGCATGATCGCTCACAGGCTCATCCTCGTCAACAATCATATGTAGTTCATTTTGCAGTCTGCTTAATATCTCAAGCTGAATGGTCTGTGTCTTCCCCGTCTCTAAATTGCTTAGATAGGCTGGTGAAACTCCTAAATCTTTGGCAAATTCATTTAAACCAAATCCTTTTTGTTGTCTGATCTGCCGCAGCTGTTGACCGAAAGTGCTCAAAACTTATCACCACCTTAGAGAGGTCATCTACTTCCAAGTACCTAAGCAGTGCTGGTACACGGTTTGTTCGATCTTTACATTCACTAGTATGGACAGTATTTTATGACGGTAAACGTTTCTCACTGTATGCAAGCTTACAGCAGGAGACAGACTATAAGCTTTGCCGTTTATCAACTTGATACTTATCTAATTGTAATTGTCCCATGGTCATGGGGAGCGTTGCTATTTTACTTGATCCACAAATTCGCATATTTACAACTGATCAGATTTTATATTATATTATAATCCATGGTATACTAATCGGATTTAGGAGGTTTTGCGGATGTCACTTTTAAATATATTAAAACAAGAGAAATGCCCTGTTTGTAAAGAAACGCTAACCACGGATAAATCAAATATATTATTTTCTCATGTGATTAAAGCATGTCCAATTGGTCATTACGAAAAGGAATTCATACCTTCCTTAGAGGGATACGTGGAGCATTACAATGTTGCAGCAAAATAAGTATGTGCAAATTGAAGAAGAAACTTATGTAAAACGAAAAAATCATTAGCTATTCTTATGAGCTAATGATTTTTTCGTTTATTTTGTTAATTTCCCTTTCCAAGACATAATGCCACCCTGTAAATGAGCGAGCTCCTGAAATCCATTCTTAGAGAGAATGCGCGCAGCTTGTTTACTTCTCATCCCGCTTCGACAATATAGGTACACACTTTTATCTTTGGGAATTTCGCCTACTCTGTTTTTAATTTGAGATAACGGAATGTTAAGTGCTCCTGGGATATACCCTTGCTTTACTTCACCAGGTTCACGTACATCAATCAAGACTTTATTATGATTTCCCTTTAGTTCATCCTGAAATTGATCCGGCACTAGATGTTTAAGACCTTTGACTCCGGCAAATCGCGAATAAACAAACCAGATTAGAAAGACAACGACTATGATATTAAAAATTAGTTTGAAATCCATGTCCTAAACCTCTTTTTCTTAGTCTTAGCGGCTTTTAACTAACAAGTCCACTGCTTGTTGGACTATTTTGCTTGTATCTCTTCCAGCTGCTTTTTCATCAAGGATACATTGTTCTAAATTTACCGCGACAATGTAGGCAATCGCCTTATCCGCTGCACTTCTGACGGCAGAGATTTGGCTCACAACATCTTTGCAAGACTGCTCTTCCTCCATCATTTTTAGAACACCGCGAATTTGACCTTCTACACGCTTCAATCTTCTTTTCACATCATCATCGTATTTCATTTTATAACCTCCATTTTGATACCGGTATAGGTATATTATTACCGATATGATCCACAAAAACAACGTGATGGAGGAGAACCATTAAATGAACAAATTCACATTTGCATCTGCGGCATCACCCAAATAAGCAGCAACCCCTGCATACTCAATGCCATCAAAAAGTTCTTCCTCCTGTAAACCAAGCAGGTCCATAGTCATGGTACAAGCGATCAACTTGACCCCTTGCTCTTGAGCTAGTTCAATTAATTGAGGAAGTGACATCGCATTATGCTTTTTCAATACGTGCTTGATCATTTTTGGACCCATACCACCAAAATTCATTTTAGATAATCCAAGCTTGTCCGCTCCGCGTGGCATCATTTTGGCGAACATCTGCTCCAGCCATCCCTTTTTTACTGAAATCCGCTCATTTCTACGCAGTGTGTTTAGTCCCCAAAAGGTAAAGAAAATAGTCACTTCGTGGTCATAAGCAGCGGCACCATTTGCAATAATAAAAGCCGCAATGGCTTTATCTAATTCTCCGCTAAAAAGTACAATCGTTGTTTTTTCTTTGTTTTCTATCAAGAATTTCATCCCCTTTTTACCTATACGTGTATAGGTATTTAGATATTCAAAAAAATATAACTACTCTTTGAGTTACTTACAAAGTTTAGCCGCTTCCAGTCTACCCAAGGAATTAATCAAGGAGCGCACCTCCTTAATACAGTTCCTACGTACCTTATGTGATAAATATATTAACCCTTTTTCACAAAAAAGGTGAATACGCCATTATCTTCTTTAGAATCAATAAGCTTGTGATTGGTTTGGTTTACCCAAGCTTGAAAGTCCTTCATTGATCCTTTATCTGTCGTTTGCAGTTCCATAACTTGACCGGATTCCAAGGAGTCGATCCCTTTTTTCGCTTTCACAATCGGCATTGGACATGCAAGTCCCTTTGCGTCAACAACTAAATTCCCCATTTTTATGTTCTCCTTTTCCAAATACATTTTAGAAATTCAAGCTAACTTGAGCATCGAAAGCAAAGTCCAAGAATGTCGCGGCGCCACCCAGCTCGATTTCATCAATAAAATGCTCCTTTTCAAGACCCATGACATCGATCGTCATTTGACAGCCAATGAATCGAACTCCAGACTCTTTAGCGATTTCGATGAGTTCTTTAACTGACGGGACATTGGCTCTTTTAAAGCCCTCCTTCAGTCCCTCATTGCCAGGTTTCAGCCGCAGCATTTGCTCTGAATCTTTATGGACAATGGACAAGCCTTCGAAGGTGAAGAAAATGGCTACCTCCGCATCCAATGCTGCCGCCGCTGTGGCGATGTTTAATACTTTATATGCCGTTTCCAGCCCACCGTTTGATGCGATAATAGCTACTTTTTTGTTAGACATCATTCCATCTCCTTATTATTTTTAGTCTTTTTCAAGTTCATGAGTCCATTGTGACATCCCAGGTGTTACATTTTTAATGTGTTTGAACCCTTTTTCCGTTAGTATTTGGCTTGCCATGTCACTTCGGTTTCCCGTACGACAAACGACATAATATTCACTATTGGGATCAAGCTCTGTTACCTTTTGCTCCAGTTCTCCCAATGGAATCGATATTGCACCGGGAATACGTCCGAAGGCATATTCAGCGGGCTCCCGAACATCAAGGATTTGGATTTTTTCGCCGGAAGTTACTTTAGCTTGGATCTCGTCATTCGTTGCGGTATGCGGATATTTCATTTCTGCTTTCGAATCAGATACCTCTGCTTTGCGAATGAAGTGACGGTATACTCCGTTCTCTTCTTTTACCCCTACATATTGATTGCCTGTGCGGCTTGACCAACCCTTAAGGTCTGCAACCGATCCTTTATCCGTTGAGCGCACTTCCAACACTTCGCCGGCTTGCAGCTCATCCATGGTTTTTTTCGTGCGAACCACCGGAAGCGGGCACGCAAGCCCTTCACAATCTAGGGTGCGATCTACTTGTAAAGTTGTCATAAGTCATACCTCCCATTTTATATCATGCTTATTTCCCAATCTCGATATCCCCAGACCATGCTGACATACCGCCAGACATGTTAAGGACTTTAAAACCCAGTGAAGATAAATATTCACACGCTTTACCACTTCGATTTCCGCTGCGGCAAACCACAATCGTTTCTTCTTTTGGATTTATTTCATTAAGTGCACCGGTAATTTGACCTAGTGGAATATGTTTAGCGCCTGGAATATGACCGGACTCCCATTCATCAGGCTCTCGTACATCAATAATCGCGACATTTTCTTTGCTTTTCATTCGATCATGAACTTCGTTTGGCAATAGTTCATTGTAGGCTTTACCATTCATTCAGTCTCACTCCTTATCATAAAATTACAATCACACAACCTAATATCAAATCCGCTTAATTATGAACCGCACAACGATTGGGTCCAATTTCCATTTCCCGTTGTTCTTCATAGGTTGGAGTCACTTTGCCCATATTCGTTTGCCGTATTTCCTGATAGGCATTCGGCTGCGGCGGCAAATTTTCAGTAACCGTCCGTCTAAATAAGGACTCATCTTGTATGTTTAACCCTGGATTTTCTTGATACAAGTCACCCAGGCGTGCTGAAACTTGACCACCAGCACCCAACTCCGTCACCTTACCAAAATGAGCAGGGAGCACGATTAAATCATTTGATAGCTGCTTATAACGCTCATACAAGGTTGATCTGAGGTCTGCAACCCAATCCTCGGCTTTGCCAGCCAAATCAGGACGACCAATAGACTTCACAAACAGAATATCCCCAGACAGTAAGTAGTGATCGTCAACAATTAATGATGTACTTCCAATGGTGTGACCAGGCGAATAAATCGGCTGTATCTTAATTTCCGTATTGCCTACGACTAGATGGTTTCCTTCTTCAAGCTTCTCAAAAGGGAAAACAACCTCCGTTGCATCTTTAGGCGGCAGCCAGTATGACCCCCCCGTTTTCTCGGCTAATTGTCGACCACCAGAGATGTGGTCAGCATGAAGATGCGTATCAATCGTATGTTTGATTGTTGCCTTGTGTTCTCTTGCAAACTCCTCAAATACCTCTGTCATTCGAACGGCATCAATAACCGCTGCTTCACCATTTGAGATCACCATATAAGATAGGCAGCCTTTACCTATTCGGACAAACTGATAGATCGCACCTCCATCTTTCATACCACCAATTTTAACGGGTTCCAAATGCTCGCTCCAAGACTTCATACCACCTATCAGATATGAAATGTTAGACTTGCCCTGCTCAACCAATTGTTCCGCTACAAATCTTGAGGAGCCTTCCTTGGCACATACTACAAGAACTTCTTGATTATCTGGAATTTGATCAAGAACAGCATCTACCCCATCAATCAAATCAAAGTATGGTGTGTTCATAACATGCACATGATGACCTTCAATCTTCCAATCGTTAAAGCCACTTTCATTACGAACATCTAAAATAAAAATCGGCTCATGGTTCAAAATCTTTTGAGTCAACGAAGCAGCACTCATTCCTTGCAACTCAACTTGGTTTGTCATTATTTTTTCCTCCCTAGAGTAAAATCGAAATCCATATTTTAATGACGGTTGCTACGATCAAAGCAGCCAAAACCCATTGCAGGATTTTCGTATTGACTTTTTTGCTTAGTTTTGCTCCAAGCGGTGAAGCAATCAAACTCGCAATCACCAGTAGAATCGACGGAACCAAAAGCATGTGACCGCCCATAAGCTTGCCTGTTGTCGAGCCAATGGATGAAATGAAAGTAATAGCTAAGGAAGAAGCGATCGCTATTCTTGTCGGAATCTTGAGAACAACCAGCATAACAGGCACGGTGATAAAGGCTCCTGCAGCACCTACTATACCTGCTACCAGACCTATAACTAACGCAAGAGAAACAGCTAAAATCTTGTTGAAGGTAACTTGACTAACGTCTTGAGCATCACTTCCCTTTTTCGGTAAAAACATCATGACTGCCGCGATTAGAGCCAATACCGCATAAACCATATTAATAACAGAGCTTGGCAGGGAATTCGAAACAAAGCTTCCTACAAGACTGCCAATCATAATGGAAATACCCATGTAGATAACTAATTGCTTGTGAACAAATCCTCCTTTTCGAAAGACAAGCATTCCCATCAAACTTGCAAAGAAAACTTGAACTGCACTAATCGCTGACACCTCTTGGGCAGAAAAAGCTGCGAATCCAAGTGCAGGAGGAATAAACAACAGCATCGGATAGTTAATGATGGAGCCTCCGATTCCCACCATCCCTGAAATAAATGAACCCATAAATCCTATCGCCAAAATGGTTAGAATCCATGTCAAATCCATAGGGTTCCTGCCTTTCTAAATATAATCTGAATTAGTTTGCTCTGAGGCTGAGCACTTATTCCACACCGGTATTATTCAGATACATAATATAATACACATACCCGTATGGGTATATCGATACTATAAAAGATTTATGCTTTTTCGTCAACCTCTTGCATTCGTCCAATAATTTCCTTTTGCAAAAATAGACGCACACAGCCAGCTTACTTGGAATAAACCAAGGATTTACTTCGTCAGTCAGTGCATGTAAGCTGGCTGTGAATAGCATCTAAAAATTCAATAGATTTCTTTGAACACCTATTAGCATGGGAAATGAATATTATTACCTCCGCTAGCTACCATCTAATATCTAAAGAAATCGGCGAAGACAACGCGGCAAAGGTCGACGTATCCATCCAAAACACACTTTGAAAGATGTGGTGAGCCTATAGCTCGCTTCATTCATTTTATGTAAGCTCCTTAGACGTACGAAGGCTGGGCTTCGTACTGGCAAGGAGCTTGAATTTTGGACGCAAAAAAAAGCCGATTCATGTATGAATCGGCTTCCGATTAATATTTACGATTGCATTTCATTTCGCCGACAGGCTAACCGGAGCGTGCGACTATTCTTTCGATAAGAATAAAGGGGGATATACCCCCAACGCTCTTATTTATAAAAAGTGTGATCGCCAATCTTCACCGTAACATTAGCGTTTCGGTTTGGTACATGTGCTGCGCTTTTTAATTCCGCAAAATATAAGGATCCGTTCGTTGGATCGCTGCCATTTAAAGCATCTTCAACCGCCTGAACCGCCGCTTCAATAGCAGGCTTATTGATTGAGCCGTTCTTTACAGGGGAAAATTGGTACACCTTTCCGTTATTAGCATTAATAACGCCTTCAATAGTTTCAGGAAATTTATCTGATTCTGTCCTGTTTAAAACAACGGCAGCTACCGCCACTTGACCTAAATACGGCTGATTTCTCGCTTCGGCTGTAACAAGCCTTGCAAGTAACTCCTTATCACTGTCTGATATACTTTTCTTTTCAGTCGTTGAGCTTAGACTAGGAGTTTCCAACTTCGGAGGATTTGAAGCTTCTACGTTTGGATTAGGTACTATCGGCACTTCTGTTATAGGTTCGGCGCTTAAGATTGTTACCTTCTCTACCTTTTCCAGTATAAGCTTCCTATCTTTCAACGAGTTGTCAACCTGATTTCCGCTTTCCTTCTGAATAAACGTACTGCTAGGCAATGACACTTCGGAAATTGCTTGCTTATTCGCTACAATCATTCTTTGATCTGCATGCTCTGCAGGAACGACAAGGAAGAAGGAAATGATTACGGTCAGCAGAGTAGCAATTTTCGCTGCTGGCTTTCTCATTCTATCACCCCATTTTGTTAAAACGATACTTATCTATTAAAGATCATAATTATCGATTTGTCTTTGGCAAAATGTTGGTTATATTGGTATTATCTTGCTAAAGCATGTCAAATGTGCATGGTTTGGACTCTAACCATGTATATAGTACCTGAATGCTTAAGCTCGAAAAATCACCTAAATTCTTCCTGATTTGATGATCGAATATAATAGATATATAACCATAAGGCTCGCCACCACCGACCCTATTTCGATAACTGGAATATGCCAAAGGAACAACTTTTCATTCCCTAAAGCGGCTGCCAGAATCAAACCGACCATAATGATACTGAATGATAGCAGCACAATACTGAATGAAATGCGATTACTTACCTGATCGAGCTTTCTCATCAACAGATCAATTTCCGACAAGCCTATCTCCATCCTCAGCTTCCCGGTGCGGATCATCCTCGTCAGCTGATTCGCTTGCTTGGGCAACTCAAGAAATGTGTCTCCGAGCTCAATCAGATTACGCCAGAATCGTTTGGGTATTTGACCCGAGCTCATTCTATCCTTAACCAGCTTCCGGCCAAAGGGCTCAGCCATGTCGATCAGCCGTCCTTCAGGATATAATTTCTCTGTCACACCTTCAATCGTTAGCAAAGCTTTTCCCAACAGCGTTAAATCAGTAGGTACCAGAATATGATGACGATTTGCGATGATTAACAGCTCGTTTAAAGCTTTACCCAAGCTGACCTGAGCAAAGGGAACGTCATAATACTGTTCCCTAAGCTGGTTTAAATCCCTGCGGAGTGTTGTCATATCGACTTCCTCCGAGACCAGCCCTAACCGTAAGATCGACCTGATGATACTATCTGTATTTTTTCGCATAATCGCAATAATCAGTGAAGAAAGATGATACTTCATGTCCGGATCCAGACGCCCCACCATCCCGAAATCAACGAAAGCCAGTCGGCCCTCCGGTAAAACAAATACGTTTCCCGGATGGGGATCGGCATGAAACAAGCCTTCAATTAATATCTGATGCATCATCGCATTAACGAATTGTTTGGCGATCAGTTCCCTATCATACCCTTGGGCGGTCAGCTCCTCGGATTGATTCAACTTGATGCCTTCAACATATTCCATGATCAGCACCTTGGAGGTTGTGTGCTTCCAATAAACTTTGGGGATGATAACCGTTGATTGCCGTATAAATTGCCGCGCTATACTATCTGCATTCTTTCCTTCCGTAACGTAGTTCAGCTCTTCCTTCAATGATCGGGAAAACTCCTCAATCATCTCCCGGATGCGGTAGCGAGACACCCAATCCAGACGGCGCTCCGCAAGCTCCGCCAAATCCGCTAATATTTCCAGATCACGATTTACCATTTCTTTAACAAAGGGGCGCTGAATCTTGATGGCCACGGCTTCGCCAGTCAGCAACCGTCCAAAGTGAACTTGACCTATTGAAGCAGCGGCGATAGGTTGATCATCAAACTCCATCAGAACTTCCTCAATGGGTTTATGTAATTCCTCCTGCAGAATGGCTCGCGCCTGCTCTGAGGAGAAAGGCGGAACCTGATCCTGCAGCTTTTCCAATTCATGGATCAATTCCTTGGAGAGCAGATCGTTGCGGGTGCTGGTGAGCTGTCCCAGCTTTATAAAGGTAGGTCCCAGCTGTTCCAGAACCAGCCGGATTCGCACCTCCATAGTTTTGGCTGATGCAGCAGCATGCTCCCTTCTCCTCAATCCCAGCCTGGGAAAAGTCAGCAGATGAAATAATCCCAGCTCTTCCACCATATAACCGAAGCCATGCCTTACAAGAGCGACAGCAATTTCACGATAACGTTTGGTATGACGAATTTTGATCATCAGCTTACAGAGACTGCGTAGGATTCGGGTGTGTTTTGTGTGGATTCACAGAGCTCTCTTCACTCGATGTTGAATCTACAATTAGGATCGAATTGGCTGAAGGAGCCAATGTTGTCGGATCCTTAATCGATACAGGATCAGCACCCGCTCCCGATGCTTTAAGGCGTGCTTCAAGGTCTTTGAGATCCTGTTTGGTCGCTATCTGCAGCTCGTCCAGTACCTTTTTCACCTGATCCCTTACCATCTGTTTGACATAATCCTTTTGTTCCTCCCCTTTGGCCACCAGATTATCTATGAGATCCTTGGATTCATTCTGACCTAGCTCTCCTTTTACTACCAGCTCATCAACCACCTGCTGAATTTTTTCCTTGCTGGCAATTGTCGCTCCTAGCCCTAGTGAAAATACTTTTTTTAATAGTTCATTCATCGTGTTTTCCTCCCTCAATACATCGAATTAGTGTTCTGCCTGATTCTTATTACCCCAATTTGACCATGTTACTTGTTTGCTGGCTCAAGATCCGGGTCTATACCTTTGGTTTCTTTGCCGAAGAACAATACCGTTAAGGCTCCAATGACAATCGCAACGAAAAATATCATAAAGATAATGTGGATAGGTATCTCCCGCGCAACCAGCATGCCCACTAGAAACGGTCCAATCACCCCGCCGATTCGTCCAAAAGCGGCAGCAAGCCCGACGCCTGTTGACCGGACTGAAGTCGGATATAACTCGGGCGTATAAGCATACATACCTCCCCAAGCTCCCAGGTTGAAGAAAGACAGGCAGATTCCCGATGCTATCAGCATACCAACTGTTTCGGCGTTGCCAAACCAAATAGCGCTTACCGCCGTCAGAAGTAAATAGGAAACAAGCACGAACTTCCGTCCGAATTTCTCAATAAAATAAGCGGCAGTGAAGTAGCCAGGTAACTGGGCAATTGTCATAATAAGCACATATTGAAAGCTCTTCACAAGCCCAAAGCCCTTCAGCATCATAACCGTGGGGAGCCATAGAAACATACCGTAATAAGAAAATACGACCGTAAACCATAACACCCATAAGGTGATCGTGGATCTGCGATACTTCGTTGACCATGCAGCAGCCACCCGGTCACGAAACGATAACCTGCCGCTGCGCTGTGCAGTATAACGGGGCGAATCCTGCACCGTTCGCCTGAGATAGAGGGCATATAAGGCAGGAACAGCACCTATTGCAAAAGCCATCCTCCAGCCGTAAAGTGGAATGATGAAATATGCGATTAAGGCCGCAACAATCCAGCCAGCTGCCCAGAAGCTTTCAAGCAGCACAACAGCACGTCCCCTTTCATTAACGGGCATCGACTCGGAAACAAGGGTTGAAGCAACAGGCAGCTCACCGCCAAGGCCAAAGCCTGCTGTAAAGCGTAAAACGCATAAAACCACAAAGCTTGTCGCTAAAGCGGACAGTCCACTGGATATGGAGAAGATGAGCAAAGTCCAAAGCAATATCGACCTGCGGCCGTATCGGTCAGCAAGAGAACCGGCTACTGCGGCTCCCACAGCCATTCCAATGGAGTTGATAGCGGTGAGCATGCCGATCTGCTCAGGTCCAAGCTTCCACTCGACTGCTAATGCAGCTACTATAAAGGATATAATCCCCACATCCATCGCATCAAAAAGCCAGCTTAGTCCGACACTAAACAGTAATTTCTTTTGTTTCGGTGCTTCGAGTACCGCTGCTTTGCCCATAGCTTCCACCTTTCATTAAGTTCCCCGAAGTTAGGGAGCCCGCATACATGAATCCTTGAAAAATTTCACTTCATATCTCACTTTACCCATCTTTCGCCTTCCCATTCACTTTGTGAGCTGTAAAAAGGTTTATGGGTAAGATATATCAATGAAATAGTTAGCACAACGAGGCTGCCGATTCAATTGCAATCGACAGCCTCGTTGATGGTCACTTCAATAACTAAGAGCTCAACAACACTTTATAATGCTTAATCGAGTTGAAATGCATGCCCTCATGATACAACGTGAAGCTCAAAAACGCCCCGATGTCTTCAAGCGTCATCCCGCTGGATGTCGTAATACGGTGAAGGTGCCTGTTCCCCAAGCTGACCCTTTAAAGCCTGTTGGATCCGCTGCTGCTCTCGCGCAGCATGTTTAGTTCAATCCTGCATCCGGAGCTATCATTTAACGATGATAATAATTGGTTATAATCAATTGTTATATAGATAATTGGGTATTGGGAAGCTAGCATGAATACAAAAGGGAATGTTTCCATAAACGGGAGGAATATTCGTGAACAAGTTGAATCGGTTTTTAGCTTATTACAAGCCTTATAAAAAGGTGTTGTTTGCGGACTTATTCTTTGCAGCACTGGCTTCTGTAACCGTACTTGCGTATCCCATGCTGGTCAATCAAATTACCACACATGCCATAAGTGATGAGGGAATCACTACAGATTTAGTTATTAAAATGGTTGGGATCTTTCTGTTTTTGATGGTTGTGGAGTACATCAGCAACTTCTACACCGACTATTTTGGACATGCGATGGGAGCCAAGATGGAGTCGGACATGCGCAACGATTTGTTTCAACATTTTCAAAAGCTTTCTTTCCAGTATTATGACAATGCCCGAACAGGGGAGCTGATGTCGCGAACGACAACAGATTTACTCGATATCTCAGAGCTCGCCCACCATGGACCGGAGGACACGGTTATATCTCTGGTGAGAATCATAGGCTCGTTTTTTATATTGGCAAGCATCAATGGGATACTCACCTTAACTATTTTTTTGATTTTACCTATCATGTTTATTTTTGCCTATCACTATAGCATCAAGGTGAAAGATGCTCTTAAAAAGAATAAGGAACGGATCGCAGACATCAACTCGCAGCTTGAAGACAGCCTGGCAGGAATACGTGTCGTACAATCGTTTGCTAATGAAGACATCGAAATGGATAAATTCAGAAGCAGTAACGGCAGGTTTCTGGAAAGCAGGAAGCATGGCTACTTGGTAGAGGCCTTGTTTTTTAATGGCTTGACTGGGTTTATTTCATTTATGAATATTGCGGTGGTGATCGTGGGTGCTATTCTTGTAAGTAACAACCAATTGCTTCTAACAGAGCTGATTACCTTTTTATTGTATATAAACACTCTGATTGATCCGGTGAGAAGGGTAGTTAACTTTACCAAAAATCTGCAAGGCGGGGTGGCGGGGTTTGAACGATTTATGGAAATTTTGGCGGTCAAGCCAGATATTACGGATGCAAAAGCTGCGATTGAGTTAAGCCATGTAAAAGGGAAAGTGGAATTTGTAAATGTAGGCTTCCAGTATGCCAGCGACTCGAACTATGTGTTTAGCCATGTCCATATAACGGCAAATCCTGGTGAATATGTAGCGCTTGTAGGATCATCGGGAGTTGGAAAAACGACGCTTTGCAGTCTAATCCCCCGCTTTTACGAAACCAGTGAAGGCACGATACATATTGATGGTATTGACATCAAAACGATCAAGCTAAAGTCATTGCGTGATCATATTGGGCACGTTCAACAAGATGTGTACTTGTTTGCGGGCACTATTAAAGAGAATATTATATATGGGAAGCCTGATGCTACAGAAGAGGAGGTTATTGAAGCTGCCAAGCATGCAAATGCTCATGAATTTATCATGGGATTCCCGGAAGGCTACAACGCCTATATTGGGCAACGCGGCGTCAAGCTTTCAGGGGGCCAGAAGCAGCGTATAAGTATTGCACGTGTATTTTTGAAAAACCCTTCTATTCTTATATTTGATGAAGCTACCTCCGCTCTAGACAATGAGAGTGAACAAATCGTGCAGGAAAGCTTTGAACAGCTGGCTAAAAACCGAACTACCTTTGTCATTGCACATCGGCTGTCCACCATCAAAAAGGCAGACAGGATTATAGTGCTATCTGAACAAGGGATTGCCGAGGAAGGTACACATGATCATCTTTTGAAGAAAAACGGGCTCTATGCCAGGTTCTATAACTTGCAGTTTAATTAAGCTATACTTTTCGTGCTATCACAATTGAGGAGCTTCTGAAAACAAGCTCCTCAACTACCGTCCCCATTTGATAGCCCCTAGTCCCCATACCATTTCCACTTGTACCATTAACTCGTTTAGGCATGGGAAATCCCAGTGTTTCCGTAATACTCCATTAACCGATATTCCACATTCTTGTACTTTCCGTTCTAGCCTTCGAACAGCGGCAGTGTCTCGGGGTCTTCCGGTAGATCTAGCAAATATAAGTTGGCATAGCCGTTCCGGTCGCTTGTGAACAACAGCTGCCGGCCGTCTGGACTGAACCGTGGGTGGGCGTGCACCAGCTGCGAGTGGAAGCTACAGCGGTGCTCGCAGAGTACACGCGGCGAGTTGAACACGCCGTTCACCCGTTTCCAGTAAATCAGATCGGTCAGCGGGAAGCGACCGTCAACGACAACCTGCTCAAATCCGTAAGAGTGAGCATGCCAATTAACGAATTCGAAGCCCACCTCTTCGAGCTCCGTATTGTCATAACGAACCTTGCCGAAGAAGCCGGCCGAGCGGTCCGCTTTGAAACCGTGGTAGCCCACATGTACGCCGTCCTCGTGCCAGTATTCGTGTCCGATGAGCTCCAAGGGCTCCTTACGCTCTCGGATTTTCCATATCGTGCCGGTAGAGAGGTCCATCCCCCAGATACGTTGATCAACCAGATGCCATGGTCCCTCATGGCAGAAGGTTAGCAGATTGGGTTGCGTCGGGGAAGCGTTCAGATGCCCGATCCAAGCATGCTCCTCATGCAGAATCTCCCAACCGCCGCCGGGGCGCGTTGAGATGCGGGCGATACGACTTAACGGCTTAGCTTCCATTAGCTCCCGGTGACCGACATAACCGTTGGTCAAGTCGAGCCGCAGCCGCTTCGAGTAATCCTCTGACAACGCTACTGCCAGGTACGCACCGTCAGCCATACAGGTCACTTGACCCAGCTGGAAGTCCTCCATCCCCTGGAATATGACCTCTTCAGCTAATGTCGAGAGGTCAATCGAGGTGATCGTCTGGCCCATCCGGTAATATGCATGTGTCCCCAGAGGGTTTAGACAAACGCTCAGATCCGTATGCTCACCGCCCAGATCCGTGAGTTGGGTAATCTCTCCTGTCGAAAGCTCCAAGCTGAAGAGATTGGTACAGTTCTGACGATCGGAGACGAACAGCACCCTACTCCCTCCATCGAACCAACCGTTCTCCGTAAAATATAAATGCCGGCTATGACCTTTATAATTCGTCAACTGGCAGACCGCCACGCCGGTTTTCGGGTCCTCATATCGCTCCTGCTCGGAGGGCCATACCTTCCCTTTTCCCCATATCATACTGTTCTACACCGCCTTGTCCGTCATACGACCGCGCTCTCGCGATGGCCGCTACCAATAATGTAACGAATGGTGAGCTTGCAGACAATCAGACTTTTTTGCAGACGAAAGGATTCACTCCGTTTCGATGTTCGAGTAGAGAGCTAGATGTAGGTCAACAATTGCTTGGCATGGCGCCTTATTTCATCTGGACGTTGCCGGAATGCGCTGTAGGCGATATGGTCGAGGCCGATGTGGATGAGGCAGCAAAGAAGGCGTTCCTCCAACTGTGCAGGCCGGCCTCCATGCTTATCCCAGTGGAGGTCTAGAATTTCCTGCAAGTCAATCTCTTTCCATTCCGGATACCAAGGCCACCAGTAAAGAAACCAAGCATTGTCATAGAGCGGATCACCATAGAATGCGTTTCCCCAGTCGATCACCCCAGTTAGCCTCCCTCCATCCACTAACACGTTTCGGTTCAAGAGGTCATTGTGGACAATTCCTCGGTACTCCTGAAGCTTTGGTACGAGCTGACGCAGCCTTTCTACCCCAGCATCGAAGACCTGTGCCTCCTGAGGCGAGGCATCAAGCAGCTCACGCCAGCCCGCTAGTCGAGCCCTGGGCTCAGTTACAGAGAGAAGCTCGGATCCCCAACTCGAACCAGCCCCTTCTGGGCGCCAAAGGCCAATGCTTTGTGTGTGTATGAGGTCAAGTTTCTGAAGTCCGTAGAGGGCATCGAACAATTGCGGCAGGACAAGTCGTATCTCAGGACCGTTCAGCTCATCGAGATGCTTTCCAAAAACCCGCTCGGATACGGCGTAGAAGCCGCTTTCCGTCTCTCCAACCTCAAGAACCCTCGGAATCGGAAGTGTATCCGAGGAATATGTACCCATCACACGATCCTTTTCAAAGTCACCCAGATAGGCGCCGAAGCGGATCACCAATTCATGCCCGTCGAGCATGAATGAATAGGCTTTCGACCAATCACCGGCAGCCAGAGACACCAGATTTTGGGCATGTTCACCGAAGTGATTCTTCACAAAACGGTTCGCTGTTTGTATGAAATCTTCCATAGTGGCCCTCCTTTTACCCAGCCAAAGCCTTGAGTCGAGCTAACATCCACATGATGCAATCGAGACATGGTTTCGATCATATCAGTTACCCTCCAATCGTTCCGCGATATGGAAGATCAGCTCCCCGTATCTACACTTATTGTATTTGATTAAGGGGTGTACTGTCCAAACGTCGTATCCCTCAGCTTAACAAAAAGGGCAGGCTACCATGGCAGCCTGCCCTTTGAATATCGAAAACTGGAAACTATTGGCCTAATTTCATCCAGCTATCCCAGTCGTGCACGCTGTACCCTTCGAAAGAGGGATGATCTCCTAAGCTCCCCACAACCGCTGCCAGCTCGTTCCTCATCAATACTTGACCCTTGTTGAAGAAGCTGCCTCCTACTTCCCCGCTGTTTACAGTATCTACAGCGACTAGAACAGGAACGCCTACCCGATCCGCTGCGTTGATTTCATCCTGCACGGATTGTGAAATATTATCCGCATTGTCGAAGTAAGCCATCAACGTTACTTGGTCTAACCGGCTGATCAACCATTCAGGGAGTGTTGTCATGCCTCCATAGCCATCCCGTACTCTGATGGAATCAAGCCAGGTGGGCATGTCAATGCCCACGGTTAAATCAGAATCGGCCTTTACCTCTTCTGCAAATCCACTGACGGTATCCATCCATAGGCCAATGACGGCATCCGAATCCTGTCTCCATTGCGTCAATACGTAGGGCTCCACATCCAAATGAATACCGGTGAATCGCTCTTCTGGCTGTACACTGTTATTATATTGCTTCACCCAATCAATGAACTCGTACATTTTTTTGTTATGCTCGGGGAGCACCCAGTTCGGAGCGCCGCCAAGTGCTTGAACCTCAATCCCTTTCGCTTTCGCTTTCCGGATGAAGCTGCTGTAGTCGATAGCTAGATAATCCAAATCAATATTCAAATAAACACGATTAATACGCTGGTCCATTAAATGCTGCAGGGTGATATCTTGATCCTTTTCAATCACAAAGGGATTCCACATCCATGTACTGACAACAAGCGGTTCAGCAGCCTCTACTTTGCTTTCAGACCCACCAAACAGAGTGAAGCCCGTCATCACTTGACTTACTAACAAACAGCCCAATACCGTCTTTCCCAACCGTCCAGACCACTTTACCCAAGGTTTCTTTTTCACGTATCTACTCCTAACCTGTAATCTTGGCTCAGGTATGTGTTCAGCTACCCTTTAAAAGGGTTCGAGGGAAGTTTGGAAATTGGGGGGGCATTTTGGTATCAGCCTCTCATATTGTAAACATCCGGGTTTACAATATTTATTATCTTTTTTCCACTTAATCCCATAAGTATGTTAAGAGCGGTCATCTCTGCCATTTCCATTCGGGTAGCTACTGTTGCGCTTCCTATATGCGGCAGCAATACTACATTATCAAGGGCGATCAAAGGATGGTCTGCATGAATCGGCTCGACTTCAAACACATCCAAGCCGGCACCCCAAATTTGGCGTTTTTTTAATGCAGTAATAAGTGCCGTTTCATCAATATTGCTGCCTCTAGAAGTATTAATCAATATAGCGGTCGGCTTCATCAATGAAAGCTCTCTTTCCCCAATCATCCTACGTGTTTCCAAAGTAGCCGGAGCCAGCATCACTACAAAATCGGAAGCTTGAAGCAAGTCATCCAGCGAACTGTATTCGACACCTAGCTCTTGCTCCATATCTTCTCTTCGTCTCCTATTATGATATAAAATCCTCATACCGAAGCCGGAAGCTCTTCTTGCTACCCCTTTTCCAATTCCACCCATGCCGATAATGCCGACCGTAGAGTTGTAAACATTTTGCCCGGTTAAGAGCATCGGTCCCCAGCCTTTCCAGCTGCCTTCCTTGATGTAGTTCATAGCCTCCACTACTTTTCGCGCAGTTGCAAGCAGGAGGGCAAATGTCAAATCTGCCACCGCTTCAGATAGAACATCTGGCGTATGCCCTACAAGTATGCCTCTTGCGGTTGCCTCTCCGATATCTATATTGTCATAACCAACTGCCATCGTACTGACAACCTTCAGCTTAGGAGCTGCTTGAAATATAGGTTTATCTATCCGATCCGACACATTGGTAAACAAAGCATCGGCATCCTTCACTTGCTCCAGCAGCAGCTCATAGGGAATCGGTACATTTTCCTCCTGCCACATGTAGGTCGTGTGGTTCACTTCCAACATTTGTTTAATGCTGTCCGGAATACGTCTAGTTATGACAATCTTCATGAAATCCTCTCCCGAAATTAATAGGCCTTTTCAAGTAGATTAATGAAGCTCTTTAGTGTTGCTTCTCGTGGATTGTTTCGAATTAGCCGTTCGATTTGTATCGCCTTTTCCGCAATCCCAAGCAGTTGTTCCCTCTTGATCCCAATCGAGTTAAGCCGAGTCGGCAACCCGATTTGCTGCAAAATATCTATGATCTGAGCGACGACAGCCTGAATCTTGTCCGATGATGCTTGGAGCTCGGACGCAGGAATCTGTAGCGCTTGTGATAATTTGTTCAGCTTCTCCACCGATGTTCGAGCATTGAAATCAATCACATAAGGAAGCAAGAGACCCGTGACTTCTCCATGCGGTGATTTGGATAGTCCTCCGATCGGATAGGCCAATGCATGAGCTGCAGCTGTACCCGCATTGGAAAATGCCAATCCAGCCAATAAACTTCCTAGAAGCATGTTGGTACGAGCTTCCAGGTTTGTCCCTTGCTGAACAGCTGTTATTAAGTTTTTGGAAATAAGTTCAATAGCTTGAAGTGCTAGTGTGTCACTTATCGGAGCCGATCCTTGAAATAAAATGTCACCTTCTGCTTGGATATACTTAAAGTCCTTGGCAAGGTACGCTTCGATGGCATGTGCCAAAGCATCGATGCCTGAACATGCCGTCACATAGGGTGGCAGGTTCAGTGTCAGCTCGGGATCCAATAAAGCGACCGCCGGCCTTAAATAATTGTTGGAAATTCCAACTTTAATATTATTTTCCGTATCGGTTAAGACAGCTACCGATGTCACTTCAGAACCGGTGCCTGCCGTAGTAGGAATGGCTATCAAGGGAGCAATTGGCGATGGAATGGCATTCTCGCCAAAATAATCCTGCGGTCGCCCCCCATGTGCTACCAGTAGGGCAACAACTTTTGCCAAGTCAATGCTGCTGCCTCCACCCAGACCGATAATGACATCCGCATTAATTTCCGATTTGGCAAATTCATAGCATTCCAACGCAACGGAAATCGGTGGTTCCGGAGTCGTACCGTCAAATACCTTTACGAGGAAGTTATCTTTCTCCAAAATATTCATAACCGTACGCAGTATGCCGGATTGAACGATTCCCATATCTGTAATGAGGAAGATATTTCGGGCATTCATGTTTTTTAAAAGCTCGCCTAATTGTTGAATGGCACCATTTCCGAATATAATTTTCCCGGATGGGAAATAAGACCATGTATCCCTCATATCTGATCATCCCTCTTCAACTAAATATCAAACACAACTATTTTTTCATTGGTCATTTCCTGAATGGCATACCTCGGACCTTCTTTTCCATATCCGCTGTCCTTCACACCGCCATAGGGCATAATATCTGCTCTAAACGTGGACACATCGTTAATGATTACACCGCCAAAATCCAATTCCTTGGCAGCCCTGAAAGCAAGCTGAAGATCAGAAGTGAAAATGCCTGCTTGCAGCCCATAATTGGAATCATTTGCTGCTGCCAACGCTTCATTGATGTCACCATATGAAGTAATGCAGACAATCGGAGCAAAAACCTCCTGGCACATTACCTTCATTGAGGATAGGGTATTGGTCATAATGGTTGGGTATAGAATCGCACCCTTCCGATGGCCCCCATAAACAATTGTGGCTCCTTGTTGAACGGCTTCCTGAATCCATTGCTCTGCCCGCACCGCTTCTTTTTCCGATATCATCGGCCCAATATCAGTTTCATTAAGCTCAGGGTCACCCACCTTGAGCTTCGATGCCGCTTCAATCGACCTTTCAACAAAAGCCGTGTATATGTCTTGATGCACATAAATCCTTTGCACGGAAATGCATGCCTGCCCTGCGTTACTAAAGCCTTTGTTCACACATAATTGGGCGGCTTTAGCCAAATCCGGTGCGTCTTTATGAACAATATTCGGTGAGTTGCTTCCAAGCTCCAAGGTCACCCTGCGAATACCAGAGGACGCTTTAATCTGCTTCCCAACCTCCGTACTCCCCGTAAAGGTATACATCGCTATGCGGGCGTCCTCTAACAAATACTGCCCAATTTCTCTTCCCGGACCGTTTACGATATTTAAAAAACCTGGCGGAAGTCCTGCCTCCAACAATATTTCCGCCATTTTGGCGGCAATTTGCGGTGTTACGCCTGCCGGCTTTAAAATAACCGTATTGCCTGCAGCAAGTGCCGGCGCAATTTTATGAGCTACTAAATTGAACGGGAAATTGAACGGCGTTATTGCACAGAGGACGCCTACAGGAACACGTAAAGTAAAAGCAATTTTATTATCACTGCCCGGCTGTCCTTGAATCGGCACTTCATGTCCTTGCAGTCTTTTTGCTTCTTCAGCAGAAGCAATGAACGTTTGAATCCCTCGATCAATCTCCATACTGGCGTCTTTGAGCACCTTGCCGCCTTCCCGAACAATCGTCAGGGCAAGCTCATTTTTACGTTGCTTAAACAGTTCGGCCGCTTTCATCAAAATCTCGTACCTTTGATAAGGCGTCAGCTTAGTTGTTTTGAATGTTTCCAAAGCATTGCCAATGGCGTGACTCACATCTTCCCGGGATGATTTGGTCACCTTAACCATCACATCACCGGTATATTTATTGAAAACTTCAAAGGTTTCTGAGCCGACTATCCATTGTCCGTTAACCAAATTTCCTAAGGCTTCAACTGTATGCTTAGACATTCTCTTGCTCCTCCCAATATGATGATAGGAAAACCCCGGTCATCCGCCGAGGTCTTCTTATCAAATCCTCTAGTCTACGCGATATTTCTGAATATAGTCTTCATCTACTTCCGTACCCATTCCTGGCACATCCGGAAGCAGTACTTCCCCATCTACCATGACCAGTCGATTTTTTAGCATGCCATCTTCTTTTTTCAAGCTTCCGCTTTCCAAGAAGATCGCGTTAGGCAACACGCACAGCATATTCACGTTTGCAGGTCCACCGCCGTGGCTTGCGATATGATGTCCGGCCGCATCCGTAATGGCTCCGATTTCCAGCCATTCCGTGGGTCCTCCGGCTCTTCGGTTATCCGGTTGATAAATCGAGGCGGCTCCAGCTTGAACAGCATCATAAAATTGGAATTTGGAGTAAAAGTTTTCTCCAATTGCTATCGGGATATCCAATGCATGAGCCAATCGTGCTGAACTCTCTTTATGCTGTGGAATTAACGGCTCTTCAAACCATCTGATGCCCAGCTGCTCGTAGGCTCTTCCCCGACGAAGCGCTTCTTTTTCGTCAAATCCCTGATTGGCGTCAACCATAATTTTAATATCAGACCCTACTTCTCGTTGCGCTATTTTAATGCGTTCAATGTCATTCTCCAACGAATATTTGCCTACTTTTAGTTTAATTGCCTTAAATCCCTCTTCCACCGTTTCGATACATTTTGCGACATATTCCTTTTCCGTATCGACATACCATCCCGCCATGCAATAAGCAGGGATACGATCACGAACGGCGCCTAAAACCTTCGCAGTCGGCAGATTGGCTTTCTTTCCAATAATGTCCCATAGCGCAATATCAATAGCAGAGATAGCAAAATGCGAGAAGCCCTCTGCTCCGTGATAGTCAGCAACGCTCCATAATTTTTTGCGGATTTTACGAGTAAAGTGCGGATCTTCCCCAATGAGATGCGGGCCTAGCTCTGATTCCAGGATAAGCTTCAATATCGCTCCGCTTGCTTTTCCTCTGCCGAAAAAGCTCGTAGCATATCCTATAATACCTTCATCCGTGTGTATTTTGGTTACTACTTGAGTGCCTGCATCATAAGTGTGTAGTGCATCCTTCATCGGATTTTTAACTTCCTTTACAATAATTACAGCTTCCAGCTTTGTGATTTTCATGAATAAACCTCCTGAATAATTTAGTTTCGTTATTAGCCCTTGATACCTGAAGTTGCAATTCCTTCAATAATGTATCGTTGACAAAAGACATAAAATAACAAGACAGGCAATTCCGCTATTAAAGCTCCTGCCATCATCAGATGCCAGTGAGTTGTAAACTCTCCTTGGAAAGTCCGTAAACCGACTTGGATAGGCTGCAGATTTACAGAGTCAATTACAATAAGAGGCCATAGGAACGAGTTCCATTCGCCCAGGAACAGAAAGACTCCTAACGTCACAAATGCAGGCTTAGCCAAAGGAATCATGATATTCCAGTAGATTCTAAAACGGCTGCAACCGTCTATTCTCGCTGCTTCTTCAAGCTCGACAGGAATGGAGAGAAAAAATTGTCTTAACATAAACACCCCGAAAGCCGTAAATAAATGAGGGAAAATCAAGGCGTTATAGGTGTTAAGCCAGCCAAATTCTTTCATAATCAAAAAGTTGGGAATCATCGTTACCTGCTGCGGGATCATCATGGTTGTCAAAAAGCATAGAAAGAGCGTGCTTTTCCCTTTAAAATTCAATCTTGCAAACGCATAAGCTGCCAATGACGAAACAATTATCGCTAAAACCGTCACCGAAATAGCAACAAAGAAGGAGTTTAAAATAAACCGTCCCATCGGGATGCTTTGAAAAACTTCCACATAATTGCTAAAACGGAATGTCTCAGGAATCCAACGAATTGGAATTTCACTTACTTCCTCCAAATTTTTCAAGGATGAAGATACCATCCAAATAAAAGGGAGTACCATAATTCCAGAGAAAGCAATTAAAATGGTATACGTTATCAAATCTGTAACCCGTTGCAGGGTCGACCGCTTCATGACAATGGATGCTTTTGCTGTTGACTGGATAATTTCCATGGATTAGGCGGCCTCCCTTCGATTATTCACGTAGGATTGAATCATCGTAACAATTAAAAGAATAATGAATAAGACCCATGCAATGGCCGAAGCATAGCCCATATTGAAATACTTGAAGCCCTGCTGGTAGATGTATAAAACCAACGTGTTGGTCGAAGCGCCGGGACCGCCTTCTGTCATGATCAGCGCATATCCGAATACTTGAAAAGAATGGATAATCGAAATCACCGTTATAAAAAAGGTAGTAGGTCGCAACAAAGGAAGCGTGATTTTCCAAAACATATTCCACTTGCTCGAACCATCAATTTCAGCCGCTTCATATAATTCCTTCGGTACATTTTGCAAGCCAGCTAGAAAAATAACCATATTGTAACCGATTGTTTTCCAAATCGTAACAATAATGATCGAGGGCAAAGCCCAAGTGGTACTGGTTAACCATGTAGGGGGATTCTGAATTCCGATTTCCCTCAATAACACATTAATTAAACCAACATCAGGGTTGTAAAGCCACTTCCAGACCAGTGAAATGGCAACTGTCGAAGTCATTACTGGCAGAAAGTAAACCGTTCTCCAAAAGGCAATACCGATTATTTTTTGATTTAACAATAATGCTGCGGCCAATCCCAAGGCTATACTGAAAGGAACAACACCTACCGCGTACCAGAATGTATTTTCCATCGCAATCCAAAATATTTGATCCTCGGTGAAAATTTTGACAAAGTTCCCAAGACCAACAAATTTCGGACTGGATAATGTATTCCATTCATAGAAGGAAATAACAAGGGAAGCTACCAATGGGACTGCGGTAAAAATAGCAAATCCGATTATAGCAGGCAACAAAAAATAATAGGCTACCATCGTATCGTTTAATAAAAATTTCCTTGACATGCTGCATTCCCCTCATTATTTATTTATGAATCCGGATAAGAAGGGGCTGTAATCCTTATCCGGTCAACATGGCGAGCATCCCGAAGATTACTTAGGCATTATTGCGTTAACCTCGTTCTCAATGAGTTTCAGCGATTCATCGATTTTACCGTTTTTATCAAGGAAGTATAATCCCAGGTACTTTTTAATAATGGTATCGGTTTGTGTCCAAATAGGATTGGTAGGTTTTACCGCGGAATGATCTGTGTAACTTTCCAATGCGACTTTACGGTCAACTTTAAATTTATCGCCCGGTAAATATTTTTTCTCATCGTTCAATATCGACTTTCTGACAGGAGCGGAAAACCCGGTGCTGATCAGAATTTCCTGTCCTTTCGGTCCGTTAATAAATTTGGCTAATTCCCAAGCTGCTTCTTTGTTCTTGCTATCTTTCGGAATTGCTAAGCTTGTAGGGGATAAAGCGCCGATACGGTTTTTGGGACCCATAGGGAACAAAGCAAGATCCCATGCGAATTTAGCCTTTTGCATAGTGGCAATAAACGATCCCGCATCAAAGTGCATAGCTACTTTTTCATTCATGAATAGTGATTGCGGAGTTCCATTTGTATAAACGCTAGGGTTAGGTGCAATTTGATGCACATAGATCAGGTCATGTAAATATTGGAATGCCTTTCTGCTTTCCGGTGAATTAAGAATAAATTTTTTCCCGTCTGGGCTAAAATAATCGCCGCCCGCTTGCCAAATATAGCTGGCCCCTATGTCCGATACTTCCCCTTGAAAGCCAATCGCGAACACTTTCTTATTCGGATCGGTGCTGCTGTTAGTCAGCTTTTTGCCCTGCTCAATTAATGTATCCCATGTCCAGGTACTATCCGGATATTTCACGCCGGCCTCGTCAAAAATCCGCTTGTTATAAAAGATCGTTCTGCCCGCTGAGTTCCGAGGCAAAGCCCATATCTCACCGTTATATTCCATCGCTTTCATCAATCTCTCGAAATTGTCGCCAAAATTTTCTTTATCCCACTCGCCTTTAATCCATTTGGTTTGTGGTTCCAATACGCCGGCTGCAGCAAAAGAAATTAGATCGTTAGCTGTAAAATTGATAAGATCCGGCTGGGTTCCGCCAGTGAAAGTGGTTTGAATTTTGGTTAAATACTCCGCTGGAATGTAAACAGGTTCAACCGTAACATTCGGATACTCTTTCATAAACGCTTCCGTTACTGCAACATGCAAAGCTTTAGTATCCGTATCGCCCCAGAAAGAATATTTAATAGTAGCTTTTTTATTAGGATCAAATTTTGGTGCTGCCGATGTCGATGCCGGTGTGCTGTTTGGAGCTGGCGTGCTTGCAGCTGGTGCGGCGCCAGGAGCTGGATTGACTGAACTGCAGGCACTTAAAGCAACTGCTGACATGGCGATCAGAGCAATAGCTTTTGAATTTTTCATTTCTTAACCCCTCCTAATTTTAGTTTATACATCGCTTATGACTTTGCCCTGCAATTCATGTCATGGATCACCTCTAACTAATAATCAACTTTTTCCAGATAACGCTTACAAAACGATACGCCCTGTGTACATTCTATTTTAAAGGTTTCTCATAAAGAGAAAATCCTTGGGCTACTCAAACTGAATCCAAGAAGATGAAGCTCCATCTTAAAAACTCAAAGCGTCTTTAAATCCTATCCTTTTTTTGCAATAAACGATTTTTCGCATCCCAAATGTGCTTAGTAACAGCTTCCTCAGCACGATATATATCACGGGATCGAATTGCCTCCACAATTTCCACATGCTCAAGCGCAGCCTCACGTTGATCCACTTCGCCTCTTACATGATAAAAACGAGCGATGTGTAGATGACAATGCATACCTACGTACGCATCAGCAAGAAATGAATTCTCTGTCGCTTTTACCATCGACAAGTGAAACAGATGGTCTAATTGATTAAATTCAAGTACTTCCTTGTAAGACGAACCCATCTTAATCGAAGAGATTTGCTCAGTTAAACGGGACAATCCATCTAAAATATGTAACCGATTGCATCGGATTATATTTCGAATCGCGTGCGTCTCAATTAAAATGCGCGCTTCTAACATAGCCGTCATACTTTGATCATCCAAAATACCACTGACCCGGTATCCCTTATAAGGTTCAAGTATAACTAACTTCTCGGAATGAAAACGCGAGAGTACTTCTCTTAAAGGGATGGAGCTAATATTTAACTCCTTCGACAGATGATCAATATTAATCTTTTGTCCGGGAGATAATTTCCACTCGAAAATCTGCTCTTTTAACAAATTATAAATATACTCAGTTGTAACTCCTTTTTCTTTTTTTTTATTCATTCACTTCCTCCTTTCCTTGCGTTTAATTACATACAAATTTTTACCATTATACGTAATAATATATAAATAGCATTCAATCATATATGATTTGTCAACGAAAAGTGTTTTTAATGATGTTAAACATTGTTAAACATCAAATAATAGCGTTAATTTAAGTATTTTCACGCGAAATGGATTTAATCGTATACTATATTGTTATGTCTTTCACATATCATATATGATTTATTTTATTATGATCCGATGGGTAAGCCGCATGGGGCGATCACTTCCTACAACTTCTTGCGTAATTTTAATTGGTTTAAGCTCAACTACTTGTGGCATAATCTTTTGCATGTTCATTAACAAACCATCAAATAGCTGCTATTCATCTTTGCAAAAATTATCTCTTATTATGTATGAACAAATAAGAACAGGCTAGCCGTGGCTACCTGCTCCCGATGATATTTCAATTATCGTATTCGTTAACGATGATCCTAAACGCGCAAAGCATCCCACACTTCGTAAGCTGACCTACCCGATATTTCATGCTCACCCTCGAATAGGTCTAATTCCAAATGTCAACGGCACCCAGTAAATGATAAATGTTTTGAAGCTAATGGCTGCTTGGATACCTTAACCTAACAAAAAACTACACTTTCTTTTCATCGAAAGTGTAGTTCTTCATCCAAACGTGCAAATCATTATTTGAGAGCTTCTGTCATATCTTTTTGTGCTTTTTCCAAAGCCTTTTCAGCTGTCATCGAACCATTTATAGCTATTGGATCCATAATCTCACCATAGATTTGGTTTATTTGTTGGAAACGAGTAGATGTCTCATCATCAGCCAGCTTAGGATCGATGGTTTTAACGATATTGAGCATTACTTCCATCTCTTTCTGGAAACCCGTGTATTTCAGCCCCTCATTGATAAGACTTGTGCGTACTGGAATAAAATTAGAGGCCTCCGTAAAGGCTTTCATATTAGCTTTATTGGTCATGTAGTCAATAAAAATTGCTGCAGCATTTGGATATTTGGTACCAGAGTATGCAAAGATTGAATTACCACCCATATCAGATCCGGTTTTCCCTTTAACTTGGGGCATATAAGTAACTCCCCAATTACCTGGCATGTTCTCTTCCATGTAAGAAAGGTGCCAGCTGCCGGAAAATGTAAACGCTAATTTCTTAGCAACGAAAAGCAAATTGGCTGCTGGTTCCTGCGTGAAGCCAGTTTTTACAACAAGCTTTTCTTTCTGCCATGTCTCATAAAGCTTGGTAGCTGCAAGAGCTTCCGGTGAATTGATTGTAATTGATTTCATATCTTTGCTCAAAACCGATCCGCCGTTCATGTAGATAAATGGAAGGTAACGGTAACCGGAACCATTCTCCCAAATCCCCCCAAAAGCATATTCTAAATTATTGTCTGCTTTAAGTTTACGCGCATTGGCCGTAAGTTCCTCCCACGTCCAGCCGTCAGTCGCATCTTTAGGAATTCTTATTCCTGATTTCTCGAACATGGTCTTATTGTAGAACATAGCCATTGTATCCGTATGGTGAGGCATAGCTACAAGTTTTCCGTTATATGTAACAGCTGCGCGAAATGCGGGTACCAGGTCGTTAAGACTTTCTTCAGAAATTTTACCTTTAAGATCAAGCATTACATTGTTCTCTTTAAATTTTCCAAGTCTCTGATAGGTATAGCGAACAATATCAGGCCAATCGTTACCGGCAATTCTTGTGTCTAGGGTTTGTCTAAACGTATTGGATGGATAAAGCTGTGGCTCTAATTTAATTTCCGGATGATCTTTTGCAAAATTCTTAAACATCAGATCCCAACCGGCTTTATCAGATGAAGATGATTCCCAATAGGCTACCTTAAGTACGGCACCTTTTTCGGCAACTCCGTTACCAGCAGTTCCTGATGTACTTACTGCGGGTGTACTGCAGGCGGCCACGGAAGCAACCATACCCAAGGCACAAAATGTGGAGAGTGTTCTTTTGAATTTGTTGATTGACATCTTTTTTCCCCCTTAAATGAATAAACATCTGATCATCACACCTCGCGGTTAAATAAAAATTAGCATAAGCTAGCCTTTAATTCCTGTATAGGTTATTCCCTGCACAAACTGCTTCTGAAAGGCAAAGAATACGATCAAAACTGGAATAATCGAAATAAGTGCAGCACTCATTAAATCGTTCCAGTTAACGTAATTCGCTCCATTTAGCATCGATAATCCGAGCTGCACCGTATACATTTTTTTATCTGAAAGCATGATCAATGGCCATTGGAAATCATTCCAACGCCACATTACTGTGAAGATAACCAGTACACCAAGAAGAGGCTTTACGTTGGGAAAAACAATCTTACTAAATATGTGAAACTCACTTGCACCATCTATACGTCCCGATTCAATAAGCTCATCCGGTATCTCAGACATGAATTGACGAGAAAGGAACAATCCAAATGCCTCTGCACAAGTAGGCAGAATGAGTCCGACATAAGTATTAAGCAGACCTAGCTTAGATACGATAATAAAGTTAGGTATCATTGTTACCTGTATGGGAATCATCAATGTACTCAATACGATTAAAAACATAAACTCCTTGCCTTTAAATTTATACTTAGCAAAAGCGTAACCCGCAAGAAGATTGATAAAAACGGTAATAATTGTTGCAATGGAAGTCACAATGATACTATTTTTAAAATAAGTAGGGAAATCTGTTACGGACATTGATTTTGTGAAGTTACCCCAAAAAAATTCACTCGGCCACAGCTTAGGTGGAAATTCAAAGATCTCCCCTAAAGGCTTTACTGCCGTTACAAACATCCAATAAAACGGAAATAAAACAATAATAGATACGATAACCATCAGTACATAAGTGAAAATATGAGAGGCCCTCGGTGACCGCATTCGCTGTTTTTTTTGGTTTGTTATCATACGTTCTCCTTGTTTGATTTCAGTCTAAAGAGAGTAAATGTCATAAGGATTAGAAACAAAATAACACCCGATGCAGATGCGCGACCAAAATAATTCAATTTAAATGCTGTATCATAAACATGCATAACCAGTGTTGTGGTTGCATTAAGAGGACCACCTTTGGTCATAACATAAATCAAATCGAATGAACGGAATGAGTGAATGACAACAGTAATTAAGATGAAAGTATGTATAGGTTTAAGAAGCGGCATGGTTATAAAGCGAAACTTTTGCCAAGAATTTGCACCGTCAATGGTAGCGGCCTCATAATACTCTGGGGATATTCCTTGAAGTGCCGCCAAATAAATGACCATATTATACCCTATTCGGCTCCAGAGCGTACCTACGATAATCATTACCATTGCCATATTGGGATTTGTTGACCAACCAATAGATTGTATACCCAATGAATTGAGAATGTAATTAATGAGTCCCAATTGGTCATTGAACAACCATACAAAGACCATACCAACAACAACGGACGAAATTACGGATGGAATGAACAGCACACTACGGAAGAACGCTCTAAACTTAATTTTTTGATTTAATAAAAGTGCAAACATGAGTGACATTACCATAAGAATAGGAACGGTCGCTGCTGTAAATATGATTGTCACCAAAACAGATTTTCTGAATACCTCATCACCCAAAAGATACAAATAGTTATCAAATCCTATAAAAACGGGACTGCCCATACCTCCCCATTTAACAAGGCTATAGTAGAAAGTCATCAAAATCGGAATAATCATAAAGCATAGAAACAGAAGCATATTTGGCAGAATAAAAAGATAAGGAACTACTTTTATATGATTCCAAAATGGTTCTTTATTTTTCACATACAAATCTAGTCACCTACTAACGTTATTATTCGGTTTTCATCTTGGTTGATAGCTAAATGCAAAAAAAACAATGTTATTTGTACTAAGGTATCCAATCTTTGTATGCTTTCAGCCAATGATCACTCCTTTTTTAATCTCGTCCATTATTTCTTGTGCTTATTACCTCATATTATATTGACAATATTTTATGAATATTCATTTATTATCGGCAAACAAAATCATGCAATGATAATAAAGGGCAGGTCGAATGCAATCATTCGTCTGTCCTTTTTGCAGTTGAATTGATTAACCGTTATCCCACAGTTCGTTGCTACGGACCCGCTCCCTTTGAATTTGCCCCCCAAGTTTTGGATATGAATTTTTTAACAGGGTATAATAACCAGCGTTACCGATAACGACGACATACTCGATAAAGGGGATTCGCGCCAATGAATGACCAAATTCAGATTATTTCCAGCGCCTTGGATTCTTTTATTGAGAATAATGCCGATGCACGTAAAGAACAGATCTCTGCAGAATCGGAATTTACTTTGTATTATATCTCGACAATAACAGATGCGTTGTTTATTGATGAACAGCTTATAGATCCTTTTTTTCGCTATTCCAAAACGCAGTTTGAACAATACATAAATTCTATTGGTCAACCCGGCAATAACCCAGATCAACTACTCCTCAAGTTATGCAAAGGTAACGCTGTTTTATTATATAACGATCACATTTATACGATTGAGAAAACCGCAAAATATGAAAACCGCTCCGTTAATACCCCCCAAGTTGAAGCTTCCATAATAGGTCCTTTAGAGGCTTTTGTGGAAAACCTTTCGATCAATCTGAATTTAATTCGAAAACATTACCATAGTCCAACACTCCGAATTGTAAAATTCGAGATTGGGGAAAAAAGCCACACTACAGGTTATATGCTGTACGATAGTGAATTGGCTGATCAAGAATTTGTGAACAATGAGCTTTCCCATATACAAAACCTTCATATTCCTATTGTTCAAGATGTATCCAGACTTCAACAATATTTATCCATAAAGAGACCTTTATTATTTCCAAGATCCATGGTGACAGAACGTCCGGATCGGGTAAGCACTGCGCTTTCCAGAGGAAAAATCGCTTATCTAATAGAAACAACCCCTTTTGTCAGTCTATCTCCCATAAATTTTCATGATTTTATGTCTTCTGTGGACGACTCTTATGGGCTTCCTATATACAGTCATTTCATGATCATTTTAAGATATTTAGCGTTATCCATCACTATTCTTTTGCCTGGAGCCTATGTTGCTTTTACAGCCTACAATCCGGAAGTGTTTCGCGTTCAACTAGCTTTATCCATCGCAGGCAGCAGAGCAGGACTTCCATATCCAGCCTTTCTTGAGGTTACCTTTATGCTGATTATGATGGAATTATTAGTGGAGGCTTCATTACGTGTACCGAAAACAATCGGTCCGACGGTTACAACGGTCGGAGGACTTATTTTGGGGCAAGCCGCTTCTCAAGCCAATTTGGTCAGCGATATCATGATCATCATGGTATCGGCGGTGGCCATCGCAAACTTTGTGATACCTATCAGTACGATGTCACTTACAGTGCGTGTCTTAAAATACATATTGCTTTTCATGGGAACCATCGCAGGATTTTACGGATTAACGATTGGCATCATTTTGCTTATCAGTTACTTGTTTACCCTGCATAATTCAACTTATTCGATGGTCCAGTCCTTTACGGGCCCGATTCCATTTAACACAAAAAAATCATCCAGCGGGAGGTAAACAGGATGAATGCCATATTTTATATTTCTTTATTGACCTATTTTATGATCAATCATGCCATATTTAATGCACCGAGTGTAATATCCAGAAACTATCTGCAATTCGGTTTATCGGCCGTTCCAATTGGGTTATTACTCGCGGTAATCAATATCTCGTTACTCCTGTCCGTCTATAACAGGTTTCCGAAATTTACGATGATTGAAATTAATCGTTATTTGTGTGGTAAATATGTAGGGGGGATCCTCTCCATTCTGCATGTAGCGTTACTTTTTGTTACGGGCTTCTTGATGTTCCGGGCAATATTGGAACCTATTATAGAGTTTCTTATGCCCAATACCCCCGTCTGGTTCCTTGCGATTTTATTAATCACCGTTCCGTTATTAACTTTCTTGCATACAGATAGTACGATTTTGTATATGACAGCTTTTTTTACAGCTATTGCTTTTATTCTCATGCTCATCATATTTTGGCTGGGTTTTAAAGAAATACATGGGGTTATGTTCCAAGGAGTGCTTGTCCATGCCTGGAAGCCCCCTTCTTTGCAAGGGATAACAGCTGCCGCTTTTGTTTATGGAGGTTATTCTTGTCTCGCCGTCTGGAATCCTTATTTCGCACCGACCAGCTTGAAGAAATCCCTTGTTGTTTTTATTTCCGTTGGTCTTGTAGTTACTTTGTGTGGATTGATCATCCCCCTATCCGTGTTCGGTCCATGGGCGATTCGAAATTTGAATCTTGTTTGGATAATGACAGCTGAGACGTTTGCCATCGATTTATTTGTTATAGAACGTGGAATGTTTCTCTTCATACCCCTCCTCTTATTATGCGGGTACATGGGAATACTCCTACACACCTATAAGGGATATCGTTTACTTAATATCATGTTTAAGAAAAAGATGATTTCGAAAATCAGCTTAGGCTTCGTTTTAGCCAGTTACGTTATTTTCTCTTGGTTCATCAAAGAACCTGCTGTCCTTTTTAATTACTTTGAACAATATTTAGTTGTATGGGTAATTGAACAAAATGTAATCGGCATCTTGTGGTATGTGCTTGCAAAAAGAAAGGAGCGTGGCCTACTTGCGTCATAGCAAAGCTTTCGGGATAAGCTTGTGTTTTCTTATCATGCTGCAAGGGTGCCGTTCCGATTATAAAGATATTGACCGCCGCCAGTACATCGTGGCCATAGGCTTAGATAAAGGCAAATCCGGGGAATTTAATCTCACATTGAGAGGTGCGATACCACAAGGGCAAAATCCGGGAACTTCTACGACACCAGATACTTTTGACATTTTTGAAACATCTGCTTCTTCCATCGGCCAAGCCTTTCAACAGGTCAAGCAGCAGTTTTTTTTGGAGCCGGATTTTTCCCACATGAAGGTTGTGGTCTTCAGCGAAGAATTAGTCAAACAGGAAAATATTTTGAAATATGTTGATTTTTTTATTCGCCGTCGAGATTTTCAAGACATTGCCTGGGTTGCTGTAGCTGATAAAGCCAAGGACATTGTAGTCTTACATCAAAAAGGCGAACGTACGGCAGGAGACAATTTGTTCATGAAATTTGGCGAAGGTGTTGATACCGAATTTACCCCGGTCACTGAGTTGCATCAAATGTACAAATATTCATTGACACCCGGACTCACCATGTATTGTCCGTTATTGAGCGTTGAAAACAACAAAATAATTGCCAGAGAATCCGCGCTGTTCGATAACAATAAACGGATGAAACTAAAGCTGAATCAGGCGGAAACAAAATATTTTAATTTAATAAAAATTGGGATGAGAAAAGGCTTTATTGTACTAGGCCCAGAGAAAAACTTCGGCCTAGGCGTCAAGCATGGGAAAGTGACTATCCATATAAAGGAAGAGGAAAACAACTTCTTATGTGATGTGCATGTGAAAATCGATGGAGTCATCGAAGATACAGACCTTTTGAATTATACTACTTCAGATTTGCAGGACATGGTGACAAAAAAGCTGAACAAGGATATTTCCAGACTGCTTTTAAAACTGCAGAAAAATCAAGTGGATCCGTTTTTTTTAGGTTTAAACTATTGGTCGACGAATTCCAAATTCACCCTGGATGACCATTGGCTAACCGATGAATATCCGAATATGAAGTTTCAAGTGCATTCTGATGTAAAGATTACACGAACAGGAACCCTTCGATGGAAATAAGCGGCAATCACTTGAGACCGCCGCCTTCTCCAGTTTGCTGATCGCAGCGTAATTAAAGTTCTCGCACACTGATATATCAGGGGAATGCACACAGCTGGCTGTTAGTGGCTTGCGGTCATGAAGATTCTCCGTAATCGGACGGTGATTTGTACTGCATTCGAGCAATGACGGAGAATTCCCCTTCGTTCATATTCATTCAGGAACTTAGCACATAATTCTATTCCCTGTTCGAAAAGACTCGATTGAAGAATATGCTAATTTAAGCGCACGATAACCTGCGTTGGCATGAATAGGGGGCTCTTGGCCATTTTTTAATGCTTCCAGCACATGATCTATATGAAAATCAAATGTACGATGAAATTCTCGGCTTTTATCATTAAAATAACCTGCTTGCCAGACTTCCGCAGTCTCATTACCTCTCTCCTGATAGGTAAATCTTCGCACCGTATCGTCTATTACAACATGACCATGTGTCCCGTTCACTTCCACTTTATGTGCCTCTGGATAAGCATAAGAAGAGTCGTAAGAACCTACTAAGCTTCCTATAGCTCCATTAACAAATTGTAAAGCAAGCACTAGAGTAGAATAGCCTTTTCCAGTTTTATTGGTCATTTGCGCCATGACTGACTCAATGGGTCCACAAAGATGCTCCAACATATCAAAGCCATGGCATTGCGTTTCAATTAAGTTAGCGTGAGGATGATCACTTTTTCCTTCACCACCAAAATGCCAAGAAGCGGAAACCAACTCACCCAATTTGTTTTCCTTAATGGCTTGATTCGCCATTTGTACGGGTACAGCATAGCGATGATTAAAATTAATAGCAAAAAACAAATTTCTTTTTGCTGCCTCATTTAATAAAATGTCGGCTTCATTCAAATCGAACACAAGCGGTTTTTCGACAAATAAGGGAACACCAGCTTGAATAACCTGTAATGTAGCTTCAAAATGACTTTGATTGGGCAAGCATAAGCTAACCAAATCAGGCTGTTCTTTTATTAGCATTTGCTCGATGCTTGTATATGCCTTTGTACCAAAAGATTGCGCGCGTGACATCGTTTTTTCCAAATTACGGCCTACAATTGCGCAAAAGTCGACGTCTTGGTGATTATGGAAAATACGAGCATGCTGCTTTCCCCAGCCACCCGCACCTATCAAAGCCACTTTTACTCGTTTTCCGCTCATTGTTCAATGACCACCTTACCTGTATCACCTTGGAAGAAAATCTCGAAAGCTTCTTGAATTTGCTCTACCTTGTACCGATGTGTAATGATCTGACTGAGATAAGGAATGTTTTCCATGATCAATTTGCGATTTTCTTCCAGTTCGCTATATTGAAAATATTCACTTCCGAGCACTGCTCGTTCAGTCATAATCAGATCGCTCGAAACCTTTAAGTTAAGTTCTTCACCATGTCCGACACAGACAAGAACGCCTCTTTTGTTCAGAGCTTGCATCGCTGTTTGGCGGCCTGCTGTTTTGCCAGTCGTATCAATGGCAACATCGGCACCAGCTAACCCTGCGGTACTAATCGCCTCCTCCAAAGTACCGATGTCAAGATTTACAGCAATCCCGCCCATCTTTTCAGCCAAATCAAGGCGATATTGGACGAAATCCATGATAAACACTACTGTTTCTTTCCCCAGTAGCAGTTTGACCATAGCTAATACACCGAGTCCAATCGGCCCTGCACCAGCGATGATAACCGATTGGATATCTGTGCGAACGAGCTGAGCTCTTTTGATAGCGTGTCCCCCCGTTCCCATGATGTCCAGTAGCATCGTGGCCTCTATCAGAGGAATCGACTTATCGATTTCGAAGAACACGTTCTCGTTAACTACCATGTAAGGGCCATAGCCACCGTCATGATTAAATCCATAATCTGCATGTTTGTGCAAACATTGATTCGTGAAGCCCAATTTACAACTGCGGCATTCGCCGCAATAACCCATCAGAAAAACAACACCATGTGCTCCGACCAATGTGCGAGTCTCCTTTCCAACTTCCGCAACGATTCCTGCCGCCTCATGACCTGGTGTAGTTCTTGTCCCCTTATAGAACTGCCCGCGTTCGGAACCGCATAATGCATTCCCCTTCACCTGAAGCAGTAACTGTCCCTTACCGGGTACAGGTATTTCTTTCTCACCATATTTGATTTCCCCGTTTCCTACAAACAGTGGGACTCTCATTGTTTGCACTTGCTTCTCTGCACTGACCACTATACTCACTCCTTAAATTTCTTGTAAGCTTATTTACTTAAACTCATCCTTTTACGGAACCCATTACGAGTCCATCCTTTACATATTTCTGCAGGAATGGATACAGGCATAATATCGGAATTAAAGTAATAACGTTATAAGCCATCATTAATGATTTTTGCGACACTCTTATCATTCTTTGTGCATCTGCCAACGACTCAACCGATTGCAGCTGCGTTTGAAGTACTTGCATATACGTTTGGATGGGATACAGGGACGCATCTGTCATGTAAATCAAACCATCAAACCACGCGTTCCAGTGACCAATTGAACTGAGCAGCACTAACGTAGCCAGGGCAGGCACCGATAAAGGAATATATATTTTAACTAATGACGTGAAATAAGACGCGCCGTCCATAAAAGCAGATTCTTCGATTTCCTTCGGAATTTGGCGAAAAAAGTTTAACAGGATGATGACATTAAATACAGGAAGAGCTCCTGGGAGAACTAAGGCCCACACAGAATTGACCAAGCCCAGATCATTGACTAGGATATAAGTCGGGATCAGACCGCCATGAAACAACATAGTTACGACACAAAGCCATACATACCATGTTCTTCCAGGGAACTTATTGGGCTCCTTCGATAAAGGGTAGGCGGTAATAAGGGTAAGCACCATATTGATCGTCACACCGACCGCTACCCGGAGGAAGGACATCCCTAATGCTTTAATAATTCGATCATCGGACAATGCATGTTTATAAGCTTCCAGATTAAAGCCGATCGGCCAAAGTCCAACCAGATTTGCCCCCGCAGGTCCCTTATCACTGAATGAGATGGCAACCATATGAATAAACGGGATTACGCATAATACGCCTAAGCTAACTAAAACGACAATGTTAAACATGTTAAATATCCGGTAAAGCAGCGCTCTTTGATAAAGTCTCAAACCAGCATCCCCCTTTAAAATATTCGATAATTGGCATACTTCTCAGCCAACCGGTAAGAAAGCCAAATGAGCAGAAACCCGATCACCGATTTAAAGAGTCCGGCTGCTGTCGCGAGACTATATTGCGCACTCAATATACCGAGCCTATATACGTAGGTATCAATAATGTCGCTCACCGAATAAACGAGAGGATTATACATTGTGAAAATCTGATCGAAGCCTCCATTGAGTATATTACCCAGACTTAATGTAGTCAGCAGGATGACAATGGGGGTAATGCCTGGAACCGTAACGTGAATCGTTTGCTTCCAACGGTTAGCCCCGTCAATCATCGCAGATTCGTACAACTGGGCGTCAATACTGGTCAATGCGGCAAGAATAATGACGATCAAATAACCGCATTCTTTCCACATATTACTTGTGAACAGCAGAACCAGAAACCAGTTGGGATCTCCAAGAAAAAAAATGCGGTCCAGCCCCAAGGTATTAATTATATTGTTTACGAATCCTTGCCTTCCGAACACATCGATAAGCACACTGCTCATTATAATCCATGAGACAAAATGGGGGAACAAAAGAACAGTCTCTGTATATCGCTTCAGATATTTCAAACGCAGTTCATTCAACAACAGCGATACGACAACGGATACCGTTAATGTGGTGACGATTTTAACAAAGGATATGAACAATGTATTATAAACGACCTCCCTGATATCAGGTAAATCGGCCAAATACACAAAATGATCAAAGCCAATCCATTCGGAACCAAAAAAACCCCGGGTTGGGTAATATTCTTGAAATGCAATAACAAACCCTACCATCGGGCCATAGGAAAATATCATTAACATAATGACCCCCGGCAGCAACAAAATATGAAGTGGCCATGTATGTCTTAATTTTGTACGGCTCATTATTGTTTTCAACATATTGAGCACCTTCACTTTGTTCAGAGTGTAGAGGCAATATAGGTAATACCTCCCTATTTTGCCTCCTGATTCATCAATTCATTTATTTATTTTCTTTATACCAAGCATTGACTTCAGTAGATAATTCCTTGCCGCCCGATTTGTTCCATTTATCTACGAATACATCAAAATTGTCCAGCGGTTCTCCCATGATGAATTTGACCAGACCTTCTAGGCGCGCTTTATCTGCAAGCGGTTTTTTGGCAGCTATGCCGGGCGTTGTCGGTCCTTGGAAAGCACTGTATACCAGATTTTTTTCAAGTTGTTCCTGGATGATCTTATAGGATTGAGTGGCAACCAGCTTCTCCGTCCAACCGTAGATAGAATTGGGGTCCATCATCAACGGATACTTCTTCTTTGCTTCTTCACTCTTTAGCTTGGAGGTGTCGCCGCTTGCGATAACTTCCCGTAAATTCTCATCTAGAATTTGGTTTTTCATCGGCGGGTCAAACCAGAATGGCGGGTAGTATTTGAAATCCTCCTGAGCTTTGTTATAAGCTTGTTGGTTGTTTCCGTGATAAAAAGAGGAATATTGACCCTGCCATAGTTCGTACCATAGATTGTATTGTTTAACCGCCGCTTCTGGATGTTCAAAGCCCTTTTTGACAACTAACCACTTACTGGTGGACGATTTATTCTTGATCTTGTACTGGCCTTCCGGGTTCGTCATAATGGGATAAGCGGCCCACTCAGCTCCAGGTTGATTTTGTTTATTTTTCATCGGTGGCCCCAGCGATCCCCAGAATGGATAGAAAATCAATCCGATTCTTCCGGCGGCTACATCCTCCGTCACTTTATCACCGTTCTTTACGGCAAACTCTGGATCGAATAGTTTATCTTTATAGAACTTCTGCATCGTTTGGAGAACATTCTTCATTCCCGGTTCCGTATCGCCGTATACAAGTTCGCCATTTTTATTCGGCAACCATGTATCAGGGTACACGTTATAAGCATGGGCAAACGCATCAAGAACCAGTCCAAGGTCATTCTGCATGCCAATACCAATTGTGTTTTCTCCTCCCATTTTATTATCTACAAATGCTTTGGCGACCTTATGCAGTTCATCAATGGTCTTTGGCGCCTTTAATCCGAGCTTATCCAGCCAATCCTGTCTGACCCAAATGAGTTGGATCCCTCCAGCATAGTCTTGAGTTGCCGGCAGACCATAAACCTCGCCTCCAAATGTTACCGGTTTGAAGAAAAGTCCGTTATTAAAACCAAAGGACTCTTTTATGTTGTTGGAAGCATACTTCTTATAAACCTCGCCCAGTGGTTGAATTTGACCGGCCTTCATTAATTTATATACCTGAGCCGAGTTCGCCTCGAACATATCTGGAATATCATTGCTGGCAATCGCAAGATCCAGACGTTCTGCACTTCTTCCACGTTCAACCAACCATTTTACATCCCATTTGATGTTCAATTTTTCTTCATAAAATTTAGTCAGGATGTTGGCTTTAATGGTTTCTCCAGCGGGAAACCATATACTAGGATTGTCTTCACGCATGACACTAATAGTTACTGGCTTAGCGAAAGGTTCGAGCGGGCCGTCATTTGCTACTTCTTTGGTGGCGTCTTTTGTCTTTTCTTGAATGTTTGTGTTCTTCGAGCTCTCTGCGTCCTGATTTTCAGTGGTGCATCCAGCCAGAACCAGCGTCAACATCATACATAACCCAATCGAGACAACAAGGCTCTTTTTAAACGCTTTCATTTTTTCAACCTCCCTTATATATTTTGAACTCATTCATGATTATAGTGGCAATCCTTTACCTCCGGCAATATGAATAAACTCCTCTTACTAGAACAATTCTCCGATTATGTTCAAATTAAAACCAGAACGCATATCTCGTCATAGTTACCTCTTATTTCTAATTTTTCATTATTTTTGAACTCGTGGATCTTTAAATATATCAAACCGATCTCGCGCTGGACTGGAAAATTCGATAACCACAGCACCCTCATCACCAGCTTGGAACCAATGAAACTGATTGTCGCCAATCGTACATTGCTCACTGACATTTAGTTCAATTTCATGAAATGCGGTAAAATAAATGGAAGAATCCATGAGCTTAGCTGCCATATTAGTTTTCGAATCACCCTCGATATAAGCCCATACTTTCCCCCATACGACCCGGAACGTTTCAACCTTCCCTGGGTCATCCCCAACAGGAGGATGCTTGTGTTCAGGAATGGTTTGACGCGGAAGGAGAACCAATTGTCTTGCACAATAACGTTCATTGTTCATGTATTCTACAAATTGAACACCATAATGGGCAATATCTTTTAAACCGAAATCAATAACCTTGAGACTTGCTATATCTGCCTCACTCAGCGAAATATGGGCCTTATTTAATAAGGCCAAAGCTTGCATCCGCGCTACTTCCGAGGAAATAACCATAGCCAGGATTGCTCCCCCTTCATTTAATCAAGTGTTATGGATGTAAATTTCCGGATATGTTCCGTGATGGCACGTTCTACTGGAAGCCGCTCTGCACTGGAGGCACCATAAAAGCCTTGCACACCTGTGGTGTGGTTCAGAATATAAGCGGCATCCTCTGGCTCAGCAATGGGCCCACCATGGCAAATGACGATGATGTCAGGATTGACCGTACGTGCCCCATCACAAATGTCCTGTACGATAGCTGCAGCCTCTTCAAGTGACATCGTTGTCTGCGCGCCAACCGATCCGCTCGTTGTTGTTCCCACATGCGCAACGACAATATCAGCACCTGCTTCAGCCATCTTACGTGCTTCATCATGTGTAAAGCAGTACGGAGTCGTCAGCAGATCCATCTTACGGGCAAGGCGAATCAATTCAACCTCCTGGTCATAACGGATTCCCGTCTCCTCCAGATTCGCTCTGAACTTCCCATCGTATAGACCTACGGTCGGAAAGTTCTGAACACCGGAGAACCCAGCTTCCTTCACCTGCTTGAGAAAACGCGGCATGGAACGGAATGGATCCGTTCCACAAACACCCGCGAGCACAGGGGTTCGCTTAACAACGGGCAGAATTTCGCCGGCCATCTCCATGACAATAGCATTGGCGTCGCCATACGGCATAAGCCCGCTCATGGATCCGCGGCCAGCCATACGAAATCTGCCAGAATTATAGATAATGATTAGGTCGCTGCCGCCTTCCTCTTCAAATTTCGCAGTGATCCCAGTACCAGCACCAGTTCCGATAATGGGGCGCCCTTCTTGAATACGAAGGTGAAGTCGTTCTAAAATCTCATTTCTAGGAATCATCTTGCACTCTCCTTCTGATTAGATCTAACAACATCTGTACCGCCTTATCAGCAAAAGCAAGATCGTTAATAGCCGTATCCATTTCTATGATTTCTATGTCGGACTTAATTTTATCCTTCAGTGCTGCGAACAACATACCGTCCGCTTCTCGGTCACAGAAGGGCTGGCCTTCCTCGCCAAGAATGGATAACCCCCGGAGCGGCAAAAGAACTTTAACCGAACCTTTAGCCGCATTCAATCGAAGGGCAATCCGTTCACCAATAATCCGATTATCATCGATATTCGTTCGCATCAATGTGTTATCGGGATTCCACGAATAAAAGGTTCGGTCTGCCCCGATGTAGGAGGTTGGTACACTCTCGCGAGGTCCAAAGTTGGCCATATCGAGGCATCCTGGTGCCACAACCTGCGGAATGCCCTTCCGCGCCGCTGTTGTCAACCGGATAGGGCCAGCACTCATGATACCACCACAGACTTCATCCGCAATTTCAGTTGTAGTTAAGTCCAGTACTGCATCCACGTACCCTTCATCAATAAGCGCTTCCATCAATTTTCCGCCTGTACCTGTAGCGTGAAATATGAGAACTTGGAAGCCCTCCTCCCTTAAACGTTGAGCACACGCTTGAACACATGTTGTCGTATTGCCAAACATCGTGGCTGCAATGACCGGTACATCCCCCTTCGATGATAGCGGAAGCTCAGTATCGACCATCCCGCAAATCGCTCCTGCCGCTTGGGCAATAACCATCCGGGAGAAATCATTGATGCCAGCAATGTCCACTAGGGAAGGGATCATCACAATGTCTTTGATGCCAACGTAGCCAGAAACGTTTCCAGATGCCATTGTGGATACACATACTTTGGGAACACCATATGGTAATACCCGCATAGCGGATGTCACGATAGAGGTACCACCTCCTCCACCCATACCGATGATGCCTTGAAAACTCCCGGCTTGATATAACCGTTGTACGACAATTGCCGCGCCTCTACACATCACATCCATAGCGAGATCACGATTTTCAGCATAGCGTAATTCGTGGAGGTCAGCCCCTGCCGCTAGCGCGATTTCGGATGCATCTATCCCAACCTTGAGATGTTGCGCTTCTGCCATCACCCCAACATTCACAGCTAACACCTGATAACCCCGTGTAATTATTCGATCGCGAAGGAATATAAACTCCTCTTCCTTCGTATCAAATGTGCCGATCATCAATATGGTTGACATAGCAATCAGATAGCTCCCGATCCAACCGTATTCAACACATCGCTCACATTCACAACGATGTTATTCTCAGACGACCGTACCGCAGCTTCCAAAATCGCGATGACCAAGTAGATATCCCTCGGGTGGATCAAGAGCTTATCGCCCTTAGTGATCGCATCATATAAATTACTGTAAACAATGCTCGAGGGGAGTGGATCAGGTGTTACCGTCTCTTCAACGTATTCTTTTTTTATGACGCCTTTTTTTATACTAACGGTTCCTGTTGTCCGCTCGTATTTGATCGATCCATGCTCTCCACGAACATAGAACAAATTAAAAGGGTGTGGCGAAACGTAAGATATCTCGATGTGAGCCGTTGCTCCGTCTTCGAATGTAATCATTAAGACTGAATTACTATCACCATCGAATTCCCATCCCTCACTGTTTAACTTCGCGTAAACCGTGCGCGGTGCAGAAGCATGCGCGTGCAGCACCATGTCAACCAGATGGGGACCCCAGGAAAATAATGTACCTCCACCTTGTTCCTTTTTGCATTCCCAGTTTGGAATATAATCCGGAGACCCTGCGTAACCGCCCCAGTTGGACATCAATTGCACGTTATATTGATAAGGTTTACCAATCACATTGGAGTCCAAGGCTTCTTTGATATAATGATATTGCTGGTGTCCACTAAACCTATGGTTGTGATTGACGACCAACAATTTACCATTTGCTTCTGCAGCCTCCACCATACGTTGGGCATCCTTCGCATGAAGTGCCATCGGTTTCTCAACGATCACATGCTTCCCGCTTTGCAATGCTTGAATAGCATGATCCGCGTGATAACGGGGTGGAGTGGCTACGACAATGATATCAATAACCGGGTTTGCCAACATGTCTTCATAACTTGTGCTGGCTATCGTGTTTAACTCCTGTGCAACCTCTGTTCTTCTCCGTTCACTTAGATCAAATACACAAGCAATTCTAAATTGATCAGTTTTCTCACGGATGGCCGGCAGATGATAGTCCAATACCCTTCCAAGTCCCAAAAACCCGATATTAATCATGGTTAACTTTCCCCCTTGGCGTTCTGCCCCAAGCGAGACAGGGCAGTGATAATAAAATCATAACTTTCTTTAACACTATCAAACGGATCCTTTGCGCAAAAGTCCTGTTCAACGACCAGCCACTCCACTTCTGCATCCGTTGCTGCTTGTAATATCGAATCCCAGTTCATATTCCCTTGCCCGACTTCAGCAAACACCTGGGTAACTTTGCCCTCTACCTGTTCAATAGCCAAGTCCTTAAGGTGAATAATCGGGACGCGGCCTTTGTACCGTGATATCCAGTCCGCAGGGTCACCACCACCATGCTGCACCCAATACGTATCGAGCTCTGCCAGAATACCTGCATATTCAGTCTGCTCATAGAAATATTCCAGTGCCGCCCGACCCTTATAGCCCACAAATTCAAAGCTATGATTATGGTAAGCGAACCTGAACGGTGTGGACTTCAGCCTCTCTCCGATGCTGGATATCGCCTTAATGTAATCTTCCAGTCCGTTAAGATAGCCTTTGCTCCAATCCCCGCCATAAGAATACGTAATATAGCGACAGTCCAGAAGCTCCATTTCCTTCAGTACTTGGTCGAATTCTTGCTCTAGCCTAGCTACCGGCACGTCGACACCGCAGACGGATAAGCCAAGTTTTTGTAGAATGTCTCTCATCTCGCTAATATCAATGGGGATTCGGTAAAATTGGACAGATTGATAGCCGATATCGCGAACCTTTGAGAGCGTTTGCACAATTTCCTCACGGGTTGTAAACCGATCACGCAATGTGTATAGCTGTACGCCTACTTGTGCCGGGGTGAAGCTCATCGTACCAACCTCCGTTTTGATTATGTTAAATCCTTCCCATTTACATGACTGGTTATGAACTCCTCCTTGTCTCATGTGAACCTGCTGATCTATAATAAATTGTATCTGACTAGAGCTGGATAAAATAGGACTTTTAAGCGAGGTTTTGGTAGAAATGCGACAAGATCAACTTAATCCGGAACAACGCAACCTCAAGTTAGCTATAAAGAAAAAGGGGATTGCTGCAATTCATCCGGATCATCAATTTCATATTCTGTTTGATCACTTAGACGATATCAGTTTCTTCGCCAAGGACCGCAACGGTAAGTTGTTCGCCTCCAATCCGACGCTTCTTAAACGCTATAATCTTCTTGAGGAAACCGACATCATCGGCAAAACCGACTACGACTTCGTTTCCTTGGGTATTGCGGAGAAGTATCGAAAGGATGATTTGGAAGTCATGCATAATCGGAAGCCATTGTTAAATATTATTGAATTGGCATTGAATGCAGTCGGTGTGCCTGAGTGGTGCTCCACAAATAAGTTTCCAATCGTTTCAGTCAATGGTGAAGTTGTGGGGGTTATGGGGACAATCAAAAGCTATCGTTTCGGCAAACTAAGGAGCTCACTCCGACCACATTTCCAACAAATCATTGATCATATATCAGAGCAATATAGTGGCAATATTTCTATTAAAGACCTAGCGAATAATCTCAATGTGTCGGTACGGAGCTTTGAACGGATATTTAAAGATATGTTTAGTATGACTCCACAACAATTCATTATTAAAACGCGCATTTTTAAAGCATGCGATAAATTAAGAGAAGGTATGGGGGTGGCGGAAACCGCCTTGAGTTGCGGCTTTTATGACCAAAGCTCATTTACAAAGCTGTTTAAAAAGCAAATGGGACTCACCCCCCTCCGATACATCAAGTTATATTCCATACGATAATTTCATTTCATGGATATCTTCGCAGGCCAGATAATGATTACTTCAACACCTATTTCGATGCCGTCTTTTATCTCTATCACGCACTCAGTGCCAAAATGCAAGATCAACCGTTCCAAAACATTTTTTAGTCCGTACCCCGATTTATCTAACGATACGTCTGCTAATGCCTGTGCTTCTTTCTTCAAGCCTGATCCATTATCCAAAACGCGCATTTCAATAAAACCGTCATCCCTCAATCTTGCTCTGAGTTCAATCTTCCCCGGGCGATCTGAATGCTGGATGCCGTGCTTAAGCGCATTTTCTATAAGCGGCTGCAAGCTAAGTTTTACGGCGTTATAATTCAGAACATTCTCATCTATGAAATACTGAACCTCGAGCTCATCATCATATCTGATTTTCTGGATGTAGAGATATTGTTTGACGATTTCAATTTCCTCTCTTACTGAAATAATCTCGTTACCCGCATTCAGCGTTAACCTGAAAAATTTGCTCAATGCCGTAATGATTGAAGATACATCATAAGCATCCTGGTTGATCGCCATCCAGTTGATCGTATCCAGGGTGTTGTATAAAAAGTGTGGGTTTATCTGTGCTTGCAAAGCTATGAATTGCGCTTCCTTCTTCGTATTCTCGGCTCGATATATTTCCGCAATCAGATTATTTATTCTCGACCTCATCTCATTGAATCGTTTTTCTAGCTCACCCAATTCATCGTTAACCTTATTAGGCACTACCGTTGTCAAACCATCATTTTCAATATAAGACATAACTCGAATCAAGCGGTCAATACGTTTTGTAGAGTTCTTAAGGATCAAATAAATGAGTAAAATAACGATGAATAAAACGGCAGTAATTGTCATGATACTGAAATTTCTCACTTTTTTGCTGCTTGTATATAATAAGTCCTCTGGAATCGTAGTGATAAGAATCCAACCATTGATTTCTAGCTTTCTATAAACGACTTGCTTACTTTGATTTCCTTCTCCTGCCTTAAAAGATCCTTTTGCACTACCGCTCATGACTTTCCCGAATAATTCGGCATCCGGCTTTGCATCCCTACCATTACTAGCGCTTGCAGTAATAACAGACCCTTCCTTGTCGATGAGATAGGTGATACTGCCCGATGCATTGCCGACATTACTCATGATGTCCTCAATGAATCGGTTGGGCGTATATATTTCAATGATGCCTATCACATTATCCGTATAGTAATGCTTAAGCAATTTATATTGACTTGTTACATACTGATCAAAGCGTTTGCTTAAGCGCAGATTGGCTCTCCATACAGCCTTGCCGTTTTCTTTGGTTATGGTCTCATACAATTCCATAGTATCGATAGCCTCAATCGCATTAATCATGATTTGTTCCTGGGAAAACAATACGTTTTCTGGAAGGTAAATACTGACGTAATAGTTGTTATAGCTGGTAATAATGTCGCTCAGAACTGGTTTCAGGGCAAAATAATTTTCAATTTGTTTCACTTTATTAGGTTCATGCAAACTAGAATAAAGCAATTCATTCACAGCATGTTGGTTGGAAATAATATTGGATAATTTGTCCATCTCGTTAAAAATATAAGTAATATGCAGATTAAGTTGCTCTAAAGCACTCGATGCATTAACATCAACCTGTTCATCAAGAATATCGATAGATTTTTGGTAAGACATGAAGTAGAAAATAATCGTGAATGCGACAAAAAAAGTTACGCATAATAGTATAATTTTATCTCGGATCTTTATGATTCCTTTAGGAGTTTGAGTGAAGCTGCGGTGATTGAATTTCATCTCAATGATCTCCCTCTCTATACTGGGAAGGACTTATGCCGAAATGCTTTTTAAATATCTTTGCAAAATAATTTGCATCCTGGTAACCGACCATGCAGGCTATTTCACTGATCCTGTAGGTAGTATTCAAGATCATTGCCAACGATTTTTCCAGCCGCATTGTTGTGAGATAATCCATGTAGTTATTTCCTGTTTCCTGTTTGAACAAAGTACTGAAATAATTAGGGCTGATCTGCATACACTCTGCTACATATTGCACGTTCAACGGCTCATTATAACGAGTTTCGGTCATCTCCATAACCTTGCTTATGATATGAGCAGACTTCTTTTTCCCTTGCTGCTGAAAATATTCACATAGAGTGAGTAACAATATGACTAATCTTTGTTCAATTTCATTGAGCGTTTGCAGCTCTAGGAGCTCGCCTAGATGATGCTGTTCAGGCATTGCCGTGTTTATTTTTCTGAAAATTTGTTTAACCAAAGAAACCAACTCAAGTCGAATCATCTGAATCTCATTGGAACTCACAAAATTACAGTTAGAAAGCGGTTTCAAGATTAAATGAATGACATCCTTGACCTTTTGGCAGTCAGCCGCCTGGATGTAGAGAATAAGCTTCTCAACGAGTGCTTGTTGAGGTATAAAAATAAGCGGAACCTTCATATATGAGACCGGATATATAATAACATGCCCATTCCCCAGAATAAACCGTTGATTGACAGCTTCAAGTGAGGCTGAATAGGAATCGGCTAAAGCAAGACAATCATCCGCTAAACTTCCTATCCCAATCGTGATACCGACACTATAACGATTCTTTAGAATATCTAAAAGGGTGTAACAAACATTGTCCAGACTTCTGTCGTTATCAGCAAACATGCAATGTGGACTGATAACCCCTATAATCTCAGTTTCGGACATTTGGAAAACTGCACATGTGCCGATCCTACGAAAGGTTCCCTCTATGATCTCCATAACTTGACTTAACGTAGGCTCCCTCAAGCTTATAACACAATCAAAACGTATGTTAACAACCACCATAGATCGTGTGAGATCCAGACCGATAAGGAGCTGCTTCATTTTGCTGATCACGCACTCCGTATTTTGGATCTTTCCAGAGAGAAGCGATACCATATATGCCTCCCTTAAAACAGCAATATTATCCCTCCACTTCCCTTTCAATGAAGATATCTCCGCTTTTTCTGCTGTCTCCGTTTCATAAATTGAAACAATTCGCTCCAATACAGGATTCAATTCATTCAGATCGATAGGCTTTAGCAAATAATCAATAACGCTCAATTTAAATGCTCTTTTCATAAAATCGATTTCCTGAAACCCAGTGATCATTACAATTTTGACATCTGGAAACAAGACCTTCATTCGGGTTGCAAGCTCAATTCCATCAATCTTAGGCATAGCAATGTCCGTTATCAGTAGGTCGGGTCTAAAATGAGTGCTGATCTGCAGTGCTTCAGTTGCATCTTTAGCTGTTGAGATCTGTTTAAATTTAAAATTTTTCTTCGTTATATATTTTTTTATACCTTCACGGATTTGTTTTTCATCATCTACGATGAGTAGGTTCATATTCGTCCCTCCTTTCGCGAATGTTCCTGCCAAATTTTCTTTACATCGATGGAACCTAATACTATTGTATTTACACAATATAGATTGTATTGTATTAATATTGAATAATCAAGAAAAGTTTATGTAAAACGCAACCTCATTCCACAACCATTTTGGCTAGTTCGCACCTTCTATTTTCCAAACAATAGCATTCATTTTGTGCATTTCACTAATCGCTAAAGATTGGATGTTCGCCTATGATGAAATCTTGGAATAAACTAAGTCTATTGTACAAGCTGATTCTGGTATATTTGGTATTGATCGTTGTACCTACCTTAGTAATCAGCTATGTCGGTTATAAGTCACACCGGGATACTATGGAAGATAACGTGAATCGCTTTGCATTAGAAACACTACAACAACTGGCTCTAAACGTCGATTCCTATTTAATTAATCTGATGCAGCTGTCAGTATTTCCGTATTATGATAACCAGTTAACCGGCTATTGGAAATCACCTTCAACCAACAAAGAAGCAGCACTTCAAATGAGCCAAGCTGCTTTAAAATTTTCCGACAATACGGTTTTCAGCAACCGTAACGATATTAATGGCGTCATTTTTTTCGATGGATCCATTGATGTGCTGTCATTTTTGCGGAACAACTATATTGATTCCACTTATAATTACAAACAAGCGGATTGGTATAAGGAAAGCCTGGCAGAGGCAGGAAGACCCATTCTGGTCGGAGGCCAGTCCTCCAACTTCGATAAAGGTGAGGAGCGGATTATAACGGTATCCAGATTGATCAATGATTTGGACTCCTACAAACCAATTGGGGTATTTGTCATTCATGCGAATCTGAGTATGGTCAAAGAAGTTGTGGACAAGATGAGTCCTCTGTACCAAGGAAAGGTGTACATCTTCGATCAGAAGAATCGCCCTTTATATGGAGAGTTTACAGAAACCGGTATGGAGCAGGCCTTGGTTGAAATGCTGAAGAATAATAATTACGCGAAGGCTACTCAATATATGAAATTAGATAAAACGGAATTCACAACACATCTGGTTGCTTCCGACAGAACGGGTGTAAAAGCGCTCTATGTAATCCCTGTTGAAGATTTGGTCAAAAATCAAAAGCTTATTTTATATTCCACAACCTCATTGGCTCTTGTATCCGTGCTGGCCTCCATCCTTATTTTCTTTGTCATAGCCCGACAATTAACGACACCCTTGAAAGAGCTTCAAAGATTGATGAGAAAAGTAGAAATGGGAAACTTTCAAGTACGCTTCAACAGCAGCAGAGAAGATGAAATCGGCAGGCTTGGCTCCGGCTTTAACTACATGGTGACCGAGATGCGCCAGATGATCCATGATGTGTATGATGCCAATCTTCGTAAAAAAGATGCTGAATTAACAGCACTGCGCAATCAGATCAATCCGCATTTTCTGTATAACACTTTGGAATCGATCAATATGGTTGCCGAACTAAAAGGCGTCTATGAGATCAGTGATATGATTGGTGAGTTGGGAGAGCTACTTCGCCTCTCGCTCAGGCGTGGAACCCACAGCACGGTGGAAGAAGAAATGAGACTTGTACAAATCTATATGTCGATCCAACAAATTCGCAGTGAAGGGAAATTCACCGGGCAGTTTGAATTCGACGAAGAAGTGCTGCCACTTAAAACTTTAAAAATGATTCTTCAGCCTATTATTGAGAATGCTATTGACCACGGTTTAGGGAACAAAGATGCAGTTGGCACCATTCTTATTCAGGCCAAACGGGAGGGCTCCTTTCTCCGCTTCTATATTATAGATAACGGGATGGGCATCTCCAATGTGAGGATGGAGCAAATCCATGACCGATTTAAACAGGAAGGCTATGAGGATAAGTCCATCGGCTTAAAAAATGTACATGAACGAATCCTGCTGAACTATGGCATCCAGTATGGCATTCGCATTTGCTCCATGGAGGGAGAAGGAACAACCGTTCAGCTTACGTTGCCACTACGGATTTAACCTTTTACCGAGCCGGCAGCCATTCCGTTAATAATTTTGTCCTGAAGCACCAGATAAATAATAATGACCGGAAGGATCGTTATAATAACTGCCGCCGACATCATGCCGTAGTCGACCAGAAACTCGGACTTAGCAAAGGCAGCCGCGACCGTTAATGTCCTTAATTGTTCCTTGGGCAGCAGAATCAGCGCATAAATATAATCATTCCAGATACTGATGAAGGATAAAATCGATATCGTGACGATTCCATTGCGGCTTAGTGGCAAGATGATACGCAGCAGTAGATCTCTCGTTCTGCAGCCATCAATAATTGCAGCTTCTTCCAATGCAACAGGGATAGCACGCATGTAACTGACCAGTAAAAATACGCAAAAGGGCAGCTGATGGGCAATGTAGGTATAAGCTATGCCATACTTACCACCATATAGATCGAGCATTTGATAAAGCTTGAAGGTGCTTGCCAGCACGGTAATATTCGGAATAAAGATCGATAAGGCAAAAAACATATAAAGCAAATACGCTCCTTTAAATCTGTATCTGGCCAGCACATACGCGCAGGGTACCAGAACAACTAACAGCCCTACCAGACTTACCAGGGTAATGGATATGGAATTGTAAAAGGCTTGGGGAATGCTAGTGCTTTTAAACACATTGATATAGTTGGTAAAGTCAAAGGACTCAGGGAAAAGCCTGATCTGTGTAAAAATTTGTTCGTTATTTCGAAACGAGTTAGAGAATGTCCACCATAACGGGACGAAGGTTGTTAGTGCATAAGTCGTTAATATGAAGTACTTGATCACAAGTACGGAATAATTTTTTAATCGTGGATTCAGTGAAGCTCCCATGAATCGTCCCTCTCTCTTTTTACCTATTTTCGGTTCTCTGCTCCTGCTCCCTATCTCCTAAGCGTCCGACCGTGTCATACGTTTGAATACCAATGAAACTACCAGACCAAAGAAGAAAATGAACATGGCCATCGCGGTACCGTATCCATAATTCATCATCGTAAAGATCGTCTTGTACATAATGGTCGCCGGCACCTCTGTCGCTCTGCCTGGACCACCACCGGTCAAAATAAAAATGTAGTCAAAATTTTTCATTGCTCCTGTAATCGCTAGAATAATACACACCTGGATAACGCTCCAGAGGAGAGGAATCGTAATTCGTACCAGCTTATGCCAGCCATTGGCGCCATCAATTGTGGCTGAATCATAAATATCCTCCGAAATATCTTGAATACCGGCAAATAAAATAATGAAAAACAAGCCGACATTTTGCCAAATAGGTACAGCTATAACGGAATAAAAAGCAATCTTTTCCTCGGAGAGCCAGCCTCTTGCCAACGAATTCAGCCCTATTGCCCGAATAAATTCATTGATCAAGCCAATATCCTTGTCGTACATCAAGGTGAAAATCAGACACATCGCAGAGGACGAAATAATAACCGGCATAAAATAACTGGATTTTAAAAACCTTGAGCCTTTAAAGGGCTGCCGCAGCACATTGGCCAAGATTAAGGCAATGCCCACTTTGATCACGATGGCCAATATGGCCCAGACCACAATTTTCCAGATACCATCAACAAATAAGGAATCTTTAAAAAGCGCAATATAGTTATCCAAGCCTATGAATGTTTGTTTGGTAATACCGTCCCATTGTAAAAAGCTGTAATAGCCTGTTTGAATAAATGGCACGATAAAGAACAAACCATAAATAAATAACGCAGGCAGCATAAGAACCAGAACAGATCTGTTCAGCTTCAATTCACCCATGCTTATTCCCCCTTAAACTCTTTTATAGATATATATCTAAACTAAAGCTTGCTGGCTCATAGAGATACGCTTCTGTTACGTCTTCATAGGACATATCTAAAGATTTTTGTCAAAGACACTTTCAGTTTTCAACGCCAGTGCTATAATAATATCAACTTATACAAGGAGGATACTGTATGCTCCGAATCGTTCTGATAGACGACGAATTACTGATTAGGCAAGGTCTTGCCAGTATAATAGGACGCTTATGTCCGTCTTGGGTAGTAATAGGAAGTGCATCCAACGGCGAAGAAGGAATCGAGTTGCTGGAATCGCTGAGACCTGATGCTGCCATTGTTGATGTACGAATGACTGGAATTAGCGGACTCGATATGATCAGCCTTGCACTTAGTAATGGTTTGACTACGTCGTTCATCATCCTCAGCGGTCATGGGGAATTCCAGTTTGTGCAAAGAGCTATGCGGATGGGCGTGTACGACTACCTGTTAAAACCGATCAGACGCAATGAATTGGTTATGCTGCTTGAGAAGCTGGAGAGCAAGCTGATCCAGCTTGGGGAGGATAACAATAAGCATCTGCAGCTGATCAAATATAAGCAAGAATCCGAATTGAGTGTACTGGAGAAAACCGTATCGCTGCTGATTGAAGGAGAATTGCTAAAGCCCGGACAAATCCTGGCTTTAGAAGAAAGCGATTACTTTTTTGAAAGGGATCATTATATTCTGTTTCGGATGGAAATTGACCCTGAGTCTTTGATTGGCAAAGTGAAAACCCGCAAGGACGAGCAGTTATTTCGACTGTTCTTCCATCAAGTGATTAACGAGCTGATTCTTCCTTATGGTAAAGCTATTATTGTGTCGGACAAGGACGATAGTCTCATCTTGATCCTCTTCTTTAACTCGACCCATTATTATTCGCTCGAATTTGTCGGGCAATTAACAAGCCAGATCAAGAAGGTAATAAAGGATTATTCCAAGCTTGACGTGACGATCGGCATTAGCTCCCTGCTCAGTGGGATGCAGCAGGTGAAGACGGCTTATCACCAGGCGATCAACTCGGTAACCTCAAGCTTAGGTGACAGACATATCCTAAAGGCCATTGAATATATCCAGAAGCATTACTTCGACAAGCTTTCCCTGGAGGAGGTTGCTGTGCACGTCCATTTGCATCCGACCTATCTCAGTGAGCTGTTCCACAAAAAAACAGGCGTACATTTTACTGAATATGTCACACGGGTTCGGTTGGATGAGGCCAAACGGCTGTTACGATTTTCTACCTGCAAGATTGAAGAAGTCTCGGAAAGATCCGGTTTTCTAAGCTATCGCCATTTCAGCAGAGTGTTCCATAAAGCGGAGAACCTCTCTCCTTCTACCTATCGCAAAAAATTTTATAGCTCTATCCCCTAAGCAAGTAACCTTTAAAAATGTCCTGAACAGACGAAAAGCATGTATATACGCCTTTATGCTGTCGTACTACTATTAGGGTGTAATGGAAACCGAGTTGAAAGGGGATCTATATGAAAAGATGGATGGCAGCGGCTCTAGGGGCGGCTCTTGTAACTTCATCAATAGGATGTAGTGCAGGCAGCGAGAAAGCTCAGCCTACGGCAAGTAAAGACAAAAAGGTAGTTTTGAGGTTTGCCACAGGTAATGTGGGCAAAGACAGTATGTCTGAGGTGGTAACGAAGCTTCTGGATAAGTTCAAAGCAGAAAATCCCGAGGTGGAAATTGTTGTCGAGGGTGCCCCCGGAGGGTTTGAACTGGCGAATAAAATCAAGATCGATGTAGCCAGCAATAATACGCCCGATGTCTTCACCTATTGGAGACCCGATCCTAATCTGGGTATGGATAAATTTATTGAGGCTGGTGCGATAGCCAATCTGGATGATCTCCGCAAAGATCCGGACATTAAAGATTTGTTTGACGATTCCGCATGGAAAACAGCGACCGTCAATGGCGTGGTACGTGCTATGCCTATGATTACCTTCTACAATCCCCTGTTGATCAACAAAGAAATACTTGATAAATTGAACCTTAAGGTTCCCCAGACATGGGATGAGCTTCTTAACGTGATTAAAGAAACGAAGAAAAATGGCTATATTCCATGGGGGGTCAGTATTATCCCTGCCAAATCCGGGACGATTGAGCGACCGATGAACTATGTTATGTATCGGATGCTCGGTTATGACAAGGTGAATAAGCTGATGGCTGGATTGGAGCCCTTTAACACTCCCGAGGTCATAACTGCACTTGAACGCGTGCGGGAGCTGACAACAGGCTACATGGCAGATGATGCCTCTGTAGTTGAGGACAGCGTTATTTATGCCAAGTATATAAATACTGGAAAAGTTGTCATGACCCTGGACCATTCATCAGCTATTATGAAGATTACACCTGAAGTGCAAAAGAAATTCGTCTCCGTCGACTTTCCATTAATTCCGGGAGGCGTAGATAAGGAAAAAACAATTGTAAAGGACTTAACGACTCTTGTATACGCTTCCTCCAAAGCTTATGAGGATCCCATTAAAAAGCCTTATGTAATCAAATTTCTAAAGCTTTTCTCGGGTAAAGAAGCTGGTAAAATGTATACGGAAATTGCCGGTAATCCGATTCCAATGAGAGGTGTCGATATAGACCCTACTAAAGTAACGCCTTTAGTCAAGGAATCCAGTTTAATGGCGGAGAAAGCTCCTGGCGTATTCTGGATGGGAAAAGTTATGGATAATACCCAACGGGATAAGGTATGGCCTCTACTGGCTGAATATTGGTTAGGCAAGTATACAGCCAATGAATTGGCAGTCAAGCTTGATGAAGCTTACAAAAAATAAAGCAGGACATGAAGACAAAACCTACTGTGATGGAGTGATTCCTATGAGTTTATTAAAGCTTCCACCCAACGCTCGCATTGAAAAAATTGAATGGGCTATTCTCCAAGGAGAACGCCCGAGAAGCGCCGGCTCCAATGCAAGAATCGGCGTCCACGGCAAGACCGTATCCGAAAGAATGGCACGGGTCACAATTGACGGTGTGAGCGGCTTTGGATGGTCGCTACTTACAAAGGAAGAAGCAGAACCGCTGATAGGTAAAACGGTCAGCGAGATCTTCCATCCAGAAAACGGCTTTATCCAGCCACAGTTCCGCTCTATTGAATTTGCTCTGCTGGATTGGGCAGGACAAATCCTGCAGAAACCAGTCTATGAATTGATCTCTCGCCAAGCGATTTCTGGCCCGGTTGCTGTGCCTTGTTATGACACTTCCTTATATTTTGATGATTTGTTATTGGACAATGATGCTGAAGCGGTGAAGCTGCTGCAATCTGAAGCTGCTGAAGGCTGGGACAAAGGGCATCGCAATTTTAAAATCAAGATTGGCCGTGGCGGCAGGTATATGCCGAATGTGGAAGGAATGCGCAGAGATATTGCGATAGTCCGCGGAATCCGGGAATACACTGGCCCCGACTCTCGCATTATGGTTGATGCCAATAACGGCTATAATCTTAATCTGACCAAGGAATTTCTGCTCGGAGTCGAGGACACCAAATTGTACTGGCTCGAAGAAGCCTTCCACGAGGATGATCAGCTTTACGCTGATCTGAGAGAATGGATGAAGCAGCGGGAAATGCATGTGCTGATCTCCGATGGAGAAGGCTTGGCTGCTCCCCCTATTGTCGATTGGGCGGAAAAAGGTTTGATCGATATTATTCAATATGACATCCGCTTCTACGGATTTACGAATTGGCTAGAGCTAGGCATCCGCCTCGACAAGTCCAAGATCAAGTCTGCACCCCATAACTATGGAAGCGGTTATGGCGGATATGCATCCGGCCATCTGGCTCTGGCTCTTGATGGATTTCAATTCGTAGAATGGGATACCATTGTTGTCGAAGGCATCGATGCATCTGGATATTCGATATCAGATGGAATGCTGCATGTACCATCCAAAGCTGGATTCGGTTTGGATCTTGATGGCAGTTATTTTTCTAGAATGGTTACTGAGAACGGCTGGCGGCTTTAATCTTCTATAACTCGTATCCGCAAAAGAACCTCAAGGAGATCCTCGAGGTTCTTTGCGTCAGTTTTATTACCCCAATCATTACGTGCTTCACGAATAATCAATGCTGTGTCAATCCTTTCCTGATAAACCTTTTTTCTTTCCGGATTTTCTACTTTTCCCAGGAACTTCAATGAACTTCCGGAGATCTCAGTCCAAATCGTTTAAGAATATCAATGACCTTCTACTCCCATCACATCTTTAAAAGTGAAGATCCCCGTAAACTCTTGCTCGCTCTCCATGGCTCTCCATTCGATACCACTTCTTCGAAGCTCACCCACTCATTCTAACGTTGACATCTATCTACGCGGACCCATGGTTTCCTTTAAACTACAGTTTATTACTCTGCAGCAGCTGGTTCCTCATCCATTCATTTTGAACCAATCCGTCACCTTCCTCCAATAATCGATGGTACAACAAACGTCTGTATTCCTTAATTAGCTCCGTGCAGCTTGGGTCATAAATAAGATTAGTCAACTCGTACGGATCTTGCTCCAAATGATATAACTCATCTATATCCGTCGTATTCCAAATATATTTCCATTTACTGGTACGGATCATTCTTTGCGTATACAAACCGAACTGCTGTCCGTTATAGGTGGAAATTGCCTCTGTTCGCCAATCCGAAACGGATTCAGGTTCATGGTCAAGTAGGGGAATTAGTGATTTTCCATGAAAAAAAGAAGGAACCGGCAGCTGCAGGAGCTCCAAAAGAGTCGGCGGCAAATCCAGCATATTATAAACGAACTTAGCGCACTGTTGTCCCTGCCTCGCCATTCCGGGGTATTTCACAATTAAAGGAACCTTTACAACATCATCATATAAAATATAGTGCTTATCCATCATCCGGTGGGAACCGCACATATCACCATGGTCGGAAGTGAGGATAACCATCGTGTTGTCCACGGCTCCGGTTTGTTCAAGCATGTGCAGCACCTGTCCAATCGCATCGTCAGCTTGACTAATCATTCCGTAATAACGGGCGACGATTGGGGCCCATTCCTCCCAAGTGTAATCTTGAATTTGCCAATTATGCAGCTGCTGCTTTTGAATATAAGGTTTATTGGTAAATGTTTCGTTAAAACCTCCCCAAACCGGTATGTCCTCGGGGCGGTACATATCAGCAAACTTTTCGGACGGTCTGCACGGAAGATGAGGCTCAGTGAAATTAAGCTGAATGTACCACGGATCGTCCCCATCCTCCAGCTCCCGGATCGAAGCACAGGCTTGGTTGGCTAACCAATGGGTTTGTGAATGCTCCACAGGAATTGGATTTCGCTCTCCAAAAAAACCGGCTTCGTACCGGACATCCGGATAAGCTTGCGCTATCATTTTCTTGTAAGGGTCAAATCCGGTATAGGAATCATAACCGTATTCTTTGGGGGTCCACTCAGGATGAACATCCCATTTACCGAGGAACGCTTTTTTATAGGAAAGCTTGTTTAGCTCTCTCGGCCAAGCATATTCAGTAGGCTCCAAAGCCGGAATACCCAGCCCGTTTTTAAAGTTCCACAGTGCTCCGAACGTTTCGGGCCTCCGCCCGTTAATTAAGGCTTGCCTGGAGGGGCCACATATCGGAATTGGTGTAAAAGCGTTCGAAAACCACACCCCCTCCGAGGCCAATCGGTCGATATTCGGGGTCAGTACAGGATACACTCCGCTGAAGCCAATGCAATCATAACGGAGTTGGTCAAGCATAATAAACAAAATGTTTGGCGGTTTCACCGGTGCTTACCCCCTTACCGGAACGTCAACTACTTGACCGCCGGACTGTTGGGACCATATAGCGGCTTCTATGACCTCCTGCGCGGCTAATGCCTCCAATCCGGAGCCTTCGATTTCTGAAGGTGAAGCATTTTGTTTAATTTGCTCGATGAAGCGTTCAATCCGGTTGCGGAACGTGTCGTTAAAGCCTTGCATTCCCCGCATGATCGAGTTTCGCATCACCGTCGTTTCACTGCTTTTGTGTGGATAATAGGTGATGCTTTCGTACACATTTTCGATCACGAACCGACCTTCTGTACCAGCTGCCTCGCACCACTCTATCGGATGCAGCATGGACATATCATAGCTGCCGGTTAAGTGGCCAACTGCCCCGTTGGCAAACTCCAGATTGATGCTGGCTGTCGACCATGTCTTGCGGCCCGGCGCTTTGTTCATAAACGCTTGAACCCGCTTAACATCACCGAAAAAATAGCGCATCACATCGATAGAGTGAGGATGAAGTGCGCGCATGTGAAACCATTCGGTTAAGTCTGCTTTGTTATCAATCGTCAGTCTCATATTCATAAACAGTGGAGTGCCAAGAAGATGTTGTTCAATCAAGTCCTTCCCCTTCTTTGCTGCAGGAGTAAAACGGTGGTTCAAATTGCAGCCAAAGCGGATTCCTTTATCAGCTGCCGCTTTCACCATCTCTCTTGCTTCTTCGATCCGGTTAGAGATCGGTTTCTCGACCAACACATCCTTTCCGGCTTCGATGGCTATCATGACAGGCTCGAAGTGATGGCTGCCCTTCTCTTCCCCACCTGTGGCGACACATACCATATCAATCTCCTCTTGGTCTAACAACGTTCTAAGATCGGAGTAGGCCTTTGCACCATAGAGGAGTGAAGCTTCCTTGGCGCGATCCTCCATCCAATCACAGACGGCGATTAGCTCGGTATCTGGATGCTCACTGTAATATCGGCAGTGGGTTTTCCCTATGTTATTGACTCCGACGACTGCTATGCGAATCATGGGTTTTCCTCCTATCTTGTGTAAGAAAAGAATGCCGCACCGCTGTTGTGCGGCGCGGCAAGAAATCTACTTATTCAGTTGTTTGGCCTGAAGGGACCTGGCAACACGCGCATCGCCAATATGCAAAGTTTCATAAGCCTGCTGCGATGAAGTAAAGGGAGCGTCACCTTTCCCATGCCATCCAAGATTCGTATACATCGGATTAGTCCTGCCTGTTTGCTCCTCACGGTTAAGAATGTACGCTTCCATTCTTGCTGTAAGCAGCTCAACGATTCCCGGCTCTTTTTCGGCAACATTGTTGTTTTCTTGCGGATCCTCAATCAAATTGTAAAGCTCAATCTCCGGCTTGAAATGGAAATCCGGCTCCAACGCACGGATGAGCTTCCAATGAGGCGTACGCCATCCGTGTTTCCGCATCCAAGTGCATTCCGTAATGTAAAATTCACTAACCCTATGATCAGATTTGCCGGTTATGAACGGTACGAGGCTCTGACCGTCCGGCTCCAGCTGCTCCTCTACTCCCATCAATTCGAGAACAGTCGGCATAATATCGCTAATTACAGAGATGTCGGATACCCGGTGTCTGGCTGGCACTTTACCCGGGAACTTGATAATTAGCGGTACGACCAGTGTGCAATCGTATAGACCATGATGATCAAAGAAGCAATTGTGCTCGTATAGCGTTTCGCCATGGTCTGATGTCACTACGATTAACGTATCCTCAGCCAGTCCCAAGGAATCGACAGTCTGCAGCAAGTTTTGAATGCATGCGTCCATGTAGGCGACTGCACCGTCGTATTGGGCGCTCACATATTCTTGGTCCGTAACGCCCTCGGGAATCCACGATTTGAGGAAATCGGCAAACGGTTTAAAGTTATAGACCGGCTCCATGGAGCGGTTGGACGGATCGCATTCTTCGCCCCCGTAGAATATACGCTCATACGGCTTTGGGGGTAAATAGGGTGAATGTGGATCCATATGCCGCAAAAACAAGAAAAACGGCTTGTCGTCATTTGCCAGCCTGTGCAGCTCCGGTATCGCGACTTCATTCAGATTTTCCGCTTTCGGACATTTACCGGATTCGTCCGGTACCCATGCTTCATAATCCAAGTAGCTGTCAAAACCGCGCGAAGACGGATTTCCGGTAAATCCGACACATGTCGTGTTATAGCCGATACCGCCCAGCACCTCTGCAAGCGTCTTTGCACCTACCGCGCCTTTATGCCGCAGCGCGACTACGTCCGTACCGAAGCAGTCTTTGCCTGTCAGCATGCTCGCATAGGCCGGCGTGGTCGGAATGCTCGGGCTGAAGTGCTGTTCGAACAACACACCTTCACTAGCCAGCTTATCCATATGCGGAGTCGTCAGCTTGCCGTAGCCGTAACAGCTCATCCGGTCCCGGCGCAGGCTGTCAATTCCGAATACGATTAGGTTGGGCGTCTTTTGGGAAGCAGGCATTTAAGTACACTCTCCTTTAGTCTGTAAGTTGTTCGATGAGTTGCTGCGTTTAACGGGCGCCAAGCTGCTTCAGGCAAGCGTTCAAGTAACCGTACGTTTCTGCGGCTACTATTGAGATTTGGGCAAGCGAGTGATCCGGCTTCGCTCCGATCACTTCCAGCACAACAGGCCCGTCATAATTGTTGTCCGCCATCGCTTTACAGTAAGCATACAAGTTGATATCGCCGCGTCCGCAAGCCTGCAGCTCAATCGGTCCCGGTCCTTGCTCACGCCCTTTGCAGTCACGGATATGGACATGCTTTACGCGGCTGATGACGGCCGGCAGCGCCTCCTCCGGATTCTCATTGGCGCGGAAGATATGGCTTGGGTCCATATCGATACCAAACGCCGCCGAGGAAACCTCCGACATCGCCCGCAGGGTTGTCGGCGTGTCATGAATCGCTTGCCCAATATGGGCTTTCACACACAGTGTAATACCCAGCTCTTCAGCCTTTTCTGACATTCTGAGCAGCATGTCGATCGAACGTTGAACATCCTCTTCAACACCGGTTTTGCCTCCTGGACCGATGTTCACAATCGGAATGCCAATTTCTGCCGCCGCCTCGAATGCCGTCAGCAAACGCTGCTCCTCTTTGACTCCGCCAAATTCCATTGAAAGAAAACTCAAGCCGTTGTCTTGGACGACCGACCTTAGCTCAGCCGCCTGTTCCTTCCAACGGGTAAGCTCCAAATGCTCGCACATGCCTTGAATAGCGGAAATTTCCACACCATCATAACCGCTGAGAGCAATTTGACGGGCAGCGGTAGCGAAGTCAAATTCCTTGAAAAGCACCGAATTGACACCAAGCTTTATCATTGAAAACACACTCTCCCTTTATCCGGCAGCTACTGCCGCATTATTTATAAAATTCTTTTATACAATCAAAAAAATAGGGGTACAAGTGCGGTTGGAAGGACATTTGACTGCGCAGCGGAACTTATTCACCATACTTTTACACTTTTACATCATGGACAATGGATCGCCGTGGAACGCAGGCAGCGGATGAGGTCTGACTACGGCCCCGCCTTGTTCATACGATTCGATTACAGCGAACGTATACTCCAGAACGGCCAGCGCATCCCTTCCGGACGCCCGGATATGCTCTCTTGGCACTCCGTTGCTAATATCCTCCAAAAAGGCATGCAGCCTGTTATTGAACGTCGTATTAAATTCGGTAACGCCCGATTCTGTTACTTCAGGCTGAGGATGCGCGCCGATAACGGGGACCCCCTTTTGCGCTCTCCAGTAGGAAACCTTTTCTACACAGTTTTCTATGCAAAAGGTTCCCTTCGTTCCGCCAACTTCCATGCTCCACCAGCCGCCCAGCCCATAGGTCGCATCACCGCGTTGGCTCAGCAAATAGCCTGCTGCACCGCTCGCAAACTTTACGTGAATACTGTTGATCGATACCATAATATCGCTTGCGCTTTTACGGAAGCCGGCCTGGCTGGAAAACGTTTGGATATGGGTAATATCGCCGCAAAAATATCTCATCACGCTAAACGGATGGGTCAAGAACGCCTTCATATGGAAATAAGGCTGATTTTTGTCTTTCGGCGATTTTGGCGGCGAATACAGCTCCTCTCCCCCGTTGAAGCCCATTTTATGTAAGCAATACACCGTCTCGCCGATATCTCCTGAATCCATATACTGCCGGGCTTTTTCTGCAGGTGCGGTAAAATAATGGTTGAGATTGCAGCCCAGATACACATTCTTTTCGGCCGCGAACCGGACCAACTCCCTGCCTTCGCGGATATCATTGGCAAGCGGCTTCTCTATGAGTACATGCTTGCCTGCCGCAATTGCCTGCATAGCCGGCTCAAAATGCCAGCTCCCGTTATCGATACCACCTGTAGTGACATCGACGATATCCAGATCAGGCTCGTGCTGAAGCATCTCCTGCAAGCTGTAATAGGCTCTAACGCCGTATTTTTCCGCTGCTTTGTCGGCCCTTTCCTTTACGACATCACATATTGCGAGCACTTGTGCCAGTGGGTCCTGAGAATAACATTCTGCATGGCGCATACCGATTCCGTTCATTCCGACAATTCCTATTTTCAAGGCCATCATCCCCATCCCGTCGCTTGCTTTCTGAGGGCAAGCCGGGACTGCACCACCTTTCATTTTCAAATGTGTAGTGCTTATGTCCGCCCCTGGTTGCATATTGCTGTGAATGCGCTGTCATTTCAACACCATCATATACCGCTGTTACCGTTGTTACATTGCCGAATGCGACATCTTCAGGGTCGATTCAGTCATCTCGCCTCCTTATTTGCTATGTGGAGAATGCACTGCCCGTTCCAAGGAATCATAACGCTCACGCTGCGGATTTGAAATCCATGATTCCCATGATAATCCGACAGAACCCAATATGGACTCAATCCGTTTGCGAAACGGGAGCTGCGCTTCGTGGATTTGAATCATCATAGGATCGGGCCTGCCCCTCAGCTTACTACTCACAAAACCAGTAAGCCGCTCTTCCATTTCCGCTGCTAACATTGGGAGCTCATCAGCCAAATTGATATTTTCACCGGGATCCTGCTGCAAATCATACAATTCAAGGTCTGGACGCGTAAAAGGGCCCGTATCATAATTCCGAATGAGCTTATAACGCTCCGTCCGGATAGCTCTTGCCGCCTGCCAGGCGCATTCGCTCAAATACACCTCATCCACAGTGCCTTCAGACTCTCCGTTAATGGAGGGCCATAAGCTGCGTCCGTCTAAGCCGCCCGCCGCTTGAAGCGCGGATACATCAATACCGGCCGGGGCATCCCTCGCAATCGCTTCGAGAACCGAAGGGAACAGATCCGCATGCTGTACGAAGCCTTTAACCCGTTTTGCCGCGGGAATATGCCCGGGCCACCGTATAATGAGCGGAATATGCACCGTTTGCTCGTACAGTCCGCAATGATCCCAATAAATATCGTGCTCCGTAAGACTTTCCCCATGGTCTCCAAACAGGATCAGCAGTGTTTCCTCTTGTATCCCAAGGTTAATCAAGTGATCATCCAGCTCGCGAATAAAATCGTCCAAATACCGTATTTCCGCATCATAAAGCGCGTTTACATATTCAGCATCTGTTACAGGACCGAGCAAATGGTAATGGTGGTGTTTAAAAAAAGGATAAGCCGGATGTGAATACGCCCGGTTCATACTTGGGTTGCTAAGTTGATACGGATCTTTAGCCTTATTATAAAAAGGCTCCATATAAGCATCTGGCGGCAAATACGGTGTGTGAGCGTCCCAATAGTGCAGGAACAAGAAAAAATCTTCGTCTTTATGCTCGCGAATCCACGGCAGCGCCAAATCATTCACCGTTCTTCCGTCAATCCAACGCTTTTTTCCAGAGCTATTCATATAATGACGGTAACCGCGAGCGAACCATTCCTTCAGATTATACAAGTTATCAACAGCGCCGGTGAGAAAACCGGCTGCTTTGAGCTTGGACGGCAGCCACTCCTCTGCCTTAGGAAGGTAAGTCAACTCCGAGCCATGCGATATGATTCCAGTTGAGAGGCCGATTTTTCCGGTAAAGACGGCCGAATGTGCAACCTCTGTCGGAATATCGGCTGCATAAGCACGCTCCATAAGTACACCTTCGGAGGCTATCCGGTCGATGTACGGACTCGTTGGCTTTCCGTATCCATAGCAGCCAAGCCGGTCGGCACGCAGCGTATCGAGCGAGATCATGATGACTTTCATCCTCGGTCTCCCTTCTGTTCATGACGTATGCGTACCGAGTCTGCCGTCAAGTCCGTCTCCTTGCCGGCCGCAACATAGCTTTTCGGCGGCTTGACGTACCGATCATTCCGCTCAAGCCATTCCAAAATCCGATTCACATTAGTTTCGACTGATTCCTGAAACGTATCAAGCACAATGTCCGCTTGCTCCGGCTCATCGTATGGATCAGAAATCCCTGTGAACATCGTAATTTCCTGACGCCGCGCTTTAGCGTATAAGCCCTTCACATCTCTTGCCTCACATACGTCAAGCGAACAATTCACATAAATTTCGACATACCCCGTAACACGGCTCTTAAGATACTCCCGCATTTCACGGTAAGGTGTTATTGCGGAAACAAGCACAACGATACCGTGCCGGGACAGTAGATCAGCGACATAAGCAATGCGGTGTATATTTTCAATCCGGTCCTCCCGGTTAAATCCAAGACCTTTGCAGATCGCCGAGCGTACGGCGTCACCGTCCAGCAATTCCACAGGCTGCCCCGACTCCGCAAGCCGCTTGTAGACATGCTCCGCGGTCGTCGTCTTACCGGAGCCCGATAGACCGGTAAACCATAGCACCTTACCACTATTCTCCATTTGCTCTCCCCTTTTCAGAAGCCGTTATTCTACTTCTTACTATAATTATTCTAGAGCGAATCGGAGGGGAGTTCATTGTCTATTCTGCCATTCTAGTGGTCAATGCGGCCCGTAAGGAATTACCCTTTTACCGAGCCTGCAGTCATGCCTGCAACGATCTTTTTGTTGAAAAAAATAAACAAGATGAGTGGCGGAATAGAAATCAATACAACATCTGCAAACAGTAAATTCCATGACGAAAGATACATACTCATAAAATTGTAAAGCGTTAACTGAACCGTTGCATTGTCCGAACCAGGAAAAAAGTAAAGCGGATTTACAAAATCATTGAAAATGCTGACGGACTGAATGATGATGATCGTGGACGAAACGGGCTTTAATAATGGAAAAACAATATGAGTAAACAGCTTAAACCCGCCGCACCCGTCAATGAACGCACTCTCATCGATGTCGCGCGGGATCGTTGCCGTAAAGGCCTTGTACAAGATGGCACAAAACGGAAAATGAAGAGCGATTTCGACCAACGTAAGTCCTGCTAATGTTTTGAACAAGCCGATGGAATTGAGCACCCATATGGTAGGCACAATTGCTGGCGGAATCATCAGTCCGGCAAGCACGAGAAAATTAATGATCGAGGCTTCTCTCCCTCTCTCCCTGCGCTGCATGACAAATCCGGCCAAAGAGCTGACAATAATCAAACCGGTGACCGACAAGACGGTTAGAAGTGTGCTGTTGTAGAAAGCGCGAATCAACATACTGTCTGCGGCAAGCAGCACAGCCTTATAATTCTCAACGATATGAAAGGTATCCGGCCAATGCATATTCATGTCAGCCGCTTGCGAGCTCGACTTGAAGGAATTGACAAGTACAAAGTAAAAGGGCACCCAGAAGATCAAAGCTGAAAGCAATAGCATGACAATGCTGACCACCGTTTTCTGTACCATGCTGTTCATAAATCAACCTCTCTTCTGTTCAGGAACATGTATAAAGGAAACGCCAATAACGATATGGCGAAGAATAATATAACGTTGCCCGCTGTCGCAAGACCGTAAAATCCTGCTTGATACTGCTTATAAATAATCGAAGCGATAAGGTCCGTCGAGAAGCCCGGGCCACCTCTTGTCATAGCCCAGATCAAGTCGAACGTGCGTAAGCCGCCGATGAACGCCAAGATGATAACGGAGTTCATGGCAGGCCGGCTGAGAGGCAGCGTTATGTACCAAAAGCCTTTAAACGCGTTTCCTCCGTCGATTTTTAGCGCCTCGTAATAATGCTGCGGTATGGCCATAATGCCGGCGATATAGATGACAGTGGCAATCCCGACGCCTTTCCAAACGTCGACAAACGCGACCGAGAACAGCGCCAGCTTTATGTTCCCCAGCCAGTCCGGGCCGTTAATACCGATTGCGGCAAGGCCTGTATTGATTACTCCTTGGGTGGGGTGCATCATCGTACTGAAGGCGATCCCGACAGCTATCGTGCTGAGTAATGTCGGAAAAAATACCATGGAGCGAAAATAGTCTTTGAACCAAATTTGTGACGTAAGTAGAGTTGCAAGCAGAAGAGCAAGAATCACCTTCAATCCGCAGGTCACGACAGCGAAGATTAAAGTGTTTTTGAAGCCAATTTGTAAGGACGACTCCTCGAAAAACATAATGTAGTTGTCAAATCCGATATATTGCCATTTGGTAAGCGTCCATCTTGTCATGCTGAAAAAGAAAGACATGAAGGTTGGAAGCAAATAGAACACGAAGTAAATAATGCCGGCAGGCAGCAAAAATAAATACGTATACATCTTCTTTTGCGCTAATGTCATCATGATCTCTCCTTAAATGTTCAAAAAAGCTGGTCACTGCGGAGAGGAGGACTGTCTCCGCCGATGCTCTTTTTGAACACGCTTCTATTAAACCGGCCCTGCAAGATCATTGCAGGACCGGTCGATCATCTATACCTTACCAGCCCGGTAGATTCAGCTGCTGGGCCTGCTTCCTTACGTCCTTGTCATAATCAGCAGCGCCATCTGCAGGAGATTTTTGGCCGGTTCCGACCTCAATTAAGATGCTTTCCAGATTCGGCCCTTTAACCGGAGAAGTAAATTCAAGCGCCGGCAAGGTTTTGCCGTTATCAAAATACGGCTGCATCTCTTTGATTCCGTCATAAGTATCGTCAGGAACTTTAATCCCTTTGACTACATAAGGTCCGTTCGCTTTACTCTTAGACATGTAAGCCTTTTGACCTTCCGGGGATATTAGGAAGTCAATGAATTTTTGGGCTGCTTCTACGTTTTTGCTCTTTTTATTGATGTAGTAGGAATTAGGCATCCAAACGGTAAAGCCGTTTAAGCTTGCGTTATCGCTTGGAGTCGGGAATACGCCGATATCATTCACCTTATCCGGATAATTTTGCGCTAAAGCATCGATAGCACTGCTCAGCATCGGGTATTGCACCCCAGTCCCTTCTGCAAGCATCTTTAGACCCGCGTCATAGGTTGTAGCGAGAAAGTCCTTATTCAAATACCCTTTTTTAAACACCTCGCTTGTCATTTCAAAGCCACGCAGCGCAGCAGGCGTGGTAGCGTATTTCGCTTTATTGGCCGTGTAATCCTGTACGAAATTGGGGACTTGGGACTGAACGTTATAGTGATTGGCAAGCACGAAGAGCTGCGAGGTCCATGTGGTTTTGTAGGAGCCGATTACCGCCGTTTTACCCGCTGCTTTAATTTTATCGCTGTTTGCTATGAATTCAGCCCAAGTTTTCGGTACAGTAAGCCCGAGCTCAGCATACGCTTTTTTGTTATAAAGAATGCCACCAACATTAGACGAGCCGCCGGGTACGCCGTATACTTTACCGTTGGAGGTAACCGTCTCCTTGTAGGAATCCAGCAGATTAGCCATGAACGGTTCTTTTGTCAGATCAACGAAGTTTTCCTCCGGGTTCAATGCCCTCAACAACGAGCCTGAATTGTAATAGAGAATATCCGCCATTTCACCGGTAGCCAAGCGCGTCTTGACTAGGTTATCGCCTTCCGTACCGTCGGGTTTAATATCGAATTTGATTTTGATATTCAGCTTTTTCTCGGCTTCTGCCGCTACAGCTTGCGTAGCAGGATACGGAGTACCCGTTGAGCCAATCAACAGCGTAAGCGTCACCGGTTCAGCCGGTTTGCTTGGAGCAGGTGCTTGCGCAGCCGGTTTGTTGTCGACCGGGGCCGGAGCGGGGCCCGCAGCAGGCTGGGATCCGGAGCAGCCTGCAATTAAGGTTGATATTAAGGCAGCGTAAGAAAATAAGGTAAAGACCCTGGCTCGATTCATATCAATATCCTCCTTAGAGTTTTCGCTTTAGCGAAAGCTGCATCGTAAGCGTAGTCTCAGTTTCGCTTAAATAAATTGTACGTGTAACTCCCATTAATGGACACCTGCGATTTGCACTTGTTTTAGGGGGCGATTTTTCCTATTGCAAGCGCACAACTTTTATTCACCCTCGGATCCACCGTTGTTTTTCATGCTGGCTTGCTTTGTTGCATTCCGTTTTGCATACATAATCGGGGTTTCCCCAACTATTTTTTTGAACAAATGGCTGAAATGCTTCGTATCCTCATAACCGACAAGATGGCTTACATCCTGCAAACGTTCCACGCCGCTGGACAAAAGCTCCTTAGCCTTTCGGATCCGGTAAGCCGCCATATATTCAGAAAACGTTAAGCCGGTTTGACTTTTAAACATCCGTGACAAATAACCCAAGCTGACATGATGATGGGCCGCAAACTGCTGCAATGAGATGCTCCCTTGGTAATGGTCGTGTATCAATTGGAGCAGCACCGGAACCAGTCTTTTTGGATTCGCATCCATAGGCTCCTGTCTGCCATAGAGGCTTACTATTTGGTCGTTCAACCATTCAAACAATTGAACATACCCGGAAAACCGGTTCAGCACCTCAACGTCCTCTGGGGCATCATTCATGCCCGCCATCCCCGCATTAGCGGGAAGCAAATGATATCTCAATGAAAACAACACATCACGAATAAACAGCCTGAGCTGGCGCTTCGTTATTTGCTTTTGCCGCAATTCCTCCAGTATTTGATGCAAGTTTTCTTGACCCTTTCCGATCTCACCCTTCTTATAATGGATCTCCATCACCCTGACCTTTTCCCAGACGCTACCAATCTCCACATCCTGATTTTTCGTCCCGGAGGTCAGAAATGATGGCATACCGAAGGTCATTTGTTCCTCCACAGTCTGCTTCAGCTTCGCAAACGTTTCATATAATGAATTTTTTCCAGATTTCACCGCAAATCCTAAATGAACCGGAGCCTCTAGCTGCTTTAATTGCTGGTACAAGAGAGACAAATTTTCTGTTACGTGGCCACTCTGCATAACATCTTTTAACGGAATCAGTACTACTCTGTGCAGGCAATCAAGGTCCAGACAATGAATCTCAGTTTCAGGAAGGAGTTTGTTGGCAAAGCATTTTTTAAAGTGGCTGCAGTGGATGCGGAATTCCTTCCAGTTGTTTAAGTCCTTCCCTTGCTCCAGTACGAGCAGCACCATACAATAGGAACGTCCGTTTACCGCACGCAAAACGTCATATTCAGGAATATCCGCGGTTAGAAGCATCTGCGTAATGGAACCGTTCATCCATTCTTCTCTCTGCTTGCTGTCGTTCTCAATATGCTGCATCGCTTTATCCACAGCTTTGAACAACGCATCCTTCTTCACAGGTTTAAGCAAATAATCGTAAACACCAAAATGCATCCCTTGGCGGGCGTATTCAAACCGATCATGGACGCTTATTATCATGCTCTTAATGGACGGGTCCAACTGGTTTAATTTTTTGATTAACTCTAAACCGTCAATTCCCGGCATATTGATATCGGTCAATACTAAGTGAGGACGAACCTTGCTGGCAGCCGACAAAGCATCGTCACCATTATCAAAGGTGTAGACGCTGTGAGCCGCCTCGTAGGCTTTAAACAGCTCTACCATTTCAGCCAACGCCCAATGTTCGTCTTCTACCAAAAAAATGTTCATTGCGCGATTTCATCCTCTCCCTGTTTAACTGCGATAAACGGGATTACCAATGTGACTGTCGTTCCTTCGACTGGTTTACTGTACAGCCTCAACCCGTATTGCTTTCCGTAAAACAATTGAATACGTTGGTGGATATTCAACAGACCGATGCCGTGCTTAACATCTTGAATGTGATTTAACGCATTTGAGTGTTCAAGCGTATCGTGTAAGTGCGTCCATTTGAGCTTATTGATTCCTTCCCCGTTGTCCGTAACGGTAATGGTCAGTTCTCCACCATGCCTGAAGGCCCTGACGGCAATAGAGCCTCCTGCTTTCATCCTGCGAAGACCATGATTCACGGCATTCTCAACAAGCGGTTGTATGGTTAGCTTTAAAATAGAAGCATGCAGCAGCTCCGCGGGAATATCGAAATGCAGCTCCAGCCGGTTACCAAACCGGTGCTGCTGTATTTTGAAATAGTTGCCGATATGCTCAATCTCATCGTGAAGAGTTACGGGTTGGTGGAGGTTTCTCATACTGTATTGAAATAAACCGGCCAACGATTCCGATATTTCCGCTACCTCCTCAATCCCCCTTAACCGGCTGATCGATTTCATCGTATTTAATGTGTTAAATAGGAAATGGGGATTAATTTGAGCGTGGAGCGCTGAAAGCTGGGCGTTCTTCTCCGCCAGCTTCGATTCGTATACTTCATGAATTAAGCGGGAAATGCTGTCGAGCATGAGATTGTACATTCGGCTTAATCTCCCGATTTCGTTCTTCCCTGTGTACTCCATCCTTTGATTGAAATCGCCCAGCTCCACACGCGACATCTTACGCATCATGTTATTCAGCGGAAGCATAATTTGATGGGACAGGATGTAGGAAACCACTGCAATTAACAGCATCGTGATCATCCCGACGATAACGACTATGTCCTGGATCCGTTTTTGCTTTAATAAAATGACGTTTTTAGGGATGAGAATAACCGTATTCCAGCCTGTATAGCCCGATTTTTCAAATGTATACAGGTATTGTGTATCCTTCCATTTCAATTCCCCTTCAGAAATGGATCTCTTGAATAATGATGCATCAAAGACGGACCGCGAGCTCCCCATCAAATGGCTTCCATTTTCAAAAATAACTTGCCCCTCGTCGCTTATAATCAGAACATGCATCGAATTTTCAATTTCACTTGCTTTTGTATTGGTCAGGATCATATTAAAGGCGTTTACATTAATGTTAGTGCTCACAAATCCGATGATCGTTTGAGTAGGGATTTTCGTAATTTTTCGTACAAATGAAACCACATTTGCGGATTGCTCTTCCGGAGCCTCTTCTTTATAGGAAGGTATTAAAATAAACGGTTTGCTGCTGAATACTTCTGTAAAGCTGCGCAGCTCTTCATTTGTAAATGTAATGGGAGGTTTCGGTTTATCAATTTTGGAGTATTGATACAAATGTCCGTCCAACGTGTAGATGGAAATACTTTGTACGTATGATTTGGGGTAGGAGAAATTAAATAAAACAGGATTTAGCCTAAAGCCTACGGTTTCTTTTTCAATAGGATTGGAAGCTTTATAGAAATCAAACAAATTGCCTTGAATAGCGGGGTCTATCGATATCGCTAATGATAATTCTTCAATATTATGCATATACAAATCAATCATTTCGGAAAATTGCCGGGATATGATTTTGGACAAGGAGAAAGTTTGGTTTTTAATATCGTCTCTATTGGTAAAGTAAAATATCATGCAAGTAATCCCGACAATAAACAAGGACACAATGGAAAAGGAAATAAACATTTTGGTTTTCAGCATCCGATCATTCCATCGCCGCATTGGAAATGTCCTCTCCTTGCATCAAGAGGATTCCCGGTATTTACCGGGGGAGCATCCGACTTGACGATGAAACAGTCTGCTGAAGAAAGCCGGATCCTCGTATCCAACCTTGCCTGCGATAGTGATGACCTTCTCATCGGTCTCGACAAGTAAATGCTTCGCCCTCTCGATTCGTATTTTATGGACCATATCCACAACCGTCATGCCCAGCGATTCTTTAAAAATCCTGTTTAATTGCCTGGAGCTGATATTAAACAGTCCGCAAAGAACGGGAATAGACACTTTTTTATCATAACATCGCTCTAAATAACCGCAAATACGGCGAACGAGTAATTGCCGGGTCTGAATGCGCGCAGGCTCTCTACCGCACTGACCTTCCGCCTGCCGGTATGAACGGGACAGCCATATAAGCAGCTCAACCATTTGCAGCCGAATCAATGTTTCGCAGCCGGATTGCCTGCTCTCAAATTCGTTGATCATCGTTTCAAGCAAAAACAAAGTTCGCGATGAATCCTGTCCGTTTAAATTTAAACGCCTGTGAAACCGCTCTCTTTTATCCAGGAACGGGTGCACATAAAAATAATCCATGGACTGTGTAATGCCCAAATCGAGCAGCCAATTGCCTTGAATCAGATCCGACAAAAACAAGCAATTGATGATTTCTAGTTCCTTTCCCGGTTTAATGCTGTACGTATGAACTTCGCCCGGATTAATAATAAACACGTCTCCAGCTCGGATTTCATAGTGGCTACCCTCAAATACATGCTGGGCCTCGCCGCGGACAACATACACCAGCTCGACAAAATCATGGCCGTGCAGCAACGGAACATGCTCATAGTCATGGAAATAACGTTGGATCCAAAACGGAAATGATTGCTCTTTAATAAACTGGCTGCTATGTAACTGTTTCTCCAATTTAAAACCTCCTGTCAAAACTCCTTTTGTAAGGTTGTTCTCCAAACAGACGGCCCTTCAAGATTAGTTTATTCAGTCTTATACTTATATAATACGGTAGCAATAAGTTTTAAACATGGTCTATTTTGACATTTTTATAGTGTATTATTCCATTTATTGATAAAAGCCAGATGACATTTGGAGGCTACCCTTAGAAAATGTGTCCTTAGTTAATCAATTGTTGGTGAGATTATTCCTCAATCTTAAACCATGAACCTTTAGCTTGAATTACATTCCAAAGATTTTCTGGAAGCTCAAGCTCGCTTACTTTTGAAGTCTTAATTGCTATCTCAATTTCAGCTTCTTTTCCATTCTGAACCTTTTCTACCCAGTCTGGATTCATGATTAGCGAATGACCAACCACTGCTAGGGATAGACCCTTATCTAATGCTGTTGCAACGTCATCTGGAGTTACCATAGAACCCGCAGCCATTACAGGAACTCTGCCGTTTACATGTTCAACAATTAATTCAAGATATGTTTTTTCATCTTGATTATCGACTGGCTTTGAGGAAAGGGCATTAGCCAACGAAGCATGTACATAATCAACATTTGCTTCAATAAGACGATTAATTAATTCATAGGTATCCTTCATTCTCAAACCACCTTCTCTATGTTCTTCAGGAGATAATCTATATCCTAAAAGAAATGGTTTGGTCGCATATTCTTTAATGACACTCCTAACTACTTGAACGACTGCAAGTGGGAAACGTAAGCGATTTTCTAGAGAACCTCCCCATTCGTCCTCACGTCTATTGAAGAATGGAGAAAAAAAGTTTTGATTTAAAAATTCATGTGCACCATGAATTTCCACACCATCAAAACCAGCTTGGATAGCTCTTCTTGTTGTTTCGCCAAAGGCATGAATCACTTCCAAAATTTCATTATGAGTAAGCTCTCTAGGTGTTACATGGGAGCTTCTTTCAGAACTTACATTACTAGAACTAACAATTTCACCATTTGGAATAAAATCAGGTAGTGCTTTGTTACCTGCATGGAAAATCTGAAGTAACGCAGGAGCTCCACCGCTTTTCGCAGCATCAGCTAATTTAGCTAGACTTGGAATAAATTTATCATCATAACCAGCGAATTCATTAATAAAGCCTACTCCATTTGGTTTCACATGAGTACAACCTGTAATGACAAGACCTACTCCATTGGCTCTTTTTTTATAATACTGTAATTCCTCATTTGAAATTGTGTAATCATCGTTACTAGAATAAGTTGTCATTGGTGCCATAACGACTCTATTTTTAATGGTGATACCATTTTTAAATGTAAAATTCTCAAATAAGTTGCTATATTTTGTGTTCATTTTTAACCTCTTTCTAAATTTTCGTTTAATTTGTTGTAGAGTTTTGTCCTTTGAAGTTCTTCAATTATCTCATGCCCCGAATATTAAAGGAAGGCAAAGTTGATCTCATTAGGTTCTCAAAAAAATAAAAAAGCCCTCGATCCCGAAAAACGAGGGCTTTGCTATGACTTATGGTTCTAGCGTATGCTCATACAGTTCGATCTTATCAAATGCGATAAAGTTAATAGGACTATAGTCTTATCTATAAGGATGATATATAATTGGACAAGAGGAAAATTAGCTATTATGTTACGCATTAAGTTAGAGTAGTTAACAAACGGGAGGGGTATTTGTCATGTCATCAACTAAAATTTTGGATTATATTGGAAAAATAATTGAGATCGTTTGGGATGCCAAGGTTACACCCTCAGAAATTGATAGTATAACCAAGGAAGTGCGGACTCACGCTCAGGAACTTGGAGGATCCTTTGATGTAATAGTTGATATGAGAACAGTAAAAGTTTTTTCGCCTGAGTCTCAAGCAAAACTTGTTGAGCACCAAAAATCGATCAAGGAATTTGGAATGAAACGAGCTGCTGTCGTAGTAACAGGAACGATTGCAAAACTACAACTGAACCGGACTGCTAGACACTCCGTACATACTACTGAAACCCAGTGGGAAAGTTATGAACAAGCTTTGGCATTCTTGAAAGAATCGTAATGGGTTTCTACCTGACTATTGAAAAACGGTAGTTGAATGCCACGAAGTTTTGAAGAAAAGCCCTCCATCCGCAATGGATAGAGGGCTTTTCTGTATTTAATTGCTTGGGATTAGGCAAGGAAAGTTCCCCTGGTTTGAAAGAGCTATTGCTGGCACAGGAGCGTTTTGAGTATGGTCCTGCCGATTACCTGATTTCATCAAGGTAATAACCGCCCTGTTGTGAGCTTTAGCCCTGACTTTTCGCCATTTTAATATGCCTTCACCTATGGAGTATTTTTTCCCTACTATTCCACAATGAGATTTCAGCAAAGCTGACTTCATCTGAAGCCAGAGTGAACCTCATTTTACATACCGATCATAACGAAACGCCCAGAAAACCGCGTGTTAATTGAAAATCAACGTTACCCTGTTGATAGAGACGTGGCGTATAGCTATGCTCAATGACTTGCTTACAGCTCTCAAGAATCTGGTCGGTCCAAGCGGCGGGATTCCCAGTGAGCAACAGATCCAAATCATTGCCATAGGTTTGCTGCATAGTTAGCTCCGATGCTACTTGCAGCATAGGCACGAACGGATGCGTCTGCATCGGGCGATGATGGACCAGCGCTATAATTAACTCAACACCCGTGGCTGCTAAGCCTGTGACGGTCTCCACCCAATGCTCGGTGGGTGTATCCATGATGTGAAAACCGGTGTGGTGAGCATGTTCGCCATAAGCCAATGACGGCGATACATTGGATGTAGTCCATACATTGTCTCTATAAGCAGGCGTTGAAAGCAACCCGCTATTCTCAGGGACAACCACCATGCCACCTGCGCCGACAATCATTTTTGTTAACATTGCCAGTTGCTCACCGGCTGCTTCTTCAACGGAACCATCGCTTAAGATCCCAATGCGCAATGCTTCTAGTCCGACAGTCTCCTTCGTGGTTGGATGAGTTCCTGATAATTGATCAGCAAACCACGTTTCCACCTTCTGTATGACCTTATCAATTCCGCCGTCAAGTTGAATACTAGCAAAACCAAGGCGGCTGGGATCAACCCCCATCTCCTCCATCTCGTGACGCATAAAGTCATTGTGGGTTTTCTCACAGCCATGTTCCAGTAACAGACAATGCTTGACTAGCGGATGGGTGACATAGCCTATCATTGTGCGAGCAAACAACTGCTCTGGTTGGCCGTTCGAATTACCGCATCCTTCTGTGTGAGCCAAGGCCACAAAGCGCGAGAGATGTTCGGGTTGACCAAGCCCTTGTTTGTTCAGCCGCAGTGCAATCATATTCGCCACCTGGCCGGCACAAAGACTGGTAGGCAGGATTAAACCGATGTGATCACAGGCTCGATGGCCTTGGTGATGAGTGAAGGTGAAGCGAATGGGGTTGGTGGCTGCAGCTACATCCGTTTGAATCACAATAGGTTCCCCCGTCGGCAGAGGTGCATTAAGCAATATATCCAGTTGGCTCGCATCGGTTTGCTGCCAGTTGCGCCAGATCTGCACCTGTGAATGGCCAGCCTTCTCACCGACACTGCGCTGACCAGAGGCTATTTGTAAGGAAAGTTCGAAGGCTTGCTTGCCCAACTCATCCATGGATATGCCATCTAGGTACTGACCCGCGTTAATATCCATATCATTAGCTAGCAATTGGAAACGACGTGTCGTTGTCACTACCTTGACCGTCGGCACAAAAGGAAAGTTGGTGATGGAGCCATTACCTGTTGTAAAGAAAATCAGGTTGCAACCTGAAGCCACCTGCCCAGCAATGCTTTCGAGGTCATTGCCGGGGCTATCCATAAAATAATATCCGGATTCTTTCATGAGCGCACCATAGTCAATGGCATAGTCAAGGCGAGTGGTCGGATCTTTCTTGCGGGCAGCTCCAATGGACTTAAGATAAATGTTATAAAGGCCGCGATATTTATTGCCACCGGATGGGTTTCCTTCAGCGTTAGCGCCGTGCCAAGCCGTACGCTCCTTGAATTCTTCTACAAACATTAAGAATTTGCGGGCGGTTTCCACGTCGCGTACCTTCTGCAAGACATAGGGCTCAGCACCAATTAATTCATCGGTTTCAGCCAGACTGGCAGCGCCGCCATAGCGTATTAATTCCTGTGCGAGCGAACCCAGCAGCGGATTAGCAGAAATGCCGGAAAAAGCATCTGATCCTCCACATTGTAGTCCAATCTTTAGATTGCTAATGGATTCTGGGGTCCGTTCCATGGCATTGACCGTTGGCAGCCAATCACGCACAATAGCTTCCCCTACGGCTAAATTTTCTTGAAAGCCGCCTTTGACGGATAGGAACCGATGCAACACATCATCCAATGGATAGTTGTGTTCGCGTAAATACGCTTTTACCATCTGGTTGGTCACGGATTCAATACCATAATCTACTATTAAGACCGCACCTACGTTGGGATTGACGATAAATCCGGCCAACGTGCGCAGCAATAGCGCTAGGTTATTAGGTTGTTCGGTGCCCCCCTCAGTATGTGCCACTGGGACAATTCCATCAACCAGCGTATAGTTCTGCAGTTCATCTTGCAGACGAGCAGCAAGTTGCTTGACATAGCTTCCCGTGCGTGAGGTTGTACCCAACAAGACAATCATGTTACGGGTACCGACGCCGCGGGCTTGATTGCGCCGATAACCCAGGAATGTACGCGTATCCGGGTAAGCGGGCAATGCTGGAGCCGGCTGGAAATTCGCCTCGTCGAGAACATAAGGATGAACTTGATCAGCAAAATTGGGCGTCGCCGGCAACGCAAATTTCAAGGAACGCACACTAAGCGCCTCCAACACAGACTTGTTAATTACATAATTGCCGGGTTGAATGAATTGCAGCGCCACACCAAAGGGTAATTCCCAGGAGAGTAAGGCTTCACCAGGAGCAATCGCCGACACCGCAAATCGATGGCCTTCCATAACAGTGTAATCCAAGGTTAGGGTTTGGCCTTGATAGTAAATGATGGTGCCAGCGTCCAATTGGCGAGTGGCAACAGCGACATTATCTCCGGGTAAGGGAAGCCTACCGACTTCGTCAAAGCTGTAAGATGCGTTCATAGATGGCTAACTCCTTATTTAAGATTTCGGTTGAGTTAAATATAATCCGTAGCCGCACTGATCTTTAAAGAGCTTTCTGATCACCGACAGGAAAACCTGAAACCGATTACAACAAGACAAAACTGAAGCTTCGCTTCAGCACATATTCATGCATATATTGTATCATAAACTGAAATAACTGGCTGAAATTTTCTGCACAAGGGAAGGTTTTTTACGTAGGTCTTATGAAGGACAGCAGCAAAGATGATCCCAGCCCATGTTCGTTTTCAAAATTGCACCCGTAAAGTTAATTACAGAAATGGCTCCTCCTAACAGTAAAATAGACCCTTTAGAAGGGTCTTGTGGGTATCTTAGCAGATTAATAATGTATGTCTACTGTCTGAAGAAGTTGTTGCCGATTAGAGTGGACACGTCTTATAAAAATGGATGCGGGTGTACATTGAGCTGTTCTATCGTCAGAGGGTGCTTCGTATACCCAAGTTCTACCGGTATCCTAAACACTCGCTCCAGACCCGTCAACCGAGTAAGATGATGTCCGAACGTCATCGGTAACATCCCCGGAATTAGTACTTTTATGCAATACAGCCCGTTTCGTAATGCTTCTTGTGACGTCTGATCTACTACAATCACATCAAGATTCAATCGGCGAAACACCTGGATCATGTCCCTCAGATTATCGGTCAGATCAGGCTGACTTACTATCGGCTTGAATTCTTCATCAAATGTTCGCAATGGGCGCTCTTTATCTAATAAGAATTGTAACCGTTCCTCCGCTTCCGGCAAACTGTACAGCATGGCATGGTCTTCCATTTGTTGTACTAAAAAAGGATCGTGGAACATTTGCAGAAGCTCCTCTCGACCCACATCAAATTTCTCATTAAAGATAACCATCATGCCGGCTAACTCATGAATCGCACTCTTCGCCGCCCGTACCGGATCTAAATGAGCTCCGGCCGCACAGATGAGATTCGTTTTTCTTGGGTTCTGGCTTTTCGCCAACGCCCAAATACTCGGAATCCCATTCTCCATCGTCATGTTAAACAAATGGACATCATATTCGGCAACCTCCCGTAGTCTTTCGACCATCAACTGCAGTTCCTTATCGTTAGCTGAGTAGGGGTTCAAGCACGGGATGGGCAGCTTTGCATACCAAGTCATCAAGAATGAATCTCGCTCCACCACTTCCAAAATTCCGTAGAAAATGGCTTCCTCCAAACTCCCGCCTAATGCGCATCCGTTAGAGCCTTCTTGGACAAAACCACCTCCGTTGCTCGAGCTGTAATAAGCGAGGGTCTCCGGAACAAGAATGGGGCGCTCCTGCAAAAACGAATAGCCCCATACCCAATCGATTCGCTGATCTGGATCAAACGGCTCGAAAGGGAAATCAGGCTGCGCATACTGGTCATTCGAATATAACCCTACATTGACAGGGTAGAGCGCTTGATCTGCAAGATGGTTGAAACTATCGTTGATCATGGTTCGTTTGCCATGGGCGGCCAGACCACAGCTCCGCTCCAATCCTTCCAAAATGGCGGTAAATTCACTTTCTGCATAAGAATGGCTACGGCCTCCCGTTACCTCATCTCCCGTCGTGAACGATGGGAGATTTACACTCACAGCAGAAAACGGCGATACAAGGTCAAGTATTTTGGCATTAAAAAGGCCGGTTCGGGAATCCAGATAGTCTTTGACGAGTATTTCTTTCAGGTCGTCTTCCGAACGACTGCGGTAACTCTCGGCGCTTATCTTGGGTCTTGGCTCCAATGAAATTCGAGCTGCTGTGGATGAATCCTCAGGCAATAGACCACAGACAGGACACAAAGGGTCAGGCAGAAAGAAATGGAGCGAGCTCTTCAGTGTATTCAGGTTAATCATATACATATGTTCTTCCGAGTGAGCACGGCTACCCTGCATCACTCTTTGTGTTTCTGCCACAAGCAGGTGAGCTACTTGCCAAAGCCCTGTTCGCGATGTACTCACGTTACGGGACATTTTCCCAGGCATCAGCAGCGCATCTAGCAATTCCAACATCTCCTTGGGGTCATGTCCCGCTATGAAACGCCGGTTATCCGCACACTGAGAGCATCCCGGTGTACCCGGGCGAACCAACGGACCAATCATACCTTCATCAAAAGAAACAAAGCCTCGCAGCCAAGGAATGCCGGCCTGTTGCAGCACCGCTTCAGCATGGGGGTAAACGGAGGAATGCCATTCATCGTGCACCACCAAAACCAATTTCGCCGCACTCGGTACACCTGCTCCGAAATCGATCTGACGAACAACCTTATAGTGATCTGACAGTTCTCCACACACAAAGTCCGCCAACAGACCTTCTCCGACAACTACAACGATAGCACTCACTAGGCCCCCTCCTCTCGCAATAACGTGCCGAACACCTTGACCGGCTCATCTTTTAAAAACGGTTCTAGCTCCAGATCGAATACGAAAAAACGCCTGCGGTTGCGTTTCAAGATTGGCAAGGCAGACTGCAGGAGCTCCGATTGTGTTGTCGTCTCTTCAAAAGAAGGAATCGAGAGGCTCAGCGGCGTCATTTCTTCCTGGATTACAGACGAAGCCTTAAACCCCTGTGCTGAGAGGCTAGTCGCTTGGTTTTGTGCCTGCTGCAGTGCTTGCTGCAGTGCCCTACGTAGCGCCATTGTCATATTCAAGCCTACACAACCATACCAACATCCACCCGTACCCACCCACACCACGGGGAAACCGGACACTTCCTCCCCTAAACCGATCATCGGCGTTCCCTGTAACGTGCTCAATGCTTGCAGGTAATACCGGCAGCGTTTATCGTCTACCGTATGAAACTGCACCTGTTTGACAGAGGGATTCTGATACGTTTGTCGCTTGCCAAGTTCTTCGGTCAAACACTTCTGCAACCCGCGGTAAACGCCTTCCGCAAACGTTTCCCCTGCTCCGACACCGATGAATTCCTGCAGTTTTACCTTCCCACCCTTTATTTCCCTGTGGGGGGGAAGTGTCGTTACGAATAGACTGGACATTCGCGACACATGCGCTTCAATTCCAGCCAGACCTGCTTCCCGGCGGGCTTCCATATGCGTAAGATGGGTACAGACCATATCCGGCAACAACCCAGCCGGTCCCTCCGACATCGGGTCTGCTACCTGAACACGGCACTGGGATAGCGGAAGTTGCTTCAAATCCCCTTCTTGCCAAGTATGGAAAACACCAGATTTTACTGATGTCAAGCGGTTGAAGTAAGGAAGCAATCCATCCGGTTCACTTCTATCTGAACTTCGTCCGAGCCGCAGATCGAAATCCTGAACCCATTCGGCTGCCACACGTCCGGTCACCAGTGGATGGGGCATAAAAGAATGCCCCTCTCCTTCCAATGTTTCCAGATCAAGAAGAAAAAACTTGTTTGTTAATTCTGATTCGGCCACTCTCGTAATCGTTTTTAACAATTCCAATACAATCACATTTGACAACAGGGCTCCAGCGGTGGAAGAAAAGGTGGGCGGCCGCGTGTTCTTATCAAGCACGGATCGGTGTAAGCGACGCCACGCCGACTCCCAACATCCCTTATTTTCCGGACGCACCAGTGGACCTGCCATACCCGTATGCTGTACACATATGGCGGGTAGCAATGTTTTCCCTTCTTCTCTGCAAACCGCATGAAGAGTACGCAGTTCCCCGATATCTCCCTCCTGTGAAACATATAAAATCGAATGAAATGGCCGCACGGCCTCCCGCCAAGAGTCCACACCCGCCTTCTGCAAGAAGATCTCTTCTATTGTGGCCTCGGGGTCGGTTTGACGGGCATTTTCCGCCAAATTCGCTAACCGTTGCCGATCTGTCTGAACGGAGTCCGTGATCAGCACATGGAACTTGGACAATCCGGATTCGAACATCGCTGCAACCAATGAAACCAAAAAATGACCGGAGCCGACCGCTAACACTTTAGCCTGACGGTAAAACTGGAAACGGCTTGTGCCCGAACCGCTGGAACTGTCCAAAAATTCAATTTGTGAAGCATATTTCTTGAGAACAGCATCCGGTAGATTATGATGCGCTTGCTCTGGGCTCACATCCTGAACAAAGACGTTTTGGTACGGTATATTTACGGTTTCATACTGCCGGTCTGGGTATGGGACCGGCGGTTCGTCTATCCGATCCTCCAACATGCCTTCCCCCCTGTACACTGGTATGTGGATACCTATAAAAACACCACGACAAAATACACTTTTAAAGTATGTAATAGGATCGGCAATTGTTACGCCTCCAATATCAACTCTTCAGCTCTGGGCAAAAGCCATAATGTTGTGATTGTATAGCTGAACGGTGAAGTGCAGTTATTCTTTACATAGGTGTAGCTTTTTACTGAAAATAAAGAGGCTGTCCCTTAGTCATTTGATTGATGGGACAGCCTCTTTGATTTGAAAGCTTTTATTCGCCTACACCAAGAATCCAGCGGACAAAATGATTACCAGAAGAATAAAAAGAACCAAAGTAAAAGCGGCACCACTACCACCATAACCGCCACAGCTTCCTGCAACTTCACCCATATGTTTCCCCTCCTTGTAACCAATATAGAGTATTGTATGGTTTAATTTGTTAAATATCTTGGGCATTTGTTATATCTAAGCGTCTAATTTTCTATCTAAGATATCTAAGATAGAATAAATAGCTAAAGGTCTGTTTTTGCACCCAAGTCATAAGTATTTGTGCTTATTTCGTTGTTATACTATACCTCTATCCAATCAAATTTAAATAATGTCGCATATATAGATTGTACCACCAGCTGCAGCAACTCATGTTGATCCCTTTACAAAGAAAAACCTATTGATGAGGTTTTTCTTTTTTTTGTGTGAAGGAAATCCTCATGGAAGTTATATGTTGTGAGGATGTCCGTGGTATCTTTCTTCAATTAGGGCGAATGTGCCGGTAGCAGAATCAACGGCAAATGGAATCATCCGGCTCGTAAAAAGCGGGGAGTGAATCACTTGGAACAAATCGTGAAACAACTCATAAAGAAATAACGGGTCTGTAGAAAGTTGCACCGAAGAAACATCCTTGATTACATGCCCAAGAATTAATAAAAACCTATTCTCCTTATCAAAAGGAGAATAGGCTTTTAAGTTACTTATTCTTTATTTACTTAGACGTAGAATCCAGCGGACAGAATGATTACCAGAAGGATGAAGAGAACCAAAACAAAAGCAGCACCACTACCTCCATAACCACCACAGCTTCCTACAACTGCACCCATGTATTTCCCCTCCTTGTAACGAAGATAGGGTATTGTATGGATTCATTTGTTAAATAGTTTGGGCGTTAGCTATATCTGAGCGTCCAATTTTATAAAGCATGAAATCAATAAAGCGTATCCTGCTTTAGAGCATATAAAGACAGGCCATTTAGAATTAAGCAGCAGTAGGAGGCATTACCCCATAGCCCTTTTCACATTTAATTCATAAGATAAAATAAAATTAAATGCTAACAGGGAGGAATTTCATTGAGTTATTTAAAAATGTTGTCTCAATTTGGGGCTGGCAGTGCCCACCCCGGTGGATTTGCTGCTACGCTCACGCAACTCCAGCATTTTCATATACCCAAAGAGAGCAAAATCTTAGAGGTAGGCTGTGGCACTGGACGAACGTCTTGTTTTCTGTCCCTAAATGGATATAGCATTACTGCAATGGATATTCAACCGGAGATGCTTATAAAGGCAAAAAAAAGAGCAGAGGCGCAAGGGTTACAGGTGGATTTTGTTGAGGGTGATATTGGTTCCATCCCATTCGAAAGTAATCAATTTGATGTCATCTTAGCTGAATCCGTTACAAATTTTGCTGAAGCTAGTACAGCTCTTTCCGAATATTATCGTGTATTAAAACCTGGAGGAACTTTATATGATCGAGAATTAATCGAGGCAAAGCCTATTCCTTCCCCAATGAAATCAACGTTATTAGATTTCTTTGGGTTTAAACAACTAGCTTCGCTTGATGAGTGGACTGCAATATTTAATAAGGCTAATTTTAACAGGGTATCCCACTGGGATTATTCCTTAATCGTTGAGGATCATACAGATCAAGTAAAGCACTCTGATGAATTCCAGTATGTGGACAGCAATGTTTTCACAAACCTCCAAGCTTTTCAAATCTCCATGGACTCCAATGAAATTTTAACTGCTTATAAAGACTACTTGGGGTCTGCAGTTTTAATTGGTTCTAAACCGTAGACGACAGTGATGCGCTCTAAGGGCTTGGGTAATAACAGCATTTGATGTCCCCATAGTTCAAACGCCGAAATAGATGGTTGCGTTCATAGCGCCATCTATTTCGGCGTTTGTTCACCTCCAATATCCCATGCACCATTACCATAAGCGATTACGGACTATCACTTGGAGAGGGCAAACCATTTTTCATGGTCTAATGACGGGACCAAGCCCACATAAAACCACTCGCCCCGAGGGCGTAGCCTGAGAGATGTCCATCACAGGGAACCCAGCAATAACTTGGAAAAGCCCTAGGTTGTCCCCCCCCAAATGAGCGCGGCGAAGCCATTCAATAATAATGAATAGAACAAAGGATCTTGCTGAAAACAAGATCCTTTGAAGGACAGCTATGCCAGTAAACAATTTCTAAAGCATTCACGATTCATACTCTGCCTAGAACACATTAAATAATGAATCCAGCGGAAAGAATGATTACCAGAAGAATAAAGAGAACCAAAACAATAGCAGCACTATTACCACCATAACCAACTGCACTCATACTTTTTCCCTCCTTGTAACCAAGATATTGTATTGTATTGTTCTAAGTGTTGATTGGCTTGGGCATAAAAGTCCATTTTACTCTCATGAAAATAAAACGTCCTGGGAATTGGATCATGCTCCGGTAATGGTGTTGCTTTATTGCCGACTTTGTCAAGTAACGATAACAAGAAAAAACAGAAAAAATAGGTGCTGCAAGCGGGAGCTAGTCGTTCCATTTTTAGTGGATTTTCATATGCTGTGATGTGGGAGAATCCACCAACTGATCCCATACTTTCCCTACTGAAATAGACGGTTGCATTAATATGCGCCGTCTATTTTCCGTTTATTCCCCTCCAAATATTCACTCCCACATCTAGAACCGCGCTGCCCTTCCGTATCCACTCATTAAAAGCAGGGTAGGCGTTTGCGAATCCAATCCGTAGCCAGAGCTATCCGGTGTGATCAGTATGATCGGTACTGACTGTAAAAGCGGGGACTTTCGTCAGCTTGTCCGATTTCAATATGGACAAAGCCCCCGCCGTGTGGAGAAAGGTGAATACCACGACTGAGGGCTCTAACTCATGAATAAGCATCAATAATTTCACCATCCCAAAGCGCTTGAATTTTTTCGGAAACGAGGACAAGGTGTAACTTGTAATACGAAAATATCGGTAGCCACTGGAAAACTATTGATCTCGAATTCCATACCTATGTAGTTAACATCAATCAGAGTATTCTCCATCACTTTCTAGACTAGAAGAAAGGATCTTGCTGTAAGCAAGATCCTTTTGAATCTTTTATTCGCTTATACCAAGAACCCAGCGGAAAGAATGATTACCAGAAGAATAAAGAGAACTAAAGTAAAAGCGGCACCACTACCTCCGCCATAACCTGCAATTTCACTCATATTTTTCCCCTCCTTGTAACCAAGATACGGTATTGTATGGTTTAGATTGTTAAATATCTTGGGCATTTGTTATATCTAAGCGTCTAATTTTATATCTAACCTAGAAAAAATAGCTAAAGGTCTGTTATTGCGCCCAAGTCATAAGTATTTATGCTTATGCCGTTGTTATTCTATACCTCTATCCAATCAAATTTAAATAATGTCGCATATATAGATTGTACCTCCAGCTGCAGCAACTCATGTTGATCCTTTACAAAGAAAAACCTATTGATGAGGTTTTTCTTTTTTTTGTGTGGGAGAAATCCTCATGGGAGTTAGATGTTATGAGGATGTCCCGGTCATCTTTCTTCAATGTACGGTTACCCCACTCTTCGTTTGGTTCATTAAACGTTAAGAAGTTGTATTGTTCGAGCAGGAACTAACTACTTGTTTTAATTTTTCTTTTTCAACACTACATTCAACCATACCTTTCTATGACCAGTCACATAAAATAACAGAAAACTTTCTGAGGAGGCCAGCAATGATGCCCAATAACCATTTATCCAAAGATGTCCTCAATGTCATAAAGAAGAAAACAGGAAAAACCGTTACACAAAAGGATATTCAAAAATTGGCCAGCGGCGTGAATCAAAAAACGGCGCATAGCGATGCTAAACTCCGCCAATTAATTAAACAGGTTTCTGATATGGTGAATGTGCCGGTAGCAGAATCAACGGCAAATGGAATCATCCGGCTCGTAAAAAGCGGGGAGCTGCATAACTTGGAACAAATCATGAAAAATCTCATAAAGAAATAACAGATCTGCAGAAACAGTTGCACCGAAGAACCACTTGAGGGCAATAATATTTCATGCCCAAGTGTTTAAGAATCGAGTAACAGGGGACGGCTAGCCCCCCCCGTCTTTTCACACCATCCTACATGCGGATCCTAAAGGTTAACAAAGCTCCAGATAACGAGAAAAGCTTTTCAGCCCCTTGCGCCTCCCAGTAGGAGTTGTGGAGGGCGTTTTTTTGTAGCGGGACATTATCCAAGCTCCACGACTTGAATTTACCATCATGATTAATTTCATACTACAGTTGAATTAGATCCATCCACCACATCAGGATCATTTGTGTTTGTATTGCTAGCTTGGTTGTTCGAGACGCTTCCAAATGAATCTCCAGGGGAAAACGCTTCGGCTCCCCCATAGTTTTTGGAAGAACTTGTTAATGTGATGAAAGCCGTATCTCCAATTTGGACATTTGAGCCTTGACTTACGCTATTAATTTTAATATTACCAACAATTGCAGGCATTGATCAATACCTCTTCCGTCATATTTACGTTATAACTCCATGATATGGGTTTATTGCCCAAACGTCACAATCACATCAGAACCCATCTCAACCGCCATCAACAAATGAGGAAATTTTGCTAAATATGATATAACCCGTGTATGCAAACACAATTATCGGTTCCAATCATATCCTAACAGGATTTCGTGCATAATATCTTTAAAGACAAATACTTTTATGAGGTGTAAGAATGGATAAAGTTGGCGATCCCTTGGATAAAGGAAGCACACAAGAGAAGCTTATGAGAAGGGTGTTAAATAACCCCCTAAAGAACCTTGATTCATTCGTGGAATTTGCGCAGAGCCCCTCGGTATTGCAGCACCTTCCGCAGGATACTTCTTACGTAAGTTTCCAAAATTTAGCCGCTGTGATTAATGATTTTGACAGTAATTTAGCGATTGACCACGAAACTCTAATTGTAGTTAACGGTATGATGGTAAAGCTTGAACGAGTTACATGGTTAGCTCCCTCATTCGTAAGATTGGGCGGAAACTTGGAAGGTAAACACTTAGAACTAATACAAAACACAAATAGTTTCAGTCTCATATTGATTGCGAATCCCAAGACGGTAGCGGAACCTTCTCGACAACCCATAGGGTTTTATTCAGAGAGTACAGATCTTATCGAACAAACTTTGCATTAGAGTTTGTCCTGTGGATACACCTAAATAAGCCGTGGAACTAACTACCCGGCTTTTTATTTTGCCCTAGCTGCAGTGATTCGATCTCTTGACATATTTCATGTTGCCAATCAATATCTGCTGTTAATGAGGCCATCAACGAAATATTCTCTAGGTAAGCCATATCCCAACAAAGCTTTGCATTTAGCTTTAAACACTGGTCCATCTCCATCTTTTCATAATCCGTGAGCTGTCGACACTGCATTGTTGTCCACAACTCCGCAAGCCTCTGATAGACAGGCAAAATCACCATAGCTGCCACCACCCTATATCCGCCAGTATGCCCATGTTATTAACGATCCAAAACGCTTGTCAAAAAATGCTTTACTTCATCCCTGAAATTCACATAGCAAATTTGTGGATACAAACATAAAAAATGACTTTCTATTGGTAGAAAGTCACTTTTAACACTTTATATATCCTTAAGTCGAAACCATAATGGAATCCGGGATGTTTTCCACTTCAGTTTCAATCGAGTAATTTCGGTGAAATTCATAATAGGCCTAGAGCTAAAAAATCGATTCCGTCCCATGCCTTCGTGACTTAATAGATACCTATAGCTTTCCAACCATTCTTGATCCTTCCTCTGCCGACATTACTCGGTTTCTTCCCTTTCGGAAGAAAGGACAGGTCCCCAAGTTGCTGTGAGTCATGACTAGCTTTGCGCCCCCGGGAGATCTCATCACTACTTGCCTTTCCAAACTTGGCTGTCTACGCTTAGCGTTTGAAATTACTTTCAGCCGTCCAAGACTGCTATTGCGGGCTTGGCCTAAGCGCTATACTCCTTTAGTTAAATTTAAGGGCTTGTCCAATTGCCTAGGTTTTCTAAATCCATTTTCATAACTATATCCTTAGTCTCTTCTGTTCCTAATTTGGCAATCATGGAGTAAATTTCCTTTAAAGTATCGTCATACCCATCATTGTCGCTATCAAGATGGTAGGCTATTCCTGCCAAGTGTGCTCGAATATAAGTACCTTCATCATATTCCTCCATGACCTCAAAAAGTTCCCGGAGCTTCTCTATATCCTCTTGTGAAGCCTTAATTTCAAATTCATAAGCAGCATCACCCTGATTTTCCATTATTGTTTTCGCTTGGACGGAAATGTAGCATGTTCTTATATCCATATTTACCCCCAAAAATAATAAATAATTAGCAAAACGCCTGCAATCGGAATCAGGATATATGCAATTAAAATCGGATTAGCAACTATGTTATGCTTTCGTACCTGGCTATGAATTCCTTTATCATACTCATGATCCTGAGTATTTTGTTTTCTTACTATAGCGGCAGTGACAATGACACCAATAATGAGTGTAGCCAAGCCCAATAGTAAATAAATCATCTTATCCCACCTTCTTTGAAGTAAAGTCGTTTTCCTCGCTCTTATACTATTTGTGATTGCGACTATTCTCATACATGAGAAGAAATAATTGACGGGTGAGTAAGAGAAACCCAGCATACGGCTTATATAAACCTTCAGTTGTCTACGGTAAAGTTCATTTTGCCATCTGACTGGTTTGGTGTCGAAAGAACTATGTACAGCATTTATAATGGTTATGTTGCCATTCGTATTTGCATTTACCTGAGAGTATAGGCTTAGTATTTGTTAGATTCCCAACAAGCTAATAAATATTGCTTCGAAAAAGGATAGGAAAAAACCGCTTAATATGCATTGGATCGGCTTTTTCCTTAGCGTACAGAATTTCCTAATTGCTTGATGTAAGCTTAGTGGGCTTGTGCTAACAAGTTAGTCCATTGGATCAATATTAACCCGGATTTGACCATAAAATCATTCGATTTAATTAGTGGTTTTCTTCAGAAGCCATTGCATTTTTTTTGGTTCCATGAACTGTACCATATGGATGCTGAGGTGGTGCATAGATAACGTAAATTTTAAGTGGTTTATTACCTGTATTGGTTACATTGTGCCATTTTCCAGCAGGTATCATAATTGCATAATCATTGTAGGCTTTTTCCTCGAAGTCTAACTTATCTTTGCTATCACCCATTTGAACAAGCCCTTGTCCTTCTTCAATACGTATGAATTGATCAGTTGTCGGATGAACTTCTAAGCCGATGTCATCTCCAACGCTGATACTCATTACGGTCACTTGGAAATGCTTACCTGTCCATAAAGCGGTGCGGTAAGTATTGTTTTGCTTAGTAACCTTATCGATATTAACTACAAATGGTTTTGATCCATAATCCTTTAAAACTACTTCCTCATTTAAAGAAGCAAATCTGGCTGCATTTTCTTTTTCTCTGGAAGAAGCATGTAAAAATACATTTTGAACTGGTGGATACTGGATAAGCAAACCGTTCTTCCTATATTCTTCATAACCCTGTATTCCTGCTTCATGGGCCTTGGTTAGACCTTCTCTATAACTACGAAAATGAACTTTATCCGTTTGGTATATAGGCTGTCTGCCAGTAAGCGTGATATAAATATTAGTAAATTGATTTAAATGAACTTTTTTGTCTTCTAAGGCATAAAGAATATTATTTTTATGATTATGGTTGGGCGCTGCATGGGCTAATCGACTGTAGAGATCAATGGCTGAAGCTTCTCTTTTTATTCCAGCAAGTATAGCTTCAAATCCCTGCTCGAAATATTCTTGTTGATTTCTTAAAGTATAGCCTGGGTGATATAGGGGTGTGTTATCATTAGCGTAATAAGGATTTGAGTATGTTTGGGGAACATAGTACATTTAGATCTTCCCTCCATTAGGTTTATAAAAGCATCATATGCCTATGTTTAGAAAACGTACTTTGATTTTTTATCTTTGTTTATTGCACTATCCACAAATCGCATGGAAGACCAAGAAATAATCGTTTCATCTCTTTATCTGCTGCAAAATTGCTTGGTCTATATAAATACTTGGCATTGGCAACTGTTCTTTAACACCTCAAAAGCGACTAGAATGTCTGTTGCCTACAAAACCAGTTTCTTCTTCAATCTCTCTATAGCTTGCTTTCATCGGGAAATTTAGTTCATCCTGTTCAAGATGACCGCCGATACCTCCCCAAAACTCGAAATTAAAAAGTTTACTACGGGATTTCTTCATCATTAATACATGGTCTTGATTAATTAAAAAGGCTGTTGCCATTTGTCTGACTTCCATTGGTCTTCCTCCGATATGTTAATGATTATGTATATTGCAATTATATCTTCACAGATCTTGAGACAGTCGCACCATATCTCTGCATTGTATACCGTTCTCAAAAATGTCCTCAGCATAATGTCTTACAAAGAAATCCCTATCTATCCCCACAATTCTAAACCCACATTTTTGATATAAGGCGAGTTGTCCCACCCCTGAGTTCCCCGTGCCAATCTCAATCGCCCTATAACCCTGTAACTTAGCATTTTCAATTGCGTGGTTAACCAGCTGTTTTCCTATTCCTTTGCCTTGGTGGTTCTCATTGACCGCAATATTTACAAGCTCAACTGTCTCAGGTCTTGTAGGCAGCAATACATAAACGGCTACAATATTTCCACTCAGTTCTGCTACATAACACTGTCCTCGTTTGAGATATTCTTTAACAATCTGTTCAGAAGGGTCAGCTAACAATAACAGCTCCATTGGAACCGATTCATTCGTATCTAACTTGCGTATTTCCATTGTTTCACCCCTATTATTGCTTTATTGATTGTTTAACTATCGTTATTCGTTAGTTCAAGTTTCTGTAATCGTAAGAAGGAGCCCTAACTGGTATGGCTTTGGAATGTATCCAAACAATAGCCTGTAATACCCGTGGTGATGAATGGTCTGGAGCCCCGTCATTTATTGGCAACCCAATAGCACCGTATGAATCTTGTCCCTCGAACACCCATATTCTCAAGTGCTTTAATCGTGTATCCCGTTTCTTCTCGAAACTCACGTATAATGGTTTTTTCTAGGGACTCGAACTTTTCCAATCTCCCCTGGTAAATCGTATTTCCCAATGTATGGACCTAGTTTTTTTGAATAGCCCGTACCCGATCGTTAGATACGCAGATTCCGTAACACCCATATCTCGATAAAAATGGTTGTTGTCTTCCATTCTACTGCTCCCCCTGTTAAGCGTGTGCATACAATACACTTATGTATGCCAGCAACCTATCTACTATCTTATACCATGTGGGTTTCGAAAAAATTTTTTCGTAATTACTGCCAGTTAGTTTAAGCACTACTTATTTATTTGAGTGTTCTGCTGGTGAAAAAAAGACCAAGGTAGTTAGGTCTTCTGTCACATCATAGAATCTATGTTCTTTGTTAGCTTCTACGAATAGGATGTCCCCCTTATTAATTTCAGTAAATGTATCTCCATTCTGAAACGATGATTTACCTTCAATTATCAAATAAATCTCATCTTCTGTATGTGGCTTTTGTTTATCCCTTTCGCCTTTATTCAGTTTATAGAGCCCTACACTCATTGATGATACTTTCAGAAATTCAAAATATGAAGTGCTTTCTAAATTCTTTTAACTGGTTTAAATGATTATGTAAGTCGGCTAATTTAAAATTCAAAGCGTATTCCCCTTTCTTTGCAATTTGCAATCGTGCCCGTTCAATCAAGAAAGTTTAGAATTTGTTTTTTGTGATGTTCATCATCGGGAAACTCCATTCCTTCACCCTAAAGTATTTGTCCACTTGCAAAATTGTTCGTATTCACCGATTGTGCTATTTACATTATGATAGCCCCCAACTTGATAAACAAGGTGGGGGCTATTTGACACTTGCCGGAGCGGAGCGGCATCTTAAATAGAAGAGTTCGCTTGATCATTCATCTGATGGGGTCAAGCTTGTAAAAAGGTCGGGTAACGTCCTCCCGCTGCGATCCCTTTCGGCGAAATACGTTCGATCTCCGCCAGCTCCTCTGCGGAGAGCGTCACATACAGCGAGCGGATATTTTCCCGCACTCGGTCCAGCCGCTTCGTACCGGGAATCGGAACAATCTGCTCGCCCTGTGCGAGCAGCCAGGCGAGAGCCAGTTGGGACGGTGTGCAACGTTTGCGGGCGGCAAACTGCTCGATCAGGGCTACGACCTCAAGATTTTTGGTGAAGTTTTCGCCCTGGAAGCGGGGAAAATAGCGGCGATAGTCGTTTTCGGGCAGATCGTCGAAGGTTCGGATTTGCCCGGTCAGGAAACCGCGTCCGAGCGGACTGTACGGCACAAAGCCGATGCCGAGTTCATGCAGCACCGGCAGCACCTCGTTTTCCACTTCGCGGCTCCACAGTGAATATTCGGTTTCCACCGCAGTGAGCGGATGAACTGCATGCGCACTACGAATCTGATCGGCTGTAGCTTCCGACAGGCCGATATAGCGAACCTTGCCTTCCTGGACAAGCTCCGCCATGGCACCTACCGTCTCCTCGATCGGCGTATTCGGATCGATGCGATGCTGATAATACAGGTCGATATAATCGATACCAAGCTGAAAAAGGCTGGCATCGACTGATTTTTTGACATAAGCCGGGTGTCCGTGCGATTTCAAGTCCGGCGAAACGATACCGAATTTGGTCGCAATCACAGCTTTGTCCCGGCGTCCTTTCAAGGCGCGACCGACCATCCGCTCGTTACCGCCGAACTTTCCTTCCATAAATCCACCGCCATAAATATCCGCCGTATCGAACAGTGTGACGCCAAGATCAAGCGCGCCATGAATGGTGTGTATCGACTCTTCGTTGTCCGGCATCATCATCGTGCCAAGACCAAGGGCTGACACTTCAAGCCCGAGCCTTCCCAATTTTCGTTGTGTTATCTCATTTCCCATCCTAGTGTCCCTCTTTTCCGCAAGTTCGAATATGGCTCGCTAAAGCATTTTCTTATTATAGACCGCGGTTCCGAGAGCAGCCACAGTACGCTTATACTAGTAACAGGATTACCAGGATCGCAGCTTATTAACGCTCAGAGCAAAGAGGAAGGACAACGCAGCAGGGCGGCAGTTCACAGTTCCTGTATGACGCAGCCCGCTGCTGGGGAATAGATGCACAAATGAAGATCGGAATGATCCGCCATAAACGCCAACGAATTGATGCCATCCATACTTGGTTCATTACCGCCCGTTCGCTCGTTCCGTAAAAGTTCCTGATCCTAACATGCTTCTTCATCCACTTAAAAAAAGTCTCTATCGCCCATCGTTCGCGGTAAATTTGCCCGATTTCATCCGCATCCAGGTCGAATCGATTCGTTAGAGTAGCCACGGGATTCCCTTCGTAGTCTACGCTGTAGATCAGGCGCAATACGTTCTCTATCCGCTTCTTTGGCGTTCCGAGGACGACTATTTTGTCCGTGAGTACACCGTTATCTGCGGGTAGCGCGAAGGATTCAATTGGGCGAATCACTGCGTTTATCTTCGTTCATTCAAGTGACAAAGAAAATGCCGCGGTCACAGTAGTCGTCGAACCTAGCATAATCGAGGTAACCACGGTCGAAACTTTTTAGCCAACACAACTTTTTAATGCCTGACGATAACATAACTGTATCTTCTCATGACCGAAACTGGATTTGAAGGTGTGCTGGGTTTGACGCTTACAGAAAGAAGAACCGCCTATAATACATATTGAAAGTAATGGCTGGAAAACTATAGAGTTGGCGAAAGATTTTGAATCTATTTTAGCTGGGTTATGTAATTGGAAATATGAAGATTAAACATTAAAACATGTATCTGGTTAAAATATGCATATTGTTTGTAACGACCTAGCCCCATATATTTATCTATGTAAGTGTTTTCATTATTGCTAAGAAGGGGGATGCACTTGCTCGTTATTGGTTATTGACAAAATTGAAAAATCGATTGCATGGATGCTTTACACGAACAAGCTTTCATTGAAGAAACGTGCAAGTACCTTTCAGGTGTTCACAATGCTTGCTGCTTTTTTCCCGAACGTGTTTACCTACCAACAGGCAGCCGCAGCTGGTGCACTGCCAGATGAAACACTACCTCGCTAATTTTTTATTCTGGTGCCGCCAATCCGCCCGCAGCCACGGTGCCATACGGAAGGGGGAAGTATTTATTATTGAGGTTGTGTGAAGGGCAGCCTTCAAATATAAAAGTATAAGGGGTGTATCTATGATTGTAGTAAAGAGAGTAGTCAACATTCTGATCAGCGTGCTTCTTGTGCTCAGTATGTTCCCGACAATCGGGTTTGCCGCCACAGGTGACGATGTAGCTGCACCCACAGGTACTATGCCCACAAGTACTACGCGCGCAGGCACTTGGTTTGAAACTGCTTATGCCACTTGGACAGGTAAATCCGTCGGCGGATACCGGGCTTACGTCCGGACTTTGGGCGCTAACGACTGGAGAGATAACAGCCCAATCGCAGGCTGGCTTGTGGACTGGAAAGAAGTGGACGCCCAGCTTGTCCGCAAGGTGGATCCTGCCCGCAACACCTGGCGTGTGGATATTCCCGGCCTTCCCAAAGGAGAATACGAAATCCAAGTCAGGGGGGCTGACGGCACGACGGTTCTTCACACATTCACCGATCTTAAAACTTGGTCTTTCCCGCGTAATGGCGCAGCGTTTGTGCCTTCCAACGCAAATACTTTCGAAGGAAGCCACACTTTTGCTCCCAATGGGGCCATAGGCGGATATTTGCCGGATGGCAGAGTGGATCCCAATGCTATAATAATCTATGTAACCCATGAAAATATGAGGGAAACCCTTCCGTCGAATGTATTTTCAGCAGGCAGAGGATCTACTGCAAATGCGAGAACACCTCTTGTCATTCGCTTCTTAGGTACTGTCGGCTCTTTTGAAACGGTCAACTCAACCGTTGCCAACTCCGGCACGGTAGGACCTACGTGGTTAAACAGCAACCGTATGATTCAGGTCGGCCAGGGCAACGGCAATGTAACCATCGAAGGTATTGGCCCCGACACGACGATCTTTGGCTGGGGCATAAGCACCAGCGGAGCCCACAACGTGGAATTCCGTAATCTCAGGTTCGACCAGTGGTATGACGACGCCATAAAGATTAATGGCGTCAATACGACCATAAGGGCTTCCAATGTATGGGTACATAACTGTACATTTGGATACGGGCAGAATAAGCATCTCGCTCTAAACCAAGACCCTGACCAGGCAAAGGGTGACGGCGCGACAGACGTATCGAACCACGCAAGAAACTACACGGTTTCTTACAATAAATATGCCGGAAGCAGCAAGGTCTTGCTGATTGGCGGCGGCACCACTTCAATAAGCGCTCACTATGGCACCTTACACCACAACTGGTTCTTGGGCTCGGAGGAAAGGACCCCCCGTGTGCGCAACGCCAGGGTTCACGCGTTTAATAACCTGTTTGAAGATATTCAGGGGCATCCGTATCATGATACTCTCTTAGATAGAAATACGGGTTATGGTATTGGCGCGGCCCACAATGCCACCATATGGGCGGAAGGCAATATCTTTGACAACGTCAACTTCCCATTCCTTAGAAGCCGCCAGGGTCATGCAAGGGGTAATGATCCCATTGATTCTACTACTGGAAGTGGATCTAACCATTTCTTTGGAGACGCTCCCGGCTTTATCATCACAAGAGAGGATGTAACTGAAGGCGACTTCCCTAATAGTGTAGATGGTTTTAGACGCTCCTCAGATTATATGACCGGTCTTACAGAGACAGATCTTCAACACCTCAGGGATGCTGCTCTAAGCCTTCAGCCAAATGTTCTTGACGAGGCTTCTCGGAAGTACTTTGACCCGAAGCTGGACATTGGCGTTGTGGTTGCTGCGGGTTCAACCACTACGAATCCGAATATGTCCACAACCCCCCCCGCGCAATTGGATTGGTCATTCAGGCCAAACCGTAGTGGCGTATGGCCAACAGAAACCCCGGAACAAGTCGAAGCTTTGAGAAACGAGATTGAGACCTATACCGGCGCAATGCCTGCATTGGCTCCCGATTCGGCTCCCGCGGCTCCTGCAATTTCAAGCGTTAAAATCAACGACGAAGTGCGTTCTGCTTTCGGTGAGCCTACGTCATTTATACCTGCTCCCGGCAAGATTGTTGTCTACAAAGATACCTTTACAATCGATTGGGTTTCCAAAGATGTTTCGACAGACCACTATGAAATTCAGTGGGATAAGGGAAGTAACAATTGGGAAACAATTGGAACCGTTCAAGCGAGTTCCAGGCCAAACACCTTTATCAGCCAAAAGATAGACCAATTCGCCAACTGGAAAGCCATTTTGGCACAGGCCGACAGCAGGGAAGCAACATATGCCTTTAGGATAAAGGCGGTCAATTCCTTCGGAGAAAGTGATTGGTCTGATATCTACGCGATAAACGGCGATGATCTGTTGGTAATGTTTGACACCAACGGCGGTAGCGCAGTCGATCCGCAACGCGTGCATGTCGGAGACGCAATCACGGTTCCTGCGCGTCCTAAAAAGGACGGTTGGGTATTTGTGGGCTGGTACACGGATAAAACCACCAGAGTCCATATGTGGGACTTTTTGAACGAAAAGGTAGCCGGTTCCGTGGTGCTGCACGCAAAGTGGGTCCAGGTAGACGAGACGCATCGCCTGCTGAACGCCTACGCCTCGGCTGAAGAGCTTGAAGGCCCTTACGTCGCGGCGACGCTGCAGACCTTGGGAACGCTGTCCGCAAACCAACGTGAGCTGACGCTGCCCGCGGGTACGACGGTGTACGTTGCCCCCGGCGTGTACTGGACGGATTTGACGTATAAGGAAGGCGGCGTGATTGCAGGTCCGAATATCGGCCTCAGCATTTTGGGCGAAAACATCTCTTTCATCGGCCTTACCGAGGATGCTACAGACGCGATCATCAGCGGAAACCGCGGCGAAGGGGGCGCGACCGGCTTAGGCGCGACCGGCAGCTGGTATTCGCTTGGCATCTCCTCGGGCTTCCACGGCGAGAACGTCACAATCGCAAACTACGCGCAGGAGGATTTGGTTTATCCGCGCGATCCGTCACAAAATATGAATAAGCGCATAGACTCCAAAAACCACGCCGAGGTTTTAACGAGAGCCAACGGCACGGGCGCGCCCGACAAGCTGTACTTTAAAAACACGCGGTTCGTCGGCTATTTGAACATGATGCTTGGCCTTGCGCCCACCCGCGCGTATTTCTTAGACAGCTTTTTCCAATTAACCGACGACTCCATTTTCGCCGGCGGTGTCAATGTGTACGAGAACAGTACCTTTCACTTCTTCGGCAACCACCCGTCCGTCAGCGGCGCCGGTAACGGCGGCATCAACGTCCTGCTGGGCAGCAAAATCATCGGCATGCCGCAAATGACTAGTACGGATCTTTACCTTGCTAAGCAGTCCAACGCAATCGGCCCTAACGCGAACGGTATCTTCGCCATCATCGATACCGAGTTCACCGGCCGGATCGAATCTGTCGAGTGGGAAAACGTGGTGCGCGAGGACGCCCGCCACTTTGTATCGAACAACACAATCGGCGATGGAAAAACGCCGCTCTTAATCAGCCCGTCCCAGCCGCAAACCTCCGTCACGCTTACTGGAAACACCCTTGGGGCCTTTAAGGTCGGCGAGGAATACAACGTGTATAACCTCTTAAAGGGTAAAGACGGTTGGGACCCTAAAGGCCAATACAACGCTGAGTGGGCATCTTACGCCAACCTGCCATACCGATTCTTAGTCGGCGCAACGGGTAAAATCATGTATTCCGACAAAGCAGACAACACCAACAGGGCCGTTTTGACTCCCGCCCCGAGTCCGGCGGATTCCGTCGACGTAAAAAACACCGTTTGGTCGTACGATACGAGTCTTTTGAACGGCACAGTCGACGCGGCGACCGGCGTAATTACGCTGACCGCCAAGCCCAACAATACCGGCGCTATCGTTAAGACGATTGTGACGGGCACGCTTCCGAGCGGTATCTCAGCCGGCGCGACGCTGGACATACGCCCGACGGCCGTCCCCGCGCCCGTAGTTAAGGAGCCCGCGATCGATATCAGCGAGAGCCTTGCGACGCTCAGATACACGCTGGACCAGCTCGGATACAAGGATACCTCCGTCATCGAATGGTACCGCGAGACGGGTTCCGATACTACGAACGGCATTCATATCGGCACGATGCGCAACGACGCTAACGAATTCTTCGTAGACGATCCGTATAAAAACTACGCTCTTAATAAGTACGACGTAGGTTACTACCTACGCGCCGTTATCACACCGAAGTATGAGTTCAGCTCCGCTGGCGCCCCCGTCACGGTATACACCCAGCGTGCGGTCACGGCGGCCGACGTAACGGAAACGTCGTTGTATACCGACTTTAAGAATTTGTATTTTACCCATGAAGACAATACCCCCACGAAGGGCAGATGGTTCTTTGACCGCGTGAGCGGTACAGGAGTGCCGTGGGGATGGGGTATCGGAAGCAACGGCACGGATAAGATTTGGGGCCTTCAGAGCAATTCCAACGGTACGAACACTAGATTCGTGTTCGGTCAACCCGGCAGCTACGGCGACATGTCGCTGATACTGAACTACTCCACAAGTAAGGTAGAGGGCCAGGGCTTCGGCGGCAACGGCCAATTCATGGATATCTATGTTAAATACGATCCGGCGACCCGCAAGGGATACGGCCTGCGCGTAGAACGTACCGCTGCCGGCGGCTCTAACGCTACGATATGGACGCTGTATAAATATGACGGCACCGATCAGACGCCGTTGAGCGAGCCTCTTAAGACAGTCGCGTTTATGCCAAAGAGCACCATTACCGTTTCCGTAACGGGCAGCACCCTTCGCGTACAGGCCTCGACGCTGTCCGAGAAGACGCCGCTGCAAACCGAACAAAATCTGCCTAATTCGGTTGACATCTCGTGGACGGATGAAACCGGCGCTTTGGATAACAACATTCTCGGCGGCTTCGGCATCCGCATTAACAACTCTGGCAACTCCTCTTACGAATACGGCAACACGAGTACCAATAACACCGTCATGCTGCACAACGTGCGAGTAGACGCCTCCGAACTTGCTTCAGCTGATACGACAGCACCGGTTTGGCCTGTTGGAAGTACGCTCACTGCAAGTAACACTACCCACACTGGTACAACACTCACATGGACTGCAGCAACAGATAGTGTAGGAGTTACAGGCTACAAAATATATAATGGTTCATCCCTTTTGCAGACAGTAACATCAAACGTATATTCATATGCAGTAACAGAGCTCACCGCAGGTACATCCTATACCTTCAGTGTAAAGGCTGTAGATGATGGAAATAATTTGTCAGAAGCTAGAACGGTTAATGTTACCACTCTTGCTTCAACTGATACGACAGCACCGGTTTGGTCTACCGGAAGTACTTTTGCCGCAAGTAATACGACACAAACAGGTACAACGCTTACATGGACTGCAGCAACAGACAATGTAGGTGTTACAGGCTACAATGTACACCAGGGCTCAACACCACTTACAACAGCGACGAGCGCGGTAAACAGCTATAATGTAACAGGTCTCACAGCAGGAACTACCTATACCTTCGCAATACAGGCAGGGGATGCGGCAGGCAACTGGTCTACCAGTGGGCCGAGCGTGACGGTAATAACAGAGCTCTACCGACCGAGAAGCAATGCCGCAACGCCGGCATCACCATCTGCACCAGAAACACCATCTGCACCTCAAACGCCGGCAGAACCGGCAACGCCAGCATCGCCATCTGCACCAGAAACACCGGCATCAGTGGTAGTAACGACTACCCCGGGCCAACCGGTATTCGATCTGAGCAAACCCGAGTCAGTTTCCTTATTGAAGAAGGTTTTGGAAGAAAAAATAAGATCTTCTAATGAATCTGTAACGTTTGAAGATGTATCCGATCATTGGTCAGCCGAAAGTATACATGTGTTCTCGAAGCTTGGGGTCGTTAATGGTTACGAGAATGGTACATTTAAGCCGGATACTCCTATTACTCGTGGCGAGTTTGCTGCTATCGTTGTCAAAACCTTCAATATCGGTACTGGAGAATTGAAGGCTACTCAGTTTAGTGATATCAACGAAAGTTGGGCTAAAGAAGCGATCTTGGCACTTGCATCAAATGGTATCATCAACGGATATGAAGATGGCACATTCTACCCTGAAGCTAACATCACCCGTGCAGAAATGATCGCCATGATCGCCAGAATCATTAACCTGACTACAGTTCAAGGAACAAGCAGCGCTGCGTTTACCGATATCGGCGATTCGTGGAATAAAGACCAGATCGAAGCGGCAGCTAAGGCCGGCATTATTAACGGCGCGGGTGAAGGTTCCTTTGCTCCAGACAAAAACTCGACTCGTGCCGAAGCATTGACCGTATTGCTTCGCTCCTTAAAATTGAACCCTGAAATTGCTTCTTTGATTGATTCGTTGAAATAGAAACAAAACAAAAAAGGTGTTGGGGTATTTCACCCCGACACCTTTTTAAGTACGCCCCGCAGCATGGACGTCATCTCTAGGGTGAAAGTCCCGAACAGGGGTTGGCGAGCGCGTCTACTGTAGCCAAGAGCAAGAGCCTCTATCTCAACATGGAATATTTATATTGGAACACCAAGCAAACTCGTAAGGCATTGCGAAAGGGTTTAACACAAGATGTTCTTCTTCGAGCTTTGCAGTACTTACTACTCTGAAAAGCAACCGGCGAAGTACCAGCCAAGGCCTGTACGCTTGCAGATGAGCAGCTGGGATAACTGTTTCATTCCGCTAGCTTCTTAAAAGATATGCTTCAAATGATTCACTTTATTGGATGTCTAGCCAGACCAGATTGATCGTCTGGTCCGATTATGAGATACGTTCCAACACTTTCGCTACACCATCGTTGTCGTTGGAATCCGTAATCTGGTCCGCCAGCTGTTTCAGCTCGTCGATGGCATTCAGCATGGCAACTTTGTGCACAGGCATCGTAAAAAGCTCGAGGTCGTTGTAATCATCTCCGAACACCACAACCTGGGATATAGGGATCTCAAAGTGATGAAGCAGTAACGCCACACCACTTGCCTTGCTAACCGTACGATTCATGATCTGAACTAGGGTCCCCCGGTCCGTTAACACAAGATGAACCTGCTCCCCGAAGGTTCTGTGTAATTCCTCTGGACTGTCAAAGTATGTGATAAGCAACTTTGTAGCATCAAGTACCTTCAATTCGTCATTCGAACGGATCAGTGGCTGGAAAAACCTTGTATGAAAGACATCTTCGTCAATAGGACCGTAATTAGCAAACCATTGGTCCCTAACCTCCAGACTAATACTGCAATTCGGCATGCGTGCGGAGCAATAGTCTAGTATCGCTGCCGTAGTCGGTCTCTCGATGGAGATGTGCCTCTCAAATCCTGTTCCAATGTGTTCAACCATCGCGCCATTATAGTAGACGAATGAGCATACGTCCAAAAGTTCGGACGGCAGCAACACACGGACCGATCGAGGAGGTCTGGCGGTTGCTACGATTATCCTCAATCCGATAGCCGCACATCTTAATACCGCGTCAAGATTACGCCTAGAGACCTTTTTACCGGAGCTAAGAAACGTTCCGTCCAAATCAATTACAATAGCTAAGTATTCCATGTGACTCCACCTCCCTCGTACGGATTTAAGTTCGAAATTTAGAATTCACCTCGTTCTACTGCAAGTTTAACTAAGCAAAGGCTATCTTAGGATCATCCGTCAGCTGCCATTGATTCGTTTTGAGTGCAGCTTAAACGTACCCTAAACAATTTTATAAAAGAATGGCCCACACATTGATTCATGGGTATGTACGTACGTCCATGTAAAATTCTTGTCAAATATATATATATCTTGTTCAAAATCAAAATCGGCTGCAACTACATCATTAGCGTTATTGTATTCAAATACAACATCAGGAGAATTTTGATACATAACGTATAATTCATTCTTAGTCAGAGCATCAAATGCATTTCTTGCTTCTTCTTTTTCTAAGCATTTTTGCTTTTTATAACTAAAAATATGCCACTTAAACTGACTATAATGGATTGCTTCTTTGATCTCGTTGCTCATGTTCTTTGCAAATGCCCTATCCCATAAGTCCATAATTTCTTGCGCTTCTTCAAATAATTCTAAAATAACTACACCTTTATCAAGCAAATTTTTTTTAAATAGGTATTTTCGGTGGATAAATTCAATAGACCCGTAAACGTTCCCTAATTCTTCATCCGGTAAACTATCAATCATTTGATTAATTTCTTGTCTATACGTATTGACGTTCATTAAAACACCTCTTTATTCTAAAATCAATCTCTATAATGAGAACGACAATGGGAAAAAATAGTTACACTACATGCACCGTTAGTTGAGAAAAGACTGTAGATCCATTGCTATCGGCAGCCTTCTTCCAGTTTACTACCCAAATTATTTTACCTTTACTAATTCCTTGTATGTATGTTGTACGTTTTTAGTTATTATTTTTCGTCAATTATGATTTCGGCGCCCGTTAACCCAATAAACTTACTTTTCATTTCTTGTAATACTTGTGCAACTCCATCGTTGTCGTTTGTAAATGTTATCTCGTTCTCCATTTCTTTCAGTTGATCAACACCATTATGCATGGCTAACCAGACATCTTAAAAGCGCATTACTTACATACCATCAGGAGATTACCGTCTGGATCTCTAAATACGAACCATTTCTCAGACTGTATCTCAGTTAGAAGTTCAACTCCATTATTTTTCATAAATTGATATGAAGCATAAATATCGTCTGTTTGAAACATAAACGCAGGAGTTTTATATGTAGGTGGCCCTTCTGGCACATTGCCACCCCACATTGGCATTTGATCTAATATAACAACGGGTCCATCCATAGGAAGTAAATACAAATGCCCAAACAAGATGTCACCGTCGGACGATACTCCCAAAATCCTGCAGTACCAATCCCTTGCTTTTTCAATGTCTCGGACTGGGATAAACACTCCACCGACTCGGTTCTTTATAGGACTTTGCACGTTCAAATCACTCATGTTTAAATATCCTCTCAAAAAAGGAATATATTACTTAATAAATGTCCCACATGTGGTCTGTCCTGTAAAGGTTTATGTTACTTTCAATGAAATCAAAAAGGAGCTGCTTCCATGCAGCTCTGTACTTTGACGACGATCGCAACGGCAAGAAGGGGTGTCCCCGGTCATCTTCCGATGACGAGAAACACCCCTTCTTTGGCGTGCCGTGCAAGATCTAGCCTTCTTTCTTTGGCCAACCGCCCCAAAGGTTGCCTAGATGTCCGTCAGGGTCGCGGAAGGTAAAGCTTGCGGCTTGTACGCCATCTCGCCCACTTCGGCACCTCCGTGTAGCGAATGAGCCCGAGGCCGACTCCCCCGACGTTGAGCCAGTCCTCTTGACGCCGGGGGTGTATTCGAACGAAACGGAATTCCAAGCCCACCCTTATACCACCTTACGGAAGCTTCCAGATCGCGAACAGGCAATTGGACGACCGCGTAATTTTTAACGTTGACAGCCACATTGTATTCCTCCTTCAAATCGTTCTTCCCCATGTAAACGTTTAGCTCTTACTTAATAGCTGATCCACTGCCTTTTTTTGCACATGAGGACATCAACGTGATGCCGCGGGCATTTTATTGCCACTTTTCAAACTAATACCTGCGGATCTGCTGATTGCAGATAGCTTCGGCGCTCTAACGACATCGTGTGCAGAAAAGACTTTCGCAGAAAAAGTGAGAACTATTATTGCTAAATCCACTCTTCTACATAAAATTATAATCGATTAGTAAATAAATTGACCCTGCATCATTTCAGAAAGTATACTTCCATAAATTACACTTGCATAAAGAACGTATGTTCGGTATATAATATAAAATAAGAATATACGTTCGTATTTGGTGGTGTGATGATGAGTGTTAATCCCAGAATTGAGACAGAAGAAGATATTCATTTAATTAAAGAGTACACTTTGCTGCCTATTTTGCTGGATATGTTGGCGAGAGATATTGATGAACTAAAGGTGAACCAGGATAGAATTATTTACAACCACATTATTTTCTATCTACAAGAGGTTGAGAGTTCCATTTATCCAGAATTACAAATAATCAAGAACAAAATGAGGAAACAGGATATTAAAATTTTAAATACTAGCACGAATTCGCAAGGTGTTGATGTTGAGTACAAGGTTCGTGGCTATATCCATCATTTTAAATTGTTAAGGAGCTTAGTAAAGGCAGAACTCATGAGCATGCTTTTGAACTTACGGAGGCGATTAAAATGATCAAGAAAAGTGAAAGGACTGTTTTCTTGGCAGACTGCGAAAGTTTTTACGCCAGTGTAGAGAAGGCTGACCATCCTGGATGTAAAAACAAACCGGTTGCTGTGGCGGGTGACCCAGCACGCCGTTCGGGGATTATACTTGCCGCCTGCCCCATTGCAAAAAGCTTCGGAGTCACTACAGCAGAACGATTAGGAGAAGCCTTGATTAAGTGCCCTGAGCTCATTGTTATGCGCCCACGTATGCAACATTATATTGATGTTTCCCTCATGATTACACAAATCTATAAGGAATATACCGATCTTGTTGAAATATTCTCGATAGATGAACAGTTTCTTGACGTTTCCGGAAGCCTCCGTATTTTTGGGGATCCCGTAATTATTGCTCAATCCATGCAGCAAAAAGTACTCAAACAAACGGGGGTAAAGATACGGGTCGGTATCGGTTCAAATAAAATGCTTTCCAAAATTGCAACAGACATATGGGCAAAGAAGAGCGAAACCGGCATATTCACTTTAAATCAACCAGATATTGAGAAGTTACTCTGGCCGCAACCTGTACAAAAGATGTTTGGGGTCGGATCTAGAATGACAGCTCATTTTGCTAAACTCGGCATGTCTACTATCGGGGATATTGCAAGGACTTCGTTACCACGGTTAAAGGAGAGGTTTCGAACACGTTTTGGCAAACAAAGCGATATCCACGCAGAGGTTATGTGGAGAACAGCGAACGGTTTGGATGACTCTCCTGTGACACCTGGCACTTTTAACACACCGCCTAAATCAGTCGGCCATATGACGACCTTACCTAGAGATTACACCGATAATAGTCAGGTAGACACGATACTACTCGAGCTCACAGAAGAGGTTTGTAGGGATTGCCGTCGCAAGGGGTATATGGGTTGGGTTATCTCCGTTAGCTGCATGTGCAGCCCTTATGATGCGCCTACGGGCTTCTCCAGGCAAATGAAGATGCCTGATCCAACTAATAACACAAATACCGTTTATGAAGCATCCAAAATATTATTTTATCGTTACTGGGATAAAATGCCGGTACGCCGGGTGGGCATCATGCTTAGCAGCTTGGTAGATGATGAAGGCTATCAACTGACCCTCTTTGAAGACCAAGTGAAGTCGAGGGCTTTAGATAAGGCCACTGATATGATAAAGGAGCGTTATGGAAGCGCGGCTATCGTAAGGGCATCTTCGCTAACTGCTTCGGGGCAGGCGCTCGAAAGGGCACAAAAAATAGGAGGGCACTATAAATGAGCAAAAAACTCGAAGGTAATGGATTGTGGGAATCAAGTCGTATGATGCTTCCGCAGCATAAAGAACAATCGATGCAGAATCAAAGCGACCAACCCCATCTGGCTCTTGAACCTCCGACGAAAAAGGATCTCCAGATGATGCGGGATTTCGTCATCCTTCCTTTTGCCCTCAAGATTGTTGAAAAGAAAAGTATCGAGGTTGAAATGTCATCTCTAACACTGAAGTTATTGTACTCCTCAGCTGCAAAAATATTAGCTAAGTGTATGCGCGAGGATGTCCAAAAATCCAAAAAAATTTTGGTTGAAAGACATATTCGTGTTTTTGAAGATTCAAAAGATGATACGGAGCTTATTTATCGATATATCTGCCGCGGGCATGAAGATCGGTTTGTCGTAACTAAAGATTTTATGCGAGAAGAGATCAGTCGCAGGATCGGAAGTTATGCCAAAAGCTTAATTGTAATACTTCAAGAGGCTATGAAAAGTAAATAGGCAAAAAAAAGCCCGAGAGATGTGTCCCTCGGGCTTCGATTTGTAAAATATCCACAATGTCCGTAAACGTTTCATAAATCTCGCTCTTTCATACCGACCACTTTTTAGCTAGAGAAAGCGCAAGAATATTCTCAATATTAAACACCCTCAGACCTTGTTTAGTGAAGCAATAGGCACATACAAAGTTCTTTTTCATAGAACGTATCTCTATAAATCGTTGCGTGATGGCACCATGCTTATCCATATAAACAATTTCCACTTGTTGACCTACATAGCGTTTAAGCTGTTTTTGCTCCATCTTCATCACCCTTCTAAACGATTATTAAGGTTCTAGTCTTGCCTAGCTCTCAATAAAAACGAACATTTGTTCTTATATTGTATCCATATTACCGAACAAATATTCGGTTTTCAACAGGTATTTTTAGGATATCTACAATTTTCCGTTTGCGAGCAAGGATTTTGAAACAGCAAAAAAGCTTCGGAAAACCGCACCGAAGCTTTTTTCATCACCTATTTACGATCACTGCTACTGCAATCTATTATAAAACAAAATCCACAAAACTTGGCGTTCTTAGCAATCCATGACGAGTCCAATTTCTAAATTTTACTTTTGCCTGTATAGGCGGATCCAAATAAACAAAATTCTTGTCTTCCCCACTCACAAGCTGTTTACAAATACCACGAAAAACCTTTTTTTGTGCAGGGCTTACACCTAATTCAATAATACCTGCAGGTCGCATTTTTCCGTTTTCTTTTACATGGGCTAACCAGCCAAATTCATCCTTGCGGTACCCTGCCAAATACACATTTGTGTATTGATAATTAATGATTTTTAACCAGTCATGGGATCGTCGCGACACATAAGTGCTACTCTTCCGTTTCGCTACAATGCCCTCCATAGATTTATCCACAATGGATTGGTATAAGTCCTCTCCGTGCTCTTCGATTTGGGGAACTAGGCTGAAATAATTATTGGGTAATAGAACCGATTCTAAAATGGATCTGCGCTTCATCAATGGGAGACCTCTTAAATCCCGACCTTTGTGGAATAGGATATCCCAAATCACATAGTTAACAGGCCTCTGGTTTAAAAATGCTTGTATCTTATCTTTCTTCTTCAGTTGGAACCGTTCCATTACCAACCCAAAATCGAGCTGTCCTGTTTCTGGATCTGTACAGCAAACTTCACCATCAAGCACAACATCACCGTCAATAGGAACTTGCCAAAGCTCGGGATATTGGCTAGTGCATTCATTATGCTGCCTTGTGAATAAACGAGTCTCTTCTTCACTTTTAGATAGTATCAACCGATGACCGTCAATCTGGGGTTCGAATATATAAGCTTGATCAGAAAAAGCTTTTTCGCGTGAATGTAAAAGCATTGGTGCGATAAACATTAGCATCACCCTGCTATGATTTTACCATGTATGTGAGGTGTGAATAATCAGGTAAATGATGGGGGAGTCTATACATACACTATAATTTAGGAGGCTGTACACTACATGGCGCGAGGACAATCTAGGAGCAACAATCAATTGGTAATACCACAAGCTGCCCAGGCCTTGGAACAACTTAAATATGAAGTGGCTCAAGAGCTAGGAATCGAGATACCGGCAGACGGATATTATGGATTCATGGCAACACGTGATACAGGTGCAATAGGCGGGCATATGGTAAGAAGGATGGTTCAAATCGCCGAGCAGCAGCTTTCGGGAAATCGCTTGTAGTCATATAGTTTTATACTATAAAACCCTCAATTCCTTACAGGAATGAGGGCTTTACTATTCCTTAGGGTTTGGTGAACACTCTGGATTCTGCCATAAATAAAAGAAAACACTTCTTTGAAATTGAAATCCAAGAAGTGTTTTCTTTTCTTACTTCATACGCAAAAGCCGCATGCTGTTTAGTATGACAATAATCGCAGCTCCTGTATCGCTGAGGACGGCAATCCAAAGTGTAAGCCATCCAGGGAAGATCAGCAGCAAGGCAATGGCTTTTACGGTCAAAGAGAACCAAATGTTCTGCTTAATGACCACAAGCGCTTTTCTGCTAAGTTGTATCGTATAAGGCAAGCGCTCTAAGTTATCCGCCATTAACACGATATCAGCAGTCTCCATTGCGGTATCCGTACCGGCTCCTCCCATCGCTATCCCCAAATCAGCAGCTGCTAGGGCAGGCGCATCATTAATGCCATCACCCACCATGGCAATCTTGTAGCCTTCTTGCTGCATCTTGTGCACGGCTTCGACTTTATGCTCCGGAAGAAGCTCAGCGAAGTACCGGTCTACTCCAGCTTGCTCGGAAATTTTGGCTGCGGTTCCCTCATTGTCCCCGGTAAGCATGACCGATTGCCTGATTCCTAGCCCTTTTAATTTTTTTATCATTTGGCTGGATATCGGCCGAATCGTATCCGCAACAGCGATGACGCCCAAGAGGCTTTCCGCGGTGCCAACAATAACGAGTGTGTTGCCCTTGTTTTGCAACTCCAAAAGAGCTTTCTCGATAGGGGCCAAAGAGACCTGCATCCCCTGAAACAACTTGGCATTGCCGGCAAAGTACGTCTTGCCGTTCGTGGTAGCCTGTGCCCCTTTACCTGCTATGGCTTGGTAACCTCCACCTGTGCGTGAGCTGATTTGTTTGTCCAATGCATATTGAACGATTGCCCTGGCGATCGGATGCGTGGAGTATTCTTCGATGGTTCTGCCGATAGCTATAACCTCTTCTTCAGGCACGCCGAATCCAATGACAGAGGAAACCTTGGGCTTTCCCTCCGTGAGTGTTCCTGTTTTATCAAACGCAATGGCATTGATCTTGCCGGCAATCTCGAGGGATGACCCTCCTTTGATCAAAACCCCTTGTCTGGCTGCATTCCCGATAGCTGAGATGATAGCTACAGGAGTGGAGATGACCAGTGCGCAGGGGCATGCAACAACTAAAAGTTCAAGCCCCTTATAAAACCATTCTGACCAGGAACCTATGCTGAACAAAGGAGGTAAAACCATGACCGCCAGAGCCAGTATAAAGACAACCGGTGTATAAATACGGGCGAATTGGTCAACAAATGTCTGGGTCGGAGCTTTTTTATCCTGTGCCTCTTCCACCATATGAATGATTCTGGCAACGGCGGAGTCTTCCGGCAGTTTGGTTACTCGAATCTCAAGAGACCCATTCTCGTTCAATGACCCCGCATATACGGTGCTGCCGGGCTCCTTGTCTACAGGAACTGACTCTCCGGTAATCGGAGCTTGGTTGACCATAGACAGCCCTTCACTAACTTCACCATCCAACGGGATTTTCTCCCCGGGTTTAACAACAATCCGTTCCCCCACAGAAATGTCCTCGACCGGAGTAAGGATAAGCCCGTTTGCTGTTTGCAACCATGCCTCGGTTGGGGCTAAGTCCATCAAGCTCTGAATCGTATTCCTTGTTTTATCAATGGATCTCGTTTGCAGCATATTTCCGATGGCGAATAGCCATACCACAGTTGCCCCTTCCAACCACTCCCCAATACTTACCGCTCCAAGGGCAGCCACAGTCATGAGCACGTTCATATCCAAAGATTTACTTTTGGCTGCATAAAATGCACTCTTTGCAGGCTTGTAGCCAACGATTACCATAGAAGCAGCATATAAAAGGGTGGTAAGCCCTGCGGATACCCCTGCTAATGACCCTAAATATCCAAAAGCCAGAAGAGCACCGGAAAGGTAGGGCAAGCTTGTTGCTCGCCCCAGCGGCGCTGCTTCTGCCTGGCCGCGGCGTTTAGAGATAAGGGATGCTTTATAACCAAGTTTACTGACTTCACGGATGATGTGGGAGGCATCGTTATCATGCTCGATCTTCATTGTAGCACTGGAAAAATTGACGTTTACTGACCTCACGAAAGGTTGGGCCTTGAGATGGTTTTCTATGGTGAGCGCACATGAGCTGCAGTCCATCCCATGGACATGGTAAGTTTTACGGATGCCATCGGTAACCTGCCTATCTACCCCATCCCCTGCACCTTTAGATGGGGTGGATGAGCAACCATCATCGTTGCAGCAAGGTGCTTGGTCTCGTGGTTCGGAGCTACAGCAGGAATCAACTATTTGGGGAACTGCTCTAGAACTAACTGTAAAATCCAAGCTTTTTTTAAAAACAGGCAACTCCTTAGGCACATTCGTGCTGCCGCTTGCAGTCCTTTCATTCTCTTTCATGGGCCTTCCTCACTTTCTGCAGACGGATGCCTCTGTACGTGCCACCAATCATAACGCCTTCATCTACTAGGATGACTTCTTCTTTAAAGGGAGAAATAATATGTTCAAAGCTCCGTCCAATATCCATGTCCATTAGCTTGGCGCTGAAGAATCTGCAGTCTTGTTTTATCTGCAAACCCCCTAATGACATCAAGGTGGTCCATCATGGTTACTCCCTAGATTAGTTGATTTTAATATGTATTTAATATATTATCATATTAGCATTCATTCATATGATGGTCAATCAAACGAATACACATCTTTCGAACAGAAATGCCAAAATGCCAGGTTCGATACAACAGGAGGAATGATGGTGAGTTTTAAGATATTTCAGATTTTTTTGTTAGTACTTGTTATGGTCACTTTAGCTGCGTGCGGCAGCCAAAGCACCGAAGACCACGCTGCACATGGAGGAGCCCATAGCGGAGACCTGCAGGAAACGACGAGTTCAATCAACACCCTGCCAAAGTTTCTAAAAAACCAGCCTGAGCAAACGCAACAGATTTATCAGATCGCTGGGCTAAGCATGGATAAACTGCAGTGGATCCCCTGTTATTGTGGATGTGGGGATGAGGTTGGCCATAAAAGCAATAAGAATTGTTTTATCAAGGAAGTGAAAAGTGATGGAAGTGTTGTGTGGGATGACCACGGGACACGATGTGGGGTATGTATGCAGATTGCTTTAACTACCGCCCAATTAAGTAAAGACGGGAAAGCGATAAAGGAGATCCGAAATATTATTGATACTCAATATAATAAAGGATACGCAAAGCCTACAGATACGCCAATGCCTTCATAAAAAAGTGATCCGCGTTTTATTTGTTTTTACGGACAAAAAACAATAGATTCCCTGATATGTATTACATTGAAAAAGATGGCAATACCGTATTGCTAAAGAACGGCAATCCTAGTATGCGCCATCTATTGAATTATCTATAGCAAGGGAACAGATATGGAACCGTAGTAACCCTTACATTTCTCCGATAAAGCAAGCAGAGAACTTGGTTAAAAAAACAAAATCTTGACGATCAAGCTAATCAGAGCACCTATAGTATTAATGATGAGTTTGAAGAATGGTTAATCGGTAATCTCCTTTGGGGCGCGCACCTTCAACCAAAAGGCTCTTGCGTTGCATTTATTCGGTCATAATCCGCAACAACAAGCACATCCATATGCCTTGAACGGCGAAGAAGGTTTTTCACGATAGAGCCCTTCCACAGCTCCTTCCAGATCGATAGCTTAGACTGTCCTAATATAATCTGTGTGGCTTTATACACATTCGCTTTGTTTACCAAAGCTTCGGGTATACGTTTTCGTTGATCGGTCTTTATGATCTCGAAGGTTCCGCCTAGACGGATCGTCAGCTTCTTTAAAGCCTCCACTCGCTCCAGTATTTCACTGGCCATTCCTAGTTGGACATACGTAACATACCAAGCCGCCTTCAATCTGTAGGCAATACGAAAGCCCCTGCGAATCAAACGCTCAGCATGGAGATCCGCATCAATACACACATAAATAACCTCTTTCCTTCGCCAGGGACCGCGCAGAAAACTGCTCCTTTCCCAGGATTCCAAACGTTCATCCACATCGTCAGCAATCTCACGTAAAGCCAACTCCCTTAAAGCGATCAAATTAACCGTTTTAAAAAAGTTGTTAATCGCTTGCTCCACCTTTTCCATGGCATAAATTTTTCCGTCTCTCATCCGCTGCTGCAACGATTGTGGCGCCACATCGATCAGTTGTACCTCGTCGGCCAACCTTAGGATATGGTCCGGTACCGTTTCCCTAACACGGACACCTGTAATTTGCTCTATGGCATCATTAAGGCTTTCCAGATGTTGGACATTGACGGTCGAAATCACAGAAATGCCAGCTGCCAAAATATCGAGCACATCTTCGTACCTTTTCTTGTTTTTACTTCCGGGTACATTGGTATGCGCCAATTCATCGACAAGCACTACATCCGGGTTACGCCGAATGATTTCTTCCGTATCCATTTCTTCCAAGCGTGTTCCACGGTAGTCTGTAACTTTACGTGGAACCAACTCCAATATCCCTACCTGTGCTGCTGTTTCTTTTCGGCCATGTGTCTCCAGCAGCCCGATGAGTACTTTAATTCCCTTTTTGCCTATATCATTACCTTCACGCAGCATCGTGTAGGTTTTGCCGACGCCTGGCGCTGCGCCAATATATACTTTAAATTGCCCGCGCTTGATTTGCTGAATTTTACGCTCAACCTCTTGGGCGTTTAAGCGGCGGAACCATTCAGCCTCTTCCTCAGGTTTGGATAGCTTGGCAGGCAGTATTCGCTCTCCCTCATGCTCCGCCCGGTCGGCAACCACAAATATATCGATATTCCTTGTCTGCTTTAAGATGTCGTGGACAATAGATCCTTGCCAAAACTCCATCCACCTTGTTTGCTTGGAATGCCCCAGCACAATTCGGGTGACGTTATGTTCCAGAGCGTAGTTAACAAGAATCTTGGGCAGGACCCGGCGGGAACAAAGCGGGAGCTCCTCGAACTCTGCTCCTACTTTTTTCACCAGTTTGACAATTGATCGCCTGAAGGCCGCTTCATCTCTGGAAAGTTCTTTTTTGTCATTAACAAAGGTGACGACCCGCAAATCACCGTTCAGGCGTTTGGCTATTTGCTGGCCTCTCCGTACATAAATCGAACCGTTCCAATGGTACTGCGCTGAAACGAGAATACGTTCTGTTGCTCCCGAGGGACCAATCAGGCCTAATTCATCCCTGTATTTATCGAGGGACTCATTGACATCTTCTGCCATCAAGCGCAAAGATAATTCCCGCAGTACGGCAAGATTGCCGCGCTTGAAAAAAGCGCTGCCCTTTCCCAACCGCAGGTGGCCCTCTGCCGCACGATTTAAAAGGGTTTCGGGCGTTGCATCAATTAATACCACTTCATCCGCATTCTCCAGCGTATCGGCAGGTACGGTTTCTTTCACTTCAATTCCTGTTAATTTCTTGGCTAATTCCGTGACCCCTTCCAATTCGTATACGTTTACAGTTGAAATGACACTAATGCCGTGGCTAAGCAAAAAACGGATATCCTCCATGCGTGTCGCAAATTGGGCTTCTTTACGGTTATGATGTGCCAAACCATCTACCAATACTACCTCTGGATTGCGTTTGATAAGGGCTTCTAGGTTTAGGTCTTTTTTCTCTATGTTATCCTTCATCCAGCGAATGCTGGGAACTCGCTCCAAATCCCCGATCTGTTCGACAGTTTCTGGGCGCTGCATGGTCGAGACAGCACAGATTACCACATCGATGCCCTGCTTCTTTAAATACTGGCCTTCACGCAGCATATGATAGGTTTTACCTGATCCGCTAACCGCACCAATATAAACCTTTAACCTGCCCATATGCAGCTTAGAGATTGATAATAAAATCTCTTCCGGTGTTTTTCGCTTAAAGGTTTCCATATATCCCTCCATAACGCTCGATTTGTATCCAAGTGATAAGCTCGATTCTATGCAACAAAAGGAAAAGCCTGAGTAGCCATAAGCCCTCAGTGCTTTCCCTTAATGATTCTTCTGGCTATTTGTTCAATAATGCATTCAAAGCTATGTTCAATTGTAGCACATTGACCCGCGGCTCACCGAACAGGCCCAGGTCTCGCCCTTCGGTTGTTTGCTGCACTAGCTGCTGCAATTGCGCTACGGGAACTCCCGTCAGCTTGCTAATCCGTGGAACCTGGGCTTGCGCCGATTGCGGCGTAATATGCGGATCCAGCCCAGAGCCGGAGTTGGTAATTAGGTCGATTGGCAGCTGGCTCACCGGAACATCCGGGTTGTTAGCCTTCCAAGCCTCAATGGATTCCTGCGTCCGCTCCAACATATCCGGGTTCGAAGGCGCGTAGTTATTCGTCCCGGAGGCTTCCGCCTTATAATCAATGCTGGACACCCTGCCTTGAAAATATTTAGGGTCTTCAAACTTTTGGCCAATCAGCTCCGAGCCTACGGTTTCTCCCTTGCTGTTCTGGATCAAGCTGCCGTTAGCATGGGCTGGCATCAGGACTTGGGCGATTCCTGTGCATACCAGTGGGTAGACGATCCCGCACAAGACAAGAAAGACAAGGCTGGCGCGAATAGCGACTCCCAAAGAAAATCTGCCTGTTTCAGGCACAGCATTTTCGGATTGTTTCATCTGGGTTCACACTCTTCCCTCTATTATATTATATTATCTTAATCCATTTTAAGTTTCTCTATGATATTTAGAATCATAAACTTCTACTACTACATGCGCTTTACTCCTATATCCATACATGGACGATAAGGTCAATAAGCTTTATGCCCACAAACGGGACCACGATACCGCCCAATCCATAGATAAACAAGTTCCTTTGCAGCAGTTTTGTAGAGCTCATTGGTTTGTACGCTACGCCTCTCATCGCTAGTGGGATCAGCAGCGGAATAATAATCGCATTGAAGACCAATGCGGACAGTATTGCCGACAGGGGGGAGCCGAGACGCATAATGTTTAATGCCTCCATCTGTGGGATAGCCAGTGTAAACATCGCCGGAATGATCGCAAAATATTTGGCCACATCGTTAGCGATACTGAAGGTCGTTAGCGCCCCACGTGTCATCAACAACTGCTTGCCGATCGCTACAACCTCGATAATTTTCGAGGGATCTGAATCCAGGTCAACCATGTTGGCCGCTTCCTTGGCAGCGGTTGTCCCGCTGTTCATCGCGAGCCCTACATCAGCTTGGGCAAGCGCAGGCGCATCATTGGTCCCATCTCCTGTCATCGCTACGAGCTTGCCCAGCGCCTGTTCCTTGCGGATGACCGCAATTTTATCCTCCGGCTTACTCTCGGCTATAAATTCATCGACACCGGCCTCACGGGCAATCGTAGCTGCGGTCAATGGGTTATCTCCTGTACACATGATCGTTTTAATGCCCATCTTGCGGAGCTGCTCGAACCGTTCTTTCATGCCGGGCTTCACGGTATCCTTCAAATAAATCAAGCCATACACTTGGTCATCCACCGCTACTGCCAGTGGTGTCCCCCCTTGTGAGGCAATGGCATCGCTTTTGGCGTCCAAGTCCGCGGGAATCGACCCGCCTTGGGACATTACCCATTGCTTCACGGAATCGACCGCGCCCTTACGCACTTTGCGCCCATCGACCAAATCGATCCCACTCATGCGGGTTTCCGCCTTAAACTCGATAAACGACCCACCTTCAGCAAGTGCACTCTTATAAGACAGCCCTTGCTTTTTCATCAACTCGATCACAGAACGGCCTTCTGGTGTTTCATCCTTGATCGAGCTGAGTGCTGCCCATTCGCCTAATGCCGCGATGTTCGCGGAGCCTACAGGTGTAAACTCGCTGGCCATCCGGTTACCGAATGTGATCGTACCTGTTTTATCGAGAATCATCGTGTTAATATCGCCTGCGGCTTCAACTGCTTTACCCGACATCGCCAACACATTAAACTGGGTGACCCGATCCATACCGGCTATCCCAATCGCGGACAGCAAGCCGCCAATCGTTGTTGGTATCAAGCACACTAGCAGGGAGATCAACACAGGTATATCCAGTTGGATTTCCAGGTACTTGGCGATGGGTGCCAAGGTGACCACCACGATCAAGAAAATGAGTGTTAAGCTCGTAAGCAACGTGTTAAGTGCAATTTCATTAGGTGTTTTTTGCCGTTTCGCACCTTCAACCAATGCAATCATCCGGTCGATAAACGATTCCCCGGGGTCACTCGTAATCTTCACCTTAATCTTGTCACTGACTACTCGGGTACCACCGGTTACCGAATTGAAATCGCCGCCCGCTTCCTTAATAACAGGGGCTGATTCCCCCGTGATTGCGGATTCATCCACGGATGCCAAGCCTTCGATCACTTCACCATCGCCCGGAATCATCTCACCCTGCGAGACGACGACGATATCCCCCTTGCGAAGCTCCGTTGAAGGGACTTGCTTGAGCACGCCACTAACCATTTTATGGGCAACAATTTCTTTTTTCGATTGCTTTAAGGAATCGGCTTGTGCCTTCCCACGCCCTTCAGCAAGCGCCTCGGCAAAGTTGGCAAACAGCACCGTGAACAGCAGGACGACGAAGACAGCTACGTTAAACCCGATACTGCCCTCTGTCCCAAAATAACCTGGGATCAAGATCATCAGCAGCACGACCAGCGTCCCAACCTCAACGACGAACATGACCGGGTTTTTCATCATCGCCATCGGATTCAGCTTCACGAAGCTATCCTTGATGGCATGGCTAACAATCGCTCCCGACAAACTTTTTTTTCTATTTGTATCCATTGATAGGGTCCACTCCTTCCATTAACGAATCGTCAAATACTCAGCAACCGGGCCTAGCACAATGCCTGGCAAGAACGTTAGTGCGCCTATAATTAAAACCGTCCCTACAAGAATGCCGGCAAACAAACGGTTATCCGTGCGGAACGTACCGATCGTTTCGGGAACCCATTGCTTGCGCAGTAACGAACCGGCTACGGCTAGCATAGCGATCATCGAAATGTAGCGCCCGAACAGCATAACGAGCCCTGTCGTAATATTCCAGAAAGGCGTATTATCGCCCAGCCCCTCAAAGCCCGACCCATTATTGGCAGCGGATGAAGTGTATTCGTACAATACCTGCGAGATGCCGTGGTAGGTCGGATTTGTAATACCTGCTCTACCCAAATCGGTAGCCAGCGCGATGGCCGTTGGAGCCAAAATAATGAGCGGATGGGCGAGAATCGCGATGGCAATCAGCTTCATCTCACGCGCTTCGATTTTGCGCCCAAGGAATTCGGGTGTCCGCCCTACCATTAATCCAGCTAGGAACACCGCCAAAATCGCATACATCAGCATATTGACCAAGCCTACACCCTTCCCGCCAAATACGCAGTTCATCATCATAAGAGCGAGCGGTGTGATGCCTCCAAGCGGCGTCAGTGTATCATGCATATTGTTGACACTGCCTGTTGTCGCGGCTGTCGTGACCGTAGAAAACAGCGCCGATTGTGGAATGCCGAAGCGAACCTCTTTGCCTTCCATACTGCCCTGCGAAGCATCAATGCCCAGCCTGTTCATAACCGGATTCCCATTAGACTCTGCCGCGTAGATAAGGGAGAGGAACACCACGAATAAGATCATCATCGAGGAGAAAATAACCCAGCCCTGCTTGCGGTTTTTGGCAAACAAACCAAACGTATAAGGAAGTGCGGCAGAAAGCGTCCACATCGATAATATTTCAATCACATTCGTCAGCGCACTCGGATTCTCGAAGGGATGGGCTGAGTTGACACCGAAGAACCCGCCACCATTCGTCCCGAGATGCTTGATCGATTCAAGCGCCGCAACGGGCCCGATGGCGATTTGCTGCTCAGCACCCTCGAGCGTGGTGACCGTTAGCGTTGGCTGCAGCGTCTGTGGAACCTGGAGCGCCACCAGCAGCATGGTAACCAGGAAAGCAAGCGGGAAGAACACACGGGTATGAGCCTTCACGAAATCCTCGAAAAAGTTACCAATTGTTTCCCCTTTGCTTGTAATCCCTCTAATAAAAGCAATCGCCACCGAAAATCCGGTCGCTGCCGACGTAAACATCATCATGATGATCACAGCCATTTGCGAGAAATACGATAAGCCCGACTCCCCGCTGTAATGCTGCAGGTTCGTGTTGGCCATAAAACTGATGACCGTATTGAATGTTAGCGTCTCTTCCATATTGCCAATCCCATTCGGGTTCAGGGGCAAGAAGCTTTGCGTCCTTAATATCAAATAACTGATCGCAACCAAGACAATGTTCGTTGCGATAAAACTGGCGGCATACGTTTTCCACGTCATGCCCTTGCGTTCCTTCAAGCCGATAATGGCAAAAATCGGCCGTTCGATGAAGCTGAACCAGCGATCCGTCCGGTTAGCTTCATTCGAGAATACGTTGTACAAGTATGTGCCCATAGGTTTGACCAATAACACCAAAATTACAATCACTACGGCAATTTGCAAAATGCCCATTTTGTTTCCTCCCTAGAGTTTTGCTTTAGCAAAACTATCCTCGTAAGCTTCTTCTGAGTTTTGCTTAAAATTTTTCTGGATTCACCAAGGCATAGGCCAAGTAGACAAAGATCAATACCGTAAAAATGATAACGATAGCCATTAACGCCCGCCTCCTGATTCCTCGATGACTCGTCCGCACCATGATAAAAATCCAGTGAATATTGCATAAGTTGCTGCTAGCAGCAACACCATATAGAGATCCAACATACCTATCCCTCCTAAATTAAATGCTTCTACCGGGTCAAACCGTGATAACTGTTATTTCCCATGCGATTCGATTAGAAATGAAACATCCTCGCTTGTCGTGTGAATCACATAAGCAGCTCCAAGCCCTTTATAAACTAGACGCGGGTTGTTCGTGTGAGTGATGACATAAATCGGTTTGGATGTCCATGTTCGGCAAATCCGGATATACCGGCAGCATAGGTTCAGGCTTCGTTCAAAAATGTAAACTTTCCCAATTGGAAGTTTTGGAATTATTTCATTATTTTGTTGTTCTGTAGTATTAACTATAATTATATTTTTTACTCCAAGATTGACCAATCGGTGCTTTTCCCCTTGGTTGTTGGCAATAGCAGCACAATGTATGCCCATCTTCATCAATTGACGAATGAAGCCTTCTCCTGTTCTATTGGGTGCCGAAACCAAAATAACTTCTTGCTGTTCCATACCACTATTCCTCCTAAGATGTCAAAAAGGAGGCAACAAAAAGAAGCCTACGAAAAGAGGGAAACTCTTCTCGTGGCTTCCTAAGGCACAGAAATATAAACCGTGTCTTACGTACGCACGACAATTGTTGCCTCTCGGTTACGCTTACGAGGTTAGCTGTCGGATTCGGGCGTGAGAGTCGCCCTACCTCTGGGCACCCGAAGATGCCATAAGGATTCACCCCATGGAGCCCGCACCGATACCCTGTCTATGTAGCAGACTCATCAGGTATCACGTGCTCCTTTGGTTCCCCCGTTCCTTTTCCATTCAAGGACTCAGCGATAAATTACTTGGTACATTCTTACTCCAAAAGATACTCTAGATGATGAATTTCTTGTAAACATCACCTGTTATTTTCAATAATACACAACAAAAAACCACACGACATTTATGCCCTGTGGTCGTTTAATACGATCACAAGCTTCATCATCCTCTCTCAAATGCCTGATCCATCACAGTATGAACCGGTTCATGCTGTGAAGGATCGGGCTGTTCAACGCTTACGAGGTTAGCTGACGGATTCGGGCGGTGAGAGTCGCCCTTCCTGGTGCTGGCTTACTGCACCTTTGGATTCACCCCAGATGGTACAGCATATGGATCTCACATCCTATGTGTATCACTGTGTTGGTTCCCCCGTTTTCAATAGATATGAAATTCAGCGGTCTGGTTGGAAACTTTGTTTCTAATCATGAGATGTATCATACGCCTGTAGCTGACTACTGTAAATAAATACCGCAAAGCATAATAGACCGAATATCACATTTAAAGGTATTAAATAGATTCCATTCTCTTATTATCTGCATGCAGCTCTGTATATCTCTGTTTTTTGACGATATATTCAAATACCCAGCATAATGAAGCAAGATCATAGTAAACAGGTGAAAATACCTGTTGATACCGCTTTCATCCTTCTTTTGAGCACAAATAGCTTAAATTCCCTTGGGATTGGGATTTTACATTATTTTGGGGGGCGGCGTATGTTATCAAAGATGACCAAGAGAGGGTGGGCTTCAGTTGATGCTGCAAAAATTAATCGATGGCGACCTGGAAGCCAGTTTATTGGTGACTAACTGACAACGGTTCATTCAGTACAGATGTTACTACATTTCAGGAGGTGCTCTAGCAGTGTTTATAAACAAGCGGGTGTTTCCTCTAAAACAGCTTGCCGCTATTATGTTGGGGACAGCTATTTTCGCATTTGGCCTCCATTATTTTATCATTCCTAATAAATTGATGGAGGGTGGGCTTACAGGGGTATCCCTATTGCTTCTGTATGCATTCTCGCTGCCCCCATCAGTTACCACTTTGCTTATGAATATTCCTCTCCTCCTTCTTGGGTGGAAATACATGGGGCATCGAAGAATCATTTTTACGATATACGGCACTCTCTCCTTATCCGTTTTTTTATGGTTCATGGAATTTGTGATCAGCCGCGGCTGGATGGTACCGCTGGTTAAGCCCGAGGACTATTTTCTCGTCACTTTATATGCAGGTGTTACGGTTGGATTAGGTTTGGGTATCGTATTCAGGTTTGGAGGGACAACAGGCGGAGTCGATATCATTGCTTATTTAGGCAGTAAATGGTTGAAACGGAGCATGGGTCAAATTATTTTGGTGCTTGATGCTTCAGTCATCGGCCTCTCTCTATGCTTTATTCCCAAGGAGAAGGTGCTATATACGATTGTTGCGGTATTTATTGCGTCACGTATGATCGATTTTATTACGGAGGGAGCTTATGAAACGAGGGCTTTTTCGATTATTACCCATAAGGGGCAGGCCGTTTGTGAAGCCATCACCCAGGAGCTCGAACGGGGTTCAACGCTTATTCCTGCAAAGGGAGGATTCTCTTTCGAAAGTAAAGAACTCGTTTATTGCATTGTTTCCAGGCAAGAAATCGGGCGCTTAAAAGATATCGTAAAAAAGGCTGACCCCCATGCTTTTATTATCATTAGTAATGTGCATGATGTACTGGGAGAAGGCTTTGAGCGTGATTAAGCTCAAAATTGAAGTAATGCCATCGATAAATAAAAGGGCAGGTCGAGTGTAATTACTCCGCCTGCCCTTTCTTCATTTAGAACGAAATCTCCTTCCTCCATCAGGAAGATATATACGCTGCATCATTTTGTGCAAAGAGCACCAGCAAATAAGGTTCATTCTCTGATTACCTACACCCAGCTCTCTTTATCTCCGTATCTGTATGAAATAGCTAAATACCCAGCAACAGCAAGCAAGGAGGCAGCAAATCAATGAAAGTACCGATTGGTTCCGCTTTCATCCTTCTTTTGAGCACAAATAGCTTAAATTCCCTTGGGATTGGAATTTTACATTATTTTGGAGTCGGCGTAATATACATTTCAACAACTTCATACATCTTTAACGCTTAATTCCCGAAAGGGAAACGGGGGACCCAGTTTAAAGCTATCTGCAATAAATAGATAGTTACAGGGGTGAATCCTTGCGGCATGCTCATGCATGCCCTTAGGTAGGGCACTCTCAAGCCCGAATCCGACAGCTAACCTCGTAAGCGACTTGAGAGAGAATTCCTATCGTGCTACCCTAACTGCTTATTTCTTATGGTACAGGAAGCCCGAGAGTAGAGTTTCTCTGCTCTCTGGGCTTCTTTTTGTTTGCCAAAATTAAATAGGATGAGGAGATTATCACTATGCAAAAGCTCGCCGACCCACTAGAGGTTCCGCTGGAACCATCCCTAGAGCCATTCAAGATTGGTTCTATGGAAATCTATCAATTTGACTGCCTGCTAATCAAAAAACTGATTCCCCAAATCACTAACGAATGTTCTTGCGGCTTATTGAAAATTTCCAGTAACGGGCTGAGCGGCTGGGAGGAATGCATCCTTCCCTCTAGTGAAAAAAGATTTGATTTGATCCACTGGGCTTCGGTTTTCTTATCCATAAAGGGACTTCCTATAGCCGAAGCGATTGCCTTTGTCCATAAAAAACGGGAAGCATGGGGACAGGAGCGTTGCGAGGTAGCGAAATCTGCTTTGGATGACCTCGTTTGGCATATTAAAAACCCGAATGCAGTCAAGCTACAAAAAACAAACGGTATTGTTTTGGAACGCTCATTTTTGATCGAACAATCACGGTCTTACTACTCCTTCTAATAATGAAAAGCATGTCGAAAGGATTGTGCCCATGAGTATCCTATATTGCATCGTCCTATTGGTCCTTCTGTACCAATGGATAACCTGGCTGGTCTCACGGTATCCTGAAATCCGTAAAATGAAAACCGAAAAAAAGCGGGTATATCGAATGGGTGCTATCGTGGTTTTTATAGCATTCCTTATAGTGGGCTACATGCTTGCCATGGCAACTGCAACCACCCAGACTCCTGATATAGCGCGGATTACATTCATTACAACGTTATTTATTGGCCTGGTATGCATTCTTGGTTTTAGAGTTTTTATAATGAACAGCAAGCAAGCTTTTAAACTCACATTGTTATCTGGATCGGTATTCTCCACATTTTTATTAGTTTTGGAATTATTTTGTTACATCACGATACAAATATCTTGACCCATATAAGAAAAGTTAGAAAGCGATACTCCGCATAGGATGCGAAGCAAAAGAGGCGGTCTCCATGAATAACGAATATAAACGAAGATTCGGTTTACCTATTTTGTTTCATGCTTTCATAGAAAGCATGTTGAAATTGAATCCGCGGCAATTGATGAGGAATCCCGTTCTATTCGTTTTAGAAATGGCAGCACTGCTCGTTTTGCTTATGACCGTGTTTCCATCCTATTTCGGAACTGGGCAGCAGGTCGGTTTGAACGCCATTGTATGTATGATTTTGCTATTTACGATTTTATTCGCCAATTTTGCGGAGGCATTAGCTGAAGGGCGTGGAAAAGCCCATGCCGATAGCCTGATCAAGGCAAGAAAGGAGCTTACAGCCAAGCAAATCCTTGCCGATGGCTCCTACCGAAACCTTGCTGCGACCCAACTTGTAAAAGGGGATATCGTGCTCGTTGAATCCGGTGGGCTTATACCTGGAGACGGCATGATTATTGAGGGGATTGCCGCTATAGATGAATCGTCGATTACAGGTGAGTCTGCCGTTATTGTCAAGCAGGCAAATACGGACTTAAGCTCTGTCACAGGCGGAACTACCGTCGTCAGCGACTGGATTAAGGTGAAAATGACTGCGGATCCAGGCAACTCTTTTCTCGATCGGATGATTTCACTTATCGAGGGAACCAAACGCCAAAAAGCACCCAATGAGATTGCACTAAGCACTTTGCTGGTCGTATTCACTTTGATATTTCTTATCGTAGTTGTGACGATCTATCCACTAGCTGCTTATGTTGGTATTCAATTGGATGTATCCACACTTATCATCCTGTTCGTATGTTTAATTCCAACGACCATTGGAGGGCTGTTGTCGGCGATCGGCATATCAGGCATCGACCGGGTGACACGCTTTAATATACTTGCCATGTCCGGAAAAGCCGTTGAAATGGCTGGTGACATCAACACGGTAATTTTGGATAAAACCGGTACCGTTACCTTCGGACACCGGATGGCCTCTGAATTTGTTGTTGTCTCCGGCGCGCCAATCGAAGAGTTGGTTGAGGTTGCCGTGATTACTTCTTTATTCGATGCTACCATCGAAGGCAATTCTGTATTAGAGCTTGCTAAGCAGCAGCCCGTTTTTAGCGGCCTTCGCACCTACCAGGGGGAAGTCGTTCCCTTTACCGCGGAAGAACGGATGAGCGGGTTGAATTTCAACGGGACTTTTTTCCGTAAAGGGGCTGTCAATGCCATTAGCAGCTATGTTACACAGCGGGGCGGGGACATTCCCACTGATTTGTTGGAAAAAAGCGATGCCATATCCAGGTTGGGCGGCACTCCCCTCGCGGTCAGCAGGGATCATAAAATTGTTGGCTTGATCCATTTGAAGGATACGATCAAGCCAGGTATGCGCGAACGGCTGGAGGCACTGAGGGCAATGGGGATTAAGACCGTCATGTGTACAGGCGACAACCCACTGACGGCTGCCACGATTGCCCGTGAAGCCGGTATCGACGCCTTTTTTGCCGAAAGCAAGCCAGAAGATAAGCTCCGCATCGTACGGGAAGAGCAAGCGTTGGGCAAGCTTGTTGCAATGACAGGTGACGGCACCAATGATGCACCTGCATTAGCCCAAGCCGATGTTGGTATGGCGATGAACAGCGGCACGAACGCCGCCAAGGAAGCAGCGAATATGGTAGATTTGGATTCCGACCCAACGAAGATTATCGAAGTGATATCGATCGGCAAGCAACTTCTCATCACTCGTGGAGTGGTGACGACCTTCAGTATAGCTAACGATTTTTCCAAGTATTTTGCCATTATTCCAGCGATGTTCTCTGGGAGCCTGCCACAGTTCCAGACGCTCAATATCATGGGTTTACAATCCCCGACAAGTGCGATGCTTTCCGCACTGATTTTTAATGCGGTTATTATCCCGCTTTTGATCCCTCTTGCCTTAAAGGGGGTCAACTACAAGCCCATCGGTGCCAACCAGCTTTTGTTCCGTAACTTAATGATTTATGGGGTAGGCGGCGTTATTTTCCCCTTCATAGGCATCAAGGCCATTGATCTGCTCCTAAATATCATATAGAGAACGTGTAGAACTGGAGAATATACGAATGGACAAACCCATACACCTACAAAAAAAAGCAGTGGGAAGAAAAATCTCCCTTAGAATTGCAGCCGTCTATCTACTCCTCGCCTGCTTGTTTCAAATAGGCACCAAAGCCGGGTTTCCTTATTGGATGTATAGTGCAGCGGCCACGACCATAACTGCTTGTTTGCTCTATGTACTGGTCCAGCGCAATTTAGAGGCTGTCCGTCGGACCGATGCGGTACAGTTGGAACGTGAAGAGACCAAAATCCGTTCTACCTTGGAAAGTATTCAAGACGGGTATTATGAAATGGATGGGTCCGGCCATTTTTTGTTTTTTAACCATTCATTGGTGGATATCCTAGGTGTAACCGAAGCCGAACTGCATGAAAAACACTTTACTGATTTTATGGGCAAGGAAGATGCGCAAAAGCTAAAACAGACCTTCCACTGGGTCTCCCATACAGGAACAGCAATTAACTGCGTGGAATGGAGTGTCCTGCTCAAGGATGGCGCCCGTAAGTACGTCGAAGGTTCAATCGTCCTTATAAGGGAAGCGTTGAACGGCAAACCCATGGGCTTTCGCGGAATCATCCGGGACATCACGGAACGCAAAGATTCGCAAAGAATGCTGGAGGAGAGCCAACATCGCTATAAATCTTTATTTGATTATAACCCGGACCTGGTCTGCTCCTTTGGATTGGACAGTAAATTTGTTACGATCAATCCGGCAACTGAAAAATTAACTGGATTTACCAGTCATCAATTGATGGGCAGGACATGTGGGCACCTGCTTGCTGCCCCTAGCATCTCAACATTTCGATGTTTTGCCAGGGCAAAAAAAGGGATTTCGTCCAGCTTTGATATTTCCATTCAGCACAAACGTGGACACCGAATCGAGCTGCAGGTACGACTGGTTCCGATTATTATAGAAGGTCATGTAGTCGGAGTTTACGCCATCGGCAAAGATATTACGGACCATAAACAGGCTGAAGACACGATTAACCATATGGCATACCACGATGCGCTTACGGATTTGCCGAACCGAAGGCTCTTCATTGACCATCTTACTTTGGGGCTGGAGCAAGCTGTACAGAATCGGCACCAGTTGGCTGTTATGTTCCTGGATCTGGACAGGTTCAAATATATTAATGATTCCTTGGGCCATGCATTCGGAGACCGTTTGCTGCAAACCGTAGCCGATCGGTTGAAATCTTCAGTCGGACATCGGGGTACGATTGCCCGCATGGGCGGTGATGAGTTTACGGTTCTGCTGCCTGTTATCACAGATGAACGTGTAGTCCTTCACATAGCCGATAATATGATTATGGCCATCAGCAAGCCCATATTTATTGAAGGCCATGAATGCACAGTGACGACAAGTATCGGGATCAGCATGTACCCAAGCGACGGGATCGATGCCCAGACGCTCATGATGAATGCCGATACGGCAATGTATCGTGCCAAGGAGGTCAGCCGGAACAAGTATGAGCTGTTTGCGCCTACGATGAGTGTCCAGGCATCCGGGCGGCTCACGATAGAGCAAGAGCTGCGCAAAGCGGTGGAGCGGGACGAGCTTGTCCTGCATTATCAACCGCAGGTACAGTTACAATCGGGTTTGATTACAGGAGTAGAAGCACTTGTTCGCTGGCAACATCCGAAACGGGGTATGATACCTCCAGCTGAGTTCATTCCTTTGTCCGAAGAAACGGGAATGATCATCCCTATTGGTGAATGGGTACTGCGAACGGCTTGCCGGCAAAACAAAGCTTGGCAGGAAGCCGGTTATGCTCCGATGCGGGTTGCCGTTAATTTATCCGTTTATCAATTCAAACAACCCCATATTGTCCATACCATTGCCGAAATCCTGCACGAGACAGGTATGGATGCCATTTATTTGGAACTGGAGATTACAGAAAGCATCGCGATGCAAAACGCGGAGCAGGTCATTATCACCTTGGAGGAGTTGAAGCAACTCGGCATCCAGATCTCAATCGATGATTTTGGCACGGGCTATTCTTCCCTCAGTTATCTGCGGGATTTTCCCATTAACCGTTTGAAAATTGACCGTTCCTTCGTTAATGACATCACAAATGGCAAAGATGACGCGGTGATAGCTACATCCATTATTGCGATGGCTAAAAACCTGAACCTTGAAGTGGTTGCAGAAGGAGTTGAGAACGAACAGCAGCTGCAATTCCTTAAAAACAAGGGCTGCAATGAAATGCAAGGCTACTTTTTCAGCAAGCCCTTACCGGCCGAATCGCTCTCCTCCCTGCTTTCGAAGGTGACCTAAGAAACCAACTAATCTATCTTGGATAGAAAATTGCTCCCTTCAGCAGTCCACTTTTTCCTTACAAATTCAAATTTCTTCCGGAGAGTTGGTCTGGAGCTTACAAGATGAAATGCATAGATGAATTTTAATTTCGTGTGATATAATTTATCCTTCTAAGGAATATTGAAGAGATGTCGAAAAAGAGCGAAGAAGCCATTAGGCTAATGGCACGAGTTGCTCTGAGGGGGAGACACATTGATTCGAATATTAGCTATTAACGATGAGCATGAGATTATTCAAACATCGCTAGACAATCTGAAGGATTCAAATATTCAATGGTACTGGGTGGATTTTAATGCGCCTACGGAGGAGGAAGCATTGCTTTTACAGGAATACTTTCATTTTCATCCATTGGCTATAGAAGATTGCTACCATCTGCTGCAGCGGCCTAAATTAGACCATTATGATGGCACCCATTTTTTTGTTCTTCATGCTATGAATGCTTACACTTTAGCGGCGGATGAGGTAGACATGTTTTGGGGCCATAACTTTATCGTTACCTTTCATTATTCACCATTAAGAGAAATTGATCAGGCATGGCGTCGGTTGGTAGAGCAAAAGAAGCTTCGTGAAAAAGGAATTGTTTACATAGCCTATTTAATTATAGATAACCTCGTGGATGAATATTTTCCGAGCCTTTATAAATTAGAAGACCAGTTAGATGAAATTGAAATCAGAGGAAAAAGTGTTCCCGTACACATACTGATGAACGAAGTATTCGAAATCCGGGCTAAACTATTAAAGATTAGAAAGACCATTGTCCCCATGAAGGAACTGCTTTATCGAGTGATAAGTTCCGAGAAAATTGAAGGCCTGAAGGAACATATGATTTATTTTGCCGACGTACACGACCATCTTCTTAAGCTTTCTGAAATCATTGATTCCAATAGAGAATTGACTGCAGATATACGTGATAGTTATGTTTCTATTAATTCTTATCGTATGAATACCATTATGAAAACCTTAACTGTTATAACTACAATTTTCATGCCCCTAACATTTATAGCCGGGATATACGGAATGAATTTTGAAAATATGCCCGAGCTTACGTGGCATTGGGGGTATTATATGATTCTGTTAATCATGTTTAGCATTGGATTCGGGATGTTTTTATGGTTTCGATATAAGAAATGGTTTGATTAAACATGCTTGGGGCCGACAGTCCAAATGTATAATTTTTTTGAATTGATCTAGTACCATCATCAATGTTTCTTTGATAGAGGGCTATACCTATCGTCCTGCGTTTTTGGCATGAAACCGAGATTGATAAGCTCACAGTCCTGTGGGATCGTTAAACCTACGCTGCTGCATCCGTATAATAGCCAAGGAAGGTCGGTCGCAATGGTGTTCAGAATCGCAGTCGGCTTGAATTTTCTACAAAAGCAAGCGCCCGTAGATAAAAGCGCTCATGCCGGTCTGCCCTCCATATTAAGCCGCTATAGCGGACTTGGACGCGTTCTGGAAAATAAACGGTGAGCTATAGCAGGATTTGCCAACAGGAACACAAAAGGTATGAAAAAGGGTCTTCCATTTGAATTGGAAGACCCCTTTACATCTGAACAAAACACCCGGAAATGATTAACCCCCCATTTTGCTTGCTTCGCGAAAGTAGACTGCTTTCTGGACAAGGGAGATGACGGCCAGGATAATGATTGGCAGTGGTGTAAACTCGAACAATAAAGAATAGAGAATGAAGAGCAGAATACCGCTAATTATCAGTATATTTACGGCCTTCAAGGAGCTGTGGGCGGATCGATAGACGATAAATCTTTCAGCTTCATCCAGCTTATCAAATAGCTCACGCTGTGCATTTCGTGAACCTAAATTTATTGAGCGGTCCGGATACAGCTTGTTATAATGCCGAATGTTTATCAACTGCAAGGCAGTCGCTATTAACGCGAATACGGAGGCACTTACCAAATTTATTAACAAGAAGGTTTCATTATCTGTGGCTCTCGCTTCCTTACTGGCAAGATATGCAAAGCAGAGTGCAGTCCATAAGAATGCCGCAATTAAATTGTAGGCACTAATCTTGATGAGTGTACCTACCGTAAGCTCCTTCTGAGTCGGCCCCTCCTCCTCTGTAGAAATTGGTTTACTTTCTTGAATAGAAGAAAATCTCAGAAGCCCAATTACGTTCCATAACGTTAAGATGATACAGGCTGTAGCTATCACTCCGAAGATAACATCATAATCGTAAAATATTCCAGGGTTAAACGATAAATTCGCTGGTCTCGGAATCAAACCGCTGCTGATTAAGAAGCCGCAAGCTCCCCCAATGACCATCATGAATACCAAGTAAAGCATATTTTTAGTTTTATTTTTCATGATTCACTTCATCCCTTTCCAAGGAAAATATGGCTTCCACTTGTACTTGAAATACAGATGCAATCCTCAAGGCGAGTACAATTGAGGGCGCATAATCACCTCTTTCAATAAGTGCGATCGTCTGTCTGGATGCACCAATTAACTGGGCTAGATCAGCTTGCGACAATCGGTCACGAGCCCTTAGTTCTCTTACCCGGTTGTGTAATTCACTCACCTTATCACCTCCATGCCTGAATTATATATGATCATTAACATTTTGTAAACTATAATATACAATTTGACTATAATTCCTTACCTATTTACATCAATATAATACCCCAGCGTTTATGACCGTTTCCAAGTTGACAACTATTAGCTGGTTAGCGGAGCGAGTAGCCGTCCGGCACAAAGGTCTGGGCATCCACGCCCTCCACAATACCCAGCCCTGCCGCTTCGCAAATATCCGGTTGTGCTCAGGGCGTTACTCCGTCGGGAATGTAAAAAGGTTCTTGTCATCAACCGATGACAAGAACCTTTTTACATAAATAAAAAAATTCGCAATTTACGTGACTTTTCATGTAACAATGATGTTGACTTCGGACAACAATTTCTCTTTTTCATTATATTAGACCTTAAACTGCCCAGCAATCTCAGACAGACTCTGAGAAATAATGCTCAAAGATTGCGCAGACGAAGTGATTTCCTCTACGGAAGCCAACTGTTCCTCCGTGCTAGCGGCAACGATTTGGGTGGATTCCGCTGCAGTTCTTGCAATGCTGCTCATTTCATTTACAGACGCAGATACTTGCTCTGAACCGGCCGCCATTTCTTGCGCCGCTGCCGCAATTTCCTGCACTTTCTCGGTTACAGCTTGAGTGGTATTTTCAATTTTTCCGAATGCTTTTTCAGCATAGGAAACAGCTTCCAAGCCAGATTTCACTTCTATTAGGCTTTGATCCATATAATGAACTGCACGTAGCGTATCCGATTGAATTTGAGTTATTAGATCTGTGATTTGCTGTACGGAGACTGTTGATTGTTCTGCCAGCTTTTTCACTTCATTCGCAACGATGGCAAATCCCCTTCCGTGTTCCCCCGCTCGAGCCGACTCGATCGCGGCATTTAGGGCTAACAGGCTGGTTTGCGAAGCGATATCGCCGATCATTTTCACAATATCTCCAATATTATGCGAATGCGATTCTAATAGTTTTATTTGCGATCCCGCTTGTCCCACTGAGTTGTTGATCACATTGATTATTCCAACAACTGATTGGATAGTCTCATTCCCAGCTTGTGCTTGCTGACTTGCCTCAAGCGACAATTCCGAGACTTCAGATGTAGTTTCGGCTATTCTTTGAATTCCTACCGCCATTTCTTCCGTAGCCCTGCTTGTTTCATTAGCACTTTGCAATTGATTTTCAGAGCCTAACGCGAGTTGTTCGACAGCTAGTGCAACATGCTTAGTGGCCTCCGTATTTTGTTCAGAGTTTGCAAGCAACTGTTCGGAAGATGCCGCAACCGTCATAGAAGCGTCTTGAATTTGAAACATTGTCGCTTTTAGCTTGGACACCATCTCATTAAGAGATTGAATTAACATACCGATTTCGTCTTTCTGTTTAATCTTCATCTTCGGAATGCTTAAATCGCCGCCAGCTACTTTGTGTAATGCATCAGATACGAGCCTTGTCGGTTTCGAAATAATACGATTCATGATATACACAAGAACGATGCCAATGAGCACAGAAACAACCATGAGCAAAATGACTAGCACTTTCTCGCCAGCATAAATGTCGCTGCTCTCTTTGGTAGCTTGGATAGCTCCGTCGTTGTTTATCTTTACCATCAGGTCCAAATTTTTCTGCATATCATTAAAAGTTTGCTGGGATTGATCCATCACCTGCAATACCTCTAATTCCTTCTTTTTCGAGCCGTTGACTGAATCGACCTGATTGCTAATTTCGAAAGCCTGATTGAAAACATCCTTGTATTTGTTCCACTTCTCTTTTAACTGCTCAGTATTTGTTTGGTCTTGGTCGTTAGCGTACGTTTTCTCATATTTACCAAACTGCTCATCAATAGCTAAAAATGTTTTTTTTGCTTCTTCTTGAAAGCCTGTTTTTTGGGAAGCATCCGATATAATCAAAATTTTATATTGCAACGCCAGTACGTGCTCTGTTAAGTAGTTTAAATTATTGGCAATACTGGTGCCTCCTAGCCAAATGGTAGTGATTTCATTCGTTTTCGTTTGCATTTGCTGCGCATTGTTGAGAGAAGCGCCTCCCAATACACACAACAAAAAAAGTAGAACCAAATACGACAAAAACATTTTTTTGCCGACTGTTAATTTGAAATAGTTGGTTAGCATATGTCGTCCACTCCTAGAATATAGTCTATTGAGTTTATCGACAATATCCGACAATATCATGAGAATAATTTCATTGCAGCATTTATAAAACGAAGAATGGCTCTTTAGCTAACGATGCGAACAGAGTCGTTTTTTGCCATTGCTCCACGGATTTTTTTATAAAGGTAATTATTTTATTTCAGATTAAACAACCTTATTTCAACTAGCCACGAACCACCGTGTGTGGTGTCAGATTGAGAGAATCTTGAACAAAACTTTGATTTATCAGTGGACCTTTTCATAATTGCTGAGTATGATAATGGATTTAGGAAGCACCCTCTCCTTGTAAACAACAACAAGGGAACGTAGAGTTACGCCCCCTTGTTGTTGTTTACCATCCGATTGCTCAGACTATCCGTCACGAAAAACCGCCAGGTTACTTGAGTACTTTGAGATCATAACTATGAGCAGCACCTACGGTTTTGTGTCATCCAAGTCTGCCCTGGCCGAATATCCTACAGCCGGGCACTTGAAAATTCGAACATGTCCTTAAAGAAAACCAATTGCGGCGGTAGTGTTGCCAATATCCCAACACGATCACCAAATTCGTGGTCCTCCTGCTCCTTGAATTGCTGGAGCTCCCCCACCTCATCTCCCGTCAATTCGTAAATTTTGTACGCAATCGTAATATGGAACTGATACTCATCGTGGTCCGGGAATCTGAGCCCAAGCCGTTCGGATACGTGATCGCGAAATTTGGTTAATGCCTCACGGTCTTCATCTGCAGCAGGCAGCAGCTTCAATGTCAGGGCAACACTGCCGGTATCCACCTCGCCCAACTTCATATGAAAGCCGTTCGGGATAGGGATTTCGGCAAATTTTTTTCTGAAATAGCGATCTGTCTCCTCAAGTGGCATGTCCAGTGGCAAATCACGCGACCACAGCTCAGGCTTGCGGTCTTCCTCGCAGACGCCTTGTATCACCGTCATGTGATAGCTGGAGGGCGGCATAAGCGTGAACTTGCTAGCGCAGGATAGCGCCTTGAACCGCTCTGCAAACCGGACAAGCTCTACATAAACGGCATTGTCCGGGGGAATCGGGCAGATGATGGTGTTGCCCGGGAAATATCGCACCGAGCCATCGGCATGAAATTTACGTCCTACTGCTTTCGTATATGGGCTATGGTTCATTGAATAACCTCTCCTTCTAATGTACCTATTGCTGCGGAAGGGCAACTTGCTTCACTTTACCGAGCCGTCCACCATGCCCTTTACGAAATGCTTTTGCAGCAGCAGATACAGCAAGGTCCCAGGAATAATGGCAAGCAAGGCTGCAGCTGCAGCTGCGTTCAGGTTCGTGTTATTTTGGCTGAAAAACGATGAGATGGCAAGGGTGACCGTCCGCTTGAGCGGGGATTGCATAAAATAAAGCGAAAATGAAAAGTCATTCCAAATGGAAACGCTGTTCATAATGATAACGGTAGCTGTTACAGGCAGCATGGACGGCAGCAGTATCCGGTAAAATACGCTGTATTTGCTGCAGCCGTCGATGGTCGCCGCTTCGTCCAGAGCCTTCGGAATCGTCGTAATAAAATTCGAATACAGGAAAATGCAGGCCGGCAGCTTATAGGTCGTAATGAGCAGGACAATTCCCCAGTAGGTGCTGATGCCCCCCAAGCTGGCAACCAAGCTGTACAGAGGAACGAGCACGGTCAATTTCGGTACCATCATGACAGCCAGGATAACGCTGATCATTTTTAGGTTAAAGCTGCTTTTGACACGTGCGAGCGGATAAGCGGCCATCGCACCGAGCAGGGCGATCAGAAGCACGGAGAAGGCCGTCACTACTAGGCTGTTGAACATCGCCTGCAGCAATTTCCCATTTACCATCGCTACACGAAAATTGTCCACATACATATAATCCGGCAGCAGCCAGCGGGACGAAAAGTCGTTCCGCTTTTTTAAAGCCATCGTAATCAGGATATAGAAGGGGACGAAATGGACGGCAATAATGAAATAGCCAACCGCATTTTTCCAGAAGCCAGAGCGCCATTTCATCAATATTCCACCTCCCGCTTCCTGAATAGCTTTAAGGCCACATAGCTGATAGACAAGACGAGCAGGAACGTTATGAGCCCAATTGCAGCGGCGAATCCGGCATTCTGGTTCTCGAAATAGAAAAAATTGATTAAGGAAGACATCGAATGCGTTTCGAAGCCCGGCCCTCCGGAAGTTAATGATACGACAAGAGCGAACAGCTCCAGCCCGCCGATCAGATTCAAGATAAAGCTAGTCGTGATCGCCGGAATTAGCAAGGGCAGCGTGATACGAAGGAATTTATTCCAAGCGCCGGCCCCGTCAATCGTTGCTGCCTCCAGCAGCGATTGGGGAATCCCCTGAACCCCGGCCAAATAAATGATCATTGATGTGCCGACATATTGGAAAGCATTGATGATGGTAATCATCCATACGGCGCGTGTCCCATTTGCCATCCAATCAACAGGCTCCGCTCCGAATACCAGAAGGATATCGTTGATGGCTCCGCCGTCATACTGGACGAGGAAATACCAGATATATCCCATGATGAGCTGCGCCACAATGACCGGCATATATATGACTGTCCGCACGAGCACCCTGGAGCGGAATTTCATGTTCAACAGCAGCGCGTACATGATGCCGAAGATGTTCTGCAAAATGGCGCTGCCGAAGCCGTATACAAGTGTATTCAGCAGCGCTTTTTTAAAGCGGACATCGGTATACAGCCTGATATAATTTTCCAAGCCAATGTAAGTGTAGCTTTGGGAATAGCCGTTCCAGTTCGTAAACGAGATCCGGATGCCGGATACGAGCGGGTAAGCTACAAATACAAGAAATAAACATAAGGCGGGCATATACATCAGGGACAACCCTCTGTCCGAGTTGGCAAATACCGCTAGTTTCCGTCTCATCGTGTGCTCCTGTCCAATAAATTGATGTTGTGTGAGGCGGTTGTGCATCCAGTGCACCCCTCAGCCTTACGCTGCAAATTGGTATTATTTTTGCGAACGCAGCTTTTTGTAATCATCGCTCATCATCCGCGATGATTCTTCCACCGACATGTCTCCAGTCAGTAAGGCAGGCCCGATTGTTTTCAAGGTGCTCCACATGCCATTGGGCAAATATTCACGGTCAAATACGGGGATCGTCCTCAGATCTTTATATTTGGTGAAATCGGCGGTCAAATTACCGAGATTGTAGCTGACATCCTTCAAGCCTGCCGGCATACCCGTCGCCTCCGCCACTTTCGCGATGTTGTCGCTCTTGGCCATATATTTCAACAGCAGCAGCGCTTCGTTCACATTTTTGGATTGCTTCCATACGCCGAACGCTTCCCGTTCTCCCCCGTTAAGCACGGGCTCATCCCCTTTGTAATAGGCAGGCACTGGCATCATTCCGATCTGAGCCTCTGGATTAATTTTTAATGCTTCGGCGACAATGGCGTTGTTCTCGAACAAGAAAGCCGCTTTGCCTGTAGCAAGCTTCTCTGCTGCGCTCAGCGGGTCTGCGGTGACGACATCTTTGTTAAGATAGCCTTCGTTCTTCAAATCGACCAGCTTCTGTGATACTATATTCCATTTACTCCAATCAAAACTTCCATCCTTTAAAGAATCCCCATAGTTATTGGCTTTGTCCGTTACAAGGAATATCGGGGCTATTTTATTAAAAAATCCGGCTAGCTTCGTCGTATCTTTTCCCCCGATATGAATAGGCGTAATGTTTGCATTTTTAATCACTTTGAAGCTGTTCAGAAGCTCTTCCCACGTCTTAGGAACTTCCAAATTTAGATCCTTCAGCACCTTCTTGTTGTAAACGATGCCGGATTGATCGATATTCAACGGAAGCACATAAATATTACCTTGTTTGTCCGAAATTGCCGGCTTGGTTGTATCGCCGATGCGGGCAAACCATTCTTGGTCGTTGAGCGGGCGCAAGTATTCGCTGTACCGGTTCACAGACCAGCCATGGGTGGCAAACAAATCGGGAAGATCGTTGGACGCCATCTTCGCTTTCATCAGCTGCTCGTAATCTTTGCCTTGTGTACTAAAGTCCACTTGGATGTTCGGGTTTTCCTTCGTGAAGCCGTTAATGACTGCTTGTATGGCGTCGAAAGTGTTTCCCGTTGCATTAGTCATGACAGTTAGCTTAACTTGCTTTGCCTCTTTCGCAGTAGGTGCTGCGATCGAAGTGCTTGCTACAGCCGCACTGGTACCTGCATCAGAGCTGCTGCCTTGGGCTGGAGTGCTTCCCCCGCTTGAGCATCCTGCCATAATCATCAGTGTCGACAACCCGAATAAAGCGAGTGTTTTGGTTTTTTTCATAAACTTGTTCTATCCCCTTAGTAAACGTATTATGATGCAAACCAAGTATACCTTAAAGAAATCGCTTACAGTTTGTTCAAAACTACACCGACCGCGCTACTTTCTATCATCCTGCCAAACCGTGAGCAACGGCAGCCCATCCTGTGAAGGAACAAGCGCACCTCTGTCGAATAGGTTGGCAAGGCTGCTGAATTCAGAAAGGTTGGGACTTGATATGAAAGGCTTCGGATTAAAAGGATACCGCGCGCTAAACATGAAGCTTGTAGTCATTTTCATGGTAAGCATATTGCTTCCGCTATTGCTGGCCTCCTATGTAATCGCCCGTGTATACATTGATAAATCTAATGAGGAGACCGGCATTCTGATTAACAACACCTTAACTTCCTTATCACGGAGCCTATCAGGATACCTTAACGAGTTGGACCAATTGACCTTAATTCCGTATTACAATGACGACTTTATTTATGCGCTCAAGGTTAGCGCCTCGGAATCCTACGATACGATGAGCAAATACCAGCTCATCGGGATTACCAACATGCTTGAATCCCAACTGCGCTTTATCCGATTTACGCGCAAAGATATCATGAGCACCCTGATCGTATCCGACAATAAGCCTCTATTTTACTCTACCAATAATCCCATGAACGATATTGTTAAGGACTATGAATTTGCCAACACGGATTGGTACCAAAATGCACTACAAGCCAATGGAAACGCAGTATTTGTTAATCCGCACAAACAAGACTATTTTACAAAAACAAAGGATGTCACTGTGTTTTCCGTGGCGCGCAGCATCAGAGAAATTCCGTCCAAACGACCAATCAGCGTAATCATCGCAGATGCCAATACGCATGTTTTGCAAAATATGTTTAAGGATATCGATTTTCATGTCCCTTCCCTTATCGCTTTACTCGACCAGGACCGAAACATTGTGTATGCCAATCATGACATCCCACCAGGATTAGTCAAGCTGAATCCTGACAGCCGTTCCGTAATTCGCGACGGTAATCAAGCTTATCTGGCTGTAAAACAGACTATTGAGCCTTATAATTGGCAAATTATCGTGCTGCTTTCCTATACGCAGCTGGAAAGAAAAACGCTGTGGGTGTATCTCACCTCGCTTCTGCTGTATATCGTTTGTTTGACTGTAGCCTTTATGTTCTACAGGATGTTGTCCGGTAAGGTGATGGGACCGGTCAATGATATCATTAGAACAATGAGAAAAGTGGAAGACGGAGATTTAACGGTACGGTATCATTCGCAGACCCAAGATGAATTTGACATTATCGGAAGGTCGCTCAATTCCATGATTGCGGAGCTAAAGCAAAAGATCGAGACCGAGTACGTGCTTGTATTGAATCAGCGCAATTCGGAGTATAAGGCGCTGCAGGCGCAAATTCAACCTCATTTTTTATTCAACACGCTCAGCGGGTTTATAGCATTAAATCAGATCGGTGAGAAAGAACTGCTGGAGAAGTCAATCATCGATCTCACCGTCTTGCTTCGCTACATCTTGAATCATCCCGAGATGACGACGCTTGAGGAGGAGCTGCGCATTATCGGAAAATACTGCTCGCTCCAACAACTCCGGTTCGGTCCAAGGCTGCTTGTCTCTATCTCCTGTGACTCTTGTGCCAAGCCGTTCAAAGTACCTAAGCTATTGCTCCAGCCACTCGTAGAAAATGCGATCATTCATGGCATGGAGCCGCTGAATGAAGCTTGCCAGCTGACCATTGCTGTCGAGAAGATCATCCATGAAGGACACCATTTCATCTGCATTCGTATTGAAGATAACGGCGTAGGATTTGATCCTCAGCATCAGGACAAGCCAGGCTCTATTGGAATTACAAACACAGTTGAACGCCTGAATCTTTGTTTCCCGGGAAGCTTGTTCGGCCTGGAGAGCGCGGTTGGGTCAGGTACCCGAATTACGATTCACATTCCGGAGGTTGAGCCAGCATGAAGATTGTTATAGCCGATGACGAGTACTTAATAAGAGTATCCTTAAGGCATAATCTGGAGAAGCTGCCTATCGGTATGCTGCACATGTATGAAGCGGCCGATGGAGTCGAATTGCTCCGATATCTGGAGGTCGAGCAGCCTGACATCGCTTTCGTCGATATTAAGATGCCTTTGCTTGGCGGCCTGGACGCCATCGAACAAGGGAGAACGCTGTCTCCCCATACGAAATTCATCGTTCTGACCGGATTTGCCGAATTCGATTACGCACAGAAAGCGGTCGCCTTGCAAATTTATGCTTATTTGCTAAAGCCGGTCAGTTACGACCAGCTGTGGGACGTTATGCACAGCATTCTTGAACAGTTGAGCAAGGATGCGGCTGAATATAACCAAACGTTCACCTCACGGATAGCCGGCTTTATTACAGATATGGTGGTTGTTGAAAACGAGCGTTTTCCGCTGGAGCATTTGACGTACAAAATGATTGCCGTATGCCATGACGGGCATGATGGGAACATTACCCACACAGGGGAGGAGTGGCTACGCAGAGTCAAGCAAATCCATGATCGGCGTACGAATCTCCACTATTACGAAGCTATAATGAAGCCATTCAGCAATGTATGGGTAATGATTATTGCCTACGAACAGGACAAGGAAGCAAGAATGCCCACACTAGCCTCCCACGTATCCGAAATTAAACAGATATCGCGAGACCACGACAGTAAGCTTAAAAATAAGGCGGCAACCACACTGATTACAACAGATGCACTGCCCATCGAACAATTAATTTCCGCTTATGACGAGCTGATTCAGCTTGCTGCTCTAAGGGCCCTGCTTGGCATTTCCACCGATTATACCGCATCTTTCCTGAGTCGGCTCAAGCAGGAAAAACCCTACTATGGCCAAATCAGCGAGCTGCTGGTCGCTCTCTCCCGCCATCATGCTGAACGCAACGATGTTGAGTTCGGCAGGGCTGCCGAGTTATTTTGCTCGCTTATGGAAGCTAACGGACTTCATGGGCATATTCGCACCGTGCAGAGTGCTGCCCGGTTTCTACATGATTCACTCGGCATTCCCTCGAACCCTGAAGTCCCGTATCCGCGCTTGAAGGACGAGTTGCTGCTCTACAGCCAGCGCAAACTTCGCTCTTCGGCAACGCGGAACAATCTCATCCAATCGGTACTGCTTTATGTCAACCTTCATTATGCCCATGATATAAGCATCACCGGAATGGCTAATTTGTTTGATATCACTCCGAACTATTTAAGCGCGCTTTTCCATAAAAAAACAGGTCGAAAATTTGTCGAATACGTAACGGAGTTACGAATGCGGGAAGCCCAGCGGCTGCTAATTGAGACCGATTTATCGGTTCAGGATATTACTATGAAGGTCGGCTTTTACAGTATGAGTCATTTTGGTAAAGTTTTTGCTAAATACCACCAATTATCACCGATGGATTACAGAAAGAGCATAGATCCCCATTTGGACAGCTAAATAAGGAGGGGATATGAAATCAAAGAACAGTTTGATTTCGAGGGTATATTGTAATCAATGCGAGCATCGTTTTCTACAAGTTGTAGAGTGGGATTATTTGGTCCAAAAAAATAAACGTATATTCGCATTAAAAACCTCCGCCGCGTGACGGGAGGAGGTTGCCGATTCACTCTTTATAAACGTTTCCACGAATAGAAATTTTTAATACGAGAATGATGAGTTGCTTATCAACAATCTCATAAATAATCCTATAATCTCCAACTCGTTTCCTATACTGGCCTTTCCTCCCTTTAAGACGCTTTACTTCGGGTGATTGGAATGGATTCTCTGCAAGTTCAAGCAGTGCATCACGTATTCTACGTCGAAGAATCGTGTCTTGTTTCTTTAGAAACTTCTCAACTCAACTTCTTTATCGAAAATGAGCTTATACCTTGGTAATTTTCGCGATATTACTTGCCAACTGGGACACCACAGTGCCGCTCAAGTGAGCGGCATCGGGTCGTTATGTTCCGAGATTTTGAAGGGCGTGAAATTCGAGTGGCTACCGATTTGATGCAGGTAAAAGCCGAACAAATTGCGCAGATTTACAAAGCCCGTTGGCAGGTGGAAGTCTTTTTTCGTTGGATCAAACAGCATTTGAACGTCCCTACCCTGTTTGGAACGACTGAGAATGCGGTTTACGGCCAACTGTACGCTGCTTTGATGGTTTATGTCTTGATGAAGTGGTTATTTGATACGACCATCCCGTTGCTATCCAAACATGTAAGACTCAAATTTGTGCGCTTTACTCGTTTATTCGCTCTTGGTCAACCCTCCCCTGAATGGTATGTAAAAATTCAAGGGATTCTTTGTTCCGCCCATTTGAATAGGCTTTTGGATGTTACATAATATGGTTATTCAACAGGCGTGTTATTTTATTTATGTTTATATTCAGTCTCTACCATTTTCAAGCTTTCCTAACGAACCAGCAGCATCTGAAAACTAGAAGGCTCTTTCTTGATACCATTTATACAGACTGAGGAGTTGCATTTTCATTCTGCGGTTCCGGACGCTGGACAGGTACCGTGAAGCGAAGTGGCCCTGCTATGAATGTAGCCGCTAATCCGACAATACCGAATACGATACTTACGATAAAGCCATGGTTAATCGCTGCTCCCAGTGAATCTCGGAGGAAACTCATCGTTTCCTTAGGGAATGCAGCCCCCGCCCGGATCAAATGTTCTGGATTAGCTAAAGTCGATAATTGATTAAGAGGCATGTTGTGTTCAGCTGCGCCAACATGAATGAGACTGTTGTATCTAGTGTTGACGATAGTCGCCATAATCGAAGCTCCGAGAACCCCTCCTATATTACGCCAAAAGCCAATGATGGAGGAGCTGACTCCGATATATTTGTGATCTACGCTGAGAGCAATTGCATTCTGAGCAACACTCATTAACGGACCAATTGCCCCTACGCCAAGTATAACCATCAGGGTAATCATATACAGATTACTTGCGTCATGACTAACTACACTTAACAAATAGCTAATGACAATACCCGTGATCATACTGAACGCGATAACCGCACGGAAGCTAAAGAAACGTTGAAGGAAACCAAACAAAACAGCTCCAACCATTAAAGAAAACATCATCGGGGTCAAAAGCACATTTGAAGTCGCCCGACCTAGCACGGCTGTTGAGAAAATAGGCAAGTAAGCAATAGCCGAGAACATAATCGCGCCTTGACAGAGGCAAGCTAACATCATGCCTAGAACCATTCGGTTTTTAAATAAGGGCAAAGGCAGCATAGGTTCTTGGGCTCTACGTTCAACCATAATGAACAGAAAGCCTACAACAACGGCAACAGCTAACAGACTAATAATTTGCCAGGACGCCCACGAATAATCTTTACCACCGAATTCTAGTGAGAGCATAAGTGAAACGGTAGAGATAATGAGTAACAATGTCCCTAAATAATCAATTTTCGGACGATGAGTCGAACGAGTTTCCTTAAGAGCAAAAAGCAAAACAAAGAATGAGAGTATACCCAATGGTAAATTAACATAGAAACACCAGCGCCAACCCCAAGTTTCGGCGAGCAATGTACCTATTTGCGGTCCCGCTACGGACGATAGGCCGAATATCCCTGCGAATACCCCTGACAGCTTAGCGCCCTGTTTAGGATCTGAAAAAAGCGTATAAATAATGGTGAAACTAATGGGAAAAATGGCTCCTGAACCTATCCCTTGAATCGCTCTATATACAATCAGCTGCGTCATATCCTGGGCCGTTCCACAGAGTGCCGATCCAATCAAAAATATGGAAATTCCAATCAAATAAAAGAGCTTTCTGCCAAACATATCCGATAGCTTTCCAAAAACAAGCATCGTGCTCGTAGACGCAAGCATATATGCAGTGAATACCCAACTGATCTTATCGAAACCATTAATGTCGCCTATTATATGACTGATTGCAGCCGCCGTAATTGTATTATCAAGCGCAGACATCAATAATCCTAGAGCCATTGCCATTATAATAAAACCTGTTTTTTTATTACCCACTTTCGTTTTGCCCCTCTTCCACTTTTAAATTACTCAATCGTTCTATTCCGGCCATTAATGTTCGCAGAGTACTTTCCATATTTTCGATACCAATCTGAATACAAAGTTCCTGTGTCTGAGACATTAATGAATTTGACTTACCGTTCTCATACATTTTCCTCAAACGCTCAAGATCCTCTTTCGTACTCGTTACGCCATTTTCCAAATATTCAATAATGACCTCGACCTCAATAAATTCACCAAAAAACAAGCGAGTCATAGCATCAGACTTGAATTCATTGGTTTGAATGGGACTGTACATATAGGCTTTGAAATGCTTTTGCCCTTCCTCCGTTATGGAGTAGACATTTTTATTCGGTCTTCCCTGTTGAATGACACTTTCTTTTGTAAGGAGACCTTCCTTCTCCATCTTGCTAAGAGTAGGGTAAATCGTGCCAAAACTTGCATTGTAAAAATAGGAGAATATCGTCTCAAACATATGCTTGATGTCGTATCCCGATAGGCTGCGTTTCATTAAAATTCCTAGAATGACATCCTGACTAGTCATGCTGTAAGTCCTCCTTTATTCTTGATGTGCTTCTTAATTAACAATATATCAGATTATATATATCGGGTCAACATATAAACATTTGATATATTAACTTCCGATATAGCAACGGTTTATCATGGTTGATTAACGCTCATAAACAGGGTCTGGCAATAATAGCACCCTCAATTCTTCTATTGGCTATTCAACGCCGGATCAGCACGAACGTAGGTACCGTAAGGCTGTGTAACTTTCTCGATTGTTTGTGTCCAATCTATTGACAGAGGTCCAGTGCCCCTCTTCGCTCAAGTTTCTAGAATACACTTCATGAATGAATTCACATGATTGGCGTAACGGGCAGGTAATAATAAAAGAGACAGTGAATGGTTTAACGGAAATAGTTCAATTTCTTTTGACTGGGAGTGGTACCATGGAAAACAGCGATCCAACATTAATATCAAACACAGCAGTACAGACTGTTGCATCCGTGATTGATCAACGCACGATGTCCCGCATCAGCCCATTAGTGGTGGCCATTGATGGGGGTAGCGGTGCCGGCAAATCAATGTTAGCTAAGGCCGTGGCACAACTTGTAGGAGCAACGGTTATACATTGCGATGACTTTTTCTCAGCAACTATCACTGACGCTGTGTGGGACACTTACAGCCCAGAGCAAAAGTGCCGTCAGTGCATCGACTGGCAGCGTATGCGCAAAGAAGTGTTAGAGCCATTACTAGTGGGCAAGGTCACCCAATACCATCCATTTTCTTTTGAATCAAAGGACGGCTTGGCACCTGACTGGGTGAGAAAAGAGCCCGCAAAGGTGGTCATTCTCGACGGGATCTATAGCACCCTCCCTGAACTGTCCGAAATGGTTCATCTTACGGTGCTAATAAACGTGTTGCCAGAGGTCCGCCGCCAAAGACATAACCTCAGGGAGGGTAATGATGATGTAGCTTGGCATGCACGATGGGATCCGGCCGAGGACTACTATTTCACAGTATTGCGCCCCCCCCACGTCATTCGATCTAGTAGTCGAATAATAAAATCAGAATTTGCGAAAAGACATACTCCGATCCGGCAGGCGTCAAAGTGATGCTGCCGCTTATTGAAATGTTGAACAAACCTCCAGAAGAATATATGTCTATATCTTCAATGGAGGCCTATTTACATTTAGTTTTATTCTAATGTTAAAAGTCGTTCTGAGCACTGAAAGTCGGTACAGTCGGAAGCTTCTGTTTCATATACGCTATGATATCCATGTCTATATTACCCGAAAGTGGTAAATCGACCCGTTTATGATCCATCGCACTCGAACAAATTGCGTATAAAATTTCGTAACCATGCTCACTTATATCTAAATTGCACGAATGCGTTTTCCTCTCATCATCCAACCAGTCAGCCAAATCATGGGTATATGCCGATTGAATGGACTCTTTAACAGTTGGAGCCCAATATTGTTCTTGTCCTCCTAGTACTTCTCCTTTTGAATTTCGGGTAAAGGCTCCCCAGCGGCCGTCCGTTTCCGCCCATACATATCCATGAGTTCCGTGCACGGTCAATCGATTGTCAGTCCAAAATTTCTGAGGCTCCAAAAAGGCGGGGCTTAAGTATCCGCATTCAATCGTGCCTCTTACACGGTTTTCGAAAAGTAATTCTGCAAAGCAGTAATCTGGAGACGGATGACTGTCTGTAAGCTTCTCCTTGCCGTGTACATGACCAATCACCCAATCTGCCTTGGCTCCTCCATTTATCCATAGCATGTAATCAACGAAATGAGTTCCCGAGTTATACAACCATCCTCGGGTTTTCGCATGAATATGCTCCACTTGACCTATATCTCCGGAATTGACAATGGCATGAAGCTTGGAAAACGAAGGCAAATATTTTTGCTGGTGGCACACCACGACGCGAATGCCGTTTTCCTTGCACAACCGGCCAATCGCTTTCGCCTCTTGCAATGAATTTGCTATGGGCTTCTCCATTGCAATAGCTTTAACGCCATGCCGTGCAGCTAATTCAATAAGAGACAGCCGTACACTTGGAGGTGTCGCAAAGCAAAAAACATCAGGTTTAACCTCTGCAAACATTTTCTCCGGGTCCGTATAAGTGTGAGCCACCCCAAATTGTTCCTTCACGGCTTGCAGCTTTTGTTCGCTTGAGCTGCAGATCGCACTTAATTCAAAACGGTCGGCATTGGCTTTAAACCCATGCAGATGCGTCATACCACGATTTCCCAATCCTAGCAAGGCAACTTTATATTTAGGCATAATTATTCCTCCAACATATTGGGATGGGTCGAATTCCGAAATTAGTTTCTACCGAAATGTGTTAACTCACTACTCGCCCATAATATAGGCGGCTGTTTGCGGATCCATCTGTACCTCGGCAGCGGAACAGCTGTCCGTTAGCTGTTCTGCTGTTTTTGAACCGATAATTGGGAACACGGGAAATGACTGTACCATTAAACAGGCAAGAGCAACCTGCGAACCGCTGACCTGTAGACGCTCAGAAACCTCCATAATACGTTCAAGCTTTATTATATTTTCCTCCGTGCAATAGGTTTTAACCTTTGCAGTATTCGGAGATAACAAACGCAACGCTTCCGGCGTATAGGTGCCGCTGAAAAATCCTTTTGCTTGTGAGCTGTAGGGTACCGCCGCCAATCCCGATTCTTCATGATACCGAATGCCTTTTATATCCATCGTATCTCTTGTTGGATCAGAGGTAGGAAGCGAAACAGCAAGACTCCATTTGGGCTGATTGGCTACAAAACCGTTGCTGCCCGTTTTTCGGGCATACTGATTGGCTTCCTCTATCCGCTCCGGCGTCCAATTGGAACAAGCATAATACCGAATTTTACCGAGCTTCACCTGCTCCTCCATAACATCCACCAATTCGGCTACAGACCGATTGAGATCGTCGCGATGTAAATAATACAAATCCAAACAATCGAGCTGCAGATTGATCAAGCTCGTCTCCACATCCAGTGCAATACTTTGCGCATCCAAGCGAGGAATATGCATCGTATGCAGCTCCGGATGTCCACCTTTGGTTTCAACAAGCACACGATTCTGTAATCCTCTTGCTTTTAACCAGCGACCGATTGTTTTTTCACTGACACTACGTTCACCTGGAAGCCAATCGGCGTAAACTTTTGCGGTATCAATGAATGTACCTCCCAGATCGTAAAATAGATCCATAAGCCGAAATGCTTCGGCCTCTTGTAGGATACTGCCAAGTGAAGAAGTACCTAAACAGATGACAGAAGGAGTTAGATTTGTTCCGGGAATGCTTTGATACCTCATCAATCTCACCTCGATAATTTGAATGTACAGTATGGAAATAAGTTTAACGGACCTCCAGCAGTCGGCGCATCTTTTCCTCATCCGGCTCAATCCCAAGTCCATGGCCATCCGGGATAGAAATGAATCCGTCGCGGACTACAAACTCCTTCGGCGCAAATTGCTCCCTCAGGCTATTTTTTTCGATTGAGTATTCATAGTAGCTGGTACACTCCGGCGTGCTTGCCGCCAGGTGCAAAGCGGCTGCAAAGCCGATCGAGCGGGTAGTGTTATGAGGCACATAATGGATACCGAATGCCCGGCACAATACCGCTGCGCGTTTGGCACTAGCAATGCCGCCGCATTTGATCGGATCTGCGGCATACAGGTGACAAGCCCCTTTACTGATGAAATCGCGGAAGGTAAACAGATTCCAATCCTGCTCACCTACATGAATTGGCACCGGCAAGGTTTGGCATAGCTTGATGTAAGCCTCAATATCGTAGTACGGGCAAGGCTCCTCGTAATGGTGCAAATCGCAATCCTTGACCATTTCGAACAATTGCACGGCTTGAATGTAAGTATAAGAGCTATTGCCATCCACCATTAACCGGCAGTCCTTGCCGATGGCTTCACGAACCGTGCGGATCTTCAGCGCATCCGCTCGGAGATCCACCGGCAGACCGCTTCCATAGCGGGGACCTGTTTTAATTTTCACAGCTTTAAAGTTAAACTGCTCAATGCCTTCGACCAGCTTGGCCGCTTCTTCCTTGGGCGAGAGGTCCCGGCTCATACTGGAGCCGTACAAAGGAATGGCATCGCGGTACTTACCGCCTATCAGGTTGTATAAGGGCTGCTTTAGGAAACGCGCTTTGGCATCCCACATAGCAATCTCGATACCACTGTATGCCATGGCCAGCAATTGGCCGGAGATTTTATAGTTTTTCTGCATAATACTTTCTTCCAATTTCTCCATGTCGAAAGGGCTTTTACCGATGATCTGGGGTTTGATCACCTTTTGAATAATCGGTAAAATCACATCGACCTGCATAGGGCTGCATTCCCCGAAACCCGACACGCCTTCATCGGTCTCCACCTTTACATAAAACAGCCCCTCTGCAAAATAACAAACGATATCGGTTACCTTCATTGCGCACTTCTCCCCTCTGATTCTGCAATATATTTTGATACATCCCGCAAACGGTGCTCCTTGTAATCGAAGTAGGTCCCATCAAGCCTGTGGCTTAACGTATTTTCTATCCTCAGCTCCACATCATTAGTGCCTAACCGTATCAATTCGGTGCTCCCCTGCCAGCAATAAGGCGTCCATGCTCGGACTCCGAGTGAAGCTCCGTTTAGTGACAATTCTGCGCAATCGTGAAAATTCGGGGACAGCCCGGCGAGGGATAATTCAAAGCTCCCCTTCTCCGGTATAGAGGGAATTTCACAACTGCGGCGAAATACAAACGTTCCCGAATAATAAGGGAAGCCAGCGATCACTTCAGCATTCGGATTGGCCGCTGTCGGTATTTCCGTGATAACGGGCTTGCCGCTGTCCGTCCAGCCGACTCCAAACGCACCGCTTACATAAAGCGGATCCACAATACCATCATGGTCATGGCCTACGACTAAACGAATAGCTATACTATTATCCCCTACAACTAATGGGAGAGAGCCCTTATTCCATACCTGTCCATTCACATATATGATGTATTCGCCCAAGATGGCTTCCTGATCCATCAACAGCTCACAAGAGACGGGCAGCACGTTAACTACAAAGGCAGACGTATACCAAACCGTAATCGGATATGAAATCGTTGTACGTAGCGGAGTTCCGAAGCCGTATTTCTTATAATCAAGGGACAGCTTAAGCTCATCCGCAAGATCGGCACACTGGTTAATCCACGTCTTGGTGTCTACATCGAACCAGGCTGCTGCATCGCCTTTGCCCAAGTACCATTTCTGCTCCACTCCGACTTGGTCAGGGTCTATAGCCATACGGAAGCTTCCGATTCGCAGCATGTTCGGAGCTGTGGTCTCAACCGACCATTGCGAATCTATAACTACCTGGATCGGGGTGGCTGGAAGCAGAGCATGGGCATTATTCATGACAGGATTTCCGACAAGCTCCTTGCTGTTCTTCTGCTGCCCGCCGCGGAGCTCAATAAGATGGGATTGGTATGGAGCAAACTTCAATGAGATGGCCCATCCGCTTTCTGTCCTGTCTGCCTTTAGGCCACGGGTTTCCCCATTCTCCAAATCTCTGTACCAAGCGCTGTCCATAAATCCAAAATCAAGCTCCGAGAGATGAACTGTTACTTGCTTCTGTGCTCCCTCTCGATTGGAAATAAACAGCACATCGGCCTGGTCCCCCATGTTACGGTGCTGGAGAAGCAGGCACTGCGTATCGCCATCCTCAGCGTGAAGCTCCACGCGGCGGGGACAAATTCGCTCCAGCAGAGCCAGCAGCTCGTTCAAGTGAACCGCTGCGTATGACTCGGAGGGCTGGTCCGGATCAAGCGGCAGGAAGTAAGCACCTTCTCGATTGCCTTCACGGGTACCATTGAATGCCCCTTCACCGCTGGTGTTCGGTGGAAAGGCAAACGCTACCGCTGTTCCCGCTTCACTCGTCTCGGCCGTTTCGTGCCTGAACCAAGCGGATATTTCAGCAACTGTCCCACTGCCTGCTTCAATCTCTTCGTAAGGAAGCATGCCGATCGAGATCACGCTGCCGCCAGCCTCAATAAACGATTTGATTTTGCTCCATGCTGCAGCCTCCATATTGGTGATTGGAGGAATGATCAGCACTTTATAGCTAGCTTTCCCGACGTTCATCAAGCCGTTTCCGATGTCAGCCTGCATAATGATTTCCGGATCTATCGTGTCAAAGTCCCGCTGGGCTGTTAACAAAGCCGTTTGAATCTGTACCCAATCCACCTTCATCTGATCCAGGCGCTGCCGTTCGACATCATTGCTTCCCCAATATTGAAATTGATGAAAAGGTGTTGCCAAATGTGTCCACAGCGACGTCGAGGGATCCATGATGGCAATATCTATTTGCGCGGTTCCTTGAGTCATGACGCTGCTGATACGTCCGACGTAATCTGCCAAATGGCTGAAATGCTTCCAATATGGATTTTGATAAAATTGTGATGGCGGCGCATCATGCTTGCGCATCCCGTCAATCGAATAAAAGAAGGCATGGAAATTAAACATATTGGTGCCAAGAGCAGCCATCCAATCGATCATCCAGCGGGCATCCTGCAAGGTCATTGACCAACCCACACTATGGAAGCATTCGATTAATGCCCGGTTGCGTCCAAGCTGGCGAGCGAGTGAGCTGCCCATCTTGGGATTGGCACGCAGGCTATGCCCATATTTTTTCATGATCCAGGCTAATGGCCGGCCGAGCTTCTCGTGTGCCGTATCCCCTCCAGGAATATGGCTATACAGCTGCGTGGTCATCCGTACACCAGGCACTTCCGCTATATATTCGAGTTGGTTGCGATCGCACCATTCATAAACACGATGATGGTAATTGCTCCTCATCAGCAGATGCACACATTGCATGAAGTCATAACGCACTTTGGCGGCTGCTTCACCCGTATCCTCGAACAAGTGGTGGAGGTGGTCCAGCAAGCTGTAGCCGCAGCGATCCTCGAAAAATGCCGGGAGCGCTGGCGACCATGGGATTTTGCCGATACGCAAGCCGATTTCGTCTGTAAACATCCCTTTTACTGTTGTTCCGAAATGCTCACCGATTTCTTCCGCATAGCGTTCATGGGTCAAGCGGACAAAGGTTTCCATCGCACCCGCATGCAGCGGATCAACGAATGTCCCAAAGTATTTGAAATCCTTGGCTTCCTGCTCAACGATCACCGTAATTTGCCATTGCTGCCCATTGCCGTTGCTTTTGCCAGTACTTATGCCTGGCCAAATCAGCTTTTTGATCGTATTGTAGGTAAAATAGCGGGTTGGATTGTACACAGTGGAGCCATTTTGCTGGAAAATCGGTTCATCCTGAAAATTGCCGATATGCTTAGACACATCGATGGCGTGCTCCCATTGCTTGGTGCCGTTTGTAGCATGTAGTGGAACCGCTTTCGCTGACAACACACGTCCCCATGGTAAATCCATTTCAGCCTCTTCCCCGTTTTGCACGGTGGCAACATGGCGGGTTAATGTCCGCTGCTTCGCTTCTGGATGCTCGAGTGTTACCTCGCCGCCGGCAATTCCGCTTGGGTACGGGTATTCATCGTATAGCCATACCTGCAAGCCACGACGTTCCGCCGCTCCAATAGCCGTCCGTACCCGATCAAACCACTGCTGTGACAGATAAGGAACCGTGATCCCTTGCCGTGCACATATAAAAAATCCGCCTAGTCCCTTATCGGCCATTTCGTCGATCTGTCTGACGATCTCTGCCTCCTGCAAATCGCCATTCCAGAACCAGAATGGAAGAACACGGAATTCCACAGGCGGGTTGCGAAACCACTTTTCATTTAACATTCATTCATCCCCCTCAGATACGAATCATAGCTTCCATTGCCCAAAGCCAGCTCCACGAAGTAGAGGTGGCGCTTCATCCACCGTCATCCATCCATCGGACGAGTTCCTTAGATAATCGGTTTGTTTTCCTTCATGGACTCCCGGTAACGGTTGGGAGTAACCCCCACATTTTTCTTGAAAATACGTCCGAAATAGCTAGGCTGGTAGCCTACCCGTTCAGCGACCTCATGAAGCTTCCAATCGGTGTCGCGTAGCAGTTCCTTCGCTTTCTCAAGCCGTACCTCGGTCAAATAATCGATGAAATTGATGCCCGTCATCAGCTTAAACGTTCGGCTTAATGTATAGGAGCTGAGCCGGTGGGACTCAGCAATAGCGTCCAAGGAAATATCATCCATATACCGCTCCTGAATCGTAAATATAACCCGTTCGACTAACTTGTGCATTAGTAAATCCTGTTTGCGCCGTATATCCTGCATGAAGGGGGAGAGAACCCGAACCTGAAACCATTTGCCGATCGCTTCCGGCTCCTTCAATTGGCAAAGCTGCTCATATAAATTAAGGCCTTCATACAACTCATGCAGATTTGTTCCGATATGCATCATTGCGTTCTGGACACTGCCTAGTAAATGCAGCATACCTTGCTGAACCCACAGCTCTTTGGCAGCATGGGCACGCAGTTCATCCAGAAATCGTTGGACGGCCTGGATCGCCTCTTCCTCCGAGCCCATTCGTACGGCCTGAACCACTTCTCTCTCCAGCTGGAACGGGTAGACGAGTGGCTTGTCAATATTATGTACCAGCTCCTCCAGATCAAAAATTTGGTTATCCTCCCTTACATCGCGGAAGCGAATAGCTTGCCGCGTTGCTTCCAGAATATCGGGAATGTCACTCAGCATGGGGGCTGGAGCACCAAAACCGATCACTACCCGCACATGCAGCAGGGTATTCAGCCTGACCGTAATCTCCTTCAGCAGCTCAACAACACGCGCTTTCCACTGCGATATAGGCTCTGCCGGGGGCGAGCAGATCAATAGTCCGACAGTCAAATCATGGAAATTGATCGCTTCAGCCTTCTGCATCGCATTCTCCGCTAATTCCTTCACGATATTGGAGGCAGCAAAAGTAACAAGCACTTCATCCCCCTCGAAGAATCGTCCCTGCAGGTTGGAAAACCCGAGCAGCTGAATGAAAATAACCGAAAATCGGCTTTCCTTCACACCAAAACCGAGATTCTCTATCCTCTCCTGCAAGTCGGATTCGGATAAATGGGTCAAGTACCCTTGCAGCAGCTGTAATAAAAAGCCTTCACGCACCTGGGGAAGCTGCCGTTCCAATAAGGATTGCAGGTTCTGGCTTTCCCGTGTGACGTGATTCCAGACGCTCTCGATCAGCTCGAATTCGTCTCTTCCCTCCATTCGCTGGTTCCCTCTGCTGCTATAGAGCTGCACCAGCTTTTTGATCGGACTGTACAGCTGCTTGGATGCAAACCAGGAGAGGATGGCCGCAAGCAGCAAACCAAAACTGCTGATTGCCAATATTAAACGAGAGATAAACACCACAGGCGCAGTCAACGATTGTAAAGGAGTCGCGGATACATAGATCCACTCCTGGTTAAGTCGGGAAAAGATCCCATAAGAAACCGAATACAGTTCACCCTCCCAGGTGTAAACGAACGGAGCTCGCGCTTCTCCTTGTTCCATGACCTTGGCGCGAAGCGCTTCATCGAGATCACGGACTTGCCCGCTTCTTGCGGCAGGGGACAACCATTCTCCGTTTTTTTTGACCAGAAAGGACGTTCCTTCCCCACGCGGGGTCAACAAAGTGATCATATTGTCGAGCACAACGGGATCGACCGATACGAGGAATACGCCGAACGGCCGCGGGCTTCCACCAGGGATTTTGTGCAGCAACGATAAATGCTCCGTAAGGGCGCGCTTATCCGATTGCAGAGAGGAAGAGTAATGAATCCACTGCGTGGATGTCGGCTGATCCAGCAATTGGTGATATTTCGGGTAATCACTCTGCCCCAAACGCTCGTAACCGTTTTCCGTGAAAAGTAGAGGCTTAGGCTCTTCCAAGTACAAGCTAACCTGTTGAATTAAGGGGTTTAATTCCTTCATAACCAGCAGCGTTTTGTAAATGTCCTGCACCTGGCTGTAGCCAAATTCGGTGTCCAGCCTGCGCAGCTTTTCATCAAATTGCGGATCAAATGCCCAGTGGGAGAGCGATACCTCCAGTGTGCTTAATTGGTTGTCGATGCTTTTTTGCGCTTGCAGCAGCTGCTGCTGATGGATCGTATTTAATTCCTCGGAGATTTGATGGCTTCCTACAAAATAAATGGCTATCCCAATGAAAAGCCCAGGGAGGCTTGCAATAATAAGAACTGTAATCAAGCTTTTGCGAAAAAATCGCCCATTACCAAACAATGATGCTTCCCCCTCCTCTGGACTTATCTAGTAGCTAGCCTTTAACCGACCCCACCATAACACCCTTGGCAAAATGCTTTTGCAAAAACGGATAGATGAATAAAATAGGAAGTGTCGTAATCACCACCGCAGCCATTTTCAGCATTTGCGCGGGGGGCGGCTGGCGTAATGGATCAGCCTCCGCTAATGGATTTTCCGTAAGCATATTTTGAAGCAGCACCTGAATAGGCCACTTTTTGTAATCGTTGAGATATAACAGCGCCGAGAAATAAGAGTTCCAATATTCTACCGCATAGAACAGGCCAAATGTCGCCATAGCTGGCATGGAAAGCGGCAGGATGATAAGGAACCAAGCGCTTACATCATTGCATCCATCTATGGCTGCCGCTTCATCTAGGCTCTCCGGTATATTATCGAAGAAGCCCTTCATCAGCACCACGTACCAGCCGCTCGATAACACGGGCAAAATCAATGCCCATATATTATCAATCAAACCAAGGTTTCTGACCAGCATATAATTAGGAATAATTCCAGGGCTAAACAAAATAGTAAATAAAACGAAAAATAAAATCCATTTTCTACCTACAAACCGTTTTCGTGAAAGCGAGTAGGCAAAGGATGCTGTGACAACCAGGCTGCATATCGTTCCAGCTAAAGCCAAAAATCCGCTAACCCCAATCGATCTGACGAACGAGGAATTCGACATCAGGTATAGATAAGATTCCAAGGACCATTTTTCCGGGAACCAGATAATCGTTTTGGACAAATATTCAGTGGGCTCGGTAAACGAAATAATGAATACGTAATAAAGCGGAAAAGCTGTAACAATAGCAACAATAGCGAGAAATGCCACATTTGCTGTATGAAACAAGCGGTCACCTATTCCACGCTGCATAAATAAAGCCTCCTTTCATTAATAAATGCCTTCATCTCCGAATTTTTTCGCCAACCGGTTAGACAGGACGACAAGAGTGAAACCAATGGCTGACTTAAACAATCCAACTGCCGTACTAAAGCTGAATTGGCCTTGCTGCACACCAACCCGGTATACATACGTATCAAAAACCTCGGCTACATTCGATACCGCTCCATTATACATCAGGAATACCTGCTCGAAGCCGATATCCATCATATGCCCCAGCCGTAATATTAATAGCACGACAATCACGTTGCGGATAGCGGGCAGGGTGATGTGCCACATTTGGCGAAAACGATTGGCGCCATCCATCTTGGCGGCTTCATATAATTGAGGGTCCGCTCCGGCAATAGCCGCCAGGAAAATAATCGTGCCCCAGCCGGTCTCCTTCCAAATGCTTTGCACGGTCAGCATGATCCAGAATAAATCGGGATCATTCAGAAATTGAATTTTTTCCATACCCATATTAACCAGCACTTCATTGACCAGCCCACGGGACATCGACAACAAAATAAATGTCAATCCCGCTATAATGACCCAGGATAAAAAATGCGGTAAATATACAATGGACTGTACGATTCTTTTGTAAACCACACTTTTCAATTCATTCATTAATAGGGCGAATAGGATTGGCAATGGAAAAAACAGCGTTAAATTAAGTAGATTAATCATTAGGGTATTTCGAAACAGCAGCCAAAACTGGTCATTGGCAAAAAAACGTTCAAAATGGGCGAATCCTACCCAAGGGCTACCCAGCATGCCTCGCACTGGTGAGTACTCCTGGAAAGCAATCAATATTCCCCAGATCGGGATATATTTAAAGATCAGAAAAAAGATCATTCCGGGAATGGCCAAAAAGTATAAATATTTATCCCGCTTCAATTTTCTTCCTAACAGGCGCAGTGCCCCGGCCTGTTGATGCGCGGAGACGTTTACTACCTTAATACTGGGCATCGTAATGCCTCCTTCCTTATTCCCGAAGTTCCCGAATGAATGCGGCAAATGGATATGGATATGGCATCCATCATAGTCTTTCCATAAACAGGAAAACCCCGTCCAGTTACGAACGGGGAGCCCGTTAGGTGCGTTTCTTATTTTCCATTATTTCTCTTTATTTGCCACTTTTACGTGCTGTGTACGAATCATTGATTTCTTGAGTAATTTTGGTCATTTGCGGATTGGCTTTGAGCTGATTAATGAAATCATCCCAGGCTGACATAGGACTCAAGCCAAGAATTACCTTGGTCTTCACGTCCTGTGCCTGTTTGGCCAATTCAGGACCGTAAGTCAGGAAGGTTTCCGAGTACAAACCGACACTCTCATCAGCCTTGCTCGTTTTTGCTTTTTCATCCTGAATCTTTGTGAAGGCATCAATCGCTTCTTTAGGGAACGTAGGATGGAAAGAGTTAGCGTAAGGGTCGGCAACATAGACGAATTGATTAAAATTCTCAATGCCGGAAGCGTTGTATTTGTCCTTGATTAGTTCTTTTTTGCCATCCTTTACCGTATGATGGACGCCTTCGAGACCCCAGGTTTGGAGATCAAACACTGCAGGTGCCATCCATTTATCGATAACCGTCAAAATCTGCTTCATCTTCGCTTCTGGCACTTTCTTTGAAATGGCTAGTATGCCCAGATAGCCAGGTCCTTTAGGATTAAATTGATTAATATTGGTCGCCGGATAGAACACATTGAAATCACCAGAGGATGTTGGATCTGTCTGTTTCAGCTTTTCAACCATAACTGCCGTGGAGCCCGTCTTATCACCGATTATGCCTGCTTTACCTGAGGAGTAAATATCGTCCACCTGGCTTGCTTTCAATGAAGCGAAGTCAGCCGGAATTAAACCTTCCTTATAGGCTTTGTTAAGGAATTCTAAGGCTTGCTTCGTTTCCGGCATCAGATCCGTATAGACCAATTTGCCGCTCTGATCCTTCCAGTTTCCAGTCGCACCGGTAAAGCTGTTGACGAATAAGCCTAAGGTACCCATATCATTAGCATTCACATTTCCGGTATATCCGATCGTGTCAGCTTTTCCATTTCCGTCGGGGTCTTTCTCTTTAAAAGCCTTCATCGCCGTGTACAGCTCGTCCGTTGTTGTCGGCATCTTCAAGCCTAATTTATCAAGCCAATCTTTCCTCAGAATAAAGAAGCGGGCACCCTCGGACCCACGCGGTCTGGGCACACCATAGTTTTTCCCGTCCTGCAGCTTGGTTGATTCCCAGGCAACCGGAGCAATTTTCGAGCTGATGTTGGGATAATCCTTGTAATAATTAGTCAAATCCCAGAATGAACCTTCCTTGGCCATCTTGCGGAATAAAGCCGAGAAGGGATCGTCAATCATGACGACATCGGGAATATCTCCGGAAGACAAAGTTACATTCAAACGATCTTTGTAGTTATTGCCCGAAACCCATTGAATATTCAATTTTGAGTTAGTAGCCTTTTCAATAGCCTTTTGCACGTCACCATTGTTTTCCGGTGGTGTAGGGGTCGAGAAGCTGGTTAAGACCTTAATTTCCACAGGCGCTGCATTTGCCGGAGCCGCTGTGCCTTGCTCGCCCCCGGACTTCGCCCCAGTATCGGTTGCTGCTGGTGCCCCACAAGCTGCCAAAATGCTCGACAATGCCAGAACCATTGTAAAAGTCAGCATCAGCGGTTTCTTTCTATTCCCTCTTATTCTCATGTTCATCCCCCTGATTTCCCAATTTGTCAGGCATCTCGACAATCACTGCCGCTAAGCCTTGATTTGCACATTAGAGTAAATTTTATTCACTGGCAACCATACTTTTTTGCAGTTTATCTCTGTTACCTTACGCATTTTTTTGCAGAATCGCATTTTTTTGCGGAAATCCAAAGCCAAGAAAAAACCACTCTTTTCAAAACAGTAAAAAAAGAGCCCTTATTTAAACTGGTACCCATACACTGGACACTTTAAAAAAAGTGTTTAGCGTATGGGTACCTTTTTGTATACTAGAGAGAATAGTGGGGGCGAGCATATGAGTAAAAAACACTTTAGTAAAAATGAGCAGG
>NZ_JAAOIW010000012.1:196504-248007 GCF_011440305.1 Paenibacillus agricola | reverse complement strand
TCCTGCTCATTTTTACTAAAGTGTTTTTTACTCATATGCTCGCCCCCACTATTCTCTCTAGTATACAAAAAGGTACCCATACGCTAAACACTTTTTTTAAAGTGTCCAGTGTATGGGTACCAGTTTAATCTGGAGGCTTCTCTTTTCTTTATATAGCAAGGCGTGGCGCGAGCCTTAGCCAGCCTGGCTGTCACGCAGCTGTCGTGCCTGCTCAATATTATGGTAATAGTCCCGACTAGCGCTTAGAATCCAATTGCGGTGAAGCACGGCAGTTTCATCATGCTCCAGCTCGCCGTACGGCCATGCATCCAAGACGCCTATGGCATAATCCTTCATCAGCATCAGCAACGCTATGCTCCATTGGCGGGTTCCGCGGATACCGGGAACCAGCGGGTAGTACTGGTCGTATGCTGACCTGATCAGCGCATGCACAACCTCCTGCAGTACGCTGGGTACATCGGCTTGCTCCAGCTTCTCAGCCAGCTCAGTCGGCAGCTCAGGCTCATCCGTGGAAGCGAACTGCTCATATTCCGCTTCCGTGACAAAGCCTTGCTTCATCGCAATCCAAAGCTTCATACGGTCCAGTGCCGGCTTGTAAGCGGCTGGAACTGATACCGTCAGCTCAGGAACAGGATTATCCAGATTAATGACGAAGGATTCATCCATTTTTTGAATTCTCGCATTACCGCGAACGCCCAGCCATCTAAGCGCGAGCAAGGCATGGGTTCTCACTTTGCCATCTACCTCTTCATTGCGGCATACCCTGCGCAGCAGCTTCTCGCTGCGATTATCCGGCATCATGCAGAGTAGCCGGACCGCGGAGAGGATCGATTCCGGATCTTCCAGCCAAGCCTGGATCACGCCATATACGGTATCAATCGGCTCCGACATCAGCCAATCCAGCTCGATTTTACGTTCAGCGAACTCATCCAAGCTAAGCATGCCTTGTTCCTTCAATGTATCTTCGCCATGGCGAGTAACCAGGTCTGCGTAGGAAGCCTCCAAATCATCAGCCATTTGGATAAAGGCCTGGCGCTCTTGGGCGTTTACTCCAAATCTTATAGACATGGCCCGTGTCCACTCCGACATCGCATTAGGACTTTGCTGGAACATCATCAGGGCAAAGGTCACCATATCCTTATCGTAGGGCAAGGGCTGCTTAGCGAACCTTGCCAGAATCGTCTGGGCATCATTTTCCCTGCGCATCAAGCTAAGTGACAGAACAAGCCCATTCCAGGCATTCCCATTGTTGGCATCTTCAAGGACGGCACGATAAAAGCAAAAAGCAGATGCTCCATATGACTCCGCTTGCAAATAATGACGACCTAAACCATTAACATCTTGACTCATTGTAAGTTCAACCCCCGTGTCTTGTTTTAAACAAGTATACAACACTAGTAACATCAAGCAAAATTATTTATTTGAGAACGCTCTTCTACACTAAACAAGCCCAAAATATCCTCTTCACAAAGCTCGATTTGGAAGGTTTGCAGGTAGCCAGTTGAAGAATAACCTGTCCCAAAATCATTCATCGCAATAGACAGGCATAGCTTTTTAACTCCATATACCTTTGTGCCTGGTCGCCGTGATCCATAGCATAATGGGAGCGCTCACCGTCGGTATATTCTATACTTTTCCATATATGCAAACGTCATGAAATAGCTCCTTTTAGCTGTCCCTAGTTAGTCATACCGTGTTGTGAAGAAGCCTATAAACCCATATATTCGACATAGCCTGGAGTTTTCCTTTGTAGCTTGCACTAAACCTAAAGCCCTGATCTTTTAGCCGAAGCATGGACTGTGAACATCTTCGCCTCACTTGGGCAAGACAGCAAAAAACCTGCCTACGGGCAGGTCTAAGCTTTATGCTTTGGCAGGGTTATTGTGGTGGTTGGTATATCTTTTATGTCAAACGTTTGGCGCCAACGAACTTCCTACCCCAGTAACCCGTCGTAATACTCTCGACCGAGACCCCACCAGAGGAGGTAGCTGAGATGAATTGCTCGTTGCCCAAATATATCCCTACATGAGAGGTTCTGCTTCCTTCAGCAAAAAAGACCAGATCGCCTTCTTGCAATTCGTTTACTCTTGTTCCTACAGAATCGTACATCTCCACGGAAGTTCTGGGTAGCTTGATCCCGCTTTGTTGAAAAATATAACCTACATAACCAGAGCAGTCAAAACCTTTGGGTGAGCTTCCACCCCATACATATGGCACGCCTAAGTAATTAAAGGCTGTTTGTAAAACAGACGATTGTGGCTTCGGAGCATACCAAGCCGGGGCGTGATAGGCACCATCTACACCGATGATAGCAACGCGATTCGTGACATCCCATTGAACCCTGTAGCCGAGCGAATCCGCAATCAAACGAAGTGGGACATGCTCGCTTTCTGGTGAAAGTCCAGAATTCGCATTCTTGAATAACGGCAGTTGGTTCGCTTGAAAACCGAGCTGCTCACTTAAATACTTCAAAGGCACATACAAATTACCGCTACCACGTTCGATAAAGGGCTGTGGTGTACCTTCGGGGAAAGCCACTACACTATCATTGATTTGGATCCTTACTCCGATTGTTGCAGCGGCATGTACTTCTTGCGTTTGCAGGAGCGAAAACAGGCTCAGCGTGAAAAAAGCGATCAACAAATAAAGCTTCATAGAAAAAAGATTCAAATGATTCCTCCTGCGGCCTTCGAGGTTAGTTGACGGATTCGGGAAGAGGTAGCTCCCTAGTTCGAAGTAAACGAACATTCACCCCATGTGAATAATCCCCCGTACCAGCTCTTATGATGAGCTAGATTCGACCTTTTTTAACAGGTTAGCACACTTTGTAACCAAACTTCAAACTTATGAAACGATTCAACCGTCCTTTTTTATGGATTGGGTACTAATTATTTTTGATTTTCGTCATAGTTTTACCATATTTAGGGATATATCAAGAGAAAAGGCAATCTATATCCGTCAATACCTGCTCCGTTAATGGAAAGACTAGCTCTTCCTCTTTAACAAAATGCTCCTGCAAAATACGGCACGCTTGAACCAAATACGCCGCTGCCTGGTTTAAGCTCATGGCTTCGGGATTCGCCTTAAGCTTATGAACCGCTCTTAAAAAAGACTGCATGTATTCGTCCGCCAACTCGTGGTCCTTCTCTATCGTCCAAAAGGATGGAATCATGGTGGGTGCCATATTACTATTGAAATAAGCGTTCAGGAATGGGAATAGCTCTGCTTCCTCCCAATTGGAATGTCGCTCTAGCTCTTCTCTGAATGCCAACGTCCATAACCGCAAATGGAGCAACGACTGCATGGATCCTAACTTATCATTGGACAGTTCAACTTGTGTCGCTTGCTTCTCCATCTCTTGCAGCACCAGCTTCAGCTCTCCGTGCTCTTGCTTCAAGCGCTCCAATGCCTCCGACAGGGCTGTCATATGGGCAACCCCAAACTCGGCTTCTACTTGTGGTTGTTGATATCTTTTCATTCTTACCCCTCCTAATAATGATGCGGAGCTATTACAGCTCCGATGTGATTAGACTATGATGATCCCGAATTAGACTATAATTAACCTGAACTGGCATTAGCCTTCTCTAGACGTTGCAGTACGTTGCAGCATTGCGTGTAATCGGTCCTTGTTTTGATCGCCATAGTAAAATTGCATTCGATCCCGGCCTCTCTGAACTCAGGCTCAATCGCTTCCTGCCAGAGTAATACCTTGCCCAGAGCAGAAAGCTGGGTCTCCTGATTTTTCAGTAGCGTCCAAATAGGCGTCGCGCAATCACGGTCATAAATGCCATGCAGCGGGTGCATAACGCCCTGAAGCCAAGGGATGATTGCTTCCATGCCTTGCTTTTTCTTAAGCAGCATCAGCCTCGCTGCTTGAGGTGACAGAAACGGCATATCACAACCTACCACCCAAGCATTCTGGTTGAGCGAGAGGGTGAGCCCGGCATGCATGCCACTTAACGGACCTTTGCCAGGCACATAGTCCGTTATAATCCGCACTGATGCATCTACTGTGCGCAGAAACGATCTTGGTGTATTGGTGACTACAATAATCTCGCTGCATAACTCCCGCATCATTCGGATCTGGCGTACAAGCAGCGTTTCAGCTCCAAGCATTAGCAGGCTTTTATTTTCACCGCCCATGCGTACGCTTTCCCCACCTGCCAAAATAATTCCTGACAGCATACCGACCTTCTCCTTTCAATGACACCTTCATAGAAAAAGAGGCTGGATCGTAGCCCATGACGACCTTAACCCAGCACTCACATTCCTTGGGATCCTTAGTGGTTAGGCATGGGCGCGTTTATTCGTCCCCGTTGGTGTGGGATGGTCGTCATGCCCTTCTTTATTAAATTTATGAAGCAGCTTGTGCAGTAAAGGGGTGAAGTAGTAATCAACACCAAACCTGCCTGCATTCGTTCCTGCCAAGAGGATAATACCGCCTAACATTATTAACCATGGGTTGGTGCTAACTGTTCCTGCAAGCATGAACATGAAGTTCATTAGCAATCCGAAAAACGCCGCGACCGTCGTAAGTGCACCCACGATAAGTCCCAAACCTACCAGCAGCTCTCCGATGGGGATGACCGTATTAAATATAGCTGCATTGGGTAAAGCAAAGTGCTCTAGAAATGCTGTAAAAGTTGGATAAATCAGCTCATTCGTCGCTTTATCTATAACAGGTTTGGCTACGGCTCCCTTGATAAAGCCAGTAGCATCAAACCCTCCTGTAAGTTTATGCCAGCCTGCTAGAGTCCATTCCAAGCCTAGGTAAATCCTAAGCACGAACCATATTCCCGCCGCATACACATTTTCTCGCATCCATTTCATCATCTTAAACATCTCCTATTTGTTGGTGAATCCCATTCAGGTAATATCATTCAGTGGCACTTAGCAGCAGTTATTTCATACTAGATCGTTTGTAAGGCAATGTGGTATCCATAGCCATTCCCCTTCCAATCCTTGTGCTTGCGGAGGTTTGTTGCTTCATCTCCATGGCTTTAATTTATCACACCGCATCGGTATTAGATGTGAATTACATCACACCCTTCACTAAACTTTTACACGGCAACAAACATAAGAAAAGACCGTCCGATGGGCATCGGACGGTCTTTTGATGTGCTGACCCTTACCTTTGTGCGCTGGTGAGGATATAGGTATGAGGTTCCAGCCGTTGTTGAAGGACCAAGCTTACCTCTCACGCTTATGAGGAATGACCAAGATAACCTCAGTCCCCATTCCCGGCTCGGACTGAATCGTTAGCTTGCCGCCCACCGAGCGAGCACGCTCCTCCATACTGAACAAGCCTACCCCCTTGGAGCTAGACTGCCGGGCAAACCCGATACCCGTATCTCCAACCACAGCCTTAATTGCATCAGGCAAATCCTCCAGTGTAACCGTAGCCTCACCCGTATCGGCATATTTGCCAACATTGGTTAACGCCTCCTGAACCGTCCGATAAATCGTCGTTTCCTCTTGGGCCTCCAGCCTTCGACGCAGATTGGTATCGAATTTTACTTTAATTCCGTAATGCCCAGAAAAATTGTCGATGTACGTGCGAATCGCAGGTACAACGCCAAGATCATCCAGCACGGAGGGCCTTAATTGCCAAGCAAGCCCGCGGACATCCTCGATAATATGTGACACATAATTGCGTATAGCTTCCAAATCGGGATGGACCTTTTCACCAATGAGCCGATCCATCTGGATAATGAGCGAAAATAGGCTTTGCCCGATCCCATCATGCAGCTCACGGGAAAATCGCCTGCGCTCCTCCTCCTGGATATTCATCACCTGCTTCATCATCAATTGAAGCTCTTCCTCCACACGCTTTAGCTCGGTAACCTCGTTACGGATCGCCAGAAACTGGTAGGGATTCCCCTTTTCTTCCAGAAAAGGGACTATGGTTGTATTGACCCAATACAAGCTGCCGTCTTTGGCGCGGTTTCTAATATCGCCGCGCCATACCTTACCTGCGGAAATCGTGCTCCACAAATCCTGCATAAAAGCTTTGCTATGGAAGCCGGAATTAATAATGCGGTGGTCTTTGCCTATGAGCTCAATCTGCTCATACTTGGAAATTTCGCAAAATTTATCGTTTACGTATTGGATGAGGCCCTTATGATCCGTCACGGCTACAATCGATGATTCGTCTAACGCAAATTTAAGATCCGCCAGCTGCTTCAGCGATTGCTCAAGCTCCAGCCGGATCTCCGGGTCTTGGATATGCGCTTCGAGCTTGGCGATTAAAGCCACTACATGCTGCCCAATCACCTCGGTGGGCACCTGCTCTTGCTTTTCCACTCGCTTACGTTGTTCTACTTGAGCAGGCTCCTGCTTTGGCTTATTCAAAATTAAGCAGCCCCTTTTTCATGGCATATTTAACAAGCTCTGGCCTCGTTTTGAGGTGCAGCTTTTCCATTACATTGGATTTATGCGATTCCACGGTCTTTACGCTAATCACCAATTGCTCCGCAACCTCTTTATTGCTGTAGCCCTTTGCTACCAAGGAAACGACTTCCTTTTCACGGTCGGAAAGCGTATCAAAGCTGCTGCTATCTCCACCTTGAAGCTGGTCCACATATTGACTCATTAAGCGTTTGGTTGCGGTTGGATACAAATACGCATGGCCGGCTGCAACCGAGCGGATCGCCTTTAAAAGCTCCTCATGTGGAGCTGTTTTTAGAATATAACCAGATGCTCCGGCATGAATAGCCCTGAACAAATATTCGTCGTCATCATGCATCGTTAAAATGAGCACAGCTAGATCCGGCAAAGCCTGCTTTAAGTCTTTGGCCGCGCTTAAGCCATCTTTGCCATTTGGCATGCTTAAATCCATCAGTACTACATCGGGACGCAAGCGTAAAGCCAGCTCGATCGCTTCATTCCCTTCGGAGGCCTCGCCAATAACCTCCATATCTTCCTTCGCATTCAACAGCATCATAAGCCCGGATCGAACCACGGCATGGTCATCGACAATACATAGCTTAATCATGTTATTCCCTCAGCTTCCCTACTGCCTACACAGATGGTTTCATTCGTACCTGCTTCAAATTTTAGCATATTCCTACCTCTTCTGCTTGCACTACTTTACCTAATTAGCTAAAACCTGCGGGCAGGCCAGGGAATTCCCTGATCCACTATCAGGGATTACCTTGAAAGATCAGGTGATACCCCGATGCCATTTTATAGAAATAACGGCTATGATAAAGATATCGAATACGGAGAGGGGATGGCTGGGATGGCCATTAATGAATATATGCGTACAGCGGAAATCGAAATCAACACCAAAGAGGGAATCTCCAATTTCTTCTCGGCGGAAAATCTGGAAAGACTTAAAAGCATTATGTACACCAAAAGTGCAAAAGCTGACTCTTTCCTCTTCTGGGAAGGTGATCGTGCTGACTACCTTTACTATGTAAAAAAGGGCCTCGTGAAATTAACCAAAACGACGGATACCGGGAGCAAAATCACCTTGTATTTGCATCATGCGGATGATCTTTTTGGACAAATTGACCCTTTCCAGGAATCGGCGCATACCTTCAATGCCGAGGTCATCGAGGATGCGGAATTCGGAATTATTCAGCAAAAGGATCTGGAAACCCTGCTGTGGCAGCATGGGGACCTCGCGATTGAATTTATGAAATGGATGGGCATGACACATCGAACAACGCAGACCAAATTTCGCGACCTCATGCTGTATGGAAAGCCGGGTGCGCTTTGCTCATTATTAATTCGTTTGAGTAATTCCTACGGTGTCGCTGTTGGTGAGGAAATTACGATATCGAAGAAAATCAACAATACTGAGATGGCTGAGATGATTGGCGCTACCCGTGAAAGCGTCAACCGGATGCTCAGTGATCTTCGCAAGCAAGAAGCGATTGTCGTGGACAATGGCACGGTTACGATCAAGAGCTTAAGCTTCCTTCGCGATATTTGCAAATGCGAAAACTGCCCGAAAGAAATTTGCAGGGTATAGCGGTATTGCGGTATACCGGCGAACGACGGCGCTGAGCCATTACTTGTTACCTGACGGGCAGCCCGCCCGTTAATTATCTATAAAATGTAGGATATCCCTAACAAGGTAAACAGTTCTCTCTCATAAGCCAAGAAAAAGCACCTCTGAGCTCCCTATCGAAGCAGGTTCAGAGGTGCTTTTTGTTTGCAATTCAACAATTACTCAGTCTCAGCGACCACTGTAAATCGTTCGTTGATATGCTTGGGCCGCTCAAGCTCATCAATGACGGCAATCGCATAATCGGCATAGCTAATGTAGCTTTCTCCCTTAGCGTTCATCAACAGGTGATCTTTACCCTGCTGGTATGAGCCTGTTCTTGCACCACCCGGAGTAAAAGCAATCGCAGGGCTAATAAATGTCCATGAAAGAGAATCGGTTTGCTGCAAAATATTCAGGTTCTCGCCTTGATTCGAAGCCGTTGGGAAGTATGCTGCTGGAAATTGAGGCGTATCCATTAATCGGGTCGTTTTGTCTGGATCAACGAACAAGCTTCCCGCACCACCTACCACAACTAATCGTGTGGAGGAGTTTTTAAGCGCTTCGATCAACACATTACCTGCTTCCACATGTTGCTGCTCTTGCCCTTGCGGTGCGCCGAAAGCATTAACTACCGCATCAAATGCCGTTAAATCTTCAGCCGTAAGCTTCAGTATATCTTTCTCCAATACAGAAACGCTTGATTCTACGATTTTAGCAGCATCTCTTACGATAGCTGTTACTTGATGCCCTCTGCTAATTGCCTCTTGGCTAATCAAGCTGCCTGCTTTACCACTGGCTCCAATAATTGCGATCTTCATTGTATGCTCGCCATCCTTTTTTATCATCATTATTTTGATTGTAAGGTCAGTCTTAACTCGATTTGTGAAGGGTCCTTAACAATCCAGGTCGCATTCTGCTCAGTAACCGCATATCCGCCACTGCGTAAATTGGCAAGGATTCGCTGCAGCTCCTGTTCGCCAGGGACGACAACCTTGTAATACTTCAAGCCGGTTCCGTCGACAGGTGCTGGTGGAGCTCCGATTCCCGCCCATACATTCAGGCCGATATGGTGGTGGTACCCACCCGCAGATATAAATAAGGCGCCCATCGTTGCTGACATATTCGCGATAATGTCGAAGCCAAGAATATCGCAGTAAAATTCCTTCGACTTTTGCAGGTCGCTAACATGGAAATGGATATGCCCGATGATCGTGCCTACTGGCATGCCCGTCCACGGATGCCCCTCTGCTTCCTTCAGCAAGCCGTCCCAATCGATCGGATCGGTTGCCATCTTCACATTTCCTTGGGCATCATACGTCCAGCTTTCCCGTGGGCGGTCTCGGTAAATTTCGATGCCATTGTTATCGGGATCGGCAATATATAAAGCCTCACTCACCAGATGGTCGGCTTGCCCGATATGAATACCGGAGTCAATGAGGTTCCTCAAAGAGAGGCCCAATGACCTGCGGTCAGGCAATAAAATCGCAAAATGATAAAGGCCTGCTGCCGAGCGGCGCGGCACGATGTTGGCAGTAGAAATCTCATGCAGCACTACCAATGGCTTGATTCCATCGACGGTGAGCTCTGCACGATTCGCAGCTTGTGTTAAAACGCGTAAGCCTACCACATCCTGATAAAACCTTAATGACCTTTCCAGGTCACTTACCTTAAGATGCACTTCACCAAGCACTGTATCGGAATGAATAGATTGCTGTACCACTGAATCATCTCCCTTATAAATAAAACTTTTAATCTAATTACTATTTGTAACTAAATATATAATTATAATTACAATATGTCAAATATAATGTTTACTTTTAGTAACCGATCTATATAGGTTTGTCAAGGATTTCGACAAAACCAAAAAAGAGAGGCTTTTATAAGCCTCTCCACTACGTGTTTCTTCTATGATAAGGTGCCCATTACTGGTTTGATGGAACTCTGCTTATATCTAAAGTGATGCTACGCCTTAAGTGCAACGCTCGATTTGAACTCGATCCGGCGGCGATGCAAAATCGGCTCTGTATAGCCATTCGGCTGATTGTAGCCTTCGAACACCAGCTCGCATGCCGCTTGGAAGGCTATCGAGCCTTCGAAATTAGCGGCCATCGGGCGGTAGATCGGGTCGCCTGCGTTCTGTCCATCAACAACAGCAGCCATCCGCCTCAATGTCTCTGTCACCTGCTCCTTGGTGCAAACGCCATGATGCAGCCAGTTTGCGATATGCTGGCTGGAGATCCTCAGTGTCGCGCGGTCTTCCATCAGCCCTACATTGTTAATATCCGGCACCTTAGAGCAGCCGATGCCTTGCTCTACCCAACGAACTACATACCCTAGTATGCCTTGGGCATTGTTATCCAGCTCCTGCTGGATGTCCGTGGCGCTCCACTCGGGATGCTCCGCTACCGGAATTTGCAGAATATCATCACGTAAATCGCTGATCGCTGCTTTGAGCTGGTCCTGCACATCCTTCACCACCACTTGGTGATAGTGGAGGGCATGTAAGGTAGCTGCTGTAGGCGACGGAACCCACGCTGTATTGGCGCCAGCCTTCGGATGCCCAATTTTCTGCTTCAGCATATCGCTCATCAGGTCGGGCATCGCCCACATCCCCTTGCCGATCTGCGCATGGCCTTGCAGCCCACAATCCAAGCCTACGTTTACATTCGACTTTTCGTAGCTTTGCAGCCATGTCGAAGCTTTCATATCACTTTTTCGAATCATGGGGCCTGCTTCCATAGAGGTGTGCATTTCATCGCCCGTGCGATCCAAGAAGCCCGTATTAATGAACACGATCCGATCCTTAACTTCACGGATGCAAGCCTTCAGGTTCAGTGAGGTACGGCGTTCTTCATCCATAACCCCGATTTTCAAGGTATGGCGCGCTAGTCCGAGCAAATCCTCGATACGATCAAACAAAACGTTAGCAAATGCCGCTTCTGCGGAGCCGTGCATTTTGGGTTTTACAATATAGATGGAGCCTTTAGCCGAATTCTGGTAAGGCCCGTTTCCTAAAAGCGTGTGCTTGGCAATCAAGCTGGTCATAACGCCATCCAGAATACCTTCGGGAATTTCCTGGCCATCCTTGTCAAGGATCGCATTAATCGTCATCAAATGGCCTACATTACGTACAAACAACAAGGAGCGTCCACGCAGACTAATCGCATCACCGGCAGGCGATGTATACTTGCGGTCAGGATTCATCGCACGTGTAACGGTGCTATTGCCCTTGGAGAAGACCGCTTGCAAATCGCCCTTCATCAGCCCCAGCCAACTGCTGTACACCAGTACCTTATCCTCGGCATCGACAGCGGTAACTGAATCCTCACAATCCATAATCGTAGTGATCGCCGATTCCAGCACGATGTCCTTCACATTCGCTTTGTCAGTCTTGCCAATGGCATGGCTGCTGTCAATCTGGATTTCAAAATGCAGCCCATTATTGACCAGCAGCACAGCTGTCGGGCTATCCGCTTGCCCTTGGTAGCCTACAAGCTTGGAAGCTGCCTTCAGGCCGACCGTGCTTCCATTTTCAAGTGAAACCGCCAGCTGCCCCTCAACTACCGAATAGTTCACGGCATCGGCGTGAGAGCCTTCCGAAAGTGGCGCTGATTGGTCTAGAAAATCCTTCGCAAATGCGATCACCTTCTCGCCACGTATGGGATTGTACGCAGCTTGGCGCTCGGCGCCGCCTTCATCACTGATGGCATCGGTTCCATATAAAGCATCATAAAGGCTTCCCCAACGGGCATTGGAAGCATTCAGGGCATATCGGGCGTTATTGACCGGAACGACCAATTGTGGGCCAGCCTGCACCGCAATTTCATCATCTACATTTTGTGTAGTGACCTGGAAGTCCTCTGCCTCTGGCTCAAGGTAGCCAATCTCCTGCAAATAAGCTTTATAGGCCGCGAAATCAAAGCTATCCTTATGTTGGGTGTGCCACTTATTTAATAAATGCTGGAGATCATCCCTCTTGGCTAATAATGCCTTGTTCTTCGGCGCCAAATCGTGAATTAAGGCTGCGAAGCCCGACCAAAATTGCTCGGCATCAACTCCGCTACCAGGAATCGCCTGCTGGTTAACGAAATCATAAAGAGCTGAAGCAACTTGAAGATTACCTACTTGTTTATAATTGTCCAATGTGTTGTCCTCCTAAGAATTCGCTCTAGCAAATCAGCAGCATAAGTTGAAAGCTGAAACCAAATAAAGAAGTTAATATGAATCTGTTCATTATAATGAACCTTGTTCATGAATTATGCCTTTATTGTAGCATCATCCGGCAAACGGGTCAATGAAAATGCAAACGTGGTTTGAAGCTTTAACTTTTCTCCCCCTTTTATTTGTTCTGTGGTAAACTGCTGTATTAGGATTACATCTGCTATCACACTTATAATAAGGCAGGAGGCTGGTATGGGAGAATTTATTGCTATTTGCGCGCTTATTATGTTTTCGGTTAACGTCATCATAACCAAAGTTGCCAGCACCCGACTTGATTTAAATACCGGCTTTTTAATCTCGATAGCTGTCAACGTGCTATTTTCCGGATTCGTGCTGATCACCCTTTTGCTGACCCGAGGACAACCTCTGCAATTCCATGCATTGGGCTTTTTTATGTTTGTTTTGTCGGGATTGTTTGCCTCGTACTTGGGGCGCTATCTTTACTTCGATTCGATTGCCAAATTGGGACCAGCCAAAGCAAGCACCTTCATGGTCAGCAATCCACTATTTACGGTTGTGTTCTCATGGCTGTTCCTTAACGAACGGCTGCAAGCTTTGGAGCTGGCAGCTATGCTGGTCGTATTGGTCGGGTTGTTCGTGGTCAGCTATGTTCCGGCAGCTAACCGCAAGAGCGAATCGAGGGAGCTCGGCAGTCGGATAAGCTGGAAGGGGTTAAATGGGCTAAGTCGGTTAAGCAGGCTAAGTGGTCTGGCCAACCCTGGCGTAATGCTCGCTTTGATGGGTTCGATCAGCTATGCCTTGGGCAATATTACCCGTGGCTCCGCTATCTTGGATTGGAACGAGCCGGTGCTGGGTGGTTTTCTGGGTGCCCTAACAGGTCTCGTGCTGCAACTATTGCTGAATAAAAAAACAAGATCATTCCTCAGCGACTTACGTGTTGCCGATAAGCGAGGTATTTGGCTGTATGCGATTAGCGGGGTACTGACGATCTCTGCACAGGTCGGGCATATTGCCGCCATGCACTATATCCCAGTCTCGATCGCGACAATGATTACGAATTCCCAGCCCTTGCTGGTTATACCGCTCAGTTATTTTTTGCTTAAAAATCAGGAGGGCATTAATTTACGGACGATATGCGGGAGCTTGCTCGTGTTAGTGGGGATTGGGACGATTACGTTAGTGTAGACCATCTGTGAAACGATGAAAGACATCGTAAGGGGCAAGCTCTGCCCACCCCCTAACACTTCTACATAGATGTCCTATCTATATCAGCCCTCAATTCTCTCAACAGCCTCTAATAAGGCACGGTCACCGCCAACATTACCCGGAAACACGATATAAGGAATGCCACTGAACTTCGCTTCGTCTCCGGTCAACCACACCGGAATCCCCGCTGCCACCTGGCCCAGTACCCGCGCCTTGCGGATGGAAAGCCCCTTTGTCGCCACATCGCTTGAGGTAATGCCGCCTTTGGCAATGATAAACTTCGGAACGACCTCAAGCGATTGCACAACCTCAACAAGCGCACCTGACACCTTTTGGCTGATCTTGAAGTTATCGGCTTTGTTGTCTACAGCGATCAACCTGCGGCTGCTGGATACGACCACATTGCTCCCAGCGGCAAGCTGCCGGTTGGCTTCTGTAATAACGCGCCCAAGCTCCTGCCCATACTGGGTCGGGTCGAGAAGCTGCTCCACATCGATCTCCAGACTGATTATCCCCGGATAGGCCAGCAATTGCTCCAGCTGCCGTGTGGTCTTCTGGACATAAGAGCCAACGATGATGAGGCCTCCGTGGGCCTCCTGCCCGCTCGCAACCAGCTTTTCCTTGGGCAGGTAATCTTGGTTAGTGATGCCTGCATAGGATTTGACAAAAGAGGCCGCGGTGCGGAAAATAAAGGCTTTACCTTGCCCCTCTGCTTGCTGCAAGGCTAACGACAGCACATCCATATCTGCATAAGTGAGCACATTGACAATAATCGGGATGTTGCCCGTTGCTCCCAGCAGCACTTCCTTCACTGCATCTGGTCCCCTGCGAATTTGCTCCAGCGCAATAACGAGGCATTCAGCCGCTTGGATACGGCCCTCGGTCTTTTCTTCCACCCATTCGGTTAAATCGCCGCTTTCATAGCCAAATACTTTATCCTTGGCAAATTCTGTTTCATGCACGGGAACAAGCCGTTGATCCTCTATCATATAATGCGTGTTGCCATAGGTCACCCGTCCCCCCTCGAAAAAAGCGGGAATGATCAGGTGCCCATCATAGCTACGTCCGCTCAAGTGCGCTACTTCCTCCGCTAACACATCGGTTTCCAGCGGATAATATCCCCGCAGCATCGAGTCACTGCGGCTGATCAAGGTGAAAGCTTTACCCTTCTCCGTTGCTACGGCCTGAACATTGCGCGCGATTTCGCGGTTGATTCGTTCTGCGTTCGTTGCATCAAGGCCACGTGTGTTCGTAAGGATATAAAATAATGATTCCGGGGCATCGAACGCTTCGCGCAGCAGCTCCTTATCCCATGCGGTCAAGACATCGATGTCATGGACGGTCTGAACACCTGTCGGGTCATCATCCAGAACGATAATTTTCCGATGCTGGGAATTAAGATTCTGTTTAATCTTCTCCCGCAGGCCGCCGTCATTCCATTCAGCAGGCAATCCCGCTTGAAGAGCATCAAAAGCTGTATAGTTGGCTTTATTCATAATGCTTGCCACTAGGCTTAACCTTATGCGTTACCTGAACGCCAGCTAGCTTCTCAAAATATTGGACGATGCCTCCATGGTCGTCCGCAGCTTTGCCGTCAACCTTAAGTGCATGGAAGATTTCCAGCAGCTGGCTGCTCAGCGGCAACGGCACACCCAGCTCATGCGCGGTTTCCATAACATTCGCCATATCCTTAAGATTGATGTCTATCCGTCCACCAGCTACAAAGTTGCGATCCAGAATAAGTGGTACTTTCGCATCTAACACGTTGCTACCAGCCAGCCCACTCCGGATGGCCTGGTACATCTTCTCGATGTCAATTCCAGCTTTTGCAGCAAACACAAGTGCCTCTGACATCGCAGCAATATTCAGGTTAACGATAATTTGGTTAGCCAGCTTGGCTGTCGTGCCGGAGCCACTATCCCCTACAAGTGTGACATCTTTTCCAATTATTTGCAGAATATCCAGTACATTTGCAAATACGCTCTCGCTTCCGCCAACCATAATGGCCAGAGTGCCATCTACAGCTTTGGGTTCGCCTCCGCTTACAGGCGCATCCAGCATATGCAGACCCGCTTCAGCAGCCGATGCTGCCAGCTCCCGGGATACAACAGGCGAGATGGAGCTCATATCGATGAGGATACTTCCTGCTGATGCCCCTTGCAGAATCCCATTCTCGCCCAGGATCACTTCTTTCACATGCTGGGAATTAGGTAGCATAGTGAAAATAATATCGCTTTTACTAGCCACTTCCTTTGGTGATCCTGCTGCGAAGGCTCCTTTAGCCGCAAGTGCAGCAACTGCCTCTTGATTAATATCAAAAACGCTGAGCGCATAACCCGCCTTTAACAGGTTCGTTGACATAGGCCGCCCCATGATGCCCAAGCCAATAAATCCGATTCTTTGCTTCATTATATATGCCTCCCAAATTTAATATTGTAAACGTTATTTTTATTAACTAAAATTAATTGTACACATTTAATTTATTTTTGTATACAATATAATCAGTGGCGTATCCTTTATCATTTTATGTGGTACTTATTGTTTATGCACGCGCTTTTCGCTAAAGTAGAAGCTAGAGGTGAATAATGATGCAGGACAGCAACAATAAGTCGCTCTCGGCTTATCAACAATCGTATGAAGCGTTACGCGACATGATCCTGACCGGAACCATCAAGCAGGGAACCAAGCTTGTCGAGGAAAAGCTTGCCACTGAGCTTGGCGTCAGCCGGACTCCGATCCGCGAGTCCATACGCAAGCTGGAGCAGGAAGGGCTTATCGTAAATAAGCGTGTCGTCAAGCTTTCGGAAACCGACTTGCGTAATACCTTCGAGCTGAGAAAGCTGCTGGAAGGCCATGGAGCGCGAAGTGCCGCCGCTTACATGTCGGAGCAGGAGTATTTGGCACTGGAGCGTTGTGTGAAGATCGGGCGCTCGGGTAGCCTTGAAGCCATCATGGAAGCTAATAAGGAGTTTCATGAAATTATTATGCGTGCCAGCAACAATACGCTTATGATCGATTTGTTCGACCGCATGCAGTCTGTGATTTACCTGTTCCGGCAAACGGTCGTCTACCATAATCGCCCTTTCCTCATTGACGAGCACCAAAAAATCTGTGAAGCGATCGGTGCCCACGATGGCGATACGGCGGAGCAGCTAATGAAGGAGCATCTTCAGGCCGATCTTGATTTTTGCCTGCACCAGATCCGTTAGCTTCTATATCTCTCATCTAACAAAGAAGGAGCTCCACGATATCCGTGAAAGCTCCTTCTTTGTTAGATGTGTTGTTGCGTATGAGCCGACTTTAGCACGAGCTACAGATGCTGCAGTTATATGAATTAGCTGGTCCTGTTTTAATCTGTAATCGATTTCCTGTAGCAAGCCGGAGATGATCCTGTCCACCTTTTAAATTGTCTGCTGAAATGAGATAGCTCCCGATATCCGATCATCTCAGCAACATGGTCGATAGAAAGCTCTTTTTGCATTAATAGATGCTTGGCTTTTTGCAGGATTAAGTTTGATAGATATTGACGCGGTGATATTTGATAATGCTTCTTAAAGATCCGGTTGCAATAAGAAGGACTGATGCCAAAATCCGCTGCAATATCATCAATGCCGATTCGGTCTTCATCAGCTGGACCGTGAAGATGTGTATTTTTCACCATATTTTCAATTTTCTCCGCAATATTAAGCGCTAGTCGCTCATTCATCTTGGGGTCAGTTTTTCTTTCTTTCTCCGAAGTCAACTCATCGGCTATGCTCCCAAACAATTGAAACAACTCAGACAACATGAACATGCGGTCGCTGGCTTGTAGGGAAACTGTCTTTTGGGTAAATTCGATAAGCCGGTTCAGTAGGGGCAACACTTTGTTCGTCATTTGAGAATCACAAGGGTAATAGATTTGACTTGAACTATTAAGGACAGGAAGTAATTGACAGTCATCGATCTGAAAATGCAGACAAAAGTAAGTGAACTCTTTTTCATTACCAGAACGGTTATAATGGATAGCACCAGGTTGAATCAACAGCAGATCACCGGCTTGCTGGGCATACGTTTTTCCATTAATCGTGAAATCCTGGCAACCTTCTATCAGGTAATTGATTTCGTATTGAAAATGCTCGTGGGAAGGAAAAAACCAAGTTCCTTTTACATGACGAACATGCATACTGAACAGATGAAGATTCGTTTGAATGTCCTTTGCAAAGTATTCCTCTAATGTAAAATCACTGGTTTGCGCTCTTGCCGAATTAACCAAGCTGCATCACCCCCTCTTGCTTGCTAGCCATTCTTAGTTTCAAGAACATTCATCCTTTGAAATTATCATAACCCAGCCGCTGCAAATAGGCTTTGCTTATCTGGACAGCCTCTAAGGAAGCATGCATCGGCCGGCCTTTGCGGGTTTGGCTCCACTGATTTCCATCTAATTCAACTTGCGCATACCCCTTATAACCGATCTCTTCTAGGTAGTCCAGAATTCCCCTCACGTTCACACTGCCTTCGCCCAGAGGGGTATAGCCCAGAAATCCGGTAGTATCCACCTCCCGTCCTTCGGAATCATGTTCTATAGGCCCTCCAAGATAATCCTTGAGATGAATAATCTTAATAATATCATGGTATGCTTTGACAATTTCCAGAGGGTCAGAGCCTCCTTTGGCAATTTGACCAAGGTCAGGCGCAAAAGTAACGACACGCGTATCCACAGCATCCATGATGCGATGAATTTCTTCCTCCGTTTCTACGGGTGTGCCTGTATGCGGATGGAAGCAGCACAGCAGTCCCTTATCGGTGATCTGCTCGGCCAGCTCATTTAATGTTGCCATCATGTTAGGGATATGCTCATCTATAGAGAACAATTTCCGCTCCAGCATCTTGCCCCCGATGATCACCACGGCACCGTTATACTTCTTATAAAGCTCGACCCACTCCAGTACCTTACCGATTTCCTGCTGGCGTATGTCCGGATTCATAATATCCAAGTGGCAGTAGAGGGATGTCAGCTGCAACTGGCTTTGCTGAAAAATTTCCAGCAAATTGCGGTTCGCCACCTCCCACTCCTCCAGCACCCAGCCAAACGTTTCCGTCCCCCAATAGCCGCAGGCTGCGATCGCAGGTACAGCTATCGCAATATCTTCATTGGCCCATGTAATGGCCGTATGCCCGAATCGGATCTGTTTATTCATAGCGTCCTATTCCCCCTATTGATGATTTGGCTGATTTCTCCACGAGTATTGAGGCTTGTAACCAAGCTTCGTACGCAATTTGTGAGCTGTAATGAGTCCTTCCGTCCCTTCCAAATGAGTCGCCATTCCAACAAGATCCGGCCAAACCTTGCCCACCACTTCCCTCGTATCCTCTACATGACGGCTGTCTGTCAGCAAATGAAAGGCTTCAAACATATCCAAATTCTCAGCCTCGATCGCTAATGTAAAGGCTTGTGCCGCATCACGCGGATCCACATATTGATAAGTGGTTATCACCGGTCCGCCGATATGATCAGGCTTCGCCGCAAGCGTTATTCCGTATTTGTAGTCATCCTTGCGAAAAGGCCAATCAATCCCCTGTAAGCGAAAAGCAACCGCTCGAATACCATAGGCTCTGCTGTATGCCCGTAATATTTCTTCACCAAACACCTTCGACAACGCGTAGGTATCCTCGGGGCGATTCGGATGCTCTTCATCAATCGGCAAATAATCGACCTGGAACGGAGTGCCACTTAATCGGCGACCTAATCCCAAAGCGTAATAGGAGGAGGCAAAAGCAACCGTTCTCACATGCTTGAACCTCCGTGCAGCATCCATCAGGTAATAGGTTCCCATCGTATTCACCTTCATACACTCGTCTTCCGGCAGATTTTGGATTCGTGGCTGCCCCGGATGAAGATCAGTATCATACGGGATTGCAGCCAAATGGATGATCGCATCCGCCTCCGATAACGATATCGCCCGCATACAATCCTCCAAGGTTGTTAGATCGCCTTTGACAAACTGTACTCCCTTGGGATAGTCAGCTCCACTCGGTGCCACACAGTCAAAGCCTGTCACTCGGTAATCCCTTTCCAATAAATAATCAATCACATAACGCGCCAACCGACCGCTTCCACCCGTAACCAAGACACTTTTCATCCGTTTACCCGCTCCTTTATACATGCTGCATCCCTTTCAAATAAGCCACGCTTTGCTTATAGAAGTCCGCCTGCTGCGTACGCACATCCAACTCCGGGTTCCATCTCATCCAACCAGGTTCAATAATCAGATGCAAGCCCTTGGCACGAGGGCTCCGTTGGGCCAATAGCTGTACGGCTCTGTGTAAATTCACATGCCCATCACCAAATGGGCACCCATATGCTGTGAAGGGAATCGTTCCGCCTACCGTAGAGCCAACCACAATCATATCCTTCATATGCGTAGTAAACGCATACGGCGCAAGCGCTTCAATATCATCATTAGGGTCACAAAATACGGTAAATCCATTAGCCGTATCGAGTGCAGCTCCCACATGAGCCGAATCCACGCTATCCAACAGCTGCGCCATCTCACGTCCTGTAAAATCACAATGATTTTCCACTGCCAATAAAATATCGGCATCCTTGGCGATCGCTGCGGCCTCCTTCAATGCAGGCAGCAGGGAATTGATATGATCGTGAACGCTCATACTGCGGTTAAACCGGCTACTCGCTATCTGTAACCTACCATATCCGGTTCTAACCACCGGAATTTGCAGCAGCTTCGCTGTTTCAATCGTCTCTATGAATTGGGCTTTCATCTCTGCATTGACGTTCGCCCCCGCTAATTGAAAAACGCCGGGTACGGACGTTTCCAGCTCAATCCCTAACGATTCCGCCAGCTTTCCTATGGCATCCAGCATGGATGGCTCCTTAGGGAGATACCGAGTTTGCAGCACCGTACAACCAAGCTCGGCGGAAAGATGGAGCAGCCATTCTGCTGTATGCTCCTCCAAGATGTCCTTGGGAACGGGATAAAATCCGCCTTGCATGCCAATTTTCATAGAACTTATGGTCGCTCTAATCGCTGCATCCGCTACTAACACCAATAGGCTCATCCCCTTTTAACGAAGAACAGGGAAGATGGTTTTTCTCCCCGTTGCCTCCGTATTTATTTTTTGCTTCCCTTCCATTTGGCATCATATTCTTTTTGCATAATCGAGACATATTCATCGTTGCCTATATTCTTGAGCTCAGCTTGGAACTTATCCCAATCCTTCTCGATATCGCGGTTTCCTACAATAAAGTCAGCAATATCTGCTTCCATTTTTTTGTTAATCTCCGTTTTTAATTCATTAAAGCGGGTTGCCGTCTTGGGCTCAAAAAAGAACTTCGGTATCGATACCTTGCCTGCAGTTTTATCGTACAACTTGGCGGCATCGAACAGCACCTTTTCCAAGTCAAATTTCCCTTCTGGAAGCACCTCTCTGGAATCAGAGCCGAACGACGGCCATGTCGTGTTAGCCCCCTGCCAATGTGTATTTTGTGGCTCCTGCCATAAATCCTTACCTACCAGCTTGAATTTGGCCGGTTCGCCATTAGCTGCAAGCGTGCCCTTCGGCACTTCCCAATTCACGCCCTGCACACCGTAACGGCTGCGTAAATAAGCTTCCTGGCCGTACATGAAGTCGACCAATTTCATAACAACGTCCGCATTTTTGCCATTCGCCGGAATGGCGAACTGGTAGGAGCCAACAATACCAAACTCATTGAAATACGAGGTTTGAAAGCCGCCTGGACCTTTTAAAGGAGGGACAATTTCATAATTCATTCTCGTAGCATCATTAGCCGCAAAAGCGTGAGGTCCACCACTCGGAACCGCAGCAACGCTATTCCCGTTATTCAGCTCGACGATTTGCTTTAATTGTGCCTCATCATTGGTGAAAGAGGTCTGGTCAATTAATCCTTCCTTAGAGAGTTTATTGAGGTAACGTATCCCATCTCTCCATGCTGGAGTCGTATACGCGGCGATTACCTTATCATCCTTTACATACAAACCATTGCTGTCCTGATAAGTAAACGCATTCATAATAAACTGGTCGGCTTTGGCAAACCAGCTCGATTTCGAACCGGCGATGCCGATTTCATCCTTCTTGCCGTTACCATTTGGATCTTTTTCCTTGGCAGCCTTTAAATATTGATAGAGCTCATCTGTTGTTGTAGGCACAGACATATTCAAGCTTTTCAGGAACGACTTATTGACCCAAAATCGCATGGCGCGGTCACAATTATAGCAAATCCCTACTTGCGGGATCCCATAAATATGCCCGTCAGGGGCAGTGGTAGCCTGCTTAATATTCGGAATCTCCGTGTACATTTTTTTTAGATTCACGCCATGCTTATCCACTAAATCTTCGATTTTTCGAATAATCCCTTGCGAACCGTAAGTAGCGAGCGAAGAGTTATCCAAAGCAAAGTTGCCCATAATCAGATCCCCAAGATCTCCACCTGATGAGAGCTCCAGATTGAGCTTGGTTTTTGCATCAGCCGCCGGATAGAAATTCCATTTAATATGAACATTCGTCTGATCCTCCAGCCAGGTGGTTAGCTCGTTTTTTCCATACTCCCATGAAAGAACGGTCGGGCTTGAAGGTACCGTAATCGTAATCGTGACCTTTTCCTTGGAAATGGGCAATGCGCCTGCGGTCGATAGACCCGTGTTTGCCGATTCTTCTTTCTTTGCCGTTTCTTCTTTCTTTGCCGTTTCTGCCGGTTTTTCTGAAGAACACCCGCTCAACACCACAAACGCGCATAATAAGGTAACTACAATGCGGTTACTCACCCTACTTGTTCTCATAGATATGCTCCCTTCGATTTTCGTACCTTTCCTGTCATGTTTACAATCAAATCAGCCCTTAGCGTGTTTCACGCTAATATCGACTGATGAACAACCTAACCCTGTTCAACCTTTAATTGATCCAATCATGACCCCTTTGACAAAATATTTCTGCACAAACGGGTAGACGATCCATATCGGTAGACTGGCAACAATAATGATCGAATATTTCAACAGATCGGCCAGCCCCTGCTTTTTGGTCATAGATTCGGGATCAGTGATTGACGCTGGATCGACCTCATTCTGAATTAGAATATCTCGAAGAATGATTTGCAGCGGGAAAAGCTCCTTGCTTTTCAAATAAATAAAGGCGTTAAAGTAAGCATTCCAATGGGAAACGCCATAAAAGAGAACCAGAACAGCTATGATGGCTTTGGACAAAGGCAGTACAATACTCCACAAAAACCTTAGGTGCGAGCAGCCATCCATAGATGCGGCTTCAAAAAGCTCGTGGCTGATCGTTGACTGGAAAAAGGTACGGGCAATAATCATATTCCAGACGGCGATAGCACCGGGAATTAATAAGGCCCACGGTGTATCAATCATCCCCAGCTGTTTGACCAACAAGTAATTGGGAATCAAGCCGCCGTGAAAAATCATCGTAAACGCGAATAGATACATAATGAAATTGCGGCCTACCATCGTTTTACGAGATAAGGGATAGGCGACCATAATCGTGAGCACCACATTAATGAATGTTCCCACAACTGTATAAAATATAGTATTGGCATAAGAGGGAAGAATTCTTGGATCCTTCAATATTGCGGTATATCCTTCTAGGGAAAAATTAACTGGCCACAAAAACACTTTTCCCGAAACGACAGCCAGCCTGTCACTGAAGGAAGCACTGAAAATATATATAATCGGATACAAGACAATTAGCAGCGCACACAGCAATATCAAATCATTGATTAAATAAAAAATTTTGTCGGCATTCGTTAGTCCAACTCGGTTGGATTTCATGCTCTTCCCCCTCCTTTACCATAAGCTTGTTTGTCCTACCTTTTTGGCAATCTGGTTAACTGCCAAAATGATTGTCATATTAACAATGGAATTAAATAAACCGATAGCGGTTGCATAGGAGTAATTGGGAGCACTTGAAGCAAGACTGACTGAGTAAACGTAGGTTGAAATAACTTCGGAGGAAGAAATGTTCAATGGGTTCTGCATTAAATATATTTTTTCAAAGCCAATGCCCATAATCGAGCCGGCATGCAAGATGAGAAGTGTCACAATCGTTGGAAGGATTCCAGGAATATCCACATGCCTGATCCGCTGCAGCCTGCTCGCTCCATCAATCGTTGCAGCCTCATGAATCTCGGGGCTTATGGCGGATAATGCCGCCAAATAAATGATTGTTCCCCACCCTGTCGTTTGCCAGATGCCAGACCATACATATATCGACTTAAACCAATTGGGGTCACCCATGAAATTGAGCGCATCAATACCGAATAAACCCATGCCTGTATTCACGATACCTACTCGAGGATTGAGGAACTGCAGAATCATACCAACCATCACCACAGTGGATATAAAGAAAGGCATGTAAGTGACGAATTGAACGGTCTGCTTGAATTTGCTTCTAAGTGTTGCGTTCAACGCCAAAGCAATCACAATTGGGAGTGGGAACCCAGCTATAAGCTCATAAAAGCTAATAATTAACGTGTTGCCAACTACCTTCGTGAACTGGTAGGAATAAAAAAACTTTTCGAAATATTCCATCCCCGCCCATGGACTTCCCCATATACCATCCATAATTCTGAAATTTTTGAATGCCAGCTGAAGGCCAAACATCGGAACATAATGGAACAGAATCAGCCAAGCAACAGGTAAAATAATAATTAAGTACAATTGATAATCATGCCTCATTTGTCTGAGCCGTATTATATGGTCTCGCCTAGCAGTCGATATCTTCTTCGCAACCACCTTTACTGTTGTTGATTGCATATTACTAAACCACTCCTTTTCAGGACAAAATTTATTGAAGCGTTTACATTTCCATATAGTTAACATTGATTTCAGATTTGTTGTTAGTTTATACCCACTTATAAAAAAACGACATATCCAAATCGAGTCCCATATTTACCCATTTCGACACACTTATGGAAGTTGTGCATTCCCCCTCCCCTTATCAATTTACTTATCAACAATTGATCCACAGGACGTTTCAGATATCATATCCTATACAAAAAAACAGCAAGCCCCGAAGTATTATCGGAATGCTTGCTGTTTGGACACCTGCTCAATTTAATTTACGTACGTGCTTACTTTGCCTGAATGTAACCTTCTGCTTTAAGCAGTTCGGCGATCAGAACAGCGCCACCTGCTGCTCCGCGTAAGGTATTATGCGACAGTCCTACAAATTTATAATCGTAAATGGAATCCTCGCGCAATCTGCCTGTCGAAACGCCCATACCACGCTCAATATCACGATCTAGCTTTGTCTGCGGCCTGTTCTCTTCTTCAAAATACGTAATAAACTGCTTCGGTGCGCTAGGCAGTCCAAGCTCCTGCGGCCGTCCTTTGAAGTGCAGCCAGCGATCGAGAATTTCTGCTTTGGAGGGCTTATTCTCGAAGGATACAAATACCGTAGCCAAATGTCCATCCGTAACTGGAACCCGAATGCACTGCGTTGTAATTATAGGTGCATTGGCTTTTACAATTTCATTATTGACAATGCTGCCCCAAATCCGCAGGGGCTCCTGCTCGCTTTTTTCTTCCTCGCCACCAATATAAGGGATAACATTGTCCAGCATATCCGGCCAATCGGTAAAATTTTTACCGGCTCCGGAAATCGCTTGATACGTCGATGCCACCACTTGGGTTGGTTTATAATCCAACAGTGCATGAAGTGCCGGCACATAGCTTTGAATGGAGCAGTTGGGCTTAACGGCAATAAATCCGGTCGAGGTTCCCAGCCGTTTTCTCTGTGCAGCAATCACATCAATATGCCCTGGATTAATTTCCGGAATGACCATCGGGATGTCTGGCGTCCAACGGTGAGCCGAATTATTGGAAATAACGGGCGTGCCCGTTTTGGCATATGCCTCTTCCAAATCTTGAATTTCATTCTTTTTCATATCAACAGCACAAAAAATAAAGTCGACATCCTGGGCAACTTCCTCTACTTTAGATGCATCCTGAACGACGATATTTTTCACGCCTTCAGGAATTGCGCTAGAAAGCTTCCATCTGCCTTGTACCGATTCTTCATAAGTTTTACCTGCCGAGCTGGCACTGGCTGCAATAGCCGTTACCTGAAACCAAGGATGCTGATCCAGCAACTCAACAAACCGCTGGCCAACCATGCCCGTTCCTCCGACAATACCCACTTTCAGTTTTTCTGTCATATATGATTCAAATCCTTTCAAAATGCCATGAATAATGACATATTATCATTGTACTGAATTATAAAGGATATGAAGTAGTATCTCAATATGCTTATTCTTTTCTTTTGCGTGTGAACGTGATTAATGAGAAAATAATAGCGAACAAGCTTGATTTAATCATCTTGTTCACACAGTTTATGGATTATTAGTGAATATTTATATTCATTCCTCTGTAAGATAGTTCACAAATCGGTTCCTTTTTTAAAGCTAGGAGGATTTTGTCTGGGAACTTATATATTTGTGCTTCTTGCAGGACTAGCAGCGGGTGCAGTCAGCGGAGTTATTGGAACAGGCTCATCGATCATTTTATTACCTGTTCTTGTGTTTGCATTTGGGCCCAAAGAGGCCGTCCCCATCATGGCAATGGCTGCGATTATGGGAAATCTAGCAAGAGTAATGGCTTGGTGGAGGGAAATCGATTGGAAGGCCTTTGCTGCTTATTCGATTACAGGTGTGCCCGCCGCTGCTTTTGGTGCACGAACATTATGGATATTACCTGTGGATATGATCAACATCGGGCTTGGTCTATTTTTTCTTCTGATGATTCCCACCAGGCATTGGCTTAAATCACGGAATTTTCAAATCAGCTTATGGCAATTATCCATTGCTGGGGCCATCATCGGCTTCATGACCGGCATGGTTCTGTCGACTGGCCCCCTCAGTGTGCCAGCGTTCACCTCCTATGGACTGCTGAAGGGTGCTTTCCTCTCAACCGAAGCAGCAAGTTCGCTTGTCCTTTATATCAGTAAAGTTGTGACCTTCAGAGAGCTAGGGGCTCTTCCCTTGGAAATTATTTCACAAGGACTGATCGTTGGCGCTTCTCTCATGCTCGGTACATTCGCCGGTAAGGCTATTGTACTCCGGTTAAATGTGGGTACATTTCAATATTTATTAGATGCTCTATTGCTTGGCTCCGGGCTGTTATTGCTGTGGGCTGCTTTATTCCAAAGCTGAGAAACCCAAGCCTGTCTGGGCTAAGGTATTCAAACAGGAGGTACACCAACTACGCTGCCTACTGCACCTTAGGCAGCTAACCCCCTCGTTACTTTAATAGCAAAAGAGGAGCTCCCCGAAAGCAAGCTCCTTCACTATTACATCCAATTGCGTTAAAACGTGCTTTGCGGAGTGGTTGTCGGGCACCAGCGCGAGTTCAGCAGAAACTCGATCAGCACGTTTTTGGCGGAATCTGTACCAATATAATGCAGCGCCTCGGCGGCATGGCCGCGTACGTAGCGATTATCGTCATCAAGCGCTTCCTCCAGAGCAGGAACTGCCGCCTCTGCGATCGCTCCCATCCTGCACAGCGACAATCCGGCAATGAAACGAACTTGCACATCCCCATCCTTCAGGCAGCGGATAAGCGCATCGACTACTTGCTCTGACGGAGTCCCGATCATGGCCAACGCCTCCGCAACCGTTTGCCGAATAACGGCATTCGTCGAAGCGTCGAGCAATGCCACAAGCTTCGGTATCACCGAAGCCGCAAGCTGCCGCAATTCTCCCAGCGCAAATACGGCATGTACGACAGTTTCCACACGATCTTCAGAAAGCGCTGCCTCCAATCCCGCCACAGCACCGGACCCGGCAGCAGATAAACCATATGCCGCGGTACGTGAAACCTTGACGTTATCATGGAGCAAAGCCTGCAGCAGCGCCTTTATCCCCGCTTCTCCCATACCTGCCAGCTTGTAGGACGCATTGATGGCATCCGGTTCGTATGCACCTTCAAGCTGGTCCACCTTCTCTTGTATGTTCAACGTCTCCGTTTCTGCTTCTGTATCCGCCAAGCTGCCTAACTTGCCGGACAGCCAGTTCCAAGTCTCTTTCCAAACTACTTCTTGTTTAGCTATATCTGTACTGAAAGCTGTAGGAGCACTCCACTCGTCTTCTTTGCAATCCCAGCTCGGAGCTACTGGCGCTTGCGTCCGCATAAATTCAAATTTCAGCATATATCTAGGCTTGCCTAGCGTATTCGGTGTGGAGCGGTGCCAAATATCGTAATGGATCAAGGCAAACGTGCCAGCCTTGCCGCTTGCAGTCGCTTCGCCCTGGGGATCTTCCTCCGTAAACGTGCGGCTCTCGTAATTTTGTGTACCCGGCATGACCCCGGTCGGCCCCAGCTCTATCGGCGTATCCTGCGGGAAATACATGACCATCGCCCACCATGGATGATGGTTGCGCATTTTTTTGTGGCCCCAGTAGCTGTCCTTATGCCAGCCACCCGCCTTAGGAGAAGCATTAAAATGTCCATGTCTGTGGGTGTGCATCAAATAATCAGGTCCAAGAACACTGGTTAGTGCTCCCGTCACGATCGGATGATCGAATACTTTTTGCAAATCACGAATACGCGGCAGCAGATTATTGCCTGGATTGCCTTCCTGCTCGTACACCTGATTCAACTGCTCGGCCAATTTGTGATGGAAAGCTTCTGGAAAATCAGTATTAAGAATTAGAAATCCTTCAGTAATAAACGTTCTCATTTGCTCATCGTTCAACAATACTGGAATGCCACGTGCCATGATCGTACCTCCCAAATAAAATGTAAATGTGTTCTTATTGCAAGTATACGGGGACTTACAGCGTAAACCCATACAGGATGATAATCAAAATTTGCACAATATTAAGGTCTCATATCAAGGTGTAAGCAAAAAAAAAGACAATAGAATCATTTTCAATCTGCGAAAAACAGAAAAAGCTTAAGCACTATCTCTGCTTAAGCTTACTAATATATCGAGGGAGTTAATGAACGGGATCTAACGACTACCTAGCCGTCGGCATTGGCTTCTGCTCCTTAAACTGGAGCTCATACAGCCGGTGGTAATAACCACGTTGTGTTAGCAATTGGAAATGGTTGCCGATCTCACGAACCTTCCCCTTGTGCATCACGATAATTTGGTCCGCATGCTGAATCGTGGACAAGCGATGGGCTACGATCATCGTCGTGCGCCCTGCGGAAATATTATGAAGCGCATGCTGGACAATGATTTCGGTTTCTGTATCGATATTGGAGGTGGCTTCATCCAGTATAAGAATTTGCGGCCGGAAAGCGATCGCTCTGGCAAAGGATAGAAGCTGCCGCTGGCCCAGCGATAAATTAATCCCCCGCTCGCCGAGCGCCGTTTTATAGCCGTCGGGCATGCCGCGGATAAATTCATCCATATGTACCATTTTCGCGGCTTCGACAACCTCATCTTCTGTAATATCAGTATTGTTCAAACGGATATTCGAGGAAATATCGCCTGTAAACAGGAACACATCCTGCTGCACAATACTGATGCAGCGACGCAACTCATCCATCGGAATATCCCGAATATCAATGCCATCAAGGCGGATGCTGCCCTTCTGGATATCGTAGAACCGGTTGATGAGCTGGATGATCGAGCTTTTGCCAGCTCCAGTTGCCCCAACAAAAGCAATCGTTTGCCCGGGCTGGATCGTGAAGCTTACATCCTTAAGCACCCATTCTTCCTTATTATAGGCAAACCACACATGGTCAAATGTAATTTCGCCGCGTACTTTGTCCGGCAAGCTTTGGGTCTTCTTAGCATCTACAATAGATGGCTTTTCGTCCAGCATTTCGAAAATTCGCTCCGCACCAACCATAGCCGTCTGGATTTGGTTATATTTCTCAGCGAGGCTTAAGAGCGGCTGGAAAAACTGCCGTACATAATGCGTAAACGCATAAACCACACCGAAAGTAATACTGCCATCCATTACACTGGCTCCCCCGTACCACAAGAGCAGGGCAATCGACAGATTACCGAGAAAACCAATCGCCGGTTGAAATACCGAGTTTATCGTAGTAGAGCGCATACCCGCCTTGTAATAATCAGTGTTATGCTTGTCAAAATGCTGCTCCTGCCGTTCCTCACGGATAAATAGCTGGGTAATACGAATACCTGAGAGGTTCTCGGCAAGAAACGAATTGAGCCGGGATAAAATAACCCGGGTATCCCGTTGTGCTTTACGCATCGCGCGGCGGAACCAGAAGGTCATCACTGCCAACACGGGCAGCACTAAAAATGAAAGCAACGCGAGCTTCATACTCATTTGCATCATAATGAGAATAATACCGAGAAGCATAATCACATCTTTAATCAGATTAACTACAACCTGTGAATATAATTGGTTTAAGGACTCCGTGTCCTGAGTTACCCTGACGACAAGCCGGCCAACAGGGTTGCGGTCAAAGTAGGACATCGACATTTTGCTCAAATGCTTGAATAACATTTCTCGTATGTTGAAAATAATGCGTTGCCCCGTGTACTGCAGCAGATTGCTTTGTAAGTAGCTGAGCAAAGAGGCTGCCGTTACCGTCAGCAGGAACAAAGCACCGATCTTGGCAAAGCCGATATAATCCTGCTTGCGAAATAATCCCATCGTTGTCTCGTCAAGCATAACCGCCTCGAAAATTTGGTTGTCCGCGGAGATCCGGGCATTCCCGGCTCCATCCATGCTTAGCAGCTTGACCTCGCTATCTTGGGTCGTTAACCAGCCTTTAATAAGGAAGTCCTGATTATCTGCGCGCACAATTTGCACCTTCTCTGCTTCAGCGGGGAAGCCTCCGGCTTGAACGGCTTCAGGCTCAATTCTTGCATAGTCCCGCCCATTCCAGCTCATAAGCGGATCATAGGCATCGAGCTTGGGGCTTTGTACACTTTCGATGGCAAGCATCGGTTTATTCAATCCATTGATATGCCCATCAATCGCTACTTTCATCAAGTAAGGTCTGGCCAAGTCAGAAACTACGATTAAAAAAGCCAAGAAAATACAGAACACAACCATTTTCCAATAAGGCTTGGCATAGGACAACAACCGCGACAAGAGCTGGCTATCCTTGATATACTTAATATCTTTCTCTATATGGATGTTCATACGCCCGCTCCTTCTTGGGACAGGGTGGCCTGGATGCTGTCATCGTCTTGGCCATCCTGGCGCTCCGCTTCCTGGTCTAGCTGCTGCTTATGATACAAATCCGCATAAATTCCATTTCGTTGCAGCAGCTTCTCATGGGTTCCTCGTTCCACAATTTGGCCTGCTTCCATAACTATAATTTGATCGGCACCTTGAACCGAAGAAATCCGATGGCCGATAATGATCGTGGTCCGTTTGTTCATAACCGACTTTAAGCCTTCTAAAATTAAATCCTCCGTAATGGTGTCAACAGCCGATAAGCTGTCATCAAATATCAGGATTGATGGTTTTTTAATAATAGCCCGGGCAATACTTACGCGCTGGCGCTGTCCGCCGGATAGCGAAATGCCGCGTTCGCCCAAAGTGGTATCAAATTGATCGGGAAACTCTACAATATTCTCATACACCTGCGCCACCTTCGAGGCTTCCACCACCTGCTCGTCCGTGTAAGGATGCGGATCAAAACCGATATTATCGCGAATTGTGGAGGAGAACAGGAATTGGTCCTGCGGCACAATTCCAATTTGCCCGCGTAGAATATTCAGCGGGATTTCATGGATATCCCGTCCGTCTATAAAGACAGTGCCCTCAGGTGGATTATGCAGCCTGACCAGTAGATGCACAAGCGTGCTTTTGCCGCTGCCCACACGCCCAACTATCGCTAGGCTAGTGCCTTTGGGTACCTTAAGTGAAACGTTTTTCAGCATAGGGCGATCTTCTTCTTCTGGGTAAGCAAAGGTCAGATTGCGGACCTCTATCTCCCCACCTATACGCTCAATCGTTTGGTCAGCAACCAAATCATCAATGACCTGGGGTTGGGTATTGAATATTTCCATAATACGCTTCTCCGAAGCTTTACCACGCTGCATCAGGTTAACAACCTTGCCCAGGTTCTCAATGGGTCCCATCAATAGAGAAAGATAGGTGTTAAAGGCTACGAATTGGCCCAACGTAATCACATGGTTAAGCACCATAACACCGCCCATCACGACAGAAACCAGAAAGCTGAAACCAACGATACCCGTGCTTAAGGAGCTGAATAAGGAGTTGGTACGGACGAATTTGCGGTTCATATCAACAGCATGCTCGTTATCCTTCGTGAATAGCTTGCTCTCTTCTTTTTCTTGCACAAAAGCCTTGACGACCCTAATCCCGGCAGTAAATTCCTGCACACGGCTCGTTAAATCGGAAATGGCACTCTGCATGTTAGCCGATTGCTTTTGAATACGATCATTAAAACGGTAGGCCAATATACTGAGCAAGGGCAAGGGCAGCATCGTTACTAACGTCAACCAAGGGTTAACCGATGTTACCATCGCTATCACCGACACCGTAATTAACAGGATCGCCTCTAAAATATTAAAATATCCTTGCATCGATACCTCACGGATGACCTGCACATCACTAATCGCATGTGACATCAAATCGCCAATCCGTTGATTATTGAAATATTGGGCGGATAGCTTCTCCCAATGCTTGAACAAATCACCGCGCACGCGCGTCTCCAGCACCCGCGCCAAACGGAACAAATAAATCCGGCTTGTCGAGCGAAATATCGCAATCCCGAGTCCAACTGCTGTCATCCATATAGCGAACTGGATCGTTTCGCCATAGGTCAGGCTAGAAATCTGAAGCCGGTCTGTAAATTGCCCCAATAGTACAGGAATTAGCAATTGAAGCAAGCTTGAAATGGACAATAATGCAAATCCGATAACATACGACCAGCGGTAATTCTTAATGTGATTCCAGAAAATACTCGTTCGTTCCATCTGTATCCCTCCGCGTTCCCCCGCCATGTAAGCGTATCTATATCCGTACCAATAGAAAGGCTATAGTAAGATTACCGCGATTGGTAAAAAGATACCATGGATTTACTTATCTCAAATTATGGACTATCTTACTTTATTAAAATGCCATATATGGATTTTTGCTGCTCCTCCTTCAATCCATGAGTCCAGCCTACGCCAATCTACGTCTATATAGCCTGCTACTGGCCCAGGCTCGACCAAAGGCCGTTCTATATCGGATTTCCTGCTTGTTTTCATCCGTTCAAAAGCCTCTCGAGTCATCCCATTCCAAACCTCAATGAACAAACCTGGCTGGTCAACGCCTTCAAGAAGCTCCATCTCCGGGTTTTTATCTTTAACGTTTTGGATCCAACCTGAATAAACTGGTCGATGTTGGGGTAATATTTGATATTCAACAAAAACTTTAGACATTTTTTCACCTCTGTTGCTTTATTTTAAGGCAGAAAATGATAAACTATAAGTAATGCACGCATAGGCAACACTTACGAAGTAAGTGATCCGTACAGGATCACTCATAGGAGGTAACCGCATGGATAGTGGAACACATCTAGTGATTGGATTCGGTTTGGCGGGGCTGGCTCATATCGATCCCATTGTAGCTACCAACCCTATGATTGCCACCGCGGTCTTAATCGGAACCGTAGTTGGTTCACAAGCTCCTGACCTAGACACGCTTTTACGGTTCAAAAGCAATGCCTCTTATATTAAAAACCATCGCGGTCGCTCCCATTCTATTCCTGCGGTGCTTATATGGACGGTACTGATCACCTTCATCCTTACCCTGCTGTTCGATAGCCTTCCTATTGCCCATGTGGGCATGTGGGTTTTTATCGCGGTTGCTTTTCACGTATTCACCGATTTATTCAATACATATGGTACCCAAGCTTTTCGACCCTTCACGGAGAAATGGATTGCTTGGAATATTATCCATATTTTTGACCCGTTCATCTTTCTATCCCATATCGTAGCTATTTTCTTATGGTCTGTCCAATTGGTTCAGCCCGAAGTGATATTCCCTATTTTATATGGCTGCTTGGCCGTGTATTATATATGGAGGTCATGGCATCATCACCAATTGGAAACAGGGCTTTACCAAAAGGACCCCATTTATGAGCAGGGTGACAGCTATACTTTAATTCCGACCTTTAACCTTAACTTTTGGCAAATTGTAAAACGCAAAAAGGATGGCCAGTTTGTTTTAGGCGAATATAAAAACAGTCGCATCAAATGGGTCGATGAGGTAGCCTGTGCGGTACATCCAGCTATTGAGATATCCAAGCAGCACAATGATATTGCTTCCTTCCTATACTTCACCTCGTTTGCCTGCTCGGATTTACGCAGCCATGATTGGGGCTATGAGGTGCGTTGGGCGGATGTCCGCTATAGGCATCGCAAACAATATCCTTTCGTTGCCGTTCTTCTGCTGGACAATGAATTGAATCCGATTGATTCTTATGTGGGCTGGGTCAGTGATACCCGCCTTGAAAAGAAGCTTCGCGTCAATACATGATCGCCGTCTGAGCTACAGCATCATATTGGTACACATCTTATGGGCTGTTGCGGCAGCCCTTTCGTTATGGGGTTTACAATAAAAACTTGCATGTAAAAAAGCCCAAGGATAAAAGCTAGTTGCGCTTCTATACCTTAGGCTTATAGGATTAGGGAATTTAGCGATCAGCTACGGTTTAACGCGTTTGTCCACCTGCAAGCGATTGTTCAGCGATTTGCACCAAACGGCGGGTAATATGACCGCCAATGGCTCCAGTGTCGCGTGTTGCCATATAACCATAATAGCCGTCTTGCGGGATTTGGATGCCCAGCTCTTGGGCTACCTCATACTTCAATTGCTCTATTGCAGATGATGCTTGCGGTACCACTAGTACATTACTGTTACGGGATTGTCCTTGTGCCATGATAATCAATTCTCCTTTCAAATCTGAATGAATAACTTTGATGTATTTGTTGCTTGTCTTGCAAGCTTATTATGTGATATTAAAAGAAAAGTATACATGGCTTCGATTAAAAAAATTAAATTTCAAAATATGCTTGAAAGAGGCTGAACAACCCTTATGAATAAAAGCTTGGCTCTACTATTCGCAGTCATTGGCACTGCACTTCTTGCTTCCATCAGCTATGCAATGAGTATCGGAAACATTTGGCTGGTCCTGTTATTCTCGATTGTTTCGCTTTTTTTTATCGGATTTGGCTTTATCGTGAAAGCTAAAATAAGAAAACGCAATGGCGGCTAGAAATTAGTCAGCATTGCGTTTTTTTTCATTCATAGTACTAGAAAACCCATCTTCTCTTTGGTCACCCGCAGTGTTTTCTCTGCTTGCTCTATGGCACGCCCAGCGCCTTGGCGAAGAATATTATAAATCTCTCCGGACTCGCGAATCTCGTGATACCGCTGCTGCAAGGGCTCCAGCACCGCTACTACGCGTTCAGCCAATTCCTTCTTGAACGGCCCGTAGCCCTGCCCGTCATACATAAGCTCAATTTCAGCTATCGTTAAATCAGAGCATTGCGCATAAATGCTTAACAGATTGCTGACCTCTGGCTTATGCTGCGGGTCATATTTGACCTCGCGCCCGGAGTCGGTTACGGCTCGGCTTATTTTTTTGCGAACAACATCAGGCGGATCCAGCAAAGTGATAAAGCTGCCTTGATTAGGGCTGCTTTTGCTCATTTTCTTCGAGGCATCGTCCAAGGACATGATTCGTGCGCCCACCTTCGGCATATACGGCTCAGGCAATGTGAAGGTGTCGCCATAGCGCTGGTTGAAGCGTTGGGCCAGGTCACGGGTCAGCTCCAAATGCTGCTTTTGGTCGTCGCCGACTGGCACTAAATCTGCATTGTACAGCAAAATATCAGCAGCCATTAACGAAGGGTAAGTGAACAGCCCTGCACCTACGGATTCCTTGCCTGTAGATTTGTCTTTAAACTGCGTCATCCGCTCCAGCTCACCCATATAGGTTAATGTGGTCAGCAACCATCCCAGCTCAGCGTGCTGGTGCACATGGGACTGCAGGAAGATCGTAGCCTTCGCAGGATCGATCCCCGCGGCGATATAGAGCGCTATGACCGATTCGCTTTGCTCCTTCAATGCCTCCGGTTCCTGTGGCACCGTTATGGCGTGCATATCTACTGCCATAAAATAACAATCGTGGGTGTGCTGCAAGGCGACAAAATTTTTAATCGCCCCGATGTAATTGCCCAATGTTAGCTTGCCGCTTGGCTGAATGCCAGATAATACTCTTTTCATTAGTATTGCCCCCTTATTTCTTCGTGGTTTGATAGCTGCCTAGAAACGCAAAAAAGCCCCATTGTAAGGGACGAATAACCGTGGTGCCACCCTATTTCGCCTAAAGATCAGAACACTTATTACACAAAAGTGTCCGGCATTAAGCCTTACCTCCTATAACGGGGAGTTTCCGGACAAGCCTCGGATGGGGATAAATGCCTTATTGCTTGCAGGCATTTATCTTTGCATCGTTCAACTGTCAGCTCAAGGACCCATTCAACGCAAGCTTTCTACCGGTTCACAGCGACCACCGGCTCTCTGAAAGAAATGGCTGTCATTTACTTGTTCCTGTCATTGCTAATCCTGTTTATCAGCGGCAATATGAACCCGCCATGCTTTTTTTACATCATACGGCTTCAATCTGATACTGTCAAGACGATGAAGGAGCCACAGGCGCTGTCCGAATTATGGTTTTTGCTCGCTGCATGTCCTATGTGCTTGACTTCTTACATACGCTATAATAATAATTACGATTTGAAAGGGAGATATGTCCATTGCAAACACCATTTCTTCGCTGGAGTACCCATGTACTCACCCTTATATGCCTAGTTTTATTATTCCTTATTTTCACCCAAAGGCAGACTCCAGACTTTTCTTTTATGACCAGCACGAATGTACAAAGCTTTAAGACGATTTTTTTAAGCATCATTTTGGAGGCTTTTCCTTTTGTATTGCTCGGTGTATTGGTTTCAGGTATACTGCAAATGTTCGTTTCCGAGCAAACGATTCGTCGTTTGATTCCCAAAAATCCGGTGCTTGGCATTTTATTTGCCTGCTTGGTCGGAGTTATATTCCCACTTTGTGAATGTGGCATGATTCCGGTTATTCGTCGCTTAATGCGCAAAGGGATGCCCGTTTACGTTGCCGTTGTCTTCATATTAGTGGGGCCCATTATTAATCCCGTCGTCTTTGCTTCCACCTATATGGCCTTTCGAAGCCGCCCAGAAATTGCTTATTCCCGAATGGCTTTGGCTTTTATCGTCGCACTTGTGATCGGTTTAATCGTTTACCGATTTTTCAAAACAAATCCATTGCGTAATACACCCAGCCTGCCTGCTTTATCGGCTTCACATATGCATACTCATGTAGAACCCCACGCTCCAGAGCCTTCCACTGTTCACCTTCATGAGCATAAGCATGACCGCGGCCACCAGCATGACCATCAGCACGATCACGACCACCAGCATGACCATCTGCATGACCATGCCGCGCCAGCCACTGTAGGAAACCGAATTTTTGGAGTATTGGGCCATGCCTCAGATGAATTTTTTGATATGGGTAAATATTTAATGTTTGGTGCCATTATTACAGCCATTATCCAAACGCTGGTGAGCCGGGAAAGCCTTGTTTCCATCGGACAAGGGGGCATCACGTCACATTTGTTTATGATGGGCTTGGGATTCATTTTATCACTTTGCTCCACTTCCGATGCATTCGTAGCTTCTTCGTTTACATCAACCTTCTCCACAGGCTCGTTATTGACATTTCTTGTGTTTGGACCAATGCTAGATATTAAAAGCGTCCTGATGATGCTTGCTGCCTTTCGTGCCCGCTTTGTTCTCGCTTTATCTGTCTTAGTCGTTGTTGTTGTCCTAATTTGTTCGCTTATTTTTGAGCAAATTGTATTTCCTATTACATAAAAGGAGCTGCTGCGATGAATACCAAGCTGCTAAGCCTGCACCATCTCATTAAAGCCACGATTTTGTTCGGATTTGCTATGTATATTGTTTATTTGGTCAAAACCGACAATATCCTCTATTACATTGCACCACGGATGGTCGATTATGTGAAATGGTCGGCCGTTGGCTTTTATGCGATAGCCGTTTATCAGGTTTACCAAACGATACGTACCTTCTGGGGCTCCAAGGCTGCTTGTGATTGCGACCATGACCATACCCCGTCCCGATCAGTTTTGAAAAATGCTTTAATTTATGGCTTATTTTGCTTTCCCTTGCTGCTTGGCTTTGCTCTTCCGGATACAACGATGGGCAGCAGCCTTGCCGCCAAAAAAGGCATGAACCTAAGCAGTGCAAATTCCGTCAAAAAAGAAACTTCGTCCAATGCAACTGCATTGTCAGAGTCTTTATCTGCACCGGGTGCCACGGCAACGGCCCCATCTACACCTGGGATCGGCAGCTTAACACCAGTACCCTCCCCCTCAGGCAATAGCGCCGGCGCAGGAAATGCAGCTGGGACTACAGCTGGAAGCTCGGCAGGTGCCGGATCAAGTGCCAAATCATCCACTGACCCCGATGAAATGTTTCCTTCCGATAAATTCACCCAGCATTATGCTGCATATGCCAAGCAATTATACCAAGATGGTGGTGTAATTCCGGTTAAAGAGGAGTTGTTCCTGGAAACCTTGACCACAGTAGATTTGTACTTAGACAAATTTGTAGGTAAAAAAATGCAGCTAACGGGCTTCGTATACCGCGAGGATGACATGAAGAATACGCAATTCGTAGTCGGGCGCTTTACCATTCAATGCTGCTCCGCAGATGCTTCACCCTATGGGGTGCTGGTTGACTATGACCGAGCCGAGCAATTTGCTGATGATTCGTGGGTAACCGTTACGGGCACCATCCAGCAAACGAAATTTAATGACATGGATATCATGCTGCTAAAGGTAGAAAAAATTACAAAAGCAGAACCGGCCAAGGCGCAATATGTATACCCCAATTTCGATTTTGGCGCCTAATTCCCTTTGGCCTATCCAACCAGCGCTAGTACCATGACGCTGGTTCTTTATGTTACAATATGAACATTCAAAAACCCATTAAAGGAGATGACCTGATGATTAAGCAAATGGATTGGCAAGGCACAGTGGTGCATGTACTGGAAAATGACGTTTTAATTGTCTCTATTTGCCCAGAAATCGGTAATAATGTATACAGCATCTGGGACAAAAAGCTGCAACGGGAAATGCTGCGAACGCCAGAAAGCCCAGCGGCGCTCGCTGAGCAATTCGTCCAGTTCGGGACGCCTATATTGATGCCGCCGAATCGGATCCATAAGGGACAATTCCAATTTGATGGCCGCGATTACCAGCTGGATATAACCCAGCCCGCTACTGGCAACCATATTCACGGTGTAGTGCGCCAGCAGCCTTGGAAGATGACACAAGCTGGAGAGAATGAAACCGGACAGCTGTTTATTACCTCAGTGTTGCGATTGGCTGAGGATGAGCATGTACAAAGCCAATACCCACATGCTTTGGAGCTGGAAATCACTTATACCTTAGATGGCGGCAAGCTCATCCACTCCCTAAAAGCTACTAATAGTGGCGAGAAGCTGGCGCCATTTGGTTACGGCTTGCACACCTGGTTCTTAATCGACGGTGAGCCTGATAGCTGGAAGCTGCAGCTTCCTGTAGAAGGCATCTGGGAGCTGGATGCTGTTAATGTGCCAACAGGCAAGATCCTTCCTTTAGAACGGTACGAGGCTTTAATCGAAGGGGACAGCTTACAAGGCCATAACATGGATACCGTATTCCAGATTGGTGACAATCCTTGTGTTGCCATCTTATCCAAGGATCAGGTGCAAATTCGTTACAGCGGCTCCGAGTTGTTCAAGCAATGGGTTATTTTCACCAAGGGCGAAGCGCAGGATTTCATCTGCCTGGAGCCTTACACCTGGGTAACAAATGCTCCGAATATCGACCAGCCTGCTGAGGTTACAGGTTTGCGGGGAATTGCACCAGGTGAAGCCTTACAGCTCGAAGTTACTTTAGAAATCATTCATACTTAACCTAAACCTTCGAAACCTCTTGCGGCCGACTATGGCTACAAGGGGTTTTTGTATGGCCTCCTCTCGCAATCCCTATATATGAGCCTCATTGACTCTCTTATCTACTCGGTGCTAAGATATTCTTATATTTGTATTGCTCAGGTGAACTTATTTCAACATACGATACACTCAGAGGATGGAGCACTTATGGAAAAAAAATATTGGGTTCCCGCTCTCGAGAAAGCGCACTCCGTTATCCGCCTTATTGCTGAAGAGCCCTCCAAGCTAAAGCTCACGGAGCTCTGTAAACGATTGGATATTAGTAAAAGCTCAATGTTTTCTTTGCTGCAAACGATGGAAACGCTCCAATGGATCACCCGCGACCGTTCCGATACCTATACACTAGGCATGCATTTTGGTCTAATGGGCAATGCTTTTTTTAGGCAATTTGATTTGATCGATACATTCCGGGCAGAAGCGAATAAGTATATGCACGAAATGAATGAATCGATCCAGCTCGCAAGCCTGGATGGTACTGAAATCATTTATTTGGCTAAAGAGGCTGCACCGTCGCTGGTGCAAATGGTATCTGGACCAGGCACCCGCCTGCCCGCGCATGCAACAGGGCTTGGTAAAATGCTGCTATCAGGGTTTGAGGATTCGCAGATTAGCTTGCTTTATCCAGATGACGTTCTGGCAAGCCTTACGCCCTTTACTTTAAGGACGAAGCAGGAATTGCTGGAGCAATTAGGCATAATTCGAAATCTTGGCTACGCTGTTGACCTGCAAGAGGGCGTTATGGGCTTTAATTGCATTGCAGCACCCATTTATCAAACGGGTGGCCATATGGCAGCAGCGGTGAGCTTCTCTATGCCACTGCACCATTGGGAGGAGAAGCGTGATCGAGCGCTCAAGGGCGTGCTTACGCTGGCTAACAAGCTGTCCTTCAGCACAGCAGCAGATTAATGGGATTGTCGCAAAAAGAGAACCTCCACCCCACTTCGTATTGGGATAAGGAGGTTTTTTTGTGGCTCCATGAAGCTCGCGCTTTATTTATTGACCTCCGATCAGAGGGATGCTACAATTAGCTTAATTATGAACCTAGTTCATAATACAGAACTTAATTGATCCATATCAAAAATACATGCTTTTCCAAAGGAGCCCTTATACCATGAAATTTGCACGCTTTCAATTAAATACGGACGGTTCCATCCTGCAAGCAGTTTTGAGAGAACAAACGCTTTATGTAACAGAAGGCGATATTTGGGGCAAGTGGAATTACAAAGGGCCTTCCTACAATTTGAATGAAGTTACCCTGCTGGCTCCCTTTGTACCTAATTCGATTATTGGCGTTGGCAAAAACTACATAGCATCAGGCGAGAGTAAGCCCGAGAAGCTTCCGGATATCCCTGTATTTTTTTATAAGCCCGTATCCTCGGTTATCGGGCCTGAGGCTGACATTGTTATTCCAGCAGGTGCAAAGGAAATTAAATTCGAGTCTGAGTTAGCCGTAATTATCGGCAAGCAAGCCCGCCATGTCTCCGAGCAGGATGCGCTGGATTATGTTTTTGGTTACACGATAACCAATGACATTACAGCCTCGCAATTTTTTCATCCGGATGGCCACTGGATGGTCGGCAAATCCTTCGATACCTTTACTCCACTGGGTCCTGTTATCGAAACCGAGCTGGATTTAACACAAGTGAGGGTTCAAGCTCAGCATAATGGACAACGCAAGCAGGACAGTGGGCTGGACTTGATGATATTATCCATTCCCTTCCTTATCGCTTATTTATCACGGGTTATGACTTTACAGCCAGGTGACGTTATCTTAAGCGGCTCGCCAGCAGGGGCTGATTTTATGGGGGCAAGCGAACTGATTGAATGCCAGATTGATGGCATAGGGATTTTGCGTAACTCAACGGTGCTTGCATCCCACTAAGATATTGGCCTTCTCCCAAATTGAAACGTAAAAGAACCTCCAATCCACGATTTAGGTGAATTGGAGGTTCTTTTTTTGTAAATCAGCAATTGTCTGTCTGCGCCCTGTCGGTCCAATTAATAATAAGGCGAGATCAGCAAATACACAATAACTCCGGTAAAGCTGACATATAACCAAACCGGCATGGTCCAGCGGGCAATTTTACGATGGCGTTCAACTTGCATATTCAACCCTCGCGTAACGGAAATCAAGGCAAGTGGGACATTGATGATCGCTAACGATACATGTGTAATTAAGACAAAGAAATAAATATATTTCATCGTATCGCCCCCACCAAACTTGGCCGGCTCGGTAAGAAAATGATAAATCACATAAGAAATCAGGAATAACGTCGTAGAACCAAAGGCTGCAAAAATAAAGCTTCTGTGCAGGGGGATATTTCTTTTTTTGATCGCATACAACGCCAATAGCAGCACGATAAAAGTAAAGCAATTAAAAATCGCATTAAGCAGCGGGAAAATCGTCACATCAAAATCAAGATGTCCGTCATACCCCGGCAAAAAAAACAAAAGCGTTATAATCGATACCAAAACAATGGAAAACACAATGATAAACGGTGTGTAATTACGTTCCTTTAACAGCTTGTTACGGCCATCATCCTTACCCATCTACTTACCTCCAGCTACTAATATTCAAAATCATTACTATCAGCTATATTACGGTCAATTTAGATCTAGCTCTACAATAAATGATAATGGGGCCAACAACAAGTAGATACCTTCCGCTTTTATAACAATATTTCGAACAAAGCTTATTGTTGCTCACTTTGCTTTACCAGAGCAGACACAACCTTAACCGTGTCACCAAAATAAGGCACATAATCCAAGCCGTCTACAAACAACAGAAAATACTTGCCAATAGCAACAATTTGCTGCCTATACGATTGCAAATCCACCGCATAAACATTATGCTCCCTAGGCTCGCCATGCTGCCGCTCCTCCAGTTCCGTCAATTCCAGCGTTTGTCCACCATCCAGGTGACGAACACGAAAGGAAAAGGCCCGGCACTCCGGGTCGCCGCAGCCGCAGCAAAAAAAGGGCATACGTGCCCACTCCTCTACCTTTCCCCAGCGGTACGGTTCAACATCCTGCGATATGCTATAAATCAAAGCAGGCAGCCCTACGTCTACACATAGTGGTTCATCAATCAATATGTCCCCATCAGCTACGAGCTTAACGTCGGCATGAATGATTTGCAAATCTGCGTCCCAGGACCAGTTGTTGTAGCTTAAACTAAACAAAGTGCTTCCTCCTCACACTCCAACCTTTGATGGCTATTATTATAGGGATTCCTATCTGAATTGTATAGATTTTGCTCAAAACTAGCCACAAAGATCGCTGTGCCCATTACCTATTTATTTCCAACTATTTGCTTGTCTAATATTTAAAACTTCGTACATACTAACTCTATGAAACGGAGGTGATTAAGATGGCACAAGGGCAATCCCGTAGCAGTAATGTACTAGTGGTACCTCAAGCCTCACAAGCTTTGGAGCAACTGAAGTATGAAGTGGCACAGGAATTAGGCATTCAAATTCCTCAGGATGGTTACTATGGCTTTATGGCTTCTCGTGATACAGGAGCAATCGGTGGTCATATTACACGTCGATTGGTTCAAATCGCTGAGCAGCAGCTAGCTGGCAGTAACTTCTCGAGATAATGGAACACTTTTCATACTTAGTTAGGGTGGCCCGCACGGGTCGCCTTTTTTGTTCATGCAAAAAACAACCACCGACAGTAGCTGCCGGTGGTTAAAAGCGATTTCTTTTTGAATAAAATAAAAAATAAATAGATAAAGCTCATATAAGGGCGGAATACGCATCATAAAATAAGAGGACAAAAAAATCGCGAGTGCTTCTCTCTATAATAGGGGACCGAAAGTTACTTAATCCTTGTCTCTATCCTTTCCCCTCTGCTCCATTAAGCTTGCCATGTTGTAATTGCTTTCGAATTATTTTAGGTCTGTAACATCTTTAACGATAATGTCAAAAATGGCGGTATGACGGTGTTTTTATAATTTATTAGTGTAACATATTTAACTAAATTTACATGAGAAAATAGGATTGCGTGGGCAAATATGTGGTCAAAAGTTTTAGTCGGATCGGCTCATCGGTTCGGCGTTTCCTTTCCTTCTGAAAAGTATTTCCAAAAAAAAAAGCCCTGAGAAGATCAGTTCCCAGGGTTATCTACTTTCCAGATATCCAAGAATGGCACTTTGGTTACATCACCATACCTGCTGATATGAACCGTTCTGGAGCGAGGGTCCATATTTGTGATCCGCCCACGCACTTGTTCCGTCAGGCCCCATACAGTTAAAAGAACCTCTTGCTTCTCTTGGTGTGCTTCGACCAACTTTTCTCCCAACTCCTCCAGTTCAAACTCATCACGGGTTGGGCGTTTTGGTATGGCATTCTTTCCTACAGTTTTCGCTAACTTGGACATTGTTCATTCCTCCTATTTAAAAAGCTTGTTATATTTCCACCTGATCAAACTCCGCATGAATAATATCCTCGAACGGGATCCAGCGCCAATCATCCCCTAACTCATCAAGCAGGATCTTCACGCCTCTACGCGTTTCAATTTTGTCCACTTGCCCTGTTATATCTTCTCGATCGTATTCACCGTGTAGTAGGGTAAGTGTAACCGGCAGGCACGAAGCTCTGGCACTGCGGATCAGTCCATTGATATAGTCTTTTTCGTCGTCAGTTAGGATAGGTTTGACAAGCTGTTTGCTCTCCTCGGCCTGCCTTTTCAGTGCTGCTACATACTCGGGCAGCATCATCCGGCTGGACTCCCAAAGCCCGTTCCCGACAAGCTTTTTTCTCTGTGGTTCCTTCATGAGGTTCTCCTTATTTGTTCCAATGGATGGACGGCTAGAACGTTGTCGATTCGGAACACCTGCGGCGCTTTGCGTTCCATGCAATACGCCTTGATCGTCCTGCCTCCAATGGTACGGATCTCGATTCGCCGCTGGGTCAACTGCCCGTTGGGTCCCTGGTAGATGATTTCGACAATATGACCTATGTACTTACAAAGAGTTTTTTCCAATAGAACCGCCCCTCCAAATATACGAACACATATTCCTATATTCTACATAATATAGAACACAAGTTCGTATTACAAGAGATATTTTTGTGAAAATAAAACTGTAGAGAAGCCACCCTATAAAATGTTATACTAAAATATGACAATTATAAGTGTGTATTCAACATATGGAAGGTGTGTGGTTTGGTGGAGTATCAAGTTAAAGACGGGGCTCAGGTAAGAACGCAGGAGAAGTCGATGAAAAAAGAAGACGTTTACGGTAAATCCAGTTTAATCGGCAGTTTGCTGTTTTGGAGTGGTGCAGTCACCATATTCATTTCTCTACTTGCCGTTTTGTTTTTTAAGGCTCCTATGCTAACATCTACATTTTCGATAATCGGTGGAATTGCGATAGCCGGATTTGGAGAAATAATAATTTTGCTCCAGAAGATTTATATTAACACTAAAAAGGATTAATAAGCCCTCTACCTGGAAACAGGATGGAGGGCTTTTCTTTGTTCGAGTATTATTGAATTTAATCCCCGATCTTAACGCCGTTCTGCCTGGCCAACATAGTCGCCATAATCAGCAAAGCATCCGAAATTGTTATATCCCTGTTACTTGCTTGCTCAGCCCAGTTGTAATTCTCAAGCAGCCCTGCATGGTATAAGCCGTCCAAAGATTTAGCGAGCTGATCCCATTTCCAGTCTGCTTCGTATTCAACCATTTGCTGTTTTTCCATACCGTCCTCAGCCTCCTTCTCTTCTTCGATAGCGGCCAAACTCCACCAGCCCTCTGCCCCATAGGATTCGTTAAGGTCCACGCCGATCCCGTTAACCTCGATATCGTTCCTGAATTGGTAGATGTGAATGCCGTCCACCACTTTGCCACGGCTCCATGCATAGGTCTGCCAGTAGTGGGAGCAAACACCGGCAGCCTGAACAGCTTCCACCACATATGCGGATCCGTACACGCCTGTTGCATAGCCTGGCGTAGCTTCGTCAAATGCCTTCAGGTAAGCAAGTATCAAAGGCATCTGCCCTGGCGTTGCGTCGAAGTCTACAGCAGCATAGATCGTACTGCCCTCAGGCTGCCCGATATCCTTGGCTAGCTGGAGCGCTGTGGATCCGTCGTTCTTTCCTCCATCTTTCCCTGTTAGTGGTCTGCCGGCTGACGTCTCGAATACGGAAACGATGTGCATGCCAGCTGCCGTAATAATCTCGGCCTCTGCCAGCGTTAGCGCCTTCCAACTGTTCACCGGAACCAGGTAACGGGCTACGAAGGCATTCCCGTCTGCAGCAAATGCTGCGGCTGTATTAACAGTTAAAGCTGTTGCACAATCAATTCCCTTTGCCATCGATGCCATCCCCCTTTTTCTCGAAATTAGTAAACTCCTTAACAATGAAGCTTGGTAGGTTGACGCCAAGGATACCGAAATTCTGAATGACCGATAAGGCTTCCTTGCCTACATAAAAGTAGATGGCAAGTGTACGAAAGGCTGGAGCATCGTTACCTACGAACTCATCGAGCAAGATACTGAGCGCAAGCACAGCGAGGATTACGGCTTTTTTTATGCCTCCCCAAAACATAACTTCTGCGTCTAATTTCTTATTTTTAATGGCACCTGCTACTCCTGATAAATAATCCGAAACCATGCAGAACACAAGTATCCGTAACCCGATATCCCAGCCACCTAGGTACGAACTAGTAATGAAACCCAATATCGATAATATTCCGCTATAGGCAGCTATCTTTTCATTGGTGCCGATCACTGCCGTAAGTAAGCCGCCAAGCACTAATTTAATTGTCATTTCTATTTGTCCTCTCCGTTATCAGACATAAAAACAACCCCGATTGCTCGGGGCACGTTCTCTACTCTGGCAATGGCTTGCCGTCCGTGTCTAGTCCTAGCGCTAGTAATTCAGCTTCTACAGCAGGCTGTAGATTAACAGGAACCTGTGCAAACGTTTTGTAACCTTTGATGATGAGCGTTACGTATACAGTGACCATGATATCACCTCCTCCCAGTAAACAAAAAAGAAGCCACACCAGGGCTCCTTTAAGCATCTGCATCAAGTAAGGCTTTCACATCAGGTCGAAGATTCTCAGGCACGTCTCCAATTACCTTTTTACCAGCTTTGATTAGTTTGTAGTAAACAGTCGCCATTGACTAGACCCCTCCTAAAAACATTTCATACAGCTCGACAAGAGCTAGCATGTTATCGATATTCTCTTCTTCAAGTTGCGCAATCCGTTGATCCTTTTGCTGCTCAGGAGTGAGAGGTAACTGAGCACGAGTGTCAGTGAAATCGCTCGGATTAATCGCGTCAAGAAGACGGATTGTAGTTGAGCCATTCGTTATGAATTGCCCTGTCTCGTCCTCGCTGTGCGTGAAGCCGTCCACAACTAGAATATCGGCTGTTGTGCCTCTGGCTGCTGAATCAACACCCGTGACATTTCCACCATCAATGGAAATTAAATCAGGTATGAGCATTCGCACAAATCCATCTACATGCAAAATTGCTATCATCGAATAACACCCCCTGTGCTAAATGCTTCGGCAGTTGTACCCGCGGGCTGCGTACCGCCTTTTCCAATTGTTCCCGCAGTCGATGCATAAAGCCCTATCGTATTTCCTGTGCCCGTGTTGTTAGTGCTTCCAACTACAGACATAAAATCGGAATAAATAGCCACGCTACGATTTGACAATACATTCCCCGCAGTATATACAAAGGACGAAACGGCTCTAATACCTTCAAATGCGCCACTTGATGTTACAAAATTGGTATTCAAATGCGCCCATTGACATCCATCTACTGTAATGGCTGCGCCGGTTGTCGTGGTCACATTTAAACCAGACGATTTAACCTTGCACCCACATACTTGCATGAGAATGGATATAACGCTGACTGTAGCTGATGCTGTGTTTCCGATTAATTCTAAAATTCCTTTTCCATTAAACCCGGCAATGTTAATAGCTTCGGCATACGTCCCTGCGGCTATGTTAATAATTACCGAGTGGTTAACGATTTGAGGTATTTTGTTAATTGCAAACTGAACTGTTCTGTATGGTAGCCCAATCGATCCGTCTCCGGTTGTATCGTTCCCTGTTGTCGAAACGTAAAGCGTCATAGTCCCTGTTGTCTGTGCTGGACCTAAGGCCCCATTCAGAGCAGCAACGAGTGCAGTAAGATCTGCATCACTTACGCTAAATCCTCGGTTTGCACTTAGCTGTCCCAGAGCTGCCACCATAATGGATACTTGCCTATATAGCTTATTATGAAGGGCTGAAGGAGCTACACCAGGCACCACCCCGCCAACTCTTTGTGCATCCGCAAGATACTGTACGTCGTTCTCGATATTGCTCATCGTTTCGTTAAACACTTTAAAATTACTGGTTGCCACTATGCCCACTCCCCTTCGTCATAGCCTTTTAGCTGACTGTTGCTAATGTCATACGCGAACAACGGATACGCCTGAAACCAGTAACCCTCGTCATACCCTTTGATCGCCGAGTTGTCCAAGTCATAGCCGAATATCGCATCATCGTAAAAACTGAAATTCGCTCGGACTCCGGCTGGTTTCGGCAGGATATATCCGTTAGCAATCAAATCCTTTTCCAGCGGCGTGGACAAGCCGACAACGCCCAGGCTAATACTCATATCTTGGTTGTCCACGATGACCAACATCAGGTACTCGAAAATGTTTGCCCACAGGTCACGGATCTGCGAGATTGTCCCGTCCCACTGATTCGTCGCAATTTTAGTTTTAATGATCAACCGGAAATTAGCGTCGTCCAACTCAGGACTTGACCCATCTGTAGGCTGGAAGTCTACCTTGCGACTACGCCCCACGATCTCGCCAAGTGTGTCGAGCTGCTTGCCGATAGCATTGTCGATATCGAAAAGAGTCGGTACCGTTTTGGTTGCTGCAACACCGTCATCCGTGATCGTAAGGGCAGCAGACAGCCAAGCCATAAACTTGGGCTGCGTCTTGTGCTGGGAGGTGATAAGGTCTATCTGTTTATCGATCGCCATGGCTACCTCCTCATGTCACGTTTACGACGATGTATGCTGTGTTACCACGAGTTACTTCATTAAAGAGGATAACGATATCGGCTGTACTCGGCGAGCCTCCATGCTTTGCCGCTGTTAGCCCCGTGATCGAGAACTGGGGTTTGTTAGGTACCTCATTAGCAGCAAAGGAGGCGCTCCACAAGCTCGATACATAAAGGTCATCACCGATCAGCAGGCTGTCACAGTACGCCGCGATGGCTGCTTTGATATCGGCTGTAGTGTTGCTGGTGTAGCCTGACAGCGCCTTAACGTTCACGACCACATCAATGTCCACGTAGGTCGGCCGGTAGAAACGGACGAAAGTAGGATTACCGTACGCATCGGTAAGGATGATTTCCGTCGTGCCGTTGGTGTAGCAACCTGGACCCTTCTTCTCGTAGATGGCAGATGCGATCGACGTACTGTCGCCACCCTCCACAACTGCTGTAACCGAGTGAGCAGGCAGCCCGTCAGGATCTGTTACATTTGTATCGTTCTCGTACACCCTGAAACGCGTTACACCAGAAACAGCAGCGACAGCACCTTGCATACCTTCCAGCACCGTACGGCTAGGCTGTGCTGTACTGATCGCTTGCCTGGAGCGCAATTGCGCATCTGTCTCCACGTTAGTCCCGATGGAGGCAGCTAAGTCGTTTGTGATCGATGTCCAGCCGTATGTCGGTGTGACAATCTTATTAAGCTGCCCAGGGTTAGCTGTAACAGGTCCCGCAATTTGGCACGTTGCCAGCGCTGTAGCCTGCCCTGCGCCATCCAATACAATCGGACTGGATAAGCTCCAGCCGTTGCCATTGGTATCACCGGCTACGCCATTTGTGATCGTTGTTCCGGCTGTGCCTGTCAAAGTTACGTAGCACGTTGAGAATACGGCTGCTAGGCGTTTGATGCCGTTCAGTTTTACGATGATATCCAAAGGACTCCCGAGTGCCGTAGAGGGTCCTCTACTGTTATACACGCCCTGGCTTGTTAAGAACGAATCATAAATGATGTCAGCCACTGCCGAGATCCATTGGTAATCCTGTGTGTCTATGCCAAGATAAATATCAGACCCGAAGATCGTTTTAGCATCGGCTACCAGCTGGTCACGGATATCTGTGTAAGCCGGTATGTGTAAGCCGCTAGCATCGATGAAGGGTGCAAAATAAGCCATATTAGAAAATCACCTCTGTTTCTGCATCGCCGTAAATCGTTTCTACTTTGCAGGACAAGCCATATTTGCGATCCTCGTAGATGCTTTTGAAATCTTTAATCCGGAGGACTCCCAGCGTGGCCAAGATGTTGTCCTGGACCAGCAAGTCTGTTGCCTGTATGTGCTGAGGTGTGCCGGGCGCTCCGAGGATATGTTGGAACAATGGTAACCCGGTACCCGTTGATTCCCACCACTCCCCCTGCAGGAGCAGCAGATTTGTTTTGATGGCCTGGCTGACGGCTAAGGTGCCAGTTATAAAATCATCGCCGTTACCTCCGAATGTGTAATCTCCGTTATTGAGTTTTCGGTATCGCATGCTGCTCCTCCTTACGGCGTTATTGGTGTGCCGTTGATCCGCACAATCGGCGCATCGATGTCGATCGATCCAGCTCCCAGCGTAATCGCAACAGATCCGTCATCCGAACGGAGCTGCGCGGCATCAGAAGCATAACCAGCAAGCACCCGCGGCTGGCTCCACACACCGATGATCGCAAACCCGTCCGACAGTTCATGCCGCCGGGACTCGATCTGGTTCTGGACACCGCCGCTGCTAAACCACGCATCAATGCACCTATCTGCAAATACCACAAGGCATTCATCACCCGGTACGATCGGCAGCGTAAGCGCAAAACCTCCCGCTCGAGGGATCACGATGGGCACGTCCAGTAGCAATGGTATTTCAAACCAATGTGTCACTAATTGCTCATCGATTATCTTCTCCCTGATCGCTGTTTGAACTGTAACTGTTTGAGTAGCAGGGTCAAATTCTTGGATGATACCAGGAGTAGCCACGCGCAGATCCGCTGCGAAAGCTGCCAGCATCCTGCGGTAAAACTCTTCGTCTTCGTCCAGGCGTTCACTAATTGGGCTGGTCATCATTGCACCTCTTTAGAATGGGTTTGCCGTAACTGCTGATACCATGCCTGGGAGGATTCCCGCTTGGCTAACGGTTTCGCATTCACATTCCCATGCGTCTCCACGGGTATCGCCAGTGTAGGTGATCCCGATAACCCGGTATAAACCTTCTGCGTCCAAGTTGCGGATAATCTGACCCGTCTGAAAGGTCTGGGCACGGATCTGGCTGTTATCGATCCGGACAAACCGGTTGATCTTGATCCTTGGATTCAGCAGGCTTTTGAAGGTGATGCCCTGGTCATTTTGAACAGGTTGCCCGATCAATCCGGATGCAGGAGACAATTCGATAATCTCCCCTTCTGGCGGATCCGTTACCTTAACCAGGTTGATTTTGCCATCCTCCATATAAAACGAGGCATCCTGCGTTTGTGCAAGTTGCCTCAGATAATCCTTTGCTAAGCCGAAAACAACCTTGCCCCTGCTCAACTCCGCTTTGTCGAAACCGTCTGAAATGCTGCCGATCTGCGCCGGCACTTTCGCCTGGCTTGCGATCTGCTCCACCAAGTTACGTGAAGATTGCCCCTTCAAAACGGAGAAACCAACAAAACCCTGGTTCATGAATCGGTCGCCGTCCAGCGAAACCAGGGTAAGGCGATAGGTAACCGCGTCCTCTTTATCCCGGATTGGCTGGATGATATCTCCATCGAAAATAACGCCGTATTGGTCGCCCTCGTAACCGGCTTCTACGATGATGCGGTTGCCTTCTTTAATGATGGCATTCTCCGTGTTTGGCTCCAAGTTGTACAAGACGATTTCGCAAAAGTTCGGGGGTTGCAAGAGCGTCTTTTGGATCTTAAAGGTGCATCTTAACTGAGATACATCCAGCGCTGTGCCATCTGGACCGCTGACAATAATCCGATACCGCCTGCCATACAGGATACCGCCAAGCGCTTGGGAATTCGCCACCACTCCGAAATTCGTTTCGGGTATAATTGGCTCCTGCAC
>NZ_JAAOIW010000012.1:0-196407 GCF_011440305.1 Paenibacillus agricola | reverse complement strand
ATCCAGCTGTGGACTTTAAAAGACCATTTATAGTTTTTAAAGAGGCAATGATTACAAGCTTCAGAATATCCCCAATGCCCCCAAGGATTATTTCCGTTTCCTTCAGACCCAGTGTTTTTTCTATGGCCTCTGTGACCGCCTCAGCTAGATCGGCTACCGAAACAATAACATCCTCAAAACTTTCTTTTAGGTCTGTTAGAACACCTTGCTTCTCCAGTTCCTTAAAAAAGTCTTGAACCCAAGTTTTCCCACCTTCGAATAAAAGACGCAGTATCTCAAAGGTATTTTTGAACGCTTTTTCCGTGTTCTCTAAGGCTCCCTTGTCTTCGAGCGCCTTCCAGAAATCTTCGATACTTTTCTTAGCGTCGTCTACGATTTTAGAAACCGATTCGAACGCATCCTTGGCGCTCCTCTTAAACTCCTCGAAAAAGCCAGCGCCATTTAACCCTTCAAACAGATCAAGAAGCTTCTGCCAGAACGGTCCAAATTGGGAATCGCCGCCATCGATGTACGTATAAAAATCATCCAGCAGCAGGATAAGGCCTAGCAAACTGGCGATGAATATGCCTACAGGTCCCGTGGACAAAATTAACCCGAACGCCGTCACAGCGGCACCGATCAACTTAAGATTACGGGGTATCTGGCTGCTTAAATCCCCGAACAACTGCAGGATATCCTTAAGCGCTTTGAAGGCAGCAATACCCATCCTCGCAAACCAGCTCATGACCTGAGCTATGACCTTCGTCCAGGACGGCATCTCTTTGATGATGACGCTGTTGACTTCCTGCAGCGTTTGCTTGATCTGCTTGATCGGGCTTTCCAAATACTTAATGAGGTAGTAGCCGATCCATTGCAGCGAATATGTCGCCTCTAGCTTCAGCTTCGTAAATTCAAAACGTATCGCCCGGATCTCTTTCATCTGGTCAAAAAATTCAGCTGGAGCCTTGAGGTTCCGAGCTTCTTTGTTGAGCTCCTGAAAATTCCGCATCAGCTCCGGCGACAGGTACAAGTCCTGCAGTGTAACGCCCATCGCCTTAAGCGTGTTGCTGTAGGCAGCTGCTGCATCTTTGCTGAGCCACATCTGCCTAGCCAGCTTCTCTGTCTCCAGATCTGCCTGGGCTAGCTTGTCCAGGAAATTCGATATCCCAAGGACTGCCGTTGCGGCAAAGGTGGTCACCGCTAACCCAGCCAGGGCAAACTGGGTCACAGCGCTGCCGGCAAACTTCGCGACGCTCTGTTGAGCACCGCCCATTACCTTCGTAACTTCTTGATAGGAAGCCTTATCGACGCTAAAACCCAAGCTGACCAGGTAGCTTTTAATAACATCCATCATGTTTCATCTCTCCTTTGTGCGGTACCCTTAGGCACGTATTGAAATCTACTCCTTACGGGTCTCACCCTTTCGACCTCGTATCAAATATCGCGAAAGGGTGTACTATGGAAAAGGTTGAGAGACCCTTTTCTGCTGCTACGATGTTGGCGATATACGCCAATTGCCGAATTACGATAAGCTTGAGTTTCTCCGCGTTATTGACCCCCGCCATACAGGGAATATCACCTGACATCACAGTTTCCATAAAATGCGTAACACAAGCCTCAAAAGCACCGTGATCTGCAGCCTCTCGCATCTGGCTCATGAGTTTTTTATCTGCCTGGCTGAGCAGCTTGCTTTTCTTCTTCACGTACTCAACCCTCCTCTCCACTTCTTAACCTGGTTTGTTCTAGTTATAGGTGGTATTTTCCCATGAAACCAGTAGTCACCAGCAATTGAAACCACCGCTAACCCTTACGCCCCAAGGGGTTAAGCAATTTGACACCACGTAACCACCACGTGGAAAATATATACTTATATGAAAATATTAAAATATCATAATTGGTAATTATATGGAAATTAATTTTCACTATTAAGTATATATATTATTTACTGGTTACATAGGTTACATATAATAATGAATAGCTGAAAACCCTTGATCCGCTTGTGTTTTTGGCGTAACCACATCCTTTCTAGTATTCGGTATTCTGTGGTAGGATTAGCCCGATTTTGGTTTCATAAAACGCTAATCCTCACCGAATTCTGCAAATCGATCAGGGATGTCAAACGACCATCCTAATTTACTTAGGTTAAAATTATAAGTACGGGTATTTCCAACACCGGCAATCCTAGGGGATTTTTGTGTTCGCCCCGTATCTGTGTTTAGCCATCCTTTTTCCTTCCAGGCCTTTGTTATAGAATGGGGTTCATACCCATGGGACCTTAGAAAATCGTTCAGATTTGTCGCGATTACGATGGCCTCGTCCTTTTTGAGTTCACCGAGGGTATCCCCTGCGTATGGGGGCATGCCGTTTTTAACAAATTGCTTATTCTTGGAAGCCACCCACCCCATCACTGCGTCTACAGCCTCTGCCGCTTGGTCCAGCTCTGTTGCACCGCGGATGATCTGGAGCCATTCGTTTCGTAATTCACTCGGCGCGTAAAGACTAAGACCGAAGCAAAGGTCGAACATTTCCCCTACGACATCAACGATCGCCATGATTTTGGATATCCGCATAGCGACTTCACCTGCGCCACGCGCGAGCTGCAAGTATTTATCATTGGCTGCTGCAAACTTCTTTTTCCAATTCTTCATGTCCGTCGTTTGCAGGAATCGGATCCACGGCTCCGCTACATGGCCATAATGCTCGCTTACCTGTTTGTTCAACCCATCAATCATCTTAGCTGTCTCCACGTCCGTGGATGCAAATGGTGGTCCCTCCAGTGACAAAATTCGCCCAGCTGCACCACCATCTTTGGAGAAAGAAGTCAGCTTCTGCTCCCCTGTCGATAGCATGACCGTGCACCACCCTACGCCCGCTTGCGACCCTTTCAACGATCCTCGTCCTTTGCTCTGGCCGCTGCAGAACTGATAGATAACACCTGGGACAATCCGAATGTCAGCCTTCTTCGTGTCGTCAATAAATAGCGGCAGATTATTCATTGTGGCAGCATACCGTTCAATGGAAACCCTAGTCAGGTTCCACTGCTTGAAAAATCCGGGCTTCTGCTCATCGGGGCAGCCGAATAGGCTGGCAGCAATCCGCATCGCTGTAGTCTTCCCTCTGGACGTTCCTCCTGCTAGCTCGAATATATACGGGCTCTCACCCCAGCGTTCAAGCAACGGGGCGGATAGGGCAGCATACATCGCCATTTTGACCGCAGCAAACGCCTGAACCTTGTTCAGCACATCAAGGGTCCCTTCCATCGTTCCTTTTGTATGGAAGCCCTTTGCCGTCTGACCGTCCCCGGCATCCCCCGGTTGGAATTGAATCGCACCTTTGCCGATGAATTGTTCCCCCAGCAAAAAACCGCCTTTCGTCCACCCCAGCTGGTTGCTGACCTTCTTTGTTACAAGCGTTTGTTCATTCTCCGTCTCGAATCGGCTCAAATACCCGGCCAGGTTTCGGGCATTACCCGAATGTACCGGGAGCCCATAATCAGATAAGTTGATAATTTTCTTGGAGTCCATGAAGGTGCTTCGAGAATCGGACACGGTCCGGAGCCAGTCATTAATCTTCCACGATACCTCCAGACCATGTGTGTTGTCCGTTAGGTTCACATACCGTGCGGTAATAGCAACCATACAATCACAAATCGGGATATGTTTAATGTCATTCTTCAACTCTCGGACCTCGAATATTTTCCCATCCATAACCTTGAATCCAGAGGGGATCCGGACGTTAGAAATATCAATTTGGTGTTCCCCTTCCGTGGGGGAATCGGTCTCCATCGCATCGGCAAAAGCCTCCTGCATCTCCGCGCTGCTTTCTTCCTGGGAAATCTTCTTTACTTCCGGCAGCTCAGCTGCGTACCGCTTCATTTCTACTTGGCTTGGTTTCTCTTCCAAGTTCGTATTATCAGCCAAACCCTCATCCAAATCGCCGAACATATGCAGCCGAACCAAGTCGAACGCATTGACTTCACGACCGCTACACGGATCACTTTCATGATGGCTAAAAGCAAATGTGTCCTCGTCGTAAACAACAAGCCCACCAAAACTGCTGGATCCTGCATAGGTGTATCGCGTCAAACTTTCGTCCGTGGCATCATACTTGTCAGGCAGAAACGTCGTAATGGCATCACTGATCGAGAAGCACCGGCAGAATAAACCAACAATCCCGCGCTTCGCCCTAGGGTCTTCCATCCTCTTGGACGTATGGCGCTGAATCTTGTCGTCAGCATGCCGTGGCCATTGCAGCGGGTCTCGCCAATCCTTGTACTCACCAAGCAGCTTATCGATATCCAATGGCTCGCCCTCGTAGACTTCAAGCACTGGCTCTGCATCCTTGCTGCAGCTAGGTAGGTACATGAGGCGATGCACATCAAATGTGGTCTTGTCGAAGTAGTCCATGCCGATCTGCTCCGCCAGCTTGCGGCTGATAGCGGCATACTCGTCTGGGCTTAGGTTACGGTTAGGAAGCACGACAAGACGGTATTTAGGCTCATCTGGCCGATAACTATGCGTAGAGTAAATCACGTAAGCAGATCCACCCAAGACGAGTTCAACAGAAAACAGGAAATCATCGTCAGCCCTGTCCACGTCCAACGCGAGCAGGCTGCGGGTGTCAATGGACTCTTTCTTGCGGCGCCCGCCACGGACGAGCCCTCCAACAAAGCAGATGCCATCCTTGATCTTGCCTCTCTTCGCCTTATCCATCTTGTCATACTGTGCCATCGTCTCTGCAGTCCGGCGTACCTTACGTAGGCGATCCACAAACTCGCCCCAGGCTAGATATTCAATTTTCCAGCTGATGTCTGTCCGATGCTTGCCGAATGATATATCAAGTTCTCTGTCTTCCATGCTGCCGCCCGCTTCCCTACTTGCATTTCGCTGATTTGAGATTGGGTCCCGGCATTCGCACAGAACTTTCCCGAAGCAGACGATCCACGTCAAGCTTTTTATTGGTCATATAAGGCAGGGCAGCTTTGGCAAATACTTCTATTCCGCGCGGATCGTGTGAGTCAAAAGCAACCTCTTGCGTCTTTCCCTGGCTGAACGTAGCCCACATTATACCGGCGTGTCCTTCCTGATCAGCTCGATCCATTGCGTGATCAAGCGCGTCATTACGACGTGCATATGCCACTGACCATTCATTTACAATCGTTCCTTGCCAAGATATTAAAGACATTTTCACCGTTTTCATACCATCTCACCCTTCGTTTCAACCATAGCGGAAGATGCTTCGAAAGCCAGCCCGTATTGGTCTTAATGTTTGTGTCAGAATAATCCCAGCTGTTTAGCCACATCTTCCCAATCGCGATCAGCTTCATAATGCGGCCAACGATCATCGATAATCTCGCCAATTTCATCCTGCATTCTTGAAACGTCAATTCCACGCTCCCGGAGCTCGTTAACCGTGTCATTCACGGCTTGTTCCAACCTACGATTCATTTTCGTCTCCCTTCCGCCTCTATCGCTTAATTCGACCTAGCCTGCTTTACCCCGATATGTGATATCCCTTGTTTGTCACCTAAGGCAACCGTGCGCTGTCTCTCCCTTAACAATCTCAAACAGGCTGTCAAAATCCGTTTGAAGTGCATCAACAATCTTTTTTGCTACCGGAGCGGAAGGATTTCTTTGGCCATTGCACACCTGCAGGGCAGTTACTTGCCCGATTCCGGCAACCTGGGCAAAAGATCGCTTCGTCAAACCCTTACGGAAAAGCAACTCATTCAGAGTGTTGACGTTTGTTTTCAGGTACATTGTAGCTCCACCCCCCTTCAACCTTTTTAGTACTCAATGAGTACTATTAAACTCATAATATAGTGAATTATGTCATATGTAAAGGTTTTTTATTTACTTTTGTATTCACTTTGAGTATTATTGTATTTAATAATGAGAGGGCGGGTTTAGTTATGGACGTTAAAGAGTTTGGCAGGAAATTGCGTGAATATAGAAAAGAACGATCACTAAGCACCCATGAACTAGCGGAGAAATCTGGCGTGTCTCAATCATATATATCGCATTTGGAAAGTGGCCGAAAAACGGGGATGCCTTCACCTGAAATTCTAAAAAAGCTTGCCGATCCGCTTGGTGTTGAATACTCTCATTTGATGTATGATGCAGGGCATATCGAGGAAGCCCAGAAAGCGAGACATGAGGAACTCATTAGAGACTTTGGTAACGAGGATTTCTCTAATGACCTTTTTGATTTGAAAGAAAAGATCGAACAGATAGATGCAGTTTATTACAAAGGCCATCCACTCACCAATCAAGATCGGCAGCGCGTTGCGAGAATGCTCGAAGTCTTATTTCCGGAATATCAGTAACAGCCTTTAGGGTATGCTGCATCTGGAGGGATCATCCAAAATCCTAACGCTTGGGAATTCGAAAGGGGCCAACCCATATCCGAATTGAACAACTTTTATCTGGAACTGATTACCTGGTATGCGAGATCTCTACAACCGTCACAATTCGATTAGTAAAAGCTGAGGCTGATCAGGCTACAGCTCCAGTTGGCCAAGAACACGGCGAGAGCCCACCAAATGCTACAGGAAACGCTACGACCTCTCTGGACCATCTTCCAGAAGTCCTTACCGCGCAGAACATTGCCGATTACCTCCAAATCAACGTCCGCAGGATATATGACCAATTCCAGCTTAAAGAAGCGGCTGGTGGCATCCCACACTACACGGTAGGTAAGCAAAAGCGGGTCGATAAGGCCGACTTCATCAAGTGGAAAGAATCCAGTAAGCAAGCGAAAGCAGACCGCACGTATTGATCTTTTGTACTCGGCAACCTTAGCCTTTCTTATCAGCCTCAGATGCATCTATGCATCTTGGATGCATCCATGGTAAAAAAGATGCATCCTGGATACATCCTTAAAACTGCTTGGACGACACAGTTAACCCTTCCGTCAGCCTCTGTTTTAAACCTGGAATGTTCGAGTTATTTGGAGTACTTCATTCATTCTCTTTTGGAGTACACTAGCTGTTCGCAACCTAAGGGTTTATAAGGGTTGTAGCATCGATAACCTTACGAATATTCACCTTTTGTGTGCACACCTTTCTCTTTTGTGTGCACACTTTTCCGGAATTGAGTTGGTTTTGTAAAATTAATGCAGTACAACGTTGTACTGCTATAACTCAATAAGCTTCGTTTATTGGGGGTTCTGTTCAGTTTATTCTTGGTTGTTCACGGTCTTTCCAGGTAAAAATATCATTGAAAGTCCCGTTACCATTTCTGCTTTCACTTCAGGTTTTTTCAATCGCTCCACTGCACACATAGACGCATAACCAGGATGCAATCTGATTGTTGTACAACCGACCTGTTGTGCTTTCAGGTTGTCTGAAAACCCGCTTCCAGATTTCCTTTCCGTTGCACCGGGCTCGCGTTGCCGTTGCATTGCATCCCAACAACCGAAAATCAGACAAAATAAAAAGAGCCGAAGGAGTAAGCTTCCCTCGTGCTCTGTGAATCGATAAGTATGTTATAATGTCATCGGGTTTAAGGCTTGTCCGCTTTCGCTATTAGTAGTAGCGGGAGCGGGTTTTATTTCGTGATAGGCACCACAAATGCTGCAGCTTACCAGCATAGTGTGTTCAGATGTTTCAAAACTATAAGTTCCTGCCACATTGACCGGCTTGCCGCAATGAGCATTATTTTGGCTGATCGCTTCGGCCAGCTGCCGCTTGAATCCTTCGAGGGCGATTGCCTTAATCCGCTCGATCTCATCCGGTGTTTCATCCTCAAAATCGTTGTATGCTTCGAGTTGCTGCAGCATAAGCCGGAAAGATGCGGTAGCATACCCTTGTCGAACATTGTCGATTAAATACGCCGGGACCTCTTCGCTTAGAAAATTAAGCTGTGCTGTTGTCATATTCGCTCTCCGCCCCTTTACGTTTAAAGTGATCGGATTCCTTACCCCAGTAAATCAAGTCCAATGAAACACCACCATATAATCGAGACAGCTGGACTGCTGTACGCCGCGGCACACGCCCGGCATCCGTTTCATACCGGTTCATCGTACCCTCGGCTATACCGCAAGCCTGCGCTGCCTCCAGCGCTGTATAACCGCATGAAATCCTTGTAGCTCGTAAAGTAATTTGGAATGGATTAGTCACCATGATCGAAATCTACCTCCACGTTAGAATTTAGTGATCTTGCTGTATTTAAGCCTCGTTGTAAACCAAATTGCGTATGAGTTCAGTTTCAGAGTCTTTAATCGATTTCCTTCTGAATAACTCCCAACTGCCTATAGAATTCCTTCAAGCATGAATCCACATCGAGCGCATCTTCGTAGAAGAATTTGCTTAACACATCCTCGGCTAGATCCCGGCAATGGTTACCGTCTTTATCAAGTTCCGGAATACCGTTAAGCTGGAATATTTTATCTCGGAAACCCTCGTCTACTAATGAAAAAGCGCCATCATGTGCTGCTTGTAGCTCTTCAAGTTCTATCCGCAGCTTACTGATCTGTTTGTCTAGGAGATCGCTTTTTTGATTCATAGCCTTACACGACTGCAGTAAGAAACGCGTTAACCCATAAACCACGTCATCCTTCAATGGATCTCAACCCCTCTCTGCTTGTCCAACTTGGTAGCGATCATGGTCAGTAGATACCAAGATCCTCGGATCCTCAGGTAGGCTCTACCACGAAATACCATTCCGCTTTTAAACATATCTCGTCACCTCCGATTTTTCGACATATGGCTACATGAATCTTTCACTTTCTACTTCAAATGTACACTAATTAGTTTCTTTTGTCAACAATTATAGTAAACCAATTAGTTTCTTATATTTATTTTTGTAGACATAAGAAACATATATGTGTACAATTGGACTGTAGAAAGGTTGTGGAATAATGCCGTTAACAATAGCTGAAAAAATAAAAGTCATTTTAGGGAGACGAGACATGACTATTGCTGATCTAGCAAACAAACTAGGTCAATCTCGCCAAAACTTAACGAATAAACTATCGAGGGATAAATTTACCGAGAAAGAAGCTGTCGAGATAGCATCTGTCTTGGGATGTGATTTTGAAGCCGTGTTTACACTACGTGACACAGGAGAGAAGCTTTAAACCTTACTTGAAATCTCCACAATACAAATAAGCCGCCGACCCTAAATAGGATTGGCGGTTTTCTTATGTAGTAAATATCTATTTTACGTCTGCCTGTTCACGGATGTAGTTTGCAAATTGTTCGCTTGTTCCACGATTATGGCGACCATCATATGTGGAGCTGTCTGCATTATACGGCAATACTTACCAAAGATTACGAACGAGCCCTCGAACTCTCTAATAACTATGCGAGCTTGTAGTATTGTTTTTATGAAAATTAAAACCTAATAAGCAATAAATATGCTGCCCCACCTCTTAATAGATGGCCACCTTCCGCTCTGCCAATAGCCGAACCACCATATGAACTGTCATAAACAACACCGTCATTTTCTACTCTTCCAATAGCCGAACCACCATATGAACTGTCATAAACAACACCGTTGCGTTCTACTCTGCCGATAGCCGAACCGCCATATGAACTGTTATAAACAACACCGTCATTTTCTACTCTTCCAATAGCCGAACCACCGTATGAACTGTTGTAAACAACACCATCATTTTCTATCCTGCCGACAGACGAACCACCATATGAACTGTTGTAAATAGTTGACATTGTTTCCATACCTCCTAAAATGAAAATAATACTAAGTATAAACCAATATAATACAAATATATATATATACTCGCTTGCCTGTTATCAATTCCACAACTCATTTCCTAACTCAGTTCCCCCAAGCAATGGCCTAAGCGGGTCCCGCATCCATATCTACATCTCTATCTTCCCTTACCATAGTCACGACCCACCCGCTATAGCGTCGGCTAGAGTAGCAATTATAGTATTTGTATGGGTAAAACTTCGGCAACACATGATCCCGGATGTACTCCTGCGCTTCGTGTAGCGGCGTGTCAGACGGTAGAGATTCAACAGGTACAGAAATGTAGTGCTGCCCCCGTTCGTGTCGCTGCTGGACGTATTCGAAGCGAGGCGGCTTACCCTGGGCTTCCCTTTTCCATCTGCCTACACTTTCCTGAAGGTTTCTCACCTGCAGCTCCAGCTGGCTATTCCGTTCCTGCAGAAACTCCGGATCCGACATCGATATTTTCCTCCTTATCTTCCGCCAAATAAATCCGGGTGATATCTTCCCTGGAGTGTCCGATCAGCATGGCCACCTTCAGCCGGGCAGCTGCAGGCTTGAATCCTTCATTAGTGAATTCCCGATACCGCTCAAATGCATACAGGTGTCGGAGACCGTGAGCTGTCATCTTCACACCATCCGGACGGGCGCCGGGATCCGCAACACCGTCACGGTAATTGCTGATAAACGCCTGGATCGACTGAATTACCTCATGGGCTTTCTTTCCGTCCGGAACAAAAAGCTTTGTATCAGAGTTACCGGGAGCCGTGGCCAGGATTGCTCTAAGCAGCTGCGGCATATCAGCCCTTAGCGGGACGTCGCGTTTGAGACCGTTCTTACCCTTCACGTGCAGCTTTCCTGACCGTAGCGCCGCTATAGCATCTCCACAGGAGAGGCGAATTCCTTCGTGGATCCGTAGTCCCAGACCCGATCCAAGTTGGATGATATGCGAAACGTCATAGCGACCATAGCGGATAGCGAGCTCGACCATCCGATTCACTTCTGCCCACGTCCAGCGCCGATTCACCCCTCCATACTTGCGCGGATCCAGCGTGATTCCGTATTTCTTGCATAACATCGAGTTATCTGGAATGCTATAGCGTGTCGCTTTCGGATCAAACTGATCATGGAAATATCGGATAGCACATAGATCCAGATCAATCGTAGAAGCCGCTTTGCCGTCTGCTTGCCTCTCTTCCAGGTAATCAGCTATATGTCTCCCAGAGATGTTCGCAAGATTCTGGCTGCCATACCCATCAGCCAAGAAGCGAATGAACTGGTCTGCATGGCTGTAATACTGCCGCTGTGTCTTAATACTCAAACCGCCCTTCGTGTGGCGTGCCAATCTGTTAAGTTGCTGCATGAGATTGATGTAGCCTCCTTTGTTCATGATATCGTCGTTTGCGTAAGCAAATCTCCGCAGCTCCTCGTCTGTTTTGATCCAGCCTCTGCCTGCCATGATTCTGCAGCTCCTTTTTCCAATTCAAATTTATCTATGTAGACATACCTCGCCCATTGGCAACAGAGACCGTTTTTACACTTGAGGCCGCAAATCCGTAGATTTCCCAAGCAAATTCAAGATCGTCTATATGTAATGTATAAGGCATGGAGTTGTACGTTAAGCAATAGTTTCACACATGCACGGAGATCCCGTGTGGCTCCAAAGAGCCGGTGCGATGCGTCACCCGCGCCAGCTTGAGCTGGTGGTCTGTGACCGGTCAACGCTATGATGGATATTGAATCCTCGCCTTTCTTCCCCTGGCTTGGATCGACACGGTCCTTCTTCCATTGACCGCACCTGCGCATGTGTAATCACTGCCTGACCTCCCCTATCAGCCGGGAGCAGCTAGTCGCACATAATGTGCCTGGTGTTTCTGCGGTGATGTGATAATCAGGAGCTCACCAACTCCTTCGAGCCTGTCATGGATGCAAAGCGCATCATATGTCAACGTCCATTGAGATTTCATATGCAGTGTGGACGGATCCACCGCATAGCTCCTTACTTACTGCCACAAACTATCAGGAAACGCAAAAATGACAACTCAGCTTTTAACCGACTCGTCATTTTCATCCCATATGAAGTTAATTGGCCATTTTAAAGAACCAACTGGGGTTCCCTACACCTCTTGCTTGCGAATCAAGCAAATATTAAAAGCCCTATAAAGGGGCAGACTCCTCCTGGGATATCGTACCACTCAATAGAGCTTCTCTCTTACATAAAGGCACAGTTAAGGCCACCGTCATCAAACTTTATATCACACCTCAAACGAGGGGATTAACATATTTATCACAGCAGTTAAGCTGCGCATCCTTCTCCGTCGAGTCAATTAATTGCACGACAAAGAAAATTAATCATTAGAATTTGTCCAGACCTCGATCCGGAATTAGAATGCTGCCCAGTCGCGTGACAGGCAGTAAGAAGAGGAACAAAGAATATATCAAGGTATACCAATAATTTACACGATTCTGTAAAATAGGACAAGAAATATTTTATATTCAAGAATTATCCGCTTTTAGTCGGTGATACAGCGTCAATCAAATGCTTCATTTATTTATTATAACCTTTCACTCAAAAAATAATTGCTGACATTTCTTGGTCTAGTCCGTATCATTGTTAATTGCCGAAGTTAGTTTGAAGGGAGTTAAAAAGATGTCGCTGGGGAATCCTACTACTGAACTTGATACCGCCTTACAGCAATTAAAGAGTGTGATACTAACTTTAGATACAAAAAATCAAGGATTAATCGAGGAATGGTTAGGGCATTACAGCGGCTACCTACAAAAGGAAGCTACTTTTGACCCGTTAACCGAGACTCTGAAGTATGACGCCGGAACAATCCTTTCTGTCGAGCTTGGCTACAATCCTGGATCCGAGCTGGGAGGAAGTCATTACGCTGTCGTTGTCGAGGATAATGCTAAAACATCCGACACTATTATGGTTATACCTCTTGGCTCCGCAAAACCGAACAAGACCGCCAACTGGAATGATGTCGATTTGGGAGAAATTCCGGAAATCAATAGAGTAAGTGGCTATCCGACTGGAACAAAAAGCATCGCCAAAGTCAGTCAAATGCGGGCTGTCAGTAAATTACGAATCAAGGCTCCGCTAAAATCAGGCGACCAAATCATCGTAGTTCCGTCACCGCAGTTGCGTAATTTGTACAATAAAATCAAAGATCGCTTTACCACTAAAGGCCTTAATCGCCCTACTCCAGGTTCCGCCAATGCTGGAGGAACCCGTCCCTGACAGATACGCCACAATAAAGAATTAGTAACTGCCGGTTGCAATTCCGTAACTTCATGCGTATAATGTAAGACGTAGTAAAAACTCAGGCTCTCAACACTTTGTTAGAGGCCCATTGCAAGAATGCAAAAAACCTGCAAGACTGTAATTATATACTCAGGTTCCCTTGAGGGACCCCTAAGAGCCATCGGAGCAATCCGATGGCTTTCGTCATAACTAAAACCCTAATAAGGGTGTGATTATAAAACTTCCCTTTACTTCTTCTGATTTCATGTTCAAATTCGCTACAAATGGAGCACACTAGCTACTGGTCTGTTCTTCGCTGTATCCAAGCTTTTAAGCGCCAAAGATCGCACAACCTGGGCAAGTGCTTTACGATCCGCCTTATTAAGTAGGGGATCAACTCCGAGCCATTAAACCATTCTCCACCCAGTAAACCAGTGGGACCTTTTTCCATACGGATAAGAAAACCCTTTATAGTAACCTCTCTTGCGTAATGGCACATTAAACTACGTAAGAGTACCTTTAGCCCCGTTGTGCAACGAACGAAAATAATCCGCTAAGGATCCATAAGTACCGTTTTGGATCTCCTTCTCGATGTAAGCCCAATCTTCATCTGGAAGCGCGATGGACACCTTCACGGTTTTCCCCAACGACTTCCGTCCCGCGCCTAGCCTCGATCCACCGCGACCAGGCTTAACTACCGTTTCTTGTTTCTGTACAGCTGCAGGAGGATCCGGAAGTATTGCTTCCCGTTGCCCAGCCATTTCGCTAGGATCCTCCGAGCCTTGCGTCAGTTCGTCTAACCAAGCCTTAGCTACACGTTCGTCCCACGCCTTATATAAACGGTCTGCCCATGCCTCCAGAACGGCGTATTCGTCCACCAGCTCCGTAATGCGGTTTTCTAGTTGAACATCGCTCAGTCCCGCCCAATCACCATTTCGTACCGGTATCTGCTTTTTGAAATAAGTAGTTTTTTTCAAAAATTCGTGGTCATCTTTGGCAAACTTCGATTTCTCCCATGTAATCGCCGCTTTTTTTAGACCCCGCAGCTTTTTCAGTTCATAAGCTAGCTTCTGTTTCATGCCCAACACCCCTATTTGATAAAAGTACCTTTATTCAATAATACCACATGCGACTGACTCTGCACACTTGATACTAGGTGCTTTATTCAAAACAAAAATCCGTGTTGAAACATCCTGTAGCACACTCCCAATCGGCAGCTCCCGCTGGGGCTTCACTTCACACCTTTAATAGTACAAATATTTCATATTATTAACTTATTTTCTTTCTTATAAAGAACTTGACTTTAAGGGGTTAAAACGGCACGCTGGCATGGCTTGGCTCAGGAAACGGCACAGAGACCCGACCTTGTGCCCACATGAAAGAAAAGTGAGCACAAAATCGGGGTATCATAACGTTGGTGCTCGCCGTTTAAGGCAGGACGAGGTTCCCGTATACCCATGCTCGATACGCAGCTCCTACACTGCCGGCGGTTTTTTACTTACGAAGCTGATCCCGTAAGCCATATATACCCGCCGCCTCCCCGCTTACGCGGCTCAGCTACCTTCCAGACCGTTAATGGGCGTCCTCCCCTAGTCACACTCGGCGTGAGCATGGATACGCCTTAGATGAGTGCACGTTGGGTTTACCGCGTCGGCCCCAACTCGCCATTGCCTGTTTTACGTGTCGCTGCTGCTCACCACGTCGGCCCGCAAACCTTCCTACCCCTAAAAAGGCGATAGGAAAGTAAGCCCCACGGTCTCCATTTTTTAAAATGGTTCCGTGTGCCTGGTATGAAGTTGATCGATTATTATGTAAGCTTGGTGGAGTCGATCGTTATGTATAGAAAGAGGCCCTGACATCCGCATGTGGGAAATCAGGGCCTCTTCTCCGATTATATTAAATCCGACATTATCTACCGCTTGATAAATTACCTACAAAACGGGTATAATGAGATTAAATAAGTCATTGCGAGTGCGTCCTGTTTCACCGTATGTCAGTACGGATGGAGCAGCTAAGGGATGGGGATCCCGAGCCGCCGAAACAATGGCTTTATTTTTTTGTGCATAACTTTACTAAAAATTAACTCTACCTGAATTAATCCTACCACAATTTTCTTAGTTGTGGAATAGTTTAATAGTTTTAGAGATTTATCCACAGAATTTGCTACTTTCGCAGAGCGGAACGCAGTTATACACAATCCCATTAATCATTTATGACATAAAGAAAACGCCCAAGCACGTGGCTGAGCGCTTCTATTTAATTATTATCGTCTGGATCGTATGCATCCCAAAAGTCTTCATCTTCTCTTATATGATCTGGTGTTCCGAAGGAATCACTGTCTCCGACGCATGTTGAGCAAACGTCTCCCTTATCACCGCAATCTATAAAACGCACATCAGTATCTTTAAAGTGGTTTCCGTAATGACAAAAATGTGAAGTATAGCATTCATCATGATACTCAATGTCCTCAATAATCATTATTGTGTCACTGCTATTAATATCTTTCTCGCAAAAACCACACGTATTCATTTCGTAAGCACTCCTTTTATTTTCCGAAGATCCGCGACCATACCGATTTCCCTGCCAGCTGCTTCGCTTCTCGGATCTCCTGCAGTATCTGTGTTACCTGCTCGTCCCTTTTCCGGTCCCGTTCCTCCAGGCGATCCTCGTCTGCAGCTGCAATCGCCTTCTGTGTGTTCAAAGTCTCCGCCAGCTCCTGGATCACCGCATCCCGTTTATCCAATCGCTCAAGCAAAGCCTTATTTAACTCCATTAATGAATCCATCTTAGACTCCAATGAGGTATAGCGTTCTTCGTGTCGTTCATTAATGGCGTTAATGACCGTATCATAGTTGGGCTTTAACGCCGTAGCATTAAACGCCGCGGCCTGTGTCATGCCTTTTGGATGCTTGCTTGATATGAGTTGAGCCGCTTGCTCTACTGGTATGTTCGTTTTCTCCCGAAGCTCCTTTAGATGCCTCATGACCATAGCGTCTGGCTCTGTAAATATGCGTGCAGCTTTCTCCCCGGTTCCGTCTTTTGTAAACGGATAGCCAGCTTCTTCTAACGCCGCAGCATACTTTCTTACTGTGGACTCTGCTATGCCGATCATAGCTGCTATATCCTTTGATGTGAGTGCCTTTTCGAATGTTTGAAAATCGTTACCCATATCGTCATCACCTCGCTACAGTAAACGATTCGACGAACGGATATGATATTCCTTCTCTATGCGCAGTTAAAAATGCTAGCGATTGCCCAATTAAAAACTTATGGTGGCATTAGAAAAAATAAAGAAGGTGGGTGTCCCTTTATGATATCAATCCAAGTAGATGAAGCTGAAGTACGTAAAATGTGCATACAAAAAATAGACGAGCTCCTAAAAGATTTCGATACCGAACTCGTCTTTTGGGATTCGAAAGAATTGAGGAAACGGACCTGTATGAGTTGGAACACGATCCAGGATACTTTCTTTTTTGACCCTAGGTTCATAAAACGTAAAGTAGGGGGGAAATGGTACTTTTCTGCTCGTGCAACGCGATCCTTTCTAGAAGAGTGGCTTAGTGAACAAAGTAGATACTGACGAACCGGGTTCGGATGATCTGCTTTCTACGCATAAAAAAGACTGCTCAATAAATGGGCAGCCGGCTATATCCTTATGGGCGCAGCGGGATGACCGAGATCACTAACGAGATTTAAGAATGAAATCTGCGCTGGCCCCTGCTTTAAAACCTACACCACTGTCTACTTTTAGTTTAAAATCTGCCATCTTATCTTTTGCGTCTGGCGGCATATCGAATACAACAAATCCGTTTGTTTGAATCCCTGGATTAATATTCTGAAACATGAATTTTCCAGCATCGTTTGCATACAAGTTAGCGGTCGAGTCCGCCTCGTATTTGGTTCCGTCGCTCGAAACCAATTGGAACATTGACGTATCAATCATACGAGCTGCTTTATCGCCGTTTTTAATGGAGATACCAAATATCCAATATGTACCTTGCGCTTTTTGATTTAAGTACTGACTTCCAACGGTTTGAGATACTTTTATATCCTTAGCAACGCCAACGCCTAAACTGCCGATCGTTATCGATTCTCCAAGGTGAGGGGCTTTTTCCTCAGCATCCGCTTTTGCTTTTGCAGCAGCTTCAGCCTTCGCTGTTTCATCTGCTTCTTTTTTAGCCTTAGCGTCTGCTTCCTTTTGAGCCTTCGATTCAGCATCTGCCTTTGCCTTCGCTTCTTTATCTAAGGCAGTTGGGGCAGTTGAGGCTGTAGTTACTTTCGCTTGCTCGACTGCTGCAGAAGTAGTTGCTTCTGTTGGAGCCTCATCCTTAGTGATATTTCCGATAACAGATAACCCAGCAACCACAGCCCAGATGATTCCGAAAACTCTTGCAGCAGATCCAAGATTTTTCCACCGGACAAAGACCATAATATAAGGGACGAACAGCCAACCAAGTACTCTTAAAAAACCCAATATAGTACAACTCCCCTGATAAATAGAATTATTTTCCTCTTGCCCCATTATATCCAGATAATGCTACATTGGTCTACAAAATTTTGTATCGATTCGACAGGCGGGTCTGTATACGTCGTCGGATAAAATAAAAAGAGCTCGAAGCCTAAGCCTCTAGCTCTTTCACCCTGCGGTAAAACGTATTTGGTTTCATGCCCAAGCGATCCATGGCAGCTACAGCAGTAAGATTACCTGCTTTCCATTCTCTATAGGTGGCCTTGAAGTCTCCTGTAACCTCCTGCTTCGGTCTACCAAACCGTACACCGTTACCCAGAGCGACTTCGATGCCCTCTGCCTGGCGTTGTTTGGTCTTTTTGCGTTCCTGCTCAGCCACATACGAGAGCATGCTGAGGAACTGATCCTCGAGCAGCTTCCCCAGGTCTCCCATCGATTTAAACTTACGGCTATCGAACAGCGATTCGTTCTCTAGCACAACGATGTCAGCCCCGAGATCCCGGGTGATCTCCTTCCATTCACGTATGATGCCGTCGTAATCACGGCCAAGCCGGTCGAGTGCATCCAGGTAAATAACATCGCCCTCACGAAGAAGCAACTTCATTGCCTGGTACTTAGGGCGGTCGAAATCCTTACCGCTCTGCTTGTCGGTGAAAATGTACCGTTCGTCAATACCGAGCGCATGCATCTTCTTAAGCTGCCGTTCCGTATTTTGATCTTTAGACGACACTCGAACATAACCTACTTTCATACTGCGCACCCGCTTCCGATAAACTATAATATGTCATTAAGTATATCATACTTTTGAAATATTTCAAATATATAAATATAACTTTTTGACATATTAAAGGGCGCAGTTTTTTGGCATTTCAAAAAGTGTACTTTTTGACATAGCTGGCAGATTCAAATTCTCAAGCACCAAGGATTTTGCAGTATCTATTCGTATGCCCCCGGCAGAGAATCCGGGGGAATTCCATTAGTACCTATAAGGTTCAGCATCTTAACGTTTTGTACGCATACCTTTTCTATTTTGTACGCGTACCTTTACGTCCGTCGTCTCGTGCTTATTCGGCTCGCATCGCTCACTGTTCCGGAATTGAGTTGGTTTTGTAAAAAGCTTGTCCGGTTACCTTTTACCACGGGTTTGCCGTAACTGCTGATACCATCCCTGGGAGGATTCCCGCTTGGCTAACGGTTTCGCATTCACACTCCCACGCGTCTCCACGCGTATCGCCAGTGTACGTGATTCCGATAACTCGGTATAAGCCTTCCGCGTCCAGGTTGCGGATAATTTGCCCCGTCTGGAAGGTCTGGGCGCGGATCAGGCTGTTATCGATCCGGACAAACTGAAAAATCTTGATCCTCGGGTTAAGCAAGCATTTAAACGTAATGCCCTGGTCATTTTGCACCGGCTGCCCGATCAATCCAGATGTAGGAGACAATTCGATAATCTCGCCTACTGGCGGATCCGTAACCTTCACAATGTTGACCTTGCCGTCCTCCATATAAAATGTGGCGTCCTGCGTTTGTGCAAGTTGCCTGAGATAATCCTTTGCTAACCCGAACACCACTTTACCCCGGCTTAGCTCCGTTTTGTCAAAGCCATCTGAAATGCTGCCCAACTGAACTGGTACTTTTGCCTCGCTAGCGATTTTTTCAATAAGAGCTCGCGAGGATTGACCTTTGAGAACTGAGAAACCAACAAAGCCCTGGTTCATGAATCGGTCGCCGTCCAGCGAAACCAGTGTAAGGCGATAGGTAACCGCGTCCTCTTTATCCCTAATGGGCTGGATGATATCGCCATCGAAGATGACGCCGTACTGGTCGCCCTCGTAGCCGGCTTCTACGATGATGCGGTTGCCTTCTTTGATGATGGCATTCTCCGTATTCGGCTCCAGGTTGTACAGGACGATTTCGCAAAAGTTAGGTGGCTGCAGGGCTGTTTTCTGGATCCTAAACGTGCAGCGCAGCTGGGAAACATCCAGCGCTGTGCCATCTGGACCGCTGACAATAATCCGATACCGCCTGCCATACAGGATACCGCCAAGCGCTTGGGAATTCGCCACCACTCCGAAATTCGTTTCGGGTATAATTGGCTCCTGCACTCGCGTACCTTCAGCAGTCGGTCGGTTAGGTACCGTTGTCGTAGGCGTCTTACTAGGAGCGTTGGATCCGCTGTAGGCTCCTGTCTTGTTGTCGCCTTGGTACTTGAGCCAGATCTTATATCGGCGCTGGTAATCGCTATCGGGAATCCTTTCTCCGACATAATACTCTGAGAACTTCCGGAAATCCTTGCCCGCGCCGTTCCAGGTTTTCTTGATTACGAATACTGCCACAGCCATTGAAAAAGCGTCGTTCCCTAGCACAAGCACCCGTTTGCCTTCTAACGATTCCGGTAGTTCGACCCTAAATCTATTGGCTGCGTACTGAAACGCATCCATATGCCACCTCGGCCAAACCTGCCCATATCCGAGAGCGTTGTATCCTGTATCGGTGAGGTCCCCATTTTTGTTCACAAAATTCGTTTCTGCTTCCACGGTCGCCAACACAATATTAAGGTCACAACCTTGATACTGAGCCTCTGCTTTCGCTAAATTTTGCCCGTTCTCGTTAGCCAATCGTATCACCCCACACTAAAACGTAGTCTGTTCCTAGATTCCATTCGTTGGGTATATCCGCCTCAGACAAAGAGCTCACGGGCACGATGGAGGCGCTACCTATACCCAGATAGGTGTATTGCCCCAATAAGTCCTCGGCTGGAAACAAGCCTGTTACGAGCGGCACAGCGTCAAGCAGTAGCGTATTCGAACGGCTATCTGTGATGGACATAAACCAGTACTCGCCTATGCGGTTATAGGTAAATGTAAATGCCAAGGTAACATTCTTTGAATCGATCGGCAGCGTGCAGGTAAAACTCTGGTTCCTTCCTGGAACCAAGGGAACAATTTTATTTGCCAATTCATTTTCCTCCTAAATATCTTTTTGCAAAACCACCTAGTTGCTTAAGCGCACTCTGGTTGAGGTCTGCAGGTTCAACGACCCCGCGGTTCGAGTGATCCGTTACAAGCGGCCTTGCGCTGATCTTAACCGTTGTCACCTGTGCCACGATAATCTCCCTAAAGGTTACAGTACAATGCAGACCGTCCAGTGTGGTGTAATCGTCAGGAGCCGACAGGACTTCGATTAACATGTTAGGGTACAGCCCCAACCTCGTGTGGACTTGGATCGGTACCCTTAACTGCTGCAGCTCACGTAGCACGTTGAAGGCTTGTACCGATCTTGAATACCCTCCGCTAAATTGGCCAGGGACGAAGCTCTCCTGCACATTCGACATAGCCACGTCCATACTGAGCTCACGCGGTTGTAAGAAGGCGTGGTCACTTACTGCCGCACCTGTTTGCACGGGATGGTCCGTGATTGTTAGCCGGCTGGTGTGCTCCATTTTCAGGTATGCGTCGAAGAACCAGCCGCCGATATTCGTCTTGGTGTAAACGAGATCCTTAATCTCTGGTGCATCTAAATCTAATAAAGGTGAATCTGCCATTAGCGCACCACCCCCGACATGTTCCGCCCAAGCAGCTGTTTGGTCTTGGTTTGCACAGCTGTTGCGGTTGCTTGAGGCTCAGAGCCATAGATGTTATATGTCGGATTGAGCATCATCGAATTGGTTTTGTTATTCACGGTACTTACCGTTGGCAGCGTGTAGCTCGGAGCGCTGAAAGATGCTGCACCCGGAGGCTTGTTCTGCAAATCTTTAGAAAGATTACCCATTGCCCGCGAAATCTTGTCTGCGATATCCGAGTCCCCCCAGAACAAACCCTGTATATCTTTTAGTATGCCTTCAAATATTCCTTGCGCGGGTTTGCTATTTAGCCTTCCTTCCGCATCTCTGCCGCTCTTTTCCACCCCATCTAAAAAGTCGCCCCGGATCAAACTAGCGATTATGGTTAGATATCCAGCTGTGGACTTTAAAAGACCATTTATAGTTTTTAAAGAGGCAATGATTACAAGCTTCAGAATATCCCCAATGCCCCCAAGGATTATTTCCGTTTCCTTCAGACCCAGTGTTTTTTCTATGGCCTCTGTGACCGCCTCAGCTAGATCGGCTACCGAAACAATAACATCCTCAAAACTTTCTTTTAGGTCTGTTAGAACACCTTGTTTCTCCAGTTCCTTAAAAAAGTCCTGAACCCAAGTTTCCCCGCCCTCGAATAAAAGACTCAGTATCTCAAAGGTATTTTTGAACGCTTTTTCCGTGTTCTCTAAGGCTCCCTTGTCTTCGAGCGCCTTCCAGAAATCTTCGATACTTTTCTTAGCGTCGTCAACGATTTTAGATACAGATTCAAACGCGTCCTTGGCGCTCCTTTTAAACTCCTCGAAAAAGCCAGATCCATTTAACCCTTCAAACAGATCAAGAAGCTTTTGCCAGAACGGTCCAAATTGTGAATCGCCGCCTTCGATGTACGTATAAAAATCATCCAACAGCAGAATAAGGGCTAGCAAGCTGGTGATGAATATGCCTACAGGCCCCGTGGACAAGATTAACCCGAACGCCGTCACAGCGGCACCGATCAGCTTCAAGTTGCGGGGTATCTGGCTGCTTAAATCCCCGAACAGCTGCAGGATATCCTTAAGCGCCCGGAAGGCAGCAATACCCATCCTCGCAAACCAGCTCATAACCTGAGCAATCACTTTCGTCCAGGACGGCATCTCTTTGATGATGACGCTGTTGACTTCCTGCAGCGTTTGCTTGACCTGCTTGATCGGGCTTTCCAGATATTTAACCAAGTAATAGCCGATCCACTGCAGCGAGTATGTGGCCTCTAGCTTCAGCTTCGTAAATTCAAACCGGATAGCACGGATCTCTTTCATCTGGTCGAAAAACTCTGCTGGAGCCTTGAGGTTCTGGGCTTCTTTGTTGAGCTCTTGGAAATTCCGCATCAGCTCCGGCGACAGGTACAAGTCTTGCAACGTAACGCCCATCGCCTTAAGCGTGTTGCTGTATGCGGCTGCGGCATCTTTGCTGAGCCACATCTGCCTAGCCAGCTTCTCCGTTTCCAGATCTGCCTGAGCTAGCTTGTCCAGGAAATTAGATAGCCCAAGAATAGCAGTCACGGAAAAAGTGGTCACCGCTAACCCAGCCAATGCGAACTGGGTCACAGCGCTGCCGGCAAACTTCGCAACGCTCTGCCCAGCTGCGCCCATAACCTTGGTTACTTCTTGGTAGGATGCTTTGTCCACACTAAATCCAAGCGATACCAGGTACGACTTAATTGTCTCGATCACGGTTGACCCCTCCTTTGCTCCGCAGCCTCCTGGGCACGCAACTCATTCTCGTATTTAACTTGGAGCATTTCATGTGCGTCCAGCAAATCGTCCAGCGTGTATACGTCCTCCACAACGTCTCTGTGCGTCCAAAAACCCGCCATCACCGGCGCGAATACAAAAGAATCCACATTAACTAGCTCTGCGGGGAAGTAGTCAACAGACCCCCGACTAGAGAAGCCAAGGGGCCGCCTTGAAAAAAACCACTCACATTGAACATCAACACATGAGCGATAAGTGCCAGTACCGTCATCGTATCCTCTTCTATGCCAATCACTCCGTAGGATCCGTTGGCATTGAGAACAGGTGTGAAACCTACAGGCAGCATCTCTCCCGCCGCTTTGAGACAGGTATCGTGCAGGTAGTCAAAATCTGCCTCAGACAAGCTGCCAAGCGACTCCATGATGCCAGATAAGTTAAATGCAGAAATATCCACTCCTGCCACATCCTCAGCCTTCTTAAGCTTGCCGAGATCGATTTGCTTGACAATAGGAGCTAGCAATTTGGAAATCTTGATCGCCATAAAAGCGCCAGTACGCGCCCCGAATTTCTTAACTCGGAACGTGCGCCCACTGACTACTACATCTTTAAAATTAACCGTCGGTTGCATAAGTTGCCTCCTAAATGTTGTCTTGCTGGATGTCCGCAGCCATTAAATTCCACGTCACTTGCTGACCTTGCGCGCCGTACGGCTTATCAGGTAATTTTTGAAAACTTACCCCTGTTGCTGTAATCAAGTCCCCCATGCTTGGGGCACGCTGGATAACGCTTGTAAGTGCATATTCCGATGCCGGCGCTGTCTCTAGATATTTGTACAAGGTCAGCAGCCAGTCGTTAAGAGATGATGTTTGTTGGACGGCTATCGCAATGGTGCCACTTCGTCCCTTTATTTTGGACACCATAACCTGACCGTCGGCAGAAGTATCATGTGTTGTGCGGTCTGTGGCCATGGTTGTCGAGATGCTGCCTAACCCATCCGCGCCCCCCGTAGCGTAAGAGCCGACGGACGGATGGGAAAAAGTGGTGGTGACATCGCCGAAGCTGTAAGTAGAGTAACCCATATTCTTCCTCCTATCGGTTAGCGATGATGCCGATTACGACGTGTTCAATCGCACCGGCTAATTTAATTGCTACGTAAATCGGTGGTGCGATTCTCGCGTCCCGGTCAGCTTGCGATTGGCTTGCCGTCGATTCGGCAAGGATCATATAGCCGGTTGATAAGGTATCTCCCGTTTTTAAGCCAAGGATCGGAGCCGCCTTCCACGTTCCTGGTCCAATAACGCCTCTATTCAGCGCGTTGTTACACGGGTCCGTGATTGCACTAACCAGTAAGCTCACGCCGCCCTCGGTTTGCGGGATCTTCGGTCCGCTGCGCAGCGCATTAATTACGGCTGTCTGGATGTCGTTGGTCAGCACATCCAAGTTAAGGACCTCATCAAAACTGATCCCATCCGCCATCTTGCCTTGCACAAGCAGGTTATAGGAAGCACCAAAGCTGGTATATACGTTGCCATTTGCCCCTAGGATGTTGTCGTACTGCGTGGTTGTCAGCGTTTCGGGCTGGATACCCACCTCAGTCTTGTAAGCTAGAGTATAAGCTGAATTAGCAAGCCCTGTATTGGAGCCCATTGCAACACCCATTGCGGCCACAGCTGCATGATCCGTTGTGCTGTACTGTCCCCAAGAACGATGCCTTGTTGCGGTTTTAAGCGTCAATAGGACATTACCTGCCGTGGCTGTCAGGACATCGGCGTCCTGAGTATCGAAGAAGTATACGGATAAAGGGGTGGCAGCCTCTACAACGGCAGCAATGGCTAGAATATTGGCTTTCAACACTGTGCATACATATACCGCATACCAATCGCTATTCTTAACCCGGCAAGCCGTCACAGCAGCCGCAGCCGTCTCAGAACCGGTTGTATCCCACCTGCCGATCGCCACTTTGGACGGTCGAGGTGTTTGGCTGAAATACACTTGCGCTGCCAGGTACTCATCCTCAGTGCCTGCCCAGCCCTCTGCGATCATCGCCTCAGTGCTGCTGTAAAGCTTAACCCTGTCAGCTGCTGAAATAACGGTAGCGTCGCCGACGATCAAACCTAAATTAAAGGCACTGTTTGCAATAGATAGAGGTGATACCGTAACGGTTACGTCAACGATGTTATCTAAAGATTGTGTCAATTCATTCACCTACCCTTCTATAATTCGCACATCTGCGCTCTGGAGATAAGGTACCTCGGATTGCCGGATTACCTTCTCGTTAAACCTTGCGCTGAAATTGGAACGTTCCCACCATTGCCCGCCAAACAGCTCAGGGGATCGCCGTGGGGCGCTCACGTCCGTAATAAGAGCCATATTAACTGCTGCTAACGCCATAGTGTACTCAGGCTTGAACAAGCTGCTGCGTATCAAATCTGTATCTCCAAAGCTACTGGGTCCGTAACAGATCCAGCTCACACGGTGGACCCGCGTATAGCTCATAGCACGGTTCGCATTATCCGCGTCGATCTCGGAATACTCCACATCCATTTGCCTTGTGTATGGATCATCGTCAGGCTCGACCGATATAAAAGCGATGTTTTCCTCCCGCTTCCATGCCGGCGCCCCTTTTTCAGGCCAGGATACGCGCACCCGTTTCTGGTTTGCCGGAGCAGCTGGGTTTAGTCCAAGCATCCGCGTGGACATGTCCCAAAAAACATCCTCTATATCCTTCATCGATAAAATCGTATCTGCCATCTAATCACCCGCCATTCGGACGCCGAAAGCTTTGAAGTACCCGAAATCCTGCCAAGGTACAACAGCGGAAACCCGGTAACGCTCGCCCTGCCAAACGATCTCATCTGAGATGCCTTCTGGTCGTGTTACATGAATCTGTTGCGTGGAGTAGAAACACATTGAACCGGTTACGCGGTCGCCTTCGGGGACTTGCTCCAGATCCTTTGGGCTCGCCACAGTAATGGTGCCTTGCATCTTGATCTCAGCTTCTGGAAAAGGGGTAAATCTACCGCCTACGGTCTCCCCTGTAATCCGGAATACGGTAAAGCCCTTAGGCTGTGCAAAATTGCGGCTCAGTGTAATACGTCCGACATTGATCATTGCATCTCACCTTTATCCACGACGTACGTAATGGCTTTGCGCATCTCGCCCTGGTCAATCAGTGGCCTGTCGCTTCCCTTCGCCTCGATCGTTGACTCGGCATTTGCTGGCCAGCCATTCGCAGGATCCGTGAACCAGGCACGGGCGATGTTCTGCCCAAGCATTCCTGCTTTTTGTAGCTCCTGATCCGGATCCTGTCCATCCAGTACCGTAGTGGCTACCTTCTGCAGCTGCTTCCCGATGACTTCTTTGTTCTTCTCGATCGCTGGCTCCAGAACAGGTCTAGGCGGCGACTGCCAAAGCGGCGAACCATGGGTTTGTATATACAGCTGGTAAGCCTGGCTATACGTCTGCTCACCACTTTCGATCTGAGGATTCATCTCTTCGCGCATCTCTTTTTTACGGGCGCCATGCGTATGGACATAGAGGAGCTGCGCATTCGTGATCTCAGCCCCTCGCTCGTTACCTCCACCTTCGGGGATGCCGACAAGTACCTGCGTCTTAGCCAGGTCATCCAGCATCCGTTTAACCTCCGGCGTCAAATTCTTGGATCCTGTTACATTTGCAAAAGCTTTAAACACCTTTCCCATCTCCTTTAACGAGGCGGATGTTTGACAACACCTGGTCTTCTTCTAAAACGTAGCCAGGCGCATGCTCTAAGCACATATGCGTGTAATTTTCGAGATTAGTCCCAATAATGAGATCAGCTTCTCGTTCACATCCGATATGACAACAAGGGAAATTCCCGCATTTCTGCCAAAGCATGCTTGCTCACGTCCTTAATAGATGTACATGCCGCCTTTGCCGACGAGCTTGCCGATCGATGCCAGCTGCTGCCCATAGATAGTTAGCTTCCAGGCTGCCCAACCTTCCAGGTCTTGCCCGATCTGGTTATAGTCCATGCTAACGGACACATCGCCGACTGACTCCGAGGTATTAAGCCCCTTCGCTTGTCCGGCTGCCAGTGCAGCACCGGCTCCGCTGTTTGGATCCGCGGTGCCCTGCAGGTATAGCGTTAAAAAATGTGCAACAAACCAGCCCATAGCAACTAACCAATACTTGCGCCAGCGAGCTTCTTTAATGCAAGCATCAGCCAGGTCGAGATACATTTGCATAATCACTTCTGGGACTAGAAAAGCCCCCTCGGTGTTGGGTCCGAATTGCGGGTACTGCTCATAAAAATCCGCCAACGCAAAAACGGGGTTAGTCCCAACACGAATGTTGGAAGCTTCCCCGATGATTCTGTTTATGCTGTTATATGGGATAGGCATTATCCCTTGCCATCTGCTGCCTTCTTACCGTCAGCTTCTTTCTTAGCCAAAGTGTCAGCAGCCTTCTCAGCTTCCAGCTTAGCTGCATCACTATCCTTGCCGAGCTCAGCAGCCTTTACATCCTGCCTGTCAACAATTACCCGGATATCTTCGTCGGCCCTGGCCAGCTTAAACATGGTTGAGTCTGCTACCCAATCAGGCACAGCAGCAAACTCCCCGTTTTTGACGATTACCGGAGGCTGTTCACCCGCGGGATCGTCGAATTGAAAGGATCTGTTTGAAAAGATTTGCATGGTCGTTATCCTCCTTCTTGATTAGATTCCGTCTCTATATACGGCACATTGCGTGTAAAGGACTTTAACTTGTCCGATTTGAGCAGCATAAGCGGTCAAATAAGCCATCTCTGTAACCTGCGGCTGTGTCATAACGCGACTGAGTGCTACAGGCAGATCGAAATTAATCCGATCCTCGTTGTTTGCGTACACCATCATACGATCTTTACTTGAAGCCCCTGCAGCTGTGCACCATCTCGAGGGTCCGATGAACACATCAACGCCTTGGTTCTTCCCGATGTTATTATCCAGCAAGTATTGAAGAATGGACTTGTCGGCGTTGCCGCTGACTTTCGTCGAGACGATATACGCATACTGCACAGGTGGAATCAGGATGTGGTTGCCCATACCTGTCAAATCGTACTCAGATGCGGCCCACGTAGCAACAAGCGCCTGGTTAATATCATTCAGGATCTCATCTGGCGTCTTAGTCGCCCAAGTAGCCGTACCTGCTGCGCCATTAGGAACTGTAGCAGCCGTAATCGCTGGGTTGTTGATCAAACCGTAAATGCCCATGCTGGCAACACCTGTATACACGATGTTATCTACGGATTTGTTATAGTTCAGCCGGATACCCTTGTCCAGAATATCGTCCAAACTTCTACCGATGGTCTGCATCTTCTGCTGGTCCACAAAAGGCACCTTCAAAATGTTAGCAAAGTTGAACACCTTGTACAGGTCTTTGCTGGTGTTAGCCTGCATGATCGGGATGTCGTTAGTTTCGCCGCCGATGATTCCGGACTCATTGCCCCCGGTAGTGGCGTAGTCAACGAACATGTTGCTAGTGAAGTCAACCCATCCGCCGCCCGTTTTAGCAACGATATCACGCTGCCATGTTACAGAAGATAAGGGCTCCAGTAGTCTTGGATCGCGCTTCTCAAGCTCCCCGTTTAGGAAAGCCATCCCGCCTCCAATCGCGGCGTCGTTCATGAACATCGGACTCACAGGTACGCTAAAAGTTTTTGGTGCTTTAGGCATTGCCATTATGCGTTAACCTCCTTCTTACGGATTATTCCGTCCAAGAATTGTGACTTCGGCAACAAGGTTTGAATCAATCTTTCCTGTTGTCCATTTCATGTTCGTGATTAAGATGCTGTTCGTGCTATCTGCTGCTGCCTCATACCCGCCTACTACACCTAAAGGAATTGCCCCATTCAAGGTAGTGCGGATGTACACGGCACCACCTGCTGTAGGTGTTCCAACAGAGCAGACTACAGTTACGCTACCGCGTTCCAGTACGTCACATGGATCTCCCGGAGCGTATGATCCCGTTGCATTGCTGGCATAGACCGTATTCTGTTTGACCTCTCGAACAGCGACCCCTGCGAATTTGGCCAGCGTACCTGTTGCGGCAAACTTAGAAAAAGTGTTATCCGCATTCAAGATAACTGGGTCACCAAAATTGATGCTAACGCCACCTGCTAAATTTACAATTCGATTGGCGATGATCGCATCGACTGAACGTGAAACGTTACCTGGATACCCAAAATTTAAAGATTTACCGATTACTCCACCTGGCATATGATTTCACCCTTTCTGCGCTTATACGCGCTCCTTGTAATGGGGATTGTGTTTCTTGGCGATGTCTTTGCCCAGTTGGGTTGGATCTACCGCAACCGGCGCACCATCGCCTGTAGGCTTCCGTTGTCCGTTGCTAATGCCAGCATACGCGCCTGGGTTAGCTGGCTTAACCGCAAAACTAGCAAGAGCAGCATCCACAGCAAGCTTGCGTTCAGCTGGATCCTTCATTGCAGCAAGTACAGGCTTCATGGCTTTCAGCGCTGCCAGCTTATACGCAGTGTCACCAGTGAGTGCCGGTGTAGGGCGATCCTCAGGACTTGATACCGGGCCGGCTTCGTCAAAATTTTCAGCGGGTATCGTATGGCTCTCCTCTTCGTTGTCAGATGCCGGCTTTTCTAGCTCGGCGATTGCGGCATCGAGTGGATCTGCTGCTGGCGCAGGAGCGCCGCCTTCCGAAAAAGCAGCAAAAGCAGCAGCAAGCTGCGCGACTTGCGCCGAGAGCGCCGCGATCGGGTCTTCATCCTTGGCCGCCTCCTTCTTATCCTCTGGATCTACGCCATTCTCATCTGCCATGGCGTTCATAGCATCCATGATTTCTTCTGGCTCAGCATCGGTTGCAAACTGCTTTAACCCGATGGCTGTCAGGAAAGATGTCATGCTTGGTCGCTTGCCTGGCAAACTCACTTTATTTACAATTTTCGGCATGCTTGATACCCCTTTCACTTTTTCATTTTGAGAATCTTTTATTGATACGCGGGAACCAGCTCGGCCTTCTTTCACGACCGCAACGTGGTTCCCACAGATTTGCTGCTGCTGGTAGGTGCCATCATCGGCTGCTGCATACGTGCAATCGTATCCGCAGCTGACTTCACGCTTGCCTGCCTGGATCTCATCAATGAGCTGCTGATCGTGCACAACCAGATCGGCTAGCAACATATCGCTATCGCCACCAGAGCCTTGGCGAACGTTAGTTACAACGCCTCTAGAATACCTGGTCGCATTCTGAGGTGTGACCAGCTCAGATGGATGCTCCGATGTCAGTAGCTTGCCTTCAAAGCTGGCGATCGCTGCAGGGCTAAACACTTCCTCAGGTGATCGGAACACTTTGACCACTTTGCCGGTCATATCGGTAGCGCCAATCTCCTCGCCTAAATATTCCTGCCACCCCGTCCGGGCTACAGGCACGTTATGGCAGACTAAAAAGCCCTCAGGCGTGGCTGTCTGGTTCGTGCTGAATCGTGAACCGTAATAAGCCCTCATAGATCCGCAGCTATCTTGGCAAGCGCCTCAGGTGTCATACCCTTCGCAATGAGTACATCAGGATTTAAAGCTCGTTTCAGATCGAGTATATCCTGCACAGTTTCACCTTCGTAAACTAGTTCAATATCTCCGATTTTTTCGGTAAACTTAAGCATGCTTCTCACCTCCTCACGCTGCAATCTGCTCAAACTGCTTCCGGGTCATTCGCGTTATACTGCCGTTCCTGTACACCTTAGCTGGCCACGCTATTAAGTCCAGATCGATCACGGGCTCAGGGTAGCACCGGCAATTGAATATCCCACCGCAATGGTAATGTCCATATGACTTCATGCCGTCCAGCAGCTCAGGACTCGGTGGATCGTTCCAGTTAACCAGCACACCATCCATACGCGCATGCGAATCACGCACCCTTGAATCCTCGCTAGTTTTCCAGACATACCAATGCACGCCCATCCCCAGGCTCCGTGCTTCTGTAAGTGCCGTAGAGGTTTTGCTGCTTTCGGTACGGGCGATCAGCGCTGCCTGGGCATTCGACATATCCGGGAACAGGAGCTTGAGCTGCTCGGCTATGCTGCTGGATCTTGTCCCTTTAAGGCTTTCCTCCAGAATATGTTGGGTAGCCTTTCGGGCAAGATCCAAAGGCATGGATCCAATAAGCTCGGCATTGCGGTTAACTTGATGCATAACAGCAGCGCCAAGTGGACCTGCCAGCTCTTTTTGTAACGCTTCATAGATCCGCCTCCCCTGGCTGTTCTTTGCTGCAGCTTGCCTCCAGGTGCGCCCGGAATCACTAAATAAGTGGGTTACCATCTTCATCGCTGTAGCCTGGGCATACGCCAAAAAGCCCTTACTGTTCGCAAAGGCTCTCATCGCTCTTATGATTTCACTTGGATCGTTTAAACCAGCTAGCAAATTTGCTAGGCTTTGCATCGCCGATCGGAGGGATCGCTGGTAAGCCTGTTCGATCCGCCTCTTTGGTGCCCAAAGGCTGGCCATATGGATCTATCCCTCCTCCCATTGGCGGAAGCAGCTCACCTGGATCATCGATGCTGCTGTCTGCTAGTTCAATATCCTCGTCACTGATATTCGTAAACATGCCGGTAGTCTCGCTCATCTGCTTTAATTCCTTCATCGCTGTTTTCTGACTGATAAGCCCGGCAGTGTACACATCGGCGATTGATGTCGTTTTCTTATCGACCAGTTCCGCGATCTCCTTGTCATCGGGCGTCCGGATCGGGTCAAACTTATAATCCAGATCATCGGGGATCGCACCAAACTCTGACATGCACATGATCGGGAGCAACTTGTCTAGGATAGGCGCCAGTGAGGTTTCCTGCCCCTGCTGCACAACCTCATAGTAATTCTGCATATCCGATTCGCCAGTGGCGTTCATACCTGCAGGAGCCCGACCAAACAGCTTAGTAACCGGGATCATACTAGCTCCTGCCATATCCAGCATGAAGCTTTCGTATATCTCGTTTAGTCCGCCAAAGCTGTATTGGTGGGTTTCGAAACTGTCATCTTTACTAAGGATGTGCATACCCATGTTGCTCATGAGCCAATTCTGCGCTTGAAGCGTGTTATACACATCGGACTGGTTTTGGGTATCCGTTACGGATAACAACTCTCCTAGATCACCCATCTTCAGCACACGAAGGTTAGCCAAAAACACCAGCTGTGCAATATTGGCGCTAGTGTTATCCCGTTTCTTGAGCTCATCATAAACGACCTCAACCTCCGATGCGCCCCAGTACATTTCTGCAATCTGCTCCCAATGCGGCAGCTCTCTCCCGATAAAACGCAGGATCCGACTGTGGTGGACTTTCATCGTGGCGCCTTTATCGGTCGTTACTTGGTATGTCTCAGGCAACCCAAAATCAGGATCGTCGATATCGTCAACCAGTTCAGAGCTTGGCGTTACACCGGACCAGCGATCCAAGATCATGAGCCCTTTAAAGCTGCCTGGCATAATCGTGTCGAAATCAAGCGGCTGCTCCAGCACATCTTGGTGCCCCTCAATCATGATAAGCCCGACAGCACCGCCATATAGCCTGCCCCACTTCAACCCTTGCAGAATCTTCGACTTAACCTTACGTACCCTCCAGATCTTATCCAAACGACGGATCATGTCCGGATCCAGCTGCGTGGTAATCGTAATCCAGTTCCGTGTCATGTCTTCCGGAATGGTATCGATCACTCGCCTTATGATCCAGTGTGAACGGTACAAGCTGTTCATGAGCTGGTAATTCTGCGTTAGCCTGGTCAACGGATACTCGGTACCCTCGATCAGGTTTGGTGTGCCAAAGCCTAACCGTGCCAGTTGGTTGCTGAATGCATCTGTCGTTAATCCTCTGGACAACTTAGGTTGTGGCATCTCAGTGGCAACAGGAGGCTGTCTAGCGTCTGTGGCAGCCTGCTTTCGTTTACGTTTCGACAAGTTATCCCTCCTTTCTACGCAAAATAAAAAGCACCTGTTAGGGTGCTTGGCTCACAAATTATTATTTACTAAAAAGGAATCCAGCGGCATTGTCATCTCCGCCATACCATTTATCGACAATAGCTTGTGTCTCCATAGTGAATAGATCCCTTACAAAGTCGGCTTCCGAACCTTCTTCAGGTAGAACATAATCTTTTAAAGTCGATTTAGGCCATTTATGGTTAGCTTTTAATGCCACGGGTGCAATTCTGAGTAAAGTCGCCCCCAGAATTTCCAAATTTAAAGTTTCTATTTTCAATTTATCACCTCCCCCCATTCCCTTTCGACAGGAGGCGACTATTTCCTTTTTAATCCAGCTTACTTTCTTTTACGCTGCCGCCAACCGGCGCGGCTTAATGATCGTTTTTACAAAATACCTTGTACCGTCCATAGCGTGGTCAAATTGCTTCGTTGGCTGTTCGACGCCTCGCTCCCGGGCCTTCTCATCCCATATGTAGGAAGCTCGTTCCTTTAGGAAATTAGGACAGTTCTTACTATGCACTCTGAGCTTGCGCTTAGCCATCATGGTCGAAACGTTCCGGATTCCGTCCTCCACATCGTTATCTGCATCCTTGATCCGGACGCCACGGTTACGCAGCGCCACTTTGAAACTGGCTGCGGATGGATCGATAATGGTGTACTGCAGCCGGTCGCGGTCAGCTTCGATAAACGCCATGAAGTCCTCCGCGTACTGGCTATCCTCTTTCTGGACACCCTTAGCCCTGCCATCGTAATAATATTCATTCAGGATCCAGCACACATCCCCATCATCCCATATGTCCAAAAATACCATCGGGTTACTCGTGCCGTAATCAACTGCGATATATCTGCGGGCAAGCGACTTGAATCCGGGTATCAGATCCTCATCATCAAACGTGTTGAGCTCATCGTCCCACATATCGTAAATAATACCCTCCGCCATTACCCACAAGCCCAAGATGTAGCGCTTGTAGAATATGCCGGTAAACATGCGCTGGTATCTCTCCCGTGTTTGCGGCGATAGCGACAAATTGTCCGACATGGTGAAATGCAGATGTAGCGCGTGCTTCTTCTGCAGCTGATCCAGCCATTCCAGCTTGAACCAGTGATACGGTCCCGCGGGGTTACAGTTAAACCAAAACTTGGAGCCCTCTACCGAACAACGTGCGACAGCCTGGTCAACAAAACTGCGAGGCATCAGCGCTACCTCATCGAACAACATACCCGCTAGCGTGATCCCGGCGATCAGGTCTTGCGATCGCTCATCCTTCCCGCCAAACAGGAAGAAGTGGTTCGACACTAACCCCAGGCTGATCGTGAGCACATTCTGTGTGCGGTCATCGTGGACACGGTATCCCCTGCTCTGCAGCATACGTTTAAGAGGTCCCACAACGTTCCTGCGTAGCGATCCGATGGTTTTACCTGCCATACCTAGCTGCTCGTTAACAAACGTATGGGTAGCCCATACAACGAAGCTGAAGGTCATGGACACGGTCTTGCCTGCCCTTACGGATCCGTCAGCGATCAGCGCGTCCTTATCCTTATGTGGGCTCTCTGGCATCCACCAGGTTAAAACCTTAATCTGTTTCGTCGAAAACGGTTTCCAACGGAACGTCGCCGGCTTCAATTTCATCTGCCCATACCTCCTTTGCCGAGGCTTTCAAGGCATCGAAGAAACCATCGTCCTGGGCTCCTGGAGGGTCATCGCCGTTAGCCTTGGTCTTAGCGATCGCCACCTGCTCACGCTGCAGCTCCAGCTTCTTCTCCTCGATCATGCGGCGATGGTGGTCTGGCAGCACGTCCATATACCGGGTCAAGGCTTCCAGGGCTTTCATTTTGTCGTGGAGCTTGATCGATACGCCGTCCTTGCCTTGCTTGATCTCGCTGATCAGCGATCCGTCAATCTCGTCACTGTTTCGCAGCGTCACGAATTGGCTTTTATACGTCAGCGGCTCATAGGTTTCGGGATGAAGAATAGGCTGACCTTCCGAGTCCATCCGAATCTCATTGCTAACTCCAAAGTCTATGATGTCCCCTGGATCTGCAAATGCGATTTTCATGTATTCCAGGACAACCCTTTGTACGGATAAGCCAAGCTCACCGGTCATCGATTCTCGATACCTCTGGTTTGCCGCTTGTATGTCCGGCTTTCTCAACAACTCCCAACCTATCGAGTAGGCTGTTCGCTTGCTGTAGCCGGCAGCCATCGCTGCTCGGGTTGCGTTAAAGTCCTTTTGGTACTCCATCACGAAAAGCTGCCACTTCTCAGGAAGCTTATCCAATTCAGGCTCAGGAGGCGGCTCAGGCCTCTTTGGTTTTGTGTGCACACTTTTTTCGTTTGTGTGCACCATTTCCTTTTTTGTGTGCACACTTTTACGTGCCCATTTATGCCTTGTCTTCCAGGACTTGATTGTGTTTAAAGTGACCTCGTATTTTACAGCGAGCTCTTTATATTTCATACCTAGATTATAATCAGCTTCTGCTTTTAGTCTAATTTCATCCGACACAACATGGCACCTCACCCCCGATTGTCTATGCAATGTTTATGCACGGACTTATGTATAAATCATGCCTTTTGTACATAAGTACTTTTCCCGATTGCCGCGGCAAACCGCGATACATCGGGCTTATTTTTAACGTTTGGCGAATATGATTTATGCAGCGTTTATGCAATATCACAGAAAACCGCGCCACTGCGCCATTCTTGAATTTATTGATTGCAGTTGTAAACAGCAACTTCCACGCTGATATACACCGTTTATGCATAACAAAGGGAATAGGCCCACAGCGTATGCTGCGGGCCTATTCGATCATGCCGAGACTCTTAGTTGCGATATTAACCACGCCCAGTGTCGAAATTAGTCCCTCTATATATAAAGGCTAAATCGTAATACAAGCGTAATACAAAATGCCCTAAACCGCTTGTCCTACCTTGGTTTTTGCTCTTAGGATATATGTCTGCACAGCGCCCTTTGCCATATCCAGTTCCGCACCGATCTCCGCTAGGCTCATGCCTTGGACCATGTGCAGCAGGTAGCACTGTCTCTCCCGTTTGGAAAGTAAAAGTAGCACTTCGACCATTTGCTTCTTGCGTTCATCGGTAAGCTGTACCTCTTGCGGCTCGATGTCGAGTGACGGGAATAGATCCATATCCATCAAGGCAGCACGGGGATAGGCATCCTTTCTGTCTACCCCGCGCATACTGCCTGGACGCCTTCCGCGCCGCAGCCACTCGATCGAGTAATTCATATCGCTGATCATGCTGTCCACGATCAGCGACTCCTCCTTCTGTAGCTTGTCCTCTGGATCCAGGCGATCCCTATATTTCAGCAGCTGGTTTTTACCCTGGTTGTATTCCGCTAATAGTTCCTCGACCCACAGCTTCATACGCTATCCCCCTGTTGTCAAATTCCCAAGCGTTTCAGGTTATCTCAACTCTTTAAGCTCTGTATCCTCAACGGTAATTGATGTCACCGTAAGCCCGTCCCACTGTGTACAAATTTCCTCGGCTTTCGCCAGCACGGCAGCTACCTGCTTTTTACTAATGCCTGCCGTGCACTCCATGGCCTCACGGATATGCTTTTGCCCCAGCTGGTAGGCTTTGGTGTGGGCGGTGTTCATCAAATCCCAAAAGGCTTCATCCGTCGCCTGCTGGATCCGCTGGCGTATTTTCCGTTTCTTGATCGGGTTCATGCGCTCGCCACCTTATCGATTCTCGCCTTCACCGCATCCATCAAAGCGTCCTGGCCTGCTGCTTTACGCTCCAAGGCTGATACTGCCTCTTCATCCATCGTCCCCTCAGCGACAAGCCTTAGGACCACAATTCTGCGTGTCTGACCTTGCCTGTGTACCCGTGCATTGCTCTGCTGGTCTTCCTCCAGGCTCCAGATCTGGTCGTACCAAACAACGGTCTGGCAGCTACTATCTTGGAGGTTAAGCCCATGCCCTGCGCTCTTAGGGTGCAGCAGCAAAAGGGGGATCTGGTCGCCATTCCACTCGGCGATGTCTTGGTTGCCGTCTTTGCCCTTGCGCAGGATACGGGTTTGCGGGAATCGCTCTTGGATCCGGCTCAGGCTATGCTTGAAATTGTAAAACACCATGACTGGCTTACCTTGTGCTGCCTCGATAATGTCCTCCAGTGCATCCAGCTTGGCGTCGTGGATCAGCTTAACGCCGCGATCCTCGTCATACACAGCACCGGATGCCATCTGCAACAGCTTCATCGATAACACGGCTGCTGTATTCGCCACGACATCGGCGTCAGCGTAAGGCAACAGCAGATCCTCCTCCAGCTGGTCGTAAAGCGCCTTTGCTGAAGCTGAAAGCTTAACCAGTACTACGCGGTCAATACGTTCAGGAAGCTCCAGCCAATCCTCGGCTTTCATGCTAACGGCGATATCACCGATCGCCTCGTAGATCCGTTCTTCTGATTCTTTTTTCTGGTTCCAGTTATATACCACATGCCCATCGCGCTTTCCAGGCGTAAAGTACCGGTCACGATAGCTCGTTATGGTATTTCCCAACCTTTGCCCCTGGTCTAGCAAATACATGGGTGCCCATAAGTCCATGAGGCTGTTTGGCGCTGGTGTGCCTGTAAGCCCAATCACGCGGTTAATCATCGGCCGCACCCGGCGAAGCGCCTTAAAACGTTTGGACTGTGGGTTCTTGAAGCTGGATATCTCATCGATCACGACGGTATCGAAATCCCAGCTTGTCCCCAGCTCGCCAACTAACCATTCCACATTTTCACGGTTGATTACGTAAATGTCGGCATCGGCTTTCAACGCCTTACGCCTAGCCACAGCACTGCCCAGCACCTTTGATATCCGCAAATGCTGCAGGTGGTCCCACTTCGTCACCTCACGAGCCCAGGTGTCGTCAGCTACCCTCAGCGGTGCGATCACCAGCACACGGCTGGTATCGAAGTAATCATTCAGCAACTGGTCGATTGCTGTTAGGGTGGATACGGTTTTACCTAAACCCATTTCCAAAAGCAATGCGATATACTCCGTGTCTATAATGCGCCCCGTTGCATAATCTTGGTATTGGTGTGGCTTATACTCCATTTGCCTTCACCTCGGCTATAAAACGATCGATACCGTCGTTGCAATCTATTTTGTAAACCCCATGCCCTAATTCCCGTAACGTCTTTGCCCATTTGGCTTGCAAGGGGCTTAACGGCTTGCCAGGTGCTTTCATCTCGACGTATAACGTCCGTCCATCTGGCAGGATGACAAGCCGGTCAGGCACACCGCGATTTCCTGGAGATACCCATTTCGGCGCTTGCCCACCAATCCGCTCAACTTCCCGAACCAGCCTTCGTTCCAAAGTTGATTCCCGCATATCCATTTCCTCCTAAGTGATGATGCTTTCTCACACGTGTATAGACGTATATGCGTTTAACCTATATTCCCTATCCCTATATAGGTTAATTTAATTTTTTATAAAGATAGTAATTATATGGAATCATTAGAATCAGCAGTGTCTTAAACCTTGGTACGGCTAGGCTTTCAGTGATCCGTCAATGTGATGCCTTAGCACCATATGTGGGATCATTGGAAAATAGGTGATCCCACATGATCCCATAGGATATTTTTAACGAATCACCTTATCAAAGGCTACACTCTGCCCATATCCAGCCACACGAACCTTCCCCGGCAGCTCTTTCCATCCCGGTATGCGCCGCATCATATCACAGATGGCACGGGCGTCCCATTTCTGCATCATGCCGAGTCTTCCCCCTAAACACTCGACCCAAATCTTAGTTGCGCATACCCGTTTGTGGTAGTAGGGATCTTCCCCGATCTCATCGGTAACCTGCGTCTCCAGCCATTCCTGAATAATGCCTTCACGCGGATCTATCTCTAAGTGAGACGCTTGCTGCATCTTCGCCATCTCGGCGGCATCCCGGTCCAGCTCCAAGGATTCCCCCGCCTTGAATAGGTGCAACGCCTCCGCCCAGATTTGCCCCACCACCTCATCAGTAAGATAGTCCCAATGGCTAAGCCTGGATTTCTTTGGATCCACGTCCACAGGCCAAAAGCGGCGGTTACCCGTCTCATCCCGCAAGAAATCACGGGTATTGGTTGTACCGAAAAACACGCATTTACGTGGAAACTCCGAAACTTGCCGATCATAAGCTACGCGATATCGGTCTTCAGTCTTGGACAAAAACGCCTTAACCTCATCCACTTCTGATTTCTTAAGCGCCGACAGCTCGCCGATCTCGAAGATCCACCCCGCCTGCAGGTGCTCCCCAGCTTCTTTATTCTCAAACGTACGCAGGCTATCGCTGAACCACTCCCGCCCCAACTTAGCTAACAGGCTGGATTTCCCAGCCCCCTGCGGACCCACAAGCACTAACATTTCATCAAACTTGCAACCTGGCTGATAAAGCCTAGCCACAGCAGCTAATAGCATTTTACGAGTCGCCTGGCGCACATAATGGGTATCATCGGCGCCCAAATAGGTGATAAAGATATCATCTACCCGTTGGATCCCGTCCCAAGTACGAGATTCAATATACGCTTTAATAGGATGAAATTTATTGATATGCACGACCTCTGTAAAGGCATTCTGGATCGTAGCCGACGCCTTGATGTTATATACCTTGGAGAACCAATGTTGGAGCCGCTTGTCATCAGCCCCCAGCCACGGCTCATATCGCCTGTGTGGGCGCTCTCTCTCCCGCCAAGGCAAAGGCTTACGGATGACCTCCGAATTACCAAAGGCGTCATAGGCAAGCACACCATGCCAGGCTCCATGACCGAGGATCAGTTCTGCATTACCGGCAGTGGGGAGGACGTCACAGCTCTTATGGTGCAGCTCCAACTTACCCTCCCAATTTCTGTCTTCGGGATCTGGCTCCTCGGTTATACTGTCATCAAAGTCCCCAAAGGCGTCAGACAGTTCAGCCATCTTGAGTCGCCCTACAGCAGGCTGTTTTGCCGCAAAATGTTCCATAGCCATATGGCTGGGCTTCTTGGCATCCGGCGTAAATTCCTTCACCCGTTCGTCGAGATGCCCAAATTTGTGGACACGCACAAGGTCAAACAGATTATACGTGCGCCCATCAGCTACAGGGTCACTGTCTTGGTGCGAGTAAGCTAGCTCCTGGTCAGGGAATACCTCTAGCCCATTGCCGCTGGATCCACCCGAGTACGTATAGCGGTTCGGCATTGTCCCCGTTGAATATTGCTCATTTAGGAAAGAGTCGATGCCCTCCTCGATCGTATACGCCCGGCAGAATAGCCCAATCGTGCCATGCTTCTCCCGTGGATCCTGAGCCTTCTTTCCAATTAATAGAGGACCTGCCTTATCATCAACATGGCGTGGCCACTGCATCACGTCCTGCCAGTTGTCGTACTCAGCCAGGATACCCTCCACATCCAATGGATCGCCCTCATATACTTCCAGCACCGGCTCTGCATCCTTGCTGCAGCTGGGCAGGTACATGAGGCGATGCACGTCAAACGTGGTCTTGTCAAAATAGTCCATACCGATCTGCTCCGCCAGCTTGCGGCTGACGGCAGCGTACTCATCGGGGCTTACATTGCGACCCACGGGCACAATAAGCCTGTACTTGGGCTTGTCTGGACGGTGACTGTGGGTCGAATAGATCACGTAAGCAGATCCGCCTAAGACTAGCTCCACAGCGAACGGGAAGTCATCGTCAGCCCTATCCACATCCAGCGTGATTAAGCTGCGGGTATCGATGGAGTCTTTCTTTCTACGCCCGCCCCGGACAAGCCCGCCGACAAAAGCAGACCCGTCCTTAGCCTTGCCTTTATCCGGCACCGACATCTTGTTATACTGCGCCATCGTCTCTGCAGTCCGGCGCACCTTACGTAGACGGTCAACGAACTCATCCCAAGATAGATATTCAGGCTTCCAGTTCGTGTCGGCTCTATGTTTTCCGAAGCTGATGTCTAACTCATTGTCTTGCATACACTCACTTCCTTATGGCATCTAGACCTAAGTAACATCTGTGCACAATCTTTAAAAATGATATAATAGTTAAATCATGGGAAAAGGAGACTTATATGGATATCCAAAAACAATTAGATGCAGAGTTTGCTACGATCATTTTTAAACAAGACAATTTTTCTTATGCTATTGGCTCAAATAAATTCCTTGTCGCGGATTGGAAAGCGAACATACTCCATACCTACGACTACAAAGATTTACAAATTAATGCTGCCGCAGAAATCGGTAATGGCTTCATTTCTGGATCCGAGGAACAACAATTTTCCAAGGCCGAAATTGAGACCGGAACGAAACATTACCTACTAGATGAAGATTCCAAAGGGAATCTAACAGATTTTATTAATCAGCTGAACAAGAAAAAATCTAGCTTGTCGTATTAACACAATTATTTGATCCCCTCCGTTTTATGAAAAGAGGGGGTCTCTTTAAGCTGGGACTGCTACTTTTAAATTACTCTTCCGTGACTTCTTGACCAGCTTCTGGGCTTTGAATGCCTCAATGAATGCCTGCACCTCATCGGTTGGGTTACAATTTTTCTTACCGCGGACCTGTTTGATTTCCTGACCAACGACCTCAACGGTGTAAAAAGGGGTTTCCGGCTCTGTCGATCGTCGGAGTACGAACAAATTGGTTTTACCGTCAGCGTATCGATCCGTATACCCGCCGACGCAATGTTCCAGTGCTTTCCCCTCATCGAACAACTCAAGGATGGAGGCAGCCGGTCGAATAATGAATCCGGCATATTCAAAACTAAATCGGTTCAACTCATTAAGCCGAGCCGTAATTTTGACGTTAAGGGTTTCGTCCTTCTTAACCTTCATTTTGCGGATCGTTTTTTGGTGTGCCTCATATAGGTTATTCGGGAACAATACGTGCTCCTGTTCCAAATCCATACCGAGCTCCATGCAATCCTTAATGTAATCCCTCAGAGCGGTAAGAACCGAACTGGCGTTACGGTAATGTTTTTGAACGCCATCTCTGTTTAACTGCCTCAATGTATATTGAGATATCCGGGTAAAGGGTGCATGCTTAAACAGTTCTTTCGACATATCCCAATAGTAACCATCTGTAAGATCCCTTAGCAGATGTGCCTCCACAAAGGTTAGCTTTAACCCACGCTTCTTATAAAAATGGTAACTGTGGAGGCTGAGAGGCATAACGGTAAAAGGTGCAGAGCGTAGATCCCTGAGCTCAGCTTTAGATATCCGAAGCACCTTATCGATGGATTTCCCCCGCCAGTTAATGACTCGGTATGTCGGCAGACCATTGAGCTTCGACTCAACCACATTCCTCAAGCCCATCTTGGTTAGGTACTCGACACACGGGTATCTTGCTGCTAGGTCGAAGAACTTTACCAGATCGTACTGATCTTCGTATTTTTCCCAAGTGCAGTATTGTAAGTGTGTTCCGTGAACTGCAGGAACGATACTCTCCACAGCGGTGTGACTCCGTTTATTTTTCATACTGTGAACCATCTCGGATCGAACATTTTTCTTCATGTGCCAACTATCGCACCCAAACCAATAGTCACGCTGCAACATCTTCGTACTTCCGGGTTCAAACAGATATAGCGCAATGTCCTTATAAACCGTTTCCGTTTTATAATAATCTCCTTGGTAGCTGCGGTAAGCATAAATGCCTCTGGCGACAACCGCATTAGAGTTAATCGCCGATTTTTGATAGTAGATAAAATAAGCATCATCGAGCATCTTCTTACGACCCATCCCGCTTGATTTCACTTTGACCAACGATAGGCACCTGGGGCATTGCCAGTCTTGGTTGTGCTTCAGTTTGACCAAGGTCATATATTCATTTTTACAGTGGGAACAATAGCCGAACTGAAAGCCTTTGAAGCTTCTTACAAAAACATAACGGCTGGAGAGAAAAACCGTGTTTGTGGCATAGTCCTCAATTTCTTGGCTAATAGATAGGGGGATATGGGCAACAAATTCCTGAAATTCAGGGCTCGACATATTTTCACCCCCTACAGCATCATGGCTTCAAATTCAGCATCTATATCCTCTTGTGTCGGCGTGCCGGCTGTGTCGACTGCCGGAACTGCTTCAACCATCTCGCCTACACCAAAATACTTCAATACGATTGCGAAGCCTTCTGCATCTGACAGGACGGCCATGCCGCCGACCTGCTTCTTTTTGGCCTCAGCCTGCATCGCTTGCATACTCTTCGCGATCGACTTATCGATATTCAGGATTTTGCTGGAATCGTCCGGATTCGACTGCAGGTGTTTGATCAAAAACTCTCCGACCATGGGGACATAAGGGTTATTGCTACCGGTCATTTCCGTTCTTAGTTTTTCAATCGCTTTAGCTGGCATCTTTAGCGCCTCCTTTTATCGATGAGATCAGTCGATCAACATACCAGCGTGCCTTCTCCAAATCCTCGACACCGTTCTTTAGTGACCAGCGCCAAAGGTATTTTATAGCTACACCCGTGTTGTAGGCATTGCCGCCGGTTAATCCTGTGGTAGCTGCCTCGATCGCATCGATGCACTCAATGGATCCGGCGGTGTAATGACTCGGGTGGTTAACAGGATCATCGGATCGTGTGATAGTACCTGCAGGAATTAAATCAGGTGAATGCTCGCTTACTTGCTCCTGTAATTGATCGATATGCATTTGCAAAGTGCTTACGGTTGAATCCAAATCGATCAAGTCAAGAGCATGCTCGGCTTCCAGCCCCTTGAGTTTATATTCCATCTCTGCAGCAGCCTGCTTAGCTTCGGCTAGCTCGGCTTGAAGCTGTTCGATCTTGGCAGCACTAAGCTGGTCTAGTACAAGCTGCTCATCGATTAACTTTGCCGCTACTTCATCCCATTTCACTTCTGGTTCCTTGTCTGCTTGAGGAGTATCCGGCGGTTCCGGTGTAACTGCCTTGAGAGGCTGAGGGACCGGATTTGCTGGGTCAGGCATTTGTGCCAACACCCTGCTTGCCTGTTCAGCCTTGATCCCCTTCACATCCCATACGCCCAGCCACTGATAGAGACTGTTCGCTTTCATCCCCCATGCCCTCTCGATGCTTGCGTTGGTCTCGCCTGCAGCAATCTGCTCCAGGTATATCCTCTTGGTTAGCCCGCAAGACGGGGCTTCCTTTGGTGCTTTTCCCATATCGATTGGCTCCTCTTTTATCGGGTCAACCTTAGCCTTGACCCAGGCTTGAGTTGGTTTGGTGTACGGTCCTTTGTATCTCGTCGCTGGCCCATATTTAGCCAACTCTTCTGGCGATAAAAAATAAGTAGTCATTACGCTGTTTCCCGTAGCCCTCATTTCAGCGTCCCGGCTAGGGATAGGTGTTCCAGTGCCATGTCCGATCCTGCCCATTATGCATCAACCTCTCTATACCGGCATTGGTCCCAGGTCCTGAAGCTCCAGCGTGCCGTGCCCGCCCCGGAATACATCATATTCGATCACTAGCTTGCCACCAGATCCGCCCACAGCCTTGCAGCTAGTGATCGTGATACCCTTCTTTTTCATAAACCCGTCATATATCTTCTTATGAACGTAAATCATCTCACCGGCATACTGGGAAGGTAACTCCATACGAGGACGAGAGCGCTGCACCCGCAGCCTTTCCCGGTGTTTGGATTGTTCCAGCTTGCGCTTCCTGCTGCGATCGGCTTCCTCAGCCCTTGCGTTCTGGCGTTGCTTATCTTCAAATCGTTTTTTTACAAGTGCTGCCTGCTCCTGGGTAATCTGATCTTTCGTTTTCCGTTTTGCCATAATGCGTCACCCCTTCCGCTTAGCAGTCGCCATTCAGTAAGCAGACATTTCCCGATAGCTTGATTATCGCTGGCAGATTTTTACCGCTTGCATTAAACCCACTAAGATCAACACCGAGCTCTTCAAGCCGTTTATAGGCTTTATCCCCGTTATGGCTTGCCTCGACGATGGTAATCAGCTCATTAGTAAGCTTAGTAAGCTCTTGATATTCGGAAATCGTTTTTACCAGTTGCTTCTTCAGCTCAGGGATTATCGTGTCCAGTTCTTTAACTAAAGGGTACGAGCTATCATTTAGCAGGTTGTGCATGACCGAGCTTATGTGCTCACGAGTGATATCCATCCGCAAGGTGACGATATGGCTATTCAAATCCTGCATAAGTCGGTTTAAGTTATGCCAATCCTTGAATCGCTTGTGATTCCCTTTTGCTTCTTGTAAGGTGTCGTATAACTTTGAGGCTTGCCGTTCTATAGGTCCGACGTCTTTATAGATTTCAAATATAACTGGCTTTACCGCAGCTTGGACAATTCCATGGGCAGCTTTCCAAAGGATGTCCTTTCTTGCTCGCGATTTGTCTGAAATGAATTTGGTTACATCTGCTTTACGGATACCCATATATAAAACCTCCTGAGATATTTAATCCTTTTGGTAAAAGTCGCATTCAAAGCCTGCTGCTTTCAAAGGTAATCCGGGTGCCCAATCAATCGGCTGACCCATTAGATCTGACATCTCCTCAACAGAGCCAAAACCGATCGGCACATCGGCAACTATTTCATCATGGACATGGATTGCAGTGCGATAGCCGGCTGCCTCAGTCCGTGTCAGCCCCACCGCCAAGCAATCCCTAGCAATAGCTTGAACCAGATTCTCCACTAGCGTCCCGCCCCATGTCCGTTGCGGCATCCAATTGTTGCGTTCATCCAGTGCATAAAAGGTAAGCCCGTCTTTGCCAAACTTCGTATCCAGCTTAATTTCTGGCTGCGGATAGGCTAAGCTGTGGCCGCTCGGCAGGTCTGCGAACAAAATGCCACCTTCGTACCGGTATTGCACTCCATGTGCCAGCTTGACTGTCGTTTTCTCCTGAACCGCTTGCATTGCAGCTTCCTCAGCTGCGTACCAGAGCTTACGGATATTTGGGTTGGCGTTGCGCCACTGCTTAACAAGCCGGTCGTATTGGTCCTCGGGGATCTCCTTGTTCTTGTCCATCTTCGACAGGGCTGCTGCACCGCCACCAAACCCGCAAGCCAACGTCGCGACCTTGCCCGGAGCACGTAAACGGTAATTGTCATGCCCCTTTACGATGGTTTCAAATGGGGTGTTGAACATACGGGCAGCTGTGGCCTCATAGATCTTGCCGTGACCCTTAAACACTTCCAGCACCCACATCTCATCCGCCAGCCAAGCAATGACCCTAGCCTCGATCGCCGCATAATCGCTGACAATGAACCGGTTACCCTCTGAAGGGATCAGCGCTGTCCGAACCAGCTGGGAGAGTACAAAAGGCGGAGCCCCGTACATCATCTCAAGGAATTCATAATCGCCAGAACGCAGGATACTCCTCGCAAGATCCAAGTCGGGTATATGGTTTTGCGGCAAATTTTGCATTTGTACATTACGCCCAGCCCAGCGCCAAGTACGGTTAGCCCCACAATATTGTAGGATACCCCGCACACGGTCATCGCTGCATAGCGACCGGGACATGGCATCATACTTGGAATTACTGGTTTTGCCCATCTCTTGCCTAAGCTCCAGCAACCGTTTCGTATCTTCGCAAGGTGCAGCATTCAGAAGCACTGGCATGAATTCTTTGCCTAAACCGTCAGGCGTCTCCAGCCCGTGGTCTGATAGCCAACCCTTAATTTGCGTGAGGCTGTTGGGATTCTCTAGCCCCGTTAATTGATGCGCCTCATCGACTAGCCTTTCCGTGTACTGCACGGCACAAGCGATAGCGTGTTCTATTAATACTGGATCCAGCCGGACACCACGATCATTGATTTGCTGGTCAAGCGCCCACAGCTTCCATTCATGGGATGGCACGGGGAAGCGTTCCAGCTTGAGCCTGACTTCACGCTCCACGACTACATCCTGCTTGTTGTAAGCCTTGTACTCTTCCCACTTCTCTGGATCATGGTGTGGATAGTTACGGGTACGCTGCCCATTGACCTTGGTGGGTTTACACGGCACGCTGAAATATTTGATCAAGCCTTTGCCCTTGGTATCCTTCTTATCTTCCAGCTTTAGAATTTCGGCTACTTTGCCCAGAGAGCCTGGCAGCCCGAGTGTCAGCGCCCAAACAGATGTACACTGCCACATATGGGGGTTGCATTTGATGCCAAAATGCTTGGCGATACAAGTTCGCTCAAAGTTGGCGTTGAAAGCTGCCTTCGTGACGAAGGGGTCAAGCAAATCGTGTAAGATGAAATCCGGTACATCTTCGAAAGCCGTTAGATCAATCACCGTAACCGGCTCATCATCGTAAGCATAGGCAAAGAGCAGAATTTCGAAATCGGGTGACTCGACGTATCGGTAAACACCTGATTTGAGAAGGTCAACGCTGCTGTATGTTTCAAGGTCAATTTGTAAGATAGTCATTTTGCCCTGCCGCCTGTTGGAGCAGGGGCTGGTATAAGCCCAATACTCACCCGGATCGCGTAATTAACTTTGACCATCTCATCCTCCGACAGCTCACAAACCCAATCCCTAAGCAGGCTCTTATCGATCGTCCGGACCTGCTCCAGCAAGACTACGGAATCCTTCTTTAGCCCATCGCGGGCGCTAACAGGTACGTGCGTCGGCATATACCTTTTCCCTGAATCCGTGAGCGCCGCAACGATAACCGTTGGAGAATGCTGGTTTCCTACATCATTTTGGATGATGAGCACAGGCCTGGTACCCCGCTGCTCACTCCCGTTTGGCGTGCCAAGGTCAGCCACCCAGACATCGCCCCGTTGTATGCTATCCCCCATTACGACCACCTCCAGTTTTCGATTTTCCTAACAAATTAACAGCGCTGCCCTGAGGCTTATCGAAAACGACAGTCAGCGGTGAAAGCAAGCTTGCCGTAAAATCTAAGGTGTATTGCTGTTCTTCTGTGAGAGCCACCGGATAAAGGACACTATCCTTACAATAGAAGAGAACAATTCCATCCTTCATAGCTTCTTGCCACCGTGCCTAATTTCCCGAGTCGCATTATAGTCCATCTTAATCCGTATAGCCGTTTCAAGGTCGATGCCCAGATGCCCACAGGTATCAAATATCCGGATCACCGTATCCGCCAGCTCCACAGGGATACCGCAGGGCTTCTCACCTTCGAAGTAAACCTCTTGCAAACCTCGACCGTTACGGTGATCCTCTAAGGCTTCCGATAGCTCAGAGTGCATCAAGGCGATCACTTCGCCAAATGTCCGGGGCTCCTCGTACCAGCCTTTATTGATAGCATTCTGGTGTGCTTCGTTGACGAGATCATTTATACTAAGGTCAACTGTTTTTCTACACGGCTGCCCATCCACTACCCAGCCCCCGCAATCCTCTCCACAAGCTGGGCAACCTGCATGAGGGTCTTTCTTCAAATATTCCGTTAGCTCCGCTTCATTTAAATAACGTTTCATATATCCACGCTCCCTATTTTATGGATAAAGAAAGAGGATCCCCTTACAGAATCCCCTACAAATTTAGTTCAAGAAATCGTCATCGCCACCAAGATCATCCTCGAAATCCTCATTGGCGAAATCATCTGACAGATTGGATCGACCGCCTAGGAAATCACCATCCTGGACCTTAACGATATTATTCAAGCCTGCAGCCACACCGCGATTACCCTTTGCCTCGAACGGATAGAAATTAAGCGAAACCTTGGCGTAGCATCCTGAATAAACCTCAGTTGTGTCCGTAATCTCTTGGAACTTTGTTTTCCCGTTACCGTCCTTACCAATCGGCTTGGCGATACCTGGCTTGTTTTTGGATGTACCATTAAGGAAGAAATGACCTTGGTAGGCTTCATCTTCTGGTCGCTCCTCGTCCCCGTCGCGTAAAGGCTTTTTCAAATTAGCAGGGACCTTTCCATTCGGCCATTTGGTCTTGCCCAGTTCGATTGCTGCGTTAACAGCCGCTTGAATCTTCTTCAAAGTGTCCTTGTCTGACTTAGGGATCAAGATTGCTGTGCTGTACTTATCCACCCCATTATCATCAGCTTCCGGCTCAAATACATGTGTATAGGAAAGCCTCACTTTTCCCGTGATTACTTTAGTTGACGTATTATCGATTGCCATATTTGATTTGCTCCTTTTGAGTTGAGTTTAAGAAATAAGTTGTTACTGGGCCACACAAGGCAGCATGATCAGCAGCAGTTTTAGGGTCATTCGGCATGCGGACATTTCCAGGATGTTTGTCGTAGTACATTTCCTTAGACTCCACAAAAGCAAGCCCCACCCCATACCCGGTAATCCTTTGGTTGCACTGACTCCTCATTCCGAAAACTCCTCTCCGGCAAAATCTCCGTCAATGCTATTCAGCTCTGGCCGCTTATCCGTTTCGGGGACTAAAGCTGGTTTTCCTGGAGGCTTAACGATCAAGTCAGCTAACAAAGCAGCTAGATCCTTCTTGCCTACCAGTTTCTCCAGATCACCGATGCCCTTAAATTCCTGTGGCTTGAGAATCTTATCTGCCTCAAACCCTGCTTTCAGTAGCTTTGCCTTCGCGGCTTCCTTATCTGTGATCGCCCTGTTGCTGCGCCCCTCGACTAGCTTCCATAAAGGGACGCGATTCCCAGCCTTGGCTTGGTCATAGGCATAATCTGCAACGTCTTTACCCCAAACCGCCAAACGTTCGGCGATAAAAAGAATGTTGCCGATCTCCTCTAAGCTCATCCTGGCAGGGTCTTTGAACTCGTAAGCTAAAGCTTCCATATTCGCATCGGCACGGGCTCGGCAATCGCCTTTAATCTTGCACCACCGGCAATGGTCGCCCGATGCAAATTCCCCTTCGCCAGCGAACGCTAGCAAGGCAGCAGGTTTGACCACCGTCTCCGCCCACTCGACCAGCTCATCGATCGGCAAAATGTCGGTACTGACGCTATCCAGGCGAGGCTGTGAGATGGTCATGTGCACCTCATGGATATCATATAAATAGCTGTAGCTGTTCCAAGCACCCAGTCCATAGAGCCGTATTTGAGGGTTGTTGAAGGCGCTGACGGGCACGCCCTTGCCATACTTCAAGTCGATAACCTCAAGGACGCCATCTGCAATCAGCACCACGTCACCCGTCCCATAGCCCTCGGGCACCCACTCGGTAAAATCCAACCGATCCTCCAGCAGGATAACCGCATCGGACGAACGGGCTTTTGCTGCCATGTAGCGCTCCTCTACAAACTCCACGTAATCGGTGACGGCATTCTCCATCTCAGGACCATAGAACGTATCTGCCTTCACCTTTTCCATGGCAGCATCTAGCCGTTTGCGCTCCTTCGAGTCGCAAGGCAGCAGCCTACGGCGTAACATGATCTCAGACAATTCATGCGCCAGAGTGCCTTCGTTGGCATAATCACTGCGCTTCTCAGCGATACCCTCTTGCACTCTGGCGCTCGGCGGGCAGTTAATCCACTGGCTTGCCTTGGACGCACCTAGTAAGGCGTGCGCCCGTTCAGCATGTGCGGGCTGGGTCATAGTGCCTCCAAAGCAACAAGGAACGCAGCACGTTCCTCTTCCGGTATATTGGAAATGGCACGGCCTGCAAGAAGCAACTTAACTGCAGCTTTGCCTTCAAGGGTCTTTGCAACCTCCTGAGCCTTGGCACGTAAGTCTACAACAGTAGGAACGGGGGCATCATCGTCTTGAAAATCATCTTCAATGGAGCCCTTGGTCTGGGAACCTTCCTCAGAAGCATCAGCTGCGGCACTCTCAACTGGTTTTTCAGTTTCAACAGGTTTAGCAACAGAACGGTTACGGGTAGCAACGGGCTTGTCCGATTTAGTTGCATCGGCAGTTCCAGCAGCAGGGAATGTGAAATGGGCAGCAAGAACGGAAAACTCTTTAACGGCTTCGATAGCGCTATCGCCGGTGATATTGATTTGTACGGACATGGATGATTCCTCCTAGTAGATGTGTGGTAAATCTTAGACGCCAACTGCCGTAAAAGCGTCACCTATCGGCAGCTCCTCATAATTTTGAGGGTTTTCATGCGGGTGCCCTTGTGGTATGATAAGGTTAACTGTATTTCCAGATTGCTTGACCAGATGGCTGCTGCTCGTAACAGTAGCCATCTTTGCGTTACCGTTTAATACCTGCCTGCACCGGCTGTATTGCTTACGTGCATGCCTCTTTACTGCTGGCTGTTTTGCTAACCGTTCCAGCAGCAGCCACAATGCCGCCCTCAATTTGGTACGCTTCATATTCAATCCTCAATTCCATGTTTAGTACGGACAGCCAAAACCTCTTCAAGCGTTAAGTGCCCTGCTTTGATCATCATGCCGATGTGTGAAACACCAAGAGCCGTTGAAAGCTTGCGGATAATTTCAGGTGAAGGTATCCTTTTCCCTAGTTCGAGATGCACTATGAACGTTTGAGATACACCGGAAAGAAAACTAAGTTTATGCGAAGAACTCACTCCCTTTGCTTTTCGCAACGCTTTAAGATAAACTCCAAAAGAATTCGGTTCCATTGCATTGCCTCCTCACTAAAACCAATCCCCTTGTATGCCGAATGCCTTCTCGATCCCAACCATTTCAGCTTTACATTGCTCCCGCTGATCCGGCGTAATATCGTCAGATAAGTAAGAGTTGTACAAGTCCAGGTATTTGCGGTAAGACTTCTTCTGTTCTTTATTCATGTCCTTTGGCATAGGTGTTCACCTCCTCTCATTCCCGCCAAGAATTTTAAACATTGATGCGCTGCGCCTTCTCTTTCTTTCGAGCATCGACCCATCGTTTGAAATCTTCTCGATCTACCCGCTTCGACCCACCAATGGCAAAGTTTGCAATCCCGCCAGCTGCCTCCGTTATTTGGAACAACTCGTAAACACGTCGACGAGATAGATAAAGGTAGTCAGCAATGTGCTGAGCGGTTAGTACTTCTGGCAATGCATTCCAAGTTAGAATCTTACTACGACTCTTTCTGTCGATCATTTTTTCGCCCGTAGTTGACAATTAAACCCTTCCCTTCTCTCATTCAATTGATAATAATATTATCAATAACTATAAATGGAAAAAACTGATATAAAAATATTGACGATAATTATTTTATCGCATATACTAATAAAAGATAATATAATTATCACATAACGCATAGTTAAACAACCCGCTCGTCGCTAAACAAATCAGGGAATAGGATTTCTAAAGGTTGACCACAATAGCTAGAGATTCGAAACATCACATCACGTCCAGGTTTTAACGCTCCTGTCTCGATCATCCTGAGATAGACTTTCGATATACCTAATTCAAGTGCGACCTCCTCACGGGACCCCTTTGATTCCCGACAAGCAATAAGTTGCTGTCGTCTATCTGCCATCTTTGTATCACCTCCTTGCCGTAATCTGATTATATTTGATAATAATATTATCGTCAATAGGTTTTGATAAATAAATTATCTTTAATTGTCGAAAGGTCGGTACTTTAAATGAACCTCGGTCAAAGAATAGCTGCTTTAAGAAATCACAAACACCTCACCCAAGATAAGATGGCTGAAATATTAGGAGTAAAGCGTGCTAGATATAACGCATGGGAAAATGGGATTTCTAACCCTGATATCACTATGCTTGCCGCTATTGCAAACTACCATCAGGTCACTGTCGATTTCCTTTTAGGGCTCCCACACCCCAAGGGGATCAATATGTTAACCTCTGATATGTATGCCGACGGTTATACGGATGAATCTGTTTTCGAAGAATTGGAAGCGCGACTTAAAACGATACCGACTAAAGAAAATACCCCAGAATGGGCCACCGCTAAAGACAAGCGCGATCTTCTTAAAATGCTGGAGGCTCCTGAAGCCCTATTCTTTGATGGTGTAGAGTTTGATGAATCTGACCGTGCGAAAATGATTGGCGTGATGGAAACGATCTTCTGGGACGCTAAGAAGCGTAATAAAGAGGATTACAAAAAAAGCCGAGGAAAGAATAAGGAATCCTAACAGAATGGGGTCGTATCTTGGACATTAGAATCCGAGTAAAAAACATTTACGCTAAACATCGAACAAACTGCCCGTTTAGGCTTGCAAAGCTGTTAAAAGTTTCGATAGTGTATCTTGACTTGCCTGAACAGGTTAAAGGGTACTGCATGCGCGTTCTTAGGCGAAAATATATTATCCTTAATTCGAATCTCACAGAAGATGAGCAGCGTTTTATCTGCGCGCATGAGTTAGGCCACCTTCTCCTACATAAAGGGTTTAGCCATTACTTCATCACAAGAAAGACCCAATTTGTATTAGGCAAGTATGAACTGCAGGCTAACCAGTTTGCCGTAGAACTTTTAATACCTGATGAGTTTATCCAGTCTGGCGTGACAATCTACGAAGCAGCAAATACCTGCGGAGTTCCGCAAGAGGTAGCACATTTGAAGTCCCTTACACGCTAACTTTGCGCTTTCTAGCCGCAAGGCTGTTCACCTATAAATATAAATAGAACATATGTTCTTATTTGGGAGTGTGATATCGATGCAAGGTTACTTTCGGCAACGTGGTTGCAAGTGCGATAAACAAAAAAGATGCACATGCGGTGCTACATGGTCATTCACTCTTGATCTAGGCAAGGATCCAATCACGAATAAACGGAAACAAGGAGGCGACAGTGGATTTAAGACAAAGAAAGAGGCAGAGAAAGCGTGCGCGGAAATGATAACGGAATTCGAACGGGGTAATTTGAGCTCTGCTTCAAGTAAAATAACCTTAGCAAAGTTTATGGCTGAGTTTCTTGAGAACACCATTAAAAATGAAGTTGGTAAGAACACCTATATGACGCAACGCGGGCAGGTAAACAACCATATCATCCCGCAATTGGGTCACATCAAACTGCAAAAACTAACCCCAATGGATATTCAAAAATTCTACAGCAATCTAATGGGAGAAGGGATTTCCCCAGGTACCATTCAAAACATCGGGAATATTTTAGGAAAGACATTGAGAGCCGCACAAGAATGGGGATACGTTACCAAAAATGTAGCCTCTGTAGTTAAACGACCCTCTTACAGACCAAGTGCTTCTAAACCGTGGAACCAAGAAGAGATGGATACTTTTCTGGATAAAACACGTAATAGCCGTTTCCACGCAGCTTACGTTATCGCTTTAACAACCGGTATGAGGATCGGGGAAATTTGCGCTTTGAACTGGGATGATGTTGATCTAAAATCCGGTATCATCCAGGTTAATAAAACAGTGGTATATGCCGATAAGGTTCTCTTCATTAAAGACTCCACAAAGAATGGGCTGTCCAGAAACATCAACATCCCAAATTTCGTCGTAGGATACTTAAAGAAATACAAATTAGAGCAGAAACCAAATTCGCTAAATTTGGTTGTGCCCGGTGTAAAAAATGAGATTGTTTATAATTCGGCATTTCGTAAAACCTTTAAAGGGGATATTATTGCCGCCGGAGTACCTGAAATAAAACCTCACGATATGCGCCATGCCCACGCAACAACACTTTTACAAAGTGGCGAGAATATAAAGGTTGTCCAAGAGCGTCTAGGTCACACTAACGTGACCACAACTCTTTCAACCTATTCTCACGTTATGCCTAACATGCAAAAAACACTTGCCGATAATCTGGAAAAGAGTTTCAATGTGAAGCTTTAAATTAATACCGAATGTGGGCAAAATGTGGGCAAAGGATCCGAATCCCCTTATATATCAAGGTTTTTAACCCCTAAATTTAATTGCTTTCGAAAGCGACACTCGTGCAAAGCTTGTTCTGCCGCATGGCGAATTCAAACGAAATTTCGCCATGGCTCCACCGCTTCAGCTTCAGCGATTCCATCGCCGTATACCTAAACGATTGCACCTCTTGCTCGGACAAGCCGTTTTCCATCTTTTGCAGTTGAGTGCCTTTGCCTTCAATCGGGAACGCCCTGACCCCAAATTTGCCAACCACATTATTCCGTATTTGAACGAATACGGTGCCTGAAGTTAGTAAAGCCAGCTCCTCCTTGATTTCCCTGAACACAATGTCAATTTGCCTCGCTAATGGAACATTTTCTAGGATCATTAACATCCTCCTACCTATTGGAATTTGTAAGCCTGAGGCTACAGTCCCATTATATGTAATTATTATTTGATTTTCAACATATATTTACTTTTTTTAACTATTTTACCAGAATACAACAGCAACTAACAAATTGCGACATTTTCCTTCATTGAATCTTACCTATTCGTCGCAGAAATCTGCATTAAGCTCAATAATATTATGATCGGGATCCAATATATAAATTTGTGGAAACCCGGCCTTGGCATGAGGCCGCGCATCGTAAGCTATCCCTTGTTCATCCAGCCAAGCACGTGTATCCTTGTAGCTGCCAACCCTTATTGCGAAATGTCCGTCACGCGAATCAATTGCGCCATCGCGCAGCGTCTGCCCTTCGTGGACAATAAGATGCAGTTGCTGCCCCCCATCAGCAATGGCGAGCCATGCCCCTTTAAAATCAAAAGGCGGGCGTTCTATCTCTTGAAGGCCTAGAACCTTTTTGTAAAAAGCGACCGAGCGCTCCAAATCACGAACAACCAAGCTGACGTGGTGAATTCCTTTATATGCGATCATAGCCATTCTCCTTGTGTTCAAGTATTTTAAAACTACTATACCTAACGCCCTCTCCAACATGCAACTTAATTCCTTGCTCCCAAAGCCCTAATTTCGACAGATTCATCCATTTTGTATGACGAGAGTATAGACCCTAGTACTTTTGGATGATATAATTTCTCGTAAGTAAGATATTAACATTTGAAGGAGATCATGCATTATGAATTGGTTACAAGCCATGCCGTTTAAAAAAAAGCTTCAGTTTGGCTGCTACTCCATGTTGGCGCTTTATTCCATTGCGCTTATTATCATCATTTTACAATCACCAGAGAGTATGGTTTTGGGAATTATTTTCTTAATAGTTATGCTGGGCTTAAGCTTTCCATTCATTAATTGGTTTGAGAGAACGCTTACAGAGCCGATCAGCAATATTTCACGAGTCGCCTTGAACATTTCCAAAGGGGATTTCTCGCAAAAAGTCGAGGTGCTGTCTGACGATGCCCTTGGAGAGTTAGGAACCTCCTTTAACAAAATGATGGATCGGCTTCGCGAAATTTTGCAGGATACGGGAGGTATGTCGAAGCATGTTTTCGAATCCAGCCGTGATATTTTTTTCAAAAATGAAAGCTTGAAAACCGTATTGGAGCAGGTCGCCGTTTCTTCTAACGAGCTCGCTTCAGGAGCCAATCAAATCTCCGAGGAAATTTCCGATATATCCGTTGCTACCAAAGAAATTGAATACAAAGTGACCTCCTTTAACGCCTCCACTCAGGAGATGAATTCGCGGTCCGGCCATATGCTGTCACTGGTGGAAAATGGACTAGTTGCTGTTGAAACACAAAGCGCAGGCATGAAACGCAATGTTGAGGCAACGGCGAATGTGTCGAAAACGATCGACCTTTTGGCGGAGCAGGCGAATGGGATCTCACAAATTACCCGGACGATTTCCGAGATCGCTGAACAAACGAACCTGCTATCCTTGAATGCATCCATTGAAGCTGCACGCGCGGGCGAGCACGGCAAAGGCTTTGCCGTTGTTGCCCAAGAAGTCCGGAAGCTGGCTGAGGAATCGACGACCTCCACCAAAGAGGTATTCCATCTCGTCCGAAACATTGAGAGCGGCATCCACCAAGCGCTGGACCATATTGCCCAGAACGAAGAAATCGTAAGCAAGCAAACGCAATTAATTACCGAAACCGAAAAAATATTTGCCGATATCGTCAATAGCGTAAAATTTATTTCGGAGCAAATCTCCACCTTTGCCAGTGACAGCCAAGTGATGCTAGGCAGCGCCCAACGTATTTCCGGCACGATGGAAAGCATCTCTGCGATCACTCAGCAATCTGCTGCCGGCACCGAAGAGGTATCCGCATCCATGAACGAGCAAATTCAAGCAGTCCAGGAAATCGTCGAGAAGTCGGAGCAGATGACCAAGCTCGTCTCGAAGCTGCAGCAAACGATGCAGATGTTCAAGCTATAGGCCGGACTAAGACGAGAAAAATTGCACACAGAAAAATAAGCCTCGATTTCCACCGATATGTGGAGGTCGAGGCTTATTGACGACGTGTCTCTTCGAACATGCGAATTCTTGGTGCGCTTGCTTACTGGTTTACTCGGTCAGCTTCAAAAACTCACGCACATCCGCAACCGACAGGTCCATCGCCTGCTGCCAAAACTCAGCTTTGCGCAGGTCCACGCCTAGATGCTTTTGTGCCAACTCCTCGACAGGCATTCTGCCTGTATCGCGTAATAACGCGATATATTTGTCCTCGAAAGCAGCTCCTTGACGAACCGCTTCGGCATAAATACCCGCGCTAAACATGTAACCAAACGTGTACGGGAAGTTATAGAATGGCACTTCGGTAATGTAGAAATGCAGCTTGGATGCCCAGAAATGCGGATGGTATTCCTCCAATGCATCAAGGTAGCCCAGCTTCTGCGATTCCACCATCAATTCGTTAAGCCGCTCCACGCTTACCAAGCCTTTGGCGCGCTCCTCGTAGAACTTCGTTTCGAATAAGAACCGTGCATGAATGTTCATGTAGAAAGCGACAGAGCGCTGAATCTTGTCTTCGAGCAGCGTCAAGCGTTCCTCCTCATTGGAGGCACTTTTCATCGCGGCATCCGACACGATCAGCTCCGCGAAGGTCGACGCCGTTTCTGCCACATTCATCGCATAATCCTGCGCCAATGCGGGCAAGTCGTTCATCACATGCTGGTGGTAGCCATGGCCAAGCTCATGTGCCAGCGTTGACACATTGGAGGCTGTGCCCGCGTAGGTCATAAAGATCCGCGTTTGCTCGGCAATCGGGAACGAGGTGCAGAAGCCCCCCGGCCTTTTGCCCGGACGGTCCTCAGCCTCGATCCAGCCCGCTTCGAAAGCGCCTTGCGAGAAGTCAGCCAGCTTCGGGCTGAAGTGGCGGAACTGATCGACGATCAGCTTGGCTCCTTCGTCGTAGCTGAAATGCTTGCTTCCTGTGCCGACAGGTGCCTCGACGTCGTACCAGCTTAAGCGCTCCACGCCAAGCAGCTTTGCCTTGCGCTGCAAATACTCGACAAAGATGCCTTTGCTCTTGTCAATCACACCCCACATGGCATCCAACGTTTCCTTGGACATACGGTTGATCGACAATGGTTCTTTATGTATGCCTTCCCACCCGCGGCGCTCATAAAGCTTTAAGCGAAAGCCTGCCAGATGGTTTAAGGCATCTGCGCAATAATCAGCATGGTCAGCCCACTTGTCTTCCCACAACCGGAATAATTGCTCGCGGACTGCGCGATCCGGGTTATGCATTTTATTCGCCGCTTGCCCCGCCGAAAGCTCGATAAGCTCACCGTTCTCCTCATAGCTGATCCGAAATTTGCTCACGGTCGTATTGTAAGCCTCGCCCCATCCGTGGTAGCCATCTATGGCCAGCTCATTCACCAATGCCTCCTGCTCAGGCGACAGCTTTTCAACAGCCAATGCCCTCCGCTCCGTTAAAGGATAAGCGATTTCCTTTAGCTCCTCGCTTTTCAGCAGCTGCTCCCAATGCGAATCGCTAATTTCTGCCAAATATTGGTCGAAGCGCGTCATCGCTGAGGCATATACAGCCGAGTAGGTCTTAACATGTCCAGCCAGGGCAATGGCGGCTTTATCCGCTTGGTTCTCGGCTGCAAGGCAGGCTACGAACGAATCTGCCTCCCTCAGCTTCATGACAATTGATTGCAGCAAGTCCAAAATGGGCAGCAGCGCTGCCACTTCATGGGCTTGCTCGGGCTTCCATTGATCAAGCTGTTCTACCAGCTTGCCATTATCTGTACGAATGGCCTCCAAAAATTGCGTAAACGCAACCGAGCTGCTGCCGCCCGAAAAAAATGAATCTAAATCCCATGTTTGCTTCAAAGGTTTTTGCATATATAAGCACCGCACCTTTCCTGAAAAATTAGTCACTCTACCATTAAACCATATTTTTGGCTTGATCCAAAATACGGAAACTCCAAATTTTGGTTGAATTGTGATCCTCGTTATGTTTAAATGAGGTCTATAGATCTATAGACAGGAGTTGATTCCAGTATGAAGCCTTTGCAAATTTCTTTAGAAACCGCCCAAAAGCTAGCTAAACAGCTGAATATGCCTGTTGAGCATGTATTGCATATGCCCCAGCATATTTTATTGCAAAAACTGGCTGAGCTCGCCAAAAGCATTCCTGGCTCATCCTCTGAAAAGCCTGATGACAAGCTTGATGACACCCCCAAAACGGAACCCCAATCATGATTCCTTTTGAAAACACTTTACCTTACGAACTGATCCAACAAGATATGTATGTAAACGAATGCCCATTTTGCAGAAAAGACAACGTCATTCTACCCTTCAAAAAGAAAGACCTCCCGGACCTCAGCCGCGGCGTCAAACGATTGTTGATCCTTCCCTGCTGCCGCAACAAACTGATGATCGTTGAAGCAGATCACGATTATTTGCTTGCGAACCAACCTGTAAGAAATAAACGCTGATTCGGGAATAATCGCAGCATGAATAACAACTCGTCTTGTTTCTAGCCCCACAGCGAATAACCGGCTCTTTCCAGGAGTGGAAATCAGAATGAGTTTAATAGCCTTCACTAACGCTTGTATATTAATCGCTATAAGCTATGTCGCCTTGAAATTGAAAAACCGTCTATTTATGGAACGTTTTGAGCTATGGAGTGCTCCATTATTAACAGGTGTGGCTTGCATCATCATGATGATGCAGCCTCATACTGTTAACGGCTTTGCTGCCGTATTCTACGGTGTCCCGGTTATTATGGCAGGGCTTCGTTTTGGCGGAATCGTTGCGATCCTCTCCACGCTGCTGCCGGCATTGTACATGTATCAATTTACGGAATCCCCTACGCTTCTTCAAATCGTTCAGGACTTGATGGCTCCTGCTATCGCAAGCTCCTTATTTCATCGAAAAGAGAGCGCTTCCGGTTATGTGAATATCCCTTTTTTAGATGGACTCAAGTTATGCATGCTCTTAGGCTCTGTTCGAATTCTTTACAATGGATATATGCAGGCGGGCGCAGCTTTAGCTCTTTACATCGATGAACTTTTTCTTTTTATTATTTTCACTCTTGTTGTAACCATTCTAATCGCCATGTACAACGATGACAACCGATCCTTGAACCTCCAGCGGCGTTTGGAATTGCAAGCCAACCAGGACGGCCTTACAGGGCTTCCCAATTTACGCAGCTTTATGACGATTGCCCAAAATACCGTAAAGCTTCGCCCGCTTTCTATTATGATGATCGATATTGACAATTTTAAGCGCTTCAATGATACATATGGACATATGCAAGGGGATCGTTTATTATGCGAGGTCGGACAAATTCTGCGTACTACCATTAATGAGCATGATTATGCCGCTCGTTATGGAGGGGAGGAATTTATCGTGCTTAGCCATATTACGGATGATGTAGAGCTATCGGTTTATGCCCAGAAGCTATGCAAGGCTGTAGAGTCGCACCGGTCAAGCTCGTTAGAGGAAACCAACATTACAATCTCTATAGGTATTTCAATTTCAATTCGCCCCCAGATCGATTTATTGCGAATTATATCGGAAGCCGATGAAGCCCTCTATTCTTCTAAACACAATGGCAAGAACCGTTCCACCTTATATTCATCCATGCCATTAATTACAAGCAAAAACGCTTAGCGCGGCAACTCATCGAGAGCCCCGCACTAAGCGTTTTCACACATTGGCTGTTGCTATTTTTACACATTACCCTTTTATGCACATTATGATTTCTGTGCATCCATTAATTCCGGTGGAAGCTCCAGCTTTTCAGCCAGCATATCTTCTCTTACAGCAAACCATTGGTTCCGTGAAGCAGTGATCATCCCAGCATCTATAATCCGCTTATCATTAATAACCCTCGCAAACCATTTAACAGCAGGCGCATAGTTTTTCAATCTGCGGTTTAATTCGCCCATTAAATACATCAATCGAGCATTGTTAAGCTCAGCCGTTTCGCTCTCTAATACCGTTGTATAGGCATCCAATGCGAATTGCAAAAAACGTTTTTCCTGAGCTTCATCATTTTTGTAGCGGTATAGCCAAGCAATGTGGTGCAGCAGTCCTGCAATAACACGGCCCTTCTCATTTCTTAATTGAGCACATATCAATGCAAGCTTGTAGGTGTGCATCGCCTCATCCCAAGTACGCTCATTGCCGTAATCCTTGTAGGTCCAATTGGCGGTTACCCGTTCATGGATCGCCCGGAGCTGCTCGGCATTAAATTCATTGACCGCATTTTCCGTACTCGCATACCCACAAGAAGGACAAACCCTTACCACGTAAAAGTCTGGGTTCGTTCCCTTATAGTGAGCGCAAAAATCCGTATCTGTCTGTATCACTTTCTTGAAGCTTGGTCTTACTCTTGATGTTTGAAACGGTACCTTGCAATAAGCACATTCCACCTTAATCTGGTATAAAGGTTCAACAGCCACAAATCCACTTCCTCTATGCGTTGGTATTAACAAAATGATGCGCAGGCCCTTTCAGTCTTTCCAGCATAAAATCCTGCAATTCCGGCGCCAAGTCGGTTGATTCTACAGCCTGCTTCATACAGCTTAGCCAGGCTTCAGCCCGCTCTGGCGTAATTTCAAAAGGCATATGCCGTGCTCGCATCATAGGATGGCCATACTTATCGGTGTAAAGAGTCGGTCCGCCAAAAAATTGTGTCAAAAATAAAATCTGCTTTGCCATCACGGGATCAATATTTTCAGGGAAAATAGGGCCAAGTAAGGGATGGGCTTGTACCAATGGATAAAACGCTTCAACTATCCTGCGAATCGTTTCCGTTCCCCCAATAGCTTCAAAGAAAGTTACGGGTGGCTGTTTATCCTGTTGTTCAGCCATTGTATTCTCACCCCCAACAAATTAGACAACAAAGATGCTAATGCAGAAGCGATTAGCATCATCTACCTAAAGAAGGAACCGCTAAGTATCGTTACTTAGTTTTCTAAATCCTCTTCATTCGAGGTCATTAATGTTTCCCTAATAACATAAATAAACGCGCATACGAGAATCCCAGCAATTACACTCATCATGAGTATCAGCTCCCTAGTCTCATAATAGTTCAATTGTACCATATATGTTTCGAAAATTCAGCAAATTTACAAGCATTCAAAATTTTTTTCTGCATATTTGTCCTACATTTACAGGCATGTCTACCTACCTGTCCACATAAGCATAAGTGATGCTTGCTAACCGTAAGGAAGGGGTTATCCTTATGCCTTTATACAGATTTTCATCGATGTATATGATTGGTTTGATAGCTATGGCTTTGCTACTATTGATGCTCGTATTCCCAGTGCAGGTGCTTGAAGCATCTCTTAATGGACTCTCCATCTGGTGGGATGTGTTATTCCCTGCCCTGTTCCCTTTTTTCGTAATATCCGAAATGATGCTCGGCCTTGGGATCGTCCATTTTTTCGGGATGTTATTTGACCCCTTGATGCGGCCCGTATTTAGGATTCCAGGAATTGGCGGCTTTATTCTAGCGATGGGCTTCGCTGCGGGTTATCCGGTTGGAGCCAAGTTGACCTCACAATTATGGGAGCAAAAGCTGGTGAACCGCGACGAGGGCGAACGATTAGTTGCTTTTACAACAACATCTGACCCTATATTCCTAATCGGTGCGGTTTCGGTTGGTTTCTTTCATGATGCCAGCCTTGCTGTAATTTTGGCTGTAGCCCACTATGGCACTGCTTTTATCATAGGGTTCCTGATGCGGTTCCATGGGGAGCACGCTACCTCTACAAGCCTGCAAGCGGCTTCTCTTGCTGCTTCTACCGCTCCCCCCGCTCCACCAAGGACGATTCGCCAATTTGGCTCCCAAGCCTTTGAAGCCATGCATACAGCCAGACTGCGTGACGGTCGCTCGTTAGGCCAAATGCTTAGCCAGGCTATCCGCTCCTCTATACAGCTTGTGATGGTAATCGGCGGCCTCGTCGTCTTTTTTGCAGTTGTTATGGAAATGATGAGTTCTGCCCACCTGATGCAGGCGCTTTATATCGGGCTCGATGCCATCCTGCATCTATTAGGCTTGCCAACTGCTCTCTCTCCCGCAGTCGCTGGCGGCCTCTTCGAGGTCACGCTTGGAGCCAAAGCAGCAGGAGCAGCAGACACCTCCATCAGCCTCATGCACAAAACCGCAATCGCTGCCTTTATCCTCTCCTGGGCTGGCCTGTCTGTACACGCGCAGGTCGTTTCCTTACTGCAGCATACCAACCTCCGCTACCTTCCTTTTTGTATGGCACGCATGCTACACGGCTTACTCGCGGCTATGGCCGTGCTGCTCCTATGGAAGCCCCTGCAGGGCTATCGGGACTTGCCCGCTGCTGCCTTTTTCAACAAAATCGACACCATTTCCTCTATACCTGAATTATGGGGTAATATGGTAACATGGAACGTAGTGGCCTTTCTTAGTATACTTCTATGCTTAATCCTGTTTTATGCTTTACATATTGCGGTTAAACATTGTATGAAGTGGTTAAAATGACCTCATACGTAATTAACAAACGAGTTATCATTCTTGTGAATTCTTATTAGGTTTTCCAAAAAAATATCGGGAGGGGTAAGCTACGCGATGAATCCAAAGGTTTCTTATCCAAATATTGGGCTGCCACATAAAATTGAACGATTAGTTGAGCTTGCTTATAATTTGTGGTTTAGCTGGAATGATGATGCCTTGGAGCTGTTTGCTTCTATCGATCGGCAGCGCTGGGAGCAAACTCTACATAATCCAGTCCAGCTTTTACTGGAGACGGATTCTGCAGCTTGGAACCCATTAAGCAAAGATCCCGTATTCATGGAATCCTATGAACGTGTTTGCTCACACTGGGATACTTACCTTAACGAAACCACCTGGTTCCAAAATACGTATCCGGCGCATCTTCAACAATCGATTGCTTACTTTTCCGCGGAATTCGGCTTTCATGAATCGTTGCAAATTTATTCAGGCGGGCTTGGCATTCTGGCCGGAGACCATTGCAAGTCAGCTAGTGATTTGGGGATTCCTTTAATTGGCATTGGACTTTTATATAAAAGAGGTTATTTCCTGCAAAAAATAAACCAGGATGGCCAGCAGCAAGCCGAGCAGATCATCTATGATTTTACCAAGCTTCCGGTTCTTCCAGTGTTAAATGCCGATGGCGAGGAGCTTGTTATCCAGGCCTCTATCGCAGACCGGCCGGTGCAGTTAAAAATCTGGCAAGCTCGTGTTGGGCGGATGTCCGTATTTTTACTGGATGCCGATGTGGAGGGCAACAGCTCCTGGGACCGCGAAATTACGGCTCAGCTATACGGCGGCAACCAGGATATCCGGATTGCCCAAGAGGTACTGCTGGGTACCGGCGGTGTCAAGGCACTCCGCGCCTTAGGCTTGCCTACAGCGGTGTACCACATCAATGAAGGGCATGCAGCCTTCCAGGCCTTCGAACGCATCAACGAGCAACTGAGTGCCGGTGTCCCTTTCCATGTAGCTCTGGAAATGATTCGTGCCAGCTCTGTATTTACTACACATACCCCTGTCCCTGCCGGCCACGACGCATTTACAGTAGGGATGATTGAATACTACTGCAGCTCGCTGTTCGAGAAATGGAATAACCATAAGCAAGAGCTGCTTCAGCTTGGGCAGGGCCACGGCAATCAGCTGTTCAATATGACCCATCTTGCCCTGAACACCGCTGCCATGCGCAATGGCGTTAGCAAGCTCCACGGCGAGGTGTCGCGGGATATGTTCCGCTCTTTCCATGGCAACATCCATGAGCAAGAGGTGCCGATCAACCATATAACGAACGGCGTCCACATGCCAAGCTGGCTGGCTCCCGAGCTGAAGGAGCTATTCAGCCGTTTTTTACCAGGGCACTGGTTAACCGATCAGACTAGTGGAACCACTTGGAAATCGCTGGAGCTTATCCCCCCACAATCGTTGTGGGATGTGCATACCCAGCTAAAGGAGAAAATGATCCAGTTTGCCCGTGCCAATCTGGTCGAGCAATACAGCAGGAATGGATTGCCTACTGCCCAGATCAAAGAGGCTAGCGGCTATTTGTCTGCAAAGGCGCTTACGATTGGTTTCGCTCGCCGTTTCGCAACGTATAAACGAGCCAATCTTATTTTTAACGATTTAGACAGGCTGGACAGACTGGTCAACAACCCGGAGCGACCCGTACAATTCCTCTTTGCCGGAAAGGCACATCCTGCTGACCAGCCCGGGCAAGAAATGATTCGTGAAATTCATCGAATTTCCTTGATTGACCGGTTCCGCGGTAAAATCGTATTACTTGAAAATTACGATATGAATATGGCACGCCATTTGGTCCAGGGCGTAGATATTTGGCTCAATAACCCTCGCCGTCCCTATGAAGCAAGCGGCACTAGCGGGCAAAAAGCCGCCATGAATGGCGCGATTAATTTCAGCATCCTTGATGGCTGGTGGGAGGAAGGCTATGACGGGAGCAACGGCTGGAGTATCGAGGGCAACAATGACGCCGACCCGCACACGCAGGAGCTGGAAAACACCGAATCCATTTATACAACACTTGAGCAAAAAATCGTGCCGCTCTATTATAATCAAGGCCCATTGTCTACAGATTGGATTGCGCGCATGAAGCGTTCCATCCAAACACTTGCCCCCGTGTATAATACCGACCGGATGGTGATGGATTATACAAACAAGGCTTATGTCCCTTCGCTGAAGCGAACGCTGCTTTTCGTTGCCAACCAGCTTGACCTGGTTACCAAAGTAGCCGATTATAAGCGGTTTATTATATCGAATTGGCATCATGTACATGTCCTGCATGTTAAGGATGAAAGCAGCGACAATGACGCATCTCCCGTCCTTGCAACTGTACCTGGATCAGCTGGTTCTGTCCCTGAGGCTTCTAGCAAACCGGCGCAGCCTTTAAAGGGAGTGACGGCGCAGATTGCCTTTGGTCCCATTTGGTACAAGGATACCGTCGTAGAGATCGTCTACTACGAGCAGCGTGAACAGGAGTGGTTTCCTGTTGTCGTCATGATGGAGCCTGTACAAGAGCTATTGGATCGTGTGGTCCAATACCATGCTACGCTTCCTGCTCATTTGGAGCATCTGGCCCACTACAAAATTCGTATCCGCCCTGTAAGTGCGAGCTTCGTCAGCTCCTTTGAGCTGCCTTTGTTCACAATGTCCTAATTGTTACTGTAAGGACTATCTGAGCTACGCTCTCTAATCGGCATATCGTTGCTGATTAGGGGGCGTTTGTACTTTCATCTGGTGCTGCCATTGTGTTATCGATAAATATTGATTATGATGGAGTTGAGTTATTCATATCAAATAATGGTGATCACATATAAACTGGAACCAAGCAGACTTTCCCACTGAAGGCCCTTAGGAGGAAATCATTTGAAGTATAATGTAGTGCACCGCGGAGACGATATATCGTTTCGACTTATGCAAACCTTCCATAAGCTTGTCCAGAAATTCGAATTGGTCCACGATGAGCAGGACCCGGATATCGTTCTCTCGATTGGCGGGGACGGTACCTTGCTGCATGCGTTCCACCAGTACAAAGACCAGCTGGAGACGACCGCTTTTGTCGGTATCCATACGGGTCGCTTGGGTTTTTTTGCCGACTGGAAGCCGGACGAGGTTGAACTGTTAGCCGAGCTGATGGGCGAAAGCGCACGGCAAAATGATCTTCGCATCGTCAAGTATCCGTTGGTCGAGATTCAAATTACGACACCTCATGGAATCGAGACCCAGCTTGCCTTGAATGAATTCACCCTAAAGGGCATTGATGCTACATTAACCGCCCAATTACATATTAATGATGAGCCGCTGGAAACGTTCCGTGGAGACGGCATCTGTATTTCTACGCCTGCCGGCAGCACCGCGTATAATAAAAGCTTGGGGGGCGCCATCGTGCACCCTTCCCTAGACGCCATTCAAATCGCCGAGATCGCGTCGATCAACAACCGTGTTTACCGCACACTGGGCTCTGCCATTATCCTGCCCAAGCACCATCACTGCGACATCTATCCGCGGGCCAGCCAAAATATATTGCTTTCCTTAGACCACGTCTACAACCAGCGAAATGATATTTTGTCCATTCGCAGTATGGTCGCAGCAGGGAAAAAGGTCAAATTTGCCCGTTTTCGTCCCTTCCCTTTCTGGAGCCGTGTGCGCGAGGCCTTTATTGGGTATGAAGCAGCCCATGAACAAAAGCCCTAATTCAAGATTAGGGCAAGTTAACGCTTGCTCACTTGCGACACGTGATAATCGTAACACAAAGAGGACCGCTCGAAATTCGAGCAGGTCCTCTTTGTGTGCGGCAAATATCGTTTAAGCTTGCGTCTTTGGATTCCCTTGTTTGTTGGGATTATATTGCTTACGCTGATGATTGTTTTGCCGTTGGTGGCGGTTTTTGGACGGTGGCTGTGGCATCATCTGCTCTTGGGTTTGCAATTCCTCGATCTGCTCCTGTAAAGAAAGGTCTGCCACTTCCTGCTCTTCTGGTTCAACGTCTTCCGAAGGCTGCGGTAAAGGCTGATGCTTGGAAGGAACCTTCTCAATAATAAAATAAGCACAACCAAAATTGCAATATTCATTCAAATAGTCCTCAAAGGTGGCTATTGTCGATTCCTTTGTAGCTTTCGGATGGTTGTCCTTAAAAAATCCACGCATACGCAGCTGGTTATATCCCCAATCGCCAACGATATAATCATAACGCTCCAGCACTTCACTGAAGCGCTCCTTGAAGGCATCGGGCTTCCAGCCATTTTTGTGGTCAACGACCACCTCGTATGATTTGTTAGCTATAACGATCATGTTGGTTTCCCTCCTAAAAGTTTTGCCGGAGGCAAAACTTACTTCGTAAGCATACACCAAGTTTTCCATCGGAAAACTCACTTCGAAAGCATCTACCTAGTTTTGCCGGAAGCAAACCATACTTCGTAAGCATACACCAAGCTTAAATTTGCTGCGCCGATTTAACCTGTTCATGGGCATGGTATGAGCTGCGCACTAAAGGACCTGATTCTACATGGCTGAAGCCACGCTTCATGCCTTCGATTTTCAGCGCTGCGAATTCGTCCGGCGTGTAATATTTTTTGACTGTCAGATGTTTGGCTGATGGCTGTAAATATTGGCCAATTGTCATAATATTGCAATCGGATGCACGCAAATCGTCCATCGTTTGGATAATCTCGTGCGTTTCTTCCCCTAAGCCCAGCATAATACTGGCCTTGGTTGGTATGTTCGGAGCAATACGTTTGGACCGTGCGAGCAGCTCTAACGTCCGGCTGTACTTGGCTTTGGATCGTACTTTATCGGATAGCCGTGCGACGGTTTCAATATTATGGTTCAGAATGTCAGGCTTCGCATCCAATACCGTTCTAAGCGATTCTTCGTTGCCCAGAAAATCGGGAATCAGCACTTCCACACCACACATAGGCATCCGCTTGCGGATCGCCCTGATGGTAGCCGCAAAAATCGAAGACCCTCCGTCAGCCAAATCATCTCTTGCGACCGAGGTAACGACCACGTGCTTAAGACCCATCTGCTGCGCAGCCTCAGCTACACGTTCAGGCTCCCCAAGGTCAAGCTCCGTCGGCAAGCCTGAGTTTACTGCACAGAACCGGCAGGCGCGTGTACAAATATCACCTAATATCATAAAAGTAGCCGTGCGATTCGCCCAGCATTCATGAATATTGGGGCATTTGGCTTCTTCGCAAACGGTATGCAGCGTTTTGTCGCGCATCATATTTTTTAGTTCTTTAAAATTTTCACCTGTAGTCAGTTTGATTTTCAACCAATCGGGCTTACGTTCTAATGGAGTAGACATGGTTTTGTTCCTGCTTTCCGCGACTTTTTCCTTGCTTATTAAGCTATTATATCAACGAAAGGGCTAACAATCCACTTTCCTTTTTATTTGTGTTAAACTGGATAGAGCAAGGGAATTATACGGCAGGGATCAACTGTCATTTGGAGGCAATAGTTGTATGATTAATCTTGAATCTATTTTAAAACATGTACGCTCTGGAGATTTGGACGTGTCCGAGGCGCAAAAACATCTAGAGGCACTGATTAGTAAACAAAGCCCGGTGGGCGATCGTGTCGAGGATCTCGGCTTTGCTCAGCTGGACATTGATAGAGAACGGAGAACTGGCTTTCCTGAGGTGATTTATGGGGAGAGTAAAACATCGGAGCAGATTACAGCTATTTTTCAAAAGATGATGTTACATGCAGACCGTGTTCTGGCCACAAGGATCAGTAAAGAAAAAGCCGAGTATATCCAGCAATCCATTGAAGGGATTACTTACCATTCGGAAGCCCGTGTGTTAACCTGGTTTCAAAATGAGGCCGCTCGCCAGCCTAAAAGTGAAGGGTATATCGCCATAGTATGTGCAGGAACCTCCGATCTGTTCGTTGCTGAGGAAGCCGCATTAACGGCTGAGGGAATGGGCTGTCGCGTGGAACGTGTGTACGATGTGGGTGTGGCCGGCATACACCGCCTGTTCCGCAGGCTGGATGTCATTAGAGGTGCCAGTGCAATCGTTGTTGCAGCAGGCATGGAAGGCGCTCTGGTAAGTGTGCTAGGCGGACTTGTTTCGGTGCCTGTTATTGCTGTTCCTACTAGTGTGGGCTATGGAGCCAGCTTTCATGGGGTGGCAGCGCTGCTGGCCATGCTCAATTCCTGTGCCCCCGGTGTCTCTGTGGTGAATATCGATAATGGTTTTGGTGCGGGCTACAACGCGGCTTTGATACATAAAAACTCAATAAAGAGGGATCAACCATGAAGATAGCATTTTTAGATTGCTTTTCCGGGATTAGCGGTGATATGAGCCTTGCAGCACTTGTGGATGCAGGAGCTGACCGCAATTATATCGAGGAGGAGCTGCGCAAGATCCAGATCGAGCCTTTTGCATTAGAATGGAAACGTGTGATCAAAAAGGGCATTTCCGCTCTAAAAATGGACGTTATTCTCGATCCCAACACCCCTCCTACCCATCATCGGCATTATTCAGAAATTGTAAAAATTATCAACACCGCGGGCTTTAATGACCGTGTTGTCGCATTAAGCTTGGCTATTTTCGAAAAAATCGCCATTGCCGAAGCCAAAATTCATGATATTCCGATTGAAAAGGTGCATTTTCATGAGGTTGGCGCTATTGATTCCATCGTGGATGTGATAGGTGTTGCTCTTGCCCTGGATTCTTTGGAGGTTGAGAAAATATGGTCTTCTCCTGTTCCCCTTGGCTCAGGAACCGTCCATTGCGATCATGGGATTTATCCCGTGCCCGCTCCTGCCACTCTGGAAATGATGCGAGGGCTGCCGATTGCCTCTACAAGCTATACCCTTGAAATGACTACGCCAACAGGGGCGGGAATAATTGCCGGTGTAGTCGACGAGTTCTCCAAAGGCTACCCGCCGATGATCGTCGAATCGATTGGCTATGGAGCAGGCACTCGCGATTTGCCTAACCAGCCGAATGTGCTGCGCATTGTCATTGGCAAAACCGATCCTTTCCTTAATAAATACCAAATTCATCATCAAGAAATCCAGAACCATGTGCCTCCACAGGAGCATGAGCATCATCATCAAGACCATGGGCAGGAGCATAGCCACGGGCATTCGCATGATGACGGCCATGGGCATAGCCACTCACATTCACATGGAGACGACCATGGACACAGCCACTCACATTCACATGGAGACGACCATGGGCACAGCCACTCACATTCACATGGAGACGACCATGGACACAGCCACTCACACACTCAAACACACACGATCGCCAAAGGACGCTTTCATGTGCTGGAGCAGCATCACAGCCATGCTAGCGATCATTCACATAGCGAAGATGACAGTGAGCATGAGGAGAACCACAGCCATGCCCACACTTCCTATATTCCACCGAATTTGAAGCAATAGGGAATACCATTGCGTTGCTGCTCTCAACCTGCGCAAGCGTGACAACATAGACCTAGAAACCGCTCGAATAGGAATAAAATAAGCATAGTGGAGCCCTTCCTTTCTCAAGGGCTCCACTATGCTTAAAACTATTTCCAAGGTTATACTCATAGGTTGTACGCACATTAAACCTGAAGACTTAGCCACCTATTCGGAACTATTGTGTCCCAGCTTTGCCAATAGCTCTGAGATTTCGGCGGAACGCTTCACATGACCCTCTCGCAGTCTTTCGAAATCGGGTATCGCTTCCTTCAACAGCATGCCACTGAAGAAATAATAGCTGGAGAAAGGCAGCTCTGCGTAGCTCGGAGGCTCTTCCTCCCAGAGCAGTTCGTCGTCATCTTCATTGTCCGGCCATAAATAGCTTTCATCCAACAATAACGCTGGCCGTTGCACATGTGGCAGGGAGCTCATCTCATTTCCAATAAACGAGTCCGCCACTGCATGGTAAATACTCAGCTCAGCAAGAGTAACTTCCTCCGATTGTTTCACCTTCAGCTCCCTCAGCATAAAAGCTAACACCCACGGCGTTACTTGCCAAAGCGTGCTTTGATGCTCGACCAGCCCCGCTATTTGGTCATATTGTTTATCAGCCATAAGCTGGGGCAAATCGCTCCCTCTTCCGTACGGTGTCGTCAGTCTTTGCCAAGGGATATCCGTTACAGCGATATTGTCAAAGCCAGATAAGGCCATATTCTCCTCCTGTTATCTGCATCGAAACGAAAGTTTGACGGTTCCAACTTCCCAGCTTTTAATTCTCCTTATTCAAAAACCGCCTCTTGACCTCTTCATAAACCAACTTCAAAGGTACATTGTGGGCGAGTGCGGCCTGCTCACATTCTTTAAACTCTGGGGCATATTGCACCATTTCCCCCCGGTGGTAACCCACTTTAACGTTAATCAATCCCCAAGGTGTAGATACCTGCTCGAATGTCCGCGCCAACCGATGGCAGGACGCCCGCAAATAACGCAGCCCTATTGTTGTCGTTTCACGAAAAATAATGGCTTCCATAGCTTGAAGCTGGCTTTCATCCACCAGCACATTCAGCATGACACCTGGACGCCCTTTTTTCATAATAATCGGGATCCAATAAACATCGTTAGCGCCGTCAGCAAATAATCGGTCACTTACATAGGGATACAGCTCTGGATTCATATCATCTATATTGGCCTGGATCAAAAGCATATGGTCGTCGATATGCTCCTCGCGGTGCTCAAAGCCCATTTGGTTCCCCCCTAAATATTTTATAGCATTAAATACCGCTTGCACATGATCTCTACGGCAGACAGCCCCCGAGAACCCGTAAGCCTTGCGCATAATGTTAACAAACAATTACTGTGGGAGCAAGATCCTTACAATAGACTTCTTCCCACAGATGGATAAAAGCAGCCTTTTCAACACAACCTACTAACACCAATTAAAGCGGATCACATGTGGAGGGAAACTCATGATTACTAGCGGGACTCGTATGCTTCTTATTATAACTATCTGCGGATGCGCGCTTACGGGGGCTGGCTATCGGGCAGAAGCAGCTGCCTTGAATCCATCTGCAAAGCCCGCTGTAGAAAGCAAGGACATGAAAACCATTTTTAATGAGCGAAAGGATCTCTTCGATAAGGTTAGCGCTGTAACCGGAATCCCTTGGTATATGCTTGCCGCTGTGGACCAATACGAGCGAACCATCCAAATTGCCCGCAAACGCCCGAGCGGCGATGGATTGATTGCTATCTTTTTTACCGAGCTGGAGTGGAGCGGCATGTTAAATCCTGACCAGGGGGATATGAACGAAGCCAGCATTGCGCTGTTTAACGGCATGGGCAAAGACGGCTCTGGTGATGACAAGGCCGATCGCTTGAATGACCTGGACAAGCTGTATGCGATGGCAATGTTTTTATTGAAGCAAGGCTCGGGAGATGAGGATTTGCGAATCGGGCTGTGGACGTATTACCAAAACACGCGCAGTGTGGAGCGCATTCAGCAATTCGCCAGCGTTTACGCCAAATTCGAGACGCTTGATTTGCATCAGCATGCTTTTGTAATGCCGCTGGGTTCGATTTATTCGTACCGCAGTACATGGGGTGCGAGCCGCGGCTGGGGCGGTTTCCGCATTCATGAAGGGACTGATCTTTTTGCCAGTCATGGAGTGCCTGTACGCAGTGCAGCCTATGGCATCATTGAAATTATGGGCTGGAATCCTTACGGTGGCTGGAGAGTTGGCATACGCGACTTGAACAATGTGTATCATTATTATGCACATTTATCCGGCTTCAATAAAAAAGTGAAGGAGGGGGATGTCGTCTCGCCCGGCGAAATTATTGGCTGGGTAGGCAGCTCAGGATACGGAAAACCGGGTACTTCCGGCAAGTTCCCGGCACATTTGCATTATGGCCTATACCGAGACAATGGACTAACCGATTGGTCATTTGACCCTTATCCCCATCTGCGTAAATGGGAACGCGAGGAACGCATACGCAAAAAGAAATAAGATAACACAAATAAAGTTGCCATCTCTCTTATTTCCTCTTTGTAAATAGGTTATAATCAACTATACATAACAAACACAAAGGGGAATGCGCGATGTTTTCTGCCGTCTTATGCAGGGTTAAAGATTCGCCATTTATTATTGATGCCATCGAGATCGAATCGATTGAACAGGTTACCAAAATATCACCTATACTTGGCATGCCTAGCTTTATTCCCGGGGTGATGCAAAATAAAAACAGCTTATTGACGATGATCGATTTGGAGCAAGTGCTTTACGGTACTGTGATGAATATTAACTCGTCTTCAAAAGCAGTCGTGTTCAACAACTCGAATAAAAAATACGGCGTGCTGATTACCGAAGCCTTAGGCTTTAATGAATTTGATGAGGATCAGGTTGGCGAGACCGATGAAGCCTTATTTTATTTGCAAAAAGTAACCAGTCAAAGCAATGAAGACGAAAACCTGCGGCTTATGAATTTGGAAAAGCTGATGAGCTACTTGGCCAAATTCACATCCTGAGCCTGGGTAGGCACTTGGCTCTCGCCCTGTGCCTGGTCTCCTGAGGACAGCACCTTGGGAAGCGACAGACCTGGGGGCAATGGAGGGCTTGTGCTAAGAGGATTCCCCTTGCCATCGAAGTAATAGGTCGGGACATCCCCAACGACAAGCGCATAGGATATTGGTATTTCGGTCTCCACAATTTCCGGTACCGTATCCATCGGAATAATGATGGTCACTTCAGCTATAATTCGCAAGTACACCTCGACCAAAAGCATGTTAATCCCCGCATTTTGATAACGCGTGCTTAAATCTACCTTGACCGCCCCAGCAGGAACAAATTTAATCGGTATATTCGGTCCGAATGAAGCGAGAATCGGGCTTTTTAAGGCTTGCCCTAGCGGGATATGCTCGGGAAAAGCTTGCAGATTGGTCAACTGGCTTTGTACAGTTTTGATCGTATCTGCCGTTATTTTCATATGCTCGGAATAGTTCAGCATAAATCCGGTTATTTTACCATTCTTGTCTGTCCGCCAATCAATCAGCTTTTCAAAATTCGTGCCCTGCGCCATCCGGTCGGAAATCGCCGAATTGATCGATTGGGTCGCCATTTGTTTGATGCGGATTTTAGCTAAACTGGCCAGCGGCGGCTTTAGGTTTTTTTCAACATAAATAAACAACTGGACGGTAAGCAGCACAATAACGAGCGAGGCCAGCAGCAAATTTCTTTTTATTTTTTTGGCACCAACAGGCCTGCTTTTCCATTTTCGTTTAAGCACTAGCATCCGGCACCCCCTAGACTCTCCGTACAGCTTATGCAGAGAGGCTGCCAAAAAGAAGCTAAGAGGTTGACCGCACCTGCTTGCGCGCGCGCGACAAGACAAGAGCACCTGTGCCGATTAAGATCAGGCCACTTACCACGAATACCCAATGAATGCTAAGCTTAAGCCCCAGCACCCCGCCTATTAAGGGACCCGCCATAGCTCCGAACTGGTTCGCACTGGTCGTTAAGCCGAAGGATCTGCCCCGAAAGTCTTTATCTGTACTGTTGATCACCATGGTATTCACCGAGGGGCTGACTCCCGCCATAAAGAAGCCAAAAATAAACTGCACAATCGTAAATAACCAGAGCTGCTGGACAAAATATTGGGTCGAAATGACTCCGCCCGCACACATTAGGCAAATACATAAAATAATCGAATAGCTATACGTTTGCCCAATTTTCCCCCAAAATGGCGATGCGAGGATGCCAGCGATGCCAATAATGGAAAAGACGATACCGGATGCCAGCACAGCCCCCTCCAGCTTCCCCTGCAATCCAGCAATATGTAAGGTAAGCAACGGTTGAACCATATTAACCGACAGCTGAAAAATGAACAATAGCAATAACAAAAAGAGCAGATTGCGGTTGGTAGCTGCCTCCCGCCAGGTTTGGAGAATGCCTGTCTTGGCTTTTTCCTTGGTTGGCTCTTTAGCGGAGGTTCCCTCATCTACCCATAAAAAAACAGCAACAGTCGCCAAAAAGATAATGGCTGAAGCCACCACGAAAGATGAGCGCAGCCCGAACCATTCTGCCAGCACTCCGCCAAACAGAGGTCCGAGGATGCCCCCAGACAGCGTCGCTGCTTGCATCATGCCAAGGCTCCAGCCCATTTCCTTCTCCGGTGCCGTCGAGGCGACAATGGCCATTGATGCGGGTACGAAACCACCTACGAAGCCATGCAGCATTCTGACGCCGATTAATTGCCACTGGTTTTGCACGATAGCCAAACAGCAATAAATCACCGCAATACTTAACCCTGCACGGATGACCATCTTCCGCTTGCCGTACTTATCTGCCAGCCCTCCCCAGAACGGAGCCATAATCGCTCCAACCAGAAATGCAGAAGAATGGACAATTCCCGCCCACAAATTCACGCTCCCCTGATCGACTCCCAGATCCAATAAAAAGAGGGGCAAAAAAGGAACCGACATCGTATAGCTAGAGCTGCACAGCAATACAGATACCCATAAAATCCACATGGTCCTTTTCCAAGGCTCCATTCTCTCACCTCCAATAGGTTAGAATTGTTGGAATGTTCAAACTAATACCATACATAATACCAGTATCGTTAGCGGCTTTAAAGATAATATTAATTCACGATCTCCACCTGCTCCTACCTGGACTACAAATAATCGAGGGGGAACATCGAATTAAAACGGAGCAGGGTATAAAAATAAAGCTTTCGCCTCATTTCTATACCTTGCTCCGTGCATACTTCTTTCTTCTGTAGTAGTAGTTACCTTCTGGCTAGTACCTTTTGGCTACTACTTCGTCTGTGTTGTCCGGTCCTGTAGCTGGTGCACAGAAACTTGTCCCCAGCTCAGATCCTTCACACGATATTGCTCGATTAAATTCCAATCAAGCTCCATACCTAAGCCTGGACGGTCGCGTCCTGGTACCAGTAAGTAACCGTTTTCGTATTTGACGGGATTTTTGACGATGTCGGCAATGTACAATTCAGGTCCGGTTGGATCTGAGGTGTAGTTCAGATTTACTAAGGAGCTTCCCAAGTGGGCCATCGCAGCCGTACCGATCGATAATTCCTGCGTCGTGCCCATCAGGCAGCCTTTGCCAGCCACTTCTGCCGCAGCCGCAGCTTTCCTTGCACTCGTAATACCACCGATAAAAATCGGGGAAATATTAAAAATATCAACAGAATCATGACGGATCATTTCATACTGCTGGCGGAAGCTCCATACATGCTCACTAACCGGATGGTCAGCTTTGATGCGGAAATGGTGCAGACCGTCGAAGTCATTCTGCACGGCTGGGCTTTCGACCATCTGGAACTCATATTTGGATAAACGCTTAGTCGCTTGAAGTGCTGACTTCCAATCCAGCAAATGGCTAAAATCCAATGACTTGATCGTCACCTTGGAGCCGAATTCACTTTTCACACCATCAAGAAAAGCTTCATCCGCATCGAGATTTTTGCCAACATATAAACGGTACGTGTCGAAGCCTTGAGCCAACCGAGTACGAACGACCGCCAAGTTTTCTTCAACCTCTTCCATAAAACGATGCCTGAAGATCGGGAAGCATACCTTGATCTTCTCTTGAATGCGACCGCCAATGAGATCAGCAACGGAAATATTCAAAGCCTTTGCACACAAATCATGTAAGGCTGCATCAACGCCGTTACGAATAAAGTTACCTTTTTCATAATAAAAATTGGCTTCCGGAAAGTTGGCCGTCAGCTCTTTATTAATTAATGAGATATCAAATGGATTTTTGCCAAGCAGGATATCTTCCAGGGAATGCTTCAAGTCAAAAACATCTACGGCATAATGTGGAAGATGCGAGAAATCCGACATTTCGCCAATACCCGTCAGGCCTTCGTCTGTGTCCAGCTCCACAATCACATGCTTGCTTACAAATCCTGTCGACCGGGGTATACCCACGACCGTTAAACGAATTTCAGAAATTTTCATCTAAATGAGCTCCTCAAAAAAAATTTTTAATGATGGGTTAAACCCCAAGCCTTCAAAATTTCAGATACCCGCTGCTTCTCGTGCTGCTGCAAAAGCGCAATCGGCGGCCTTACAGCACTACTGGAAATGAGCCCAAGCTGGTACATCGCTTCTTTTACCACGCTTACGTTGTTGCCGTTCTTGTTCGCTTCGCGCAATTCCTCAAACGGCAGCACATCGTTCCAAACCGCCATCGCTTGCGGATAATTGCCTGATTGTAGCGCTTCCAACATCGCAAATGAACGCTTCGTATCGACATTGACCATACCGGAGGTAAAGCCTTCAGCCCCTGCTGCATAAAAGGTGGGCGCCCACGTTTCAGCAGTACCGCAAATCCACACAATATCCTTTTTGACGGCCTCTACGGCTTTGCGAAAAGAGGGTGGATGGTTGACCGCATACTTCACAGCTACCACATTTGGCAGCTCCGACACCTCTGCAAGCACCTCATGTGTGACCTGCTCGCTACGGATGTACAAGACCATCGGTAATGAGGTTGACGAAGCAATTTGCTTATAGTAGGCTATCATACCGGCTGGCAGTATGTAAGGATGCACCGGCTGGTGAACCATAATACCGTCTGCACCAGCCTTTTCTGCGTTCTCCGCCAGCTCACTGGCAGTCCTTGCATCGTATCCAACACCTGCAATGCTTAGGCTCCGTTTGCCTATCGTTTCCGTAACAAAGCGTGTGACCTGCTTGGCTTCCTCCACAGTTAATGCATAAAACTCACCTGTATTTCCGCAGGGATAGATCGCCTCAATGCCTCTTTCCAACAAAAATTCCACATTCTTCTTCAAGGAATCCCAGTCGATTTCAAGCTGGTCGTTGAATGGGGTAACATTGATCGCGTTAATTCCTTTAAGCTTGGATTGAATGGAGTCAACCATGGATTCTACCACCTTTTTCTTTAAATGTTGAATCATGTTTATTAATCTTGAATATTTGCTTAGAGGGATTGCTCGGTGCTGCTTTTGACAAAAACAATCGTACGACGTATGTGCGAGATCATTGCCTGCTCGGCTCCATCAGCGTCTCTTGCACAAATATTCCGGTAAATATTCGCATGCTCTTGAAAGCCCCGCTCTAGCTCCTCTTCATGGGATAAAGCCTTTTGCCGAAAGGAGCGGTCAAACGAATGGATCGCTTCAATCTGCTGCACGATATAATTATTTTTGGCGAAGGTACGGATCAGCTTATGGTAATCTCCATTAAGGATAAGCAGCTTCTCCGCATTCTTTTGCTCGGTGAACACTCTCATCTGCTCGACAACCCCAGTAAGCTGGCTAATTTCAGCATCTGAAATTTTCAAAGCCGCCAGCCTTGCGGCAACTCCCTCCAATGCCGAACGGGCCCAGTTAATTTCTTCGATGGAGTTCATGATGTCCGTAGAAACGAAAGTGCCGCGCCTTGCACTGGTAGTAACGAGACCTTCTTGCTCCAGACGGCGAAGTGCTTCCTTGAGTGGAGTTGTGCTGATTCCATACAGCTTGGCTAATTCACGTTCCTTTAAATGATGGCCGGGCTTATATTGCTCCGACAAAATCGCATCTTTAAGCTTTTCATAGACGGCATCGCGAATGGACTTGGTGAGAATGATATTTGCATCTGTCATGTCAGGTGACTCCACCTTCTTTCTGTCTTGTATTTGATATCTGATATATCAGATTTTAGAGTAAAAATAAACATCCGTCAATGATTTTTATATCCACTACAAAAAAGGCTCCTTCTATTAAAGCTGCGGGGATACTTCGATTTTCCTATATCTACTTTGTAGCAAAATACAACTCGACGTGCTAAATGAATATTCAATGCCTCCTTTACTCATTCTCATTATGGGATTGAGCCTGGTACAAATCCGAAAATAACCGAGCTTCTCCGACAGCTCTATGACTCCTTCTACGCACCAGGCAATATAGCATTGATCCCGACAGGTTTTTTGTTCGATAAGGTTCTCTATGAAACTTTCATGTGTTGTCTCAACCGACTGAACGGCAGGAGCAAAGAAATAATCGAGCAGGCTAGAATATACATTCACAATAACTATATGGAACCGTTAAATCTTCAGAAGCTTGCCGAGCAGCATGGAATGGGTACAAAAACATTCTCCTATTTATTTCATAATGGGGCGGTTCACGGATGTCGCTTTACTATGAGAAGCTTGGCTTTAAACTTTTTCGCTAGAGGGTATTAGTCAACTTAATCCCGAATATATCTTTATTGGTAAATCCTTCGAATAAACCTTTAAAGAGCCAGGAACCATTCGCTGGTAAGGGCTGCCGCCACTTCCCCGAATGCTCTCGCCATTCCATCCCCATGGAGATTTCATGCCAAGCCCTTTAATCTGGTACACCTGCTTCGTGTACGGTCTCTGTCCAACCGGATGGATGCTGATTTGGCAGGGATCAGAGAGTGTAATGATTTTAGAGCCTGTACTAAGGCTCCCAGGCTCAACGATAACCTGCATCGAAGCTGGGCTGGTTGGAATCACCCTTAATCCTGTGTATGGCAAGACCCTTTTAATCATAATGTGTCGCCCCTTTTTTAACATCTTCATTTCATGGCAAGCGTAACAACAAAAACAGACCAAAACTGGAACTTTACAGTCTTGGTCCATGGGATGAATATGGTCAAACATTGTGATGGACGAATGCTTTAGGAGAAGGCTTGGCGGTATATAAAATTTATGGAAGCTTATAAAATCTCACGCAGGTCGGCTGTGGAATCACAATTTGCCGCCCTGTTTCTTCAAGCTGACCGGTTTCTTTATCTACCCGGAACCAATAGACGGAATCGGAATCCTTATTCGCGGCCAGCAAGAACCTTCCGCTTGGCGTCAAGCTGAAGTGCCTTGGGTGCTTGCCCGAGGTAGAAATATGCTGGACCAAAGTTAGCATACCACTAAGCGGATCGATCGAAAATACGACAATGCTGTCATGTCCACGATTCGAGCCGTACAGGTAACCGCCGCAAGGGGATACTTGTACCTCTGCCGTAGAGCTGGTACCCGTATAATCCGCTGGCAGCGTATTGACGGTTTGAAGCGATTGAAGCTTGCCATTCACACGGTCATAAGAGAATACCGTAATTGTTGAGCTAAGCTCTTCAATAACATAAGCATAGCTCCCATTTGGATGAAAGGCAAAATGCCTTGGACCTGCTCCCGGAGCTACAGACACCTCATCATGCAGCACCAGCTTTGCTTCCAGCCGATCCAGACGGTAGACCATAACCTTGTCCAATCCAAGATCGGGTACAATGACGAATTGATCTGACGGGTCAGTGTAAACTGAATGGGGATGCGGGCTTTCCTGGCGCTGCGGCACTACACCGCTTCCACCGCTATGCTGCATTTTGCCAACGAGCTCTCCAATGGTGCCATCACTCAGGATCGGGAATAAAGAAATGGTGCCGCCTCCATAGCTTACAGTCAACAAAAACCGCTCAGCATGATCCGTATTAATATGTGTAGCGGCTTTATCCGCACTTAATTCCTGCTGGACAAAAGCCAGCTTGCCTGTAGCTGGGTCAATACGGTAGGAAGCCGCTGCTGCTTCAGAAAGCCCTTCATAGGATTGCGTGAAGGAATATAGCATGTTATGGGCTTCGCTAATTTTAATAAAGGTAGGGTCCTGCAGACCGGAAATGGACTCTATAAAATCCACGTCCTCGCTGTCCTCGTCAAATAGGTAAGAATAAATTCCTGGCAATTCTTTGTCCGTATAGGATCCAAAATAAACCACATATTTCGAGTTTTCCAAGTGACTCACTCCATTTCAAATATTAATTTCACATATACTATTGTAACCTATTACAGCCTACATTTCCTACTTAGCCTTAGCCATAGTTAGCGATTTTCCATAATAAAAAGCCTCGGCAGCCACAGCTAGTGTGGTACCGAGGCTTACAGACTTATCCATGTAGGCTAAAGAAGCCGGATTGTGGAGCTAAGGAATCATGGTCTTGCTATTGCAGCCGGGAGCTTGCCCCATTTTTGCAGCATAGCGGTAACTTCTTTCTTTTCCACATCGCTTAGCGGATCTACCGGTTCGCGAGGTGCGCCCGCACGCAGTCCCAGCTGTTCCATCGCTTCCTTTACGATCACGACGTTATTACCGGCATTATATCTGGCGCGCAGATTTTCAAAAGGCAGCACCTCAGCCCACACTTCCCACACCGTAGTCCAATCGCCAGCCTGCAGAGCTTCCAGCATCGCATAGGACTTCTCCGGGTACACATTCACCAGGCCGGAAGTAAATCCTTTGGCTCCAGCATTGTAGAAATAAGGCGCCCATTTCTCGGCCGTACCGCAGATCCACGCGATGTTAAATTCTTTAGGGACTTTGCGGATTGTTGTGGAAAAACGCGGCAAATCATTAATGGCATATTTCACGCCGACACATTTGTCCAGAGCAGCCAAAGTCATTAAAATATCGTCCGAGACGTTAGCCTCCTTCAAATAAAGGATCGACGGAATATCCAATGCTTCGATAACTTTGCGGTAGTAGGAAAGCGCACCGGGAGTTGTGATGTACGGATGGATCGGTTGGTGGATCATCACGCAATCCGCCCCCACCTCTTGGGCGTATTTGCCCAGCTCGATCGCCGTCTCAGCCGAATAGCCTACTCCAGCCATAACGATGGCGCGTTTATTGACAATCTCGACTACCCGCTTCGTTTCCGCTTTAGCCTCATCCAGTGTAAGCGCGTAAAACTCGCTAGTATTACCACATGGCACGATGACTTTACAGCCGTTGGCGATCAGGTACTCAATGTTGGTCTCCAGGCCTTTCCAATCAATTTCACGGGTAACCTCGTCAAAAGGAGTAATATTGATAGCTGTTATGGTTTCAAGCTTTTTGCTGAATTCTGCATAATCCATAATGATGTTATTCCTCTCTATTATCGAATGTAATCATGGATATCAACACCGTAATGCTTACCCGTTTGCTCCAGCTCGCGGAAAATCGCCGGTGATAAGGCAATGCCTTCGGCTAGCTGCTTTTTCATTTTCAACGTTTCAATCTCACCTGGCATATAGACACGCTCGAAGCCTTTAGCCGGCTTGCTATTGACGGTTTCGTCGATCTTTTCCTGCATGCGCTGGTAGAATTCTTCCTGCTTCATAAACGCATCGACACGGATGACACCAAAGAAATGCCCAATATTTTGAGGCTCCGGATCGTCATACATACGGGGTACTCGCTTGCCAAACAAAGAACCGGTTAATACGCCCGATAAAATATCAACCATAATGCCCAGACCAGAGCCTTTAGAGCCCATAGGAAGCAAGAAGCCCTCCAATGCGGCAATCGGGTCCGTAGTCGGCTCGCCGTCTTTGGTTACAGCCCAGCCTTCAGGAATTGCAATGCCTTTTGTTTTGGCTACGATAATCTTACCTCTTGCCACGTTACTTGTCGCCATATCCAGCACAACCGGATCCTTGCCTTTTCCTGTAGGGATGGCAAATGAAAGCGGGTTCGTTCCTAGCGAAGCTTCAAGTGCTCCAAAAGGTACCATCATCGCCGAGCTGTTCGTCATCGCGATTCCGATACACCCCTCGGCTGCTGCCATCCGTGTGTAATAAGAGCACGTACCGAAATGGTTGGAGTTGTTCACGCCCACGAATGCGGTACCGTAGGTTTTCGCTTTGGCGATAGCCGCTTCCATAGCCTTCACGCCCGCTACTTGGCCCCAGCCGTTGCCGGCATCGTACATGGCTGTTGTTGGTGTCTCCGTGATTAAGGAGATGTTCGTGCTCCGCTCGATCAATCCCTGCTCCATTCTTTTTAAATAGCCGGGCACACGGGATACGCCATGTGATTCCACACCCAACAAATCGGCGTCAACCAAATTATCTGCAATAACAGCAGCTTCCTGCCAAGGGAGTGATTTGGCGAACACGTCGGTACAATACTTTCTTAAAGCGTCGACTTGGACGACTTGGTCAATAACATTACTCATGGCTGCACCTCTAGGCTTTTCATCAAATTTTTGTTTGTACAGGATATAGGCGGTTCATTATGCAAAATGCGCACGATTTCCTCGGCAGCGCCAACCGCCATTGCGATCATTGCATCATCGGTATGTGCTGACATATGCGGCGTCACAATAATGTTATCCAGCTCCCACAGCGGATGCTGTGAGGGAGGAGGCTCCTGCTCGAACACATCCATCGCTGCGCCCGCGATCTGCCCTGCTTTGAGCGCTTCATACAGTGCATCTTCGTCCACCAAACCGCCTCTGGCGCAGTTGATGAGGAACGAGCTCTTTTTCATTAGAGCCAACGTTGCTCGGTCGATGATGTGATGCAAGTCAGGCACATACGGAATGTGCAGCGATACAAAGTCCGATTCCGACACCAGCTTATGTACCGAATCGACCATTCGGACATCATCTATGCCAGAATCTCCGGTAATAAAAGGGTCATAGGCGATAACGTTCATTTCCATGCCGAGCGCACATTTTCGTGCAACTCTTCTGCCAATGTTGCCGAGACCAATAATACCAAGCGTTTTGCCATGCAGCTCGGTTCCGATATATCGGTTTCTTGCTTCGAAATCGCCTTTGCGCAATGCGATGTCGCCTTTAAACATTTGATGCGAAATCGCGATCATCATTCCTACGGCATGCTCCGCGACGGAATTCGAGTTGGCATACGGCGTGTTGCATACATAAATGCCACGCTCTGCTGCAGCCTTCGCGTCTATATTGTCAACACCCGCACCATGGCGGGCGATGACTTTTAAGTTGGAGATGCTTTCAATCAGCTCACGGTCGATAACAGCCGTCCTGACAAGGATCGCATCCGCTTCTCTGGCAAGCTCGGCAATTGCCGCCCTGTCATCTAAACGCTCGGGAATCACATAATCGCAGTTCCCGTTTCGCAAGACGGCCAACCCATCGGCGTGAATATGTTGCATAACCAAAACTTTAAAACGTTCCATCGGCTTTCCCCTCCGCCCGTTGATCATTAAATTATGGAGTAATAACTACCGTTTTAACTTGTGTATAAAATTCAATCGCTGCCCTGCCCTGCTCGCGCGAATACGAGCTGGACTGCTTCATGCCTCCAAAAGGAGCCTGCGGTTCTACACCTGCTGTCTCCCCGTTGACCTTGATCAATCCTGCCTCCACTAGGCTGACGAAACGATGAATATGGGCTTGGTTCTTCGTAAAAATAGCGGCAGCCAATCCGTATCGGACATTGTTGGCCAGCTCTATCGCATGATCGAGACCAGACGCTTCTAGAATGACAAGCACAGGTCCGAACACTTCCTCCTGGGCAAGCTCGGATTGCGGATCAACTTGGTCGAGCAGAGTCGGCTCGATGTAGTAGCCTTTTGCATAATCGCCTGCGACCAACGCTTTTCCCCCGGTGAGAAGCCTCGCTCCTTGCGCAATACCGTTATTAATCGCTTCCAAAATGGCTTCGTACTGTTTCTTCGATACAACAGGTCCAATATAGCAATCGTTCTCGCGAGGGTCAGAAAGCTTAATACTTTTTGCTTTTTCCACAAGTAAAGAGGTCAACCTCTCTCTTACGGATTTCTCTACGATGACCCGGCTGGTTGCCGTGCATTTTTGCCCAGCGGAACGCATAGCCGCGCTGATGATCACATCGGCTGCCTTGTCCAGGTCGGCATCCGCCAGAACAACGCTCGCGTTTTTGCCGCCCATCTCTAACTGGTACTTGGCATGCCGGGAGGATGCGGCCTTGGCGACGGTTTTGCCAACTGCATCGGAGCCGGTAAACGAGATGCCCGTAATATCCGGATGCTCAAGAATGCGCTGTCCGACAACCGACCCCGAGCCGCTGACTAGCTGCACGACGCCTTGCGGCAAGCCGCTCTCATTAAGCAGCTGCATCAAACGAGCTGCCGTGATGGTTGAATGTTCCGCCGCCTTCCATATGACCGTGTTGCCATAGATTAAGGCTGGAGCCATTTTCCAAACGGGTATGGCTACCGGGAAGTTCCATGGTGTGATCAGTCCGACAATCCCGAGTGGAACGCGGGTGGTATATAAGTGGGAAATCCCATCTGTTGAAGGTATTACCTCACCAATGCTGCGTAGGCCTTCACCCGCGTAATAGCGAAACAGCACAACTGCACGGTTCACTTCGCCTCTTGCTTCGCCGATCGGCTTGCCCATTTCTGCTGTAAGCAGCTGAGCCAGCTCCTCTAGGTTATCCTCGATTTTTTGCGCGGCCTTGAACAAATAGGATGCTCTTTGCGCACTCCCGAACCCCGTCCATTGCGGGAGTGCTTGCTTCGCACCCTGCACGGCAAGATCCACATCGGCTTCGTTCAATTGAATGCTCCGGCCTACCAACCTATCTGAATGGATCGGACTGTAATGCTCCTTCATTGCTCGGCTGCCGGGTTCGACCCAACTTCCGTCAATATATGCGGTTCTGTCGATAATACTTGTAAGCATGTACTTGCCCTCCCCTGGGATTACTTTCTCACTTTACCGTATCGGGCTGTAAAGCGTTTATATGGCGTAATGGTACCAAGCGATACCATGACAGGCAATAGTACTGATTAAACCTATTACCATCATTAAAAAAATGAGTAAAATCAAGGAAACAAACGATAAAACAATAAAACGTTATCATTCCTTTCAGTAGGACCATACTTATCAAACCAGCCAAAAGAATGATCCGTTATATCCAACGGCTACACAAAGCCTCCGCAATGTAGGACTACGACGACACTTCTCGCAAATCCCCGCCATATCTGCCTGGGCGAAAAGCAAAAAAGGCCGAGCAGAATTAGTTTCTGCCCAACCTTTTTTTGTTCTTCCTACCTATCATGTTGCGATGCATAAGCGATTCAAAATCTAACGTAGACGCCAGTACAGCTCATTCCATCTTAGCTCGTTACGGAAGCCACGCAGTGTCGTATCGTTGTTAATGATGACACTTTCGATTCCTGTCATTTCTGCCCAATCCAACAGCTGATCGACTGTTACAACGTAAGAGAATACCGTATGATGCGCTCCCCCTGCAAAAATCCAGGCCTCTGCTGCTTCTTGCAGCGATGGCTGGGATTTCCAAAGCACCCTGGCTACTGGCAGCTTAGGCATCGTTTGCTGCGGCGCGACTGCATCCACTTGGCTAATGATGAGGCGAAATCTTCCGCCCATATCCACCAAAGATGCATTCACGGCTGCACCGGCACGGCCATCAAAAGTCAATCGTGCCGGATCGGCTTTACCGCCAATGGAGAGCGGATGCACCTCAATCTTGGGACGGGTTGCCGCAATCGTAGGGCAAACCTCAAGCATATGCGAGCCCAGCACCAGCTCATTTCCCAGCTCGAAATGGTAGGTGTAATCCTCCATGAACGAAGTGCCCTCGTTACCGGCAATAATTTTCATCATGCGTGTTAGAGCGGCCGTTTTCCAATCGCCTTCGCCACCAAAGCCGTAGCCTTCGCTCATTAGCCGTTGGACGGCAAGCCCCGGAAGCTGCTTGATGCCGTGCAAATCTTCAAAGCTGGTCGTAAAGGCGCTAAAGCCGCCCTCCTGCAAAAATGCCTTCATCCCAAGCTCAATCCGTGCTTGCTCCAATATTGAATCCTTCAAAGCCCCAGGCGCACGCCCTTCAGCAGAAATGTCGTACAGCTCCGTGTATTCATCGAACAATGTATGGATTTGAGCCGTGGAAACGTCATTAATCCGTTGCGCCAAATCGCCCACTCCGAAACCATTAATTGACCAACCGAATTTAATTTGTGCCTCTACTTTATCCCCTTCAGTTACGGCTACATGGCGCATGTTATCGCCAAAGCGTGCCAGCTTCAAATTGCGACTTTCAATCACAGCGACCGCTGTACGCATCCAGCCACCAATCCGTTCGCGAACCTGGGCTTCCTCCCAGTAACCAACGACTACTTTACGGATAATTCCCATACGTGTGCCGATAAAACCATACTCACGGTCACCATGCGCAGATTGGTTCGTATTCATAAAATCCATATCAATCGTATCCCATGGGATATCGCGGTTGTATTGGGTGTGCAGGTGCAGCAGCGGCTTGCGCAATTCGGTTAAGCCTGCTATCCACATTTTCGCTGGTGAGAAGGTATGCATCCAAGTTATAATGCCCGCGCAGGTTGCATCGGCGTTGGCTTCGATACAAAGCTTGAGGATAGCGTCGGGTGTGGTTAGGACGCTTTTGAACACGATTTTGAAAGGAATCGCAGGATCCCGGTCGAGCCCTTCTGTAATTTGGCGCGAATGCTGCTCAACCTCGAGCAGCGTTTCAGGGCCGTATAGGTGTTGGCTTCCGGTTACGAACCAAAATTCATAGGGGTTTATAGTTAACATGGATGGGTTAATCTCCTTTTTACCTTTTTCACCCTCCCAAACCCTCCCTCTAGGGAGGGCCCCAAAGGGCGTTGCCCTCTGGACTCCCTGCTGTTTGCGGCGGCTGGGGTGTTCTCGGGGCGCTTTCGTCCCTACGGGACACGCTTGGCTTTGGGTGGATGGGTGCTGGGTGGTGGGTTTTGTGTGTTCGGGTCGCTTTCGTCCCTGCGGGACACGCTTGGGTTGAGTTCGTGAAAAGCTGCTTAAGGGCAGGCTCGTTCCTGCGGAACATTGCCCAAGGGCAAGACCAAGGGCAAGACCAAGGGCAAGACCAAGGGCAAGACCAGCAAGAGCGCAATGTAAAGCCGTCTATATGATTTCTTCTTTGATTGCTTTTAGACGTTTCATGACGTCGTTGGCGCCCCGGCCGAAATAGTCGTGGAGCTTGCTGTATTCTTGATACAGCTTTTCGTAGACTTCGACATTCGCGGGGATGGGCTTGAACGTTTCCTCGCGGATGCGAGCCATTTGCTGGGCGGCTTCGACGATGTTGTCGTAGCCGCCGTTTGCGGCGCCAGCGGCAACGGCGCCGAACATGGCAGCGCCAAGCGCTGGTGTTTGCTTGGAAGCTGCGATTTTGATTTCGCGGTTGGTTACATCCGCGTAAATCTGCATGAGCAGCTTATTTTTTTGTGGTAAGCCCCCGCAGGCGTATAGCTCTTGAACTTCGACACCGTTGTTGTGGAAGGCGTCGACGATTTTGCGTGTACCGTAGGCCGTGGATTCAAGCAGCGCACGGTAAATTTCCTCGGGCTTCGTGAGCAATGTGTAGCCGACGAGCAGGCCTGTTAGGTCGGTATCGACCAACACGGAACGGTTGCCGTTCCACCAATCTAAAGCGAGCAAACCCGTTTGTCCGGGGACATAAGCGGAAGCTTTGTGCTCCAGCCATTCGTGGACGGAGAGGCCTTCCTTATTAGCGGCTTCCTCAACGTAAGCGGGAACGCCTTGCTCTACATACCAGGCGAAGATATCGCCAACTGCGGATTGACCTGCCTCATAGCCCATGTAGCCTGGGATAATTCCATCTTCGACAACACCACACATGCCTTCAACCTGCTTCTCCTCAGCGCCAAGCAGCATATGGCAAATGGATGTGCCCATCGCCATGACGAGCTTGCCTGGAGTGACAACGCCAACTGCTGGTACTGCCGCATGTGCATCCACATTGCCCACGGCTACAGCCGTGCCGGCCTTCAAGCCTGTCAGCGCTGCCATCGCTTCGGTCAGTCCGCCAGCTTTTGTACCCAGAGGGGCTACTTCACCGCGCAGCTTCGTATCGGTCAGCAACTCAAGACGCGGGTCCAGCGCTTTAAAAAACTCGCGGCTCGGGTAGCCATCTTGTTTATGCCAGATCGATTTGTACCCTGCTGTGCAGCTGTTACGGATCGTATTCCCTGTCATTTGGGCGATAACCCAATCTGTCGCTTCAAGGAACAGGTCTGTCCGTTCATAAATGTCCGGCGCTTCATTTAAAATTTGCCATATTTTTGCGATCATCCATTCGGACGATATTTTGCCGCCATACCGTGGCAGGAACGCTTCTCCACGCTGCTCCGCTATTTGGTTCAGCAAATTCGCTTCATCCTGTGCCGCGTGATGCTTCCACAGCTTCAACCAGCTATGGGGCTGGTCTTTGAGCTCGGGGTTGAAGCATAAAGGTCGGCCATTTTCATCTACTGGCAGCATCGTGCATGCTGTAAAATCAATACCCAGCCCGATCACATCTGCCGGATCAATGCCCGATTCCTTAAGGACAGCAGGTATCGAGCGCTGCAGCACGGTAATATAATCCGCCGGATGCTGCAATGCCCAATCCATCTCCAGCTTGATGCCGGATTCCGGCAGCTGCTCGTCAATGACATTGTGCGGATATGGCGTTACATGGTCCGCAAGCTCTGTTCCGTCGCTTAAATCTACCAGCACCGCACGTCCAGACTCCGTGCCATAATCCACACCGATTGCATATTTCTTGCCCAATTTGCTAGCCTCCTTAAATTATGCTTTATTGTTGCCCGTAATAAGCGTTAACTCCATGCTTTCTTAAAAAATGGCGGTCCAGCAGCACTTGGTCCATAGGGGCTACCTGCGGATTTAATTGATACGTATGGTAAGCCATCTTCGCTACTTCCTCAAGCACGACCGCATTATGAACGGCATCATGGGCATCCTTGCCCCATGCAAACGGTGCATGGCAATTGACCAGCACACCCGGAATTTGCTTAGGAGACAGGTTCAGGCTATGGAAGGTTTCAATAATAACGTTGCCGGTTTCCAGCTCGTAAGCGCCTTCAATTTCTTCCTTCTTCATTGCTCGCGTGCAAGGCACTTCACCATAAAAATAATCGGCCTGCGTAGTACCTAGCGCCGGAATGGGCCTACCCGCTTGCGCCCAGCTTGTTGCCCATGGTGAATGCGTATGGACGATGCCGCCGATGTCCGCAAAATCGCGATATAAGGCCAAATGTGTTGGTGTATCCGAGGAAGGGCGAAGGCTGCCTTCGATAATTTGGCCCTGCAAATCTACAACCACCAGGTCATCGATCTTTAATTCATCATAAGGAACGCCGCTTGGTTTAATGACAACAAGTCCGCTTTCCCTGTCGATCCCGCTAACATTGCCCCATGTAAATGTAACAAGGCCGTATTTGGGCAAATCAAGGTTTGCCTGCAGAACTTCCTTTTTCAGCTTTTTTAACAACCATTTCATCACCTTCCATTTAGAAGTGCCTTTGTTTTGTCTAGCCTCTAGTGAAGTATTTTTGTCTATCGCCATTATACATTTGTACGTACAAATTTTCCACTCTTAATTTTAGATGGATCTAGTTGATTCTCTAATAATAAGCTCCGGCACCAAAATCTTCGTCCGTTCTGTTGCATATTCACCTTTGTGCTCGATCATATCGATAATCGTTTCGGCTGCTTGGATGCCCAGGTCCAGCTTTGGATGTGCCAAAGTTGTCAGCTTAACCTCCATAGCTGTTGCCAATGTTGAATCATCATAGCCCACAACAGAGATGTCGCCCGGAACGGTAAGACCGGATTCACGAATCGCAGCAATCAATTGCACCGCCAATTCATCGTTATAGCAAACAAAGGCGGTTGGGCGATCCTGCTCCTTAGCTAGCAGTGTGAGGGCTGCTTCATAAGGCTTCGTATATTTTTCCTCGGTCACATAATGGATCACAGCATCTGGCAAAAGCGGTATTTGCCGCTCATGATGCGCTCGAATAAAGCCTTTCATTCGGTTCACACCCTGCAAATCATCCATCTTGAAAAAACCGGCGATTCGCCGATGGCCAAGCGCCACTAAATGGTCTACAGCCTTGAAACCACCGGCTTCATCATCCATTTTGATACAGGGGCAGTCCATTTCCATATACCGCTCATTGATCATCAGGAAGGGAATATTTCGATACTCCAATGATAAATAAAAATCAAGGTTGGGGTTACCCTCAGCGCTTCTTGTCGGTTCAATAATAATGCCGGCCAAAGGATGAGCCAGCAGCATTTGCAAGCTTTCCCGCTCTCTCGCTTTATCATTGTCCGTGCTCGAAAGCAGCATCCGATAGCCCTTGGCCCTGAATATACTTTCCGCTCCACGGACAATCGACGGAAAGATATAGTCGGAAATATAAGTCGTGAGGACGCCGATCGTCTGAATTTCCCGCTCTGACTTAGGGGCTGCCTCGGCTACATAGGTGCCGCTGCCCTGAACACGGTACAGCCATCCCTCCTGTTCTAATTCACCAAGCGCCTGCCGTACCGTCTGCCGGCTCATTTTAAATTGCTCGGCGATTTCATGCTCGGTTGGCATCCGTTCATTGGGCAAAATTCGTGAGCCCTGAAGCCAACCCATAATTTCCTGCTTAAGCTGTATATATTTAGGTACAGGCTTTGTGCTCATCTTACACCTCTGCTGTTCTATATTTCATATACCACATTGTATGTCCAGATTGTTATTTTCATTAGCTCTATTATACTTTTGTACGTACCATTTATCCAGACAAATGTCTCTAGGCTCACCTTATCGATCCTAACATCTTGGGAAAAATAAATAAAAGCTCTTCTCCTGAAGCGGAGTAAGAGCTTTATATATGCATACGTTGTTTCATTGCTAGCGATTTTTTAATATTTTAAGCTCCAGCTCGGCATCAGCAATTCGATGGTTGAGATAACGGATATCGCCCCGAGCATCCAGGATATGATCATCCAGCTTGATTTCAAGACGGTTCGTGTTTTCCTTCACTTCCCGATCAAACGCATGAACCGATTCTTTTGTTGCCTTATCTTGCTTCAAGCTTCTCATTATCCGCTTCCACTGCCAGTGCATCCTCGCTTTTTTGTGAGAACAAAGGAACCAGAAAAGCACAAATTAAGGAGAAACCAAGCAATACAAGGAACGAGACCCCTTGCAGATCTTTAACAAATAGGATAAGAATAAGCATTCCGATACGCGAAACGTTCAAAAACCATTCCCGCCAGAGCAAAATCCTCGCTTGTTCAATCGAGGTATGACGGCTAATAATGCGGAACTGCCCGCTGTTCCAAACCGTACCGAAGTAAAACAATCCAATCGTTGTTAATATATTGGAAATAACGAGAAATACCGAATGCTGGAATAATGCCACCAAGAAACCAACCGAAATTGCAATCATGCCTACCTTTAACCAGATACCGCTACGGATTGTCATTTTCCGATGCAAGATCATCGCCATAATTGAAGATACGGCATATAGCACATTTAATAGAGCAATAACGAGCTTATCACTCGACACCGAAAAGGTGAAAATGATGGCAAATAACCCTTGAAATTGCAGAACCACACCTGCTGCCAAACAGGACGGAACCATCCAGCGGATCGCCGGATAGGAGAATACGGTCGAGAATCGCATTTGCTGGAATAGCGGCTTTTTCTCCCCTGCCAAGGTAATAGGGGATATGAAGAACGAAACTACCATTAAAATGGTAATGAACACAAACATCAGAATAAAGGAACCGGAGTAGCCAATCCACTTAATAATGAAAGCAAATACAACCGGATTGATAATTGATACAGTCTGCCCGATAATGGTCGCATAGGAGAAATAACCTTCAAAATCGCCACCCTTGCCGATCGCGGACAAGGTAATATTTTGCGAAGCGGCATAAAAGCCCCACATAATTCCAACAGGCACGGCTATAATCGCAATCCACAGCAGCCGGTTGTCCAACGTGAGCAAGGTAAGCAGCAGAAAGGTGATCGCACCACAACCAGCCGTCACCCTGATCAGCAGCCGTGTTGTATATTTGGTTAATAAACGTGAGCCACCTGCAAAAGCAAGGCTCCAAGTAATGAACATAATTAAGTTAAACCAAGTGACGTCAAAAATGCTGTGGTTCTTCTCCCAAATAAATAAATTAACGAAAATCCCAATATAGTTAAAGATAATCGTTGATGCTGCATTCATGATCAGCACTTTGCGGATAGAGGCCGCGATGCGCAAATTTTCCATCTCCTTCATCTATAAAACCATAAGCAATAATTATTCCTCATGACATCATAACTCATTTTACAAAACGTGCAAGACTTGTTTTCCATATTTTATTTTACCTGCTTCACGTAAGCGGATTCATAGCGAGTTACTTTCCATTTTGTAGGAATGTCCTTATACTTAGCTAGGCAGATCCGGTTCATGCCAGTTCAAGTAATCCCTATTTATATACATTTTAATTTTTTTGAAAGGATGATGGACATGTGGACTCGTAGGGAATTAAAAACAAGAGCGAAAAATGTGTTGAGACTAACGTATTGGAAAGCTTTTCTGGTTAGCCTGATCATCGGCTTTGTCGGAGGAAATGGCACAGGCGGCGGCGGCACTATTCCTACCCCTATAGGAAATGTGTTTGATCCGGATTTATGGGAATCCCGCGGCAGCAGCTCCTACCGCAGCAATACCTGGCCAAGCACCTTTATGGATGTGTTCGGTGAAGCTATTGAAAGCCCATATTTCTTCCTCGTCGTTTTCATTATCGCGCTTATATGTTTTATCATTTTCGCTCTTGTCTTTTCATTCCGTATTTTCCTGTGTTACCCGCTCGAGGTGGGCAGCAGACGTTACTTTGTAAGAACCGCGCAGAACGATAACAATCTCAACGATATTGAATACGGATTTCGCAAAACGAAATATTTGGCAATTGTGAAGTCGATGCTATGGAAGGATTTCATTAATTTCCTTTGGTTCCTGCTGCTGATCATCCCGGGTATTGTAAAATCCTATGCTTACCGGATGGTGCCTTATATTTTGGCGGATAATGCAAACATCGGCTACAAACGTGCACTTGAATTAAGCAATCGAATGACAGCAGGCCAAAAATTCCGGATGTGGGTATTGGATTTGTCTTTTATCGGATGGTATTTATTAGGCTTCATCGCCCTCTTCATCGGCATTTTATTCGTTATGCCTTATGATAATGCTACCAAGGCTGAGCTGTATTTGGTTTTGCGGCAAAGTGCGCTGGATAAAGGCGATTGCACCTATGAAGAATTTGGGCTGGATCCCCAGTAAATAGGGTAGCTTCAACTGATACATTGATGTCCCTCAACGAATAAGTCCCCATTGTAGGTGGCTCGCAAGCGAATTATTGAAATATAGAAATAAGGCTACCCTTGTATTCTGGGTAGCCTTATTTCTATGCCTATGGATTGTTACTATAGATTGTTACTATGGCTGGTAGCCCTTAACGGTCTGCTGCCTCAAGCTTCATCATCACAAAAGCGGCCTCGCGCCCATTCACCAGCAGGGCAATCCGGTGCTCACCCGGATAATGGCGGCGGGTCGTGAGGTCCGCCCAGCGATGCGTCCGCTTTCCCGTAAGCTGTGCCCCGCCGGGCACGGTTTTGTCGGAGAGCAAGAACGCTTTGCGCGATGTACGCCCTCCGGCTTTTATGAAGTCGATCCCATATTCGATGCGAATACGCACGGGTTCTCCTTCTTCGATATGAAGCTCGTAGCGCAGCTCGCAGCTCTCACCGATCGAGAGCGCAAGCGGCTCCACCGCCAAGGAGGCGAAGGTCGTAAGCGACGCATCATCGGCTGGCTCCGCGTAGCCGAACAACGCCATCACCTCGGGATAACCCTTGCGGATCAAGGAGCGGCAGGCATGCCGCACGATCCAGTCGGTATGAGGCCCCACGCCTTTCCAGCGCCGCGCCGTATCAAGCACAAGCGCAGGGTGATCCTTGGCGATGTCGTTGAGATTATTCGCGACACTTTTGCGCACATAAAGCGATGGATCAGCCTTTAGCTGCTCCAGCACGGGCAGCACGGGAGCCGGGTCCAGCTTGAACATCGGAAGCGACTGCCCCCATGGCAGCCGTGGCCGGCAGCCCTCGCTGGCAAGCCGCCGAACATGCTCGTTCGGATGCTTCGCCCAGGACTGCATCTGCTGCATCATCCGCTCCGGCTCGCGCAGCAGGAATGGCCTTACGGCAAACTCAGCGGATGACCTCTGGGTGAAACGCTCTAGCGCTTCCATAGACAGCGCCCAATGCTCCTCCGCTTGTCCGAACACCTCGACAAAATCAGGAAAGAACAGGTACGGAAACCCTGTGCAGGCCTCGTCGAGCTTAAACATCACTGCCAGCGCTTCTTCATAACTGGCAGGCAAATACTTGCCAAGCGTCACCGTTATTCGCCGCATCCGCGCTTTCAGTTCCAGCTCGTTCCAGGTGCCGTCCATCGCTTCGGCGACGAAGCCTTCGATATTGAAGGGGCTATAAACAGCCTGCACCTTCATACCAAAGCCAAGCAAAAACTTTTCATTATACATAGCTTTTAAAGGCTCTGCCATCATTAATCTCCTCTGCCGTCTATTAGATTACAAGGAAAGGATCTTCAATCTTATCCTCCAAAAGCTTGACCAGCCCACCAAACTCCAGCTCCTCAAATTTCTTGGTCGCTAATTCTTTGCGTATGTTCCAAATACATTCATCCAGCCCGCATGTAATGGGAAGATCCACTCTAATCGTCGCTAAATCTCGTGAAAGATGCAGCATGTCCAAATTCGCTTCAATCTTGGTTCGCACACTCTTCGGCAGCTTATCCAGATTTTCCAGCACACCTTCAACGGACTGGTATTCAAGAAGGAGCTTTAAGGCGATTTTTTCACCGATCCCTTTGACCCCAGGATAATTATCGCTTGTATCGCCCATAAAGCTTTTTAACTCAATGATTTGGTAAGGCTGCAGCTGCTTCTCGTCCCATAACATTTGCAAATCGTAGGTCAAGTAGTTCAGCTTGCCTTTTTTCATAATAACCACATGGATTCGCTCCGAGATCAGCTGCAGCATATCATGGTCTCCAGTTAGTATATATACATGCGCTTCCTTGCTGATTGCTGTCGCCAATGTTCCAATACAATCATCAGCTTCGTAGCCTTGTAACCCAATATTAAGGATGCCCATTTCTGCAACTACTTCTTTAACAAGCTCAAATTGGGGAATCAGCTCCTCTGGTGGAGCCTTTCTGTTGGCTTTATAGGAATCATACAGCTCGGCACGGATCGTCGTCCCGCCCAAATCCCAGCAGCATACCACATGAGTGGGTTCGAAGGTGTGCACCGCATCAAATAAATATTGAATAAAGCCATAAATCGCATTGGTGGGAACACCGGCGCTCGTTTTGCGAATATAACCCGTGTAGGAGGTTGCATAAAAAGCTCTGAATAGCAGCGCCATTCCGTCGACAATTAACACTTTATGATTGTTATGATTGGTTTCCATGCTGTCACCCGCTTCGCTTCAATCTAGTAATCTAGTAATCTAGTAATTTGAACAACTAGTAAACACTATTAACTATTGTACCAGATTTAGCTAGGCAAAGTGAACGCTTCGGCTTCTAATTATCCTTGCAATCCGAGATCGTCAAGCACTGATTTCGGCGGTGAGCCACAAAAAAGCCCCAAACCCGCAAAGGTTTGAGGCAGATCTCTACAGGTTTAGCGTTTTAGCAATTGCAATTCAGCACGGGCTTACGCGCCGCAAGCGTTTCGTCAAGACGGCGGACATCCGTGTTGTAAGGAGCATTATGCAAAAGCTCCGGTGTCTCGGCCGCTTCCTTAGCGATTTGGATCATCGTATCGATAAAGCCGTCCAGCGTTTCTTTGCTTTCCGTTTCGGTCGGCTCGATCATGATGCATTCCTCCACGTTCAACGGGAAGTAAATCGTTGGCGGATGGTAGCCGAAGTCGAGCAAGCGTTTGGCCACATCCAGCGTGCGTACATTATATTTCTTCAAGCCGCGGCCTGACAGCACGAATTCATGCTTACAAATGCGGTCGAATGGTGCGTCGTAATAAGGGGCAAGGCGGCGCAGCATATAGTTGGCATTGAGCACCGCACATTCGGATACACGGCGTAAGCCTTCCGGACCGTAGGTGCGAATATAGGTGTACGCACGAACCAGGATACCGAAGTTGCCGTAAAAGGCTTTGACCCGGCCGATTGATTCCGGTCTGTCATAATCGAAATAGTACGTGCCGTCCTCAGCCTTGGCAACGATTGGCTTGGGCAGGAACGGGATCAGGCGTTTCTTAACGCCGACCGGACCTGCGCCTGGACCGCCGCCACCATGCGGTGTGCTCATCGTTTTGTGCAAATTCAGATGCACAACGTCAAAGCCCATATCACCCGGACGGGTGATACCCATAATCGCGTTGGAGTTGGCTCCATCGTAATAGAGCAGGCCACCGGCCTCGTGGACAATGGCGGCCACTTCGACGATCTGCTCCTCGAACAAGCCAAGCGTGTTCGGATTGGTCAGCATCAGCGCCGCTGTATCCGGCCCGACCACCTTGCGCAGCGCTTCAAGATCAACAAGCCCTTTATCATTCGATGGAATCGTAATCGTCTCAAAGCCAGCTACCGTCGCACTCGCAGGGTTCGTTCCATGCGAGGAATCGGGAACGATAACCTTGGTGCGGCTTAGATCATTGCGGCTTTCATGGTAAGCACGGATCATCATCAATCCCGTCCATTCACCATGGGCACCTGCTGCGGGCTGCAGCGTCACTTGATCCATGCCGGTTATCGCGGCAAGATCATTTTGCAAGGTATATAACAGCTCCATCGCCCCTTGAATCGAAGATTCAGGCTGGTATGGATGGATTTTGGCGAAGCCGGCAAAGCGGGCGACATCTTCATTAATTTTCGGGTTATATTTCATCGTGCAGGAGCCAAGTGGATAAAAACCATTGTCGATCCCGAAATTTCTGCGTGATAGCGCCGTGTAATGGCGGATTACATCGACTTCATAGACTTCAGGCAATTCTGCCGCTTTCGTGCGTAATAGATGCTCAGGAATCAGCTTATCCACAGCAGTGCGTGGTACATCGCAGGCTGGCAAGGAATAGCCGACACGGCCTGGCTTGGTCATTTCAAAAATCAAGGCTTTGTCATGCTTGACCACAACTACGTCTTGCTGATTCAAAGGTCCAAGCTGTCCGGTTTGCTCGGATAGCCCGATTGGTGCAGCTTGTCCAGTTTGTACATTAGATGCTGTTGATTCATTCATAGGGCTGCCTCCAATTGTTGGGCAAATTCGTCGATCTCTACTTTGGTTCTGCGTTCAGTTACAGCAATAAGCATATGTCCTGAGAGCGCTGCGTCATCCCTGCCCAAGTCGTAGCCTCCAATAAAGCCTGCTTGTAACAGCTTCTCATTCAGCGCTGCAACCGGAGTGGCTTCCGGCAATTTGATAATAAATTCATTGAAAAATGGCGTTTGCGGGAACAAGACGGATACACCAGGTACACGGCCTAACACGTCAGCTGCATAATGCGCCTTCTGGATGTTCAGGTCTGCGACCTCTTGAATCCCTTGCTTGCCCAGGGTAGAAATATAGACAGCTGCGCACAGCGCAAGCAATGCTTGATTCGAGCAAATATTCGAGGTCGCCTTCTCGCGGCGGATATGCTGCTCTCTCGTTTGCAGCGTCAGCACGAAGCCGCGCTTGCCATCACGATCAACCGTTTGCCCGACAACACGTCCAGGCATCCGGCGCATCCATGTAGTGGACACGGCGAAGTAACCGCAGGTTGGTCCGCCCAGTGAAGCGGGGATGCCAAACGGCTGTGCATCGCCAACGACGATGTCTGCTCCCAGCTTGCCGGGAGGCTCAAGCATTCCAAGCGAAAGCGGATTGCTGCTAACGACGAACAAAGCTCCCGCTCCATGCGCGATTGGATCGATAGCACCCAAGTCCTCGATGCAGCCATAGAAATTCGGCGATTGGATCAACACGGCTGCCGTCTTGTTAGTAACAAGGGAGGCTAGCTCCTCCAGATCAGTCAATCCATTGCGAGTGCCCACCTCGATAATTTCCAGGTTCAAGCCCTTCGCTGTCGCTGCGACAATTTGTCGCGCTTCTGGATGGATCGCACGGGAGACGACTAGCTGCTTGCGCTTTGTAGCTCCTGAAGCCAGCGCACCCGCTTCTGCCAAGGCAGTTGCACCATCATACATACTGGCGTTGGCAACTGCCATGCCTGTCAACTCGCATATGTACGATTGAAATTCAAAAATCGCCTGCAGCTCGCCTTGGCTAATCTCCGGTTGGTACGGGGTATAGGCGGTATAGAATTCAGAACGCGAAATGACATGGTTAATTACAACCGGAAGGTGGTGGTCGTAAATGCCAGCTCCCAGAAAGCTTGTATAATTGTCGAAATCGGCATTTTTCCCTGCCAGCTTGCGCATATGCTTTAACATTTCATGCTCATCCAACGCTTCGGACACATCAAGCCGTCCCTGAAAACGTACAGACGCGGGAATATCACTGAACAGCTCTTCAATCGTTGAAATGCCAATGGTCTCGAACATCTCAGCTTGGTCTTGCTCCGTCATTGGCAAATAGCGGTGCTTCACAACATCCACTCCTCATTTTGTAATAGTTAGTTTCTTTTATAGGGTACTGTTAGTACTGCGTTTATAAAAAGGAGCTTTCACGACAACCGCTTTAAGCTGTTTTTCGCGAATTTCCACCCAAATTTCTGTGCCTAGCGCGCTATATTCAGCCTCTACCAGCGCCAAACCAAGGCTCCGCTTAAAGGTCGGCGACTGGGTGCCTGTCGTAACCTCGCCAATTTGGCGACCATCCGCATATACGGGATAGTGGCTGCGCGGGATACCCCGGTCGATCATCTCGATGCCTACAAGCTTACGGGGAACGCCGTTTGCTTTTTGATTAATAAGTGCGTTACGCCCGATAAAATCTCCTTTGTCGAGCTTCACGAAAAATCCGACCGATGCCTCAAGCGGGCTGATCGTTGACGATAGCTCCTGCCCATACAAAGGCAATTTCGCCTCGAACCGCAGCGTATCGCGTGCCCCCAGACCAATGGCCAGCAAGCCGTGCTCCTCGCCTGCCGCCATCAGCAGCGTCCACACGGTTACAGCATCAGCAGCATCGACATATAATTCGAAGCCATCTTCACCTGTGTAGCCTGTTCTCGACACCAATGCTTTGACACCTTCGATTTCAACCTCTGGCAAAAATGTAAAGCCTTTTAATTCATTGATCGTCGCAGCTACGGCTGCTGGCACCACTTTACTAATAATCGTTGCGGCTGCCGGACCCTGCAAAGCTAACAAAGCGGTATGGTCGGAAATATTCTCCAACTTTACATCTTCAAAAAGCTGTTGGCGCATCCACTCGACGTCTTTATCAATATTGGAGGCATTAATGACCAGCATAAAGCGGTCGACCGCCAGACGGTACACGAGCAAATCGTCTACGACGCCGCCGTTCTCATAGCACATCAGGCTGTACTGCGCCTGTCCAATTTGCAGCTTCGTTACATCGTTCGTTGTCAGTCTTTGCACATAGGCTTCAGCAAAAACCCCAGTCACAATCACTTCACCCATATGGGACACATCGAATAAGCCTGCACGCTGTCTTACCGCGTCATGCTCTTTTTGAATGCCATGAAATTGCACGGGAAGCTCCCAGCCCCCAAAATCAATAACTCGTGCATCGCCATATTGCTTGTAAATCGAAAATAATGGCGTTCGTTTTAATTCGGACATAAGATCACCTCGGTCAGATATAGTCATGGATTGCGATGTTTATTATAGAGTTCCCATTGTTGGGAATAACAAAAAGACAGAGTGAAAAGCAGAGGTTATTCAATGAATAACCCGATCTGCTTCCCACTCTGTCCTTTATACCTGAGAGTTACCTACGCATGCCTTTGTGTTATTCACAAAAAAGACAGATAGTTTCCCCATCGGTGTCCCAACCGTTACGATTACCATTGGTTGGAAGCTCTCCAGAGCTGCGTCCTGCAAAAGTCCTTTTGCCTGAGAGATTCACCCTCCCGGGTTTACTCCTTCGGCGCTATCGTCAAAGCGACAGTCTCTCCTTGTGCATTCATCCGCTTATTTAAAATTCATATAACCATTATTAACCTACCTCTTACCTTATTGTCAACCTCAAATTCGAATCTTACACGTTTTTTGTTACTTAACTTGACATCAATAGTAACGCTGATTTAGTCTGTAATCATCAGTTCTGCGCATGTACCTATGGATGTGCAGACAAAATCCAAACATTTGAAAGTAGGGACAGTCCATGTCGGAGGTTAAGGATCAATTGTTTTACAGCAAAGAGCATGAGTGGGTAGAGGTAATTAATGAAAACACCATACGGATCGGCATCACAGATTTCGCACAGTCCCAATTGGGCGATATCGTATTCGTAGAGCTGCCGGAGATCGGTGCAGAAGTACAGGCCGAAGCAAGCCTCGGCAATATTGAATCGGTAAAAACCGTTTCCGATTTATTCGCACCTGTGACTGGTGTGGTAGCCAAAGTGAACTCAACACTGCTGGACCAACCGGAAATCGTAAACAGCGATGCTTTTGGCGAAGGCTGGATGATTGAACTGGAAATTGATGCGAGTGCGCATGAAGCCCTTAAGCAGCTGCTAACCGCTGAACAGTATCGTGAATACACGGCTGAATAAGTGGAATACGAAGCTCTATTAAATTCGAAAAAGGCGTAGATACCTGTAAGTAGGTGTCTATGCCTTTTGGGTTGTTTCTAGCCCGCTAGCTGTGGTTGACAGCCAACACGTATCTAAGCAGTATTTTCGATTTCAGGCAGACTTATTCGTCACAACTATAAGGTGCGTGAACTTGCCGCCGAGTGTATTATCCACCTCGGTACGTGGTAAATTCTAATATTTTGTTAGTTTTGTTTTTTTGCTTTTTCCGAATAGATCCAAGCTGCCATAACATCAATATCATTGTAACTAAATTGTCCCATTCCAAAAAACGGGGTCATTACAGTTAATTGTACATGTCCATCTTTTCTTTCTCTATGTCCTATCATAAAATCTCTTGACCTTTTGCTAGGTTTTATATCAAAATTTGAAGGAACTGACCCGGTGCTAAATTTCTTAAAATTAAAACCTAAATCCTCGTAATGCTTTTGAAGTCTGATAATCCTTTTCCTATTTGTATCTTGGGTATCATAGTATTGATAATACTCTTTACTATTTTCAAACTTTCCCGGGACTGAATATGGAAAATCGGCTTTGCTCTTTTTCGGCAGCGGATACCAATCTATCATTGCAGTTTGCCCACCTCTTTTATGCAATCGATAGGCTGTATAATCATCGTTATGACGAAACGACTGACGATTGGAAAAATCCAGATTTGCTTCTAGGAGTGCTGCCAATCGGATTTGCATCCTCATTGTCTGATCAATTCTTCTATTAACTTCCCAACTTACAGACAATCCCCTCTTCTCTAGGTTGCCATTAATAGCTGTAAGAAGAGCAAGAGAGTCATCAGTATTCGTTACATACCAACCACCTTCAAATCCCATTTCCTCATTTAAATAATGAACAAATTGTGTATGATGATTTAGAAAATCTATTCTACTCTGTATATTCTCTTGGTAATTAAAACGCCATAACCCTTCTTCCATACCAACGAATACATACTTTGCATCCTTAAGGTTTCCGTATTGTAAAAAAGTTTCGAATTTTTGCAGTTCATCCTCATTCAAAATACACTTTTCATCGCGAATCTCCATCCGCTACCTCCTTCAATCGAAATAGCCTGTCGGCATTCGCCGATACTTGTGGGACAAGGCTTTGCTTGAGCCGATAGCCTAAGATGCTCATTCATAATGTAAACACGCTCTCTTATCGGCAATTTGTTCATAAAAACCTCGATTTCATTAAGCTCAATGAACTCCTGCCTCTCTGAATAATCCAGTTTAAGTCTCACTCCATTCAAAACGAGTCGCAGCTCCCCGATTTGCCTCTTTATGCAGCATATTTCTTTCTCTATTATGATCGATGGCGCTCCAAGTCGAGTAGTCTGACTGTACGGTTTAACCAGGCTCTTAATCTACTGAAGGCCATGTTTACCTTCTCATGTGGAAGCGCTTAATTAATGTCCGCAGCTCCGTCTCCATATCAACACCTCAGGATCCATTTTTATCCACCATTATACTACGGTTTCTTTATTCCTGCTTCCTTCTGAGTGTAAGATCATTCATTAAATCCTCATTCGTTTTCCCTGTAATCTCCAGTGTCGACTCAATGATGGCAGAATTAATAGCAAAAAGATCAATAAAATGATTGAATAAATCATAATTATGAATTATAATTTCATTATATCTTCTTAAAGGAGTGATTGCCCTATGACAGCACCTGGTATTCATACGTATACAGAAATCAATGGCCAAGCAGAGGCGCTTAACGCCGCTTGGAATCAATTAGACCAACAGCAGGATTGGATCCTGCAATATTTGAACAACGATTTATTTGATGAGATCATCTTTATCGGCTCGGGCTCTTCCTATTATCAAGCGTTAACGATGGCTTCCACCTGCAGGGCTTGGCTGGGCAAGAGCGCAACCGCTTATCCTTCCTCCGAATTGCTGTTATTCCATAAGCAAGCGGCTCCCGCGCATCGCAATTATTTGGCAATTGGTGTATCCCGCTCTGGGGAATCGACCGAGGTCGTGTTAGCGTTGGAAGCTCTTCAAGCATTGCCAAATTGGTCAATCGCCGGGATTACCTGCTATGAAGAAAGCACGATGGCTCAGCTGGCTGACTGCCTAGTTTCTCCCAATGGGAAAGAAACGAGCACCGTGATGACCAAATCGCTCAGCAGTATGACGTTTATGATGCAAGCGGCGATTGCCAAAGCGGCTGGTCGCGAAGATTTGCTTGCAGAATTGGCGGGAGTTAAGGAACAGGCTGGACAAACTGTTCGGGATGCGGACGCTTTTATTCATTCGCTGGTACAAAAGCAGCCATTCCTTAAGTATGTGTATTTGGGAATGGGCTCGCTATATGGCCTTTCTCTTGAGGCATGCCTCAAGATCAAGGAGATGTCGTATGTATGGACGGAAGCTTATGGAACCTTGGAGTTTCGCCATGGACCTAAATCGATCGTCGAGCCTGGCACCCTGGTGTGCTTGCTGCTCTCCGAGCAAGCGCGGGCATATGAGCTGAAGGTCGCACGCGAAATGCAGGAGTATGGCGCCTTTGTGGTGGTATTGACCGCGCAGAAGGATGAGGATACCTCATTCGCTGATGCTGTGTTCGAGGTTGGCGGCGGCGGTATTTCAGATGAAGCACGAGCTGTGCTGTATCTTCCAGCGCTGCAATTTATGGGCTATTACACGGCACTTAGCCTGCATGCCGATCCCGATTCGCCGCGCAATTTGACGCAGGTTGTAAAAATATAAGGAAGCTTAATGCTTGCGATGCTAGTTTTGCCTCGCAAAACTCAAAGGAGAGACCACCATGCCACTTGTTTCATCCACGTCCATGCTGCAAGCCGCGCGCAGCGGCGGTTATGGTGTAGGTGCCTTTAATGTGCACACGCTTGAAATGCTGCAGGCTGTTGTCGAAGCCGCCGAAGAAACGGGTTCCCCGTTGATTCTGCAATCGACTGTAGGAACCGTCAAGCATCTCGGTGCCGATTATTTGGCCGCGGCTGCAACTACAGCCGCCAATCGCTCCAGCGTGCCGATTGCGCTCCATTTGGATCACTGTACGGATTTTGCTATGATTGTTCATTGTATAAGGGCGGGATATACATCTGTGATGATAGATGCTTCCATGCATGCTTTTGAAGAAAACGTCGCCCAAACCAAACGGATTGTAGATATTGCCCATGCCGCGGGTGTCAATGTGGAGGCGGAGCTAGGCAAGGTTGGCGGCGTTGAGGATGAGATCATCGTCGCCGAGCACGAAGCCTCGCTGGCTGATCCGCTGGAATGCGCACGTTTCGTGCAATTAACCGGTGTGCCAACCTTGGCACCAGCTATTGGAACGGCGCACGGCATCTACAAAGGTATGCCTCATATCGATTTCGCCCGCATTCAGCGCGTAGCTGAGCTTGTCACGGTTCCACTTGTTTTGCATGGTGGATCTGGCATTCCTGAGGCGCAGGTCAAGCGCTGTATCGCGCTTGGTATGTCCAAAATGAACATCGCTACGGAAATCCGTATCGTCTTCTCTGATGCCATCAAGCAAGTGTTTAAAGACAATCCCGATGAAAATGATCCCCGCAAATATATGGTACCAGCGAAAAAAGCCGTGAAGGAAGCAGCGATCGAAAAGATGCGCATGCTGGGCTGCTTCGGAAAAGCGGCAGACACCCGATAACAACACAGGCTACATTTTGAAGTCCTACAGCATCATATCATTGCCACAGCAAAAATTGTGCAACCGGCCAAGGAGGCACTACTATTCATGATTACTACTGTAACCCTAAACGCAGCCATTGATAAAACCTATTACCTGCCAAGCTTTGGGCTCGGGCAGGTATCGCGGGTACAGCGAATGTTCGCCGAGCCCGGAGGCAAAGGCATCAATGTAGCGCGTGTCATTCAGCAGCTTGGCTACCCCGTTATAGCTACGGGGTTTGTAGGCGGACATAATGGACGTTTTATCGAAAATGCCTTGTCTCAGCAAGGAATCGAGCATGACTTTATCCATGTAGAGGGAGAATCACGGCTTTGTTTAAACGTGATTGAGGAGTCGAAGGGGTCCTCCACCGAGCTGTTGGAGCAAGGGCCAGTGATATCCGAGGAAGCCTGGCAGCTTATGCAAGCTAAGCTTGCCCACTTGGCGGCACGCTCCCGAATCGTTTGCTTCTCGGGCAGCTTGCCGCAAGGCGTGCCTGACGATGGTTATGCACAGCTTATCGCTATTGTGAAGCAGGCAGGCTGCCTCGCCTTTCTTGATACGAGCGGTTCCGCTTTGCTGCAAGGGATAAAGGCGCTTCCTGATTTTGTAAAGCCCAATGAGGACGAAGTTCGTGCTTTGCTGACGCAGGTTGGATGGCTTCGTGCTGGAGTTGGCTTCAAGATTGAAGCCGATACTGGCGTTAGCACTCGGGGCGAGGTTGAGGCTAGCGATGACCCTGAAACTGGTACAGATACTGGTACGGGTGCGGATTCAAGCGTTAGCACTGAGGCTGTAATCAGGACCGGTCTGCTTCACCTGCACAGCCAAGGCTTGCCCATAATCACGATCTCGCTTGGCTCCGAGGGCTCGGTCAGCGTTTACGCAGGAGCCTTGCACAGGATCAAGGCTCCTTGCATTCAGCCCGTCAACACCGTAGGCTGCGGGGATGCCTTCGTTGCCGGCATGGCGATCGCCACTGCACAGGGGCTTCCGTTCCAAGTATGCTTGGAACGGGCCACAGCAGCTGCCTCGGCGAATGCACTAACCGACCGCGCAGGCAATGTCCACCCAGATGATGTGGAGCGTTTGCTCGCCGCGATAGCTGCAACACATTAGTAAGGACAAACAAATGGAATCCGTCAAGCTGCTTTTATTTTCCTATGCACCATAAACACATAAACCAAAACCGAGCCTACCGAGGCCACAGCGATAACAAGGCCCATAGGCACGGCCGACTGGCTTCCTCCCAATCCAACAAGCGGGGCGACAAAGCCACCGATGAGCAGCGATAATACGCCGAGCAGTGCAGAGGCTGTCCCAGCCGCCCTGCTCTGCTTTTGCATCGCCAACGAAAATCCGGTTGAGGAGACAATTCCCACACTGGATACGACTAAAAATAACGGAAGCAGAACACCATACAAGCCCGCCCCTGTGAGGATCATAATAAGCAGTGTAACACCGCCAAAAGCAGATATGCACAGTCCACTCACCAACAGCCTTGTTTCACCCAAGCGGCTTACAAGCCTTCCAGTTACTTGGCCAGCGATAATAATGCCGAGTCCGTTAATGCCGAAAAATACACTAAACATCTGTGGGGAGACATGGAAAATTTCCTGGAGCACGAAAGGCGAGCCCGATATATAAGCAAACATCGCCGCAAATACGAGGCCTTGGGCAAGCGCATAGCCCATAAAGACACGGTCGCCAAGCAGGCCACGATAGGTAGCCAGCGTATTTTTGATGCCGCCTTTAGATCTTGACCCTTCCGGCAGCGTCTCGCGCAAACCCCAAAATGCCGCTGCCAGCATCAAGCTGCCCAAAATGCCCAATACGATAAATACGCCCTGCCAGGACGTAAATCTCATGATTTGACCACCTACGATAGGCGCCATAATTGGAGCCACTCCATTGACCAACATCAGCAGCGTGAAAAACTTCGTCAGCTCGGTTCCGGCATACATATCCCTGACAATCGCCCGCGAAATGACGATTCCCGCAGAGCCAGCCAAGCCTTGAATAAAACGAAGCACGACCAATCCCTCAACCGAAGGGCTGAGCACACATAATAACGAAGTAATCGCATAGAGGGCAAGACCGATTAGCAGCGGTGTTCGGCGTCCGCGTATATCACTGATGGGTCCTACAAATAATTGCCCAAGCGCCAAGCCCAGCAAGAAAAAGGTTAAGCTCAGCTGTACCAGCGAGGCATTCGTGTTGAAATCCTGGCCTATAGTGGGCAATGCTGGCAAATACATATCTATGGATAAGGGGCCAATCGCAGCCAAAGAGCCTAATATGAGCACCATCCATAACCGATTGCCCCGTGCAGCGGGCTGAGGTTCAGCTTCGGAGCTGCTGATCGTGTTGTTCATCTGTATCGATAACCACCTTTATACATTTATAAGGCATATAATAATCATAAAGTATCAATTAAATGCCGGATAGCCTCTGATAAGTCGATCTTTTTTTCCTGGCAATAGCTGTTTAATTTGGCATAGGTGACATCATCCAAACGAACATGGATCGAATGGTTAAGCTTCTCTGCCGCTGCTTTCTTGGGTCGCCCTCTTCCGATTCTGCGTTGCCCTTGCTCATCCTTCCAGACAACAAGTGTTATAAAGCCCTGCTGGCTGATGCATTCATCCCCATCATGCTCCTTCCAAATCTCGGCCGCATGCTGCTCATGTTTGCTCACATATTCCGCAAGCTCATCACCCTCCAAGCCTTTGGCGTTGGCCTTTTGAATAAATTTGTGCCGTATAAACGTTTCATATTGTGCAAATGAGGCAAAAGTGCGCTCCTTCATAGCTCCTCCTTATTTATTGTTCTACAAAAAATAATAGCATGTTTTGGGAGGATTGCAAGCCAATTTACATAAAAAAAGATCGTACACCAGAAGCCCGAGCAGCCTGAGGAACGTACAATCTTTAAATTATAGAATACGGGCTTAAGATTACATTACTTTTACTTTACATGAAGCCTAGCTATTTTTTCCGCCGGCGTACTATCCAGATGACCAGCACCACTAGAATAATAATCGCCAAAACGCCTCCAATAAGGACGATGCGGGACATATAAGGCTTATTGTTGGGAGACAGTACATCCAGGCTTTGCTCTAAAATGGAGGGTGCGCTTTTTTTCTGCTCCAGCATATACGAATGAATCCGGCTTAGTGGATCAATAAGAATGGCTTGCCCGAACATTTTCTTTCTTTCCACGGGATCGTTTAGCAGGGTATTCATCCGTTTTATCATTTGATTGTCTGTTGCAGCTATCACCATCATATAATTCGATTCTTCCGTTAGTGGGAAGATTTCAATAAGTCCGCTTTGGGCGGAGCTACTTTTGAGCAGCTCAATATTGGGGTTCATGGAAGCCAATACCCCTTTGCTCGCGCTGATCGGAATCTGAGGCGACTGATTGGCCAGGTCAGGTATGCCGCTTACACTTCCTATATAGATATAGTTTTTCCCTTTTTCAATGGACGCTGCCGGTGGACCTTTACGGATACTAATATCGCTCTGGGTGGTGGCGTTTTTGCCAATCAGCCCACTTACTGTTGCCAATAGGCTTAAGGCTTCTGATGAAGGCTGGCTGTCCATCAAAAAGTCCGTATTAGCCCAAGCACCCTTTACGACAAAAGGAAACGGCAAATGGCTAAAGTCGACGGTATGGCTCGGACGGTAAGCCAGGGTAAGAAAGGAATCCTTCGATACGATCGCCCAGTTACCGATTTGCGAATTTCCGGTGCAGGAATCCGTGGATGAATTGAATTGGAACCCGATATCAATGCCGATGGAGCCGGTAGTAAGCAGGCTTAGCGGGATATCAATTTCCTGGGAGCCAAAATCACTGCTCTCCTCGTTCAGATATTTACTTTGCAGAGGGACATTGTTGACCCTGACCGTCATTAGCGATTGTGCGAAGTTCAGGGTTTTGGTATGGCGGTATTGAAGCTTGAGCTTGGCATCTTTATACACTTCCCATTCCGATGGGATGGAGTAATTGACCCTCGCCGCGCCGACTAACGGGCTTTCGATAATTAAATCCTGATAGCCCATATCCGATAAGGAGATCGTCGTGCTGGCCTTGCTGGCTTCTACAGGCTTAATCGTTTTGGATAAGGGCAGCTGCGTCAAATCAACTGCATTTCCCGTTAATTGGCTGTACAAGCTTTTATCCGTAATGACATGGGCGGCATTAGCCAGCTCTGCATCACTTCCGGCCAGGAGCAGGATGGAATTCGCCGGATTCCACGGAGAGGGCGTAAGACCCATCAAGCCAGAAGCAAGGGCAGGCTGCTTTTTTTGAAGATCCTCCACTAGCCTTTTCCCATTGCCACTCCAGCTTTCTTTGCTGCCGATCCATATTTGATTGGTCGTTTTGATCAGGGCATCACTTAGCTCAGCTTCCTTTAATACAGTAAATTCCAGCATACTGGCAGGCACCAAGGAGGAAAAATGAGCAGATAGCTTCGATAGTACCCCTAGCTGGGCTTCGTTGGGGTGATCAGGCAGAATGAATAAGCTCTTTAAGGGCTTTACGCTTCCTTTTTCCACAAAAGGACTCGGATACCAAGAGAAATCTGCGGTTTCATAGCTTTTTTTATAATTAAAGTGGATCACACTTTCCTTGCGGAATAAAGTCCAATTCGATGTATTATTTTGGTCCTCGCACAGATTATCCGTAGCCTCCATATGGGTTAAAATCGAAATTTTATGGAATCCGGGCTTAAGCTCGGTATCAGGGAAGTTGATTTTCCAGGTGCCTGCTTGCTCATTTTTCTCATTAAGAAACTGGGTTCCCAGCGGAATATCGTCCAAAAAAATAGTTAATGTTGACTTCAGCGGAAGCAGCGTTGGCGAATGGCCAAGGTATAGCTGGAAGTAAGAGCCCTTCTGTATGCTCCTGCTTGAAGACAATTCAAAGAAATAATCTTGTCGGTTGGTTACCCCTTGAACGACCAGATCCTCCTGCAAAAAAAAGAGGTTTTCCACATCATCCGTAGGGGAGCTGTTAGCATGCAGCACGACCGAGCTATTCGGTTCCACAGCTTGCAAAGCTTGCGTTAAATCGACTGCTGGCTCTGCGCTAATTATCGGTACGAGCAAGCTCTGAACCAAGATCAGAAGCAGCAGCACAATTGAGAGAATACGTTTTATCATGACAGGTTTAGTTTCCTTTCTAAGCTTGAAAGCGTTCGGTTTTATCCCATTTGACTTCCTTTTTATTTATAACGGTTTTGATATGAAGAAACATCGAACGAATGACAAGAACAATCCATAATTGCGAGTAAGTGACGTACATCAGCAGGACAATCAAGAAATTACGGAAGGTTAATTCCGTTTTTTCAATACCTAGTGTAATCATAATTTCAATGATATAGAGCACGTAGGCCAGCATCCAGATCAGCAAAAAGGGTCCTGGCAAGGTAACCTTGACAACGCCTAGCATACTCAGCACCATTAAGGAATTCGACAGCAAGACACCACCCAAGAACAAAAAGTAGGTAAAAAAGAAATACACAATATCAAAGATCATCCGTGGCTTTTTCATGGCGAACAGCTTGGGGATATACATTAAGATCACATATTGGTTGCCGCGCGCCCATCTCGTCCGCTGCTTAAACCAAACCTTCCAGGTCTCCGGCTCCTGCTCCCATGTTATCGCTAACGGATGAAATTGAATTTCATAGCCTTCCTCATAGACCCGGATGCTCAGCTCCGTATCCTCTGCCAGCGCTTTAACATCCCAACCGCCTATCTGGTCCAGTACGGAGCGGCGGATCAGGAAATTGGTGCCCGGTATGGTGCTGATCCGGAACCATTGCCATCTGCCTGCCTGCGCCATCCATTGAAAGCTGATCGTTTCTATATTGATAAAACGTGTGAGCAGGTTTTTGTGGGCATTGATAACCCGGAATTTCCCCACAACAGCCCCTATGCCCGGTTGGTCGATAATCGTATTAACTAGATGCTTGATTGCGCTTCGCTCTGGATTGTTATCGGCATCATATACAGCTATATATTCACCTGTTGAATCCTGTAAGGCTCGGTTTAGTGCCGTTGATTTGCCCTTGCCTCCAGCAGGCGGAAAGGTATGGATCGCTTTTATAAACGAATACTTGGCAGCAAATTCCTCTACAATCTCACCCGTTTGATCCGAGGAGTTATCATTGATCACAATAACCTCCAATTGCCCCAAGGGATAATCCAGCTCGACCATGGAGTTTAGTGTATTGCGGATGACTACCGCTTCGTTATGCGCCGGAATGAATATCGAAACCTTAGGCCAATAATCACGCTGGGGTATAGGAAGCAGCTTGAGCGCCTCCATTTTGTTAGAAAATAAATAACCGCCCAAAGCCAGAAACATATGGTATAGCAGCATCAACCAGATCGAGGCCAAGGCAATAAGAAACATGCTATTTCCGCTCACTAACAGTCAACGTCCTTTCAGTAAATAAGCGATAACGCCTTCTACGGTTGAGTAAAAAGAGGAAACCAATAAACAGCACAATAAACACAGCCACAACCATTGCAAGCGACCAAGTCAGCAAGTAGGTAAAAGAAGACAACGCGGTTGACTCTTGTTCAGGTGAAGTGGCATATAGGCTTAATTCATCTGGATTGCTGATGGTAATTTTGAGCTCTCCGAAGCCATTGGATGCCATGTCCATAAAGGAGGTATGCACATAAAGTGGCCCATATAAAGGGTTTAAGTAATCAATGGGTTCTTTGTACAAGGAATCAATCGCCTGTTCCAGCAGGTCTAAGGACGAGTCTGTATGAAAAAGCATTCCGTAAAAGCTGTCTCTAACGATTTGGAGCTGATCGATGTTTCTTAACAGCTTTTCTATATCGCCCTGCTCATTTCTGGGGTCACCCAACGTTTCAGGAAATAGCTGCAATCCTGATGAGCGATGCTCCATTACGTAAGGGACACTTTGCAAGCCCAGATAGGATTGATCGGAGATCTGCAATTGACCGTACAGATGGGAAAAATAAGTGCTTACGATTTGATAGCCTTTTTGTGACATCGCGTATAGCGGAGGCTCAAAGCCAACTGGATAAAGCCCAAGCTTAATAAGAATGGCAATTCCCTTATTCAGCTTTTCTTTGATAACCGACTCTTCATCCTCAATAGGTTTGTCCTCCAGCGCATCCCAAAACTCATAGCTATTGCCAGTAGCCGTATGCTTATACTGATGGGTTAATCCGTTTAAAATGATACTTCCACCGCTATTTTGCATATGGAGCAGCGCCTTCACAACATCCGGTCGTTCTTCAAGGGAAACCAAGGTGGAGGTCAATGGATACACATAGATAGGAGTGACAGCTACTAAAAATGGGATTTTCCGCTTGATAAAGACTTCTGTAATTTCGTGGAGTTTTTGAGCGGAAGTTAGTGGATTCACATTTTGTACAAGGATATAGCCTTGATGCTTACTATCATGTGGCTGAACCAAAATATCATGCAGGACATCGGCAAGGAGCAGACCTGTAATCCCCGTTACTTGGCTGGACATCATATACCACCGGTTTTGGTTTCTCAGAATAAGTGGACTTGACCTAATCCCATCTGAGGCGAGCGAAAGGACTTCATCCTGTGCTTGAATGTCTTTGAAGTAAACCATAAGTCCATTGACCGGATAAGCTTGAGCCTCATAAGTTAATGAGAGGGCTAATAAGGATTGCTTGACCTCACCAGCACCAATCCATAACACAGGTATAGGCAAGCCCTGGAGCTTCATATCCAGCTGCTGCCTTAGTGATTCGTTCACATGGTTATCGAGCACCACAATAAAATCGTAAGTGCTCCCATTATTTTCAAGCGTTTCATTCCAGCTGGCCATATGGGTACCCCCTTGAAAGTGCCCCATTAAATGTACCAGCCGCCGTGCATTCTCTTTTCCATTATCATTGTCGTAGGTAATCAAAAACCGGGGAACAGAAGCTTCGGCCGCTATGCCGGTAAATGGGCAAATGAAAGCCAGACCGATCAGTAAAATAGCGAGCCAGCCGGATATTTTGCTGTTAACCGACATTATAGATCAACCCTTGCTTCGCCTTTTCATACAACTCCATCGCCCCAACACCTTCCTCAGGGCATCCAGCAAAACCAAACTTCAGCTTTAATTTAATTTCTTTGGTGCCTTTGGGTGTATTAATATGTAGATCCTGAATGCTTTCCTCAAGCCGTTTAACGACAATGCTGGCATTAGCTACTTCGGTTTCAGGCAATATGCTGGCAAATACACCATCATCAATATAGGCTTTTTTGTCCACATCCCTAAGCACATCATTGATTTTCCAGGAAAGCTGCTGCAACAGCTGTGAAGTTAGTATCTCCTCCCCGTATTCCTTTTTGAGCTCCTTGAAATAAACAATTTCAATTAGCATTAAGGTCATGGAGCGGTTGTAGCGAACACTTCGCGAGCTTTCTTCTTCGAGGTCTTGAATAAAGGATCTGTAGTTGGAAAAGCCGGTCAGTACATCAACAGAAACGAGCAGCTCGCGCTCTTCTTCATATTTTTTGTACGTGCGAAACATATGGTTAAAATCGGCTCCAAAATTTCCAACAATGCTGGCACTGATAGGAAAAAAGAACAACCAGAATAAATCATTCGTCGTAATGTCCGCAATACTTTGTACTATATAAAGCTTATAAAGCAGGAAAGATCCATATATAAATACAGCAAACATTGATGTCAAAAGCGCCCCGAGCGAGCCCAGATAGAACCCAATCACAGATACGACAATAAAGAGCAAAAACCAAAGGTAGTTGAACGGATACATCTGTATCGTGAAGCTCAAATATAAACTGGCAAACACCATACAGAGCATCTGCGCCAGCAGGTACATATAGATGCGATGCTGTGGAGACTGCTGCTTAGACATAGCTTTGGCAGCGGTCTGCTTAGGCCGATACGGAGCGGCATCTACAATGCGCTTGGGTTGGACGTGAGCCGCAGCGGGTGCGGTCACTACTGCGGCGGCGGGTGCGACCTCTGCAACTGTGAGCATTGCCTGGGTCGCTGGCTCCGCTTCCAGCTCCAACGCCTCGACATGCGCCGCTTCTAGCGCTGCCGCCTCCGCTCGCTCCGCTTCCAGCTCCAATGCCTCGACATGCGCTCCTTCCAGCGCTGCCGCCTCCGCTCGCTCCGCTTCCAGCGCCAATGCCTCGACATGCGCCGCTTCCAGCGCTGCCGCCTCCGCTCGCTCCGCTTCCAGCGCCAATGCCTCGACATGCGCTCCTTCCAGCGCCAACGCCTCGACATGCGCTGCTTCCAGCTCCAACGCCTCGACATGCGCTGCTTCCAGCTCCAACGCCTCGACATGCGCTGCTTCCAGCTCCAACGCCTCGACATGCGCCGCTTCCAGCGCTGCCGCCTCCGCCCGCGCGACTTCCAGCGCCAACGCCTCGACATGCGCCGCTTCCAGCGCTGCCGCCTCCGCCCGCTCCGCTTCAAGCGCCAATGCCTCGACATGCGCCACTTCCAGCGCTGCCGCCTCCGCCCGCTCCGCTTCCAGCGCCAACGCCTCGACATGCGCCGCTTCCAGCGCTGCCGCCTCCGCTCGCTCCGCTTCTAGCGCCAACGCCTCGACATGCGCCGCTTCCAGCGCTGCCGCCTCCGCCCGCTCTGCTTCCAGCTCCAACGCCTCGACATGCGCCGCTTCCAGCGCTGCCGCCTCCGCCCGCTCTGCTTCCAGCTCCAACGCCTCGACATGCGCTGCTTCCAGCTCTGCCGCCTCCGCCCACTCTGCTTCCAGCTCCAACGCCTCGACATGCGCCGCTTCCAGCGCTGCCGCCTCCGCCCGCGCGACTTCCAGCGCCAACGCCTCGACATGCGCTGCTTCCAGCGCTGCCGCCTCCGCTCGCTCTGCTTCCAGCGCCATCGTTACCTCGGTCGCTTCCTTTTCCTGCGCTAACGCAACTTCGGTCGGCTCCGCTTCAATCTCAACCGCCGCTTTTCCCTCTTTTTGTTTGAGCGGTATAATGCCGGCAAAATACCTTCTTTTACTTTTTAAATGCGTCTCACGTCTGGTTCTCATGGATAATTGTTCCTTTCTGATTCAGCCAGCAGTGCTTGCAAATGATCAAAGGAGTAGGCCTCATTTGTATTCAAATCGACAAAGCCTCCGAAGTATGGAGAAGCAGGATCCTGCACAGACAATTGCAGCATTCGTTGATATAAGCCTTCAGCAAGCTCCGGTTCTTGATTGACCTGCTTCAATAGCCTGAATGCCAAGGCATACACGGCTGGAGATTCGTCCTGGCTGACCTCTTTACCTGCTACAGAATAAGCATTCGCCAGCTTTTTATTCAATGTCCATTGCGATTTAATGAAATTCACGGTTGCTGTCACATGGATCTGGTCTTCTGCCCGATGAAGGGCACTATACAAAAAATCGATCGAATTAAACTCCGTTTGAGCCTTCCAGGTTCTACTTTTTAGATCAAATGTTTTATAGTACAAACCGTTATCCAGAGCAGCATAATCAGATAACTGTTTACTGCTTGTATAAATGGCTGCCCATTGCTGTGACCTCATGCTCAGCATCTTCAGCGTAAACAGGTCAAGGTAAGAAGCCGTCACTGTGTCTGCCTTCTGCGCCGGGCTCCAATTATAAAAATCAGCCAGCAACGCATCACTTTGCGCATTTTTCCATAATCCATTTGCAATTTGATCGGCTTTCTTGGCATATTCCGATTGCTTCCAAAGATCGGCTGCCAGCAATAAAGAACGCACTACTAACAAATCATCTATTGTAGCATTAGTGGTAACAGCTTTATTATTTGCCTTATCTACAACCCATCTCAAGCCACTGCGGTCCATAAGATGGTTATTTAAAAAAACATACTGCTGAGCGAACAAATCCTTCCGATTTTGCTTTACAGCATAAAGCATCATAAGGCCCGTAGACTCAGAAAGCATCTGGTGCCCAGTTGCCGTATGCTCTATTTTATCACTATCTTCACGTAGATTGGTATAAATACCTCCGGCATTGTCCATAAGGTGCCCAACAACAAACCGGTACAAGCTGGATTCATCTCCTTTTAAAACAAGCCTTATATCTGGATTAGACATCCAAGTAAATTGGTAAATTACCAGCGACAACATCAAAGAGGCAAACACCCATCCTATCTTATGTTTCCAGAGCTTTAGCATGAAAGGTCGACAACCCCTAGTTAATCAAATAGTGCCTAATTCTACTTTATAGCAAATTGGGACTAATGGTCTATATTTTTTATTATAATGAAGAAACTTAAATTTTGATAGTTACTTGTAGCAGGCTTTCTATAAAAATCCGCGTAAAGGTTGGGCAGAAAAGCAACATACAGCGAAATTAAGCAGATAACTTTTGACATAAAAAAAGAACCCAGCCCCATAAAACAGCCAGGTAATTACTCACGAACAAGCCCATTTATCCTCAGCTTTTCTTTTGCCTAACATCCCCTACATCCATTTGGACAATCCTTCCCACCGGACCTGCCAGGAACCGTCTGACGGAAATCCCGGCGCATAGCTCACAGGTCCATCCTCCCAACCGCATGCCATCATCGCCACGGCGGTCAACAGTCCACCGTTACCTGGCAAATAAGCCATCAACGAGGCATCCTGATAATTATGCCCATTGGGCAAATAGGTGTTTTTGACTTCGTTACGTAATAAAATTTGCACGGCCAGCTGTCCGTCCCCCAGTCGCCCAGCGGTCATCGCTGCCATTGGAAAGTCCCAGCCCCAGGATGTCGGCCAGTCCCATTCCTGCATGACCTTCTGCAGCGTAGCTTTCATAATGTTGTGGTCTGCCTTTTTGCCGGGCAAAATACCCAAAGCTCCCAGCATGGAGGGATGGTCGGTATTGTCCGTTTGAAATGTACTTGGGCGATTCTCATGTGCTATATAGACGCCCTCATGTATCGGAAGCTCCGCTAACAGCTCACAAATCCGCTGCCATTCCGGCGACGCCTCCAAGCCTAAGCGTGCACGCCAAGCTTGGGCTATTTCCAATGCATGCCTCCAATATTCCAGCTCAAAGGTTGGATTCCACGTTTCTTCGGCTGCAAAATTTTCTTGTGCAGGTATGAGTGGTGGTCCCAGCACATAACGCTGACCCTGCTCGTCCCAGTGAGCATAGGAAGCCATGAACTTGGCTGTCTGCTCAACCACTTCAGCAAATTCATGTAAAGTCTGCTGGCTAGGATCAGCCCGGTAGCAAAGCTCGGCGTAGATGATCGGGTGCGGCTGCTGCCAGATCAGCAGATTGCCGATAGGCGACGGACTTTGCCTCGCATCGGGTCCGACCATTTTGGGCCATCTTGCGCCCGCATAACCTTGGTCTTCGGCAAGCTTTTGTGCTACATGCAAGGTTTCGTTGTACCACCCAAGGCTTTTTTTCAATAGATGGGCCCGACCCCACAAGGCAAAATGCACCGCATGCCACCAATGCATTTCCAGATGGAACTTCCCGTACCATGAGTTATACAAAAGCCCTGTTTCCTGCGGGGGGAGCGATCCGGCACAATGAATGGCCGTTACAAATTGCGATAGCACTATTCTTCTCTCCAGCTCATGCGCTAATGGGTCTTTACTTCCAGCCAGCTCCACAGCACCTCCGCTTAACCAAAATTGCTCCCAATGCCTCACGCTTGCATCGAGGACCGCATCAAAATCATCTGCAGCTGATCGGGCTGGCTTAGCTGATTCGGCTGACAGATATTCGGCTGGTTTAGCGGATGGAGCCGGTATAAACTCTATAACAATTGAAAAGGAGCTCCCATTTCGGCTTGGAATAATCCGGTAATTATGCGCCGCTTGTTGCTCCATTACACCTTCACTCCACTGGCACGCTACTTGGTAGCTATCCTCATCCAATCTGCGATCAAACCTGCCGCTGTTGGCGGATTCCCCAGTCCAATCGGTTTGGTGGGTGTCATGCTCCCATTCCAATTGGATGCTAGTGCGCCATTCTTCCACTAATTGGGTCGATGAAGGAAACTGGATCGAGAGCTGCAGCAAGCCCGCTGCAAGCAAAGGAGATTCAATATGGAAGGCTACTTGGTCGGATTCGGGATGGCAGCATGTCACAACTTCTACAGGTACGCCTGAAACCGTATACTTGCTGGTCAGCACACCCTCCCATAAATTCAACTGCTGCTCCAAAGGCTCCAGATGCTCGATTCCGAGCTGTTTACCCTCTTCTGACAAAAATACCAATCCAATCTGCCCTAGCTGCAGGCGATGCGGATTTTGCCTAAGCCAATGAAAAACCTCTGCTTTATCCCCCGGTGCAAAAGGGTATTCGACTATACGGCCATTGGTTTCAAAAGACTGCATCGGAGCATCCTCTAGCTCATAACGGCTGCCGCCTGTTTGATGCCAGCCCCATTGGGATTGCGTGCCCAGAGGCATTTGGTAAGCTTCGGGGAAGCTTTGCAGGCCTGTAAGATCCGCCGTAAAGGCGAATTCGCCATTACCAACAGAAAGCGGCGAGACAGGAAGAATTTCTTTTATAATGGGATTATGTCTGGTTACCAAAGCTTTTCTATCAATTAGATTCATTTCGCAAGGGCCTCCTGAATGTTTAATTAGTAATGACAATTTCTTCATAAGTATAAGGTGCTGCAGCTATAAAAACAAAAAAAGGAGCACATGATGTGCCCTTTCTACATGTATGCGTGCAAATCCAGATATACGCTTGGCACCGCAAGTGGGAGAACCGAAACCGTTTTTGATTTTAGCAGCTGTGGCTTTATCCACATTTTCGGATATTTTTAAGAGTATAAATCAGGCCTTCAAGTTAGGCAAGGGCGCTTGTTATTGAACTTCCAGCCTGGGACCAGGAATTGCATCGCCTGTGCATCATCACGAGCACCTAAGGCCTTCTCCAGATAAAGCCGATGTGCACTTTCAATCTGCTCCATATCAATCTCAACGCCAAGACCTGGCTTCTTGGGAACAGTAATCATGCCGTTCACAATTTTAAAAGGCTCCTTGCTCAGACGCTGCCCATCCTGCCAAATCCAATGGGTGTCAATCGCGGTTATTTTGCCAGGCGCTGCCGCAGCAACATGGGTAAACATCGCCAAGGAAATATCAAAATGATTGTTGGAATGCGAGCCCCAAGTCAATCCCCATTCATGGCACATTTGGGCAACACGGATTGAGCCTTGCATCGTCCAAAAATGCGGATCCGCCAGTGGAATATCGACCGAGCCCAGCTGGATCGAATGCCCCATCTCGCGCCAGTCGCAGGCGACCATGTTTGTTGCTGTGGGCAGGCCAGTGGAACGCCTGAATTCAGCCATCACCTCACGGCCGGAGAAGCCCCGCTCCGCTCCGCATGGATCTTCGGCATATGCCAGCACATGGTGCTGCCCGCGGCAGAGGCGGATCGCCTCGTCCAATGACCAAGCGCCATTGGGATCCAGCGTAATCCGCGCTTGCGGGAAGCGCTCGGCCAAGGCCGTTACCGCTTCTAGCTCCGCTCCGCCGCTAAACACGCCGCCCTTGAGCTTGAAATCATTAAAGCCATAACGCGCATGCGCCGCTTCAGCCAGCCGTACGATGGCTTCGGTTGTCACCGCCTCTTCATGGCGCAGGCGCAGCCAATCGTCCTCAGCATCAAGCGCGCTGAGATATGGCAAGTCCGTTTTACCGCGGTCCCCTATGTAGAATAGGTAACCGAGCATTTCAACGGCTTCCCGCTGCTGCCCTTCTCCAAGCAGTGCCGCAACCGGCACATCGAGGAATTGGCCGAGCAGGTCAAGCAGTGCCGCCTCCAGCGCGGTAACCGCGTGGATGGTGATCCGTGAATCGAAGGTTTGCAAGCCACGTCCACCTGAGTCCCTGTCAGCAAATTGCCTTCTCACAGTCCCCAAAATGTTATTATAAGTACCAATTGACGCCCCCACTACGAGCGGCTTGGCATCCTCCAGCGTTTGCCTAATGCTCTCGCCTCCAGGGACCTCTCCAACTCCAGTGCGGCCTGCATTATCTTTTAAAATCACAATATTACGCGTAAAGTAAGGGCTATGCGCACCGCTAAGATTAAGCAGCATACTGTCATAGCCAGCAACCGGGATGACCCTCATCTCGGTTATGATCGGTGTACCCGAGGCACTATCCTTGGCGTTCGAAACATTTGAAACATTCGAAGCGTTTACTGAAGCGTTCATCGAAGTGTCCATTAGGTATTTCACTCCTCTTCGTATCAAATTTATGATTTAATAAAGACGGTCTTAATCGAAGTGAAAAATTCAATCGCCGCACGTCCCTGTTCACGGGAATGGGAGCTGGATTGCTTCATCCCGCCAAACGGTGCTTGCAGTTCAACTCCGGCGCTTTCGGCGTTAATACGGACAAGCCCTGCCTCCATCTCGTTAATAAACGATAACATATGGTTAATCTTCGTCGTGAATATCGAGGCACTAAGTCCAAACTCTGCATCATTGGCAAGCGCCAACGCTTCTTCCATCGTATCGACCTTCATCAGAGCTAGCACAGGTCCAAAAATTTCTTCCTTGGCAATCGTCATCGTGTTAGTCACTTCCGAGAATACGGTAGGCTCTACAAAATACCCCGATTCATAGCCATCTCCTTGCAGGCGGCTTCCGCCATAAATAAGGGCTGCCCCTTCTTCCCCTGCTATTTTGATATAGGAAAGCACTTTGTTCAGTTGGTTTTCATTAGCGCAAGGTCCCATCCAAATGCCGTCCTTCATGCCGTCGCCCACTGTTATTTGTTGCAGCCTGTTCAACAGCTTATCCTTGAAAATTTCGAATACTTCGCTTTGGACGATCACCCGGCTAGTAGCGGTACATTTCTGGCCTGTCGAACGAAGCCCTCCACTGACCGTAGCTTCTACCGCAAGATCGAGATCAGCATCCACTGCCACTATGACCGGATTTTTACCGCCCATTTCCAGCTGGTATTTCGCTCCACGTGCCAGTGCGGCACGCCCAATGCTTTTACCTACGCCATTGGAGCCCGTGAACGTAATCCCATTAACATCGGGATGCTCAACCAAACCTTGCCCAATGGTAGCACCGGAGCCGGTTACCATATTAATAACACCAGCAGGTAGGCCTGCTGCTGCCAAGCATTCGATAACCTTCGCGCAGGTAATCGCCGTTTCAGCTGCTGGCTTAATAACTACGGTGTTTCCGTAGATTAAAGCCGGAGCCATCTTCCAAAGCGGAATCGCGACCGGAAAATTCCACGGTGTAATGACACCCACTACACCAAGCGGAACCCTCGTTGTCAGCATCAGCGCTTCGCTATCTGTAGAGGGGATCACATCGCCAACAGTGCGCATTCCTTCTCCGGCATAATAACGCAGAATCGCGACGCCTCTGTTGGTTTCGCCTTTTGCCTCGGGGAAGGTTTTGCCCATTTCCTTGGTCATCGTTTCGGCAATCTCGTCCACCCTGCTCTCGAGAATGGCGGCTGCCTTAAACAGCATGTCGCCGCGCGCACTTCCAGCGAGCTTTCTCCATGCTTTGGTTGCTTGCTTGGCGCTTGCCACCGCTTGATCCAAGTCCTGCAAGGAAGAGGCTTGGATATAACCAACGGTTTCTTTGGTATTGGCAGGGTTGATCCGTGCCTCTACCTCGCCTGTTGATGAAGCAATCCACTCGCCATTGATATAGTTTAGGTAGGTTTGGTTTTCTTTTAAATTGCTGCTCATTGTGAACGGTCTCCTTTAGGCTTAGGAAATTTGTCGAAGGCCCGCTTAATAATAGCTTCCAGCTTTTCATAGTGGTCTTTCTCAACCGGAGTAAGCGGCGTACGAACTGTGGTACCTACTGGCAGGCCTACAATCTCCATGCCCGCTTTAATCAAAGAAACCGCATACCCTTTTCTTTGCTTGCGGATTCTATTTATCGGCAAAATCACATCGATATACAGCTCATGAAGCAAGGCTTCATTGTGATTCAACAAGGCATCATAGAACATCGCAGAAATGTGCGGAATATAGTTCGAAATCGCAGAAGAATATGATTTGAAGCCAAGATTTACGAAAGCCGGAAAGGTAACCTCCGCCATCGGCATGCCGCTAAGCCAATCCAAGCGATCACCGATTGTTTGCGTAAGCTCAATATTTAATTCCATATTGCCAAGGCCGTCCTTTAAACCAACAAGCTGAGGATGGACAAGCAAACGCTGAAGCGTTTCCAAGGTTAACACACAGTTATCGCGTTGATACACAATCGCATTTAAGTCTGTGCTTTCTACGATGGCGCTTACATATTCATATAAGCCTTGCTGTTCAGGCTCGATCAAATAAGGAGGCAAAATCAAGTAGCCCTCTGCTCCTAGCTTCGCCGATAGCTCGGTTAATTCCAGCGCATGGCTAATATTGCCGCCAACTCCTGTATAGACAGGCACTCTGCCTTTGGCTGTGGCCACTGCCACTTCAACCATCGTCTTATATTCGCTATGGGACAAGGCATGGAATTCTCCAGATCCGCAGGCGATAAAAATCGAAGATAAGCCTTCCTCGATCAGGAATTCGATATTAGCCTCCAAGGCTTGTGCATCGAGCTTACCCTGCTGATTCATCGGTGCCACTGGAAATCCTAAAATACCGCTTGGTGATTTTCTTAGTTCTGTCATGATTATTAGTCCACCTCTCCTATTACAATCGATTTTAAACTCAATCGTTGCTCTCAACTGCTTGCTCTCAATTGCTTACTCTCAACTGCTGCCCATTTGACTTTACCGCAATTTGGGCTTGACCAGCTTTGCACGTACCTGGCTAAGATGGATATACATGCTGGAATGCGCAGCTAGCGGATCCCGCTTGGACAATGCATCGAATATCGCTTGATGCTGTTGCATCGTGACCAGATGGTCGCGATCAATCTGTGCGATTTGGTTCGTCGTTTTATCGAACATATTCAGCAGGGCATCTATGCTGCCCTCAAGAATGGGGTTATTCGCGCTGTAGGCGATCATGCGATGGAAATTTTTATCGATCTGCTCGTAACCAGCTGTATTTAATGACATCGCATGCATAAGCTCTGCAAGCTGCTCCAGCTGTTGATCGGTTATTTTCTCAGCAGCCATCGTCACCAAGCCAAGCTCCAACGCCATCCGTGCTTCCATCACAGCAGGTATATCGCCTGCCGACAAAGCGAGCATAATTGAAAAGGGCTTACTTCCAATCCTATATGAGAAAAAAGTACCTTCACGTGTTTTTCTCTGGATCATCCCCATCGTCTCAAGCGAGCTTAAGGCTTCACGAAGAACGGGCCTGCTGACGAATAACATATCTGTAAGCTCGGCTTCGGTAGGCAACTTATCTCCCGGGTTAAGCTGACGACTTGTCAACAACTCGATAATCTGGTCGACGACCTGCTTGGACATCGTTTCCCGCTTAATTGATTTCATCGTTACTTCTTTCGGATGGGCTTCCACCTGTTTCACCTCTCTTCATGTTCATTCACATTTGTCTATAAATCATATTGTAAGACAAATGAACTAATACGTCAACCCTAATAGCCTGAAGGGGCTTAAGAGGGGTTAAAAGCTTAAGCTTTTAACCTCAAAATGGATGCCAGGGTCATATACCGCTCAATTTCCTTCAACGGCATATTAGTTCGTTTAAGATGAGTAATGAAGATAAAACGGTCGAGATCGAGCTTGTCGTATTCCTTCTGCCCGTTTTCCTTACGCTTCACTGGCGGCAGCAGCCCAATTTTCTCATCCACTCCAGCTTGAAGACTCTCGAGCTGTTCCTGCGTGCGGGGACCAATGATTAAAGGTATGGAAGGATTTTCGGGAGAAAAAAATACAAAATGAATCTCAGCTAGATAACCAAAGTAGGCGGTAAGTTCGATCCAGTTCGTTTCCCAAGTGCGATTTAGCTAGTTATAGAAGTTTTGTGGGTCTTTCTTAAAAAACGGGGCAGCCTGTAAATCGTAAAACAGGTTTAATGAAGGGGCTGCTAAGTCCACACATGGTTTATTCATGGTAGGTCTCCAACCTTTCTTGAATCGGGGCTTGTATGTAAAAAATGGATGCATATTCCTATATTAGTGTGTACCAGGGCTGGGCAACAGCATTTTATATACGGTATACTAGTAGGGTAACTACAACTAACAACGAATTGATGGAGGTAATCGAGTGAATATTTCATTTGTTGGATTAGGCACGATGGGTCGTCATATGGCTGGGCACTTAATAAAAGCAGGCCATAAAGTAACCGTATACAATAGAGACCGTAAGAAAACAGAAGGGCTGGATTCCTCTGTACTGATCGTCGATTCTCCGGGAAAAGCCGCCCAAGCCGCAGATATTGTCATTACGATGCTTTCCGACGATAGCGCAATCAAAGAGGTTTATCTGGGGGAAAACGGGATCATTCCTGCACTTCAACAACAATCTGGCGCTGGAATTGTCATCGATTGCAGTACGATCTCTCCAGAAACAACGCTAGCTATAGCCAAGCAGCTATCGGATATTGGCGTACAAATGCTGGATGCTCCCGTTACAGGAAGTGAACCTCAGGCGAAAGAAGCACAGCTAACTTTTATTGTTGGGGGCGAAAAGGAATTATTCGAAAAGTGCTTGCCACTATTTGAAGCAATGGGCAAAAAAGCCGTACATATGGGCGCGCAAGGTACGGGCTCTCAAACTAAGCTCGCTAATAATACGTTGGTAGCTATCACTTTGGCAGGGCTTTCTGAGAGCATCGCGATGGTTCGCAAATCTGGGATTGATCCCGCTTTGTTTCTTGAGGTAGTTGCCGGAGGCGGAGCCCGCAGCGGTATGGCTGAAATGAAGGGTCCCAAAATGCTGGAGGGCGATTTCTCCCCGCAATTTATGACGCGCTTGATGTTTAAGGATTTAAAGCTCGCGCAAGGCTTAGGGCAATCGCTTGAAATCCCGCTGCCTGCTTTAGCAGCTGTCAAGGAGCTCTTCCAAATCGCATGTAATGAAGGGTATGGCGATGAGGATATGAGTGCGATCATCAAATGCTATGAGGGCTGGGCCAAGCTGGACAGGAAATAAGCATGTTGCGGTGATTTGCAGCTATACCCATACTAAAGAGAAGAACCTGCCCAAAAAATCATTGATGATTTTCGGGTAGGTTCTTCTCTTCGCGTTTGGATATTTTATAATAGCTCCAATTCCAATTCCTACTGTTACCCCTGCGGCAACCGATAAACGGCAAAGGGCTTGCCATAGCGATAAGATTCGCTAAGTTGATCAAGCTCCTTTAATTGCTCAGAGTCGAGCTCAAGTGATAAGCTTTGCAAATTCTCCTCCAGCTGCTCTACCCGAGTCGCGCCAACAATAACCGTGGACACGACTGGCTGGTGCATGAGCCAAGATAAGGAAAGCGTGCTTGAGGAGCAGTCCAATGTAGCCGCCAAATTAGCGACGTTTTGGCTGAGCTGTAATCGTTGCTCATCGAGAAATCTGCTGAAATTCGGATCTTTGTCCGCGCGTGAGCCTTGGGGAGCTGCATCCGTTGATGTGTATTTTCCGGTCAATATGCCCCCGGCCAGTGGAAAATAAGGGATAATCCCTACTCCCTGATCTAGACAGACCGGCACCAGCTCCTGTTCAGGCGTCCGATCAGCAAGTGAATAGCTCGTTTGTGTAGACACATAACGGTTAAAGCCTTTCTGTTCGCTGATCCCCAACGCTTTCATTAGCTCCCAGGCAGCATAATTGGATGCACCAATATACCGCACCTTACCCGAGCTAACCATATCATCCAGCGTCCTGAGTGTTTCTTCGATTGGCGTCTCCGGATCAAAGGTATGAATTTGATACAAATCTACATAATCTGTTTTTAGCCGACGCAAGCTGCTCTCAAGCTCCTGCTGCAAATGATAACGCGATGATCCCCGTTCATTCGGACCTTCGCCACGCACCAATCCAGCCTTCGTCGCCAGTACGACCTCATGGCGCTTGCCTTCCAAGGCTAAGCCAATAATTCGTTCGGATTCCGATTTGGTATAAATATTAGCCGTATCAATAAAGTTGATGCCTTTATCCATGGCTTGATGAATAATTTGTAGCGATGTTGCCTCGTCTGCCCTCACTCCAAAAGCATTGGTTCCTAACCCCAGCAAAGATACCTTTAACCCGCTGTTACCTAGTCGACGATATTTCATAAATACTACCTCCTAATCCTAATCCCACCAGATTGCCTGTACAATTCCAGCTTTCTTGAACCAAGCTACTATGTGTCTGCTTAACTTAGAATAGCATATTACAGCTGGCACAATCTAATTAGTTTGTAGCTAACTATTGTCAAGCATGCTTTTATAAATATAAATTACCCCTTAGGATCAGCTATGCGCCTCCAAATTTTGCACATTATACAAGCGGGCATACGCCCCATCCTCTTTATGCATCAGCTCATCATGGGTGCCTACCTCTTTGATTTCCCCATTTTCGATCAGTACAATTTGGTCGGCATGCGTAATTGTCGATAGACGGTGGGCGACAATCAGCGTTGTCCTGTCCTTAGCCAGCTTTTCCAGTGATTCTTGGATCATATGCTCCGATTCCAGATCAAGCGCCGAGGTCGCCTCATCCAACACCAGAATCCGCGGATCCTTCAGAAATACCCGGGCAATCGCAATTCTTTGCTTTTGTCCGCCCGAGAGCTTAACGCCACGTTCGCCGATTTCCGTCTGGTAGCCCTGCGTTAAATTCATAATAAAATCATGCGCATTAGCCGCTTGTGCAGCGTGGAGAATTTCATCCTCCGTGGCATCTGGCCGCCCGAACAAAATATTATCGCGCACACTGCCGCTAAATAAAATATTATCCTGCAGCACCATACCAATTTGACTTCGCAGGCTTTGGATCGTGATATCCTTGAGGTTGGTGTTATCCAACAAAATTCTGCCTTCCTGAATATCATAAAACCGCGGGATCAAGCTAATTAACGAGGATTTTCCGCCGCCGCTCATCCCTACAAAAGCAATCGTTTGTCCTGGACTGATGCTTAATTGAATATTTTTCAAAATCCAATCCGTAGAAGCTTGATAGCGAAAGCTTACATTGTCAAAAACAATTTTGCCCTCCACCCGATCCATAGGCTTAGCCTGCGGAGAGTCCTCAATATCGTACGGCTCGTCCATCAGCTCCACAACCCGCTCCAGCGAAGCACTGGCCTGGGTAAGCTCTGTCGACGAATTAACCAAACGGCGAAGCGGGCTATACAAACGTTCCAAATAGGCAAAAAAAGCAACAAAAGCACCTAACGTAAGCTGTCCATAAATAACCTGGTACCCTCCATAAAATAAAACCAGCAACGGTGCAATGTCCGTTAAGGTATTAATAATCGCATTCGTCAAGGCATTCCATTTTGCTAAAGCAAACGCTCTTTGCAGAAAGTTGCGGTTTTTTACATCAAAATTTTGCTTTTCCACTTCCTCTAGAGTGAAGCTCTTGATGACCGAGATCCCCGTTACCCGTTCAAAAAGATAGCCTTGCATATCTGCGAGAGCCTGCGACCTGGTTTTGGAATAATCCCGCAATTTTTTATAAAGCTTTTTGACAGCTAATGCATAAAAGGGAAAGATGGCGATAGAAACCAACGTCAAATTCACATCCATATAAAACATGAAGCCAATGGCAATGCATAACGTAAACAAATCAAGCCATATGTTCATTAACCCGATTTCCACAATATTTTTCGTCTGTTCGGCATCATTAATCATCCGAGAAATAATTTCACCGGTTTTATGGTTCTGGTAATATTTCAAGGAAAGCTTCTGGATATGCCCATATAGATGATTACGAAGGTCGTAAAGAATTCGGCTGGTTGTCAGCTGGGCATAATACTGCCGGGCGTATTCGATCGGTGCCCTTAAAACAACAAACAACACAAATGCACCCAGCATCACATAGATCAATTTTTCTACTTTTACAGCCGGGGGCAGCGAGCTAAGCAATAAATCATCCACCACATATTTCATTATAAAAGGCAGCGTCAATGGTATCCCGAATTTGGCCATTCCAATCAATAACGTAACCACGATTAGCTTCCAGTAAGGTTTAACAAATCGATAATAGGATTTAAAACTGGACATAAGACACTCCTTTATTGTCGGCAAGCACATGGTTGGTTGGTTGGTAACTTCGATATTGGTTCTTTGATCTTCTCTCCAAATTGCTTAATTGTCAAATTCATAACCGCTGCCTGCAAGCTGCGGTATACTCTGGAAGCCTTGGCATATCTATAAAAAAAGGTTGAAAAGAAAAAAATACCGAGCTAAAGCAAATATCCTCTTGGATATTGCTTTAGCTCGGTATTTACTTATTCAATGTATCCCTCCCGCAATTGGCGGAGGGTCTTTAATTATTACTTGGGTGCAAATAAACTAGGAATATAGGTTGTCGTCGCAGGCACGTAAGTAATCAACAGCAGAATACCAACCATGACGAGTAAAAATGGAATCAGTTTTACACTCAAACGCTCCACGCTCACTCCAGTGTTCGCTGAAGCAATGTACAGTACCGTACCAAAAGGTGGATGCATCAAACCAATGGTCAGGTTAATCACGATAATTGCGCCCAAGTGAATCGGATCTACTCCAAATTGCAAGGCTATTGGCAGCAGAATGGGGGTTAAGAATATAATACCGGCCGGTCCCTCTAAAAATGTACCGATCACAATAAGCAATATATTGAGAAGAATTAGAAATACAAGCGTACTCCCTGCAATATTCAAGAAAAAATCAGCGATCATATGCGGAATACCTTGTAAGTGAAGCGCCCATCCGAAAATATTTGTTGTCGCCAACAAAAAAGATACAGAGGAGGTTGTAATAATAGTACGAAGCAAAATACCTGGCACATCTTTAAACTTCAATTCCTTGTATACAAAGGCGCCAATCAGAATAGCGACAAAAACAGCAACTGCTGCCGATTCCGTTGCAGTAAACACGCCTGTCGTAATACCCGCCATAATAAGAACGGGAATGAACAGCGCTGGCAAGACATAGAGCAGGCTTTGAAGAATCTCTTTTCCTGAGCTTCTTTTTATTATATTGCTTTTTGTTTTTCGAAACGTAACAAATATAATAACTGCGAAACCAAGGGCAAACAAAATCCCAGGAATAATTCCCGCATAGAACAAGCTGCCAATCGATACACCGGAACTCACTCCATAAAGAATAAATGGCATACTCGGCGGAATTAAGGGCCCCATAATGGATGAACTGGCGGTAAGCGCCGTACTGAATTCTTTGTCGTAGCCCTGCTTCTCCATCTCCGGAACGATCACTTTAGTCATGATCGCCGTTTGCACATTGGCTGAACCGACGATCGCCGCCAAAAACATGTTGGCGACAACGTTCACATACGCAAGTCCGCCTCGAAGGTGGCCGATAAGGACGGTAGCGAAGTGGATCAATCGATTCGTAATGCCGCCCCGGTTCATTATTTCTCCTAGAAGCACAAACAGTGGAATGGCTACAAAACCGAAGTTCTGTAAGCCGTTGAACATCTTCGACGGCAACGACTGCAGCGCGGCGATATTGCCGGTCGAATAAATATAAATGAGGGTCGTTAGCCCAAGAACAAAGGCAACAGGTACCCCAATGAACAGCAGGATGATAAAACCAGCCATTGAACTCATTGCGCTGTACCCCCTCTTTTACCAAACAAACTCGGTATGAATCCAATCAAATGTTCAATCGAGAATACTGCCATACAAAACATTGAAATTGGGACGATCGTATAAAGCTTCCACATATTCATAGAAAGCGCCGGCGATAGCAAATTCATTACACTAGGACTACTAATCCAAATAATAGAATAATAGCCGATAATAATGGAGAAAAACAACATACATAATTGAATCAACATGGAGAGGAGAATATTGGCCCGACCGGAGAGGCGGTTAAGAAAAAAAGTAACTGCCGCCATGTCGGATCGTTTCACAGCAAGAGCTGCCCCTAGAAAAGTGGCCCAACAAAACAAATACAGAGAGAGCTCATCCGCCCAATAAATCGGAGAATTGAGTACATATCGAAAAAATACCGCTACGATTATATTAATCGTTAAAACCGCGCCCACCAAGATGCTGATTCCTACAAGACATTTGTCAAGAGCATCTGTGATGAATGATAAGATATTTCGTCTTGCAGGTTTGTCACTCATGGGAGCACCTACTTCTCTTTTTTGATTTGGTCTGCTTTTTCCAAAAATTTAGCGATTTCCGGTGATTTGCTGCTCCAAGTGTCTCTAACTGATTTTACAACCGCATCATACTCTTCACGTTTCACTTCACTTAGTTTTAGACCAAGCTTCGTTGTGGCCTCACTTAGAAATTTCTCTTCATTCTTTGCAACTTGTACACTATTTTCTTTCGTTTTATCTAAAACAATTTCTTTAATCAACTTCTGGTCTTCAGGCGAAAGGCTATTCCAAAGATCCTTATTGATTAAGATGCCTCCTGCCCAATACATATGATTATCTGCATTCAAGTTTTTTGCAATTTCTGTTAGTTTTTCCGAAGCTAAAGATTCGGAATCGATATCAATCCCCTTGATAACACCCGTTTGCAAGGAAGTATACACTTCAGTAAGGGGCATTGGAGTCGGGCTTGCCTTCAATCCCTTCCAATAGTCTAGAATGGTTGGGCTAGGTGTTGTGCGAAGCTTGTATCCATCCAAATCTTTAATCGTAGTAATAGGCTTAGATCCGACGATATAACGGAATCCGGATGACGCGTAGCCTAGGCCTACAACATTCTCATTCGTCAGAGTATCAAAAAGCTTCATCGATTCATCACTGGTCCAAAGCTTGTAGGCTTGATCATGGGTATCAACCACGAACGGCATCAGCCAAGCACCAAACGCGGGGGATGAGTTGCTCAGTTGTGCATTCGTGATCACAGCCATTTGAAGACTGCCTGTGTTCAACTGCTGCATCATATCGGTTTCATTACCTAGCTCGCCGCCTGGGAAATAGGATGCCGAGATTCGTCCATTAGTCTTTGCTTTTATTTCTTCACCGATATTTTTAAGTGTGATGCTTAATTGGCTATCCGCTTTTGTAATATTGCCCAACTTCAGAACAATCTTCTTGTCTCCAGCACCTGCTGCAGCACCGCCCTCAGTTGGTGCTCCAGCATCTTTTGTTGTACCGCAACCAACTAGTAAAGAAATCATAACAACAGTGGAAAGTAGCATGCTCATTTTTTTCTTGTTTCTCATCTTTAATCGCCCCTTTAATGTTGATAGGTTTATTTGGAATAATAACGAACTTCATAAGTTTTACATCCGTTTGGCGACTTCCATGGACCATGCTTCATTCCAGGCGGACGGCAGGCCACCATTCCTGCGGTAAATTCCTGATTTAAGTTCAAGTCGATCAATGAACCTTCTATGATATAAAGCTCTTCCCAAAAGTCATGAATCTGCACTCCGTTAGGTGTTGTATCCACTCCCGGTGCAAACATCAGAATGCGTGTAGCCACACCTGATTCTAGATCTTTTGCGATGACTCTTTCCGTTAAGCCCTCCACTTTGCTGAAAGGCACCTCTTCAAATAAATTTTGATCAACAAATTCCAATTCCGGTTTTGCCATTTTCTTATTCCTCCTCAGCATTTTTTAGCAATTTGGTTTGATAATTTAATTCAAGCTTACGTCCTTCTTTGTTATCCACGAGTTCCGCCCGAAATGAGCCACCGAATACGAATCCCCCGTGAAGCGGCAGTGTTCCACAATATAGCGCCATATTCACACTATCGTATCCTCTAGTTTTTACAATCTCCATGAGTTTCTTGGGTTCCAGAAACTCACCCAATACGCCGGACTGATATAAATGTTCTTTCCCGTCAATCTCTACCCAGCTTTTGATTTCAATTTGATCCCAACGGTCTGCAATGGATGCAAGCGGCCAAAGCTCTTTAGTAACCGGTTTGGCACAAACCTGCTTAGACTTTTGAATGGATACCGCTTCAAGGACTCGATCCGTATGATCGCTTCCAAGACCCACATACCACTCGCTATCTATGTGCATAAGCACCACTTCAGCCTCGCCACTGCTGTCATTATGTACGACTGTAATTTCACTTAAAGTCTGAAGCAGTTCCGGAGAAAGATCATACAGCATCGGAACCTGCGGAGGTGCGGGAATGCCTAATTCCTTTAATTCTGCAATATGCTTTTTGACAGCTTCTTGATTTTTACCTGTGTATCCCGCAATAACAAGCCGCTCAGGTGTCCAATTTAACGTTGTTCCGTTACATGTAAATTCCATAATTGTATACACCCTTTTCTATGATAGATGATTGCTTAAATAACACGGTGCTTCAAACTCGGAAATACATCTCGAATGCGCTGAACTTCCGAGGGATCGATTTCTGATTTCACAATGGTTTCCTGCTCACCAGCAGTCGCTAATGTGATTCCCCATGGATCGACAATTGAGCTATGTCCACCCAATAAGACATTGTTCGTGGTACCCACACAGTTGCACGAGATCAGGAAGCTCTGATTCTCCAGTGCGCGAGTGGCGTTGAACAATTTCCAGTGCTCCAAACGCTGATGCGGCCAAGCCGATGTTACTAGAAACATCTGTGCTCCCAAGTCGACTTGCTGACGGTAAAGCTCTGGGAAACGAAGGTCATAGCACGTAGTTAATCCTACCTTGCCAAATTCGGTGTCAAATACCTTTGCCCCGTCCCCTCTAGTCAGCAGCTCGCCTTCTTTGGAACCGTAACGGAACAAATGTGTTTTTTGGTAGGTACCTACCAACATCCCTTGACGGTCAAAAAGAATGCTAGTGTTATAGTAGTTACCATCCTTGACCTCGATAAAGCTTCCAGCAAACAAATAGACACCATGCTGCTTGGCCTTTGCTGCAAAGAATCGGACAAATTCACCGTCTAGCGGCTCTGCCTCTTCCTTATATTTGTCAAAATTAAAATAGCCAGTTGCCCAAACTTCCGGTAGCAAGATCAAATCCGCATCTTGTGCAGCACGATCTACTAAATCAGTGGCACGTCCGATTCGCTGCTCTTTACTTTCACTATCTTTAATTTCCAATTGGATAGATGCGACCTTCATAGAACCAAATTCCCCCTTTAAGAAAGATTCAACAACGCGTTCTTCATCTCATCATCTAACTTTTTAATCAATTCTACTTTGTACGTTTTCACAAATTTGGGTTGGGTCTCAATCTTGCCACCATAGAAAATAATGTCTCGAACCTCTTCCACGTCTACCTCTAATAACGCCATTTTTAGCGTTAACTCTTCGGTCCTAGCGACTTTTACTGCAGCTTTTCCTTTAACTGAATATACAGTTTCTTTAGAAACAAAATTGAGGACCAGCCTCGGATCATCTAGTAAAATTCGTACGAAATCCGATTTAGCATCGATCGCAAAACGAATGGCTTTCGGACTTACTGCGTACACCCAAGATAAGACAGTTGAATAAATATCTCCGCTTTCTTTGTCCACCACATTTATAAACACGATGTTCTGTCCCTGCAATTGTTCCATCATTTCAGTTGATAGTTCTGTAATCGCTATAGCCATTGTTGAAACCCCTTCTTTCTGTAAGTTTACAGTTATTTAGGATTGGACATGTGCATCTTTGTCAGGCAAGCTGTAGCTGCTGAGGAAGCGTTCAACTAATTCCAATGGTTCGTTATATCCATAATTACGGAATGCATGTCCTCTGACAACAAAAGGAGCTCCGTTGTAGAACATTTCATACTGCTGATGGCGACCAGCGAATTCCGAACCAATGATATCCCAAGCAAGTCTGTATAACTTAATCCGTGCTTCCGAATCGACGCCAGACGCTCGGATGTACTGGCGGATATCATCTCGCGTCTCAGGATTCACCATTTCATGATAGGAGGATGGCATTTGCAGCACACCGCCACCGACAAGCTCACGAAGAATCTTAATCACATTGGCATAAACTTGATCCTGCATGCCAACGATACCAAATAGAAACCGCGCGCTAGGTCGAGCTGTGCCGTTCTTGTCTAGCGTACATTCGTACTCACTTGCTAGCAGCATACCCTCAACCGTAGCCGCTAGTGAGGCTAATTCACCGAGTCGTTCCTGCACCTGTGGGAATTTATCAGTACCACCCATTTCAGTTATTTTGCGGGCCACGCCGATAATGAACTTTATTTTGGTGCATAACCGAATTTGTGCTTGGTTATTTCCCAGTACATGTGCAGGCGTCTTATGGAATTGGTCTCTTGTGGCCTCGATGTTCTTATTAACAAAAACATGCTTCCAAGGAATGAACACATCGTCGAACACCATCAAAGAGTCGCTTTCATCAAACTGTGTAGACAACGGGTAATCATATACGGCTTCCTTGCCCATGGCGTAGCTTGGTCTCGGGTACAGTTTCAAGCCCGGAGTATCCAGTGGAAGAACAAAGGAAATCGCATAATCTTCATCTCCCGGTCTAAGTGGTGTAATACAACTGACGAACAGGTAGTTGGAAACTGCTGCGCTTGTTCCTAACATTTGCGACCCTCGAACAACGATGCCATCCTCTCGTTCTTCCAAAACCCCAACCGGTAAATATTTTTCCTCCTGCTCATGAGCCGCTTTGCTGCGATCCACCTGAGGAGGGATGATTACATAGGTAACAAACAAATCTTCATCGCGTGCATATTTATAAAAGTCATGCACATTCTGTTGATACTCGCCAAATACTTCAGGGTAACTGGAGAAGCCAGCCAAAAACCCAGCAACATGATCAGGACTGCGTCCCGCAAATCCACAAGTCGCTTCCGCCCATTTTGTTATCGCCTTGCGACGGATAGCCAGATCCTCACGGCTGCGAGGAATCATAAATACTTTATTGGCTTGAGTGCCATCCTCGGTGGTATAAATCATGTCGTTGGAAGGATCTGCTGCCAAATCATATAAGTTAGCAAAGGATTGTATAATTCCTTTGAATGCCGGGTGTGTAGTAACATCTTCTACAATTTCTCCATTGATATAGATTCGGCGGTTATCCTTCAAAGAGTCTACATACTGTTTGCCATTACGAACCATTTCATATCATCCTTCCAACCTTGAAATTGTGTATTAGGTATTTCGTGTTAAGTATTTCGTATTTAGTATTGTGTGTTGTGTATACATTGGATATTTAAAAAAAATCAAGCAACTTCAAGTATGAATTTTTTGCATGCTGCTTGTCACTCGTATATCATGTCAGGTTATTTACTAGATTGTAAAGTTATCAAGTACAAAAGTCAATTATTTTTTATCGAATGTAACATTAAATAACGTCAACAGTTAATATAGTTGACACAATTGAATTGAAAGCGTTTACTTTCTTTTATTTTAGTTATCCATTACCGAATCTTTCGTTTTACTTAGGTGGTTTGTAATGGCTATAACCGATTGTTCACTGTTTTTAAACTCCAGCGAGGATATGATGGCCAAATGTTCTTCAATCACTTCTTTCATGCGATTACTTTTTTTGATCGCACGTAACCCAATTAACTGTGAGAGATTATGAAGATTCAGTAGCATCTGCTCGATCAATTCATAATCCACAAATTTCGTAAGAGCAGTATGGAAGTCCTGATCCAATTGAATAAAAGCGATAGTATCATTGATCAACATGGCTTCTTCCTGCTGCTTGCAAATGGCCCTCAATAGCGCCAACTGCTCGGATGTAATAATTTCTGTAAGCTTTTGAATCACTTTGGTTTCGATTGTCGTACGAAGCAAAAAGATCTGCTCCATCTCATTTTCCGTCACTTTACGGACGGTCATACCTTTTCGCGGGATGGAAACAATCAAGCCTTCTTTAATCAAATCCTGCAATGCTTCTCTAACTGGTGTTCGCGATGTTTTAAGAAATTCCGCCAACTGTACTTCCGTAAAGATTTCATCCGACGAGATATAACCATTTAGAATAACATGCTTGATCTCATTATATGCCCTCTCTTTCGTCGTTGATGATTTGGTGATCGGTTGCAAATTAAACTTCGATATAGGCATTTCCAACTACACCTTTCCGTAAAACAAGTAATGTATACATCATACACAACACGCTGAAACCTCGTCAACTAAAATATAAAATTCATTTACAGCCTTTGTCGTAGGTCCACTATGTCTTTTACTTTAGGATTGGCTAAATACACGGGAAATAACCCCGATAGCACATCAACCACGTTCTGGGCGATTTTCCCCTTTAGCTCCCTTTCCGATTCCTCGGAATACCAGGCAACATGAGGATTCAGGATAACCTGCTCCATCTTCAGTAACGGGTTGCCAGGGTCAATAGGCTCATGCTCAAGCACATCTAAGGCTGCACCTGCAATTTGCGAAGTTTGTAGCGCTGTAATCAAAGACTGTTCATTAATTAGCGGTCCCCTTGAAGTATTAATAATAATGGCCTCAGGTTTCATGCTGCTGAATTGTGCGCTGCCAATCAAGCCTTTGGTAGCTTTGGTCAATGGCGCATGTACGGAAATAAAATCCGCAGTTTGGCACAATATATCTAAGTCGACCATCTCTACCTCATACTTAGAGGCAACCTCTTGGGAAATAAACGGATCATAGGCAATAAGCTTCAAACCAAAAGCCTTTGCTTTGGCACTAAGGTTTTGGGATATCTTACCAAACCCAACCATCCCCAATATTTGCCCTCTTAAACGGTAAATTGGTATAGCCTTTTTGTATTCCCACACACCTTGTTTGACATAGGAATTGAGCAAGGTAACCTTGCGAGCCGCGCTTAAGAGAAGCGCTAAAGCATGGTCAGCAACTTCATCCATACAATAATCGGTACAATTCGCTACAACGATTCCCTGCTCAGTCGCGGCATCCAAATCAATCGTGTTGACGCCCACCCCATATCTGGAAATCACCTTGCAGTTGTTCAAGCTTTGTATGACCTTCTGGGTGATGGGTGCATACTGATTCAAGATCCCGTCTGCATCCTTCGCAGCGTTGATGACCTCTTCCTCTGTCCGACATTGCGCCTTCACAAACTCCACATCCAGTTGACTAAGGATATCCTGTTCGATCTGCAAGCTTTTGTATTCATAGTCGGTAATAACAACTTTAAATTGCGCCATGATGTTGTATCCGCTCCTTATTCTTCATTGTTTACTCCTTAGCCTTGAAGCTTGAAGGCCTTGAGCGCCTCTGCCTGCAACGAGTCTGGTAGCCGCTGCCTGCAATTCCGGGTAAAGCATCCAAAATTGCAGGCAGCGGCTACCGCCTCTTTAAATCTCCTTATCAAGGATGTCGCCTCTAGCCTTGATCTACTCAACCTGCTGCTTCCTTAAAACGGATCTATAATACCATTATACACCAGAATAAGCCATAAATCCTCCATCAACGGGTACTGTAATTCCTGTGACAAAACCAGACATATTCGAGTCGGCCAGCCAAATTAATGTCCCTAGCAGATCATCCGGACTGCCGAATCTTCGCATCGGGGTGTGTGTAATGATTTTATGCGACCGCTCGGTTAGCGAGCCGTCTTCATTCGTCAGCAGCTTTTTATTTTGCTCCGTCAAGAAAAAACCTGGCGCAATCGCGTTAACTCTAATGCCCGAGTCGGCCATATGGACAGCCAGCCACTTGGTAAAATTATCGATGGCGGCCTTGGCAGCGCTGTAGATGGGTACCTTGGTCATCGGGCTTGGGGCACTCATCGACGACATATTAATGATCGTTGCACCGGGCTTGTTAATCATGCCTTTGGAAAAGATTTGCGTGGGCAACAGCGTGCCCAGAAAGTTCAAATTAAACACATATTGAATTCCTTCTTGGTTCAAATCAAAAAAGGTTGTCAGCTCTTTATTTTCCAAATCATCGAGCTTTAGGCTTTCTTTGGTCGTAATGCCTTTGGGGTGGTTGCCACCCGCGCCGTTAATCAGGATATCGCAAGCGCCCAGCTTTTCTAGAACAATTTGCTCAGCCGCCTTCACGCTTTCCAAATCCAAGACATCACAAGCAATCGCGATCGCTTCGCCTCCGGCTTCCCTAATATCGCTGGCTACCCGCTCGCCCTTATCGAGTGTACGGTTTAGGATGGCTACCTTGACACCATGCCGCCCCAGCTCCTTCGCCATCGCCGAGCAGAGCACTCCGCTGCCACCCGTAATGACAGCTACTTTACCTTGCAAATTTTCGTTAATCGTGATCATCACATCGTCCCCCTTTTGCTTCTTTCCAAGGAATCCCAAATCCCCCATAAGTACATAATGCCAAGCGCTCTGTCATATAAACCGTAACCTGGCCTACATTGCTCGCCCCAAATATGTCTCCCATGGTCTGGCCTCACATATCCCGTGAATCCGTTCTCATGATAAGCCTTGACGATATCGCAAATATCTACAGTGCCGTCGCTGGCTTTATGCGAGGTTTCAATAAAGTCACCATTTTCATACAAGCGGATATTACGAATATGGGCAAAAGGAATCCGGTCGGCAAACTCCCTCACCATTGCCGCTATATTATTATCCGGCCTCGCGCTTAAAGAGCCGCTGCATAAGGTTACGCCATTATAGGGATTATCGACAAGCTTAAGTAGCCTGCGGATACTGTCTGCCCCCGTCATAATTTTGGGCAGTCCAAATATCGACCATGGCGGATCATCCGGATGGATCGCCATCTTGATCCCATTCAGCTCGGCAACGGGAATAATCTGCTCCAGGAAATATTGCAGATTGTTCCACAAATCCTCCTCCGTTACTTCCCTGTAAGCATCAAACACGGAGGATAAATGCTTCAAGCGTTCCGGCTCCCAGCCCGGCATCGTAAACTCGGGATTTTCGTTAATTTTCGCAACCAATTCCAGTGGATTCATCGCGTCCACCTTCAGCTTTTCATAAAACATCGCTGTCGATCCATCCTCCAGCTCCTTGAATAAATCCGTCCGTACCCAGTCGAATACGGGCATGAAGTTATAACAAATCACTTTGGCACCGACCTTCGCCAGCCTTTCGATCGTTCGCTTGTAATTCTCGATGTAAAGATCACGGCTTGGCAAGCCGAGCTTAATATCCTCGTGGACATTCACGCTCTCAACAACTTCAAGATGGAAGCCGTAAGGCTCTACCAGCTCTTTGTAAGCGAGGATGTCCGCCATCGGCCATTCTGCACCTGCCGGCAAATGATGCAGTGCCCATACGATTCCCTCAACACCGGGGATGTGTTTGATTTGCTCAAGTGTAACAGTGTCATTGCCTTCCCCATACCATCTAAATACCATTTTCATCTGAACTAACCTCCAGAGTCATTCAATCTTATTATATTAATATAACTAGTATACTAGATGGGTTATGGTTTAGTAAAAAGAAATTTATGAGCAGTTTGAGCAATTTATTTGAAATACTTGGGGTATTTCTGCTTTAATTCTTCTTTTTCAATCACAACCAGCTCCAAATGGTCTCTTAATACCTTTTCGGCTTCATCCGGATTTTTATCCCTGATCGCACGGACGATTCCATGGTGCTGGATCATAATGATTTTCCAATCATGGTTGGTCGATAATCTTAAGAAACGGATCCGGTTATAGTGGGTCGTTACCTGTTGAATAAGCCCCCATGCACGGGACCTGCCACAGCCGATAATAATCGATTTATGAAACTCTTCATCCAGCTCAAACAGCCGTTCATAGTTTTCCTCAGACTCGCATAGCTCCTGCAATGAAATTAGGTTCTGCAGACCCAGCACCTGCTCCTTATTCAGCTTCATACAGGCTTCACGTACGATAGCCGCCTCCAGTGTTTCCCTAATAAACCGGGATTCCTCGACATGCTGCAAATCGATTAAAGAAATCATAGAGCCCTTCTGGGGTGTAGTCTCAATAAGCTCCTCCTGCGATAATTTAACAAGTGCTTCACGTATCGGCGTTCTGCTGACCTCAAGCATTTCCACCAAATCTTTTTCCGATATTAAACGGCCTGGCTCCAGCCTTAATTCCATAATATTTTTTTTGAGTGTGTCATAGACATAATCCCTGATTAATCCTTTTCTATCTTTAAGCGCCGTTATTTGAGTAGACATCCCAATCCCCCTGTGCTCCTGTGAGCTTATACTAAGCTAATAATTCTAGTATACCTCATATAAACAGCGGAAGGGTACCCACGAATATTTGTTTATAAACTCTTTTGGCAAATACTGAAATTAGTAATAGGAAATCGGTTGTGGGAGTAAACATACGTGTGGAGCAAAATATAGGAGGATATCGATTACGACATCGATAGTACTGACCAAATTACATTTGACTATATCAAAGAGGATGGTGACCGCAAATTGGAGGGCTGATCAAAATCGCAGTTAAAAAGGTACACAAGGATTTGGGCGCGGATATATTCGGGTTTGGCGAGCTCGTCCAGCAAAAAAAACCTGAAGCCTAGCATCAGATTCATTTAGAGATCTCTTGTTTTGAGCGTATGGGTATAGGCCTTTTTCATAAACGTCGCTTTTAAACCTCTGTCCATACTATTGTCATGCAAAATCAAATAAAAGTTTGACATAAAATGGTGCCAGTTGATTTTGGTTTGTTTTACAATGTCTTCCATGTCGCCTCGCCTCACTTTAATTATTGATTAATAGTTATGTTTACCCTGTTGCGAGCTTTTTTAATCAAGACTCATCTCTGGGTTGAGGGTTGAGGGCAATGAAGGAAGATGCAAAATAAATTTTAGAGGCGGCATAACATGAAGTATATAAATTTGGGACGTACGGGCTTAAAGGTAAGCCGACTTTGCTTGGGAACGATGAATTTCGGGCAAAGTACGGATGAAAAAGAAGCCTTTCGTATTATGGATACGGCGCTGGATGCAGGCATTAGCTTTTTCGATACAGCTAATGGCTACGGTGGCGAGAAACGTGGGCTTACCGAGGAAATCATCGGCCGGTGGTTCGCCCAAGGAGGCAACCGGCGCGAGCGTGTTGTTCTGGCTACCAAGGTATACGGCAACATGGAGGACCCGAATGACGGACCCAATACAGAGAGTGGATTATCTGCCTATAAAATTCGCCGGCATTTGCAAGGCTCCTTAACCCGGCTGCAAACCGACCATATTGAGCTTTACCAAATGCACCACATCGAACGGAATGCTACCTGGGAGGAGCTCTGGGAGGTCTTTCAATCGTTAGTCCAGCAAGGAACCGTCGATTATATCGGCTCCAGTAATTTTGCAGGCTGGCATCTTGCGCTGGCGCAAGCCGAAGCGAAGTCACGGCATATTCTTGGGCTGGTATCCGAGCAGCATAAATATAGCCTATTATGCCGTGAGCCCGAGCTCGAAGTGCTGCCGTCGGCGCTGCACCACGGGATCGGCGTTGTCGCGTGGAGCCCGCTTGCCGGGGGCTTGCTGGGCGAAAACGCGCTTAAGCCGCACCGAGGGTCCAGATCGGCCCAAGAGCGCGTGGCGATTGAAGCCAAGCGGGCACAGCTGGAGCGCTTCGCCAGCCTTTGCTTGGAGCTTGGCGAAAGCCAATCCAATGTAGGCTTGGCTTGGATTCTGGCCAATCCGGCTTTAACGGCACCGATTATAGGTCCTCGCACCCAGGAGCAGCTGGAAAACGCTCTGAGGGCAGTAGAGCTTGTATTGGCTGAGGATACCATGGCCGAATTAAGCCTTATTTTCCCCGGCCCTGGCAAGCCCGCACCTGAAGCGTATGCTTGGTAAAACGGGAGGCTAATGGTCCACTTTGAACGGAGTACCCTACATAAAAGAACCTCCACCCACTTTCAAACAGTGGGTAAGGAGGTTCTTTTTCTTATATGGGGTTAACTGCTCATCAGCTTCGCATGGAGTAAATTTGGGGTAAATACCACTCAGCTGGCAAGCCTATTATTCTCGATCCATTTATAATAAATATCCAAGACAGTGACCAAAGCGTGGCTTTTCTTGTCAACATACTGCACATAGTCCGAATCCTGTTGTAAAACCTGCAACAAATCCTTTTGTAAAAAGCTTAATTTCACTTGCAGCTCTTTTTCTGCATATTCCAAAATAGTCAAATCCATCCGCCCCCTCATGATTTGCGCAAACGAATATCTGATCCTATCCTTATTAAAACATGGGAATGTTAACGCTGCTGCTCAACTAAGTAAAGGATTTGTTGATGCCATTAGGTTTCGCTTTGATACTCGCCCCCTTTCAGTAACTCCAAAGATAATCGAGCGAGATGATCGTACAAAACCGCTGTGTGCCTTGTCAAGCTTGTCATTGCATTTTATCATACTTCATGCTATATTTCATTTGTTTGAATATAGTCGAACATTAGAACATATAAGGAGCAGCAAATATGAAGCAGGGTATCATCTATGCCGTTTTTTCTTATTTGACATGGGGGCTTCTCCCGTTATATTGGCGGATCTTTACCGCGATGCCGGCGTGGGAGATTTTAGCACATCGTATTGTCTGGTCGTTCGTATTTGTTGCCATCCTTGTTACGTTTGCAAAGCAATGGAAGCAATTAAAAGGTGTTGTTGCCAATAGGCGAAGCAGGATTGCCGTTGTCCTTTGCTCCCTGTTAATTAGCCTGAACTGGTTACTGTTCATATGGGCCGTTAACAACCATCAAGTGCTTGAAACGAGCTTGGGCTATTATATGAATCCCCTTATTAGCGTCTTATTGGCGGTTGTTTTTTTGAAGGAAAGGCTCTCGCCAGGGCAATGGTTCTCCATTCTGCTGGCAGGATCCGGCGTTCTGATTATGGCGATTCAATATGGGCATATCCCTTGGATAGCGATTGCGTTGGCAGTTTCCTTTGCGCTATATGGGCTTGCCAAAAAGGCAGCGAAGTTAGATATTCTGCTCGGCCTGACTTGGGAAACCATCGTCGTATTGCCGATTTCGTTGGGCTATCTGCTCTATATTCAAGCGCAAGGAACAAGCACCTTCACGGATTTGTCGGGTACATCGGTTGTGCTTTTAATGCTATCCGGCGTAGCTACAGCCTTACCTTTGTTCTGGTTTGCCAAGGCAACAAAGCTGTTGCCTCTTTCATTGGTTGGGTTTATCCAATATATCGCCCCAACAACGAGTTTGCTGCTAGCGATCTTTTTGTTCAATGAGCCTTTTACACAGTGGCAATTGATCAGTTTTTCGTTGATCTGGCTTTCATTAATTGTCTATACCCTGGCGTCGTTCAAAAAATCAAATGCTAACCGCCGTTTGGCGGAAATCCAGAAGGTTTCCTGAGCGAGAATGCGCAGTGAGAACCCGATAAGCTGGGATTTAGGCAGGGCAATTAAAGAAAAACAGATGAAGGATCAAGCGGTGAAATTTCTCCGCTTGATCCTTTGTTGCCCTTAATAGCTAATTAACGAGGCCATCAGCAAACCCGAAGCTATGCTTAAAAAGCAGGAAAATAACCCGACCGACACATTACCCTTCGGAATTTCAGCCAAAACCTTGAACGGAGCAAGCATTCCAAATAAATAAAAGACAATAATTTGAAAAGCGATCCCCAGCACACCCCATATTACCAAATCCAGCAAGCCGATCGAATGGTAAACTGCTGAGGCAAGCACTAAGGCTTGGCCGACAATTTTGCCACCCAGGTCGTAGGCTGCCGCCCGAGCCGCTCCTACTTTTACCGGGTCTGTCACATCACTGCCCTCTCGGATTAATTTAAATTCGCTATACGGCGTTGTAAATACAAAAAATAAAAGGCCGATCCCCAATAACGGTACGGTAATCCCCAAGTAAATCAAGAAATCGATAATGGATTGCCACTGCATCATTGCTCCTCCACCTCTTTCGTTTCATCAAAGCCCACTGGTAAATAATAAGATAAGTTGCTCGTAATTAAACCGCCAACCCGAGCCACAACGGCTGAGGCTTGCCCTCCAATCAAAAAGCAGCCCCAAAGCAAGCGCCCCGTCACCGGGCCTTTCAGCGTTTCTACAGTGATTTGCGGTAGCTCTATGTAGGTTTGGTAAATCATCGGCTGGTTGGCATATTCATCCTCACCGCTTTGCTCCCAAAGCGAGCCGTCTGGACCATAAATGGCCACTCCACTGCCTTCTCTGCCGAATATCGGCTTCACGACATATGCTTCATTACGCACATCCGTACCCTGACTCTTGGAAAAACGATTTTCCAAATAGGTGGGCAGCATATAAGCTTCAATAATGGCATGCTCCTCCGCGCTATAAAACTGGTTCTGCTCATGCAAATTCCAGATTAACGCCTGTAACGCCTTGGTCTGTGCCAAAAAGCCTGACGGTGGATTTATTATAGCCAGCTGCCCCTGAGTGATAAGCTGAAGCATATGCTCCCCTGTGGGATAACCATCCTCGTCCTGCTCCTCAGCCAGCTTCTCAATCGCATGCAAGCGATAAAGCAAATCTACAGGCGATAGCTGCTGCGTCGCTTCATCGATCACCCATAATCGGTCGCCATCTACGCGCAGCTCGGACAGAGGCACGAACCTCCCGGGCAGCTTGGATTGCCCGAGCAGATAACGCGTTGTCCCTGCGTCCTCCTCATGCCAGTCGAGCGCACTGAAATACATATGCTCCGTCCGGAAGCCGGCTGCGCGATAGGCTTCGACGGTTTCGGCGAACGCCTGCTGCAGTGAGGCCGTACAGCCCTCGTTGGGGTCCTTCGCTCCATACACGGCACATACATGCCCATTGACATGAAAAGCCTCGACAATACCTGTGGGCGTGTCGCTGTTGAATTCCAGCATCTTGATGTCCGAGCCGTTGACGGCAAAATCGAACCTGCCGATCATCGTCGGCAGCAATGTATCCATGCTTAATCGAACAGCCGCATAGGTTGAAGGCGCAAGTCCAAGCTCGCCTAGCAGTGCATCGTCGGCCTGCTGGACAATCTGTACAGTGCGGGCGTATACCCGCTTAAGCCCTTCCGCGGCTTCCTGCATTCGGCGGTGCAGGCTACGGTCCAACCACTGGATGCCGGCCAATGCATATTCATCGCCGTACATCATGTCCCAGGTGAACACGCCTTCCGCCTTTAGCGGTCCGTAAATCTGCTCACGCCGAGCTGCATAACCAAGCTCCTGCCTATCGGCTTTCAAAAGTACCATATGAACCTCCCCCTGTTCTTTCCTCATATATACCCAAGTACAGTAAAGCTAAGCTGCACAGCCAACAGGTTTATGAGGAACTGGAGCCAGAGCTGCTGCCTACCCCGCCGTGAGGTGTAGAGCCCTTGGAAATACCCGGGGATGAATCGTTAGTGGAGCCATTATTGGTTCCTACACCGGAGTTGCCCCCACCGTAAAAATAGCTGCTTCGCGACCCACTTCCATTATCGCAATAACCATCCTGATTGGCATCCACACAGTTGGAATTGGCAGCTCGATTCGTGCACCCTGGGGCTGCCACTAGCGCTGCCGCTACAAACAAAGTAACTAATTTGTAGGACTGGGATTGCTTTTTATTTTCCATCGTCCTTGTCTTCCCCTATCCTGTTAGTTTGCGTTCGTATAGCTAGGTTTGAGAGCTCGCCAGGACTGCATAATATACGTAGGTTTCCCGGTCCTCATCAATTTCTGTCGAGGTGCGTGACCATTCTACGCCTTCCCTGTACACATAATTGGCCTGCAGTCGCAGCAGCATTTCCAGGCTTTTCTGAAAAACAAACGTATGAATAAGCTTGTAATCCGCTGTGTACTCACTAAACTCACGCAGCTCCAAGCTTAAGCCATTGGACTTCCCTTGCCTAGGGCTGCCCCATGGGGCAGGCTTCTCCTCCAAGGATCGCTTGACGTAAATCACATAACCATCTACCTCTGCCGCGCATGATGTTTTTTCATAAACGGTGCCTTCTTTAATAAAATAATCACAAGCAAATCGCATTGATACCTCATCCAGATCGATGCGGTCATAATAGTACAGCACCGGGAACGTGTTTCCCTCTCCGAACAGCCGATACTCCAAGCGTGCCATAACTCTCCCCCCTTCCTTATGAATATACGGCTAATTGTTATAGAAATTACCGCTTTGCCAATATTTGAGCGAGAAGATGAAAGAGCTGGAAAAACTAATGAAAGCTCCAGCAAACCCTAGTGCCTCAGCTCCTATTTTGTCGAAGGACATACAATTAAGCGGACACAGGAGCCCATATTGGTACGAAATCAATAGTACGCCTATTATCGACTAGTTTATGGACAGAGTCAGTCCGTTCCCTCTTATTGCTTTGCACCCGCTTGTACTCGGTCTGCCAGCATTTGCAAATCTAACCCTTTAAGCGCTCCTTCAATAAATTCCGGAAGCCGGTCAGGTGTGCAGCCAAAGCAAGGAATCCCGAATTGGGCCAGCTTCTTGGCAACCGTTTCATCGTAGGAGGGCACCCCTTGATCGGATAAAGCGAGCAAACAGATCGTTTTCACTCCAGCCTGCTGCAGCGCGGCCAACCTGCGCAGCAGCTCAGAGCGGTTCCCTCCTTCGTACAGATCGGTTACCAGAATGAACAAGGTTTTCTTCGGCTCCGTGACAAACTGCTCGCAATAAGCGACCGATTTATTAATGTCGGTGCCGCCCCCAAGCTGGATGCCGAATAACATGTCCACCGGATCCTCTGCACATTGCTCCGTTAAATCGACCACCTCGGTATCGAAGGCTACGACGCGTGTATCCAGCGCAGGCATACTGGCGAATATCGAGCCAATAATCGACGCATAGATAACCGAGTTGGCCATCGAGCCGCTCTGGTCGATATCGAGGATCACGGTCCATTCTTTGCTTTTGCGTGCGCGATCAAAGAAGTAGACCTTCTCGGGAATTAACAGCTTACGCTCCATATCGTAGTGCTTAAGGTTTTTCTGGATCGTGCGGTTCCAATCCAGGCCTGTGAACGAAGGCAGCGGTGAATGCCTCCTGCGGTTTAAGGCTCCTGTGACAGCACGCTGGATGTTTTGCGACAGCCTTTTAATAATCTCATCGACGACGGCTTTCACCAGCTGCCTTGCCGTTTCTTTGGTTTTCTCGGGAATCTTGCCCTTTAGCGCCATTAAGGTTGCTACCATTTGAATATCCGGCTTTACCTGCGCCAACAGCTCCGGCTCAAACAGCAGCTGCGTCAGCCCTTTGCGCTCAATCGCGTCTGCCTGAATAACCGATACGACATCGGCTGGAAAAAAAGTGCGGATATCGCCAAGCCATTTGGCCAGCTTCGGCGAGGATGCCCCGAGACCCGCTGACCTTGAACGGCTGGAGCTGCCTCCACCCCTATCTATGCTGCCCGTGTCCGCTGTATCGTCATAGATCGCAGCCAGCGCCTCATCCATTAAGGCTGCATCATGATCCAGGATACGACCTGAACCCGATCCGGAGCCGCCTCCAAAACATTGCAGCTTTTCCTCCGAAGCCGCTCCCAGCACCAACCTCCAGCGTTTTACCTGCTCCTGGTTGATCGTTGTCATCGTCTACAAATCCTCGAAGTCAAAGTCGTTAAGCTCATCGAGTTTCCCCTTTTCTTCGTTAGTGAGTGGACGCTGCAGCATTTCACCTGTCTGGTCGGCATCGAATCCCCAAATATCGCCCATCATTTCGGCAATCGCCGCTTTTTCTCTGGGTTCAAACGAACCAAATGCCCTTCGAAGAAATACGAGCGACCGATGAAATTGTGCTTCCTCCAACGATTCCATATAGCTATCCAACTGCCGCCACAGCGAAGTGCGGGACAGCAGGGCATAACGGTTGCGCATAGATAAGCCTTCAAACCAGCCTGCTCCCAAATCAGCCGGAATCCCGGGGGACAGCCGCCGCGATACCTCTTGGGCACTTTGATCCTCCGATACCTCATTACGCTCCAATAAAATCGCAAAGGCAAAACCCGAGCACTTTGCATTCCGGTCGTCGCGCGAGGCGAGGTCTTGCAGCTTATGTATCCACAGTGCATCATCGACACTATCAAAATGCTCCTGTGCCACCCCATGCAGCGTATGGATAGCGGCTATCACAGATTTCGAGGCATCATCATTACAATTGGCTGCATCACTAAGCAGCAGAGCCCCCCTCAAAAATAGCTGTTGCAAGAGCGGCACTAATGAATCCGTATCCATTCTGCGTAAGGAGCCATATTGGATGAGCACGGATAGCTCATAAGCGGCAGCAGCGATTTGGTTGAAATTACCTGCGTCAACGGCAAGCTCCTGCAGGCTGCCCCGCGCTTGCTCCATCAGCTTGGGCAGATCACAATCACAAGCAATACGGATTAGCTTGGAGGCTTCGGTAATATCACCGCAGGCCTCAAGCCGCTCATTCAGTACAAAAGCAGTGGCGAGCTCAATCGTCTCGCCTTTTAACGTCGATTCGACTACCTGAATCTCCGCTTCGGGTGTCCATTGCAGCACCCAATTCTCGGACCATGAAGCCGCACCCTGATTGACATATTGCTTGCGGGCAAAGTTAATGTCCAACAGCTTCAGCCGATGCAGCAGCACCGAACGCTTGAGGTCGATAAAGGCGGCCTCCTCCGATTTCACCCGGCGGTTTTCCCGCAAATCCAGCTCTAAAGTCGTCGCTACGGTGGATTTGTATTTCTCCAGCTTCAGCCGCTTCAACTCGCGGTTCATATCGTCCTGGATTGGCGTTTGGCTAACGCCCTCCGGGAGGCTCCCGATCGCGGTGCCCACATCGGTTCTGGCCAGAGCTTCGGCAATCGTGCTGAGCTCTCCATAGCCCAAGCATACAACCGCCGCATCGCGCAAATCCTGCCAGGTCGGCTGGCTGCCTCCTTGCATAGAGGCCAAGGCCTCGGCTAACCGTACCGCTTCTATTAAAGCCGCGGTGGAGCGGTAGTTGCCTTCCTCACGGAGACGTGCAGCCACGTGGGAAAAGTATAGTGAGGGCAGCCCGCTCAAGTCACCCTTTTTCAGACATTCCCAGAATAAAGTGAAATAAGCCGGCGCTTGGTTGCCCGCCCCATAGCCCGAGTGGGTGGAAAGCTTGTAAAAGGAGTACGGCATTAACGTTAGCTTAGTTGATGCCTTCGGCAAGCTCGCACGCTGCTTATCCGTCATTACCGGAAGCCGCAGATCCAGCGCGGAGGCATGATGCGCACCTGTAACTACAACGACTTTACCAGGCACATGCCCAGCCTTCAGCACCTCTTGAATACGGCGCCTCATATAGGCTTCACGTATTTCATTATAGGCGGTCTCCGCAGCGTCATGCTCACGCTCATCAAGCTCCGATATTTCCCTCATTTGCGCCGAAAACTCATAAACCGCATGCCGATAGGCATCCTTTTGCTGGTTATGCTCAAAATGGCGCTCCCAGTAGGAGTCATAATTCGGCTCACCCGCCAGCTCGGCAATCTGCTCATATCGCTCATGCTGCTTACGAAGATAAGTCTGCAGGCTGTTTTCAGCCTTGGCTTCTTCGGGCGGAGCTGCTTGCAGCCCATCCTCAGTTGGAGCTCCTTGTGGACCAGTCCGCGAGCCATCCTTTGGCTCGTCCTCGGGCTCCATCGAGCTTTTGCGCCAAGCCCGCCGCTGCTCATGAAGAGCCAGCGCCGTCTCGGAGGGCAAATCGATAAATTCCGTGTGCACACCATGGCGGTTCGCCCATAAGAAGGCTTGGTATTCGGGCGAATACTCAGCCATTGGATAGAGCAGCGTCCGTATAGGAAGCTCATTCGTATAGGCCAAAATAGCAATGGGAGGCACCACGCCGCGGGAGGTCATGTCCGCAATAACGTGACTAGCATCACTAGGCCCTTCGACTAAGATAGCCGTCGGCTGGACCGTATCAAGAAAAGACAGCAAATGGTGGGCACCTGCAGGGGATAGATGCCGAATCCCAAACACATGAAAACCTTCATGCTGTTCACTGCCCTTAAGCTGGCTTGTCAGGCTTGTTTCGCTTGTACTTGCCTCACTCGAGGAGCTTGACAAGCTTGACGAACCGCCAGCAGCCCTGCCAGCACTCTTGATAGCGCTCCCGCTCAACCGTTCATCTCCGAGCAAGCGTTGTACAAGCTTCTCCATGATGATCCCCGCTTCTTCATCACGTTTTCCAAATATTCCTTCCATACCAGACGATCCTTTTCCTCGTCCTTCACAATTGCGCCTTGCAGGCCCGCAGCAACATCCTCATCGGTAATCGTGCCATTACCGAAGCTAGCCGCCAGTGCCATGCTGCCTGTTAAGAGCGAAATCGCCTCAGCCGTCGAGATGACACCACTTGGAGGCTTCACCTTATTTTTACTGTCTACGGTCATCCCGTTCCGAAGCTCACGGAAAATCGTTACGACCTTTAGAACGGCATCATCATCAGGAGGTGATGCGTTCAATTCATAATTGGCGGAAATTTCTCCAACCCGCTTGCGGACAATGCCGACCTCCGTATCAATATCCGAGGGTGCAGGCAGTACAATAATATTAAAGCGCCTTTTCAGCGCCGCTGACATTTCATTAACCCCGCGGTCACGCGTATTCGCCGTTGCAATCACGGAGAAGCCACGGGCTGCCGAAAGCTCCCTATCCAGCTCGGGAATCGACAACGTTTTTTCGGACAAGATCGAAATTAGCGCATCCTGCACCTCCGAGGCGCAGCGCGAAATTTCCTCGAATCTTGTGATTCCGCCGCTTTCCATCGCCCGAAAGATCGGGCTTTTGATCAGCGCTTGATCCGAAGGTCCTTGCGCCAGCAGCATCGCATAATTCCATGAATAGCGGATATGCTCCTCGCTTGTACCAGCGGTGCCTTGAATCACCTTGGAGGAATCCCCATGTATCGCGGCGGTCAGGTTCTCGGACAGCCATGATTTGGCGGTACCGGGCTCACCGATCAGCATAAGCGCCCTATCCGTAAGCAAGGTCGCAATCGCCATTTCCACCAAGCGCCGATTCCCAATATATTTGGGTGTAATATCGATGCCTCCAGCCTTGCCTCCTGTTATAAAGGTTAACACCGATTTAGGTGAAAGCTTCCAGCCCGAGGGCAGTGTATCCTTATCAGCTTGCTTCAAAGCTTCTAGCTCATGCTCATATAAACGCTCAGCAGGCAGCCTTAAGACATCTTGCTTTTGATCCATCCCCATATTCCCGCTCCCTTCTCATCTATAGCCGATTCTTCTGGTTTTTCTGCTATTTGCTCGGCAACATCAAGTACCTGCCTTTTGACACTTTCATAAGTTAAGGTTTCCGCGAATTGCTTCAGCCTGTCAGCGTAAGATCGCGGGAGCATGTAGAAAAGTGCGTATTGCACCTCCGAGAAATAATATAAATCCTTTTTTTCCTTCTCTAGCACACTCATTAGCATCTCGGGAGCTTCTTTACACCCGATACGAAACAGCGCAAGCAGGATACTAGCCGTTTGATGATTGAGTTTGGGCTTAAGCTGGAAATTGCTGATCAGGTATGCTTCCACTTTTTTATCAGGCGTCTCCGCAAGCTCTGCTACCAGCTCCGGCTCATTAATATCCATTAAAACATGAATCCATCTAGGATCCAGCCGCTTCTCATCTTTATAAGGCGAATAGCCATTTCCGGCAAGATCCAATTTACGCTTCCATGAGGGCATCAAACGATGCAACGCGGAAATCAAGAAAGAATGCGCCCATGATTTCTTTTTCTGGGTCTTCAGCTCTTTGGCATACCGTTCATAGACCTCATCAGCGGGCAATGTTCGGAAAGCGGCATTAAAGCTTGTGATCATATACCTGCCCTTATAAACCGGCTGCAGGCTAACCAAAAATTCATAAGCCTCGGGAGTTCCCATCCACAGCAAAATATTGGCGGCATTTTCCTGGATTGCATCCGTTTCTGGAATCATAAAGCCTTCTGTTAAGAGCAGCTTTTTCAAAAAGGTAAGCACCTCTTGCTGCTGTTTGCTCCCATCCAAGCATACAACATCGGCCTGCAGCTGTAAGCATGCTTCCTGCATATCCGTGCCGCTAACGATTCGCTCCAAGGCTTCCTCCGCATTAGCGATTATTTTCAGCGTAAGCTCGGGAACCTCACAATCGCTTGCCGTCTCCACAGCGATTTCACGGTCTTTAACCGTTGTTATTGCCTTAAACAGGCGGTCTACAGCTTTCTCGGTTCCAAGCTTTGCCAAGCCTGCGAAGGCTGCCTTACGAATTTCCTTTTTCTTATCATCGGCTTGCTCCAGAATAAAGCTTTCTTGCTCGGGGTAATTCCCCAGCAGCTCAATAGCTGCGGTTCGGACCTCTGTAGAGCCCTCGCGCGCAGCTTGTAAATACAGCTCTAAACCGGATTCCTTTAAAATCGGATACATCAGGTTAAGCCGCCTTGCATGCGAGCGCCCTCCCAACAAATCGAATTGCTTGCGGAGCAATGGGAGTGCAGCGTCCCCAAAATCAGGGATCACCTTTTCACTTACAAAATCAGCAACCTCCGCATAACCATCATCAAGCGCGTTTACAGCAACAGTGAGAATCCGAAAGTCCTTCAGCAGTTGGTTCTCATAAGCTTGGTTAAGCCGCTCCATCCTTCCTTGCCCCTTGGTCGTCAACGACTCGATAATCGGGCTCAGCTTACGGTAAGCAAGCTTCGTGGATAATTCAATATCCGTCCCCTCAACCTCCACGCTTTCCCCCTGTACCTCAGTAGCGCCTTGTGTATATAAAATTGAATTTAGCAATGTGCTTAAATCCAGCAGCTTTACAGCTCCGCCATCATTTTTACTAGCGGGCTCCACGACCTCCGTGAGCGCCTGTGCCACTCTTTTAAAAACCGCTGCGGTTTCGCCAAGCTTTTGCAATTGGGGCAGTATTTTGGTCAGGCGCAAATCACCTTCAGCCATCCTGCTCCCGGCAATAAATAAACGCCTTACCTCAAGCTGTAAATCATATAAAATATGTATACTCATCAACTTATCTCCTAACTTATTAAGTCCAGCTAACAATCCAAGCCAGCATCTAAATTAATATAAGAATCGGATGATATCTTCAGTCGCCACAATGCTTAGGGGCTGTGCCTGTAGCTGGTTTTTATCCATATTATGGCCAAATTTAACGAGTATCGCCTGATTCTTCACATATTGCTTATTCAATAAAGCAACCAATGAGGTCGTATCATGGTCAGGAAAAGCGATATTGGCCAATTGCAGCTGTTTGCCCTGTGCATCTACAATTATCAGGGAATCTTCAATTTGCCTGATTTCGCTATAAAACAGCAGCAGGACGGGATGCTTATCCGACAACGGATTTTTAATCTGGTTTTTGACCAGCTTAATCGCATCGGGAAAGGAAGTGTATGCTGCATTTCGGATTACCGCCAAATCTTCGATAGCCACTCCACGCAAGGTGGAGGTATCCCATCGAACTCTCGCATTGAGCTCTCCAGGGTACATAACCAGCTCTTCTGTGATGACGACCTCATATACCGTATCTTCCTCGCGCATATGCTTTACCGCTTTAAAAGGACGGTAAGAACGGGTGACTTCCAATTTACCCGTCAATAAATCAAACCAATAGCCCTCATCGACGAATTCGCTGCGCGCTTGATCCGCATAGGAAAGCAAGGATAGCTGCATCAGCTCTGCGCCAGGACGCACACGCCCTTGCTCACGAAGCTCTGTAAGCTGCCAAGCGTGGCCGATCCACTCCTCCAGCGTCGTTTCACTGTCTATCGGAGTTTCGGGATTCTCGAGGCGTCCGCTTAAATACTCCCGGCTTTTCTTCACCAAGGTATGCAAAATACCTAAGCTCTCGACAATCGAGGTATATAAGGATTCCTTCATTTCAGAGCTGCTTGTTGCCTGCAACGCATTCAGCTTAAAAAGCAAGGCACGAAAAGCGGTTTGCAGCCCCGGGATGTAATAGTTACCGAGCTGCTTGGCTTGATCCTCCAAGGTTTTCACTGTTTTCTTGTCCAGACTACCGAGACCCGAATTCGTTAGCTGATGAATAAGCTTCTCCAATAAAGAGATGCCTTCGAGCTGTGATGCTATTTTTTTGAGCAAAGCCGACTGATTCGTTTTTTTACGTTTCTCCGAAACTTCGCCTATCGGTTCTTTTTTCTTTTCTTCTTTCTTTTCTTCGCGGATTTCGGCTTTCTCCCTTTTCTTGACAATGTCCTCGGGAATATCAGCGATTTCAAAGGTTTGGCCTAGTGCATAAGCGTACATGAGTCCCAGAATATGCTTGCAGGGAAATTGCCGGCTTGGGCAGCTGCAGCGAAAAATGGGCTCCTCCAGTTTGATATAATCGACGGAGCAGTGATAAGGCTCTTTGCCGCTGCCCTTGCACTCACCGAAAATGATCGTCTCATCCGCGGATTTACCCAGAATGGGGAAGCTGTTCTTTTTAACCAGATCACGGCCATTTTTCATTGCGCTGCTGTTGATTGCCAAAGAATCTACATGTGCTTCATTAAAAGAAATCATCGTTGTTCCTTTCTTGTACAGAATAGTGGGATGAATTAGTGCTTTGCACAATAAAATAGATGCTTTATACGACAAAAACTGCTTTATACAAGCAAGCATAGATTTGGTATTTTTACCCTTTAATTAAAAAAACGAATCGTAATATGGGATTATTTTGCACATGAATTTATAGTAAAGATGACTCTCCACTCATCTATGCACATATATCGGCTAACGTGGCAGTAAGCGTAAGTGATAGCCATGGTGAGTCCCTTTCATAGGGTAGGTATATGTACACGTTGTGAGCTGCCACATAGGGTTTACATTGTTCAACTAATTGAAGTATTCTAGGCGAATCCCCCTTGCTAATCCTTCTAGCCTCCATCACAATCCTCCTCATAAATAATAGGGTAAACTCAAAAAAAAAGGTCCAGCATTAAGCCAGACCCTTCTTCTAATATTCCAATTATAATGTCGACGTCCAGGCTGCACCAGGTTTGATCCCCAGCTTTTCGCCAGATTCCAATTTAAAGTCGATTAAATCCAAGATGACTTGCAGATGCTCCATTTGGGCTTTAATTTTAAGCTTATGCTCCTGCAATAGGGCATCTTGCTCAGCAGCTGTTTGTAGACTCTCTCCATCCGCAAGCAAATAAAGCTTCATTTCGTCTAACGACATCCCTGTTTTTTTCAAGCAAGTAATCATATGCATGACTTGCAAATCCGCTAAGCTATACATACGGTGGCCATTACCCTTACGCATCGCTGGTGGGAGCAGTTGGATTTTTTCATAGTAACGAATCGTATCTTCGCTGATCCCGGACTGCTCCGATATTTGTTTAATGGAGAAGGATTCGCCCACCCTGCTCACCTGCTTTCTAATTTAAATTTACATAGCCTTATCATACTACTTGGAGCCAGCTCCAAGTCAAGCGGCATTAGAACCGGATGCCACGATTTGACAGAGTATGACTGGAACCGCTTTATGGCATAGACAAAAAAGCTCTCGATCCCGAAGAAAAAGGGCTATTCTATGCTTATATTTACTAATGGCTTGGGAGACAATACCTGTTGTTGCATGATACTTATAACCTTATAAAGGGTTCTTTTTTTGCGCTAAAAGTTCTACTAAAAAGATATTAGCCTTAATGGTTTGGTCGTTTCTATCGAGTTTCACAAAAATCCATTCATTCCTTCTATTAATAATAGTGCCTTTTCCATCGCGTGTTAGAACTCTTGTTTCATTTAACTTGACTGCAAATGGATACTGTACGGACTGACTACGAAGTATTTTTCGGGGCATATAGACCTTCCCTCTAATATAATTGACAATTAATTAATGCTGTACATATAATATACATATATATAGTTGCTATAGCAATTAATTTATTAGAGAGGTGATCCTAATTTGAATGAGTCCCATGATACTAATGATTCCATCGGTGTTCTAATCAGCCAAACTGCCAGAAGGCTGAACCAGCTTTTAACGTCCAAATTTCAATCCTTCGATATTACGTCTGAGCAGTGGTCTTTGCTGCTCCGCTTAGCTAAGCAGGATGGAATCACACAGAAAGAGCTTGCTATCCGCAGCTTTAAAGACCCGACCAATGTCACAAGAATATTAGACCAGCTGGAGCGAAAGGGTTGGATTCAAAGAGTCCAAAACAACGAGGATAGGCGATCTTTTTTAACCTATGTAACCGAGCAGGGCAGGCTGTTGAATGAACAATTGTTGCCTGTAGAAGCTGAATTCTTAAATAACATCGGTGCATCCTTATCAGATGGGGATCTGTCCCAGCTTCGAAAGACATTAACGCAAATTAACACGAATATTGATGCAAGCTTGAAGACAAGCTTAAGTAAATAACAAATGGAAGAAGAGTACCTAGAATGCAAAAGACCACTTTATGGAACAAAGATTTTATATTGATTAGTTTAAGCAGCTTTTTTATATTTATTACGTTTTATATGCTGGCTGTTACGCTTCCTTCCTTTGTCCTGGATGATCTGCAGGGCAGCAATCAGCAAATCGGCCTGGTGACGACCGTATTCATTATTGCAGCGGTTATTTTCCGCCCGTTAACCGGACTTTGGTTTGATGAGCTTAACCGAAAAAAAATCATTTTTTACTCGCTAGCCCTTTTCACCGTATGCAGTCTCTTATATCTTACAATCCATAGCTTTTCCATGCTGCTCATCCTGCGGATTGTTCACGGCGTTGGATTCGGCATTGCAGCTACCGTTACGTCAGCTATTGCGATTGAAATTATTCCAGTGCAGCGTAGAGGTGAGGGGATCGGCTATTTCAGCCTTTTTATGAGCCTTGCTATGGTCATTGGTCCTTTTTTAGGACTCACTGTTTTGTCCCATTATCATTTTACTGCCTTATTCGGGGCATGCTTCGTTTTCTCTTTATTGGCATTCGCTTGCAGCCAGCTAACACGAATTCCACTGAAGCTGAAGCTGCAGAATCAGCCTGCTATCGTAAAGTCCTATAATTGGCGCAGATTTATTGAGCCTAAAGCGATCCCCATCTCTCTTGCCGGGAGTATATTGGCCTTTTCCTACGGAGCCATTTCTACGTTTATATCGGTGTATGCCAAGTTCTTAGGGATGGAACAAATGGCCAGTTATTTCTTTATGGTGTTTGCCGCGATGATCCTGGTATCCCGTCCCTTCACAGGCAAGCTATTCGACCGAGCAGGCGAGCATGTTCTTGTCTATCCAGGAATTGCTCTGTTCGTGATCGGCATGCTTTGGTTAAGCCAGGCCCATTCAGTAGCTGTATTTTTAGTGGCGGGTGCAATTATCGGCTTGGGCTTCGGTGCCTTGCTGCCCAGCTTTCAAGCAATAGCCGTGCAAGTCTCCCCTAGCCATCGCAGAGGCTTGGCCATGGGCACTTACTTCATGCTATTCGATTCTGGCTATGGGCTTGGCTCTTATATTCTTGGCATGGTAGCTGCCAAATCGGGTTACCGAACGATGTATTTGGTAGGCAGTCTTATTGTTGCTTGTACAGCTATCATCTACTATATGCTCCATCATCGACGCTCGAAAGCCCGCTTGGCGCAGTGACTTCCCTTCCAGACATTCTATTAAACAAACAACCCAGCAAGCAAAGAAGCCAGTCTAACACGGAATAAAGTGTTGGATTGGTTTCTTTGCTTTAATCAAAATTATCGTTTAATAAAATTCATAAATGCAGATCATACTACAAATGGAGATAGGCAGGCTGGAACATTTGGGTTACCAGAAAAGGTGGAGTTAGTTTGGATAATACTAAAAAGCTCGAACTTGCGGCCGTAGCCTCCGTGCCCATTATTATGACATTGGCAAATTCGATGCTTATCCCTTTGCTGCCGATTATGGAGAAGCAATTAGGCATTTCTTCCGTACAATCCAGCCTTATTATTACCGTATATGCTGCCATTGCTATTATTTTCATACCCATTGCCGGTTATTTATCAGATCGATTTGGTCGTAAAAAAGTTATTATACCCAGCCTAATCCTTGCCGCTGTCGGAGGCGGCGTATCAGGATTAGGAGCTTGGCTTATGGGTGGTCTAGAAGCCTATTGGGTAATACTTGCGGGGAGATTCGTACAGGGGATTGGAGCCGCGGGTGCTTTTCCTATTGTAATTCCTCTCGTCGGGGACATGTTCAAGAGCGAAGAAGAGGTGACAAATGGGCTTGGAATCGTAGAGACCTCTAATACGTTTGGCAAGGTACTAAGCCCCGTGTTAGGCTCTGCACTTGCTCTTCTGTTGTGGTTTCTACCCTTTCTCATCATCCCCTTGTTCTGTCTGATCTCCATTCTGGCAGTCTCCTTCCTGATCAAAATACCCGGTGGCGAGCTGGATGAAAAGCTCACGCTGAAGGTATTCGCAAACTCAATCAAACAAATCCTCCAGCAAAAAGGACGCTGGCTCTACACCATATTTGGTATTGGTGGCATCAGCATGTTTGTGCTATTCGGGTTTTTATTCTACCTTTCCTCAATACTTGAAGATAGGCATCAGATCCAGGGAATTCAGAAAGGGCTGATGCTGGCGATTCCACTTGTCGCTGTCTGCTTCTTCTCATTCTTAACTGGAAAGCTGGTCGGCAAGAACAAACAACGGATGAAGTGGCTTACTTTTACAGGGCTTGTAATTGTAACTGCAGCGATGCTGGCCTGTGGCTGGTTGCAGGTTAAAGCGTTATTTCCATTAATGTCCCTTCTTTTTGCCACGGGTATTGGTATTGGTATCGTATTGCCTTGCTTGGATGCTATGGTCACCGAAGGTATTGATAAAAAGCAGCGCGGCACCATTACCTCACTTTACAGCAGTATGCGATTTATCGGTGTAGCAGCAGGTCCCCCTCTCACGTCATTGCTGTTGGGCAATGAGACAGCTTTATTCTATACATTTGCCGCTATTGCTGCTGCGGCGGCGTTGTTCGCTCTGTTCACGATTAAGCCTAAAACGGCGGGATGAGCTATCTATAATTTATTTCTGGATAAAAACGTGTAAGAGGAGCTTCCATTGGCAGCTCCTCTTACACGTTTTTATATTTCCATAATAATAGGCAGAATGACCGGCCTTCTTCCCGTATGCTCATACAAATACCTTCCCAGAACAGCCTTCACATTGATTTTAAGGGAACTCCATTGATTAATATTCTGGGCCTGCAATTGATTGATCGTGTCTTTAACGATACGGTTCGCTTCATCTATTAAAGCTTCGGACTCACGAACATACACGAATCCCCGGGATATTATATCTGGACCTGATATGATCTTGCCGTCTGTCTTACTAAGTGTAACCACCATAACTAGAATACCGTCCTCCGATAGATGCTTGCGGTCACGCAATACGATGTTTCCTACATCACCCACACCCCATCCGTCCACGAGGGTGTTTCCCGCTGCTACTTTCCGATTCTGGCTGGCGACTTGATTCTCAATATCGACGACATCACCAATATTAATAATGAAGATATTGTCACTTTCCACTCCAACGGATTCAGCAAGCAAGCTGTGCTGGTGAAGCATACGGAATTCCCCGTGAATAGGAATAAAGTACTTCGGTTTCATTAATGTCAGCATTAATTTCAACTCCTCTTGACTTGCATGGCCAGAAACATGCATACCAGTCACCGAGCCTGAGCCATAGATAACTTTGGCGCCCAACTGAAATAAATTATCTACAATACGCGCTACATTTCTTTCATTTCCTGGTATGGGCGATGCAGAGATAATGACTGTATCTCCAGCGGCAATTTCTGCTTGCCTATATGTTGAGCTGGCAAGGCGGGACAAAGCTGCCATAGGCTCCCCTTGGCTTCCAGTGCACAGGATGGCAATTCTATCCGGAGCCATCCGGCTGATCTCATTAGCTTCCACGAGCATACCTTCAGGAATGTGTAAATACCCTAGCTCTGAAGCAATTCTTACTACATTCACCATGCTTCGGCCTAGTAAAGCTAGCTTTCGATTGGTTAGAACCGCCGCATCCACAACCTGCTGAAGTCGATGTACGTTTGAGGCGAAGGTTGAGATAAATACTTTTTGCTTGGCTTTACTGAAGGCTTCTTCAATATGCTCACCAACAATACGCTCTGAAGGAGTAAATCCCGGACGTTCTGCGTTTGTGCTTTCAGACAATAGAGCTAAAACACCATTCATGCCTATTTCGGCCATCTTGTGGATATCCGGATATTGTTCGTTTACTGGTGTTAAATCGAATTTAAAATCCCCAGTATGTACAACAGTTCCTTCAGGTGTGTGAAAGGCAATGCCCAGACAATCAGGGATACTATGATTAGTTCTGAAAAAGGTCGAAGTGATAGATCCCAATTCAATCCTTGAATCAGAATTAATTTCAACCAAGGTGGCGTCCGCAAGAAGTCCAGCTTCTTTTAGCTTGCCTTCTATTAATCCCAGAGTTAAACGTGTTGCATAGATCGGCATGTTCAACTGCCTTAATATGTAAGCTACGCCTCCGATGTGGTCTTCATGGCCGTGGGTAATGATTAAAGCTCGTACATTATCTTTGTTTTCCAGCAAGTAGCTAATATCCGGAATAATTAAATCAATACCTAATAAGCTTTCATCGGGAAATTTGGATCCACAATCGATGACTATAATATCATCCTCGAATTGGATTACATACATATTTTTCCCGATTTCATTCACGCCTCCTAAAGCGAAAACGGACAGCCGCTGTTTGTTAATGTGCATAATCATCCCCCTTTTTTGGCATGCTTCATTCATAAACATTCAATGAATCACGTTCCATCTAAAGTATTGCCATTAAGGTATTGGATAATGCTTAAACAAACCGAACCTGCCATATACAACAACAAAAAAACAGAATCCCTTGTTAAAGAAAGGTTCCGTTTTTTGTATACAATTTGTCACTATCACTATTAGCTATTTCAGTATTCCCAGCTCTCTTGCCAGAACGATCGCTTGGCTCCGCCTTTTCACATCAAGCTTGCCATACAAATTGAACACATGATTTTTGACAGTGCCTTCCGTAAGTACGAATTGATCCGCTATTTCCTTGTTCGATAAGCCTTGTGCCAAGGCTTTCAATATCTCAATCTCACGGTTCGTCAAGGGTTCAACAAGCTTCCCTCGGTCATTCCCATTCAGTGATGGAAGCGCTGCTTCCTTGGAAGGGGATCGAGATGGGGCTGTAGCCGCTGCCTCTGCCTGCTGGAGATTTCGCGCCTGCTCAGCAAGCACCCTATGGAGCGTCTTATTTAGCCTTTCTTGGGATACAGGCTTTACAATATAGTCATAAGCATGGACGTCAAAGGCCGACAATGCAAATTCCTTATGGGAGGTAACGAATACAAGCTTCACCTGCACGCCGCTTGCCCTCAATCTTTTGGCAAAATCAAGGCCACCTTCCCTAGGCATACTAATGTCTACAAACACAAGATCCGCATCATGGCTCTCTAAATATAAATAGGCCGTTGCCGTGTCCTGGAAGCATTCCACGATTTGGATCTTATCGAACTTGCTCAGCATTCGTTTCATGATCAAATGCATGGCTCTTTCATCATCAATAACAACGACCTTCACAGCTTTTTGCTCCTTCCGTATTGTAGGGTAGAGCCAGAATCTGCTTTTAGGAAGAAGCAGGAATGGAGAAGTAAAAGGTGCTGCCCTGCCCAAGCTTGCTCTCGAACCAAATTTCCCCCCCATTCATGCGGACAAATTCCCTGCATAGGGTAAGCCCCAGTCCGACGCCTACCTCCCCGGCTGTTCCCGCTAAGGATACCGGCATCCCTTCCTCTTGAAATAACGTTCTCGCCTGGTCTGGGGCAATGCCTGTTCCCGTATCCCGAACGGATACAATGATCTTACCCTCTGCCTCGTCGGCTTTTAAATGGATGCTGCCTTCATATTCCGTAAATTTGATAGCATTGGAAAGCAAGTTACGAATAATCAAATCAAGCATTTCTTTGTCAGCCAGCACCAACATACCTTTAGGGATATGGGAATGGATTTGAATATGCTTGCCCTCACTTCGTAATTGCAGCAAATAGATGTTTTTTTGCATAACGTCAGATAAGTCTCTTGGGACTGGGTTAAACAGCATCCCACCCCTTTGGCTCCGAAACCAATCCAACAAGCTTTCCACCAGTGTATATGTATTTTGGATTTGCTGGCCCATTTCTTGCATAACTTCCTCATGCTCATTGCCGCAATCCTTCATCTCATCCTCCATAAGCTCCATCAGACTGATCAGTATGGCCAACGGATCCCGAATATCATGGGCAATGACATTAAATAAACGATCCTTAAGCGTATTGAGTTCACTTAACTGCCTGGTGTTAGCAAGCATCCTCTCCTCGGAAAGCACTTCCTCCGTAATATCCCTTAGTACAATCATTTTTCCGACCACTTGCTGTCTACTGTCCGATATCAGTGATAGGCTGACATTATAAAATTTGGAGTTGGCTTGATCCGAAATTTTCACTTTGAAGTCCGTTGAAAATTCTTGCTCAATCTTAGCGACCAAATCAGGATACATCGAAAAAATGGGCACAACGGACTTTCCAATCAGCTTTTTATAATTAAACCCGAACATAAATCTTTTGGCCGACTGGTTGAAGCTGGTGATTCGATGATCTAAATCCAGGATAATAACGGCATCCTGCATCGATTCAAAAACCTTTTTCAAAGCCAAAGGCGCCAATTTTAGCAGGTTAAATTGATAGATGCCCCACATAAAAAATATACCCGAAAATGCAAATCCGAAGGGAGATATGTCAATGGGTATGTATAAGGCTCCAATCAAATAAATAAGCGTAACTCCATAAGGCCCACAAGAACCAATAATCATAAACGCAATTTGTTTCTTCATATAAATAGGGGCATGCCAATACATATGGAGCAATAGAACCATGCCAATTATGAAAAACGTATACGAATAGCCAACATGCAGCTTGTACAAGGGACCGGTAACCAAATCAACGAGCGGGAATCCTTCTGACTCATCCAACTCCATACTCTTGTAGAATAGATGATGCCAATCATTCGTATAATGGGCAATAAACGTAACGATAGGAACGACAAGCAATAGAGCAATTCTCCACCGGGAAAGTAGGGCTTGACGGCCTGTATACTGCAAGACCATGATAAACCAAATCACCGTACCAAATGGAATCCCCATATATTCAATTTTAAGCCAAAATTTAATTTCCTCCAATGTGGAGCTAACAATTTCAAAAGCATAACCGAATGTATAAAAGACACTGGTCAATAAGCCCAAGCCATAGCTAACTACAATTGGAAGCTCTCTTCTTTTCCATGAGAGGTAGCACATAAACAATGAGCAATAGGTAACTGCCATTAGCAATGCAGATAAAAACAAATCGATGCTCATTAGACAGCTAACCTCCGTGCAGGACTCGTCTCTTGTATGCTATATCTATTCTACCAAAAATCATGGACTAAAAAAATAGAGAAGCTTGTATGCTGAACCTTATATTCTCTTTATATTTTATATACCCGATATTTAAACCCTTTACGCTTCAACTAACAAAATTATCCAATTTATACAGCTTATCATGAGCATATAGGATCGCCTGAAGAATGATCTCCGTAACTATATTCTCCTCCCGTTGCTATCCATAATGCCGCCAGCGGCGATGACTAAGAATGTGGGTTCATGAACAAAAAAAATGCCTGCCATAAAATGACAAGCATCTCTTTTCTTATATTTCAAAAATCAAAGTAACCAGCTTACATTCTTTCAAATTGTCATCCTGTCCTTTTCATTCTCCAGCCAATAAAGACCAGTATGGCGAGCTGCGGCAATGTCGATTCCCAAGTCGGATAAAAGCCAAGCCAGCTCCAAGCCGGAAGTTTTGGAAGGGTATGAGCGGACAAGCTTCCTGCCACTTGAAGGGAATGAATGCTTTGTCCAAGAAATTTAAAGACCAGATAATAAATGAGCACGGTAGCCACGATAAAAAACGGTCGGATTGGCAACTTTAAGCTGCCTTTCACCATCACATAACCAAGCAGCAGAAGCACGGCAAACGCACAGCCGATACCTAACAGGAGCTGGTCAGTCGCAATAGAAGGAGCCATACCGATATAGAAAATCGTCGTTTCTGCTCCCTCACGTAATATCGCCAAGCCTGCTACTACGAATAAAGTCCATAGGTTGCCGTTCTCCAACGCTCCCCCTACACGACCCTGAATGTATCGGTTCCAGGATTGGGCTTGGGTCTTGCCATGAAGCCAAGCACCAACTGTAAGCAGCATAACCACAGAAACCAGCCCTGTGACGCCTTCTATCATCTCGCGCGTGCTGCCCGCTGCTATACTTGCCATAGTGAAGGTTAGCAGCATGGCTAGCGCTCCACTGAGCAATAGACCGGTGAAGGAGCCCCACCATACCCACTTTTGCTTGGCTCCGTTGCCAGTACGGTTAAGGAATGCCAGCAGTGAGACCAGCACGAGCAAAGCTTCTACACCTTCACGCAGCAGGATTAAAGCCGCATCCCATGCAGTATAACTGGATAAGCTTTGAAACGGCTCCAGCTCGGAAATCATGGTTGCGATTCCCACACTGGCTGCTTCTGTTTGGGGTGGCTTCGATAGCAGCTGGCCGGCGGCCTCTGTCATTTCATTCTCAATCTTGGCGTATACACCTGGATCTCGTGTGGATACTGCACCTTCAACCGACGGCCAAATTTGGATAAACCTTTGTAGATGACCTACTGCTGAAGACGGGTCACCCGCAAGAACCGCAGCTTGTGCTTGCTGGAGCAATTGCAGGACATCACCGATTGTATAATTCTCATTAGCCGATGCTGAATCAACCTGCTGAAGCTGACCATTCGAATAGTCCTCGATTTGCTTCATCAAATCCGTGATCCCCGTTAACGCCTCATCCATCCTCGGCGGCTCCGCCTGCAAAGCGATCCGGGCAAGGCTATGCTTCGTCTCAATAGCGCCATATGCTGCTTTATGATCAGAACGGATCGCACCTTCCGCTTTCGACCATTGGCCGTCGAAGCGTTTGTACTCGCTTTTCGCCTTGGCTATATCGTTCCTGCGAACCGCGTCCAGCGTTTGCTGGAGCGCGGGCAGCAGTGTTTTTGCCAAGGCTTTGCCATCCGCTTTGGCAGTTGCGGGCTGCTGGGCAGCCACATAAGCGCCGGTAGCTTTCGTCAGCAGCGAAATCGCCTGATAGGCTTGGTCTGGCTGGGCTGCTGCATCCTTAAGCGCCCGCTGGGCTGCGGCTAAGGCAGCGTCCACATTGCCGGAAAGCACAGAAGCGGAAGGAGCTATAGCTTGCCATTCTGCTTCGAATTGCGCCAGCTCCTTGGCCGCCTCCGGCCAATCCTGCTGCCCGGCGTGAACGATCGCTCCGCCGGTGATCGGCAGCAGCGACTCCACTTGGGGAGCAGCTGCGACAGCTGTAGCTGCGGGCACCGGAGTAGCCGCGGCAGTGGTCCTAGCGGAAGCCATGGCTACTACAGCGGCTGTACCAGCTTCCGCATCTTCCGTAGCTTGCACAGCAGCCGCATTCACATCATTGGCAGCCGAACCTATTCCCCCTCCGATCAGCATGAGGAGGAACGTTATGATGATAACATGCCAAACGGGCTTGATTACAAACCATCCTCGCCTTTTATTCATCTCAGGCCATTCTCCTCGTTCTCGTTCTCGTTCCCGCTGTCTCATCCCTCAAAAAGCGCCTGCCCGATGTACCCGCCGCCCTCCCGAACACCGGGAAAACATGCGAATACGGCACTTCCGACATGGCTGATATATTCGTTAAGCTTATCCTGCCTGGCAAGACGCTGCTGGATTGGAATAAACTGCTTGACCAAGCTGCGCTGGTAGCTGACGAATAACAGCCCAGCATCAAGCTGCCCAGTCTGGCGATCGATACCGCTTGAATAAGAAAACGAGCGGCGCAGCATTTTCTCCTTGCCTTCCGAGTGAGCAAGACGAACGTGGGCATTCATTGGAATAACCGGCTGGCCGTTCTCGCCCTTGGCTTCGAGTGGCAATGCATCCATTTCCTTATTGCCGCCAAGCGGCGCACCGCTATCCCTGTAGCGCCCGAAGGTAGCTTGCTGGTCACCTAGCGTGGAGCGATCCCACACCTCGATGCGCATCCGAATACGTCTGACGGCCATATAGCTTCCACCCGCCAGCCAAGCTGGACCGTCTGCTGGCTGCGTCCAGACGAACTCCTGCATAAGTGCGCCATCTTTGGTATCAAGGTTGGCCGTGCCATCCTTGAAGCCCAGCAGGTTACGCGGTGTATCGCTGACAGTGGCGGCTGCAGTTGAAGTCCGCTGGAAGCCTTCTTGGGTCCAGCGAAGTACGGCTGTCCCCCGTGCGATTCTCGTCAGGTTGCGTACGGCGTGAAACGCGACCTGCAAATCATCCGCGCATACCTGCACGCCGATGTCGCCCCCGCACCACTCGCTGCGCAGGTTGTCTCCCCCGAATGCGGGGAGATCGGCCAATTCGGCAGGGCGTTTGGCGGCAAGCCCCAAACGCGCATCGAACAGTGAAGGACCAACTCCGAACGTAATCGTCGTATTGGAGGTATGCAAACCAACCGCCTCACCCGTATCCACTGGAGGATGCGCCGAATTGCCCGTTTCGTCTCCGACGGGCCTTCCACTGCACATCATGGCGGACGCACCCGTCCATTCCCGGAATAACTGCTGCACGTCACCTAGGCTCGTTGTCGAAAGATCGAACGAAGCGAAGCAGATGAAGTTTTGCGCCGGTGTAGCAATTCCAGCTTGATGTTCGCCATAGAAAGGAACTGTATCCTTAGCAGCTTCAGCAAAATTGCTGCCAAGCGGGGTTCCTTTTAATAGGCCGTCTATGCCCATCGAGCCCAGCAGCAGACCCAAGCCCCCGGCGCCTGCCAGCTTAAGAACATCACGACGTGAAATGCCGGTATTTCCTTTAGATTCTTCAATCTTGCCGGAGCGCTTCTCCTCTGCCGCTTGTTGATCGATAGGCTCCATAGTCTTAAGCTCCTAACTTTTTGCCCATATTGGACAAAGGCTCTGCTAAGGCATCGATAGCTTGACTCAGTTTTTTCGTCTGGTCGGAAGTCAATTCCGTATATAATACATAGCCTTCACCCTTTTTAAAGGGTGCCAGCTCTTTGGTTAAGGCAGTAAACCGATCCTCAATCGTTTTAGAAAGCGTCGCATCTTTCTTCTGGAGCTCCGGCTTCAGCAATTCAAAAATTTTGTCTGCTCCCTCAACATTAGCCGCAAAATCATACAGGTCGGTATGCGAGTAGCGCTCCTCTTCACCGGTTACCTTGGATGAAGAAACCTCGTTTAGCAATTCAACGGCACCTGTCAAGAGCAAGCTGGAATCGATTTCGACCGTTTCTACCTTTGCACGAAGCAACTTACTGTTTTTCAATAGCTCGTCGGCATATTTCTCCTGACCTTTGGTTGTTTTATCGATCCACAAGCCCTTTTCGATCCGATGGAATCCTTTCCAGTCCTTATCTTCTACATCACCCTCACGTGCATCGATGTCTGGATCCAAATTGTCGAGAGTTTCAGCAATAGGCTCGATCCGTTCATAGAACATCCGGGTTGGAGCGTACAAGTCCTGGCTTTTCTTAAGGTCTCCGGCATTTATCGCAGCTACGAATTCGCCTGTCGCTTTAACAAAAGCATCACATTGCTCGATCACATATTTGCGATAATCGTCCGTCGCCTTTTTAAGATCAGCGCTCTCGGCTTTAGCCGTGGGTTGGCTCTTGCTGGCGGAATCGGCTCCGCACCCAGCAAACAATAAGGATGAGCAGATAACGGCAACGGTCATAAAATTACGGGTTTGCATAAGCATGGACATCTCCTTAAATAATAATGATAATCAATATCAGTTGAAAATAACACAAATGAACCTAATTTTCAATTCATTTTTCTGGAAAGATGTGACGAATCTGCAATCTTCTATCTTTTCTTTTTTTAACGGTGGCTCTATCTCAAAATTGGATATACTGGAGCGGCATTTGTCATTTCCTTTTTGCTTTAGTCACGTGCAAGCAATCCATGTCTAGGCATTGGCTTTCACCTTGCTCGCCCGCTTTCTACGGTTCCACATCTTTTCAAAGTAATACGTACCCATAACAAATACGGACATGATACCGAAATACGTTACCAAAACCTCTAACGCATTAGCGCTGCTGCCTTTCATGCCTTCTGTACCTCGCTGTATCCCTTCCTGCCCCTTTTCTCCTCCCCCGCGGAAAGCTTGTTCTGAGACCCCTTGAGTGCTTTGCTTGCCTTGACCCTCCTGTAAACCTTGGCTTCCTCGTGCTCCTTCAACTGACTGCGTTCCTCCTTGCTGGCGCCCTTCCATCGCGTATGGAGCCCGGCCTCCACCTTCGCCGAACAGGTTGGCCGTTGAGGCTACCTTTTGTGCAGAAAGTGGACAAAGCTCGCACCCGCGGCGAAGGCGGAACGGGCCTCGGCTTATCTATCGTCCAACGCATTTTGGATTTGCACCAGATGGGATATGGAGCGGCCAATGTGGAGGGCGGCGTGACGTTCTGGTTCGAGCTGCCGCTAGTTTCTGCCTTCAATGAATTGAAGGATTAAACTGTCACTACCGGTTTATTACCGAAATTGTAGCAACCAGTCTTGACGCGAAGCCAGGAAGCATTCGCTACCACAGGTACTTGAGTATGAAGCAGATCATCGCAGAGATCTGCTTCTTCGTTGTAGTCACTGATATTAAGCCTATCATTGTCACTTACTTGTTGAGTGAGGAATACACCAATCTCGATTCTCAACCACTGGTTTTTGTTTTGAGCCTTTAACGGTTTTTTTCAACATTCTGCCAACACAATAGAGTTGTATATTGAAGCTGTAGGAAACAACACTCTCATAAATAAAGGAGCCAATACCATGAAAAAAACTACATTAAGTCTAGCCCTTATCAGCGTTCTATCCTTATCCATCCTGGGAGGCATGACCGCATTCGCCTATAGCAATGCCGGTCACCAACAACGTCCACCTGCCGCACACAAAGCTGAAAAGTCTGGGAAGCCCGCCCAAGGCTCTGGCCAGGCTACAACGCCATCCTCCAACCAAGGTGCACCTAAGGCTACAACCTCTACCACTACCAATCCTGAAAATGGTACTTCCGTTGTCATATCCGGTGGGTTTGACACCGACCAAGTGGATCATGGCAGACCGGTTGTGCTAATTGCCGCGGCGCTTGGAGTGCCCACAGAGGTATTTAGGCAAGCATTTAGCGGAGTGACTCCTGCAGGAACGGAAAGCGGTGGACCCAACTCAGCACTCGCACTGCGTAACAAAGCTGCCTTGCTTAAAGTCCTTGCACCTTATGGGATTACAAATGAACGCTTGGATGAGGTGTCCAACTATTATCGCTATAATGGAAGCAGAGGTGAGGTCTGGTCAAGGACTCTGGCCACAGCAACTGCAACAGTTACGAATGGCGTTGTGACGGAGATAACGATTACGAATCCAGGGGCCGGCTATTCCTCCAATCCGACGATAACGGTAACGGGACCAAGCGGCAAGGTGACTGCGACCGCTACGTTATTCTATACGAAGGATTTTAATAGTAATGGAAGTCTTTCGGCTATCACGCTCAACTAGCTTGATAAGAATGCATGAATAATAAAGGACCGCCAGATAAGATCATCTGACGGTCCTTTATTGTGCAAACACACATATTACGTTAATACTCATTCCCAAATCCGCTCGACCTGCTCTAACCGATTTTGACTGAAAGTCATTCTGTAGATGTCAGGCTTGGAGGTCGTGTTCCAAAAATCAAACCCATAGCTAGGGTCGTAATGATTCATAATAATCGTCATCATGTTGCCATGTGTGCCAATGACTACAGTGTTCCCCCGCTGCTCCTCTAATAGCTTCTCCAGAATAGGCACGGCTCTTTGCTGCGCACTTCTTGTGGTTTCGCCACCTTCTAGAGCAAAATCCTTATCGTCAAAAGATTGACGGATCGCTTCATATAATACATCCCATGCAGCTATGTGGTTCAAGCCCATGATCGAGCGCTCGGCGAGCTCCTCGAACTCTATGATTGGCAAAGACTTTTGCTCAGCTATATGCTGAATGGTCTGCTGGGCTCTGGCATAGGGACTGGATACGATATAATGAACGTCAATATCAGTAAATAATTGGGCTACCCGCTTCGCTTCTACAAAGCCTTCTGGAGATAGCCCGCGTTCTCGCTCTTGCCCGAATGTAAAAGGAGATTCAGCGTGTCTTACCATATAAATAGTCGTTTGCATGGGCTTCCCCTTTCTTATTCCACCTGTGTGGCGAATCATTGGTTTCTAGGCTACAAATTTCCAAGATTGTTCTCTTTTCCCTCTCTGATTCCTCATTTTATATTACCATATTTAGGAACCTACTTTAAGCTAAAGAAGGCTTTAATAGAGTTGCTAGATTCCCGAAAAAATCTCCGAAAGCCTCCCCCAATTACTGCCCACCCAAATATTTTCTTGCCTGAATCTCCTTAAGGGTGCGTAATCCTGCGCTTTGTCAACTTCCAGCCATCCGGCTTCTTTCCACCACGTTAATTGAATGGACCGAATAAGCTTCTCGACCGAGAGCGACCGGTGAGCGCGATAACCAGCCACAAAAGCAGAAACTAACTCTATGCGAAGCTCGTTCCCATCTAATGCACAAGACAAAATAGCTCTCGATATATCGAATTCCGGATATACATAATGCACACGGTCAAAGTCCAAAATAGCAGCGACCGATTCAGGTGCAAATAAAATATTATCTACAAACAAATCCCAATGGCACCAGCCAGGCTCGCATTGCGAGAAGATGGAGATATCGGTTTCTTGGATAATTTTCTTTTGGATGTCCAGCGCTGCCATTGTCGCTTCACTTTGAAGGGAATGGGCTTCAGACCATCTTGATGTCCAGCTTGCCTGCAAGCTCTCCTTTGTCCAAATATGCCAATGCATTTGCAGGCCGCTCGCCGGATTGGCATTTAAAAGTTCATGCATGCTGCCGGTTATGTTTCCCAAGCTATGCATTTGGTGCTCATTCGCAGAGCCCGGTTTAATCATATTCCCCGCACAAAAACTCATTAAAACGAACCGTGCCCCCGAAGGAGTACTTAATACATAGTTCCCAGCATAGGAGAACAGCTTTGGAGAAGGGATGCCATTCGCATGGAGATGAGCTTGGTGAGACAAGGAAATTTCCAGCCCTTTCATCAGCTTCTCGGGATAGCGGGTTTTGCTATATTTTTTGACGAATAGCTTGCCTTGATCGGTTTCCAATTTCCATTTTACATTCAAATACCCCAACTCGATTTGTGCATACGCCACAATGTTGATGTTAAACATAGCTTTGATAGATTCAAATATCTCATCTCTAGCTTTTGTATGCACAACAAATCTCCTCCAAGCCCAGTCAAGGATCGAAATTATGTTCGAATTTCTGGGTATTTTCGGGTATTATATGACCGCAGTAGCTGTTATATGCCGCTATTCTACCTTAGTGATCAAATTGTCTTTTCCGTTACCAAACGGATGAATTCATTCATCGGCATTAACGAAGTATCCAACTCTGGCAATGGTTCACAAAGTCAAGGGGTACTAAATTAGAAAATTCTAATTGCATTTTAATAAATTCAGCTGAAGCCTTGTGTACCAACGGTTTTACCACAGGGTGCCAAATTATAGGATGTTTTATAACTGTTATACTGAGCGCAGGTTAGCAAACAAGCAAGCGCTTTTTTTATAAGACAAGCCTAGCTGAAATTTATTCAAGGGGGAATTTACGAAATGAAATTACATCAAGTATGGGCTAAGCGTTTAGCCATTATGACTTTAGTAACTACTATCGGTATCAGTGGGGGAGTATTGGGTAATCCTCAACATGCATCCGCAGCTGAATCTGCAGTATCCACATCCGCAGTGTCGAAAGCAAGTAAAATTATTTCTTTAGGCCTCAAGTATAAAGGTACTCCTTATAAATTTGGCGCTAAGGTTGGCCAGACCCGTACATTCGATTGCTCGACCTTGACAAAATTTATTTACGGAAAATATGGCATAAACCTGCCTCGAACATCTGCACAGCAATCAAAAATGGGAAGCTATGTATCGAAACGAAACTGGAAGAAGGGTGACTTGCTTTTCTTCTCCGTTCCTGGTCGGTCAGGAGTAGGGCATGTTGGAGTTTATGTGGGCAATAACAAAATGCTGCACACTTATGGAGCAGGTGGGGTGAAAATCTCTACGGTTAACTCCTATTGGAATTCTCATTACATCACAGCACGTCGTGTAATTTAAGTATTAACTAAACATCGTATAGCCTAAGGGTAGCTACCCTTAGGCTATTATCATTAAAGTTTAATCCGCTGAAGTCTAAGTGCATTTAATACGACGGATACGGAGCTCAGCGCCATCGCCGCACCAGCAAGCCAAGGAGCCAGAAAGCCTAATGCTGCTATGGGAATCCCAATTACGTTGTACGCTAAAGCCCAAAACAGATTTTGTTTGATATTTGCCATTGTTTTTTTGCTCATAAATATCGCATCCGGTATGCTGTTTAAATCGCCGCGCATTAAGGTCACATCAGCGGCCTCCATGGCTACGTCTGTACCGGTTCCCATCGCCATTCCTATATCCGCAGTTGCCAGAGCGGGTGCATCGTTAATGCCATCTCCAACCATGGCTACCTTTTTCCCTGCTGCCTGCAGTTTTTTAACCTCAGCCGCTTTGCCTTCCGGTAAAACTTCGGCCAAAACCTGGTCAATACCTGCCTGAGCCGCTATCGCTTTCGCTGTCCGCTCATTATCTCCGGTGATCATGATGACCTCAATTCCAAGATTTTTTAGACGGGCTACCGCCTCTTTGGACGTATCCTTGATCGTATCCGCTACGGCAACTATTCCCGCATACCTGCCATCGATAGCAACCAGCATCGATGTTTTACCAGCTTCCTCTAATCGGCTCATCTTTTCAAATGCAGCCTCAGCATCCACTTCATAGTTGTCCATTAGCTTTCTTGTCCCAACCAGCACTTCCTTACCTTCAACGACAGCACGAATCCCATAACCCGGAATAGCTTCAAACAGCTCAGTCTCCAGAAGCTCGATTCCTCTTTCCTTGATTCCTTTCACGATGGCCTCAGCCAAAGGATGCTCCGAATTTTTTTCGGCTGCACCTACCAAGCGCAAGAAGATATCCTCTTGCATCCCGTTAGCGGTAATGATATCGGTGAGTTCCGGTTTTCCATTTGTGACTGTTCCGGTTTTGTCTAAAATAAGGGTCTCAATACGATGAGTAGCTTCCAGGTGCTCTCCACCTTTAAATAGAATACCCCATTCTGCTGCACGGCCCGACCCTGCCATAATGGACGTAGGAGTAGCAAGTCCCAACGCACAAGGGCAAGCTATAACAAGAACGGCAATGGCTTTTTCTAAGGCACTCGAGAAATTGCCTGGTTCTACACCGAAATACCAAATTAAAAAGGTTAAAATGGCAATCCCGACTACAATAGGAACGAAAATTCCGGAGATGGCATCCGCTACTCTTTGGATCGGAGCTTTTGAGCCTTGTGCTTCCTCTACCACCTTAATAATTTGGGCAAGGGCTGTTTCCCTGCCTACCTTCGTAGCTTCAATTTTTAACATGCCATTTTTATTGATCGTAGCTCCGAAAACGGAATCACCAGCACGCTTGTCCACTGGGATGCTTTCGCCTGTTAGCATGGCTTCATCAACCGAGGAAGCCCCTTGTATAACTACGCCATCTACCGGTATTTTTTCTCCGGGTTTAACTACAATGACATCTTTAACCGCTACTTCCTCTATGGGTATACTGATTTCTTCCCCTTCACGGAGAACTATTGCTGTTTTAGCTTGAAGCCCCATGAGTGTTTTTATGGCTTCAGAGGTCCTGCCTTTAGCCAAGATCTCAAATAGCTTTCCAAGCAGAATCAGTGTAATCAGGACAGCACTTGTTTCATAGTATAAAGCCACTTCATGATGGACATTATTATTTAGTGAACGTATCGTTTGATATAAGCTGTAAAAGTAAGCCGCGGAGGTTCCGAGTGCAACCAGCACATCCATATTTGCACTGCCGTTACGAAGCGCTTTATAGGCACCTATATAAAACTGCCAACCGATAATGAATTGGACAGGAGTCGCCAGAGCTAATTGGAACCACGGGTTCATAAACAATTCCGGCAGCCATATAAACGAAGTAAAAGAAAAATGGCTGACCATTGCCCAAAGCAAAGGCAGAGAAAGAATCGCAGAAGCAATCAGCTTAAGCTTGTGGTTTCTCAGTTCTTTTTGCCGATAATCTCCTGTTTCCTGCTGTTCTTGTTTGGGAAAGGCTCCATATCCCAGCTGCTTTACTTTGCCCACCATATCGGCAACCGATACTATGGAGGATGAATATTCTACATGGGCAGTCTCTAAAGCGAGGTTTACCGTAGCATTTGTAACACCCGGCATTTTGTTCAATCCTTTTTCAATACGGGTAGCACAAGCTGCACAGGTCATCCCTGTTATTTGAAAATCTGCTGCATCTTTCACAGTTCCATATCCCAAGGCCTCGATTTTTTGTTCCATCTGCTCCAGATTCGCCTTTGCAGGGTCGAAAGTAACGGAAGCTTGCTCCATGGCAAAATTTACGTTTGCTTTGGACACACCTTCGAGCTTATTCAGTCCTTTTTCGATCCGATTAGCGCACGCAGCGCAGGTCATTCCTGTTATTTGCAAGGTCGTCTGCTGTTGTTCTAAAGCCTTTTCCATTGCATGTGCCTCCTGATACCACTGGGGGGTATATTTTCACGAAAAAAATATAGATTTGAGCACAACGAGTTTTAACACGCTGTGCTCGCTTTTTTTTCAGCCTACATCGTATCCTTGATCCTCGATGGCCTCTTTAATCTTGTCTAATGAGAGCTTGCCTTCATCGAATTGAATCTGTACGGTTTTAGCTGATAGATCTACTTTTCCTGTAGCTCCTACGTTCTTAACCGCACCTTCAACCGAACTCACACAATGCCCGCAGGTCATGCCTTCTACTTTTAAGGTTATATGTTGCATATCGTTTCCTCCATCATTCATTATTATTTCCATTCGTTATTATTTCATTAATTTGTTTACGGTAATCAATAACTCATCTATAACTTCATGTTCCCCTGCCTGAATGCGTTCGATCACACAGCTTTTCATATGGCCTTCTAACAAGAGCTTGCCCACACTGTTTAGTGCCGCCTGAGCTGCAGCAATTTGATTTAATACATCATCACAGTAAGTATCCTTTTCTATTAAACCCTTAACGCCTCGAATTTGGCCTTCGATACGATTGAGTCGTGTCACTAAATTTGCTTTTGTTTTATCGGAATGATGGCTTTTCCTCGCATTGCCACAATGGGCTTCTGAGAGCACTTCTGCATTTTCTTCAAGGGTTTCCATATGGTTAGCCTCCTATCCTTCTTAACTATTATTATACCATACCCCCCAGTGGTATGTAAAGTCAGTTAGTGGAGGAGAACGACCTGCTATGTAGTACAAATTAATTGCATATTAGATACATCATTGGCTCCACTCAGAGCAAGAGGTACCATGTGTTCGAAGTTATTTTCAGATAATTCTGTTATCCAATAGGTCAGGCTGGAGCTACAAACTACACAAATTCCTTGATCCCTCGAAAAGATCAACTCTTTCACCCACGCTGGAATATCCATTATCTTCAACACACCCTTACTTTTCAAAGCTCCTGCCGAGCTTGAATTCAATCCATCCACTGACATCGAGCTTATGTACGGGCAACCCTTCGATTAAATTCAAGTAAAAATCCCCTGTTAGCGAACAGGATGGGAAATATGTCATTTGTCAGCTCTTGAAGCAGCTCTTGCCATTTATCATTCAAAAACTCATACATATATGCGTTGATCATGTCATCAATATCGCCTTTTAATTGGGAGTTATCTTCCACCCACCTTTGAAAGCTCAAGTGATCTATATGATACACCATCAAAACAAGGTTCATCCAAAATGGCTTTATGTCTCCTATAGCTTCCTGAGAGCCCAATCCATCTACAGCCCCACATTTTTGTTCAAATTCTTCATAAAAAAACCGTTCCAACATAAACCGGATAAATTCATGAAGATTACTGTCCTGCGCAAAATTCCTGGAAAAACCTTGGCTAATATTATAAAAATCATCGAACAAGCGTACGGAAGGATTTGTGAACATAGTAATCATAACATTTGCGAGATAATTGGAGCTATAATGGTTTATATGAATCGGCCAAGTATTTTTCATTAAATACGTGCTCATCCAGTCAACTCCACCCATAATTTTATTGTAAAATGTGTTTATATATGTTAACTTTTCTTTATATTACCACTAAAAATATTAAATTCCCAAATCATCTCGGCAAATCATATAAAAAGGAGTGACGGAAATGCATAATCCCTTAATTGCTAAACAAGCAACCCTTGAAGATCTTGAAGATTTATCGATTTTATTTAATGAATACCGAATATTTTATAAGCAAGAATCTGATCTTGAAGGAGCAAAGCGCTTCTTATTTGAACGATTCGAGCATAGGGATGCTGTTATATTTATTGCCAAGGATAACGAAATGAATAAAGCAATTGGATTTACACAGCTATATCCGTCCTTTTCCTCGGTTTCAATGAAGAGATCATGGATACTTAATGATTTATATGTAGCCGATACCTACAGAAAACGAGGTGCCGCCCAATTGCTTCTAGAAGCCGCAGAACTATTCGCCAAATATACAAAGGCAAAGGGACTTGGACTATCCACGGCAATCGATAATGAACAGGCACAAAGGATATATGAACGAAATGGGTATAAGAAGAATACTGATTTTTATCATTACTATCTAACTCTATAACCTGGATCAAAAAAAAGAGCTGCAGGATCAGACTCCTCAGCTCTTTCATTCTCTTCCATTTACAGCTTGCAGTTAAAGCAAATCATCAATAATCTCCCGCAGTTGATCCGCTATGTGCGAAGCACCCTTATTCCACTCATTTATGATCCAACACCCAAGTTTCCAAGGATTGGACCAGCTCAAGCACTTCGCTTCGCTGTATGCCGATAGTGGCAATCTGAAGAAAGTTATGCTCTAGTAAATATTCACTTTCATATTGCAAATGAAAGCCTTTCTTCGCCAAAGCATCTCCAATTTGTTGAGAGCTAAAGGGCTTATAAATCGGTATAGTTACAATCAGGGGAGCTGCATGCTCCTTATCCGTCAACGTCCTTAGGTCTAAACGCTTCAGCTCACGGGTTAATAATTGATGGATCTCGATTAACTGTTCATACGGCTCATTAGTAGCATATTTCTGTAGTGCCAAATCTAAAGCGCTTAATAAATTAGAAGAATGGGAGAACGGCACACTTTGCTTGGCCACATACAATCCAAGATCCAAGTATCGTGGAAGCCGATGGTCGGGTGTCACATCCTCCTGATGAAAGACGAAAGCCAATCCCGTATAAGCGCCAATCGCTTTCCCACTAACGCCACTAGCCATATAAACACCCGACAAATCAATCGGTACGGCACCAAGGGAGCTTATACAGTCTAGAAACAGCCATATATTGTAGCGCTTGCAAAGCTTCTTGATCCCTTCGGTGTTGTTCAGCATACCTGTGGAGGTCTCGCAATGAACCATCCACAACCAAGCATAGGGCGCTGCTTGCAATTCGGCTTCAATGGCGTCCAGCTTGAATGGACTGCCATAGGGCTCTTGCAAACAGGTAAAAGGCAAGTTCAAACGTTCGGCATGATCCACCAAACGATACCCAAACTCTCCATTTACCAAAATAAGTCCTTGCCCCTTCCATCTGGAAATCTGGCCAGCTACAACATCATTGGCCAAGGTTCCCGAGCCGAGCAGAACCTGTACGTAATTTGCTTGGGTCATAGCGGCCAAAGACTTTTGTACGTTGGACATTAGATCCATAAATGAAGCGGAACGGTGTGATAGGGGCTGTTGCTTCATCAGTGTAGCTATGGGTTCTGTTATTTTAACGGGACCCGCACAAAAGGATACAGGCTCTATATGCGCAAATAGTTTAGCTGTCTCCGAGCCACCAAAGCTCTCTCTTGTCATATACATCGGCTGGTAGCTTGCCTCGGCTGTACCCACAATATGGGCAAAAGGGACAAACCCCAATCTACCATAAAGCTTCAGCTGTCGGGTTGTTCCAGAGATCAAGGCCAGATCAATATGGTGATTCCATAAATATGCTTTTAAATACTGGGCAAGTCCATAAAACACTTGGCCTGAGCGATGCTGCTTATCCACTGCCAACAGGCGAATTTCCACCATCGATTTTGGAATAAAAGGTAGGTAACTATCCAACTGAGCCAGCTTTTCATCCAACGAGAAGGGGCGCTGGTGTCTAATCGCCAGCATCGCAACAAGCACCCCCTGCTTCATCCCTATTAAATAAGTATTCTCCTGATGAAATCGGTCGATTAGCTGCCTGGATGCATGAGGGGAATGCTGAGGAATTTCTTCAACGAAGGTGCGGTAATTTAATTGATGGATTTGCTGCATCTCTTCTTGGCTTGAGGCTATTGTAAACTGTATGCTCATCTGGACCAACTCCTGATTAATTCCTTAATATTGCTTCTATGCGCATGAATCACAACAAGTATCGTGAATAAACCAATGAGTGCAAAGCTCCATGCTTCGTAAAATAAATAAATCAGAAACGGATAGGTCAGCAGGGCCGTCAGTCCGGCAGGTGTAAATCGCCGAAATACGAGCAGTAGCAAGCCAGCAATCAACAACATAATCAAGAAAATTCTCCAATCGATCATAAGCGCCCCTCCTGCAAACGGAGCCATTCCTTTACCACCCTGAAAACCTAAGAAAACCGGATAAATATGCCCAACAATTACGATCAAACCTATTACCGCCATATAAGCAAGTGATTCCGTGATCCTAGTTGCCAGGTAAATCGCTAATGCAGCTTTTGCAGCATCCCCCAGTAATGTAATCATAAATGTGGAGGAACCGTACATTCTTCCAGCATTTCGTGCACCCGCAGTGCCACTTCCAAGCGTTCTAATATCTTGCCCATATTTCAGCTTCACCCATAGGTAGGCGACTGACAGGCAACCCAATCCATAAGCCACAAACAGAAAAATAATGGGAACGATCATCCATGATCACTCCATTCATAAGTGTGATGTTATTTGGCTTATTGTGTGGAAGCTCCCCCATGCATGCAACATCCCACACCATTCTTCGTTATTCCACTAGATTAGCAAGCACGGAGCAGAACTCCAGCCTGTCCTCATTGATATCTGCTTTTCCGTATGCATCGAGAAAGGTATCCTTGTATTGGTCCGTCTTTAAATTATACGCCAACGTCCAGAGCCCCCAGTAAAGGTCATAGTGTCGATCTCCTATTCCGCCAGAACCCAAGTCAATAAACCCTTTGAATTGATAATGCTCCATAATGATATTAGGAAGGCAATAGTCTCCATGAATAATGACATCATCAACAGGGCTACCCTTTAAATGCTTAAGGATTTCCATATCTGCATGTTTGTTCTGTGCTTCTGCCAGCATTTCAGCTGTTCTAGAGGGATAGGGACAGCCTGTGGTAGGGAGGGAATGAAGCAGCCTTAAATATTCCCCAAATACATGAGCCAATTTCGAAGGATTGTCTAGATGTCCACCAGATACACCATCTTCTCCAGTAACCGCTTCCATGAGCAAATAATCTTCGGACACGTCTGAGATATAAGCAATGACTTTGGGTGCAAGCCCTTCCCGGCTTACAAAATCCATCATTCGGCTTTCTTTTTCAAGAGCTCCTTTCTTGCCCAGCTTCAAATAGCTTCTTACCGTACCATCAAGAAAAAAAGTTCTAGCATTTTCAGAACAACTGCTATCATAGATCCTTGCTGCCTTCGCATATTCCTGAATAATTAAAGGTAAAGCTTCGATATTACATACAGTTTCCACTCTCTTCATTCCTGTCATCTCCCTACAATGGTCTCAATTGCAACCCTGGGCTAGCTCTAATCGCTTGGCTTGAAATCAAAAAGCGGAGAAGCCTACTTAGTTAAAATAAACTTCCTTATAGCAAGATCTTTTCGTTCCTTCAAGAGCTTAATGAGACTTTCGTCAATCGATCTGAATGTATCATTATATTCGTTGCGTACTGCTTGAAATTCACTCCAGGACATGTACTCCTCCTTTCATATTCCTATTTTTCCAAGTTGATTGTAGCATCCATGTATGTACTGTACCAAAATATGCCCTAATAAAAAACTTCTTCAGATATTTCCAGCCTTACACATACCTCCTTGGTGTTTGGTTGGCTGATTTCAGCTCCATCATGTGTTTTTCATAAATTCCATAGCTTCCGCTGTCAAAGCAAACAAATACAATTCTTTGACTACTGCTTCTACTTCGATATCTGCTATGGTTCTTCTCATTGTAACCCTCCTTAAATTTAGAAAGATCCGCCGCAGAACAGTTGGTTCCATGCTTCCAATTGAGGGATGGAACCACGCTTTATCTCGGAAGGAGAGATCGGGCAGACTTGCTTGGGCTTAGCTTCTGGACTGAATGTAAGGATTGCCCTAACCTTCATCGGGTTGCCGTCCACCTCGAAGGTTAGCTCTGCATGCCCTGTGCTGAAACTGTCGTCGTCATAATCGGCGTTCACCTTGTCATATGACAGAAGCCTAAAGCCCTCTTCATGCAATTTCAACAAGCCTTGCGCCAAAGTTTTCTTATCTGCCGTGCTACCAAATAGCTGGGCGGCTTCCTCATACTGCTTCACCTGTACGGCTTTCAGAAACGCACTGGTTTTATTTTGTATGGCAAATGGATTTCCCATCAATGTAACTCGATAGACCATAGAAAATACCAAAAACAACAGCATTAAGGAAACGCCTATTTTCAGTACAAGCTTCATGGTACACCTCATTTGGCTTCGTTTTATTAATGCTACTAAACCTTTTTCCGTGCCTTAACCATTAGAAAATGGGGATTGGTCGAAAGACGCTCAAACCATCGCTTATACCAATCAAGCGCTTCAGGCTTGTCTTTGGAATCCAAATCTGGTTGCGGCTCGACGATCCGTTCGATTGTAAATTGTGCGGCTGTTACATTAACAATTTCTTGAAGAGGCCTCCGGTAGAAGGTGACCTCCACTGGACCTGACTCCTTTTTATTCCATGTTTCCATTAATAGCTCATGGGCGAAGTAATAGGACCTTTCAAAATGCTTAAAATCCATAAAAGGGTGATGTATTGAGAACATCAACTGCCCACCTGGCTTCAGTATCCTATCAAATTCTTGAAAGGTCGGCACCCAATCATCGATGTAGTGAAGCGTTAATGAGCTTACAATCAGGTTAAAGGTCCCGTTCTCAAATGGAAGCGTTTCAGCTAAATCACAAGTGAATACGGCTGCTTCATTGCCGACTCGCCTTTTACAAGCTTCGACCATAGCGGGACTTAAATCAACAGCCGTAACCTGGGCGCCCCGTTTTATCAATTGCTCCGTATACCAGCCCGCGGCACAACCCGCATCCAATACTGCAAGTTGATTCATATCATTGGGCATAAGCTTCATCATTGCTGGCCGTTCGTAATAAGCATTATGCCCACTCTGCGTATCTACATGTTTTTCATAATCTTTAGCAAGCTTGTCATAGGCTTCGAGCACCTTTTCCTTCATTTTCTTCACACCTTCCATTATTGAACCGCAGCTTCTTCAATTGAAAAATGGATATGCTGCTCATGAACAGCATGTAGACGAGCATGAACACCATTAGGAAGTACCATCATGGGATCTGTGTGGCCAAAATCTGCATCATATAATACAGGAAAATGATACCCTCTAGTTACGCTCTTTAAAAGCTCTTGTAAGGAATCCTCTTGATTAAACCCTACTTTTGGATGAAATCTTCCGATAAGCAGAGCAGATATTTGCTCGAAAATACCCATTTGTCGAAATTGTGTAAGATATCTATCAATTGTACTAGGCTGCTCACTCTCGTCGTCTTCTAAACATAAAATCCTACCTTCAAAATCCGGAAGGTAAGGCGTGCCTGACAAAAGGAGAAGAGTTCCCATATTTGCAGCTAGGATTGGTCCCTCTGCTTGCCCAGGCTTTAATACTTTTATTCCTGGATTAAGCTTGGTCTCTCTTGGACGTGTATCTTCTATGTCCCATTTCAAATGCTCCTCAATCCATTCGATGCTTGCGTTCATCATGCCTATCGGTTGATCACTCATTAACGTTTTCTCCAAGGATTTTTTGGTGAATTCCATAAGTCCACCGTATTCTCCAAACTGTGGCATAATGGCGGGTCCCATAAAAGTAATGAGATTCGTTTTGGCATGTATGCCTGCTAAAAGTGCTGTTATGTCGCTGTACCCCATTATTATTTTAGGATTTTCACTAATCAGTGGATAGTCTAGCTCTTCAAGTAATTGATGGGAATTGTATCCTCCTATTGTAGCAATAATTGCTTTGACATCAGGGTTCCTAATCATGTTGTGAAAATCCTCTAAGCGATCTTTTATACTACCGGCTGTATGACCTGTTCTTTGTGCAGCATGCTGGCCGACGATAACTTTAAACCCCATATTATCTAAAGCATGAAGTCCACGCTTCAACCTATTTGGGTAAAAGGAAGCAACTGGCGATGACGGTGAGATAACTCCAATGGTATCCCCCCGCAGTAGTCTCTTAGGTTTTAAGAATAAGGACGACAATTCATGACCCCCTATAGATTATTATAGTTTGGCACCGTGTAATCCTTCGATATATTCTTGGCATACATCGGCAATCGCATATAATAAAAAACCCGCGATTTACGCGGATACTAATTGGACTATGTTCTTGTCACCCGACATTTCAGTCATTTGACTTTGGGGCCAACTTTTTGAGGCTATGGAATTTATCAAAAATATCTGATAAAGCACTCACACTAATAGGCTTGCTTATATATTCATCCATACCAGCCAATATGTATTTTTCGCGGTCGCCATTTATTGCATGTGCCGTTACCGCTACAATATAAGTGGTGTGGTTAGACGACAAGAGTTCTCTAATCAAGTTAGTAGATTCTAATCCGTCCATCAAAGGCATTTGTATATCCATAAAAATAATATCATAAGGATAACGCTTAACCGCCTCAACTGCTTCTTTTCCATTCTCGACTACAGTGGCGTTATAACCAAGTTTTTCAAGCATTTTTTTCAATACAATTTGATTAACTTTATTATCTTCTGCTATCAAAACCTTGAGAGATGATTTTATTGAATTACCTTCTAGGAGTGAAATATCAGCTTGGCTGGATTCCGTTTGAACTTGAAATGCAGCAGTGAATGAAAAAATAGATCCCCATTGATCTTTGCCCGGTTCATACCAAATTTCGCCATCCAATAGATGAACGAGCTTTTTACAGATAGCTAATCCTAGGCCAGTCCCTTCAGTTTTGCGCGTCATAATATTGTCTACCTGATAAAAAGGTTCGAACAAATGAACAATTTTCTCTTCAGGTACACCTAGACCTGTATCCCGAACCGCAAATTGAAGGCATACCTTATCCTCTATTTGCGAAATGCTTTCAACTAATATCGCAACGGCTCCATTCGGAGTAAATTTAATGGCGTTACTAAGCAAATTCATAAGAACCTGTTTTAGCTTCGTCTCATCCCCTTTAATAACGGTGGGAACATTAGCTGAAACGGTAGTAGTAATTTCCAAATTTTTCTCTAACGCTTTTGGCAATATAATTTGCATGGATTCAGATATAGCGGACCTTAAATTAAATGGATCTTCATTTATTTCATTCTTGCCTGATTCAATTTTCGAAAAATCCAGAATGTCGTTAATGATCGTAAGAAGTGAAGAACCACTTCTTTTTATAATTTGGACAAATTCAATTTGCTCAGGATCCAAATTCGTATCTAAGAGCAATTCCGCTACACCAATCACACCATTCATAGGAGTGCGGATCTCATGACTCATCATGGCTAAAAAATCACTCTTAGCCTGATTCATCTTTACAGCGGCTTCTTTCTCAATAATTAACCGCTTTTGTTCTGTCATGTCTTTCACAATGATGTAAAAACCCATATTTTCGTTATGAATGATTATAGGAGCTAAGGTTGCCAGCACTTCAACTTCATGATTATCTTTATGTTTAATGTAGTTTATACCTTTTTCTGTTCTCGTGTAGTCATTTGGAATCGTTAATATACTGTTAAGATTTTTTTTGCCAATCAATTTGGAAATGCTCACTCCGACGAGTTCTTCAATCCTATAGCCGGTCAGGCTCTCCGTCATTTGATTTCCATGGATAATACATCCATCTAAACCAAATGAAAGGATGGCATCGTGGTTGTACTTTTTTAATGAAGTATACCGTTCAATACTTTCCTGGAGCTTAAGTTCTGAGAGTTTGTTCTTTGTATTATCAATAATTTGTAAAATAAAGCAAAGAGGCAGTTTCTGATCATGTAGTAATGATACATGTAAAGATGTCCAAATTAAACTTCCATTTCTATGTATATACCGTTTTTCTACTTCAAAAGTTGAAATAGCCCCATCTAGCAATTCTTTTATTAAACCCTTGGTGTTGTTAATATCCTCAGGATGGGTAACGTCATCTGTCGAACACATCAATAATTCGTCTTCGGTATATCCGAGGATCTTACTCAACGCAGGATTTATATTTAACCAATTTAGCTCCATCGATACCAAGGCGATGCCAATCGGAGCATCATCATAGAGGTGTTTAAATAAAACTTGATGGTCAACGGCACTTAATTTCTGCATATTACGCCTCCTTAAAAAATTGTATCTCAAAAAACGTCGATGCTGAGGGTCGTCCTTATTAACATTGTACTACACTATTTATTCAATGTATAAATTCATAGCTCAACTTCAAAGCGTATGATTACTCTAAACATCCACGATATTCGCCATCAGCCTGCAACCTCTCCTTACGAAAAAAAGGAGTCCGCCGTGGCAGATTCCCATTCCCATCCTTGCTCTGTTTTTCAAGCGCGGCTCCATATGTCACCCACTACCTGCCTAGCTTGCTAGAATATTACCTTTTCCCACTAACATCTGATAAAATAGTCGAAAGGCTTCCTTTGGGGAGGCCTCTATTACTATGGGAGGGATTTGTATGATAATGGCAAAGATTGGCGCGGCGATTGGTAGCTTTCGTGATGGAGGGGAAATCTACTATGAACCATAGGCTTGAAAACGTTTCAGTTTCAAAAACACAATTGATCAATCAGCTTGTATACTTTGATGAAGAGAAATCAAATTTTCTTAACCTGTATTTCCCTGCTTACGGAAGAGAACGAACGGATATGGACCAGCTCCTTGTTTCCTATTGTGAAGAGCTCGAGCTGATTCTAACCCATCCTGACGAGAAGAGCATACATTCGACGGTCTTGATTGGCTCTCAAGTAAAGCTGCGTTATCTAGACGACGATTTCATAGAGAGTTTCTCCATCGTTTTTCCCGAACAAACCAAGCCCGATAACAATCACATTTCATTTTTGTCTCCGATCGGGAAACAAATATTATTGTCAAAACCGACACAAGCCCATCAGTTGTACGTACCTTCGGGTGTAATTCATCTGAGTATTGAAGAAATTCAATATATGAATTGGGGCGACCTGTCGAAAACCCACTAAAAGGAGGTGGAAAAATGATTCAGGTAAAAGAATTTATTGATACGGATAGTTCCTATGCAGAGAAAAATGCTAATGAATTTCTAGCGGGCTTGAGCGACGAACAGGTCATCAACGTATGCTACAGTTCGGTCGTCAAGTCAACCTCTTCAGGTGCAGAGCAGCAAAGAAGCACAATCTTGATCGTCTATAAATTACAGGCACAAGTAAAGTAAGACTCCCTGATGTACACCAAAAGGACTATTACCTGGTCATTATTGACTGGGCGATAGTCCTTTTTGCATGAAAAGCTGCTCCAAAGCTCTTATCCTTGGATTATTAATCGTCAAACAATTCTTTTAAAACCCCGTTCCTATTTTCGAGAAAACGTTTGGTAATGATATAATGCAACGTGTCTTCATATCGGATCTCTTCGACGGGCTGATCATCAAAATTCAGTATTTGTGCATGCGGATATCCGAGTAATATCGGTGAATGTGTAGCAATGATGAACTGCGCTTCCTTCTCCAGGTCTTTAATGATTCGCAGCAAAGACAACTGTCGTGCCGGGGAAAGAGCCGCTTCGGGCTCATCCAGCAAGTAAATCGCCTTTTTCCCAAATCGATGTTTAAATAGGGATAGAAACGCCTCTCCATGTGATTGCTCATGCAAAGAACGACCACCGTAATAGCTCAGGCTTTCGGGCAACGTATCCAGATGCGATGCAAATTGATAAAAGGTTTCTGCCCGCAGGAAAAATCCATTCGTTATCTTGGGCATCCACGAGAGCCTTATATGATCTCCCAGGATAGACCCGGAAGCATCTACTTCATAGGTATTGTTCCTTCCCCCTCCAGCCGTATTAAATCCGCACTGATAGGCAATAGCCTCAAGGAGTGTTGATTTACCGGATCCATTTTCCCCAACAAAAAAGGTCACGTTCGTTCCAAAAGAAAGGGAGCCCAATCCTTTAATAGCAGGGATGGAAAAGGGATACACCTTCGAGTTATGGTCATTTTTTTTAAGAAGCTCCAGGCTTCGTAAATACATAGTGTTCAACTCCAAGCTTTATTTGGCAACTTATTACTACCTGAACCAAGTGATTAAAAGTGTACTTAAAATCCCTACAATAGCTGCTGGCACGCCGATAACTAACCCTATTAACATACTTTTTTTCGTATAACCCTTCAATGATTCATTCGTACCCAAGTCCACTTTTTTTGCATGGTAGACCAGTCCAATGTTCACAGCGACTAAAAGCACAAGAACAACCGGGATAGTAATGAGCATGGTGTCTTTCAAAGAAAAATCAGCAGTATTTGGTGGATGTTGTAGAAAGGATTGTGCTAAAAACATAACTGAAATGAATAATTGAGAAGCAATTTGGGTCCATCGCATTTTCTGGTATTCGTTTCCCAGTTTATTTTTTTCGTACTTCATAAGCTCTCTCATAGAAGGAAATAGTCCATATATATTTAAATCCGTAGTCTTCTTCAACATACTGAAAATGGCAACAACCAAAATAATAATGCCTACTACACGTTGGAATGCAGATAAGGAATACATATTTATAAGCAATGTGAATGTACTTATCGCTACCAAAATAAAAGAATTCGTCCATATAAATTGTAGGATGCGGAGTTTTTTTAATCGAGCTGGATCCATCTAGCACTTCCTTTCTCGAGCGACTTTTTTCGCAACCCGCCCATTTGTTCTATAGTAAACCCAGCTAAATGGTTCGACAACGGACCCTACAAAAAGCCAGGCATCGGTCTGCCGGTCTTCAATCGTGAAGAAGAACGGTCGGTTTATCTTCATCTGGAACGGTGTATCGATCTGAGCGGAAGTCCCTGCCATCTCCCAGCCGCCGCGGCTTGTCGTTTTTCCAATGAAGCCGGTTTTGCAGAAGGATTACCACACACAGTCACAATCAGTACCAGCAGTATGTCTGCCGCAAGAAGTTTACTTTTTCTGAAATTTTCATGCAGCAGATTTCCTTGTCTGTTCTCAGGAGGATGAGCTGCTTATAAAATGAATAACCCCAATTGAGATGAGTAAGAGTAAGAAAACAACTACAAATCCAATTAGAAACTGTAATAGCCCTGAAGAACGCCGCTTTTGTTGGAGCTGGTTTTCAACATTTGTTAATCTTTCTTTTATTTCTTGGACTTCCTTCTCAGTTTCCATGGTAGCATCCCCCGTTTATCAATAGTTTTGTTTTTTTACTTCACTACCTTTATGGATTTATCCACTGTAGATACGATTAAAATCAAGTCGTTGTAAGCAAAAACATCTGAAGCCTGATCTGTAATGGCTACATAGAGGTTACCCGATTTGTCCAATATCTTAACCCCATAATCTTCCCCTGCTGCAAGCTTGCCTATGATTTTGTCATTCACTAATTGGACGCTTTCTAAAGGCTCTTTGAATACAAGCGTATCTTCTTTAGCTGGATCTGCTTTGTAAAGATTTAATAGTCCCTTTGTATTTGCAACCGTATAGTATACATGGCCGTCTATTTCGTCATACCAATTTGCGACTATGCCGTCCGATAGTTGTTGCTCCGCTGTTCCATCCTTATTTGATGAGTATAAAAAATGATCCGCATCTTTTACATAATAAAGTTTGTCGTTTTTAATTTTAAAATTGCTCACTTCATCATTTACAATCTTTTCAGTTTCGTTTGTTGTTACATTGATTTTATAGATCTTGTTTAAATCTCCTGTTTCAGTAGGATACGATGATGCCAAAACGTAGATATCGTCGCCTACTATTGTGGTGGAAAGATCACCACTAAAACCCCTGCCCCTTCCATCGTCTCTTATATGCCACCCATATATAAGGCTTGGAATTCCTACGCTTGTACCCTTTTTAGCATCTTGCCCCGTTGGCACCCATAAAAGATTGTTACCTCCTGGCGGTACGCCTTGATCGATACGCAAGGTTCCAGACGGAGCACTTTTGAAATCGAGATATCCACGTTGCTCTATGGTTGCTATTCCATTATCGTTCACCTTGCCATATACATCCGAGCCCATGGTAGCTCCACCAACATGATAAGAAAACCAAAGCTCGTTAGCTCTGATCTCAAAATTCAAATGCTTATTAAATCCATAGGAGCTATCCAGATCATAATCATATACCCGTTCTTTGTTCGACAAGTTATTGTCAGGTACTCTGTAGATTTGGTTATGGTTGCCTACTGTTTCTGTATAATAATAATATCCTTCAAAACCTGCGACATCATTTTCACCTGCGAATGCTGGAAGATCTACCGTTTTCAATTGTGGATTATTAGAATTAATAGCAAGTCCTTCTGAGTTGTTCCACACATATTCCCATTCGAATTCATCATGGGCAAATTTCCAAGTTAAAGGGAAATAAATAACATCTTTAAAGCTAATAAGTGGATATTCTTCTTTTGAATTGTCCACTCTCTCTCCATTTATTAGGGTCTCAAATGTAGGTATTATTGCCTTATTACTTTTCAAATTCTTGATATGGGTTTGGTATGGCACATAAGATGAGGTTACTCTCCCTTTAGCAATGCTAAGGCTATCGTTTGGTGTTATTTCCGTTTCTAATCCCAAAAGCCTACAATCGTACCATGTCATTGGAATATAGGTTATATCCTTATATACTAAAAGTGGATATTCCCGGTATTGATTTTCAACCCTATTGCCATTAAGCGTAACCACAAAATCTGGTAATGTAACCCTTATACTTTGCTCTGCAGCGAAACTTTCTTTAGGAGACACCATCAAACTCAAACCTATCGTACACAAACCTATTAATAAAAACATCTTATTTCTCATATCCATCATCTCCTAACGGCTGCTAAGCGGTAGCCTACAGTGATAAAGCCTATATTCCTTTGCGTGCCTTCTCGGAATTGAGGGTAGCCATGATGAGCTTGATCATACATGGAATGGGCACAGCTAAAGCGAGATTGTCCCGAATAGCAATCGCCTCCTTTATAAGGCACTACATCCTCTAAACGCCATAAATTGGAAAAGGTTGCACTCACTCCGACTTTTCAGCTTGATAAAGACTGCGCATTACACCGTGTTAGGTGTTGTTACTGTCTCCGATCACATGGGGCTAGAACTTAAACAAGATAGGAATGGAGGATTAAAATGAATCAACCTAAAGCATATGGAGCCTTTGAGAAACGGGGCGACAACACTTTTCGAACGTCGACATTCATAGAATGGGGCAGCGAGTCTGAAAAATCCATCGGTGCATGTTTATTATTGAATCCTGGAAAAGCTAATTTTGATAAAAGATTTGAACAATACCATTCTCTTCAAATATTGGGTCATGCTACGGGCGAGATCCAGATAGACCCGACGATGAGACAGCTCATCCAATTATTGGAGGGAATTTATGGAACAGATCATCCATTAAAGGGACGCTTCCACATATACAACCTTTTCACTTTGCAAAACACATCATCGAGTCATGCGATAGATCAGTTTGAAAGCTTGGTCAATCGTGGGGAGTATGATATTTCGGAATCATTAGTTGTTCTTAAAGAGTTGCAGTCCCATCCATGGATCCTTTTAGGTTGGAGTGTTGAACAAAACTCAAGATGGAAGAATCTTGAGCTTACCAAAGATCTCTGGCGGAGACAGATCAGCGAATCAAAAGTACCGACATTCGGTAAGAAACACATTAATAGAGATGATTACTATCATCCATGTCCTTTGATTTCCACTCAACGACCGACCACGTTAACAGAACTCATCACGTTATATAAACAGAAATTCAAGAAACAACGGTTTCCCGCCCATGCAATAAAACCGAATCTGCTTATCGATTCAAAGCCCGTTGAAGATTCGAATGAATTGGACTATGGATGGTTCAAGTCCCCCACAAATCCAGAGTCCATTGTAAGAGGATTTTCACACCTACGCATTAAGAATAGCTTTAAATTGCGGGCTTATCTATACACCGAACGCGGGAACGGAAACGGAGTTGTATACGCTATACCTATCGATAAAGACTTGCCATATCCAGAAGAGTGTGATCAATCGGATGACCCCTTCTTATCCGCACCAAAACCATCCTTTGCCTTAGACGATTTCATGCAAGCTATTGAAGGCGACAAGACACCATTATCTTATTTACAAGCCTCCATACTATTTCATGAATTAAAAGAATTTGGGGCTAGGTGGCATGGTACGTCTTGGAGCCGAGATATTATCCTCCCTCTTAATGAAGGGCAAAAGACACACTTTGACTATTGCGAATGGGAAATGCTCAAAGATGAGCCTGAGATTATTGAACCTCACTTTTATTACAGTTTCGAAGGAAACCCAATCGCAATATTCCATACCATAAACGACATTGGGACAGTAACCTTGAATCGCTATGTCCATACTTTCAACAAAGAAGACTATACCATGCAAGTTGAACTGACTTGTATTGCCACAGCCGCAACATTGAGGGACGATATTTACAAGTGATAATGCATACAAAGAAGCCGAGTAGATTGTAGGAGCGGAATCCTGCAATCTCTCGGCTTTAGAAGTCTGTTCTTTATAATAGCTCAGCATTTTTCAACGCATGCTCCCAACTCGGAAAATAAAACAGCGCATTTCTCATCAGCTCAGGTTCGTTTTGCTTCACTTGTTTTTTACTAAGCAGGCTTCCGTTTGTATGAAGCTGTTTGATGCGGCTAATTACTTCATCAGCCCTCAGTGTAGTTTCCATTGCATTCACTCCTTCCCAGTCTATATCCTATCCACATTTTTTCCGTTATCTGTTAGTTCTATACAATTAGACGTTTGTCCCGTTTACGCGACCATGTAAGGCTGTCGAAGTGGTCGAATATGAAGATAAGGCACGCAAATTTACGGTTTATCACTTGCTGTCTGAGGTTCCATTTGCGGTATTCAAGAAGCTTTTTGAGCTGATCGTTCAGAAATGTAATCGAACAACACGCCGGAAATTTGATCGACTCGAGCGCTTTAAACAAGAGGGGCAATCGTTTGTGATCCGTCTACGGGACAATTCCAATTAAACTTCCAGTTACTTCAACAAAGCAAAAAGAAGCCTATTCGACGGGCTCCAGGGCAAACTTTTTCTGTTAGTATTTTATCTCCCGATATGCAGCCGATCAGTTGTTGATCGGCTGCATTCATCTTTACTACTCTTTCATTAATATAGATGTTATGCCAGGTTCAATTAAATCAATAAATTTTACCGCATCGTCTCGGGTGCCGACTACATCGGCGTAATGATACGGGATTACAATACGCGGATGGATAATATTTGCTGCTTTAGCCGCTTCCTCGTAAGCCATCGTATACGTACCGCCCATTGGAAGGAAGGCAACGTCTGCATCAATGTCTGTCATCTCCGGAATCAAATCCGTATCCCCAGCCATATAGTAAGACGCTCCGTTCACCTTAATAATATACCCTACCCATTCCTTATCTTTCGAATGATTACTGGTTTGTGTATTATACGCCGGTACAGCCTTATAGGAAATACCATCTACAGTCCCTTCTTCATTAGGAACTGCGCCGACCACTTTCTCGAATCCGGCTGCTGTCACTTTGTCCAGTTCTTTAGTCGGAAATACAATTGTAGCATCTTTTTTAGCTACCTTTTGGATTTCATTGATGTTGAAATGATCGCCATGCGTATGCGTAATAAAAATAATGTCTCCATCCATAGGCTCGCCGTCAACCTTGTAAGGATCGACGTAGATCACCTTCTCGCCGGTTAATTTCACCATCGACTGCTTGTACAACTGAACTCCCTTTAACACATTCGATTTGGTTGATATAGATACCGTCATTGTCTCTTTATTCCAGACAACTCCACCACCCAGCTTGTCTTGAATGAAGGCAAGATCGACATAAACCCGGTTATCCTTCAGAAATGGCTTATTCCCGCTCATAATAGTTTCCGGCTTAAACGTTACAATTGTATCTCCCTCCCCGATACGTACCGACTTGGAGTTCACATCCCAAATAACAGGAATTCCCATATTTTCGGCAACGATCCGGACGGGGACATAGACGCTGGCCGTTACCGAATAAGGCTTAGCGTCCGGAAACACAATATTGCGGCCGTCCACCTGGACAGTCGCCATCGTTTGATCTACTGCGAATAGCGTCCCCGCACCTGAAAAAGACAGGAGCAAGACTAGTAAAACGGCAACACTCAACTTCATTTGGATACCCTCCTAAATATTATAGTGATGATTACCCTCTGGAATGTTAACGAACCGAAGTCTGATTATTTAATAGCCATCAAACTTTAGCCGCAGTTTTCCATTGACGTTAACATTCTACAAGTACCCATAAAATTCCTTTATTTAGGAGAACAACATATATAAATTTACATTACTGCCCGATATCGGAACAGCCAAAAAAAGAAAAACTGACTGTTCACGCAGCTCCTAATTCAAAATGATATAAATTCTTTAATGTTACCAAAAAGTCACCTTCTTTTCCAAGAAGGTGATGTTAGATGGCGTTATCTTTTGGCGATCGTATCCCAATCGGCTGCGGTGAAATTGCCCATATGCCAGAGGGAAATGCCTTTGAGGCTGTAGACTTTGGCGAGCCAGATTTTTTTGGCGATGCTTTGCGTGTCTTCATAATAAATTTCGTTGGCAGTGCTGCCATCCTTGTACTGGATCAGCTTCAGAAAATACGGCATGCTCCAGGTTTTGGCAGCAGTCGGATCCTCGAGGCGTTTTTCCACCAGATCAATGCCGGGCCCGGCCGTCGTCACTTTACCATTCGTTGTGATCCATTGGTTCGCCTGCTTCGAAATGCCTAGCACCAGCTTGCTGGCCGGCACGCCCTGCCTGAGTGCTCTCTCCACCCCGTCCCTGACGAGTGGCAGCGGAGCCGAAGGAAGGTTCGAATCATAATGCGTAAAATCGTAGGCCATGAGGTTAATGGTGTCGGCCGTTTCGCTGAGCCCTTTTAAATCGTAACCTTTATAATAATAATCCGGTGGTACGGAAACGGTGAGGGTTTTACTCCCTATGGCCACTTTTACATCCCGGACAAATTGCAAGTAATTCGGCGCATCTGACGCATCCATCAACCCTTCAAAATCCAAGGAAACACCGGAAAACCCGAATGCCGGATCGCGGAGTTTGGTGACGAGCTGGCCGATAAACGCCTCCTGTGCTGGCGCGTCTTGCAAAAATACCGACAGTTTCTTGCCATCGTTATAAAAGACCATCAGTTCTTTATGAACACGCGCCTGGTCGGCCGACTCCACCACGTCCGCGTACCCATCCGGAACTTTATAGGTGGTCGTATCCGTACCCAGCTTAGCCGTACCCGCCGTATCGTATTCGAGATGGGACCAGCCCATCGCGACGTTGTCGACGAGTGGCATGCGACCGATGGCAGGGCTCGATTTGATCGCGTAAAATCCAGTTACCTCCAATTCCTTCTCGGTCGCTTCAATATCGATCAGGCGGTTAATCACGACGGCGGCTTCGCTGCGGATCAATCCGCTTTTCGGACGGAATCCCTGATTATCACCTTCCATGACGGTCCGGTTTACCGTGTAAAACACGTACGGAGCGAGATTGGCATTAATTTTCGAGCTATCGGTAAACGCTCGTTCATCTCGTTCCTTCGACCAATCTCCCGATGTCCACTGCGAGCCGGTCATTTCCGCCTTGTCCAGCAGATACTTGCCGACGGTAGCAGCCACTTCTTCGCGCGTAATCGGCTGCTCCGGTTTCAATTCGCCGGCTTCGTTCACCATAAATTCGATCCAGTGCCGCTCCGAAGCGACCGCTATGTATGGAGCCGACCAGCGACCGGCCGCATCCGCAGGCACGGACCCCGAAGCATGGGAAATATCCAGCTTGGCCGTAGCGACCAACAGCTTAATAAAGGTTTCACGGGACAACGCTTCTTCGGAATGATAGCCGGAATCCGGATACCCCTCAATAATACCGAGCGCCGATAAAGTGTACACGTAATCTTTTTCCCAAGCTTGGTCCGCTACATCCTTGTATGTAACCATTGGGACGTCGTAGGCATAAGTGTTTCCAGCTGTTGCGAGCAGGAACACAACAGCAAATCCTATAATTTTCTTGTACATGTTTCTCTCCTTCTCTGCGACATCCACTCTATTACGTTCAGAAGAGTAAAATAGTTGCTAGAAACGCATATGCAGAAAGAATGGTTAGTTTTCTATCGAATTAGCTGTTTAATATACATAGCACCTTAGTCAACTGAAGTCCTTCGGACTTTTACTCTGAATAAAAGCTATCTCATGCCAAGCTCCTCAACTATCGTACACGTAGCGTAATTAAATGGTTTGTAATCCTTCTCTTAAATCTCTTATAAAAGCATTTGCAAATTCTTGCATTTCAAAGAATATCGCTTGGGCTTCAGGCAAGTAACACTCACCTTTGCCAATTACATAATTCTCGAAGTAATCCAGTGTTTGTTCCAAGCTTTGCCCCCTTGCAGTACCTGTACATAATGATTTTACGATTAGATACGTCTTTCCTCCCTCAATCATGTGAGCATCATGTAGGAGCTTTCCTTCCAGCGTTTCTGGAATCTTATCTTTCTGAGATTCCCATGAAGTTTTGACGATTTTTCCGACTTTTTCCTCGCCCAATCCTTGCTTTTCTAAATAATCTCTTATTAAATCTTCCCGCAAATAAATAAAACCATGAAAATAACATCCATAATAAATCAAATCTGTGTCCGTTATCTCTGGATAGTATTTCAACAGTTTATTTGTGGAATTGATCATCCTTTCGATATGACTCAAATCGTGCATGATATCCTTATTTGTATAGAATGGACTGACAAATTCAACAAGACCACTTAGATTAATCATGTAACCCCCTCCGCTAATACATATTTTACCATACCTTATAATGCCAATAGATTCAACCTGTGTTCTTCAGCAATCCAATGGTATATAACAAATAATAGTCCAATATTATCGCTCATGTGTTGATTTCTATTGGGAATTTGCCGTATTCTTGGTAGAGCACGTTTGTCAAAAAAGGGGGGGAATAATGACGACTGAGGAACAACAACTGCCAAATAGAGAACGGAGCCATGATCCCGTTCAATCACTTTTGACAAGAATATATATCCATAAAATGAAAAAAGCCGCGATCATGCGGCGTCTTAAGCGTATGAGTTCTTGTCACCCGACAATGAATTAAGGAAGGACTCCGTGGGATCGAACAAAGGCGAAGTTATAGCCCAAAGTTGCTTCAGTGCGGTCTTCTGGTAAGGACAAATGAACTTTTGGCAATGAATGCAAGTTCTTGTCCTCCAACACAATAGAAAAGAGGAGCTGCTGCATAGCAAGCTCCTCCACTATCGTATCTGTTCGTTTAACAACAGGATCCGTTTTACACTCGTTCTAAAGGACGAAATGGTTCAGGTGGTAGGTCAATTCGGACTGGGTCCCCAACTCGAACTACTCCCCCAGTTAGGACGATAGCCATCACACCAGACTTTCGTATTAGATTTCCATTCTCATCGCGGTCCAAAACCGCATTCAATAACCCTGACTGGAAATTATCTATTTGTGCACAAGGATTGCGAAGTCCCGTGATCTCAACACCAGCTTTTTCACCGATATACAGCTTTGTGCCTGTTGGCAGTCCAAGTAAGTTAATACCACGGGCACGCCTGTTGATTAACCATTTCATGGGAAATCATCAATCGACAATAGTGTCGTCTGGGCAAGAATCCATTGAATGTGGACTTTCCATTCACCAAGACTGTATTTTCCGTTGTCCCGAACAAAGTA
>NZ_JAAOIW010000011.1 GCF_011440305.1 Paenibacillus agricola | reverse complement strand
TGCCCTGCTGTTGCAGGCTTGGAGCAGCGGAAGCGCCCCTGCGCTGCTGTTGCAGGCTTGGAGCAGCGGAAGCGCCCCTGCCCTACTGATGCAGGCTTGGAGCAGTGGAAGCGCCCCTGCCCTACTGATGCAGGCTTGGAGCAGTGGAAGCGCCCCTGCCCTACTGATGCAGGCTTGGAGCAGTGGAAGCGCCCCTGCCCTACTGATGCAGGCTTGGAGCAGTGGAAGCGCCCCTGCCCTACTGTTGTGGGCTGGAAAGCAGCGGAAGCGTCCCTGCCCTACTGTTTCGGGCTGGAAAGCAGCGGAAGCACCCCTGCCTTGATATCGCATATGGAAGCTGCCTGGTAGAACCTTTGCCCTTTACTGTTGTAGCCCAAAAGTCGCTAAGAGCGCCATTGCCATGTTGACGGAGATATGGAAGCCATATGAGACGCTTGCCTAATGTTTTTTGGATATCTGAGATATCTATGATATCCATTAAAATACTAACAAAAATAGATATCTAGACTTGATTGTTTGATGGCACTAGCAAAATTGATGGGGGAATGTTCAGACGATGTAGGAATTGATGAGCTCGTAGATGGGTGGAACTGCTTTGCGGCCGTTGGAAACGCTGTGGACTTTTATATTATTGGCAGACATTCGGTTGATACTGGAGGATTCATTTTAAATATTTGCTTGTGGTTGGTAGACATAAGTATAAATTCAATAATCTGTTGGTGTTAGCCAGTGGGCAAAGGACTGGCTAGAAGAGAAATGGGAGTTGTTATGTCAACGGTATCGCCGCCCCAAGCTGACTTGGAATGTCAATATCATCTTAGGGAGCGATGTCGGTTATGTCTTCAATTTCAACAATGTCTTTACTTGCCAGTAAAAAATAGTTTTCCTTGTCTTTTCCCATAATAATTACTCTGCCTTCGGAATCATAGTCCATATCTAAAATCTCTGCTGGCGTCAAACTCTTCGATTTAAAATTTCGTAAATTGATAACTTGATATAGCATTTGGTCACATCCCTTCACAACAATAATATACAATGTCTGTCTGAACAAACACATGTAAGTCTTGGTAATTAGTCCCCATAAATTCTAGTGCAAGTTTATCGAACTACTTCTCTTATATAGCCGCGTGCCAATTTAATAGTTTCATTATCTATATCTCTTCGGATTATGTATTCTATAAAAACACCGTTATGTTGCTTCCTGATTATCTCCCCTGTCCAATCACTCAAGTGTTCGGGTGCATTATTCCCATCCCAAACAGTAAATCTTACTTTTTGAGATACCTTTGGACGGACACCCCTATAGTTATTGACTGATCTATTTAAAAAGTTGGCATATGTATGAGGATTGACTAATGGATAAATAACATAATCAAAGGGTAACTGTTTAATTTGCAGGCAAGCTAGCTGCTCCTCGGCAAAAGAGCGAAAAAAAGATTGGATGGTTTTCTCAAGCAGGCTATCAGTATAGTTTAATTTTTTATTGAAAATCTCTATCATATCATTACAACTATATACCCCGGATTCGGTTAGCCAGCATATCTGATTAAATACTTTATTTAAATTCTTCAAATGCTGCCCCCTATACTCTGCAGTTTTAAAAGAAAGTGCACGGTACACTAATAACCAAAAGTTACTCTTATAAGGGATGATTGCGCTATGCCAAAAGAAAGTTGTGGAATTTCCATATGGCTGACCTCACTCTTTAGTTTCACTGCTACTTTAAGGGCGCAAGGTCACCGCGGCACTTGCTCAGTCTCCTACGATGGTATCGGCTGTATCGGCCAAAAAAGCTTCTTATAAAGGTAAGTTGCCTTGTTTGTCTTTGTGGATTAACTAACTCACTCACTCTTCCTGGTGATACTCCTATCCTTACTGCCCATTCAGTATGTTTGGTCAGAGGAGCACCAGTGCTTGTTTCTTTGTTAATAAAGAGAGAAGCTTAGGAATCTTATGGATGGATCATCAAGAGCGTCAAGTAAACAATCACTACTTACTCATTGACCAGATGGTATGATCTTCCTCTCCCCTTCTTTCTATTCTTCCTGCATATTTGTTTGATTTACTTCATTCGCTAAAGCGTATTCCTTTTTCATTTCTTCTTCATAATGGTCTAGTTTATATAATTCGATAAATTCCAATTTAGCTGCAGTGTCTTCTTTTTTAAATATAAACCCAGTCTTTTTAGGGTTCCGGTTCCAAATTTCTTCAGCTTTTTCTCTCAATCGCTTTTGTATTCGGTTTTCTGTAAATGATCGATCAAGATCGTGCTGACGCAATTCCATCTTATGTTGTAGTGCTTCCGCTTTAGGATCTGGCATAAGACTTACAACTTGTTGATGAATTTCATTCTTAAGTCTTTCCGCTTCCTCAACAGGGTCTGGCATAAGACGTAACATTTCTTCATATTTTGCTTTCGATTGTTCCATTTCAAGTTTAAGCGTGCTGATCTCCTGTAACTCAGCTCTTAGAAAATCTTTTAATCTCTCTTCTGAAAGGATTGGAGTAATTCCATGTTCGAGATTTGAATCATGCGGATCATAGTGCAAATGCTGAGAGAAATTTTCGAGCAACATAGTACCAATAGTTTGCATAGTAACATTACTTCCAAATCGTTGTTTAGCCTCAGCAATGAATCGGAGTATATCTATGTCTTCTTTGCTGAATATACGCTCGTCTCTTGTGTTTCTTGGTATTGTATGTATTTTTAATAGGTGTAAATCATTTACCCAGTTTCTTAGTGTTGGAATAGGAATTGAAATACCTGCCTTTTTCATCTTCTCATGAGCAATTCCTATTGTCACATGTCCTTCATATAGCTCAAAGTGATCTGTCATAGCCTATTAAGAGCCTCCTTACAACCGTAAATTTTGATTATTGACCTATTTTGTGAACAATAAGTCCTACTATTTAGGAAAAATTATATCATAAGGGCTTATTATTTGATAGCTAGCAAACTTCCGGGAGATGTAAATAGCCTCTTAAACCTAGCGAAATATTGACCTATTGGTCGTCTATCATCTATTAATACACAGTCTATTGACAATTACCAATAACGTCTTACCTATTGGAAGCTTCTATCCGCAATTCTCGTAGAACATCCCAATTGCAGCTTGACATGCTATTAGGAAGCCTATTGATAATTAATAATAGACTGTGACCTATCGGGAGGTTGTCAGATCCATTCACATTATAGTCTATGGTATATCAATAAGTAGATTCATATTAATTAGCGACAGACTATGACCTACTAAGAAGGATTAATGATTTAAGGTAATTTATAGCTTGATATATTGTGACATATCAATAGATAGTCAATTAATAATTAATAATAGTCTATGAACTATTAATAGACGACCGCCAAATGACATAAAACTATGTATTGATATATTGGGAGGTAGATAACTGATAATTAATAAGAGGCTATCATCTATTGATAGCCTCTTATGATAGGTGTAATTTTACACAAAATTTGTAATGAACATACTAATTTTGAGGGAAAACGAAAATGTACTGAGGAAGGGATTGTATGTTTGTGAAAACAGAGGGGCAATATCGGGGCATTGGAGCATCTGAACCAACATTAAGCCGATATGAAGGTTATAAACGTATGAGAGATACCAGCAGCTTAGCGTAGAGGGGTAATTGAGGATAATTGCTCCAGCAGTTTGCTCTAAAATCAAACTTTATAGGAATCAGGAGGGGGGACTGCACGCTTAATTTCCAAAAATCACGGATTTTATAGAAAAGACCTCCCAATCACCATATGAGAGGGGAGGTCTTATAATTCTAGTTTATGTTATTTGGATCAATATCAGAGAAATCCATATTCTCAATGTCAACATCACCATCAATTGAGGAATTTTGTTGCGATTCTGTTATTCCGAGATCTTCCAGTGTTATACCGAAATCAGTTAGATCCATATCAAGATCAATATTTTCTTGATTAGCCACAGCTATTTGTTGAATTGAATCTTGTTTATAGGTCACTTGCTTTTGTTTGGCCATAAATTCTTCATATTCTTTTACTAATCCCTTTGAAAGCCGGATGGGTAGGGCATCGGTCTTATAAAATGAGTAAACAGTAGTATTAAAATTGTTGTTTTCGCTTAGATAGCCTGAAAAAATTGTGCCTTGTAATGGTAATTTAATACTTACTTCTTCCTTAGCATTATCAATGAAAGAGCTTCCTAATTTATTTAATTCAGGAGGAATAATACCAAGTAAACCAACATGATGGACCCTGGCGAATGTTGTCTGGCCATTATCGTCTGTTTCTTGCAAAGCAATAGGATCATGAAGGTTATTACTCTCTATAGAACTTACAAAAAGCTTCGTTAAGTCATCTGTATTGGAAATGGATTTAACATTGGTTTGCACTTTATTAATAACAAAACAGCCTTCTTTTTCAATTACAACACGTTTAAAATCATTGGAATCCATGATTACTGAGGTTCCACTACCATTTGTCGCTGTATTCAACTCATGAAAAATCGAGCTTATTTCACTATTAGCAAAATCTCGATAATTTTTGGAGGAAGAGTCACGTTCATTTATGAACCGTTCATAAAACATTTGATTATCTGGGAATTGTACGAATGCAATGCCTTTAGTAGGGTTTTTTGCCATGTTCCATATACGAGAAGCGAAGTCATTAACTTGGCGTAATACATCTGGTCCATCGCTGCGGACAGGAATAGTAGCAATTATCCCTATTTTTTTGAATTCATCTTTCACTTTATTATAGGCATCAAGCTGGTATTTTCTTATGTTTTGCTTAAAGTCAGCATCTCCAACTTGTTCCTTAATTTTAAAAAGAGCCTGTTTTACTAATCTTAGATTATAGAATTCATGAAATTCTTCAATTGCTTTTAATATAGTGGCTGTACCAGTCCCGCCGCCTAATCCTGCAATAAAGAGCACCACAGTATCTTGTACACGAACTTTTTTTGTTACAAAGTCCTTTAAATTATCTTTAACTTGCTCGTTTTGTTCTAATATTTGGAGTGCCTTTTCAGGATTTTTTCCTAATCCACCTAATTTTAATGATATCCTGTTATCAGGTGCTATATTACGTAATTCTTCGAGATCACCGTCATTTGAATTTAGGGCTAGGCAGTTGTAAACGGGCTTCCCATCTCTGGTTTTATAAGCAGCAAATCTATCAGCTATCCTTGATCCAGCTTGTCCAAAACCAACTATGGTCATGTTAATGGAAGGGGGGTTATCTCTGAATGACATTAAATAGTCAACTCCTAATTTGTTTTTGGGATTCTCTATGGCGACGCATGATCTCAGACGCGACGCCGCGGCCACGTGGTGTTAAAAATATCAGTTTTGTTGGATGAAATGATTTATAAAAACAAAGTGACATCTTAAGCAGTGATTCAACAATACGTTCTGCATGTTTTCGGTCAATGTTGGCTTCTTGAAGACCGAATTTCTTGCCCTTGCCACGTTCTTGAACCTTGCGTGTAATTATTACTTTTTCAGAAAGTTGCTTAATTGAGATGCCGGCACTGAGTTCATTTTCTTTATTGGCGTCAGCATGTTGCCCTACGGTTAAAAGAATTCGCTTCATAGGCAAATCAAGTTCCACAATATCCGCAAACATTTTAGTTTGTTCTTTAGTGAATTCCAACTCTATGTATTGTTGATGTAATTGAAACTCCACGGATAACTACCACCTCCTTTGATAATCTATAGTTACTAATTTGGTTACTATTTACAATCATAATCTAAAATATTGATTAATTCAATACTAGTTTATCCTTATAGAATATGAGTTGTTTTGAGGTATCTATATATGTATCCAATATAGACACCAAGATTGAATGATTCTATTAAAATGTCTAGATTGATGATTTTTTAGTAAAAACTTTGTATTTTCCGTTCCGATTATTGAAATGTTGGATGGAAATTCAGCAATATCAATATTTGTAGTAACTATAAGTAAAGTGTTGATAAACAAAGGGATAAAGGCAGACTCATTATGCAATCACTTATATAGTTTCTATAATAGTAACTATAAGATTGATAAAATAAGTGCTGACTTATCAATAGATAACTCTATTTAATGATTCGTACAAACCATGGAAGAGGAAGTTTTCACTATCATCCAAAGGTTTTAAAGGGGTAATTGATGTCCTCAATCAGTTCGATTCAAGGTAATAGAATTAGAATATAAGGCCAACGTATTGGCTACAGCTACTTCCAGAATGTTAATAACTCTTTTTAGATTCGTTGCTATCTAGGTGCTGCTCTACTTTTTAATATGGATCGCAATGGGCCAATGCAATTCGAATATGTGATTCAAAAGAGGGGGAAATATGTATTTCGGATTCTGGTAGGTTGTTGAGAGCATGTTAAAGATTGTTACCAGATATAGAGAGGTCTAAAATTAGCTTATTGGGAGCCTAAATCGGGTGCTTACAGGCAACGTTCTGAAACCGTTGCCTGTAAGCACCCGATATTTTTGGGAAAAGGAGGCTCATTCCGAAAATTTTAAAAATTGAATTTGAGTTGATTTCTAAAGGGAAAATAGGAAGTTTTTATACTTTCGATGTAGATCTTTTAAATATTGCATTGTGGACTCTTAATTGCACTTCCAAAACCCCGAGTAACTATACACGCTCACCAACCAACATAGCCTCTTAATAGCTTATAAATAGACTCCTTCGATATACGAATCATCACTGGTAAATATTCCATATTTTTCATAGGATTATCATCCATTTAAAATGCCCAATCCATAGCATTCCAACTCAAATGTCTGCTATCGTGATACATTTGAACGCCAACGAAAATACCTTTCCGGCATCAATTTTTGCAAGCCTGCTTTGACACCTAATTTGATTCGTTGTATAAGGGTTAGCCAGACTAACTATACTACCAACAGCAATAAGCATTCTGAGTTTTCAGAAAACACATTACCTGTTTGAACTCGATCACATGTATCAGAAAAGGCTGGACGGTACCTCTGAGTCGGTCGCCGCGATCTAATACTTGGTAGGAGCACTGCTTCAAAGTCGGTATGGTGCGGGTTGGGAGGTATTGTGACCCTTGCGCGCAGATCTTCCCTTTGAATGTTGCTATACCCAAATCGCTTCAACCATTGATGTAATTAACCTCGCTATTCGCGGCTGCTCTCTCCCTCATGTTATCGAAGGAACGTTTTTTCTTTTTCAACTGCACAATTTAATCATCTTGTTGTATAATTTATTTTGTTCATATGAAAAGCGGAAGACGCGATGTGTGCCCAAAGGGGCAGATCGCGTCTTTTTTTTATTTTAGGAGGTGGTTTCAAATGTCGGAAGTAAGGCACATCATAAGTAACGATTACGATCCTACAGACTTCATTCCTCCCGATCACCATGAAGATGGTTCGGTTGATATCTTCAAAGATTATTTGGATGAAGAAGATGAAGCAGATGGTGATGAATTAGAGTTTGATAGAGAAGATGGATCATTGAATAAAATCGAAACGGTTAAGGGGGATGGTACTGTAGAAAAAAGCGGCAGAAAGAAACGGTGGATAAATGGAAAATCAAGCAGATTAAAAAATGGTTTTGTCGAAGATAAAGTCATCAAGCTTGCCATAAATAATTCTAACAAAATGGCAATCTTAAGATGTCTCTATACGCATAGACAATTGGATATGTTTCAAATTGGAAGAGTAGCGACTCCTCATATGCATAAAAAGTCAGTCGGTAATCTCCTTGCAGAAATGTATGCCCAGCAATTACTCAATCGCGATAACTTATTGAAGGCGAGCAGAGCTAAAGGTGACGAAAAAAAATATCACTATCGGTTAGCCAAACTTGGGCTTTATATTATTGCTACATTTGATTTACATGCGTTATGGAATTATGAACATCCAACTCTGCCTAAACAACATTATCTATTACGGAACCTGGCAGTAGGAAGTCAACAAGCCCATCACTTTGAAACACAAGAATTTATGTCCAGGCTATTATACAACCTTACCCAAAAGGGCATATATTTCCCCCACTCGGATTGGAGGCGGTATCCCATACAGGATTTGAGAGTTACAGGTAAAATTACACCATACCGTCCCGATTGGTTTATTTTCAAACCTAATCCATTCTATTCAGAGCTCGTAAAAAACAGACGCACAACAGAATGTCCACTCAATATACCTGTTGAATCCAGACAAGCGGCTGAAAAAGATATTTTGAAAGAACACTATACCGGGTTTCTTTCAATTGAGTGCGACCTGAAGACAGAGGATTCACGAGAGATCGAGGACAAATGTAAAAAATTCTTATATTCCCTGGATTACTATCCTCATAATAATATGGCCTTTTTCTCAGTAAACGGTTGGTATGAAAATGATGTTTTGCTCCCCGCTCCTAAGAATCACACCCAGATGAGGGCAAGGAATACAAAAAAAATAATTATTAGGCATATGGAAGAGGAGTTGATTTTTGACAAGACACAAGTGCTGCATGGCGATGAGGTTACATGCTTAACATCATCAGAATTCTTTATTGAAAACAATGGAAATATGTTACATGGGTATCCGAGAGCTCAAGATTTTGCAATGTATGTCAATGCAACTCCACATACCCTGGAAAAAGAAAGCGTGTTTTTTACAGATGAATTGAAAAAGATTATTTTGAACCCACCACTACCTATAATGCCGGATGAAGTGATCCGTATCCGGAATTTCGGCGTTGCAGAAACACACATGATTTTTTTGGCTAAGTTAGGTTGGGTGAACCCTATTGCTAAAGCATTAAAAATGCAGAAATGGATTGATGAAGGAAATCAAAAAGCAAAAGTTGTTTTGGTTTACCCAAACGCTGAAGAGCTTGATAGTGAGGTCCATTTTACAGATCCACCATTCTACTATGTCAATTGGGAGGAAGTATGTAGGAGCGGGATATGGGGCCACTATAAAAAACCTGTGTACCGAAAAATACGAAATATTAATACGCTTACGTGGGAGGATGTAGATCAGTGAAGCAATTTCTTGTAGATTGGATCCGCGGATTTGATTGGCGAAAAATCCTTCCCGGAGCCGTTGTATGGGTCATGTATGTTGTGTTGTATTTTATCTTTATTTCTGCCTTGGGTATGTTTGTTGCTATGTTTCTTGGAAAGTTTGACATGACAAAAGAGCAGATCGCGCACTCCATCCCAATAATCGGGCAATTCATGATTTTCTATAGCCCACCATCAGGAAATCATTATTTCATGCTAGTCAGCACTGCTATTTTAACGAGCAGCGCATGGCTATTTTCCACAAGACTAAAGATGTGCACCAGCTCCATTCTTCGGCGTAAGATGTTTTTTGGATTTGTGGTCTTAACAGGAGCGGTCGTTTATAATGTATTTGCCTCTAACTTCTTGAAACCGATAACCTATGATAAAGTGATGTTACTTGACACATTTGTAACGGGAAACAACCGAAAGTATGTCCATGTTGGCGCGCTGCACTTGCTGGGGACAACCTTAATCATGATTCCTGAGATTATTACTTATATGTTCCTGAATTGGCTATTAGGCGCTTATCGACAGGACAAGGTGATTCAAGATTGGTTCGCTGATTATAAATTTGAATGGAAATACTTAGCTCGCTTTGGTGAGGAAATGGCAATGAAATTTCCAGATATAACACTTGCACTTGAAGCGTTATCCCGGGTTCCGATTGTTATGATGGGGGTTACCCGACAACTTGGAACCTTTCTAATAGGTCCTCCTGGGAGCGGAAAAACTTCACTTAAAATTCTCAAAGTAGTTCGACAGGATTTAGAGCATATGCAAAAGATGATTAATGCCTTCCCACAGCTGGTTAAACAATACGGGTTGAATACGCCTGAGTTTTTGAAAGAGTTAGGAAAGCACTTAATCGGTATGGTGGTCATTGAGCCTTCAAAAGATTTATGCGATAAGAGCTACAGCCTGGCAAAAGAACACGGTATCCCTGATAAATTAATCGTATACCTTGATCCTTCCAATCGAGATACACCTGGAATCAATACGATGATTGGGCCTATCGAGCAGGTGGCGGAAACAATAACAGCGGTTTTAGATGGTATGAGTGAGGTTTCGAACGAATTTTTCAGGCAAGCATGTCGTACTGTACTGAAACAGTATATTTATTTATTAAAATTTCTTAAAAAAAATGAATGTACCCTTTTGGATTTAGACCAAATGTATCAGGATCCAAGGTTTACTAAAAATATGGTGGAAGAGGTCCGTGGTAAAGTACCAGAGCAAGAAGAAATTAAACGTATGCCACGAGATATGCAAATTTACTGGATGCTTGTTTCTCGGACAATACGCTGGTTCGATAACGATGGTTTAGAAGAGGAAAAAGACCGTGAAGGCATGCTGCAAAAATTTACTTCCGGCGAGTACAAGGGACAAATAAAAATTAAAGACAAGCAGACCGAATTTACCCGTCAAACAAGAAATCTTTTAGCAGATTTAATTACAAATCCTTATTTAGCAAGGATCCTGACTGGCAAGAATGCAGTAGACCTGGATAAACTAATGGCAAAGGGGGGCATTTTGCTTTGTAATACGGACAATGGATTACTAGGCAATGTATCAGATGCTTTTGGTAAATTGGTACTCATGAGTGTCCAAAATGCCGTGTTCCGGAGAAAAGGAGATGAAGATACAAGACCGCTGATTGCTGTTGATGTCGATGAATTTTATGATTACATGAATGCTCCTTTTCTTAAGTTAGCGGGACAAGGTAGAAAATATAAGATTGCCATTATGGTTGCTTGCCAATCCTTATCTCAGTTCAAAGTGAAATTCGATGAAGCATTTGTTGATGCCATGATCGGGACCATAAGGAATTATATTGTCTATGGTGGTGTTGGCCAGTATGATGCGAAAAAGCTGGTTCCTATTTTCGGAACGCATGTTGTTGAAGAAGTATCCATTAGGGAAAATTACACGCCAGAAAGCGCTGCGAACCCATCATTTAGTTATGGGCAAACGATCACTCGAGAAGAAAAAGAACTGGTTACCGAAGATGAAATCATGTTCAACAAATTCAAGTTCAGTTACATCCGGTTGGTAATTGAAGGAAGTACAGCGAAAGCAGTAAAAGGCGAGGGTGACTTCGTCGATATGGGAAACTCAAAAAAGTGGAAAAAAGCACTCAAGCCCGCTGCAGTAAAAGAGTTTATGAGATACTGGCAAGATGACGACGATATTGTATATACATTTGATATGAATTGGATTGATAGTTCGGGAGAGTTCGTTGACCCTAATACTAAAGACCCTTCAGCTGATTTGGAAATGCAAATCCAAAACGGTCGTTTAGCTCCCATTTTTGAAGAAATGGAAAAGCCTGAAGATTACATGGACCGATTTGTTAGTCTTTCATTAAGCGAGACTAAGGATGAAATGGATGTAACGGTCCTTGTTGATGTTGAAAGGATACGTGAAGATGAAATTGAAAAAGAGCCATTACCTCGTGCTTCTCAAATAGCATATGGAAAGAGAGTACCCGGAGAGACGAGAACTGTAGAAGGCGAAAATACCAAAACAATGAAGAAAAGCGAGGATAGCTTGCCCCATGCACCAAGTAAGTCGGAATCACCTTCCATTCAAGTCCAAGAAATGAAGAGCACTCCTGTCACTAAAATTGAGCAATCACCATCGAACGACGTTGTTAACTTTTCAAGCCTATTTGGCAGTATCCAGAGCAAGGCGCCGGTCCCACAAGTCAACAAGCCAGAAGTCAATGAAATCGTAAACGATCAAAAAGAAATAGAAGCAGATGTACTCCAAGTCCAGGAGGAGCCAGCTATTCCTGAGCCTGTAGTCATGGATAAAAAGCAACGGCGGCTAGAGCATCTGAAAGATGTTGGCATTGATGCAAGTAGCAAAAACTTTTTGAAGCAGGTTTTCAAAATAACTAAGGATACCGAATGATGACTCTGATTGTAAGGAACTCCATAAAATGGGGCTTGTCTATTTGGAAACTTTTGAGTATAGTAATTTTATTAGAATAAACTTTCATCAAGCGACAAGGCGGAAGACGCACGCGACCTATTGGTTACGTGCGTCTTTTTCTATGCCCTTTTGCTTAAAACCCTGGAGGAGGCAATGTATGAACAATGTAGCTGTGTTGGAATTGTTACAGGAATCAATGCGTAGAAAGTATGTGCAGTATGGACTGGTCGAGAATATTCGTCCCGTCAAACTTGGTAGGGACAGTAGCGAGGAATTGATTTTGATTAACTTTAATGGCGTGATCGTGTATTGCAGGAAAAATGAATTCATTAATCGGGATTTGGTGTCTTACAGCGGTTTTTTGCAAACGACAGTTCCATTCATCGTAAAACAGATCACGCCAGATGGTAATGTTATCGTCAGTAGGATCGAAGCGGTGCCGCTAGTATCCAGGGCTTTTATCCGGAACCACAGCGTGGGCGATATGGTCAGCGGTTATGTAACGGGCGTAACTGAAAATAATTTGGTATTTATTGATGTAGAAGGAGTTCCTTGCCTAATCCCTCCACAGGAATGGGATTCTGTCAGGACTACGAATTTAAGAGAATTTCTTAAAGTGGGTACCGAACTTGATTTAAAAATCATTTCTATTGATGAACGGATTGATGACCGCAAAGAAGATGAAACCGGAGACGCTGCCGCAGCTGAAACTATAAGTAAAACAGTAGTGGAGTTTGGCTATCGTGTGCGCTTGTCGCGTCGAGCCGTGCTGAATGAAGAAATGTTAAAAATATGGGATAATATCGATGATTTTTATACAAGAGGCGATTCCACTGTAGCCAAAATAACCGGCTTTGGAGCGGGGCAGAACAGTTACTTTCTTGAATTGCCAAAAGGGATTGTCATCCTAGGAAATCTTCAATCCAATTTACGACGGCAATACGGCGGTAGCCTGCCGCAAGGGCTGAAAGTTCACATAGAAATTGTATCGATGGATAAGCAGGCTCGACGCGGAAAGGCAAGAATTTTTAAAGTAGATCCAACACTACAATCTTCATTGCGTAAACCATATGCGTTCAGCCCTTACTCCACTTAACGCAGAAACGGCAAGGGTGTGGAAATCGCTAGATGGCGGTGTTCCCATACTGGATGATCCGACATTGCAATTCAAAATGCTGCCTTTTCGGAGTCGGCCAGAAACAAATTTGGAAGTTACGGTTTTCCGCGTCGAAACCGGACAGATAACGGAAGGTGATGTAGAAGTAGCCGTTACACTAGCTCAAATGAAAGTGTTGACGGAAAATCAGCTTCGGCGTCTCTACCAAGACAAGTTTGAGAAAGGCCACAAACTCGGTACCCGGCTTCGCTTTCTACAGCAAATTGGTTGGTTTGACGGTTGGTACATGGAAAGCGAATTTAATGAGAGAGAATATGTCTGGAGCATCGGGATTGCGGCAAAAAATTATTTGGGGTTTGTCATGGGCATGCACGACCTTCCCAACCCGATTGCTCTGGCACAAAATATATCGCATTATCTTCCTATTTGTGCAGTCAATGAACTGAGAATACAGCTGCTGCAGAAAGGTATAATTGCCAAGGAAGATTTTTTGTTGTATCCACATATTTCACCAAACGAAGAAAATCCATTAGCGCTCATTCGAATGAAAACGCCGATGGGGTCAATCGTAATGTACATTGAACGTTTACAACAAACCAAAAAACCGCTTCGCTTCATGAAATACAAATTGAAGAGGTATTTAAATTGGATTGAACGTGAGGGACGTCTCCCTAGCCCATATCCTACTGACAATCCTCCCATTATGTTATGGAGTTGTGGCACTGAGGAAGCGGTTTGTGAAATTGTTGGTTCTCTGAACCATCTACCAGACGAAATGATCCATTTATTTTTAATTGATGAACATATGGCAGATGTACGAACAGCCTTTCGCATGGCAGTAAAGGGAGAAAATCCTGGCGAGGTACATTTGAAGCAATTTATATTTGATTTTTTAGATAACTGATTCCATACGTTTCATTAAGGTAGAACGTTGCCAAAGTCCGTCTTAATGGAACGTTTTTGAGTTTCAGGGAGGAGCAGTTATGCGCGTTAAAGTAACCCTATTGTTCATGACTTCCATTGTCATGTTTGTGGTGGGTATTGGTGGATTTATGATCATCTATATAGCTGGTCAAGATTTATTGCCAAAGACTTATGTATATGAGCCGAAGAAGGGCGCCAAGGTGGAGAAATTCACTGAAATCACAGCGGACAAATTTGAACTGCTCTTCGATGAGAAGGAAGTTTTGCAAGCTGTCATTACCCCAACCATGATAACACCGAATAATAAAAATCAAGTTGTCAATAAAACTATGGTACAGACACTCCACCCAGGTGATTTTTTAACCCTAAATTATGTTGGCGAAACCATCTTTGCCCCAAAAAAAGGAGAAAAAGAATATCCGATACCTGCTTCTTGGTGGGAAGTACTTGATTGGACGGGCCGGAACGGTGATACAGGTGATCTTTGGCTATTCCCGAGTGAAAAGCTCAAACAAAGCCAGGCTGCTAAAGTGAATTCAAATACCCAGACCAAGATGCTTGGTTTTCCAGAAGTGCTTGATCAAGTGATGGATACTCCGGAGAGACCATTAACTAAGCCGGTATTTGAAAACGTGCGGTTGCGTTATATCATGGACTCATCGAACAAAACAGTCAAAAACCAAAAAGGAGTCGACGATCGCTCAGAGGGTACTGCTAAGCCGACTGAAGCAAAAATATATCTCAAATCCGAAGAATACGCGGTATTAAAAATGGCTGTTCAGGAAGGTTATAAACTGATTTATGCTGTAAATGGGGAGTGACTTATGAAGGCAATCGTTGTGGGAAATACGAGTAGATTAGCACCAATTGTCCAAAACATAAAAGATCTGCAGGCAACTAAATATGTTTTCGAATTTACAGAACGAATTGAAACTGAAGTAATCATTTTAGATCATACCTCATTACAAATTCTCGACTATGCAGCAAACGAGTATCCTAACGCCAAAATTATTTATGTTTATGGCGTTCGTCGCGGCTTGGACGGAGATTATGAACAAGCCAAAGAAACCTGCGATATCAAATCAGCCAGCTTCCTGGTGGATCGCACCGACTCACAAATACAAGATGAAATCGCTAGGATCGTATTCCCGGAAAGATTTCAGTCACAACGGCAAAATGCAATCGCATTTGTTTCCTGCCATCGCAAATCGGGTACATCTAAAATTGTGGATTCGATTGCTCAACAATTATCGGAGAAAACAAGTGCCACTATTGGGATCATCCGGTTGGATCCTTACGCTTTTAACTCAGTTCCCGAAGGCATATTCCAGCTGTACCGCGAATATGAGTCAGGTGGTTTGACTGCAGAGCGGGTAAAAGAAATAGCTCGTGAAAAAGAAAAAAGAATATTTGAGATATCCGGTAATCCGCACTTGGAATATGCTCGAACATTCGTTCCTAATCGATTGGAGCAGATCATTGGTATAGTGCAGCATGCTTTTGACGTAACCTTGTTCGATGTTAGTCCCTATTGGGATAATTCGTTTACACTTGTCGCATTAAAGGCAATTCAAAGGAAGTACATGTGTGCGACGAGCAAGGCAGAGGAAATGCAAGAATTTTATGGAGTAATGCCTGACTTAAAACATCAGTTTGAGATCGATTTAAGGAAAACGAGTTTTATCTTTAACTTTGATGGTCAAGGAACCGGTACAAAATCAAATATATCAACGTATATGGATTCTCCCAATATAGCTACGTTACCATATGTGCCAACAAATGTACGGAACTCTAAACATTTCAAGAATGGACTTGGTAAGTTAATTGATCTGATCATATCCGATTACGAGCTACCTGTTGTCATGGCCAAAAATGAAAAAGTCTCATTTTTTACTCAAATATTCGCTGGAAGGACAGGTTAAACCATGGCTACTATTGAAAAGGAAATCATGGGCAAAGAGGAAGTTACCATTGGACAGTTGATTGATTACACTCGGGATAATCATAAAAGAAAAGACGCAACAACCGGCTATTCGCTGGGAGCCTTTGACGGTACGCTTGACGTTATTAGTAAGTATTTTGATAAACGTCTCGATTCTGCAAAAACCGATGATGAGAAAAAGGCTTATCTGAATCAGCAGCATAGAGCAACAATTGGTCATCCTGAAGCTGTTCAAGAAATAAAAATTATTATTAAGCAGCAGGTCGAGCAATTGAAGCTTACAGAAACACAATACCCTTCAATCTACCAAAACCTTATAGATGCCTTATTCCATGAAATATGGGGGCTGGGAGTGGTAAGTGTATGGTTGGAGCGGCATCGTAACATCGGGAAGTGTCGAGTGAATGGTACCGAAGTTAGGTACAAAAAAATCGGTGAGAAGCATCGTATGCACGAACAGTATAGGAGCATCAAGGATGTCTATCGACTGATCGAGAACTTAATGCGAAATGATGAATCGGCAGTAATGAACCGGGAAAAACAATATTCTGAATTGCGTTTGTACGATGGGACAAGGGTAGTTATTACGCAGCCGCCTCTAACGCTCTGGCCAACAATTGTATTTAGACGAAATACAGTAGAGCATTTCACGCTGCAAGAACAAGCCAAGTTACAAACGATTGACTACGAGGCCGCCCCTATTTACCGAATGATCGCTCGATGTGGTTGTAAAAGCATCATTACTGGTGAGCCAGGAACGGGAAAGTCAACCATACTATTGTCCCTATTTGCCGAAACGGAAACTGATAAAATTTCGGTTCTTGCCGAGAATGCTCCGGAGCTCGGCTTAAAGTCTCGCTTTCCCGATCGTGATATTACTGAATTTGTGGGTGATGACAAAACGATGGTATCCATTGTATTTCCACGAACGCTTAGGCAGGATCCTGGCCAGTACATTATCGGGGAAGTCAGAGAGGTAGAGGCTTCTATGTATAAAGAGGCTTGTGCGAATACAACGGGTTTAGTTGTAACAACGATGCATGAAAAAGATTCATCAAACGTACCGGGTACATTAGCACGTAAGGAAATACGGTGGGTTCAAGGATTAAACTATCAAATTGCGTTAACGGATTATGCCAATCATATCGATTTTGTGATGGTCATGGAGTTGGATGAAGATCAAATAACATTAAGGAATGTTGAACTCTCCGAAATTGTATTTGATGCCATCACTTTGACTGTAACAAGTCGTCGGATTATGTGGTTCGATGGTCGGCAGTGGTACTTCCATCATCATATTGATAAGCGTTTAAAGAATCGGATGCGTCGAAAAAATCGAGATAGTTTTGAAGAAGGTATGAAGGCTTTAGAGGCACTGTCGGAGAAGTATCCAATTCCAGAAGAAGAGAAAGAAATTTCGCTTACATGGGGAGGGGGCTAATGCTGGCAACGATCATAACGAACCTGAGCCAATACTGGATGTATATCTCTATGTTATTCATTTTGGTTGGAGGTGTTGGTTGCGGCATTCATTTCTTTATCCAGGGATCTAAATTGCATCAAATTCAGGAAGAAATCGATCATCGATTTTCGGAAAATGGATTTGGAAGATCTTCACCACAGAATAACGAAAAGTATTTTGAAAAATCGTGGTACCGTGTTGTTGCATTGGACTTAAATGCCTTAATTATGTTATCGGCGTCAGCAACTCGTCTAACATTAATCTTCATTTTTACCACTAGCATTGTTATGGGGATTACATGTGGAATATGGGTACAGAACAATTATTTTAAGGCTGGTAGCAGCCTGCTTCCTTTTAGCGGGCTTAGTTATATTATACCTGTTCTTATCATTTTCGCTGTCATGCTGCTGCCATTTATATTTCTTCGTGCGTTTGTTCAACGTCGCCGAGCTAAATTGAGCCATCAGTTTCTGAATTATGTAGAGGAATTTGAGAGGAAGTATCTACAGAAATATGATTTGTATCCAACGATGATGGAATTAACAGATGTGCTTCATACCGGTCCTTTAAAATCGATGACCTTTCGGGTTGCACAGGCCATGCAAAGGAAACAAGAGAGTCGTTTAATTTTTGAATTGGATGTATTTGAGCATCAGGTAGGTTCCATTTTTGCAACTACATTTTTTATTATGTATCGCGAAGCCTACGGTCTTGACCATAAAGGATCGGGGCGGAGAGAAGCCAAGAAAATATCAATGGGACTTCGATCCTTGATCGAACAAATGCACGGCTATTTGCGAGTTTCGCATCAGGATAAGCCTAAAAAAAAGGAAATTGTCCAAGTCGGATTCTTTGCCTTTCCGCTCCTGTACGGCGCCTATTACTTTGCGCTACGAATGATGGGAGAAGAGGGAACAAGGAAGTTTATGTTTGAAAGTGTAATTGGATCCACTTTGTTTATCGGTGGTGTTTTCTTTGGATTTATGGCTATTGTAGTCAATCTCATTATTTCTCGAAGAAAGTTTGATTTATAGGTGGTGATATCTTGTATTTTTGGGAAAATCCATTCGATACCATCCTATGGGCGAGTTTTTTGCTAATTATAGCAGCTGGTATTTCAGTGATTCTTTCCATCGGCAAGGGACAGCGGATTCTAGCAGTCAATGAAATGAGGATTTATGTCCAGTTAGAGACAACAGAGCGTCTATCAAGATGGCAAAAGATCTATGTAAACGAAGATGAAAATCAATTGATTCAAAGTATGGGCATTCCTTTCGATGCTGCAAAACTAAAAGTATTTAGGGACATCGTAACGCTGGTTGTATTTGTAACCATGTTATTAAGATGGTCAGATTATCAAGGTAATTTGTTCTTGCCCATTGCCAGCTTATTTTTACTTTATAGTACAATGTGGCCAAGTGTTAAGAACTTTACGATATTTTCAAATGTCATCGGTCCAGTTTTGCAAAAGGTTCGAAGGTACCGCGTTACCAGGGAAACGCATGTGCTTCTACTGCTTTTGCGAAATGAGGTGCAGGAGATCCAGCAGCGAAATGTTCTTTACTTAATCCAAAAATATCAGGATTATTTTAAGATTATCAAGGGTGACCTCATTTTGCTGGAACACGAATGGGGAAGAGGGAAAGAAGTTGCTCTCATGCGGCTGCAGCAGCGGCATCCTGGTAATGAAGAGATTGCCTACCTTGCTTCCATGCTTCGAGATCTGGATGGTGTCGAGTACAATGAGCTTGACAAGATGTTAAAGGAAAACTCCGACACGCTCAATAAAAAACAGCAATCGAGCTTCGAAGCCCGGGAGAATGATTTAAACCAGGTGTTGTTCATGATCAATGTGGCGGGTACAGGACTAGCAATGGTTTGGTTTGTCATTGGTTTGTTTCTGTGGTCGTATTCATTTGATACAAATTACTAGATAAGAGGAGACGATCATAGCAATGAGTTGGACATGGCAGAAAGTACTAGGTTTTGGATTAACAGCATTTTTGGTGGTAACTTTGATTTTTCAACCAGGTACAGGGCTTATTCCTAAAACGAATGATGCTCAAACAAAAGCGACTACGAGAGTGGATAGCGTTGTGACTGGATACGCTGAGTAACGGATCCGAAGAATAAAAATATTTCACAAAAGAGAGAGCGGGGTGACCCGCTCTCTTGCTTTGAATGAGGGAGGGTTTTCCTTGAGTTTTACCTTCAAAATGATTCTGTACCTGTTGATCACTACATTCATGATGGTTGCAATCATACTGGATCATGCAGACAATAAAAATGTTATGTATATTGAAATGGAAGCTTCAGAAGCCATATTGAAAGCACCGCCGGCTGGGTATATCACGAGCGCGCTTCAACAACAAATTAAAGATAATCTGGTCCAAACTCGGGGTCTGGTTTCTAGTGACATACAAATCACAGGAGACGTTAGTGTGACCCAACGAAAAGTACGCGGCAGCGCTGCAGAAGATATTACACTTATCATCAGCTACCCTAGGCGTCTTTATATTTTTTTTGGAGATATAGTGACAAATGATAGTAAAGCATTTCGTAGAATAAAAACCGAATATGCTCCATAGTGTCCTTTTATACCCATATAGGCAGGTGATGTTGTGAATATCGTTTTCAGGCTTATTGTGACCTTTATAGTTTTTGTAATATTCCTGAGAGCTAATACTTTTGACCGGATCATGATCACTGGAGAATTACGAGCTTATTCAGCTACTATTAACGGCTGCCATGATGCAGCTATTCCTAAAGAATATGATATGGCACATGGTTGGGTGGTTTTTGATGAAACCAAGGGGCTACTTAATTTTCGTCATAGCTTAACCCAAACCTTGCTTCTGAATACGGATCTTTCGCCCAAAGCCAACTCCATTTTTGCTTCTCCTGTTAAAATCATCGGTCTTTTCTTTATTGGAGATGATAAAGTTCCAACGGATGGAAGCGGGAATCCTATATATCCCTATGATTTTCAAGAGAATGTGTCGTATCGTGGGAGTACAATCGTTGTAAAGGAAACTCTCTATGGTCCGAGTGTACTAGGGTTAATTGAAGTCGCTTATAAGGTGGAAGGGGAGCCAGTGACTTTGAAAAAGGCTGTTTATAGATACAAAGATAAATCCATTTAACCTATCAATTAGTGGTGTTAAATTTATCAAATTTATGCTAATATGGTAAGTAATTAATTATTATTGCTCAGCTTCATGGAGCGTTACTTTTGAAGATTAATGTCCTATGGACGACATAGTTTCTGGTATGCGGAGCTGCGTGAACAAATGAATATTACAATTGAATACCAAGTTACTAAAGATTTAGGGCGAAAGACGCGGGAATCTCTTCCTTCGTCTTTTTATTTTTCTACTTACGTATGTTCAAAATCAGTTTTTGATTTTAATGGGTAGTATCATAAAATGAATGGGAGCGATACAAATGAAAAAAATAACAAAAGTAGCTTTATCTATCAGTTTGTTGTCTGGAATATTAATGTCCACTTTGGAGCAACAATCGAATGCAAATGGAGAGAATATACTTACAGATATAACCCAACATTGGGCAGAGTCGACAATTAAAGCAGCTATCCAGAAGGGTTACGTAGATGGTTACGAAGATAGTAGTTTCAAGCCAGATGCGAATATTACTAGGGCAGAGTTTGTTAAGATGTTGTCCGTAGCAACTGATAAGGTTGCTGATATTACCGGAGGAGTTTGGTACGGTAAATACGTGGATGGTTTGACAAAGCTCAATATTGTGCGTGATAAGGAATTTGATAGCTACACCAAGCCCATAACCAGACTTGAGATGGCTAAAGTTTCTCTAAGGGCTATTCGCCCTGATTTACAGGATGTTTCCTACAATGATTACTCGGATAAGGAATACATCTTTGATGCGGTTTCCCGAGGACTTATCCAAGGTCTGGATAAAGGTGACTTGAATTTAGAGGGGGTTACTACTCGTGCTCAAGCGGTAACAATAATTGAGCGTGTACTAACAGCAGCTAAAAATGGTAAACTCGAGGTTGATTATCGGGCTATGCAAACAGCTGAGGTCTCTTTGCGGAACACTAATGCCTTTACTATGTTCGGCTATAAAACAATCGGATTTCCTTTTACGCTACCGTTGACAGATATGTTGAAGGCCACGGTTAACAGCGTAATTATCATTGACGGTGATGATGTTAATTCGCCTTATTATGATGTACTTGACGGACTGGTTTATGGGCCAACTGAGATTAAAACAGCAAAAGGTCAATATGCTTTTGTATACAATATGGATTTAGAAATCTCTCCTAACCTTGTGAACAGCATTGTTCTTGGGGATCATTTTGATATGCTCAAAGGATTTCAGGCGCACACTAAAAATTCTTTGTATGGAATGACTAAAAATATGGCAGGTACAACAATAAACACTAACTTAACTTTCATGCTGGAAAAAGAACGTATTGATGTAATGGTTAAGGAAGACAACCTTATAGCTATGCTGATTGTTAATGGCAAGTCTCTGGATTATTTTGTGAAAAAGACAAGATAATCATGGAGGTGCTTGTATGAAAAGAAGAAATAAAAAAGGGCTGTCTTACCTATTCCTATTTTTACTGCTTTTCGAGATGGTAGTGCAGTTTATACCTGATACTGTATATGCTGCACAAACAAAAACATTGTATATTGATTTCGCTAATAATAGATTAGTTGAGTACTCTATCACGGATAAGTTTTATACCGAAGACTCGACTCAAAGTATCAGTGAAGACGTTAGCGATAAAATAGCAGGGAATATCACTAGTTATACTGTGAAAGTTAATGGTGGTAATGTAGCTGGAGTGGTTAATGGTAACACCGTGTCAGTTAATTCTAACACCACAACAGTTCCCATATATGGTGATAAAGTGACTAATCCAGGGCATCGAATTTATCGTATGCCTGATGCACAAACTTGGGAACATAAAGGCGATAACACTGGTATCTATCAGTTTGTTGCTGGTAATGACACAAAGCCTGCTGGAAAATCCATGTACCCTGGAACCATTCCAACTCAAGGATATATCAGGGCAGCAGGGGATATTTTTGCATCAGAAACTCCAACTCCGTACAACAACAATAGTCTAGGACCCCCTAAACAAAATGGGTTAGAGTTGCGTTATGAGCCACACGCGACTTATTGGGACGGATTAGAGGATCAAACCCAGTATGATTACAATAAGTCCGGGATGGCAGTAACACGGTCTTATGATCCAGACCTACCAGATAAGTTCTTCGGTGATACTGGTCTATCTAAGATGGTAACCTCTTATGTTGCTGGATCAGAGAAGGTTACTGGCGCTGTGACTAATACCCCTGGAGCAGAACCATATGCTTGGGATAAAATAAATGGGGTTAATACTGTAGCTGTTCGTAGACTTTTGAATAAGGAGTGTAATGCGGCAGCGGCTTATTGCCTTGGTGACGGGGCTGATTTGCAGAATGGTGATGGAGCAGGTAACTACGGGACTGTGTTAAATTATGAGATGAAGGTTAAGGTGACCTGGGAAGCAGAAGCTTATAGTTATATTGGCACTGTTGATGTTACTTATGAAACTCCAGTCACAGCTAGTTTAGTGGCAGTTGGATTGACTGTGGACAAGTCTTGTATAACGGTCGGGGATAGTGTTACGGTGAGTTATTCTTTTAAGAATAATGGAGCCTCCACTACCACACCTTTCAAGGTTCAGTTAAAATCCGAAGCCTCTATTCTAAAAACTGAGACGATTAATTCGGCCAGTTCGGGACTGTTACTTGGCGGGACCTTTACAGAAACCTTAAACACTGTTGGTAATAAATCTTATACCTTTCTTGTGGATGTTGATGGTGTATTAGGTGCTACAAAATCCATCAGTGAGATGTTTGAGGTTAAATCCTCATGTGGTGGAGGACCTGGGCCAGGCCCTGGTGGAGGTAAGTTAACTGGTAAGTTAACTATTGATAAATCATTCATTCCTTGGAAGGCAACTAACCAGTTTGATGTTGTTATCAATACGCCTCCAGATAGCTGTACACCAGTAAAAACAAGATTTAATATGTGGCAAGGTTCACTAGATCCTAATTACCCATTAACTGCACATACAGCCTTAACTGATGTGTTTTTATTCGGCTTTGGTTCTTCTGGGTATCCGGGTGGAATACTTTCTGGTACGGTTGAAGTATCCTACACTATCGAAGATAGCTGCGGCGGGTATTCATTTATAGGTCCAGAGACTTTCGAGGTCGGCCCTAAGCCAGCAAATAGACCGCCAGATTTTATGATTGGTTGGTTTAAGCAAGGGAACACCAATGGATCAGAGCCCGATGCTGGCAGTGTTATTCGAGGGGATAAAGTTAACCTACGCGTAATTCGTTCTAATTATCCAGTACAAACTCCGTACGACCCAGATGATGGTCATGGCAATAATCTGACTTTTTCATGGAAGTTTAGTACGAGTGATAGCACTTGGATAAAAAGCTTTCCTGGACTAGGGTTAAGTACCTCAATGGAGGCCTTTACCAATATTTTAACAACAACCAGCGGCACTCATAAAGTAACTGCAACAGCTTGTGACTCGGAAGGTCTTTGTACCACAAAAGATGCTACGGTTATTGTTACAAGCCCTGAGCCTACTCCTTGTATAAATATACCTGTGAGAGTTGTTATAGGCAGGGCTTTGTCGCCGACAGCGATTAATGGTGATTGTAGTGAGGCTAAGCCTGGCAGAACTGTTAATCATGCTTTAGATGAGTGGACTAACAAACACCTTATCTACTACTACGAACAACCAGAGACTATAACACTGGAAGTTACGGATAGCATGGGTGTTCACTCTCTGCTAGCTGACAAAGCTATTGCTGTTATTAATCCTGTTCCTGATAAACCTCCTGTGGCAGCTATAAGCTACCCAGCGTCTTCAGTCAGGGGAAGTTTTAGTGTAACCAACACTTCACACTCTATTGATGGGGATCTTATCGTTGACAGCACTTTACGCTACTGGTTTGATAGCAATAACAATGGGGATTACAATGATGAATCTCCTGTTACGGTATCAAGTTGGGCTGTTGGGGCAGGGGCGACAATTAATGCGTCTCGTGTTGGGAATATAAAATATGAGATATGGACAAAGGAAGATTACGGTCTGACTCATACTTCCGTGTTTTATGGTGTGGTAAACAACCAATCACCTAATACGGATGTGTCCATAAAGGGTTCAAATCCAGAGCCTATGGAGTTTAATGTTAAGGTTGCTACTGCTGCCAGTATAATCACCCAAGGTAATTGGGTTGGTTCTACAACAGGTCAGGGAGACACTAATAAATTATCTCAGAATGGATTCATGGCTATTGGAGATAGTTTGTCTATAAGTCACGCCCCAACACCGTATTCTATGGGAACGACTGGAGTACTAACCACAACAAATTACCTAAGAAGTGGTATGGGATCAACATATCCAGCTGGATCATACCCAGTTCCTGAAGCAATTGGTAAAGGTTACGACACTGGCAGTCGAACATATAAGCCGGGACCTTACGTTTCGGTAACTATGAATAGGGCTACTATGGCGGGTGCTACACCTCACATTAATCGTGCGGATAAAACTATGGATATGACCTCGACAGCTGTTGGGTCGTATGACGCGGCTGGTAATAAATTTTCAGCTTTCTGTTCATATTTTCCGCAGTTAATACCATCTCCGTGGCCTAATGACCCACCAAGGTATTCACATCACGCGATATGTGAATTTGACGTGAAAAAAGTTGATGGTACATCATACACTATCCCAGATCCATATAATAGTTATGTGTACAATCAAACGGACCCACCTATAGAAGGTAGCCCTGTTCAGGTAAAGGATATTGGACACTCTGCAGATAGTTTGTATTGGGGATTCACAAGATTTATATGTGATTATGGACACGATCAGTGGGGGAATTCTAGTGACGATGATTACCCAGTATTTATTTGTGATGGTGGTCACACGGAGACTGAAAGATTATTTCGGACTTTCGATGGTGTAGAATTGCCTGCCTCTACGGCAAATCTAATAATTCCTGCCAACAATGAAGTAACTATACTAGACCCATCAAATGCTGTAGGAGAGTTTAATGCCGTTCCTAATTTGAGACGTTACTATACTAATGGTGGTAATACTTGTAAGTATGATACCACGATAGACTTTTATAAGAGTGGTGTTAAAGTATCTACCAGGGCTTTGGAAACCTCTGTAACGTATCCTTGTGGATCTAGTTCTGGTGGAGCTAACTCTAATACTTCTATTTATACGTCACCTTCTATGAGCTCAGTAATAACTGCTGATGGGTTGTTGTATGTATTAGTTAATGCACAGTTTGTATATGTGTATAAGCTAGATGGTACGTCCGTTACGACCTATTATGTAAATGGGCAAATAAATTATAACCGCAATTATTACAATAATACCGATAGTTCTACTAGTGGTACTGATAGATACACCACCCCAATTATGTTGGAATCCGATGGTAGTATTGTGTTCTATACTGAGGAACGTGGGTATAACCAGTATCAGGTGGAGTCAAATTGCCACATGGACAATGGGACTAGGTCTTGTGACAGAAGATTGGTTAATTTGCCGGCATCGTCTAATTATCAGAAATATACTGTTTATCGGATCAAAAATCCGTCTCCGCCAGTAGTTCCTTATGATTCCATCACTGGTGGACAATTAAGAGACACTACTAGTGTAATCACTGATGCGGATTATGTGTTTGCTCTAAGACAGGGACAACGTGTTTCCAGCACTGGTGGTAGCACAACTCAAGGATTTTCGTTCAGAATTCAGGATGCTCAGAATATGTATAGGTTTGAAATAACAAGTACGGCAGCTTATCTCAGTAAAATTGTGGCTGGTACCAGAATAATTTTACAACAGCAAGCCTACAATTTTGATCCTAATACTTGGTATGGGTTCCGAATAATAAATAAGGGAACTAAAATAAAAGTAGAGCTCAATGGGCTTCCTACTTTTGACATACCTGACTCGACTTTTTCTTCAGGTATGTACGGGCCTTTTTCAAACTTAGTTGGTAGTAGGTTTAAGGGTTTGCAAATAGTAACCCCGATACCTAGAGATTCTAAGATTGATGGGATAGCTGTGGTGGGATTAAGCACAACAACAACTCCTCACTATAGCGATCCAGAGACTGATCCGGCTATTGCAGATGCAAATCGGTACAACTACACACATGTGGAAAAGGATACTTTCCTAGATGCAGGTGATGGTTATTCAGGTTGGTCTGCACATAGTGGTCAATCTTATGCATCTGCTGTTGATAGCTTTGACAAAGTTGGCAGGTATAATTTGTGGTATACCACTACAGATGATCCAGCACCAGCAGGTTATGAATATCCTAATGGCACTTATGCTACCTTTAGGCAACCTTCTTCATACTTGATACGTAATGTGCTGGTTCATAGAAGGCCTGTTGCTGTGTTTACTGCAACACAAAATGCTGATTTCTCACTAAACTACACAGATGCTAGCTATGATCCTGATAGATGGCTAAATGCTGGAAATTACATGGCTGGGTATGCGGGGAATAGAGGAGTATTTGCAGAGGCTTTCAATTACACTAACCCTGATGGATTCACTATAAATTCACAGCTGTTGAATCCAAATGTGGCTGGAGTCTACATCATCCGAAAAGCTGTCAGAGACGAGTATGGTGCTTGGAGCGATTGGGCAGAGCAGAGTTTGTTCATGGCAGTGGCAATTCCTAATGTCAAGCCTACTGTCGCTTTAACCTATCCGACGGGCACGTATGCCAATCCTACCCTCGCAACTTCTTTGGGCCCATTGGTTACATGGAATCAGTATGATGTTGATGCTGGTACCATGTATAGTCAATTTGAATTGGAAATTAAAGACGAAGCTGGGAATTGTTTTAAATGCTTCACAGGTAACATGAATACTATATTAAATTCATGGTCTTGGGGAGTCGATCCTGATCTAAATGCAGGACAGAAGTATCAATTTCGTGTACGGGTTAGTGATGAGTCACTTTGGTCTGACTGGTCTGCAATAGGATGGCTATTAACTAACAGGCCTCCAGTGGCAGTAGTAGTGGACCCTTCGGGACCGGATGAAGCTAATCCAACGATCTATGCCACAAGACGACCAACCATAATTATCTCTCAAACGGATGAAGATCCAGGGACAGTATTTAAGTTTTTCGAAATTAATATTTATGATAATGCGGATCACCTTATAACATCTTCTGGGCAAATCCCGCAAGATACTACAGCAACCAGCGTGAGTTGGACTCCATCTGTAGATTTACCTTATTTGACTAAGTTACAAGTTGATGCTAGAACTCATGATGGTCTCGTTTGGTCCGAAATGTCTGACCGGAAGTGGGCGTGGATTAACACTCCTCCATCAACTTCCATGACTTACCCAACAGGGACTGCAGCTACTAGGGCAACGGCTGACACTACGAATGATGTTCGATTTTCACCCAGGTGGAACCAGACAGATCCCGATTACTATAATGTATTTCACTATTATACATCTGTTATTTACGACCAGTGGGGTTATCCGGTACAGTCTTCTGGTGACACTTGGCAGGGAACCCCTGCAACAACTATGAATTGGGTACCACCGACCGACCTCGTGCGTGGACAGTTTTATTCCGCTACATCTCGAGTTTTTGATGGATACAATTGGTCTGAGTTTGCTACTCCTACTTGGGTTTACATTAATCAATTTCCAGTTGCGGGCTTCACATGGAGCCCCAAACCGATTTATGAGGGAGATCTCATATCGATAACCAACCAATCCACTGATCCGGACGGAGACGCTTTAACTTCTGTATGGAAGATTACAGGACCTGGTGGCTACTCTTCCAATCAAACTGGGCACAATGCCACCATATTAGGTTCCGAAAATGTAAACCGATGGGGAACTTATTCCGTAACACTAATTGTTACAGATTATTATGGCTTGACGAGTGAAATCACACAAACCTTTCAAGTCTTACCTCTTACCATTACCGGTTCGGTGAGTCATACACAAAGATGGGATTTCTTGCGTCAGCAATATAATCTCTTCAAAGGCTTGAATCCTGAAATGCCATGGAAACGGGAACAATTTTTAGCAGGAGAACCTTTTGAATTACATGCGGATACTACAATAATCGATCCAGCCAGCTCAGATATTGCTCAAACGGTTGTAGTAACCTGGGATCGGAATTCCATTCCGTTCATGCTCATTCCAACGAATAGCTCACAGGTAGCTTGGGATGGTGAAATGTGGAATGAAAATTACAAACATCTAACCAGCGGAGCTGCAGTGTTTACATTTACTGTGACTTATTCAAACGGAACCATAAAAACGGCTGTTGTCCCTGTAACAATTTTAGATAATAATGTTGATGAGTTTTGGGTGTTGAAGCGGGATAAATAGAAAATGAAAATATAAGGTTGCACTTGATGCAGCCTTATATTTTTTGTGTATTCGGTTTTTTTTGGTTCAGCTGTAGCCGGGAGCAGCAAAGCCGCTCTTAAGTCCCCAAATTCACAGCGGTTATCCGGCGCGCATCCGGATGAAGACGGGAAAGCTGTATATCAAGGCAAAGAAACCGTCGAGTCCCTTGTACAGCGAGCTAAGATCGGCGTCTGCCCGTATGATATAGGGCGGGCTAGGCATTAGAGCAAAGACATCAATCTCCCGGCAGCACAGCGATTATGCGCGGCCGCGCGTCCGGATGAAGGCAGGCAGGCATTAAGGCAATGCCGCCGTTGAGCCTCCAGCAGCACAGCGAGCTAAGCCCGGTGCATGCCCGCATGAAGGAGGGCAGGCTGTTGCGCATTAAGGCAAAGCCGCTGTCGAGCCTCCAGCAGCACAGCGAGCTAAGTCCGGTGCCTGTCCATATGATAGAAGGGCAGGCTGTTGCGCATTAAGGCAAGCCATCGTCGAGTCTCCAGCAGCACAGCGGTTATGCCGGGTGCTCGTCCGGATGAAGGCTGATTGGCATTAAGGCAAAGCCGCTGTCGAGCCTCCAGCAGCACAGCGAGCTAAGTCCGGTGCATGCCCGCATGAAGGAGGGCAGGCTGTTGCGCATTAAGGCAAAGCCGCTGTCGAGCCTCCAGCAGCACAGCGAGCTAAGCCCGGTGCATGCCCGCATGAAGGAGGGCAGCACAGCGGTTATGCCGGTGGTGCGTCCGGATGAAGGCATTCAGGCTGCGCATTCAGGCAAAGCTGGCGCCTGGTGTGGTTAGAACAGGCGTGCCCGTTGCGGATGGAATGAAGAAAAATATACCGAAGATATCTGAGATATCTAGGATATCCAATGATAAATATATATTAAATTGATATCTATTCTGGTTGATGAATCCATTCATTTACTTGCAGAAATGCTGCCAACGGTAATCTAGTTGGACTTCACATGACTACTAGGTTAACTGGAGGTGGATCAAAGCCAGCACACAGGGTCGTCCGGATTTGCAGCTGGACATTTTTTGACGAATATAAGAAAAGCAGGCAATATGAAAAGGAATAATGTATTTCCCGTGGAATTTCTAATGTTATTAGGATACTTGATTAAGAAACGAGGGTTTATATCTTGAAAGAACTTCATGTCATTCTTTCGTTTATTTCTATTTGTATTGGCTGTAACCGGCGTACAGAAGAAATTATTGAAGATTTCGGGAAAATGGACGTGGCTGCTCTTGAGAAGAAAATGGAGGAGCGGGATATTAGTCTCTATCCCGTTACTTGTAGCCATTGCGGAAAATCGACACTTCCCACAATAATGAGGTTGTTTGATAGGCAGCAACAGCGAATTATTACGGAAGCCAAGATAGGAACCGATGTGCCTGTCATTGATGGAGAGCGTGCTGGATATGTTTATTCCCGAACAGAAGAGGAGCAGGCAGAAATTGACCGCGGGCTATCCAAGTGGCTTGATACTGTAATCGAACAAAGTGAGCCGTTTTGGGAGCAATTCGAGAATTATTCCCTGGTACATTGGAATGCCTTCATCATGGAATTATCTAAACAAGATTATGAGGATGCCTATATATCATGCGGCTGGAAGCCTCTGGATAGGAAATCAACGGTTTTTATGTATCGAAAGAACATTAACTTGTTGCTTAAATCGGAAGGCTCTAGTAAGGGATTCTGGCGTGCTGCTAACCAAAGAATGTTTCGGCATTTTGTCGACTTGGGTATCGAATCTTGGGATATTAAGAAGGACATTAAATTGTTCGGCCGTGAACGTGTTCGTTTCTTTGTTTTAAATCTTCCTATTCCCGAGGAGCTAGAAGGGCTACGATCTCGATGCATTGGTGATTTGGTGAAGAAAGAAAATAACGAACAGGCACTGCTTTATCGTCGTATTGAACAGCTATCAGATCGCTTGGAGAATTCAAATTTAAGAGCGAACCGGTTGCAGCATGAAGTGGGCAATTTGCAGGATAGGCTGGGGGCGGCCTATCGAGATATTGAGCAGTTAAAGGTAGCCCAGGTTGAGGTTATGCAGGAATCAGGACAATCAGACAAAATTAAACGTTTAAAAGCACTCATCTTCGAGCTAAAAGAAGAAAATAAAAATTTATATAATCGTTCTCCAGATATTGAACAGTCGAACACGAATAATCTTGAAATAAGTGAAACGGCGCCAATGGTCGAGGAAAGGGATAATAGTAAGCAATTAGCAGGAAAGACTGTGGCATTTTTCGGGGGATGGCGAAGTGATTTAAAAAAGGTGTTCCCCTGCAAAATAATTTTGCATGATGGCAAACGTCACGATCCCGATTTTTACTCTGCCCTAAGAACGGCTGACACCTATGTAGTATGGTGGGAATTCATATCACATGAATCAATGTGGGAGATAAAAGAGTGGGCGGCTGATCGCGGTATCAATGTGTTTTATTTGCGTGGTATGAATATTGGGAAAGCCTTACAAAGCATACGGCTATAAATGGAAAAATCATTCAAAATTTGTGAAGGCTATGATATAATTTAAAAAGGCGAAAGACGCAGATTATTGGCGTTTTTCGCCTTTTTTGCATGAGGAGGAGAGTTTATATGCGGCAAACTATTATTATCGGTACGGGAAACGAGCAGTTAGATGATTTAATAAAATCTGATTTAGAGGAAGCGGCCGTAGGATCTGTTGTTGCAACTGTGACAACACGAAATACGGTAGTCAAAAGATTTATGGAGACGGAAGCTACTTTGCTTTTTATTGGCGAGGAGCTGGTCGGTGACGAAGGAACGGATGAAGAATGGGAGCGTATTATTGAGGATATAAGGCGAATCAGTATGCAGATTCGTATTGTCTATTTCTGTGATCGGCCAGCTGATGATTTGTTTTTGACAAGATTAACTTATTCTGTTTTCGACATTTTTAACGAGGGGAAACTTCCCCCCACATATTTAGATCAATTAAAAAACCCTCCAGCTTATAAAAATATTGAAAAATTTAGAGGCAAGGTGGCTGAAGCAGCTCAAGAGATTGCTGAAAAATCACGTGAGCAGCGAGCTGAAGAAATTATACGCGAGGGTATCAAGGAGCAGCAGCCTAAAAAGACTAAACCGGCAAAAGAATCAAAAGAATCAAAAGAAGTCATTAAAGAAGTTGTAAAGGAAATTGTGGAGCGGGAAAAGTTGGTTCATGTTTACGAACGTCTATTTGTAAAACCTCAATTGATCGTTATCGCCTCTGCATTCCCAGGAGCGGGCTCATCGATTATTGCACGTATGCTATCCGAATATTTAGTGAATCTGACTCTGCAGGTTGGCGTTTGTGAATCTCCCTACAGTCCATACTCTTATTTTGAGCTCATTCAATGTTCTAAACTCATACGTGAGTTGAAGAGTGAAAACGAATGGAGGAGTTGGCACCGACAAATCCTTGAAGATGAGACGATTGAGATTGGTACGGAACTTATTACAAAAGGTGTTGGATATATAATTAAACATCGTGATGATGTACTGGATAACTGGGATATGATGCACACCGCCCATTTAGTAGGTTTTGCAAGGCACTATCCGCTTCTCGTTTATGACATGAGCACAGGGATATCTGATGAGCGGGAGAAAATCATTCTTCGGCAAGCGAATAAGGTTATCTTGGTAAGCGGTTATGACCCGCTCCGGGTGAATCGAGACTATAAGCAGTATGAAGAGACCCTTCGTACGATTCGGGATAAAGTGATCGTGATATCTAATAAATCCACAACTTGGCTACATAAGGAAAATGAAGAGGGACTTAAGAAGGCATATGGCGTAAATCGTGTTTACCCATTACCTGTTATTCCCGCTATGCCAGACATATATATGAGTGGTGAATCTTTCTGGGACAGTGCTTTTATCAAAGTGGATACCAGGGAACAAGTCAAGTCTGTATTTGCTGAAATAGCTGAGGAACTTCTTACATCCGATCTAATCAAGAAACTTATAAACAAAGATAAACAAGGATTCATGAATAAAATTATTAATAAATTTAGAAAAGACCGGAAACAACCGCCTGCAGAATTAGATGATAGTCCAGCTTAATATTTAACCAGCTGCTTTTACCATACCTGGTAACGTTACTAATCTAATATTCTGATAAGTACCTGCATGTACACAAAAAATGCTTATAACCAGCATCCTTTACCTATACTTCCTTGTCCAAAACGATTAATACAAACAAAAATTAAAATGGAAACAATCAATTATCAATATGGAAGCATGATGAATTCGGTGATCGGGAAGTGCTTTTCCATATGATGCTATTGAAAATCAATATGAATTCATTTCTGTGTCCGCGGATACTTCAATCAATAATCCAATGAATGCATTTTTATTGAGAAAAGGATTTACTTTTAGATAGAGTTACCTTCCGAAACTAAAATCAATTAAAGGACGTGTTATATTGCTAAAGGATTGGAAAACTGCAGTAAAAGGATTCTTAGAAACTAAAACGGTGGAGGAGTTGAAATTAAAGAGTTCTCTCCTTACCGTTATCTCTCATACATATATTTACAATAACTTGACTCCTCCACCAGAAAAGGAATTACTCGAATTTATCGATCTTCACATAGCTTCTTTGGAAACAAATTCGCAATAACTTAACCTAATTGACTATAGTAATCGGATCCCGGTCAAATACTTTTTTCACTGAGAAGCTACTGGAGAGTTATACCGGCGATGCCGCCGCATTAAGATTCAACATTGGGGAGTGATTGAGCGTCTAAAACTTCGGAAAGCTGCTTAGGCTAAATCCAGAGAGCAGCCTAATCCCCATTGATCAAGGTTCTTGATAGTGTTTGAAAGTTACCAATGACAGTCCCAGCATACCCTATACCGGCTCGAACTGCGTCTTCTTCTCCATACTTTTTTATCAGGTAATTTAAATCCGACCAAGCTTGTTGTATTTGTACTCGCTCTTCTTTACTGAAGTAGTCAAACAGAATATCATCATCAAAGATGGGTTCTCGTGGAATCAATTTAAAGGAATCCCAATCGATCACTGTTGGCTTCTTTGCAAACGGTGAATCAACTTGATATTTTCCGAGGACAGCATTAGCTACATCGTCACATGTTTTTGCTAGTCGCTGTTTGTACTCATTTTGCCGCTCATTCTTCATTTCTTGTTTCTTTTGTTGTTCTTCTGCGTAACGTTGCTTATTGATAGCAAGATTCTCGATGGCTGTTGCTGCATTTTTCTCAGCAGCTTTTGCACTCCTATGGGAATTCCTGAGCGCATATAAACTAACGATGAGTGCAGCGAAAGAAATTACATAGCTTATCCAATTCCAGCTCATAGTGTTCAATCACCTTTATTCAAGTTTTACATTGATTATACAGAATTTTAAATAAACCGTACATTAGTGTCCAGGAATCTTATACCATGGTCGACTAAACATATTTCAAAGCAATTAATCGTCTTTTCGTCCCTTTCGTGGAAAATAGTTACTATTTAATTGTATAATAGTCATGAATAAAAAAATGAAGAAATTAGGTGAAAATGATAGGAGTTTGACTTTTTATGTAGACATAGATAAAAGTGGGATAGCTTAATCGATTTGAGGAGGGCATATGTAGTTGTGTTTTTTGTGAATAAAGTTAAACAATATATGAAATTATTGTGTACTTGTTACCTGCGTCTGGCTGGCCAATCCTTAGATGAAATCATATTGAATAGTCTTTTAATAATTATCGCAGCAGCTTATCATTATATATTATTTGGTGAATGGGTAGGGATTTTCCATAACACATTCCTTGTTGTATTTTTATTTGAAATGTTTATACTTCTCCGTGCTATTTATTGGATTATTCGATATGGACGTAGAAAAAAAATATATGGATATCTTCGTCCTGATAATACAATTGAAATTCACATTGGTACCGCTCGTGTCAACTTTGAGTTTACTCTTATTAAATCAATTCGCTATGCTCAAAAAAATGGGCATTTAATCGAATATACTTCCGCATATTTATCATATGGGGAATTAATGCATCGGTTTGGGCACGCAGTAGTATCGGTGAAGCCTATTAGTTTACTAGCTAGGATTATCAATTCGATATTGGCTGAATCTTTTATGGGTAATAATGCTTCCTATAGCGTAGCCCATCCACTAAATTAGTATTGGATCCAAATAAATTGTTAAGAAAATAGTATCAATGTTTTTGAAGCCGCTAGTACATACCAGTTTAAGGTCATTGATGTCCGCCAAGCAATTTATATAGTTCAAACCCAATTGATGATTGCCAGCATTTATCGTCGTATGCTAAGATGACAGTGTACATTCACATTGATTAACTCTTGTTAATCGTTACACTCGAAGATAAAAGCCCTAGTGGCGGTATGGATTCCTTGGGATAGATATGTCTATTTCAAGAAGGATCACCGGCACGGGGTTTTTTTTGCGCGTTACGGTGGGATGGATTCAAAGGATTGATAAGGATGATTAGGAAAGTAGATTGTGTTGTAGGGTTAATAAAAATTATTGTATGATGAAATCCAATTTTTTAAGAAAAAGAACTAAAGTGCTGCGTGGCTATTACTCATTTCAGTTAAGCCTTGGGTATCAAATGTGCATTTATAGGCCGAGCAGGACCTTTTGAGAACAAATGAGCAATCACGCGGTTAAAACTAATTTGACTACAGGAGGAAATGGTTTGCTGTTACATAATGATAGTGGTGAATCTTATCCGGTCTCCTTCCTATCCCTTCAGCCTTATGATGTTGAGACACAGATGCTTGATTGGGAGAAAGCATTTGATTGGAAGATTTACTTCGGACGCCCTCATTTTGAAGTTTATAAGATGGTTGTTTCTGGTAATGATATCTTACAGGGAGCTATTGCCTTGGAACGAAAAGAAGATCATATCTATGTTCACCTAATAGAGAGTGCGCCACGCAATCGCTTTGATAAAGTATTTAAGTATGTCGGATTGAATCTTATCGCATTTGCTTGTAAGCGAAGCATGGATCTTGGCTATGGTGGGTTTGTATCTTTGCATTCCAAAACGCGTCTGATTTCATACTATCAGAGAAACATGTTTGCTCAGCACATAGGTGGAGGAACTATGATTATAACGGAGTCTTCTGCAAAAAGGCTTGTTATGTTATACTTAGATGAGGGGTGATTGCTTATGAAGAAAAATTTCCCGCGTGAAGATCTTGATGATGTTGCCCGCCGTTTCGCCAATGGACACTATGTTCAACAGTCGCATCCGGGGCAGAATTCAGAGCGTGATAAGATGATTAGTGAAGCTATTGCTAAAATTAAAGCTGAAAGAAATAAAACTAAGGCAACTAGATGATAGTATGACTACTCGTAGTTATCGTACAAGGTTGCTGCAGGCAATCATCGAGAATTACAAGGATGGGTTGATGTCTCTCCCTCCGCTGAAATGACTGATGGGATGATCTCGAATGTTATGAGAGATGGCAGAGCACAGATGATTGAGTAACATTGTCGTGCTTTTGTCCAGAAAGCAATAAATGAGGCAAGTGCACATATGAATCGCATTGATAACAGGGGAATCCTAGCTTGATTGGGTTCCTCTTATATTCAGCTACTTTTTCCATCAAACAAGGGACTAAATTACTTGATGGCATATTACTGACATGATAACAATATAAAAAATCTTGAGAATACTTACTAGAAGGGTAGGATGTGGGTGTACATGTCTACAATGGTGCACTTGAATCCATACGATAAAGCGGTTCTAGATGGAATATTGTCGGATACTCGCATTCCGAAGACTGAAGCTAATAAGGTATTCAAAAAGTATTACCCATTGGTGCTGAATATCTATTGTAAAGAGGTAGAACCAGAAAAATATTCAAGCATGCTTCGTGGTATTTATTTAAAAGGTTTGAACGCAGAAGAAGTATTAAAAAGAACATTGGGTGTAAGAATGATTAAAATGTATTCCCGGACTTGTGATCATAATAAAAAACATATTGTCAGTGCTACTAATAGCGTGACACATGCTAAGTATTCTTCATGAGAGTAAGTTCCATTACACTGTTTATGGGTTAATTTTAAGTAACTATCAAATAATCGTGGTTAGTTTAACACAGAAGAATAGTAACTAAAAACGTATAAAGTGAAAGAGCCGCGGCATTGCCGGGGCTCTTTCCTAATATTTCAATACAACTTCAATAATATCCCTATGCACAGGGTGAACTAATAAATCCCCCTGTGCAATCAAGGGGGCATTCTATGGAGGTTAATAAAATGATAAACTCAATATTATTATTAAATCGAACAGCGATTAAAGAAGTCAAGACTGTTTTTTACAGGAGTTGCGATACAAATAGATTAACTGATAAGGATCTTCTAATTTTGATATTGGAACCTTTAATCGGTAATCAATCACTCTCAACAGTTGCGGACGACATTCTTCAAAAAGGGCTACCCTATTTAGCGACTCTTTCTGAGTTTGAGTTATCTACATTGTTCGGTTTAACTGAAACTCAAAGCTTTCATTTAATGTCGGTCTTTGAGATTGCACGGCGAATTCATGGAGCTTCACCGGATGAAGAAATAATTATTCGTAGTCCCAAAGATGTAACAAAAATGCTTTGGGATATCACGAGCCTAGACAAAGAGCACTTCATAGTCATTTACCTAAACACTAAAAACAAAGTGATTGGACGAGAGACAATATCCATTGGATCTCTTAATGCGGCGGTTGTGCATCCAAGAGAAGTCTTTAAAGCAGCTATTCGAAGAGGAGCAGCTTCTATTATTTGTGCCCACAATCATCCCAATGGTGTACCGGATCCATCCTCTCAGGATATCGAACTTACAAAACGATTAGTGGAAGCTGGGGAGATTGTTGGTATTGAGGTTCTTGATCATGTTATAGTTGGCCAGACCACTTACAGTTTTAAAGAAGATGGGAAAATTTAATTTGGAAGTCACCAAAAAAGAGAAAATTAATAAATGAAATAATTGGGAGGAGCATCATACTATGGAAGCGCAATTAAAACCAAATCAAGAGGAAGATTATAATCTAAACCCTGAAAAAGGACTTGGAATTAGGATGTTTTTTGCATTTATCATTGCATTTGTTCTATTGGCCATAACACTGTTTGCATTCAATGCAATGATAGATACTGCATTCTCTATATTAATCGTAAAGACATATTCGATTCTTAATGATATTATGAGCTTCTTATTTGTATTAAATGGAAGTTTTAACACAAAAACAATATTCATTGCATTTATCTTTTTGTTTTTTGCAGGATTAGGTATGTACCATTATCTGGGTAAATGGGCGCTATGGTTATGCAGCCGGGACAAGGAGCGAGGGCAGCTCTATTCTTGGATGCCAAATTTTCTCTATCATGAATATGCGGTAGAAAGATACAAGCTGTCAAATAAAGAAGAGGAAATAAAAAAACTTCAAAAAGATATGGCAGCAATTGAAGCTGAAAAAAACATTACTGGTCTCCTACTTGATGAGATGCGGAGATCTGTTAAAAATTCTCTCCGAGACCGCAGGTTAGTGTTAAACTTGGATAACCTGATCGGGAAATGTTATAGTATGGCTGCTAAATCATTCACGCTTAAAGATCATGAACCGTACCGATTAAATTTATTTTTAAACAGTGTTTGTGCAGAGATTTGCAGTACTACTATGGATAGCAATAATAACAAGCATGCCTACATATTTTTAAGAGATTTTACTGAAGAAAAGATGGAACTTGTTGGTGAATGTAGAAGTGGAAGCAATCTCAGCGGTGATTTGGAATTTGAAGAGGGAATCGGGTTTGTAGGTCGAGTATGGCAGAAAAAAGAAAAAATGCTTTACACAGACATCGATACTCAGGCACATGATATAATTGTAAAGCAAGGTGAAAGAAGGTATAATAGCATTGTAGGGGTACCGATACTTCATAATACAGAAGTTATCGGCATTGTTGTCGTAGCCTCTCAATTAAAGGACGAGATAAGTGAAGTTGATTATGATAATATTGAAAGATATCTGAATATCATTCAATTAAGTATTTTAATTGAACTATCTTACAGAATTAAAAAAGGTGGTGATGAGTATGCAATCCTTTATGAACTTATTTCGGAAAAGACGTTCTTTGGAAGAAAATAATCTGGATCAGCTTCTTAAATTGACTTTAGAACTTCGGAGCATTAATGACAATCGAAACATGGACAGTGATCTTCGTTTAAAAAGTGTCTTGGATATTGCGAATAAAGCTAAAATTGCTATCTCGGATAATAAACCAAATAATAAACCAAGAAAAGTTTTAGCCCATAGCCATAGTTGATGATAAAACCCAACACTTGTTGTTGGGTTTTATTTTACATGTGTACCCTTGAGCGTTAATTTCGTAAGGTATACTATTTAGCCAAAAGGGGTAGTGTCAGTGAGAAGAGAAGATGGAAAGTTGATCGGGAGCAAATCCCGTTTGGGTGAAGATGCATTTCCTTCATTACGTGAGAAACAGGAAAAGATTATGAAAGACGTAGAGCGTATTTTAAAAAAGACAATAAAACGTAGTCAACGAACTGGTTAAGAGTAAGGTTAAGTAGATTCCTCTCTAGATTTTTCGAGTTCGAACATGATCGACGCACGTTGCTGAGGGGTATGGGTTAAAAGCAAGAAAATGCTCCGTGTTCGTCCGACTGAAGCGTGACCAATACTCTACACATGCAATCAACAGCGGGCATATTCTCTTTATCTTACTTTTAAGGAAGCTGGCGAGCCCCCTCTGATCGAAAAAATCTTTATGAACCCCTACACTGACAAGGACTCAACACAAGATAAACACTCGAACTTTGATATTATCAAAACTTTCCTGATAGGTTGTACTGCTTGTGGGCGTAGAATGGATAAAGATTGAAAATATGGTATGTATAAATCGGATGCACCAAGCATTCCTCTTTGGGATAGAGACCAACTTAACGATTGATGCTGTTCCATAATGTATTTTGATGAATAGGGGAGTCCTAAGGAATGAGTAAATTAGATGATCTTCTTTTTACTTTGGATATTTGTAAAAAATCTCTTCCGGTTGATGCGCATGCTTTTCATTATGAACGCTTGAATGAAATCGAAAATATACTAAAGATGGAGTTTCTGGAACCCAAGGACTCCAGTAAGCTTAAGCGCAAGAACATATTAGACCATCTAATGACCAGTGATAACTTCTCACAACCACTAAATGATTCAGAAGTGTTGAACCATTTATTGTTCCTGATAGCCATGTTAAAATTAGATGATCTACCTAAAATGAATAACTTACCTAAATATTTATTAGGTTTAGTAAAGAGTGCACAAAAACACTGTGTAGAAACTTGTATTGATCAAATAAGTGGTAATCAAATATTTCCAGCCTATATTCAATTGTATGAATTCATTCAGGGAAATGACGCACCATTTACAAACGAAGAAATAAATATTTTAAAATACTTAGTTGATTTGCTTAAGGATAAGCTACTTAAGAAAAAACGGGGATAGTTTTTGTCAGTCATTTGGTTGCTCTCTTACCCGGATGGCGCTGTTTTCTGATTCGTGAAATTGCTTCTCATACAACGAATGTTTCAAGTAGGTGCTATAGTAGCGGTTAACCTTTTTAATATAGTACCATCGAACTTCATGATCGGGAATCCAAATTCCCTTTTTTTTAATCTCGGTCAGCGTCTCCTCTAACACTTGTTCCCTTTCTAGGCGTGAAAGCATTCGACGCTGTTTTTGCATCTGCGTTATGCTTTTCTCACGGAGTAAGGTAGCAATCCATTCCCGTTGCTTCAATTTTAAAGCAGAAAAACTTTTATTCGTTTGCAGCAAACGGTCATTGACCCAAACATGATTTTTCAACTCTTCATCCCCCTGCTCAAGTAGTCCTTCTCCCTAATTATAAGTCAAGAAATTATTCGGATCTACAAGAAAGATAACTTTATATTCCAAATTTGCAGCATGATTGCTGAACAGTTACAGACAACAAGAGACACGGAGTGAGTTCCGTTTTTATCCGCCTCTTCGGTTTTGTAAGAAATGCAAAACCAATTGCGGAATCTGGATGATACTCATCAAAGAAACATTCTATCCTTCGCGATCAAGTTGAACAAATACGATTTACTTAGTGAAAAATGGATGAAACTATTAAAGAACAAAAGAACTTTATTGAATCATGTGAAAGGTTCGAGCTTAATGTATTAGTTAAAATTAAGCGAGGAAAGGTGTTTTACTCCTTTCCTCGCTTTTGATATTATCTTTTAGTAGTTTAATATGTTATTCATTAGACCATACTGGGTTTATTAAATCTCAGAAAGTAGTGATTCTATTGAAAGAAAGAAAAGGACAATTGATTAAAGGCGACTTTAACCGGCTTCCCTCTTACAAAGAGCAGTTAGAAGAAATAATGAAAAAAGTAGAGCAGCATGATCAAAGTATGGCTAAAGCTAAAAAAACTATCAATGATATCTTAAATAAAAAAAATTAAGGGCAGCACGTATAAACCTAAATTATCTAGAAACAATGGCTAATAGTAATGATTCATTCCGATAGTCTATCAATGAATACGCCCATAATCTCTCTATGGTCTTTCGTTCGGATTTCATGAACTATATCCCGAAGCAAAATCGTGACTATCTCTTCAACGGTCATAAAAAAGTTGGGATCATTAAGATTCAAATCCAATAATAGAAAGTTCATTCTACGCATTGCCTTTGGATGGATATGAAATGAAATTATTTTGTATTTCTGCCGCGGCTGGGAAATCTTGCTTTCAACTAAAACCCACCTGTTCTGTGATGTTTGTTTTAAATCACTTTGAATAGACTTCAGGTATTTATCTTGCTTCGCCTGCAGCGTATTTGCTAAACTCGCTAATGGAAGCCCAATGCTAATCTGTTTAAGAAAATCGGCTAATAGAATGGAAGTGAGTCCGTTGAATGTAATTGAACATTCTCCTTCTGTCGCATCGTAAATATCATCTAAAAACACACCTAGTCGCGAATATTCAGCGAATGGGATTTTAACTAATATTTCTTCGTATTATAGTGGCTTTTCAGTCTTCGATCCAAATAAAGAGGATATTAGCTGCCAAGTTAGATTCTTATGGTCCTCAATATGGGGCGTATCTGAAATTAACGGAAGCTTTGTTGCCTCGTGTTTTAACATATTAAATACTATCCTCCTTGAATGGAATTTCTAATGAAAAGTGGATCAAGCGGTAGACCATTTGACGCTCAGAAACATCATAATGGATTGCTAATTCTGCAATGATCTTGTACCATTCTTCTGTAGGTTTAACATGCATATACCTTCTTGTGTCTTCATATGGGTAACTGGGTATTCTCTGCTCTCGCAGTTGCAAGGCTAACATTAATAGATGTGTGCAGCAAGCAGTCTCGGTCAATTTCAAATGCTTTCCAATGCGCCTTAACCTCATTCGTTCATCTGGAGTTACCGGAAATCGTATGTCATGAAGTTTATCCGAACGAGTCTTTCTCTCTTTCTTTAATGGATCCTTCACCTTCTTATGAACATTTTGATTTCTTGCTTCTTCTATAATTTGATTTATGAACACCCATATTCCCCCCTGTTACATTTTATGAGCTCATTTATGAGTTTATCTCAGGACCACTTGACCACTTGACCACTCCTTAGTAGAAGTTATGAGTGGGGGAGAGGATATATACACTTTTTCAATAATAATCTATTAGGAGTGATTGATAATGAATACGAAGCAAAAAAGTCTCAAGGAACTGGCAATTGAATTTTGTAAACTTGCCCAAAAAACCCAAAAGGGATTAATGGTTCGGGAAAAGCCAAAACCACACAAGTGAATTATGAATTCCTAAGATTCCAGACCTCAGAAAAATGAAAGGATAAAGTTCCTGTCGGCTAGTGATCCCTGGAGCTTTTTTGTGTTTCTGGAATAGGGATTACCGATTTTTATCTATATTAGTTACGAGATACGGTGTATATCGTGGTATGAAAATTATTGCCGGGCTGATCGTGCCGCATACGGTAGCCGTGCTGCTGAATGAAATGAGCAGAGAATTGGGTTAAACGGCAATTCATTATCGGCTAAAGCCTGCCAAGGGTATGCGCTGCTTAAAGCCTCATTAAGAGAAGGTGGAGGATGCTTTAGCACTGCCTGGCAGTCTCGTTGCAGATGTTGGAAACGGTGGGGAAGAGATTACGCTTACTGGGGAGGACAAACAGGTGGAGGCGTTCGTCAAGTACAGCACCTACCACAAGGAAAAATCCAAGGCTTAGCAGGCAGACAACAGCAGATCGACAATTGGACCTGAAAAAACGGAAAGCGGCTATGAAATCCGCGATCACCATTGCCGAGTCCAAGCTGTGGGAGTTGCCCACTCAAACCTTCATGCACGAAAGCAACAGGCAACCGGGAAGTAAAAGTCTCAAGTACATGAGTGGTCGAACAAGAAAGTGTGTTTTAGGGATTCCGGCGGTCCTTGCTTCGTTGTTTACCTAAAGTAAGCTTGGAGGTAGGTTGGCTTTCGCTTGCCCACGAGGTAGCAGTTGTGACTAAAAACGAAAAAAGGATGGGCAGAAATAATCTTCTGTTCAACCTTCGATTACGGATATGGCTCTTCAAAATTATGAATTCCTTATATCGAGTTAAGTAATTAATTGGTAGAATGATTGCCAGCATTAAAGATCATATGTTAAAATATACATGTATAATTTCATGTTGATTAACTCTTGTTAATCGTTACACTCGAAGATAAAAGCCCTAGTGGCGGTATGAATTCCTTGGGATAGATATGTCTATTTCAAGAAAGGATCACCGACACGGGGCTTTTTTTGTGCGCGTGTATGTGAAATTAAAAACACCATTTTAGGGAGATGAAGCTCGTATGGAAACAACAGTTAAAGCAAAAGTGATTAAATTTACTGTAAAGGATGTAAAAAGGTTCACGGACAAGGTAACTAGCATTGCTGAAGCATGCTCTACAACCACGACCATTCCTATTCTTAGCTGCATGAAAATTGATGTCAAAGCTGGAAATGTAGTGTTTACAGGTGGAGATGGTGTCATAACGACATGCATAGGAGAAAGAGACCTATTTTCAACTGAACATGATGCTTCATTTGCGGTACCGGCGAAGTTATTTGCTGAAATTATTCGTAAATTGCCCGCTGGTGAGATGAAACTCACAATGAAAACAGAAAATTTGTTATTGATTGAAGCAGGAACAGCAAAATTTGATCTTGCAATATTAGACGCGAAAGAATACCCATCGATCACATTTGACCAAGAGATAACAAGTACATTTACGATTCCTGCTCAAACTTTAGTAGCTTCATTTAGGAGTACGATGTATGCTGCTGCAACAAAAGTAGAAAATCTAATTGGAGTTAATATGCAAATCGAAGCTGGTGAGACAGATCTAAAGCTGACGGCAACGGATCGGAATCGTTTGTCACGTTCATTGATCGAAAATGTGATATCAATTCCCTTCAAGGAAACTCTTTCAATAGCTTCCTGCAAGGAGATTGTACGTATTTTTGATGGATTTGAAGCGACCTTAAAAATGGAAGTATCTAAATCTGCTATTTCAATATCAGGTCCAGGTATCAAATTGATTACAAAAGTGCTGGATCAACCTTTTCCTGATACCGATAAGCTAATTCCTCGTGTATTTGAAATTGAGACTACTTTGGATAAGGATAAGTTGGAAGGAGCCTTGAATCGAGCAGCGGTTTTTGCAAAAGACAAAAAAATGGCGATTTTTACTTTAGATAATGATCAAATAACAATTGTTAGTAAGGCAGAAGTAGGGCAGGTTATGGATGTTTTGGAGGATTGCAAGACTGAAGGGAAGGAATTGCGCATAGCTCTTGATGTCTTCTATTTGTTGGCCGCATTGAATGTAATTAGTCAAAAACGAGTGCGGTTATCATTTACAAGCCCAGTTACACCTATGATCATTAGGCCGGCGGATGATGCGATTAAAACACTCGGTGTATTAATCCCTATGAGAATAAGGGAATAAAAAGTTTTGCAAGCTGAGGAGCGGGCTTTGGTCTAAAGACTTAGGAGGTGACAGGGATGAACTGCAAAAATGAATCACGTTGCAAACAAGTTTCAGAAGAACGCTTTTCCCGTATGGAGAGACATCTTGACACAGCTAATAATCGATTAAATAAATTTAGAGATGCTTATGAGCTCGGTATAGCAGATTTGGCTTTTGATGATCACGCGGAATTTCGGGTGCTTTGGCGTGCTTTTTCAGAGAGCCAAGTTCTCGAAGCTGTACTCAAAGGTGAGATTATTGAAAGCCGTTTTAAAAATGGTGAGTATGGCTTTCTGATTTGGTACAATATCAAATTAGCTGCGCGCCAATACCGGCCGATGCATGTATCTGTTACTATGTTGGAAAGTAACCCAAACTTCATGATAATTACGACGGTCTATGATCCGAGATCAAAGGAATGGGTGTGGACTGAAAATTATACACGTCGGATTTGTTTATGTGACACCAGGGAGCAGTGAGGCGGGTTCTAAAGGAAGTAATATTGATCAACAAAACAATTTTTGCACGTGCAAAAATTGTTGAGCTACGGTATAATGAGCGTACAACGTTTTGAAGGAGATGGACCATGCAAAATAAAAAAGCTGGCCGCCACAAGTCCGAGAACCCGCGTACGTTCGACTTACCGAAGACTCGTTTAACCAGGGAGGAAAGACGAATGATTGAACTTAAGGCTGTCATGCATAGTAAAGGAAATATGGCCGAGTATATTCGCGACTTGGTCTTAAAAGATACCCGCATTCCTAAACCATTGTCTACTTGCCTATGTGGAAGCACCTCACTAAAAATCATCTACAAAGATGAGGAGCGGGAGGTAAATGTGGGAGATCAGGATTTAACTCTTACACTTACTGGTGTCCCCCGAAGTGAATGCAGCACTTGCGGCCGAATTATTGGGGATATGCGATTAGCTGCAAAGTTAGAAACCGTCCTTGATGAAGAAATTTTATGGAGAGTCAATAATCACCATATCATTCCTAAACAAATCGAATTTAATGAATTAATCACCATAACACAATGAAAAAGAGGGCACTGCAAATTGCAGATGCCCTTTTATTTTGCAATTTTACTCTGGGAGGACTACTAAATTATGGGATACCGTATGCAGTTTGATTTTGATTCAGGTGGATTAATGGATATACCTGAAATAATAAGAGACATCGATTGTACCATTAATACTAAAGTTATCTATGGCGGGCCGATCAAGCCCATCTACGGAAATAACATACAGATATCGCCACAATATAAAGGGAGAACGGAGACAAGTCACGATAAAAGAAATTATCTGGCTAATCTTTTACCATTGGAAACTTATTCAAAAATTATTGTTTTATTCAGCTCAGGGAAGGATTGCCTAGGTTGTGTACTCCACCTCCTTGAACTAGGTGTACCTAAAGATAAGATAGAATTGTGGCATCATCTTATCGATAAAGGCTCGGATAAGAAAATGGACCATCCTGTGACGCTTCCTTACGCAAAAGCCTTTGCGAAAGCCTTGGGTATCCGGCTTAGGTTTAGCTGGCGTGAAGGTGGCTTCTGGTCCGAGGTGTTTCGTCTGGGATCCTCAGCCCCGGTTTCTTTTGAAGATGCTGGTGGCATTACGACAGTAGAATCTAAATTATGGCAGCGTACAATCGAATTAAAAGCATTGATGGAGCAGGCTGAACTGGAAGATAATTTGGATATGCTGGAAACATGCTTTAATGAATTAAAGCAAATTGGTTATCGGATGAAGCTGCCAGCTAAGGTGTCAGATTTATCCACAAGGTTTTGCTCAGCATATTTAAAAATTATGGTAGGTAATGTTGCAATTATTCACTCAGAGGAGACAAAGCGGGACTGCAAGATCCTGATGGTTAGTGGTGAAAGAAGGGGCGAGAGCCATAATCGCCGCGTTTATAATGAATGTGAAAAACATGGGACAAATGCAGAAACTAGAAATAATCGAACCGTGCATGTGTGGCGCCCGCTCATTGATTGGTCTTTGCGTGATGTGTGGGAAAAGATTAAGAGATTCCGCATCAATCCTAATCCCCTGTATAGGGTTGGTTTGAATAGGGTCTCATGCGCACTTTGCATATTCAATGGACCGAGTCAATGGGCAGGTGTCAAAGAGCTTTATGGCAGTGGAGAGGGCAGTATATTTCAGCAAATTGTCGATGCTGAAAAAGAGCTTGGTTTCACCCTCGACAATAAAGTGGACATCAATACTTTTATCGGAGATGCGGTTTCTTGTATTGATCATTCTAATCTCTTAGCGCTCGAACAGGTGATGAAGGGTATATTTTACCCCGAAGATGTATTTGTTCCTCTTGGCCAAGACTGGGAGTTTCCAGCTGGTGCATTCCGAGGGACTGAGGGTGGGCCTTGTTAAAGATAATTAAGGACTTGTAAAAACCATAAAAATGGAGGAAACCTAATGTGTATTGAAAGTAAGTGTAAGGTTTGTGGATGTACTGAAAATAGTGCGTGCATTGGAGCTTGCCATTGGATAAATAGCAGTCAAGATCTTTGTAGCGGATGTGCCCCTATTGTGGATTTTTATCCACAGATGCATTTCTATCAATGCTCCAGTTGTGTCGTCATTTTCGGAGTCGAAGCAGCATTGGAGGACCAATCTTCTGTAAAATGTCCAATATGCCAAAATGATGAGGAATTAGATGATGCTGGTTTTGGTTATGTAACGCTAACTAAAATTCCTGAGGAGGAAGAGGAAGAGGAAGAAAATATAGACATACAACTTTCTACTGATCTTGGACATGTACCATTTAATGGTGATGTACGGGATAGGGAATGTCCGCTTTGCGGGAAAGTTGTCCTATCTAAGAGATTTGCTGATCACGTCCTCGGGGAAGATTGCAAAAAAGTATGAAATAAAAAAATTTATAACCAAGGGTCTTCGGGCCCTTTTCCTTTGGATTTGAGGCGGAATGGTATTGAGCGAGTTATTATTATGAATTGGGGAGATAGATGCAGGTATGATAATAGAGCGATTAATTAAATGGTTCCAAAGGATAACTAGTGTGCATGAAGTGATTTTGAACTCGGATAATAACCTAATCGAAGCTAAAATTGAGCACCGAGAAGAAATACCTGAAGATATTCATATAGAGGAAGTTAACCTTGCATATTCAGAAATCACAATCGAAGATGAAGTCTTTTTAACAAAGGATGAGATGCTGGCTGCCATGGAAGAAGCCTATCAACTAGAGTTAGAAATGGACATAGACTACCAGCAAGAAGCTTCATTTGAGGAACCTTTTCAAAATATAAAAAGTACAAGATCCATGCATTTAGAAATTGCCATTTATCCAAATCAAATGAGAGAATTATTAAATTCATCGCGCTTTTGTTGTGATCGGTTGGAAGAGAAGCAAAGTGATAGGAATTATTCATTAAACATTTTAGAAAATTGTGAAATTTCAACGATTCCTCGTTTTGTAAAGCAGGGCTTACCTGTAGAAACATGTCCTTTTTGTAAAAGTGATCTGTTTGCTGATGGGGAGTATACTCTTACTTATGTTTACGACCCTCTAAAGCTAGCTGAATCCTTATCAATAGGAGATTGTGATGTCTGCAATCAAGATAACAGAATAGTCAATTATTTACACGATGAATTTGGTTTTCATGTCCTGAATACATGCAAGTTCGGTTGTGATGATGTTTGTAGCGATCCAAGTTGGCTTGATGGCAATCTTACTTTTAATGTTATTTCACTTACAAGAGTAGAGCAAGGACATATGGATAGTCGTTGGCAATTAAAATTACAAGATAGTAACTCCAATCAAATAGAAAAGTGCATAATACGAAGAGATACTGAAACTGCCGAGGAATTATTAAATGAAATTCATTCCTGTACAGCTCATCACCAGCTATCGAGATTAGATCTTAAACATAAAATCTATTACGATTGAGCATTCTCTTAAACTCTTAAAACAACGGTTGATTTTTTTAACGATGTGAATTACCATATAGGAGTAATCTTTTTTTTGTCAACCACTGAGTTGAACGTTATCTCGAAGAGTGAAACCCTATGGGTGGATGTATGTACGGCATTGCTATGCCTACAGCTTCTACACATAGGGTTTTTTTGCGTTTATTTTAAAACCCCGAAAAGGAGATGTATAGCATTGTCGAGGATTAGTCAAAGAACAATGGATCAAATTGAGGAATTGGATTTAGCGGATTTTGCGGAAATGTTGGGAGATCGTTTAAAAAAAGAAGGACGTCATTACTTCACTTATCGTAATGGTGGAGAGAAAACACCCAGTTTATGCATTACTCCAGACATGAGAAGGTGGACTGCATTTGGCTCAACAGAATCAGGTCGTAATGCAATCAGCTACTACGGTTACCGCAAATGGAATAACCCCTTTCCAAGTGGTAAAGATTTTGTTGAAGCAGTGAAAGAGGTGGCTCAAATTGCGGGTATCCTTATTGAATACGAGGATGGACGTAAGTGGACACCAACCGGTTATACAGGAATTCCAAAGATTAGACAAGCTCCTCCTATGATTCCGGAGAACGCGAAGAAGGAAATTCCAATACTTGATCGTTATTTTAGGAGATTAATGATTGAATTTCCAATTACACCCGCCCACAAAAGTCATCTTAGTTCGGAAAAAAGAAAAATGAATGATCGTCAAATTGAAGCTCGCCAGTATCGATCACTCACAGATAATAAACAGGCCAGGTACTATGCAGCATCAAAAATTAATAAGGAGTTCGGTGAACCTGAAGGCATACCTGGTTTCATGTACGTTAAAGGTACAACTACGGGTAATTATTGGACGATCGGTGGAAAGCCGGGCTTGTTAATACCATTCCGTGACATTTTCAATCAAATTGCGGGGTTTCAGCTTCGTTATGATAAGCCCCAAATTGAAATCGCGGTTAAAGGTGTTGAAAATGTTAAAATCCATGGTGCTGAAGAAATCAAAATTGTTGATGGTGATACCGGAACAATTATTTGGGATGGAAAAGAGGAGCAGTTGCCTGTCGTGCTTCCAGATGGAGTAGAGATCATTTCTAAGCGTCGCTGGTATGGTTGGTTTGCATCGAAATCAGACCTGGAGAAAGGTATCTTAAAGGGGACGAGCAGCGGAGATCCCGCTCCTTATCATTGTGCTGTTCCTACTTCTATTTTGGAAAAATGGAGGCCTGGGCAAAGCGTGAAGGAAGTAATGGATACCTCAACCATTTGGTGGGGAGAAGGTCCATTAAAGGGAGATGTAGCATCTGATTTTACGGATGATTTGCATCTGCAGGTAGCTGGTGTATCTTCATGGCGTTTTTTATTGCAGCCTACCATTAAATTGAAACCTAATCGTGTGGTTATAGCTTTTGATGCAGATGCTCAAACGAAGGAAGAAAGTGTTGGTAAAGCAGTTTTGAAGTGTATTGAAGGAGCCAGGCCATTACTTAAAGAGCATGGAATTGAGCTTGCTATTTATGTTTGGCCAGAGGAAGCAGGCAAAGGAATTGACGACTTATTTATTAATGGCTATAAAGGTCAGTTGTTTGTAATCTAGGGGATTTGAAAAGTAAGAAAACAGAGGTGTTGAGGAATGGTAAAACAAATTGAATTAATATTATTAAGTATTCAACTTAAATGGGAAAACATAATTTTGTACAGAGTAAAGAAAATATTTTTATTCAAATATTGTTTTCTTTGCGGAGATAAGAAATTAATAGCAGATATATCTGATTTATGCAATGAATGTGAAATGTGGGTTGTGAAAAATAATAGGTAGATGCTGTTCGAAAGATTATAAAAAGTTAATCAATGTTATTTCAAACAGATAGTCCAAATAAAGAGAATAATATACCCCAAAAAAAACAAAGGAAGTGTTCAATATGTTGAACCGTGTGATTTTAATAGGCAGGCTAACAAAGGATCCTGAATTGCGTTACACCCCTGCGGGCGTAGCCGTCACCACAATGGTACTAGCTGTAGACCGTCCATTTATGAATCAAAGCAAGGAAAAAGAAGCGGATTTCATCCCCATTGTAACATGGCGTCAGCTTGCTGAAACTTGCGCCAATTACTTGAGAAAAGGGCGACTTGCCGCAGTAGAAGGAAGAATGCAAGTACGGCATTATGACAACAATGAAGGTCGTCGCGTATATGTGACGGAAGTTATTGCTGATAATGTGCGTTTCTTGGAGTCCCCAAACACTAGCGGCGGGAGTGGTAATACGGGTGGATCCCAACATTCTACAGGTAATCAGGGGAATCACGACCCATTTCAGGATCATGGTAAACCGATTGACATTTCGGATGATGATTTGCCATTTTAGAATCTGACAACTTTAGTCAGCTAATATTAACCATTATACCCTTGATATGACTAGGATTATACACTGTGTAACGTGTGTCTTGGTAATCAGATGCAGCCCAGAGTGGGGATCAGTTTAAATTTCTGAAAGTGGTGAAAAAAGATGGTGGAGATATTCGGAATAATTAATAAAAAATCAGGCGAAATACTTGGATCGGAAAGCAGCCCTTTTGATGTAGAAGGAGCGAGGAATCGCGCTCAAACTTCGGCAGATAAGATAAATGAAAAATTTGGAGTCGAATGCGAAGTAAAAGTTCTCATAAACAAATGGAAATGTGATGTGTGCTCCACAAAGTTCGATTTACCCAAAGAAAGATGCTGCCCTACATGTAAAACAATTGAAATTATTCCTGTGTTGGTTGTAAAAGAATAGTAATAGGCATCCAATATACGGCATAGAGCATGAGACTACTAGACAAAGAGTTGCATTTATCAGATAAGGGCACTGGATGGTGAAGAGAATGAATATATTTATTGCTGATCCGAAAGAATTTGAAAAAATTACAAATCTTTTACGGGACGATATCGTTAGGCTAGATGATGAGATTAGGGAAATTAGTAATATCTTAAATAAATTAGATAATCCCATATCCTCTCTGGAAGCTAAACGAAATTATGAAAGTATGATGCTCAAAGCAAAAACTGAGAAAAAAGAAAGTGAGCTTTTACTTAAGAAACTAATGGATCGGTCTATAACACAAGGGATATTTGATGTTATCTTAAAGGATTTAAGAGAAATTGCTGATTTTTCATGTGATCCACATGTGAATCAAGCAATTGATCAAATCCGATTAAAAATAATTGGTGAAGAACTAGAAGCTAAATACCTATTTTAATTATAGACATAGATAGCCTTAAGGAGGCGTTTTGATGATTGCTGTTCGTGTGGTAGTTGAAATGAGATATAAGACAGAGGATGGTTTTGTTACACTAACCGATGAAACGCCAGTTGGCCAAGTGAGATTTTTATATTCAGACAATGGCAGCAAGAAGCTAGGAAAAGCAACTATACATTCAAATGGATACAACCTTCCGAAATTATACTCCTCTCAATCTGGGGAAGTAATCGAAAAAGGAAAAACATTGTACTTTACGAATGGTGCTTGGACTTATCGCTTGCGGCATATGGGTGAAGCAGTGGTAGCATAAAAAAATATTGGAAGTGGAAGGCTGCAGATAAATCTGCGGCCTTTTTTTATTCATTTATGACGAAAATTAGGAGGATATTCTATTGGGATTAAGTCGGGTATCACAGCGTAAGTTTGACAGAAAACATGGAAAATTTGTGTTTCAGCATCCTGAACACCATAAGGAGATTTTTGTCGATAATTTTGCTGGCGGGGGAGAGCTTCTACCGGCATAGAGGTAGCTACAGGACGTTCGGTTGATGAAGCAGTGAACCATGATCCTGCAGCAATCGCAATGCATATGGCTAACCATCCGAATACAAAGCATCATTGCGATTCGGTTTGGGATGTTCATCCAAGGTTAGTGGCAAGAGGTCGTCGTGTGGGGCTTGTGTGGTTTAGCCCGGACTGTAAACACTTTTCAAAGGCTAAAGGAGGTAAGCCAGTCGAAAAGGGTATTCGAGGGCTGGCTTGGGTGACAATTAGGTGGGTTGCTACTGAACACCCGAGAGTCATAATGTTAGAAAATGTAGAAGAATTTAAAACTTGGGGACCCCTACTTGCAAAAGTTGATCCCAATACTGGTCGAATGCTTAAAGTTATACGCGGGCATGAAGGTGAGGATGATGTAGTCGTTGTATCCGAGCCAGGCGAGATTGTTCCCCCAGATCAACAAATCCTTTATCCGGATCCGATGCAGAAGGGCAGGACGTTTAATTCATTTGTCAATGCACTCAAGCGTCACGGATACAATGTTGAATGGAGGGAGCTGCGGGCATGCGACTACGGAGCTCCTACGATTCGAAAGCGTTTTTTCTTGATAGCCCGCTGTGATGGAAAGCCGATTGTATGGCCAGAGCCCACACATGGCGACCCAGCGAGCCCAGAAGTAATATCCGGGAAGCTCAAACCCTGGCGTACAGCTGCGGAAATCATAGACTGGACGATACCATGCCCGAGCATTTTTGATACTTCCGAAGAAATAAAGAAAAAATACGGAATTAGGGCAGTTCGCCCGCTTGCCGAAAATACACTACGCCGCATCGATCGTGGAATTAAAAAATTTGTGATTAATAATCCCGATCCGTTTATTGCTCCTTCTAATGCAGCTGCTCCGTTCATAGCCCGGATCGGTCAAACCAAGTTTGGTCGTGATCGATTGCAATATGATCTGAAAAAGCCCCTTACAACAATTGTTACAAAAGCGGAGCACCTTCTTGTTAGTCCAACTCTTATCCAAGTCGGATATGGAGAAGGCCCGGGACAAGAGCCACGTGCACTCGATCTGAAAAGACCGCTTGGTACGGTTGTTGCTGGAGGAAACAAATTTGCTGTGGCTGCAGCTTGCTTAATCAAGCATTATGGAGGCGGCTATACAGGTTCAGGAAATGATCTGAATGATCCGCTATCTACTATTACAACAGTGGATCATAACGCATTGGTAACAGCACATATTGCTAGGCATTTTGGAGAGTCGGTTGGGAACAGAATGGATGATCCACTAGGTACGGTTACAGCCGGCGGTGGTGGAAAAAGCGCGCTTGTCACATCTAATTTGATCAAACTTCGAGGAACAAACATCGGGCAGCCTGTCACAGAGCCATTGCATACTGTTACGGCGGGCGGATTGCACCATGCTGAGGTAAGAGCCCTTCTGATTGCTTATTATGGGAGTAGTATTGGGCAGTCACTGAATGATCCTCTTGGAACGGTCACGACACATGAGAGATTCGGGCTTGTCTTAATAAAGAATGTTCTTTATCAAATTATCGACATTGGCATGAGGATGCTGGAACCACATGAGCTTTACGCGGCACAGGGATTTCCAAGCACATATATTATCTCAGGCTACCAAGTGAACGGTAAGCCTGTCACTAAATCAGCCCAAGTAGCACGCTGTGGTAATAGTGTTCCGCCGCCATTCGCAACAGCATTAGTACGCGCGAACATGCCGGAGCATTGTACGGGTTCAGGAAACGTACTCACATTTGAACGGTATAAAGAGCCAATGGGGCAATTGCAATTATCTATCTAGTGTAGGTATGAAATCTATATTTAGACCATTCAGAGCAGACCTAAAATCCATACAGGATTAAATAGAATTTTTGTAGGAGGCATGCTATGACAGCATCTGTTGTGAAAGTTATCAATGGGACAGAAATTATCTGGTTTGAATCCGTTTCTGCTTCAGTAGCGGAGCGAGTCGTAAATCAAATCAACCAATCCAATATGAAGAAAGATAGATCCTACAAAGTGATTTACCACAAATCCTAATGAAGATATGTAAGAAAAGTATAGGGGCTACTTTTACTTGATAAAATCCTGCTTGGTATCAGTAGCCCTGAAGAGGAGCAGATGAAATGAACCGCTACATATTATCTGAATTTGAAGGGATAACCTGTGTAGCCAAGAAGTCTCCCTTTACCATAGAGGAGCGGCTCTACGGTATTTCTATTATGACCTTTAGCACGATGAAGAGGATGAATATTTCCAGCTTATATCTGAAAGAAAGCCATCTTATATTACTGGGGAGATGATAAGTGCATATTGACATTATACTGTATAGGGGTATAGTATATAAATTGTTGATGAAGTACCTACCTGGGGTATACTTGTTTTATTGACGGATGTCCCAGTTGGCAACGCGATTTCTTTATTTTTTCAACGCTCCGAAAAAACGGTCATTATCTCTACATACAAGGAGCGTCGTTTAAAAAAATGCAGCAATCAGGAGGAAAAGAAATGGCTTTAATAATGCTAGCTGTAGCTCCAGCGTTCGGGATTGGAGGATCTCTATTTCAACCGAATCAATTAGTGCTGATAGGATCAATTATCGGGGAAGATGCATCGATTGAAATGACAAGTTTTAAACAACTCTATGTTCCCGTAGAAGAAGGCCAAGTGGCCGCTGTAACACAAAAACTTCTCGAAGCTGGTCTACAAGTAGTTCCAGCTGGTTTCTATACCAAAAACCTGATTACATGTAACTTCTGTAGAGGGCCAGAAGAGGCAGGATTAGATATTGCCAAATCTTTAAATGCAGCTATTTCGGGAATCGGGGTTCCTAGCCCTCTTAAAATTGGCTACGCAGGATGCGCACTCGGTACAAGTGAACCGTTATTAAAAGATATAGCTGTCGTTAAAATGAGGGATACGTTTGATTTGTACGTTGGCGGGGAGGCAAAGGGGCTTAAAGCAAACCTTGCAAAGCTCCTACTTACAGATTTAAGCCCCGACCAATTGATTCCGATTGTGAGGAGACTGATCACCATTTTTCAAGAACAAGGGAAGAAGAAAGAGAAATTTTCGAAATTTGTTGATCGAGTCACCCTAGTGAATTTACGGAAAGCCGTAGAATTATAGGCGACTAGACAAAAACTATAGGAAAAAATTTAACAATGGAATACATGTTACTAGGGTACTACACAACACTACACTAAAAGGGGAATCAATATGATTTTAAAACTGCTTGGAAGTGGCCTATTATCGATGGCTTTTTTATCAGGTTGTACAGCCACACAAACTGTGGACCATAACCAGCATAATGCTGTAAGCAGTGGGAATGAACAAGGGGAGCATGCAGGGCATGGAACAACAACACCCGCACCTAGCATGGATATAAAATCAATATGGAAACTATCTACCGACAAACCTGAACCCAATCAGAAGTCCAACATATCGATTCAAATTGATGACTCCAAGGGCGCACCCGTCGAGAAGTTTGATGTGAACCATGAAAAACAATTGCATCTTATCTTAGTAAGTAAAGACCTCAGCTATTTTGACCACATTCATCCAGAATACATGGGTAAAGGGTTATTTGAGATCAGCACTATGTTTCCGAAAAATGGGGAATATAAATTAATCGCTGATTTTATCCCTACCGGCTCTCAACAAAAGACGGAAAACCACTGGGTACAAGTAGGAAATGAGAAAGCTGCTTTGGAACCCATAATTCCAGATACAAGCCTAACTAAAACGGTCGATAATAAAGAGGTTACGCTTCAATTTGATAAACTGCAGGCAGGCAAGGAAGTTCAAATGAATTTTTCGTTTAAAGACAGCAAGACGCAAGCTCCTATTACAAACCTTCAGCCTTACTTAGGCGCTGTAGGGCATGTCGTTATCATTAGCAGCGATGTGGAACACTATATTCACAATCATCCTCTGGAGGAGAAAGCAACAGGTCCTGATGCCAAGTTTGCTACCTTTTTCCCTAAAAGCGGCGTTTATAAAATATGGGGTCAATTTCAACAAAACAGTCAAGTGATTATCGTTCCCTTCGTCGTTCAAGTGCCGTAAAAAAAGCAGCAATTATTATAAATGGTCGAGTTAATTGACATACCCATAGGGGGTATGGTATATTATTTTTATCTTATTAAGGATAGGAGGCTAACTATTTGGAAACCCTTAAAGAAGCCGAAGCTGAACACGCTGATGTTCACTGCTGCAACACAGAAAGGCAAAGCCATCATTCTGATAAAACAAAAGCAAATTTAGTTTCACGGCTCAATCGTATTGAAGGCCAGATTCGAGGCGTTAAAGGTTTAATAGAGAAGGATACCTACTGTGATGATGTATTAAACCAAATTGCTGCGGCCCAAGCGGCATTAAACAGCGTGGGTAAGTTATTGCTTGAAGGGCACATGAAAAGCTGTGTGATCGAACGCATTCAAGCTGGGGAACATGAAGTTATAGATGAGTTATTGATTACAGTTAACAAACTAATGAAATAATAATAAACATATTGGAGGAATCGATATGCAAAATGTAACCTTGAAAGTAGAAGGTATGACCTGCGGGCATTGTGTGAGCTCTGTTGAAGGTGCGATTAAAAATGTGGGCGCTACGGGACAAGTAGATCTTTCAGCTAAAACGGTACAGATTCAATTCGATGAAAGTAAGCTCACTTTAGACATAATCAAAGGTGCCATAGAGGATCAAGGATACGATGTAGGTTAAAAAAGTGAGCACAGCGACGAGAAGATCGTTGTGCTCAACCCTATATTTTTTTCAAAAAAATATACCCCCCAGTGGTATTAGGAGGAACACATAATGGAAAAAGGTTTAGAACAACAGCAGACGACCTTACAAATTACCGGAATGACTTGCGCCGCATGCGCAAACCGCATCGAAAAAGGGTTAAATAAACTGGAAGGTGTTTCCGGAGCGAACGTCAATTTTGCTTTAGAGCAAGCTTCAGTTACTTTTGACTCAACCAAGACGAACTTGGTGCAGATGGAACAAAAGATCGAAGCCTTAGGTTATGGAACCGTCAAAGATGCAGCCGATTTCCAAATTACAGGGATGACCTGTGCAGCTTGTGCCACCCGAATCGAAAAAGGTTTGAACAAAATGTCGGGTATTACAAAGGCAACGGTGAACCTTGCTTTAGAAACAGCACATGTTGAATTTACAGCCTCCCAGGTATCGGTAGCCGATATGGTAAACAAAGTAAAGCAGCTGGGTTATGGTGCGGTTCCCAAACAGGAGCAGCAGGAAACAGGTGATCATCGGCAAAAAGAACTTAGAAATCATAAAATCAAACTGATTACTTCTGCTATTCTTTCATTGCCTTTGCTTTGGGCGATGGTCAGCCATTTTTCTTTTACTTCGTTCATTTGGCTCCCGGATTTGTTTATGAACCCGTGGTTTCAATTGGCTTTGGCTACGCCCGTCCAATTCATTATCGGAAGACAGTTCTATGTAGGGGCCTATAAAGCGCTTCGGAATGGCAGTGCAAATATGGATGTCCTGGTTGCGCTCGGAACATCCGCCGCTTACTTCTACAGCTTGTACCAAACGATACAATCACTAAACAGCCCTGCTCATCATGAAGTGGCTTTATACTACGAAACGAGTGCGGTCCTGATTACACTGATCTTGCTTGGAAAGCTGTTTGAGATCTTAGCTAAAGGCAGAACTTCGGAGGCTATCAAGACACTCATGGGACTTCAAGCTAAAACAGCCACCGTTATTCGAGACGGACAAGAGATTAGTGTACCCATAGAGGAAGTCATAGTTAAAGATATTATTGTGGTTAAACCCGGAGAAAAAATCCCGGTCGATGGTGAAGTCATTCAAGGAGCTTCCTCGGTCGATGAATCCATGCTGACAGGCGAAAGCATACCCGTGGATAAGCGCACAGGTGATCCTGTTTTCGGAGCTACCATCAATAAAAATGGGATGTTAAGAATTGAAGCCACGAAAGTGGGCAGGGAAACGGCTCTTGCCCAGATTATTAAAGTGGTAGAGGAAGCGCAAGGCTCGAAAGCTCCGATTCAAAGAGTAGCAGACGCCATCTCCGGTATATTCGTTCCTATTGTGGTCGGGATTGCTATACTAACCTTTCTGGTTTGGTATTTCGCAGTGGAACCGGGCAGTTTTTCGAGCGCATTAGAAAAAGCGATTGCCGTTCTTGTTATAGCTTGCCCTTGTGCATTGGGCCTTGCCACTCCTACGTCCATTATGGCCGGATCTGGTCGAGCAGCAGAATTGGGTATTCTGTTTAAAGGTGGAGAGCATCTGGAAGCTACTCACCGTATCCAGACCATTATTTTAGACAAAACTGGAACGGTCACGAATGGGAAACCAGAACTTACCGATGTGATTACTACGAGCGGGACTCAAGAGGATAGCTTCTTGCGTTTGGTGGGGTCAGTTGAACGAAATTCAGAGCATCCATTGGCTGAGGCTATTGTGAAAGGCATTAAGGAAAGAGGAATCGAGCTTCTGGAGACCGAGCAATTTGAAGCAATTCCGGGTTATGGCGTTCGTGCTATCGTTGAAGGTAAGGAATTACTGGTGGGGACAAGAAAGCTAATGGTTCAATATGGAGTGAATGCTGAAGATGCTTTTGAAATGATGAGCCGTTTGGAGGAAGCCGGTAAAACATCCATGCTGGTAGCCATCGATGGTACTTATGCAGGCATGGTTGCTGTAGCGGATACGATCAAGGATACATCCAAAGAAGCGGTGGCTCGTCTGAAAAACCTCGGAATTGAGGTCATCATGATCACCGGAGACAATGAGCGAACAGCCAAAGCGATCGCGGCCCAGGCGGGTATTGATCAGGTATTGGCAGAGGTTTTACCGGAAGGCAAAGCGGCAGAGGTTAAAAAACTTCAGGCAGCAGGGAAAAAGGTAGCCATGGTCGGGGATGGTATTAACGATGCACCGGCACTAGCAACTGCTGATATCGGGATGGCGGTTGGAACCGGTACAGACGTAGCTATGGAAGCAGCTGATGTGACCCTAATGCGTGGCGATTTAAACAGCATACCGGATGCGATATTTATGAGTAAAAGGACAATGGCAAACATTAAGCAAAATCTGTTTTGGGCTTTAGCTTATAACGTGATTGGGATTCCGATAGCAGCCTTAGGCTTTCTGGCTCCTTGGCTTGCAGGCGCGGCAATGGCGCTGAGTTCCGTATCCGTCGTATTAAATGCGCTTAGGCTTCAGCGGATTAAATTGTAAGGGATGTCAAACCAGTTGGGGGTGTTGAGATGGTTATTGAAATTACTGACCAAACATTTCAAGAAACGACTCGAGGTGAGGGCTTAGTCATCGTGGAGTTTTGGGCTCCATGGTGTTCGCTATGCAAACTTTTGGAGCCCATTCTTGAGGAACTAAGTAGCGAATATGACAGCCAGGTGAGTATTGCAAAAATAAATGTCGAATCGAACCAAGAGGTTTCAGAAAGATTAGGTGTAAAGAGTTTGCCGGCACTTTTTATATATAAGCAGGGTGCTTTAGTCGGCCAGGTAAATGGTTTTGTACCCAAGTCTACTTTGCAAGAAGCGATCAAGCCATTCATTGAATAACAGAAAAAAGGGTAGTGTGGATAACCACCTACCCTTTACATGCTTAAAGAAAGATCACAATCCTAGGGGAATTAGGGTTACTAGGTATCCATTGATCCCCATTTTTAGATGCTTGCCTTTCTGAATGCCGAGTGATATTGCCCAAGGAAGAACAAATAAAATAACCACCAGTATGTAACCAATCGTTCCAGGGCAAGTTCCTGAATCCATCCCCAAAAGGGGCATTGGAATCCCGAGGGCCCATCGGTATACGGTAATCTATCCCATCTGCCGTATCCTATTAAACTCATTCTTGCAAGAGCGTTACCAATTAATATGTTAGCGATGCAAATCTATTTCAAAACACTTCCACCGAATAAGAAACGATATTCCCATTGCTTGTTATCTATCGTATCAATTCTGACACCACCTGATTCTTTGGAATATGTCTGAAGTATTTTTCCGTTTCCAAGGTAGATTCCATTATGAGTAATTCGTTGTTTATTTTTAATGATTCCCCTGTAATCAGAAGCATCCGATCCTCTGTAAGACATAAAGAACATTACATCCCCTGGTTTGAGTTTTCGCCAGTCAGTAGTGACATTGCCATTTTTTTTGATATATTCTGCTTGACTTCTTGAATCGGCTGGTAGCTTAATTTTTGCACCTTCAAGGTATGCTTGTCTGACAAAATCGGAGCAATCAAATGTTCGCGTATTGGAACGACTGGAACCAAATTCGTAAGGAGTGCCTAAGTATGCTTTTCCGGCGCTGATGACTTTTTGCCTCACAGATGAAGCTACACTAGTCTGAGAGAAGTTAGAATCTGTCTGAGAAGCCGCAAAAGCATGTCCTTGAAAAGAAATAGCTGATAGGGATAAAGTAATAACGATTAAGGCCGACGAAAAAGTTTTTTTCATAAAAGTAATCCCTCCAATGTTAGTATGATTATTTGCTTACCCTGTAATGGTAGCACGAACAATTGGAGGGGGAGGATGGAATAATTACCAATTCATAAATCTAAACAAAAAGACTAATTACTTTTTCTAGTGTTATCCTAAGGCGTTTTACTGTGATCCATACTACCCATATTATTGGTATCTTTTTTATTGCTAGGTTTAGAACAACCTCAATAAATTCTATATTCTCCAGACCCGGAGGCTCTGATCATCACTGGGAAAAATGAAAACGGGAATGGCTGCAATAACAGTGCATTGGGCTACGCTGCGCCATAATGATATGATTTGCAGTATTGGCTTGGGTATTATGAATGTTTGCATGTAGGTGCGTACTTAGTTCGGCACCTTTCGTACGGAGAGTCCAACGCACGCATGACATCTTCAAGGACAGCAAAGTACCTATTTCAATTGGTACCAAAAGCAGCCATACAACTGGATTTTTGTGCGATGACCAACACCGGATCATTAACGAACACATGGTCAAACGGGTCATTGAGGAGAATTATCTTGAAAATTTCGTTATATTAGAATCAATGGCGTGTATTTATGCGGCCTTCGTTTTCATCAATCTTTGGATAATATGATCCGTTAACTTTCGGAAGCTAGGCGCTAGTAGTTGCAAATATGAAGCGTTTTTTCTCCATGACTATTTTATCTTATGTATAGCTAATCTGATGCAGAAAGTTTTTTCGTCCCAAAGCTTTCTTTGATTATCTTTCCTTCATCCAGATCAAGAATGATCGCAGAATCAACATCATGATCGAAGTAAGCCTTCACATCGTTTGGAAGGCTTACCATACCCTCAATAATATATTTGGCTAATTTCTGTGTGTAATTATTGTTGATATTCTCTAGATCTGGAATATCGTTTTTTGTCTCAAAGCTATGTAAGAAACTAAGTAATTCCTGCATGTATGTAGCAAAACACTCGATAGTTCCTTCATTCAAGTAGTTGGCTAAGAAAATACCGTCGCCAATTTCCTCCGGCGATTTCCAGTTAATCAGAGTAGAGGCTTGCTTCAAGCTTGAAAGAGAATGTTTCTGGAATGCCATTTCGACGATTTCTTCTACTGGCTTTGCAATCTTTTTACGTTGTTCGTTTGTCGTTGAAATGCAACCTTTAACTTCATTATTTTCTTTAATACCTACGAAAATTTTTATCATTGATATCCCTCCAATTGTTAAAATGTGATGTGTTGAAATCCAGTCACTTCATTATATTCATTAGATGTGTTGAATTTGTGATTAAACAAAAAAGAGATCTATCCGAATACAAGACGGGCTAATACGTGTTATCCCAGGACTGAAGTTGTAATATTGTCAAAATTACTACTGATATGTGTATTAAACTATAATTAACTACATACTGTAGTTAATTTTCGCAAATAAACATAGTTGAAATAATAAATCCGGCAATTTAGGTGGGTTGTGCTTCTGATTTAATTTCATATCTATCATTCGTCATATCGGTATTAGTCCTTGCTTGGAAGATAAGATAGGCATTATTTCGTTGCTTGTATAAGCGAAGATAGCACAATGTACTGGATTTTTGTATATAAAAGGAGGACCATGATGACTATTGTAATTGTTATGGGAGTAATTGGTTTAGCACTAATTTTTCTTGGAGTGTTGAAAATGAAGACAGAGTCTGCCTACATCAAAGAAACAAGAAAGCAATACATCAATGTTTTGCAACAATTGGCAAAGGCGCCGGATAATGACCAACTGAAAGAACTAGCTTATAGTTATGGAAGGAAATACTATGTCTCCTTAAGAAAAGACGGGAATTTAACCGTGAACGATGAAAGAGCAATTAGTAATGATCTGGTTTACCATATTTGCCCACAATGATCGAACTTCTAGGGGGTGAGCTGGAGTCTGTACGATGAGGGAACCAAGATAGAATAACCTTAAGGAAGTGTATTAGTGGATCTTATTACGATTGTTATATGGTTAGTTTTATTTGATATTACTCAGTTCATTTGATGGCTAATAGGCTACTTTATGAAAGGACTAAAGTCGTGAAAAAGTTTTTTCATAAGTCCCTCCAATGTTAGTACCAACAATTTGGAGGGGATGGACGGAATAATACCAATTCATAAATCTATACAATATGAATAATTACTTTTTTGTAGTGTCATTCATAGGTGTTTTGCTGTGATCCATGTTACCCATATTATTGGGATCTTGTTTATCTGCTGGTTTAGAACAACCTGAACTTACTAACAAAATGGAGCCGCATAGAATAAGAATGCCCAAAAGTTTTTTTGATTTCACTTCATATTCACCTCCTTAAAGTCTTTCGCCCTTTTATACTACAATATGTAGTTACTAAATACAAGATTTCATAACAAAATGACCAAGACATCGGTGAGGACTCATTGGATACATAATTTACTAGTAATTTGGATTGTTAAGGGGCACCATATGGATATTCGATCAATAAATCAAAATGAATAGTAACAGGGATAGTCTAATAGAGTCTTTATCGTCGCAAGCATTATCTAGTGAGTGGTCCAATTCTGGCCTACTCAATATTCTCAATTGTTGCGCTTTTGGAGCAATCTGTTTCTGATATGATTGTCTTTCCAAAACCACATAGAAACTTCACATGATTGTAGTAAAATGTTATTGAAATACAATCCCATCTACTCAAAAAGGAGAAACAGAATGGACTGGACCTGGCTGTTCGTGCTTATATGCCCTGTGATGATGTTGTTTATGATGAAAGGTATGCATGGGGGCGGAAGCCACAAGCATAACAATCATGTAGAACATGAATTGAATGAATTGAAAAAGCTAAATGTTGAAATGAAAAAGGATCTTAATGAACTCAAAAACAGTGTTAATAAATAGGGGGCAATAAGCCCCCTATTGGTGTAACTATTTATGCAGCCATGTTACGGCATACTTCAGCACATTTTTTGCACATTTCTACGCAAGTTTTGCAGTGCTCATCTTTAAATTTGCTGCAGTGCTCTGCGCATGCTTCGCATATACTTGCACATAGGCTGCAAATTTGCTTTGCACTCATACTGTTTCGAGCCAAGTATTGAGCTGTAAGGGAGCATATATCAGCACAGTCTCTAAGCATACTGATACAATGAACCCTTGCCCCAACATCTGGTTCTTGAAGGCAAGCTGAGAAGCATTGTTCACAAGCCTTCATACATTCATTACAAGCATCAATACACTTTTGAACATTTTGTGGAATCATGTACGTGTTCATTTAATTCCCTCCTTTTAGTGGTACTACAAATTGTAGTATTTACGTTTCCTTACACAATATTCATACTAGTGAATCATTATTAAACAAGAGAGTTTGATAAAAACTTCGGTTTCCAAATGTAAAACTATCAACTACACACTTTGTTTTATATACTATTTATTGCACCCTCCTCTTATAAATGGAAAGCAATAGTACATAGTTTTAGTGGTTAAAGATGTAGTGATTAAGAGAAATGTATGCTTTCCAGAAACAATACGATTAATAGAAGGATCATACGGTAGAACATTTGGAATCACTCCTTACCAGAGATTTTGTGAATGATAATTTCCCCTAAATCAACAAGTTCAATGTAAACTAACAAGTGGGGGTGATCCTGGTATATAACCCACAACTCCGGATGCAATAGGGGATAATTTTATGTTAAATAAGCTGCTTTAGTATTGACAGAGGAGATACCATTCTAATAAAGTAGAAGAAATTATTAAATACTACATAATGTAGTTTATTGGGAAGCGGGCATCTTCTATGATCAATGTTTCTCTATTCAACAATATTTCTTTTTCGGAACTTTGGAGCCCTTGGCTGATCATGATAAACACATTGCTGGCTTTCATCTATTCGTTTATAGTGGGCCGTTTCGGCAAAAGAATATCCTTTTTACACCAGTAGGTATGCTTCAAAAAGTTTTTTTCATGTTCGGGCTTATCGCGTTTTATTTGGCTGAGGGCATCCCTCTAAATCTATTGGCTAACGAATTCATGTTCAGTGCCCATATGTTGCAACAATCGCTTTTATTGTTCGTTATGCCGCCGCTGTTGCTGTATGGAACACCGCCATGGTTTATTAGAGCGATATTGCCAAAAAGTTTTGTGGAAAAAGTACTTCCGCTAGTTATTCACCCTTTACTGGCTGTTATTGTATTCAATGTTTTGATAACGGTATACCATTACCCTGCTATTTTCGATTATATAATGTCCGACGGCGGGGGTGGTATAGTGAGTAATATTTATCATCTCATCTTATTAGTTTCTGCTTTTCAGATGTGGTGGGTCCTTGTTTGTCCGCTTCCTGAATTGGATCGAATACCCGGTATCAAGAAAATGGCGTATATAATTGTGGAGGGGCTTTTAATTTATCCTGTCTGTATATTTATCTTTTTTGCAAGTAAACTTTTATATAAGACATATGCACAAGTACCGGTGGTAGTGTCTCTTTTTAACCCTTTAGAAGACCAGCAATTCGGAGGCGTTATTATGAAGTTTATTCAAGAAGGGACTCTTATTATTGCGTTGGGATTCGTCATCCATCGATGGTACCGTAAGGAGATGTAGATTATGGCTCCCTGACTATTATGGATTGGAGCGACCACAGCGTTCACTTTTTCAGCTTTCCAAGACCGGCGACCACTTCAGTTAAATATGTCGATAGGACTCGACGATCGTGTTTTTCTAAGCCATTGATTTCGATTAAACTGATATTCGGTTACATCATGATCAAAAATACCTGGATGATTAGAGATTTGACACCTTGGAGCCAATTTACTACAATATGTAGTAATATTTGTGAGATTGGAGTGCACAAGTTCGATGGAGCTCTTTTTTGATGTAAATGAGGTTATTAATTGGCTTAGGCAATTTGGGATATGGGCTATTCTGGTTAGTTTGCTGATCAATATAGGTATCAGTATACTTGGGGTAGTCCCCTCTTTATTTCTATCTGGTGCAAATGCAGTTGTTTTTGGAATGGTTCCAGGATTTTTCATTTCTATACTCGGGGAAGTATTAGGTGCCGGCCTCTCCTTTTTCCTTTACCGATGGGGGATCCATAAGGTTAACGCCATGCATTCAGAAAAATGGAGATGGGTTCATCGAATAAATGATGCTAGTCGAGGGCGGCGTATCGTTCTGTTATTTATAGCAAGAGTGACTCCTTTGATACCTTCCGGTGTCATTACATTCGCAGCAGCTGCTTCAAACATGGTTTTTGTCGATTTTATTATTGTTACATTCCTGGGTAAGGCACCTTCAATTGTAATGGAGACTCTCATCGGCCACGATTTACTTCTCTTGAATGATAATTTTCCACGGCTGTTGATTTCGTTACTACTAATCACAGTAATCTTGATTTTCTTCAGAAAAAAACATATAAAGAAAGAGGAGTATGAGAATGGAAAAAAGTAAAAAGAATTCATCATTTGGCATGGGGCTGGCATTTTTAATTGTAATAGCATGCATTGTAGGATTAGTTGTTTGGGGGATTTTCAATAGATCAAATGGGTCTGAAGCCGAAGAGTTAAACCCAGGCGCAACTCATCCCCATACATTTAGCTATGCCCCGGATGGAAAAACGGTTTGGCTCGGAACGCATACAGGATTATATGAGTGGAAGAACAAGAAGTGGATGAAGACGTTAACACCGCTTGGTAAAAATGACATCATGGGGTTAGAAATTGATCCTTCAAAACCTGAAAATATAATGGTATCGGGACATGGTTTTGTTAAACGGACAACAGACGGAGGAAAAACTTGGACTGCCGCTGAAACAGGTTTACCAAATCAACCCAAGCCGGATCTGCCGGATGCACACCAATTCACAATGGATCCTAAAAATTCCAATCATTTATTCACTTTATTAGCCGGTAAGGGTGAAAACCTTTTTGAAAGTAAAGATGGGGGAGTGAATTGGAAAAAGGCAGGTTCTATTCCTCAAGAAACATACTCTATAGCTGTAGCGCCGGATAACGATTCCTCTGTGCTTGTTGCAACTGAAAATGGTATATTACGTTATGATATCAATAATGGAGTAGCAAAAGAGACTAAAATAAGTAACGAGCCAGCATTTCAGCTATTGAGTTTAAATAATGGTAATGTCATTGCTATGAATGAAGGGGGCTTTCTTCGTTCTAAGGATATGAAAACTTGGGAACCGATGAAAGTGGAACTGAACGGCGAAATGCCGCTCGGGATTAAAAGTTCCAAAGTTGATGCCAACCAGTTGCTCATTGTAACTGACAAATATAAGGTGTTTGAGAGCAAAGATAGTGGGAAGTCATGGTCGCAAAGATAAATAGTTATGAAAAAAGGGAAGCGTATAAATATTACGCCTCCCTTTTTTCATAAGTTAGAGACTGACGCCCCATAGCTTCCCAGGTTTTTATAAATTGTTCTTTTTCAATTTGATAATTTTTCTTGCCGCTCAATGGGTCGTTAACATAAACATGGCTCTCATCATAGCCCACTAAAAGAACAGCATGTTCCAAGAATGTCGTTCTTATCGGACCCAAAGGAGAATCCCAAGTGATCCATTGATCTTCTCGTGGAACTGTAAAAGGGATGGTTGTCCATACAACTACTGGAGTTCCAGCAGATAATTTCTCTTGTAATTTATTAAATGATGACCCGGTCAAATCAACTGCAGTCGGAATGTATGCAGCTAAAAGCTCAAAAAGGGCTTTGTGGTAAATACCGAACCCTTTTTGTTTACCTGTTATATCACCGACATAACCTAAATTTGGATTTCCCCAGTATTCAATGGTCCCATTCTTGCCCCAATGTATGGAAGTACCGTCGGTTTTCATCTCCGGCAATAAATCCATTTTCCCCTTTTTCACTCCGTAAAATTGAAGAAGCATGGTAAGCGCTGTGAGTTCACATCCTGATGGAAGTTCCGGATTTTGCAGAACTAAGGGAGCCTCGATCAATATCGATTTCTTCAGTTCGATATCTTTTGGTTGAGTATTTGTCCCTCTCCACACAGGGCTGACTTCGGCTATTGGTATTTGAATAGAAGGGGTTATGCGGTCATAACCCGCGCCAACAAGTGCTTCTTGGCCTATTATTTTTTTGTAAAGCAGGATGCCGAATAAGGCGCTTGACATAGCAAGTCCGGCGATTAATAAATAGGATAAAAAGTATTTAAATCCAGCGAGAATCATCATCATCTTCCTCAATATGATTATAGCAAGAAGGAACTCATACCTTTTCTATAGGTTATGAATTCCTTCTTGTTGGTAAGGTTTATTCCGGTTTGTTGCCAGCCTTAGGATCATTAACAAAATTTGATTTGAAATCTGAATAAACCAGATGGGTCATCATTCCTGCTGATGCGTGATGCAGGTCGTGACAGTGGAACATCCAATCACCGGGATTATCGGCTTCAAAAGCCACAACATATTCTTCTCCTGGTTTCAAATTTAAAGAATCCTTGATAATCGGCGAACCTTCCATAGGTTTGCCATTTTTGCTCAAAACTTGAAAGAAGTGTCCATGCAGGTGCATAGGGTGATCATCCGTCTTGGAGTTATTAACTAGACGTACTTTGACAAGATCCCCTTTTTTCACTTTAATGGCCTCTGTATCAGGGAATGCCTTATCATTGATTGTATAGACCTGTTCTCCATTCTTTGCTTCGGTATTCAAATTCATTGTGTATTCCAAGTTGAAATTTTGATCCAACGAGAACTTAGACTGGGAAGCCTGGCCATACTTAGTAATGTCCAGCATAGGCAATTCAGCGGTCTCATTAGCTTGATCCTTGGACCCTTCGGAACCTTCATATTGGATCATGGCTTTCATTCCTTTGACAGGCGCTTCTTTCCCGTGTTCTTCTAAATACCATTGGCCGGGGGTTGTAGCTTCAAACTCAAGATCGTATCTCTCACCGGGCGCAATTGCGATAAGTTGGTCAGTTATTGCACCAGGATTATTGATAGGTTGGCCGTCAGTTGCCGTAACCTTAAACTCTTGTCCATGAAGATGCATGTTATGAGACATGAATCCTGCATTGATTAATCGTATTCTGACCTTCTCACCCTGTTTGACAATGAGCTTATCTATGGCTTCGCCCGATTTTCCGTTAATGGTGAACAGATCATACATAGTGTTCATGTCATGTCCTGCCATTGTAGAAGCTTTTGGGCTTCCTTCTGCTGTTGTGTCCATGTTCATGTTGCCGTGGTCCATAGTGGATTGTGTTTCTTGTTTAGGTTGCTCAGCAGAACCACCCATATTCATTTTCGAATGGTCCATATTCGACATATCCATATTTGGCATAGGCTTACTTGACATGTCCATGTTTCCAACGCCCGCACTATTCCATTCATCCAATATTAACGTGTAGTCACGGTTAACCTTATCATCAGCAGTCTCTACGATGAACGATCCATAAAGACCCTTATCAACTTGGTTTACACCGTCTTGATGGGAGTGGTACCAATAAGTCCCGGGAACATCCGCTTTAAATTCATAAATAAATGATTGGCCGGGCTGTACAGCATTTTGGGTAACTCCGGGAATACCATCCATAGCATTGGGAACCGGTACCCCGTGCCAGTGAATAGTAACGGGATCCGGCAATTCATTTTTCAAATTGATTTTTGCGGTTTCACCTTGTTTTACGCGTATTTCTGGGCCTGGTACTGAATTGTTAAAGGTCCATACAGGAATGGTCTTTCCGGGCATCACATCCAAATTGCTTGTTTTTGCAGTAAGATTGATTTCTTTGCCGTTTAGGGTTTCATTTTTTGATGTAGAACCTCCAGCGGGTTGCCCTGGCTTATCTGCAGCTTTTGGATCCATAGACTGTCCCATTTTCGAATGATCCATGCCTTGCATTGTACTATCGGAATTGTTAAAACATCCAGTTAATATAGCCGCAAGTGCACCCGTAACGATTATTAACTTAAAGGGGAGAATAGTTTTCATGATAACCTCCATTACATTTTTTTTCTTAAGCACAAGCTGACGACATGATCATATAAAATTTATGTGTAGAAACTGTGAAGTGGCATATTCTATTAACTGGATAACTGCTTATGATTGACTAACTCTATCCAAATATACTACAATTCGTAGTATCAGGATGTGAGAAAATGAATATAAAAAAGTACAACGTCAATGAAGAAGGGCTTAATCGTTTTTTTGGGCCCCTTGAAGCAAAAATTATGGAGGTTTTATGGTCCTCTGATGACGGAATAGCGGCTAAGGAAGTACAAGAACTTGTGAATAAAGAGCACCCCATTACATTTAATGCAGTCATGACAGTGATGAATCGTCTGTTCGAAAAGGGGCATCTCCAAAAAAACTCGCAGGGCCGCGGGAGAGGACGAATCTCTACTTATAACGCGGTACAAACGAAGGAGCAATTCATTAACGAGCAAACCAAAGCGGTAACTCGCGGACTTATGAGTGAGTTTGGGGATCTTGTAGTCAATCACATGGTTGATGCGCTAGAAGATTCGGATCCTGAGTTATTAGCGAAGATCCAAGAGAAAATTAGTGCTATGCAAAGCAGGAAACAGCCATGAAAAAGATAGGTGCAATGTTGAAACCCAAGTTAGTCATTGTATTTCTGTTCATTTTTGTTTTGATCCTACTCTTGCAAATGGGATTTTTCGTGGCCCACGAAATATGGAAGATTGAATCAGAATGGAATATATTTCAATATTGTTTATCTATCATAGATGAGAATACAATGGGCCATCTTGTTGTAAAATTCCTCTTCAATCTGCTTATCCTATATACGACTGGGAGAATTGCATGGAGAATTTGTAAACAGTTTTATTTATCTGTAAAATGGTCCCGTATCTTTCAAAATAGAAAGCATAGGAAACTTACGAAGAAGTTGAATTACAAGTATCGTGACTGGAATGTGAAGTTTATTGTTGTAAGAGACGAGTCATTTATTGCTCTGACTATGGGATTTTTACGCCCAAGAATTGTCGTATCCACCGAAGTTCTCGCCTCTTTTTCGCCAAGTGAAATCCAAGTGATATTACAGCATGAAAGGTATCATTGTACACATTATGACCCATTAAAAATATTTTTGTCTACGATGATGGTAGATGGGCTGGGGTATGTGCCTATAATTAAAAATTTCCACCACTATTACAAAACTTGGAAGGAGCTAATGGCGGACCGTTTTGTGATAAAAAAGATGGGTACTGAATATGATCTAGGAATCGTGCTCTTGAAGCTTTCTGAAATGAACAAACTATCAAGGCCAATGATCGGCATCCCTTTTGCAGATACAGCTTTTAACTATCGTATGTTACAATTTCTTCATCCTGAAGTACCTGTAAATGTTCCGGTTTTACAGTTTAGACCGGTTATGATTTCTTTTTTTGTTCTAGTGATGATGTCTATTGTTGTTTTAGGCGGGTGTAGTTAAACCCGCTTATCTTTTACTTAAATTAACTACATGATGTAGTTATAAAGAAGGTGATCATTTGAATACAACTGACTTAACGATATGGCTTGTGTTTGGAGCAGGCTTTTTATCATTTATATCTCCTTGTTGCCTGCCGCTATATCCTTCTTATTTATCTTATATTACCGGTATTTCAGTCAAAGAATTAAGAGAAGGGAAAGGGCTTTTACAAAGACAAGCGCTACTTCACACCCTTTTTTTCATATTAGGCTTCTCGATCATCTTCTTTGCGCTCGGGCTGTCTGCAAGCATGCTTGGGGATTTGTTCTCCAGCAATCGTGATTTAATCAGGAAGCTTGGAGCCATTTTGGTCGCGGTTATGGGACTAGTGATGATGGGTATATTCCAACCTAAGCTCTTCACGAAAGAAATGAGGTATCAGTATCATACAAAGCCTGTTGGGTACATGGGATCCGTTCTTGTTGGAATCACCTACGCGGCAGGTTGGACGCCTTGTATTGGGCCGATCTTAGCGTCTGTATTAGCACTAGGCGTCAGTAATCCTGGACAAGCCGTTTACTATACAGGAGGCTATACATTAGGATTTGCTATCCCATTTTTTATTATGGCCTTTTTTATTGGAAGAATGAAATGGATCCTTAAGTATTCCAGTCTCATGATGAAATTAGGCGGCGCTTTGATGCTGCTCACGGCACTATTACTTTATACGGATAAAATGACGGTAATAACGATATTTCTGATTGATAAATTCGGGGGATTTACCGGCTTTTAGGGAGTGGGGATATGTATTCTTATTTTAGTATGATCAGTGTTTTCTTAAGTGAACCGTTCGTTAATGCAGCGAACACGGATATTGCTATGCTGGCCGCATTATTTCTTGGGTTTGTCGGATCCTTAGCCCCTTGCCAGATCTCTGCTAATGTTGCTGCCATCACATATTTTGGGAATCGGCAGTTCCAAGAGAGGCTGTCATGGGTTGAAACAACGATGTACCTTCTGGGTAAAATCGTCGTGTTTATCCTGCTTGGCACGTTATTTTGGTTATTTGGACAACAAATTACAAAGGAGTTTATCCCTTTTCTTGCTTTCGCTAGAAAAATACTGGGGCCGCTTCTTATCCTAATCGGATTATTCCTGCTTGGATGGTTAACGGTTTCTTTTCAACTAAGCAACCGTCTTTCTGAAATGATAAGAAAACGATCTGACCGGATAGGCGGGAAAAGTGGGGCCTTTCTTATGGGTTTTGCCTTTTCCCTAGGGTTTTGTCCTACGATGTATGTATTGTTTTTTGGCACGTTAATGCCGTTAGCTTTACAATCTTCTTACGGCTTTATTCTACCGATTGTATTTGCGGCAGGAACAGCCATGCCGTTCTTATTGTTTGCCGGCTTAGCCGTGGGATTTGGTTTAGACCGGGTGATGATTAAACGTACAAGGCGCTGGGGACTTTGGATTCAAAGATTAGCAGGCATATTTTTAATCATCTTTGGCATTAGTGATACGATGGCCTATTGGAACTTATAAAGGAGCTATGCGGATATGAAAAAACAATGGTTTATACTGTCGGCTATCATATTGCTAGGTTTGCTGGCGATCTATCAAACTACATCCGCCAATAAAGAGGAACTGCCTAAGGTGGGATATAAAGCGCCTGCGGTATCTCTTCAAGGATTGGATGGAAAAATCTATTCTTTTGAGACCTTGATAGGTAAGCCTGTAGTTCTTAATTTCTGGGCTTCGTGGTGTGCGCCTTGTAAAATTGAAGCTCCTGAGCTGGTCAAGCTACACGAAAAGTATAAGGATCAGGTAGAAATTTATGCAGTCAATATAACCGCAAGTGACAGTGTGGAAGGAGCCAAAACATTTGCTAATGAATACGGGTTTACCTTTCCGGTTCTAATGGATGTCGAAGCGGAAGTGGCGAAGAAATATCAAATTAGCCCTATCCCGACCACATATTTTATTAATAAGGAAGGGATCATTGTAGACAAGCTGCTAGGCTTGACAGACCCAGATTCGTTAGACAATAAATTTAAGCAACTTATTCAGTAGGTGGGGGATTATATGCCGGAAATTATACAGTTAGGCCCTTTTATGATCCAATCGAAATGGTTGCTTCTGATTGTTTCGGGATATATTGGCTATGTTATTATGCAGGCTGCATTAAAAAAAACAGCAAACAATGGTTATATTCCACTTTTGGATAAAACAATCAATGCATTGTTTATGGTGTTCCTCTGTTGGAAACTCAGCCCGCTTTTGTTCACCCCCTCCATTTTATGGACGAATCCACTCGGCTTGCTCGTATTGCCTGGCTCCATATACGGAATTTGGATAGGAATTTTACTTGCGTTCCTCTATTTATTTAGAGAACTGCGTTCGCAGAAAGTACCCGTTTTATTTTATGCGGACTTACTTTCTGTGGGTTTGGTTTCGATAATCTTTATTTATCAATTGTTAGGGTGGAGGTACGGTTCACTTACCTCTGTTGTATGGGGAATATCCATATTAAATCCGTTATTTAGATACCATCCAATCAATATATACGTTCTTTTGGTTACTCTTCCTATGTTGGTTTGGATATATAAAAACATGGCTTCACTTGGAAGAGGTAAGATATTCATTAATTTATTGTCCTATTACATGATGGGGCTTATGTTTATATCTTTTTTTGAAGTGAAAATCAATTTCCTGTTCGGTCTTTCTAAATACCAAATGGCTTACTTGTGTTTGATGTTGTTTAGCTTTATTTTATCAGCCATTTTAAATAGGTATAAGCAACATGGAAAATCGGAGGAAGAAAGGAATGGGATACAACATGATGGAATCGGGTTACTATCATCTGATTCAAGAAATGCTGCTATTGACGAAATCCGACCTGAAAATTCGAGCGAAGAAAAAAGGACAATTCTATCAGATAAAGCAGGATGCATTAATATTCATAGAGACTGAGTGGTTTGAGGCTTTGTGTATGGTCACACAATTAAATCCGGACGCTGTTAGGGAGCAGTTGATAAATCCGAGTAAAGCTCACAAGCGAAAAATATAATAAAGGGGTTTTAAGCATGAGGGTCGTTTTGTTTCATATAGGTAATTATCCTGTACGTTCTTATGGGCTCGTAGTTGCATTGGCTGTACTATTGGGTCTTGGTGTGGCCATGTATCTCGCGAGAGATACGAAATATCAGAAGCATGTCCCTAATCTTGTTATGTATTCTATCGTCGGTGCACTTTTGGGAGCGCGTGTCTGGCATGTTTTCTTTTTCCAATGGGGGTATTATTCCCAGAACCTTTCTGAAATCCCTGCTATATGGAATGGTGGCATTGCCATCCAAGGTGCATTGGTAGGAGGATTCATTGTCGCCGCTATCTATTGCCGAATCCAGCGAATATCGTTCTGGGAATTAGCGGATGTGCTGGCTCCAGCGATTATATTGGGACAAGCTGTTGGAAGAATAGCATGCTTTCTTAATGGCGATGCTTATGGTTCTCCTACAAATTCCGGCTTTGGCATCGTATACCCGGAAGGAACGATGGCCTATGAAGAATATGGTTCCCAACCGTTATGGCCAGCCGAAGTGTGGGAGGGTCAATGGGACTTCATTGTGTTCGCCATTTTGCTTATGTTGAAAAATAAAGAATGGCCAAAAGGATTTCTTTTCTTAACCTATAATATACTGTATGCGTCAGGAAGATTTATGCTTGAATTTTTGAGAGGGGACTCTCCTCGTTACGCCTTGGATTGGACAGCAGGTCAATGGACGAGTGTTGCTGTTATTCTGACGAGTATAGTTATTATGACTTACTTTACTCTACAGCATAAAATGAATCGATTGACTGTGCCATTCGGTAAATAATGTTAACATTTTAAGTGCAAATCGTTGGATGGAGTAATGAAAAGGGACAGAGTGATGATATTACGATAAAATATTGTTTCTAGTTTTCTCATATACTTGCCTACTATCTACCTTTGTTATCTGTAAAATTCTGATGATCTATACAATACTAAAGAAACATGAATAGAAAGTGAACAAGGCTGGTAGTATGTTGTTTTGTTCACTTTCTATTCATAAAAAGATGCTAATATAGATGTAAATGAATTAGGAGGCCGATGCATGAACAAGCAAGTTAAACTTCTTTCAGTTTCTGGATGATACGATACCGGGCGAACGAAAGCGCCACTATTTTACGATCATGGATGTACAAACCAAGCGAATGATTAAGCTGGTCAATGATCTTCTCGATATGGCTCGAATAGAAGCGGGGCAGTTGGAAGTCCGACCAGTAAATTGTAATTTGTCGGAACTGGTTCGCCTAGCTATGGCTCGCATGGAAGCTGAATTTGTGAAAAAACAAGTCAATGTGGAATTGATATCTGAAGAAGCACAAGACATCCACGTTTTTGCCGATCCGGATCGGATTGATCAAGTATATATCCTGGATTCCCGAATTTACATAACGAGGATTGAGCAAAAATCCAGTAATACCAAGGGATTTTTGTGGATAAAGACCTTTAAATTGATCGTTATGTACTTCTATTCATAACGAGGATCTCTTCCATTATTTGTGTGGCTCTATGAACTCAGTTTATACCTCAAAAATATAATTAGGAGATTAAAAATCTCATTTAACAGCAATTACATCCTTAAATTTGTAATTTATGGTTTGTAAATGGTTCGAAGTCTGAACTGTATCGCCTTGCATGGTGAATATTGAAAGATTCCTCGTTATGTGTGCTCGGGAATCCAGGATATATGGGAACGATTTTATAAATCAGATATTGCCCGAACTAAAAAGGTGGGTACGGGACTTGGCCTGTCTATTGTTAAGCACATATTAGATCTCCATAAAAGCCTCATTCACGTGAAGAGTGAAGTGGGAATGGGGTCAGTCTTCATTTTTACACTCCCTATAGCTCCGAACATGTCTAAAAAACCTGGAAAAGAGTGATTCTCCGGCCACGGCCATCTTCTGTTCATAAAACATTGCTATACTGGATTTTGCAATAAGAGATCATGAAAACAAAGAGGAGGAAATCTCAATGAGTAAATTACCAAACTCCAACAGCGACAACGGCGAGAGGCCGACAGAGGATCGACCACCGCGCACACCACGCTGGGTGAAGGTGTCTGGGATCATCGCAATCGTCCTGGTCCTACTGATCGTCGGTCTCATGCTCTTCGGCGGTGGTCAACACGGCCCTATGCGCCACATGCCGTCCTCCAGCGGCATAGAGCAAGGAGTGAAACAGCCATGATCATGAAACCCGGCCTCCGGAAGTTCGCGCTCACCGCGCATGTCACTTCCTCGGTCAGTTGGATCGGCGCGGTCGTTGCTTACCTAGCTCTCGTCGTCGCTACTCAGACCAGCCAGGATGCTCAGACGGTGCGTGCCGCCTTTATCGCGATAGAGCCGATCACCTGGTTCGCCCTCGTTCCGCTGGCCTTCGCCTCGCTGCTAACTGGGCTTATCATGTCACTGGGTACCCCGTGGGGCTTGTTCCGACACTACTGGGTCTTGGCGAAACTCCTACTAACTGTCCTTGCCACCCTCGTCCTGCTGTCGTACACGCAGACAGTGAGCTTCCTAGCAGGCGTAGCGGCAGACCCCAGTGCCGATCTCGGCAGGCTCGTGGGCGGGAGCCAATTCCTCCACCCCGGGGTCGGCCTGCTGGTGTTGCTCGTAATCGTGACGCTGTCGGTGTATAAGCCGCGGGGCTTGACCCGGTACGGATGGCGTAAGCAGCAGGAGCAGCGTAAGGTGTCGCAGCCGTAGAAGCAGCGACTCCTGCTCGGCCTCGACCGAGCTTACCCTGTCCTGAACTTGCTGAGGTGACGACGGCATAGGAGCGCAATCAATGCGAGGCTGAGGACCACCCGGCGGAGTTCGCTCGATTTTTCGCTGTCCATATTGAAAGAGAGCCGTGAGAATATTACCGCAAAAGAACGCAGGCAACTCTCATGCTTCGAACCGCTGGCTGTGTGCGAGGAACCAATAAGATAGTACCAGCGCAACTAACACAGCCCGCAAACGTTTGGATTACCATTGAAAACGACCGTCAAATGATCTTTCGGACGATTTTTCTTAATACACAAGCTAAGGCAAGCGCGAGTCCTCAGGGAAAGCCACGCGTGCCATCCGCCACCATACCAACATCGATCCATTAAAGGCTCTCAACTAAAGAGGATCCTGTCAGGCACGGTTAGAGAGTATCGCCAACACCCCTCACAATACGGCACTAATGAGAGTCCAGAGGGAAGCTCCCATTGAAAGTTGGGTGGTCACTCCCCTGTGAATGTCCATACCTCCGACCTGCTTAATCCACCGAATCCATCCCTTGCAATCGCATACCAAGGGTACGTTTGGCCCAGTTGAACATTCGGATAAGGGACTGTGGCGGTTTGCCCACTTGGAACCTTCGATACCTTTCCAATCAGTTCATTGGTTCTGGAATAAATCCCGACATAATCGGTCGCAACTCGCTTTTCAATCGGCTTAAGATTGAGCGGCAGAATGAATTCATCTTCCTCCGGCTTGAAAAAATTATATTTTTTCAGATAAGGCGAATACGTATTAACGAACAGTCGCTTGTTCTCCACATCGAATTGCAGAAAACGCATAAAGCCCTGTCCACCTTCGGGGCCATTCTGGTAATCACTCAGCAATTCGAGCACCGTGCGGTCACCGGTCTTTTTGATATTGTAAGCTACACCAGGATTGTGGCCGCCCAGCACCATGAACACATTGGGGTTAGGCTCTACGAGCCGCTCATATACCCATCTGCCTTGGCCGTAATAAGCACGGTTAGGCTTTAAATATTCGTGAGATCGCAATAATGACATTGCGGTCCGCATACTTTTTCAAAATATCGTCAGCCCAATCAAAAGTCTTTTTGTCGATTACCCAACCCAGATAAACGATGACGAAGTCATTGCCTTTAAAGGAAACGAGGTCATAATGGTCTCGGTTATTGTTCAGGTCTCCTCCGAATGTAGGCTGTTTCACAACTCGGTCGCGGCCGAAATATTTCCAATATTCCTCATAGTTACCGAGGTTGTAGGCTACATCATGGTTTCCTGCCACGATCCCATAAGGAATATTAGCGTCATCCAGCGTTTTCATACTTCTAGAAGCATTTTCCCACTCGGATTTACTATTCCAGTTGTTAACAATATCTCCCGTATGGACCAAGTAGTTGAACTTTTTTTCCTTCCAATTATCAACTGTACACTTGGTCATGAGATCATAAATTTTCGGGAATGACTCCGAATAATATTGGGTATCTGTCATCCATAAGAAGGCAAAGTCATACTCATCCGGCTTAGGAATCCGATCCTGGACGAGCACTTCTACTTTTCCACTACGGACCACTTGCTCCGCCTTGATCCTTCCTTTTAGCGTGAAGTCTTCAGTGCCTTTATTCGAATCGACATCCTCCCATTCCAAGGTATCGAAATTCCATATATACATCGTGACCAATCGATCAGGCAAAGAATGCCCGGTCCAGACGACCTCAGAATCGATAAGCGGGTCATTGCCGACCTCAAAAGTAAAACGATGGTAAGGAAACTTCTCTTTATTGTCATTAACCAGATACTGTTGGTCCCTGGTTGCAACGAGTGCACGTTGCTCATTGGTCATAGTGGTCTCACCCTCAGGTACTAATACAAGAGGAGGCTCACGGTCTACGGCATGGCTTAAAGCTTCATGCTTGCCAGGTCCATTCAAATCGTAGCGCCTAGCCTTATAAAAGGATACTTCCAAAAGATCCTTGGTAGCGTCACTAACCAGCTCACTAAGCTTAAGCTGTGCCGTTGATACTGTTGTTCGATCTGCCGGTGATGGTTGAATCGGAAGCTCGGGCATTTCATTCAACACTTGAAAGGAAACGGCATTGCTCGCTTCATTACCCGCTTTATCAGACGTAGTAACCTCAAGTTTATGCGTTCCCACCGGAAGCTCCGCTGTCTGAAACTCGGCCGGGAGCTCAATCAGTTTACCATCGAGCTTGCCTATTATGGAATATAATGGTCTTGGCCTTTTTACTCGTTCCTTCTTCAGCGATCAATTCCACCTTGTGGTTACCATCAGGTAATTTCTCCGTATCCCACAAATAATAAACGCTGCGGTATTTGTCTTCTTTAATTACATAATTGAATTCCTTATGGAAAGAAGCCGCCTCATGGGCAGCACCTACCGAGCTTCCTACGGTGTATACGGTCGCTGTTTTATAATTGGGATCATCCAGAACGGTTCTATCCCCCAGCTCAAACTTAAGGGCACGGAATTTCCATTGGTCATGCTCACCTTCTTTATCATCAGGCGATTTCTTAGTTCCCGAGCGAAGTGTAATTTTATTGCTTCCTAGCTGCAACAGATTGGCATTGATAGGAATAGACATCTTGGTATAAGCCGTCAAATTCTTATCGAACGTATAGGCAAGCTTGTCATTCACCCATATGCTATTCTTAAAGCCATCTCCCGACTTCATGCCATCCGCTTCAAAGGAAAGAAACGCTTGCTGCTGCATAACCGGTTTTGTCGGCATCTGAACATCGTCAATTAGCAAGCGTAGCTTGGTTTCGGGTTTATTGCCTGTAGCAATAATACCTCTGGTTCCTCTTACTATATCTCCATTATCCATCGAAAGCGTAAGGGTTTCGTCATTCGCCAAAGCCTGCGGAATGCCCACCTTATCAATGGCGACCCATCGAATAATCCAAAGTAAGCCGATAAGTGCAAGAGCTGTGAAACATATATAAGAACGATCTTTTGAAAAGGATTGAAGTGCACGTGCTTCTTCATGCTAGGGCCTCCTTGTTACGAAATCCATTATAGGCATATTCATATATTAAACTTGAAGAACTGGAAACAATCGTTAAACTTAATTTGGCAGCTACAACAGTACATATTTTAACCATGATTACCTCATAATAAATTTCGAATGATTTGACATGAAGGAGCAGAGGAATCATGGTAAAAAGAACGAGGTACTTCATAGCGGTTTTATTAGCAGTTGTGCTAATTGTTTCAAGTGCCTGCACCAATAGAAATTCGCAGGGCGTAGAAAAATCGCAAAATCAAAGCAATACAATACGCCAATTAGCTCTTTCCCCTGATGATGCGAGAATTCCCTTAGTCGAACAAAATGGAATGAAATATGTACCACTTCAGGAGCTAACTAATGTCATAGGTTTTCAAACGAAGTGGATTCCGGAAACAACTTCATTGGCTATTGGGGACATCGATGCATTTTACCAATTAACCATGAACTCTACCCAGGCTGAAATAGAAGAAAAAATCATTCAATTATCGTCAGCTCCAAACATGATAGATGGAAAAATGCATGTTTCTGTTGATGTGATGGACGATGTTTTCAAGGAAGATATGCACTATAAAGTTGTAGAAAACGAACTGATCGTTCACGGCGTATCACTAGAACCGGGTATGGAAAATTTGGATGATGCAGAAGAAACAGATACAACTGAGGTAGACTTTTTCGGGGACGATCCAAATGATCCTTTTAAAGGTGATGATCCGGAAGGTGAAACCGATCTATCGACCGAACAAAATACAATAGATGAGCAAATTAGCCAGGGACAAGGGCCGGGGCAAACAGGCGGGGGAGAAGACGGAAAGTCTTTTCAAGCCGCAGCATTGAGAAACATTAATATGAATAGTTTGATCAGGGTAGCTAGAAGATATCTAGGTGTGCCTTATGACTTTGGAACAGGGCCGTACCAGCGCACTGGCAAATTTGATTGCTCATCTTATACACAGTATGTGTTTGGGAAGTTCGGTGTTAAACTGACCAGGATTTCTCGTAATCAGGCAAGGCAAGGTGTGTGGGTCAGTAGAAGGCTGCTTCGGAAAGGAGATCTCGTATTTTTCGCTGTTCCTGGGCGGTTCAAATCAAATAGAACAGTTGGTCACGTTGGTATATATATCGGGAATGGAAAAATGATTAATACATTTTCGAACAAAAAAGGTGTGCACATTACATATGTTAACAGGGGGTATTGGTCCAAAAAGTTTCTTTCGGCAAAAAGAGTCGCTTATTAACTTTGTAAGGGAAGTCACAGGAATGAAAATTTCTTGTCGCAATACCCAATATTAAGAGGAGTGGACGCAGTTATTTTACAACGCTTTACTCTTTTTAATCAAATCTAGACACCTCTTAAAGACATTATTGATTTCTATATAAAGACTTCTGTAGGACCCGGCAAAGTTTTTATTTGGTAAAGTATTAAGCTGGCGTTTTCATTCGAGGGTTTGATTGCTCGTTAAAACATAGATAGCATGAGTTTTATATCCAAATTGTCATGGTATGAAAATCACTAGTTGCTTCCCAAACCAGATTCTCACCCTAGTCCAAACTTTTAATAATACCCAGAGGGTTTTTAAGTCTTGTCCCCGTGGCTGGATGACCACTGCTGTAAAATTCGTCCGTTGAATAAATCGACCTCAGTAAACGTTGAAATTCTCTGTACATTGGTGGTTTCAGAATTTGGGTAATATATCGTATAGAAAAGCAAAAATTATCAGAAAAGGAGAGGAAATTACATGAAAAAAACGATAAAATTGGGTATCGCTTCTCTAGTCACAGCTTTTGCAGTAACAGGTTGTTTAAATAACCAAAATAATGCACCTCCTCAAGTAACTCCCGACAAGGGGAGTGCGGGGCAGCAAACTGGGGTAGTTGCTACTTCAAATGTGCCTTGGATTGCATCTAAAAATACGACAAGAATCAATACGAGCGATCCCATTGAGGCTGCTGTGCTGGTTTCAAAAACGCTATGGATGGCGACAAGTGATGAAAATCGTCCGGGAGGTGTCATTTTAGCCGATCCTAATAATTGGCAAACGACACTTGTCAGTGCAGATTTAATCCACCACCCTAACAATGGTCCTATTTTATTTGCGAACAAAGACGGAATTCCTGAAGCCACCCTTAATGAGTTAAAGCGACTAAAGCCCAAGGGGGTAGATATGAACAATGGTGTTCAAGTCATAATAGTCGGCGATTTCGATCAAAAAGTAGAGGATCAAGTGAAAGAGGTTGGTTTAAAGCTAGATAAAATTACAGGCGGAAATGCTGCTGCAATAGCAAAACAAGTTGATGCATACTATACAAAGGTAGCTCAAGAAAACCCGCCTTCGGTGATTGTGGGTTCCATGGACAGTCAAGAATTTACAATGCCTGCATTGAATTGGATTGCTCACATGCCTGAGCCACTGCTATATGTTAAAAAGGATGAGGTCCCACAGGAGACGGCAGATGCATTAAAGACTCGCGGAGGCAAAGCGAATATTTACATTATAGGCCCCGAAACAGTTGTCTCTGCCTCCACAGAACAACAGCTTGGACAATTTGGGAGGGTCGTTCGAATTGCTGGCAACGACGCCTATGAGAATGCTATAGCTTTTGCGAAGTACAAAGATCTCGCAACTGACTTTGGATGGGGGATTACAACACCGGGACACAATTTCTCCTTTGTGAATAAAAATTCACCTGCTTTGGCCTTAGCCGCGGCTCCGTTCTCACATTTGGGTAAGCATGCACCGTTACTTTGGACAGATAAAGATAAGATGCCGGATTCAGTCATGGCCTATCTGATGTCAGTTGAGCCAAAGTACAAGAAGGCACCCACGGAAGGCCCTTACAACCATGCTTGGCTGACTGGAAGTGAGGACGTACTTACCGCTGTGGAACAGGGGGAAATTGATTCTATGTTGGAAATTGTCTCTGAATCAGGTGAAGGTCACGGAGCTCATGGGACTGGGAATACCCAAACGGAAACTCCTCCAAAGCCAGCTGAAGGGACGGGTGATAACATGCCCAATATGCCGGGGATGAAGCATTAACCGTGCTGTCTATTTGATTATTAATCACCTTGGTACCTGTTTGCATATATAAAAAGATACTCCCATCCCGGCCCGAATCAGGTCGGGATATTTTATAATCAGACGGAAAGTGTGAAATAGAAACATGTTGAACATTTTACGAGATGTTTACAATGGAAATCATGCCAGCCTCTTTATGTCCAGGCAGGGTACAAACGGCTTTATATTGACCCGGTTTTTTAAAAGTCGCTAATTTACTGCTACTCTTACCCGGACCTGCATGGACATGAACAGCTGTACCTGATATTTCAAAATCATGCTCAACCTTTCCTTTATTCTCTAAAGTGATTTTTACAGTTTGCTTGGAGTTTAAGTTAATCGTTTGAACAGAGAAACTATAATCTGTTGCTATGATAAGTAATTCCTGATCGTTTTTATTGGTGGGTGTAACAGTATTATTAGTATCAGCATGGTTATGTTCGCTAGTGCCTGTTGGTTCCGAATCTGTTTGATAGGCAAGATTATTATTTGGACTATCCTCGATTATTGTTGATTGAAACATAAGGGAAAGACCTATACAAATGATCAGGAACATGGGTAAAGGCTTTGATAATATAAACGATTTTTGACTTAAATGGTCTGCTTTGACATCACCTTGAAGCATAATCAACAAAATAAAGTTAATGCCGTAGCATAAAACGGCGATAATTTTCAAAGTCGGGTTTAAATCAGTTACTGGAACCATGACAATAAGCATTGCTCCCATCATTCCACCCATAATGCCTGCCAACATACCGTCTAATACGGCCATAATACTTATGGGCAGCCCAGCTAGAGTTCCAATTAACCCTCCGATTAACATGCTAATCATAGCCGATTGGAAAAATTGATCCGGAAGCAAAGTGGCTATAAGCGTACCCATTCCTAACCCCATGGACATGCCTAAGACCATAGCGGCCATCATGCCAGCCATGCAAGACAATCGTTTGCGTAAAATTGTGACAAAACCAATGATCCAGATTGCTAATATGATATAAGATCCCAGGAATAAATAGCTCACATACATAATGAAATCATCTCCTTTAAGGTGGATGCTTGTCTCAAATTTATTTGTATGGGGAACTTGTAGGATTTATGTGTGATAATTAGTTGCTTGTAAAACTAGCGGTTTGTCTTCATTGTTTCAACATATTTGATGGGTATGATAAGATAATATAAAGGTGTCCGTATGGATTTGAGGGTGAAATAATGGAGAAATTACAAGTGCTAGTTGTAGATGATGAGTGGAATATGCGCAACCTGCTTCGGATATTTTTGGCGAAGAATGATTTTGAAATAGTTGAAGCAAAGAATGGCCTTGAAGCTGTTAATGCAGTAGAAATACGTGATTTTGATATTATCATTTTGGATATTATGATGCCGGATATGGATGGCTGGGAAGTATGCAAAAAAATTCGGCAAAAATACAACACTCCTATCTTGATGCTTACAGCTCGAACTGATACGGCTGATAAGGTAAACGGGTTTAATATGGGTGCAGATGACTATTTGGTTAAGCCGTTCGAAACAGATGAACTGATTGCCCGAGTCCATGCATTAATCAGGAGAGCCACAGTTACACAGGCAAAGGAACATCAATCCAAAAAGGTTGAATACGCTGAATTGGTGATTTATCCGGAGGCCAGGCACGTTGAAATTCAGGGAAAGATTGTGGAGTATACCCAAAAAGAATTTGACCTCTTGTGCTTGCTGGCCGAAAATCCACAACGTGCCTATACCAGAGATATGTTGTTGGAGAAACTGTGGGGGCATGATTTTTTTGGAGATGCCCGGACTGTAGATACCCATATTAAAAACATCCGGGAAAAAGCGCAAAAAGCAGGGCTCGGCTATAACCCCATCCAAACCGTTTGGGGAGTAGGCTATAAATTTAATGCGGTTGGAGATAAAAAATGAGATGGAACAGCATAGCGTTAAAATTGGGGCTTACAATCATCTTACTATTTCTTATTGTTTTACTTTCATTGGGTTTTGTAATCGATAAAATTTTCTCGGGGTTTATCAACAATAAATTTTTAAAAGAGGCTGACGAATTGTCAACCCGGTACGAGATTATGATGGAATCCCATGGAGACGTTATGATTGGTTTAATGGATATGATGTCGGAGCTATCGAATTCTGGGATTTACATTTTGGACAAAGATGGGAAAATTATTTCTTCTACAGGTCAATTAAAGGAAAATGAAGGCATGCTGGCTACTCATCAAAATTTAAGAGAGCTTTCATTAGGACGTTCTATCCAAAAAGAGTTAAGGGTTGCTCCAGAAAGAAGGTATCTTGTATCGGCGAAGCCTTTGCGGGAAGGAAGTTCAATTACGGGGAGCGTTTTTATTTTGTCTTCGTTGGATGAAATTGATCGTTCGGTTCAACGGGCGAGGCAATTCATTGGGCTTGCCGGGTTTGGAGCATTGTTATTAGCAGTTGGCTTTACGTACATCGTTTCTCGAAAAATGTCCCAACCCTTGATTCAAATGGAGCATGCAGCGAGGCGCATGGCCACAGGTGATTTAGGAGCTAGAGTTTCGGTTGTATCGGAGGATGAAATCGGGTCGCTTTCGGTTGCTATTAATGATCTGGCCAATGAGCTTCAAAGATATAGAATTAACCGCAGTGAATTTTTTGCCAATATTTCGCATGAATTAAGGACCCCCATCACTTACTTGGAGGGTTATGCAAAGGTATTATCTGAGGGCTTGTATGAAACAGATGAAGAAAAGCAACAGTACTTCCTTGTTCTTATCCAAGAAGCATCCAGACTAAAACACCTGATCCAAGATTTGTTCGATTTATCGAAAATGGAAGAAGGTAAGGTCAATCTTGATTTGGAATGGATTGATCTCACTGAAGTTTTACAGAACGCCATTGAGAATATTAGCCTAAGAGCAAAAGAGAAAAAGATAGAAATCAGAGTGGAGGTTGAGCCTAATATTCCTTCGCTGTACGCAGATGGATTGAGGATGGAACAGGTCATTTTTAATTTGCTGGACAATGCTATACGCTATACAGAAAGAGGCTCGATCTCAATAAAACTAAACATTGTGGACGAGAATATGCAGTTAGTGGTTGTTGATACAGGTATAGGAATTTCTGCGGATGAGTTGCCTTATATATTCGAAAGATTTTATCGGGTGGAAAAATCCCGTTCACGCGAACATGGCGGCTCAGGGCTAGGACTCGCAATAGTCAAACTGTTGGTCGAACTTCAGGGAGGTACCATTGACGTTACAAGCAAACCAGAGGAAGGTACGCTTTTTCTGATATGGTTTTCGAATAATCAATTAAGCAATGGATACCAGGAGGACATTACATGAAGAAAGGAGATTGGATTATAGCCTTAAGTTTTATCGTTATGGGATTTTGTTGTTTAACTGTATCAGCCGTTTCTTGGTTTCAAAGCCCTTATACAATCCAATTTTTCACAAACAAGATGTTGATAGTGTGTTTATTTGCTGCATTGCTTATCGGTGCTGGAACAGTGATTTATTATTTGATGAAACAAAGACGGAAGAGGTAACTGTTTTGGGGATGATCGTACATGAACAACACACATGTAATAAAACGTAATTTATTCAAGGTCTTATTTATAGCAATGATTATGATATCCTCATTCGATAATGCTGCTTATGCTGATGTATCTAACGGTCTGATGGTAAGCCGAATTTCTGTTGGGCAGCCAACGGTATATGCAAAAAAATCATTTGCTGTACAAGCAGAAGTAATGGAAGTCAAGGCGAAGCAAAAGGATGGCGGCGATTTAGACCAAGCATCTTTCTTTGCGGAAGCTAAGGTTACTGCCTACTTAACGAAAGATGGACGAGAGCATAAAATTATGCTACAACATGAGGGTAACGGGAAGTATAAAGGGTTTATTATTTTACCTGATGCAGGTAAATGGAAGACTATTGTGTTCGCCGATTATCAGGAGGGACATAACGAAGATCTTAATCAAATTCATTTTCCAGCACAGAATGTACTAGATATGGTTATAGATGTCCAACCAACCTCCAAAACTAGTAATTGGATAGAGTTCATCACAGTAATCGCGGTTATCTTCCTTGGATTCATTTTTTGGCAGTATAAAAAACATAAACTTAAATAATCAAATTCAATAAAGTTTTCTTTCAAAATGGTATCAGATTCGAAAGATTGCATTATTATCGCGGGAAAAGGGCTTGAAACGCACGAACTTGTCAAAAATAAAATGATTCCTTTTGATGATGTTGAGGTTGCATCGGAAATCATAGAAAATACCATTCCAGCATCCGTATATCCAGGTAACTTGCAATTTGACTGAATAATTTATTATGAGTATTTTTTCTAACTTAACCCGTTTATAAATCGAAATTTATAGTTCACAGCGAATAATTAAAAAATGAGAATCCTAAACATGGGAGGTGTACGTTTATGATGGACGGATCAATGATGAACGGTTCTATGATGGCAATGATGTGTATCATGATGGGGATCGGTTTGCTTATTTTTGTAATTGTTGTTGGAATAACCGTTTACATGGTTGCCCGAATGTTGATGAAGAAGAGCAGAGTAGAGGATCGTCCCTTAATGATATTAAAAGAACGTTATGTTAAAGGTGAAATTAATGATGAAGAGTATAAACAGAAACGAAAATTATTAATCGATAGAGAGATACCTTAGGTAATGATTTCCTTTCAAAGGAGGATCTTAGTCTGTGCATTAAGGGGTAGTATCAGCTAAGTGACAGTTATCCCCTCTCACATTAACAGTTGGAATTGGAGCTACCCTAGCTCCCTCCCTAAAACAGTTTTGTATGCCTTATCCTCTATGGGATCTAACCTATTTAAGTAAGCAAGCATCACGTTAAATGAACAAAGCATATGTTGTATGATGGTAAATTTGAAAAAAACGGAGGTTTTATTAAATCACTTATAGATCTTTCACAGACCAGTCTCCTAGCCAGTTTCCTAGTCTGGATCCTATTCAGCATTCGGGTCAATATCCCGGCAGTATTCTGGTCAATATCCGATGGCAACTCCTTATAATAGTTTAAAGGCTTTAGTCGAAAAGAAATAAAGGGAGAAAGTAATTTAGAGCTCAATCAGCTGATCTTTATCAGGTTCATGTACAAGGAATCGGTCACGAATACTGGGAAGATTCCTATATAGGCTTTACTAAAAAGCAACAGAATGCTCTGCTCAAGCACATGCTTTCTGTAAACCATTTAGAAAGAAATGCAAATTCAGTATGCACTTTGGTGTTCTGTACGATTCCTAATCCAATTAAGGCTTTGGAAGAAATCCGCCGTGTTTGCAAACCGGAAGGTCAAATTTTGTTGTTTGAGCATGTGAAAATCAAAAACCGTTTTTTTGGTCAACTCCAGGAATGGTTTACACCTTTTTGGAAGCGAATATGCGATGGGTGTCATTTAAACCGTAATACGCTTGAATTGGTGAGACAGGAGGGATTCAAGGTCACGTCTATACAACGATATTATAAGGATATTTTTCTTGTCATTGAAGCGATTAATAAAAAACATGGACTCTTCTCAATTCCTTCAAAATCTGATCGTAATGATTACTATGAACGGAACAGATAAAATGACCGATTGTATATGCAGAAACGACTTGCTAAAGCAATCCATTGTTTTAGTAGGAAATGGGTACTCTTTTACACATTGGAACTCAGCCTCCGATGTTTGCTAATCTTTTTGCGGATTACAGCGGGCTTTTGCTTGGGAGCTAAAAGAAAAAGTTTGCGCATACCAATTTGAGGAGCTATTAACCGATGGAAGAAACAGTGGGGGAAAATTTGCTCTGTTTCGTTATGGAATCATTCCATATTGGTTCCACAGATTCATCAATGAGAGTATGATGCCTTTCGTGTTTTGCATGGCGATTCGTAACCGATGTAGAACTTCCATGTTCTAAATGATCCAGATCTTTATGAACCATTGGACGAACAATCATCTAGAACATCCCCCTTCATTCATCTTGCTTATGATCTACATTAGAGTTTTCATTTTGCGCGTTTTTTACCCCTAAAGATCCAATCCCGCAAAGACACTGTAATTTTAATGCCATCTTTTCCGTTTAAACCGGAATGTTGTTTATCTCCCATGGCCAGACTAATGGGATTCCAAAAACGTAAAGCTACGAGCATCAGACTGATAAAAACCGAGGATACAGCATAAACCGTCCACGGAATTAAAGTAGTGGTCCCGAAACTAACAATCGACCCCCAGCGTAATTTCCTGTTCCCTCCCCCAGGCCTGAAATAAAAATAGCCAATCCAAAGAATACGCCAATCATTTGTGCTGTTGCAAGCCGGGAAACGGTGCTGTCAATGGTAGGCATAATGAGCATCTCACCTATAATTAAGGGGTATTTGGTAACCACGGCTCGGGTCGCCACACACCTGGGGTCGAGCCCGCCGAGCAGATCAAGCAGGAGGCTCCTGGGGGAGACGCACCGCCCAAGGGTGGCCAGACACCGTCGGCTGGCCAGACGCGGTCCGCCCACTGATGACCATGAAATCCGGCCTCTGCAAGTTCGCGCTCACCGCGCATATCACTTCCTCGGTCGGCTGGATCGGCGCGGTCGTTGCTTACCTAGCTCTTGTTGTCGCCACTCAGACCAGCCAGGATGCACAGACGGTACGTGCCGCCTTTATCGCGATGGAGCCGATCATCAGGTTCGCCCTCGTCCCATTGGCCTTCGCCTCGCTGCTATCTGGGCTCATCATGTCACTGGGTACCCCGTGGGGCTTGTTCCGACACTACTGGGTCGTGGAGAAACTCCTGCTAACCGTCCTTGCCACCCGCGTCTTGCTGTCGCAGCTGGAGCCAATTAGCTACATGGCAAGAATAGCGGCAGACCCCAGTACCGATCTCGGCAGGCTGGGGGCGGTGGCCAATTCCTCCAACCCGGGCTCGGCCTGCTGGTGTTGCTCGTGATCATGACACTGTCAGTTTACAAGCCGCGGGGCATGACCCGGTACGGGTGGCGTAAGCAGCAGGAAAAGCGTAAGAAGCCGCAGCCGTAGATGCTTCAACTCCTGCTCGGCCTCGACCTGTCTTGTACTTCTTCAGATATCCATTCCACATTGACCTATTTTTTCACAAATTCAGGTTCCATGCGAGCCACGACTTGGCGAATCAGTTCCGCGGCCGTTGCGTTGTTGTAATCATTGCAGGCTTATAAATTGGATGGATCGGCACATTAGGTGAGAATATGGTTGAAAAAAAACGATTTCCCTAAATGGTTTTGAAAAACTGAAACGGTGAAGGTCGTTTGGATCAAAAATTAAGGGGAATTTGGATACTATATTCTGCGAGTGAAGAAATTACCATAGCCCAAAGAAAGAACTGCAAATTGATTCCATCAGGAATACATTTTGCAGCTCTTTCTTTGGGACAATGAGTAGCTATTCTGCAGTAGATGGATTTGAAATCATATGCACATAAGCATCTTCTGTAATAGCCCTACGAGCCGTGACATAACGCTTTGCATAGTAGGAATCGCTCAATTTACTAATGCTTACTCCTTTATTGCTGGCAGAGTGAGCGAATTTGCCATCGCCGACATAAATGCCAGCGTGTGAAATTCCCTTGCCATCAATGTTAAAGAACACAAGATCACCAGGGCGAAGGTCAGCCTTGGCTACCTTTTCTCCAATACTGGCTTGGGACTTTGAAGTGCGCGGTAAATCAATACCAAATTGATTAAATACGGTCAAAATGAATCCTGAACAATCAAACCCAGTATCTTTGGAAGTTCCTCCCCATTTGTAAGGAGTTCCAATAAGGTTGCCGACGTTTCCGTCTAATGATCCATTCGCAGAGACGGTTCCAGCTCCGAGGGAAAAAAGTAATACGGTGCTGGATAAAAACAGGGAAAGCTTTTTCAATTCTAAGTTGCTCCTTCCGGTGCCTACGAGGTTAGCTGAAGGGTTCGGTTGAAGGTTCCCTATGATCCCTATGATTGAGATCAATTCACCCAGGTTGGTTCCCCCGTTTTCCGTGTTGGAAATTCGGCAAACAATTTATTTTTACCGAAGTCTATAATTCGACTTAAAAAGCCAATTTCCTTCAATGTCACAAAATGTCCAAATGCCGGGATCTGTTTGATAAAACGGTGTTTTTTTATTTGTTTAAATCCTATTCTACTGTGAATACTTGGGAGTAAACGGTAAGTTGGCTATAAATGCTATAAGGGAGTGAGAGTAACCTGTGATCACAAGAAAAGCTTTCCGCAAAGATGTCATCATTACTTTTTTTATAGCTTTTACTTTAATCGTATATGAAGTCTTTTTATCGCGCTTTTTTGCAACAATTATGGATTACAACTACGTTTTTTTAGTCGTATCATTGGCAACATTGGGTATCGGTATTGGGGGATACTTTGCCTATTCTCAAATCACAAAGCACCGCTTGCTCCGAAACCATCATATCCTTGGTTGGTATGCCGTTTCCATTGCTGCAGTGGTGTTTACTATGTATATAATAACGTTTGTGGGAATTTTCTTTTATGCAGGGGTGGCTCTTATCCCGTTTTTCTTGGGTGGACTGGTCCTCGCTGAGTTCATGCAGAAACATCGTGATCATATTGGCCTTATGTATTTTTCTGATTTAGTAGGGGGAGGTTCAGGAGCTGTTTCTTCCATTTTTCTTATGGATAGCTTAAATCCGCTTCAAACTATAGGGTTAATATCTTTGATTGGTTTTGCGGTGTTTTTTGTTTGTAATGTTACCATGTGGAATCTGAGGTTAAAACTGTTCTGGGGCACAACGTTGGTTATTCTCATTATTAATTTCATAAATCCGTTTTATGGTTTTTTTCCATTCAAAGCTTTTCAGACAAGTCCCCACAATGTTTTCCTGGATGAGAAGGATGCAAGAGTTATCTTTACAAGATGGAATGCTTTCTCCCGTACAGATGTATTTGATGCAGATGATGATGATTTACTATATATAACGATCGATGGCGGGGCGGTTTCCCCCATTTCGAAATTTAATGGAGAACTGACTCAAGTAGATTATTTGCGTAATACTACTAGTTATCTGGCTTTTCAAGGCCGGATGAAAAATCGAGCATTAATTATTGGAGGAGGAGGTGGCCAAGAGGTATTACTAGCGAAAATGACAGGCTATAAAACAATTGAGGCAGTGGATATTAATGAAGGAAGCTTCTTAGCGGTTGGTGCCGTTTCCCAATTTTCAAATAATGTTTTTAAACTTCCTGGAGTAAAGCCAATCGTATCTGACGGACGAAATTATATCCGGGAGACAAACTATAAATATGATCTTATTTATTTATCCCTCGTTAAAAAGAATACAGAAAACGGATTTGGATTGTCATTAATGGAGAATTATATTTTCACGCAAGAAGCGATAGCTGAATACATGAACAAGCTGGAAGTAGGGGGGAGCCTAGGATTTTTGGTACACGATGAAGTCGAGTTATATAAAGTGGTCTACGCAGCTAAAAAATATTTTAAAAAACAAGGCGTACCGGAAGAGGATATCAATAAATATTTAGCGGTAATAGGGACTTACCAACACTTAGGGCATGTGGTCACTGGATTAAACGGAAGTGTGATTACCCGACCGCTGTTGATAATTGGCAAACGTCCGTTTGATTATCCAGAGGCTGTCAGTCTTTTGGCTTCAGCAAGACAGATTCAACAAATTCCAATTCATATTCCGTACGTAAACGACCGATTTATGCAGATTAATATCATGATGAAGACAGTGAAAGTTAATCTGGAAGCGAATAGTGATGATATGCCCTTTTTTTATAACAAAATGGTTGGGATTTCGCCAAAACTCATTATGCTGCTGGCAGCAGTTTTGTTGGTAGCCTTATTTATGGGGCGAGCATCCAAGGTATCAATAGGCACATTCACTTATTTTTCTGCAATTGCCATAGGTTTTATGATGATCGAAGTGACACTGATGCAGAAGCTTGTGCTTCCCCTTGGGCATCCCACGTTGTCCTTTGTGCTGGTCTTAGGAGTTTTATTAGTATCAGGCGGAATGGGTAGTTATTTCTCCAAGTATTGGTTTCGTCCCGAATCTAATCGATATATACCCATCCTATTTATTGGTTTATTAGTTTTAGTAATCAATGCTGCCTTGGATTGGTACAATGCGCAATCTCTTCAAATGGATGTAAATCAAAGAGTTATTGTAACCGCATTGGTTCTAGTGCCTTTGGGCTTCTTCATGGGAATGCCTTTCCCTTATGGAATGAGTCGAGTAAGAGAAAAGCATGTTGCGGCAAGTTGGGGGGTGAATGGCATTCTCACAGTAGCCGGTTCCCTTCTTGCTACCATTTTATCGTTTACATGGGGATTTTCCACAGCAATGAATGCAGGGGCTGCCATATATATCTTACTTTATATCATTCAGCCAAAGTTGAATATTTGATTCTCAATGCCTTCAACAAAAGCACAGAGGAAAGGGTCGCATACCAGTACAAGGTGGTCATAATGACCGTTTGTGGGGACTCAGATAAGTGGCAGTCTGATTTGTTTCGATCAATGAATACTGAAATATCCGTGAAATTATCATCTGCCTTTAAATAGAGACAATCTGTTCTTTCGGATCAAACCGAAGATGTGCTTTCCTTTATTAATAATTGGTTCCGAGCAAATGAACAGCGATTCAGCCGGTTTCGAGCCGAAAGTGAATTGGCTCTCATCAATCGCAATGGCCTAGTCAATGCGGGTGGAGACCTTTCTGTATGGGGAGGATCCTCATCAACGGACCATGGGTTATTGCCGTGTTAAGTCCTTGGGATCAGAATGTAACGGAGGTATTAATAAAGCTTATGAATGGAGCGGTGGCAACATCATCTGTATGTGGACGAAGATGGAGAACTGCTAATGGAGATGCGCACCATCTTATTGATCCACGTACCATGGAACCTTCGAAAAGTGACGTTGTCCAGTGTACAGTTATAGGAACAACCGTTGTGGAATGTGAAGTGGTCTCAAAGGTAGTAAGTGTGTTAGGAAAAGAGGAAGGAATGAAGTGGCTAGATCGTACATTTCCGGAATTTAGTGCGTTACTATTTTTTAAAAGACGGTACGTTATTCAAACATGGAGATGGTAGGGAGGGGGTTGATTGGTGACGGAGTCGATAATAAGCCTCCCTACATGGGTCATAACGCGAACACTGGGACTTACTTCGTACTATCTTTTATTTTTGGGAGTTGCGAGTGGTGTCCTATTCAGTATGCCGATTTGGAAGGCGTATACAAAAAAAGAATATTGAGTTTTCACAATTTGTCTAACTGGTCAGGCTTGTCTTTCGGGCTTCTTCATGCCCTGGTACTTATTATTGATTCATATCCATTTACAGCGGCGAATGAACCGTTTTGGAATGGTCTGGGTACGATTTCGATATACGGATTGATTCTTGTTTTAGTTACTACCGATTAGCGAAATAGAATTGGTCGAAATTTATGGCGAACCATACATTTGTTGGCTTACCCCATATTTGTAATTTCACTTATTCATGGAATCAGCATAGGGACCGATATTCGACTGGGTTGGATAAAAGGATTATATTGGATCACATTTGGCATCATTGTGTTGCTCATGGTACGGAGTTATTATTTTAGTGACATAAACACAAATGGTTCAACAATGACCCCTAAAGATGTAAACCCTACTATTAAGCGATAGATCAGAGTTAATAATGTCACGAAGAAAATAAGAATTACATGGGGTACAAATGACTGGGTTTTACAGGAGGATCAATTTAGAGAGGACCGGAGAGATGGCATGAATGGAATAATTATCGTAACGAGATCAAATTACTTATAAATAAAGCTATGCTCAGTGTAAACGGATCGGATAAATGCTATTTTAGGAGCAGGCAATTGCGACGATTTGGAATTTGAAGTAATTAAGCAGTATCTTTCATGAAATAATATTAGTTGATATGGATGGTAATTCAGTCCAGAAGGCAGTGAATTTGCAGGACTCGAAAGTAAAGGAAAATATACAGATAGTGAGCGATAAAGACTTCACAAAATTAGATCAAATGGACTTCTATAACCAATTTGTTGCGTAAGTTGTCAATTTTGTAATTAAAAAGTCCACGAAAAAACAGCCCTCTTTCGCAAAATAAATTGCGCAGAATGACTGTCTGACTTTGTGGACTTTTTCAGTGGACCTCCACTTGACGGCTTATCTGTATTCATTACATATTCAATTACACAACACGTTTTGTTCCTACATATCTAGGTCCCCAATACGAACTGCCCAGGGAATCGATCTTCACTCCACTGTTCGTGGCGGATATAAACGAATTGTTTCCAATATAGATTCCGACGTGAGAAATTCTGCTGCCTGTTTCAGAAAAAAAAACCAGATCACCGGTATTAGGACTGCTCGCCCATGTTCCTACGGTTGCCATTTGCGCGGACGTTCTTGGCAGACTCACTTCATTTGGGGAATAAACGTATTTCAAGAAGCCGGAGCAGTCAAAGCCGTTTGGTGTCGTTCCTCCCCACAGATAAGCAGTCCCTACATACTTTTTCGCATCCTGTACGATTTTTTCGCCTATGCTCAGAGCAGGAGCAGGAGCAGGAGCAGGAGCAGGAGTCATGGCTGTGGGCCGGTACCAAGCAGGTTCGTGATAATTGCCGTCTTTGTTAATAATGGCATTAAAATTTTTGTTGTCCCACTGAATCCTGATTCCAAATAGCTCGCTAATGAATCGAAGCGGAACATACACCCGCCCTTCCGCGAATACTGCTTTCGTTCCGAAATTCGTCTTTTGGCTGTTTACGACGGCTTCCGATGAACCGGATAAGAAAATCACCGATTTCCCTGATCCTTCAATTGTTACTTTCACCTGTTGTCCATTCATGTCCGAACTTATTTTATACCCCAATTCTTCCGAAATGAAACGAATGGGCACCATGGTGTTTTGGTTTTCATCGATGAAAGGCTGCGCATCGGGAAATGCAATCAGCTTATCGTCGACTTGAACCCGAACATCATAGTTGTAAGTTGCGGCATGGGCTGATGGGGATGGAAATAGACTGGACAACAAAATAGTGCTCGACAATGCGAGCATAGTACCGAGTTTCTTCAGATCTGTTCCTCCTATGAGCCTCCGAGGTTAGTTGACGGGTTCGGGAAGAGGTTTCCCTGGTTTGCTTGAAAAATCAAACGTTCACCCCAATAAAAAAGTCCCCCGTACCAATGAGTGCTGTGTTCATTGGATTCGGCCAAAATTTTGTCGCACATTGTTCATAAATTTAGTAATTCATAGCATGTTGCGGATTTTTGATCGTACATCCAATGGCGTGCTCCAAATGACGCAGTCAAGTCCGTTCTTATTGTCATCACATTCTGCGTTCTCTTCATTTGGTAGATGGCCGATACCTAAATTCTTTAGCATGAATGGTAAGTGATCTATATTCATACTAGATAATACAAATTGCTAATATAACTAATACAAGTACTATCAATGGCACTTTCTGACTCTTATCAAACCAACTCACCAAAATTGTGAATATTTTTGCTTTTAAAACTACTTGTTGTAGTTTATCATAATTCAAAAGATTTTTCTACTTCCTTAAAATGACAACTGAGGTATAGGGAAATATAAGCAAATCGGCTCGTCCAAATATATGCTCGTAGAAGGGCAATGTTAGTACTCAATCGTAATTATTGGAGTCCCTATAGTAACCCTCCATTGATCCGTAACTGAATTTTTGTGAATGGCCAATTGTAAATTCATTTTTTCTCCCTGATTTAATGGTAGTACGAATTTTAGGCGAAAAATACGAAACGCTGATAGTTCCTGAATCTTTATATTGATCAATCTCTTTTATATCCAGGATTTGCACCAACCAATTATTCAATCTCTATTGGTCGGAGAAACCATGCGTTAATATTCCTTGTACAATTACATTCCAATTTGTTAAAAGATCTAAAGAATCAAGTTTCTTTTCCAGTACGTTTTGGATTTGAACAATCGTGTTAATCCCTGCTCATTTTCCGTTTCCAAAATAATGATAAGATTCGATGAATGATCAACATACATTCCCATGAACAAAAGGGAGAGACGTACGTCATGTACGTCATCCGTTAAATTCATTGTTGTTTTATAAATCAAATGTTCATCTTCGTATACTTGTACGCTACTTATAGGCAAGTTGAAAGTTTTGCTTAACTCAATCCCAAAAATCTTCCTCATTACTAAATTTTTTATACGAGCTAAAATGTATAATGAAAACTTTTTTACTCCCTTCAATTAATTGGTCGGATAAGGTGAGGATCAGCCCGGAATCTTGGATAGGGTCTGCCTTTACACCAAAGGCTTTCCCAAGTATCAACAATAAATAAGTACAACTTGTATGGTTTCAAAAATTTTCCTCTCCGAAAACATCCATATGTTAATAATAGAATGACCTAATCTAGCAATTTCTATAAATAGATTCATAGGATAATTGTAAATCATAGAAATGCAAAGTTTTTTTTCGGTTAGGGCAAAAACACTACAGTGACATCACCCGGAATGACGGCGACTTGACACAACGAAAAACGTAGAACTGAGCAGAAAAATGTTTTGTTAAGATAGTGCTAAATTGTTAATGAATTAATTATTAATCTATGATAAACTACAATATGTAGTTTTTTAAATTCTGCCCTAAGAGAAGGTGTTTAGATTGAGGAAGAAAATAGGGGAATTCATTAGAGATCAGGATTTCTTAATGTATGGATTTATCCTATCTGCTTTAATCCTATCCATTTATCTGATATGGCAAATAAGTGTCTAACTAGAGTAAGGCATGTTGGATTTAGTTGTTGATTTGATTGCTGGAATAAGAAAAGATCAAATCAGTAGAGACTGGCTCCACTTTTTCTGATAGGTATACCACTTCTGGGGATATTTTATTATTTCTATGGTTCAGGTAACTCTCTTTGGTAGAAGATTGCAAATAAATTGGTTGAAAGAAATAGGCGCGTTTTCAGATGGATCAGTTTCCCATCGTTGGATTAAGCTATGGTATGGATCTATAACTGGGGCTTTGTGCTTTCTTTGTGGATTAGTCTAATATGCAGCTTTTGGACTCGAAATGTGTCCGGACATCTATTACAATTCTACAATTTAATATTACTTAGAGAAGTCTGGTGGATAAACGAGATTCCGGATTTACTGAACCGCCCTTTAGAAGGAATGACTTGTTAGTTTCAGTTATGAACGCTTTCCCAAAAGTATGCATACATCCATCTCTTTTGCTATGCTGTTGCTGGCCTTAAGGGTAAAAGATCGAATATTTAAATACATGATGGTCACCGATTGTGCCTCCAATATTATTTTTTCCACCTTATATTTTGCAGATCCATTGGGTTATCGATGTTATAGCTGGTATGTTATTTGCATATAGTTCCGTCAAATTAAGTGAATTAATGATTGGATTTGGCCCATAGACTATTGCCTGTAAAAGGAAACAGAGGTATAAGCAAAAGCTTAAAGAAAGGCTTGCTAATACTGTTCATAAGTAGAAATTATCTGCTTAATGAGGCTATTACTCCCGGAGGATAATAGGGAAAGACTTGAGCAATTGGATTGTTCAGATATGGCCAGCATGAAATGGGGTGCGGCGCAGTTTTCGGAAAATATTGCTCTGTCTTATTTACAAGTAGAAAACGAATCGATTTAGGCGGGATTTCTGTGACGGTGAAAAATAAAATTTATGTCTCTATTGTTATCATTTTATTTGTAATAATTGCCTTATTTTTCGGGATTAGAAGAAACGAAAATGTCCGGCTTATTTATGCAACAAACGGTACGGAGTTCGATAATGCGGCTTATCTTAACTTTCAACAATCCTATATAGCGAATTTGCAACTCGATTCAAAAAGTCTGGATCTGTTGAATCTTCAACAATTGCAATCGTACGACGCCATTTATCTCGACCCGTCCTTACGGAAATCAACGATGTTAAAGCAAGCGCAGAGCAATTTAATAAGTTATGTCAAGACTGGTGGAAACTTGTTCGTCGAAAATGAATTAATCGATGACTTCCCGCTTGATTTTCTGGGAGCTGCTGAAACCGTTGATATACCTTCAATGGACAACCCTATATTCTCTTATCCAGAAATTAGCGGGAACTTGCAGGGATTTCAGAAGGTGATTCAACTGTTTGATGAAAATTTTAATAAACATATAGGTATGAAAGAGCTCCCAGGTTTTCAATGGGGCAAAGGAATCATTCCATCTACAGCACAGCCAATTATTACAATCAAAGATACTGCTTTATATACGATCAATCGTTTTGGGAAGGGCAGTGTTTTGTGTTTAAGTAATTTTTTGCCGAATCGCTTTTTTATTACAGGGTTTGACCTGCAGAGCGGCTTTGATAGTACTCAGGGATTCGAATTGCTTGCAAAGGAAAGAAAACAAATCGTTCCACCTGAAGGAGCCAAATACTTCGATTTTAAACAATCGCAACCGGCCGAACCTTATTTTAACTTTGCTTTTGCCGCAGCGAATCATCAACTACGGAATGAGTATATTTCTTTTATTTCCAAAGAAAAGCTAGGCTACAGTATTGCAAAAGTATTTGGACCATACGGAAGGCCTGCGATGGCCTATCAGAATCACTTTGAAGCCCTATCGGCGATCCGTGACCGTGAGGGAATTCAATGGGCTGAACTCCTGAAAAAGTACAACCAAATACCGTCTTTTTCATTGATCCGTTCTTCGTTTGATTGGTGGCAATGGAAGGAAAGCGTCGTCGCCCATTTGAACACTGGGACCACGGACGTTCCCAAGTTTGATGTTCAACTTCCAAATTCATTTTATTCTAGTGGGACTCATCTATTAAGCGGGGGCGAAATCTTGAGCCAGGCTACTTATCCTCAGGCGAAGGAACTCGCACAGCCGATTGAATTACCTTATCGGGCTTATCCCACCTTTACAGACTTAAACGGGGATGGTTTGCAAGATCTTATTGCGGGAAGTGCAGATGGTTTTTTATACAGATATATCAATCAGGGACCGGAGGGATCTAACCAAGCAGAGACTCAAAACCTTAGCGCTGCAGATACTTTCTCCAAGCCTGACAAGATTATGTTGGAATCGGGTACTCCATTAAAAACCGAGGGCTACTCTTCTGTCTATGCCCATGATTTAAATAAAGATGGTGGTCTTCCGGATCTCCTCATCGGGAATAATACAGGCTATGTTCAGTACTCATTAAGTCGAGGAGATGGAAGCTTTGCCCCGACAGCCTCCCTTATTTCCGAGGGTAAACCGCTTAAAGTTGCATCATTTTCCGCTCCTGCAATGGGGGATGTAGATATGGACGGGATAGAAGACCTGATTGTTGGAGACGGTGAGGGGAAAGTATATTTATTTCGCGGCATGAAGGAGAGTCCTCTCTCCTTTCAACAAGGTATAGAGATTGTTCGCTTAAATGCACTTTATGCAGCACCGAATGTTAAAGATATAAATGGTGATGGAATCCTTGATCTGGTCGTCGGAAATAGCGAAGGGGATTTGCTCGTTTATATACATGAGCTTGATAACAATCGATGGGTAGAACAAGGTTCCATAACTGGCGCCACTTTGAACCAAATGGGTTCGGATGTAATTGTGGGGGGGCATAATTCCGTTCCGCTATGGTACGACATCAATCATGACGGGAAAGACGATCTGATTGTAGGACAGCTTGAATACGGAATATCTATACCGATTGATAATCCAAACTTTCCTTATAAGCAACAATTGCAGGAATTTATTGATTACACAAAGACCAATAAGTTGGAATTGTACCCGCATATTTCCGTTCATAATTATCTTAATGATGCCCAAGAGCGAGAGGAGCTTCGTCTTCACCGATCAGCTTTTGAAACTCTCGGAATTCCATGGATCCAAACGGGAGCTAACCAGCATACTTGGCGAATTAACAATCTCAATCGAGTACAGACATTACGCAATGAAAATGAGAATGGCATTTGGTTCAATTTCGGGTTTAAGCCTTCTTATGATCCTAAGGATCCCCAGTGGGGAGACGATTTTATGTGGGGTTTCCCATTTTTGATGCAAGAACAGACATTGAAAGAACCTATGGTATTGCATACGCCGACCCCAGTCCTTCGCTTACAGGGGGAATATTCAAATCGAGATGTTTATGAAGCCTTTGTTCAACAAGACATGCCGATTGACTATTTTGAACATGTGGAATACCGGTTTCCAACCGATCAAAGAGCGTCTAGAGTGAATGAGCTTCTTGAATTTGTGCAATATCTCGATGGAATCCGAACGAAGTACGATTATAATTTCATGACCGAGCCTCAAATGGCAAAATCATTCTTAACCACGCTAACCAGTGAGGTTATTGTGGGACGTTCGTGGGGAGTGTACCTGATGGATAAACTAAAGGATATATGGGGTAATGGCAAGCACTTGTCGTTATCGATGGACGGCAACATACCGAGTATGGCCGATGAATACAGAGATACTTTAGGTTTGAAGTTTGAACCAGGCGAAAAGTACGAAGAGCAGGCTTTTCAAACCGATTCAGATATTTACATGAAGAAAGATACACGATTGTATGTTGGACTTAATAACAGAAAAGCCAGTATAACGGTTGGTTGGGGTGCGGAACCGATGCATATATTACGTGCAAATGTTCCCATCCAACTCCGGAAGGAAAATGATAGATGGATTGTAGACTTGAATTCAGAAGGTATGCAGCAAATCAAGTTATATAGTCCATCACTTTTAAAAATTGAAGGGACGGACCTTAAAGTTGAATATGAATCGAAGGAAATGACTTACACAGTTACACATTACGGTGATAAAACTACAATTGTGGTGAGCAAATAGATTTTGTATACAGGAAAGTAGCAGCTTATTCCTTCCTAAGAGCCTGAATCTTATAAATTATTAATATCTTGGGTGATTCGAAGTCTTTATTGGTTATCATTTATTAACATGTCAGTGATATCGATCAGGGTAAAATTACCAGGAATAAACAATTAAAGTATCTCAAGTATAAAGAGTTTCAATAAGAGTCAACGAGGGAATCTAGCTTTTGCAAGCAAGATCTTAGTAATTTGATTTCATCGCTCCTTAGATTTGGTTCGCACTTCTATGATTGATCTAGGAAAATAAAGTTAATTAATGGTGTTAGTGCATTTGGCTACACCAATTTATGCACCTAAAGTTTGAAGCGGAATTGGCAGACGCACCAAACTTAAGATCTGGCGTTTCATTGATATCAGGAGTTTTTTAGTTGATATAGGAATCTTTATTCACACGTAATCACTCGGGAAAACATAATAGAGGGTGAGAAATCAGTCTTAAATTATGAGGAAGGGACCTATAGACCAGGAGTAGCCAACTGCAGTAGTAGCGTTTAAATTGAAGTGACGGCTATAAAATAGAGGAGAAATTAACGATATCTTGGAAATGCTTCTGTCCGAATTGACAAATGACGTGCCTGAAAAGATCATGGCACGGTTCTTCTGAGGTAAAGATTTACCGGATTTTTTCTCCACAAGTGATCAACCTTTCCTTAATGTCTTTGGCGGCTCTTCTTGATGCTTCAGCTCGTTGCCTGTAACTTTGGTTTGATTCCGCAGCCTCAAAAATCATTCCTTATAATCGCCTAGAACATGGTATGCATTCCATCGATATTCCATTCCAAATAGTAATCTTGTGCCCAGTTTCTACGGGTTACCAATTCCATTATTTGCACTTGCAGGGACTCAATACGTTTGCTTGCTTTGACAGTTGCTTCCGAGTCAACAGTGTTTTGGGTGTAAACGCCCTCCTACAATATTTCCAAGATCTCGGCAGCGAGTTTATCCTCATAAACGGAATGGCTGGAACTTGCCAGGGTTATTAGCTTGAAACTCAATATCCCACGTTTCGCCCGGTGTGACGTTTATTGTATTTTTTCTGGGTCTTGAGTAAGAAGGAATTGGGTTGCGTCAATCGCTGCCACTATGAACTCATGACCATGAAAGCGCATGGGGTTGGAGTCCATGCTTAAATTCCCCAATCGTAGACGAACACGTTCATCATACCTGACCGGAAGAGGGGAGGTGTCAGGATATGCTTTACCGTTGATTGTAAATATTCAAACATCATCGGACATTGGATCAATGTTATAAATACCCAGTGCCACTGGCACCATTGCTTGGTGTCTAGACATAGTTATTTTATGACCTGTTGGCATCCCGCTGTCTGTATCCATCTTAACGGCCCATTCTTGTAGAAGCAATACATATCTCTCTGCAACGATTCATCGAATACTCCCCTGGAAATAAACATTCCGGAAAGCCCTATTATCTCTTGTACAGCAGTATTCACATGGCTGTGGTACATTAACGTGCCCGATTGGTGCACATAAAATTCATAGGTGAAACTCTCGCCGGGCCGTATGACTGGACTTCCCCCTGGACCAGGAAAGCCGTCCATTCGGTTCGGTACGATAAGTCCATGCCAATGAATAGACGTGTTTTCAGACAACTGGTTTTTCAACGTGATTTTCACATAATCCCCTTGATTCACCAGGATTGTTGGCTCCGGAATATGGCTCGTGTATATACATTTTCTTGAACGGAAAGCCAGCAACTACGATTAACCGATTTTGAAGGCAAGTTTTCAGTATTCTTTTGAAGAATTCTAGCTCTAAATTGGATAAAGCAAAATGTATAGCGGAATATTACCTCTAGGATAAAGTTCATGAACTGGAGTGATGTATCTAATGAAACGTTATACTATGCTTTTTGCATTGTTAGTGTTATTTTTTTCGCTGTTTCCCATGACTACTGAGGCAACGGATAGTGGCAATCCATATCACTTTGGGTTTAAAAAAAGTAAAAACGGGGAACTTCCTTCCATTGACCAAGAAGGATTTAAGGACATTGTCAAGGAGCATAAGGCCATTTTTTTGGGGGATACAAGCAAAAAAGAACTTTACCTTACGTTTGATAGCGGTTATGAAAATGGTTATACAGCCAAAATTTTGGAGGTCCTAAAGGCGAGGCAAGTTCATGCTGCCTTTTTTGTTACAGGACATTTTGTAAAGGGTCAACCCGATTTAGTCGAGCGAATGGTTAATGAAGGCCATCTGATAGGAAATCATTCGTGGAGTCATCCAGATATGACCCAGATTTCAATCGATAAAATGAAAGTAGAATTGGATAAAGTAAAGGAAAAGGTCGCAAGTCTAACCAAACAAAAGGAAATGTATTTCATGCGTCCGCCAAAAGGGGTATTTAGCAGTCAGATGTTGGTGGCGAGTATGGAACTGGGGTATACGAATGTTTTTTGGTCCATTGCTTATAAAGATTGGGATGTTAATGATCATAAGGGATGGGACTACGCATACAAGAAAGTAATGTCACAACTTCACCCTGGTGCGGTAATCTTGCTTCATTCAGTCTCCAAGGATAATGCGGAGGCTTTGGGCAAAATCATCGATGATGCCAGAGATCAAGGCTATGAATTTAAAAATTTGGATAAATTGACTTCGAAAAATTATTAAAGAAAATCTTAGGAATCCGTAACAAAGATGGTGAGCATTTAGTCAGAAAAATAAAATTACAAACCTACATTTGCACCAGGTACTAGTGGCATGAGAGCGATTATAAACGCCAGTAAGGTGTGATTCAATTCTTGCTATAAAGGTTAACTGATCAAATCCGTGTCTTTTTGGTAGGCAACATGAATTTTTTGTGGTACAATTACGTTATTGTTTTTAATTTGCTCTAATTAGAGCTTGTTCTCGAAGCGGAAAACCCTATTGGGTGTAATGATTTTCTTTAATATAGGCTTGCCTATATTAAAGGAGGATCCCGTGAGAACAAGCTTTTTTGCGTTCTTAGGGCAATAAAACCAGTTGCGAATGAACCTATAAGGTTTATTTACAACTGGTTTTTTTTATTTCTTGAAGGAGGTGAGACAAATGACCCCACTAAAGTATCCACTACCGATTACGTCTGGAAAGATCGTAATCAATGGTAGGCACATCGGCTATGTCGTTGGTGATTAGAAGAGGTTAGATTCATTAAAAAATTGGAGGAATGGAAATGAGAGTGGTGAAGAAGGCAATTTTTTATGTCGGTGCAATTTTTTTAATGGGATGGCTAATGAGTTTAAATCAGGCAATTTGCAATCTGGTAGGAGCTGTCATGCTTATTTTCATTATGCGTATGGCTATTCCTATTTTAGCGCTTAATTACAAGCTGCGGAATGCGAACAAGAAGATTGAGATTAGTGTTATCCCTTCAAAAAGTCGGTTGAGGAATAAAATGTGGTTTGCTGCATGGTCATCGGGACTTATCTTGATTAGTTTTAATGATCAAGTTTTTGTTCCACTGGCTACAGTCATTTACATTGGTCTGGGTGCTTTATACATGCCGATCATAATCCGAGGTCATGTATGGGAAGAAGAAGTAATCGAAGTAAAGGAGACCAACTTATGGCGCGCTTAGCATCGGAGTCAAAAGGTGGATTTTATGCAACACCTGTAGAAGAGTTGCAGTATCTTAGTAATAAAATCCGTTTGCGTTTTGAGGAAAAGGAAATGACTAACGATGGTGAAGTGAGAATCATTGATCCGTGTTCCGGCGAATTGCGCTAGGTAGTCTAGCTCTCATTACCTGAAGAGGTTACTGACTGGGACAAAGTCGGTATAGGTACTTGCCTTACTTGGAGGGAGAAATTCCCCTGGGGACAATAGCATGGCAAGAAAGCGGAGATCGTGAATAGAACTGCGTGAAAGCGATGTTCTGCAAACCTAAGTACTGCATGGTTAAGGCTAAACTGCTTGAATTCCAGAATCCACGCCCGAAGAACAGGGGATCTCATACTCGCAGGAAAAATGAGATTGACATTGGATCATTGCTATTCCTTCGCCGTAGCATCGAAGTCCCTCCAATGTCCATTACGCAATAAGCGTTAAGGGTTCGAACGGAGACCTAAACAGTACCAGTGAGAGATAGTATGAACCTAGGATGTTTCGCTGAGAATGCCATAACAAAATGGCTATATGGATCACACACAGGTCTAAAACCTAAGTCACTGAGTCCATTGAATATCTCTTAGCGGAGCACGGAGCCGTCATAGTAATCTGAGGAACCTGAAGTAACAGGTATTGCCGTAAATCGGAAGCGGGAAAGCCGCCCACACATACACGGAAGCGTGTTTGACACTCGACTGAGAAGTCTCATAGACCGAATCAATCTGTACGGTCTATTCGAAAGGGTGCTGGTGAAGGACGGCAGGTTAATCTTGATACCAGAACTAACGGAGGTATGCGAAATGCAAATGGCTAAGGTAATTCTTGGTATCCTAGAAACAACCTCAAGAGAAAAACAGGGATATAAATTCGATCGCATCTACAGAAATTTTTTCAATCCTGATTTTTATCTGACAGCTTACGGAAAAATCCATGCAAAAGAAGGTAATATGACCGAAGGTACTGATGGTACAACGGTTGATGGTTTTAGCATGGATAAGATTAATAAGGTGATAGCAACCCTAAAATCTGAAACTTACTACTTCAAACCGGCAAGAAGGACCTATATTCCTAAGAAAAAGGGTGGAAAGCGCCCTCTGGGAATTCCCTCCTTCATGGACAAAGTAGTTCAAGAGAATGCTCGTGCCATTTTACAAGCTATTTACGAACCGTCTTTCAGTAACAACTCACACGGTTTCAGACCCGACAAAAGCTGTCATACAGCACTTAAACAAATTAAACGGGAATGGACAGGAGTTAAGTGGGTAATTGAAGGGGACATAAAGGGATTCTTTGACAACATTGATCATGTTCGAATGCTCCAAATCCTCAGCGAAAAGATTGAGGATGGAAGATTCATTGAACTTATTCGACGCATGTTGACAGCGGGTTATATGGAGAATTGGAATTTCCATAACACCTATTCGGGGACTCCGCAAGGTGGAATAGTGAGCCCAATTCTTGGAAATATCTATTTGGATAAACTGGATAAATTCATTGAAGGAGTTATTATTCCTAAATATGAGACCCGGAAAGCCAAACGGAGAAATAACCCTAAATACGAAGCTGTTAATTATGTATTGAGGAAAAAGTCAGAGGACATAAAAGGTTCAGGGATTCCAGATGAATTAAGAAGACAATGGATCAAAGAGTACAAGAATCTGAAGTTAAGTCGCAGAAGCATTAAAACACTCGATCCAATGGATTCAGATTTTATCAGAATTAAGTATGTAAGATACGCGGATGATTTTGTTCTTGGTATCATCGGTAACAAGGACCTTGCTATAAAAATTAAGCAAGAAATATCCGACTTCTTAAATACTGAACTAAAGTTGAGCCTTTCGATGGAGAAAACTTTAATTACCCACTTTCCCGACAAACACAAACCAGTTAATTTTCTCGGATATGAAATATATTCAGGCAAAGATGACTCGTTTATAGTCGAGAAAAGAGATGGTCGTAAGGCACGAGCTATCAATGAACTACCGCGGCTGAGAATGCCATCCCAAGTTGTCTACGATAAAATCGCAGGCTTTACCAAAAACGGGAAGGCAATTCATCGTATGGGCTGGACAAGCCTCGATCTGGCAGAAATCATATCTAAATTTTCTGCGGAAATTAGAGGATTGTATAATTTCTATATAATGGCTGACAATGTGGCACATCAAATGGGTAAGTTCAGATACTATCACAAAAGCAGCCTTTTAAAGACAATAGCCACTAAAATGAAAATCTCAACGAAGCAAGTAGTAAGAAAATTTCGGGTGGAAAATACTATTGGTCTAACTATTAAAAGAAACCATCCCAAGAAAGATTTGATTTTCAAATACTATAATGATGGTTTCGATAAAAATGATTGGATCGATAACGCCAATATGGATGCTGATGATACTCCCAATTTGTTGCGTATTAAAGCGAGAAATGGAATTGTCAAACGACTATTAGCAGATAGATGTGAATTCTGTGAATATGAGGGTCCAGGGCGCAAGTATGAAGTCCACCATGTCAGAAAACTAAAGGATTTGAAGAAAAAATATCAAGGCAAAAAGCAACCTCCAAGTTGGGTTCTTCAGATGATTACGAGAAATCGTAAAACCTTGGTACTTTGTGTGGAGTGCCACGATAAACTACATCATAACAAGTTGTAGACTCTTGTAGGATACTCTGGAAATGATTAACTGAGAGAGCCGTATGCTTGGAAACATGCAAGTACGGTTCGTATGGGGGGGACGGAAAAAGTAATGCAGAAATGCAGAAACTCGTCCGTCTCCTACCAAGCGGGGTTGCATTAGAAATGCTTTCCGATTCGCTTAGGGAACAAGGCGGTAATGTTAAAAGTTATGGTGTTGAACTGGAAGAGTCCAGGTATGAGGAAGCGCGGCAAGTCTTGGATCACGTCATTCATGACGGTTATGAAAATCTGAGGACTCAGCCTATGTTTTCGTTATTATGGCTAAATCCACCTTATCAAGACGGTTTTAGCGAAAGAACGGAACTAACGTTTCTACGCTCACTCACAGGTGCTAAGAATGGTGTGTTGCAGAAAGATGGATTGATGATGTTCTGCATACCACAATATGTAATAAAAGATACGGCAAGCGTATTAAGCGGTAGATTTCGGAATTTTCGGGTTTATCGATTTACTGATGCGAACTATGATGTTTTTAAACAAGTTGTAGTCATTGCCACGTTTGGCAAGACCAGCGGAGAAGATAGTAAAAAAAATTACAAATGGTTAAAATCGATTGGCGAAGGCGAAAAGGAAATGCTGCCAACGCTAGCTGAAATCAGCGAAAAAATTGATGTGAGATTTTCTGATGGTGAGCTTGGATTTTTCCGTGCTGGCAAAATGAACCCTAAAGAGATAGCTAAGGATCTTGCTGCGTCCCCCTTGTTTGAAGAATTAAAAAAGCGCCTTGAGCCAAAGAATCTTGCTGCTAACATGAAGCGGCCGATGCTTCCGTTGAAGCCTGCGCATATGGGGATTGCTATTGCGAGTGGTGCTGTTGGAGGAAACTTGGGGACACATATTGTTGCTGGAATAACGAAACGAAGGAAGGATATTACCGAAATTCATGATGATGAAGGAAGAAGAACCGGTGAGAAAACCACCGAGTATTTCCAGAGTACCGTCCGTGTATTCACTCCGGATGATATTTATGATTTGGAATGAGAGAAGGAGAGGGAGCAAAGCTTCCTCTCTATTTATTTCTAAGGAGGACGACATGGAATTTGTCGATTACCAGATCCCTGATGATGTAGGCGTAAGATGCTTTGGAAAGTCGATGGACGTTGAATCCTCGAAATTATGGCTTATTGTTCTAAACATAAGGAAATCGGAAATATAGGAGGAACGTAGTCAATGGCACTTAGAAGGCAGATGCTCACCGTTACCGATAGAGATAGGCATTTTACAGTAGACCCACATGTTCTGATTTTTGAGAATTCATCCGGTTCGAAGAGCTTAGTATTCGCCTCATATATAGGCATTCCTGAAGCGGTTCAAGCTGTTACAGCGTCTTTCTTGGAAGGACGAGTGTTACATTATGGACCTATTCAATTTGAACGTATGGATGATCCTTATAGGAGACTCGAACGCCCAATAGGGATGGGAGACGTTACTCACGGCTCTGTATTTAATAGTCTAATGACAATAGAGGGAATTGAAGCATTTCCGGAATCGCAAAAGTTGGATCGTTCTTATCTTATTGCGCCAGATGGAGATATTGATCAAGTACTCTCAAAACATCTGATCGAGCGTTTTGGTCTTCCGAGAGAATGGGAGGACCAATACCCTTTCATTTTTGGAGACGACCTGGTACCGCTCCAAATCATCCATAATCCGGAGTTTCCGATGTGGAGTGAGATTAGGGCAGTTGTATTTACAGGCTCCGAAGCTTCGGTTATCGAAACTATTCGTGGATCACTAAAGCGCGGGGAACTTATTATTCCACCAAGCAAAGTCCATGGCGATTTTGATCCTACTTGGTCTATGAGAGATTATATGCTTAATAATGCGGTCCATATGGCCAAGAAATTAGAAGAAAAAGCTCCCAGACATTCCATGAACTTATCCATCGATTCCTCCATAGCGGAGCTCAAGCGAATTCCTTTTCCTACTCAAGCCCATATGATTCAAGCCGTGGTAAACACCTTGGAGGATGAGAATCCGGCGTGTGGTGGCGATATGGGGACGGGTAAATCGATCATTGCTTGCGGAGTCACACATGTTCTTCATGAACGAAAAAAGCGAAGAGGTAGCAAGAGGGGAACGGCTGTTCTTTTGTCTGCTCCAGGCATAACATTGCCTAAATGGAAGCATAAAGAAATCGAAGGAACGATTGCAGATGTAAAGGTGAACATCTTAAGAAATGGGAATGATGCCTTGAAGCTGCTAAGAGAGATCCGCAGTGGTTACAGACCAACAGGTCTCGAGTATACATTGGTTGGTATTGATAGGGCTAAACTCGGCTCTGAAGGCTATTTTTCAGGGATCTGGAAGCGTATGAGAGGCACGAAGGAGGAGGGGCGCGGCACTTATGCCTGGCATTGTCCAGATTGCTTTGAACCCTTACTTGTCAAAAATGGTGCCGGTGATTATGAACCTGCTGTTTGGGAAGATGTAGCGGAGGACTGGGAACCATCGGATGAGCAGCTTCAAACCGCCAGAGAGCATAAAAACCTGCAGGCTAATGGTCTACCAGGAAGGTTTAAAGTCGCTTGGAAGCGGAAGAATCGAATCGAGAACTGCAGCGCAAGATTACAAAAAGAGGAAAAGGAAGTTGGGGAGTCGGAACTGGCTTCAAAGGATTGTAAAGCAAAACTTTGGAGACCTGCATTGAAAACTCGCGGAGAAACGAAAATCCGTCCCCGCGTCAATATCTCTCAGGTGTTGAAGCGCACCAAAAAGTATTTTGACCTATACATTTGTGATGAAGGTGCGCCTTGCTTACGTCAACTGAGTGCTTAATCCGCAATCAGATAATGCGTACGCCGAACTGATAAGTTCGAGGCAGTGGAACTCTGCCGAAGCGAAGCCGATTGGATGAAAACATAGGTGGAATCCCTATGCCGTAGGAGTTTATACCAAAAATAAGGTTGATAACCTTTAGGTACTACGAGGACTGAGAACTGACCCAAGGCGGAACGTTGCTATACGTACACCGTCTTAAAGCGGGTTACAAGTCGTAATCGAAAGCCTGTTCGAGTTTTATCAAGAAGGCGAGTATGATACGGGTCTCCAAAGTAATGCATGGTGAAATAAAGTCTGGTTGACAAAATTGAAGTGATGTAAGCCTCGTAAGCAGATGGCTCCAGATCGAACCTGGGGAGATTACAATCATGGTTAGTTTCTCTTCGTTGGATTAACTGTCCTATTCTTGAAAGCGAATAGGGATCATCAATATAACTTTAAACTCACATTGATGATGGGATTGTCGGGGTAGAGTCACCACCTAAACATTACTACATAAGGATAGTCCAATCGGTCACAAGGGATTGCGGGACAGCGGAGCGATAGCACGCAATGAAACTGTTCTAGCAACAGAGACGTCGTAGTAGTCCGAGTATGGGAAAGCCATGCACATGGCGAAGGGCGTCAGTCAACTGAAAGAAACCTTACATTGGAGTCGTGCGAACTCCCATATGGGTAAATCGCCAACGTATTGCTAATCCATCCGGAAGGAGGGGATGTGCCATGCGGGTTCCGAACACGGTTCAAACTGAACGAGATTTACAAAACGTTCTTGATAACCTTTATGAAGAATCTAAGAAGGGTAAGTCGTTTACTGGAATCTTAGAATTAATCAACAATGAACAGACCATCGTAACCGCGGTACACAATATTAAGAGCAACAAGGGTTCAATGACATCAGGTGTAGACGGTAAAACGATAAATTTCTACTTACAACTACCTAAAGAACAATTATTAGGAGCGGTAAGGACTTCATTATTGAATTATAATCCTAAACCAGTTAAACGGAAATTTATCCCAAAAAGAAATGGTAAGAAAAGACCTTTAGGTATCCCTACTATTTTGGATCGCATCATACAAGAGTGTATACGAATTGTTATCGAGCCTATTCTCGAAGCAAGGTTTTTCAGTCACTCCTATGGATTCAGACCTTATAGAGCCACAGGACATGCAGTAGCCCGTGTAGTATCCATCATTCATAAACAACGTTTCTGGTGTATAGAAGGAGATATCAAAGGTTTCTTTGATAATGTTAATCACCGACTCTTAATTCAGAAATTGGAAAGGCTTGGCATCATCGATAAAAGGGTGCTGGCTATCATCAAAAAGATGCTAAAAGCCAGAGTCTTAGATGGAACTGAAAGCCATTTTCCGAGTGCTGGTACTCCACAAGGCGGTGTCTTGTCTCCGCTCCTAGCAAATGCTTATCTTAATGATTTCGATTGGACTATTAGTAGGATGTACGACACTAATAAAGCCATATTGGAAGCTTCAAGTGTTGCTAATGGTAGAAGAGCATTACGAGGTAAAGGGATCGAACCTGTTTTCCTTACAAGATACGCAGATGATTGGATCATTCAAACCACTACGAAAGAGGTTTCTTCTCGGCTTTCCCACTGGCTCACAAAGTATTTCAAACATAAATTAAAATTGGAGCTTTCGGATGAAAAGACTTTACTTACAGACTGTACTTCACGACCTGTTGAATTTTTAGGTTACTGTATATCTGGAGAACTCCGAAGAAGAACGCCGAGTAAACCAATAACGAAAATAGTGGGAAAAGCCTATCCAAGTCCTAAAAGGGTTTTAGAGCAAAAACGTGATTTGATCAAGCAAGCCAATAAGCTTCTAGACCAAGACGAACATTTGCGTGCCATTCATATCGAAAGAATGAATGCAAAAATAGTCGGTATTGCAGAATATTGGCGTCAAAGTATTGCTAAGAAAATACTATGTAAACTTGATCGTGCCTTAGATGTGACCCTCTTCAAAGTTTTCAAGAAAGCTTATGGTGACAACTATCGTATGCAAAAAGTTAGAATATGCAATCTGGCGAACCGTCCAAATCGTCACAAATTTGATAATGACGGCAATCCAGTCACACGAATAGATAAATCATGGGCCGTAAAAATTGAAGACCAGTGGATAGGAGTTACAAAGGCAGCTATCACACCGATCAAATATTGTACCAAGTTTAATCCTATACTAACACCTTTTTCCGGCGCAGGAAGAATGGCTTATGCTAAATCTTCAAACGGCAGACGCTTTCCCATTTCAAGACCTGCTCTTTATGATGATACAACATTAGCTTCGTCATTAAGTGGAAAAAGGGGCATATATAACTTTGAATATATGATGAACAGAGAATATGCCTTTAACCAAACCTTGCTAAAGGGAGCTCATTCATGCCCTGCATGCAGAGCATTATTAGTTAAAGGTTATCGAAACTGCCATCATAAAAATTCGAAACTGCCAATGGATAAGATAAACAAAGTGCTAAATTTGATTTGGCTTTGTTCTGAATGCCATCTGCTTGTCGAAAATGGAATTACAGAAGGACTTGAACTTACCAAAAACCATAGAGCAAAAATCGAGAAACTAAGGACTATCAAATTCGGTTCAAATGTAGGGGATCTGCTAATTTAATTTGTAAAAATTAATATTAGTTGAGTAGAAAGAGAGTAACCTCTTTTTCTACAAATTCTGTTGATGGAAAGCCGTATACATCGAAAGGTGTCCGTACGGTTTGGGTGGGGGGAAAAGCCGGCGATCACTTCAAAGGCTTACCTATCCATTATCTCACCAATGTAAAGCAGGCGATTCGGGTCGTGGGGATGCATTTGCACAAATGGTTAAGTCTGCTAAAAGGGTGCTCATGCTGACAGGAACATTAACAAATGGGAAAAGCACATCAATCAAAGAATTGCTTTGGCGTACGGATCCGAAGTCCCTTTTGGACGCGGGTTTTACACATCAATCTGGATTAATTGAATGGGCTTCCCGCTTTGGTAAATTAGAAAAAGTCGTCCAAGTGGATGAAGGTGATGAGGGCGTTATCACACGTAGGAAGAAAACGGGTGCTCAAGTCAAGGAAGCTCCAGGGATTGCCCCGCAATTGACCGCCCAGTTCTTGCTTCATAAAAGCGGTTTTATTGAGCTCAAGGATCTGGGGTTACCCCTTGTAGAGTTGAAGGAGATCCCTGTATTTTTGGATATGGATCCGGATCATGCAGCGAATTACAGCCGTTTTCATAATAATCTATTTGACACATGCGCACGAATTTCTAGGGTTAGTGGTGCAGCTGGCGTTTGGTCGAAGTTTAATCCAGCTACAATTAATTATGGTGACCGTCCTGATCTAGGTGCTCGTGTTGCTTTTGAATCGGATTTTGTCTCTGCTCCGAAGTTATATGAGGCAGGTCAACAGCTCCATGCCAAAGAGCGATGGCTTATTGATATCGTGAAAAAGGAACTGTCAGAAAAGCGGCGTTGTACCATTTTTAATAATTACACTGGAAATTACGGCATGAATGAGCGGCTGTATGAAATTCTAACCGACAATGGAATTAGGTGCAAGATTCTGAATGAATCGAATACCGATTTACGACAGGAGCGGCTTGCTGAATTAGAAGCGGATGAAATTCCGGTCATAATAACTAATATGAAACTAGTAGAAGTCGGGCTCGACATGATGTACTGGCCCACGATCATCTACTATCAACTCAATTATGAGGTTTCTACAGTCAGGCAATCTTCACGACGTGCATGGAGGATCGGGCAAGATAGGGAGTGCCGTGTGTACTACCCTATTTATAACGGTACTCAACAGATGAAGCAATTCATCCACATCATGAATGGCCGAGGGCATGCGCTCATGGTAGAAGGCAGGTTGGATAGCTCAGAATTAGCCCAATATTCCCGCGATTCGCAATCCGCGCTTGCAAGTGACTTGGCGAGCTGTTTTGCAACAAGCGATGTTGCGCAATCCTGGACGAGTCTTGCCGCAAAAGACTTAGGTGATATTGAAATGGTAGAGGAAGGCAAGTTCAAGGATGTGCTGTCCGATCGTATGCGGGCACTTGGCGATGAAACACTACGTCTATGCGGGGTCGTTGATATTGCAGCTTTCCGTGCGGCTAAAGAACTTCGGCAGGTACAATCCGTACCCGCTAATGTTCCAGATGAAACAGTTGTTGTTGAGGAGCAGGCAGATTCTTCCTTGTTCGATTTTGACTTCCAGTCATTTGGCATTGAGAAAGCATTCCCAGGAACGAATATAGTGAAACCCGAAAAACCGGAAATTCACTACGATCCTGAAATTGTGGTCGCAATAACCAAGTATAAAAAACAACGTGGAAAGAAAGAGCCGGCAGAGGATCAACTTTGTTGGAATTTCTAAAAATTTGAATGCGGAGACCTGTATTTTAGGTCTCCTATTTTATTGGAGGAATCGACTAATGAGTTACAATATAAGCCGTCTTGAAGCGAACAAAGAACTATTTAAACATTTTACTTACTTATGGAATATTCATAGCATACAAAAGGAGGGGCTCAGACAATCGCTTGATGGTTTGATGGGCCGGGGGATCTATTGCTGCAGAGCCAATGATCATACGACGTGTGATGAGATTGTCAAATTTTTGAGTGAAGAGATTGACTGGAGAAAGGTGACTCAGTATTTCCCTGGCAAAGCGCATTCGATTACTGTAGCCAGAAGTTTAATTCACCCCCTCTATATTGAATATACGGGTCCCTACCTATATGGTGAGGAAAACAAAGCCGGCTTTTCCGATGTTGCTGGATATGTGCTGATACCTAAGATTGCTATAAAACCGAATTATTTGATTATAGGCTGCCCTGTAGATTCAGGTATTGAACCTGATTTTACGGGTGGGGAAAGCGTGAATGATGGCAAGACAGCAAGGTTATAAAGCTATTGTCCATTATTATCTTGCTAAATCGTGTTGGAGCATTCACTACAATTCCTGCTGTTATGCAGCTGAATATGTGATTATAGAAGGTCCATGGCAAACAGAGGTAAAACCTTTACGGTCAAGCAACCCGCGTGGGTGGGTAACGGCTAGGTCATTCCAAACGACTTATTTTTGTTCGGAAGATGCTAAGGGACCAGTAGTCATGGAATTGCTAAATCAGTCACAAGATCGGGTTATAAATAAACTTAAATATGATAAGAAACAAATGTATTTTAATGTCACGCAAGGCGATGGAGGGCTGTTATTCACGCCGGAGGGAGCCTTTATAATGGAGCCGGCTTAAAATCGGTCTAGTAAGGGTTTATAATTGTCAATTTCGCTCTGATGAAAAATTGTTAAGATCACAAACAGGATGCATGTTATCTACACTCCAAGGAGGAAAATTCATATGAAAAGTCATTTATTCGCTCATTTATTTAGATTAAGGCAAATTAACCGGTGGAGTTTAATAAGGGGCAAGGAGCAAGAAAATGTTGCGGAGCATACTTTGAACGTTTGCTTTATTGTCCATGCCCTGTGTTCTATTGCCAACGTCATATTCAGAAAAAACATTGATATCGAGAAAGTGATAATTTTAGCTCTGGGGCACGATACTACCCAGCTATTTACCGGTGATATCCCAATTCCATTGCAATATCATCATGAGGACATATTGACACAGATGCGTCATGTCGAGGAGCTGGCTGCAAACCGACTTATGGGAATGGTACCAGTAGAATTGAAAGCTGTTTATGAAAATATGTTTAGTACTAGAGATTCAGAACTTCATCAATGGATTAAGGCAGCAGACCTTTGTGATGCTTACTTGAAATGTAAATATGAGCTTACAGCAGGAAACAAGGAGTTTGCAACGGCAGAGGCGCAGATTCAACTAGCGATTTCTCAATTGAACATGCCCGAAGTCGAATATTTTTTAAATGTATTCGCCCCATCCTTTGACCAAACGCTCAAAGATATTTCAAATAACAGCGAGCGGCTAACTAAGGAAATGATTCCAGCCATAGCAAACGGACTTTATGAAATTAATGTTGAGAATGAAACCAATATTACACTCCATGGTTTGTGTGAGGACGGGAAGGTCATATTATATAAGGATGAGCTCACATCGGATATTCTTAATGGCGTGCAAAGATTTTTGAACGAACGTGGAATCCGCCACTTAATTATCCCACAAAGTGATGAAATACAAATCTATCTAATTGAATAGTGATTAGAGGCGTTGGAGCTATTGTTCCACGCCTTACTTTTTTTTGGGGAGGATAAATATCATGAACCATATAAACGTGAGTAATAAAGAAGAAGGGATACAACTATGCCTGGATGTACATGATGGTAAATTTGGTCCATGGTTGGTGACCCATACGATGGACCAAGATGTGCGCAGGAAAATGGATGACCACTATAGCAGGCAGTCGAGAGGTAATTCAAAATTTTGTCGCCCTGGGAGCAATTTAGTACTCCGCACCTATGATGCAAGTGCCACTTGGATAAGTTGGAGAGGAATCAGGGATGATGGGCAGGAGGATGTCTGGGAGTGCAGTGCATTTAGAAATAATTCAAATGAAAGTGGTTATTTATCATCAGAAATGATACATTGGGCGGTTTACGCTACTATCTGTGCATGGCATGATAAATTCCCAGCTAAAGGGATCATCACCTATGTGGATCAAAGTAAAGTGCTTTCTACAAATCCGGGTTATTGTTTTAAAAAAGCTGGCTTTAGAGATATTGGCCGTAGCAAAAAAAGAGGTTTATTGCTTTTATACCATCCCTTGGAACGGAGTTATTTGGCAAAAAGAGCAGCCTATGCTCTTCGTGAAGTCGACTACTGGGTGCAGCTGGCTTTAGATTCTGGTGAATTTATGGAGGCTTATTCGCTCTTTAAAGATGGTAATGGTCATACGGAGTTCCTGCATCATCTCCAACAAATGATCCAAGAGCAAAGACTTGATGCATGGGAGGGACTAGAGGGCTGTGTGATGACTTATTGGGAACTTATGGACATCTCCCCTTATGAAGAATTAACAGACGAAGAGTTATACTGAAAGGTAAGCTGCGCAGGGTATTTTTTCCTTGCGCTTCTTTCTTCTTGCATGTTAAAATAATAAAGTACATTAACTTTTGCTCTTTATTGAGCTTGACTCCGGAGAAAAATGCCCTAGTGGCGGTATGAATCATTCACAGAGAGGTCTTCCTGTCTGTAATTTGAGGATACTCGCTACCAGGGCTTTATTTGTTTGGAGCGATACATAAACCCGAAGAATTCAAGGATATCCTTGTTTTTTTCGGGTTTTTTTATTTGAAAGGAGGAAGAGGAATTGAATGGTTGGTATTTAGAACCACCTGAAAACAACGTAAGTTTTGATTCGAATCGGTTTGCTCAGTCCTTGGTTAATCGTGCACTTGATGATCAAAAAGCGGAGCAGCAAGAAAAAAAGTTGGAGATCATCGAACTGGTCTGTTATTCTGACAGATTAAAAATTTGCGAAGTCAACTTGAAAGAGTTGGATAGAAAAGTCATGGAAGACACATTTGCTGAACTGCATATGTATGAATCCGATGAACACGGTGAAGTAGATACTGATCTCAATAATGAAGGTCAGACCATTGTCGAGATCAACCGGATCGCTGGAATGGAAGTCCATTTCAACAAGTTCAAACCAAAAGGGTTGCCAAAAAAACAAAGGAGGTTTATTTAATGAAAAGTCTGTTCCTCACATCTGAGACACTTACGACCGACCTTCAGACGTTGGACAACCTTCTCGTGCTGAAAATACTGGATGATAAAGGCTATGAACTTCCACAAAATTTCATTTTTGAAGCAGACATTTGGGGTGATCATTTATTGTCGATGGCTCTAAACATTATCTTCAAATGCGAACCAGAAGAAATTGAAGTTACAAGAAAAACATCAAACGGAACATATCAAGATCGGATGATACTCCTACCTTTAGAGGGGTACGATGATTGGGCCCGATTAAAAGAAAAGTATCCGGAGATGTCAGAGTTTGAAGAGGACATGTGCATGTTGGCATTTGATTGTGATTTCACAGGAACTCAATTAAGCATACAATTCCAAGATAAGGGTATTGTTATTGATTATGTCTATGAGATTTCATATCTACATACCCTCATGGATGACTTTTTGACATTGAAGGAGATGTGGGTGGAAGCATTATTTATATGGAGGAGAAAGGAGTTTGAAGAGAATGAAAGAAGTACCCTCAATAGCAGAATGGAGAATCATTCTACCGAAACAGTACACGAAATTAGCCAGTGTGCATGATTGTCTCAACGGTATTGTTGTTGATTCAAAAAAAGTGTTAATTGGTGATTTAATTCTCTCGCTTTTGGATCAATTGGATGATCATCTGTTGATGGATTACTTATTGCGCCAAGGCGAATTGAAGGATTTGTTTGAAAGCTTGCTCAACGACGCCAAATTAAATGATTCTAAACACTTAGCTGGATTGTTTAAACTGGTGCTTGACTGCGCTGAAGACGAACCGAGCATAGCCATAATCACTTCTATTTTCCAAGCTATAGGATCCTCATATAATTTGGCAGCATTAGATGAGAAGCATCTGCTCAACGTATTTCAAGAGATATTGAAGAGCTCAAAAGGTATCGAGGATAAGAGCATACTGCAGCAAATGTATCTGGAGCTTCTAGGTAGGATTCAATTGTTTGATACCCCTGATGCGCCGCTCCTTTCGAAGGTTATTTCAGGGCTTTTGGAGCATGCATTGGTTGTAGAGCATACTGACCAAATAAATGAAATGTACAAGGCGCTAGCTAAGAAGACTTCACCAGGAGTATTGGTTGAGGCAGCTATACCCCACATGTCAAATTACAAACTATCTACCCCCATTCTCCCAAAGAATTGTGTATTCTATCAGGAGCGTGGCGATGGATCTATTGTTGCTGGAATCGAAGTAGAAAAAGGGATGCATGATATCGTTTTCGGTGACATGAGCCAGGTTGTTTATAACCAAGTCGGCTATCCCAAACTCTTATTTTGGTTCTCTTTGAACAAAGGGAAGGTATATGCGTATGTCGCTGCAGTCAAGGATACAATCATCAAAAATGATACGCAATTGTTCTTGTTTCCCTATTCAAATGTGTATGCAAGTGGACAAATTTGTTGGGGTTCACTTAATGAACTTACGATCAAGGAAGTACGCCAGCTCGAAAGCCTTCCTTCACTCTTTTTAGGGGCGACAAAGAACAATGATCTATACAGGAATTCATCAGCGATCAATTTGAGGGATTTGTTAATAACGATGCAACATCAGTCGTTTGATGATAAGACATTGGATCCGATGAATAAGACAGTAGGAAGCATTCTCAATAATTAAAAGGAGGAATTATCATGGATGTGTTTGAAGAAATGTTCGAACAAAAAGCTAGCAGCGAAACAAATGCTATATCAGTTAATCCAAATAGCTCATTGGAGGTCCGTCAAGAAGAGGAAGGTCATTCTGGAGAAAATAAGCAGAATGGGGCTGAACCCAAGGATAACGTATTTCCTTTAGATAGGGGTAGGTATGAGCCTAAAACACTCGTTGAAGAAAATTCTAAGGACACTGTTACCAACCCTTCAGAGAACGAACATAGGGACGATATTGATGCACCGAGGGATTTGTTCGGTGAGCTGATAGATTCGGCTCCAGTTCAACAAACGGTGAAGGAAAAAATTGGGAAACCTAATAATAAGGTTGTTTCCACTTCGGCAGTTACCGCTGCGAGTACAGCCAATAAAAGAGGATGGAAAGATCAGAATATTGAGGTTGGAATCGACTTTACTATTCACTACGCCATGCGTACGTTTAGAGTCGAAGAACTGATTGACGAAATACCTGAATCCGGATTGGTACCTCTTAACACCATTCGAGAAGGCCTATTTAAAGAATACTGGGATTTTTCTGAATCCCGAACGAAATGGGATTATGACCTGGATCAAAAGAAGCTTATTCCAATTATTGTCGGGGAGAAAAATAATCTATGAGAATCAAACTACGAACCTTTTTCTGGAAGCTTTCTGATTACGTTCGTTCACAAGAACAATCACCGATTTCTGTAGTGGCATCAAGCGATGGCAATCTTTACGAAATTCGCGAAAATGATTTTATGCGAATGGTAGTAAGAAAAAGTGATATCCATGAACTCGAACTCGTCAAAGAAGGTGTCTTTTTAAAAACTCCTAAAATACCCGGAAGCTATTTATCCACGATTATCGCCTTCTTTCGGCATTGGAGCAAAGCGAGGGTCGAAGCTGCTGTACACATATACTGGAATCGGAATCGCAATGATTATGAATTGGTTTGCCCTGAACAGGTGGTCAGCACCTTTCAAGTACAAGCATTCATAGAGCCAATTCTGAATGACGAGAAGGAACTGATTGTGGCGATCCATTCGCACCATGAGATGGAGGCCGTATTTTCTTCAGGCGATAACAGTAATGACCGAGGGTTTAAGGTGTATGGGGTTATCGGGAGACTACATGAAGTGAAGACGGATATTCGATTTCGAGCCCGGTATAACAATTCGGAAATTTATTTGAATGCCAGTGACTTGTTCGATTTTGCAGGAGTTATGACGACAAATCATTTTCCAGAAGAATGGTTATCACGTGTTCGGATAGAATCACATATCCGAACCCAAAAGTACTTATAAAAGAAAAACATATGAAAATATCCAAGCAATAACAATGGTGTCATAACCATCGTTAATCGCAAGGAAGTTGAGGGCGCTGATGATTAGGCGTCTTTTTTTATTGAAATTATATTGAAAATAAACAAAAAATAAAATTTCTGGAGGAATATTCATATGAAAAAACGTGATTTGGTAATCTTGGCTTCTAAAATTTATCGCCTGAAAGTATTGAAAGAAAAGAATGTATATGGACAACTTCTGAGTAGGTAAAGGCAGGCGTAGGAGAAATAGAACTTGGGTTCTGTTTCTCCTTTATTATTTTTGATGTAAACAAATAGGAGGCTTATTATGAAATCATTAACGTTTAGTGATTCTAGAAAACCTATCTTTAATTTTACGATTATTGGTACGGGAGCTACAGGAAGTCATTTCTTTAGGGGATTATGTCAAGATATCAGGTCGTATTTAAATAAGCCTGGTTTCGATAAAAACCCTACTTTCAAACTGGGCCGTGTTTTATTAATTGATGGTGACAAGGTGGAAGCTAAAAATCTCGGCAATCAATTATTTGATCATGACGATATTGGTGAACCTAAAGTAATTTCTTTGGCTGAGCGTTATGGAGAGCATTACAATCTCTCCATTTTGAGATATCCGGAGTATGTTAAAGATTTAGAAACGATGAACAGCCTGCATGGAGTGCCAGACTATAATGACAAGCACTTTGTTTTTATGCCTGTCCTTATTGGAATGGTAGATAATAATGCAACCAGAAGGCTCATGCATGACTATTTTTATCAAGATGAATTAAAGAATCTTATTTACATCGATACAGGTGTTGAAGCAGTAGCCAGCGAGGGAAATACTCAAAATATAAATCAATCGGGTTTCGGTGGCCAGGTAGTTATAGGGTTTAAATACCAAGGTCACATCTTATTAGAACCGGTTGGACACATTTATTCAAATATCTTAGAAGATGAAGAGGATGACTTTCCTGGATGCGGAGTGCAAATTCCTTCACTTCCTCAGAGAGCGGCAACAAATAAGACAGCTGCGCAGCTGGTAAATAACATCGTAAACAATTTATTACATTCCGCTACAATTTATCAGCATGTTATTAATTTCAACGCGCAGTTTGGAGGATGCAGTCCAGTATTGATCAATAAAGAGGTTAAGGAAAAGTTTGATTTGTATAAGGAGGAGCGGGAGCATGAATGAGCAAGCTACCTGGTTGCCGCACTCGGAGAAAGTCGACATCCTCATGAGCAAAAGCATGTCTTCTTATGGTCCCATGGTAAGGATTCGCCGGGTAGATGGAAGGACGTTGGAGGTACCGCGCAGTGAGTTATTGATGTCAACGGATGCTGAACTCATACTTCAACTTCAATTGATTCTGATGGCCAATAACCCAGCCCGAAATCCCGCCTATTTTTCAACAGTTAGAAATCTCTTGAAGAGGGGGGCTCCTTTACACTTAATCACCCAAAAAAAGGTGTTAGAGGGCCAACAGTTACAAATATTTTAGGTAAGGAGAGGATAACCTCTCCTTTATAAAAATTTTATTGAGGAAGATAGAGAGGATTTTGTCTCTCTTTGAACAGGGATATGAATTATGAGGAGGATGTTCAATGTTTGCGTTAATAATCTCTCAAATCAATGTATTCATGACCAAGCAACAGTTGAAACCTTTCATGAATAATATGCGAGACATCATACAAATTGCATCCGAAACGGAAATTAAGAAAGAAGGTCGGAAGACGGTTGTGAGCATCACAATTGTTACTCCTATATCCAAGTATTTGGATTCAGTAATCAGCAGGGTGAAAGAAATGGGTTTTGATGTTAATGAAAAGCGTGGCAGCGTGCGTGAAATAGAAAAATCATATGTCTCTGCCAATGAAGTATGCATCTGGCAGATTGAGGAACTCCACTTAAGTAAACTTTCATATGATGAATTCATTCAGAAGCACGGTCAAGCAGATCTATCTTGCCATAAGCGGGTATTTGGATCCACGCTTGCAGGATTGAATATCAATCAAAAGTTGAAAGAAAATAAGCTTGTAAAGGATGTCTACCATACTTTTAACTTCTTAAGGCCATCGCAGTGCTTGGGAATATTAATTCAAGTAGGTGACATTATTCAAATTAGGGATCACTATTATTATGTGAATCAATTTGAATTTAAGCTTGTGAAAATCTAATTGCTGGTGGGGAGCTCCTGGTGGGTTCCTCTTTTATTTTAAATACTAAGGATGGTGCATAAATGAGAATTTTAAAAAAAGAGACAACGTCAATTACAAAAAATGTAGAAGTACTTATTTCGCATAGAATTGATAACCAATTTGATGTAGCGGTTAAAACGAACTGGTTTCCGAATCTAAGTCCTGATGAATGGAAATTAGATGAATCAGAAGTGCCTGCAAGAGAAGGTCTAAGTAGTATGGAAGTGTATGGATATATTGAATATGAAGTAAAAGTAGCATATTTAACCAAATAGCCTTTTTTTATACGAGGAGCTGACATGAAAAATATTGAGGAGTTTAATCTTTTTAATTTTAAAGAGATTTTCTGGAATGAAGCAATGTTGTACATTAATGAGTTTCAGTGCCTATACAGTTTGAGAAGGAATGAATCAGGATACGCCGGTGATCGTAAAGCTGAGGCCAATGTTCGTCAGATAGCTAAAAAAGGGTCACAGTTGTGCGACTTGAGAATTAAAGGAATGATTCATCATGATACATTTATTCGGGAAATTGTAGAGTTGATGACGGATCTATGGTGTGTGACTGTCCGTGGGAAAGTTAGCCGTAACCTGTTCGATCAACCATCTGTAGCAAAATCGTATGCGCCTCGATTTACCCCGAACATAAAGAAGAAAATTCCCCAACAATTATTAATTCCGGAGGATGCCTTGATTAGCTTCTATGAGCATCGAAAGCATGAGAACCAGCCTAGTCATTTTGTTAGTCTTTATCGCGCACAGGAAGATCGCTGGTATACAGCTGTTGTCATGTTTGATGGCTATAAAGGTAAATGGACCGATTCCAGCATGGTACGAGATTATGGGACAACATACCGTGCCGATAAACCGAATCAGTGGTGGAATCGAGAGGGATTTCGAAAACTTTATGAGTCAAACAAAATTGATGATGGCATACCTGGAGTAACAACAGCCCGTTTTCGATTTTTTGGACGAGCTGAAGCGATAAAACGACTCAGAGTGGCAGCTATTTTAGAATTGTAAAGGAAAATCGTTTGAAAGGATGAATCAAAGATGGATAATCGAATCGCACTCATAATGGAATCAACTACTCGGAAGGATATTGCTATGGAGGCTTATAAATTTTATCAAGGTTATCGATCGCGGTGGATCAACGCAGTTATTCAATTTATGGAAACCAGGAATTTTTCTAGCGATCGTATTTTTTTTATAAGTTTGTACCATAAAAGAATAATTGGTTTCGACGAGATTGTTCACAATTACCCGGTTTCCGAATGGCATCCGCGTAAGAAAGAATGCACTATTTTTGCTTCTCGAGTCCTGGAGCTGGTGCAAACTTATAATGAGATTCCTTTTGTAGAGATCCATGCAGGCAAAACGGTTGCTGATCCGATCAAGGCACTATTGTCACAGCATAATATCTCTTGCAGGAATTTTGCAGAAGGAGTTCCACTGGGAACGAAGCCATCTTTTTATGAAGCACTTATTGAAGAAGAACTCAATAAGCGTAAGTTAAAGGATATCCAAAAGGAACGGATCACAGTAGCTGCAACCATTCATCAATGGAGTCCACAGGAAGCAAGCCTGTTAGTAGGAAGTCTAGGAACAAAGGCTCAATTATATGGCGTTGAAAATGGTGTTCAGGAATTAAAAAACTTACTCGGTGATTGGAATCAAAAGAAAAAAGACGAGAAACAGGCTTTGAAAGATTTCGAAAGCATGATTACTGAAGAAGATCATCACGGGGAGTTAGAGTGCTTTTTAAGCCGTAAGGTATCGCTTGCCTCACTTATATCGGATCCAACGGAATATGAACGCTTAAAGGGCAAATACGGACGTACAATGGCGAAATATAGAAGGTATTTGATTAAGCATTCATATGTGCAGCAGATGGAAAATCAGATTAGCGCATCTATGCTGCGAATGCAAATAGAGCTAATGAAGTAAGGAGTAAATCATGCTGAAAATCGAGAGGAAGAAGAAAAAGAAAACTCCCATATTCTAGGTGCGACGAAGGAATGCTGGGCAGAAGAGATAGGGTTATCTTCTGAACTAACCAACATTCGAGGTTCTTTGCAGCCCCCTTCACGCTGATCTCCCAACAGGGAAGAGTAGCACCCATCTGATCCCTTTTTATATGCAGATGGGAGGATAACCAAGAATCCTGCCTGTTTCCGAATCAGTTTTAATATTCGGAAAAGGGAGTTTTTAAAATGATCAAAAAAATTAATAATAAGCCGGTTGGTTCCGTTATTCGTTGGTTTGGAGGAAAACATTACCAAGCAGATGGCATTATTTCTTTGTTTCCTGAGCACCATTGCTATGTGGAGCCATTTTCTGGTGGAGCTCATGTAATGATGCAGAAACAACCTGTACCAAGTAAGGTAGAAGTCTATAATGATATTGATACCGATCTTGTGAATTTCCTAATGATACTTAGAGAAAACAAAGACAAGATGATTGAAGCGTTAGTAACATTGCCTACTAGCAGACATCTTTGTATGAAATGGCAGTGCGAGCCGCTGCCTTCAGATCCTTTTGAGAGAGCCGTGAGATGGTTCTATTTACTTCGTCAAACGATTGTTCCGGCAAATAACGTAAAAAGCGGTTGGCGAGCTAATAGAGTGAAGAACACTGCGATCGATTATCAAAATGTTTTGCAGCGGCTAACTGCCTTCGAACTAAGATTTCGTAAAATTATGATTGAGTGTCTGGATTTCAGAGAATGTATTCTAAGGTATGACACCCCCAAAACTATGTTTTATGTCGATCCGCCCTATGTTCATAGAGAAGGACTCTATAAAGGAGGGTTTACAGAAAACGACCATATTGATTTATCTAAAATTTTGAAAAACGTTTCAGGGAAAGTACTTTTGAGTTATTATGCAGACCCGCTCATTTTAGAGTTGTACAAAGGCTGGCGTATTCATACAGTCCAGGCACATGTTGGCGGTGTTTTGAAGGTTGGCCAAAATAAAAAAGTCGAGACAGAGTATTATTTTATGAATTACGATCCTCCGTCATGTCTTTGGTAAGTGATGGTTTCAAGCAAGGAAAATAAAGATCGTTACTAGAAAATAAAGTGTGTTTTTCCTCTTAGTGATCAAGGAAAATAAAGATCGTTAGTGGAAAATAAAGTCCGTTAGTGGAAAATAGAATTCGTTAGTGAGTGTTAACTTTTGTGAACATTCACTGTTTTTATTTCTGGGGAGCCACAACCAACACAACTTTTAAATTCGAATGAGTTCAATAATACAAACGGGTGCCGATTGTGGACGAAAGGCACCATGTTGGTTTTGTTATCTAGTGAATATTTTCATCTCGCAACTTCTGCTCAACATCAGCTGATTGGCTGAATCCTTCAAAAATACCGCCGATAATTCGATTTATTGGTATTAAACCTTTGTCATCTCTAATATATCTTCCCCGTGACTGTCTAACATCAAACATACACTTTAAAGCTTTGTGGATGCTATAGTTCTTAACATCCCGTTTTAGGGATTGTATCAATCTATAAATAATCCGAAGATTTTGAACTTTTATTGTGAAATTATCCGTATTGTCTTTGGAAACATACGGTCCTTCCGATTCACTACCGTCCTTGGGAAGTGTGATGAATGATCCATCGCTTGTATATTTGTACGCAAAAGTATAGTTTTCATTAATTCTAGTGTGGATCATGATCAGCTGACTTAAACTTAAATTCGTATATTTATCAAAGTCGGGGGAGGTAAAGGCGAGTTCGATTATTTCTTTCTCTTTAAGATTAAGTTGTTCCAGCCTTTCACTTTCATTGCTAAAACGCAACTCTGACAGAAAACTTAAGAGCTCTCGTGCAGCAACATGAGGTTGCAATTCACTAATGGGAATACGATACTGAGAAATACCTAGAAAACGGCTTACTACAAGTTCGATATTATGTGTAAAGATCATTTTTTCCCATTCGTAAAGTGTAACTAATCTTAATTTTTTGATACCTAATTCTGCACATAATTGGTGAAAAAATTCAACTTCGTTACCGGCGAGATCCCTGTTTAAAAGGATACACCATTCTTTTATCTCTTTATTATTTCCATTAGCAAATTGAATAGCATCCTTTGCATCTACGATGCTTTTAATCTTTATCGCTTTCCAGTCAGTTGAATTAGCTGGAGCATGTGAAGAGTATAGGGTGCGATTTTTAATGCCTTGTATCTTTATTCCGTCAACACCGTCATCTTTTGTAAATCTAGTTCCATGATATCTGTGCTCAACTAATGTGAGTATAAAATTAGCGACGTACTCAAACTCAATACCATGTAGGGCTTTTATTTTCTCTCTAATTAAACGTGCTTGTGGATTAACCATAGTACTCATCGTTTTATTCTCCCTTTGGTGTATATATAAAGACACTGTTTGGATAAATAAAGTGCACCTCAATATATAATAACGCCAATTAATGCTCTCAGTCCATACAGCTCGATAAATACAAAAAATACCCGCTCCCGGCCAATAACGGGTACAGCCGACATACGTGTAAAAATAGCTCATAGTCTGGATATCATTCCCATTATGAGCTATCTTCTTCTTTTATAGCTATCAACATGTTTCTATCAATAGGATCAGGAACGTTTTTAAGATCGATTACATAATCACCAAAACGCTAAATATGTTCTATCCATAATGGACGCTTAGAAACTCACGTGCTCATGGCAAAAATCGGCGGTACTCAAAACTGCAATAGACCAGTTTTCTGTGCAGGATATGACTCACTAAAAAGTATTCGACCTTTGATCTGCCTATCTTTATTTGCTCAAAAGATGCTTTAAATGGCAAGTTCCATTTTCATCCATCGTGGTGGCCGACAGGCCGTGGGGGTTTTCTGTGATAGTCTCGCTTTCATGCTGGGGATGTGGCGGAAAGTCATGTTTGTTTTTATTGATGATCACCTCCTTTTTTAGTAAATCAAATAGAACTAAATTTATATTATGCCTTTTTTTATCCAGATGTATATTTTAAAAGACCTAAAAATGGCAACAAGCAATATCAGGATAGTTATAAATATCCACATTCCAAGAGTATTTATGTTATTAAGGTTTGAAGGATTTGCTACAACAAATAGCATGTACCCAATAAAAGCTAAATACAGTAAAATATTAGGAATAATCCAAACTAATCTCAGTTTAATATTTTTACTGTCCACAATATTCACCTCATATCTTTTTTATATATTACCAATATATAGTAAAAGACTTTTACAAGTGCGTAAAGGGTAGACAGCCAGTTGAATGTTACCCAACTAAGCATCTACCCTTTACAATAATCATTTATTCCTACTAAAATCCACTCACAAAATAATTGCTAACAGATTGATAGACAGATCGACTAGTAAAGTTACGATTGATATTCGCAGCACTTTCTGCCCATTGTGCTACATTTTTACTAAGTTGAAGCCTAGAGTAAGAGCCATATGCTGAAGAAGTAAGTGAGTAAAATGTAGCTAATGCACCACCATAGTATGAAACGATTGAGATCCAACTAACGGGGTCATAGCATAAATTAATTCCAAAGGCTTAAGTTTCCATTTACAGGAAACCATAATGAGATATTCCAGAAATATTTGACTAATCTAATTTTTCGTATTATTCTATGAATACGCTTAATTTCCAACTGAAATAGTTGGATAGCGGGGGAACCAGTTAATTGGGGCGAGTCATTCTCTTGCAGAATGTAGGGTACCATCTTTACCCGAGTCCGTCAGCTAACCTCGTCAGCAGTAGATGGGTCTGTTTCTATGTTTATTTTGATGAAACGTCAGGACCCTTACTTGGGGTCTTTTTTCTTTTTTTATATGTCTGAACCCCTCTGCTGGCGAAGCTGTGTCCTAGCTCTCCCGCAATTTAGGGGTTTTTTATTTTGCTCTGGAGGTTTAGAAATGGAAACTAATAACGGGAGTGAAGGTAAAATGGAAAAAACGGCGATTATTTATTGTGAAGGTCAGTTCGGGACGATGGATGGCAAGACTGCAAACGGGCTGGTGCGGAATTCGAAGAAATACCTGATTAACGGAGTGATCGACAGCACGAAGGATGGTTTGGATGCAGGTAAGTGTTTAGATGGACGGGAAAACGGAATTCCTATCTTCTGCAGCCTTAGTCACGCAATAGGCAATTTGCCTGAGGTTCCGGACTATTTCATCTATGGCATTGCCCCTGCGAACGCATTTTTGCAAGTCCACGAGAGATCCATTCTGTTTGAAGCTATGGAGCTAGGCATGAATATTGTTAACCCTTTGCAAGAATTTCTGACGGAGGACGAAGACTTTATTAAGTTTGCTGCGTTACATAACGTTGAAATTCTGGATATTCGGAAGCCCCCAAGCAAAAAAGATATGGGCTTATTCTCGGGGCAAATCTTGAGTATGCCAACTCCGGTAGTTGCTGTACTTGGGACGGACGGTGCCATTGGTAAGAGAACCACCTCGGTCTTATTGGAAAAGGCATTGTTGGAATATGGGATAAAGGCTGTTCTTGTGGCAACCGGACAAACAGGGTTAATTCAAGGTGCGAAATACGGTGTTGCCATTGATGCTATACCCTTTCAGTTTATGATTGGTGAAATCGAAAAAGAGGTTATAAAAGCCTATGAAAATGAGCAGCCGGATATCATTATTGTTGAAGGCCAAGGGGCGTTAAGCCATCCAGCCTACATAAGCTCCGCAGGCATAATTAGGGGGGCGAGGCCGGGTGCCATTATCGTCCAACATGCCCCCAAAAGGGAAAATCTAGGGGATTTTGATTATTTGAAGATGCCAAAGCTTGAAAGTGAAATTGAATTGATTGAGACTTTTTCTAAGTCCAAGGTAATTGCCATTACGATCAACCATGAGCGAATGTCAGATCAAGAGATTAATAGTGCCATCCATGAATATGAGCAGCAATTTCATATTCCGGCAACAGATGTACTTAAACATGGTTGCGACAAACTGGTTATAAGTATTTTGGAAAAGTTCCCGCAATTAAAAGATAAAGTCGAAACGAATAAGCTGGTTCCGCAATGACACCTAGAATTGAGATCAATCTTGCCAAAATCGCACATAATGCAAGTAAGCTATTGCAGTTATTTGGGGCAAAGGGTATCGATATTATGGGGGTAACGAAGGTGGTTTGCGGCAACTCTATGATTGCCGAAGTACTAATAGACAGTGGCATTCATATGCTGGCCGACTCTAAATTAGAAAATTTGAAGAAAATGCGTGATGCAGGTATCCACGCACAATTCATTTTATTACGAACACCGGGTTTAAGCGAGGTGGAATCGGTCATACGCTATGCGGACATCAGCATGAATACAGAACTATCCACCATCCAATGCCTTTCAGCAACAGCAATGAAATACGATACCCAGCATCAAATTATTCTGATGGTCGAAATGGGAGATTTAAGAGAAGGCATTATGCCAGCGGATGTAAAAGGCTTTGTTCGTGAAACGATGATGCTGCCAGGAATCCAAATTGTTGGTATCGGGGCGAGCTTTGCTTGTTTTGGGGGAGTCATGCCAAGCGAAAAGAAAATGAAACAGTTGTCATTGCTTTCAAGTATAATTGAAACTGAATTTTCATTGTCTCTTCCTTATGTCTCGGGAGGAAATTCAGCTAATTACAATTGGTTTGCATCCACTGAAAGTGTTGGAAATATCAACAATTTAAGATTGGGAGAATCGATCTATTTGGGATGCGAGCCTCTCGAAAGAATACCGATCCCAGGGCTGTACACAGATGCCTTTACATTCGTTTCCGAGGTGATTGAGGCGAAATTGAAACCATCTAAACCTTATGGTGAAACAGGCCAGGATGCTTTTGGAAATCACCCCCGATTTATGGATAAGGGATATATGAGGAGAGGGATTCTGGGTGTTGGATCCCAGGATGTGCTTGTAGCCGGTCTGAGCCCCGAAATCGATGTTGAAATTCTCGGGTCTAGCAGCGACCATACTCTTCTTGACTTAAAGCAGACTCACCTGAAGGTAGGGGACGAAGTAAGATTCTCCCTTAATTACGGAGCCTTATTATCTGCAATGAGCTCCCCTTATGTATCCAAAGAATATCATGGGACACTAAGTGAATCACATGAAGATCCAAGGCCAACAGAAGAAAAGAGTAAACAGAAACCAATTTCAAAAAACTTAGATATAAGGACACACTGTGGGCTGAAATGATACTAGCAGTCTTGGTAGTTATTCAGTACAGTCCAGTCTTCTTCGTTTATTTTTAAGTTACTTAGAAAACTTTTCAGGCAATCACACAGGAATTTTAAAAAATACACGAAGATAAAATATTGTAAACTAGAGCTCTCTTTTCCCTTTCTAGGGAGGAACGGGCTCTGTTTGTCTTTCCATACTGGAGTGTTTTTACTTATTGATCCTTCGATGGACGTTCGACATCAAATGTCAAAGGAATGTTAAACCTTTTTTTAATTCCAAATATTTTGCTGAGAATTCTGGAATCCATAATTGCGTAATAGATAAAATTCTATTATTATAAGGGAATTAAGCGATATGTTGTATGTATTCGCAAGAGAAAGCGGGAGGGAATTCCATGTCTGAAATAGCAATCTACCAGTCGATTGCTTTAGATATTGCTCAGAAAATAGCCAATGGTGAATTTCCCGTAAATACCAAGATTTCCGGACGTACCTTGCTAGCTAGCCATTATCATGTTTCATCGGAAACGATACGAAAAGCAATATCATTACTTAAAGATGAACATATTGTTCAAGTATCCCAAGGCAAAGAGATTACTGTCTTATCGAAACAAAAAGCAGCTGAATATTATAACAAATATAAGTATTTGAAATCTGTGTTTTCTTTAAAGCAAGAATTGGTAATGCTACTAAAGGAGAAAAAGGAAAACGACCGCAAGTTTGAAGTGATTTTAAACGACATCATTAACTTCTCTGATCGGCTTCGGAATCTTACCCCGTATAATCCTATTGAAATTGAAATCATGGAATCCTCCCATACCGTTGGTAAAACCATTGACAATCTTCAATTTTGGCAAATGACAGGTGCAACCATTGTAGCATTGCGTAGAGGGAATCAAATCACCATATCCCCAGGGCCTAGTGTCATCTTAAGAGTGAATGATATCATTGTTTTTGTTGGTGATAGTCAAGCACATGAGCGTACGTTAGCATTTGTAAATAAAACAGTATGAGATCAAAAAAAAGTGCGCAACGGTTTATTCCGATTGCGTTTTTCTATGCATAAACTAACAACCTTAATAATATATTAGGTTGTATGTCATGTATTTTTTTGTTATGCTTAGCTAGATCTAACGAACCACTGGGGAGTTTTCCTGGAAAATATGTTAAAAAGGGAGTTTTTGCTTTTGAAGAAATTTGGGAGTCTTATGTTAAGTTTAACGTTGCTAGGTGCAGTTATGGCTGGTTGTGCTACACAGCCTGCCGATGTACTAAGAGTGGCGAATGAAACGAGTTTTGAGAAAGTAAAGCGCCAAGGGTATGTATCTGTTGGATTTGCCAATGAGAAGCCTTACGCTTACGCAACACCGGATGGAAAATTAACCGGAGAAGCTGTGGAGGTAGCTCGAACCATTCTAAAAAAACTGGGAATTAACCAAATGGACGGAGTCCTAACCGAATTTGGCTCGCTGATTCCTGGTTTGAAGGCTAAGCGTTTCGATATTATTACGGCGGGGATGTTTATTAACCCGGAAAGAAGCAAGGAAGTTGCCTTTGCCAATCCCGAGTATAGCATCGGTGAAGCGTTGGCCGTGAAGAAAGGTAATCCTTTAAAATTGCATAGCTATAAAGATATTTCAACAAACAATAAAGCAAGAGTGGCAGTGATGGTTGGAGCTATTGAAAAGGATTATTTAACCAAGTCGGGTGTTCCGGAAGTGCAAATCATTACGGTACCCGACCAGCCCTCAGCTATTTCTGCCCTGCAAGCGGGCCGGGCGGATGCGATCACGATGACTGGACCTTCCTTGCAGGCTGTTTTGGAATCTGCGAAGGATGCTGGTATAGAAAGGGTTATGAATTTTGAACAACCAGTGATCGATGGTAAGAGCATGAAGGGCTACGGTGCTGCTGCATTTCGCATTGAGGATAAAGATTTTAGGGAAGCTTATAATCAGGAGCTGGAAAAAATGAAAAGCTCGGGTGAATTGCTAACGATATTGAAAAGCTTCGGATTTACAGAGCAAGAATTGCCTGGCGATATGAAAGCTGAACAATTAGCCAAATAATCGATATGATCATCCCTATAAACAGAGGAGTGTGGACCGAATCCAGACCACTTGGGAGTACCTGGCTCCACTTCTGCAAGGAGCAATACTGACAATTGAAATTACTATTTTATCACTGTTTGCTGCTTTTTTATTATCTCTAATCGTTGGCATAGCACGCTTTTCCAAGATTAAAGCCGTTCGTTTTTGTATGGCTCTTTATGTTGAAATATTCAGGGGGACTTCCTTGCTCGTACAGCTTTTCTGGCTCTATTTTGCACTTCCGATGCTTTTTGATTTCCGGATGTCTGCCTTTACTGTAGCCATAATCGCCCTTGGGTTAAATTACGGTGCTTACGGTTCAGAAGTGGTAAGGAGTGCCATCATGGCTATTCCTAAAGGGCAAACGGAAGCGGGCATTGCGTTGAATATGACCCCTTGGCAAAGATTAAGGTATATTATTTTACCGCAAGCCTTCGTCATGATGCTTCCATCCTTTGGTAACCTGCAAATTGAATTGCTAAAAGGGACTTCCCTGGTTTATTTAATCACATTATCGGATCTGACCTACCAAGGGATGATTCTTCGGTCCTATGATATTTCTAAAGCCACATTCATTTTCTTTATGTTGTTATTGATTTACTTTATTATGGCTCAAGCTATGACATTGGGAATTCGTGCTCTTGAGCGAAAGACCTCCAAGGGGAGGTTATAAACGATGAAGTGGAATTGGAACTATGTTATCGAAATTTTTCCCGTTTTGCTTAAGGTATTGCCACTTGTTATAGGAATTACATGTTTAAGCTTCCTTGTGGCACTAATTGCTGGCTTGTTCCTGGCTTTGATGAAAAGATCAAGGAGCATGATGATTTCCTTGCCAGCTAAATGGATTGCAGAATTTATACGGAGCACTCCGTTGATTGTTCAACTCCTTGTATTGTTTTATGCATTACCGTTGTATGGGGTCTCGCTATCACCATTTGCCGCAGGGGTAATTGGTTTAGGCCTGCATTACAGCAGTTATCTCTCGGAAGTATACCGGTCGGGCATCGATGCCGTGGATCGAGGGCAGTGGGAGGCAGCAACTGCACTAAATTTTACTGATAGACAGAAGTGGTTGCATATTATTCTTCCACAAGCGGTTCCTCCTACCCTTCCAGTTATGGGTAATTATTTGATCGTGATGTTTAAAGAAACGCCTGTTCTATCTGCTATTACATTTATTGAACTACTGACAACTGCAAAAACACTGGGATCCGCTTCGTTTCGTTATATAGAGGCTTTCACCATAGTTGGACTATTATTCCTGTTCCTTAGCTACTTTTCCTCATTGATAGTCAAACGTCTGGAACAAAAGTTTCAACGCAAATAAGGAAAAGGAGTGGAAATATGAAAATACTTTTGGGAGAAGCTCCCGATTCTAAACAAGATTCAAAGGAACCAATCGTACGTTACCGCAATGTAAGCAAGTCATTTGGAGATGTTCATGTATTAAAAGAAATGGATTTGGATATCGCACCGGGAGAGAAGATTGCCGTTATTGGCCCAAGCGGATCGGGTAAAACGACTTTGGCGCGTTTGTTAATGACTTTGGAAGCTCCAACATCCGGAACCATAGAAGTAAATGGCGAGTTATTATGGCACCAAATACATGCCGGTAAAACCATGCCTGCTGATGAAAAGCATTTGCGTAAAATACGCAAAAATATCGGATTCGTGTTCCAGCACTTTAATTTATTCCCACATATGAATATTCTACGCAATGTGTCGGCAGGCCCGATACATGTATTAGGCTTATCAAAGGATGAAGCCATAGCTCGTTCGCAGGAAATGCTTCGGAAGGTTGGACTGATTGACAAAATTGATGCTTACCCCTCACAGCTTTCTGGAGGGCAGAAGCAGCGTGTAGCCATAGCTCGGGCTGTGGTTATGAATCCGAAAATTATGCTGTTCGATGAGGTAACATCTGCACTGGATCCGGAACTGGTTGGAGAGGTTTTGACGGTCATTCGTGAGCTGGCTGCTCAAAAAGAGATGGCGATGTTATTAATCACGCATGAGATGGACTTTGCAAGAGAGATTGCAGACCGAATTATTTTTATCGACCAAGGCCGGATCATAGAACAAGGTACGCCGCAGCAAATCTTTGAAAACCCGCAGAGCGAACGGCTGCAAGCTTTTTTAAATCGATTCCTGAATAAAGAACCGGATGGAGTGACTCCATGATGCCAAAAAAATATGAACAAATAGTTTTTCGAAAGCCCACTCCAATGGATGGGGCGGATATGTATCAATTAGTCAAAGAGAGCGGAGTTTTAGATACAAATTCGGAGTATTGCTACCTCATGCTATGTAAGTACTTTTCTGATACTTGCGTTATTGCTGAAAGTAATGGACAAATGGTCGGCTTTGTATCCGCTTTTCAACCACCTGCTGAGAAGGATTGCATGTTTATATGGCAAATAGCCGTTTCCACGAAGTATCAAGGCTCGGGTATTGGAACGTATTTAATCCAAGCGGCATTGTCTCAACAGGATATGGGGGTTCGATATATAGAAGCTACAATTTCTCTTGGTAACGCTGCTTCCATAGCCTTATTCGACAAAATAGCCAAGCAATTAGGAAGTATTTGCACCGTTTCGAGTGGGTTCGAAAGCCACCACTTTTCGGATAAGCTGCATGAAGCTGAATGGCTGCACCGGATTGGACCGTTTTCTTTAGAACCATCAAATCATCAATTGGGGGAATTTATACAATGAATATAGTGGAAGAGCATAAATCGTCTTTGAACATTTTTGAGCAGCACGAATCTGAAGTGCGCAGCTATTGCCGCTCATTTCCAACCTTATTTACAAAGGCTTCCGGATCCAAGATGTGGGATGAAGCTGGAAAAGAGTATATTGATTTCTTTGCTGGTGCCGGAGCTCTAAACTATGGGCATAACAACCCGTTAATGAAGCAAAAGCTGATTCAGTATTTACAAAATGACGGCGTGACGCACAGCCTCGATATGGCTACAGAAGCAAAAAGACAATTCCTGCTCCAATTTAACAAAATCATTCTGGAGCCCAGAAATATGAATTACAAGGTAATGTTTCCGGGACCAACTGGAACCAATGCCGTTGAAAGTGCATTAAAGCTGGCCAGAAAAGTAACCGGGCGTTCTAATGTTATCGGGTTTACCAACGCCTTCCATGGCATGACATTAGGCTCTTTAGCGGTGACGGGTAACAAATTCAAGCGTAATGGTGCGGGAGTGTCCTTGAATGACACTACCTCTATGCCTTTTGACGGCTACTTAGGTGCAGAAATCGACACTTTGGATTACCTGAAAAGCTATTTGGACGACAGCGGAAGCGGGGGATCACTTCCTGCCGCCATTATAGTGGAAACCCTTCAAGGTGAAGGGGGCATATTCGAAGCGAGTATACCTTGGCTGCGTGGGCTTGAACAGATTTGCCGCAGTAATGGCATTATGCTCATCGTAGATGATGTTCAGATGGGATGCGGCAGAACGGGGACATTCTTCAGCTTTGAGCAGGCCGGGATACAGCCTGATATCATTTGCCTTTCCAAGTCCATTAGTGGATTTGGAATACCCATGGCACTCACGTTAATTCGCCCGGAAATCGATATTTGGGAGCCAGGGGAGCATAACGGGACGTTTCGCGGCCATAATTTAGCTTTTATTACAGCAACCCAAGCCTTGGAATACTGGAAAACAGAGGATTTCAGTAATGATATTTTGAAAAAGGGAATGCTCGTCAATGAGGCGCTAAACGAAGTAGTCCGTGCCTATCCGGAACTAGAGGGCGAGGTTCGGGGTAAAGGTCTTATGCGAGGTATCGCTTATAAAGCTGAGGGTTTAGCGAATGAAATAAGCAAGCTTGCTTTCGCGAGCGGTTTGATTATGGAAACTTCGGGAACAGACAGTGAAGTCATTAAAATGATGCCGCCTTTAACTATCGATATCGCTGATCTTCGTAAAGGTTTAACAATTTTCAAGGAATGTATGCATTCAATGGTTGAGCAAATGGCTCTAAATAAATAATGGGGAGTGTATAGAAATGATCGTACGAAACTTATCAGAAATTGAAGGCACTGTACAGGACATAAAGGCGGAAAACTGGAGCAGCAGGCGTTTATTGTTAAGAAAAGACGGAGTTGGATTCTCGATGCACGATACACTTATTAAAGCAAACACGGAAACGCTTATCTGGTATAAAAATCACATCGAAGCCGTCTATTGCATCAGCGGGGAAGGTGAAATAGAAACGGTTGATGATGGCAAGGTTTATCCGATTCGTTCTGGAACCTTATACGTGCTTAACCATCATGAAAAGCATTTGCTTCGCGGTAAAAGCGAAATGCGTATGGTTTGTGTTTTTAACCCACCATGCACAGGGAATGAAACCCATGATGCTGAAGGTACTTATCCACTAATCGAAAATTAATTTTGAGAGGGGCAATAATCTTTATGAAATTGAAAACAACAGATGCTTATCCGTCGCGAATTTACTCCGAACCTAAGTTGATTGAACGACAAGACCCGGTAATGTATGCAAAGAATGAGGAGCAACATATACTTTCTCAAGAAGAATTAAGCTTTTATGAGCGTAATGGTTACTTGTTTTTTGATTCCTTGTTCAATGAGGAGGAAGTGCGAGAGCTTAGTAATGAATCTAAAAGGATATGGACTTTAAGTGGTGAGGAAAATACGCCTGAAGTGATTCGTGAGCCTGGAAGTAATGAAGTGCGATCGGTGTTTGAGATTCATCGAAGTAATGAAGTGATGAAGAAGCTGTCCGAGAATAATCAGCTTTTGGAACGAGTCTCGCTTATTTTGGGAAGCCAGGCCTATGTCCACCAGTCTCGCATCAACTTTAAGAAGGGCTTTACAGGAAAAGAATTTTATTGGCATTCGGACTTTGAAACCTGGCATGTAGAGGACGGCATGCCTCGTATGAGAGCGTTGAGCTGTTCGATTGCATTGGAGGATAACTATTCATTCAATGGACCGTTAATGGTAATTCCCGGTTCGCATCGTCAGTTTCTCTCTTGCGTGGGAGAAGCGCCTGATGACCATTATAAAAGCTCGTTGCGCAAACAGGAATATGGCGTCCCTGACCAGGCAAGCTTAACGAGAATGGTCGATGAAGGCGGGATTTCAGCGCCAACAGGTAAAGCAGGATCGGTCTTATTCTTTGACTGTAACCTGATGCATGGATCAAATGGCAATATTACGCCTTACTCCAGAAACAATGTTTTTATTGTTTATAACAGCGTTCATAATAAATTGCAAAGTCCCTACTCGGGTAAGCAGCCCCGGCCGGATTATATTGCTGCAAGATCATAGTTAAGTTAATTCCTGGTCCCGCGTGGTTATTACTGCGGGATCTTTTGAATGTTATGAGGGTTTAATGATGGGGAGAAAGGGTGGATTCGGTGGACCTCCTAAAAATTATGCTTACGATTTTTATAATCAATATTGTCTATGTGTCTCTGTTTACGCTTCGGATCATCATGGTTATGAAATCCAGAATTAAAACAGCTGCGTGGATAAGTATGGCCGAAGTGTTTATTTATTTGATGGGTCTCAACCTGGTTCTTAAAAACATAGATAAACCGCTTAATCTGGCTGCCTATTGCATTGGCTGGGGTGTAGGTGTTTGGCTTGGGAGTAAAATTGAGAGTTGGTTGGCGCTTGGTTATGTTACGTTCGAAATCATCGTAGATCATACCGAGGCAAGCCTTCCGGGGTTGCTGCGCAGCCATGGCTTCGGCGTTACGAGTTGGTTGGCTGAAGGACGCGATGGAACAAGGCTTGTCATGCAGGTGCTCGTCAAGCGCTCCAACGAAAAAAAATTAATGAAGCGTATTGGTGAACTTGCTCCCAAAGCATTTATTATTTCGTATGAACCCCGCTTTTTTAGGGGTGGGTTTTGGACAAAACGGATGGAGGGGTAAGTATATCGCTGTCTCTACGCATTCTTCAATTACAAACATTGAAACAAGCTGACTAGTGTATGGAAGGATAAAGTAAAGGGGATCCACGTAAATATGAAAAAGATCAAAACTTACAAATTGTACTTTAGTCATGGATGGAATCATCAAAATACGTTTGAAGAGGTGACAGCCCTTCTTATAGATAAAAAGGAGTTCAATTTTTCGCCCAGCTACGTTCCTGATCAAGAGATGTACAATCATTTAAGTGAAAATGATATGTACCAGATGATCAGAAATAAAGTGAAGTTTTGTGATATGGTCATATTGATGTGTGGAGTATATAACATACAATCTTTTAGCAGATGGATCAATAAAGAGATCATATGCGCCAAAGGTGAATTTTCTAAACCAATCATTGGGATACACCGCTCCCCAGATTTGAAGCTATCCATCGTAGAAAGACAGAATGCAGATATGATCCTTGAATGGGATGTGGATAAGCTGATCAGTACTATACAAAGCATAACCTGAGTTAACGCTTGTAAAGGGTTGGTCACAAACACAGGAAACCTTGTCCAACCCTCATCATAGTCAGCTTGGCTTTTAGAATTTAACTTTAATGTCTCCGAAAAGGGTGCTGCACAGATCAGAAATTCGAAAACAGGAAGCGCGGCTTCATTTTTGCTGTTTTGGATTACTTTATCAAAGCAAATAATTCCAAACACCTCAGCCAATCAGGATGTGGTCCTCCGGATAACCGATTCTCGAAGAACGCTTTTTCTGGGCTAGTGCAAAAGCGAGCGTAAGCGGTCCAAGTCGTCCGGCAAACATGGTGATGGAAACAATCACTTTACCCAGAGGGGATAATTCACTTGTCAATCCCATGGAAAGTCCAGTCGTACTAAATGCGGAGGTTGCTTCGAATAAAATCTCGAAAAAACGATCCTCAAGTATGCCTTCGGAAATGGTGAGCAGAAGGGCAACAGTAAGTACGCAAAGAAGTGAGCTTACAACAACAGCCAGTGCGCGCATAACGGTGTCCTCGGCTATTTTGCGTTCAAAGGCATGAATTTGTCCGCCTCCTTGAAACGTGTTAATGGTTGCAAGGATGAGCACCACGAAGGTATTGGTTTTAATTCCTCCCCCCGTACCACCGGAGGCAGCACCGATGAACATCAATATAATGATAAAAAATTGAGAAGCTGCAAGCATGCTTCCAATATCGACAGTATTGAATCCGGCACTTCGGGGTGTAGTACCTTGAAAGAGCGCCGCAAGTATACGTTCCCCCCAAGTTAATTGGCCAAATGTGGCTGGGTTCCAGCTTTCCAATAAATAAAGGAATAAAAATCCCATCAGGGATAAAATCCCCGAAGCCAGCAAAACCACTTTGGTGTGAAGGGATAGCTTTTTCCATGTCCGCTTTCGAAAAATATCCACTATGACGATATAACCCAAACCCCCGATTACGAAAAGGATAATAATCGTGATATTCACGATCGGATCGCCTACAAAAGGGGTAAGGCTATCAGACCAAAGCGCGAACCCTGCGTTATTGAAAGCTGAAATAGAATGAAAAAGAGCATAATAAGCTCCCTGTCCCCAACCTAGCTCGGCTTTCCATCGTAGCGTAAGTATAATAGTAGCAATTGCTTCGAAAGCAAATGCAATTACCACCATATAGAGTGAAAGCTTAACTAATCCCTGCACCGAGGTCGATTGCGTTGTCTGCTGTAAAACAAGCCTTTGCTTTAAACCGATTTTTTTCCCCAATACAATGGCCACCATGATCCCAAACGTCATAAAGCCAAGTCCACCGATTTGAATAAGAACCATAATAATGACTTGTCCGAATATAGAATAAACACTTCCAGTATCAACCACAATAAGACCGTTTACACATACAGCAGAGGTTGCAGTAAATACAGCATCCAGCAAGCCTACGGATTGCCCAGTCGCAGAAGCAACGGGCAGGGCAAGCAGTAGGGCACCTATCCATATTAAAACAAAAAACACACCCAATATAAGCTGTGGAGGGCTCATATTATTTTTTAGTTTGTTGACAATGGCTTCTATTTTGATATATCCTGATTGCTGTCTACCGCTCCTACCGTTTTCGCTCATAGTCACTCTCCAGATGGCGGATATCGTCATTGTTACCGATGATAAGCAGAATATCCCCTGTATAAATTTCATCCTCGGCTTTGGGTGAAATATTCATTTGGTCTCCGGTTTTAATCGCCATTATGGTACAGCCGTAGGCGGCACGGATATTCAATTGATTTAAAGAGAGTCCATTCATAGCAGGCGGAGCCATAATTTCGACCAGGTTGTAATCGGGAGATAATTCAATATAATCAATTAGGTTATCAGAGCTAAGCTGGTTGCCAAGCCGCGCGCCCATATCCCGTTCAGGATACACAATATGATCAGCCCCAATTTTACTAAGTAAGCTGCCATGCTTTTCATTTTTAGCTTTGGCCGTTACTTGGGGAACGTTTAGTTCCTTTAACAATAGTGTCGTCAATATGCTGGCTTGCAGGTCATCGCCGATGGCAACAATGGCATGGGTAAAGTTTCGAACCCCCAGCTCCAACAACGCCGCTTCGTCTGTGCAATCTGCTTGGATAGCATGCGTAGCGATCGAGGAAATTTCTTGCACGAGAAATTCATCTTTGTCCACAGCCAACACTTCGTGGCCGTTCTGAATTAATGTACGTGTAAGGCTGGTGCCGAATCGTCCCAAACCTATCACCATAAATTGTTTTTTCATGCCTCACATCCGTTCCAATTTGATAATAGGATCTATCAAATTCATATAGTTTAATTCATTCATAATGTGTGAGAAAAACCGTTATGTCAAGTTGAAAACTTGATCTTGTTAGCCATAATATGCGCAATAAGGGCTATTCAGGTATCCTCTCAGCATCATTTGTTACCTTACTAATGATTCTAACATATTCTCTCGGAGAGAAGGGATAGAACCAGGTCCTGATCCTAGTAGAATCTCCAGTTGAATAAATGGTCCATTTATAATTAGGGGGAATATAAGATTCATTAAAGCGCTGTTTACTCATTTGATGGCTCCAAGCGCCTCCTGCTATGAAGATCACAACAAATACGATAGCTGAAACGATTATTTTTCTCGTAAGCATGAGGATCGTCTCCTTTCTTAATATAAAGAGTAATCCCCAATATCACACATTTCATTCTCCCTAACCTCGTAATGGTTCAATTTCCTTTGACAACACAACGCTAGGGCGGTATACTAAGGTGAAGCTATCAATTCAACAATTACATACAATGTTTTATCGGAGGAGCCTGCCAACAGCGGGCTCTTTTTGCATTTTTTTGTTGCTTCGACAGCGCAGACTTGCTTTTAAGAAAGTTGGCAATGCTGAATACGTATGACATCAATATGCTTGGTCAATAAGGAGGTTGAACTTTGTATTTGCTGCATCTTATTATTATGTTGCCTTTTATTTTCGCTTTAGGCTGTCCGTTGCTGTATAGATTGAAGCAGCATATCCACACTGGATGGTTAATTTTACCTGCACCACTTCTTATATTTATTTATTTTCTAGTACGGCTGCCGGAGGTTCAATCGGGTGAACGGTTAACGGCTACTGTGCCTTGGATTCCCTCACTTGGAGTGAATTTTGCCGTTTATTTGGATGGGCTCAGTCTGTTGTTTACGCTTCTAATTTCGGGAATAGGCGCTCTAGTTGTTATGTATTCGATCTTTTACTTGGATAAAAATAAAGAAGCCATCGGTCGATTTTATATGTATTTGCTGCTCTTCATGGGAGCCATGCTTGGGGTGGTGCTATCTGACAACCTGATTGTGCTGTACGGCTTCTGGGAGCTGACGAGCATATCGTCCTTTTTGCTTATTGCCTTCTGGTACCAGAAGGATAAGTCGAGGTATGGAGCCTTAAAATCAATGCTTATTACCGTATTTGGTGGCTTGGCGATGCTAAGCGGCTTTGTGCTGCTCTACGTGATGACAGGAACGTTCAGCATTAGGGACATTATCGCGAATATAAGCGCTATAACCGGGCACAGCTTGTTTGTGCCTGCGATGCTGCTGGTCCTGCTGGGTGCATTCACGAAGTCTGCACAGTTTCCCTTTCATATTTGGTTGCCTGATGCGATGGAAGCTCCTACGCCGGTCAGTGCGTATTTGCACTCAGCCACCATGGTTAAGGCAGGCTTGTATTTGGTAGCACGGCTTAGTCCCATATTTGCTGGGGAAGCAGGCTGGTTCTGGCTGGTTTCCGGAACAGGAATGGTAACCTTAATCTATGGCTCTTATCGGGCACTCAAGCAGACAGACCTGAAAGCTATGCTTGCCTTTTCAACGATCAGCCAACTTGGACTTATTATGAGCTTGTTAGGGCTTGGTTCGGCAGCAGCCATTTATTCGGGAACAAGTGAATCTTTGTTTTACGTAAAAGCTACAATGGCGGGGATCTTCCACCTTATCAACCATGCAATATTCAAAGGCGCTTTGTTCATGGTAGTCGGTATCGTCGACCACGAAACTGGAACGAGAGACATCCGCAAGCTGGGAGGCTTAATGTCGGTTATGCCGGTGACCTTCTCTATCGCCTTAATTGGTACATCCTCGATGGCAGGCTTGCCGCCGTTTAATGGCTTTCTGAGCAAGGAAATGTTCTTTACGGCTGTGCTCAACATTATGGAGATGGATGTCCTGAATATGCAGTTTCTAGGCATGTTTTTCCCGATTATCGCTTGGATAGCGAGTATCTTCACTTTTGTTTACAGTATACTGCTGGTATTCAAAACCTTTACAGGAAAGAAACAATTCGACAAATTGGAGAAAAAACCGCATGAGGCTCCACTTGGCATGCTGTTTCCTCCAGTCGTTCTGGCATCGTTGGCTGTCGTTTTTGGTTTGTTCCCCAATTTGTTGGCATACACGCTAATCGAGCCCGCCATGGCAGCCATTCATCCAACCCTGCTGCTTACTGGGCAGCAATTCGAAGCGGATATTCGTATCTGGCATGGCTGGACAGCCGAAATATGGATGACACTAGGCGTAATCACAGTAGGGATAGTCTTATACCGCCTGCACCATCGCTTAAAGGTGCTCCATCAGCCGCTCTTTAGTGGAATAACGCTCAATAAAACCTATGACGGTGGGCTTAACCTGCTGGATAGAGGAGCAACTGGTCTAACGGATCGTTATATGACAGGCTCTGTCCGCCATTACTTGATGTATATCTTCGTATTTTTAATTGTCTCTATGGCGATCACTATGGGCATCTCTGCCCACAGCCCGTATGATTTCTCCGAATTTGCACCGATGTCGTCCTACGAAGCGATTATCATTGCTGTACTTATGGGTTCGGTAATTGCTGTTCCATTCGCACGTACAAGGATGATGGCGATCATATTGACGGGTACGGCAGGGTATATGGTCACTTTGTTTTTCGTCATCTTCCGCGCTCCTGACCTTGCGCTGACGCAGATGATCGTGGAAACGGTATCCGTTACGTTATTCCTGCTCTGCTTTTACCATTTGCCTAAGCTGAAGAAAGAGCTGGAGTCCTTACGTTTTAGGCTGCCGAATTTCATTATCGCGCTTGGAGTAGGCGTAATGATGACCTTGCTTGCTTTAAGTGCAAGCAGCAGCCGCTCTTTTGAATCGATATCGGAATTTTATATCAAAGAAAGCTACAATCTCGCAGGGGGTAAAAATATAGTTAACGTCATCCTTGTAGATTTCCGTGGTTTTGATACCTTGCTGGAGATTGTAGTGCTTAGCATTGCATCGTATGGCATTTATGCCCTAATTCAATTAAAGCTCGACCACGGCGAGGATCCCATTACACTTGGTTATTGGGAGAGTGGCAGCAAGCTTACGAGTGGTAGAATTCGTAGCAACGATGTGATTTTGAAAACCATATCCAAGGTAGTTATTTTTATCATTTTGACGTTTTCCTTGTACTTGTTTTTTTCCGGACACAACGAGCCAGGAGGCGGCTTTATCGGAGCATTAATGTCGGCGGCTGCATTCGTATTGCTCGCCATGGCATTCGGAACACGAACAGTCAGTGAGGTCATTCCGATCAATTTCCGTAAGCTAAGCGCTGTGGGCATTCTAGTCGCTTTGCTGACGGGTATGGGTTCTTTCTTATTTGATGTGCCTTTTCTCAGCCACGCCTTCGGCTATCAGGATCTGCCGCTGCTTGGCCATAGTGAATTGGCAACCGCCATGCTTTTCGATTTAGGCGTCTACCTGACCGTCGTTGGTATCACCATGACGATTATTTTGGCGATAGGGAGGGATAAATAAAATGGAGTTATATATGTCACTCGCGATCGGTGTGTTATTTACTGTTGGCGTGTACCTGGTACTATCGAAGAGCCTGCTGCGCATTATATTAGGCACCTCACTCCTCACGCATGGGGTCCATTTGCTGCTGCTTACAATGTCCCGTCTAAAAACGGGTGCTGCTCCACTGCTAGGGCAAGGGGCAGAGTCCTATGTGGACCCACTGCCGCAGGCACTTATTTTAACATCCATAGTCATCAGCTTCGGGGTCACGTCCTTCTTCTTCGTGCTTGCCTACAAGGCCTACCAAAAGCTGGGAACCGATGATATGGAGCAATTAAGGGGGAAGGAAGATGAATAATCTGCTTGTATTACCACTTCTGATCCCTTTATTGACAGCAGCTATTCTTATTTTTCTGAAAAATAATATAGCTGTCCAAAGGTGGCTTAGCTCTTTAAGCCTGCTGGCTACAGTAGCCGCGGCAGGGATGATCGTGTTTCAGGTAAAAACGCAAGGCATTCAAACGCTGCATATGGGAGGCTGGCTACCGCCGTACGGTATTGTATTTGTAGCTGACATGCTCGCTGCGTTGCTTGTTTTTGTTACAACGGTTGTAGGTGTCTTTTGCTTGCTCTACTCATTCGGTACGGTTGGGGAGCAGCGGGAGCGTTATTATTATTACCCATACTTTCAATTTCTGCTGGTAGGTGTCAATGGTTCTTTCTTAACGGGGGATTTATTCAATCTGTTCGTCTGCTTCGAGGTGATGCTGATCTCCTCTTATGCACTGATTGTACTTGGTGGGACGAAAAGGCAGCTGCGCGAAACGTTAAAATATATATTGATCAACATTATATCCTCCACGTTATTCGTTGCGGCTGTAGCGTATTTATATGGTGTATTAGGGACTCTGAATATGGCAGATTTGTCCCTGCGGGTAGCTGAGGCGGGGCAGGACGGGGTATTAAACGCCATTGCGATATTGTTCATGATTGTTTTCTCGCTAAAAGCAGGCTTGTTCCTTTTCTTTTGGCTGCCTGGATCCTACAGCGTTCCACCCGCAGCCGTTTCGGCCTTATTCGGTGCGCTGCTGACGAAGGTAGGTTTGTATGCGCTAATTCGTACATTTACGCTCATCTTCTACCATGATCCCAGCATTACCCATAGCTGGCTGGCATGGATGGCCGCCGCTACCATGATCCTTGGCGCATTCGGGGCAATTGCATATTCGGACATACAACGGATCATGAATTATAATGTGATCATAACCGTTGGGTTCATTGCCTTTGGATTGTCAGTGGCGTCCGATACTTCAATAGATGGTGCTATCTTTTATTTACTGCATGATATGGTTGCCAAAGCCTTGCTATTCATTATTGGAGGACTTATTGTGCATGTAACAGGGACAAGTAAGCTGAAGGAAATGGGGGGCCTGATAAAGCGCCATCCCGCAATCGGCTGGCTGCTCTTCGTTACCGCCCTGGCTATTGCGGGCATTCCGCCGCTCAGTGGCTTTGCGGGTAAGCTGTTGATTATTGAGGGCGGGATGCAAGGGCATGCGTTCTGGCTTACTGGAGTCGCGCTTGGATCCAGTTTTATTGTGCTCTATTCCTTAATCCGGTTATTCATGGACGCTTTCTGGGGAGAAGAGAACCCGAACCCTCAGGTCGCCCCCTCTAAAAGCATGCTGGGTTCAGCAGTTGCCCTTTTTGCCATTATGGTTATGATGGGGCTTGGCTCAGAATGGGTGTATCAGTTTGTAGCAGAGGCTGGAAATACGTTAATGAATCCAAGCACATACATTGATGCAGTACTGAAGGAGTAGAGGAAATGGCCTTACAAATACTATTGAACCTGATTATTGCATTCGTTTGGATGTTTTTATACAATGACTGGGCGGCTCCGCGGTTTGCCATGGGGTATCTGCTGGGGATCATTTGCATCGGATTGCTTAGTCGTTTCTGGCCACATGACTTTTATATGAAACGCTTGTGGGCGGTTGTTAAGCTGCTGGTCCTGTTCGTCAAAGAACTGTTTATCTCCAGTTACGTGGTGATGTTTCAAATTGTCCGCCCACGCCTTGCCATTCGGCCCGGTATATTCGCGCTAAAGACGGAGCTCAAATCGGATTGGGAAATTACCGTGCTATCTTGCCTTATTTGCCTGACCCCGGGTACATTAACACTCGATGTGTCACCGGACGGCCAAACCATGTATATTCATGCCATGGATATCAATGATGCCGATGAGCTGTCTAAGCAAATCAAAGGCACATTTGAAAAAGCAATTATGGAGGTGACGCGGTCTTGATGTCCAGCTTACTGTTATTATCTTTGGGTATTTTATCACTTGCCATCATTGGTTGTATGTACCGTTTACTGAAAGGACCCTCAATCCCGGACCGCATCGCCGCACTCGATACGATAGGTGTTTTGCTGCTGTCCATGATCGCAATCATTAGCATATTGCTAAAAACCTTTGCGTACTTTGACATCATATTAGTGATAGGCATATTGACCTTCATAGGAACTACCGCCTTTGCGAGATATATAGAAAGGGGGGTTGTCATTGAAAGTGGAGATGATGATTCAGATAGGTGAGATTCTAATAGGATTACTAGTATTAGCAGGTTCATTGATATGTGCACTAAGTGCATTCGGCCTGGTCAGGCTTCCGGATGTTTATTTACGCTCACATGCAGCGACTAAAAGCGCGACATTAGGCGTGCTTTTTATCTTATTTGGCACTTTTCTTTATTTCGGCTTTTTTTTGGAGCATGTAAGCGCCAAACTGCTGTTGGGTATTGTGTTTGTATTTATAACAGCACCGGTGGCTGGTCATTTGAATGGAAGGGCGGCGTACCGCTCGGGCGTACCGCTGTGGGAGCGAAGCGTCCAGGATGACTGGAAAGGGGATTTGAAAAAAAGAGAGATTGAGTAGGGACAAAAGAGCGTTGCTATGAAGCGTTGTGCTTTGCGGCTGACTGCTACGCGCTCCAATATTTTTATTCTAATAAAGAAAGCCGACCCTTTTAGCTTTTTAGGGTCGGTTTTCTTTTACTTCTTTATTTGACAATCATCACAGGACAGTTCGCTCTTTTTGCTACTTTATGACTGACACTGCCAAGTACAAATTCCTGTAAAGCATTAAGCCCACGACTTCCAATTAAGATGACATCAAATTTGTTGTCATTTGCATAAGCAACAATAGAGGGTCCAGGATCGCCATGGATGATCTTAATTTCATAGTTTATTCCCGATTCTCGTGCTACCTTTTCGATAGTCCCCATTTTTTCTAGGCGACGTTCATCAATGACTTTTGTATCTAAATTTCGAAGCACATCCGACTTAGAAGTTTCACTATCCACGACATATAATATAACAACTTTAGCCTCTGGATTGCCTTTGGCCAGATGAATCGCTTGTTCGGCTGCTCTGAATGAATGTGCTGATCCGTCTGCAGCCAAGAGAATGTTTTGATACATACGATGTCCCCCTTTTAATTTCCAACCATGTGTTAATTAGATCATAAGCTCATATCTCAAAAATGGTGTCCGCTTATTCGTCTTCGGATACGTAAAAGTACCACTTTATCTGAGAGTTAACTGAGTCCAACCTTCGTAATCATGAATAGCAATACCGTAATAAGAAGTCTGATCCTTTAATGAACTTTCGATTACTTCCAACTGCGCCTGTTTGTAAGGGATACTTCTCCCGTAAAATGTGGTGTACTTTTCCTTCATGGGATTGGTTTCAATTCCTATAATTACCTTTTTGTTTAATTCGTTGGCGATTTCAATTTCTTCCTGTACTAATTTCACTATACCTTCGTCACGATAGGCCATTAGCGTAACATGGTCTAGCCTTTCAATCATCCATCTGCTCATAGAAGGTGCATCCTGTTGCTGTGATATGGGAATTTCATCCAGCCAATAGGGTAAATCCGCACCCGTTTCTATTTGTTTTAAATCTTTTGTTAGTGTTTGGAAGTATTCCATACTGGCCATCCAGCCATCGATAATCGTTTGCCTTTGGTTGGTTTCCCAAGCGTCTTGGTTATAGGGCTCGATGTCCAAATGGATCCCCTTGAATCTTTCCCCTTTGGATACATTGCGATTATACTGCTCAATCCAGTTAACTAGTTCAGCTATGTGAGTTTGATTCACTTCTGTTGCCCACGAGGGGTCACCACCTAATGCATGCACATGAATACCAGACAAACTTGCTTCCTTAATAAACACTCGATAATCGTTGAAGTCCTGTTTCTGATCGATGTGCAAATAGATTAAATTAACTTCGTTCTCGCCGGCAAATGACAGTATCCGATCTCGTTCATCCTTTATTCTTGCAGAATCCCATAACCATGTTGCTTTAACTTTTGCCTCTAGTGGGTCCTTAGCGAGAAAAATGCTAGACAATAGAACAAGTACGGTCATCACCATTAATATAAAGTTCCTTTTTCTATTATCCATCATGAACCTCCCAGCATGGTTTGGCTGAGCTATTCCGATTGATGCCATCCATAAGTTTACCAGCAAATTACCGCATCTTTCGTTGGACTTCAGCCAAACATCATATAACTTTTCGTTAGTCTTAGTGAGAAGAAGAAGTAGCTAATCCAATTTGGTCAATAATTTTCTGGCTTTCCTGATTTAATCCAATGATCGTGACCTTTTTATTTAATTGCTTATATTTTTGCAGCACCTTAGCAATCGCCGTCACCGCAGAATGATCCCATACATGAGACTTGCTAAAGTCTATGTGGATATGCTCAGGGTCATTCATATACTCAAACAACTCAATAAAATGGCTCGTCGTTCCAAAAAACATCTGTCCGGATATCTGGTACACCTTCACTTTATTTTGAATCGTCGTCAGCGCATGGATACGAGACATTTTCCAACCAAAAATGATAGCACTTAATACGACACCAGCCAGTACCCCTTTGGCTAAATCATGCGTGTAGACAACGATACCAACGGTAGTCATCATAACCATACTGTCCGATACTGGAATTTTCCTGAGTTCTCTAACTGAATTCCAATCAAAGGTTCCAATCGATACCATGATCATCACTCCGACCAAAGCAGCCATAGGGATTTGCTTCACAATGTCCCCCAAGATAATAATGAGAAATAGAAGAAATACGCCAGCAACCATGGCCGATAAACGGCCTCTGCCTCCTGATTTCACATTGATTACAGATTGCCCGATCATCGCGCAGCCTGCCATGCCCCCAAAGAAACCTGTAATGGTATTAGCGATACCTTGACCTCTAATTTCTTTGTTTTTATCGCTTTTGGTTTCGGTCATTTCATCGACTATGGTTGCGGTTAGCATGGATTCCAATATCCCCACAACAGCCAGTGTTAGGGAAGTCGGCAGAATAATCCACAGCGTTGCCCAGGAGTATTCAATACCTGGCAGGTGGAAGAAGGGGAGGCTTTGTGTGATCTGTCCCATATCGCCAACCGTCTTTAATTGGATGCCAGAAAAAATGACAATCGCAGAAATGACAATAATGGCAATTAGAGCTGACGGCACGGCTTTCGTAATTCTTGGAAGCAAGTAAATGATGGCTAGTGTTGCTGCTACCATCACATACATCATCCAGGATTGCCCGACAAACTGGGGCAGCTGCGCCAGAAAGATTAATATAGCTAAGGCATTTACAAATCCAATCATCACGGAATGCGGTATAAAGGTTATATATTTGCCGAGCTTTAAAATACCCATAAAAATCTGTATGATGCCTGTTAGAACGGTTGCAGCCAATAAATACTGCAGTCCATGGTTCGCTACCAAGGTAACCATTAAGAGTGCCATGGCGCCTGTAGCTGCTGAAATCATACCGGGACGTCCACCCACAATGGAGATAATAACCGCGATACAAAAGGATGCATACAACCCAACCATGGGATCCACACCTGCAATAATCGAGAATGCAATTGCTTCCGGGATTAGAGCGAAGGCTACCGTCATACCCGCTAAGATATCCATCCGAACGTTTGAAAACCAAGCGTTTTTTAATTGGTGTATATTCAATTACTTGTTCTCCTTTTTTTAAGTTAACGTTCCCTTCCTGGGAAGTCTTATTCTTAATCGTGCAGCAAACAGAGATCTAATCATAGATAAAGAAGGAAACTAAAAAACAGAGAGGATCCTGATTATCAGACCAACCTGTTTGACTGTAATTTCCTAACTCCTTTCATCCTGCGTCAAACATCCGCCCTCATTCAATAAAACCCGCGGGTTATGGGTAAGCTATCCTCCATCTCATTTTTTATTTTTTGTTGACTTTCCACTCTCAGAAAAGTCACTGTCCGATTTCCAACAACTATGATTATACACGGTTTATTAGGGCTTGCTATTTGGTGCATTCGCTATGTAAGCGAATACATTTAAACCATATTAAAGAAAGCTTGTTTTTTCTCTATTTCTCGCTGTTTTTGATAATGACGATTTCCTTGTTTGATATAATCATTTATAATGGAGTATAATCACGTATAATTAAATATGTTAGCAGAGTGGATGCTTTTGTTAAATTGCCATTAAAAAAGGAGTGGATATTCGTTGAATGAACCCGACATTATGACCATAACGCAGGTAGCCAAGTATTTACAACTCAGTGAAGTTACCACCTATAAATTAGTTAACGAAGGAACGATTCCCGGCTTTAAAATTGGCCGCCACTGGAGAGTAAAGAAAGAAGACTTGTCTATTTTTATAGAAAGATTGAAGCGTGGAGAACGGATCTAAACTTTAGAATAAGCACGATCAACAAGGATGGAGCTGACCAATGATGTCCACAAAAAACGTATCCATTTTCGCATTAGGCGGAGTTGGTGAAATCGGGAAAAATATGTATGGGGTACAATATGACGAAGAAATCATTATTATTGATGCTGGGCTTAAGTTTCCAGATGGAGATATGCTTGGGATCGACTTAGTTATCCCTGATATCACCTATCTCAAGGAACATCAGCATCAAGTGAAAGGTATTTTTTTAACCCACGGGCATGAGGACCATATTGGTGGGCTTCCTTATATCCTCAAAGAGCTTAAAGTTCCCGTATATGGAGCCGCGCTCACGATGGGCTTGGTTCAATATAAACTGGAGGAGCATGGTTTGCTTCATGCCGTTGACTTGCATGTGGTCAATAGTGATTCGCAAATTGATTTTAACCATATGTCCGTTTCCTTCTTTAGAACGAACCACAGTATTCCTGATTCCATGGCTATAGTTATCCAGACACCGGTAGGCGTTGTTGTCCAGACAGGCGATTTCAAATTTGATTTCACTCCCGCTGATCAACCAGCCGATTTGAACAAAATGGCGGATATTGGCCGCCGCGGGGTACTGGCCTTACTTTCAGATAGCACAAACAGCGAAAAAGAAGGGTTTACCCCTTCCGAGAAAACAGTAGGTGATGCGATTAATGATGTTTTCTTTCGTTCCCAAGGTAGGATATTATTTGCAACTTTTGCTTCCAATGTACACCGTCTGCAGCAAGTTGTAGAAGCTGCCGAATTATGTGGCAGAAAAATAGTTGTCATCGGACGCAGTATGGAAAAGATATTCCAGATCGGGCAAGACCTTGGCTATATCCGTGTTCCTGAAGGCATGATGATCCCTGCCAGGGACTGCCATAAGTTTACTTCGGATAAGGTAGCCATTATTTGTACGGGAAGCCAAGGCGAACCTGGAGCAGCATTAACACGCATTGCTAACGGATCCCATCGAAGTGTCGTGATTGAACCTGGAGATACCGTTATTTTCTCTTCCTCTCCTATCCCTGGCAACACGATTAACATTAATAGAAGCATTGATTCCCTGTATCGAGCTGGTGCTGATGTCATACATGGATCCATTCTGGATATTCATACCTCCGGGCATGGCTGCCAAGAAGATTTAAAATTGATGCTAAATTTAATGAAGCCCCAATATTTCATTCCCATTCATGGGGAGTACCGGATGCTGGTCCAGCACGCAAAGTTGGCTTCGCAAGTCGGGATAAATCCTGACCATATTTTTGTGCTGGATATTGGACAAGTCCTGCACATATCCGGAACGGGGGCTACATTGGGTGCCAATCTTCCAGCAGGAAATAGGGTTGTGAGAGGGCAAGTGGCAAGCAAGATGGAAAGAGAACTCATGAGTGAACGAAGACAACTATCCGAAAGTGGATTCCTCCTGCTTGTCGCCACCGTGGATACATCTAGCCACCGGCTCTTATCCGGTCCCTATATCGTCAGCCGCGGCTTTGTTTATGTAAGGCATTCCGGTGATTTGATTAAAGAGGCAGAGGACCTAGCTCTGCGAGTCTTGAAAGAGCTATCTACAAACAAAGAGAGAACTTTTGAACAGTGGGAAAAGCGGTTACTGGCTGAGCTCACTTCATTCTTCTACGAACGCACAGAACGTTCAACAATGATTCTTCCCATGATCTTAACCCTATAAATTTAAAAAAGGTCACTTATCTATCCATGCCGAAAAATAGCTCATAGCACCTGAGTACTAAAGACTACTAAAAGAAAGGATTATACGAAATGGCATCCATTGAAAGGACAGCCTACCCCAGGTTCAAAAGAATTCCGAACAGTAAACAACTGAACGAAATTTATTCCCCTTCCTCCCAAGAAATAATGGTTGCCCATAATGTTGCCCGCGGGGACGCTTCAATTTTGTGTTTCTTGACGCTGATGAAGTGTTTTCAGCGTCTTGGATATTTCCCCCCTATGTCTAGCGTACCCAAAGTGATAGTAACCCATATTAGAGATTGCTTGTATTTGGCTCCGAATACCCATCCAACTGATTCACTTGCGACGTTGTACCGGCACCAAAAAACAATTCGGGAATTTTTACATGTCATTCCCTATGGTGCACATGCGAGACATTTAGCTATTGAATCCGTGTATAAAGCAGCGCAAGTTATGGACAATCCAGCCGATCTTATTAATGTATCTATCGCTGAACTTATTAAAGAAAGCTGTGAATTGCCGGCATTCAGTACTTTAGATCGATTGGTACGAAGGGTTCGCACCTTAGTTAATACCCATTTCTTTCAAAGTGTATGGAATCATCTAAGGCCTGAAGAGAAACAAAAACTAGACCAGTTATTAGAGCCAAGCCGTTTCCGAAGCCGTTCCGATTTTAATTATATAAAGGAGCTTCCAAAGAGCCCTAAATTTTCCCATTTTAAAGAGTTACAAGCTAAATATGCTTGGCTTCAATCTTTGGGTGGTGTAGAACGTTTATTGGAAGGTGTTCCGAATGCGAAAATCAAGCATTTTGCAGCGGAAGCCAGAGCTTTGGATCGTTCAGAAATAGGAAAGTTTCTACCTCCAAAAAGATATATGTTGCTTTTAAGTATGATACAGAGAGCAAGCGTCCATACCCGCGATCATCTGGTAGAAATGTTTATAAAACGTGTAGGCTTTATTCATAAGAAAGGCAGGGAAGAACTGGAGCTGCTCCGTGAGCAACACCGTAGTAAGATGGAAATGCTTATTTCTGTCCTTACGGACGTGCTTCAGAAAACAAACGAACATCTAGATGATGCTGTATTAGGGAAGCAAGTCAGAGAAGTATTAGCTACTCGCGGGGGAACTGAATTTTTGCTAAATGATTGTGAAGCCATCTCTTCTCACAATGGGAACAACTACTTGCCCTTGTTATGGAAGCATTACAAAAAGAATAAATCTGCATTATTTCGTTTAATACGTTCATTGAATATCGATACTACTACGCAAAACCAATCCCTTATGGATGCGCTAAGTTTCTTGCTAACAAATGAAACCAAACGTGTTGATTTATTGCCCGCATCGATTAGCTTGTCTTTTGCAAGTACACAATGGAGACGGACGGTGACCGTTAAAACGGAAGAAGGGCTCTTTTTATCACGCCGCCACTTCGAGGTATGTGTGTTTTCCCAGCTGGCGTCTGAATTGAAAACAGGTGACCTCTTTGTAACCGGTTCTGAAAACTATGCCGATTATCGGGAACAGTTGCTTTCTTGGGAGGAATGCAAGCCCATGGTAGCTGACTTTTGTGCAGAAATGAAATTCACGCCCACTTCCGAAGGTTTTGTTCAGCAGTTAAAAGATCTGTTGACTCAAACGGCTGAAGAAGTCGATAAAAACTATCCGAATAATGGCCAAGTTGTCATCAATGAAGACGGAGAACCTACACTCAAACGTTCGGTTCGTAAAGATTCAATACCGAATGTAACAGATCTAGAAACCACCATTTACCAGCATCTTCCTGACCGAAATATTATCGAAATTCTTTGTAACGTAGAGCATTGGTTGCAGTGGACTCGCTATTTTGGTCCTTTGTCGGGTTCGGATCCTAAATTAGAAAATCCCGTAGAACGCTATATCATATTATCGTTTGGGTATGGTTGCAACTTAGGACCGGCACAGACATCCAAACACATGCGTGGACTCGTCACGCAGCACATGCTATCTTTTGTGAACCGACGGCATGTCACAGCAAATAAATTAGACGAAGCTATCCGGGAAATGGTTAACTGTTACAATCTATGTGATTTACCAAAAGTTTGGGGGGATGGTACCACTGCGGCTGCAGATGGGACTAAGTTCGATTTATATGAAGAAAATTTAGTTTCCGAATATCATATTCGTTATGGTGGCTATGGGGGGATTGCGTACCATCATGTTTCAGATACTTACATTGCTTTATTTAGCCACTTTATACCCTGCGGAGTCTGGGAAGCCGTTTATATCATTGATGCGTTAATGAAAAACAAATCTGATATCCAGCCTGATACTTTACATGCAGACACACAAGGTCAATCGACACCTGTATTTGCGCTAGCTTATCTACTGGGTATTAAATTAATGCCAAGAATCCGAAATTGGAAAAACTTGACTTTCTTTCGACCCGACAAAAATACCGTATATAAATATATCGATTCTCTATTCAGTGATACCATTGATTGGGAGTTATTGGAGACGCATTGGAAGGATCTTTTTCAAGTGGTGTTATCCATCAAGGCAGGAAAAGTTTTGCCATCGACCTTACTTCTAAAATTAAGTAACTACAGCCAAAAAAACCGTTTATATCAGGCTTTTCAAGAGTTAGGAAGAGTGATACGCACTATATTCTTATTACAATACATTTCAGATATACAATTGCGTGAGCAGATCACGGCAAGCACAAACAAAGTAGAGGCCTATAATGGATTTTCAAAGTGGTTTTTCTTTGGGGGAGAAGGAATCATTGCAGAAAATGATCCAGAAGAACAAGAAAAACGAATCAAGTACCTTGATCTCGTTTCAAATGCAGTCATTTTACAAAATGTTGTGGATATGACAGGAATACTTAAAAAACTAGCCAGTGAAGGAACTGAATTTACGAGGTCTGACGTGGCTGCGTTGAGTCCATACATGACACGACACATTAAGCGTTTTGGTGATTATGTAATCGATCTTAAAAACGCTCCTGATCCTATTGATAGAAACATGTTGATAGCTGTAAAAGAAGAAAATAGCTCATAATGGAAATGATATCCAGCCTATGAGTTATTTTTACACGTATGTCGGCTGTACCCCAATAAGCTAAGGGGGGATTTTTGTGTATAAGCCCAATTTCCATAAGGGAAAAAATTTCTTTTGATAAATCCAATCCATCTGACATTCAATATAAGAACAAATGTTCTGACAGGGAGACAGCAGGGTGTCATGTGGATATAGATACAAGCAAACTACTGTGCATTGACTTCCGACAAGACAAAGACAAATTGGTGGAAAGATGTTAAAAGGGAATCACACTCTTGTCGATATTATTGAAATAGAAATGATTTATAAGAAGAATAACCCAGGACTGTAGTAATGCGAAATTACAAATGTAATTTTCGATAACAAACTTTATTTTCTACTTTACATGGATGTGGAATTCTTTTTTCTCTGAAATGAGTAGAGACTAACAAACTTATTTTCTTTGGGAAGTAATTAACTTAGAACCAGGCTTTAAATGATTTAAGCGACCCAGTAAAAAGAAGCGGATAGAATTCCGCTTCTTTTAATTTTAGGAGGCATTAATATCGAAACCACATATGAAAATCGAGCTAAGCAGCTGCTCCGATCTTTTTACAGGAAGTATAAGCAAGGGACAACCTTTCAAACAGGTAATGGAAATAAAAATAATGTTGTTTTTGTAAATAAAACAACTATCAATCTCCAGACTAATGCGGAGAGAGAAGTTTTTCAAATAAGCCGTGAAAAGATGGAGAAAGCATGTATTTATTTGTTTTACATACGGACTACAACCAGGAAACAATTAGAGAGATTTTCTAAATTTAGTTCTTCCTTACTGGGACTCTTGCTTAGAGTCTTCAGCGAACAAGGAATGGCTCGAGTTGGTTGTACAGCGAAAGGTCTATTAAGATTATCTCTTCGTGGTATTAGATGGTTTACAGCCGGCTGCAGCCGCGCTCCTAAAGATATGGAAATTGTAAAATTCTATAATGGACGGTGGTTGCTTTTATCTTATTTTCATTTACGTGAAGATAAAACCGATAATTGGCGGAAGCACGTGTGGAGGCTGGGCTTTAAAGGAAGAATATTACTTGATTCTGGAGGATTTTCACTCCATAAAGCAAAGCTTGACGGTAAGTATGTTGCAGATATCAAAGTAGATGAATATTGCGACTTTATAAAGAGACACGGGGGTACAAACATGTTTTGTGGATGGTTTAGCCTTGATAAAGTCGACGATCCCGAAATCACTGAGTCGAATACCGACTATATGTTTGAACATGGTTTAGGAGACGGGTTAATTCCAATTTGGAATATCAATACCAGCTATTCTAAATTGGAATTCCTAATACATAATCATGATCCTGCTATAGTAGGGGTGGGCGGTTTATTGTTTTGTGAGAGACAAGAACGGAAAAAAAGATTAGATCGTTTGTTTCAGCTTTTTCCTAATCAACTTTTCCATGGTCTGGGAGTCAGTAATGAAGATTTGTTCAATTATGATTGGCATAGTTGTGATGGTACAGGTGTGTTTTCTCCGAGAAAATATGGGAAAATCTACACATATGATGGACAAATTCCACTCCCAATGGGGTGGACGGTGGAACAAGGAATTGGATATGGACTGGAAATATTTGTGTCACAAGAAGAAAATTATCATCATGTCCAACACCGAAAATTTTTAATTGCCCCAGCTACCATGCCAGGACCTTTACGATTATTTTAGCGCTAATTTTTAGCGCTTTTTTTGTCGTTCAATGTCGAATCATGTATGATTTAATGCTTGACACATTTCAAAAAATTATGAAAATCATCATCAACAGAATTATAATTAATGTGAAATTGATAATATTTTAATAAATCTCTTCCTATTATATAGTGCATTTATAGAGCTTAGTTATGTAGTACTATAAATCCCTTATTTTGGAAAATTGGTGCTCCACCTAATTAACAGGAATTTAAGAAGATAGTCGTTATATGTCGAATAAGATAATGTAACGGTTTGCGATTACGGATTGTCCATCCCAAAAACATATGATATACTGTGGTTGTTACTTAGTTCTTTTTGCTCACTTGACCTATATTTCTATATAAGCAAGCAGTAGCCTGTCATTGAAGAGATAAGCCCTATCGGGTGGTATATTTCCTAAAATAGTTCTGACTATTTTTCCTAGTCAGAATATTTAAGAGGAAAAGCCATCCAATAGGGCTTTTTATGTTATAGATAATTTTTAGGAGGAGGCTATTACATGATTCTAGCTATATTGTTATGCATTATATTATCAGGAATTTTTATGGCTGCATGGCTGAAAGCAAAAGCTGATATTTCTTTTTTAGAAGGGAAGGCACTAGATTTTCTGGATAGGGAAAAAAGATGGATTCAGCAAATCGATAATCTCGAAAAGCAACTTGTTCAAAATTCCTTCAATCCCTTTAGGCAAGCTGACTCAAAAACAATGGGTTCTGCTTTACACGAATCGGATAGTTGGATTCCTCCAGAAGAACCAGTTTCAACTGATCTGTATCATGTAGACTCTGAACACGATCTGCAGCAGGTGGAACTTGGAAATGTAACCATGGCTTTTTTACAAAAAGTGGGCGTGAAATCAATCCAGACGACCCAAGCAGAAGTGGTTATGCTTCACGAGGAATGTGATGTAGAGCAGATACATTTTTTTGAAGAGAGTGATGTCAATCACAAATCTTCAGCACCGTCCTTAGATAAATGTGGACTTCACTATTGGGAAGGAAACATTTTACAAAAGTTTAGCGATGATCTTGCTTTGATCTCAAATGGTACACACATGTACCACCTGTCCCACAACAAATTAATACAGTTTCAAAATGGTGACAATGTTTGCATGCAAGTTTTGGTTGGAGAAGCAGGTATTAATAGAGAAGTGCTTATGGTTTGGCAGCCAGAAGAAATTGCTGTCTCTGCATAGTTATATGGGTTGTTCGGATCAGGTAATTCCGGGCAACCTCCTGTTTTGATCCTTATTACCCATGACCATTGACTGCGAAAAATATCAGAATTCCATGAATTCTGTAACATATATAGCCCATATTTCCCAAAAATGGCTTGACAAGGAATAGGGAATTCCCATAATATTGTAACATAGTCTTAAGATTCAAAAACGGAAAACAATAATAATATTACTTTCCGAAATAAATTAGCGAACGAAAGGGGCTCAAATCATGCTGCCGCACGAGTATATTGACCAAACTGTACATATGGTTCGGAAATTAATTGAAGTCGAATGCCCATTTATCACACAATCAGGGGGTGAAAATAAAGGAATTGTAATTCTACACTTTACACCTAGACATGATTTGCCACGCATTGAACGCGTTACCTCGGAACGCCCTAGATATGATAAAGGTCGAGTTTACTTAGACAGAACCAAACCAGAATGTGAGGAAGACAATCTTCTTTTTGCACTGGATGTAATTGAATCCAAGTTACATCAGAATCAAAAACGTATGGTTTCCGGAAGCATTTGGTTTCATTTTTCCGGTGGTATTATTTCAGATATTGAAACAAAGAGTTCCATGATGATAGGTGACATGAGTTGACATATAAAAACGAAAAGGGAGAGGTACCTATGTATGTGGTCGATCAAAAACTCCCTACAACAGGTGGTGAGGATTGGTTCGGGCAAGCACCCAGCCCGGCAGTCATTGAAAGCACTTTAATGGATTGGATTAGTATTCTTCAAAAGTACGGAGTACTTTGTACAATTACGTGTATTATCATGTTTTATTTTTTTTATAAAATCTCGAAAATTCGTAAAAACCAGGTGTTTGCAAAGTTTTGGATGGTGACATCCTGGGGAATGGTAATTCTAACCGTAATATTCATCATACTTCCATATATCGTACTGAGTTTTTATTAATCAAAGAAAGCATGAATGAGGTGGGACTCTTGGCAGCGAAAATATATTTATTTCCTTCAAAAGTAAAAAGAACTCTTAGCATACACGAACTCTTTTCCTCTGATGAAGTGGAGGATTACTATAATTACTTCAAGCAAAGTGATAATTGGCAACAAGAGGTTAAGCCGATGACACTATATGATGGATATCCATGTGTGATGGCATGTATGGCTTACCGCAGCGATATGGTCTGGTATGTTAACGAAAAAAATGGTTATGGTACGTGGTTGATTAATATGAGTAGAATGCCCGTTGAAGAGAATACAGAGCTCATCTGGGGCTGGAGCCCTTTTGTACGAAAATCGGTTGCGCCAGTATACGAACCCTTGAATTTAAATCAAAAGGCTATGCGTCATCATGTGACCTGGATCGTAGATGAGGAGGGATTCGGTCAGTATGGTTTAGTAACAAAAAAAGGAGAATTGTGGTTACCGCATCCAAGACCAGACAACTGGAGAGATCATAATAATATTGGCAATTTGTGAGTAGCTTTTTCAAAGCTGCACTCACAATTGCCATTTTTTAATGAGTTTCTATTTTACTTGGCTAGCATAAGGCTGGACAAAAACGGAGGTAATCGATATGCGTACCGCGCTTTTAACAGATGGCACATTGATTCATGCAGACGACTATAATGAATCTCAGCATTTTAATATTTTATGTCTGGACAAATCATGCAGAGCTCCACTAATCTTTGTTCCCAAGAGTGAGAAAGCAAGCTCTCATTTCAAGACAATTGGTAAAAATTCTGATTCAAAACATTCTGCCGCTTGTGGTTTTTATCAACCACTTGATATTGTGGAATCCATTGAAAAAGTAGCAGAATACCAAAATGATATTCTGAAAGCAACAACCATTAAGAAAACGATCATATCTTTAAATATGCGCCGACTAGATCCGGAGCATGTACCAACAGCAACGGAACGGGAACAACCTGAAAATGAGCAAGAATCGGACAATATCAAAACAAAGGAAAAGTCAGAGAATCCCGGCTCTATAAGTTCCCTTAAAAGTGTTGTAAAGTTGATGGTTCAATATGAACCGGATCTCCTTTCGACAATCTTTTTTAATATTGGCTCCGGTCGAAAAGTACCTCTTTCCAATATGATATTGAGCCAGGAGCGGGCTCACCAGCTGCTCTGGGCAGATGAAGTCATTCGTGAGGTTGGGTATTTCGTATATGGCCGTATTAGTGAAATTAAACGGCGTGAAAAAGTCATGTATATTAGTTTGGAGAAAGTTAATGATATTCCATTTACTATCGTTATTTTCGAGAAACATTTTCAGTTTTTTAAGGTTCCTGAAGATAAATTAAAAGACAAAGATGTACTCATATATGGGATCCTCAGAAAAAATGATTATCAAGATCGAAATACAACCGAGATAGTCATTAAAAGCGATAAGTATATTGAATTTTTAAAACGAAAGAAGAAAGAAGATTAATGTAAAAGATTAAAAAGGGTGAAATATGTTTGATTATTGCAGCTGGCTTTATGATTTGTCTTTTTGCTATTATAGGGTTAATAATAAGTAGTATATGGGTTGCAGAGCGGAGAGGCGGTATCAAAATGAGCATACAATTTGAATTAGCAAAGATGTTTCATGATCACTTATATGCATTAGAACAAGATTCTACTCTTAGTAATTCGAACCGAGTATTTTTCATTAATGATTTGAGAACTCGGATCGAAACGGTTTATAAAAGAGTAGGAACAGAGAATGAATTCATTAAGGAAATGGTTCAAATCAAAAATAGTCTTATCTACGACATTACTATCAGTGAAGAAATGCTTCAACAAATCAAATCGTTTTACGGTGCCCTTATTCTTTCATTTCGCCGCCGCGACGAGGTACATGATTTTTATTATACTCCTCAAGGCGAGGCTTATATCAAGAATATAGCTACCAGATCGCGCAAATACAACGTACCCTATGATTGCTTTGAGTTAAATAAAATTAGTCCGCCGACTCTCTTACAAACAGAAGGAGTGAATTTAAATGTTCACTGATCAGTATATCGAACAAATTTCAATCATAATAAAGAACCCATTTATGTTGGTAATATTTACATTTGCAATTATTGTTGTTCTAGTGAAGTTAATATTATCCTTTATGAGGATAAAAGTTGATCAAAGAACAAGTGAAATAACACTAGGCATTAGTTCTATTTTTATGATAGGAGCTATGGCTATTATTTTTATTAAGGTATATCCACCTGCAGGCGAACAAGGATATTTAAATCTCATAGGGTTTTCTATGATGTTCTCATGTATGGCAGGTATCTTGTTTTGTTTAATTGAGACGATAAAAGCTTATTTGGGACGCCCATCTTTTTTTCGAAGAAAGGAATAACAATGATTACGAGCCAAAAACATATGATTGATAAAAATAAATTCCTGCTAGAGATTAAATCTGAATTTGAAGAATTGAGATTAGTTCAAATTAGTCCAAAAAATCAAACGGGTATGGGCAAGTCATATTTGATTAATCGTGATTATTTAAATGCCTTAGTGAAGCAATACATAGATCCTATTGTCACAACAACATTACCTTTGATTATCAGTCAGAAGGCACTACCAACCGCTCGTGAAGGGGTACTTTACTCTAATGGATTGAAGAATTAGGGTTTGAAGGAGAGTCTGCAATGTTGATTTAAAAGATCCAGATAAATTAAGGGAATTTGACCTATGGGAAAAAGAAGATGGGACAAAACAAGGGTTGTTAAAAATTTAGTCATTTTCAGCAATTCCACCTAAGAAAATTGAATAGATGGTCCATAGGGAGAGCATATGTTTAATAAACTCCGAAATTATCTTACTTCCAAGAAATCGCTACACCAATATTTAGAAGACTTAAATAAGCCCATTTATTTTCCTGCTGGACCGACTGTAAAAGCTATAACAGATCAACAATTTGCCAAATTCAAGTTAGTGATTGCCCTTATGAAAAAAGAGGAATTGTTGAATCCACAGTGCATTTCCGACAGTAGAATAATAGATTTAGCGATTCAAAGTAATGTAGATGCCAGTCACATTAGGACGCTGTTTTTCTACTTTGAAATAGAATATAGAATGAATTTACCGAAGGATCCATTTGTACAAATTGAATTTTTTGAAAAGGAGCTTGCAAAACGTGGACTAAGGGGACTTAATGATCTTCAATAAATACTGATACTCGGTGAGCTAGACTATAGAATAAATCACCAGAATCATCTCGATTATAATCTAGCAATGGAAAAGGGGAATTTACTTGGCCGTAATTAGAGAAGGATCCAAACACAACAGGGATTATGAAGTTATTGATTCTAAAGTCGGAGAGGGTATTGATTTTTTGATTCATGCTGCCAATCGTGGGTTTGTAAATAATCCAACAGACCAGATGACTACTCTTCTGACAAGTCAACAGAAATTAGACTTAACTGATGGCCATGATGTCAATTGGGGGGGATACCTTGGTTACGGAAAAGTGGTAGATATCATGAGATTATGTACTTTGGAAGAAATTGAGGAACGAGTATGTCTGTTGAAGAGAGACAATATGTTTTATTGTATGAAATTCGAACATATTAGTTTAATAGCTAATAAATACGTGGAGAAGCTTAAATCTTCTGGAAGGCAGGGTAACCTTGTATTATAAATTTCCAACACATCGTTTGACCCAATCAATTAATGGAGATGACAGAACAATATGCTAGTGAGGATACATTTTATTCAAGAAATGAATCTTTAATTTTGAGCTTGTTATTATTTTATTTAGAGGATCTTTTACAATCATTTGGTGATGCGGAGCAGGCACTTGAATTGTTACATCAGAATCCAGATATTTTTCAGTATTCACTTGATCTTTTTAAAAAAGCCATGAACGATCAGTCTGTTGAATCCGAGTCGAAAATAATTTTTAATAAGAGTCCTTTTGCTGATTTCACACCAGGTTGGGAAGATCAAGAAAGAGTAATTTTTCTTTGACTTTACATGGACTAAGAAGGCGTTTACAAATTTAAAGCGACACCTCAAACTAAATACAATAAAGGCTTCCCGAATGGGCCGAGTATACGAATATCGGCAATTTCCTTTTCATCAATGTAGTGCATCTGTTCATGGCTCTCATTTTTTCTCTCAATGATAACTAAACATATTTTACCATCAAATCTATTCCAACGTTTAAAAAACTCTCCCTTTGTCACTGTCCCATCTAAACTCTCAATTTCAATCGGTTGTCCTACTTTGATCATACATTGATTTTTTTTGATTACGTCGTCCAAATGCACGATACATACTCCTCCAATTCTTTAATCTTACTAATAGAAACAAGACCAAACTTTGTAACTCTAGTTCAATACTATCATAAAATAGGTCTTTAATGAAGAAAAACATATCATTGATGCTGTTGGGGAAAGCGTTACGCGTGCTTCTGTAAGTGACAGGTCTGAGCTAGTCGTTACCGCTCATACGCATGGAACTTCCGATGATGTTCAGGGTAGTGATCGGCAAAGGCAAGCGCCGGCAGTGAGTCGACTGCTGCCTCTCTACTTCCGGATGGGACATAATTGACACCTGCCGGTATTGGTGGCTTACCCGAAGATGAGTAAATCATAATTGAAAATTGAGGGTCTTCGTATTTCGTGGTGAAATTACTGGAAATTAAGAATAAAATACACTGAAAAAATTGCGAAATAAGTGAGGAAATCAAATGGAGATTACATTGTTAAGGATAGTAACTATTTTAGGCTCTTCGGAAAATAAGGTTGAATTAGGTTTAAATTAATCACGTTTAGGTTGATTAACAAATCGGATTTGGAGGTTGAAATATGACAGATAGACAGGCGATCATTATTATTATCCGAACATGGATTCAGGTTTTTACTGCGTTAGTTCTGATAATTTCGGGCTTACAAGGGAACTGGAAGATCTTTATGCCTTCTCTTGTCCTGCTAGTGATTACGATAGCATGGATAGTTTTTGAAAATAAATCTACTATGAATAATGTGCGACATTAAGTATGTATTTTGTCAGTATAATTACCTGAAAAGTTGGAGGGCTATGATTAATGTACGATTTCCCTGGTAAGGTAGACTATTACAAGATCACATTGAAAGTAAAATGCTTTAATGATGGCTGCGACAATATTTTAGTACATGATTACCCTTCGTATTCCGAAAGTCCTCGGATTGATGGAGAGTGTCCTAAATGTAAGCAAGGGTATTCCAGAAAAGTCCATAACATTGATGAAAATCGAATTATTGAAAAATCTTTTGATCCAGTTTACATGTAGCAACGACGATGATTTAGGTGACTTGACGATTATGTGCCTGGGGATGCTGGATCCTTCGGAGTAGGAGTTACTGGAGACTTTGTTCTTTGCTGCTCGCCGCATCGGGGTATAGCTGTGGGCGGATTGTGCCGGGATGAGCTGCGACCGGCAGTATGGTAGGATCGAGCAGATCCTTTACTACTGAAAGGCCATGTCTTCATTACGGAACTATCGTCGTTAATGCACTTACTCAAGGGAACAAAGATACTTTGACGAAAGGCGCCGACCGTCTCGAGAACTGGAGGGTTTGGGTAAATATTTTTAATAGTAAGGCGTAAAGAAATCATTCGTTAAAATAAGCCCTTGGTTGTGGAAGCAATGTATAGCAGCTCCTGCAATCAAGGGCTTATTGTGTGAAAATTAAAAGGAACGGTTTACTCGTAGGTGGGATTAACTGCCTACTCGATTGAGAGATTTTGTAAGATTGGAATCAAAGCACGATTCGAGCTGTGCTTTGAGCAAACTCCACGGGGCTAAGCTCGCACAAGAGCCTTTGATTTCACAGATCTGCTCCCTTGCTGAAGAGAGTATGTATAAGGAGGGAAGACTGCCGTTGGCTTGCTCACGGCAGTCTTGATTCGTCACGCTTTCTTGATCACATCATAAGCCAGCTTGGCTAGAGGCCTCATGGACAGATTGTCCGGCAGCAATTTGTCCCCATACAGGAACAAATTGATTTGCTCTTCGCTTAGATTCATGGTGGTAAACAGCTTCTGCATCTCATCCTGGTACGTCCCGGCGTACGCATGCTTCTTGTAGAGCAGCTCCCTTACGTACTCCTTATGGCTCTGATAGACCTTCGCCAGTTTGAACAATTCCATGCTATTCTGAATTTTAACTGAATGAGAGCTTGACGGGTCGAACTCCAGATCGAGATCGAAATTTATGTTGTTCCCTGTTATGGTATCCACCGTACTCTTCTCATTCATCTGCACTTTAAACCATGCGCTATCATCAAACCCTCGGTCGTATGGGTAGACAATATCGTAACACTTGGCCAGCTTGAAGCGGGAATTACAGATTTGGCAAGAGGGAACGAAATTAAATAGGGACAACGAGAAGAGCTTGAATGCGGAATTTGGATGAAAGTGGTCCAGATCCGCTGTCGTCTTGGTTACCGCTACTTCATCGTATTGAGTAATGTATTGTCGGTTGCAGTAAGGACAGACTTCCTTCCCGATCCGGGATAAAATCTCATGGCGATAGTCTGCATCCATGAACTTATTATAGTCCACAATTATACTAATCGCTTGGTTCAGGGAAGTCATATCCCGTTTTACATCTAGAATGAAATTCCGGAACAACGTATTGTTCTGAAAAAAACGGGGATGCCTGTCCTTATGTTCAGCAATCCAAGGGTTGTCGTATAGGATCAGGAAGTCTCTGCGATGATTCTCCCTATTGGGCTTAGTTATCGGCATGCCAGCCTTTTTAAGTTCATCATCAATATGGAGCGAGCCAAAGAACACCAGCTTGCACGTCTTCATGTAGAAGTCGATCTGCGGGTAGAAGGAGCACACCGTATCCATCGGGCTGGAGAGTAGGCTATCAACAAGCTGATGGTCCAGCAATCCACTAACGGCGTCTTCCCACAACAACGTGAAGTCTGTATTAGTGAATGGGTTGATCTCTATGGGCATTCCCCCCTTGGCTATGTTATAGCGATCGATTATCCCGCTGCGCATCTTGTTGCAATAATCCGGTCCGATGGTGAGTAAAGGAGTACGGTCTAATGGAATCATGGCCGTTCCCTCGATTCGTTGCGCAGCTTCTCCAATTCCCTCTCAAGCTCTGCAATCCGTAGCTCTCGATGACGGGTTGGCGGCAGAAGCCGTATCGCGGCATCCCGCAATAGCTCCTGAAGCTTTCCGCGAATCACCTCATCCCCGATTGCAGCAATAATCGCAAACATGCGGTCGAACCGGTCCTTATTATACTCCTGAAGGCCGTTAATCTCCTGTATCAGGTCAGAAAAGATTGTCTTTGCATGCTCACCCAGTGGAGAATCGATGAAAAAGTCGCTTTTGATAATATCGTAGAAGTTACTCATAAGCCCGAAATTCGCCTGATGCACTGTTCTCTGTATGCCATCGTGCCCTTTCGTAACCCGGATGCAGGAGATATGCTCTTTGGGAACGTCCGATACGATGAAAGGAGAGTGAGTGGAGAGAATAATCTGAAATTTCACCTCTCGAGCTGCCTCTATCCCGTTTAAGAATAAGACCAGGTTACGTATGTATCGCCGAGACCATTCGGGATGGAACGAAGCATCTGGTTCATCCAGAAGCAGCAATATCGTATCGATTTGCCGATTGGAGACTGCGACTTCGATCGCGTAATATAGGTTGGAGAACCCGTTCACAAATTCCAATTCGCCCGTACTCAGGCGGCAGATGCTGATATCCAGCATCTGATATGTTCCACTTAAGCTCATGAAGTGCCTATCCACCTGTGTAAGCACATTGTGGAAGGCTGTGTCTTCCTCCTGATGGAGCCGTATGACCATCTTTGAAGTCTTAATGAAAATGAGATCATTCACTTCTTCCAGAAGTTGAACGAGAATTCGAACTGCCTTAACATCAAGGCGATGCCAATCAGGATGATTGAATTTAGCCATGATTGCATCAAAGACTTCCAGGATCGACAATAAATACTTCACACTCTCCTCGAAGGAGGTAATTCTACATTCTATTGTTTCAATATGAGCTGCGAAATCGTTCAATGCCTTTTCGTCGAGTATCTCATGACACTGGTTCACCCAGGTATCGATGATAAGCAGTTCCAGATACCTGATGATAAAGCTCTGCTTGTGGCTCCAGTCTGTCGTTTGTCGAGAGAAATAGGTTATTTGCGTTTTATCCTGATATAACTGCAGATCAAATTCCGCCAGAATCTCGGATTTTAATGCGGATGATTCAAAGATATGATCGGATAAGGAGATTTCGCAGATTGCTTCGGATGCCGTAAATTCTGGCTCCAGCACTTCATATCCTTTGCTTAGGAACTTATACAGGTGTGCATACAAGGGCTTGTTCAAATAATCCCTCTTGAACCCCACATAATAGTCACCCTCGTTTGTCACTACATCCCCGGAGAACCACTCCTTCCGCCTCTCATTCGTAAGATACAGAAAGTAGACACTCTCATCCAAGCTAAACGTCCGTGCATCTCTCATATAGTCTCTCTCTTGAATGAATTCATGATGAAATCCGGATCCCAATTCGAAATCATACTTGACACAAAAGCTGTATTCATAGCTGATGCCACTATGAATTCCGTCGATATTGGCAAACATATGGGGATTAAATCCTTCTATTACGAAGATATCTTCTTCCACATGATAAACGGCAAACCATTCCGAATAAGGATCTTCTCCAGGCTGTCGGATGTTATTGAACATCCGCTGACGCCTTGTCTTGGTGGAGCCGATCAGATCCAGCAGTGTCGTTTTGCCGGAGCCATTCTTACCGACAATCAAGTTGACGTTGCTGATCTTATCACCCCACAATCCTTTGTAGGGATTATTTCGCTTCGTGATAGCAAGTTTGTGCTCTGCAAGTACATACTGCACCGAAAAGTCGTTGGTGAGATGAAAAGCTTGCTGCTTGAGACACCTGTCAATATTGCCGATGTACACATACAGTAATTGTGGATGCACCCATTGTTCCTTCTTTCCTCGAATAGTCCATTTGTCATATTCTACAAGCGACAAATAAATTCCTTTTTCTACCTCAGCGAGTCGCATGGGTAGAGGTGGCTGAGTACATAACAGAAAATCTGTTGGAGCCTTGAACCACTTTTAGCCCCTGACCACATCGGTCGGGGGCTTTCTTTAGCTCACGCTCGTTTCTTACGGATATGGATCGCGTAGGGATCGGCGCACGCCGGGCACCTTGGTCAGCTCAAGTAGCAATTGCAGACAGAAGATCTGTATCAGAGCAGTCTAGGTATAAGAAGAAAATAGAGTTCTAGACTGGCTGGATGCTGTTCCGAATGCGCACCGGCACTGCTCGATTTGTAGGCTGCTGCCGCGGTAGAACTTGCCAGCTCCTGCAGCTCCGCGCATCTAGTTGCTTCCGGACGCGGCAGGGCGGTAGAAGGACAAATACGCGGTTCGAAAAGATTCAGCATTTTCAATATTAATTATGATACAATTATGGTATAATAGTGTATATAATTAAGGAGGAATAAATTATGCTAATAATTAGACCTATAACCGAATTGAGAAATAATTTCAATGAAATTTCTAGAATTGTACATGAGGATAAAGAACCGGTGATCCTAACGAAGAATGGGTATGGTGATATGGTTGTTATGAGTTTAGAGTATTACGAGAATATGCAAATTAATATGAAGCTTAAAGAATCCGAAATTGAAGCTGCAAACACTGATGAACGGGTTGCTCATGAGGAGGTAATTGACAAAGCAAGAGGACAAATACTTAATAGTAAAGTGTGAAGGAGCCATTTTGAAATAACCCTCGTTGGCAGATGCTTTCTCTATGCATCTGGCCAACAAGGGTTATTTTGTGTGCATATAATATTCCGCATTATTTTCTGGAGAATACTCTATTGAAAAGAATTTCGTCCGACCTTGATTGCAGCATGATTTTCTTGCCGCCGTCTTTTTAACAGATAACGCTGTGTTGTAATAATACTTGAGTGGCCAAGTGCATCTTTCACTGCGTCAATGTTGGCTCCTTCGCTTGTAAGAAAACTGGCATAGTAATGCCGGCAGGTATGAGGAGTAATAGAATCTGTTCTATGCTTAATTATGGTAAGATCGGTTTTGATAATTGCTTTTGTAAACATATTTGATAGATATTTTGAATTATATGCATCTCCAGTTCCTTTTGGAAAGAAGGGTGAGGGACAACCAGGATCGATCTTCAAAGTCAACCCCCGTCGTTTGCGAAATTCACCGATTGCCTCAAAAGTATCATCGAATATTAAAATCTCACGTGGTTTGCTCCCTTTACCGATCACGTCAAGGAAATGGAAGCCAAGACGGGGAACATAGTAAAGATTTTTCCACTTAGCTGTGGCCAACTCGTTAATACGAAGTCCTGTGCTGACCAGAAGGAGAAAGAATGTATACATGATAAAATTCTCTTTTTTAAAGTATTTAAGAAGTGTCTGGGCTTCATGTTCATAGAGATCCCGATTAACTAATTCATCTGCAGGCTGTGAAACCTTTTTAATCAAACGGGTTAGATCGGTGTTAATGGCTTGCTTTGAAAAAATGTATCGCAAAAATTGTTTAACCACTGTAATTTTTTTTTGATTTGAAGTGTTTGCGTAACGAGAAGCTAGCGAATCTTGGTAGACAAGTAGATCTTCAGGAGAAAGCTGGCGTATGCCACCAAATGATTCCGTGAATTTCAGGAAATCTAAAATATCTCTCAAATATTCTTCCTTTGTTCCTTGAGCCCTTTTTTTTCCGTATGTAGGTTCATCATGAAGGAAGACATACATCAGCAAAAGATCCGGAAGACTAGTCCAATCCGTGTTTTTAAAGTGCTCGCTTGAGATTTGATAAAAAATAGAGGGGTTTAACCAATTGTTAGATACTGAAAGGTCACTTTGTCTACTTAACACAGTGTTCCTCCTATCCTTCCTGGATTTCTATAAAAGTACAAAACAAAATTCATCGCAATTTGCACATAATGTGTACAAATTTCATTTAAGGGAATAATTAGATATAGTCAATTATTTACCGAATCGTTGTCACTTATGTTTAACAACCGACGGAATAAGAAATCTTTCTGAATTCACTCCAGTACATCTACCTCTTCTACAAGTACTAGAGGAAATGTGTAATCTGTCACCTGGGTTTATAAGAATGCTTGAACATCATCTACGCGGGTAGGATCTATTTCTAGATACCAGCGAATTACATTGGTCGTTTCACTATCGCTCCAAGGAAATAATTGATAAATGTCAGAAACAATTGCTGGTGGATTTAAGACTGTCATAAGTTCCTCACGAAGTTGTCCGTAAGTAACATTTATCAGATTATTCTTCAAGATGCACTCGTAGCCCCTCTTTTGAATAAACGACATCAATGCCTTTCTAATTTCCTTCGGCATTTCTTTGTTTTTCGTGAATTGAGTATATTCCAGTAATTCATATTTTTTCATAGTGGAATCCTTTCTGTAATTTAAATCAAAAAATAACTATCCGTGGTACTAGTATACCATATGTTTTAATTAATAGAATAATAGGTTATTTGGTTTGTTTATAAACTAAATCGGAATATAATAATCTTATATACTAGTTTCCTATATTGACTATGGAAATTTATGGTGTTATTATGTAATATATTAGCACTTTAACGCTTTTAAGTGGAAAAGTTGCATAAACCGGGGGATGATGGAAATGTATGCTATCGAATTTGTTTCAAAGAGAGTTGAGAAGGAAATGAATAGTTTTAGGAAAGAGGAAATAGTTTCCATACAAAATGCATTGGAGATATTAACTAAAGATCCACGTCCGCTTCAGCTTGATTATGGATCCGTTAATCGATGTTCAGATGTAAAGAGAATTAAGGCGAAGAGAATTCGGATGTTCTATACAATTGACGAAAAAAAAGGGATAATTTATATTGGGAAAATAGATAACCGAGATTCACACTGTTATGGGAAAAATATACGAACATGGTTTAATGCAGGCTAAATGTAAATCTGACTGGTGATCCTGAAGAATCTTTGAATGGAAATAGGGATTGCATATAAAATATTTATTCCAAGGAGATGAGAACGAAGGGTGTTAGTAGAAACAGGTGTAACATATTGGGGAGTCAACGGAAAAAGAGAAATAAGACGCAAAGTAAATCTGATTGAAACACGAACATCTGGTACTCAATATGTGAATTACACAAACAAAAAAATGAATGGCTTAGATGGGAGTACAAGTTGGACGAAACGGAAAAATTTTGAGGAATGGGCGAAAGGAATATATGCAAAAGACTAACCGATACGGCTGCTTGCTGTTCTGTTGTCCTGAAATAAAAGACTGTGATAATAGAGTTATAGACTAGATAAAGTTTTAGACTTCCATGCCACTACCGCGGCACCATCAGATGATGAATATTGTTATTTCAGGATAGACTGAGCGACTGACTTGAGCAGTTGCAGGTTCGTAATCCTGGTTCTCCGAATGCAAATCCCTGCAATGATCAGCACGTGCAACGGCATCCGCCCGGGTCAACAGCAGTTCACACTCGATTGACCGAATGTGGATACCCGCAACGTTCGGAGCGGCGGCAGCTGGCTCGCTGCAGTCTTTACTTTATTATTTCAACTTTAATACCGCTACCGTAAATGATCTCCCATCTAGTTAAATACTTTTTTGATTTTAAGAGTATACATGACACTCTTAATGCTAGAACGTTCGTTGGGTGAGAGTCTAAAACTTTGAATGAAGTAAAGGGTGATAGCATGCATGAGAGCAGCGAACAATGTAGATTTTGAAACTATTGGTAATTGCGACGGTGCAACAGCAATTATCAGGCCATTTAACAGTACATTGGATTGGGCTCTTGAGGATTCCCAAGGTAATCGAATTGCGTCCGGAACAGCTAATACTGTTCCAAATGCAAAAAATGATATTCGCCTTCAATTCAATAAGAAAACTGGCTTAAAAAAAAGGTGGACCTGGTCAATAAATCGTTTTATAAAAAATACTCAAACTGATTTGGATTGCAATATATACGATTTGCAAAAACTTCAGGCCAATAACGAACATCTTAAAAATATACTCTATGAGCAGCTCAACGAAATCACAGATCTTAGAAATGAAAATCGTTTATTAAGAGAACGTTTAGAAAATCTAAAACCTGAATATTATTTAAACACAAAGGGCTTGGAACTTTTGAAAATTGCGAATGATATTATATCTATATTAAATCCTAATAAATAAATATTTTTTCTCAAATAGTAGGAGTGTTAAATCAGGAATCCATAGTGAAGTAATTCAATGAACAGTCAAAATTAATTATAAGGAAATCAAATGAAATGAAGTTATTGGAGGGATTGAATTGATCGATGTGACTCAGGAGACATTGGATGTGGTTCAGAGAGAACTTAGAAATCTGGAGGCATACAAATGCGAGAACACATATGTACACCGCCTAATTAGCCAAAGAATCAGGGAACTATTAAAGGAAGAGAATTTTTTGAAAGAAATGATTCGTTCCCGAGAATGAACAAATATGAATGATATAATAAAATAGGGTATTCGGATTTTATTGTGGAATGACCAATATTATTTCCAGTTTGTTAAGGGAGGAACGATACTATGAAGCCATTTTTTAGAAAGCACAAAGAAGAACCAAAGAATGAAGTGAGGATTAGGGTTTTAGACCCTGATAAAGATATAATTTCAAGCACCACGGATCTTGACGTTAATATTTTCCAGATAGTTAATGAGTCTTTTGACACAATAGAAAAGCAACAACAGTTAATAAATAAGCTACAAAAAGTAGGGTGCTATTTAGAAATTTGGATTGAAACTAATAAGGCAACTAAAACTCAAAATGGGCTATCAGTACGCCCGCTGTTTGTCATTGTCAGCAAGGAAAATAGTGAGCTTGTGAAGCACGCTACAGAAAATTTCGGTTATATTTTGGAAATAATTGCACAGAAAACTGGAAGTGAATCCACCATAAAATCCGTATAGCCATAAAATATAAAGACGTGAAGCAATCTCACTTAGATTGTTTCGCGTCTTTTAAAATTCCAAACAATCCATAAAGTAAATCCTAGCCCGACATATAAAGTGCTTCGGCCGGGCGGATCGATCGAGTTCTTTAAAGCCCGCGAAGAATTTCCTTGGATGCTCGCCGCCCAGCAGTGGCTGGAACTGCTTTCCTTAGATTCCATTGTCTCCATAGTGCATCCAAGTCAATCCTATGAAAAAATAATAGTAGGAGGTGACCTTATGTTATTTACAGATGTTAAACCTATGCTATTATCCAATCATAGAAAACAACCAGTATCTTTAGATGATCCCAATTATATTTATGAACCAAAATTTGATGGTTGGAGAATTATTGTACACAAAGATGGTCATCGAGTCGAATTGTTTACAAGACATGGAAATTGTATCACAAAACGTTTCCCAGAATTGGTTAGAGCTGTAGCCAATATTTCAACTGGTTCGATTATTTTGGACGCTGAGGGAGTATGCTTCAGTAATTCCCATAAGCGCCCAGATTTCAATATATTTAATACTAGAGGGAAAATAACTAATCTAAATCGAATTGAAGCAGCTTCAAATAAAAATCCGGCTACATTGATTGCTTTTGATATACTTATGCTTAATGGTAAGTCTCTAAATCACCTTGGCCTTCTCCAACGTAAAGAGATACTTTCAAATGTTATTCTATCAGATCCGGAACTTATGGTAATTCCATTTTCAGTGGATCACGGAAGTAATCTCTTTGAATGGACATTAAGAAACCAATGGGAGGGAATTGTAGCAAAAAAGAAGAACTCAAAATATTTCTTTAATCATAGAGCGAAAACATGGATCAAATGGAAACACACAATTTTGGAGCCTGCTGTTATTATAGGTTATCAGGTAAATCCATTTGCAGTAGTGATTAAACTTATTGATGAAGGTAATATTAATAAAACACAGAATAATCCAGCGGTTGTAGTTAAGTTTGGTTTTAAAACAGAAGAAAAGCAAGCATTTTTGCTGATTGTTCAACAACTCCATACTAAAACATGGAGAGATACCCAGCTGATTGAGCCTTTATTGCGCTGCAATGTTGAATATCTTGAAAAAACCGAAAAGGGATCCTTACGAATATGTACTTTCAAGGGATTCATTATGGCTGATATGGCAATGGCTTAATATTACTACGCCTAAAAATGCAGGTGGGAAAGTGATAGGCTGCAGTAAGCGGGGGGAACGGATCCAGGGGAAATTGTCAATATTTCTATTGATATTAGCATCTTTAACGGATATTTGGTAGAATTTTCAACAATTTATGTGAATTGGTAAACTAAGATATTGCCAACATGATAAAGACTCAATTATAATTATTATAAATCTAATGCCTCGGGAGAATGACTCAAGGGCGCGCCAGAATGTTGGTGTGCCCTTTTTATGTCCAGATAGGTATTATTCTAATTCGAGGTGATAAAAATGAAATTATTAGAACTATTTAATGGTCACCAGGGAACGGTAATATCTTCATTAATATTGTTGCCTATCTTTTTGCTTATGTTGTTAATCTCCATAAATTTATTCAAACGACGACGGAAAAGATCGTATTTAACACTATCAATTGCCTTAGTTTTAACTTTAATAGATCATGGCATTTCTATTACTCATTCATTTATGACAACAGAGAGTTGGTACCTGATATGGATTGAAAGAAGTATAGCAGTATTAGGAGATTGTGCATTTTTTTTGATCATCCTTGGTTTATATCAGCTATATCATATTACTGCAGCACACATCCAATGGGTTTTTTACACGTTATGCGCCGCGGCATTTGGAATGGTCTTTCTGAATGAATGGATTCAAATTGGATACATAATGGCTTTTCTTGTGACTATCTGGTTTATGCTAGGTAGACAAGTAGGATCAGATAATAAATTTCGTTGGGCGATCCTTACGTTCTTTATAATAGAAGGAATAAAGGTTTGGGATAAGTTTGAAGGAGTTCATAGTTCAATATGGGAACCATTTATTGTAAAAGTATTACCAGTCATATCCTATTCTATACTTTTCTTTATTTTATTGGAGAGAGTAATCGAAGTTATGCAGAAGTCATATATGCAATCAATTACTGATGGACTAACAGGGCTTTTCAACCGTCGACACCTATACGAAAACGTTGAGAAATCGGTAAAATCGGGCCAATCAGTTCATATCATCTTTATTGATATTGATAACTTTAAAAAACTTAATGACACGCAAGGGCATAAAGCTGGTGATGAAGTGTTAAAACAAGTAGCCTCAATCTTTAGAGAGGAGGTGGAAGGGATTGGTCTGGTTGCAAGATATGGTGGTGAAGAAATGGTTGCTCTTATTCGAGATAAAAAAGTTGAAATGAAACATTTGACTGAACGAATTCGTTTTCGTATTGAAAAGGAGACGAATCCGGGTGTTACAGCGAGTATAGGTTACAGTAAAAGAGAAGAAGGTATTTCACATGATGAATTGATTACACAAGCGGATCAAGCTATGTACCAAGCCAAAACGACTGGAAAAAATAAAGTTGTTCGTTATATCGCAGTGCCGGTGGGGTCATAGAATACAAATTAAAGATTTGAAACTTATTATATTCTAAGAAAGTAGGTTTTGGCGTGAAACACAAAATTAGTTTACTCATTGCATTATGTCTATCCTTCTTCTTTGCCCAAATAATATTGGCTGAAGATGCAGTACAGATTCCAACTATAACTGTTAAATACCAAGGGATACCAATAATTTTTGAAGGTACACCAATCTTAGAAAACGGTAGTGTACTAGTTCCCTTTCGTGGGATATTTGAAACTCTGGGTCTTAAAGTAGGCTGGGAACCAACTACTAAGCGAGTAACAGGCACTAGTGAGTTTGTCAAAATAGATATGACAATTGGGAAAAAAACAGTTCTCGTCAATAATGAAAAATTTGAATTAGAATCAGAACCCAGAATGATCCATGGGGTTACGATGGTACCTCTAAGATTTGTATCGGAATCAACGGGAAAAAAAGTGTCTTGGGATCCTGCAACAGATACCGTTCTAATAAATAAGCAAATGGAAGTGATGCCCCCTATTATTAACTACGGTGAGGATAGTTATTATCCATCCAATCTTTCCAACAAATCAGGGATAATTAAACCTTACATTTTTGAGAAAGATGGTTTTCTTTATTTACTCTGGACCGAAAATTCTCAATCAGGATCTTATTTAAACGTCTATTACTCACTCGCAGATATGAGTACTGGAAAATGGGTTTACCAAAATCAACAGTTTAAAAATATAAAAAAAGATAATTCTTTTTTTCAGTATTTTTTTCATGAAAATGCAATCTATTGGCGTGCAGCAGATGGAGTTTTAAAGTCTACCTTCGAAAGAGGAACAGTGACGCAGGAAGTTTATGTAGCCAATAAATCGACTCCCAAAGGAAAAGAATTCATAGCCATGGCTCGATACGATGGGAAAAATGGATTAATTACTGGGGTGAAAGATTCTTATTATCTTTATTCTGAGGAAGTTCCTAATGGGCTCTTTAAAATTTCAGATCTCAATAATATACTATTGGATTATAGTTCTTCGGTGAATATTTCACTTGATCAGGTCAATAAAAATTTGAGAATAATATCAAACAATGCTTATAAAACGTTAAATTATGAATCGGGTGATATTTCTTATGAAAATGGAAAAGATAAAGTTGAACGGTTAAGAGGCTCATCTTATACACAACCTTGTTACTATAATGGAAAACTGTACTATCTGTTTCAAGAAGGTCAAGATGGTCGAATTAAACTGGGATCAATTTCAGCCAGTGGTCAAAATGAACTAATTGGGTTAATAGATATTAAATTACCAGCTGCTTTAAGTGAATATAAACTGACACTAACTGAGAGTGAGCTTCATCTATGGAGAAATACAGAGTTTAATCGACTGCCATCAATAGATTTAATTAGAATAATAAAATAAGCATTATAAGACAAATAAGAGATAAATCGGAATATTATATATTCATGTAACTTCTAAATATGTTATCCTTAAATTTATTAGTTCAATTTACCCATAAAATAGGCATTTCGTTGCGAGGTAAAGTAAAATGTCAAATTATTTATCACAAAAAGAGATGGCTCAAAAATTAAAAAAATCGACTAATACTATTAGACTATGGGTTGAAAATGGCATGCTCAACTCCGTAAATCCAGATACATATCGTAGTGATGGTGGTTATCGGTTTACGGTAGAAGAATACGAAAGATTGAATCATTTGTTCGGTCCTGATGCTTTATTTCAAAGTGAAGCTGCGGAACTTGTGGGGATCACTAAGCAATATTTAGGTCTGCTCGCTAAAACGAACCCTCCAGGTATACCGAGCCAGGTAATTACTTATGGAAAGCAACAACGACGCATATTCAGAAGAGCCGATTGCGTGGCCTTAAAATTAGCTCTTGAGAAACGTGAGCACCAGTTTTTAAGAGATGGAGGGAGGGAGCTTGACTTATATAAAAATAATTTGAGATTATTCGATTCTTTTACATTTGAAGAAAAAAAGGTGGTAGTAGTCTCGACTAATCCAGTCCAACTGCTTACTGAAAATTATCTTATTATCGAACCACATGGCTACCTTCCTATCTCAAAACCCTGTCTTGATTTACCTTATGAGAAAAAGACTGGAACGATTATATTTTCGTTTCCGAGACCAATTGATGTTTATGCTGAGATTATTGATGTTTTGAGTGAAATGGTTAGATGTCTTGGTAACAAAAACATTCGAATTTTTGAAAAAGAAGATTCTTATTTTATAAGGTGTAGGAAAGGGAAAATCAAAGGAAGTAAGTCAGATTTAAAATTGCTCAACAAATTTAAAGTGGAAGGTTACTTAACCCTTTCAGGAGATTACATTGAGTTAGACGGCGAAATAATAAGTAAGCACACGAATTATAATAAGAAGGTATATCAACAGATAGAGAATATTGCAAATGAAAAAAACTATTCATTTGATCAAACAGTTAATTTTCTTCTGTCTAGGATCATCAAGGAGAACAACGAGCGAACATCACTGTGAGGGAAATCCAAATACATAAATGTATAAACAGTAAATCAAAATGGACCAGGGTATAATTCTGGTCCATTTTGATTTGGATATCTGATTAAAGTACTGTTACAAACAGATATCAAAGATATCTTAGATATCTACATTTACATCTATATTAATAAGGTATATATTAGTATTAGAGTTATTTATAGTATATAAGCAATGATAGATCTCATTATAAGATTCAGACTAAACAGGCTCCGGAAAAATACAGATATTTTTAACGCATCATTAGGATTTGATGAAGAGGATTATCGTGAATACTGAACTAGAGCGCGATAATTGAAATATATTGAGCAGGAGGTTGTGGGATGTCTGAGAAGATAGAAAGGACTCAAAAGCTTTATAAGCCAACGATAGAGGGGCGTGAGAAGGCGGAGAAATTATTCCGTGAATCTGGGATTCTATTCGAAGGCGATTTTTTAGACCACGTAATGTCCACGTATGAGTTACAACAAATGAAAAATGGTCTTGGAGCTGGTTACCAAAAACAAATATCTTCAATTGAATACCATGTGAAAAGCCTCGTCGATCATTTCACGTCAATGCTGACTACTGAACAGGGAGATCGAATTCAACTCTCTGAAGGTTATGAAGAGAAGCTAAACGAGCTTGCTCTGCAGCTCTCCGTCCAGCAGGATGAGTTAACCGAGCATAAAAAGATTGAGCAGTTAATGAAGGAGGAACAAAAAGGGCTTGAGAAAGATTTGGTAGATCTTCAAAAGGAGTCCGGGAACCTCACGCAAATAAATAATAAAAATGAAGAAATTCTTGTTGAAAACAAAGAAAGAATTGAACGATTGTCGAAGATGGTTACAGATGGCCAGGAAGCGGTTCTGCAAAAACAAGAGCTTGAATCCAAAATATTTGAAATTACTAAGTTATCGGAAAAGCAAGCAGAAGAGTTGCAAGCATCACGTGAAGTTATAGAGTCGATAAGATTGGTACATGAAGATCAGATTAAGATGTTGACAGATAAACATGCCGACGAACTACAAAGAGCCGCTGAACGAGCGATACTCGCTCAGGAAACAGCATTGCTTACCATTGAGAGAAGACTCACGGAAGAGTTTACTAACGAAAGGTTGGAACTATCTCGAGAGATCCGTAATCTTGAAAAAAGACATTCGAACGAGATCCGGACGCTTTATTCAGATATGGACAAACTGCGGCAACAGCTAGCAGATGCCCAGGTTCTACAAAGTTCCAAACAACCGGCAAGAACGAAGGAGAAACAGGATGAAGGCAAAGATAAGCCTTAATGAGAATCTGGAAGAAATGCGTGATTTGGCACGCCTGCAACGAATGATCCGGACGGCTAATAAACATGCTGAACGGAAAGAATATCTTCATCATGATATTGAGTTGGGAACGATTAAGAGAATTATGGAAGCGAAGAGCTTCGCCTCAGTAGCTCCAGGCATGGAGCAGATCATTGGGCATTACTATGAGAAAATGACTGGTCGTAAACCTTATTTTAATTGAACGGACGAAAGTGGGGTCTGTGTAGTAATGGAACAGAAAACTGGAATAAGAGACGATGACGCATGATAGTTTCTGATTGATACAAACCAATGTAACTTGGTTTGACCAGGTGATCCCGCGAAGATAGCGCGTAAGGTTCGAATTGCTGCGTACAACGCAGGAAACTCAAAAAGTGGAAGACCTTATTTATCAAGGTCTTCCACTTTTTCAATGTAAAAAGCTTTTCCCTAGTCCTAGAATTGTAAGTATCGGAACTTATAATCTCATATTAGCCTACTTACCACAAGGAAATCTAGCTTTTGAATATGAAATTATATGGATGTTCCGTTTCCATTTTGTTAATCGGAACTTGTATATTTTTATCGAAAATATGAAATAATAATCAAATATGTGTTTGATTATTACGCGGCTTTGGTATATGATAATAATCAAACATACATTTGATTGAGGTGAAGGCAATGGCTCATGATGAACAATGCGAGATCTATTGTTTCGATGAGGACAAGGTAAAACGACAACAGGACTTACTTGAGCATCTGGATGTTAATCCGGCCATCCATATATTTAAAGCATTGGCCGATGAGACGAGGATGAAGATTGCCTATTCTTTATGCAATGAGGATGAGTTGTGCGTCTGTGACGTGGCCAACATCATTGGCTGCTCGCTGGCATCAGCCTCCCACCATCTTCGTCTGCTTCGCAGCATGGAGATGGTTACATTCCGCAAAGAAGGTAAGCTGGTTTTTTACTCGATGGACAATGACCGTATGAGGAAGCTTATCATGTTGGCGTTTGCTCATTCAGAAAATGAGGAGGGAGCCGTATATGCAAGGTAGATCAGATCAGGAAGAGGTTCAGAGCAAGGCTGTGTACCGGGTTCAAGGGTTTACGTGCACCAATTGTGCTGCACAGTTCGAACAAAACGTTAAATCTTTGCCAGAAGTTCAAAATGCCCAAGTTAATTTTGGAGCATCAAAGGTTACGGTATATGGGAAAGCGAGCATTCCCGAATTAGAGAAGGCCGGAGCATTTGAAGGATTGAAAGTATATCCTGAAAAAGAGACCCGGCCGATTGAAAAAAAGTCTTTTTGGAAAAAAAGATCTACCATCACAAGCCTGGTTTCCGCCGCATTCCTTTCTATTGGATGGCTTTTAGGTGAAGATAGTCCGATTTCGACCGTCCTGTTTGCCGTATCCATCCTCATTGGTGGATATGAACTTTTTATCAAGGGACTGAAAAGCCTGACTCGCTTCAATTTCAATATGAATACGTTGATGACCATTGCCATCATCGGAGCAGCAGCCATTGGTGAATGGTTAGAAGGCGCAACCGTTGTCCTTCTATTTGCAATTAGCGAGGCACTTGAAAGTTACTCCATGGAGAAAGCTAGGCAGTCCATTCGTTCACTGATGAATGTGGCTCCCAAAGAGGCAACCATTCGCCGCGGCGACAAGGAGCTGCAGGTTTCTGTAGACGATATCCAAATCGGGGATATCATGGTCGTAAAACCCGGGCAAAAGATTGCGATGGATGGAACGGTCTTGAAGGGAAGGTCAGCTGTGAACCAGGCGGCCATCACGGGGGAGTCTGTCCCAGTAGAAAAAGAACCGGGCGGGGATGTGTTTGCTGGAACGCTCAATGAAGAAGGCTTGCTGGAAGTAGAGGTGACCAAACGTGTGGAAGATACTACGATTGCCAAGATCATTCATCTCGTCGAGGAAGCCCAGGCCGAAAAGGCTCCTTCGCAAGCTTTCGTCGATCGTTTCGCTCAATACTATACACCAGCGATCATGCTTCTTGCTTTAGGTATTGCGTTAATTCCTCCGCTGTTTATGGGGGGAGCTTGGGGAGAATGGATTTATAGGGGGCTAGCGCTCCTTGTCGTCGGCTGCCCTTGCGCCCTCGTTATTTCCACGCCGGTATCGATTGTGACGGCTATCGGAAATGCTGCAAAAAATGGTGTGCTGATTAAGGGAGGCATTCATTTAGAAGAAGCCGGTGCACTCACTGTGATCGCCTTTGACAAGACAGGTACGTTAACGAAAGGTGTACCGGTCGTAACAAACATCGTGCGGTTACAAGGGCCTGAAGAGGATGAACTATTATCCATTGCTGCAGCGATTGAAAAGGGATCTCAACATCCACTTGCATCTGCGATCGTCCGGAAGGCAGCCGAAATTAACACGGCTACTAAAGAAGCCACTGACTTTACTTCGATCACCGGCAAAGGAGCAAAAGCCTTTGTAGATGGCGTCCTTTACTATATTGGAAGCCCTCGGCTTTTTGACGATATTAAACCGCTGGAGAGCATCGTTTCGGAGCAAATCCAACAGCTACAGAAACAAGGCAAGACGGTTATGGTTCTGGGTACGGAACTTGAGGTTTACGGGCTTATTGCTGTCGCAGATGAGATCAGGCCCAGCAGCCGGGAGGTCATTCGTAAACTCCATGCTTTGGGGATCACTAAAACGGTTATGCTTACCGGGGATAACCAAGCGACAGCTGAGGCTATTGGCAGGCAGGTCGGGATTGGCGAAGTAAAAGCTGAGCTATTGCCCCAGCATAAACTGGAATCGATTAAAAGCCTAAAAGAGCTCGGAAAGGTTGGCATGATTGGGGATGGGGTCAATGATGCGCCAGCGTTGGCGAGCGCAGATGTCGGTATTGCCATGGGAGGTGCTGGTACAGATACTGCCTTGGAAACAGCAGATATTGCGCTCATGGCGGATGACTTAACAAAGCTACCGTATACCATAAAATTAAGCCGTAGCACGCTAGGTATCATCAAGCAGAATATCACGTTCTCGTTGATCATAAAAGCAGTTGCCTTGCTGCTCATTGTCCCTGGATGGCTTACTTTATGGATGGCCATCTTTGCAGATATGGGTGCAACGCTTATCGTAACCCTGAACAGCTTACGGCTGCTAAAGATTAAAGAGTAAGCGGCCGAGTTAAACCACAAAAGTAGTTACGGCTCATCGCAACTGGCTTTTAACACTTTTGCCCTTACATTTGCCACTGGTGACAGCTATGCCGGTCTGATCCCTCATTATGCTGGGCTAGTCCTTGAGGGATGATTGGAACTGACGGAGCCGAATTCTAGGGAAAACTGGGATTCGGCTTTATTTAAAACTTTAGGGGAGTGCTGAAATCTTGACGAGATATTATGTGATAGCCGCCGCAGTATTTCTCCTTGACCAATTCATAAAAGGGTCCGTTGTAAGATACATGGAGCTGGGACAAAGCATTCCACTGATCAAGGGGATCTTTCATTTGACTTCGCACCGCAACCGTGGAGCTGCTTTTGGAATCCTACAGAATCAGAGGCTCTTTTTTATTGTGGTCACGATCGCCATTCTTATCGGCATTATTCTCTACCTTCGAAAGGTATATAAAAGCCAACCTTTTCTTTCCGTTGCCCTTGCAATGGTTATGGGTGGAGCCTTGGGCAATTTTGTGGATCGTGCCATAAAAGGAGAGGTCGTCGACATGTTTGAGTTTAAATTCATCAACTACCCCATTTTCAATATGGCAGATGCACTAATTGTGACGGGCTTTACCATGATAATTCTAGACAATATTCGCAAATGGAGGCAAGAAAAAAACACCTCTATTTTGTAAAGGCAGTTCCCATCGATAAAATTAACGATGGGATCTTTGTCGGCTTCTCGGGAGGGACAACTCATGATTATAAATTCTAAAAAACTGGGGACATTTATGGTCGCTCTCACGACGGTGTCCGTTTCCGTGTTGGGCAGCAGCTTTCTGACTTTAATGATATTTGGTAAGCTAGCAACGGAACCTTCCTCTGAAAACCAGCCTGAAAATGTACCGCCTATCCACGTACCTGGGTATCCGTCTAATTCATTGCAAAGTCCCAATCAACTAGCGAATCCGCAATATTCTGTGGATAATAAGCCTAAATCCTTTATCATTGACGCCCCAATTATTCAGCAAAAGCCTGAACTTCCTTCCGGCTGTGAGTTAACCAGCTTGACGATGCTTCTCCAGTTCTATGGAGTGAAGAAAACCAAGATGGAACTGCTGCCGGAGATGCTGGTGGATCCCACCCCCATTCAATGGGATGATAAAGGGAACATCGTCTACTGGGGTAATCCCAATCTTGGTTTTGTTGGTGATATCACAGCCAAATCCCAAGGATTCAGCATCTATCACACCGCCTTATTTCAACTCATGGCAACGTACATCCCTACCAGTGTAGATTTAACACGCAGTTCTTTTGACCTCCTTGAACGCCAGGTTGCCGCGGGAATTCCCGTAGTTGTATGGACGACGATTGGGTTCAAGGAGACGCCCAGGTGGTATGTATGGGACTCACCGTTAGGACCTATTAAAGGAACATTTTCGGTCCATGCCGTACTCCTGGTTGGATATGATGAGTCATATGTTTATGTCAATGATCCTCTTACAGGTGTTAAACAGGAAAAAGTCCTGAAGGAGCAGTTCATCAAAACATGGGACTTGCAGGGAAGGCAAGCCCTGTCTTACATAAAATAAGTAATATATATCCGCTTTTCTAGCTAGAGAATTAGCTCTTTAAAAAGACAATACCTATCAAAGATGGAGGAACGGACATATGTATCCCACTGATCTTACGCTATGGTTGGCATTCGGCGCCGGTTTGTTATCTTTTGTTTCCCCTTGCTGTCTGCCCTTGTACCCCTCCTTTGTGTCTTATATCACAGGGGTTTCAATCACAGGTTCCAAAGATTCAAAACACATATCGAAAAAACACGCTCTTCTTCATACCTTGTTTTTTATTCTTGGTTTTTCCATTATCTTTCTGGCTTTGGGGCTTTCAGCTAGCCTGATCGGCCAATTCTTCTCGGATTATCGTGATTTGCTTCGGCAGTTAGGTGCCATCATTGTCGCAGTAATGGGTCTCTTTATGTTAGGCCTTTTTAAACCCCAGTTTCTCTTGAAGGAGAAGAGGATCCAGTTTGGACGAAGGCCGGAAGGCTATTTAGGGTCCACTCTAATCGGCATCGCATATGCTGCAGGCTGGACTCCTTGCATTGGGCCCATTCTCTCTGCTGTATTTGCCTTAGGCCTTACAGAACCCAACCAAGCCATTTTCTATGTTGTTGCGTATACGATGGGATTCGGCATTCCTTTCTTTGCCATGACCTTTTTTATTGGAAAAACAAAATGGTTAGTCAAGCACTCTGGCAAACTTATGAAAATAGGCGGAGTCATGATGCTGCTGACAGGTGTATTATTATACACGGACAAAATGACTCAAATAACCATCTTCTTAATCCGCTTATATGGCGGCTTTACTGGATTTTAAAATGAGCAAGGAGGGTCATATTCCAAGTTATGAATAGAAATAGATTGCTGCAAATTCTGATACTAGTGGCCGCCCTAATTGTAGGTATTTATGCCATCACGACTACGTTTTCCAAAGAAGAACAACCTGTAAAAGTAGGTTCCATGGCACAGGAATTCAAGCTTTTAGGCCTGGATGGCCAAATCCATAATCTTTCTGATTATCATGGAAAGGTTTTGGTCATTAACTTTTGGGGAACCTTTTGTCCCCCATGTGTCCGGGAAATGCCAGCACTACAAAAACAGTATGACCTATGGAAAGATAGAAGTGTAGAGATTGTCGGTATTAATCTAAATGAAAGCAAAATATCAGTTGAGTCCTTTGTAAAACAGCTAAATATCGGTTTTCCAATTCTACTTGATAATGATACGGTTAGAAAAAAATATAAAGTAATGTCTTATCCCACCACGTTTTTTATTGATCCACAAGGGATTATTCAGGATATTTTTGTTGGGGAGATGACTGAGAATAATATAAAAACTCGAATCGAAAAGATAGTAAGAACGTCACAAAAATAGGGAGGCTACATTAAAACATGAGTCATAATCTATTGAAACTAATCATGATAGTTATGGTTGTATTCATTGTGTCAGCATGCGGAAAGAATGCTGAACCAGAAATAAGCCATGGCCAGCACTCCACAAAAAATGGTGACCTGCAAGAGACTACAGCTGCTCCTGATAAATTGCCTTCATTTTTAAATAAGTATCCAGAAACGACCAAGATCGTTTACCAGCTTGCAGCGCAAAACAAGGATCTGATGAAGTGGATTCCCTGTTATTGCGGATGCGGTGAGGAAGCCGGACATCAAAGCAATTTGAATTGTTTTATTAAAGTAACAAAAAGTGACGGTACAACCACTTGGGATGATCACGGAACAAGATGCGCTACATGTATGGATATTGCGATTAAAGTAGCTCAGATGAACAAGGATGGAAGATCAGCAAATGAAATTAGATCTGCAATAGATGGGGCTTATAGTAAGGGATTTGCTTCTCCGACCCAAACGCCTTTTCCTCAATAGCAGATATATTAAGGTAGCATGTTACAGCAGTGGCCACAGGGCATCCTTATATCCTTAATTTTATCCAAACTATTATAATTTTTAGGAGTGTATAGTAATTGAATGACATTGTAAATGCAGTAATTATGGGGATCGTGGAGGGGTTAACAGAATTCTTGCCCGTATCCTCGACGGGACATATGATTTTAACGGCACATCTACTTTCTTTTGAAGGAGAGCGTGCCAAAACATTTGAAATCATCGTACAGCTTGGTGCAGTCCTAGCAGTGTTTGTCTTATATTTAAAACGATTTCTTCGATTTTTCAAACTGAAACCTGGATTCATGAAGCAGCCGGGGATCAATATCATCCATGTTGGTTTGGCTATGGGTCCGGCTGTAGTGGTGGGTCTGGCACTACATGATCTAATCAAAAAATACTTATTTGGCCCTTTGCCTGTACTTATAAGTCTAGTAGCTGGTGGAATCCTGATGATAGTGGCAGAAAAGGCACGTGTACGTGTAACAGCAGAAACTATGGAGGATATTACTTACAAACAAGCAGTCCTCATAGGAGTATTTCAGTGTCTAGCATTCTGGCCCGGATTCTCCCGGAATCGAATGCCCTGCATCTGCTTACCGATGTTTTCACATCTTTGGGTGTTGCGGTCAGTTTATTATTGGTCACCCTTACCGGATGGACGATATTGGACCCTATTATCGGAATTGTTTTGGCCCGGAAGAGGAGAGCGAAATACTGCGTGTCATTGAATTATTCAAAGGGAGATATATTGAAATTCATGATTTTCGTACCCGACGATCCGGCCCGGAAGAATACGTGGACATGGATCCACGCTAGATTGAAACTTTATGGTTGCTCGTTCGTCGGAACTCCAGCTTTTACTTCAATATTGTTAGGCCCATAACCATTTGATTTCACATCTGATTCCTGCGCATACAGGCTTAGTTGCTTAACGGGAAAGTGATTTTCTCGCCCTGAGTTGTAGTCGCATTAACTTCCATTTGAATGACTCCAGCTGCGTGCAAAAAATTCCCGGTCAAACGATATTCACCGTTACCCAGCGAAAACGCATTATCTTCAGCAACCCAGTCAGGGGGCATTGTAAATTTAACACGTACTTGTTTAAAATCTGGATGATTATCAAACCAGATAGAGATGTCATTTGTCCCCATTTTCAAGGGTGTAATTCCAACAGTAGCTCTCAACACTTACTAGACCCGCTGACCAAGTCGTTGCTTTCGCAGAACTTTTCAGACACTATACAACGATACGAAAGTTTCTACCAAAACTTATGTCAGCAATTAAATTTCATGCAACCCCAGCAGGACAACAAGCACTTTTAACGTGGCAGTTTCTTGCGGATTGTGAATCTAAAAGTGGTAAAAAGAAATATGCTGGAGCTCCTATCACTGGTATTTCGGTTGGTTGGCGAAAAGTAGTAATCAAGAATTCCCCTGATAGTATTAATCCCTGTGCCTATACGTTTTGGTCCATTGAACGCATACTTGAAAATCTTAAACGCCATGATATTTATATATCCGGCAGCGAACGTTACGGTGATCCTAGAGCACAGCTACTTCAAGGTACGGCATGGGAAGCTGTCCGACCCCAGATACTACGCACACTTGATTGGCCAGCATTGGCTGATGAAGCATTATTACCACTTGTAGATGAACTTAATACAGCATATAAAAAAACAGCCGAGCGATGGGCAAACAATTCGGCTGTTCGGTTTGAAACATTTGCAGGCCAGGAACGGCTTGTTCTTACGCCTCTAGATCGATTAGAAGAACCAAAATCATTAAAGCAATTACGCGAACGTGTCCACTCTCTTCTCCCCCATCCTGATTTACCGGATCTAATACTTGAAATTAATAGATGGACGGGGTTTGCTGAAGCATTCACACACATCAGCCAAGGTGGTTCAAGAGTTAAAGACCTAGCTGTTAGCATATGTGCTGTACTTATTTCGCAAGCGTGTAACATAGGACTTGAACCCGTTGTACAATCGGGCGTTCCAGCATTGGAATATGACCGTCTTACGTGGGTTGAACAAAACTATTTCCGTACTGAAACGCTATCCCTAGCGAATGACGCACTAGTCGCGTATCATACACAATTGAAATTAGCACAGATATGGGGTGGTGGTGAAGTTGCTTCTGCTGATGGATTACGTTTTGTAACACCCGTCAAGACAATAAACTCGGGTCCGAACCTAAATATTTTGGAACCGGACGCGGAGTTACTTACTATAACTTCACCAGCGACCAATTTACTGGATTTCATGGAATCGTAATACCTGGAACGATAAGGGACTCTCTGTATTTGTTGGAGGGGATTTTAGAACAACAGACCGTTTTACAACCACGTAAAATAATGACCGATACAGCTGGTTATAGTGATATCATATTTGGGCTTTTCGGGCTTCTTGGTTATCAGTTCAGTCCACGTCTTGCCGACATAGGAGCATCGAGGTTTTGGAGGTTTGACCCAGAAGCTGATTATGGTGTTTTGAATAAGCTCGCCCGGCACAAAATTCGCAAAGATATTATCGCACGTCATTGGGATGATATGCTGCGTGTTGCAGGTTCACTTAAACTTGGGACAGTGAATGCTACAAGTTTTATCCAAATGCTTCAAAGGGGCGGAAAGCCAACTATGTTGGGACATGCCATTGGTGAATTTGGTCGTATTTACAAAACACAATACCTTCTGGCTTATCTAGATGACCCTGACTATCGTAGGAGAATATTGACGCAGCTAAACCGTGGAGAATCACGACATAGCCTGGCACGTGCAATTTTCTATGGGAAAAAGGGCGAACTTCATAAAGCCTATCGCGAAGGGCAGGAGGATCAATTAGGGGCCTTAGGACTTGTAGTTAATGCGATTGTACTTTGGAATACACGATACACAGAAGTAGCACTGGACGCCATAAGAAAAACTAATCAAAAAATTGACGATGTTGACGTAAAAAGATTATCTCCGCTGGGGTATGATCATATTCATATTATGGGCAAATACTCCTTTAATCTGCCGGAAGACATTGAACAAGGTAGATTACGTTCATTAATGACTATTGAAAAAATTGAAAATAGTTGAAGATTCATGATTTGAATTAACATTGATCCTTATTCCAGTTTTCTGTTCCATTACTACACAGACCCCAATATGTAGTGTGGGTTACTCAAACTCCATTACGCAGACCTACAGATACCTAGTAAGTAGCATATAGGCAGATGCCGACATACAGTAAAATAATAAAGGAAAAAGGAGATTGTCTATGCCATCGCTAGTGGGTAACGTTAAAATTGTAAATGTAGGACCTAGCTCAATCGTTCAATTCGGGGATGCCGTGCAGCTTTCTCCTCAAAGCAGCGCTAAAACAAATGCTGGTGCAGGATCTTTTAATACCGGTGATTTCGCACATACCTTCAATGCAATCAGTAGCACAAATACTAATGATCCAGATGTAGAGGATTCTGTTCAAAAAAACGTGGGGAATTCAGGGGTTATTTAGAATAAAATGAGTAAGCAGCATTGAGTAGCCTCCCATGGCTATTGAAAAATCGCCTCCATCCATTACTAAACGGTACATTGGCATCACGCAAGACGAGATCGACCACACGATGGACGGGTTTAAGATGTAAGGGAGTAGGAGCTGCCGCGGCAACTCCTATTTTGATTCTTCACAAAATTGGGGTTTTTATACATATGTACGTGCATAAAAGGTAAGCGTCTAACAACCAGGTGTATTGAAAAAGAAAAGCCCAGGGTTCATGAAGATCCACAGGCTCTGCGTTATGTGCAATGTTGTTGAACTGCCGGACTCCATGGAAGGTACGCATCAAGTAGCTCCGGCTGCTGGCGAAATGCAACCGATGGTAACTGTTGCAACAAATAGACTAGATATTTGTACGGGCTCAATCCATTTGCCTTTGCTGTCTCTACGATGCTGTAGATGGCTGCACTCGCGGTTGCACCCCGTGGACTGCCGCTGAATAACCAGTTTTTACGTCCTACTGTAAAGGGTCGAATGCTGTTCTCAGTTAGATTGTTCGAGATCACACAGTTCCCATCTTTTAAGTAATTCATCAACTCTTGCTTATGGTTACGTGCATACTTTAGCGCTTCGCCTAGCTTGGATTTGGGAAGTACCTTGCCTTTGGCCGTTTCTACCCATGACCAAAAAGCATCGAGTACAGGCTTTTCCTGCACCAGACGTTGTTCCTTTCGCTCTTTAGTGGGATGTGAGGCAAGCAGTGCCTCCAGCTCAAAAAGCTTGTTGCAATAGGCTACCCCAACACTTGCAAGGGTCTCTTCCGGATGCTTCGCCTCCGGTGGCAATGCCTCGACAAACTTACGCCGAAGATGTGCCCAGCATAGGCAAGAAATCGTCCCTGCCAGATTCGCATAGCCGGAGTAGGCATCGCTATGTAAATATCCCTTGAACCCTTTCAGGAACGCTTGGGGATACTTCGCCCCCCGTCCGGGTTGGTACTCAAAGATCCGTAGGGGATGCACACTATGCTGCCCACTGCTGTAGATCCACATGTAGGAGGAAGTCGTGTTCTTCCGTCCCTTCTCATTCATCACCTGTAAGGGCGTCTCATCCGCATGCAGATATCGCTCTTGTACAAGCAGCCCATGCAGCCGATTCACCAGCGGCTTCAGCCAGTCTCTCGTGGCCGCGATCATCCAGTTCGCCATCGTGGCCCGGCTCAGGTCAAGGCCAATGCTCTTCCATTCCTTCTCCTGGCGGTACAGTTGCATGCTGTTCACAAACTTCTGGTACATGACCCATGCCACAGAGGAAGCGGGGGCCATCGAATGCTGGATGACAGGCGTGGGCGTCGTTGCCTTTTTCATCTGGGGCTTGTCCTCTTTCCGACAGGCCCGGCACTCTAGGGTTTCTCTGTAGATATCAATCGCTTGAACGCGGGCAGGGATAAACTCCACTTCCGTACGCACAAACTCTTCCCCCCCCCAGGACCAGCTCGCTGTGGCATACATTACAACAACGGTCCTGGACCTGGCAAAGTTGCTTCTCATGCGGAAGATCCTGGAGTAGTTCCGCTCGTTCACCTACCTGCTTTTTCCGCTGGTAGCTTTGGATCTGCTCGATGGTTGGCTCCGGTGCAGTGCGTGAAGCTTCCGTTTCCGCCTCATCAAATAAAGACAGCTGCTCCACACCTACGGGGAGGGAAGCTGTTTTCTCGGAGCTTTTGCCGTACAGCTTCTGCGTTAGAAATTGCACGGTTTCCTGTAGCCGTTTATTCTCTTTTTCCAGGTCGCCGATGCGATGTTCCATCTTTTGTAGCTGTTCCAAGGACTCATGGGATACCGTTCCTTTACTGTCTTCTATGCCTGTCATTATACCATAGAAGCGTGCATAAACCCAGATTCTACAAGGATTTTCGGCTCTGTTTTGACCTACAGGGAAGGGGTGAAGCCCAGCTTTTTGACCGCTTTCGGCTGATGGATCGACAGTCCCTCCAGCAACCACCGAAACTCCTGTGGCGTGATCGAGCGTACGGCCTCCGCATCGATGGGCCACTGGTATTGGCCGGATTCCAGCCGTTTGTACAACAGGACAAATCCATCGCCTTCCCAGTACAAGGCTTTCATCCGGTCGCGCTTGCGGCCGCAGAACAGAAACAAATGATTCTGGAACGGGTTCAACTGTAGCTGATGTTGCACCAAGTGAATGAGTCCATCAATGGACTTTCGCATATCCGTATAACCGCAGGCGATACACAGTTGATCGGCCTTCGAGATGTCACCGAACATATTGCATGATGCGAAGCGTCTGTTCAAGAAGTGCGGTAGACGCATGCGGATGAATTTCAATCGTAACGGCATCCGTACGAAGAATGATGGCCGCTTGTTCATGGCTCACTTCGGAACGTGGGGCGTTCGTCCGCAAGGAAGGAGGAACCGGTACGAGAGTGGGTTCATTCGGGGAGGAGAAGGCGGGAAGGGATTCACACGCAGCTTCACGGATTTTCCGAAGCCAGTAGTAATAGCTTTTCACATTGACTTCGTGATCGGCACACCAGCCAACCGCGGTCTGGCCACTGGACCGGCAGTCACGAATGGTCTCGGTCCATTGCTGGAGTCGATAGTGATTCCTCATTTCTAAAGTTTGCAATTGGACACACTCCCATTAGAGTTTTTCGAGTAGAGTCGAAAAACTCCAACGACTTACTCTAACGGAATTGTCTCAAAATCTAGATTGCATTGGAATACACCTTCTTATTAGACGCTTACCATAAAAGATGTATAAACCGTTGGGGGGTGGACAATTTCGGGTCCATGGCCCGGTTCACTCTTTAGCATCATTTTACATTGTTTATCAATGGTTTTGAAAACTGAAACGGTGAAGGTCGTTTAGATCAAAAATTCAGGGGAATTTGGATACTATATTCTGCGAGTAAAGAAATTACCATAGCCAAGAGAAAAGAGCTGCAAATAAATTCCATTAGGAATACATTTGCAGCTCTTTCTTTCGAACAATGAGTAGCTATTCTGCAGTAGATGGATATGAAATCATATGTGCATAAGCATCTTCTGTAGTAGCCCTACGAGCTGTGACATAACGCTTTGCATAATAGGAATCGCTCAGATTACTAATACTTACTCCTTTATTGCTTGCAGAGTGAGCGAATTTGCCATCGCCGACATAAAAACCAGCGTGTGAAATACCTTTACCATCAATATTGAAGAATACAAGATCACCAGGTCGAAGGTCTGCCTTGGCTACTTTTTCTCCAATACTGGCTTGGTACTTTGAAGTGCGCGGTAATTCAATACCAAATTGATTAAATACGTTCAAAATGAATCCTGAACAATCAAATCCAGTATCTTTGGAAGTTCCTCCCCATTGGTAAGGAGTTCCAAGAAGGTTGCTTACGCTACCTTCTAATGTTCCATTAGCGGAGGCGGTTCCTGCTCCGATGGAAAATAGTAAAACGGCGCTAGATAAAAAAAGGGAAATTTTCTTCAATTCTAAGCTGCTCCTTCCGGTGCCTACGAGGTTAGCTGGAGGGTTCGGTTGAAGGTTCCCTATGACCTCTATGATTGAGATCAATTCACCCAGGTTGGTTCCCCCGTTTTCCATGTTGGAAATTCGGCAAACAATTTATTTTTAGCAAAGTCTAAATTCGACTTAATAATCCATTTTCCTTCAATGTCACAAATTGTCCAAATATTTGGTGAACGATAGGATAACTCATGACGGGATTATCATGGGGATGGTAAAGTTTCGCATCATATTTAAATAATCCGGCGTAGTAAGAATTGATAATGTTGAAGGAGCGCAATGAGAGCGAATATTTTGTTCGGCGGTTCTGTTCTCAACTGAGGAAGCACAAAGAAACGGCGGCGCCTGTTTAATAAAACGGTGTTTTTTAATTTGTTTTAAATCCTATTCTACTGTGAATACTTGGGAGTAACAGGAATGTGGGTTAAAAATGATAATAGGGAGTGAGGGCAACCGATGATCACAAGAGAAACTTTCCTAAAAGATGTCATCATTACTTTTTTTATCGCCTTTACTTTAATCGTATATGAAGTCTTTTTATCACGCTTTTTTGCAACAATCATGGATTACAATTACGTTTTTTTAGTTGTATCATTGGCAACATTGGGTATAGGTATTGGGGGATATTTTGCCTACTCTCAAATCACAAAGCACCCTTTGCTCCGAAATCATCATATCCTTGGATGGTATGCAGTTTCCATTGCTGCAGTGATTTTTACTATGTATATATTAACGTTTGTGGGAATTTTCTTTTATGCAGGGATGGCTCTTATCCCCTTTTTCTTGGGTGGGCTGGTCCTCGCTGATTTAATGCAGAGACATCGCGATCATATTGGCCTTATGTATTTTTCTGATTTAGCAGGGGGAGGCTTAGGAGCCGTTTCTTCCATTTTTCTTATGGATAGCTTAAATCCGCTTCAAACTATAGGGTTAATATCTTTAATTGGTTTTTCAGTGTTTGTCGCATGTTATTTTGGAGAGTGGAACTTACAACAAAAACTGTTCTGGAGCACAACGTTGGCTATTCTCTTTATTAATTTCATAAATCCGTTTTATAGTTTTTTTTCATTTAAAGCTTATCAGACAAGTCCCCACAATGTTTTCCTGGATGAGAAAGAGGCAAGAGTTATCTTTACAAAATGGAATGCTTTCTCACGTACAGATGTATTTGATGCAGGTGATGATGATTTACTATATATAACGATCGATGGTGGGGCGGTTTCCCCCATTTCAAAATTTAATGGGGAACTTACTCATGTAGATTATTTGCGTAATACTACTAGTTATCTCGCTTTTCAAGGCCGGATGAAAAATCGGGCATTAATTATTGGAGGAGGAGGAGGCCAAGAGGTATTACTAGCGAAAATGACAGGTTATAAAATAATTGAGGCAGTCGATATTAATGAAGGAAGCTTCTTAGCGGTTAGGGACGTTTCCCAACTTTCAAATAATGTCTTTAAACTTCCTGGAGTGGAGCCAATCGTATCTGATGGACGAAATTATATCCGGGAGACAAACAATAAGTATGATCTTATTTATTTATCCCTCGTTAAAAAGAATACAGAGAACGGATTTGGATTGTCATTAATGGAGAATTATATTTTCACACAAGAAGCGATAGCCGAATACATGAACAAGCTGGAAGAAGGGGGGAGCCTAGGCTTTTTGGTACACGATGAAGTCGAGTTATTTAAAATGGTCTACGCTGCTAAAAAGTACTTTAAGAAACGAGGCGTACAGGAACAGGATATCAGTAAATATTTAGCGGTAATAGGGACTTACCAACACTTAGGGCATGTGGTCACTGGATTAAACGGAAGCAAAATTACCCGACCGTTGTTGATAATTGGCAAACGACCGTTTGAGTATCCAGAGGCTGTCAGTCTTTTGGCTGCGGCAAAACAGATTCAACAAATTCCAATTCATATTCCGTACGTAAACGACCAATTTATGCAGATGAATATCATGATGAAGACAGTAAAAGTTAATCTGGAAGCGAATATTGATGATATGCCCTTTTTTTATAATAAAATGGTTGGTATATCGCCAAAAATGATTATGCTGCTGGTGGCAGTTTTGTTGGTAGCCTTATTTATGGGGCGAGCATCCAAGTTATCTATAGGCACATTCACCTATTTCTCTGCAATTGCCATTGGTTTTATGATGATCGAAGTGACACTGATGCAGAAACTTGTGCTTCCCCTGGGGCATCCCACGTTGTCCTTTGTGCTGGTCTTAGGTGTTTTATTAGTTTCAGGCGGAATGGGTAGTTATTTCTCCAAGTATTGGTTTCGTTCCGAATCTAATCGATATATTCCCATACTAGTTATTGGTTTATTAGTTTTAGGAATCAATGCTGCCATGGATGGGTACAATGCGCAATCTCTTCAAATGGATGTAAATCAAAGAGTTATTGTAACCGCATTGGTTCTAGTGCCTTTGGGCTTCTTCATGGGAATGCCTTTCCCTTATGGAATGAGTCGAGTAAAAGAAAAGCATGTTGCTGCAAGTTGGGGGGTGAATGGCATTCTCACAGTCGTCGGTTCGCTTCTTGCTACCATTTTATCGTTTACATGGGGATTTTCCACAGCAATGAATGCAGGGGCTGCCATATATATCTTACTTTATGTCATCCAGCCAAAATTGAAGTTTTGAATCTAAATTACCGCAATTTCTTCACAGTTTCTACAAATACATGATTTATAATTGAACTATCTTGTCCGATAGGAGAATAGTATAAACAATAACGGATAAAGGAGATTTTAAAATAAAGGGAGAAATTGATGAAATCTTATGGAATCCTGAACGTGAAGGTAGTAATTGACTTATATTAATTAAATATACTACAATATGTAGTATATAATATAATGACTATTAGTTTGACTAATTTGAGCAACGACTGAAGCACCAGAAAAGACGATGGATGTTTGGAATGTAATCGACAGAAAAGAAAGCCGTGAGCACCTACTACAGGACTTATCGGAAGAATGGGCTCGATGGTTTGCAGATGAAATTCTCCCCCTATCCGCTAGAACAATTAAGCCAGGAACAACAAAAGAAACTTATGACCAACTTGGACTTTCTTCCAACGTACATCAACCGTAATTTGGATAGATCTATCCTATTCGCGGTGATGCATCGTATGGAACTCAAATACACCAAACCAACCTATACGTAAACACGTGGCGTAGAATTTCTTGCAAAGCCTGATAAGGAAAAATTGTTTGGTAGGAAGAGGGACCATATAAGGCCGAAGCCTTCTTGTCCCTCTTGCAACGAATCCTCACTGCGCTCCAACCGACTTAATCGTTATGTTTTGGATAATGCTCGTTTTCATAATGCAAAATTGTGGGAGAGCTTCTTGGTGGTAAGTAAAGCTGGACTTGAACTTTTTTCCCTCCTTATAGCCCAAAACTCCACATTGTTAAAGGGCTAAAGTTGGATGTCATCAATAATGTGGTTTATCACACGACCGCTGAGATTCATAAGAATGTTAAACATCATGGCAACACTATAAAGGACGTTGAATATCATTGATCGTCATGCCTCCGTATGTAGTATCATGGCTCAACTTATGTTGCATTCCCAATAGGTTCTTATTTCATTATAAAGGAGTTCAAACAATGAAAAAAAAGTCTAGATGGTTTAAATGGCAGGTTGGTGGCTTCTTGACGCTGATCCTATCGCTGATTTTAAATACAATTCGAACGGATCCTGCATTTGCTATAGCACAACAAAAAGCTAGCTAATTGATCAAATATCAGAGAGTAACAATACAGAGAAGTGAAAGGGAATTACCGATTCCTGCAGTTTAGTACTGGAGGATATCAAGGCGGAATTAGTCTGAATGACCCTGGACGTTTTATTTTTACTTATGTACGGAATATGCCTGATCTGGTAGAAGCCTTTCATACCTTTTCTCAGAATGTATACATGATTAGCTACTGAGGCCGGGGAACAAGCTGCCGTCGATCCGGGAAGCGGCAGAAGCGTTTGGCTGCAGCCGAAATACGGTGATTCGGGCATACGGGGAGCTCGAGAAGAGGCACCGGATCTATGCTGTGCCCCAGAGCGGCTATTATATCGCGCACCGCAGCCCAGGCGGGGAGGATCCGAGAGGCGCGGCGGAGGTGCATGACATCATCGATTTCGAGTGGGCAGGACCGGACCGGAGCGCCATGCCATACCGGGACTTCCAGCACTGCATGAACGAGGCCATCGAGCGGTACCGCGAGGACATGTTCACGAACTCGGAGGGGCAGGGCCTCGCTTCGCTCGGGCTCCAACTGGCCTGGCATTTGCAGGAGTTCACGGCTCCGGAGCGAATCTATGTGGTGACTGGCTCTCAGCAGGCGCTGCATTTGCTGGTGGGGCTGCCTTTTCCGAACGGCAAGGGGAACATTGTCGTGGAACAGCCGGTGCATGCTGGCATGGTCGAATCGCTTCGGGGATATGGAGGCAAAGTGCACGGCATCACGTACGAGGAAGGAGGCATGGATCTGGAGCGGCTGGAGGCGCTGTTCCGGGACGGGGACGTCAAGTTCTTCTACACTGTCTCGCGGTTCCACAACCCAACCGGGTACAGCCACACGAACAAAGCCCGCAAGCGCATGGTGGAGCTGGCGCAGCGGTATTACGTGTACATCGTCGAGGATGATTACATGGGCGACCTGGATGGAGATCCGAGGAACGACCCCATGTTCGCTTACGATCCGTCCGGGTGGGTCATCTATGTAAAAAGCTTCTCCAAAGTCATGCTTCCCGGTCTGCGCCTCGGGCTGCGGGAAGGGTTCCTGCGGGCGAAGGCTACCGCAGACGTACATTCGCCGCTGCTGCCGCAGGGGCGCTCGAGGTGTACCTAGAGAGCGGCATGTTCGCCGCCCACATCGGCCGGATGCGGGAGATCTACCGCCGCAAAGCGGTGCTGCTGCAGGAAGCATATCGCAAGCATCTGCCGCAGGGAACGACTTACACCCGATCGTCCTCCGGCTTCTATACCACGATCGGGTTGCCGGCTCCGCTCCGGGCGCAGGCGGCGGCCGACCACCTGCTGCAGCGCGGCGTGCGGGTCGATCCGGCCCAGCGCATGTACCTGCCGGAGTTCCGGCAGGAGGATGTCCTCCGGCGGCGTCTCACAGGTGGAGGAAGGACTCATCGAACCCGGCATCCTGGCCATCGGTGACGGAATCCGGGAACTGCTCCGGCAGCGCACGGGAGTGAGGTTTGTGGAGCGGGGGTAGGTTATTTCCTTTATAGGGGTCCCGCCAGGGTCCCGCCAACATTTTAACGAAAATATACGCTATGCCTTCGGATGTGACCGGCTTAGCGTTTCTTCTTACTCTAAGCAAAAGCAAATCTGACGATTTCAGATGGACCCAATAGTTGGTGGTTAGTACAAACTCCTAAAAATACCGCCCGTACAATTTCTCTTCGCCGTTCACCACGAAGCTGAGCATAAATCTGTGTGGTGGATGCTTTTTCGTGCCCAAGCATCCCTGGATAACTCCAGCGGTCACTCCGGGAGATGGGACGCATTGAAAAAACGATCTTCATCATGGGTTATCTTTCAAGTGAAGCAATGCGGCGAAGAATAAACCGGGGGGAAGCCATGAACGCATTGGCTAGAGCGATCTTTTTTGGCAAACATGGAGAGCTGCGGGAACGTGCGCTACAAGATCAACTCCAGCGAGCCAGTGCGCTGAACATTATCATTAATGCGATTAGCGGTTGGAATACAGTCTATCTCCAGCAAGCAACAGAACACCGCAAAAAGCAAGGTAAGCTTCAGGAAGAACTGCTAAACCATATTTCTCCCCTTGGATGGGAGCATATCAATTTCTTGGGCGAATACAAATTCAATTTTAAGCAGAATACATCTCTAAATTCATTGCGACCGCTTAAACAAAAGGAAGTTGAATAACAGATTGTCCGGGCGGTGTAACCCAGACAATCTGGCTTAGAGTAAGAAAAACACCAAGCTGGTCACGTTCGAAGGCTTAGCGTATATTTTCGTTAAAATGTTGGCGCGACCCCGTAAAATAAGTATAATCATCAGCGAACCGAAGGATGTTGACCGTCTCATAACTTCCTTCCGCCGTTTTGCGTCCCGATGAGGGCTTATATAGGCTGCAATTAACATTCAAGTCAGTAGAGGGTAGGCTCATTTTTCGCTGCTGTTATAATATCTTACCAGCATAAGCAGATTCATGTAAGTTTCCCTTGGCATGAAGGCCAATAGTACGAATGTCCTTTAGCGGCGGTAGGCCGAAGAACCGTTTATATTCGCGGTTGAACTGTGTTAGACTTTCATATCCGACCTCGAAAGCGGCTGAAGTGACATCAATATCGTCGGTAAGCAAAATTCTGCGCACTTCCTGAAGCCGGAGTTGCTTCTGATACTGGATCGGGCTCAGCGAATGTAGCTGTAATATCTGACGGTCGTGAATTTCAAATGCTTGATCCGTTAAATCTTGTGTTAGATCGAGTAAATAAGCAACTAAAGTAGCATATTTCTTGGGGTCATCGAAACGACGGAAGGACTGCGGTTCATACCTTGCCCCGATTTTGGAGAGCTGACGTAATCGGTTTGGATGGATTCCTTTTGTATCGATTTGAAGCTGGACTTTTCGTATATATTCCAGTTTTTCAATGATCTTAAGGAAAGCATCTGGGGAACAGGTGCCTGGTACTTCTCTTAGCCATGCCAGATACGTTTTGTTGCTCTCCGGCATTGGGGATAGGATGTTTTCAAGTTTATCGATCTGTTCCACTGATAAGGAAGAAATAAGCATTTTATATATTTTCTCCTCGGCCCGTTGCCTCACTTCCCACACAACCCGTTCGATTGTAGTCATCCCAGGTATAATGATTTTCTGTTTTCGCAATTCATCAAGGGCTACACGGATTAAATACATATAGTTACCATTTTCAAACGAAAAATTCAGCATGATATTGGATAAGAACCGATATTCACGGAGCGTGAAATTCCGGTACCCATAAGTTTGCCGAATCTCCTCCATATGTTCTCGTCTAGTCGGTTCCCGTTGGGCATAAAGGGGAAATACATCAGGCGCCACGCCAACCTGCTTGGAAATGTAGCTTATTACAGAATCCGGTATGTGTTTCAAATCAGATAAAGACCATCCTAGATAACGCAGGATGGCTAATTGAACGGCAAAGCCTAATCGGTTATGATCACGGCGATGTTTATTGATGATATCGAGATCGTGTTGCGAAAATGTATACGTACCTAAATCCCAATCGTCGTCTGAAGGGATTTGCATAAATTCTGCGCGCTGTGTAATGTTAATAATTCCTTTCCTCTCAACGGTTACACACCTTTCACTAAAATCAGAAGTTCAGTCAATAGGAGATTTTCAGGTCACCTGAAGACTTTGTGTAGTCTTATTCCGGTTTGTAAGTGTTTGATAGATTTTTACTTTAGATACACCGGTTCGTTCTGTTATTTCCTTAATGGTGTACTTTTCACTATCGTAAAGTGTAAGAGCCATGTCAATTTTGTTTTTATCCATTGGAGGACGACCGCCTTTCCTGCCTCTCGCACGTGCAGCCTGTAATCCAGCAATGGTTCGCTCTCGGATTGTCTCTGCTTCCATCTCCGCCAGTCCAGCCATGATAGCAAAGAAAAGTTTTCCGGCAGGTGTACTCGTATCAACACCAAGAGTAATGATCTGCAGTCCAATCCCTCTTTCCTGAAGGCCATGCGATAATTCGATTAGTTGCCGCGTGGTTCTTCCCAAACGATCCAGCTTCCAAATGACAAGCGTATCACCTGGTCTCAAATATTCTAGGCAACGGGTCAGCTCCACTCGATCACTTTTCTTCCCAGAAGCCTTCTCCTCAAATATTCGCTCGCAGCCAGCAGCTTTTAACGTGTCGATCTGTAGGTTCAGTGATTGATCAGCTGTCGAGACACGAGCATAACCAATTTTGGCCACATGAATATCTCCTTTTTGTCTATTAAACATAATTCAACAGGCTGATATATAATAAAACGCAGACGCGGCGGCACATCGTGGTTTTTGTGATTTAACTAGAGGGTAGCATATTCAACTTCTTGAAGGGAAATAATGATCCTTGACCATGTACCATGGTACATGGTTTATACTTTATTTAGAGGTGATGCAAATGAATTATCGCTCCGGAGATATTTCTAAATTGTGTAACGTTAACAAAGAAACATTAAGATATTACGAACGAAAAGGTTTGATTCATGAACCAGTAAGATCGGATGCTGGCTACAGGCTTTATCCGGAAGATACGATAAACCGAATCATGTTCATTAAACGGATACAGGAGCTTGGTTTTACATTGTCTGAAATTGATAAATTGCTTGGTGTTGTTGATAAAGACGATGTGAGATGTGCGGATATGAATGATTTCGTTGTTCAAAAGCTGGAAGATGTTCAGTCGAAAATTAGAGACTTTCAACGAATCGAAACGATGCTAAAAGATTTAAAAGACCGCTGTCCAGATGAAAAAGCGATACACGAATGCCCAATCATCGAAGCGCTCATTGACAATAATCAAAAGGAAAAGGAGGAAGTCCAATGAAAGAAAATGCGAAAAAAATAGGTTGGGGCTTTTTAGCTCTGCTTTCCTGTCCTTGCCATCTCGTTTTGATTCTCCCTTTACTTGCGGGAACTACGCTTGGAGTATATTTTGCTGTCCATCAAACAGCCGTCAGTGTTATTTTGGGAATCGTATTTGTGATTTCTCTTGTCATGATGTTTAAACGAGCCAGCAAACAAGCAAAAACCGATGAATCACACGATTGCTGCTCAGTTCCAGAGCGAAAATGAGGTGAATGATTTTGAGAGAAAAAATGACTAGCTTGGTAACGGTATTTTCAGCTTTTCTTATGTCCGGCTGTTGTCTCGGGCCCTTAATTCTCATTCCGCTTGGGTTATCAGGTTTTGCAGGAACGCTTGCAATTTTTTCAATCAAGTACCAACTGTTTCTTATGGTCATGACGTTATTATTTCTTGGTGTATCGTTTTATTTGGTTTATGGACGAAAATGCAAAAAGAAAAGTACGGTCATCACATTATGGATATCGACCGTTTTGGTTTTAGGAGCATTTTTATATTTATGGTTGGCTGAAAGTGGACTGTTATAAGAAAGAGGTGTGTTACGTGAGAGCAACAATGGGAATTATGATGTTATTAACTCTTTTATTATTGGGTACTGCTTGTGGTAACAATGAAAAAACGGTGGAAGCTGCAGCTGGTCAAAGTACACCACCCGTTGCAAATGGATCAGCGACGTTCACGGTGACGGGACTTGATTGCTGCCCGCCTTCAGTGATTCAAGATTTAATTTCAAAGGTCGAGGGGGTTAGCAAAGTAGACATTGAACCCATGGGAAACAAAGGGAAAGTCACGGTTTCCTTTTATGATAAAAAAACTGATTTAAAGCAGATTCAAACATCGGTTACAAAATATGGATTTGGCGTAAAAGGAGGATAAAAAATGAAAAAGTACCGTATACATGTGCAAGGCATGACTTGTACCGGCTGTGAAGAGCACGTTGCAACGGCACTTGAAAGCATTGGAGCTGCGTATATTGAGGCGAGCTTTCGCCGCAATGAAGCCACGTTTGAATTACCGGATGACGTTGCGATCGAAACAGCCCAAAAAGCCATCAACGAGTCAAAATATCAATCCGGAGATGTGGAAGTTATCGAATCCCATGATGCTCCGGTTCTCGGCGATGAGGGTGACTATGATTTTCTTATCATCGGTTCCGGTGGGGCAGCGTTTTCCGCCGCGATTCAAGCGGTCGAACATGGTGCAAAAGTGGCGATCATCGAGCGAGGAACGGTAGGCGGAACCTGCGTAAATGTGGGCTGCGTGCCATCGAAAACCCTGCTGCGTGCCGGTGAAATCAATCACTTAGCCAAAAATAACCCTTTCTTGGGGCTAACTACATCTGCAGGAACGGTGGATTTGGCAGAGCTAGTGAAACAAAAAAATGAACTTGTAACCGAAATGCGTGAACAAAAGTATGAACATTTGATTGGTGAGTACGGATTTGAACTCATTCGCGGAGAGGCAAAGTTCGTTGATGAAAAAACCATCGTGGTGGGTGGACGAAAGCTTACCGCGAAACGATTTTTAATTGCGACAGGAGCTTCACCATCGATTCCGGATATTCCAGGATTAAAAGACGCTAACTATTTAACAAGTACGTCACTGCTTAACCTTAAAGAATTGCCCAAAAGACTTGCTGTGATTGGTTCAGGTTATATTGCACTGGAATTAGGTCAGTTGTTTCATAATTTAGGGTCAGAAGTTACGCTGTTGCAAAGAAGTCCTCGGTTATTAAAAGAGTATGACCCTGAAATTTCCGAATCTGTGACAAAAGCAGTCACCGAGCAAGGGATGAATCTGATTACCGGTGTCACGTTTGAGCGCGTTGAAAATAATGGGGATTTGAAACAAATTCATATTTCAGTAAACGGCGAAAAGAAAGTCATCGAAGCCGAGCAGCTGCTTATAGCAACCGGCAGAAAACCAAATACCGAAGCACTGAATCTTCGTGCCGCGAACGTCATTATTGGTTCCAAAGGCGAAATCGTGGTTGATGATTTTTTAAAAACCTCAAATCCTAGGATTTACGCCGCAGGCGATGTGACGATGGGTTCGCAGTTTGTGTACGTGGCTGCCTATGAAGGACGCATCGCGGCGGATAATGCAGTTGGTGGGTTAGAGAAAAAAGTAAACCTTGAAACTGTTCCGGGGGTCACGTTCACTTCACCGGCGGTGGCGACAGTGGGACTTACAGAAGAGCAAGCCAAGGCAAAAGGATATGAGGTGCAGACTTCTGTTCTTCCTTTGGATTCGGTTCCTAGAGCACTTGTAAATCGCGAAACTACAGGCGTTTTTAAATTAGTTGCTGACTCCAAGTCGTTCAAGGTGCTTGGCGTTCATATTGTCGCCGAAAATGCAGGAGATGTGATTTACGCCGCCACACTTGCTGTAAAATTCGGTTTAACGGTTGAAGATTTACGCGACAGCCTAGCTCCATATTTAACTATGGCTGAAGGATTAAAACTGGTGGCTCTTACGTTTAATAAAGATATATCCAAATTATCCTGTTGCGCTGGATAAGGTATATTATCTGTGGTAATTCACATGGTTGGGGAGAACGATTCCAATAAACTACAGGCTGCCCAGGCAGCCTGTTTTTGCGCATATATGGCTATTGAATCTTATAAATATACCTTAGCGTACGTTTTCCGCGTTTTGTTGGCGGTACCCTAAAATGAACTTTCCACAAGTGAGTATTTATTACATTTATATCCATGTGTTTGCGGGTGGTGTCAGCTACGCTGGTATTACCCCTACATGCAGTAAAAACATCGTGTGGGTATAGTGTACCGTCCTTTCCTATTCTGGGGAACGTGATACGCTTCAAAAGTGGGCCGTGCAGAAGGGCGAGCAGGGTCTTGAAGCTTATCGCGAGGAGAAGAATGCCATAAGCATGGACGGAATTATTACCTCAATCGGTCAGAAATTGATCTAAACATGGTTAGGAGATATCAAACCTTTAAGGTCGCAACTCAACGGTCACGATAGTTCAATAAACTAACAGGCTGCCATGACAGCCTGTTTTTGTGCACTTATCGGCGAATGATCCAATAAATACACCTTAGAGTACGATATTCGCGTAATGTTGGCCGGACCCTGGCCGGATCCCTGTATTGACTAGAAATGCGCGATGGAAACCAAGCAGGTCGTGTTGAAAATTCAAATGCCAATCGGGAATTACAGCTGCCTGCGGCGCAGCTGGGGCTGGTCCAACTTTCCGATATCGTTTTACATGTAGACATCATCGGTGACATCTCAATAACAACCAGGACTCTTGCGGGATGTTGTGACGGGCACTCCGGATGATCGTGAGGATAAATTATTGTACATGATAGAAACGGACATTAACCATCAAATTTCATAACTTGGGTCCTTCTTAACTAAAGTTTGGTAAAACTATCGACCCATCCTTTTTACCATATATTCGTTATGAAAGTCTTTTACATCGGCCTCGGCGGGTGGTACTTGATTGGAATATATAAAAGCATGGCTGACTATAACCAATACATTTCGGACATTTTCGATCTCACCAATAGGTTGACCATCCATAAATTTAGTTAATTCTTGTCTCCATTCTCCCATAATCATTCACTGATGTTAGACTAGAAACTGGACACCGAGAAACGAGAATGCGACAATAAACTCAACAAAGTCGAGGTGTCCGAGATGAGAAAGAAATACGATAAAGAATTCAAAAGAGAAACGGTGAAAATGATTCAGGAACAGGGAAAGCCGGTGGCTCAGGTAGCGAGGGAGCTAGAGTTGTCCGACAATACCTTGTACCGCTGGATGAGCGAATTCAAGCAGGATTCCGGTAATGCTTTTCGTGGCAGTGGCAATTTAAAGGTCGAAGACAAGAACCAAGCTGACCTGCAGAAGCGGATCCGGCAGCTTGAAATGGAGAACGACATCTTAAAAAAAGCCATGCACATCTTCGCAAAAGACCAGAAATAGTCTACTTGTTTATCCACAACCACCGCTCGAATTATCCGGTTTTGGAGATGTGCAGAGTCTTAGAAGTATCCCGGAGTGGTTATTATGAATGGACGAAGCGATCAGAAAGTGCTCAAAAGAAGCTACGAAAAGAGCTAGAAACGCTTATTCGGCATGCCTTCCTCAACTCCAGATGTTTGTATGGGAGTCCTAAGATCAATCAAGTCCTGAAGCAGCAAGGTGTACAGGTAGCGGAGAAAACCGTAGCCCGCATCATGAAAGAACTAGGCTTGAAGTCGCGTACGGTCCGTAAATACAAAGCGACCACGAACTCGAACCACAGCCTTCCCGTCCATGAGAATGTGCTGAATCAAAAGTTCAAGGCAGAAGCCCCTAACCAAGTGTGGATGACAGACATCACCTATCTCCACACCGATGAAGGATGGGTCTATTTAGCCAGCGTGATGGACTTATATACCCGTAAGATTATCGGCTGAAAAGCCAGTGAACGAATGACCAAAGAGTTAGTCATACAAGCCTTAGACCAAGCCTACAGCCGCCAAAAACCGAACACAGGTGACGTGTTACACCATTCCGACCGTGGCAGCCAGTATGCCTCTGTGGACTACCAAGAGCGTTTGAAAACGTACGGGATCAAGTCCAGTATGAGCCGCAAAGGCAACTGCTACGATAATGCGTGTATCGAATCCTTTCATAACGTGCTGAAGAAAGAACTCATTTATTTAGAGAAATTCAAGACGCGTCAACAAGCCTACCGTGAACTTTTTGAATACATCGAATACTTCTACAACCGCAAACGAATCCATTCTTCTATTGTCTATTCAACGCCGGATCAGCAAGAACGTATGTACCGTAAGGCTGTGTAACTTTCTCGATTCTTTGTGTCCAATCTATTGACAGAGGTCCACACCATCACCTCCAACCAAGTATAGTTTATACCATTAATTATCACACAACCCTTTTAGATATTTTACCAAGTAACCCATGCTGGCATGGACTAAACAACAAAAAATCTGGATTGAGAGCGGAAGTAAAAAGCATTATCTACAAATATGAATTCATCATTAAAATCATTAATAATTTCATATGCGATACTATTTTCACTATGAATCTCTACTGGTGATTGGAAAATAATGCTATTAAAAAAATCGGCGCTGGTTTTAATTTCTATACGGTGGATTTGTATTTCGGATCGAAAAAAATAGGATCCCTCCACAAAAATGGTTTGGTCATCGTAGCTTATTATAATAGCTTCAGTAATAAGTGAATGATGATTATTAACGATCATAACAGGTGTTCTAAAGAGTACGCAACGTAACAATTCTGCATCGTTACTCACTGTTCTACCATAGTTTTGCAAGAAATCCACCTCACAACATTTATTTAGGTTCCCACGTAGGTTCAAACATTTTCCTTACCTTTTCTGGAAGTTGCCGTTTGTAATGATCGGGAATGTGAGGATAGCAATAGGTCATTTTTTGGCGGTTTAGTTTCGTAATTTGTCCTAAAGCACCCCATTCCTCGGATGATAGTTCATTCTGGCAGATTATGCAATGATGTGCTTCCCTTAACGCCGGCTGAAGAGTTTTTTGGTCAGGATCTTTTGAACCAGGTTCATTATTTATTAAATGCTTCAGAGCCGGGTTATTGCCCCAGTCGTTTTTTCGATAAGGGGCTAAATCACGCCATCCCATTTGCCACTTATCGACTGCATGGATAAAAGCGCGATTTACAGCCAGATCCAAGGCGGAAGATAGTTGATCTTCTAATAATGCTTTACCGGCTTCGAGCTTTTGTAGCCCAAAACCATCACGGAAATAATGCCCAATATGTACACGAACCACTGCCTTTACGTAATGGCCTGAGAGATTAATATCGGTGTCCCGCAGCTCAAGATTCCAGCGGCTGCTGGTAGCTTGCTCGATGCGGTCGGTATACACCTGATTAGGAATATAAGCCATACCCCCACCCTGAAATTGTACAGTACCTGGAGGGAATGCCATTTTAAGCTCGTTGACAATCTTCTCATAATCCAGATCCATGAACTACAACCTCTCTTTCTAATGGCTATCAAATTCCCGTATATAGGCATCGAATTGATGATAAACTTTAAGTGCTTTTTCTACACGCCCAGGTAGCTCATGCTGCATTTGCAAAAAATAAGTAATACCGCTGTCTGTAATCGAGTAATACCGGTTAAAACGTTTATCAGTATCCCACCAGCGATTGACATGTCCATTATCAAATAAGAACTGCAGCCGCGTTGTCAAATAGGCATTATTAACGCCGGTACCTTCAAGTTTCCGGAGGATGAATTGCTCCATTTGGTTGTTATACTGTTTACCCTGCTGCTGCAGGACGCCCAAGACCATAAAATCAATGACTTGCTGGACTTTAACGACACTACCCAAGGTTTCAAGCTTTTCTTCCGGATTTGTATTTCTCAAATTGTCCCACTCCTTATCCAGGTCGCCCAGGAGAATGATATAAGCCCAAGCACCGTATGTTTATCTCTATTATACACCATAACTACTTGTTAACGAAATACTTGTTTCCATCTCTTTAAATAGACTGGGTTGCAACATACGATGGTGGTTATTCATATTTAGACCATTCCGACGTCTTGGATCTTTACTAGGAATCTAGACTCCACTTCGAAACCTCTTATCGATTTATATACTTAACCCGTATCTATATTTTTGCTAAGTTTAGATCCAGTTACAGAATCTAATTCTTCAACTTAATCCGTACGTAGTTACAAAAAGGGGGGTTGGGGGGCGGGAAGGGCGCTACGCGCAAAACCAGTTGGAAAGGAAGGTCAATACCAAATGGTAACAAAATAGATAGGCAGAATTAGACGTATTACCTTGATATGAAAATCCTGCCCAACTACCATAAGGATAGGAAGAAGGTATAGTTACAGGATCAGCAAGCAGTCTGAGACGGAGTATCGTATCCAATGACATATAAATAGATGGAAACAAGTATTTTGTTAACAAGTGGATTGTCGCTATAGATCAAATTATGCTGCTGTTGATAGAAAATAAAATAGAAAACTGATGTTTCCAAGTTGCCCCTAACATCGGTTCCCACTTGCGGTGTGCCTGCAAGCATCTGTTTCGCGCTCCCGTTGCTCCGATCGCACCGCGCACTCCTTATCGACAGCATCCGGTTTGGCAAGCTGCAGCTGCCCGGAAAATAATAAAGTTTTAGACTAATAAAGCAGTAGACTGAGGGCATCGCTAAACTAAAGGGCATAAGATTGTGGTGGAACGGCTATTTATTATCGCTCACTATTTTGCCAGAGAATAAGTCCACTTCACCTAGAATATGATGTGTAGAGAAATCTAAAGAGGTGAGCCAATGGCAGTCGTAAAAGCTAGGAAACAGGATATTGATATGTTGGCTAGGTTGCTTCGAGCTGAAGCTGAGACCGAAGGCGAAATGGGCATGCTCCTTGTTGGAAATGTTGGCATTAACCGAATAAGAGCGAATTGTTCCGATTTTAAAGGAATCCGGATAATTCCCCAAATGGTCAACCAGCCGCATGCGTTCGAAGCATTGCAACATGGTATGTACTATCAAAACGCAAGAGAGAGGGAACGCCGTCTGGCGCAACGGACTGTGAATGGGGAGCGGAATTGGCCAAGCAAATTCTCCCTATGGTATTTCCGTCCAGGAACGTTCGAAAATCCCGGACCATGTCCACCAACTTGGTATAATCAGCCGTTCGTAGGACGATGGAAGAAGCACTGTTTTTATGAACCGACCCCGAAAGAATGTGAAAATGTATATAATACTTTTTAATTTTATAAACGTAAAGAGCTGAGGATCTCAACCTGGCTTGTCACAACCATGTGTCGGTTGACAAGAACTTTATCTCATTAAGTGCCGCGTAAATCGCGGCTTCTTTGGGTTTAGTGGAATAAAGTTGTTGTCACGGTCATTATTCGGAAACTATACCAATGTGACAGGCCGTCCGATGTCGGATGACAAGAACATTAGACTAACGATGCTTCTTTAATGGGGTAGTACCAGCGTAGCTGACACTACCCGCAAACGCCTGTAAAACACTGGTAAATACGTTCCGGAAAGTTCCTAAAAGAGTGAGTATCGGAACTAATAGATTAAAATTGTAGGGATAATCCCATCATTTGCCTCAAGATATGAAGGAAAAAGGCACATATTCTGTTTCCAAAAACATATTCGGAACTTACTACTTTTTCCTCAAAATCCATTTACAAATTCTTATCTTTATTAAATAATCAAATAATTATATACTCATTTACAAATGAATAGGAGTGTGAGAAAATGAGTAAAAAGAAGCATGTTTATTTTATATGTTACCAGAATCGTTGCCGCAGCCAAATGGCTGAAGCCTTTGCCAAATATTACGCGGGCGAGCATGTTGTCGCGGAAAGCGCCGGGCTTGAGGCAAGTGAAATTCATCCTTTAACCATTGAAGTCATGAAAGAGGTGGGTATCGATATTTCGCAGAATGCCTCTAAAAAACTGAACATGAAAACTTTTATGGCGGCGAATGCTATTGTTAAGCTATGTGAACAAGTTGCAGAAAAGTGTCCAGTTGTACCCTTCAATATCATCAACATGGAGTGGAACATCAAAGACCCTTTAGCTATTGAAGGGCGCACCATCGAAGACGTGAGAGTAGCGCGCGACGAGATCAGGGAGAAAGTCCTTGATCTATTAAAAGGGATGGATATCCCGGTCGCTTAAAAGGAGAATAACGCATGAGTCAGATTGAAGAGATGGCCGATGTATGCAAACTGCTAGGGGATAAAAACAGATTGACAATCGTTGCTTTGCTGAATGAGAAAGAGCTATGTGTGTGTGAAATTGTTGACATTTTGCAAACGAGCCAACCGAACATTAGCCAGCATATGCGTAAATTAAAAGACGGCGGGCTCGTTAAGGAAACCAAAAAAGGCCAGTGGGTGTATTATTCTTTGCGGATTCAAGACAAACCTTATGTCGCCGAAATTCTTAAACAAATTCCTTCCCAACAAGACAAGATCAATTCGTTGGTTTGTGAAGAAAATGAGTGTTGTACTTAATTCAGGAGGGTTTGTATGGTTGTTGTTGCATTTCTTATTTTTTTAGTGACCTTGATATTCGTTATCTGGCAGCCTAAGGGCCTAAATATCGGTTGGTCTGCCATGGGTGGAGCTGTCCTTGCCTTACTATGTGGGGTTGTAAGTTTTGGGGATGTGGGGGATGTTACACTCATTGTGTGGAATGCGACGTTGGCATTTGTTGCGATCATATTCATATCCCTCATCCTGGATGAGATCGGTTTTTTTGAATGGGCAGCACTGCATATGGCGCGGATGGCGAAGGGTAACGGCATTACAATGTTCATTTATGTCATCCTGCTTGGAGCTGCCGTTGCCGCGCTGTTCGCTAACGATGGAGCTGCGCTCATTTTAACGCCAATCGTTCTTGCCATGGTCAGGGCGCTGAAATTCGATGACCGGATGGTCCTGCCATTCATTATGGCTAGCGGTTTTATCGCCGATACGACATCGCTGCCTTTGGTTGTGAGCAACCTAGTCAATATCGTATCTGCCGATTACTTCGGCATCGGTTTCGTTGAGTACGCAAGCCGGATGGTCGTTCCCAGCATGGTCTCACTAGCCGCGAGTACCCTAGTCCTTTACCTGTTCTTTCGGAAAAGCATTCCGAAACACTATGATGTGCAGGATTTAAAACAGCCGTTAGCTGCGATTAAAGATATGAGGCTTTTTCGGTTATCCTGGATGATCCTAGCAGTGCTCCTACTGGGCTATTTTTTAAGTGAATTCATCCATGTTCCTGTTTCTATCATTGCCGGCATTGCGGCTCTGTTCTTTATTATTGCGGCTCGACGAAGCCCTGCCATTGAAACAGCACGGATCATTAAAAATGCCCCTTGGGCGGTCGTTGTATTCTCTATCGGCATGTATGTTGTTGTCTATGGGTTACGCAATGTCGGCCTTACGGATCAATTGGGTATCCTCATACAAGCGGTTGCGGATAGGGGACTGTTTGCAGCAACTCTGGGTATGGGTTTTATCGCTGCCCTATTGTCTTCCGTTATGAACAATATGCCAACGGTTATGATCGATGCATTAGCGATCAAAGGTACCAACACGGGCGGTGTGGTTCGGGAAGCCCTGATATATGCAAACGTGATCGGATCGGATCTTGGCCCCAAAATCACGCCCATAGGTTCGCTGGCTACATTGCTATGGCTTCATGTGCTAGCGGCTAAAGGCGTTAAAATTACATGGGGAACTTATTTTAAAATGGGTATCATCCTAACGGTTCCAACGTTATTCATTACGTTAACTGGGCTCTATGGTTGGCTTTGGTTAATCTCATAAATCATGAAAAGAGGCAACTTGTATGAACAAAAAATTAGTGTACTTTCTTTGCACTGGCAACTCATGCCGCAGCCAGATAGCCGATGGTTTTTTACAGGCTTTAGGCGGAGAGCATTATGAAGTGAAGAGTGCAGGATTGGAAGCACATGGTTTAAACCCCCGCGCTGTCCAGGTTATGAAAGAAACAGGCGTGGATATCAGTAAACAGACGTCCAATGTGATTGATCCGGAGATCTTAAATCGAGCAGATTTTGTGGTTACCTTGTGTGGGCATGCCGATGAGCACTGCCCGGTAATTACCAACAAACAGGTAGTGAAATGGCACTGGGGATTTGACGATCCGGCCAAAGCAACAGGAACCGAAGAGGAAATCATGGACAAATTCCGTGAAGTCCGGGACGCAATTAAGTCACGAATCGAGAAATTTATAGCCGAAGGAAAGTAAGAGGTGGTTGTGATGATTAAAAGAATGCATGTTGCCATAAATTGTACGGACTTGGAAAAATCCCTGGCTTTTTATCGCAATTTTTTTGGGGTAGATCCTACGAAAACCAAGGATAATTATGCGAAATTCGAATTGGAAGAACCAGCTTTGCACTTTTCCCTGAACGTCCGTCCTTTTGGAAAAGAAGGGGTATTGAACCACCTAGGTTTTCAAGTGAATGGTACCGAAGAAGTGTTGGCCATGGGCGAACGGTTGCGGCAGTCAGGCTTGCTCCTTATTGACGAGATGAATACCACCTGCTGCTATGCGGTCCAAGATAAAGTTTGGGTGTATGACCCCGATGGGAACGCTTGGGAGATTTTTTACACGAAAGAAGATTCGGAGTTCGAGTCAGCTGGGGAAGCCCAGGATTTATCTTTGTGCTGTGCGCCGCCATCGGCACCGGTTGCCATTGAGTTTGGGTCTTTCAAAAGAGGGGTGTAGCCGATGCCATCGGAGAGAACATACCAGGCCTTAATAGAAGGAAGGGTATACATGGGTGGAGCTGCCGATGTGGAATCGATGGTGAAGAACGAAGGTATCGAAGTCATCGTTGATCTTCGCGGAGAAGCTACGGAATGTGCCTATCTAGATGCAAATGTCGAATGGATACAAATTCCGTTAGGTGACCAAGCAAGCGTGCCTCAAGATGAAGGCTTTCAAAAGGCTATCGATACGGTTACAGAGGCCTATCACCGAAACAAGAAGGTTGCTTTTCATTGTGGTGGAGGAAAAGGCAGAACCGGTACGGTAGCAGCGGGGACATTGCTTGCATTGGGGCTATCCCACACCGTCGATGAAGCTGAAACGAAAGCAAAGCATATCCGGAACGTTATCGATATTAAACCTTCACAAAGGGAAAGCCTGTATATATTATTTCCAAATGACAAATAAGATATTAAAAAAGGAAGCCACTCATTCAGAGTGGTTTCTGTTTCGTTAAAGGCTTGCTTGATCAGCGGTAACGTATATTGGTCTATCTTCAAGTTAATATTTGCAAAATGCAATCATTTATTGTATAACTGGTTTATGAGGTGAAGCCTAATGGAAAATACTCGTGAAATATTTCAAATCATGACTAGGCGTTTTGGTTTTCTCAATAAAAACTGTTGCTGTTCGGCTGGTGGCTTCGATATTTCCTTAATCCATAGCCACATTCTCTATGAAATCGACCATCAGCATAAACCTTCCATCCAGCAGGTATCAGAGGCATTAGGCACCGATATAACGACCTTTAGCCGACAAGTCCAATCCTTAATCAAGATGAATTTAGTGAAAAAAACGCCCAGTCCTAATGACCGAAGAGTTTTCATTCTTTCTTTAACAACCGAAGGAAAATATGTGGCTACAACGATTGACCAACAAATGAATGCTTATCTCAATGAAATTTTTTCTCACATGAACGAATTTGAAAAAGAGACGGTTATTCGCTCTATTAAGTTGTTGAATGAAGCAATGGCGAAGTCTAGCCAATGCTGCACAACACCTTTGGGCTAGTTTCTTTTTATATAATACTTGTATATTACAAATAATATTTAAGGAGAATGGTATGAACAGAGTATGGGACACCATTGTTATTGGAGGCGGGCAGGCTGGGCTTGCTTCTGGGTACCACTTGCAAAAGAAAGGGTTGCAATTTTTGATTTTAGAAGCGCGCCAGCAGGCGGTCGGTTCTTGGCCCAACTATTATGATAGTCTCAAATTGTTCTCTCCCGCGCGTTTTTCATCTTTACCGGGGATGCGGATTTCAGCGTCTGCAGAAAGCTATCCGCTGAAAGAAGAAGTCATTCGTTACTTGGCAGCTTATTCGAAAAAGTTTCAATTACCGATTGTGGCCAATCAACAAGTGGAGCATGTCCAAAAAAATAATGGAGTGTTCGAGATTCGCTCCAGGACTGGGGAGTCCTATCTATCTAAAACGATCATAAATGCGTCGGGCTCCTTCCATAGCCCATATACCCCCACAATTAAGGGTCGGGATGAATTTCAGGGACAAATCCTGCATTCATCCAAGTACCGGAATCCAGATCCATTTGCAAATCAAAGGGTTGTAGTTGTCGGCCGTGGGAATTCGGCTGTTCAGATTGCAGTTGAGCTGTCTGAGGTAAGCCAAACCTCCTTAGCTGTTCTCCGGCCCGTTCAATTTATGAAACAAAGGGTATGGGGCCATGACCTGCACTTCTGGATAAAAATATTTGGTCTCGATACTTTTCCATTCTGGCGGTTTGGTAAGAATGCACCCAGCCCAAGTTCAGTAATTGATTTGGGCTTATACAAGGAACGTTTAGCGGCAGGCAAACCAGATCAACAACCTATGTTTCATTCACTGTTTTCCAACGGAGTAATTTGGCCGGACGGAAAGAAGGAAGCTGTGGACACGATTATCTTTGCCACGGGATATCGGCCAAATCTTGGGTACCTAAAGGATATAGGAGCGTTGGATCCCGAAGGGAGGCCATTACAAATAGCGGGCGTTAGCGCCAAAGTTCCAGGGATTTACTATGTGGGTTTGGAAGGGCAGCGTTCATTTGCTTCTGCAACATTGAGAGGAGTTGGTGCCGATGCGCTGTATGTAGTGCGGCAATTGATGCGTCATTTATAAAAATGGAATCTTCATTAGTTCCCAGATTACAGGAACATCAAGTTGTTTTTAAAATTTAATTAGAGGAGTGTTTATTCATGAATCAAATACAAGACGATCAAATTCGCCAAAATGTACGCAGCAGGTACAAAGAAATTGCTATACAACCAGCTGCCGCTAGTTCGGGCTGTTGCGAGAAGCCAGTGAATGTTGAAGAAATGTCCGCCCGACTCGGCTACTCTGAGGAAGAATTAACGATCGCTCCAGACGGCTCAAATCTTGGTCTTGGTTGTGGAAATCCGCAAACGATAGCCGCGCTGAGACCGGGAGAGGTTGTATTGGATCTTGGCAGTGGCGGTGGTTTTGATTGTTTCTTAGCATCCCGCCAAGTGGGAGAATCTGGCCGCATTATCGGGGTGGATATGACTCCGGAAATGATTAGCCGTGCACGGGGAAACGCCATCCAAGGTGGATATACAAATACTGATTATCGGTTGGGGGAAATTGAACATTTGCCAGTTGCGGATCAAACGGTGGATGTGATTATATCGAACTGTGTGATCAATCTGTCCCCAGCGAAGCAGCAAGTATTTGACGAAGCTTATCGTGTCTTGCGTTCCGGTGGGCGTCTTGCCATTTCAGATATTGTCACGACTGCTGAACTTCCAATAGAAATTAAGAACGATATGGACGTACTTTATTCAGGGTGTATCTCTGGTGCATCGTCTGTTGAGGCAATAAAAAATATGTTAACAGCAAGCGGATTTATCAATGTAGTGATTGAGCCGAAAGACGAATCAAAGTCGTTTATCAAAGATTGGGTTCCTGGAGCGAATATAGAGCAGTACATCGTGTCAGCGGTTATAGCAGGAATCAAGCCATAGAATAAATCTGTTAAATGTTGGATCTCAGCTTTTTAATAAGGCGAAGAATTAATTTCCATTTTAACCCATACGTTTGCGGGTAGTGTCAGCTACGCTGGTACTACCCCTTAATGCTACCATGAAAATTCATTTTTATCCTCTGTGGTGAAGTTCTGGTCTTGCGCTGCATGAATGGCTAACCTTATATTACGAACGGGTACGATAGTTCAATACACTAACAGGCTGCCATGACAGACAGCCTGTTAGTGCGCACGTATTGGCGAATGATCCAATAAATATACCTTAGCGTACGTTATCCGCGTTTTGTTGGCGGGGTCCCTTAATCAGCGCATAATGAGCGTATAGCCACATCAAATCACCACCCATAGGTATTTGTGAAATTTAACTTTTATCTGTTTTTGGTCTACCACTTTTGTTCGGTGAACGGAGTGTTAAAAACACCTGTTCAGATGTACTCTTAATACCTTTCCAAATTGTGTCTTCATTCAAAATATCGTCGCTTTCTTCGCTATAATGATCTGTAATTTCTTTCAAAGTCCAGTTTTGGATTTGGTATCGAACCAACCACTTGAAATGTTCTAAGCTTCTTTTCTCCTTACTTTTAACGTATCCATTGTTTTCAAGAAGCTTTTCCGATCGTTCCCTGTACATTCTTTTATAAGCAGAGAACCATTCATCTAATTGATTCTCAAAATCCTTCCATGTTTCACTTCTCGGATCCCACCCTTTTCCAGAAAACCAATCATGTGGTTCGTAATTTTCAAAATTTTCTCCGGCTGCCATTCTTTTTATTATGTTTGTTTTATTTGAATCAAAATTAAGTATCTCTTCGAAATGATAAAGTGTTGTTTCTTTGCTCTTTAATAAAGAGATGGATAAATCATTAGGGGCAAAGACAAAAGGGAGGGCATCATCAAAAAAAGAATTTCGTAATTTATTAGTATGACCAAGAGTCTCAGTAAGCACATCCTCGTCTAAATCGTCCTCTAAGTATAAAGAATCAATAAGTGAAATTACTTCCTCATATGGTTTGTTCCTAAAGGTGCTCCAATATTGCTCTAACGGCATCCCTACTTGTTTGGTAAATTTTTTTGCATCAGTTACTCTTTTCTTTCTTTCTGTTTCTAAGGTATCCTCAAAGTAACTTGATACCGCCCATAGTGCCAGTTGGGTATAGAACTCACTAGGACTAGTTAAGTTAAATCGTAATGTCCAGTCCAGTAATCCCTGTTGTAATTCTCTGAATCCTTTGAATTCTTCTGAGGTATTTGAATCTCTCACTAAGTGCCAATAGGATGGAGAATGGGTGGTATGGTCAAACCTCTTTGTTATAAACCATTTATAGGCAATTTCATATGAACCAAGAAGTTGTTCAAGTGCTTTAACGCACTCTGGAGCTAAATCCTCAATCAAATTGATAAAATGCGATAAAGTTTCGTATTGCTTGGTGCTTGTAATAACGGGGGAATTTTCTTCCTTGATTCGTTCTGGGTGATAATATAAACCATTCTTCATTTCTAAGTCGCCTCCTTGAATGATATCTTACAACTTCTTATCTTTATCTTAGGCGAAGTTATGTAAGAGAACCATGAAATGACTTGGATTTTCGTAAATCAATAATTTTAGCATACTTAATCGATATTTCCAGCACTCATTAGCTTCTCCGATAAAGAGATTACTTCCATCGAAGAAGTGTATAGTAAAACCAAAGTAATCAATAGCGAAGCACCTTTCTCTTTAATCAGAAAGGTGCTTTTTCAAGCTCATATACATTAGTTCTTGGCTTACTTCATTAAATATTTTGCTCCGATTACTGCGAAGCCGATGATTAAAAAAATAAACCAAGCAGGAGCTGAAAAGGCCTTACCGCCTCCTAAAGCTATTCCGACGTTACCCATTAAGTATCACCTCCTCTCGATGTGTTCTCTATTAATAGAGGAATAGCTGCAACGAGCTGTTCCCAGCTGTTCCCAGCTATTCCTGGTATCTGGGTTGGATAAGAACACCAAAAGAATTTGGCGAAATCCACCACTTAGCAGAATGAGAACTACGAATCTATAGAACCATGGACGGTCTGAGAAGACCTTAATATGTAAGTTCTCCTCAAATGTTTGTACGATCCCACCTATGAGGGGGATATCATAAATGTTATCGTTGTTTGGTACTAGGTCTGACCAATATTCTTTAAGTATGGTTATTAGCTCATACGTTTCGATATAATCTTGCTCATTGGATTTCTTTACAGCATTTCGCCATGTCTTCATCTGGAGCCAGTTGTTTGCATGAACAAGTATGGATTCATTAAGATACTCGGAATCGATTTTGGTTTGTTGATTAAAGTCTTGAAATACATCCAGGGAGATGGCTTCATTATCGAATATGCCAGAGATCATCTTACTCATGAGAGTGATTCGTGTAGCTGTTTCACACGCTGCTTTCTTCTGAGCTTCAATCGAGTGCTTAGAAGGTCGCCCGATAGTTTTTTTTGTGTTTACTTCATCGGCTGCAATATCGTCTATTATCTCTTTGTAACTAGGGTTAGCAGTGAAGTCAGCGATGACTTTGAATGAATCCATAACGCTAGAATGGAATTCTAGGAGCCTTGCTTTAAGCTTGTCCCATTGGATGGGATAGCCTTTCCAGAACAGAATGAAGATGTAATCCTTCTGGTGCTTGAATAGCTTGCTTAATTTAAGTTTATCAATTAACAGAATTGCTTCCAACGTACGTTCGTGGTAAAGGGTGGATACCCCTTTTGAATATCCTTGGCTATCCTTATTACCAACGATCAGTCCGTATTCAACATATCTTTCTATCATTCCACAACTAAGTGCTATCCCATGTTCCATAGTTTGTTGGAGGATTTCCTCTTTCAACATTTCTCTCACCTCTTGAACTGATTGTAGCCTTCCTAAATTATGAAAACAACGGGTACTGAATGCGGAAATGAATTCTGATTTCATAAATCTTAAAACTTCAATTGACTTAACATCATCAGCGCGGATTCTCTTACATATAATCCGATTAAGATCCGCGTAAATACGCGTAAATAGTGGTTTTTTTATTTTATCGGATCACATTCTTGTCATTTCTTATGTCAAGAATGTGATCCGATTGCTGATAAGATCATATAATAAATTTACTGAGGGACTAAGAACGGGCAGTTTAACGCAAAACAGGAGGTTGTTGTAACTTAGCAGCCGTTCTGTAAGGGTAGTTGAAATCGTTTAGAATTGTGTTGAGGACAGACAGACGTAATATAGTAAGAGGGAAACAAAATTTCCTAAAACAAAGGGAGGCAGGAGAACGTGTCGAACATGGACAAGGAGAACCAGGCTCTGGAGAAAGCGAAAATGGTGTATGAAACAGGCGAGATCATAAGAACCGATATCCTGGCGGGCCTGGATGCCGAGCGACGGTCGCTGGGCGTGCCGTCTGCCAGCGGTGACGTGTTCGTGGATCGCTCCACGGACGGATCGGACTGCCGGATCGTGTTCCCCAGCCTACCGCCGGAGGAAACCGATAACCTGATCCACCGGGAGCTGGATGCCGCCGTCTCCGGCGGCTATAGCCTGGAGTGGAAGTACTACGGTCACGATACGCCAATCGACCTGCCCGATCGGCTCGTCGCCGCCGGGTTCGAGGCCGAGGATGAGGAGGAAGTGTTGGTCCTGCCATTGGACGAGGCATCGCTGGCTGCCTTCGGTGACAGCGGCGAACACGAGATCAGGATCGTCCGAGAAGAGCCGACCTGGTGGACTACGCCGAGGTGTCCCGCGAGATTGGCAGGCACAACGTGGAGGAGGAGCGGCGCGCGCTGGCCCTTAAGTTGAAGGAGAATCCGGACGAGATGAGCATCCACATTGCCTACATTGACGGCGAGCCCGTCGCCTGTGGGCGGGTCTACTTCCGACCCGGAGGTCCCTACGCCGAACTAGCTGGGGGTCGCACCAAGACCACACACCGGAGACGGGGACTGTTCACCGCGCTGGTCGCCTCGCGGTTGCAGGAAGCCCGTGATCGCGGCCGGACGCACACCTTCGTCGACGCGCTACCGACCTCCGCGCCGATCCTGCGCAAGCAGGGCTTCCGATCGTGACTCGGACGCAGCCGTTCGTGTTGGAGCAACCGCGGTGAGCGCCGACGCTGATTGGGCAGAAAAGAGCAAGATGAAGATAACAAATACATCTTTTTTAGATGGATATATGATGTGAATGGAGTACCTTTTGAGCGAACGGGTACGATAGCCCAATGGGGTAGTCTACAACTTTAATCCGATATTGAGTCTAAAACTATTGATATTTTGGCAATTAAAATGACCGGGATTCCTTGATAGTTAAGGGGTTCCGTTCTAATACTTTATTATCACCGAACAGCAGCGCAGTCCCATTTCCGATTCCTCCTGCAGCTGATCCGCATTCCTGGTTGCACCCAGAATTGCGGCAGCTTCAAGCCTCGACGAACCATCTGGTAGCTCCTAGCTCCGAGAAAGTTTTTTTAAAATAATGCGGATAGATAATGATCCTTGTAGCATTTTGGATTGCAGAATGCATATTTTTTAGTAACTCTTTATGCATAAAAAGTTTACAAAATATTCACCCTGCGGTATGATAGAAAAAATGGATATTATTGAGAGCGAAAGACGCGAAATTACCCGTAACTGGGTCGTTTCGCGTCTTTTTTTTAGGAGGAAATGATGGAAAAAATGCTAATAGATTCCCGCTTCTTATTTCAACGATTAGCCTCTAAATACAAGAACCAAGTAGAGTGGGAAAAAGGAAGGGCTCTATTTCTTTCACTTGAATATCGCTGCCAAGAGACAGCTGAACACTCCGTAGTGGTTGCATTTATTGCCTACCATCTTGCAATACAAATTATTGGTGAAACACAGACAGGGGAGAGGATGTTCCTGGCGGGGCTGCTTCACGATATCGGTAAACTCAAAATACCGGACACCATACTTAAATCTGATCGAATAATCACAGGTGAAGAACACAAAACAATTGTTGACCATGTTCAAAGTGGTTATGAGGCACTCAAAAAGCTTGACTTCGGCTCGGATATCCTCCAGTTCTGTATAACACATCATGAAAGACTAGATGGGAGCGGATATCCTCATGGAATTTCTGAAAAAAGTATCATCGGTAGAATTGCTCCCATTTCGGATGTTTATTCAGCGTTAAAATTACCCCGCATATATCGGCCAAACAGTTTAAGTGATGAAAATATCTTAAAATATTTAATTGAAAATAACCACCAATTTGAAGGAGATTACATTCATGAGTTATTAAAATTTCTTACCAACTGGAGTTCAAACCATAATATTTCCGAAAAAACTTTCGGCATAGTTTGAGTGGGCGGAGGAACATTATGACGCAAACAACATTGCATGAAAATTTAACAACCAAAATTGAATCCACCAGGAAGGAACTTAATGCTCTTGGTCTAGCTTATAACTTCAATTTTCAACATAGAGATGTTTTGCAAAAATCCGAGGAGCTCGATCTGTTGATCGTACAGCTTTATAAAATTGCATCCCCTCTTACTGGACTATCAAGGTACGAACAATATACAATAGAGGGAGAGTGAAGGGGGTGAGTGTAGAAATGGCACAAAAGATTCAAGACATCCTAACCAATGATATTCCATTTCTAGTTAACCGAAAGAAAAACTTCAAATCTAATGATATGTCTGAAGATGAAATTATGCGAGCAATGGATAGTGATATCTCCAGATTAGCTAAGAGTCTTATTCGATGTAATCTACATGAGCTTAAGTCTATGTTTGAAAAAATAAGTAAGCAAGAAACAGAACTATTGCGAGAATCATTTAATCTGCAGAGCTCGAAAAAAGCTGTGCCAGATGAAACCTACATTGAGCTTAGCAAAGCTCAGATTTTAGCTAGCGCTATTGGCCAAGCTATAACATTGAAGCGGGAACTAAACCGACAATCAAGTGATCATCCACTTGATAACAATATAATAACCGGCGGACTCTTTGTTGCTGCATCACCAAAACCTAAAACACTTAAAAAGTATGAAAAAATAGATGTTGATACATTTGGCTCAAGATCTTATATAGAAATCGATAGGAAAAAGATAGCATATAAGAACACACGCGGCGTTGTGTTGAGCCAGTATGATGGTAGAGTTTTCCTAAGTGTTACAAAGAATTGGCTACTCCAAGGCCGACCACAAACCGTGGAACTAGAATTAAAAGACATTGCCCGTGAAATGAATACAACCCCATCTGGTGGGGAGTACAAAACGATTAGGAATAGCCTTGATAATATTTTTGCCACTGAAATTATAATGAAGGAATATTACGACCCAGAAATAGATGGTATTTATTCAACCAAAGATTTTTTTCACATTGTAAGTAATTTGAGATGGATAGCTCGAACCCAAGAGGAAGATGGAAAGGAACGTAAAGTTTCAATAACTTTTCATGATAGGATTTATAACAATATGCTTGCAGGTAATTATGTTTTTTTGAATATGATTATTTATACGGAACTACCAACAGCTTTTGCTAAAATTTGCTACCAGCATATAATTAAAGCAGCAGTAAATAATGTCCGAACTCTTGATATTGATGATCTGCTTGATATCATACAAATTGATACCGGTAACCGTGCACGAGCTGCACAAGATGTGCAACTCGCCCTTACCTACCTACAAGACCAGGATGTAATTACTTCCTTCCAAATACGAGCTCAAGGGGCAAAGAAGCAGAAATTTGTTGACTTTGAACCAAGCAATTGGATCCTTCAACAAAACAAAACTACTCTTTTTCTTTCATAAATATTGCTAAAAAAACAGTCGATACTTGGCTGTTTTTATTATTATACAACGTACTCCTAAAAATCTATACAACGTACTCCTAAAAATCTATGCAACGTACTCCTAAAAATCTATGCAACGTACTCCTAAAAATCTATACAACGTACTCCTAAAAATCTATACAACGTACTCCTAAAAATCTATACAACGTACTCCTAAAAATCTATACAACGTACTCCTAAAAATCTATACAACGTACTCCTAAAAATCTATACAACGTACTCCTAGAATCTATACAATGTACTTCTAAAATCTATACAATGTACTCCTAAAATCTATACAATGTACTCCTAAATTATTAGATTGATCTTTATATACCTGCTGTCTCTTGTTACCAGGGGTAGTACCAGCGTAGTTGACACCACCCGCAAACAATTGGATAAAATTGGGAATTTAATAATGACTCGTGACCCTGGTTGTGTATTAAATCTTAATTATTCAAAACGAATTTCATAGTGTTTTTCCGTTTACTAATCGATCTCTGTCGACCGCATGTGGCGGTTTTTCTAACCACCCGTTTTCAATCATGATATTGGTTCATTTTTCTGGGCGAAGCCGAACGAATCGAATGAATGTAATGTAACTCTTAAAATCATTTTTTTTTAAAATGAAAAAAAAAAATTCTTGAGGTATACAACCTACTCCCAATTGAATGTACAACCTACTCCTATAAAAATACAACCTACTCCTATAACTATACAATGTACTCCTAAAATGCTGATAAGTGTACAATGTACTCCTAAAATACTATACAACGTACTCCGATTGCCTAAATTTTCATATCATGGTATTGTCGAATAAGTAAGAATGTAGTCTTTCTATATTCTTACATAGCAAAAAAGCCCCCATACCACTGGGAGCTTTAATCTAGTGAGTGTACCACCACTCAAAACAATCCTTTTCATTACATTCTCGAGATTATCAGGTCCCCACCAGAAATCTCAAATATCAAATATCAAATATCACTGCCTCGAAATTCCAAAAAAATGGAATTTGCGAAGGTCTGCTTTTGTTTTGTCTTATACAGCTATTATACCTTTTCTAGAAGGTGTTATCAAACCTTTTTTACATAAAAGACAGAAGGGAGGTGTTCAATTGAATGGTTCTTGAAAAGCTTGAATCCAAACCAAATGCAAACCGTTACATGCAATTAAATAATAGAGCGGCTGGACCAACTTTTCCTATTTCAGTTGATTACACCTTCCTTTCTGATTTGCTCAACCTTGAGAAATCATATGCAAATGATAAAACAATTATGTTCCGTGGTAATAGTCATCCTTTACGTATGTTTCATGTCACCAGCATGTCCATCCGTTTAATGATGACAATTTTCCGGAGATTTAATACTGAAGGCACCTTAGTAGGCATGCCTATACATCGTTTGTATTGTCTTATGAATGAAGAATACGAAGATATGGCATCAAAAGAGCAATTTTATGCAGAGGTTCATAAATTTATTCAACTTGGGCTTCTTTCCATCACAAGGGATGGAATTGTTTATGAATGGAAAATAGAGTCATTCAAAAGAGACACGGGTCGTTTTGTTCTCTTTAACCCACTTGTATTCAAGGATTCTTTTACTAGTTTGGAGCTGGGCGCTCAAAAGCTTTATCTATATATCGTTTCGCGTAACGGTGATAAAGTAAATGCCGAGTTTAAAGAGTTCATTGGTCCAAATTCATGGATCTATACGCTTACCCACAAATCAAGACCTGCCCAAGTCCGCGAGCTCCTAAACTCACTTGCCGCGTTGGAACCAGTTGCTGGGCAACCACTGCTACTAAAAAGCACTGTAGAAAAAGATTCTCTCGGTCGTTGGTCAGTGAGCTGCGTAGTTAATCCAGCTTATCTCATAAAACATATTGAAGGAGCCCAGTACCGCCTTGTACCACCAGCAAAAATTCCGTACTCCAAAACCGTATCCCGTTTGCGGATCTTACTAAGATACCATAAGATAGCGGAAATCGTAGATTACGAGAATGGAAAATTATTTTTACGATTGGCCAAACTCTTACATAATGCCAGCTTAAAAACTCTACGATTTGCCGTGACTAGAATTAAAGAGATGCTAACAAACAGTGGTTTTACGATAATGGGGGATATTGTACATTCACTTCAAACCGAAATTCAAGATCGTGCTTTTATCATATTTATGGATATAGCTAAAGAAACTGGAATTTACCGTTATCTTGGCATGGGAGAGGAAGGTTCACTAGATGATGTTCGACCTCTCCAGTTCTATAGAGCAATCAAGGATACTTTTAATGTCAAAGAATTTAAAAAACAATGCCTAAGAGCGATGCCAATCTTAAGAAAAAGATACGGTGATGAACTCAGATCTAATATTATACAAATGCATCGTCCACCTCGATCAGAGCTGGCTATCCATTATGAAACCTTTTTCTTAGAAGACTTCTTGATGGACCTTTTCCAACAAAACCAAAAAGCGTTGCTTGCCTAGCGAGCTCCCTGCAATAATAGGGGGCTATTCGTTATGGTAAATTGTTACGTACATAAATTGAAATTGGACGCATCGTTTAATATGCTATACTTTAAATGCTGAAAACAGTAGAAATTTCATTAGTTCATAACATAAGTGTTAAAAATTCAGAATTTATAAGCTTTATCTATTTGAAGTACTGCTCAACAATTGTTATTTTTTCAGATATAGATTGTGGATTGTTAATAAAATTTGATAGATAATGGATTACCAGCTGTAGTTTGGTTTCTATTCAATTCAATATGTGCTGTTTTTTTCTGATTAATTAACGCGTTTTTCAAAGTGTCTAAATTAATTACATCAAAAATGAGCCTGTCTAAAAAAATAATTTCAAATATTTATAAACCCTTGCCTACTCTAGCTTTGGAGGCTATTTAAGTTTTTCTAAAAGATCTTTATTTACTAGCTACTATTCTTTATAAGATAAATTATTAAGATAGCTCTTCTATCATCTAAATTCTATTAACAAAAAATCATTAAAAGAACAAATAAAAAAAATAAATCAAATCTTATTATAGGATGATGCATGCTATCGGATGATGGTCTGCCCGTAGGAAGCAGGCAGCGAATTAGGGCAAAGCAACCGTCGAGCTTCCGGCAGCACAGCGAGCTATGCCAACGTTCGGCAGGCGTCGGCACATTAAGGCGAAGCCGCCTGCCGAACCACCAGCAGAACAGCGAGCTACATCTGGCACGTGCACGCACGCAGCGCATTAGGGCCAAAGAAACCGTCGAGCTTCCGGCAGCACAACGGTTACGCCCAGTCTGGATGAAGGCAGGCAGCTGCGCATTGAAGGCACAGCCGCCCGCCGGGCCCCTGACAGAACAGGGAGCTATACCTGGCACGTTTGCCCGCATTAGGGCAATGCTGGCGCCTGCAAGATGCCTCTTACCAGTTTTCTATGGCAATGAGTGCGCTGGTTGAAAAAGCCGGCACAAGCACCCAATCTATTTCCTAGCTTGCGGCAGCCGGATCCGTAGACACATGTAATAAGTTGGAGGGGGTTGTTCCCAAACGCGCTGCTATGTTCATTTCTGGGTTCGGAAGCAGTCGATTCAAGCTGCCAATGATGTATTTACTCGGAGCGGTAATCGAGACAGTCTTGTAAATGGAATGACTTCATGCGTAACTCTGACAAGCACCACTACGTAAGTCGCGAAGCTGATCGGTATTATTGTCGGATTGATGTTGGACTGCGGTAATAAGCAAACAAATCTTGAACATTAACGATCGAAAGGAACCTGCTGCGCATAACTGGGACGTTAGCCTTGGACTGCTGCTGCTTTCGTTCATTCGACCAGTTGCTGCAGCACATATTCTCAGTCTTGCCGTTAATCCGTCATAAAGTATATAATTATTGGCACTGGTAGCTAAATCGGAAGCCTGGCTTGCTGGATCGGAGTCATTAGCGTCCATTGTCCAGATTTTTTGTTCTGAACAATTCATTGAACAATAAATATTGATGTGATATGATAAATCTATTAATTTTAATTTTGCTCTTTTTTGAGCTTGTCCCTTGAAGATAAAAGCCCTACGGGCGGTATGATTTTTTGGAATAGGTCTGTTCTATTTCAAAGAGGATATCGCACTGTATGGGCTTTTTTTTGTTGCAGTGCTTTCAAGCCAAATGAATTGTGAGAATACTTTCTCCATTCATTTGGCTTTTAGCAATTAATATAAGTTAGATTTAAAATATGAAAATGAGGAGCAGTGGTGTATGGAACAAGTAATTGTCAATGGAATTGTGATCAACCTACTTGAATTCGCTGAGATTCAGAGTATGAAGATGGTTGGGACGGTTGATTTTATTGAAGAAATATTCGTAGGTGAAACCGAGTATAAGTGTGAAGGAGTATATAAGCTTTTTTACTCCCACAATAGCAAGATGTTTTATGCAGCTTGGAATAGGTACATGTCATGGCGTGACTATGAATTATCACGTTCTAAAGTGGCATTAATATGAAGAATATGCGGTTAATTGGGAGAGAGGATATGGGCGGATCTTACGCTTACATTATTAATGCAGACTTTACACAAGATGAGCTGGATGTGTATGAATTAGTAGCTCCTTTAATTTATGTAATCGTCAGTCCAGTTCTTAATACAGTGATAATGCATGATGAAGGATTACCCATTTATGGTAGTGAAATCATGTTGGACGAGGACAACGACATCTTACAATTTATGAAATCTGTTTGTACTGAAGATTTATAAAACGAGGAGGAAAATATATTGAACATTACAGAAAATACTTTTGACATTTTAAACGCCCCTTTTCATTATGATGATTATTCCGTAAACCATGATGGCTATGTTTTCGTTAGCCCGCAAGCCACTTCAGATCGGTTAAATCAAATTTTCACTCCACAAGGATGGAAACTGGAAGTAATTGAACAAATTGTTGATATGCAGTATTTTACGGTATCAATATTAGGTAAAATAGCGATTCGAAGTGGAGATGAATGGATCGAAAAGAGTCAATTTGGAGATGCAACAATGGTCATCCAAAGAGGGAAAGCTGAACCAATCCCCCAGGCTATTCTTAATGCCAAAAAAATTGCTCTTTCTGATTGTTTAAAGAAATGTGCGTCTCTAATCGGGATTGCATCGGATATCTACCGTGGGAAATTAATGGTTCTTGGAAACAAAACAAGTGAATATTTGCAAATGGCTGGAAAGTTTAGGTTGGATACAAATAAAAAGCAGTTTAAGAATGGCATCGTATTGTTACCCGACCATTACAAGTCGTATTATGAGAAAAATAATTGGAATGGAATCTTTGCGAGTGACCTTCAGAGTCTTTCAAGTGCGAAAGGAAACTTTCCAAAGGTAAACCTTGTCGAGACAAAAAATTCGACCGAAGAGGAATTGGAAAGATTAAAAAACAAATACAAAGAAGGAATTGGTTCATTAGATGGTTTCGACACATGGATGAAACATTTGGCAAATAAAGGGATGGATCTTTCACAAATGGATTTTGTTTTACAAGAAGCAATTAACAAAAGGTCTAAGACTCATGAGGAAGAGTTGAATAAAGGGCGAGAAACAGATGAAAATAATAACCTGGAACGTACGTCAAGTAATAATGATTCGAGTCAAAGCGTTCATTCTGGAGAACAAAAAATAAATGGACACATATCTTCTCATATGAATGGAATTCTTAAAGATTGTTTCATAGAAGGAGAAGGACAACCCTACTTTAAACTTTTATTTGATTTTAAAGGAATCGCAACAGAAGTATATGCAGTGGGACCACTGATGGAAGAAGTTGAGAAATTGGAGATAAGACAAGGTGATAAATACCACGTTTCAACTAGGGAAGCAAAAGGTAGAAATCTGCTTAGAGAAATTCGTATGGCAGGCTAATTGATATTTCAAATGTGATATTTAATAGATAATCTTGCCGACTCCTCGATTCCAATCGAGGAGTTTCTACTATGAGGAGGACATATATTGAAAAATACTAAAATACAATCTCGCGGCGCTGCAAAAATCATGGAAGCATTCTTTAGAAAAGGCCACTATCCCGAAATGAAGCGTTTGGAAAGAAGGACAAGTTTTATTAAAGAAGTAATTAAAACTTACCAGGACGAAATGGATGTAAAACGAAATGATTACCATGGAGTAATCGGTAAATTTGTTGCATGTAATGTATATGAAACAGATCACCTCAGATTAAATGATTATCTTAATGATATCGGAATCTTAGCTCATGTAGGAACTATTGATTTGTCACGCCTTAAGGATTGCCAGCATGATTATGAAAATGCTGAAAGATTCAAAATTATGGGACAACCTTATGTGAAATTTAATCCCAATATGTCAGGTCGAGTAGCTGCAGAAGATTTAACCTATTTAGATCAAGATCCCTATGTTCTCATTGATGAATGGCGCCGATTAAATGGTATGTTAAATACTATAGAGAAGCTCTATGAAGATGCAAAAAAGAAAATGATGAAAAGCCGTTTACTAAAAAAGGAGAAAAAATTATCCCTGCCTTTCGGATCGGTATCCCTGCTGGATAGGAAATCATCATATGATATTAAATCTATCTACCAACATTTTGGCGAATCGTTTCTCATACAATATGGAAAAGTGGATATGGAACAAGTGGATGAATTCATTGCAATGGGTTTTTTAAGAAAGAAAGAACTCGATCAGTTTCGAAGAATCGTAGACATTCAACTACGTTTTGTTCTCCTTGAAAAGGATGAGGAAACAAAGATGTATGAATTTTTCCATAGACGCTTACAGAGAATGGCTAAGAAATCTATCGCTGGATGAAATTCTATGATAAAATGAAAATGCCCATGTTCCCAATGGATAAAGGTGATGATGCAATTGGTATCCTTATTTAGTGAATCATCTGTAATGCTAGCAATGCGCCAATACAAACAGAATGGACCTTACTTTATGATTAAATTGAAGCGCAACACAGGTGATATCATAAGCTGCTATCGAATTAATGAGATGCCGAGTAATTGGCCATCACCATTTATTGAGGAAATAAAAGAAACAGCTGATCGATTTATTGTTAATCGCAGTAAAAAAGTGAATTAAAAGAGAAGGTTACTCAAACACTTTGTTAGAGTAACCTTTCTTAAAAAAATTATATTAGTGGTTATTATAAATTATCCCACTAAAGTCATAATCCGCTAATGCGGGTTGATGGCTTTTTTTTATTGGATATAGGAATACAATGGCTTGTTTTGTTAGGAGGGTACACAGAATTGAAAAACAGAACAAAAAGTGAAAACAATCTTTTTTTTGAGATAAATAACAACAATGAACTGGTTATTCATTCTGATGAGGTAAATACTAGAGAACGCCAAAATTCTATTCATGTGTTGCGGTCTCTGGAGAAGCCAGTGACCGAGTCGATTCTGTTTTCTGAACGAAAAATAGATAACATAGTTAATCGGGGATCTGACTGTAACGTAAGAAATGACTTTTTGGCACAATCATATAATTCTACCGGCGTACAGCAGCATGAACATGAAATCCGAGGCGAACAGTTAAAATTAGGTGAATATTTTTTTGTCTCTTGGACATCATCAATTTCCCCATACCAATTTATTGGCACGACGGGAGGCAAGACTGGATCTGATTACCTTATTGGTAAATGTGGTACTTATGATGAACGGACCTTTCTTAAAAAAGATGAGATTGTCAGATTAGAAAAAGTGAACTTTAATATAGTGAAACCACCATTAGAGATGACGAACAGTGAAGCTCTTCAAGCAGTCTTTCATTTTATTATTGAAAATACATTTGGACTTAAGGAGGCTATAACATCAGCAGGTAAAGTAAAAGCCATTGGGATATTAAAGAATGCTGTAAAAAGAGGTTACGGGGCTTTTACTGATGGATTGTTATTTGCTGTTAGGCAAGAAAATGGACCTGATAAAAATGTTGAGCTCTTCATAGGCAAACAAGGCAACCATTTCCCATTCAAAATCACCAATTACCGAGATTTATTAGGACGTTATTTTTACGGTGATGATTCAGTTCCGGACGTAGCACCCCCCGGAGAAAGAAAAAGTATTGATTAATCTTCATGATCCAGTATCAGTGATTTTGAATGATGGGCAAATCATTAGTATGAGATACTTAGGTAATATGGGCAGCAATATTTGGGGTCGAAGCGAGAAAGGCGAACTGATAAAAATACCAAAGTGTGATGTGGAAAGGGTATTAAATACATCGAAATAAAAATAACCCCTAATTGAATTTAGGGGTATTTACCACATTTATGCACCTGCCTGATTCAGATATTGCAAGTCAATTCTTACTTTTGTAACAGCGCGCCGAACCGGGACACCTATGTATACCCAAGCCATAGCGGTTTTTATATCGGTTTCTTCAGCCAAATTATTTTGAATAAAATTTATATCGGTCATATCTAGCCTATCTAAAAAAAAGGCTAGTTCAGTTTTTGAATATTGATCCACAATTAATGACTTTGCCATCATGTAATTTTTATGTGATGGCTCTTTTTTTAATTTCAGCATATATATAGGGTTCCTTCGTTGATTCAATTCCCAAATCGTAGCTAGAAACATATATAGGAATGCACTTGTAAGAATAATCCCAATGAAAATTCCGATTCCTATGTTACGTACCACATTCTCATCGATTAGCCAGTGTTCCCCTATCAAGCCTAAGCCGGCTAAAAATTTTGAAAATACCGGGCTTATAAAATAAATCGGATAATAAAGAGTAATCAAAATAGCAATTGTTGTTGACATAACTAGCCAAACACGTGGAACATACATCATAAAGCCATAAAAAATGATTGATGCAAAAACTAAAATAACAGGAATATCTGATTTATAATTTAATTGTGACTGTATGAATTCAATAATTGGATCTAACATCATAAACACCTTCCTTCGTTGAATTAACTAATCCCACATTAGTTTATGACCATTATATAGGTTTCCATAAAATAGTTCAATATCATAATATAATCCTAATATTGCTTTACGATAATTCATTGTTGCCAGATATAACAAGATTCGCTAAAATAAGAGGTAGAACCAAATATTGAATGGGCATTTTTTTTGTTCAATATCAATCATAAATAAGAGCGGAAGACGCAAAACTAAACCTTATGGGTTTAGTTTTGCGTCTTTTTTTGCGAGGAGGTGCAGATGTTTCCGCTCATTAACAAAAATTATATTTGGAGGGCTGCGGCGAATGGTTAAATTTAAAAGGTTTTTTAAAGAGGGTACTTCTTATTTTTTGGTGCTGGCAATGATGTTTTCATTTCTGTCGCTTGGTGCTTTTGTGGGCGTTGATCAGGTTCATGCAGTAACTGATTTTAAGACCGGTGCAACAGTAGGTACCGGAGGTACAGGGCAAGTAACGGAAATCACAACAACGCTTAAAGAATGGATTTTGGTTCTTAGGATTATTGGAGCTGTAATTGCTGTTGCAGGTGCCGTTATTGGAGCCATTATGTTTTCAGTATCTTTAGGTAATGCACAAAATCGGGCAAAAGGTACTGGAGCCATGTTAGCTGCAATTGTTGGAATCATTATCATTGCGAAAGCACCTTCCCTTGCAGATTACTTTATTGCGAAAGCAGCAACATAATTTTTTTGTTAAAAGACCTCTACCACTTGTAGAGGTCTTTAATAAATGAGGGGTGACAACTACAGTGAGAGCAATAATGCCATTTGATACTGAAAAAGAACGAAGACCGATTAAACTGTATGACTGGAGTTTTTCATGGCGACAAACAGCCTATTTTGGAGGAGCTCTATTGACACTTATTCAATCTTGCCAATTTGCATATGTGGATTCATTGGACTTCATCATTAATATCATTTTTATGGTGATGTGCATCCCACTATCCTTACCTTTTCTTTATTTTGCAATGATCAAAAGTCCGTTAACCGGGCATTACATGGATCGGCATTTATGGTATAAACTTAGACACAAAAAATCGCAGAGTGGAGTTTGGAGAGGATAAAAAATGTGGGACATCATTATGTATTTGGGAATTGGATTAGTTGTTTACTTTCTCTATCGTGGATTAAATAATAAGCCAATCATACCTGGATTATCTGGAAGGAAAAAAAAGGATAGCAACAAGCGGCAGGCTGCTACTCAAGTCAAAGAAATAAAAGGTTCCTTCAATGATCTGATAGGAGTAAAACAAGTTTTTGGAAATCTTTTTGAATTGCATTCTGATAATAAAGATGTTCGAAAATTTGTCGGTTCCGTTCGATGCGAACCGATCAATTACGCTCTTCGTTCCTATGATGAGCAAGCAGAGACAGATCGAGCATATGAGCATCTTTTAGCCAGCCTTTCGTTGGGGCCGGGTCGTGAAGTTAAAATTGCGCCTCATGTACATTCTCGCCCAATTGAATTAGTCGACCAGATGAAATTATATTACGACAATTTTCCGAATCTAGACCCCATCGCTCAGCGTTATGCTCAATCTATGTTTTTTCCCTTTATGGAAACATGGCAAAAGGCTGTCGAAGAATACGATTATGCTCGTTATTTTCTTGTTATGTTGGATTATACAGAGAAGTTGATTGGAGATATGGATGAAGAATCCATCCTGATAAAGGTAAGAAATGAGTTTGGCCGCCTTGGTAGTAATATAATGAGCAATTATGGGAAAATGGGCGGATATTCGGAAGTTTGCCAACAGCGGCAACTGTATGAGGCTTTGTATTTCGCCACACATAAGAAAACAGCTAGCATTAAAAATTTTCGTAGATTATTTGAAAGAGAAAACACGCTATCTCAATTTGCTCTAAGTGATTATTCAAGAGATTCTTACCGTTATCTTGAGGAAGAGGAGAACGAAGAATGAAATTTAAGCTTCCATTCAAGTTCAAGTGGTCCACTAAGAAGAAGAATGAACAACAAGATACACAAGAACAGGATAAAAAAATAGATAATGCAGATGAGAGATTTGATGTAAAGAAATCTTCGTTTTTTGATCTTATTCGATTAAATGGACATGAAATTCCGGCAAATATTCGTGATATTGGTTATCAAAGCGAAGGTTCAGTAGGTGAATATCCATTCCGCTCATTTCTACTAGAATTTGGCCCCACAAATCTTACGACAGGATCTTTAGATACGCTGTATCGTGCTGGCGCAGTTAATGTCACATTTTACATTACTAAGCTTACAAAGAGCCAGGCTGTACGAATTTATAAGTCTGCAGCTACAGATGAAGGAGCTCGTCTCGTAAACATGTTAAAAAGCGGCAACGATCTAGAAGCTGCTGACGCCGAGAAATCGATGCAGCAAGCGAGAAGATTGCTAGAAGAAATATCCGATGGCTATAATGATGGTTTTCTGGGCTCATGTGTAGCAACCGTTTATGCGCCAGATGAAAAGACTCTCGACAATATAGGGATGATTATACAAGACGATTTGATAGGCATGGATCATAATCTTCGAGTTTTGTATGACCGACAGAGGGATGGCTGGCTATCAACCTTGCCAACTGGCAATAATCGGTTAAATGAAAGGGGTGACCGTAGGTTTTTTGATAGATCTGCGCTAGTAGCAGCATCACCGTTCTATTCCAGCAAGATTCCCTTCACAGGTGGCGTTCCCCTTGGCGTCAATAAGCATGTATACACGATGGAATTTCTTAATGTTTTTGCCCCATACCTAGACTCTTACACATCGCTAATAGTGGGTGCTTCTGGTTCTGGAAAAAGTTTTAGTAGTAAGCACATTACTGCTACTCAGGTTCTCTTAGGTTACCGGATATTCTCCATTGACCCTGATGGTGAAAACGGACCTATTTGCCGTCTTATGGGTGGTAGAGAGGTAGAGATCCGCGAAGGAAGTACCGTATGTATTAATGTCTGTGCGATTACAGAAGAAGAAGTGGAAATCACATTGGCTAATGGCCGGCGTGTTAATAAAGTCATCGTACCCATTGGCTCTAAAATCGGGCAACTATTGAAGTTCTATGACAAGTTGGCTGGGGGACTTTCATCTGAAGAAAAATCGATTGTTAAAAAGGCAATTGTTGATGTTTTTAGTGATTTCGGAATTACTGAAAATCCAGAGACGCTTTATGAAGATGAGAAAATGGCTTTTAAGCTTGAATCAGGCGGGATTGACTATCGTAAAAAGAGAAAGCAAGAAATTACTTTGAAAGATATTTACAAACGGATAATGAGAAACTGCACTATTAATCCGAATTATGAATTATTAACGTATGAGGCTTTATCAGATGAATTTGCAAATCGTTTGCTTAAGGTCTTGCGTGGTTTTCTTAATGATTATCCTGATGGCAAACTCCTGGACGGGCAAAACAACTTCGGAGACGGAAAACCCGTCGACAATATGTTGGATGAGGTTTGTTGGATCAATTTTAATATTAAGCCAATTGAAGGAAGCGACATATATGATCTCATGAATTACGTGATTACTACCCTGGGTTGGGAATATTTTATTAAGCGTCCATCTTTAAGAAAACACCGCAAACGTTTGAAGCTCGAAGAGGCTTGGCGTCAAAAAAGGATACCCGGGGGAATGGAATTCGTGGAAGACATGGGGAGGCGGAGCCGTAAGTATAACGCGGGGATCGATATTATCACACAGGATCTTATGCCTTTCCTCGACGATCCCAATGGTATTGCTGTCGTTAAGAACGCAACATCAGCTTTATTCCTGAGATTAGGACAAATTTCTTCAGAAGAAAAACACACACTAAAATCTATTTTCAACTTCTCAGAGGGTGAACTGGATATTATTTGCCGGAGACCCCCAGAATCGTCAAAAGATGATAGTAAAGGTGAAGGTATTTTGCGGGTCGGAGGGAGTTCAGCATACATCAAGGTTACTGTTTCCGATGAAATGCGTAAATTTATTGATACAGATCCGGATTATCTTCAAAAGCACGGGCTTTTACCGGATATGGATATAGACGGTAATTTAGATTCAGGTGGTGTAGAAATATGATAGCAAACAGGAAGTTAATTTTCGTACTTCTCCTTATTGTTTTTCTGGGAGGAGTACTAATTCCTCCTACGACAGTAATGGCAGGTCCGCTCACCGGTATGTATCAGCATCATTACTTGGAAACGGATCCTTGGTATGCGAAACCTATTCTATGGGTGCTTGATAAAATCTTGTCTGTATTTGGAGGCATCCATGATCCTGGTGACCATGTGTTTTATCAATCGTGCTTTAAAGATGAGGTCGGATGTGAGAATAAAAAACTTGGGATGTATACAGAAGCCAATTATAACCATGTCATTCGCAGGGGCTTTGCTCTATTTTCTATTGCCATGGCATTTATCGTTACGGCTGCAGTGATTAAAGCTGGGATGCTATATTCGATGACTCCTCTTTCATCAACTCTAAAAATTGAAACAACAGAGACACTGATCAAATGTATGGTTGGAATCATTCTGGTTGGAAATTTCTTTACTATTTCAGGTACCCTGTTCAAAGGAAATAGCATGATCGTAAGTTTAATTTATCAAGACATTAAGCAACCCATTGATCTGTCTTCTTATGGTCCTGATTTAAATGGATCTATGACTTCCAGAATACCCGAAGGCGATCGGATCGTACTTCGGGATTTCGCTACAGAACAGAGCGGCTTAGGGAAATTAATCGTATCATTTGCAACGCGTGGTGTAGCGATTTGGTGGGAGGTGTTTTATTTACAGCGGTTTTTAGTCATATCACTGTTGCTTGTCCTGGCTCCATTTTGGATTGCGATGATGTTTTACCCAATGCTTCAGGGGATCACTATGGCTGCTTTTAAAGAATTGTGGTCGCAGATCGTTGCACAAGCTATACATGCAGGTCTATTTTGGCTCTTTTTCAATTTATTTGATACGAATCTTGGCTGGTTCCACGTAACAGTTGCCATGGCATTATTTATTCCTATATCTGAATCTGTACGTTTTATTTTCGGAGCAACGAGTCAAACGGGATCAAAACTTGCCATGATTGGAACAGCTGCTGGGATGGGTGCTTTCCTTCACATGGGAAAAGCTGCTCAAGATGTTATGGGTGGATTTTCCACCGTAAAAAACAGTGCTTCTGCTAGTAAAGGTGGCGGCGCAGAATCAGGAAGTCGAGGATCCTCGGCTGGTGGAGGTGGCCAATCTGTCATGTCGCAAGTGGGTGGCATGGTAGGTATGGGTGGAGGTTCTTCGAAAAGCCCTGGAGGATCAAATCCTCCTTCATCAAACGCGTTCGCTTCCCGTTTACGAACCGGAGGGGCAATTTTGGGTGGTATAGGAAAAGGCAGTATGCGTTTTGCGGGTGCAGCGATGGGTACTGGACTTGGACCCGCTGGACAATTCGTATTAGGGGAAGCGGGTGCAGCTGTAGGGGAAGCGGTAGGTTATCGGGGAGGGGCAGGTATTGCGGCTGCCGGTCAAGGAATGCAGTCTTGGATGCGAAATACGAAAGAACATTTTGGTGAATCCAGTGATCAAAATAATTCAGAAAGTGGAGAATCTTCCCAAAGATATCAAAATGCTGATCCTGTAACTAAAGCTTTCGTTAAAAGTGCACCTGTCGTCACTTCTGCTGTAAGCTCAGCCTTTAAAGGTATGAAAGGGGGGGTTGCAGAGAAAAACGACCCTGCTCTGCGTCGTGCCGGTGCTGAGCGTGCGTACGGCGCTATAGGTGAAATTGTAGGAGGAAGAGGTGGCTATGAAATAGGAGAGGGATTTGCCCAAAAATTACATGCAGGTAAGCCTCTATCGGCTGGTAGTTTCCAACCTAATCAGAAAATTTATACGGTCGAGACACAAGATGGTAGCTTCTTAGCGTCCGAAGAAAAAGGTCAATATATCAGAATGTCAAATATCGGAAAGGGTAATTCGTCTCTAAACAAAGGACAGGTTGTTGTTAAACCGTATACAGCCCATAAAGAGCATGGCCAACCTTTTTCTATCAAGCCAATGATGCAAGCATCGGACACTCGTCCAGGTACTTTGGAAGAGGTACCGCCTATGACCTTCGATTCTGAGGGACAATCGATGGTGCATCAGGGTAAAACCGTAAATCCAAATGATTACTTAGAAAAAGGGCGCTCCGCTAATAGCGTAGATCTTCGCAGGCGAAATATTAACATTTCTTCATTAAGCAATCCATCCATGCATTCTCATTCAAAATCAACAAGTCCTAGACAAACAACCTAAAACGATTATGCCTAGAGAAGGAGGTGAATACCCTGCTTGAATGCAGGGCTATATGGATGGCATGAATGGATTTCCGCAAGGGAATATGCAGAAAGTGGCAAGTGGTGTCGGCAATCATTTCAAAGATAAATTAAAACAGGTGGTAAAAAGATTAATAAAAGAGGTGCTGAAAAAACTTGCGAAATTACTTTTTCAACTACTTCTAAAATTAATCGCCAAAGCCATAGCAGCATTAGTAGCTCTTTTTGGCATTCCTGTTTTGATTTGCATTGTTGTGATCATTGTTGTTGGAGGAGCACTCGTATATGTTCGATGGATTGGCGGGGATGATGCAGCAACGATTCAAAGATTTACAGCTGCTTATAATGCAGCAATCGTTAAAACATCAGCCTTGGAAGAATATCGACCGCCGCTAATCGTGGTACAAATGATCGATAATATGCGAATAATAAAGTTGGGATTAGATCCGGAAGATATCGATCCCAGCTCCGTAGCAAACGCACTTAAGCCCGATCTGGTATATCAAAATTTTGTTAATACGCAAACAATTGTGAATAACTATACTGATTCGGAAGGGAATTCGCGTTCAAATACGAGTACGAATCGTACAACCGTCAGCCTCTTGGTGGAGGCCCACGCCTGGAACCGTGATGAAGTGTTTACTTATTCCCAGAATACTAAAACAGAGTCATATCCATCAACCTACATTACAACGACAACTTGGGTAAGAAATGCTCTTTCATGTTCTAATACCAATACAGGCTATTCACCCGCTCCCTCATTAACTGGTATTGGTACAAAAACCCATCCTTTTTTTAAGCAATATGGTCCAATCGCGCAAGAGGAATCTCGAAAGAGCGGAGTCCCTGCAAGTGTGACACTGGCTCAGGCAGTTGAGGAAGGGGGATGGGGAACAAGTGAGTTAGCTTCTAAGTATTTTAATTTCTTTGGTATTAAGAAGCACAATTGGACCGGTAATACTGTATCGATGTGGACTAATGAAGTGATAAATGGAATTACCCAAAGAGTTCTAGCAGAGTTCAGAGCTTACCCTAATGCAATTGCAGGTTTTGCAGACCATACCAAATTTCTATTAGATAATTCAAGATATGCTGCAGCCCTTTCTATGAATAACCCTTACGAATTTGCGAATGAGATACATAGAGCCGGTTATGCAACAAATCCAAATTACAGCACAAATTTGAAAAACCTCATGCATGATTATAACTTGCTACAATACGATAAGGATGGTGGAAAGAATCCGGAAACGGGACTTCCTTGGGAGGATGTTGGCTATATACCAGGGAGCAGTACGGTGGTACTAGCGAATTGTGGGATTCCTAATTTCAATAAATTTGATGCTGTATTAATGAAATATAATTTAAATACGGATGATGTTGAATTGGTTTCTGCAGGAATCCAAGAAAATGATCCTACTCGACTCATGCTATATGGTTACAATGGAAATTACGGAATTTCAGTGGGAGGCCCATTAGTTGGTTCAGAAGATGGATCATATGTTGATATGCCCCCAGTTTTACCTGGACAAATGATATGGCCAACGACAGCTACTATCATAACGTCAAATTTTGGTATGAGAGTTAATCCAACAAATGGAGTGCTAAAACAACATAAAGGCATGGACATTGCACCTGCCAATTCAGACACAAGAGAATTTCCTAACATTGCAGCTATGGATGGCATTGTTATATTAGCTGGTGATGCTTCTGATGGATACGGGTATAAAGTGGTTATAGACCATGGCGGTGGTCTAGAAACTCTATATGCTCATATGAAAGCTGGAAGTCTTAAGGTGTCAAAAGGTCAACAAGTTAAAGCTGGAACCGTTTTAGGAACGATGGGACAAACAGGTGATGTTACTGGCCGCCACCTTCATTTCGAGGTCCATTATAATGGTAATCCAGTAAATCCAGCTGCATATGTCACTAGGAACGTGGGGTAGTTAATATTGCGAATTATTAAGATTGTTGTAATTCTTTGGTTAACTGTATTAGTCTGCATTTTTACATTGCCCAAACTTTTTCATAATCCACCAGATAAAAAAATACCTCTACCCATATTGCTTGAAGAATCAAAAGTATCACCACAGGTCATCGCAATGGTTAGAGAGTCTGGAGAGAACGATGGCCCACTGATCGGTAAATCAACGGCCACTCGAGAGAGGTTACAAGATGTTGTAAGATCATTTTTAAGCCTCATTAATGAAGGGCGACTAGAAGAAGCGGGAGCCATGATAGATTCCAATTATCTGTTTGATTTAATGGAAAGGGATAAACCAGTAAACCAGCTAAACTATATTCAGGAATATGTTCATTTGTTCAATATCGGAGAAATGAAGCTTGCTAAGATTACACCACCTGCAGAGATAAGCCGTAACATGAGCTGTAAGGTAGAGATTGAATTACAAGATGGTAAAATATTAAAATTGACGATCGGACTTTCTGAAATGACGAGTGCCCATGATCAGCAAAAACAATGGTATTTCAGGGAGATTAATCGATCATAAGAGACAGCCTTATAATGGTAGCCCAATTAATACAACAATAATTCTCCTCACTATTATCGGCGGATTGGAGGGCGAATGAAGAAGGAATTAGAAGAAGCGGGATATTTTGTGCACACAGATATTGATATTGCCTTTGGACCATTTGATAAATATTGTGCCAAAAAGGGCAAGTATTTAGAAGGTTGGATGTACATGTACCATGATTGTTATGGCATCCATTACTATAAGCATTCGTGTACTCGAAACTATATTGAAATATCAATTAATGGATTAAGAGCAGATTCTATATTATTCCGTTTTTGGATTTGGTTAAGGGCGAGCTGTCGATAATTAATACTTATATTTCTCGGTTTTGAATCTTTGCAGTTTTTAGATTATATAGTATGATAAGAATATAGTTCAATATGTGAGCGGAAGACGCGAATTTGCCCTTTATAAGGGTGATTCGCGTTTTTTTTTGAGTTTTTTTGTAAAAAAACTAACGATATGAACTTAAACATTTAGATTTTAGAGAAGGAAGGATCATAAGTATGTCTAGGTTTTTGAAAGTAATGATCAGTACCGCAGTGATGTCAATGACATTAAGTACTATAGCGCATGCAGGGTTTAATATTGCTCCTTCCGATTCTACTACTGATTCTTACCAAACAAAAATGTCACCAGGAGAAACTAAGATTTTTAAGTTTAAGGTATTTAATCAGGGTAAAGAACGAGATGAAGGAGTTGTGTATCTTTCAGACCAGCTAACCGCCCCTGCTGGTGGTTTAATGTATGGAAAGCCTGGTGACGTTAGGAAGCTTGCAGGTGCTTGGGCGAGTGGTGATGTGGTAAATGCAACTTTAGAGCCGGGTGAAGTTAGAGAAATTGCATACTCCGTTACTGTGCCAAGCGAAACCAAGCCGGGCCAATATATACTGCTCGCTGTGGCATTACGAAAGAATGTGGGTACGGTTAATACCAAAGCAGAAATAAATGGACAAATGGTAGGTGTCAGTGGTCCAGCAAATACAGAAGAAGGTAAACAAATTGTCATAGAAATTGATAAGAATAACGCTACACACAAAATTAGTATTGATCAGTTCGCCTATGATTATGATACGACTGGCAAGCCAACATACCTATTAAGTTTAAGCAATAAAGGAACCATTTTAGAACACCCGACCTTTTCAGTAATTACCAAGGATAGTAAAGGAGCTGAAGTGGAGCGGGTTAGCAATGATAAGGGCCTTTCCTTTTATCATGGAACTTCTGAGTTCCAATCTTTAACTGGTAATAAGTTGCTTGCACCAGGAACATACACCGCAGAAGCTGTAGTTAGCTATTCAGAACGTACAGAGAAACAGCAGTTTACATTTAGTGTTAGTAAACAAGAAGTGAGTAAAGCTAAAGAAGATCTGGTAGAAAACAAAATCGATGTTACGGGTGTTGTCGATGAACCAAATACTTTTCAGTGGATCATGCAATCTGGGATCATTTTGTTATTAGTCATAGTTCTCATCTTATTGTTTTCAAAGAAAAGAAAAAAGAAAGAAACATATCCTAATGTAGAGTAGTTTATGGTTTATCTCTATATGATTTTGATATTTGAATGCATAGTTCTTTCCCTCTCCAGCAAGCTGATGTAAAGCAAACGCAATTCTGAATAGAATGTTTCGTTATAAAAAGCCAACATAAGGAGGAAATATTGTTAATGAAGAAAAAAATCATTAGTTCTCTTTTAGCAAGTATTATCTTTGCAGCAGCAACTACAACGGTATTCGCAGATACTACATCTCAAATCAGCACGAGTTTTACTGGGGGCAGCTTATCTGTAACACCAGAGACATTAGTACTTCCTGCAGCTGTAATTTCCGCTTCTACAGTGGTTACCACTGAAAAAAATATACATCCGTTAATCAATGATTCTAGAGGTACGGGTGGAGGCTGGTCACTATCGATAGCTGTAAGTGACTTTGAAAGTGTAGCTTTACCAGACAAAACTAACAGTGCTGGAGGATCCACGATGACGGTTGGGTTCTCGTCCGGGTACTTAGATGCCTCGGTCTGGAGTGTATATCGGAACGCTGATGCAGGACAAGCCGAAGATGCTACCCATGGTCCAAAGAAAGTCGGTGATTCATTGGTAACCTTGGGCACAGGCCCGACTCAGATGATTGTCGCAGATGCTGGATATGGAATGGGAGAGTACCAAACAGATATTAATTTCATTTTACGTCTACCGAAATCCGGAAAAGTGAAAACTCTGTCAGCACCAGGAACTAGCAATTATTCTGTAGGTAGTGACGTTGGTTTGTTGGATGGATCCTACACTGCAACGTTTACATACACCTTGGGAACAGGTATTTAGTTCTGCCGGAGAGGGGAAGAACTATGCATTCAAGTGAACAACATTGTTGGGAGAAATAGTTATGAAAGAAGTGCTGCATTGTAATATTGATATTGGGTATTCAGATAAACTAAATCACACGAAAGGCTGTTGCTATGTAGTGTTGGAAATTTTTGAAGGTGGGTTTGTCATAGAAAATGATAATGGTAAGAAAAGAAAAATTTATTTAGAACGAATTGGTGGTAAAGATAAAGAGTTTTCATTGTTGAAAAAACATTTTCTTTTAACATTATTTGTTTAGTTATAGCTATAAAATTTGGATCTTCGGATTATGTGGTGATTGTTAACGTCCACATAAATCATTATTTCAAGAAAATGGATATCATCACATGTAAATGCGAGGTGTTTAAAAATGTACGTTTTAGTTATGGAGATATACGAAATAAGGAGGATGTTATTTTGGAAAAGAACGAGATACTGGTCATCTGATATAGCTATTATTGAAGCAGATTCAGATGAATTGGCTAACGCGATCGCTCTGCAATCAGCGAATAATTTTGCTAAGGTTTCTGGAAGAAAATATAAAATTGCTCATGTAAAATCGCTTTTAAAAATGAGAGTAGTAAGAGAAGATTATCAAACAAATACCTTCATGTAATCAATTCCACCATAAAATCCGAATAATCTAAATTTTAAATGATTGATCGTTCTCCTATGACCCTATAAGGCTACGTAACATCTTGAATTACCGGAAGACGTTGAAGACGACGGCACCACCGATTATACTGACGACGAAATTGAAAATCTAATTAAATAACTAATTATAGTTACATAAGGAGAGGTTTATCCAAATGCATATATACGCAACTCATTCTAACTCTTTTGACTTTAAAGAGGAATTTTATAACCCTCTAGTTCAATTAACTTCACTGATCCCTAATATAAAAGAGATTGTACTACCGCATAAGGATTCAGCAGAACAATTTGATACTCTAAGGTACTTTAAGAACTCCTGCGCTCTCGTTATAGCCGAAGCAAGTTATCCGTCTACAGGTTCTGGAATAGAATTAGGTTGGGCTAGTCTACTAAATATTAAGATAGTCGTCGTACATCATATATCAAAGAAACCTTCATCTTCTTATAAAGTCATTTCTGACGATTTTATTGTCTATGAAAACAGCGAAGACTTAACTAACAAGCTGTATAATTTCATATTAAGGTAGGTAGATAACGTGGAAAAACAGACAAAATTAGTTAAACTAACTCCGATTGTAGATAAACGTATCTCAGAGATTAAACTACGACAAGCTGCTGTTTCGGAACGTAATCTAGTCTTTGACGGTGACGATGAGTGTAGCTATCTAGGTGATACCTTGATATCAATTTCAGGTGTATATGAGGGTATTGAAGAAGATTTAAATTTTATTAATAACTCCCAATCAGATATATCCTATCTCCTAAAGAGGTTAGAGAAGACCGAAAAAGCGTTAGCTACGGCGAATGGAGAGATAGCTAAAAGAGGCGAGAACCTTAACGCTAATGTTATGTACCTAAAAGGTAATAATGGCGGCGACTATGTTAAGCTCGTTCAAAACGATAACCTAAAAAGAATGGAAAATAATTTGATAGCAATTAATGAAGGAATGAGCGAGGCAATAATGCTGCATCCTCGAACCGAAGTTCTGAAAAGCAATCTTTTGGTTGTTGGTGACATTAGTAGCGAGAGGACATTCGTATTGATGGATTTGATAAATTCTCTCCTGATAAAGGGAGGGAGTATTCTAATTATTGATACATACGGGGAATTTAATATGTATACAAGAAAAATGGGGGGGCGAACCATTCCTATACAAGATTTCGAGATAGAAGTGACTTCACCAGGGATTACCTGCGTCACGTTCCCAACTCGATACAATGAGCATTATTATAACTTATTGATAAGCCTTTTGACAGATTTACTGAATTCAGATCCTATAACAGGCTATGATTATATTGTGTTCAATGGCGAGCCTATTCTATTTGAATTAGATCTTTTGCAATTTATGAAATGGGTGTCGCAGGCAAATGAAGAAAATATTAACGTCATTATTATGACCATTGAATTTCATCGAATTTTTGAAAGTTACTATAAACAATTATCCCCGATGTTCCCCTATGTATTGGCATTCGGCTCCCATGAATCTACTGATCCGCAGATCCGAGAATACCTTAATCCAGGTGAAGCATTGTTGATAAATAAAGGAAATCGAGAGCTGATAAAATTTTAAGATTGGGTAGGGGTAGGGGTAGGGGTGGAAGTGGAGTTAGCGGAAAATCAGGAGGATCTCAATAATGAGCGGTATTAAAAAAGATATGAAGGATTTGATTACTAAAGCTGTTTTTTTCATCTTTCTACTATCCCTATTTTTTAATAATAGTGTTGTCGAAGCTGACAACTCGGGCATTGTAAATACTTCAGTGTATGATGCAGTTTATCGAGCAGCTGCTCATCGTTCAGTAAATAATTCAGTATATCAACGTGTATATGACAGAGAAGGTTTTGGCCATAAACTAATCCTTCCCACTGTTTTGGAAAGTGTCTACTCAGAAGAATTGAAAGCAAAACTGGATTTAAGAAAAACAAATATTCAAGAAAATATTACTTTTATCCCAAAAGAGGTATTTGGTGATGTAAATTTTTCAGGGTCATTGGTGATACCGACACACAATTTAACTAATCAGATAAATCTGAATTTTGATCAATTCAAATCTGAGGAGATTATTGATCCCACTACACAATTATCTACCATGAAACTAAATCTACCGATACAGTATATAGAAGTGAAATCAGCTGCTGACACACGAACCAAAATTAAAACGAGTGATAATTATTCAGTTATTATAGATATTGATTTTAAAGAGCCCGTAATGATATTAGAATACACAATACATTTCAAAAATAATGCGGAGGTTATCCATAACGATAATTCCAGCAAATATCAATTAGGACAACAAGTGGGCATATATAGGACCGAATACAGCGCGCAAGTACTGATAGAAACAGAGTTGCTCCAGAAGTAGACAATAGCTTTTTCTTTGAAGCTTGGCGATAAGAATTACACTAAAAAAATTAGGGGGATTTACTAATGAAAGTGAAATCAATTTCTTTGCTAATGGCTCTGCTGTTTCTTTCGGTCTCCTTTGCTGGTTCGGCAATCGCGACCGACCACAAGGAAACGAAGATTGTTTTATCCGGCGTCAACGAAAATCATACAGTAACTCTGTATAATAATGATTACATTACAGGTGTTTCAATCCGGTGCAAAATGGTTGGAGATTCTCTCTACATTTTAACAGACAATGCATTACCGCTTGTTGATAAATGGTCTTATAGAGAAGAAATAAATACATCAAAAGTAGTAATTAACAATGGTAGTCACAATGAGGTCACGATTTCGACAGGCAATCGCAATTATATTGATCTCGAAGGAGCGGCACAAGGACTGACCGATACAATAAAGACGGAACTGCAAAAAGGGTATTTTCCCTTGCGGTTTGTTTATGAGTTAGGCGGTTACAAGCTCAATTATGATCCTTCTCAAAATAGCATTACCTTTCAGTGAAACGCAATCAATTTGACAAAATGAATGGGGACATTCGTGTTCAATGGTACAACGGAGCGAAAACGAGTTGGATAAGTGCAGATTACTTCACTAGCATTGAACACCATTGTAACGCCATAAAATCAGAAAATACCTAAAAAAAAGGCAGTCCAAAACTTTAACCAAGTTTGGGCTGCCTTTTATTAAATATATACAATAAGTAAGTAATTCAAGGAGATCTCATGTTCGGACATAATGAAGTTTTTGATTAAGAGAGCGCATGCCGCCGGCTCAAGCAGTCTAATGCTTTATTTTCTGCATCAGTTTCTTCCGGATGCGGACGGGCATCGATCAGCGTCAAGAAAGCAGTGGTACATGCAGCAGCAGCTCACAAATCGCTACCTAATCCCTTATTTATAATGATTTTATCCCAATACCTCTCCGTATAAATAATAACCTAATAAATACCTATAGAAATTAGAACATTTGTTCTGTATATTGGGTATAATAAGAATGAATGTTCGTGAAGGTGTTTAGGGAAACAATCTCAAAAAGTGCATACAATGCTTTGCAAATAAAGAACTCAGGACATTTATAAATGAAAATATTCTGGAAATATAATACAACCATTTAAGGAGCTGGTCCGATGAAGAATAAGCAATCAGTCATAATGCTAGAATACAAGGATAGACCGGTTGTAGTGGCTGGGGCTAAATCGTATGGAGTCACTACTGCTGAGCGTGAGCGCTATATGGAATCTACCGTAACCGTGGGGTGTATGTGTAGTCCGTTCGATGCTCCTACAGGTTTCTCAAGGCAGATGATCATGCCAGATCCAACGAATATCACAAACACGGTATACGAGGCTGCCCGTAAGTTGTTTTATCAGTTTTGGGACGGCATGCCGGTGCGTAGAGCTGGCGTGACGATCAGCTGGTTAGTGGAGGACGCAGAATATCAAATCACAATGTTAGAAGACCAGGAAAGGCAGCGAACAATGGAAAAGGCGATAGACTACATCAAGGATCGATTCGGCAGCGCAGCAATTGCCAGAGTTTCATCCTTCGGTGCCGCGGGGCAAGCACAGCGTAGAGCTCTTAAAATTGGAGGTATCTAAAAATGAGCAAAAAACTCGAAGGCAACGGTCGCTGGGAGTCGTCAAGAATGATGTTACCGCAGCATAAAGAGGCATTAATAAAAAGACATGATCCAGCACCGGAAGTTGTCCAGGTGCAGAAGCCAACCGCCGAGGAACATGAGATGATTCTCAATTCAATCCTTCTACCGATGATGCTGACCATGATAGAGAAGAATGGGAAAGAATTCGAAGTATCTACCAATATGCTCAGACGATATTACATAGCTGCGACTCAGATACTGATGCATCGTATTCATACTGAAATGGTAAAAAATAAAAATGAGCTCAAGGCTAGGAAAATAAGGGTTTTTGAAGACATCCGTCCCGATGAGGATCTCAATTACAAGTTTATATGTCGGGGTTATGAGTACCCATTCGCGATAATGAGGGATGTAGTTAAAGCTAAGATCAGTGTTATGATGGGCAACTACGTAAAAGCTTTGTTAAACAATATGAAGGAGTGATTGAAATGGCCAAACTAGCTAAAACCATTGGAAAGAATTCAATTGCTAAAAGACCAACACGGGATGAATTTGAACTGGAAGAGTTAAGCGAAAAGTTAGTAGAAGCGAAACAGGAGGATCAAGAAGTGCTATTAACTGTCTGGGGGCAGACAGAGCAAGTAAGAGGGCGGATCAGGGAGATGGATGCCCGAACTAGAACAGTTCATATCAGCAGGTATGGAGATGTAACAAAAGTGCCGTTCTTGGATATTTGGAAAGTAGAAAGCCCAGGGGCGTAATCCCTTGGGCTTTTTCTGAACCGGATTGTAGCTATATAGATTAGTTGGTTATTCACTTTGTAAAGGCGGATATTCGACTTTTAGTTCATCCAGTGAATTAAACTTGGGTGTTTCAAATACGATCATAGCCGGCTTTTTGTCAGTTGCATCTTTCAGGATATGACCGTAGTATTTTCCATTTTTCTCAAACGTAACCATCGTCCGATTTTTTTCTAACAAGGCATATCGTTCAATAATCATATATATGCTCCTTATCTATGATCTTCACAAATACCGCCGGGTAGATCGGGCTGGAGTCCCTAGAGGAGATGAGAAGCCAGGTAGTGCCCTAGTTGTTATAAAACATTTCATTTGTTATATTCTCTCTGGAGACAGCATTGCGGTGACAGTTAGTCTTGAATTACTGTAAAGAAAATAAAGTTATAAAGCAGCTCTCATCACATGATAATTCAAGAAAGTCGAATTAGGTTGATTCTAATGGATTAGACGAGACAATTTTCCGCATTTTCTCTGTATTTATCTTCGTATAGATAGTTGTTGTCTTAGGATCAGAATGCCCTAAAAGCTCAGCAATGGCCAATAGATCAGCTCCTTCACCATCGTTATATAGAACAGTTGCACAAGTATGACGAAGTTTATGGGGTGTTACTTTATTATTATTTGCCCGAACATCAGCTTCTTTTGCAATTTCCTCAATTATTAATTCAATAGACCTTCGTGTCAGCCTTTGCCCCCGCTTTTCCGAAATAAAAAGAGCGGATTCATCGACTTTATTTCGTTTTTTTAAAATATCATATCGAATCGGTCTATAATTATCAAGGGCTCGGATTATTTTCGGTGTAATAACTAGCCTTCTTTCTTTATTCCCTTTTCCAATGATTGTTAGAGTTCCCTCATCATTGTTAAAATGCAGAAGATCAATATTAACCAGCTCGGATACCCTTAAACCAAGTAATAAGAACATTGTAGTGATCAAATAGTCTCGTTCTTTGGATTTACGTTGCGCAGCAGCCTGCTCAAACTTCATTGCATCTTGTAAAGAGAGACTCTTTGGCAGTCTTACACCTAATTTAGGGTTCTCGATGTATTGTGATACATCATATTGAAGATACTGTTGTCTTACTGCCCATTTAAAAAATTGTTTGATTGCGGATATAATACGTGCTCTTGTTGTTGCTTCGAACAAATCTCCCGCTTTTGGATGCTTTTTATTTGATGTTGAGTTGTTTATGATGTTCGGATGTCGTAAAGTACCTAGATATAATTGAAGATCATTTGCTGTTACATTCTCGATATAAATTACATTCCGGGCTGCCTTCAGCCAATTCGCCAAACTTACCAAAGTGTGATTGTAGACTTCTACAGTGCCCTTAGAATAGTTTTTGTTCACCTCAAGATAAATAGTGAAGGAATCAATGAGATCATCAATGCTAAGTAGATTTGTCATAATATCACCTCTTTCATTTGTGAATTTTCATTTTACTACACAAAATTGTTATTTTGTGTAGTAAAATGAAAATGCCTGCTTCCATTATATTTAATTAAAAAGTAAGCGTCAATGTCGGATGTATCGTTTCCTGTCGGACGACAACATTGCCCACCATCCAAATTATATTATAGGTCTATTCACCCATTTTTTTAACAGTTTTTATTTTCTGTCGAATGGCAATCAACCGTATTTATCCGTAAACGGCAAATTACGACGAATTATAACCTTTTTTTGAAAATATCGTTAATTGAAATATTCGACAAAGGGTTTTTAAGAGATTGACATAACACCATATATTGGGGTAAATTCTTTTTAGCTCAATGGATCTCCACAACTTATAGATGAGGAGTGGATCCATGTGATAACCCTAAGCTTGCTTGATTTGGCAACAATTATATTCTCCGTTTCATCGCTTCTTATTGGCCTTCTTACTTTAGTTACGCACATTATTAAATTAACGAAATAAGGAACCCTACCCCTCGCTAGCAACGTCAGGTGGATTCCTTATAGAACCGGTAAAACGATTTTAGGTAAAAGGGAGATCCGAGCTAGAAACAAACAAGTGATGTTAGCGCATCGCTTGTTTTTTCTTTTTATGGACCTTTATGAACCATAATGGACCATAGCTTTTACCAACTAAACGCATTCTAACATACCAATTCCGTATAGACAATACGTAATTCAACCCAATTTTTTAATTTTAGCGCCGCCGCGGCGCACCGTGGGAACATATCGAGCTACTTTGATAATCCTTTATTATGGAATAATTTGCTCTGTTGATACATTGCATCAATGCTGGTCAACCACATTCCGCTCCGGATCAGCCAGACAAGGATACCTGCATTTTCTTATTCCTAAGCAACGGGATCCTGTTCATCTACCTGCAGCGCTTCCAATAAATCCTACTACCACGTAACACTGTTCATCTGCTCGGCTTCGTCATACGTGTACGCCATCGTGTCCGAATGTAACTCCTGTCGCTCCGATCTGCTAAGGTTGTCGGGAATCAGACAATGTTCTTGTCACCAATCGGGAATCGGATCAAGTTCTTGTCATCCCCAATTGACAAGAACTTGATCCGATAACTAAAAGAGCCCACGGTTTCCGTGGACTTCATTCAGACAATGTTCTTGTCACCCGACATTTCCCCCTGTCTAATTATCCCGGCCAACTGCCGCGTTGTTCTCTGCAAATTAAAAGCCGCTGTTTGGAACCAGCAGCGCGAAACCTTAAACCTTTGATACATAAAAACACTGTTCAGCGTATTTTAGAAACTGCTAATCTTTCAAAATCCCGATTTTTTTCATTAATTCATTTCTGCCGATACTCTCATACTGTTCTTTAACATAGTTAGAAACCTGGATTAAATATGGATGTATCACGCGAATATAACTCATGAAATCTTGGTAAATAGTCTCGGAAATCTGTGTTCCATCATGAATACTCATATATATTGGCCACCAGTCAAACTCTGAAGGAACTGGGTAGCCCAGTATTTCTACATATCTCTCTATATCATCAATAAAGCGCAGATCACCGATTATAAAGTTCTCTGTATTATTGGATAATTCTTCTTTACTTTTTACGTTGCCTAATTTTTCAACAGCTTTCAATATCATTGGAAAAAAATCAAAGGGGTCGGAAACCTCTGGAACATTTGTAAACTCACTCTTGTCGAGCAATTCTTCACAGTAATATTTTCTTATCTCTGAAATAATTTTTTTATCTGTAAAAATGACGCCGCACTCATAATTATTATTACTGCCAAAACTAAAGTTAGCAGAGCCTATAAAGGCAAAATCATCAGCAATAAAGAGTTTTGAGTGGTTAGAAACTAACTCAGCACACAAAACGAAATTTTTAAATATTTCTTCAACTTCTAACTTGTCCTTTTCGGAATAAGTCATTTTTGAATAAAGTAAACTTATATCAATCCCAAGGTCAGCAAGTTTAGAAAGCTCCCTGTAAAAAGTTTTCTCGTATTTACTCTGAAAATTAAAATTGTAAGTTGCAATGAAAATTGCTTTTGTTTCCTTTTTGCATTGATCAAGTACTTCACCCCAAAAATTTGCTTCTTTGAAAAATACCACTTTACCTTCGTGAAATGGGATTTCTTTCTTCATTTTATTTTCTCAGCCCCCAAACTTCTTGGATTTGCTCTGTTGGTTTTATTTTACATTCATAATAATTGGCTGTCATCTATGGCGATATACTAAAAATGACTAAGTTCAGATGAGGGACTGCGCCGGCTCTCCCCTCTCAGTTCGCTCCTGGATAACCGGAACTGCGACGCGGACAGCCGGCGCGCGACGCCTCGCGTTCGTGCTTCCGCAGCACTTCCAGCCTGTCTGGCTCATCATCCGTATCGTCTGCTCCTCAACTTTGTAACTGTAACTCACCATGTCCACACTCCCTTATTAATTGCTACTTACTTTTTGAAATGAACAGCACCAGCTACTACGCCATATGTAAGCAATCATCGCTTTAGCAATTTCGCCTTCTCTTGTTATGATTTGGAGTGCTAACTGAATGATCTCTTCATCATAGCAACCCTAGCCTCATTATGCCGTTGTCGAGCTTCATTAGGTAGTGCGTTTATCGATTCAATCATGGGTTCAGAAGAAATTATTAGAACTTTAAAGAGTGGCTGTACATAGTATGTTGACACATAACTGACGATGTCCTCTTCTAGATCTGATGTACGCTTACAATAATTCGAGTAGCTAATGTTAATCATATTGATTTGTTTAAGTTTTGTCCAAACGGCTTTTTTGTTACGAGGTACTTCTTCAAAAATTGACATCCACCTATCTAAATATTGAGTCCGAAGGTACTCCGTAAGCTGTGTGCGTGCTTTCTGTTCAATGGTGTCTCCCTCTCTCTTCGTTCGTTCAAAGACCTCATAATCATCTTTTCTTACCCATCGTTGTATAGACTCCGTCATGCCTGATCGATGTACATCATATGAATACGCTACAAAGTTCGTTTGGCATTCAATGCAATGAAGAGTTGCGTTCTCTTCAGTACGGTTCCAATCGTCCGATCGAGTTTCTCTAAGAACGTATCCTAAATCGCAGCCGCAAGCTGATTTTTCTCTATTAGTTGTTTCCCAACTCATATAATATTCCCCTTTGTCCACTACAAGTAAAGGTCGCCTCTAATTCCATAATAGCCCGATGTTACAACCTTAAGTATTTGGTCCGATCTCGGTTGCTTCGGAAATAGCTATAGCCTTTATTAAATAAAGAATTTAATTTGTTCCACTTTTTGGACGGCTTTCGGATCTGTAAGGAGTTTCTTATCATCTAGCTGGTTTGAATTGGCCGTAATTGTAATAGATTCTTGAACACTATTGGAAGGCATTGAAATAAGCGCAAGAAAGTGTTCTTCATGACAAATGGAACAAACGTATCTGGTTCCTGGCACTCGCTCGGTGGCCAGGGCATAACGAGTTTCCAAATCTACTCCTTCCTTAATTGCACATGGTCCACAAATCTTACTTTTCATTGTACCACTCCCCTGGTGATTGATTTTTCACCATCAAATCTGCAATGTTGTTATTATCTACCTATAACATAGTCTACTACTATATTATTTTCTTTGCACCGTCATCATCACACAAAATGAAGTTACGTAATATTTATTATGTAACCTTTTTAATTCTTTCAAGGTCCAACTCTCTGAGGATTCTGGTACGCCCACCTGCTTTGCTCTGTCTGATGTTGGGGGTCTGATGACATATGGTTAAGTAAAACTTTATTCAATTCACCTCAGAAATGTTGTCTAGGACGACATGGATTACAAATCTGTTAAAAACACTACCCCATCTCAACAGCTTCTTCATAACAAACGGGTATGCAATCTCACTTGTTCCCGGTTATAGTGCCCGAAAATATACTTCTTTGATAGTGTGCGCGAAATGTGGAAGATTAGTTCTTCTCTATTTTTCGCTGAATGGTTTAAGTTGATAGTACAGCAATTTCAAGCGATTTCCCACGTTTAGATGGGAGAAGTAAACCGGCAACAGCCTTTTCCTTTAGTTCTTTCTTCTCATAAGACCAATCAGCTACATAGGGAGGCATACAAAAATACAATGAATCACAGACATCCAGGTAACTTGTCCATTTATCATCCGCAATCAAGTCATTTCGGGATACTTTTACTTCAATGATGACAATCTGATTATCTTTGTTAAACCCGATCACATCCATGCGTCGACCGTTATTTAGAACCAGTTCGGAAACCGCAACATAACCTTGGTCATATAACCAGCGCATCGCTTTTTGCTGCAGCTCACCGGATAGCTCCAGTATTCAGGTCCTGGCGTGAGGTATTGCGAATATTTCTAAAGTATAGACAAGGGTTAATTTATTGGTTATTGAATTATTAGCTTGGACAAGTTGAGACAATCCAAACGCCGCTCGCTTCCCGTTGACCTGTTCGACCCGGCCGTCGCCATCGTCGAGCCGCGCGACACGCTGCCGGACTCTGCCTGGATCTGGCCGTCTCCCGACTTTGGGGGCAATCCGGAGGATCGGCTCGTCCGCAGAGATACCCTTCAACTGTGCTTCATCGCTCTCCTGCAGACCTTGCCTCCGCGGCAGCGCGCGGTACTCCTTTTGAAGGATGTATTTGAATGGTCCTCCAAGCAGATCGCGGAAACGTTGGCGATGTCGCCGGCAGCGGTGAACAGCGCCTTGCAAAGAGCCCGAGAGACGATGGACCGGGCGCAGCTTCGCTCGGATGAGCTCAGCAGTATGGACGTTCAACCGGAGCAGCAGCTGCTGTCCCGGTATGTGGAGGCCTTCGAGCAATTCGATATTGCTGCGCTCGTCGCGTTGTTCCACGAGGAAGGCTGCATGTCAATGCCGCCCTTCGAGATGTGGATCCGCGGCAAGGAAGATTTGTCCGCCTTCTATTCGCTTACTCGCTGGCATTGCGAAGGTTCGCGATTTGTGCCCATTACGGTGAATGGCGGTTATCCGGCGTTGGCCCAGTATATGCCGGGCAAAGAGGGCTCTGGCCTGGTACCCTGGGGCATCCACGTCATCGAAACCAAAGAAAATCAAATCCTGCACGTTCAAAACTTCATTCATACGCCATTATTTTCGCGATTTGGGCTGCCTGAGCGAATTGACCAATGAATTTCGTCATTGGCTTACGTCTATATCATTGAGAATAACCAAACGACGAATATCATGAGAGAGGTGTCTATTTAAAATGGAAACGAGTCAACCGACGAAAGTAACCGTGCAAGCCGTCATTCAAGCCCCTGTCGAGAAGGTATGGCGCTATTGGACCGAGCCGGATCACATCACGAAGTGGAATCAAGCGTCCGAGGACTGGCATGCGCCGAGAGCCGAAAACGATCTGCGGGTCGGCGGCAAGTTTCTGACACGGATGGAAGCGAAGGATGGCAGCATGGGCTTTGATTTAGGCGGCGTCTACGATGTCGTGAATCGGCATGAGGCGATCGGCTACACCATGGAAGACGGAAGAAGAGTGGATATTGCTTTCGTCGATCAAGGGAATGAGACGAAGGTCATTGAAACGTTCGACGCGGAAAGCTCCAATCCCGTCGATTTCCAGCAAGCAGGCTGGCAAGCGATCATGGACAATTTCAAAGCCTATACCGAACAAAACTAATCATCGCGAAGAAGACGCCGGGGAAGATGCCCGGCGTCTTTCTTTTTGAACCCTAGTACGAGCGTGCTCTCCGTTAGCCTTAACCTTGTGCCGCATCCATGTTCATGTAGTTAATGGCCCACAGATGGCCGTCCAAGTCCACGAAGCCCCAATGATACATGGACCCATGATCTTCAGGTTCAGCGTGCAATTTCCCGCCCAAGGAGACCGCGGTATTCACGATTTCATCGACCTTTTCCCGGCTCTCGAAGGCCAATGCGATCGTCATCTGCGCATACTTGCTCGTATCGACGGATTCCTTCTCCGTGAGCGTATTAAAGAATGCTTGATTGATCAGCATGACCTGCAGGTTGTCGCCGATCACGATGGCTACCGAATTCTCGTTCTCGGGGAATTGCGGGTTGAGCTCGAATCCGAGTCCGGTGAAGAACGCTCTCGATTGTTCTACGTTTTTTACAGGCAGGTTGAAGCTCGTGAATGCGGACGTTAATGCCATTTTCAAAACACCTCTTCGTCAAATTAGTTTGTGTTCATTTATGCCTTCGTTTATATAGACGACAGCCGATCCGGGAATTCATCGGTCTCATGGATTCGGAAGCGTAAATTTTGAAAAATAACTTGGTATTGAGTTCAGATACCCGCCATTCCCGTAAGGTTGCTTATTCTTATTGTGCAGGGATAAAGATTGAACCTCTCTAAAAAGGAATTCGTCTGAATATATGACAGTTAAAGGGTGGGTATCGAGTGACGGAATGAGGAACGGTATGGAAATTAATGATAAAACCGAAGTACGAAAGAAAAAGTTCGAAACCGTCGCCATTTCAGTATTAGGTTAAATATCTTTTTCATGCTTACATTTCTCCTGTTCTCTTCACTAATCGTACGTTTGGCTTATCTACAGTTCGTCGAGGGTCCGAGTCTCTAGGAACGCTAGACAAGCATGATCACGAAGGGCGTATCCATCCCGCCCATCCGCGGCAATATTTACGATTCGGCGGGACAGCAGATCGCATATTCGATCTCAACTCAGTCCCTATACTTTACTTTCAAAACAGGTTTAGATCCAATACTCTAAAAAATTAGGATTTCACAATCAATGGCGTGTAAATTAGGCGCGTAAAACCATTCACTTCTACTCTGTAAGGAATTCGAACAGGCCCATCACCCTTTAAATCCATCAATCTCGCTTTGGCTTCCTCATAGGAATTATGGATTTCAATGACATTGCTATACGCCAAAGTAACTCGCTGCTTCCGATCCATCCGGATCCGTTTCTCCAAAACCATCCCCCCTCTCCATATGAGCTCTCGAACGAAAAAAAGAGAAGAACTAGGAAACAGGCCCTCCGCAGGCCGGTTTTCAAGAGTCCTTCTCTTGTTCTGATCGTATTTGGTTTTCACATTAATATCGTAAATGACTATTCAATAATTTGCAACTAAAATACGTATTGCAATACCAGCTGAATTTATCTTCTTTGAATTTTTAGCGTGGGAGCCCACCGCCCTGCTATCGCGTCCAAGAAGGAGCATGGGAGCCCGCCGCCCTGCTATCGCGTCCAGAAGCAGCATGGGAGCCTGCCGCCCTGCTATCGTGTCCGGGAGCAGCATGGGAGCCCACCGCCCTGCTATCGCGTCCAAGAAGGAGCATGATCGTTTGCTTGTATAGATGCGTTTGTGCGCCAGTTTGCGCATGTAGATGCGCATCCCCTGCTTCAAGCATAAAAGCCTCGTACACATCATTCATATAGGCATAGGACGGAAAGAAGAACAAATAA
>NZ_JAAOIW010000010.1 GCF_011440305.1 Paenibacillus agricola | reverse complement strand
GTTATTATAATCATCACAGATATCAGTGGGGACTAAAAAAGATGACTCCTGTTCAGTACAGGAATCATCTCTTATGTGTGGCCTAGCACTCTTTTTTTTAAGTGTCCTTGACTAAGGGTCTAGTTTATCCCTCGCTACAGGTTGGACGCTTCTTTATTTTATTTGATGGCTACCTATATTCGATATTCTTGTTAACTGGGCTCCTTAGCCTTCCCTTGCTTTTCCCTAAATTGCCCTGGGGTAATCCCTTCGTTTTTCTTGAAAATCCGGTTAAAATAAGGCGGCTGGTAGCCAACCTGCAAGGCGATATCATTAATTTTTCCATTCGTTTCCAGAAGAAGTCGCTTGGCCTTTTCCATACGGTATTGGGTCAAATAATCAATAAATGTGTGTCCAGTCACTTGCTTAAAACCAAGGCTCAGCTTCTTCGGGTAAGTTCCGTGTAAATCCGCGCAATATTCTAAGGAAATATCCTTCATATATTTCTCATGGATCGTGATCAATACATGCTCCACAAGCTGCTTCAGCTGCACATTCTGGGTCACATGCAATTCCTCAATATAAGGATGAATGACCTTATCCTTCATCCTTTGCAATACCGCTTTAGGATCCGGCATATCGTATAGCTCCGCCCACAGCATTTCACCGTCTCCCAGCTGCAACGGATTAAAGCCGGAGAGCATAATCGCATTTTGCAGGTTGCCGTATAACTGCAGCAGCCCTTGCCGCACCTGGATTTCTTTGTCCGCCTGCTCTTGCAGAGCTGCAAGAAATTGATCCATCCCCTGGGTTAGCTCCAGCTCCATTCCCATCCGCAGCGCATGAATAATGTCCTTCTCAATTTCAAAAGGATACGTAATCCGATGCTGGCCCTCGGGCATCATTTCATCCATATACAAAATCTGCTGCTGTTCATTCAGCTTACGGTGGCTGAGCGCTTTGCGGGTGTCATCAAATAAATCCGGCACGCTGCGGATCGAATCTGCGCTTTTGCCTACACAAACGGTTGTATCTACCTTTAAAAGCTGATGCAGGATGGATGCCAACTCTCCGGCCCAATGATGAAGCGTCGACTTTATATCCTCCTTGCTCGTTTCCCGCTCAAATCGGACGAACAGCCCCACGGTCAAATCCTGAAAATTAATAATACTTGTCGCAAATGGTTTAGTGCTTGTGATTTCCTCCAATATATTGGCTGCTGCAAAGGTAACGAGCTGCTCGTCCCCCGGCGCAAATTTACCTTCCGAATTGTAGAGCCCATGCATCTGCACAACCATAATAGCGTAAGTCTTTTCCCTTACATCCCAGCCATATTCCTCCATACGGTCAATGATTTCCCCATCACTTAAGAAATACAAATGGCCTTGCACCAGCTGTAACAGAAAGCTTTCCCTGAGTGAAGGGAGATGGGTATCAATCCTCTCCTGCAAAACCTGGCTTTCCCTCGATAAGTTTTTCCACTCGCTGGCAATATAGTCGATTTCGTCCGTGCCCTCCGCATGGCTGTTGCCCGTGCGAAAAAGCAGCACAAGCCTGCGAATTGGCCGGTAGAACTGGCGGGAGCCAAACCAGGACAGTCCAAGTGCCAGCAGTAAGCCAGCGCAGCCCGCATATATCACTAATTGTGATAAGAGCTTAACCGGCTCCGTTAACTGTTCAATGGGTGTCGCTGTTGCTACCGTCCAGATGCTGCCAATCCGTTTCATTTTATCAAAGGAAATTGAATAATCTTTACCCTGCCAGCTTTCAATAGAGGCTTCCTCGCTTTGGCTCTGTCCCTGCTGGTTAATTACCTTGGTGACGAATTGATCCAACTTCGTTGGCTCCTTGGTACCATCCCTTCCTAAGGAAATATAGTGTCCATCCTCCTTCACCAGCTGCGTGGACCCGAAGCCGCCCGGCTCCAGCTCGCTAAGTAATTTGTCCAGCTGCTTAGCGTTGATTTCTACGATTAAGGCTGCCTCCGTCTTCGCCATTCCGCCTGGAAGCCGGACAACCAGCATATAAGGTGCTGAATTGGGATTTACTGAAATCGTGTTGGTCCAAAAAATATCACGCTGGGTCAAAGCCATCTGCCTGTAAGCCATCAGCAAGTCACGGGACTGGAACTTTTCAATCCCTATGTTTTCTTTAATTAACACCTCCTGCTTATCCAAGTAAAGGCTTACATCCTCAATCAAGGAATCGGAAGATTTTATCCAATTCAACGATTTGAATATAACCTGCTGGATGTTATAAAAGTCCTTTTCAATATCGAGATTTTCATACGTTTTGGTTAGGTTTAAGTTAAAGGACCATTGCGCCATTACCGTTTCCAGCTGGCTTAAATTGCTATCGATCCGCTCCGTTGCATAAGAAACCTGGTTCTGGTGGGTCCGCTTGGCTTCCTTTTCAATATTAGCTGTTCCAAAAATGTACACGAATATTCCGATAATTGCCGCAGGCAAGCAGGCGCTAAGGGCCGCAATCAGTAAAGTATTCCTATAATGTTTATGCTTCCACATTTCCTCATCCCCCCGCTATGTCCTATCTTAATACAAACAATACCTATAAGCCAAGGGGATTTGGGCTGAGGAATGAATGTCCAATAGCAGGAAATGCGCGGGAATAAGATTGCAATTGCAGGAAATGGCTGACGCTTATATATTGGGGACAAGAACAACAAGAGGATGTGATTGGATGGACAGACAGAAGCTCGAATCCGCAGAAATTGCCGAGTGGAATAAACAAACGCGTAAAATTAGAAGTTCACGCAGCCGTACAATTTGGCGAGGTATCCGCAGGGACCAATATTTGTATTTGCTTGCGCTACCGATGCTTGCTTATTTTCTGGTGTTTAAATATGTACCCATGTGGGGGATTTTAATTGCATTTAAGGAATATACACCTTACGTCGGTTTTATGAATAGCCCTTGGGTCGGATTTGCCCACTTCGAGCGCTTTTTCTCAAACGAGGATTTTATGATATTACTCCGCAACACACTGGCTATTAATATTATGAACCTGGTGCTATTTTTCCCGCTCCCGATCCTGATCTCAATCCTTTTAAATGAGGTGCGTAGTGAATGGATCAAAAGAACAATGCAATCCGTCATTTATTTGCCCCATTTTCTATCCTGGGTCGTTATTGCAGGTATCACCTTTCTAATGCTGTCTATCTCTGATGGAATCATCAATAAATTGTTATTCGCGATGGGCTTTGCCAAGCATGATTTCCTGACCGATCCGAATCTATTCTGGCTGCTGTTAACCGTGCAATCGATATGGAAAGAGGCCGGCTGGGGAACCGTTATTTTCCTGGCAGCGATCGCCTCCGTCGATCCGCAGCAATATGAAGCCGCCAAGATCGACGGCGCTGGACGAATCCAGCAAATCTGGCATGTAACATTACCAGCGATTCGCAATGTCATTATTATTTTGCTCATTCTGCGCATCGGCCATATGATGGATGTCGGTTTCGAGCAAGTCTATCTGATGATGAATGGTGCTGTATCAAGTGTTGCCGACGTATTTGACACCTATGTATACCGCAGCGGTATTCAGCAAGCCCAATTCAGCTACAGTACAGCCGTCGGATTATTCAAATCGGTTGTAGGCGTAACCTTGGTCGTTGTGACGAACAGGCTCGCCAAAAAATTCGGTGAGGAAGGGGTTTACTAACATGAATATTAGTATTTCTGATAAAGTGTTTAATGGAACGGTTTTGTTTATACTGGCCGTTATTGCTCTTCTTATGCTGTTTCCGTTCTATTATGTATTTGTCGTTTCGTTCACCTCACCGATTGAATATTTGCAAAAAAGCATGGTGCTGTTTCCCGATACTTGGACGCTTACTTCTTACAAATATTTGTTGGCCAACAATGTATTTATTAATGCCACAGGCATTAGCACCTTTCTGGCCGTTGTGGGTACGGCGCTTAGCCTGATCGTCACCTCAGCGGGAGCCTATACATTATCGCGCAAACGGCTGCAGGGCCGCCGCATTATCCTGATCCTGATCTTAATGACAACCCTATTTAATCCCGGCATTATTCCCCCCTATTTGGTAGTGAGGGAGCTTGGCCTCATTAATAGCATATGGGCGCTCATCATACCCGTTCTTACAAGCGGCTGGTACGTCATTCTAATGAAGGGATTTTTCGAAAGCATCCCCGATGAGCTTGAAGAGGCAGCCAAAATAGATGGCGCTTCAGATATTGGTATCTTTTTACGAATTATATTGCCGTTATCACTTCCGTCCTTGGCCGCGTTTGGTTTATTCTACGCAGTTGCTTACTGGAACACTTTTTTCTCGGCTATCCTCTATATCAATCGAGCAGATATCCGGCCTTTGCAGGTGGTGCTGCAAATGCTGTTAATCGATTCCTCCAGCTCATCCTCTGGAGATATGGCCAATATGATGTCAAGTGAAGTCCAAATCCCAACTGATACCTTAAAAATGGCCGCCATCGTCATTTCCACAGTACCCATCCTGCTCGTCTATCCATTCCTGCAAAAGCATTTTGCCAAGGGGGTGATGGTCGGCTCTATTAAAGGGTAAGGGGAAACGTGCAAGTATGACTGCTATACGTTAAATAACTATTAAAGGGAGGTTTATCAAATGACTATAAAACGCATACAAACAAACAAAAAAGTAATCACCGCTACAACAGGTGTGGTGCTGCTGTCAACCCTATTAACTGCCTGCTCCGGCGGTACACCTGCTGCCACAAACGGAACTACCCCAGGGGCAACAGCTCCTGTAGATAATAAACCCGTTGAAATTTCCATATTCACCCGACAACAAGGTGCACAAGCTGTAGAGCCTACCAATCCCGTACTACTTGAAATCGAAAAGCTGACCAATACCAAGCTTAATATCACATGGGTGCCTTTTAACTCTTACACGGAAAAAACCAAGGTAGCTTTAGCTTCAGGCGATATCGCCGAAATGATGGTCGTGGACAATATTTATGATCCTCAGGTCGTACAAATGGCCAACTCTGGCGCTTTCTGGGACGTTACCCCTTTTATTAAGGATTACAAAATATTAAACTCCTGGCCCAAGGAAATTTGGGATAATGCCAAAATTAAGGGCAAAAATTACGGAATCGTCCGTCCTCGTCCACTGGAAGGCGGCTGGGGCGTCCAATTACGCAAGGATTGGCTGGATAAGCTAGGCATGCAAGTACCCGAAACGATGGATCAAATGTATGAAGTGGTCAAAGCTTTTACAGAGAAAGACCCTGATGGTAATGGCAAGGCAGATACTGTTGGCCTGACCGCTAACGTGGACGTAGACGGGATGGGAGCCTTAGGCTGGATTGAGAATGTGTTTATTGGTGCTGTCGGCAAATGGAAGCTGACCAATGGACAGCTAACGCCAACCTTTGACGATCCGGGACAAAAGAAAGCCTTGGAGTGGATTAAGAAGGCTTATGATGAGAAGCTGCTGACGCCTGATTTTGCCGTATTGAAATCGACTCAGGCACGTGAGCAATATATGGGCCATAAAGCGGGCATATTGGGCTCCGCCGTCAACCCTCAATGGCTATTCACCGATGCGATGCGCAAAACCGTGCCTACCGCCGATTCCTTCCCACTGACCTACCTGATGGGTCCCGATGGTAAATTCGCCGGTAAAGATACAGGAACCTTCGGCATGTTCGTCATTCCTAAAACCGTTCCAGAAGCCAAGGTCAAACAAATCCTTGCCTTTATGGACAAAGGGTCCGATGAAGCTGTAACCAATTTCTCCATGTACGGGCTTCCGGATAAGCACTACACCATCAAGGATGGCATTCCTGTATTCACCGAGCAGGCCAAGACGGATAACGTAGCCGATATCAGCAACAACCTAGCGCAAATTTTCACTAGATACGATAAATATTTGCGCGCTTACTATAATGGGATACCGAAGGAATATCATGAACGCAATAAAAAGCTGATCGACGATCGTGAAGCCTTCAGCAAGCCGGATGCCGGCTTTGGATTAATTTCGCAAACTGCCTTAACCGTTGGGCCGGATTTGTACAAAAAGCTTCAGGATATGAAAATCAAAGTCATTCTTGGCAAAGAGCCTATGTCTGCTTGGGATGATTATGTGGCTAAGCTGAAAGCCGATCCGCAGTTCCAAAAAATTATCCAAGAAACCAATGATGCTTACAAAAGCAAATAAATGGAGACACCAAATAATCCCTGTAATGCCGATTCATGCGGCACACAGGGATTTTTCATGCCCTTATACAGCCTCTCTATGCCCGCTCTCTCAAACGCTTCCGCATCATATAAAAAGCTGTATAGGTCATCGAAGCATAAAATAACTACAACATACGCAGTGTTGGAATATATCGGCTGCTTCCATACGTGATTGAACACATAGACCGCAGTGAAAAAAACAACAAACAAGCTGCCAGCCACTCGCCTCAAACATTTCGACATATTCGTCCTTGTCGGAATTCCGCATATCGCGGATATCGAGGCAATAAATTTTTTCCATATCCGCTGGTACTGCCATTAGCTAAAGCTGGATAAGCCCTTCACGCGACACCGTCAGCTTTTCAAAGCCTGTATCGGTTATTGCATAGCTATTCTCGATACCAATAACCCCACGCCCAGGAAAAGTGAATTTGGGCTCAATGGCAATAACCATGCCTCGCTGAAGCGGATAGCTGAAGCCTTTGGCAAGCACGGGCAGCTCATCAATTTCAAGCCCAATCCCGTGCCCCAGAAACTTCACCTGGTCATCACCATAGCCCATGAAGTGGTCGCCTAAACCTGCGGCATGCGCCAGCTGCAGTGAATGCATATACAATTGCTCGCTAATAGTACCAGGCAGCAATCTTGATTCTACACTGCGGATAATCTGCTCCGATTTCCCGTAGGCTTCGAGCAAGTCATCCGGCAAAGTGCCGATAACGACAGTACGTGTCTGGTCAATTACATAGCCATCGATGCAGCAACCGATATCGATCAGGATGGGTTCATTGGCAGCAATAGGACGACGTCCAGCGCTCTGCGGGCTGGCGGCTGTAAGGCCCTGCCCTCCGGCCGGTCCGTCAAAATAAGTGGGCGTCGCAGCAGCTTCACCAGCACCGACCATGCCGGTAATCACTTCCTGATTATAGCCGCGCATCCGCATAAGCCCAATATGTCCATGCTGCCTTACAAACCATTCAATGCGGCTCATCAGCTCAAGCTCGGTCATGCCGATATGCAGCTTGCTAAGAGCGTCCTCAAAGGCGAGATTAATAATCCGCCCGGCCTCGCGAATATGCCCGATTTCATCGGGTGACTTGATCATCCGCAGCTCGCGGACAATCATCGAGCCATCCACCCATTCCACTTGCGGCAATACGGTCTCCAGCCGCTTCAGCTGCTGAACGGGCAGCACATCGAATTCTGCCGCCAGCTTGACCTTATGTGATGCAGCCGGATCGAATACGGAGCGGTATAAGCTTGCCAAACGCTCGCCAAAGCTGCGGAAGGAACCGAGCGGTTCTACCGTTACGGCTGATTCCCTCTCCGCCCGTATGACACTTCGGCGCACAAAAAACACCGCATTTCCCTCTTTAGGCACAAACAAATAGCCCGCTTGCATGGAGCCTGTGAAATAATACAAGTCTACATTTTGCGTGATCATACAGCCGTCGATCTGCTGCTTTTTCAGCCTCTCTTGAAGCCGGTGCACACGTTCAAGATTTTCGTTCATAAGGATACCTCCAGGGTTGTTGCCATTTGTTAATTACGTATCTTGATCAGGACAGGTTGATTGTGAGAGGTTGACTGTATTTAACGAATAGGCAGCCATTCGAGCACCGCTTGAATTTTGTGATCCCAATAGCCCCATTCATGGCTACCCGGCTCCTCCTCATACGTTAAATCCAGCTTTAAATCACGGCAATGGTCGCGGAATCGCAGATTGTCTGCATACAAAAAATCCTCAGTGCCGCAGCATTGGTACAGCTTAGGCTGCTTAATACCCTCCTCCTGTGCCACGTCCTTGGCTAGCTGGAAAAGATCCATACGGCTTCCTTGCACCTGATCCAAGTCGCCAAAAACACGCCCAAACTCCACAGGGTCACGTTGCTTGGACAGCTCCACTACATCCACAGCACCGGACAGGCTTGCTGCCGCCGCAAATTGCTCTGGGCACGACAAAGCCAGCTTAAATGCCCCATACCCGCCCATCGATAAACCAGCGACGAATGTATCTTCACGCTCATGGGACAACGGGAAAAATGAGCGTGCCAACGCTGGCAGCTCCTCACTAATAAACGTCCAATATTTATAGCCAGCAGCCATATCTGTATAGAAGCTGCGGTTGACCGCAGGCATCACGACTGCTATTCCATAAGCAGCTGCATAACGTTCGATGGAGGTCCTTCTCATCCAGATCGTATGGTCATCCGATAATCCGTGCAGCAGAAAAAGGGTTGGATGCTTAGCCTTCACAACCCTTGATTCCAACCCAATCTGTGTCGTTGTTGGCTGCGGTAAAATAACATGCATTGATGCGGAAACACCCAGCGTCTCCGAAAAGAAATGGCAATCGATAAAAGCCATAATTATATCTCCTTTATATGTAGACTCATCCTCTCTGTTAGAGTACCTTATCTTTATACCGCTTACAAATATTTCTCGTTTTTACTGCACAATCACCGCTTCAACGGCAGCTTTATATGGACGTAACCTGACAGGTAATCCCCTCTCCGTTGAAGGTACAAAGTATTAGCAGTAGAAGCTATGAACAAAACGTAAATTAAAGGATTGGGGAGCCCCGTCTTATCGTAATTGCCATCTATTGTGGCTGTTACGACAATCTCATCGTTCTTCTGGACAACACCTGTTACCTCATATTTGACCTAAACACCAAAGATGTCGGTTTCGCTCCACTTCTTAATTTCGGCTATGCCCCTATACTCGTGCCCTGTATCCAAGATAGTGGCATCATCGCTAAGGCTGGCAATAAATGCGTCGGAATCAGCTTCATTTGTCGTTTTAAAATAAGCGCGGCTAATCAGATTGCCATTCCTAATATTTCACGCAATCGATCCAAGATGACAACCCCGTCTGCGCGCGTTGCCACCATCGCTATCCAAGAGGCCTGCTCTTTTTCTTCGGCTAACAGACCTGTCGACACTGCATAATCCCAGAGCTCCTTATCCTCCTTTTCTACAAGCTCCTCGCCTTCCTCCACTGAAGGCTCCCTGCCTCCCCCTTCCGCCCAATGGCCTTTTATATCGCTTAAAGGATTTTCATCGGCTGGCACGTAAGCGTTAATAGCGGAGCCGATTGGCACATTAGCTTTAATAGCAGTGCTGGCAGCAGCGTTATCATGGATAACAGCTTGTTGTCCAACAAGCTCGATACCCGAGGTAAACACTGCTTCCTCCTGCTCAGCAAAGCCTATTTGCCCCGAACCAAACAGGCCAAAGGTTAATGTAAGGATCGCGGTTAACCAAACCAGCCTTCTAATGAGAACAAGCAAAAAGGCAGCAACCATCAGCTTTATTTTATTTTTAAAAGTGCTTTTGGTAAAAATAATTGTTTTGGAGTAGTTGGCCATACTCGTTTTCCTCCTCTGCTATTCAGCTTCATAAACCTTTACCGTCCGACTGCTCTCGCGTTTCCCAGGCGATGTCTTGGTCACATATACACGTCCCCCGCCCCCAGCCAGTTGGAGATTACTTATTGTAGCCGTAGTAGCGCCAATGGAGACAGAAGCAGAAGCATCAGAGCCCAGGAGAGTCTGCATAGGTGTAGCGGTTACAGCGTCTGCATAGACCTTGATCGTATCCCCCGGCTTGATCGCAATAGCCGTCAATTCATCTTGGTCCACAGCACCCGCAGCATTCGTTATCCGAAGCTGGCTTGCAGAAAGCGGCAGCGTTAATGGCTCGGCAGGATAAATTTTTGCAGTACGCGCGCTTTCCACCTCCTGTGGGTCGGTGATCGTCATGTAGATGATCCCAAAGCCTATTCCCGGCAAAGCCACCTCGACTATCGCCGACGAAGCGCCTGCTTCGACAACCGCACTACCGATAGAAACGGCCGAGGCATCATCCGTATATACTTTCACAGTATCCCCGGAAAGCAAACCGGTGAACGTGATCGTATCCGCTGTACCTACAGTATTATGGATTTGGATAGCCGATCGGTTCGGAGCATCGGTCGCCAGCTCAGCAGCAAAAGCTTTAATAACTCGGGCGCTCTCGCCTTTGCCAGATGAAGTAACCGTCACATAGACATGCCCGGCTTGTTTACCTAACTGAGCTATGGAAACTGTCGCCTTAGCTGATGCACTGTCAACCGTTACAGTGCCTATAACGCTTGTTGATACCGCATCTTCATATACCTTAACGACATCGCCAGTTGCTAAACCCGACCATTCAATGCGATCGGCAGTTCCAGTTGGCTCGTTGATGACAACGATCATCCCAGGCGAAGGCGATGTGCTGATCGGCTCCGGCCGGAATTGCTTAGCCACGCGCAAGCTCTCCTGTAACGGAGGGCTTGTGATCGTAACGTAGATGCTGCCCTCTACCAATCCCAATTGGGACAATATCGCATCAGCGGTATCCGACCCGGAAGCAGCCGTTGCTTGCGTTATGGGCGTAGCAGCTTGCTCTGACCTGTACACCTTTAACACATCACCAGCGCGCAGGCCAGTAACGATGACGCGGTCATTGGTTCCGCTAAGCTCATTGACGATACGAATTTGCCCCAATTGTGGCTGGGCACTTAACGCTTCACCCACATAGGCTTTTTCCGTAGCTCTGCTCTCGCGTTTGCCAGGCTCTGTTACAGCAACATAGAGAATTCCATCAGCAGCACCTAGCTGTCCAATGGCGACAACGGTACCATCGACGGAGCCAGATACCGCCGTGGCTGAGCCTAACGAAGCTGTTTTCGAAGCATCAGCGTACACTTTGATGAGATCTCCTGCTTGCAGCCCGAGTACCGCAACGGTATCATTGGTGCCTGTTGGCTTGTTGGTAACACGGATGGATGACGCAGCTGGAGCTACAGATAAGGGCTCTGCCAAATAGGATTTAACAATACGCCGGCTCTCCGAATATGTCGGCTGGGTGGCTGTAACATAAATATGGCCCGCTGCTACACCCAATTGATTGATCGCAATGGCCACACTATGGGCTCCACCGCTAACCACAGCGCTTCCTAATGCTACTGCTGTACCTCCGTCGGTGTACACCCTCACGGTATCTCCAGGGGCAAGCCCGGTTACAGTCACGACATCCGCGGTTCCCAACAGCTTATTATCGACATGAATCATGCTAGGGGCAGGCGGAACCGATGCGGCTGCGAAAGCCGGGTGCACCATCGTTGTCAGCAAAGCGGCGACAATGGCGCTAACTATGCAGCATTTTGCAAAGCTTATTTTTAGTAGCCTAAACGTTTGCAATATACACACACCTTTCTTAAAATTCAGTTCACTTTTTTTGAAATTCAATTCATATATAGCGGATATTCATAAATAACCGTTTTATACACATACCCGTCATAGGATAACTGGCTACTGCGCGGCATTTTTACCTTAACCCTGTAAATCACCGCCGGTCCCTTCAGCACCTGGAAAATAGACTCATTTTCCCTAATATAGCTATAAGGAAACAGGACGCCAGGTGTGCTGTCATCCACATAATCCTCAAATACGATGATCGGCTTGTCCGACAGCAGGCTCCCCTCATAAGGCGATCCATCTACACGCAGCTGCAAATTGTGCCTAAGCCCCGCTTCAAAAGCAGCCCATGCATTCGGGCGATCAAACACCACCAGCCCCTCCGCCAGCCAATCCTTGCTAATTTGCAAAGCCGCATCATGGCCGCCCCGGTTTAAAGCAAATTTCAAACGGTTGTGCGTCGTGCTCGCCACATAACGGTCTGCCTCGAAGCTCGTTGTATACATAAACATCAACACCACAAACAACAACAGCAACGCCCGATTCATAGACCATTCACCGCACCATCGCCTCGCTCATCTGCTTGGCATAACGCACAATCTGCGGAGGCTCACGGTCAGCACTTCCAAACATGTTGTGGAACAACCAACGGGGTGTGCTTTTTACAAACAGCTTGCCTTCAATATATTCACCTCTTGGAGTAAGCACAGTCGTTCCGGTAAATCCGATATCACTGCTATCCAGCAAAAACGTATGCTCCAATGTGTATCTCATCTCATCAATAATCTCCGGTGTAAACCGCCCATTATCTGCATTTGCAGCTTTCTGGATGGCGCTGTCGAGCACCATCTCCACAGCATTGGCGCGAGTTGAATAGATATCATGCAAAATCGGTTGGAACAACAACAGCAGCAAAACATAGACGCTCAGCATCTCGACCAAAGCTGCCTTCATGAGGGTATAGAATAGATGATGCCTGTATGGCTTTGCCTATCGAAGCCCCCCTGCACCCCACCCACAAATGCAGGTGTATGGATAATTGAAGTGGGAACCGAAGTATTGTTAAAAAGATCATCCATTTGCATCTTTTTATCCTTGATCGAGCTCCACATTGCCACAAAAATAAACAATCCGATTGCCGCTAACGTAGCAGCGATAAGTAAAAATTTTTCCAAAGCTGGTTTCACCGTGCATCCACTCCCCATTTTTTTCCACTTATCCAACTATCCAGCTTTCCAACTTTCCAACTTTCCAGCTTTCCAATTTACCCAAAATGATTTGTGCTTCGAGCCAAATCCGTTACATATTGCTGGGCAATATTAAGTGCATTCCACAAGTAGATCAACAACGGGCTAAAAGCTGCCGCATAGGCAAGGCTCCCAAAAAACTTCCGCCTTCGCCGCCGATTCTCACGCAGCAGCTGAGTATAGCTCTCTTCCCTCGCTTCTACGAGCGCCGAAATATCCTCAGGTGGCGCCATCTCCAAATCAGCCAGCAGCTTGCACAGCTCCTTCGCTTCTTTAGTGCCAATATCTTCGCCTATCGCTTGCAGGGCAACCGCAGCCCCTTCATCAAAAATCCGCAAGCCTTTATTCAAGGAAGGCTTAATCCTCACCGTATAATCGCGCAGCTTGGTCAGCATGGTATGCAGGTTCAATCGGCGGCGGCCAATGCCCTTGAGCTCGTCAGCAATCATGCTGTAAATCATGAACAGCTCCCGATTTTTCTCGCCATCGTCGATCTCCCGCCATTTTTTCAGGAAGTAAGTGAGCAGCGATGCCTTTGTATTGGTCGCGAGCAATAGTACAACCGGCCCCCATAATTGCAGCAATACAGCTGGGAGGGACTGCATGTCCCAGTGAAAAGAAAACTCATAGAGGCTATTAAGCAGCCAAAGCAGGGCACCCCCGTAACGGATAGACTGGATTTTCAATGCATTTAAGCCCAATGGATATCCCGTTCGCCCTAATTGCTGATCCAGCTCAGGATGCTGCAGCCATGTCTTCAATCGGATATATTGCAGCCGGGACATATATTTTACCGATAGCGGGGTACGCAATCGACGGTGGACAAGATAAGCAGCACCAGCATAGAGAAGACATATAAAAATACCAAGAAACCCGCCAAGCACGGCATATAAATCGAAATATTTCCCTATAGTGCCTTCAGCTCCTTCCATTAATAATCATTAGGCGGCCGACGAAACCAGGTTGCCAGAAGCAAGGAGCCAACAATAAAAATTACAGTAACCGTCAGCCAAAAGCGCCCCTGCTCCGTTCCTAGCTGATAATGTACTGTGCTGGTGTAACCCATAAATACGACCATCATTAACAGCAGTAATGGAAACAGCAGCACATGCAGCCAGCTTAGCTGCAGCACCTCGGAGCTGGAATCCCCTTCATCCCGCAACATATCAATCTGTTTATGAATATTTTTATCAATCGCCATCAAAGTACTCTCTACATTCTCGTTGCGAAGCAGCCCTTTTAGCACAGTTAAGCCAAGCTGCTTGGCAAACGATGTTTGTATACTGTAAATAAATTCCTCAACCGCCTTCTCCATTTCACGCGAGTCAATATAATTCAGCTCCTCCCTAATTAGATTCATAAAATGGCTGCGGATCGTGCTGGATGTGATTTCATGGCAGGAAAGCTGCAGTGCTAACCGCATATTACCGCGAGTAACCTTATATTTACTGCTCAATATCCCAATCGTTTCGGCGAGGTCATAGCCGCTTTGAATTTGTAGGCTGCGCAGCTTCAGGCGCTGGTAAGCAACAAAAGCCATAAAGGATACTACGGCCATAAATAGGCTGAACCGTGCATCATACGCCATCACATAGGAAACCATTCCTGTCGATAAGGAGCTGGACGCTGATAATAAAAGAAAACGCTGCACGGATAATTCGTTAAAATGCTCCCCCTGCGTCGCTTTTAACAGCAGCTCCAGCTCCCGGCGAAGCCGCTGGTAAACAACAGCAAGCTGGCTTGCCTTCCCGTATCCGGCTTGTTTGCGGGTAAGCTGCTTCATGCTTGACCGATGCCGGCGTTCTGTCTGCAAAAGCTTGCCCAAATAGCGAAGCGTAGGCTTTAGCCCCAAATACAAACCCTGCGTAAACAAATACGCCGAAAGGAACAACAGCAGAATCATAAGGATTGGATACAAGGACAATGGTTACCCCTCCTAAGAGTTTGCGAGGCAAATTAGCTTCGCAAGTGTCTGCTTTAGAGTTTGCGAAGCAAACTGGCTTCGCAAGCCTCTGCTTGATTCTATCCAGGCGAGTGCGCCATAGCTTCCAGAGACACACTCATTCGGTGTAATGGGTTGGCTTGGACAGGATTGTAAACGACAATCCCCTCTCCTTCTTGGATAGGTGCAGCTTTCGCAAGCTGCTTCAATGTATGGAATACCCGCTCTGCCTCCTCGCCGTTCACCTCCCGCATTTCCTTACGTAAGCTCTCGCTTATATCATCACGATATGACCAAGTATCGGTGGCCTCCTCCCAATGCATCAGCTCATGGGTACTGATTTCTTTGGTGCTGCGGTTGTATCTAAGCTCCATCACGCTTTTAATTCGTTTGCGCGTGCGGCTTGCGTCCTGCGTTTGTACGATCAGGATATCGATATTTTCAGCCACCCGCTTTTCTTCCTCCTCAAAACGGGCGCCAGCATTCAGGTTGCACAGCAGCCTTGCGAACTGGGATGGAACCGTTTCGGGCTTCCATGTGTGATATGTGCTGCCAAAGCCTTTAAGCAGCCTCTCGCAAGCAAGCATCGCCCCTTCCGCTTCAACCCTACGCACCTCCCCGATAATCGCGTAGTCCACATCAAAGCGGAGCACTTGGTCCATTGCATGATGAAAGGTGCCTTCATGCGTAATACGCTCAATCAGCTTTTTCTCTGGAAAATCGCGGCTTGCTGCCAACTCATAATGCTTTTCAATAATGGCACCTGTATAATGGTTTGCCCGCTCAGACAAAAGCGCCTTGAGTGTCGTAGACTTTCCTGTGCCCGGCGGTCCAATAATTAAGTGATTGCAATGTGTTTTGGAGATGCCTTGCAGCAAGGCGACCGCTTCTACCGGAATGGTCCGCCGCCTATCATCTGCCAAGTCCTCCACCGTAACACGTCCAATCAAAAAACGCCGGAACGTGATCACATCATGCCTTACATCAGGCTTTACTGTAAGGGTGACTCGTTCTCCAGTATATAAATCCACCTCCAGCGTTGTGTTGTATAGATTCACGATAGCGTCCTCCTTTTGCCTGGTGAGCGCCCGTATCATTTTATCAACCTCCTGTGTAGAGGAAAATTGGAAGGGCATCCGTTCGTGGCGCCCATTATGGTGTATCCATATAGAGGTTCCGATGATTTGTGCTGCATAGCTATCCGGATACGTTTGCCAGCAAGCTAATGCCTTAAAGCCGTAAATTTCATGGAACATCGCATGTGTAGCATCACCATAGCATCGCTGCTCCTCTTTGGCATAATGCCTGAGATTCACATAATAATCAGGAAGCTCCATCTGGTGAAGCCCATGCCGATCAACATGGGATTGGATTTGCTCCATGATGGCTGTTACCGTGTCCGGCACCCCAATAATCGCTTTATTTTCCATTTCTACAAAAGCTTCCGCATCATCTCCACCGACTCCATTTGCCAGCGCCCTCCCCGATCCCTGATGCATCGCTCCGGCAAACCGCACAGTAACCATCTCCTTATAGTCACGACAGGCTTGCTCGAACAACATCCTGCTCCCGTTAGCTACGGGCAAGTATTCATGTATGCCTGCGGCTGGAAACGGGCTGGATCGTTCATGAACCTCCGGCTTCGAATGGAACTTCCCAATATGAAATTTTGGCTGGCTGCCCATAACCAATCAAGCCTCCTTGACGGCGGGCTTCATCCAACGTAACCATGAGCCCCTAAAAGATCCGGTTCCACTCTCGGACACTCTTGCTTCTTCCATCAAAGTAACACTTGTTACTGGTAGGTTATAGTAATGTAAAATCGCCTTGGACACTTTCTGCAGCTCCTTATTATATTCTTGGCTTTGTGGGTTGGCCCATCCTCCCTCTGCCTCCCCACGGTAAAAAGTTGGTACATAGGGGAAGCTTCCCACATAGGGCATGCCCAGCTGGCGGGATAATTGTTTTTCATTCTCTACATCTGGGGAATGGTACATTTTATTAAACAATAGCATCGATTGCCGCTGCTCCCACTGGAACACAGGCTGTAAAATATGGTCGCACATCCGCCTCCACTGAATCTTGGCTTGCTGGCTTTGATTCATATGGACGAGCAATAAATCCGAGGCATAAATGCTTTGCGCTGCCAATGCATGGTCGGGGTAGCTACCCGCATCCAGCAAAATCAGGTCGAAGCATTCACGGGCCTTCTCAATCAGCCAGGAGACGCCATCTGTCTGGTAATAGTAAAGCTTCTTCAAGTCACGGTTGCCAGCCATATAGTAAACGTTTGGTGCCAGCAGCTGCATTTTATTAGGAAGCTCTGTAGCTTGGAGCTGCTTTCCTTGCAGGCTACCCCACAGCTCATCTACATATTTACCGGTATATGCTAAACCACTGTCCCCTGGATTCCACCCATTTAAACCAAAAATCCCTACCCTAACGCCAGACAAAGCTGCCAAGCTGGAACCAATTGCCAATAAGCTCGACGTAACTCCTAGCTGCGGAAGTGCTCCTATCGACGCAATGACTTTGCTGGTTGGACTTTCTTTGGCTAAGCAAATTCTACCTGCCTGCTCTGCTACTTGTTCGGGTGTATGGTACGGAGAAACATAGTCAATACCTTGAGCCGCACAAAGGCTTTGGGTCGTCCTCATAGTCTGGGGATCAAGCTCATTGCTGAGCAAATAAATAATTCTGTTACTTGGATATCGGCTGCGCAATGCGAACACCTCATAGAGATCAAGCAGCCCATCACTTACAATCCAAGCATCCCCAGGCAAAAGTAGAACCTCTGGATGATAAGCAGACGGAAATGCCGTCCCTTCTATCGAGAGTATCGATACCATATCCTTGGAAACAGAAGCTACAGATCCATAATCACCTGACAACCTGAGTGCTTCAAGCAGTCGCCTGTCATTCGATACCACATAAACATTCAAAAATGAATTCCCTCCCATAATAAGTGATATTTCAAAATTTCCATATTCCCTGCCTGCTTAACACTGACTAACGATATACAACAAGGAATTGATAGCCCTTTGTTCCGTATTTTCGGATAAGCTCCTTTTGGTTATTGTCTACAATCAACTCAATGGTGCTGACCATACCCGTTGGTTTTTTGCGGTCATCTGAGGAACCGATCTCTTGGTTATTCGTGCCTTTCGCATAGCTGACTACAATTTCCTGCAGCATTCCTTCCTCCTCGTAGGGAATATTCAATTGATCCAGATTATCACGCGTCAGTTCTTGGTTAGCCGTCTTTTCATCGGCTTTTTTGCCTTCCTCCTTCTGGACAAGCAGCAGTGAAACCCGGTCGCCCCGCAGTAAGCTGCCGGGTGGCTTGCCGAACATCCATTCCGCAGGAAGCGGCATATTCCATTCATTAGGCGAGGGAATCAAATGCGCTGTATTCAGCATATCCTCCGTTATTTGTTCATTTAAACGCACCGTTCTTGTCGTTTCCTGACGAAGCGCATCTGGCAAATTCACCAGAGCGCCAGCTACAAGCTGCTCCTTTTTCACTTTGACAGTTTTAAGATCCGCAGCCGCCAACCGTGCCCCACGTTCTATCGGTCGTGATGCTTGAACAACATCCACGGTGCCCCAATTGGGCTCCACCACCCATTTCCAGCCTACTAATAAGGCAGGACCTGACAAGCACAAACCAATAACTAACAAATAGTACATGCATTTATACCAAACATTCATCGAACTGGCACCTCCGGTTTTCTGGTTAGCCAGCCACGCAACCAATTCCCCATCGACTTTTCCAATTGAGACTTCACTCTGGGACGATCCTGCACGAGCACACCCAACCAGCTAGCCTCGGCAATCCTTGTGTAATCAACGGCAGGAAGCATGCATACAGGCGGTTCGGGCAGTACACTTAGCCACTGTCCAGTATGGCTGGATGCTACCGCTTTATTCGCGATGCCAAACACAGGCTTGCCAGCTGAGCGAAGTTCCTCAAGAAGCTTCATATTATGTCTTGCCGAAGCTGATTCCAGCTTATGGAGCAAAGGATCGATTACATATACAAGCTCGGATGCAAGCTCTATCAGCTCACGGGCAAGCGGAGCTTGCCACTCAGAGCCAATGTCTACCAATACAAACGGTCTCTCTATTTCCTCCAGCAGCTGCCACCATAAATTGGCACGGTGATTCTGGTGGTTATGGTGGTTATGGCTGCCACCGCTGCCGATGTGACCCAACCCTGAAGGCTTTGGAGGATGCCTGCCTCCCGCAGCACCAGCTTGCAAAGAATGGGAGGCCTGCCAAGCCTCGTAGAGCTCATATCCCGTTCCCGACTCCAACAAATTTGCAAAGGCTTGTGGTGTTCCAGCTATCGGCAACGAGGAGCCATACTGTAAAGATACATCGCTTGCTCTTGAGGAAGGTATCGTCGGAAAAGCTGTACCGACCAGGCTGTTATCATAAGCCGCCGCCGTGTCGCCTGGATAGGGCGATGCAGGCAGCCATAACGTGCAGCCATCCTCCCATGCCGTCGGCATCTGTCCCCGTTGGGCTACCGCCGCTTCGTTGTAGCAACGGTAGCCTGCTGGCGCGTGCTTCTCGCCAAACAGCAGCGCATGCAGCTCCGGCTGCTGCGTCGGCGCCTCCAGCACAGCATGCTTCACACCCAGCCCGTGCAGCACACGGGCCAGCGCTAGCGCGGCGAATGTCGCGCCCGCTCCGGCGTAAAGCCCCGCCACCGCGACTACGCGTGGCATTGGCTTCGCCATGCCCTCGCCCGTGGCGGCTGCGCCTGCCCCTACACTCGCGCCGCTTCGCCTCCGTCCTGCGCTGCTCCCCACGTCGCCCGGCTCCATACCTGCGGCTGCACTCGCGCCGCCTCGCCTCGGCTCCGCTGCGCTGCCGTAAGCTTCGCTATTACCTGCGCCCGCCGCTCCGCTCCACGTCCCGCCCGGCTCTGCTCGCTGCGGCTTCGCCAGCACGCGCTGCAGCTCGCCGTGCGCTTCCACCGCGCTCTGGCAGCGCGCGGCGGGCTCCGCATGCAGCAGCTTCTCCACGAGCGCCGACAGGCTCTCGGGAAGCGACGCGCTATGCTCGCGCAAAGACCGGCGGCTCGCGTAATAATAATGACCGCCGCTGAGCAAAAAATACAACAGCGCACCCAGCCCGAATAAATCGGTGCGCGCATCTGTCTGCCTCCCCTCGAATTGCTCAGGTGCAGCAAAACCAATCGTGCCGATGCGCACCGTATCTGCCGCTTGTCCCACCTTAAAGCTGCGCGCTATGCCAAAATCGATCAGCCTGATCCGCTCTTGCGTATCGATCATCAGATTGGCCGGCTTCACATCCCGGTATATAATAGGCTCCGGCTTTTGACTATGCAAATAATGAAAAACATCGCAAAGCTGCAGCGCATAATCAACAGCTTGCCTAACCGGCATTCTCCTCCCCTGCCTTTCAAAACGTTGCAGCAACGTCTCCCCATCAATATAATCCATCACCAAATAGCTGAAGCCTTGCTGGTTCCCTGGAAAATAATCGACGATATCCGGCAAATTCGGATGATTAAGCCTGACAAGCATCTCCGCCTCCGCCAGAAAGTCATATTCGGCTTGGATGCCCTGCCTTATCTCTTTTAACGCCCATCGCTTCCCTGAGAGCCGCAAATCCTCAGTCAAATATACAGTCGCCATGCCTCCGCTACCCAACACCGACACAATCCGATAACGCCCTCCTACTACATCACCAACATGCCTGCCCTGCTGCTCTTGCATGCTTGAACACCTCACCTTCTTGATCCCTTCCCCAACAAAAACAAAAAAACCGCCCCATCTACGCAATTAAGCGTAAAAGAGGCGGTTCTTCCGCAACTATTACCAAATATTTACTATAAATTACCACATATTTCATGATATTGCAACAAAAATTGCAACAAATTTTGGCAGCTATAAAATCTTAAGAAAAGAAACCACTGGTTCATGCTTGCCCTCACGATAGTCAGTCGGCGTATAACCAACGGTTCTCTTGAATACTTTTGTGAAATAACCAGCGTTATCGAAACTGGTCAAACGGGCAATTTCTGAAATCGGCAGCTCTGTGGCCGTCAGCAGCCTTGCTGCTTCCTCAACTCTTAGCCTGCTTAAGTATGCCATGGGAGAGAGACCTTTCTTTTTATGGAAATATTTGCAGAAATGATACTTCGATAAACCTTCACTATCCGCAAGCTCCTCCAAAGTAAGAGGCCTATGCAACTGGCTGCGCATAAATCGGATCGCTTGTTCATAGGATTGTGCCTTTGATTCCCCTGGTGCAACAGCTAGCTCATCCTTTACAGACTGGCTCCATACCGCTACCAGCCACTCGTAAATCCGTACAGACTGCTCCTGTACATCGTTAAGTTTTTGTCCCAGCACATCTCTGTACATTTTCCACAATAACTGGATCGGTGCAGAAGCGGCTTCGAAAGGCAGCACAGGACCATGCCCACCTATTTGTGCCCACAACGAATCAGATATATCGCCGCTAAAACGAAGCCAAATTAATTCCCAGGGCTCCTCGCTTGCTGGATCATAATAGTAGCGGTGCGTGCCTGGAATCGTCACCATAAAAGCACTATGCTTCGGTACCGCAAATAAACGGCCATTCACTTCGATATAGCCTTTTCCCGAAAGCGTGTATTGAAATAAATGCCCATGTGTATCCCGGTTCATACCATCATAGGTATAGCCTTCACCGGTTACCGTTTGGTAACCGATTGTTTGAATAACCAGCCATGACGAATCTTGCTTCGAGTAACGAAAGCCGTAAGAGCTGAGCACAATATTTTACCACTCCATCCCAAAATATTGTTGTATTGATTGTCTTTACTGCTTTATTTACAATTTGATTATAAGTGAAAGTAACAATATTGTAATATTAATTGATAGGGATGTGTGAAAAATGATTTTATCAGATTGTTATGCTTCATTAGAAAACCAGATTTTGACGGCTGGAAACACATTAATCGAACGTCAATGGAAGCTCACTCATGAAGGCTTATTCCCCTTATCTTTATTGGATAAACGCAAAGACACAGAGTGGTTGGAGCCAGGCGATGAAACTGCCGCCGCCTTTGCACACCCTATTGTCCCCGGAATAAACGCAGACTTTACCCTATCCGAAAGCATCGTAGAAAACGAAAATGGTTTTGCCCCTGCTCATCTGAAGGTTATTATCCATTGGAGCAGTCCAACTATAGATCTGGAGGCTACCATCCGCCTTTACCCCAATAAACCGGTTATTCGCCAATCCTTAAGCTACCGCATGAATAGTATTTTTGCGGAAAATGCCACTAATGCTAAACCATTCTCCCAAGCAGAGGCCTCCCCTTTGCCTCCAGCAGCCATACATATACCAAGCGTTACGCAGTTGCAGTTAGATAACAACCACAATAAGCTTACCTTGCCAAAGGATTTTCTTGATTTCATTCCGCTTGCGCCCTTGCATTGCAAATGGACATCGGTCAAGCTGCTCGATGTAACGGATACAAACAATAATCTGGTCAATCTTGAAGAAGGACTACTTTACCCTAATGAAAAACGAATGGTAGCAGGCAATTTCCTGATGCTGCACAACCAGCTTACTCGCGATGGTATCATTCTGGTCAAAGAGGGTCCAACCCCTCTCGCACATTTGCAGTATCCAGGTGGTGACTTTCAATTTATCGGCAAAAAGCTGTGGCTGTTAGGCTCGGGTATCGCCGAGAGCGATCTGCAAAGCAATGAATGGATCCATGCCTATGGAACAGCGGTAGGGGTATACCACGGCGAGGAGCTGGGACAAAATCAGTGGATTCATCAATATTACCAAAGCTTAAAGGTAACTGATCCTGCGAGGGACTTGTACATCATGAGCAACACTTGGGGGGATCGTTCCCGAGATGGCCGCGTTTCGGAAGCTTTTATAAGGATTGAGCTGGAGCATGCGGCGCGGCTAGGCATTACCCATGTACAAATTGATGACGGCTGGCAAAATGGGGCAACCATGAATTCCATCATTCCCGGCGGAACATGGGGGGACTACTATTCAAATGGGGATCAATTTTGGGACGTACATCCAGAACGATTTCCGAATGGGTTTGCCCCTATTGTCCAATATGCCCAAGAGCTCCACATCGAGCTGGGCTTATGGTTTTCTCCAGACTCCACAGATGATTTTACATATTGGGAGCAGGATGCAGCCACGTTGCTGCGATTGTGGAAGGAGCATGGTGTCCGCTACTTTAAGCTTGATGGGATTACACTTAGAAGCAAAATTGGCGAGAAAAGGTTTCTGCAAATGATGTCTATACTTGCTGAACTATCGGCAGGGAGTATCTATTTCAACCTTGATACTACGGCGCAAGTGAGGTTAGGCTATTTGTACCATACCGCTTATGGTGGTTTATTTTTGGAAAATCGTTATACCGATCGCGGCAGCTACTATCCGCACTGGACCTTGCGCAATTTGTGGAGGCTTTGCCCTTATGTTCCGGCTAATAAGCTGCAAATGGAATTTTTGAATGTAGACCGGAATCAACATATGTACGGGCAAGATCCACTTTCGCCAGCAGCTTGCGGAATTGCTTATGCCTTTGCGACAACCTTATTCGCTAGTCCTTTGGCATGGATGGAGCTCTCAGGGCTGGCCCAGCAGCACAGGGAGCCATTAGCCAAATTGATTGGCCTATACCAGCGGATTAAGGACGAGTTGGGATTGGGGCTTGTGCTTCCCATTGGTCAGGAGCCAAGTGGAGCCGGATGGACCGGGTTACAATGTATAACCAATGAAAAAAGCGGTTATTTATTGCTTTTCCGCGAATGGACGCATCAGCCTACAGGAGCATTCCGTTTATGGGGAGAACCAGGAGAAGCGTTGGGGGCAGAGCTGGAGATTGTCTGCCTTGTCAGATCACATGGACAGCATGGACTTGAAGTGCCTGAAGGCAATGTGGCTTTGTTGCCAATAGCAGGCTCCGATTCCTATGAATTCTCGCTACCGGAACGGCTTAGCTTTGGCTTATATCAGTACAAAAAATCTTCGAGAATATAGAAACTCTCTTACGGAGCGGAGACAGTGCCGGAATCAATACCGAAATCAGTACTTGACGATTATGGGTTTACTAAAGGATTAGAGCCTAGCCGTAACAAGGAAACGGACTGTAGAGCCCTTAAAGACGATTCCTACGGCTGTTTGGAAGGTTGGGAGGGGCCTCTCTGTCCACGAGTTGTCGATAACAGGCGATTTCAGACAAAATAGCGACCCCTGAGTCCGCTTAATCGCAGAACCTTTAACAACATCATGCCAGGTGCTGAGGCTGAGAATAGCAAGCCATAATCGCCTTTAGCACTTTTATCCTATTTTTGTCTGAACTGCTGAACTGCTGACCGTCAAGCGCTAACTTTGATTTTGATCCTCTTTTACTTTTACTTTTTCTTTTACTTTTACCTTTATTCTATTCTAATTTTATCTTTCTAATTTCTTCTTTTATTCATCTTATCATCCGGTCATCTGATGACTTTATTTATTAAAGTATAAGGATACCATCCATTTCTTGCATCCTACTTCCTGTATCCTGTATCCTATATCCTATATCCTATATCCTATATCTTGTATCTTACTTCCTGCCAGCTGTACCCTACTTCCTGCATCCTATATCTTGTATCTTACTTCCTGCCAGCTGTACCCTACTGCTATGTCTACTCCTGCCTACTATGTCTACTTCTCTACTTCTGCATCCCTATATCAGCCAAACGTGCTTCCCATCCTAAATTGCTGTATAATGAAAATAATTTGCAAGCAGCTTACTATTAGGAAGCTGAAGATGAACCTAGGATGGAGGCAGAAATCTATGAAGCTATTTTCGCCCTTTACTCTAAAAGGAATGACACTCAAAAACCGTATCGTGATGTCACCAATGTGCATGTACTCCTGCCCGGATCAATCAGGAAAGGTTAACGACTGGCATAAAGTCCATTACCCTACAAGGGCGGTCGGGCAGGTTGGCTTAATTATTGTCGAGGCTTCAGCCGTTACGGGGCAAGGGAGGATTTCCGCGCAGGATCTAGGTATTTGGAGTGATGCACATACCGATGGCCATAAAGAGCTGGTCAAGCTTGTTCAAGGGCAAGGAGCCAAGATTGGCATTCAGCTTGCCCACGCTGGACGTAAAGCCATGATAGAAGGTCCGATTATTGCTCCTTCAGCGATCCCATTTGACCAGAAATCGAAAACGCCGGAAGCGATGACACTCCAGCAGATCGAAGCCACCCAGCAAGCTTTTATCCAAGCTGCACGCAGAGCGGTAGAAGCTGGCTATGATTGCATCGAGTTGCATGGTGCCCATGGTTATTTAATTAACGAGTTCCTCTCTCCACTCAGCAACCATCGCAGCGATGCTTATGGCGGTGACCGTGATCGCAGGTATCATTTTTTGGAGGAAATTATCGATGGCATCCGCGCATTTTGGGAGGGTCCGTTGTTCGTCCGTATCTCTGCTGACGAGTATCACCCTGATGGCAATAAAATGGATGATTTTATTTATTATTCCGAAAAAATGAAAAACCAAGGCATTGATCTAATCGACTGCAGCTCCGGCGGTGTCGTGCCTGCCGCAATCGACTTATATCCTGGCTACCAAGTATCTTACGCCCACACGATCAAAACTACAGCACGTATCGCCACAGGTGCTGTAGGTAAAATCACTTCTCCTGAGCAAGCCGAGGATATACTGCGTAGTGATCGTGCCGACCTTATTTTTCTCGCCAGGGAGCTATTAAAAAATCCTTACTGGCCGAGAATCGCAGCCAAAGAATTAAATTATCCATTAGACCCTCCAAAGCAGTATGAACGCGGCTGGTAAGCCATAAAACTGTGCACCTCGTCCACATTACTATGTGGGTGAAGGTGCTTTTTTTATGCTTAAACGGGTAATCCTTGGGCAAATGGGAAAACTATCAGCGTCCAACTACATAAAAGGAGGCTGTGATCAACCATGCGGACTGTCTCCATCCCCATTTTGCTGGCAGCAGCGCTTTTACTTGCCGGATCTTCTCAGACTGATCTATCGACCACACCGAAAAAAGGACGCCCCTATTTTGAAAAGCGGGGAGAAGTCGTCTGGGAGGTACCTACCGAAGAAAAGGTTATCGCCTTTACCTTCGATGATGGCCCTGACCCTGAGGATACACCGCAAATACTTGATCTCTTGCAGCTATATGGAGCAAAAGCCACATTCTTCATTATTGGTGAAAAGGCTGCCCGTTATCCAGAGCTTGTAAAGCGGGAAGCCGCAGAAGGACATGAATTAGCTAATCATACCTACAAGCATACTTACTTTAACGGTTCCATTGATGAGAGCAATGTTCGAGATGAACTGACCCGTACGGAGGATATTATCTATACGCTTACGGGGCAAAAGTCCCTTTTGTTTCGTCCACCAGGTGGATACTACAGCGAACCATTGGTTCGAATTGCTAGGCAGGAGGGCTATTTGGTAGTAATGTGGTCTTGGCATATCAATACCATGGATTGGAATACGCCTGGCGTGGACCGCATCACAAAAAAAGTGCTGGATAATGCACGTAACGGGGATATTGTATTATTCCACGATTATGTAGAGGGCAAGACTCAAACCATTGAAGCGTTAAAGCGTATTTTACCCGAGCTCCAAAGCCGCGGCTACCGATTCGTTAGTGTTAGCGACCTGCTTACCTATCGTAGAGCCAGACCTGTTAAACAATTGCATGAGCTCCCAAGCCAATAAGCCCTTGCTCTTAGTTCCTTTTTCAAAAAAAAAGCAGCCTACCGTCTCCTTAGAGACTGTAGGCTGCTTTTTTAAGACGCCAAAGAAACCTACGCCGCTAATGATGACCGGCAATATAAAAAGCACCAGAATGGCACCAGTTGTTGTGCCTAACCCTACGCCTGCTGCGCTCAATAGAATCATACTGAGCCTATTTTACGCCTCTTCCAAAATCCAGACACCCTTAGCGGCAATTTGTATATTGCCACTAATTAACTGACCACTTAACAGATCCTTATGAGTGCTTGAGCCAAGCTCCACGTACGCTTCCATATCGTTGTGATTTAGCACCATGGTGTACGACTTGCCGTCCTTTACACGCTTGGTAGCTTCAACTCCAGGAGGAGCGGACAATACGGACTCAAGACCTGCTTGTTTGGCTAGCAGCTTGACGAAATCAGCAAGGAATTCCCCATCTGGACTTGACGCCAGGTACCAGGCCTCGCCTTGGCCATAGGCATTACAAGTAACCACAGGCATCCCCCGATAAAATTCATCGCCATATTCCGCCCATACCTCAGCACCTTCCACATGCAGAAGATCACATAATAAATTGCAGGTGTACTTCTTCTTGAAGCCTTCCAGCTCTCGCCCTTCAGCCATAACGATTCGATTGACCATATGCGGGAATAGCGCATCGGTTTCTTCGACCCAAATACCAAGCAGCTTGCGAAGCTCTCCTGGATAGCCACCTAGTGTAACCAAATCGTTTTCATTGACAATACCACTAAAGAAAGTAGTAACAAAGCGACCGCCGCGTTCTACAAACTGCTCGATTTTCCGGGCAAATCCCGGCTTTACCATGTAAAGGACTGGGGCGATTACGACATCGTAGCCGGTTAAATCCGCTTCAACCGAAACCATATCCACGGCAATATTTTGCCCATAAAAAGCATCATAGAACTTGGCGAGCTCATTCATATAGGATAAATCGATGGTTGGTCCCGAGGAAAACTCCATTGCCCACCAGTTGTCCCAATCAATAATCATCGCCACTTTGGCATGGATCCGCGAGCCTAACAGCTTGTCCCCCAGCTCTTGAAGCTCACTGCCTAATGCTGCACATTCTCTAAAAACACGGGTATGCTCATGTCCAACATGCTCAATAACAGCACCATGGTACTTCTCGCAAGCACCGATTGATCGCCGCAGCTGGAAGAACATCACCGTATCTGCGCCATGGGCTACCGCCTGATAGCTCCAAAGACGCATAACGCCTGGGCGCTTTAGACCATTGTAGGGCTGCCAGTTTTGTTGACTTGGCGTCTGCTCCATGAGCATGAATGGCTGGCCATCCTTCAGCCCGCGCATAACATCATGCCACATCGCCACATGGCTAAGCGGTGTCTCATTGGATGGATAGCTATCCCATGACACGACATCGACGTATTGAGCCCATTTGGCGTAATCCAGCTGCTTGAACATAAACATCATATTCGTTGTGACCGGGATATCAGGTGTTGCCGCCTTCAGTTCATTATATTCCAGCAAATAACAATCCAGCAGTCCATCCGAGTTGAAGCGCTGGTAATCCAGTGAAATCCCTTGGAAGCTCGTCCGTGTCTCTGCCGAGTGCTCACTTAAAATATTGGGCGGCACGATCTCATCCCAATCATAAAATGTGTGCCCCCAGAAGCGAGTGTTCCATGCCTTATTCAGCTTATCCAATGTCCCGTAGCGCTCCTGTAGCCATACCCGGAAAGCTTTGGCACAATTATCGCAATAACAGATGCCGCCATATTCATTGTTAACATGCCAGATAGCGAGTGCAGGATGATCCTTGTACCGTTCTGCCAATTTGCGTGCCAATCGCGCTGCATGAAGCCTGTAGGTTGGGCTATTGGGACATGAATTGTGGCGTTGCCCGAAGGTATGCTTGCGCCCCTCAAAATCAACCCGCAGCACATCCGGGTACCGAGTCGCCATCCATGCCGGGTGCGCACCTGTGCTTGTAGCCAAACATGCGTAAACACCGTTTTCGTGGAGCTTATCCATAATCTCATCAAGCCATTCGAATTGGTAGGTTTCCTCATCCGGCTGCATCAGCGACCAGGAAAAAACAGCTACCGTAGCTATATCGATACCCGCCAGCTTAAACATTCTCATATCCTCAGTCATAATTTCCTCTGGCCATTGCTCTGGGCTGTAATCGCCCCCATAAGCCATTTTATTCAATTTGGGACTAACCAATGGTGGGACCTCCTCTGTTAGGATAAAACAGAACACAGAGGCTATTTGCTTCTGTGTTCTGTTTATGTAGCTTATTTGACATCAATAGAAGGCTTACTGTGAAAGCATTCTTCTTATTTATAACCCATTTTGTGCAGGTTAGCTAAACTGATGGCCAAGCTGTCAAACGGATTACGATCATAGCAATTATCCTGTTCAACGGCTCCCCATTCAACACCAATATCATCGCAAGCCTTTAAGATTTCAGGAAAATTCATCGTGCCTTCTCCAACCTCGGCAAAACGGCGTTCTCTATCGCTAGTAACCGCCCAGTCCTTCAGATGTACAACCTTCATACGACCCTCGACTTTACGAATCCACTCCACAGGATTAGCACCGCCAGCTTGAACCCAATGCAAGTCCAACTCGAAATCAAAAACTTCCGGATCAGACTCTTCGAATAATATATCCATCCCCGTACGCCCATCAAATTTAACAAATTCAAATTCATGGTTATGGTAAATGAATTTCAAGCCTGCTGCCTGCAGCTTGCGTCCGATTTCAGAAAATTCCTTAGCGAACGCCGCATAGCCTTCCTTGCTCGTCCGATATTCCGGTGGCAAGCCACCTAAGCCGACATATTTACAATCCCAAATCTGGTGTTTTTTAATAACTTCATCGATATTAGCAAATTCCGGATACCCAATGTGAGTAGCGCAAATTGTTAGTTGCTCTTGATCTGCAAGCGCCTTCAAATCTGCACTGTCAATCGGTCCTACGCCAGATACTTGAACGGAATCATAACCCATTTGCTTAACCTTTTTTAAGGTAGCTGCTATATCCTCTGGGGTTTTCAAAAAATCCCTAAGTGTATAAAGCTGTGCTGCAATTTTCAACGTCAATCGCTCCTTTGTTTCAAGTTTGGTTCACCTTCATTTTACACGAATCGGAGATATACAGCTACGCCGTCTTTCAAAACATCTTAAAAAGACGGTGGCCTGGTTTTATGATGAGGCTGGAGCGAACAGCTTAAACTCACTGTAACCCTCTAATTCAAATGGCTTGCTCGCAATTGCCCAAGGAACATCCAGTTCCGAGAATAGCAAACCTTTAGCCGCGGCTTCAGCAATAGTGTTTTTAATATCCTTAATCCCTGTGAATGTCGTGCTGCTCTCATCCGTCTTAGTCAAATGTGGTTCAGCAATTTGATGTGTCTCTTGGCTTGACTCGAATGCCCCGTTGACAGCCAAGACAAAGTTTCGGCACATTTCGAGCGAGCTGTACAGAGCTACATTTTGATCACGAATAGCAGCGAATAGATTCAGGTACATATTCCTGACATAATCTTCAGTAGGAGAAGTATGTAGACTATGCTCTGAACCGATTCGAATGTCCAGCGTATTGTCATATTTCCAAATAAGCTCGCCAAGCGTGCCTTTGACCGTGATGCCCGGAGTCTCTTCTTTTTCATTGCATAAGCTAGCATAAAAATGAACGATGGCTCCGCTTTGAGTATAAATACGCAAGCAGGAGGTATCATCCCCTTCAATAGGGTTCGCATGGTAAAGCTCTGCTTGCACATTGAGCGGCTTTCCTTGTTCGACGACCCCGCCGCCTGCCGCCAATAGGCAGTTATTGAGTAAATGGGCCAACGGATTGTTGATTGTGCCGTCCAGCACATAATTGCCTTTGAACACAAGCTTGCCTGCCCAACCGGTTCGATTATAATATGCTTGAGTTCTTTTCCAAAGCCCGGTTCCCGTCACATGAAGGACATCACCGATCTGGCCGCTGTGAATGGTATCCAGCAGCTTCCGGAAGGCTCCACCTGAGGTGTTTTGAAAATCCACTTGGCATAAGGAGGTTGTCCCTTTTTGAGCATTTAGCATTTCATCCAAATCCTGAATCGTAACGGCAGGAGGCTTCTCAAGCAATACATGTATCCCACGTTTAAAAACCTCGATAGCCATTTCTTTATGCATCGGAATAGGCGAGGCGATCACGACCAGATCAAGCTCAGGGTGGCTGTCCAGCATAGTCCGGTAATCCGTATAAGGGGTTCCACCGCTTGCAAGCAGCCGCTCCCAGCCCTCTTTGTTGACGTCTGGATTAATGTCGCTAAACGCGGTTATTTCCAGCTGGCCCAAAGCGGACAATTCGAGAAAATGCCGCACATGTATTTTGCCGAATCCGCCTACACCTATTAAGGCTGCACGTATTATTTTCATGGAGGATATTCCCTTCTCTCATATACTTAGAAGGCTTCCGGACAGCCAACGAATAAACAATCGCTGGTCCAGCCGAAAAGCCTTCTGTATGGTATTTCGATATCGAATATTAGACTTCTAGCAATGCTCCAAGTAACGCTTTTTCATTTCTGCCAACACGTCATCACCAGGACGATCCCAAATCTCCTGATTGAATATTTCCACTTCAATCGGGCCTTGGTAGCCAGCAGCCTCAACAGCTTGGCGAATGCGGCTAATCTCAATCATGCCATCGCCCATCATGCCTCTGCCTAGCAGCATATCCGGTGTCGGTACGATCCAATCGGATACATGAAAGCCCAGAATACGGCCGCTGGCGCGTGCGATTTGCTTATAAAGCTCAGGATCCCACCAAACGTGGAATACGTCAACCACAACACCTACCTGCTGGGGCGTGTAGCCCTCAGCAATCGTTGTTGCTTGTGCAAGCGTGTTAATCACGGAACGCTCTGCTGCATACATAGGATGCAGCGGCTCGATGCCAAGGATCACGCTGCGTTCTTGGGCATAAGGCACCAATTCTGCGATGGCATCCTCAACCATATTCCGTGCACCCAATATATCACGGTCTGGAGCCGGTCCGCAGACCAATACAAGCACTTCTGCGCCTAGCTCGGCGGCTTCATCGATAGCTCGCTTGTTATCCTCAATGCGCACAGCTCGCTCTGCCGCTGTTGCCGCCGGGAACATGCCGCCGCGGCATAAGCTGGACACTTTTAAGCCTGCATCATTGATGAATCGCTTGCTTTGGGCTAGGCCCGCTTCCTCTACCTTGTTCCGCCATAAGGCGATCCATGGAACCTCCGCTCTGGCGCAGCCTTCTGCTGCCTCCTGCAGACTCCAATTATTGGTCGTAATTTGATTTAAGCTTAAACGTCCAAAATCCGTTAATGGTGCCAAACTTAACCCCTCCAGTCTTTGGGAAAGCTGTCTATTCAATACCAGATAAAGCCAATACCCGTTTCATACGTTGAACCGCAAGCTCAGGCTGAACCAACAAGCCTGCTTTATCCGCTAATACGAATAGCTCAGACAGATGAACGATTGAACGCGAGCTTTCTGCTCCGGCAATCATCCGGAAATGCTTCTGGTGCCCGTTCAAATAAGCCATAAATACAATACCTGTTTTGTAGGCATAGGTCGGCTTTTGGAAAATGTGGCGGGACAAAGCAATCGTCGGCTCAAACAAAGCATCATATTGAGCCATATCGCCACGATCTAATGCTTCCAATGCTGCAGCAGCAACTGGAGCAATCGCATCGAAAATACCTAACAGCGCATGGCTATAGCCTTGCTCGTCGCCACGAATCAATTCCGGGTAATTAAAATCATCACCTGTATACATCACAACACCCTCAGGCAGCAATCGGCGCATCTGGATTTCCTTGTCGGCATCCAGCAATGAGATTTTAATGCCATCGACTTTATCCGGATTAGCGCGAATTACGCGCAAGCAGGTTTCCATCGCTTCGTTAAAATCAGAGCTGCCCCAGTATCCGGCAAGCGCTGGATCGAACATTTCGCCCAGCCAATGAAGTATAACCGGCTTGGACGTTTGGCGAAGAATGCGGCCATATACACGTTCATAATCGTCCGCCGTTTTGGCGCAAGCCGCCAAGGCGCGGCTAGCCATCAGAATGATCTGGCCGCCATGCCCTTCAATAAAGCTGCACTGCTCTTCGTAAGCAGCCTCAACATCCTCAAGCGTAACATTAGGCCCTGGTGCCAAATGATCCGTACCCGCACCGCTGGCAACCTTGCCGCCAACCGAATTAGCTTCAGCTAATGAGCGTTTAATGAGCTCCTTCGCTTGCTCCCATTTAAGCCCCATGCCGCGTTGTGCTGTGTCCATCGCTTCCGCGACAGACAAACCCAGCGACCATAGATGGCGGCGGTACGCTAGCGTATCGTCCCAATCAATAGCAGGATGGTTCAATGGATCCGTACCCGCGAACGGGTCGCACACCACGTGCGCCGCGGAGAAGGCAATCCGACTAGTAAACGAGCCTTTTGGAGCTACAATTGGTGCCGTTGTTCCTGCTACATAATCGTAAAGCGCCCCGCCAGCCTTCGGTAGTATTAATTTATCAGCCATGATCCTGGTCTCCTTAAATTACAGTTTCAGATCCGGTACATCAACCCAACGGCGTTCTTTCCATGATTGAATCCCAAGATCGGAGGTTTGAGTTCCTTTAGCGCCTTCAAGTAAATCCCAAGGGAATGGAGTATCGATCACAATATGCTTAAGGAATAGCTCCCATTGCACTTTAAAGCCATTGTCGTAATCCTGGTTGGCAGGAACATCAACCCATTGCTCTGTGAACGCGAATGGATTCTCAATATCCGGGTTCCATGTTGGCTTCGGCGTATTGACGCGGTGTTGGGTTTTGCAATCACGCAAGCCCGCTACTGCACTGCCTTCTGTACCGTCTACTTGGATGGTCAACAAATCATCACGGTCTACACGCACTGCCCATGAAGAATTCGCTTGAACAACAATATCGCCTTCCAGCAGGAAAGTCGCATAAGCTGAATCATCAGCCGTTGCTGTGTAACGCTCACCTTGCTCATCGAAACGCTCTGCAATATGAGTGGCACCCAAGCAAGAAATCGATTTTACAGCGCCGAACAGGTTGTCCAGCACATAACGCCAGTGAGCGAACATATCTACGATGATACCGCCGCCATCTTCACTGCGGTAGTTCCATGAAGGACGTTGGCCAGGCTGCCAGTCACCCTCAAATACCCAATAGCCGAACTCCATACGTACGGATAAAATTTTACCGAAAAAGCCGGAATCGATAAGGCGTTTCAGCTTCAGCAAGCCAGGCAGGAACAATTTATCTTGAACCACACCATGCTTAACTCCAGCTTCTTTAGCCAAACGAGCAAGCTCCAGAGAGCCTTCAAGGCTAGTATCGGTAGGTTTTTCGCAATAGATCGCTTTTCCAGCGGCAATTGCTTTTTTGATGCTGGCTGCGCGAAGTACAGTGGTTTGGGAGTCAAAATATATTTGATTGGCGGAATCCGCTAGGCAAGCGTCAAGATCTGTGCTCCAGCGAGTTAAGCCATGTTTTTCAGCTAATGCTTTTATTTTATGCTCTTGTCTACCTACAAGAATCGGATCAGGCATAATGACATCTCCATTAGGAAGGACAACGCCGCCTTGCTTACGGATTGCCAGAATCGAACGAATAAGATGCTGGTTCGTCCCCATTCTTCCTGTAACTCCATTCATAATGATTCCTAATGTGTGCAAAGTCATATTGGTGGCTCCTCTTCAATTTATAATAGTGTTGCTTCCTTTTCGGATAACTACAGCATATCGATAATTCAAGCAGAAGTCTTATCAGTTCGGAACAAAATTCTCAAATATGGAAGCGTTATTTTAAATCATCGACACAGCTTAATCTATCCCAAAGGAGGGAATTTCACTTATTCGCCGGAATTGCGGTGCTGCTGACGGTATTGGTTAGGAGCGAGCTTCACATAATTTTTAAAGGTACGGTAAAAGGTTGGCAGCGACTCATAGCCTACCTCAAAGCTGATCGACACAATATCTTTATCCGATTCGGCCAGCAGCTTCTTGGCAATGCTCATCCGTACCTCTGTCAAATATTGCAGCAGCGTCAGCTGATACTGGTCTTTGAAAATTTGGGCGGCATGGCGTGAGCTAATACCCAGCTTCTGTGCAAGCTCACCCGACATTAACGGCTCGAAATAATGGGAATCGATATAGGAGCGGATCCAGTCTGCCCGCAAGCCATTGGCATCCGTAATTTGCGAGCTTTGTTGGGCGCGGGCAAGTAGCAGCAGCACCTCCAGCAGATGGATTTGCATCGACCATTGGCTTAATGCGTCCTCCTGCTTCTGCTCGAACAGCAGCTTGCGCAGCAACAGCCGCAGCTCGTTACCGCTGACCGAATTCAAGCGGAGCAGCATCGAATGGTCGATTGCATCCTCCTTCCACCTAGAGGCAAAGGCATCGTTCATCAACGCTGTGTCGAACTCCATGACCAGCAGTGTCATATGCGAATCCGAGGAAACCGCATGATCCGTACGGGGGAAGATGACCGCGGCACATTCCTGCTCAATCGCATGCTTGATTCCATCCAGCTGAATGAAGCCTTCCCCTTCTATTGCATATAAAATTTGGTAGTTGCTATGATGATGGACATTCACTACGTAGCTTTCCCGATGCTTACTTTCGTAGAGATGAATTCCGCTCATTGCACACAATCCTTTCACTTCACGGCAAGCTGAAAAGCTATGCTCCGTATCCATTGTGCCCGCTGCCTATAATTAATTTCAATGTTTCCGCATCCTCCAGAAATTGCTGAGGTGCATCCTCTTTAACAAATTCAAGCATCGCGTGACGTCTACCGTGAGCTTCTCGGGCGATCGCGACATATTCCGTCCATTCGGATGTACCCTGCTGCAAAGGATGTCGGAGGCCTGGCTCCCACTGATACACATGGAGATTGGCAAGCCAAGGTAAAACTGCCCTTAATCCTTGCTTGCGCTCTTCGACGGTTAAATTCATTAGTGGCTGCCAATTGCAGCGGATATTCGGATGGTCAATCTGCTCCAGCAAGCGAATGGCCGATTCACTTGAATCTGTGAGCGTACCTTTGTGGTATTCAAAATCCACAGTAATGCCTACCGCTTGGGCCAGACCTGCAATTCGCGCGGCATCGGCGGCTACGCCGCTGCGCCATGCTTCATCAGCCGACTCCGAGCCTTGGTCGCCTGCCCATACCCGAATAGCTGGAGCCTGCAAGGCAACTGCTGATGCCAGTACTTGGTCAAACGTCAAATTGTTTTTATTGATGCTGCCAACCCGGTAGTAGGAGCCATAGGAAGCCACTTCAATACCTGCTGCTATTGTCCATTCCCTGACTTGCTTAGCGCGTTCCACATCCCCATGTGGCACATGGATATCGCCGCCCCATTCAATCGCTTGCAGCCCTGCCTGGGAAGCCAGCTTAATGATTTCCCCAGGATCTAGCTGACGAAACGTCACCGATAACAATCCCGTTTGCATGTTTGTCCCTCCTAAAAGTTTTGCTTTAGCAAAACAGTATTTGTTGAGTTTTGCTTTAGCGAAACTTACTTCGTAAGCATGTTAAGCCATAGTCTCCAGCATTTTCAAAGTGACTCCGTACTTTAATGGAAGACCTGCGCAATAACGTTCACATTCCGCAGCAGCATAATGCCCCATTCTGGCAACCTCATTACCTATGCTTCCAGCAATATGAGGAGTTAGGATCACGTTCTCCAAATGGATAAAGGGACTATCCTCCGCAACAGGCTCGGGGTGAGTAACATCCAGCAAAGCAGTACGGGTCGAATCTTCACGTAAAGCGTGGATCAAATCCGCTTCAACCAATTGGGCACCTCGGCCTGTGTTAATAAACGTTGAATGTGGCTTCATTAAGTTAAAATGCTGTTTATTCAGTATCCCTACTGTCGTAGGCAGATTGGCCAAATGGTTGGAGATCACATCGCAATTAGCGAAAATATCGTGCAAATCCGTTTTACGGACACCTAGCTCCGCCGCTGCTGCATCAGGCAAGAAGGGATCAAATACATCAACCTGTAGCTCATATGGGCGCAGCATTTCGATTACCAGCCTGCCGATCATCCCTGCACCAAGAATGCCAATTTTCGCCTCATAGTTGCCCGGGAATACTTTAGATAACTCTTTTGATGCTTTATAGCTGCTTTTGTAAAGGGGGGCAGTTTGATAAAAGCCTTTATTGGCAAGCACAATTTGCGCTACTGTATATTCAGCTACCGGTACGGCATTTGCAGCCCAAGTGCTGACGACTATGCAATCACGGGCAATGTAATCTCTAGCAAATCGTTGCACAGTGCCTGCCGCATAAAATAGTGCTTTTAGATTGGGCAAATAAGCCTTGAGCTCATCTACAGTAAATAATGGCAGTCCCCAGGTTGAGAAAGCGATTTCCACATCAGCAAGCTCGTTGATGTAGCTATTGGCGTTCCCTGGATGGATCCACTCTGGGAATAATTGAACTTGGCTATTTAACCGCCCCATAACCGTTTCATCGAATACCCTACTGATATTCTTGTTATCGGGGTCCGCCAAAAATACAGCTTTTTTCAACATTTCTTAAAATCCTCCTTAGAGTGGCTTTTACCTAATATCTATAGAACATCATAAACCCGTTTGTTACGGATTTCCACTAGTTCAAGTATTTTAATCAGCTGTCTAAACATTCTTGTATAGAATCCAAAAATTATTAAGCTTACTGAGATGATCATTGCAACATATAACCTCCATTAAATCAATAAATAAAAATGATATAGTATATTAAAATCAATAAATTTACTTTATAGTTTTAAAGGTTTATAATTTATTTAAAATCAAAAGGGTGTGATTACGATGGCAAAAGTAACAGGTTTGGATGGAATCGTAGCAGCAGATACTGATATTAGCTTAGTTGATGGTACACAAGGGCATTTGGTTTATCGAGGATTTTGGGCCAAGGACCTGGCTGTTCAGTATGAATATGAAGAAGTTGCTTATCTTTTATGTAATGGAGTGCTTCCCGATCAGGCACAAAATCAGCAGTTTACAAAAAACTTAACAGAAAGCCGACAGCTACCCGAAGCCCTCAAGCGATTACTCGACATTATTCCCCGGGAAATGCCAATAATGGGTGTTCTACAAACAGCAATCGCTATGCTGTCTGGCGGTATTTTCATCTGGCCTCCTACTAAAGAGCAGGCGATTCGTATAACCGCAATCCTACCAACCATTATTGCCTACAGATATCGAATGCAAAATGGACTATCGGTTATTGAGCCCAAACCCGAATTAGGGCATACGGCCAACTTCCTGTATATGCTCACAGGCGAGCTGCCAAAGCCTGCTCATGTGAAGGCACTTGGCGCTTATTTGATTTTGGGCATGGAGCACGGTATGAATGCTTCCACATTCGCTTCAAGAGTTGTGTTATCCACACAATCGGATATGGCTTCCGCTATCAGCGCTGCTATAGGCGCGATGAAGGGTCCGCTTCACGGTGGGGCACCAACCGAGGTTATTGCTATGCTTGATGCTATAGGAAGCAAGGAGCATGCAGAGCCTTGGATTCGTGAGTCCTTGGAACGCGGGGATAGGCTGATGGGCTTTGGGCATCGCATTTACAAAACCAAGGACCCGCGGGCTGAAGCACTTCGTGAGGTGACAGAAGCCTTGTCCGGCAATGACCCTTGGTTTGATCTTGCGGTTCATGTAGAAAAGACGGCTGTGCGCCTGCTTGCAGAATATAAACCAGGTCGGCATCTGTATGCCAATGTCGAATTTTTTGCTGCCTCCATTATGCGTGCAATTGCGCTGCCTACGGAGCTGTTTACGCCAACCTTTACGGCGGCAAGGGTAGTCGGTTGGTCCGCACATCTATTGGAGCAGGCTGAGGTCAATCGTATTTTTCGACCACAATCGGTGTATACGGGGCCGATGCCGGGATAGAAGTTTCATTCAAAGGACAGGACTTCAGGAACGGCTGGAATATGCCTGTCCTCGCCCACGCACCACAGCGGGAGGTTACAACAACAATAAAGAACCGTCAGGATTCCCTGGCGGTTTTCCTTATCAATTGAGGTAGTTCGGGCTACGGTTTAACTGATCAGAGCCTTATTGCTTTCTTTTAGTTGGCCATTAGCAAAAAAGCGACTATGGAGGAGGATATATCCTCTCTTCATAGTCGCTTTAGTCAATATGGTTATTAAAAGATATTTAACATCGTGGCTCTGCACCTGTGCCTTTAAAATGCTTTTGCACAATCGTGTAGGCCCATTAAAACAATCTTGCCCATCAGCTGGAATTGGCTTGCAAATTCTTGCTGTGGCGACCTTTTCGCAGAAGCCGCAAAAAAACAGCCCTCCCCCAAGCTCGGGAAAGGCTGCTTATTAACGGCAATATCGATTTATTTGTTAAGCTTATGGCGCTGTTACTGTATTTTGATCCAAAGTGATTCCAGTCTGAGCTAATAACCGACCTTTGATGGATGCATTCGTTTTCATCGTAATATCGGTTTTGCTCAATACATTCCCTTCAAAATGTGCTCCCGTTCCAATCGAAACGGTACCCGCTGCCTGCCAAAAGACATTTTTAGCTTGGGCTCCGCCTGTAAGAATAACTTTAACGCCACTAGCTTCGGAAATTTTGCCTGCTGATTGGAAAATCCAAACATCATTGGCTCCACCATTAAGCGTAACATCGGAGTTAATGTTCACATCGGTACTCCATTTGTAAGTACCGCCTGTAAGTGTCCGACCGCTAATGTCTCCACTATACAGCTCCAAATGATCGGCTGGTCTTCCAGTGGCATCAACAAACGCTGTTTCCATATTGCTTATAGCTGTAGTCAGATTGCTAGGAGTAGGAGACGCGTTATTGGCACCGAATACTTTGCCATTAATTTGTGGCGAACGTGAAAATTCATTAGTTGCATCCGCGATTAGGGAAAATCCAGTAATAGCCGTCCAACCAATCGGGCTGACTCCTATATCTCCAGTAATCGCAGAGGTGGGAACATTGGTAATCCCTGCTTTTGACAAGATTACAAAATTGCCTGATATGCCAAGTTCTACTATAGCAGGTCCAACTGGCGGGATGCTAACCGTCAAGGCTCCCTCAGATGCCAAGGATGTGCCTGCTGCATTTACTAAGAACAATTTATAAATACCCACTGCTGCCGGTGCAGCAATCGTAGTTGCCGTCCCATTGCCTACAAGCCTTGTCATCGTAGTCGAGGGAGTAAATAGGGTTGTACCTGCTGGCGCTAACCATGCTGTAACTCCTGTTATGGGAGCGCTGATCGTTATGTTGGCTTCAGGCGTTACATTAGCTGTCGCTAAAACTGGCTGGGAAGGTGCTATTAGCGGTGTAGCTGTTGGCGTTGCACTCGCCACATTCGAATACATACTAACTGTCCCCGTGTTAGCTGCAGTTGTTTTGAAATAATAAGTCGTCCCATTAGTTAACCCGGTCACATTGTAAGTGGCCGTAGTTACAGTAGCAGGGTCGCTAATTTTAGTATAAGTTGAATTATCTAGTGACTGATACAGATTATAATAAGTAGCTCCTGTTACAGACAGCCAAGCTAATTGAATCTGTGTATCACCAGCAGATGCCGTGAAATTCGCTGGAGCGGAAAGAACTACGGGAGTTACCACCGTATTTCCATCAGAATCTGAACCGCTACCTGAGTTACTACCTGAATCACTGCCACTGCCACTGCCGTTGCTTCCACTACCGGAATTACCGCTGCCGTTGCTTCCACTGCCGGAATTACCGCTGCCTGTATTTCCACTACTGGAGCCTACATTACTTTGGGAATTAGCTCCAATTACCGTAATACCTGTGTCACTGCCCAAATACATAAGCTTGTAAACCGTCCCAAGTGTTTGCATACTTGTCGTTAATACAACTACATTGGAGGTGCCTGCCTTTAATTCAGCTCTGGTCGCCTCTAAATTATTATCAAAAGCGAAATCATTCAGAGCTACTTTAGTTACAGGTGAAGTAAAGGTGACTTCTATCGTTGAATTGTTTATTGCTATCGCTGAACTAACTTTTGGACTATTATTCATAAGCTCCTTCGCTTTATTAATGTAGGTGTTTTTGTTATGCATGAACTCATATGCCAAACGAGCTACGGCTTGTCTCTCTGAATTATCCTTAGGGCTGAATCTAGTAGTTCCATCCGGATTATCGATCCCTTGCGTGAAGCCTGTTTTAAAAGCCAAAGACACATGTGGTTGTGCCCAGCTCGATACTGTGGCCAGATCAGATAGCTTGGCATCGACTGCTACGTTGCCTGTTGTTTCCTCGAGACCTAATGCACGAATAAAGAAAATCGCAACCTCTTCTCTCGTTACTTTAGCTTCAGGAGCAAACGTTGTAGCTGAGGTTCCCTGTGTAATATTGGAGGCAACCAAAGCGCCAACAAAACCTCGGTACCAGCTATCCTTGCCTACATCCGTGAACGCCGCTGCTTGCTCTGGATTTTCTTTCAATCCAATCGACAACACGATAATTTTGGCTAGCTCGGCGCGGGTAATAGTTTTACGTGGCTGGAAGCTTCCATCCTCATACCCACTAATAATCCCATTATCCACTAAATTATTAATTTCTCTTTGTGCATATGAATCAACAATGTCGGTCAATTGTACAGGTGAAGGTGCAGCTGCGGATCCGATTGCTGAAGTTAATGAAAATACTAACATACTCACCAGTAAAAAAGATGAAAATAGCTTTTTGAATGATCTGTTCGTCATGTTTCTGCTCCTTCTGTTGCTTGCTTTTTTTAAAAAAACCATCACTTTACAAAAACCGGGAAGCTATAGTCACACTTCCATCTATTTCTTTTAACCAGTATTAGGTCTTTCGAACCTTTTATGTCTTATTTACTTTTAAGAACCGACATGAATTTCTCCGTCGACTCTGGATTATTTGAGTATAAGGTCTTATTCCATATGATTTTTCCGGTATCGCTGGGATCAATGATCGCCTACACCAGAACAACAAAAAACCGGGATCGCTGTGGAAGCAAATCCCGGTTTACATGCAAGCTAGCTTGTGCAATGCTTATTGCCAAGCGGTAATCACTAGTGACGCTAACGTCTTGTTACATGACGATTATGGAGCCACTTGCACCTTTTCCTTATCCTTCAATTGGTTCTGACCTGAAATGACCAATTTCTCGCCTTCGTTTACACCTGATATGACTTCCTGAAAGGTCTCATTAAGTCGACCAAGCTCTATTTTACGTTTTTCAACCAAATCACCTGCAAGGACAAACACGAAGGTTTCCCCATTCTCCCGGACTATACTTAACGAAGGAACCGTGATCACTACCTGATCTTGCTCTTCGGCGAGCTGGATCTGTGCCTTCATTCCCGGCTTAAGCTTGCGGTCTGGATTAGGAATCTGCAGCTCCAGTGAGTAAGACTGGGAGCTTGCGCTCATGATATCAGATAAATAACTCACTTTTGCTTTCTCTTTGTCCACTTTGCCTGGGACGTAATAAGTCAATTCTTCCTTGCCACGTATCAGATCCGCCGCTTCCTCGGTGAGCTCAGCCTTGATTTTAATCGGATCCAGCTGTTGAATTTGGGCAACCCGGAATCCTGCCGTTATCGTCATCCCTTCTTCAACAGGCAGGTCAGTCAATACCCCGCTTACGCTAGAATTCACGGTCATATTATCGATAGTCCGATCCGCTTCGCGAATTGATACACTAGCCATTTGCAGACCCTGCTCCAATTGAGCCAAGGAATTCGTGCTATCCAACGTCTTTAGCTTGCTTCGATTGGTTTCCAAATCAAGCTTCATGCCGTTAAGCTGGGTTTCAAGCAATTCGAGCTGATTCTTGGTTGCCAGCCCCAAATCATAGTCATTGCGCAGCTTGCTGTAGCTTTTCTCGGTATCCTTCAATGCAGCTTCGAGCTTGATTATGCCATTACTCAGCTCTTGTTTACCATTGTTTACATCCTCAAGCGCTTTTCCCATCTGCTGCTGGGTGCCTGACACGGTTATATTCGCCTTCTCCTTTTGGATCAAGATATCAGTGGGGTCTAGCCGCAGGATAACCTCGCCTTTCTCAATGTTATCGCCACGTTTCTTTGCAATTTCCATAATATCGCCACCTGCCTTGGTCACAATATCAATCTGTAAGGATGCAGCTACATCCGCCACCTGCTCTAAAGGCTCGCTTATTTTTTTCTTCTCGATGGGTGCCGTCTTAATCAATTTTAACTGCGATTCGTTCGTACTAGCTTCTTTCGGTGCGGCTTGCGGCTGCTCCGTGCACCCAACCAGCAGGGCGGCACTGATTACAATAGCTCCTGCCAGCTTAATACCCTGATAGACGGCTTGATTAGGTTTCATAAATGTTGCTCCTTCTATATGGATTATAAGATTATATTTATTTCGTTCATGGAGTAGCAGAGGCTGCATTGGAATCGGTAAGGGTAACATCCTTGCTTTTAAACAACCGTGAAATCCGTCTGTTCATCCCATCTATAAGCTGGTACATAACAGGAACCACAACCAACGTTAATATAGTAGAGGTTGTCAATCCACCAATAACGACGACAGCCATTCCCTTAGAGATTAATGAACCCTCTGCAAACCCAAGTGCCATGGGAAGCTGCGAAAGCACTGTCGCTGCTGCCGTCATGATGATCGGGCGCAAGCGCGTCACCCCTGCCTCCAATAAAGCATCCTTCACCGTTGCACCCTCCTCGCGCAATTGCTGTACTCTGTCTATTAGCACAATTGCGTTTGTAACTACAATCCCGATCAGCATCAGAAATCCGATCAGTGAAGTAATATTAATCGACTCATTCGTAATAAATAATCCGAGGAAGCCACCAATAGCAGCGAGCGGTAGCGAGAACATAATAACAAAAGGAGCGCTCGCGTTACCGAATGCAATAACCATAACCACATAGACAATAATAACAGCGGCAACCATCGCTAATGCCATTTGGCCAAAGCTATCCTCGATATCATCATTAACCCCTTGAACCTGGGTGCGTATTCCATCTGGAAGACCTACAGCCTTCAAATCCTCAGCCACTCTTGTGCTTACACCACCCTTATCCGTACTATTGATTTTGGCGGAAATCTTCACATACTGCTGTTGCATTTGCCGGCTAATCGTAGCAGGTGCATCCACCTGGCGAACTCTCGCCACTTCATTCAGGCTAATCGTTGCGCCGGTTGGGGCTGTGATACGGATTCGCCCGATTTGGTCTACCGAATTTTTGAATTTGTCATCTACCATAATTCGCGTATTATAATTGACGTTATCGAATTTCACTTCACCAATCTCAGTTTCAGTAAGCCATTGGCTCACCGCTTGTGTAATTTGGGCAGAAGACAATCCATATAGCCGTGCTTTATTCTGATCTGCACTTACAGTGACCTGCTGCTTCTTCTCGCTCAGGTTATCTTTAACTTCTTCGAGCTCTGGATATTCCGCGAGTTTCTTCTTAATGACTTCTGCACCGACAGCCAATTGGCCCAGATCATCACCCAAGAGCAGATAAGCGAAATCCTCTGTGCTTCCCCCTACCGCTGCTGTCAGCAAGGCACCCTCAACCTCTGAGCCTTTAGGTACCATATAAAGCATGATTTCCTTATATTGTTTGGCAACCTCCTTGGCATCCTGGCTCTCTGATACAGCCGCCATCAGCGTTGCTTTATTATTGGTCCGTTGCCCGCTGTTATTATTCTGGTCGTATCCGACCATCGATTCAAAGTACTCGAATACCGGTTGCCCATTGGCATCCTTGGCTTCGGCCATCATGGCTTCTATTTCCTTCATCTTCGTATCCAACGCTTCAAAGGATGTTTCGCTAGGCAGCTTTAACGTGAATTGAAGCTGCTTATCCGCAGCATTCTCCGGCATAAAGGCTGTAGCCAGAAAAGGGACAGTTCCGCCTATGGAAACTACAAAGACCAGTACTGAGGCAATCAGGATTTTCATGGGGTTACCTAAGGAATAGGCCAACACTTTCTTATACTGACGAGCCGTCCAACCAATTTTTTCCTCATGGTGCAGGTTTTTGCCCCCATTTAGAACAAGCAACTTGGCTAATATGGGAATGATCGTAAGCGCAACTATCAATGAAGCCAGCATAGCGACAACAATCGTTATGGCAAATGGCCTGAATATATCACCGATGATGCCACTAACGAACGTAATGGGCAAAAATACAGCAGCAGTTGCAAGTGTAGATGAAGTGATCGCTGATGCAACCTTCGAGGTTGCCAGCATGATCACAGACTCGTTGCGCTCTCGCGCCTTCTGAAGCTCGGCAAAAATGTTCTCGATGACCACGATACTGTCATCGACCACACGCCCGACTGCAACAGTCAAGCCGCCCAACGTCATAATGTTCAAGCTGAAATCCAATGAAGCCATGACCACTAACGTGATCATAATCGACAATGGGATCGACACGAGCACGATCAGTGTCATTCGGAAGTTACGCAGGAACAATAGAATCATAAGGCAGGCAAGAATAGACCCGAGTCCACCTTCCTCTAACATGCCGTGAATCGACTTCTTGACGTCTGTTGCCGAGTTGTACACACTTGTAAAGTCGATGTTCGGATAATCCTGCTTCCATACATTCATCATACGTTCCACTTCATCCGCGAATTCAACGGTGTTGGCGTCCTTGCTTTTATATAAGGTAATTCCGATAGCGGGAGCTGAGTTAAGGCGAGTAATTGTCTCCGATTCGGATATAGCTTCGACCTTGGAAAGCTCCTTGAGCAATACGGTCTGGCCCGTAGGAGCCGTAATTTTCATGTTTTGCAAATTATAGATCGTATTCAAGTCGCTTTCGACTCTGACAGACTGGGTGGTTCCATTCAAATCAGCCGTGCCAGCCGGACTTGTCACCAAAGCCGATTGAATACTTTGCGTAATCTGTGCTGGTGTTAAACCATATGTATGTAGCGCGTTGATATCAAGCTTCAGCTTCAATGTAGCTTCCTGCTCACCTACCGAATCAACATGATCGATCCCTTTCATTGCGCTTAATTCAGGCTCAATGATGTTCTTGTAGAGACGGTTCAGCTCTTCCTGATTCATATTTCCCTTGCCATGCAAGGCGGCGAAATAAACAGGAAATTCGTTACTGCCAAACTTCGATACTTTCGGTTTTCCTGCCTTTGCTGGCAAAACAATATCCGATAGGGCATCTTCTATATCGAGCTTGGCATCATCAGGGCTTCGCCCATTAACCAACTGGACAGTGATTGCCGACACACTGTCTACAGATGTTGAATTGATTTTTTTCAATCCCTCAACACCCACTATCCGTTTTTCAAGCTTTTTCGTAACATCCTCCATAACATCGTGTGGTGTGGCAGGATATATAGTCGTAACGAATACCACAGGCAATGAAATGTCAGGCATGCTTTCCTGCTTTAACGTCGTCGCAGAAAAACCGCCAGCTACGAACAGAATAATACTTATTATTAGAATTGCTGCAACGTTCTTCAAAGAAAAACGGGTTAACTGGTTCATCTCTCTTCCTCCCCTATCATCATCAACCCTTTATGCCTAGAGACCTCTACCGCCCCATTCTTCCTGTAAGCCCTCAAGCTTTTGTAGCAATAGGCTGTAACAACAAGATAAATCTTCGACCCTATGCTTAAAAGCAGTGAACGAGTCCTTTTCAATCGATTCTACTTGGCCCATCGTCTTCAGAGAGTTTAAAGTTGCATAGAATGAGCTATGAATTTTTTTGACCTTTTCCAGCTCATTTTGGATCACTGCTGAACACATCTCTTCAGAAATACAATAGTAATCTCTACGATCCCGGCTGGCAGGAATTTTTCTGCAAATTCCACTCCTCAATAAGGTACGGACCTGGACGCTTACCGCAGCCTTGGAAACCTTGAGGTTGTCGCACATATCCTGCAAGCTTAAAGGCTCGGGAGCAAACAGCAACAAGGAAAATATTTGGCCGACAATCGGGCTGTATCCGAAGGACTCATAAATAAGTGAAAATTGATTAAGCACGTCCTTTTGAAGCTGCGGTAAAGATGTTGGATCTCCTTTCATGTATCAGCTCCCCGTTCTTTACTTTCGTAGTGTTGCGAATATGATTGATGATAATCGCACAAAATGACTAGTCAGTCATATTATTATGACCAATAAGTCAGACATAAATATACCTTATATTTCCTCCATTTTCAATCAATAATACAGAAATAATTTCAATTATGACCGCTCGGTCACAACCTTGACGAATATAATGATAACCTTTAGAATGAGTTGTGCACGTATATTTGGCTCATTCGAAATTAATCAACGGGATGTGAAATGGCCCAATGAACAATAAAAAGGAATTATTAGTACAAGCTGCTATTAAATTATTCGGTGAACGCGATTATCATTCAACCTCAGTGCAGGACATTGTCAGCCTTGCTGGTGTGTCCAAAGGTGCCTTCTACCAGCAATTCCAATCAAAAGAAGAGCTGCTTGTATTTATTTTCAACCATAATTATTACGAAAAAGTGCGTAATGAACTCCATATGGTTACGCAGAACCAACTGCTCTCTCCCACCGAACGTATCATGAAGGGGATTGAAATTCAGTGCCAGATTGTATTGGAGAATAAAGATTTCCTGGCTATGATGATTAAGGGAGTTGCATTTACCGAGAAAACGATCAGTGAAGCCATGACAAGGGAGACCATCTCCTATGTTCATTGGTTTCGGGAACGGATTGAGGAACAATATGGCTCAGATTCAGATATTAAGCCTCATTCGATGGATTTGGCGAGCATACTTGCTGGCTCGTTAAAAGAATTTTTTTTCTATCATATCTTTTGTGACTATGCGGTCAATCCTGTCGTGCTTTCCCAATATCTTATCGAAAGACTGGAGGATTTGGTGGAGGGGATTATACGGAGGCAAAACACGGCTAGGCAAACTACCCCTATGCTCCGCGCATCTGAATTAAGATTGAACCCAGATGTGGTTCCTGTTAAGACTTTTGCTTCCAGTGTTGAAGAAATAATGGAATGGATTCAACAGCATATTGCTGATCCTCATAAGCTTGAAGAAATGCTCAGATCCTTACAAGCGGTAGCAGATGAAATGGATAAGCAGCCCTGCAACCCTACCATCATTCAGGGGATGTATGTGTACCTTTTGTCTTTAGCCAAAGATGATAAATCGCTGATTTATCAGTTAGAGCAAGCGTTCTCGCTCAGGAAACCATAAATGTTGCGACAATTTCCACCCTAAAGATAGCGACCATGTTGGGCGCAATACAAAGGGACGGTGACCATATGGCCACCGTCCCTTTTATTCATTTGCGTCATCACTTGATACGATTTGCCTTTACCTCTACTCTTTATCCAGCCCCTGCCCATTCAGGTAGCTCTTGATGTCCAGGCGTGAAGGTGCTTTCAGCTTGTTTCTCATATCCTCCGACCAACCGTTACTTCTTTTCCCGCCTGTACGCTTCATTATGTAATCCATCATCGTGTTATCGTAATCCGTGATTTGCTCCACCACCCCATCGGTTTGGTAAGTATTATGGTGCAATATTGCTTGCTGCGGCAATCGGGGCTTTTGCCCAGGATTCTGGTTGGGATAGCCTATGCACATGCCAAAAAGTGGACTTGTATATGCAGGCAGCCCTAACAGTTCGGACACAGCCTCGATCCGGTTGCGAATCGCTCCAATGTAGACGATCCCCATGCCTAAGGATTCGGCTGCGATAGCCGCATTTTGTGCAGCCAGTGCAGCATCAACGGTCGCGACGATCCAATTCTCCGTCGTGCCCAGGTATGCCTGCCCAGGATCTTCATGCATACTGTAGGCTTCCCTTAGCCGGTACAGATCTGCGCACCATACAAGAAAAACCGGACTTTTACTAATATGCGCCTGGTTGTCTGCCCACTCCGCAATCTGCTTTCTTTTGTCCTCATCTGTTATATGAATCACGCTATACGCCTGTACATTGCTGGAGCTGGAAGCCCTTTGCGCTGCTGATATGATGGTTTGAAGCTGCTCCTGTGTGACAGGTTGCTCAGTAAAGTTACGAATTGATTGGTGACTGTTCAGAAGCCGGATGGTCTCGTTCATGTCCTCATTCCTCTCGCTTTCAAGTATCCCTCTAAACCAGGAGCTTAATTCAAGCTTCTATATAGGTATTATAGGAATACTAGCTTACTTTTTGCAAGTGGATTCCCGTATGATAATTGTTATGAATGGAGCTTTTGAGGCTAAACTGGAGCTCCTAGGAAAGACCCCATACCCCGGGTAGGATATTTATAAAGGGTCTTTCCTTTAGGAACAAGGAGGCAAAGATACATTATACCTGCTAATCGAGTGGGTTGGCGGGGTTGCCTATCCCATCAGCCATTCCGTGCCCTCATGCACCATTCCACATGGTTATTTCCAAACACTACGCAGAATAATAGCAAGCAAAATGTACAGGACCAGAATCGAACCGGCTGACGACCATCCCCCTGCTGGTTTATGGCAAGGAACGGGCTGATGGCAAGGTACGGGATGATGGTGGTATACGGGTTTTTTTTGCTCGTAAATATTAATTTCTTCATAGCTGGCATGCACATTAATCGGCTGCATATAGCTGCTCGGCATTGCAGACGTCATTGGTTTGGGCATCGGCGCTGGCGCGGTATATGGCATCTGGGTATTGTACGTAGGCATAGGCTGATATTTTTCCATTCGGGACACCTCCATAAAGTGTAGGGCATGTAACTAGGGTACACAACAACAGTCTATGGAGCTTCACCCATGGGGAGCACGGTGTTCACCCATACAAGCAAAAATAGACGGTAGCCCGTCTAAGGGTTAGCCGCCTGTTTGATCTGTATTTTTAGGTTTGGATAAGTCACTTGTGAACCCAGTTGTGCTCAGGCGTTGGATAATTCATTCCAAGTTGGCAACGATACCTGCGCGCCATGCCTGGTCACGGTAATCGCAGCGGCCTTCTGGGCCTGTGCAATGGCTGCCGCCATGTCGTGGTGCTGCACATATCCGGCTACAAAACCGCCGATAAAGCTGTCGCCCGCGGCCGTCGTATCCACTGCCTGTACCTTGGCTGTCGGGTACATCGTGAACCCGTCATGGTCGATGTAGCAGCAGCCTGCTGCGCCTAGCGTCACAAGCAACGCCTGTACACCTTGCCCAAGCAGGGCAATCGCCGCTTGTTTCAGCGAGGCCTCATCGATAACCTCGATGCCGGACAGGCTTTGCAGCTCATGCTCATTAGGAACGAGCAAATCGACATATTGCAGCAATTCCTTGCTCAGTGGCTGGGCGGGAGCCGGATTCAAGATCGTGGTTTTGCCCAACTCTTTGGCCAACTTAAGCGTATAAACCACCGTAGCCATCGGAACCTCCAGCTGTAAAACCACGATCTCACATTGCTCGATAGCTGCCCGCTGCTGTTCAATATCCGCCACAGCCAGCTCGAAGTTGGCGCCCGGCACCACGATAATATGATTGCTGCCATGCCCGTCTACGGTTACAAGGGCAATACCTGTCGGCGTTGTGGATTCCATCAAATATTGCGTGTCCACACCTGCCTGCTGCAAAGAGTCCAATAATCGGGCGCCATGGGCATCCTTGCCGACTCTGCCTATCATGCTGACCGATGCTTGCAGCTTGCCAATAGCGACGGCCTGGTTAGCACCCTTGCCTCCCGGATTTTCCGACATTGCGATCCCGAGCAGTGTTTCTCCTTCTTTGGGCAGCTCCTGAACCTGGACCACAAGATCCATATTTAAGCTCCCTACTACTATAATTTTTGCATTCATTCCAGCTTTCCCCTTTTCGTAGATTGCCTGACAACCAGGCTGACCTCCAATTCATGTACCTGGTCCAAGTCATCACTTCCCGCTATTTTCCCCAGCAAAATTTTCACAGCCAAGGCCCCCATCTCATAGATGGGCTGTGCGATCGTCGTTAATTCAGGCTCGATCACCTCAGTGAGAAAAATCCCGTCGAAGCCACAAATCGCCACCTGTTCAGGAACCTTAATCCCCATCCGCAGCAAGGCTTTCAAAGCGCCTACCGCCATCAGGTCGTTACCGGCAAAAATCCCGTCGATATCGGGATGCCGCTCCATTAATTGCTTGGCCGCCTCCATTCCACCCTCCAGCTGGAAATCACCAGGAACCATCAGCTCAGGGCGATACCAATCATAGGCCTGTACGGAATCCATATACCCCTGCCTTCGCTCACTAGCTGTGAAGATTTCCGGTGGACCGTAAATATGGGCAATCTGCCGGCAGCCTGAATCTAGCAAATGCCTGACCGCAAGCTTGGCCCCTTCATAATTGCGAGAGCGAACCACACTGTATTGCCGGGTTGGCGCCCTATCCAAAACGACAAAAGGTATTTGATGCTTGTTTAAATAATCGATATCCTGGGGCTCTAAAGCATGTGTAGCAAAAATAATGCCGCCAATATAAGCCTGGCGGAGCAACTCGATATACGATTTGGGTTCACCAAGATGGTCATCCGCATTGCATAATATAACGGAATAGCCGTAGGCTCTTGCGACATTCTCCACTGCCTTGGAGAGCAATGGAAAATACGGGTTCGTTATATCAGGCAGAATCAAGGCAAGCGTCATGGTTTTCTGGTTGGCCAAGCCTCTGGCAACAGCGTTAGGCTCATAGTCCAGCCTCTGGATCGCATCGGCTACCTTGTTCTCAGTTTCTGTATGGACATAGCCATTCTTATTCAGTACTCGGGAAACCGTTGAAACCGAAACCCCCGCCAATTTGGCCACATCTCGAATAGTTGCCATATCAATTCCGCCTCTGCATACATATGTGCTGATAATCGCATTGATAACGATAATCCTATCTATTACAGTAACGCGCCTGCTAAATATGGTACCGGTACCACATCTGATATCATTTACTTTACCCTGAACTCAAAATGCTGTCAATAATAAGTAAATAATTGGTGGATATCGCTAAACGAACGGGTACGATAGTTAAATGGGGTAGACCGCCGCTGTGGTCTTTTTTTCATTGATGGGCTAATATCGTTTTGAATGAATTGACATTTTGTCAGAAGCGTCTATTGACAAGGAAAAGTATATAGTTTAATATTTCGATATATATAAATGTATAAATCAATGAAGGGAGGGCAACAGATGAGCACTGAACAAGCACATAATGAAGCCGTTAAGATCTTCAAGGCACTCGGGGAGCCAACCCGGTTAAATATTGTAAAGCTCTTATGTAAGCATAAAGAATTAAGTTGTACTGAGATGGGGGAGCGTCTGAATTTTAAAGGTTCCACCCTTTCACATCATCTTAAGCAACTCGTCGACTGCGGGGTTTTAAGGTTATCACGCAAGGAAGGGACTTACCATTATTATCAAATCAACCAGGATACATTAAAGAGTCATGTTATGCTTGGGACAGAGCAAGATTAATTTTTTTGGTTTATATTTCGATAAGAATAAATATATAAAATTATAAAGATATGAATGATCTGAAATACTGTCTGTTTGGCAGTATATTTTTCACTTAATAAATCGATAAGTTTAAATGCATCGAATTAATAAAGCGCCGGCTGAAACAAGAATTCCAGTCTTGCGCTGGGACTCAGCAGTCCAATGGCTTCAGCTTGTAATGGTAATTTAATTTGAGAGCTGTGTTGTACTTTTTTTCGTAAACAGAAACAAACCCGTATTGTCTAATTAAACAAGGCCATGAAAATGCGAAAGGAGGGGATGCCTGAGCAATTGACTCTCGAGAAACAGCCTGACATTGAGTAACCCGGCAGAGCAACGTCGCGAAGAGGTGATATTCTACTGGACACGCGAATTCAACTCGGGTGCATGGGTAGTCGAAGCCCTAAGGTAGCTCCACGCTCGATCATTGGTATTTTCAGAATCACTGCAACAACCATCTATTTAAACATCGGGCTGCTTTAATGAACGAAAAGTGAACTGCCGTATGCAATACAAACTTATAGTGGGGTGTGAAAGGAGGTCAGAGTATCAAACATAGGCAAACAATTGGTAAGTTGGTCCGGAGAGCTTAATTCGCAAAAGAGGCCACTCGCACAATATGGGCCAGAAATGCTTGAAGATCTCAAATTTGAAGCACTGTTATGGTCTCGATCAAAAATTATAACCTAATTAGACAACCCTTGCCTGTAAGCGGAGTTGATATTTGATGAGTGCAAACAGATTTAAAGGATTGGCTCTACTCTTCCTGGCTGTATCTCAGTTAATGATGGCGCTCGATTACACCATTACTTTCGTCGCCATGCCGTCCCTTGGCGAAGAGCAGAGCTTCTCCGCGAACATCTTCAATGGGTAGTCAGCGCTTATTCTCTATCTTATGGCGGATTTCTGTAAATCGACGGACGATTATCCGACTAGTTGGGAAGACGTCTACATTAAATAATTGCACATCGATGCAAAAAGGAGAGTATCACTATGCAGAACAAACCCGTCGCCTTGGTAACCGGGGCTAACAAAGGAATTGGTCTTCAAATCGCGAGGGATCTTGCGGGGCACGGATTCACCGTGCTCGTGGGGTCGCGCAATCTCGAACATGGGGAGACGGCCGCGAAGAGCATCGGCGCGGATGCCCGAGCACTCCAACTCGACGTCACAAGCCAGGCTTCCATCGCCGCAGCGGCGGACCGCATCCGAAGCGAGTTCGGTCGGCTCGACGTGCTCGTGAACAACGCGGGCATATCGCACGCGGGTGAGCCGGGCAGGTCGATCGCGGAGATCGCGAATTCGGGCCGTCCGAGTGTCGCGTCTCTCGACGAGGTACGCGCGGTGTTCGAGACGAATGTGTTCGGCGTGATCGCCGTCACGCAAGCGTTGCTGCCGCTCCTACGTGAAGCGCCGGCGGCACGCATCGTCAACCTATCGAGCGACTTAGGTTCGCTGTCAATGAACGCAGATCCAAGCTTTCCGCCTCGTGCGGTGTTCGGTGCCGTTTACAGCCCGTCGAAGACCGCCCTCAACGCGATCACACTCGCCTTAGCCATTGAACTCGAGTCAACAGGCATCAAGGTCAATGCTGTGTGCCCGGGCTTTACCGGGACGGACCTCAACAATTTCGAGGGCACGCGCACCGTCCAAGAGGCTGCAAGCCAGCCCGTGCGCCTCGCGCTTCTCGACGAGAACGGCCCGACGGGCACGTTCTCGAACGAAGACGGCCCGCTTCCGTGGTGACGTAGTCTAGAGCGTGTGATCAAAGGGCTTCTCCCATATTACAATAGGGAGTGTGTCATCAATTGGAATACGTAAAACTTGGACGCACTGCTTGGACGTACTGAAACTATGCCTTGGATGATGCATGAGCCTCGACGTACCTTAACGCGGCAACACCGCATGGTCGCTTAAGGTGAGAAATGGTTCTAGGCTCTGCATCAGCAAGGCTGGCTCAACATTCCGACAATCCTGATCCTGATCACGAGGTTTAGCCGTTATAGCGTGTAAGGTGAACCCTACCATAATGACGGCTAAATTTTGAGATTCTAAGATTTCTTGGACGATTGACAGTCCGAAGCCGATTCCATCGCCTTTTCTCCCTCCGTCAACACAATAGAACCGTTCAAAGACGCGCTCGCAATCCTAAGGCGCGATTCCTCTTCCACGATCTTTGACGGTAATGTATACTTCCTCTTCCGTTAATACGATTCCGAGTAATACGATTCCGAGGAAATGCCCTTCGTTTCCGTATCGAATGGCATTGTCTAGCAAGTTGCGAAAGGCTCGTTCGTTCGATAAGAGACTGATTGATATCAATCACCGCGTCTCTATCGGGTATGCCTACTTCGATTGTGAAGTCCTGGCCATCCAAAATCAACAGGTAATCCGATACAATCTTCCGCATCATTTCGGACAAGTTATACGGAGCAAAATGGAGTTCGAGTAAATCCTCATCCTGCTGCGAGATGTCCAACAGTTGATCCAGTAAATTGTCCATGTGGCGGGATCGCTGCAGAATGATTTTCGCACCGGACTGAAGCTCTTCCTCGTATAAATGACCTTGGACGAGCGCGCATAGAAGAAGTATTGCCCTTTTTGCATCGCTTCGCTTGCAAACTTAAGAGCAAATAATAGGACCGCGTATTATGGTTAAGGGAATAAACGAACGTTATCGGTTCGTAGGCGCCCCACAGGTTGTTCGGCATATTTGCCATACGACCCACCAATTGCCTGAAGTCTAACGCCCCATTTCGCCGGAAGTATCGTAGATTACCGTCCCGTCAGAAGCGATCCATTCCAAGTAGATCCGGATTGCGGCTATGAACGGAATCCAGCACCTGCTGAAGGTTATTCTTGTCGAAAGCGATTTGCCTCTCGATTAAATTCAGTGTCTCTTACGAAATCGAGTTCAACTTGTCCAAATTGTAGCCTTTGGCCCAAAAACAGAATCAAACTGCTTACAGAGCTGATCAGCATGATGAGTCATAGCTTTGTGCGATTGTTCATCGTCCATCTCCCGAGAAACGATATCCAATTCCACGTACGGTATGAAGGTGAAGCGGGGAATCAGCAGTGTTTTCGAGCATCGTACGGAGCCGGTTGATAAATACACTCAAGTTATTGTTGTTACAATTTTCATGCTTCCAGATATGTTGGTAGATGTCTCTCCTGGTCAGCGTGCGATCGGGATTTGTCATAAATAATTGTAGAAGCTCGCATTCAATCTCGGTTAATGGGTGCCGTATCCCGCCATTGTGAAGAATTAAATTGTCTACATCGAGAACCAGGTTATTCAATCGAATGATCTCGGACTGATGCGATGTATGAGAAGTATATCTCCTTAATTGAGCCTGAACACGGGCAATCAGCTCCATCGGGCTAAATGGCTTCGTGATATAATCGTCCGCCCCCAAGCCGAGCGTGTCCACTTTATCCTGTACCTCTCTTCTGGCACTAAGCGCGACAACGAGCGTTTTTGAACTGGTTTTGCGCAAATAGTGAAGCACCTCGAAGCCATTCCCATCGTCCATCATGATGTCCAAGATTATTAATTCAATGGGATGCTCCTGGATCCGCTCGATCGCCTGCCGCCCCGACTCGGCTTCGATGATTTGCAAGCCCGCACGCTCTAGGTGAATACGAATCAGCGCGCGAATGTCAGGCTCGTCATCGACTATTAAAATTTGACTCATGTTGTCGCCCACTCTCTGCAAGAATAATTGTTTTTTAATCATACCAAACCTATCAAGGAAAAAACACAAGAATACTGTCTCGATATGTCGAAAAATGTCATGGTCTTGGAAACCCATTAAGATTTCATTAAGATTCAGTCGAAAGATAAGCTTTATACTTGTAGTACAAATGATTTATTAGGAAGGCTGAGAAGGCATAGGATACGTAGAACTTTTCAGTAAAGAAGGCGGCGATCAGCAGCAGCTGGACTTCCGATTCATCATCATGCATTTCGTGCGAAGTTCGCCGTGCTCACTTCGTTTCCTTCAGGAGCTACTGCTGCCTCTTGCGAACCAATCATTATATTTTCATTAATTGAACGACCAAAAAGGAGACTCTCAATGTTATTTACTATTAATCGTACAAAATGGCTGAATGTTGCACTCGTTTCGTTACTATTACTGACCATCTGCTCTCCCTTTAGTGTGGCGGCCGAATCTCCGAAGCCGCAGGTAAGCCAGGAGGGATCTGCTACTTCTGCCCAACCCATGAAGAACGTGCAACGCTTTTCGGATGTACCAGATACAGCATGGTACGCAGAGGCGGTTAACGCTTGGATTATGCTGGGAATTCTTAATCCAAAGCAAGGAGATAACCTGAGTCCCCAGCTTGTTATGACACGTGGTGATTTTGCTAAGTTTCTTGCGATCTCATTAGGTCTGTCCCCATCCAAAAGCACCTTACCGTTTAAGGATATGTCTGTTGGCGGTGATTTAACCGGGTATGTTACTGCCCTCCATAATGAGGGGCTGGTGGCAGGTTACGAAGATGGCACGTTCCGTCAGGACATAGAGATTACAAGGGCTGAAGTGGCGAGCTTGATTGTTACGGCCAAGAAGCTGAAGCCAGAGCCGCAAGTCGGCAGCGGATTCCGTGATGTTCCGCAGAATAGCTGGTATGCTGGCGCAATAGGCGCCTTGACGAAAGCGGGTATTGCGAACGGGAAATCGAAGGATAACTTCGATCCAAGCGCAAACATTGTGCTGGCAGAAGGGATAACGCTGCTTTATCGCTCCTTCTACAGTCCGTCTATCATTCAAGACATTGGCAATAACGGCACAATTCAGATTGATGGCCAGACCTATCACGCGGGTGCATCGGTACAGGGCATTTTTCAACCATCGAACAAAGCTGCTTTGCACAATGCGGCGATTCAGTTCACCTCTGCTGGGGATACGATAAAGTCTGTTGAAGGGCTGATTATCGGATACAAAGACGCATTAACAGGAACGGATGCACCTATACTATTCGATGCCCAACGTGACGCGGTCATCGGAAGCGTAATCGTGAACTCCAATCACGTTGTGTTGGCTAACTTGGAGATTAAAGAGGATTTAAATTTGACATCGGCAGTTCAGTCCGATTTCTTTGCCTACAATGTGCTCGTTAAAGGCAAAACGGTCTTCTTGAAAGATAACGATCGTCTTGAATCTCAGATCACCAATATATGGTTCGACAATAGCGATTTCGGTCAATTATATTTGTACAACAGCGCGCTATTGAAAAAGGTAGAAATCAGTACGGACAAGATGTCCAAATCAAGCTCCAAGTCAAAGGGAGAAGTCCGCACCTTGGCAATTGCCACCACAAGCCAAGTTACAACCGTCAGCAATCTTTATACTGCTCTCTTTAACCGCGCCCCAGACACCGCGGGCCTTAATTTTTGGGCAAATGCCTTAAATAATGCCTCAAATAATACCGGAACTGGTCCCGTCAGTATAACGACGGTTACCCAAGGCTTTTTGACGGCTCCGGAAGGAACTTCTTCTTACCCATCGTCTACTAATGCCGAAGCTTTTGTAACAAGTTTTTACCAGAAAACGTTTGGAAGAGCACCAGATGCGGGAGGTTTAGCGTTCTGGGTAGCAGCACTGAACAACGCTGGAGGCGCAAACAGTGAGACTGCGAAGACGAGCGTCACCTCGCAGATAATTAATGTTGTAGGCACACCCATCGGCACGTTTACAGCAAAGGTAGATACCGACCTCAACGTCGATGAGTCGTCTTCGCTTGATACACTCAACGTTCAGTCTGGCGTTAAAGCGAATTATTTTGGTCAAACGTCAATCCCTACGGTGAACCTCGGTGATTCGGCTGCGACCGACGCTAAACTACCCGGCAGCACCTCCCTCACCGCTTCAGTGGACATCGGTCAGATGACCGTACACGACAATGCCGGAGCAGTTAACCTGAATGTGCAAGGGATGATCGGAAGTCTTCAGATAACTGGAGCCAATTCTCAACTTGTTCTGGGAGCCGGCACTTCTATCGGTAATCTGAACGTTTCATCGGGAGTAGATCCTGCAACGATTTTCGTAAATAGCGCTGACCTTGCTAGTGTGAGGTCTATCAATGGGCAATCAACTGCACCAGTATCAAACACGAACTCGAAGTCGAACTGGAAGCCGGACCCGGACCCGAACCCGGTCACGCTGATCGGTGTGCCGAGCGTCCCAACGAATGTAACGGCGATCGCAGGAAACGGAACGGCAACGGTTAGCTTCGACGCACCGTTGAGTGATGGTGGGAGTGCGATAACGGGCTATACGGTTACGTCCAGTCCAGGAGGATTCACAGGAACGGGTACAACCGCGAGTCCGATCACGGTCACGGGATTGATGTATGGCACGGCGTATACGTTCACGGTAGTCGCCACGAATATTGTAGGTGACTCCGCGGCATCATTGGCATCAGGGAGTGTGACACCCGTCGCGCCGATCGGTGTGCCGAGCGTCCCAACGAATGTAACGGCGATCGCAGGAAACGGAACGGCAACGGCAACGGTTAGCTTCGACGCACCGTTGAGTGATGGTGGGAGTGCGATAACGGGCTATACGGTTATGTCCAGTCCAGGAGGATCCACAGGAACGGGTACAACCGCGAGTCCGATCACGGTCACGGGATTGACGTATGGCACGGCGTATACGTTCACGGTAATCGCCACGAATATTGCAGGTGACTCCGCGGCATCATTGGCATCAGGGAGTGTCACACCCGTCGCGCCGATCGGTGTGCCGAGCGCTCCGACGAATGTAACGGCGATCGCAGGAAACGGAGCAACGGTTAGCTTCGACGCACCGTTGAGTGATGGTGGGAGTGCGATAACGGGCTATACGGTTACGTCCAGTCCAGGAGGATTCACAGGAACGGGTACAACCGCGAGTCCGATCACAGTCACGGGATTGACGTATGGCACGGTATATACGTTTACGGTGGTTGCAACGAATGGCGTGGGATCAAGCCCTGCTTCTTCCCCCAGCAACCCAGTCACGCAGTGAAGCAAGGGATTGTTGAAGGCTATCCTGAAGGGACGTTTAAGCCAAATGCCCTAATTACGCGTGCGGAATTCGTCATGATGCTTATGAATGCACTGAAGCTTACAAGTGAAGACGCAACGTTAAGCTTCACCGATACGCAAAGGATCCCCGATTGGGCGAAGAACGTGATCACGCAGTCTGTAGAAGCTGGGATCGTGTCCGGTTATGACGATGGAAGCTTCCGCCCATTCGCGAATATTACGCGGATGGAAGTGGCGGTAATGATAGCTAAGGCATACGGTAGAACACCAAATAAGAGAATTTGGTGCAAGGAGACCTTTAGTCATAGGGTCTCCTTTTTTTGATGGGTAAGGCTGTATTTGTTCTTTACTTAGGCAGTCTGATTTGGAACGCCGTTTCTTGATACGGAATGCTCGACATTTCAACACTGCCCTGATGCGCTTCAGCAACATCCTTCACAATGGAGAGACCCATACCGAGTCCTTGGCCTACTCTTCCGCCGCTGCGATAAAAGCGATCGAAAATGTAATCTCGATCCTCGGGATTGACCCCCTTACCTTTGTCAGTAATCGTAATGATCGCAGTTTCTTCCTCCTCAGTTAATTGGACACCGAGATAACGGCCTTCGTTTCCGTAACGAAGGGCATTGTCTAGCAAATTTCGTAGGGCTCGCTCTATCAGCAAAACATCCATGGGCACTACCAACTCGGTTTCAGGGATATTAAAATCAAGGTTGAGGTTGTCCTCGTCGATAATTAATAAATAATCGGCTACTACTTTTCGAATAAGTTCGGATAGATCTTCGTGGACAAAACGAATATTCCGCACATCAACACCCTGCCTAGAGACATCCAAAATTTGATTGAGCAAACTTTCCATGTACCTGGAATGCTGCAGGATGATTTTCACGCTTGATTTCAGCTCTCTCGTATCTTTATAATGTTCTACGCGAATGGTCTCGGCGTATCCAAGGATCATTGTTAATGGGGTACGCAGGTCATGGGACAAGTTGGACAGAAGCACCTTACGCCTGCTCTCGAACTGTTCGATCTGAGTGATCTGCATCCGAATTCTTCGGGTCATCTGATTGTAATGCATGTTAAGTTGACTGATTTCATCTTTGGCGTTATCTTGTAATTCGATATCTTCGCTTTGCAGATTGACCCGATTGAGTGCGACGTTCAGCTTGCGCAGGCGCCGATTCATAGAGGAAAAAAACCATAAGGAAAGTAAGTAAGGTGTTAAAAAGGCAAGAAGGAGCGGCAAAGCTAGTGTGAATAGAATCTTGTAGGTTCGCATGAAAAAATAAAACTGCCCTGGCTCCATCGCTTCACTTGGCAGACTGACCAACAAATAATAGGATTGCCCGTCTTTGTCCGTAGAAGCTGCTAATGTAATCTGTTCTCCGTCGGTCCATAGATTTGTAGGCAAGTGAGTAACCCGATCTGCCAGTTCTTTGAAGCTGTAAGGTATCGATTGGCCGGAGGTGTCATAGATCGGTATGCCATCCGAAGCGATCCACTCGAATCGCAGCTGGGGATCTTGCTGGTGAGCATTGTCTAGAATGGGCTGCACTCTATCTTTAGCGAAAGCTTGCTCATCCTGCATTTGTCTGATCGTAGTGCTAATGATATTATCTAGCGAGTTCAGACTGTACCCTTGGTTATACTTTTGTCCAATCCAAACGGAAAGAACTATGAACAGGGTTAAGCTTAGGACGATGCTAGTAACAACGAGCAACCATAGCTTCGTGCGTAGCTTCATATCCCATCACCTGAAAATCGGTAGCCGATTCCCCGAATGGTTTGAAAATGATTAATGGGCGAAGAGGGGTTATCTAGCATTTTTCGTAATCGATTCATATAAACTCTTAAGTTATTTTCGTTGTAATTATCGTGATTCCATATTTGTCGGTAAATTCCCCTTTTTGTAAAGACGCGATCAGGATTTCGCATAAATAAATGGAGTAGCTCAAATTCCATGCCTGTTAAAGTATATATTTCCCCGTAGCAGTGGAGGCTGTAATTGTTCAAATCGAGAACGATACCGTTCAGCTCGGAATGGCTCTTGGCAATGGGAATAAACCGCCTGATATTGGCTTGGACTCTGGCAATCAGCTCCAGTGGACTGAAAGGTTTCGTGACGTAATCGTCGGCACCCAAACCTAACGTGATGATTTTGTCCTGTTCTTGCCTTCTTGCGCTTAGGATGATGACAAGCATTTCTAATCGGTTTTCCCGCAAATAGTTCAGCACTTCGAAGCCGTTGCCGTCGTCCATCATCAGATCAAGAATCATCAGTTCAAAGCTACGATCTTGAAGCAGTTCGATGGCTTCCCTACCGGTTGCGGCTTCTTCCGCTTGCATTCCGGCTTGTTCGATATGCAGACGAATTAATCGGCGAATATCAACTTCATCATCCACGATGAGAATTCGTTCCATTATATCCAATCACACTCCGAATTTATTGGTTTCCTTCAATAGTAGCATACGGGCTTGCAAAATATGCGATAATTCTGCACGAGTTACTAGGCTTTTTCGGTAGTCTTATTGAAGGCAAAACGTCGTAGTAGTTTAGCCGTTATAGCGTGTAAGGTGAAACATATCATAAATAGGACGAAAAGCCGACCGCATTGGGTTGGTTTTTTTTCATACTTTAGTTGCGCATGACGATCAAAACAGCATATCCGAAACATAAGTGGTTAACTTCATATAAGCATCTTGAAGTATCTTGTGGATACGAATGTCTTCAGGTGGAAATAGGGTTATCCTTCAAGCCATTTATCGCTCGAGGGATAACCCTATTCAATGATTCTTTTTATATCAGGCCAGACTTTTGCAGCAACCGCTCCACAATCGCTGCAACCTCAGCTCTCGTAATGTTAGCTTTTGGTGCAAGTGCCGTACTACTTCTTCCTGATATAATACCTGCCTGCAAGACGTCAGCCATGCTGGTTAGTGCCCAACTGGACGCATCCGCTACATCTGTGTATGAACGAAGCATTAGGTCTGACGCATGAACGGAAAGCTTGGCTTTTAGTTCTGTAATCATCATCGCTTTAGCAATAATCACCATAGCTTGTTCTCGGGTAATTCTGTCATTTGGACGGAAGGTACCGTCTTCAAATCCATTGATAAGTTGGTAGGAGTAAGCCGTATTGATTGCGCTACTATACCAATCCGATGTCCCTACATCCGAAAATGTGGTTGCTCCGTTATTCAACTTAAGCCCCAGTCCACGAACGACAATCGCTGCAAACTCAGCGCGAGTAATGTCTTGATCCGGATTGAATAGATCATTGCCAATGCCGCCTACGACCATCCGTGAGCCCATGTTGTTCACAGCACCCTTTGCCCAATGCTGGGCGACATCCTTGAATTCAAGTGAATGCCAAACAATGGAGTACGTACTGTTCGTCAAGCTGCTTACTACAGCGTAATACTTGCCATCCACAATGACAATCCTCGTTGGCACATGGCGAACGGTTCCGTCTGCGTCAATCACTACGCCGGTTGTGATCTTGTTAGGATCTACACCGTCTGGTATAGGGAAAGTCCTTTCCACATAGGCATTGAATGTGGATACTTCTTTCGTTATATCCCCATAAATAGCTCTAACTGTGAAGTGAAGCGGTGGGACCACAATCATGAACTCTCCCTTAACGGCTGAGCTTTCTACGACCTGCAAGGTATCCGCTAACGGTGTAGCGATTTCGATCTGAATCTTAATGTCTTGAAGCGCTACGTTCTCGCCGAACTGTTTGGATAATGAATCGATATTGATTTGTTGCGCAGGCATGGAATAGGTGGCTTTCTCCGTTTTGATTTCCACAATGGTCTGCTTTTGCGCCATATATTGTACCAATTGACCGTTAAACTCTCCAGCTACAACATCGGACTCGGTATTGACCGGAATCGTAATCACCGCACCTTGGCCTTCCGCCGCAAGCTTGTCCTCTAGCTTTTTCTGGTCAATTATTACTATGGTAACGCTCTGGTTTCTGACTGTTGTTGTTGTTGTAGCAGTACCTAGGTTCTCAATCTTGCCATTGACAAGAACAATAACTCCTATGTTTATCGGTTCCTGAACACTTGAAGATGTTGAGTCCGATGATGAAGACTCATAGTAACTGGTTGTTAGTGAATATGGTATTACAGCATTAGAGACATGAGAAAATTCGCTGTTGCCTTCGCTATTGATCGCTTTTACCGTGAACGTATAGGTCAGTCCGTTCGACAGTCCCGTTATTGTAATCGGGCTGGTTGTCCCTGTGACCACAATATTTCCAGGAGAAGATGTGATCTCATAACCCGTGACTGGACTTCCCCCATCATCAATTGGAGCCGTAAATGTAATGGCTGCTTGTCCATTTCCTGCTGTTGCCGTTACTTCCGTAGGTACTGTTGGAACGGTTTTAGGGGTTGTGCTCACTTCGTTTGAATTTGTACTCTCCAAGCTTCCTTTAACAGCCTTAACCACGAAGTAATACGTTGTTCCATTTACAAGTCCTGTTATATCGCTACTATGTACCGATCCACTTAGTGTTGCTGCTGCCGCCCCATAATTATTGGGGGTCGTGCTATTGAATATTTTATAACTTGTCGAACCGTCTACTAAATTCCAAGTGAGACTGACTTTGGCATTTCCTGCTACTGCACTGACTATAGTCGACGCTTCCAGTGCGCTATTCACTGTCAAGATTGCGCTATTCGATGTAGCTTCTGGTAAGACACTTCCGCTCGCGATTACCTGATACACGTAACCATTCAAGCCTGTTGTAGCACCTGTAATTGTTAGCGTCGCTGTTGTCACACCGCTGTATGGAGCACCATCGCTAATATTCGTGAAGCCCGAACCTGTATTCACCTGCCATTGATACGAGGTTACATGGGATGCCGTCACCGAGAAGGTTGTATTTCCACCCTGATCTACCGTTGCATTACTCGGTTGGCTAGTGATTACCGGCGAAGGCTGAGCACCAATGATCGTTACCGAGCTTCCGTCTGTAGTTGCTTCCACCGTTAAGGAGTAGATCCCTCCCGCATTCTTTACGTTGATTTGGAAGGTGGCTGGCGCTCCTGTCACCAGGTCTCCTGAATCGACGAGATGGGTTGCCGTATAGGCATTGCCTACATTCGTGAACGTATCCGGATTGCTGCCATTGATCTTAAAGTTGCCTAATTTGGTGACCGACTCATCGGTAGTAAAGGTGAGCGTGATCGTATCGCCAATCGTGGCTTTTGTGGCATCCCCTGCATGATTCGATACGATGCTTACATCGGTTATGATGGGTTCACCGCCGGCAGCATTTGCTGTTAGTACTAGCCCTGGTACCATACTTATGATCAAGCACAGAGTTAAAAAGACTACTGATATTTTATGTAAGTAACTATGCATACGAGTCCTCCTCATTCTGAATAAGAAAATACAATTATAAGTTCTAAAGCCGTCATTACTTCCTATATTTGCAATACGAAGGATCAATTGATACCTTTTTCATACTGCTTGCTTGCCATTCCTTTTGTATTCTCTCTCCTTCTGATCTCTCAATATTTCACTCCCAATTATCCTATTACATTCCTTGCCACCTTTCCAGAATATCAACAAACAAGAACCCACTTAAGAAGTTTACTGGTCACCAAAATGGAGTACTTAACCAGTAAGACAACCCAAAGGTGGCGTTAACGATACGGGGGATCAAGATAAGCAAAAGCCGTCGCGACAATCACCAATACATCTTCGTTTCATCCCAAATCTTCCAGCATCGCCATGAGGTCATAATATCAGCAAACTTGGTGACATCAACCAATTATCTGACCAATTAACAAAATACGACACTCCTCCTATTTGATTTAAAGTGTAACAGAGCGCAATGAAAGAATTCTGAAAGAAACTTACCCTTGCTAAATAAGTCAGCGTAGCACAAGAAGCTTTGCTTCAAGACAGTTCCATTGAATCGGCTATCGAGCTTGAACTTCAACAATATCAATGAAGAAGTAGTAGGCATCGTTGAAATCACTTTCAGCGCAGAGGGTAACCGAAACGGCAACAGATATCATACGTGTGAAGGGGGATGCCTGCCGGTATTTTTGTCGCAATGGGTTGGGAGCCCGATAAATTCGCCCTATAGATGATATGCTGATGCGTATCTCCCATAGTGGTAAAGCGAAAAGTAGAGTTACGAGTAGAATCAGTAGTATTAAATTAAACGGGCAGTTTAATTTGAACATGTTGTGTGGAATAATTTTGCAACCTATTTGGGAAATTAAAGGAGTGATAAAATTACCGGTGAAGGAGTTAGAACCATTATGAAGCCCAAAGCAGTAGAATTGATACCTTTTGCTCAAATATTAGGAGGAACGGATACGAATAATTTCCATAATCCATTCCCTTGGTTTGAGAAAAAAAGAAAAGAATCGCCTATTTATTTTCATGAAGAAACGGGTACATGGAATGCATTTCAGTATGAGGATGTTAAAAGGCTAGCGGATGATAAGGAAAAATTCTCCGTCGTTTTTCCGCAAATGCCAGGTAATACATTGAAAAATAGTATAATTGCTTTGGATCCTCCTAGGCATACCCAGATTCGTTCAATTGTCAGTCATGCCTTCACACCAAGAGTCATGAAGGAATGGGAACCGCGCATCCTTGAAATTACAGAGCAGCTTCTAAATAGTGTCAGTGGAAGTGAAGAAATCGATATTGTGAAGGATTTCTCCTATCCTCTCCCTATGGTGGTGATTGCAGAGATGTTGGGTGTCCCTTCCCAGAACATGGATAAATTTAAAGAATGGTCTGATATCTTAGTTGGTTCTCCAAAGAGCAGTAGAAAAGAGGATGTGGATGAAAACATAAACATTAGGCTGAAGACTGATGAAGCATTAGCCGAATTTTTCCATGAGATAATTGAGGAGAAAAGGGGGGATTTAGGTAATGATATCATTTCCATACTCATAAAGGCGGGAGAAGAGGGAGTTAAGATATCCGAAGAGGATTTAATTCCATTCTGTCGTCTCCTGCTAGTCGCAGGAAATGAAACGACAACGAATTTGATTGCGAATGCGGTATATTGCCTATTGGAAAACCCGGATGTTTACAAAGAACTTAGAAGTGATCTCTCCCTTGTGCCACAAATGATGGAAGAGACTTTGCGCTACCGCGGACCTGCTCATATCTTGAGGCGGATTGTAGCTCAGGATACAGAATTAAACGGTCAACGTTTACGAAAAGGTGAGATTGTGATCGGTTGGCTGGCTTCAGCGAATCGGGATGAAAGTAAATTTGAAAATGCGTCAAAATATGATATTCATCGCAGCCCAAACCGTCATATTGCTTTCGGGCACGGCATTCATTTCTGTTTAGGGGCGCCATTAGCACGTTTGGAAGCGAATATTGCCATAACTGAAATAATCGAAAGATATTCATCTATCTCATTTTCGAAGGACTTTACAATTGATCCGGTCAAAAATGGCGCAGTATTGGGTTTCAACAGTTTACTTGTCCGTGTTAGTCAATAATTTTTGGAAGAATAAAGGATTTACAGGTTGTTCGTTTGCGTATTTGTTGTAACACAACTATTTCTAACAACTAATTAAGTTAGTGAGTAGAGAAGTAAAAAGAGCCTTCCGCAAGGATTGGCTCTTGACGTTTTTCACAATTAGAGTGATACGGTGAACCGTGTCATAAGTAACGGCAAAGTTTTTTGACGGCGATCAGGAGAGATTACTTGTGGACTGGCACAAGTACAAAATTTTCATCTTCATGCAGAGCTACTGATGCAATTGACGCTTTTAAGGACTTAGATCGTGAGTGCGGCTTTGGAAGGAAGCTGTTGCTTGAGAAGAGCAAAGCCCCACCCACTTTAATGGTGGATAGGGCTAAGGCCAAATACTATTCAATTGTGTTTTTCATTGCCAAATACATATTTGCTACATGATCGTCGACTTTATCTCGTGACATGCGTAAACGATCCACAGAAGTACCGTATCCAATTTCCGCTTTACCCTCTTCTAATCCTTTAAAAATTCCATCTGCGAAGGCATCTAATGGTTCTCCATGCGTATGCAACCCCGCTCCGCCTAAATCTGTGCTCACTGCCGGTGGAGCAACCTCAATTACTTCTACAGACGTATCAGAAAGTTGGTGTCTTAGGCTCATTGTAAAAGAATGAAGCGCCGCCTTCGTTGATGAATAAATAGGAGCAATCGCAAATGGTGTAAAAGCTAACCCAGATGTCACATTAATGATTGTCGCGTCTTCCTTTGTTGCAAAAAACGGAGCGAACATCATAGACAGATGGAATGGTGCTTCAATGTTGGTTGTTAGTTCTTTACTGAAATAACTCCAATTGTTCTTCGCATCCGCTTTTAACACATTAAAGCGTTGTTGGATGCCTGCATTGTTGACTAACACATTGACCTCTGGATAGTTCGTTGTTGCCCAATCAAACAATGCTACACGCTCGGATTCAATATTCAAATCACTTACATGAGTGATAAGGCTAGGGAATCTTTCTTTCGCATCTTGAAGTACATTTTCACGTCGTCCGGTAACAATGACTTTGTTCCCGGCTTTTATAAAGCGTTCTGCAAAAGCTAAACCGATTCCAGCACTTCCGCCTGTAATAAGTATTGTATTTCCTGAAAGTTTCATATCAATCCCTCTTCTTCTTTATTTTTTTGGTTTATATAACGTGTAATTTTTACGTCAATTCCTTTTAAGGATTCTGTCATCAACGAAATTTCAGCTAGCACGGCTCGCTTGTGATTCTTCATCATTGCAAGTCGGAGTTCAATGGTGTCGTCTCCTTCTACTACCCAATCCATATATTGCTTAATACCACTTATCGGCATGTGTGTATTTTTTAAACAAACAACGGTTTCCAAGAGCGCAATTTGATCTTCTGAAAATAACCGCCTGCCCGCTTCATCACGCTCTATTAGTGGTAGTAGTCCTTTTTTTTCATAATAACGTATCGTGGATTCTGGAAGATTGAGTTTAGCTGCAGCTTCGCTGATAGAACAATACTTCATTTGGAGACCCCCAAGTAACTTTCTTGTCGACAAGACTTATGATACGACTTAAACCATGGTTTAAGTCAACAAAAAATATTTAAAAGAATAATAAATTGCTGTAAAGTATCGCTTTATTCTGCAAACGAGAGCTCATTCGATTTCAATTAAAGGGCCATCCCAAAAAGGACGGCCCTTTAATTTGCCGTTATAGACGGCGGAGAACCGTATCACAATTAAATGCAGCAAAATGGTGTGCAATGGGTACGATGTGGATTTATGCTGACTTATCAAGTAAAGGTCAGTTTCTTTCAGAATTCTTTCATTGCGATCTGTTAATATGCATATCGAAGGAACATTGCCAAATAATCTTTTGACTCTAGCTGTCTATTCTTGCAGTCGTTGGTGTTTGTCCAAGAGATAACCCCTTGATTGGGGAGACTCATTTTTTAGGTGCGATTGGAATATTAAATGAAATGGGGAATTTGTAATGAAAAAGAGGTTGGCGATATGTTTAACTACCCTGCTTGCGCTGTTGTCCTTAATAGGATTATGGCCTTTGAATGTTCAGGCAGCTTATAGCTTCAGTGGCGGGGGGGATGGAACCTCGGGAAATCCTTATATCATTAAAACGGCGGCGGATTTAGATCATATTCGGGATGGGTTGACGTTAAGCTACAAACTTCAGGCAGATATTAATCTATCAGCCTTCGGAAATTGGCAGCCAATCGGTCCCGGTAGCGGCAACCCGTTTAAAGGCAATTTCGATGGAGCCGGTTATACGATTAACGGATTAACCATCAACTCGTCCAATAGTAATATTGGTCTTTTTGGTTATGCGAATGGAGCCGCAACGTTTAAGAATGTGCGACTGGAGAATATAGATATTACGTCGAGTAGTGCAAGTGCCAATATCGGCGGACTTATTGGTTTTTCTAGTTCGTCCCAGATCACGATTGACCATATTTCGGTGACTGGTGAGTTGAAGGGTGTCGGTTTTACGGCAGGCGGCTTAGTCGGACAATCTCTAAGCACACTCACAAACAGCGAATCACATGCCCGGTTAAACTTTCGCTATACCAATACAGGGGGGTTAGTTGGGTATAACTCATGGGACAGTGTTATCAAGGAAAGTTACGCATCAGGCGATGTGTCAAGCAACTCGGCAATTGGTGGCCTGGTTGGTAACTTAGACGGTCGTATTGAAAACAGCTATGCAACCGGCAATGTCTCTGGAACTACTGCCAATCATACAGGCGGGTTGGTGGGCACATCGTTTGGTGGAACTATTGTCAACAGCTATGCAGCGGGAATTGTGAGCAGTGGCTCCGGCTTGAAAGGCGGATTGGTCGGCAACGAAGATATTTCGCCGAATGTAACCAGCTCCTACTGGAACGTGAGCGATAATCCTGGCCTGCAAACCGTTGGCTCGGCATCGGGAACAGACGGAGCCGTCATTAAGAACGCTATGAAACAAATGGCCACTTACGGGGGTTGGAACCCAACGATTTGGGGAATTCAAGAAAATATAACATACCCTTACTTGAAAACTTTTTCCCCCACACTAAGGGTAAATCCGCTTTCCTCATTGATATATTCCAATGAGCTGGCGAATAACCAGTTTACGATTTCTGGTTATGTACGGGATGGCAGTATCGGTGAGCCATTGGTAGTCAGTTACTCCATAAAAGACGCATCAAACGCTACGGTAGCCCAGAATGTGTATGCCACTAATGCCACCAGCGGCAATCAGACCTTCAGCTTTCCGGTTACGCTTGACGGAATCAGCTACACAACGGGAACCTATACGATAAACATAACAACGAACGATTCCGTTCTGGCGCACGAACAACTGCAATCCTTAACGTTTAATGTAGAGGATACGACAGCTCCGGCAGAGCCTGTCATCACCACTCCGAGCAACGGACAGATGACGAACAATGCGATGCCAACTATCAGCGGTACGGCGGAACCGGGAGCTACGGTGTCGCTTGTACTGGACGGAGCTGCAGCGGGAACGACTACGGTTGTGGCCAATGGAAGCTGGATGTGGACGCCGCCATCAGCTCTTTCCGAAGGTGAGCATACGGTAACGGCGACGGTAACGGATGCTGCGGGCAATGAGAGCCGTATTTCCAAGGGCAACACGTTTATCGTAGACACGACCCCTCCGGTCATTACGCTCATTGGAAGCAATACCTTGCAAGTGGAAGCGGGGGAGTCTTTTATAGATCCAAGGGCAACAGCCCATGATCTTGTCGATGGAGATATCACGGGGCAAATTACCGTAACCGGAAGCGTCGACACCAGAAGGCTAGGTACCTATACGCTCACATACCATGTTTCAGATCAGACAGGTAATCCGGCGACGGCGGTGACACGCTCCGTCGATGTGACGGATACGCAAGCTCCGGTTATTACACTCCTGGGAGTGAGCTTCATTGCCTTTACAGAAGGTGAAACTTTTGTTGATCCGGGGGCAACTGCTCTCGATAGCTTCGAGGGCAGTTTATCAATAACGGTGACAGGGATCGTAGACAACCAAACCCCAGGGACTTATACGCTGCGCTACAACGTACAGGACAGCTCCGGCAACGCAGCTGTGGAAGTGACACGGACGGTTCATGTGAACGCAAGGAGCAGCTCCTCGGACGGCAGCTCCGGCGGCGATTCCTCCAGTGAGGGTGGGTATCTATACGGAAATGCGGATCTCAAACAGCTTATCGTAACATCCAAAGGGTATGAACTAGCGTTAAGCCCGGCGTTTGCTGCCGGAACCGCCAGCTACAGGTCCGAAACAGCTGCGGAGCTGGTCGAGATTCGGGCGGTCCCCACTGAAGTAAATGCGTCCGTAACCATGAAAGGCGAAGCCTTAACCGGCGCAAAAACCGTTTCGTTGGATGATGGGGACAATCAGTTTGAGATTTCCGTCAAGGCGGAGAACGGCACAATCAAGACCTATGCCTTGATCCTACACCGACAGGCAGTAAAAGAGCAGCAGCCGATGACACCAGTGACACCGGAGACACCGTTGACACCGGCGGGTCCGCCGTGCATGTTTACCGATATTAAAGGCCATTGGGCAATGTCGCAAATTTGTGAGGCGGCTGCAAATTGGATCGTCGAAGGCGATTCTCCGAGCGTTTTTCGTCCGGACGGGTTGGTGACGCGAGTGGAATTTGCGACCTTGCTGATGCGATCACTTGGGTTATCTTCCGGAACTGAAGCGGACGAGCTGGCGTTTGTCGATAGCAAAAATATTCCATCATGGGCAACAAAAACGATTAGTGCAGCGGTGGAGCGCGGCATATTAGAAGGCTATCCGGATGGTACACTCCGGCCGCAGCAGACGATAAGCCGCTCCGAAATGGCCGTTATGCTTGCCAAAGCCATGAAATGGGAGTCGAATAGTACACAAACCTCTTTTGCGGATGACGCCCAAATACCGGCATGGGCGCGCGGCTACATTCAGTCGGTTGTCGAGCATGGTCTGCTGATCGGGCGCGAAGGCAACCTGTTTGTTCCAGACGAGCATACTACGAGAGCGGAAGCGGCGGTAGCCGTTCTCCGCTTGCGCGGCACCTTGCAGTAAGTGGCTGTTTTTTTCAGATATGAAAACACCCTCATGATGGGAATGAATGTGCTGTATTGAATGAATATAAGGTAAACGGATTGTTTCATTTCCGTTTACCTTTATTCTACTTTCTCTTAAATTTTGCAGCTCATATTTCGGCAGACGAATTAGGGGGCTAGCTAGCCCACAATCGTTTTAGCCCATTTCAATCACTACAGCTTATCGCTGCTACTTACTTTTGGGTCTGCCGATTTTTGTACTCGATATTGATTTCTTCAATGATTTTCTGGTAATTCGCATCCTTTTTCAGCTGCTCGACATATTTGTCCCATTCCTCCATCGGGATCTTGCCGATAATGACCTGCGTTTTTGTATCCGCGATTTTTTTCGTATAGTCAGCTCCCATTTTAAGCTCCGTCTCGGAGACCAAGCCAATGGATGGATCACCTGTTGAAATTTTAGATTTTTCTTCAACAAGCTTCATGTTTCTTTGATAAACCTCTTTGGGCATACCCGCCGCATATTGCCACAAATCTGCTACAGGCGTACTGAACATTTTGCCCCACGAGCCCGTTCCTACGCTATCCGCCACCGCTTTATCGTTGGCAAGCTTGAGCCCATCTGTAACGGTGTAATGGACATCCTTAATGCCATAGAGGGTCAAATCCAAGCCCTCGCCGCCAGAGCCGTAATCAATAAATTTCAAAATCGCCTTCATCTTTTCCTCTGGAACGGTTTTCGGTATAGCCAGCACGCCATTCATGCCTGTGCTTTGGGATACATGAGGCTTGCCTCCTGCTTTGGGGGCGAGAGACAGCATCGGTGTCCACTCTACCTTCGGATCCTTCTTCCATTGATCCATCGTATAACGGAATAATGCCTCCGGCGTTTCCTGAGTAAGCCCGGCACGGCCGCTTGTTGCCAGCTCCCAATACTGGTTTTCCTTCATAACCGGGAAGTCCTGTGGAATGAGTCCTTCTTTGTATAATTTATTCAAATAGACCAAGGCTTCCTTCGTTTCTGGCTCCAGTGTCACATTGATCAGCTTGCCGTCCTTTACTTTCCATTTACCAACGGTTCCGTTGAACACCTCTTCAAAAATAAACGAGCCTCCGCGCATGGTATAGCCGGTCGTGTCCTTCTTGCCATCAGGCGCATTGTCCTTAAAAGCCTTCAATACCGTATAAAGCTCATCCATATTGGTTGGCATTTGCAAGCCCAGCTTATCCAGCCAATCCTTACGGATGGAAAAGAAGCCGCCACCGTTCATCGGGCGTCCAGCGGGAACTGCAAAGGATTTGCCATCGATTTTGGTATTGTTCCACACCTTGGGATCCAAGCTGACCAGGTTTGGGTAGTCTTTGACATAAGGCGTCAAATCCCAGAAGGCGCCCTGCTTGACCATTTGCCGGAATAAAGGCGTATTGATATTCGGAATTTTAATTAGATCGGCGATATCTCCAGCAGCCAAGGCCACATTAACACGGTCCCCATAATCGCCGCCTGGCACCCATTGGACGGTCAGCTTCGTATTTGTCCTTTTCTCAAATTCCTTCTGCACCGCGTTATCCGGGGATGGGGGCTGGGCGATCGTATAATCCGTCATAATTTTAATTTCCGTAGGCTTCCCTGGTGCTTTGGCTTCTTCCTTGCCCGGTGTAGCCGTTGCGGGGCTTGCAGCCGGTGTTGGCGTGGAGGAAGAGCAAGCGGCGGCGAAGGACGAGAATACGACCAACGTGGAAACAGCTAGCAACGTCTTTTTTCTAAGCAGGTTTGATCCAGTTAATATCATAAAAACTCATCTCCCAAATTTTAAATTGATCTTGCTTTTATTTCACTTTTATTCTCGCTTTTATTTATGAACCGCTTGAAGTACCCAGCCATGCTCACGTACCATGCTTTCATAGTTCGCTTCGTCAATGTGCAAGCCGAACCCAGGCGTCGTTGGCACCGCTATATGCCCGTCCTTAATCGAGTAGCCTGATGTATCGATACCGGGGATTTGTGCCTCATCCCATTCTACGAACATAAAGCCTTCAATTGCCGGGTACACCTGTGCCGATGCATAGTTGCCATAGAAGCCGCCGTAATTATGCGGTGCAGCCTTCACACCGCTCTTGGCCAGCCGCTTGGCTAATTTCAGCCAATTAATAATGCCATAATCCTTCAAATCATATTGGATTGCATCGATCAAGCCCTGCTCGGCCCACTCGACAATAGGTCCGGCAGCGTGGCCCTCCCCATCGGTGATCAGCACCTGCAAATTGTGCTCAACCAGCCACTCCTTAAGATTACGGTACAGCCGATCATCCTCATGGAACGCTTCCTCTATCCACAGCAGGTTGGATTGCGCCGTTTCCTTCAGTACATGCTTGGTCAGGTTCAGGTTGTAGCCATTGTTGGCATCAATTGAAATATTACATTCAGGACCAACTACATCCCTAATTCCATTAACAATGGCGATATCCCGCTTCGTGCCCTCCATCAAATCCATATGCATCGCACCGCGGCCTACCTTAATTTTGAACCCGCGGAATCCTTCGTCAAAGCCTTGCATCGCTTCCTCCTGCAGCAGCTTAACGGCTTCTGCTTCCGAGCTTAGGTGCAGATCGTCAAAATAAAGCGACGTATCGTAGCAGGCAACACTAAGCGGCGATGTCCACTTCTCCTCGGTTAACAGCTCATAAACCGGTATACCCCTGACCTGTCCCAGCCAATCGAGCAAAGGAAATTGAATACTTTGAAACCGGTCTTTAATCCATTGGTCCTCACAAAAAATTTCGCTAACCGAAGCGCCGATCATCGCCTCCGCAGCTTCACGGGAAACACGGGACCAGCTATAGCCGGCAATACCTCCAATTGTAAGTCGAACCAGCGGGAAGCTCACCTCTTTACCATGGACGCCAAGCCTTGCATTGCTGCCCGCCAGCCTGCGGCGTTCCCCCTTCATCAACACCTGCTCAATTTTTTCAATACGCCAGCTACTGTCCAAGTCCGAAAAGTTTTTCATCGTGTTTGCTCCTTATTTTCAATTTGTTGGGCTCACCCTTTGACCGAGTTATCCATTGAACGGGCTATCTATTGAACGGGCTATCCTTTAACCGAGCCTAGCATAACGCCTTTTGTAAAATGCTTTTGCAGGAAGGGATAGACCAGCAGGATGGGCAGTGTCGAAATGACCACCGCAGCCATCTTGATCGTTTGGGTTGGCAGTTGTTTGTCCGAAGCCATCTCCACGGCAGAGGACCCGCCCATCGCGGTATCGGAATCGATCAGCATGTTGCGTAATACAATTTGTAACGGCACTTTTGTAAAATCATTAATATACAACACGGCGCTAAAGAACGTATTCCAATAGGCCACGGCGTAAAATAACCCAAAGGCGGCAAGCGATGCAGCGGAAAGCGGCAGGATGATACGAAAAAAGATACTTAGATCATTACAGCCATCGATCATTGCCGATTCCTCCAGCTCCACCGGAATGCTGTCGAAAAAGCTTTTCATTAGGATCACATACCAGCCGCTGGTCAGCACCGGAATAATTAGCGCCCACACGCTGTTAATGAGGCCCAGGTCACGGACCAACAAGTACAAGGGAATAATTCCCGGATTAAACAAAATCGTGAACATGACCATCATCATCATCAATTTTCTGCCGCGTAAACGCTTACGGGATAACCCGAAGGAGAAGGCGGAGGTGATCATCAGGCTTAAGACGGTGCCTACCGTTGCCAGAAAGGCACTAACCCCAGTAGCCCGAATAAAGGCCGAGGTGGACATTAAATATTCGTAGGAGCCCAGACTCCACTTGCTCGGGAATAACACAAAGCCATACTTTTCGATATACTCGCTCGGCTCGGTAAAGGAAACAACAAATACATAATAAAGTGGAAACAAGGTGATGATACCGATCACAATAAGCAGCAGTGTATTGGCATAAATGAATAGTCGATCTCCTAAGCCTTCCCTCATTTAATACACACCCTCCTCACCAAAACGCTTGGCCATCCAGTTCGCCCCTATGACAAGCACCAGCCCAATCACGGATTTGAATAATCCTACTGCTGTCGTATAGCTGAACTGCCCTTGTTGGATCCCGTTGCGATACACATAGGTTTCAAATACGTCGGAAACATTCGCTACGGCGCCATTGGCCATCAGGAATACTTGCTCAAAACCAACATCCATAATATGACCGAGCCTGAGAATCAATAAAATAATAATGACGTTGCGGATACCCGGCAGCGTAATATGCCACATTTGGCGGATGCGGTTGGCACCATCAAGCTTTGCCGCTTCATACAGCTGCGAGTCGATCCCCGTTATGGCCGCAAGGAAAATAATCGTGCCCCAGCCGGTATCCTTCCATATATTTTGCCCGGTCAGCAATGCCCAGAACAAGCTTTCGCTGGTCAGGAAGGCGATCTTGGAAGCCCCCATAAATTCTAAAATCAGGTTCACAATCCCATTCGTTTGCGACAGCAGCAAGAAGGTAATGCCCGCAATAATGACCCAGGATAAAAAATGCGGCAAGTACACAATCGATTGAATGATCCTTTTAAAATATTTATTACTAACCTCATTCATACACAGCGACAACACAATAGGTAATGGAAAAAAGAAAACTAAGCTAAGCAAGCTAATCATCATCGTATTGCGAAATAAAAGATAGAAGCTGGGGTTCGTGAAAAACCGGATAAAATGCTCAAATCCAACCCAGGTGCTTTTTAAAACACCCATATAAGGGGAATAATCCTGGAAGGCGATAATGACGCCCCACATCGGGTAGTACTTAAATACGAGAAAGTACAGCACGCCTGGCAGTACCAGCAGGTAAAGATACTTATCACGTTTAAGCTCCGCCCAAAGTGATGATCGGCTTTTCCTTTTAGTAAGCGTTTGCGACATTGACTTGGCGGCTTGGATATCCATGCCCTTTCCTCCTCACTTCATTCATTAGGTTCTGGCTCTTGTTAGAGCTCTTGCGTTTACTTTAAGCCGCTGCCAGCTCAAGCACAATAACAACAAATTATTGCTATGCTCCTGCAAAATTTCCGGAGATCGTCTTTTTTTGCGAGGAGTCCAAAAAGCCCTCTATACAAGGATAGAAGGTGGGGATGCAGGGTACAGCACCCACATCTACCGTTCTTGGCTATGCTTTTCGCGGTATTGTCTTGGTGTTATGCCCTCGCTTTTCTTGAACATGCGGATTAAATAGGACGGCTGGTAATGCAGCTGCTCGGCAATTTCATTTATTTTCATATCCGTAGTGACCAAAAGCTCCTTACATTTCTCAATCCGCAAACGGATGACTGTATCAATAAAGTTGCTGCCATTCATTTGCCTGAATGCTTTGCTCAGCCTGGAGGAGCTCATTTGCAATTGATCCGCGTACATTTCCAGCGATACATCTTTTAAAATGTCTGCTTGAATTTGCGTTAGCAGCTTTTCCATCGTTTCCCGGAGATTGCCATCATAGGTCATCGTTAATGTTTTAATAAAAGGGCGAATCAGCTTATATTGGAACCATTCCACAATGGGCTCCGGCTCCGATAGCTGCATCAGCTGCTCGTACAAATGGACGCCCTCGTAGAGCGCATACAGGTTGACATCATGCTTGACCATCGTATCGTGCAAGGTGCCCAGCAGCTTCATCATCCCCTGATGCACCATGAGCTCCGTGCTGTCATTGCTCTGCAGCTCCTTCATAAACTGCCGGATTAGACGGACAGCCTCCTCTTCGAGGCCCATGCTGACGGTATGGGCAATTTCTCGCTCCAGGTCGGAGGGAAAATGCGTTTGACTCGTATTGTCCATCATAAATTGGTTCATATCCAGCATTTGGTTGGAGGTATGAAGATCACGGAAACGCAACGCTTTGCGCGTCTGCTCCAGCACATTAGGTGTGTCGAGAATCGAATCGGATATTTTGCTCGTGACAATCGTTACCTTCAAACGCAGCACATTATTCACCGCCGCGATGAAGTCATGGGCAAGCTTGTTGAGCGTTGCTTTAAGCGGCTCATTCGTGCTGCTCTTATCCAATACGAAAAACACACCAACGGACAAGTCCTGAAAATTGATCACATGCACCTTATTCAGTTTCTCGGAGCATAGCTCTAGCAAAATATTCGAGGCAGCGAACGTAATAAGCTGGGCATCCCGCTCCGAGAATTTGCCACCGAGGTCGGAAATCCCATGCAGCTGGGCCACCATAACGGCAAAGCTTTTATGCTCCACATCCCAATCCAGCTGCTTCATTTTATCGATAAGCTCTAATTCCGTATGGGTATATAAATGACCTCGCAGAAACTGCAGCAAAAAGCTTTCCCTCAGCGTTGGAATCGACTCCTCGATTCGTGTAGACAGCACCTGCTGCTCCTCCAGATGCTCCTTCCATTGATTTTCGATATAAATGATTTCATTTTTTTCATCGGATCTTGGTGGCTTGGCTGCTTCAAACAGCCTTTTCAAACGGTAAATAGGATCATAAATCTTATTCGAGGCAAACCATGACAGCAAGAGGCCAATGGATAGCCCAAATATACTGATCATTAAAATAAGCCTCGACAAGGAGGTTACGGGAGCCACGATTTGTGATAGGGGCGTCGCCGAAACAAAGGTCCATTTTCCGCCGAGCTTTGAAATTTTTCCATAGGATACAGTATAGCTTTGCCGCTGCCAGTCAAATTTGAACGTATTTTCGTTCAGATCCTCCTCGGTAATCCGGCTTCTTAAGGTATCCTCCAGCGTGAGCTGCTCAATCGTCGCTTCATTCGTACGTGGTGTGGTCAAGTATTGCCCAGACTCGTTAAAAAGAAAGGCAACACCTTCTCCGGAAGCCAGCTTTTGCACCATATTATTCAGCTTCGCCTGATCCAAATAAATCATAAAAGCGCCAAAGGAATCATACATTTGCCCGCCAGGCAGCTTGATCACAATCGCTTTCATCATAGTGTCAGGTGTGCCGATTTTTCTTAACGAATAATTCCAGTAAATGGTACGCTCCTTCTCCAATAACGACTCCAGCAGCTTCTTGTCCTCTTCGGACTGAACCGCTTGAAAGCCATTATCATCACTGATTAGCTTGTTGGCATCACGCAAATATAAGCTGACACCACCGATCAAGGAATTGGATTCGACCATCAATGAAAACGATTTCATGAGTTCGTTTGTTTTTTGGAATTCCTGGATAAAATCCAGCTGCTTCAACGTTTCGTCCAAGCTTCTGTCAAAAGCAAGCCTAACCACCGAATGCTCCAGATTGGATAAATAATCCTCCATATGCTGGATCGATTGAGCAAGCTGATTCTGGTGGGCATTATGGACCTCCGTCCCAATCCGGTCGGTTCCGATATAATATAAAATAACGCTTATAGTAGCGATAGGGATGCAAGTGATCAGCAGTACAAGGCTTAGGTTTTTCCAAAAGATGGTTCCCCTATTTCTACTCTTATGCTTGTTCATCTTCCCACTTCACACCCTTCGCTTTATTGGTTGGCTAGCTAAATCAGCGTGCTAAATTTTAGTGCTATATAAGCATCAGCAAAAGGCGCTGCGCAAGATGACCCTTCCTCCAATCGCTGTTGCAGCCGGATTCTTTGAATTTCTTAATCCCATATAGGTAAGAATCCGGCTGCAAAGGCGAGCACTTCGTTTCTCCAGAAGGGTCAACTTACTCCGCTTTAGGCTATGCGTTTCCATATGCAGCTACAGATCGTCGCGGACAAAGCGCAGCAGCAGATGCTGGGGATGGTCGCCGAAGCCGGCTCCGAACAAGTTCAATCCCCTGCAGTTCTCGGCATCCGCGCGCACCTCTAGCCGCACCTTAATCGGGCGGTTGTAATGAAGATCCAGCTCCGCGAGGGTCGTATCGGAGGACTTCACCCCATTGATGGAGCTGCCCTCAGGAGTGACGCTCCACTCGGTCAGCTGCCCATACTGCGAGCTGCCAAATTGCAGGCTTTGCGACAGCCTGCCCTTTCTGTCCCCGAAGTCCCCCTCGCAGGTCCAGGTGCCTATCCACTTGCCGTTAATGCTAAGCGATATATCCGATGGCCAATCCTGCTTATAGCCCTCGGCCTCCGAGCATAGCTCCGCACTCAGCAGCAGCTTTTGTAGCGGCACGCCTCCAGGCAGCGGATTGGCGAAGGCATATTCCACGAAGCCGGCTTCGCTGAACCAGAGCAGGTTCGCCTTCGTCCGCTCCGGCATATAGAACGCACGGGGATCATCCGGGCAGCCAATCGCACCCTCCAAGCCTTGAAGACCGCATGGCGGCTGGATGATGCAATCTGTGTAAAGGCCAACCGGCATCGAGATTTCCTCGACCTGCTGCAAGCCTTCGCCAGGGCGCAGCGGCAGCTCGAACAGCAGCGCGTCCATCACGCGGGAGCAAATCTTCTCACGACCGCTGCCCGAGGTGGCGGAGCTTACCAGCCCGGCCTGTTCCAGGTTTTGCACGTTGATCGAAACGGTCGGCTGGGCTACACCCAGCTCCTCCACCAGCTGCGAAATGCTTTTCGACCGTTCGCCAAGTGCTTCTAGGATGCGAAGCCGCAAATCCCCCGAAAGCGCCTTGGCTACCTCTTGGATTTGGTGGGCGGGAATTCGTTTGATCGTATTGGGTAGTTCCTCTGACATATAGGGTCATCCTCTCATTCCTTTAATAATAATCAAGTAAACATTATGATATCGCAATGTATATTGTGTTTAACAAATGTTTTTATTGCATTTGTATAATATACATTGTATATTTTGTATATTCAATAATCAATGAAAGGTTGTGCACAATGATGTCGCTTTCCAATACACATTTACCTCGTCCCGAATACCCAAGACCGGATTGGCAACGAACCGACTGGTTGAACTTGAATGGAGAATGGGCCTTTGGCTTCGATACCGATAACCGCGGTGTAGCTGATCAATGGTTTCAGTGTGCAACAGATACACTCGATACACGAGCGTTAGCTGACACAGTAGCTTCCGACTTATTTAACCGCACAATTACCGTCCCCTTCTCCTGGGCCTCTCCCTTATCGGGCATTGGCGAGAATACGAAAGGTATCGGCTGGTACCGTCGAGCTGTGCAATGGGATTCCCAAGCGGAGGATGCGCGGCTGTTCCTTAGATTTGGCGCCGTCGATTACCACTGCACGGTATGGGTGAACGAAATTGCCGTCGGCAGCCATATCGGCGGCTATGGAACTTTTGAGCTGGAGGTCACTGGCGCTTGGAAGCGCAATCAGGACAACCTGATCGTTATCCGCGTCGAAGACCAGGATGAAGAGCATCAAACCCGGGGCAAGCAAGGGTATGGAGAAATTCGCGGGATGTGGCAGACCGTTTGGCTTGAAGCAAGGCCGCAGCAATATGTGGACCATGTCCAGTTCATTACAGAGCTGGATGGCCGCATTGTGGTTAAGGGTGTCATTCAGGCCGCGACGGCTGTAGAAGCAACGCTACATTTTGATTTTAGCAGCGGTGCTGTGGATGGCACCGCATCTGGTACTCAGGCCGGAGCTCCCTACAGTGCTGCAGCAGAGACTCGAAGCGTATCCCATACGGTGAAGCTCGTATTAACGGAAGGCATGCAGTTTTTCTCCACGGAATTCCAAGTCGACAATCCGTTGCTTTGGAGCCCGGAAAGCCCACATTTATATGAGGGAACGATCACGCTTGAGGCTGCTGGCAGAAATACTCAAGGCGACCGGATCGAAACCTATTTTGGCATCCGTACCGTCGGTACTTTTCAACAAGAGGGCTTGAAGTCACGCTGGATTACGCTGAACGATAAGCCGATATTTTTGAATGGCACGCTTGACCAATCGTTCCACCCTACAGGCTTTTTTACTTACCCAACCGATGGCGAGATGCACGATGAAATATATCGCTTAAAGCGGCTTGGTTTAAATTTTGTACGCATCCACATTAAACCGGAGGAGCCACGCAAGCTGTATTGGGCAGACAAACTGGGTATGCTGGTGATGGAGGATATGCCTTGCTTCTGGGGAACGCCCGACGAGCAATCCACCAATGCCTATAAACCGGAGGCGCTTGAAACGATTCAGCGCGACTGGAACCACCCTTCGATCATTTCATGGGTGATCTTTAATGAGTCCTGGGGCTTGCTGCACAAAATCGACGATGGTACAGGGAAGCCTGTCTCTACTTACCTTCCAGAAACACAAGCCTGGGTCAAGGAAGTGTATGAATGGGCTAAAGTGCTTGATCCCACGAGATTGATCGAGGATAATTCGCCTTGTCGTTATGACCATGTGAAAAGTGATTTGAATACCTGGCATTTTTACCTCAATGGCTACCAATTGGTACGTGACCATATTGAAACAGCAGCGAGCAGCACGTATCCAGGCTCGACCTGGAATTATATCGACGGCCACCAGCAGTCGGATGCACCCCTAATGAACAGCGAATGCGGCGCGGTTTGGGGTATTGATGGCAGCGCTGGGGATAGCGATTTAGGCTGGCAATACCGCTATATGCTGAATGAGTTTCGGAGACATGAGAACATTTGCGGCTTTATTTTCACCGAGTTTAAAGATGTCGTCAACGAATTTAACGGCTATTACCGTATTGACGACACGGAGAAGGATTTTGGCTACGGCGGCTTCTGCGAAGGGATGAGCCTGCGTGACCTGCATCAGCCTGACTTTATCGTGATCGATGCGCCTCCTTGCACGACAGTTACTGGCGGCCAATCAGTTAGCGTACCCATCGCTATATCCAGCTTTGCCGATACGTACCATGGCCAAAGCATGCAGCTATCCTGGGAGCTATGGTACGACCATCTGGGGGTAAAGACGATAGCCGCCCAAGGCATCCTCCCTATTAGCTGGAACCAATACGGAACGACGGTATTAGCTCCGCTGTCCATGTACATGCCGGAATTTGATGCGGTAGCTGTGCTCGCCGTGGAATTAAAGGATCCCTCCCAAGCTTCCTGCAATGCGGTTGCGCGTAACTTTATCACCTTCGATGTGCGCAGCGAAACGAAGCAGGGGCTGTTCGCTCTAGAAGGGCAATGGCTTCAATCCGCGCCAGCAAGCTTCTCTGAGCAGCAATGGGAATATGCCTGGCAAGCTCTGCAAGGCAGCAAAGTGAATGGCAGCGGCGCCAAGGGAGGATTTTTCGAATATGAAATCGACATATCCAGCCTGACCGCCGGCAACCCATTCGGGGATCTCGATCTGTTTTTCGAAGCAGGCTCCAAAATATTGCTAAGCAAAGACCAGCAGCAAATCGATAACCCACATTCAACGGATCTCTCTTATATGCACGGTAGAAAGGCGGATCCCGGCATGAACGTCAATTCCTACTACATGACGGATGAACACAAGCATCCAAGCACCTTCCATGTATACATTGACGGAACGTTAGTGGATCAGCGGCAGCTTGCGGATGATCCTGCGGATAGTCAAGGCGTGCTGTCTTGGCACTATCAGACCAATGACCGTTTGCTTGATGAGGCTGGCTCCTACGGCTACTTGCAGCATATTCGGATTCCCAGCCGATTGGCGCCTGCCATTATTGCCCGTGGCTCGTTCCGGCTAAGGCTGGAGGTGCCTGCGAACTTGCCTGACGGCTCCGGCGGCTTATGCTTATACGGCCGCAATGCAGGCCGCTATCCGATCGATATTCTCGTCCGTTATATATAACCTATTACAAAAAGCACCTTCTCCTCCGCTTCAATAGTGGATCGAGAGGTGCTTTTCTTTTCATGTGAGATCGACTTAAACATAATTCCTAACTGTTTTTTCCAAGGTCTCATTACTTGCCTCATCCCAGACGGAGCTGATCTCGAATGTCCCCTGCTCAAAAAACAAAGGAAATCTTTGCTTAAACCAGTCCTGCATCGGCAGCTTGCAGGCTTCCTCAATCTCCACCCATAACAGCTCGCCCTCAGGAGGATGCTCAAGTATCGTTCCCTCAAAGGAGGTGGCCAAATAATTAAACACCATATAGCGTAGTCCTTGATTGGGCTCGCAAAATTCAACCAGCCCTTTATAGTTAATGTCATGAATAATTAATCCCGTTTCTTCGTGCACCTCCCGAATAGCTCCGTTAACGATACTCTCAGGATAATCCACCTTGCCTCCAGGAGCGATGTACCCCGGGAAACCTTTGCTATCCGGCCTGTTCATTAAAAGCACCTTCGTGCCGTCTTGCACCATACACATCGTATACAGCTTATACATAACCTTATCGGGCATTTAATTAACCCCCATATACTCAAGCTTCACCGTTCCATCCTTGTAGCCTACCACTAGGCAGCTTGCCATTTGTACAAATAGCCCATTGTCTACAACACCTGGAATGCTATTAAGCCTGGCGGTTAATGACGCGGGTTGTGTAATTTCCCCAAAGTCACAGTCAATAATAAGGTTACCATTATCCGACTTATACGTTTGCCCGTCTGTAGTCCTAATCTTAGGCGTACATCCCAAATCACGAATTTGGCGGATCGTAAGCTCAGCGGCAAAAGGGACGACTTCAACGGGTAGTGGGAAGCGTCCCAGCTTGTCGACTTGTTTGGATTCATCAATAATCACGATAAATTGCTTGCTGTTGGCAGCAATAATCTTTTCTCTAAGCAGCGCCCCGCCTCCGCCCTTAATCAAGTCAAAATGAGCATCCACCTCATCTGCACCATCAATGGTCAAATCAATCTGGCCGATTTCTGAAAAGGGTACAATCGGTATGCCTAATTGCTGCGCCAATTGCTCGGAGCCGTTTGAGGTGGCTACTGCGCGTATCATTAATCCTTCATGGATTCTTTGGGCAATTTTGTGGATAGCCCAGTATACCGTTGACCCTGTACCCAATCCAATCGTCATGCCAGTCTGGATACATTCAACCGCTTTTTCGGCGGCTATTTTTTTGGGACTCATTGTTTTCACTGCCTTCATCTCGCCTCTTTTTGCTGTTATTATACCATACTTCAGAATTCCATCCCTTACAGCTTGAATGAATGCGCTTCCCGTGTCATAATAGAGGAATTAAGAAGATTGTTAGCGTTCTCAAGTTCATGTGAGGAGTGTAGTGGACCATGGAAAAGCCGACCGCCGTTCCTGCAGATTTACTGGAACTTATTGCCGAAAACATGATAGATGTATTCGATTTCAATCAGACCAACAAGCTCTCAGAAATTCTTGATTCTTATGCCAATAAGACCAGCAGCGACGTCTACACGATTCAAAATCCACAAAAAAGACAAGCGCGTGGTGTAATATTGGATTTGGATTATTTTTTTGAATTAATTTTTATTAAGAGACTAGCTGAACAAGCTGAGAATTTTCAAGTCGACACGGCTGCACTGGACAGTTTTAAGCAAAAGGCAACCTCCAAGCTCGATGAGGCCGCTGAACAATTAAGCCAAAACGATGATGATTTCGCCGACATTATGAAAATAGCGGAAATTGAGCTTTAAATAAAACTCGGATTATAGGGGATTTGCCTTTATGGCAGGTCTCTTTTTTATGCTTATAAGTCTAAGAATCGGTCTGTATAGTTATATAAAATTATTTAATGTTTAAAAATTAACAATCATTCACTTAAAAAAAGTGGTACTATTTGTTTATACGAAGTAATGGAGTTGAATAACCAATGAGTATTTCAGACCAATTACATCAATGGCAAGAATCACAGTCAATAGTAGAAATGCACTATATCAACGCCCGTTCCAAAAGAGTGATCCATGGAAGAATCCTGTCTTTCGATTCTAATGAGCAGAAAATACTATTCTATGATGATGATGCTAAAAAAATCGAAAATATAAGTCTGGCACAAATTGAGGATATGATTGCGTCTACATCGGATGAGCCTGTCCAAGCTGTAAAAGCCGTACAAGCTGTACTAACCCCGCAAGCCCTACCAGCTGTACCCGTCAGCACTGCCATTAATAACGAGCCTGATAACACGAAAAACATGACCCTCAAGGAAGAAATAATTGCGATTATCGAGCTATTGCCTTCCAATGATCTCTACGCTGTGCTTCCCCTGTTAAAGCATCTTGCAAACCATGCAGAAAAATAAAATGGGTTGCCCGAAGGCTAGACCGATGTACTAGGTACCCCATTCACAGCTTGCTAATGATCTACCCATTCCATATCTGCCGTCTCAGGCATGTGCATATCAACCAAGGCCAAATCAATTCCTCGGTCTCCTACTATCTGTGAAAGCGCCTCCTCCATCTTATAAGCACCTATGGTAATGGATAGCCAAATGAGGAATTGTTTTATTGGATACGCTTTCAAGTCAGGGTGACTAAAAGAAATATTTCAAGTTCAGTTTTATATTCTAACCTGAAGCTCTTCTCTTCTTCCTCTCCAACATCCTCGAAAGATATCAATCTTGTTTTGCCGTTATTATTAACGACTATGTATCCATCCTGATTTTCTTTCTCAACTACATAAGTGCAGTTGTTGGTGAAATTCGGCTTGTCTGCATAACCGATATGGGTCGTGCAAATTAATGTTTTTTTCATGGATATCCCTCAATCGTCAAATATTGATATATGTAAATGACAGCAAAACCCTTTAGTTACATAGAAGGGGAGTAGCAAGCAGCATCCAAATAAAGGAAGTACATGTAACCTTATGGTACACCAAATTCCTCTATTTGAATAGCTAAAATCTGGTTTACCCTATGTATAGGGATACAACAAAAAAGCTCCTTCATCCCCGCTGGTTAAGAGCGAAGACGTAAGAAGCTTTGAGGTTAACTTGTGTAGGAGTTTACAGCTATACGTAAGGATTATTATCACGTTCATAGCCGATCGTCGTCTTCGAGCCATGTCCGGGGTAAACCACGGTCTCGTTCGGCAGCTTGAACAGCTTGCCGTGAATGGAATCCAGCAGCTCCTCGGATCTGCCGCCAGGCAGGTCGGTACGTCCGACTGACAGTCGAAATAGCACATCGCCGCCGAACAGATGGGTACCCGAAAGCGGCGAGTCTGCTGGATAAGGTCCAAGCACGAAGCTGACACTGCCTGGAGAATGCCCTGGTGTATGTAAAACCTTAATATCCAAGCCCAACAGCTTCAAGGTCTGCCCTTGATCTAACGCAAATTCGGCTGGATCGGTTTCAATAGGTGCGCCTAGCTCCGGATATTTCGTAGATCCGTTAAGCTTCGGATTCGTCAGCCAATCCGCTTCTGCATCATGAAGATAAACGGGGCAGCTTTTCAGCTTGCGGATTTCATCGACACCACCGATATGGTCAAAGTGCGCATGCGTCAGCAGAATGGCTTCAATCTGCAGGTTCGCGATCCGCTTTAGAAGTGGCTTTGGATTCATACCGGGGTCTATAATAATTGCTTTATTCTCCTCTGGCCTGGACAGCAGATAAGCATTCGTTCCAATGGGACCCAAAGAGAACGATTCAATCTTTAAGCCTTCAATACTCATACAGCGCCCGCCTTAAAACGAAGAAATCAGGTCGCGAAGTTCTTTAACGATAACGCTTTGATAGCCGATGCCTTCTCCATATTGACGGCCCATTTCCTGGCGCGCCACCTGAATCTTCTCATTGTAATCGGCCGCAGTGCGATCCGGGTTTTCTTTCTTGAACTGTGTCATTATGGATTGTACATGATCTGGGCGGGGTCCCCAACGACCAAGCACATGGCCGCTGAAATCAGTGAAAATAATAACCGGGACTGCTTCGCCGCCTCCTGTCAGGAATTGCTCCATTACATCTTGGTGCTCTTCCTTAATCAAAACCTCTGTCGGGATTCCCGATATTTCCAGTGCACGGAATACTACAGGCACATTACGAATAACATCTCCGCACCAATCGGCGATTAAAGCCAGACAACGTAGATCGTCACGGTTATTCAAGGATTCAAAAAACTCCTTATCTTCCGTATTCTCCCATACAAAAGCGTCAGACCACTCCACAAATTTTTCCTTATTCTTCGTCATACCGTCAATAAATTGCTGCGGCTTCAAGCCGGTTCCAAGCTTGCTTTGCAGATTTGTGCTCATGGATCATAAAACCTCCTTTTGGGATACTATCTTCTTTATTTTAATGAATAATCGCCAAGAAAACAAACCCTACTTTTCGGGGCGGTCAAATCGTCCATAATACTTGCTACATGAGGAAAATAGGTGAAATTATCTCCTTTGGCGCCTGCGTCTGCTTTTTAAAACCTTATAAATAATATAGAGCAAAGCAAGAACAACGGCTGAAAAAATCAGGGGTCTCATGTAAGGTGCCGCCATTTGATCAATTTGTTCCCAATTGGAGCCAAGCGCCCGTCCTAAATATACGAACAGGATCGCCCAAGGAATCGTTCCAAGGGTAGTGTAAAAAAGAAAATGGAGCATCGGCATCTTTGCCAGCCCAGCTGGAATGGAAATAGCTTGGCGGACAACAGGAACAAATCTTGCAGCAAAAACCATCATCGGTCCATACTGGTCGAACCATCTTTCGGCAATAGCCAGGTAATGCTTTTTCAGCATTAAATATTTGCCGTATTTCTCGACAAAGGGACGACCTCCATATCTGCCAAGCCAGTAAAGAATAACCTGCTGCAGGACGCAGCCAAGCGTTCCGAACACGACAGCGCCGAAGAAAGACACCTTACCCTGCGAAACCAAATAGCCGCCGAACGAAAGAACAAGCTCGCTTGGGATGACCTCAAGCATCAATCCTATTAAAATCCCCCAAACCCCTAGACTTTCAATAAATACTAAAGCGCTGTGAACCAATTCTGTTAACATCTTTGTCCAGCCTCTTCCTCTTTTATTCCGAGACATCCCGCCTTTTAAACCAAGTCTATTTTAACATACATCTACCGCTCCAACCAGCTTCACCAAAAGCGATTTTCGAGCGGGACAGGTTCGCCTGTGGCCTTGCCCGCATATCCTAACATATCCCATTAAGGGAAGGAGGGGATTCGTATGCCCAACCCAGGTAGCCATAATGTAAAGCATGACCAGGAATATCCAACCGCGCGCAAAATAAGACGCTCCTGCAGCCGTGAGCTGTTCCGAACACGCAAAAAGCTCGGGCAATGGATCGCACCCGAGCTGGTAAAGCAGGCTGATGAGCTTTATTACAAAAAAGTGCTGTTGAATTTACCATGGATCGTGGCCAATGGCAGCAACCGCCGCCTGCTCTCCGATTGGTGGGATGAGCATATTGGTCCCGAAATAGCAGAGCTATGGGACGTGGACCCTGCGGTATTGTCCAAAGCATTCCGCGATGCCTTCGGCGGGTAGAGCTGTTTGTTGGAGCCTGTTCGACAAAGCAAACGCGATGCACATGTATTCAAAAAGAGTTACGGTTATTGCGGAGCAGGGGCTGCACTTTATCCTCTGTTCCGCATGGATATTTGAATAAAGCACCTAGGCTTGAATAGGTTTACAGCATTTACTTACTTGGCTTGTATGACTCCAGCTGTTTTCAGCATCCGCTGAATGATGGCTGCCGTCTCGGCTCTGGTGATATTGCTAGTGGGCATCAAGCCAGATTCTAAGCCATTAACCAACTGGTTCTTCACAGTAGCCGCGATCGCCTGTCTGGCCCATCCGCCAATCGACTTGTTGTCGGCAAATCCGGCTAGCACCGATTCCTGCTCTGCACTATTGACGTTGGTTTCCAATCCTGCTAGCTTCATCGCCCGCGCGATCATCACCATCGCTTCTTGGCGTGTAATCGTTTGGGATGGGCGGAATGTACCATCCTCGTAGCCTTCGATGATCGCGTACTCCTTGGCTTTCGCCACTGCACCTACGTACCATTCGCTTGCCATTACATCCGTAAATGCTGTTGCTTTTCCGTTATCTGCCAAGCCTAGCCCTCTTACGGTAATCGCCGCAAACTCCGCCCGGGTGATTGCAGCATCCGGCTTATAGTGGTTCGAGTCGGCTCCCGTTACAACCATCCGCGATGCCATTTCGTTTACGATGTCTTGGGACCAATGTCCCCTTACATCCGTAAACGTCATTGGATGCCAAATCACCGAGTAGGTGCTGTTTGTTAAGCTGTTAATAACCGCAAAACTTCTCCCGTCACGCACCGTTACATACGTAGGGACATGTCGGACCGTTCCGTCGGGCTCCAATACGATTGCGGTCGTGATTTTACTTGCATCCACACCATCAGGAAGCGGTATCTCTCGCAGCACATAGGAAGAAAACTTATCTATAGTCACTGTTTTACCGTTATACGATGCAGTCACAGTAAAATCGACCGGAGCCACTACGACGGAATATCCACCTTCCTCCCCCAAATTTTGCATCAGTGTGACCTTAGCAGCGTCACTCTTGCCGATGTCAACCTGTACAACAATATCTGATAGCTTCACTTGCTCACCAAGCAGGTTAGATAAACGGTCGATCAAAAGCTCGGATGCCGGCAGCTCGTAATTCCCATTTACCGTTTGGATAACCAACACAGCCTGTTTGTTTTCCATCAATTTTACAGCATCCCCGGTCAATAACGCGGAGACCTTGCCGACATTAGCTGTTACCGGTATGACAACAGTAGCTCCGTTCCCCTCCTTGGCGAGCTGCTCTTCCAGTTTGACTTTATCCACCTTGGCCGTCATGACGGTCTGGCCATCGATAGTCGAGGCGGTTCCTGTTGCTATCTGGTCCTGGGGCTGACCGTTGACAAACACACGGAAGCCAGTATTTGAATCTGGACTTGCAGTAGTCGATGTGCTGGGACTAGAGGAGTTCGAGCGTAGCCGTGAGACCGTCACTGTGTACAGCTTCTTCGTAACTCCATCAGGTGCCGTAACCTCCACCTGAATCGTATTCTGCCCCACATTCAGGCTGATTGGTGCGCTAGCCTGGCCACTTGCCACAGTCGTTCCGTTGATTTGTAGTAATGCAAGCCCGGAGCTATCATACACGGATGCGGTCACGGTAGTCGTATTCATAAAATTGGGTACGATAGCTGCATAGGCCGTCGTACTCTTTGCAAAAACAGGGTCTAGCGTTACTTCACTGAGTGTTAGTTGGCTCAGTTCCGCAATATTGGTTAGCGTCCCTTGTATCCACTGGGCATACAGTTCAACATTGGCTGATCCCATATTGAACGTTGATGCTGCCGCATAGCTGGTTCCAGTCCCATCAGCTGCGGTATTCCACCCTGCGAATGTGTAGCCTGTCTTGCTAAGGCCTCCCGTATTCCCATAGACTGATACGGCAACCCCTTGTTCATAGGTGCCAATATCGATTGGAACGCTTCCTCCCGTATGGCTGTTGCCGTTATATGTCACAGTGCTGGCTGCTCCCGCTGCACGCGTTACATTCACCGTGTACATCTTCGTTGTGGTGCCATCCTGTGCGGTAACCGTCACCTCAATACGGCTACTGCCCACACTCAGCGGGATCGCCGAGGACGCCGCTGCGCTCGTCAGGCTGACCGGATAGCCACTGAGTAGCTGATTGCTGCTGTCATAAACGCGCATAGCCATCGTAGAGTTGGCATCATAGACGACCGCCGTCACCGTTAAGGTTGATACACTATTCGCAACACTTGACGTGTAGGATGTCGTAAGTTTATCAAACGTTGTAGACAGAGGACCGCTAGAGAGCGTTAAACTACTCAATTCCGCATTACTAGAAAGCAGAACGGGGGCTTTATAGGCACTAAAAGCTTCCGTACCTACCGTACCATTTGTTGAGGCTGGCTTAACAGAAAAACCGATAAACTTCCCGTTGTCACTTTGGGTTATTGTATAGGATTGACTTGTTGCGCTTGGTATCGCCGCTTTATTAGTACCTGTTGAATCATCTGCACGGTACCATTTAAAAGCAGTAGCGCCTTCCGCATCACTCTCCATATCGCTATATGAATAAGAGCCTGTGAGTGTATTTCCTATCCATGCGGTTCCTGTAATCGACACATTACTTGCCACAGGTGCAGCATCATATAGCCTTAACTTACTAAGGTTCGAATAGTATAGCCGATCTTGCGAATTAAAGGTTATTCCATATAAAGCCACACCTGTTAGCGTTAAAAAAACTGTAGGGGTATCAATGGTATTATTATCACTCAGGTCCGCTGCTAAAACTTTATTGATTTTGGTACTACCAAAATCGTTAAAGTATAAATTTCCCAAAGAATCAAATGCTAAGTCGCCAACAATAGATGTCCAAGTTCCTAATACTTCATGAACTTTAGTAGTATCCGTTATCGATAGGGTGGAACCACTTAAATCACTGCTTAAAATTTTATAGATTTTTTTAGTATTATATCCCCCAAAATATAAATCTCCTGTTTGGGGTTGAATAGCCAATCCGTAAAGCTGGCCGGTGCTCGGAGTGCTGCTTCCAGTTAAAAGGGTCGTAACCTGGGATGGATTTCCTGACACAGAAAAGGCTCCAGAGGTTAAATTACTATTCGAAATTTTATAAATATCATGGACAGTTCCACTCAGATTATCTAATATGTAATACAAATTGCCGCTTGAATCAAAATCAAAACTTGCGAGTGAATTATATGGGGTATCCGTTACAATACTTGATGGGGTTCCATTATCCGCAATTTTAATAATTCCTTTAGGAGTGCCAGTGCCAGCTGCATACACCTCTCCATTATGGTAGGTAATGCTTAAAGCTGTGAAGGATACATCAGTAAAAGCAAATGCATGTTGCATAGACAGTGAGCTCATTAATAATAATGTTAGCAATAATAATAAAGATTTCTTGAACGTTTGTTTCATCTTGATGCCTCCATTTTTCTTTTCAACTTCTAGACTAACACTGTTTATTCACTAGAAATTCTCTTCTTTAAGAGTACCATAACACTCTTGAACAGACCTTCAAATAAAGATCAAAACTAGGTCATGAGAACACAAAAAAACGCAGGAATTTGCAGATTCCTACATTCTTCAGCATAATATTCGTTTTGTGCCCACCAAGGAAGAATAAACATCAGATGACCAGATGAATGTGCTATCCTTTAACCGAACCCAACATAACACCTTTGGCAAAATGCTTTTGCAGGAACGGGTAAATGACAAGGATCGGTGCCATCGACAGCATGATCGCTGCCATCCGGATCGTTTCCTGCGGTAACGTCCGGTCATCTCCACCTGCGCCCGCTTGACCGACACCATTGGAATCGGAGTCAATTACGAGCGTTTTGACTAGCACCTGCAGGGTCCATTTTTTCGAATCCGATATATAGATCAACGCGTTAAAATACGTATTCCAATGCGTAACCGCGAAAAACAACGTAAACGCCGCAATCGCCGGCATTGAAAGTGGGATGACAATCCGCAGAAACACCCCAAGATCGGAGCAGCCATCAATCCGTGCCGAATCCTCAAGCTCCGAGGGCAGCGATTCCAGAAAGCTTTTGATTACAATTAAGCTCCATGCGCTCGTCAGCCCTGACCAAATCAGCGACCAATACGAATTAAGCAGCCCTAATTCCTTAATTAAAATATAACTCGGCACAATTCCCGCATTAAAAACCAAAGTAAAAATAACCGCACTCATCATTATACCGCGACCTGGCATCCCTTTTTTCGTTAAGGCATACGCCATCGAGAAGGATACGATGATATTAAGCACCGTACCCACAACCGTAATAAAAGCTGTGCTTTTTAAGGAGTTGAGGAAGCTATTGGTCGATAAAATATATTTGTACGCGATCAGGGACCATTTTTCAGGAAAGATATAAAATTGCAAGGGAACATAAACCTTGGGATCGGTAAAGGATACGCTAAATACATACAAAAACGGAAATATACAAACGACCGATATCAACCCCAGCAACATGTAGTTCACCCAATCGAATGGGGTCAGCTTTTTACTGGCAACAAAGCTCATAGCCGTTATCCTCCCCTCAATAGATGCCTTCTTGGCCCATTTTTTTGACTACATAATTGGAAGCCATCACAAGCACAAGGCCTACGACCCCTTTAAACATCCCTACCGTGACACCTGCGCTAATCTGCCCTTTGAGAATCCCATGTGTGTACGCATACGTATCAAACACCTCGGACACCGACAGCACTAAAGGGTTCTGCATCAGCAGGATTTGCTCAAAGCCGACATCCACCATATGGCCCAATCTCAGGATCAGCAAAATAATAATTGTCGGACGAATCGCTGGAATCGTGATATGCCAAATTTGCCGCCAGCGTGAGGCTCCATCTACTACTGCTGCTTCATAACGCTGTGGATCAACACCTGCCATTGCCGCAAGAAAAATAATGGTGCCCCAGCCTGCTTCCTTCCACATATTTTGTGCGGTGATCATCGCCCAGAAATAGTTTGGATTCGTCAGGAAAGCTACACTTTCACGACCTGAGCCGGTAATGAGCTTGTTAATGATTCCCACATCTGTGGACAGGATGAAAAAGGTCATACTCGCCACAACGACCCATGACAGAAAATGGGGCAAATACACGACGGATTGATTAATCCGTTTAAAGGTTTCATGCCGGACTTCGTTGAGCATAAGCGCAAGTACAATCGGGAGCGGGAACATGAACACCAGCCCAATCAGGTTGATTCCGAATGTATTGCGCAGCATCACATAAAAGTAATTATCGGAAAATAGCTCCGTAAAATGCTTGCCTCCGACCCACGGGCTGCCCCAAAATCCGCTGAACGGATTATAGTCCTTGAATGCGATAAGCAGGCCCCACATCGGGACAAATTTAAAAATAATAAAATACAGGACACCTGGTAAAGCAAGCAAGTACATATACCTGTATTGCAGCATGCGATTTCCGAGCCGAGGCCAAAATCTGGCTGCGCGTTGATTTTTTCTGGTTAGTTTTAAGTTAGCCACTGCATTAGGCTCCTGCATATTTACACCTCTTTTCGATTCATCACCCCAGAATAAGCCGCCACGTGAAATGGGGTGGGGTTAACCTCACTTCACGCTGTAGCAGCGGCTATTTGAGAAGTATTATTAGACCTGCTGGCGAATGTCATAATAAGGCTGATTGGATAGGTCTGCATCGAATCCGGGAGCAAGCCATGCTTGCCCCTGGCTGTTGTGTAACTCAAAATAATAGGCGAGCGGGTACACCGAATCGGTATATACACCAGGAATTGTTGCGGTAAGCTCGCTTCCGTTGCTGGACATTTCCACAGTCTCATAGGCTTTTGCCTGATGGACTTGGCGATATAGCAGCTTAACGACCACGCCTTCAGACAACCCGGACAGCTTTGCACGAATCTCTACCGAATCACCTCTGCGGAAAAACTGCGGCGATTTATGGCTTAATGTAGCGCGATCCGATGCGCCATGAGCTGACGGGAAAATATCCGCATAAGATAGCGCATTCGGGTAATCGCCTTTTACGGCGGTTTTAGACTCCTCTTCCTGGATAGAAGCGGCGGCTGGTATAAATTCCTCCGGCGATACAATCGCGGATGGGCTGCTTGCTGCACCCGATGCATGCGCATGTGTTCCCACGCTTTCGTTGGCTCCGCCAGCCGCTACCTCAGTACCCGCAGGCTCCGCACCTGCTTGAGCATTCGCATAGACCTGCTCCATCAAGCCGATATGCTCTTCGATGAGCTCTAGTCGATCCGCCCAGCTACCACGCATTAGCGCCAAGTAGCCATATGCCTGCTGGTCGCGGTATACGCCTTGGGTGTCGGCAACAATCTGCTCCCAAGCGGCTTTCGCCAAGCGGTAGCTGTCCAATGCTTCGGCAAGCCGTTCCTGGCTGCCCGTCCGCTCGTGCCACGAGTATGCAACAGCGGAGCGCATCTTATGCGCGAAAAACTTGCCCAGTCCCGCTTGCACAGCCACATCGACCGCCAGGCGGCGGTAGCTGCTGTCTGCTGCGTCCTCAATCAGCGACGCAGAAGCGATTAGGTACTGCTCGGCTGTTTCGGCCAGCTTCGTCAGGCGGTCTGCTACCTCAAGAGGAGAGATTCGACCGTTGCGTTGATTGTTCAGGCAATCCTCGACAAAGTCGTCGATCCGATAAAACAACGCAGAGTCCAAGGGGCTGACCGCGCCGAAGGTTTTTGGTGCCGGGCTATCAAAATCGTACGGCGATGGCTTGCCTGTGAACACGATGGACTGGTCCGTATAAATTTCCGGCCAATACACATTGTTTGCTGCCGAGGGCAGATGCGCAGTAGTTACCAACGGCAGAATCCGTCCGGCATGGGCAAGCGCCTGCTCACAATCCGCCGCTGCTGCCTTAAATTGATGGCGTAGCAATCTTTGCCATACCTCCGGCTGCGTGTCCGGGTTATATAATAACCGTCCCCATAGACGGTAGTAGTATAAATACTTCCGCCATTCCTGGCCATCCAGCTGTAGGCTGATGTCCTGGTACGGGTCGCGCTCTCCGGCAACTCCGCTGCCCTTGCGTCCTTTGAACGCAAGCGGCTCGGAAAGCTCGATGCCGATGCTTCCGCCAAAGCTGCCTCTGCGGCTGTAGCCGGCAGCCATGGCCGGGTCGCCCCACAACAGCACTCTTTGTGTGCCTGGCCAAATGCGGTGGAGTACGCCGTAGCTGCGGCCCTCTTTTAAATAATCGCCATAGCCATATCGGGTAAAACGTCTATAAGTCGCGGTGATGGACATCAGGTCAGGGCGATCGGTTTTGGCCACTGGCAGCTCCCAAGGACGAATCGCAGCCTGGTGGTACGGCAGACCCATATGCTCCGCCCAGAATTTAGGTGAAAGCACAATCGGCATGCCCGTATCGAGAAAAATCTGTAGCATCTGATCGTCTACACCCTTGGTGTGCATATCGATTTCTACAGGACGGCCGCAAGCGGTCACACCTGCCATTACTACCTCCCAGAACAGATGGGCCGGCTCAGGAATCCCGCCTTCATAATGCGTACGAATGGTTACGCCATCGATGTCCGGGCAGGTTTCAAGCAGCAATTGCAAAGCGTCACGGCAATATGCCGCATGGTTGGAATCATCAACACCGGCAATTTTGTAATTAGAGTCGGGGCTGTCCTCCTGAACATAAGCATGCGTCCAAATCCCAAGCTGGAAATGAAAGCCGCGGCGCTTGGCTTCTTTGGCGATATATTGAAGCGTCTCAAGATTACGCTCCATTTCCCCTACGGGAAGCTCGGTAACACGCACATCATAACCAGGAACATTCAACAGATACGGATAGGCAAAGCAAAAATAATTATCTTTGACATCGGGATTATGCCCGTAATCGTAGCCCATACCTAATGCCAGATGGAGCCGGTTAAACCGCTGGCTGGCAAGCTCAGTCAAATATTCGTCCCAGAACGCTTTGTCATAGAACCACGGCTTATCCTCCACTTCGCTCACATATAAGCGGTTAATGCTTCTGACTTTATTATGTGGCTTCTCTGAATAGGACTCGACTGCTCTCAGCGTTACCTCTGGCTCTTCGCTGTAAGTAACTCGGTCGGCTAGCTCCAGCAAGCCGTATACCAAGCCATTGGCATCGGCTCCAATCACGGTGATCGCTTCGCCGACATTGACGATGCTGAAGGCTTCAGCATCCGTCGGCAACGGGATGCCGCTTGCTTGTGCGGCTTGCTGCGCTCCAGCGGAGCCAGCACCACATACACGGATTTGGATGGTTTTAGCTCCAGCTTCAGTGCCTTTATCGGCATCGGAAACGTTAAGACCCTTTTTCGTTAAAACCTCCGTTAAATGGGAAACCGCCCAGCTTGCTGAATCACTTGACACGATTAAGTCGGATGCATCCGAAACTATGTTGACCGTAACTCCGGTAATTGGCTTCATCACTGAAAATCTCCTTTATATTTAAATGGGTGAATGGTTCTAATTACATCGAATCCTGGAACTCTTTTACACTTGGGAAATTTGGTAGTCAGCCTTATCGAGCCAATCGGGGTTAATCGTTATACCCCATCCTGGGCCCTCTGGAACCAGTATTTGTCCATCCCGGACTTCCAGCTTTGAGGTGAATAAGGACTCCGTCCATGCGTCGGATTCAATGGATAGCTCCATAAAGCGACCGGCATTCGGAATCGCTGCGACCATATGCAGGGTGAATACAGTAACCATCGAACGGTTAGCGGCATGTGGTGTACATGTCATTCCGGCGTATTCGGCAAGCTTCGCTACTTCCAATGCCCGGCTTATGCCTCCTATGTAGCAAATATCCGGTTGGACAATATCAACGGCATGCATGGAGATCATCCTTTTCCAATGCGCCATATCAGTATCCTGCTCTCCGCCTGTAACCGCTACATCCAATGCATCGGTCACCTGCTTCGTCCATTCTAATTCTGGATAAGGGCATGGCTCTTCATAATGGACGACGCCTTGCTGCTCCAGCATTCGTCCGACCTCGATGGCACGGCGTGGTGAAAAACCACTGTTAGCATCGACGTATAAGTCCGTTTGGCTGCCAATTGCCTGCCGGACAGCAGCAACTACCTGCTCGGTTCTTCCGGGATATACGTCAATATCGCGCCCAAAGTTGTTGCCGATTCTGATTTTAAAAGCACGGAAGCCTTGCTCTGCCTGGAGCCTGCTCAATCGCTCGGCTTCATCAGCGGGCGAAATATTGCGGCGCATGCTGGAGCCGTATACATCGACAGGACGCGGCTTGCCGCCGAGCAATTCGCAGACGCTTTTATTCGCTCGTTTGCCGTGCAAATCCCATAAAGCTGTGTCCAAACCGCCCACTGCCCTGCATACGTATGAACCGGGAAATTTATGCTCCCCTTCGACAACCCGATCTACCAAATCGGCTATACGCTCAGCGCTAGCTCCCAAGGCGTAAGGGGCAACCTGCTGGTGAAGCACCAATGCCGATATGTTCGCATGGTAGGTAGCAAGCTGCCCATAGCCTTCATGGCCATCGTCGGTTTTTACTCTTACAATGCTAATATTTTTGGTTGTAAAGGTTTCGATGCTTTTAATATTCACTATCGTGCCCTCCCCAGATTTACACTTGAGTCACTTTCAGTCCAATAATCAAGGCATCACGCCCAGCAACAGTGACTTGCAATTTGGAGCCATCCTGATTCCATTGCGAATCTACCCCGTCCCAATACGCTGGACCTGCTTGCCATGCGCCGTATTCGCTGGAAAGCTCCAGCTCGACACTTTTGGGTTCCCTCTCAGGGTTTAATATCCAAATAAATAAAGCGCCATTCGCCTGCCGCGATATTCTCGCCTGCACGCTGGAATCGGATAGCTTGATGTGTGGGTTCACTCCCGCCCATTCCAGCACCTTAGCGAAGTAAGCCAGATTGCCGTCTTCATGGGCATGGTAGTAGCCTGCAGATGGAAAGGTGCCAACCAGCATCGTTTTTCCTTGGCCATACGTATGCTGCACAACGGCTGCTGTGCCATCCGCATAGTGTCCAGCGACCTGCCCGCCTTCCGCTTTATAGGACTGGTTATAAATGCCGCCGCGAACCTGGATGCCATCAAGCTCAAACCTAAGCTCGCCAGAAATATCAGGCATAAACTCAACGTTGCTTTCAACAGCGCCAAAAACCTGGTCAAGCCCATGGTTCGGCTGCCTTGTCCCCACCTTGCCGCGATCTCCGAAGTAGGCCGGGCAGCCTTCGCTGATTAAGGTTCCGCCTTCTGCGACCCATTGGCGCAACGCTTCCCCTTCCTGGCTTCCGATCATAATCGGATACGGCCAATACAACACCCGGTACTGCTTAATATCATCCATATGCACCCAATCGGCTTGGACACCTTGGTCAAAAAATCCCTGGTACGCTCCCCACATCGCTTGCTCGTAGAAAGCATTTTTGCCTTCGCGGTTTAATAAGTAATCAAAAACCTGCGTGTCCGGCACAACCAAAATGCCGATGTCCCCTTGGATCGGAGCCGACTCCAGCAGCTCGCGCTGGCCAGGGTCGTTCGCCCATTTGGCGATGCTGCTCGCCATATCCGAACGCGGCGTGCGCGAGCCGTCCATCGCATAGGGGCCAAAAGCGCCAAACAAGGGGCCGTCCAGCAGCGGACGCCATCTCGGGAAGAGCACACCACGCGCGCCTCCGGCAAGCGTGATCATTTGCCAGATGCGAATATCCGCTGGCTCGGTGACGCGCCCGTCCTCTTTGGCACGCCCGATCACCTGCGGCTGCAGCCATAGCGGGCCGCCTTGTGTCTCGGCGTGCCAAAAGGTTTTGCCTCGTGAGGCCGCACGGGTCACATCGACAGCGTGCCATTGCTTCCACGGCTGGTTGCCTTTACGTGAGGCTACCCATGTATAGCCGTAAAGGTCCACCTTCGATGCAGCCAGCCAATCATCGGCGCCCATCGAAGCCATTACATTTATGCTCCCCGCTATGCCGTGGGCAGTAATCAGATTGTGGTCATCTACGCTGCGGATCAGGTCAATCCGCCATTGCATATGTTCGTAAAAATTGATTTTCGTAAATTGCACCCAATCGATGCATTCAGGATAGGGCCCCAGCTGTTGGGGCGCCCGAACCTGCTCCCAAGACGTATAGCTGTAGCGGTGCCATGCTTGACTCAAGGCATGCAGGCTACCATATTTTTGGTTAAGCCAGATACGAAACTTTGCTTGTGTATAAGGGCTATGGCATACATTAGGTGAATAATTGCATTCATTCCATACATCATAACCAGCCATTGCCGGATGGTCCTTATAACGAAGCGCTAATTCAGTCAAAAACTTGCCCGCCAGCTCCTTAACCTCGGGGCAGTCCAAGTTCAGCACCCCTTGAGAGCCTTCCCCAAAGCCACCGCTTGCGCTACTTACGCCCATTTGTGTTCGAAGCGGCGTTCCGTCTGCACGGACATGGACAGCATGTGCATATTCATGCGCGGCCCATTCCGGGACGGATATAATCATCTCGGCGATGATGGTTTTGATCCCATGCTTTGCAGCCAAATCCATATGCCGATCGTAATCTTCCCAATCATAAACACCCTGAGCCACCTCGATAGCTCCCCACATAAACCAGTGCCGGTTAATGTTCATTCCATCCTCTTCGGCTACTGCGTAGTCGCGTTCCCAATCTTCTCTTGGCGGATTCGATTTGCGAAAATAAACGGCTCCGTAGGGAAGCTGAGGTAATTTGTCCATTCCAGCCATGATTTCTCCTCCTAAGAGTTTTTGCAAAAAAACTAGCATCATGAGCGGTGCCTTTGTTCATGGATTTTTACCGCTAAATCATTTATCTAATCAAAAGATACTTGAACAACAGCAATCGGAGGAACACCCTGGCCGCGCAGATGCATTTATTCACCATACTTTATAGACAGCAAGAAGGACGGGTCACACAATCGGCGGTTACAAACCCTTCCTACTGCCCCGTCCCCACATTGCTTGCTCTTAGCTTATTTACCAAAAAACTCTTTATATTTGGCGCCAAATTCCTGGTATGCCTTTTTAATATCCGGATTCGCATTCAGCTTATCTACATAAGCCTTGTATTCATCCATTGTGATTTGGCCAACAACGGCTTTGATAACCATGGATTGCCATTCCTTTTCGTATTTCGGCCATGTATTTGTCCAAGTATCCGAGTATACGATGTTGAACAGATTCATTTTGCCAACCTTGGCGTAAATTTCAGTTTCTTTAATTTTGGCATCATTATAAGCTTTAGGTGCTGAAGCATTGAATACCTTCATGATATTATTGAAGGACAACGGGAAAGGCTGGTTCGCATTCGTTGTTACTTCCTTAATTCCCAATTCAGTAAGCTGCGGCTGGCCGTCAACTAATTTATGATGGACACCTTCGATACCATAATAGTTAAAATCGGTGAATTCTTTAGTCGTTGTCGTGTTAAAATATTCAAGAATTTGCTTCACTTTGGCTTCAGGCACTTTCTTGGAAATATAGAAGGCTCCGAAGAAAGGTGGAACCAAGGCAACACTCACACCACCAGGTCCCTTCATTGGAGGCAATGTGATGACTTGGGCATCCGGCTGCACCTTCTTAATATCCTGCTCCCAAGACCAATCACGCCAAATATTACGGGTGTAGGAAGCAGCTCGTCCCGTTGCAAACATTTCCTCTGCTTGCGTTTTCTTGATTGTAGAAAATTCCTTCGCCAGAATGCCATCAGCATAAAGCTTACGGAACCAATCGATCATCTCCGTATAGTTAGGGGTAAGCGATTCTTTCATCAAGCCCCCTTCTTTATCATAAATCGGATCAAGTCCGCCAAAGGCAGCCAGGTAAGCAGGGTCTCCATCAGCTATGAAGAAATCATGGCCCAGAATACCAACCGTATCCTTTTTGCCGTTACCGTCCACATCCCCATCCACAATTTTCTTCAACGCTGCAGCATATTCATCAAGCGTTTGTGGAACCGGAATGTTTAATTTATCGAGCCAATCCTTACGCATTTTGATCCCAGGATCAATATTGGGACGATTGCGGGCTACCCCGTAAATTTTTCCGTTCACCTTCATGTAATTCCATACATTCGGATCTGCATTTTTCTTCAGATTGGGATATTGGCTGAAATCGCCAAGCAATGGGGTCAAATCCCAGAAAGCGCCTTGATTGATCGCATTAAGTAGAGTCGACCGCGTCGCTGATTGCGATACAATGACCTCTGGAAGATTGCCAGAAGCCAGTACAAGATCGAATTTAGTATTGTAATCGCCTGATGGAATCCATTCGATGTCCAGCTTGCTGTTCGATCTTTTTTGGAACTCCGTCCAGTACTGATCACTCATATTCGGAACCTCGGCAAAGGATGGAACTAGAAACTGGATCTTGGTCGGTTCGGTTACTGCGGGCTTGTTATCCTTGGTTGTTCCAGTAGCTGTACCTGTTCCTGCAGCAGGTGTGGCTGCGCCTGAACAGCCAGCCAATAAACTGATGGACAGGACCGGAGCGACCACCCAATTGATTTGCTTGCGTAATGACCTTTTCATATTACCCCTCCTAAAAAGTTATATTAGTCTCGAAAGCATTCCACTTTGATGCTATAAAGCCATCCCTCTATCCTCCTGCGGCGTTCTTGATGAACATCTACAGCGCCAGCCGTTCTTGCGTCTTAGGAAAAGGCTTTTCGTTGGCAACGCTTTCTTTCAACAGCATATTCGCAATTTCGCGAACATGTAAGAGACAAATCTTTTCCTATAAGGGGTTTTGCTGCTTAAGAGCAATTACTGTCTGATTCCTTTTTGAAATGTCCGTTCTATTATCCATTGCGATTCTCTGACCTGAACACACCTGGTGTCATTCGCGTCAGGCGTTGAAACACACGGGTTAAATTACGTTCAGAATAGCCGATGATTACAGCAATTTCACTAATGCTTTGGTCGGTTTCCAGCAGCAGCCGTTTCGTTTCCTCAACCCGGCACTCCACAACAAACTCCAGGAAGTTGATCCCCATCTCCTTCTTGAACAAGCGGCTCAAGTAGGAATGGCTAATACCCATCCGTTCCGCACATAACACCAATGAAATATCCTCCGTGCAATGCTCGCGTATATATTTGCATACTTGGCGGATGACGGACTGGCCTACATTATTGTAATAATCCTCGGTAAGCTTCTTATATAAAGGAAACAAAACCTCCACGAACCAATCGGTTATTTCCTGCGAGGTATGCTTGCTCTCTAGCTGCCCAAACAAATTATGCTCCAAAATATCCAAAATGCTGCCCTCTTGCTTTTCAAGTGAGGTAATGATGGCTGATACTAATACATAGTAGCTTTGGTGGATGAAATTATACGATTGGGAGATGTTAAGCGCCTTTGAAAAGCCAGTAAGCGACTGCTCCGCCTCCTCAAGCTCACCTTTGGTTAAAGCCTCGATCAATGTGCTCTCCAGCTCCCTTGGATACCGAAAGGCTGAGCCGGTTTTCGAGTTTTCCAGATCCTCAATATGCAAAATCGAATCGGAATCGTGGTAAATCCGATATTGTAATGCAAGCTCTGCTTCCTTATAAGAAACAGGAACGTCGGCAATATGAGAATAACATCTACCCATGCCGATTGAGGCTTCAAAGGACAAATAATTTTTCAGTGATTCACGGACCGAGGTGGCAAACTCGATTACTCTATGATACAGCTTCAACTGCTCCGTATCATTTTTCCATTGCAATAATGCGATGCCTTTTCCTTGATAGGGGAATACATAGCCATTAAGATTGGAGCTTTTGCCCATTAGCTCCTGCATCACATTCGTGACGGCAAAGGCAACAATCGGCTTGTCTCCAGGAAGGAAACGCCGTTCCTTATACACATTTTCCACCTCAACAACCATCACGACATAATTCGAATTAATGGTCAATCCGTAGGTGTGGCAATCTTGGATTAAGGTTTCGCTGCGAATATAATCCCCATTCAAAAGCTGCTGTAAGCATCTCTCGCGAAGCGTCGGTTGAATTTTCTCCATATAGCTGCCCAAATGCTGGGTTTCCTTGCTTAAATAATCGATACATTCCCGAATATAATCGAATTCGTTTTCCTTACTTTGAATTTTTCCGGCACCGATCGTTTTGCTGTGCTTGATTAGCTGCTCAATGGGGCTGTAGGCTCTTTTCGTACTAAAATAAGTAATAACAACAGCCAAGGCGATCAAAAAGAGGACAGTCAGCATCGTAAAAGCACGAATCCACATCAATCGGCTGGCAATCATTTCTTCAGATACAATCGCAACATACGTACGCCCAAACACACTTTTGACGTAGGAGTAATGAGCCTTCTTCCCATCAAGCCCAACATTATAAAAGCTATCAATATTATTATCGGATTCGCTAATCGTTTGCAGGGCAGACAAGTTAGCTAACCTGTTTACATTCGTAGTTGTATGGTTATTCGTAAGCAAGGAATCTTGGTAATTCACAAATACCAATTCCTGTCCTTTAGACATAATTGTTGTATCCGCTTGCAAAAATTTGCTAACGATCTCCGTTTCAACTTGAAAAGCAATAATTCCTTTGGAAGAGGAGCTTCCTGTAATAGGCAGCCTTCTGGCAAAGGTTAGATAGCCCTCCTTCTGGCTTACGGGCAAGTAGGTCCAGCTTGATAAGGACTCTTCTTTCATTAAAAGTTGAACATCCTCCTTATATTTATACGCCTCTGCATCCATCGTTCCATACGTGTTGGAAACTACAATATGATCGATGTCGTTATAAAAGTAGATCTCACTAATAAAATCGGTGGCGTTTTTGGCTACAGTAATTTTGTCCAGCAATTCTTTGTGCCACACGGTTGGATTATCCGTAATTCGATTGGCAAAAAGGTCATGGATCGTTGGGTCGGCAGCTAATTGCAGTGATTCCTTCTCAATATTTTGTAAAATGCGCTCTGCCCTGTCCTTCAACAAAACAAGCGAGGACTTGCTTTCATCCATAATTTCGTTCTTCATGCGATCCATAGACAAATTGTAATAAACCGTTCCGGCCAGAAGAATGGGAAGGCACACGGCAAGACAGCCAATCCAGACAAATCGGTGCAAATATTTGCCGCTGCGGCCTGTGTGGCCAAAAAATAAATATCGGTATCCTTGTACGAGCCGGTTTGCCATAAAATCCTCCTTAAGAAAAATCTGCAGGTCTATTCAGTATAAGGTATATGTCTTAAGGCGATAACGGACAGTTCTTGCACTATCTGTATAAACATGGTGTGCAAGAGGCAATAACAAGTATTGTCTCTTGCATCTTGGCAGAAAATGAGCGTTATTCAATAATTGATGAAGCGGTTGCAGCATCCAATTTAATGTCCACTGCACCCAGGCTATCCAGCAGATGCTGTTTATTTTTACAGCCAATAACCGGGATTACAGGGAAATCCTGTGCCAGCAAATAGGCCAACGCTATTTGATTCGTGCTTCCCTTTTGCTCTTGGGCAATCTGCTCAATTCGCTCCAATCGGGTTAGATTCACCTCATTCATATATAAGCGGTACACATTTTTATTCCTCAGCTCGGGTGACACCTCCTGACCTCTCCTATATTTGCCGCTAAAAAATCCGTTCGCCTGCGAGCTGTAAGGGACAAGCGCTATACCTGTGCGTGTATGCCAGTCAATCAAGGGCCGGTCGGTAATGACCTGGCTCACATCCTTGATTGAGCCCGGGTTGACCTCAGCCAAGCTCCATAAATTGCTTACGGCAACGAAGCCTTTGTAGCCTTGCTGCTCGGCATACGCCGTAGCTTGCTCCAAACGCTCCAAGGTCCAGTTCGAGCAGGCATAATAACGAATATTCCCCTTGCGTACATGGGATTCCAATATTTCAATCAGCGTCTCCACAGGGATCGTGCGGTCGTCACGGTGCAAATAATAAATATCGATGAAGTCGGTCATTAGCCGCTCCAGGCTTCCTTCGATATCCTGTGCGATTTCTGCCGCCGATAGCCGCGATACCGACGGGGTATCCAGCCGCGGATGCCCGCCTTTGGTAGCCACGATCATCTGCTCGCGATTTCCCCTCGCCTTCAGCCACTTGCCGAGAAACCGCTCGCTGCTATGCGGCTCAATCGGCAGCCAGTTCGCATACACCTCGGCCGTATCCAGAAAATTGCCGCCATGGTCCAGATAGGTGTCCAAAATATCATTGGACTCCTCCGTACTTATCGAACCGCCGATATCCGAGGTTCCCATACAAATAACGGCCGCCTCTAAATCGGTATGTAGCAATTGGGTATACTTCATGCTTGATCGCTCCCTCTCGAACTCCAGAATATAGAAAGGACATCTGCCGATTTGAAAAAATTGTTGGTCACGCCTGCAAATTCCCTAAGAAGGAGATGTCTAGGAATAGGGTAACTCTGTATCTGCCTATCGTCAAGGTATAAGAAGGATGATACAATCCCGGCGTGATTAGCCCTTTTGTTGTTGGAGTTGTCTCATTTTTTAAGATTGTCATATTTTCGATAATAGTATTCGTTAGACGTTTCAAATATAAGAAACAGGTGCAGCACACGCTGCCATAGGTCGTAATCGTCATCCCGCTGGCCTGGATACTCGGGCTGCAGCTAGATATTATCCAGTTGGGTCGCCGATGCCCTCGAACGCGGGCTGCTTCCGCCGCTGGAAATTTCGGCGGGGCTGATTGTAGCCATCATTGGCTGGACTTACTTCCTGTACCTACTTTAGTGGCAGTCCAGACGCAAATAGTAGACTTTCGGCAATCGGCAAATAGTCAGCGAGCATCTGGAAGCAAACGAATAGAGTAGCAAATGCAGATGCTCAAGTGCCAAGTGCAAGTAACTAAGCAGGAACATCCAAAGAGGACTTATTTCCTGAAATATGCTATTACTCGTTTTCAGAGTCAGAGCTCAGCCTTCCCCAATTAATGGGAGCTGCCAAAGAGCGCCAGTCGGGTGTTGTGTAACGATATTGTACAACTAAGGGAGATTCATTGCACAAAATAATCAACAAAAGGGAACCTGAAGAGATCATACTCTCCTGGTTCCCTTTTTGTTGGAGTTTCCGATGAAACATATGGTTTCAGAATTCTTTGAGCCACAGTGATAGTGATAGTCTACATCTATTACTTTAAAGCTTGAGCACACTATTTTAAAGCTTTAGCACACTACCTGCAGATAAGGCATGAAGCCCGGCATAGCCTTCTTGCTTCAATTGTTCGCAAACAGCCTCAGTAGCTTGCCTCCCCGTATGGACAAGCAAAGTATGCTTACTTGGTGCTGAATCCAGCATCAACCGTACATCCTGTAAACCTTGATGAACCTTATAACGGATAAATTGTACCCGTTGCTGTGTAGGCACTGTCGCAAATACTTGTGTAACTGTCGGTTGAGAAGCTGGGACTGCTCTACCATAAAAGGTCCGCTGCATGGAGGGCGTATGATAACCAGCATGAAGCAGTTGATGAGCAAAGCTGCCTTTGGCCAAATGCCCGGTCAAAATAACTACGCCATCTGTATGCTGGCTTAGCTGTTCATAGTACCATTGGCTGCGAGCGGATTGCAGCATCCCATCATTTGTGAAAATAATACGCCCACCAGTAGCGCTAACAGCTTGCTCCCGTTTGGCCTCGCTATCCACAATAACAATTTGTGGATCAGCCAGACAATATTGGATGCGTGTAACGGCATCTGGATGCAGCCATTCGGGTTCTTGCAGCATTTTTTCAAGCCCAGCTGCAATTTCCTGTTCAACAAAGATTTGGGTACCTACGAATGTTTCGCGTGCCCATAATAGCATTTCTTGCCCTCTGCCATAGGTAGGGACGGGCAACAATACAGCAGCATCAAGCTGTAGCGCTCGATTGATCTGCTCACACAATTGCTCCAGCTTATGCTGCTGTTGTTCACTATCCATGCCGTACGCTGCATCGATAATCGCCAAGGTAATAGGCGGCGCTTCTGATGAAACTGGGGGCACTTGGTTCGCCGGCTCCTGCAACCAAGGCACTTGGTTCGACTTTAGCCTATGCGGTTGCGGTTTATTATGCGGTCGCTCCTGCGATTGTGATTGATGTAGCCGCTCCTGCACCGGCTGCTTCTGCTGCTGCGGTGCTTCATGCAGCCTAGCCAGCAACTGCTGCTTCTGCTGCATTGGTTCCAGCTCCTGCGAGGGCTCCTGCCGCTCCAAGCGCGGCCAATCTGCGGCCAGCAGCGCCGACTCGGCGGTATAGTCGCCGGAGTAAAACACCAGGCTGCCTGCTATATTCAGCAGCAGCCAGATCGAGCCGGCCAGGTGGCCGCTACGCCCCCAGCAGACGCTGAGCTGCGGCGAAAGCTGCAGCCAGGCACCGGCTGCGACCTGCTCGTCGATATACGCGTAGCGTATCGCCGCAATATCGCGCTCCGCGTAGGGCAGATCAGCCCCCTGCGAGACCACATACCGCTTCCATGCCGCGAAGTACGCGGGTAGCTGCTCGCAGGTAGCTCGGGTTGTCCATACGATGCCGGTATACCCCATCGCATAGAGCAAGGGAATCGCCATAGAGTGATCCTCATGGGCATGGGAGAGGAACACGGCATCCAGCCGAGGAACTATGCCTTCATCGAGCAGCGGATACTCGCCATTGCCCTCCTTTTTCACCCCACAATCAAGCACAACTCGGGTCTGCCCTTCTTCAATCAGATAGCATGAGCGGCCATGCTCACCAGCGCCTCCCCATACTGTTGCTTGCATTTCGTCACACTCCAATTATGTTTTTCGTGCTGAGTTTGCTCAAGCCAAGCATCCTTGTTGCTCGCCTCTCGTCACACTCCAATTATGTTTTTCGTGCTGAGCTTGCTCAAGCCAAGCATCCTTGTTGCTCGCCTCTTGTCACACTCAATTATGTTTTACATGCTGAGCTTGCTCAAGCCAAGCAGCATCCTTATTGCTCACCTCTTGTCACACTCCAGTTGTGTTTTTCGCGCTGAGCTTGTTTAAGCCAAGCAGCATCAAGGTTGTCAAACCGACGGATACCACTGCCATTGCCATCCCGAGTGATACCTTCCCCTGCTCAAACTGGGCAAAAATATACGTAGCTGATGTTTCCATCGATGGTGGCAAAATCATCAGTGAAGCTACCAGCTCACGAACCGAGATCGTGAACGTCATCATCCAGCCCGCCACCATGCCGGGTATAATTAAAGGCAGCAAAATTCGCCGGAAAATATAAGCCGGGCTTCCGCCAAACACCCGCCCCGCCTGAAACAGCGAATCATCCAATTGCGCGAAATTGGCTTTTACATATTGCACCGTATAAGGAAGGAAAAATACTACATACGTCAACACGACCATCCCGTAGGTGTTATAGAGCGGAATCGGCATCCAAGGCGAGTTCCAGAATAAAATTAGCCCCACCACAATGACGATACCCGGTACCGTATTGGGCAGCAGGGAGAACAAATCGGTTATCCGCTGTGACCATGTTGCCGAGCGCTTAATCATCAGCGCAAAGTACGTGCCTAGTATAACGGCAATCGTTGCCGCTACAAGCGACAGGCTTAAGCTGTTCATCAGCGCCTGCATGCTTTTCGAGCCCCAGGTTAGCAGTTCCACATAATATTGAAACGTAATATTGTTCCACTGGAGGCCGACGCCACGCAGCTTCATTAGTGATGCCGCCACAATCGAGAAATAAGGGACAACAACCGCCAAACCGAGCAAGCCGGCGACATAGGTCCAGGCCAGCAGCTTTTGCCAGAGGCTCATCCCGTATATTTTGCCACGAGAGCCTTTACCACTTACCAGCGAATACGTGAACCTTTGGCTGACCAAGGTCTGCATATACCAGATCAGCAGGCAGGTGCTTAAAAGCACCGAGGCCAGCGCAGTCGCTTTGCCAAAATCGATCGGCCAGCTGGCAATATATTTGTGGATTTCCGACGTTAGCACGTAAAAACCGATTTTTCTGCCAAAGGTTGCAGGTGTGCCAAATTCGGCGATCGTTTTCACAAAAATCAGCAGCGCTCCCATCGCATAGCTGGACAGCAGCAGAGGGATGATAATGCGGCGAAAGCTGTACAGAAACCGCCCTCCGTGAACGCTGGCCGCTTCCTCCTTGGTACCGCCGATTTGTAGCAGCGCGTTGCGCAAAATCAGATACAGAAACGGGAATAGATGCAGGCACATAATCACAACCATCCCAAACATACTGAAGAAGATCGGGGTTAAAAATGCCACCCCAGGCAGCAGCTGCTCCAAATATCCGTTTTTTTGCATAAATAAAATCCAGCCCATCGAGCCGATGTAGGGCGGTGTCATAAATGGAATCAGCAGCACCACATCCAGCCAGGCATGCTTACGCATTTCGGTACGGGCGAATATCCAAGCCAAAGGCAAAGCGAGCACCGTGGTTCCTGCCACTACACAAATCCCGAGCAGGATCGAGTTCCAAAAGACCTCGCCCAATTGCCCTGCAATAATCGCTCTGAATGGTGCCAGCAAATCCAACGAGCCTTCGGAATAAACGCTGGTTATAAAGATAAAAAAAAGTGGGATGACCACCAGCATTGCCAGCAGCAATAAGGCAAGGGCCATCCCGAGCTTGCGATAAGAAAACGAGCTTGTTGTATGCTCCATAAAATCACTCTTCACTTGTTTATTTCGGTGCCTTTATTGGTTGCTTCTACTTAAAAATCTGTGTGAATTTCTTTGTTGAAGCATCACCGTTCGCATCCATCCAAGCCCAGTCGATTTTCATCTGTGGAATCTGGTCAACGCCTGGACGGTTTTTGGCAGGAATATCTTTACGGCCTGGCAGCAGGAAGGTATCAGCGATCATTATTTGCGCTTCATCTGACAACAGGTAATCGATATAGGCTTTGGCAGCATCCGGGTTTTTCGTTGTTTTGATAATCGAAGCCGGACGTGGGCTAATGACCGTACCGCTTGCAGGGTAAATCATATCAATCGGCTCGCCTTTTGCTTTTGCTTGGTAAGTCAGGTAATCCACGCCTGCTACTACGATACTTTTTGCACCTGTAATAACAGGATCCAAGGCTTCTTGGTTCGCGCCTGCCATCGCTACGCCGTTTTTCTTATATTGCTCCAGCAGTTCCCAGCCGCTATCTCCTTTAGTGCTCAAGTAGCCGGTGACAAAATCAAGCGCAGAGCCCGATAACGCTGGATCCGGGATATTCACCTTGTCCTTCCATTCTTCCTTGGTAAGATCTGACCATTCCTTCGGAGGTGTAGGAACCAACTTCGTATTGTAGCCAATGCCCAGTGCAGAAGCGCTATAGCCGAAAAAGTGCCCCTCTTTATCTGACCATTCAGCGATGAGCTTATCCGCATTTTTAGCGTCCTTGTATTCCATGGTCAAACCGCTTTTTTTCAAGCCCTGGGTTGCAGGCAATGAGGCCAGGATGACAACGTCAACAGCCGGATTCGCTTTTTCAGCTTCCATCCGTGACAATACTTTACCTGTTGTGCCTTGGAACATTTCGATCTTCACGCCTGTTTTGGCTTCATAGCCCTTTTGGATCGATTCGGCGAGCTCCTTGGGTCCGGCACTGTAAACGACCAGCTTACCGCTTAGCTTCTTCTCTTCCTTCACCTCTGCTGGCTTTGCAGTTGTAGAAGCTACCGGCTGCTCTGCCTTAGGCACCATGGCATTCGATGCGGCTGCACCGTTGCTCGCCGTGCTTGCTGGCTGGCTTGCTGTTCCACAGCCAACCACTCCGAATCCCACCATTGCTGTAAGTACCATTAACGCGCTGTTTTTCAAACCTTTTCCGATAATCATGTAAATAAACCTCCTCATAATTGGTAGATCTTAGCCAACGATTTCGTGAATTTGCTCACGGGTAATGTAAACCTCAACCTCTTCGCTAATTGGTTTTCGTTCCCAGTGGTAAGCTGTCCATAATCCCAAGCTGCCCATATCAAGCTGAATGTCATAACGATCCCCCAAATAGCTCACGCTATGGATCTTGCCCTGGTAAGCATCCATCGTTGCCTCGGTTCGCTCCCAATGGATCTGCTCAGGCCGAATTAACAGCTTATCCGGAGCCAGCCAATTGGATTTCCCAATAAACTGGGCGATAAAGGGATGTGCGGGGGTATTATAAATTTGCTCCGGTGTGCCTCTCTGTAAAATGCGCCCTTCCTTCATTACAACGATTTCATCGGACATCGACATCGCCTCCACCTGGTCGTGCGTTACATATAAGGCGGTTAAACCGATATCCCGTACTAGGCTAGTCAGCTCGATCCGCATTTCATCGCGCAGCATCGCATCAAGCGCGCTGAGCGGTTCATCGAACAACACAAGCTGCGGCTTCGTTACGACGGCACGGGCAAATGCAACACGCTGCTGCTGTCCGCCGGATAGCTGGTGCGGGAACCGCTTCTCCATCCCTTGCAGACGGACCATCTCGATGGCCTCCTGTACAACCAGCTTCAGCTCCTTCGTCCTTCCCGATGCCCGCAGCCCGAAGGCGATATTCTCGAATACGGTCATATGCGGCCATAAAGCGAAGTCCTGGAACACCATCCCGAAATTTCTCCTATGCGCTGCTTTATCTACACGTTTAGCGCTGGAGAACAGAATATCCTCGCCCATCCTCAGTTCGCCACGATCCGGCGTTTCGAGTCCGGCGATCATCCGCAGCAGCGTTGTTTTGCCACAGCCGGAGGGTCCGAGTAATGTCGTGAAGCGACCCTGCTGTATCGTTAAATCGGTTTCGTGCAGCGCTTGGACCGGGCCAAAGCTTTTTGCCAATCCTTGAATGACCAAATCCATAAAAGTACCTTCCTTGTATTCGACGTCATAAACTCATTGTAGAGGGCAATATTCATCAAAGTGTTATCGTCACGTAAAGGTTTTATTAAGTTTATTCATGCAATCTATTCAAACCCATAGATTTTATCTATACTAAGCAGGAGCTTGCCTATTAGAGCAAAGGGAGATGCACTATGAACCTGCTTAAATTACAAATGATAGAGCTGATTGACAAATATAAAAAAGTTACTGCCGTAGCCGAAGCGATGGGTTTAAAGCAGCCGACTGTTTCCTTTCATATGAAAAATCTGGAACAGGAGCTGGGTGTACAGCTCTTTGAATCACGTGCTGGCAAGGTGCTTTTGACTGAGGCGGGACGATCGCTGCACCACTATTCCATCAAAATCAACGCCTTGGCACAAGAAGCTGAGCGGGTTGTCAAGGAATACGACCAATTAGGCCGTGGCACGCTAAAAATCGGCGCCAGCTACGTTCCCGGCACCTATATGCTGCCCCGTATACTCAGCAGCTTTGCCAAGGCTTACCCACGTATCCAGCTTTCCTTGATTGTGAAAACCGCGCCGGTTATCAAGGAATTGCTGATTAACCATGAGATTGACCTCGGCATGATGTCCTGCGAGCCGTTCCAGCTTCCACCACTATTCGGGGAAACCTTTTGCGAGGATGAGCTGGTGCTGATTTGCTCACCAACGCATAAGCTGGCTTGTCATCCGCAGTTATTTCCCGATCAATTAGAGGGCGTCCCGTTCCTGCTGCACAGCCCGGAATCCAGCACACGCCAACTGACAATGAAATGGGCTGTAAGTAACCGCGTCGAGCTAAATGGGCATATGGAGCTGGATTCCCTGGAGGCGATCAAGCAGGTGGCGATGCTCGGAGAAAGCATTTCGTTCGTGTCGCGCCTGGCCGTTGAACGCGAGGTAGAGCGGGGCGAGCTCGTGTTCCGGCCGATTCCGCAGAACCCTTTTAAACGCTACGTGTATTACGCCTATAACCTGGATCGCCGCCAATCTACCTTGTTGGAGGGCTTTATCGACCATATGAGGCAGCCTATTTAGAATATCAACACGAGGCGTTGACATTCCGTTAACAAATACTCTCTATCATCAGCCTTGCAAGTAAATGACAAACGTGTAGTGAATAACTTGCGGAGCAGCACTTATAAGCTGTACATGACCATAATAATTGAAACGGACTGCCAAAAATCGCGATTAAATGGTTGACATTCTCGTTACGTCAAGGTGTACGATAAGTTTGTGAGGAGGTGGAGCATGGAATATACCGTGCAAAAGCTGGGGTATCTGGCCGGTGTCAGTACGAGGACGCTGCGTTATTATGATGAAATCGGCTTGCTGAAGCCAGCAAGAATCAATTCATCGGGATATCGTATTTATGGTCAAGCCGAGGTAGACCGGCTGCAGCAAATTCTGTTCTACCGAGAGCTCGGGGTGAGCCTGGATGGCATTATGGATATTATGGCAGGCCCGTCGTTTAATAACGACCTGGCACTGAGGGAGCATCGCGAGAAGCTGCTGGAGAAACGCAAGCAATTGGATCAATTAATAGCTAATGTCGAAAAGACACTAGCTCATCATGAAGGGAAAATTACAATGGCTAACGCTGAGAAATTCGAAGGCTTTAAGCAACAATTGATCGAGGATAATGAACAACAATATGGCAAGGAAATTAGAGCCAAATACGGCGATGAGCGAATTGACAAGTCCAATAGCAAGCTAAAAGGCATGACAGAGGAGCAAGCTAAGGCGATTGAGAAATTGGGTGCTCAGGTTCTGGAGACTTTGTCCGCCGCTTACGCGACAGGCGATCCCGCAGGGGAGCTGGCGCAAAAAACGGCTGATTTGCATCGGCAATGGCTCAGATTTTATTGGGACTACTACACCAAAGAAGCCCATGCAGGCGTTGCCCAAATGTATGTGGATGATGAACGATTCGCTGCCTACTATGATAAGCAGCAAGCTGGTGGAGCTGTATTTTTACGGGATGCTGTGTTGATTTACACAGGAATGGCTACATGAACATTGCGAACCGCCTTATAAAAGTCTCGCCTACCCAATCCCCTCATTAATACAGGCTCAAGGACTATCGCAAGATGGGATAACATGCAAATTCATGAGCATGATCTTTCCTGCCGCAAGCCATACTGTTAAGGTACCTGCATATGGCAATAGGAGGCATACAATGATCAAACAGCAATGGATAATTCCCGCTACCCAAGGGCTGGGCTTTAAGCTTATGAAAGGGCAGGTCGTCCGGGTAACCGATGTAGAGGGCGAGCAGGTGGCTGATTTCGTAGCCTATCGTGCTAACAATCCGAGCGAACGGCTTGATCCTGGCGTAACGATGGATGCTCTGGGTACTATGAGTGTGAAGCCGGGGGATATCATCTACTCCAACCAATACCGGCCCCTGCTTACCTTGGTTTCGGATACGGTAGGCAGGCATGATTGGATTAATCCTGCCTGCCGTCCTGAAATGTATGAGCTGCTCTACCATAAACATCGTCATGCCAGCTGTTACGATAATCTGAACCAGGCTTTAGCCGAATTCGTCATTCCGTCGCCTGACCAGCATTACCCGTTCAATCTATTTATGAACACAGTCATTCATCCATCCGGACAAATCAGCATAGAACGACCGCTATCCAAGGCGGGCGATTATGTCGAGCTTCGCGCAGAGATGGACCTGGTCGTGGCCGTATCAGCTTGTCCATGCGAAGAGAGCGCCTGCAATGGATATAATTGTACACCCATCGCTGTGGAAGTGATGTAGGCATTCACCCATCCATCCTTCTTCGCATAGTATGCTTCATACTAGTGAAGGAGGCTTCCCCATGGTTAACTTGACTACCAAAGCCTGGCTTGATGAGCATCTCTCCGAATTGCCGGAATGGCAGCAGGATGCCTTTCGCCAATTCGGCCAGATGATTGCCGATCCGGCTAACAGGTACCCCTGTGTACCTGGGCGCCAAGGCTTTCTTTCCAATAATTTGCGATTCGGATTCGCGGCGGAGCCAAGCTCCGAGCAAGCCATCATAGATGTCGCACAGCTCCTGCAGCAGTATGGCGGATACTCGCGTGAAACTGGCAAATATGCTTCGCTGGTTATTTTTTTCAACACGCCGCCGGAAGCAACGGCAAGCCCCTACTCTGTAGAAGAGTATGAGCACATATTTTGGTCTGTGCTAAGCAAGGTTAGCGCCAACGATACGGCTCCCTGGCCTGAGCATATTGCGACGGACCCCTCCGACCCTTCCTGGGAATTTTGTTATGAGGGGCATCCGTATTTCGCCTTTTGCGGGACTCCTGCACATGAGGTCCGCAATAGCCGCCGTACTCCCTATTTTTTGATCGCCTTCCAGCCCCGTTGGGTATTCGATGAATTGAACGATTCGACCCCCTCTGGACGTAACATGAAAAAGACCATTCGCCACAAATTACTTGAGTACGACGGTATACCTGCACATCCCTCCTTAAAATGGTACGGACAAGCGGATAATCGGGAGTGGCAGCAATATTTTTTGCGGGATGATGAGAGCGCTCCTTCCAAATGCCCTTTTACTAAGATGAAAAATAAATTCAAAGCGCTGGGTGTGCATTTTCATAAATAGCGTGTGCTTTCGTTGCGGTGGTCAAATAAGAGCAAATAACCCAGCATCGTTATGGAAACGCTGCTGGGTGTGAGAAAGACTATAGAATGAACTCAATCGATAAGGATACGCGCTTGTTTAGTGGAGTGTAATACCGGCCTGGTTATTACCCGGCATTTGCGGCGTTCCGGTTGCTGGCACGAAGGCGCTTAGCATCTTTTGCATATCGGCAGTCGCTAATTGTGGTACTTGGTAGTAAGCATGCTTGTTCTGGTAAAGGAAAATTTCATACGCCATTTCGATAAAATTTTCCACTTGTGAAGCCAGTACACGGCGTACAACCGGATTTGTCACTTCAACAGCACTCATCGTCAACAGCGAAGCATGGGTTTTTATTAATCCGAGCATTTGCCCGCTAATCCCCGCATCCTTCACATCAGCCAACGATTGATTGGGCTTTTTCGGCTGGGTGGCTTTGATTCCGTAAATCGGCTGGGACATATCCTTAATCTTATACGTAGCCGTTTCTTGGCTTGGTTTTTGCCCGGTTGAAAAGCACTCCGCTGTAAGATTGTATTGCGAAAGCGTGAAATTATATTGGCGGTCCAAAATATCGAGAAGCTCCTTATCCTGGACAAACTGCCTGAACATCATAAACTGGTCCAGTACATTGACCGTGCAACCCAACACCTCGTGCATATCAAAGAGCTCGTGGCCCCCATGGGTCATTTGCTGAGCGCCTTGTGTCTGATTGCTGTTTGTCTGTGTTTGCTGCTGCATCTCTATGTCTCCTTTACTTGTTGGGATCAGATAACCTCAATAATATGAGTATAAAGGAGTGAAATTATGCATGGAGAGAAGTGTTGCCCAATTAAAAAATCGCCTTTCGGTCCTGAAAAATTATTCTACTTTTGTGCAGCAAAAAAGCCATAGCAGGATGCCATAGCTTTTCTCCACTGTTGACCTCAATTATTAAGCTTCCTAATAAGACCTTACATCATCTCAACAAAATCACGCCCATTTGGCTTATTAGCCATATGACTTACATGGGCTGATCCCCAATCATGCATTAAATGTAAGATAGGCTCTAGCGTTCGCCCATATTCCGTAAGTGAATACTCGACCTTCGGTGGCACTACCGGATAGACCTCGCGAAGAATAATATCCTGATCCTCTAATTCCCGCAGCTGGGAGGTCAGCATCTTCTTCGTAATAAGCGGAATAGCGTTATTCAATTCGCTGAACCGTTTGGTTCCTTCAAAAAGCAGGATAAGCAGGATGGTCGTTTTCCATTTACCAGCGATAACTTCGAGTGCCGGATTAACTAAGCAAAGGGTATGCTTGGCTTCCATTAATACGCTCCTTTTTATAGTAACTTTTATGACACTATGATACATTAATATTGCTACTAGGCAAATTGAAACCTTGGATTCATCATACCACATAGCTTTCTCAAAATGAATAAAAAACCATTTTTTACCTATTTCCACTTTTAAAAATACCGAATGCGACCTTAATAATAAGACCGAGAAACAGACCGGTTCCGGCAAGAATATAGACGATCGTAAACACTTTGCCAAGGCTGGTATGGGGCTTGAACTCAGGATCACCTACCGTACTGAGGGTAGCTACACAAAAATAGAGGGCATCCAGAATCGATAACCCTTCAACCGTAGTATAAAAGATCGTCCCTGAGAGCAAGGTCATCAGGATCAACACGAATAACGCCTGGAAATCCTTTTCTTTAAAGGCATGGACAAGTCCTTTGAGCAGTCTCCAGACTGTTAATAGAAATGAAACCATACAGGTCCCCCCTTTTCTTTTTTCTTTTAGTAAACTTATCATCTAATTTACATGGACCGTCTCAGCTGATTCAACTATTGCCCGGCTCCCGCTGCTCGAATACACGGTAACGTCGGCTGACCCAATAAAAAGCTATCGTTGATAACGCTCCCATAATAGCCAGCATCAGAAAGGCGCTTTGGAAGCCCCATTGTGCCGCGTAGACTCCTCCTAGCATGCCACCGATAATTTTGCCGACACTCATCTGGATGACAGAATTCAGCATTTGCCCGGACGCTTTAAGCTCCTTGACTACATAGCTATTCACATATTCAGCCAAACACATGTAAAACAAAATATACGTTCCACCGTGGAGCATCCAGCTGAGCAAATAAGTGAAGGGCGTCAAAGCAAACGCGTACAAACACCATCGTAATGTATGTATAAAGCCGGAGAATAAAAGAATATTACGGATGCCAAACCGTTCATAAAATTGCCGAAAAAAGATCATAAAAGGAAATTGCGTAAAGGAGCCAATGGCAAGACCGATGCCGATAACCTCCATGCTAATCCCTTGCTGCTTGCTATAAATCGCCTGAAACGAAAATAAAAAGCCCATAGCAATCGACAACGACAGCGTGTAGGCGTAGAGCAGAACCAGCTGTTTGTTTTTGAAGATGCTGATCAATTGTACCTTCTTGCCGCTGCTTTGGTGACCTGCCACCTTGGGGATTCCCAGTGATAAAAGAAAACAACCCAGCATAATGAAGGACGTAATCAAAAATATCAAGTTGAGGTGGGTTGTAAACAGCCATCCCGCTGCTACGGAGACAATCGCATAGCCTACCGAGCCAAAGGTGCGGACGCTAGAGAAACGTACGATTCCTTTGGAAGAGAGCTCCAGCGTAATTGCATCACTAAGCGGATTAATGGCAATCTGGAACAGGCTAAATAAAGCCATCCCCAATAATAGCGGCACAAACAGCGTTCCTGCCCAAGGGATCAGCCACACCGTCACACTGGCAAAAAACGTGCAAATCATCAATATGCTGTTTTTTGTTTTCGCCCGATCACCCAGGATTCCCCACAAAGGCTGGGCAAAAAGCCCAACAACCGCACCAATCGAGGTAAGAATCCCAATCTCCGAATTGCCGAGGCCCACTTCTGTAAAATAAATTCCGATATACGAAGAAAAGGTACCAATGCTCATATAAATAAAGGCATAAAAAATTGCCAAGGTCGTAACATTCCTGTTGGGCATATCAAGCTTCCGCCTTTCAATTATGTAACGTAATAACGTGCATTATACATGTTAACACAGATTAACATAGATTTCAGGGGAACCTGAATCCCAATCCTGCCAAAAAGATGCCTCCTCACCCACATGAATCGTGGCTACTAGGGACAGGGACAACCATTACCTTTATCGCACTCAAATAAGATGTAAACCAACAGATATAGCCCTTCTCTATGTCTGTAAGTGAAAATATCTATTATATTTATATCCCTTCGCCTCTTATAATGAAGTACATACAGTGCTTCAACTTCATCAATGATTAAGGGAGGTTACACAAATGGCAGGCAGCTCATTCGGAGACGCTTTTACAATTACGACATTTGGTGAGTCGCACGGTGATGCCGTTGGGGTTATCGTGGATGGGGTTACACCTGGAGTGGACATAGATGAGGCTTATATTCAGATCCAAATGGATCGCCGAAAACCAGGGCAGTCCTCTGTGACATCGCCTCGCAAGGAATATGATATCGTGCATATTTTATCAGGAGTGTATGAGGGGAAAACTACAGGAACGCCGCTTTTTATGATGATGCACAACCATGATATGCGCTCAGAGGCCTACACGGATATTCAGCATTCCTTCCGGCCGGGGCATGCCGACTATACCTATTTAAAGAAATATGGCATCCGCGACCATCGGGGAAGCGGTCGCGCTTCTGGAAGGGAAACGGCAGGCCGGGTTGCCGCTGGAGCTGTCGCGCGCAAGCTGCTTGAGCGCAGAGGAGTCAGCATCGCCGCCTACACTCTAGAAATAGGCGGTATCCGCTGCGATACCTTCGATGAGCAGGAGATCGAGCGCAACGCTGTCCGCGCCTGCGACCCGCTGGCGGCTGTCGCCATGGTCCAGCGGATTGAAGCATTGGCTGCCGCTGGCAATAGCTGCGGAGGCATTGTCGAGTGCAGAATCAGAGGCGTAGCCGCTGGTATCGGCGAGCCCGTATTTGATAAGATTGATGCCGAGCTTGCCAAAGCGATGCTCTCGATCGGCGCGATCAAAGGCATCGAATTCGGAGCCGGTTTCGACGCAGCCCGTATGCTGGGCAGTGAGCATAATGACCAAATGGATGCCGCCGGCTTCTTAACCAACCATTCAGGCGGAATTATTGGAGGGATTAGCACAGGGGAGGAAATTATTTTCCGGGTAGCCGTCAAACCAACCTCCTCGATTTCGCTCCCTCAACAAACCGTCCGTGTGGATGGCGAAGCACAATCGATCAGCACCGTAGGCAGGCATGATCCCTGCATCTGTCCTAGAATCGTTCCCGTTGTGGAGGCGATGGCCTGCCTCGTCCTAGAGGACCAATTCAAAAGACAGGCGGCTTTGCACGACCAATAGACGCAAGCAATGGGCTGTCTTGCTTAAGCCTAAGAGCAATATACGCAAGCAGAGGCTCGTCTTGTTTAAGCCTAAGCGCAATATACGCATGCAGAAGCCCGTCTTGCTTAAGCCTAACCGTGCCTGCTTGCCCTTGTCCCTTGTACACTAAGCAACTAAGCAAAATTACGGGAATATCATGTTCTCCGGCTCGCCCAAAATTTCAATATCCGCCTTTTGCCGCGCTTCCGAAAGCAGGCTTTCCGAAATCCAAATTTCCTGCACATGCAGCGTGTTGGGAATTCTCACCAAGCGTACCTTGCTTAAATCCGGTGCGTTGCAGGTGCGAATTGCAGCTTTGACCGCTAATTCCGATGTTTCCATAAACATCGGAATTTTTACCGTATTGACCACCGTACTGGTCAGCGCATTAGCCCAGCCCTTCGACCAGTCAATTTGGTCAAAGCATTGGCGGGTTGTGATATCCGCCAGACCCAGCCCGTTATGGTTACCATCTGACGCTTCGGTCAAGCCCAGTGCCACTAAACGGCTAACCTGGATGCCTCCCGCTGCAAATGGGGTTGGGAAGCGCCCGGTAATATTCGGGTCCATTCCCGACCCTGAAATATCTTTGCCGACCCCATCCACAACGAGCACATCCAAAGGATCGAATAGAATCGAAGGCATCCACTGCTTCGCCTTCAACAGGAGCCCCGGCTCCACGTCGGCAATACGTTCAGCAGGAATGGCTTCAATATGCCCGGGACGGTCATAAGCGTTCTCTACGGTAGCAATGCCGAAGATAATCGGCGCTTGCGCAAGCGTTATCTGCGACATTTCCCACACATGCTGTGCCATATGCTGAAATCCATACGCGTGTGCCGTTTCCGCACCTGTTTGCTTGCCAAGCCCAATCGTAATCATCTTCAGCAAGCCGCTCTCCACTTTTCCACGAAAGGCTGTATGCGGCTTCACACGGTTAATAACGATTAGCTTATCTGCTTCATGCGCATGCTTATCCATGAAGACAGGCATGCCATTGGCCAGCCTGCCTATTTCTACAGTCTCCATCGTTGCTCGAATCGGCGCACCGATGTAAGCCTCAGTTACGCCGAGATGGCTGAGCACCGCCCGTTGCCCTTCAGCGGTGGCTCCACCATGGCTGCCCATCGCTGGAATAATGAAAGGCTCGCCTCCAGCCGATCTTACCGCCTTCACAGTTTCCCGGACGATCAAAGCAATATCGGCCACACCCCGGCTGCCCACTGCAATACCTACTTGGTCACCACTATGGATTCTTGAAAGCACATTCGTATCCTCAATCGATTGGTGGACTGCGGCTGCGACATCAGCTATAGCCATCGTCTGGAAATGCTGGCGAACTTTAATCATTCGCGGTATTGTAAACGGTTTCAATAATTTTTCAATAACATTCATCTACTTCCACTCCCTATGTTATCTCACTTCACTGATCTATCTTTTCATTTTTTATCACTTCTATATTTATCCATAGCTAAGCATATTCTTATTATACGCCCCTTTGTCAAGCTACATGGATTCCTCCATGAAGAGACGCATCGCAAACTCTTCAATTTCGCGACTGATTTAAAGACATAGAACAGGAATACTTATAAAGCTTGATCAAGTGGGCTTGCCCAGCGGACACAGAAAACCTCTATTACCAGAAAAATAGTAATTTGGGGTTCGTAAAAAGCAAATAGCGGCTTCTCTGTCCACCAAACTTCCCAAATGGCTGTGTCCGGGTCGACTATGGGCCCTACAGTTCGCTCCGCTTTTCCGCTGTCTTTTTCATGATAATCAGATAATATTCGTTCAACACCACATCCAGCATTTGGCTGGCTGCAATCACTTCAGGATCAGTGATATGCTTTATTTTGATAAGCTCAACCATTTCTGCCCGCAACGTTTCAATTTTTTCAATAAGGCTGTCATACTCCGATTCCATCTCTTGAATCACCCTTGTAGTTTTTGCTTAGCTTTCCCCCCAAGATGAAATCTATGAGCGGTTTTAAGCCAAAGGTTCCAGTCTTCGCCATAGTTTGTTACAGTTATATGAAATAGTCCCGAAACGTCACCACTTAGCCCCAAGTTGCCGCTTACATTCCGATGATTGCAACGTATTGTTTATAGGAGAAGCTTGCTATCATGGATTAGGCATGAATCGAGGATAAGCGGCTTCGCCGTTTTTTATAACGATTCGCGAGACAACCTGGGAGGAATATATATGATAATTGAGGACGCAGGCATCAAAGGATTGGTCAGTGATCTGGCTTATTTAGATGAGTTAACCACAAGTCTGGGGTTCGTTCGTTGGCAATGGGAATATACAAGAGCCACCTATGATTATAAAATTGAAGATAAATCCGAAGGCGCCGAATATTTCTTGCGGTTTAATTCCAGAGCCATTGAAGGCAGGCTGGAATCCCCTTATGCTATACTAGTTCTAGAGGACGCTTATATCGGGAGAGCTACCTTTCCCCACGGCCTGGATTATAAATCTCCTATCCCTGCACCTATTCTCGCAGCCTCGAAACGAGTATTATATGAAATTCAAAAGCAATTGAGAGATGTATTACTGGTCAACGAAATCATGTCCAAGGATTGTATTACCATTGTCGCCAGCGATTCTCTTTATGAGGCTGCTACCAAAATGAGAGAGCATGATATCGGGTTTATTCCTGTAGTTGCAGGCAAACAACTTATTGGAGTCCTTACAGACCGTGACCTCGCCATCCGTGGCTATACGGGTCATCATAACGAAACCGTAACCGTAGGCGAAGTGTTCACAAAAAAAATACGGACTATTGCGCCCCATACCACTGTGGAAGAAGCTGCCCAGATTATGGCTGATGAACAGGTTCGCCGTCTGCCTGTTGTAGAAAATGGGGAGTTATTAGGTATTATTACGCTTGGCGACCTTTCTACTTTAAAGGTTTTTGAGAGCGAGGCCGGAGAAGCTTTAGGACGGATCTCCTTGCCCAGCCAATCTGCTATTTAGACTACATGCAACTCTAAGGAGCGTTATGCCATGCTAAGAGACATATTAAGAGATAAAATCCCCCGTTAATACTCAGCTCGCCAGGCTCGTGGTCCGCCTCTCTCTTTGATTGTACTGTCATTGCCCATTCAAAGGAGAGGATGATAGATGATGTGGCCAAAAGCTGTAGATTGGAAAGATTTAAAATTTGGTGTGGAGATCGAATTTGTAGGGGGTGACCCCGCAGGCTTGGAGCTGCTGCCAGACTGGGTGATGTCGCTAGATGAACAACAGCTGGACGAAACAGGAGCCGCCTCAGGCAGCGAGCTTAAGCCTCCCCCGATCTGCTGGGAGGATCGGGGACAAATTTGCACGATGCTCGAACGGCTCCAAGCTCAAGGGGCAACCGCCAATTGGAGCTGCGGTCTCCATGTGCATGTAGGCCTAGAGCCATGGGGAGCCGATATGCTGCTCCCCTTAATAGATGCAGCCTTGCTGCACCAGCAGGCTTTGCAAGCCCTGCTAGCCAGCAGCGAGCACCGGCTGCTCTATTGCCCGCCCGTGCTCCCGGAGATGCGGGAGCAGTTTATCAAGCAGCCCGATGGGACGGTGCTTCGCCATCGGGGACGGCCGCAATCCCATCGCTGCGGAGTGAATATAGCAGCTTGGTTTGATTTCGGCACCGTGGAGATCCGTTATGCCAATGGTTCATTGCACGATGTGGAGGTGCTCCATACCATTGAGCTTTGCTTGCGCTACGTAGCCGCGATAGGGCAGGGCCTTACGCTTACGCCTTCAAGCGATCCCTATCAATTAGCTGTTGAGCTGGGCGCTCCCGTAACAGGATATCCACCCCATATTCCCATTCCAGCTTGGTTTCAGCAGCAAATCTGGCTGGAGGCCGCACTGATCCCCTTACTTGCCCCTATGGCTGAGGAGCTCGTACAGGATGGTGAAATTCATCATATTGCAACGGGACCTGATGGTTTCCTAGTCGCCATCAAGCAGCCAGGCGGGATGATGAGAAGCTATAGGGTCGAGCCTCCTGACTCAGGCTGGAAGGTTATTCGCGAACTCAACGATTTATAGCCTAGGGTTCCGATCAAATCTGAGGTTAAATGGTGACTAATTGTGGATCTAATCCCCGATGGGTTGCTAGATAATCAAACAAGAAACCTCCCACACCACTCTTGCCGAGGGTGTGGGAGGTTTCTTTTAAACTATGCATCTTTAATCCTATATATCTGCAAGCCTACTAGTATTGGTTTTTAAAATCAACGCGGTTTAATTGCGGCTCTCTGCCCTCTGTATAATCGCGCAGGTTGCGCAGAAATATTTGCATAGCCCGTTCCTGGTAGTACTCGGTAACACCCGAATTATGTGGGGTTATAATGACATTTTCCATATCCCAAAGAAGATTGTCTGCTGGCAACGGCTCTACCTCGAATACATCCAAGCCTGCACCTGCGATGGAGCCGCTTTGCAGCGCTTCAATTAAAGCAGCGGTATCCGTAGTTCCGCCTCGCCCTATGTTGATATAATAGGCGTTTGGCTTCATCGCGGCGAATTGCTCACGACCGATAATATGATGTGTTTCTGCGGTATGGGGCAATGTGACTACCACGTAATCGCTTTCACTAAGCACCTCATTCAACCCATCCATAGTGACCATACGGTCTACATAGACCGACTCCGACAATGTGCGTTTAACACCCAGCACCGTCATCCCAAACACTTTGGACAGCTTGGCTACTTCCAATCCAATGGAGCCGGCTCCGATAATGGCAATAGTTTTGCCATGAACCTCGCCAAGGTCGTTGTAACGCACCCATTTATGCTGGAGCTGGTTACGGATTGCGATATGGACCTTGCGCGTTAATCCCAGCATCATCGCAAAGATCGACTCCGAAATCGGATTCGGATGCACGCCGCTCGTCGTCGTTAAGATCACTCCATGCTCCGCTATTCCTTGCAGGGGCATGTTGTCGACACCAGCACCCCAGTTTTGAATCCAGCGCAGCGCTGTATCCGGTTGCAAGCATTCCTTGGCAAGGCTCGAATGCCAGCCTACAATGATCTCAGCATCCGCTACATGGGGCTGCCACTTTTCTTCATCCTTGCCATGCACCAATTCCCATTCTCTTGCTATACTGCGGATCTGTTTCTCATGCGTTTCGGTTATATCTTGGACAACCAGAATTTTACGTGTCATTGTTTACCCTCCCAAGGTTTTTTTAAGAAATTGGTTTGATCTCTACTCGCTTACCTATTAGCAAGCTCGGCAATTTGCTCGTATTCGTACCTATGTATGCCTTTATTACCCAGCTTTGCTGCTTCTATCATCCCTTTGGCAACCACTTCGGCTTGGATCGGCTTATATTTACGTAAGCCTCCTACCATCAAGGGTGAAACTACTATAGAAAGAGCAGATCCTATTCTCTCACCCATCCGGGCTTCCTGCCTATCCCCCAGCAATAAGGAAGGATGAAAAATATGCAAAGCCGGCAGTTTCAGCTGTTCAAGGCCTTCCTCGACCTGACCCTTGACCTGGGTGTAAAAAATACGGGACTTGGCATCGGCCCCCATTGAGCTAACAATTAAAAAATTGGCTGCTTGATAAGCCAAAGCCAGCCTTCCCAGCTTCATCGGATATTCAAAATCCACCTTGCGGAACTGCTCTTTGGACTTCGCCTTTTTGATCGTGGTGCCCAAAGCACAGAAAAGGTCGGAGCCCGCCAAATCCTGTTGAATAGCAGGCTCAAGATCCTCATAGTTCGTTAAGACCTGTATTAATTTAGTATGCTCCAGCGGCAGCTTGCTTCTGGTCAAGGCTATTACCTTCCCGTAATTAGGATTCTCCAGTAAAGACTTGACCAGCTGAATGCCGATCAATCCTGTCGCTCCCGCGACAATCGCTGTTTTACCGATAGCTCTTACCTCCTTTTATCACATGATTATAACCCATAAAGATTACAGGTTATTGCGGAAAATATTTAGTGATCATTTCGGTAATAACCTCTCGCTTGATCGGCTTGCTAATATAATCATCCATCCCTGCCGAGAGGCATTTCTCCCGGTCTCCTTTAAGGGCGTTAGCAGTTACAGCAATAATAATCGGGCAGCCCCCACTCGGAAATGATGCTTTAAGTGACCTCGAAGCATCCAACCCGTTTAATTCAGGCATTTGCACATCCATAAATATCATATCGAAGGCTTCAAAGGTGACAGCTTGCACAGCCTCATGCCCATTTTCAACAATGGTCACGGTATGCCCCAGCTTTTCAAGCATTTTTCTTAATACGAGCTGATTGATTTCGTGGTCTTCGGCTACAAGAATCTTTAATGAGCGCACGGCAAATTTTTTCTCCTTACTGGATATACTTAGCATGGAAGCAGGAAGTGGTATTTCCTCTCTTAAAGCGACCGTGAATATAAAGGTTGAGCCAGGTACATCGGTTTGCTCAATCCAAATATTCCCGCCCATTTTTTCCACAAGCTTCTTGCTGATCGCAAGCCCCAGTCCCGTACCTTCCGATTTGCGGGTCATAAAATGTTCTAATTGGTAGAAGGGCTGGAACAACTGCTTGACCTTGTCATCCGGAATACCAATTCCGGTATCCTTAATGATAAATTTAAGTTGAACGAGGTTAGGGGTTTGCAGGTCTTTTTCTACAGTAATCGCAACTCCGCCAGTATAAGTAAACTTGATTGCATTTCCGATCAAATTCATTAATACCTGCTTCAAGCGCGCAGCATCTCCAATAAGCGCCCGAGGCACGTTGGCATGTACAGAATACTTCATTTCCAAACGTTTTTCGGCAGCTTTGGAGGAGAGGATATCCAGTGTTTCGGCAACACATTCCCTGATGTCTAAGGGCTCTTCCAATAAATCGGTTTTACCGGATTCAATTTTCGAAAAGTCCAGAATATCGTTAATAATCGCCAGAAGGGCATTGCCGCTTTTACGGATAATATCGACATATTCCTCTTGCTGGGCATCCAATTCGGTCGTATCCACCAGCAAATGGGTCATACCTATGACGCCATTCATTGGAGTACGGATTTCATGGCTCATCATAGCGAGAAATTCACTTTTCGCCAGGTTCGTCTTCTCCGCCGCTTCCTTGGCTATCAACAATTTTTTCTGATCTGTAATGTCTTTGGCAATGATATAGTAGCCCACTAATTCCCCATTAATAATAATAGGGGCATTAGTCGTCAATACCTCTATAATTTGTCCATCCTTATTGACAATCTTATCAATCATTTTCTCGGAATTGCCCTCTTTGGCTAAGTCAGGTTTAAAATGTTTAAAATGGCCAGTGCCAATAAATTTCAAGAAATTTGAGCCCGCCATCTCATCGACCGGAAAACCAGTGATTTGTTCGGCCACGACGTTTGCATTAATAATATTACCTTCCAGATCCAGCGAAAATATGGCATCATGGTTATATTTTTTCAGCGAGGTGTAACGCTCAATACTTTCTTGCAGCTTCAGTTCGATATTTTTCCGCTCTGTTACATCTTGGATCGTTCCATTAATTTTTATCGGTTTACCGTTATTATCTTTAGCCGTGATGCCGCGTAAATGAAAATATTTGATGGAGTGCTCCGGTTGAAGATAACGCAACTCCACATTGATCTCCTGCCCATTTTTCGCAAGCTCAAAGCTATCCATTAAACTTTGTTGGTCATGATTGTGTATAAGCTTGACAAAATCAGCTGGGCTATTGCCTATAAAGGCTGTACTCAAATTAAAGATCCGGTATACCTCAGCAGAGAATATTAGATGGTCATGATCAATATCCAGCTCCCAGCTTCCCAGCAAGGCAATCCGTTGGGCCTCTGCCAAATTATCCTCATGCTCCTTACGTTTCGTCACATCTCGTCCTATTCCCACCACTTTTTGGATATTGCCTTGGTTATCCCTAATTATTTTGAAATTGGTCTCGAACCAAAGGTATTTTCCATTTTTATGCATTACCCTACACGTAAAATTATCATTATCGGAGAAAGACTTCTTTTTTAATTCCTCCAAGTCGCCTGGATGATAAAAGTTGAAGGTCGAATTACCCACTATTTCTTCAGGCCGATAACCTAACAGACCGAAGAGGGAAGGCGAGCAATAAATGAGTATCCCTTCAGGATTGGAAAAGGAAATGACGTCTCCGGTATTGTCGGAAATCACCTTATAAATCTTTTCGATTTCCAGCAGCTTATGCTGAGTGGCTTTTTTATCGGTGATGTCGATCAGATGTATGATAAAATATAGGGGAGTACCCTTTATCTCGTCCCTGACCAAGGAAACATGTAACGATGCCCAAATAACATTGCCATTGCTCTGTATATACCGTTTTTCCGTTTCATAAGAGATAGCGGCGCCTTCCAACAGCTGTTGGATTTTAAATTCATCTATGTTTACATCTTCTGGATGTGAAATTTCTTTATAGGTATAACTCAGCAATTCTTCCTTGGAATATCCGAGAATATGGCTTACTGCCGGATTCACTTTTATCCATGCTCCTTCAAGGGACAGGAGTGCAATACCAACGGGCGCAAACGTATATGCATGCTCAAACAATGAATGATGATCCACTTGTGCCTTCGCCACACGAAGCCCTCCATTCCAAACAATGTCTCTCTACTTTCTATTATAAGCCGATCACGGACTCGATTGCGACAAAATCCGACATATTTACTACATCTATATTTTTCTTAGTTATAGGGGTATCTTATACATTATTACACCTTGGATGCTTTCTGAAACATAAATTAAACACTTAACGAAAAGGCCGTTCTGGAGGAAATCCAAACGGCACTTTTTGGTGGGATATGTGTGAAATCCACTTATTGGGAAGCTGGTTGAAAAAACTCCAAACGTTCGCCATCGGGGCCGAAGAAAAAGGCAATCAGGTCACCTTCTAGAATAGTACGAGGAGTTTCATCCATCAATTTGACATTAAATGTTTTTAAACGGTCTATCTCTGCTTGAATATCACTTACGGTAAAAGCAATATGATGCACAAGTCCATTGTCTGGCAATCCGTCATGCCCACGCCCGATCAACTCAATTTCAATCTTGTCCGAATCCGGAAACGACATAAATCCCAGCTCAACCCCGTCTGCCAAGGCTTTGCGCTTAACCAGCTTCATACCTATTACCTCCGTATAAAAACGGATTGAGGCGTCCATATCCTTTACCATAACTCCAATATGCTCCAGCTTGTGAATCAAAGAGAACACACCTTTCATTTTATATAGTTCATCTGGTAGCGTAACCATTGCATGAAGGATACCATGTACAAAACGAATGTGCAATCACTGGCTGTATAAAAAGTATTGTGTCGACCCTTGACTTTACTTATACTATTCGTAGGCTTTGGCCTATCGTCATCTTAGTCTTAAAGGAGCCTCACGATGGAATTTCCTTCAACAGATATGCTGTTATTTTTGCTGGTGGCAGGTTTTTTAGCCGCCTTTATTGATTCGGTTGTCGGCGGAGGCGGGTTAATCGCTGTGCCAGCTCTCCTGCTCACTGGCTTGCCACTCAATATGGTGCTTGGCACCAACAAGCTTGGGGGCACGTTGGCCTCGATGACCAGCACACTGTCTTTCTTATTTTCCGGCAAAATCAACGGAAAGCTAGCGCTTATGCTATTCCCGTTGTCCTTTGTCGGTGCTTTGCTCGGAACCTATACCGTACATTTGGTCCCCTCCTCGTTCCTGAGGCCATTTGTTGTATGTATGCTTGTGCTGCTGCTTATTTATACTTTACTTAAAAAAGACTGGGGCAAGCTTGAAGCTCCCCGCCCCATGACTCCACGCGTCAAACTGGCGACAGCCTTATGTGCGTTGGCGCTTGGATTTTATGACGGCTTCTTCGGTCCTGGAACAGGTTCGTTCCTGCTCTTCCTGTTCTTGCTGCTGGGCTTCGACTTTGTTGGCGCCTCCGGCAATGCCAAGGTATTGAATTTGGCCAGCAATATGGCCAGCCTGGGCGCCTTTCTCCTGCTCGGCTCTGTACATATCGGCTATGGCCTTACGATGGGCGTTGCGATGATAGCCGGGGCGCTGGTAGGCTCCCGCTTAGCCATCCGCCATGGTGTCAGCTATGTGAAGCCACTATTTATAGTCGTTACCTCTATCCTTATTGGCAAGCAGCTATGGGATCTGTTGTTTTCGATGTAGCAGGCTTTGTGCATAAGAAAACCGTCCATATCGGACGGTTCTTTGTTGTCGCTATTGGATTAGACTTGGCTTCATCCTGCTTCATCCTGCTTCAGCCTGCCTCAGCCGCAAGAAAAGCCATGCTGCTCATATTCTCTGAAGGCACGACACGCCTTTGGTTGGAAATAAATTCTTGGAAAGGGTCAACAATGATATGCGGATTATTAACATGTCGCGCATCCTCCCACATACACTCCACACCGCCCCCATTGGCAAAGCCCGCAAACATTTGGCAGCCGTTACAGAAACGCTCCTCCTGCTGTTGGTCAAGCTTTACTAATTTATTGCGGAGACAGCAATATATTTGGCCTTCCGAATCTACAAAATTAACGTGATTAGTAAGTTTCATATAAATCTTCCTTTCAGTCTAAAATAATAATTATAGTATTTATTATATAAACCAATTGTTAAATCTGTGAAACCTATTTGTTAATTGTGTATCCTTTACGGAAAGATTATACGGATAAACCTTGTGCCTAAACATCGCATGGAAAACAGTAAAAAGTCGCCCCCATGCGGGAGCGACTTTTTACTACAAGGTTCCTTACCATCTGGGGAGACTCTTCCCCGCAAAGCGATTAGCTACAAGACCGACTTTCCTACTTTACCGCAGGCTCATACTTGATTTTCTTCAGGATCGGCTCACTGGTTTTTCCGCGCTTATTGGTCGCTTTAATTTCAATCATGTTCTCTCCGGGCTTTAGATCAACCGTCTTCGTCACGCTGCTCTGTCCGGCTGCCTCTCCATTGATATACAAAGTCGGGCTCGGATCATGGACATCCGCGGCACCTACTTTGATTGTGATCGTGCTGTTACGGGTTACCTCAGGCAGCGCCTCGATCGTAACGATCGGTGCTGGCATCGCATAGGTAAGCTCCTTACGAACGACCTCGGAGGCTTTGCCACCACGGTTCACCGCCTTGAACTCAAATACATTATTGCCATCCTGCAATTCTACTGTTTTGCTGCCTTTGCCGTTTCCGATGAACTCGCCGTTGATAAATAGCTGTACGTTAGAATCGGCTTCGTCAGCGGTTGCTTGTAAAGTAACCGTCGACGCATTGTTATCAATGGGCATCGCTTCAACGACAAGTACAGGCGCCGGTCCTATATAAGCAATCAGCATCATTAAGGGGCTGCGAAAGACGACCAGCAGCACAATGAGACCGAGCAGAGATAGTACTGATCGGGTTAGCAGCCGTTTATTTTTCACCAGAAAACGAACCCATTCCTCAGACTGCCGAAGCTTGACCACCTTGTAAAAGGCGATAAAGGAATCGTTCTGGGTGGCCATCAGCTTTTGCTTAATATCCTTATCCCTAAACGCCCTAGGGGCATGGATATCGAAAAATTTGCTCAGCGCCGCCCTATAATTGGCATCGATTCCCTGCTTGGGATTCAAGAAACGTGAATCCTCCGCGGACCAGACAAGAAAGTCATAGACCATGTCCCTGCCCTTCTCCATGAGATACTCCAGTAGCCCGTAATAATCGAATTCCGCTACATAACCGGAGTTGCGCCCCAGGCTTGGTCGGTAAAAGGCATACACAATTTTGCTAAAATGCTCCGGCGCAATCCGCGAAAACAACAGCTTCTTCAGCGCTTCCTGGACGCGCTCCAGATCCAGCGTATCCAGCCTGTCGATCGCTTTGACGAGCTCGGAGTCTTCCTTCTTCGCCATCAGCAATATTTTATAAATCGTGCTGAGCAAATGCATAGTTAGCCTCTGGCGGCTATCCAAATGGCTGTTCAGCTCTTGGTCTGTCTTCTCCAGCATAAAGCCCAGCTGGACAATTTCTTCATACTCCAAGCTTGCCGGCTTTAGCGATTCCAGCAGCTCCAAACGAATTTCAAGCTTTAATTGGCCGCAGAAATCCTCATATTGCGGCTTATTTGCACGTTCAGGCAGCTCGTCAAAATACCGGTACAACGTATTGGCCGCTTCGACCTGCTTAATGACCGTATCGGTCTGCAGCAGTCTTTTCACCTTTTTCAATACTTCATTGGTAAAAAAGCGCTGCTGGACCATACTTTCGCCATGCTGGATCCAGAATCGAATCTCCTCGATTAACGCCTTGACCCCTCCCGCTTTCTCCATCCGGTAGGCGACATAACGCTCGGCTGTACCCGCCTGATGCCCATGAAGCCCGCTCATCACGGCGTCAAACATATGATCCTGCCCTAGCAGCTGATCAAATAAATGGGCCGCTTCGGCCATACCCTCATCATCGGAACGAGAAGCCGCCCGGCTGATGAAAAGTACAAAGCAGGTATTGACCAATTTGCGCACGCCTTCATCCGCAAAGGCATAGTATTGCAGCAAGCTTTTGATATAATCCGCATCCGGAAGAATGGTGGCATCCATCGCATCCTTGCGCAGCAAGGTTATGAATAATTGATTTAGCCTGTTTTTTTGCTGGATGGTTTCTGCGTTCGCATAGGTGGCAATAGCCTGCATAGCTGCAGCACGGTTGGCCTCATAAAGCGCATGGTTGCCTTGCTCGATTTCATACAAGGTGAACAGCTCATCGTAGGACTGCACCCTCAAAGTCGTATTGCTGTGCGTTCCCTGTAAAGCCTCATCACAAAATTCAAATAAAGGGTCAAGCTGGTCCGGAGAATGGCGGTGCTGCCAAATAAAATCCAAGTATTTATGCTCCTGTGCAGGGAGCTCATTATGGATAAATCGGTTATTCGGAAAATCAAACAGATGCTCCCGCTCAATATTACGGTCAGGCTGGCGGATACCACCTTTTTCCACAAAAATAATATGTAAGCCCTGCTTACCCTCCGGCTCACTACTGAAAGTCATAAACCCAAGCTGTCGGCGTGTCGCATAAGGAAGCGAGTTATAAATCAGTTGCAGTAGCTGTTTCGCGAGCTCGGCGCTGTCTACTACATGGGTGTCCAGAACGATGTAAACCTTCTTTTTATTCGTTACCGAAGACATCACGGTATAAACCAGCTGCTGGAAGCGCGTTTGGTCGATCCTTAAACGAGTAAGCAATTGCTCGGTTTGGTCAATTCCTCCGTTGCGTGCTGCTGGATCGTACTCGATATCATCAAGCTCTGGAAGCACCTTGCCAGCACGAATATCATAAGCGCTTTGAAAGGAGCGAATTTGCAGCAACCGCTCGGGATTACGCAAGAATTGCTCCTTGCGCTCTTTCGGCACAATGAATTGGTGGGTGAACGACGCACTACGCTGTCCCGTAAAATCGGCACCGACGAAGCAGCTCCGACCGATCACCATATCGCCATTATCGGCGTGGAACACGACTAGTGATTCGGGGTACAGGGAAACATCCTCTTCCCCACGCCCCAATAGCTCCTTAGGCGCTTTATAGATACAAAAGGGGTTCAACGTCGTTTTTATAAAAGCAACATCCAGCCCCTCCGATTTGGCAACCGTATCGAAGCCTTCGCTGGTGCGGAATACGCCCTCCCGATCCCTTGTAAAATATTGCTGCTGGATCGCTTTACGCTCGTCCATCATGTTGCATCTCTCCTAGCCACGTAATCAAGCTGGTACAGTAGCCATATAAACGGCTCATCCACCCGAATCGGATTGATAACGCCGGTAAGCTGCTTATTCACCGGGTTAGCACCCAATGCAGAAACAGCGAAAAAAGCTGTATTTTTAAAATAAACGTCAATAGCGTCCTTGAACGGGCGGTCGACATTTTCGATAAAACGGCCAATTTCACCATTAATATTGTCGAATTCCGTCTTGTTCAGGAAGCCCTTGTGCACGACATTGCGGAACACATTGCTATTGGGACGTATATATTCACTATCCTCTTCCATCAAATGCACGAGCATATCGCTTTTGGTCAGCACGATGGCCGTAGGGATCTCGGTCTTGCTGTTGTGCTGGTGGGCAATAAAATTCTCGAATAAGCTAATAACCACCTCACGTGGCTCATCGTAACGGTTGGCGAATTCGCCCTCTTCCTCGCCGATATAAAGCCGAGCTTTGTCGCGGATGCTGCGGATCTGCAGCGGATCGACCAGAAACAGGATACCGGATGAATTTTTAATATGCGCGGCATAAATATCCAGATAATCGCGTTCGACCATACCCTCACCAGCCACATCGAAAAACACAAGCGTCAGTGGTGCCTCGCTCTCATCCTTGAAGACGAATTGAAAAATAAACGGCTCCTGCTGTTCATTCGGATTCGTCGATTGCAGCATGCTGCCGCGTTCAAATATCGGCTCATGGTAATTTTGCCGGAATTTGCGGCTGATCTCCGCACTTAGCGGCATACATGCCGCATTGAAATTGGACGCGGTCGTATTTTGCAGCGTATGGATCAACGAGGTCATATAGACCGATTTACCGACTTGAGACGCGCCTACAATCGAGATAATGTTGCTCGGCACCTTGCCCGATGAAATCGGCAGCTCATTGTGGCAGCTTGGGCACAGGCGGCGCCTTGTCTCTTCGCCATAACGGTCGGTGATCGCTACGAGCACGTTTTGGATATAGGTTTTATTTTCATCAGGAATCGTATGTGGCTCAATAATCGCTTCCATGTCGACTTGTGACAGGTTGAACTTCCGGCGCCAATCGGTCAGCTTCCGGTCCTCCTGCAGCATAAAGTCATCGTCATTCTCTTTCACATGGCTTGCTCGAAAGACTACTTCCTCGGGCTCAAACTTACTAAAGCAATGTGGACACACAATGCTGTAATAGGGGGGCCGTTCCTTGACGGGCGGCTTTTTATCAAACATTTTTTTAAAAAAATCCAACATGGCTCTTTCCTCCTAAGAGTTTTGCTTTAGCAAAACTTTCTTCGTAAGCTCATTATTCGGCTATCAATTCGTAAAGCTCTCCAAAGGCCTTGCCATCGGTAAAAAATATACGGATATAATCGTTTTTGCCCACTTCGATCTCTGGCAATGTATGGCTTCCCGATGCAAAATGATTCGGAAAAGGATACGCGATCCCGTCTTCTTTATTTATCGGTGGCGCTCCCTCTTTCTTTACATAACAAAGCGCTTGCTGAGGAACCGAAATTTCACAAAAAAGCTGGATACGCACCGATTTATATTTACTAAACCATTTATTTCCATATTTAATCGCATACCTTAGCTTTGCTTTCCCTCCGCTCACACGCACGTAATTATCAGGGTCCGTCTGGCTGAGCGGCACTGGCTGGCCACTACGGACAAGGCAAGGAAAAATCCGGTAGCCTTGCATCCCAATATGCTCCAAGCGCTCGCGGTAGCCCGATTTGGTCTTATATTCTTCCCGGGTGAACAGCTTCAAGCGCCTCGGCTCCAGAAGCTCAGGCGCTTTCTCCATACCATCAGGAAAACTGTACACATATACAGCCTCCACATGCTTAGGCCAATGCCAGGTGACGATGCTTTCCCCGTCCAGAACCTGGCACGCCGTTTTTACGATTCTATACTGCTGCTCAGGTTCTTCCCATTGCAAAAGAAATCCGCCTCCCGTTACCTTTATCGAAATTGTTTACGAATCACTTCGGTGCTCCGCCGTTCCCCTTGCATCGGACGATCCCGAGCTACACTGCGAAAGCCGCCTGTTCCGCCTCCTTGCCCGCCCACCGCAATGATCAAGGTTGACAGAGACAATACGAATGCCAACGCCGCATCAGCCAAAGCGCGGACGATAAATGGCTCAACAGCCCCTTGAAGTCCGGTTTCCAGTACGATGCCGGCAATAAGCCCGCCGATCGCACCACCAATCGAAAAGCATTTGGCCAAGTAGCGGTTATCAAATACAATACCTAACGATATACCAAGCACTGCGCCAATAAGCACTATTAGTACCACACGCAGCAAGCCGTGATACCCATCTTCCGCCGCTATACCCGCACGCTCGTTCATCAAATGCCAACGTTGCCCATTTTGGTAGATTTGGTCAAATACATCCGTTATGCCTTCTACCCGTTTCACGTCATGGTAGGTGCCGCCCGTTTCCGTTGCGATCCGCTGCAGAAGCAAATTGCCCTCCCGCTGTGTAGAATCGATCCCTACGGTGTGTACTTGGGTTTGCTCCTGCTGATACGGAGCCAAAGTCTTTACCAAATCGACATTGCTATAGCCATCGGAGATCAGGATGACCGCTGCTTTTTGGTTCGGGATTCGTTCCTTCGTCATATGCTCCATAGCCATCGTCAAGGCCCTGCCAATATCAGTTTGCCCGATAGGTGCTTTGATTGCACTCAATTGGGCAGCAAGCTGCTCCCTCGCCCCTGAATTTTTAAGTGGCGTCAGCGGCACGACCAGCTGGGTTTGCTCGTTGAATGTAAATATGGCAACACGTTTGCCATCATCCATCTTGCTGATCAATGAACGCGCCGCTTCGATGCTTTGGTTGTTCGGGTCACTGGTCTTCATGCTCTCCGACATGTCGATCAGCAGCACATAGTCCCGTGGCTTATCACTGTTCCCCAACTGTAGCCCATATATAAACTGACAGATGACTCCAGCTACAAATAAGAGCAGCAAGGTGGCCGGAACGAGGAATTTCCAGCCATCACGCGCATAACGCAGCCTCCAGCTGGGACCGTTTAGCTGAGGCGAGATGATTTCAGCGAGCAAGCAACATATACCCACAACCAATGCAAATTGTCCAAAATAGATGCCCATCAGTAGCGTTTCGTGCATGATCCCCGACCATCTGTCGAGGATCCATTCTCCAATCACAAACCCGATCATCCCGCCAACTAAGCTTAATACGGTTAATAGTCCATTCCATTTGCGCACAGTTTTTTCTCCCTCCCAAACCCTCCCTCTAGGGAGGGCTCCAAGGGCGTTGCCCTCTGGACTCCCTGTCTGTTATCGGTGCTGCGTGTTCTCGGGGCGCTTTCCGTCCCTACGGGACACGCTTGGTTTTTCGTTCATGGGCGCTTTCGTTCCTTCGGAACATCAAGCTGGCTTTGCTTAAACACAAACCTTAATAACCTTGCTTCTCTAACTACAATCCTGTACGCCACAGCCGGTGCTGACTGCCAGAGCGAACATGGAGAGGACATATGCGGTAATACAAAACTGTGAAACGATCAAAAATATCGTTTTAAAATACATGACTTAGAGGATACAATATTAATAGCATCCAACATTTACTAAGTTTAGTATATCATATTGTAAGATTATACTTCTTTGAATCCTTGATTTGTTGAGGTATCCATACTATGAAAGGCAAAACCATTCTCCATATACGTATCATAGTAACGTTTGCCATTTCGGTAATACATCAGGTCCTCGATTCGGAAGCCGCCCATAATGTTCAGTTTTTCAATGCCGCTTTGCTTCATTTCCTGGACGCAGCCCAGCTTGTAGGCACGGCTTCCCTGGTCGACCGCAAACGCATAACGAATAAATTCACTTTCAAAATCGCCAAAAAAGTATTTTTCGATATAACGGTGCTTATGTGTGGAATGGTATACATCAGCACGGATAGCTGCTTCATTTTCCAAAGTGCTGTACAGATCACGGAAAAGATCTTCTTTGGACAACACCTCACGGTTATCGTAGCTTGCCGCCACATTGGCGCGTTCCAGCAGCTCGTCCTCGAATGATTTTTGGAACAGGGGGTTCACAAAAATTTCTCTGCTCGTAACCTCCATCAGCCGCTGCAGTAATGGCTCCTCGCCTTGGACAAGCAGCTGCGAAATATTGCCCATATGCCGCTCATCCCAATAAAATTGAGCTCCCCGCCGGCTTTCCAGCTCAGCAAGTATTTCTCGGACCCCATGCCCGTAGTATTCATTGATATTGCGGTTCAAATAGTCACTGGTGAGCAAAATACTGCCGCGGCTTGCATCCTGCAATGTTTTTTCCAGCTGGTGTAATCTTTGTACAAAAGGCTTCGTCCGCTCATGCAGCTCCTCCAGCTTTTGCAAATATTGCCGCAATAGCCGCAGCTTCATTTCCAATAGCTTCAGATCCAGCTTGATTCCGTAAACGAGGTCGAGCAAGTGGCGGCTGAAGCTTTTTACAGAGATTTTGTTCGTAAGCCGTCCCCAGAGGGAGCTTTTGGCAAAGGCCTGATCTGCCACACGCTCCGCATATAGCTGCTCTAATTCGCCTTGCCCTTGCTCCAGCAGCTTGGTTGCTTCCTTAATCCGTACATGAAGCTCATCGACCAAGCTCCCACTCCCTCCTTCGGAGGAACACAAGTAAGCCGCATAAAACCCAAACAATGGATTATCGATGATCCGGGTATCGAGTTTTTTTTGCAGCCAGCCGCCAAAATCACGTTCTGCAAATTCCTTCTCCAGCAGCCGAGCTGTGTTCATCTCAAAAAAGGCTTGCGCATTCCCCCCGTACAACGCCGACTCTGCCTCATAAAGCGTCATCGATTGCAGCTCGGATAAGGAGATATGGTCGTGCAGCAAGCCAAACATGCCTTCTACAGCTTTCTCAGGATCCTGCAAAAGTGAGCGAATATCATCGTCATAGCGGCTCGGCGCAAGCTCCAGCAAATCCTGCACATATTCCCGGTCAAGCTCGGCATTTTCCTTCATCCGCTGTAATAGATGCTTGTACACATGGTAAAGCACCGTTAGCGCTATCGCTGGATTCGGCCGTTTGATTCTTGAAAGCCCCACGGAAGCATAACAGCGCCCTTCTCCGTCAGGTGGGGTCGCATTTTGCTTAAAATGCTGGTTATTGTACGCCCCATGCTTGGGGTCCAATTCGTTCAAGGTTTTGCGGTTTTTCAACAAGCTTAGGTTGCAAATCGCCTCATAGCTGCCTTGCATCCCATTTTCAGCAAAAATCCCCCTTTCATCCTTATCGCTCACTAAATAAACGACATCAAAAAGCGACGATGCTGTATGCATAGCAGGCAATCGGACGCCTTCACCTGTCACTTGCAGCATGCCTTTAAATGCGTAGTCCCTGCTCTGGTAGCCATCAACCTCCTGCAAAAAGCTGACGCCTAGCGAAGACTGAAAAGCAAATTGTTCGCCTACTCCTTTTTCCTCCAGCAGGCCGTACAAGTCAATGGCCACCGAGCGGAATTGCTCCCCGAAAATGGTTTCCATCAATACCGTGATTTCTGGTAAAAGGATGTTGAACGGGTCGTCCAAGCGCGTAACGATGGCAATATTCAATCGCTGTAGATGCGTGTACATACGGCCAAACTGGGAAATCCGGCTATTCATCTGCCGTAAAGTCACGTTAAGCTCCAGCAGCTTCGCTTGGTCTGTATAAAACTGCTTGTGAATCGCTGGTCGGAGCCTGCGCTTGTCATCTGACGGGGCTGCGAAGCTCCAGCCGTATACATTGTCCAGCGCCGCGGGAGGCTTCGTCCCGATTTGCAGGTAAACGACACCTGCGGAGTTGTTCCACTTCGAGCTGTTTAACGCGTGCATCGTATCCAAGGCTTCCGCCGATAAGTCACCTAGGAACACAAACACGATGGGGTGATTGATACTGCGCATCTCATCCTCATCGGTTCCCGTATGGTCCATTCTGACAGCATAATGATTAGCGAATGTGATTAGTTGGTTTCTCATAGAAATACTTTCTCCCTCCCAAACCCTCCCTCTAGGAAGGGCCCCAAAGGGCTTTGCCCTCTGGACTCCCAGTCTGTTAGCGTTGCGGCGTGTTCTCGGGGCGCTTTCGTCCTTTGGACACGCTTGTTTTGGGGTGCATGGTTGTGATGCATGGCTGCGTGTTCTCGGGGCGCATTGTCCCGCCCTCCGGGACTCGCTTGGATTAGGTGCTAGCATCCCTTTTTATTGAAAGCTCGCTGATGCATACTCAGCTTGGCTGATGACCATTTTACAATTATTATTGCTTACTTCCGATATTCTTCGTTCTAGTGGACAATGGAGCTCTGCATACAGAAGTACTTACTCTTCTTCTAACTCACGAATACGGATGGAGTCATTGCAGGTACTAATATGTTCTGGTTCTTCGCCTGCATTTTATCTACCGAATAATAATCGATTTCCGATTTTTCCATTACTACAGCAAGCTCTTTACTTAGGAACTCAATCGCCCATATAATCCCCTTTTTTATGTGGGCTCGTAGTAAGCCGTGTGAAATTCCTGCCCTTAGGCAGATATCATTGCCGCGATATTTTTATGTTACGGTTTATTTAACAAAGACCAAGTGCGTCAACACTTGGTCTTGACAATTGGCTTGGCTGGTACGCTCTCTTCTTAAGAAACCATCCCTTCCCAAGATTCAATTTCATGCATACTTCACCTTTTATTCCAAATACATACAAATGTTCTTTATTGCATTATATTGCGAAAGACTTACTCATAAGGTACTTATTCATTTCGGCTCGATCTTCTGTTGATGATTCTATTATTTTGGAACAGTGATCCAGCAATTTGCCCTCTTTAAACGTACAGTAATGCTCATAGCAGCTCTGGTCATGCACGATATAATTTAAATAAATCGGTATATTCGCTGCTACTCCCCTATTTTCCGAGTGCATAATCCATTCGATTGACTTCCAGTCCAGTATTCCTTCAACGGTTTTAACAGGAGTCTCATAAGGGATATCCTCACCTAATTCCGCAATATATAGATACATTCCGCCTAAGCCCCCGCCATCAACTGTCCAAGTAACCATCCCTTTATAGGTAAGCTGATATTGGGATTCATGGATGCCGGTTTCTTCGCTAATTTCACGAATCATTGACTGTCTCGGCGTTTCCCCGGGCTCCAGCTTTCCGCCAACACCATTCCAGCAGCCCATCCAGCTTGGGCTTTCTCTATTTAATAGGAGGATATGGTTGCCTTGTTTAAAAAAACAAATATTATATTTTAGCAATGTGGTCACCTGATCTTCCGAATTTCAGCCTATCTCAAGCTCTTCACCATGTCATTCACCCTGCTAGATACCTGCTTATAGAACTGGTACATCGCTTCGCCATCCGCAAGCTCGGCGCGTTCATAATCCAGCGCTGCTTTGGATTCCTGGTAGGACTCGCCCATTTGGCGTAAGGTTTCAACCAGCAGCTTAATATCATCCGATGCGCTTAAGCTTTGGCTGCGTTTGGCTGCCTTGCGCTGCAGCAGGCTTTGCCGTTTCTCATCAAGCTCGCGGAGCTTGCTGTAGATTTCGTAGTCAACGAATTTGTTGACCTTCATCAGGTTCACAAACGGCTCCCAAGGATCTTCCTCCGCGTCGTGGTCGTATACGTAGAGAGCGCCTTTTTTGATAATGGTCGAGGTGTACATCGCTTCAATAAAATTGGATACAAACTTCTCTTCATCCTTAAAAACGTTCAATAGCTTTTCCAGCTCAGCGATCTTCACGACGATCCGATCGTATAAGGCCAGCTCATCCTTGACCCGTTTCAATAGCTCCGGTGAGCGGATCAGGTTTTCTTTGGCCATATCCGCATTAACGCTGCCGAATATATCCTTGGTGCTCTCGACCTCAAGGCCATTCTCCAGCAATTGCTTCATGTCGCCAACGCAACGTTGTAACTCGCCCAAATTAGGTCTCGACGCGTTAAGCTGCAAGGAATAGGCTTCCAGAAAGCGCTCCAGCTCAAAAGGCTTGGCAAACATACATTCATAGCGATTAATCGTACCGCTGTCCGCTCCTTTGGCGCGAATCACGTGGAGACTTAACGCGCGCTCGAAGGAGAAACGCACCTCAGCGTTATAATGCTTGACGCGCCCATTCACATACGTATCGCCCCACGATTTTTCCGGAATCGGGGAAGGCAGATAGGTCCAGTTCACTTTGTCGGTCTGCACGAGGTGGCGTCCAATGCCTTCCGGCTCCAGGATCGTGCGCTCGTAGCTTTCTTCGTAAACCTTCATTGGCGTGTAGAGAAATAACGGGATACCGTTTTGCGTGTTCAGCCAGAAAATGCGGTTTTTTACTTGGCTTTCCTTGATCGTAAAACGCGAATTGGCAATCGCATTATCCTGGAAATTGCGGATCCCCTTAAAAATACTCGGCGATTTAAAAGGCACCGATACGAATCCCCACGAAGGGAAATTAAAGTGGCCGGAGCTGTTGCTCAGGTGAAAGACAGGCTTTGCTTCTTCATAGAGGCGGCTGGCAATCCGCTGCTCTACCAGCTTTTCCATCGAATCCTCGTGCCCGTATTTGATCAGCAGGTAATCCTCCATCGATTTGGTAATCAGGTCGCCGAAGTGGTCGGTCAAAAACTCGGAAATCGAGCTGATTACATCCACTTCCTGCTCCTTAATCCACTGGTTCGATTTATTCAGCAGCTCATTCGTAAAATCACGGATCAGCTCATTCACATTTTTCTCATCGGTCACTTCACCAATCAATTCGGCAATGTCTGGGACGCTGACGACATTCCAATAATAAGTGCGGTTGCCCTTATGGTCGATTTCTTCCTCACCATTCGTCAGGATGCGTCCATTTTTCTCGAATATTTTATTCAGCTCGTTCAACAGCTCGGAAAACACCTGATAAATCCGCGAATTTTCATCGTTGATCAATTTATATAAATCCTCGTAGAACTCGATCATTTGCTCCATCCGCTCACGGTCAGCGTGCAGAAGCACCTCTTGGATTTTGGACTCGATAAAAGCATCCTTTTTGCGGTCCTTGGAAATAAAAGCGCTGCGGGCTTCGGCCATTTTGGATACCGATTGCTCCTCGGCGGACTCCAGGTCACGGGGGATGCGGTAAATACTTTCGCGCAAAGCTTCTATATAAGAAGAAATCAGCTTAAGCAGACAAAAGCCCTTATCCTGCAAAATAATCCGCGACACATAAAACGGACCCTGCTCGGGATTGCTGAAAATTTTCTTCATTTGCTCGGAAAATTCGCTCTTGATTTGGCCAGGAAGCTGTTTGCGGCTTTTAATATATTCCTCACGGGCACGCGAGAGAAAGCTTTGCTCCAGCTCTGTATCAATGTTCACAACCTGCTGCTTGATCACGTTGTTATAGCTCAACCGCTCGCTATTTTGGTAGCCCGGCAGCACCTCAGGGACACGCTTGTTGAATTCACGGTGCACGGAATCGGGGTCAACACCCAGCTTATTCGCCAGCTTTTCGACTTCCTCCTGGGAGGGACCGGCATCGAACATTTTTTCCATCCGCTGGAATACTTTGTAGGCCAGATAAGTGGTCATTTCTTCAATCGGCAGTACCGCAGAGGACGCACCCAAAATATTGTACTGGTAATTGGCCGCATACGTCTTGGGCATTTGGTTAATATTCGTACGGATATTGCTGATATAGTCATGGATTGCAAACTCCTCGCCGGAGCTTTTATCCTCGCTGGCCATAAAGTTGGTAATATTCTCGGCGGTCACGTTCATACAGTAATCGTAGGCATTTTCCAGCAGCTTGCCCTCTAGATTCGTAGCCGAAATAAGATGGGCCAAATTAAATGGCGGCATGGGTGAATTGACGTTCAAGATCGTCGCATATTGCTGCTTAAAGCGCTCGTTGCGCTCATCGACATTCATCCAATAATCCAGCTCTTTCATTGCTGCATAGCCATTTTTCTTAATATATTCACGTGAATGCTCGGTCAGGCTTTTATTCGCCAAATTGACATCGGGCGTGAACAGATAGCCAAGGATATTAACCTTGTCCACCCCGGCGGAGCCATAATCGCGCTCCATAATGCCCCGGACAATGTAGGAAATATCGAGGAAACAGCCACTGCCTGTTCCCCCTGCCAAGCCGGTTAGCACGAAAACCATCAGCTTCTTGTTCGTTCCGACGGACAAGGATTTGATTTTGCGCTCAATTGTTTGTACGACTTGGACAATTTTCGTGAATAACAGCAGCCGTCCAGCTTGCCGAACACCTGATGCACCGTTGATGCCGTCCGTAATCGTCAATTCCGGAGACAGCCACTCGCGGATGTAAGGCTCCAGGATGCTGCGGTTTTGCAGCACGCTGCCGATCTCGGCATTGGACAGCAGCACGAATTCGGTCAACGGATCGAGCCCGATCCCTTTATATTTTTTGTTGCGGTCATGCTCATTCGTTTCCAATGCGAGAAATTCGACATTCGTTGGCTTTTCCTTCTTCTTCTTGGTAAAAGGGTCCTCGGGCAGCTTGAATCTGCGGTTGATCTGGTATTTCAGCCTGAGCAATGCATCGATCCCCGTCCCGCCAAGCCCGATAACAAGCATCGGATTATCAATCGTGTCCACACGAATTTTATCGCTGATAATGCCCCCGCCCAATGACACATCCAGCTGTTGAATATGTTCTCTGACAACTGCTTTCATTTCGCTTGTCCCCCTATGTGTGGTTCTATATCAACTACATACGATTTAATTGCAACTTCGTGCCATGCTATTTCAAATATTCGACCGTGATCGATTTATTTACATTTTGCAATAGAATTTTGATCCGGTCATTGTTGCGAAGCTCCTTGCCCTGTGCGGCATCGAACAAACGTCCACCCTTCTCAATGACACAACCGGATTGGTTGAACATAATGACTGTATCTCCAGGGCCGGGCTTGAACAGGATCTGTTTCGTCTCGGCAAACTCAGGCGCCAGTTGCAGCAGCTGATGAAGCTCGAACTTGCCCCTAAAGGCATTCAGCTTGCGGTATTGCGGGCTTGTCCGCTCTCCCGTATCCTCATCCTTCACTTCAATGACCATCTGCCCAAAAAATCCCTTGTTGGCCTGCTTCCACCGAGAAAAAAGGTATAGCCCTACTGCAGCCAGCAACAGCAGCAAGCCTACGATCCAGGCTATCGGCTTTAGGAGTGTATGGCTGCCCTCCGTGGATTCATTCCCAGAAGCGGCTGGTGCGGGAGCCGGCGTGCTGGCCCCGCCCTTCTTGGCGGAAATCGTGACAGGCTGCGATTCACGAACAAAGCTCGCAGCCTCCACTTTAACCTTCACTTCATAGTCATGGGCTTCGGCAAGCTTCATCGTGCCTTCAATGCCCTGGGCCGAGGAAGCAAGTGGCGTTTCCACCGTTTTTTTTGTATCCAAATCGGTAACGACCAGCGCCGCCTTTAAATTTTTGAACAAATCCGCATCCGTTACCTTAGCTCCATTGGACTCCAGATAGGCTTTAATCGGAACCGTATCGCCAGGCTTATAAGAATTAGACGACAGAACCTCCATCAACACCTGCACATCGTAATTATATATTAAATTGATATCGATTTTTTCTTTGGAAACCCCTTTAATTTGCAGCTTCCAATCTCCCTGTTCCGGATTTAACAGCTTAATTAGTGTATAGGCTGAGGAAGCGGAATAAACGATTTTATCGGAAGGGATCGTTTGCGCCTGGCCCGCAGGGTTAACCAGCTTTACCTCGACTGGCTTGGAGGACATAATCGAAATATTCGCCTCCAGCACGCTTGCATTCGGAATATTAACCGTCACATCCTGAAATTGACCGTTCGCTGTAATGCCTGTCAACGGCACTACTTTAAGCTTCAGGTGGCTCGCATAAATTTCGCTTAAGATTTGCGGCAGGTTATCGGCTGTTGAAGTAATAAACAGCTTACCGCCCGTATCGGTGGAAATCCGTTCCAGTGCGTCCTTGTTTAAGTTACCATCTGCATTCAAGCCAATCGTATAAACCGGGATTCCCTTATCCTTCGCCTTCTTCACCGCCTGCTCCAATAGCTGGTCAGACTGCGCCTGGTTTTTGCCAGCTCCCGTATTCAGTGAATTATTGCCATCGGTCAGCAGTACAATTAGCGGAACATGCCCGGGCGCACTGCCTCCTGACTCCAGCACCTTCACCGCTTCGCCCACCCCTACTGCAACATCGGTATAGGGGCCTCGCGTCAATTGATCGATGAACGTTTTCAGGCTTTGCTTATCTGCCGCGTTGCTGATGGTCAGCAGTGCCTTCTCCCGCAAAATTTGGTCCGTATACGCAACGACACCAATTTTATCACCTTGGACAGACGCCATATCAATGAACATTTTCATCGCTTCAAAGCTTACTTTATTAACATCACTTTCGTTCATGGAGGTACTGACATCGACTGAAAGCACAGCATCGATTTTTGTATCGCTCCCGATTGTAGCTGCTAGCGTTTGAAACGGTAAAACAAGCAGCAGCATTAGCATGGCCGTAGCCATCATGGTAAGGGTTCTATTTTTCTTCACGTTGTTAATCCTCCAAAACACTGAGATACTATATAATAGAATTGACTATCTACTCACCATCTTAATCTTTTCATGCATAAAATTCCACTGCCCCAATTCTTATGATATTCTTAACGTTATTTACTGGCCCTTTTTAAGGGGTCTGGAGGAGGCTATGATGCTAACCTATATTTTGCTGGCACTAGCTGCTATTTTCGTCTTGAACCGTTGGATCCAATTTCATAAAAGCAAACAAAACGAGCTTTCCCTGGATACCCTCGATGCGGAGTTCAAAGTCCAATTAAATAGCGGTGACAACCATGGCCAATAAAATTGCCGCCCATTTCCGTCCCAGCCAACGAACCAACCAATCCTTTCAACGGTTAAAGCAATGCAGAAGTTGCGGCAGCTATTCGGTGCTATGGGATGACGTATGCCTGTGCTGTGGAGCTCAGGGGAAGTTCGCCCCACTGCCAAAGGTGGTCAGCACGATCCTGAAACGCAATGCGCAACGGGACGTATTGATCCTAAGCATAGCTGCCCTAATAGCTTTATTCCTGAGTCACAATCTGATGGAAATGACCATCTCTTTGCTTGGTGGTATTGTTTTTATTGCACTCTACCTGCTGCTGCGCAGACGGTATCTCCCCTATTTGACCAAAAGCATGCTGCACCAGCTGCTTCAACGGGAAAACTCAGCCATTCGTAACGGACTGCTGCTCGATACCGAGGATGCAGCCAATGACCTGAAAGCCTATGATTACAAGCTAGCTTACGAGAAGCTGCGGGAAATCGGATACTTAATTAATGGCAATCAGGTAAAAATATTAAAGGTGATTTGCTTGAACCATTTTAATTTACGCAAAGATATGGATCTGGAATTAAGCACGCTGCTGCCCGAGGCTTTCGATCCGGATTTTGTGCTTTACCTGTTCGAGGTCAGCAAGGTCAACCCCGAGCTTGTAAAACGTGATGCGATCGACTATGCGCTCCGGTACCGCGCAGAAATCGAAGCATTGCCTGGCGGGCGGGCCGTGCTCGCGCTCGTCTTTACCGCGGCGCTGCGCGTGAAGGCTTACGTGCTCCAATATGAGGTTCAGATCGCCGATTTTATAGAGGAGCTTCCCCACGAGCGGCTGGTGCGCTTATGCCGTTTGGTTGCCGAAAGCCCGGCAGCCTTTCCGATCCTCCACCCGAAGCTTGAAGGCTTGATCAAGCGAAGCTATGATGCCGACCCCGAGCTGAAGGGGCTGCTTTAATTCTCCGAAAGCTTAAGGGCATGCTCAAGCGAGGCATGATTCGGCTCCCAGTTCTGGGGGTGCTTTTGCTTTATGCCCATGCCTAGCTAGCGGAGCGGCCAGGGTGTTCTAGAGATAGCGAAGCGGTGCCTTTGTTTCCTGATTTTCACCGCTAAATAGTTTATACAATCAAAAAAATCTGGAAACATCAGCAATCGGAGGAACACCCTGGCCGCGTAGCCTCCGAAAACTCTAAGGAGGCTAACAATGGCGTCTTTCATGTACAAGCGTTCGAAACGGTATCGAAATGCCTCTGCGATTGTGCTGGTAGCTGCGCTCTGCTTAGCTGGCTATAAAGGCTATTTCAGCTGGCAAAAAACAGCACTCTATGCCAAAGCCGCCGAGCTACAAAGCGCAGGCAACGAGCTAGAAGCCCAAGAGGCCTATACCCAAGCGCAGCAAATCCGCATTATTGACTATAAGGAGCAGGAAACGGTAGCTGCACTGAATCTATTAAATCCCGCGGCGGCGCTGAAGCAATTTTTCACCGTGCTGACCGCAGATACGAAGGCAGCCCAAGAGGTCAACGATATCAACCTCCTGCTTACAAGCTATGAGGCTTACCAAGCCAAGGCCAAGGAGACGGCTGCAAAGGATGAGGCATCGCAAAAACGCTTCGCCGAAATGGCCGCCTCTGAGCAATTGGAGGAACGTTTTAACGATGCTTTCACCAATGCCAAGGTATATCTGGTCAAAAGCTTGGAAGCCGATATCAGCACCAAGAAGTTTGACGGCAACCATGAGATCGTCTATTTGACGCAAGTGCCTGCCATTTATTATAAGGATGAAAAAAGGAAATCCGATGAAATCAACAAGCTGCTGGAGCGATACGACCAAGCACGGCTTGATGCGAGCTTTAAAGCCAAGTCGTTCGAGGATGTGTTAAAGGACGTTGTCGCTATCCGCAATTTTTATGCTACCCATAAAATCGAAGCCCCATGGCTGCTGCCAAAGCTTGAAACCTACGCGCAAGCAACCCTTGCCAAGCTGGAAAAAAGCGATTTAAAAAGCTTTATTGCGAGCGCGATGGTGTTCCAATCGACCCAAGAGCTCAGCGAAGGCTCAGCTAAAACAATGGCTTATATTCAAACCACCCTGCGCAAGCAATTAGAACGTGCTGAGCAGCTCGCTTCTACTCAAAAATACGCTGAAGCAATTGCCTTATATAAGGTGCTGGATGCGTATAAAGATACGGATAACGAAGTTGCTGCGGCTGAGCAAGCCTTCCTTGAATCCGATCCGCAGCAGCTGCTGCGTAAAGCGGTAGGCACTGAGCTTGCCTTCACGAATGTTACCAGCATCAAGGACCAAGCTGGAGCGAAGCTTACAGCAGCAGGCATTCTGGATAACAAAACCCTAGTGCTCGCCCGCCTCCTGCCTTCTCAAAAGATTGAAACAACACGAGCAACACTCGACCAAGCGCTCACCGTGAAGTCGATCCAATGGGCAGACCGCCTTGGCGTCAAAAAAGACGTGTCTATCCTCCAGCTTGAAGCAGCCTCCAAAGTACGTAAGGTTCGCTTTCTCGCCTATGAGGTGAGTACACCAGAGATGTTTAAAATACTAGATGTGGAAGCCGACAAAATGGAGCTTGAACGCACAGGCGTGCTGATCTTCGACAATCCCGTCATTGAGGGTACAGGCGCGGGTTCTGGAAATACAGGTGCGGGTGCGGGTGCGGGGACGAATCCAAATACAGGAACAAGTCCAAATACGGGAACAAGTCCAAGTACGGGTACTGGTACAGGTACAGGTATCAATACCAATGCAGGGCTGAAAGCTTATTACGAATATCGCAACGGGCGTTATTCCTTTAGCAGGCTGATCGATTCTAAGGGTATAACTGATCCCAAATCTACTGACGGCATTGTTGAAATTGCAGTGTCTGAGCTGGCCAGCCACCGAAACGAGAAAGTCCGTTTTCAAGCTACAATCAGCTCGGTTGACGATAATAAAGCGACCATCCAGCTTACTAATGGCTCTATTGTATTAACAGGCAATAGCAATCTCCGCTTCAAGCAGGGAACAGCCATGATTACAGGGATTTATACAAGCAGTGAAGATGTAAAACGGGCGAACACTGTTGTGACCGAATATAAGGTGACTGTCTTGGAATTGAAGCAGTGAAGCTCATGCTCCCCAGCCTATCCTATAACCATTGTAAACTCTTATTAACCCTTATATGAAGCTGACTCCAGAAGCCCTTTCGGATTTACCGGAAGGGCTTTAGAGCCTTCCATTTAACCCGTGCTGCAAAGTCAGCGCCCATTGAATTTTTCATACGAATGTTATAAAATAAAGCCACCTAATGAACGTTAGTATTCTAACGCAGCCGTGTGTAATCTCTCATTCCCTATAAGGCGGTGGACAAGCCAATGACAGCGAATAAAATAAAAACAGCCGCACTGCGCTTATTTGCACAGAACGGCTATGATTCGGCACCTTTATCCGAAATCGCTAAAGAGGTTGGGATCAAAACTCCTTCGCTATATGCGCACTTTTCCAGCAAAGAGGATTTATTCCGTGCGGTGTTTGAGGATGTGCTGAAAGAGCATGAGCACCGTGTCGAAGCGTTGATTGAGGAAATTACCGGGCGCAGCATCCATGATAAGCTGTTCAGCATTTGGCAGGATGCTTGCCGAACCTATCTGGTTAGCGAGCTCCACATGACCTTTATTAAAAGAGCGATGCTTTTTCCGCCTGCTGCGATGCAAGAGGAGCTCCGCACCCGTTTTACCGATTCCGAGATTACACTTTCTGCTGCGCTGGTAGACATTTTCACCGAGGGCATGGATGCTGGAATTATTCGCCAGGAAAATACCCGCGATATGCTAGCCTCCTACTATTGCTTGCTGGACGGAGCGTTTATCCAGCAGTTCTACTATACCCACGATGATTTTGAACAGCGGATGCAGGGTGTCTGGCGCATGTATTGGTTTGGCATTACGAGCCTTCATAAATAAAGAATAAATCCTGTCATACCAGCAATGCCTTCTTGAATTGCGTCCGGTACAGCCGCGCATATAAGCCATCCTGCTGAAGCAGTTCAGCATGGCGCCCCGATTCGACCACTCGTCCGCCTTCGAGCACGATAATTCGGTCAGCCGCCAATATGGTCGACAGCCGATGGGCAATCACCAGCGTCGTGCGCCCGAGCATCAATTGGTCCAGCGCTGCTTGTACATAAGCCTCCGACTCCGAGTCCAGATGCGAGGTCGCTTCATCCAGCACCAGAATGCGCGGATTTTTGAGAATAGCCCTTGCGATAGCCAAACGCTGCCGCTCTCCTCCCGATAGCCGATGGCCACGTTCACCGACCATCGTGCGGTAGCCGTCTGGCATAGCGGCAATCGTATCGTGGATATACGCTTGGCGGCATGCCTCCTCCAGATCCCCATCAGTTGCGTCCAGCCTCGCAAACAGCAGGTTATCGCGAACTGAAGCATGGAACAGGAAGGATTCCTGTGTGACATAGGCCATCTGGTCGCGCAAGGAAGCCATGGTTACTTCTTTGGCGTTATAGCCATCAATCATGACGGCTCCACTTGTTGGGTCGTACAGCCGTGCCAGCATACCGATCAGGGTGGACTTACCGGCACCACTTGGTCCGACAATGGCTACAACTTCACCCGGTCGTGCTGAGAACGAAACCTCTTTCAGCGCATATTGGCCGGTCTGGTACGCATAGGAAACCTGCTGGAAAACAACCTGCCCCTGTACAGACGGCAAGACTTTGGCGTTTTCCAAATCCACAACATCGGATATCATATCCTCATATTCGAAGATACGCTGAAAGACGCCAAGCGCTGTCTGCACCTCAACCTGCAAATTAAGCAGGGTGCCCACCGGTCCGTACAAGCGCCCCAAATAAGCGGCAAAGGCTATAATACTACCGATCGTCATTGTCCCCTCGACCACATTCCAGCCGCCATACCAATAAATAAGCGCTGTACCCAGCGGAGCTAGGATACCCAGCACCATGCCATACCAACGCCCAACCAGATTAAGCCGCAGCTCCAAATCCATCACCCGCTGGTTGAGCTTGTCAAAGTCCTGCTCCTGCTTGTGCTCCTGTTGAAAAATCCGCGTTAATAACGCTCCCGAGACGCCGAAGATCTCGCCCAGCTGCGCCGACATCTCTCCTCGTACACCTTGGGTTTCCCTGCGCAATTGCTTGCGAATTTGGGAAACCTTGCGAACAGGCCATATAAATAAAGGCAATATAATAAGAGCCAGAATAGCCAAGCGCCAATCCAGTACAAACAATATCGTAACTGTTGTCAGGACAATCACGCTTTGCGTAATGGCCGAAACTACAATGGTCGTAACCACATTTTGCACAGCCAGCACATCGCCAGTCAGACGCTGGATAATTTCGCCTGACTTGGCATCGGTGAAGAAGCTCATCGACTGCCGCTGTAAATTGGCAAACAAGGAACGGCGCAAATCCCGCATAACCCCTTGGCCGACCTTCGTATTCTGATGGTTTTGCCATACCCCAAGCAGCCCGCTAAAGACAGGCAACAGCACCATAAGGCCAACCATCTCCATCAAAAGCCGTTTATCTTGCTGAGGAATGCCCGTATCAATGATCTCCTTCATGATCAAGGGAGGACCTAAACCGATTATGGCGGCTAATAAAGCCAGTCCAATAATTACCGACAGCTGTAAGCGGTAGCCACGGAACAAGCTATAAATCCGGCTCACGGAAACTTCCTTCAGGGTCGCTTTGCCTCTGCTCTGCAAGGCCTGCCTGCTGCCGCCCTCCCATTGCGAGCCTCCGCCGCCTCCACCGCCGCCTCCATCTTGCCGCATCTTCATCGATGGCTCCTTCATCAAAGCTTTGCCTCCATCTCTAAGGGCGCTTTATCCAGAGGAAAAACAGTGATGATCGCACTTGCAATCTCTTTGGCCATCGTCATCACCCGATAAAGCGGCGTACTTTGCAGCAAGGCATACTGGTTGCCTCCATTTATATTCACAATAGCCGCTATTGAATAATCGCCCACAAGCGGTAGCGCCCGACCTACTGACTTGCCGGGCTCCATCGGTTGGTTGGAAACCTGGTAGCTGGCTACAGAGGAGGGCTGCCCGAGACAAGCATCAATGGCGATTACTTTCCTGCTGGTCAGTGCTGCTTGTGCAGTCTTTGCAGTCTTTGCAGTCTGTGCCTTTCGCGCAGGCTGCACAGTTCGTACATTTTCCAGCCTTTGCAGCAGGTTGCTCGCATCAAGCGGATTTTGCAAGGTGCCCTGCACATGGGGATAACCTGCCTCCTCCAGCATCGAACCGACAAGCGGACCAAGTGCATCACCCGTAGAGCGATCCGTACCGATGCACACAAACATCAGCTGGTCTACGTCCACGCCGCTTTGGCGAATCGAAAGCAGGAATTCGACCAGCTCCTGGCCTTTCACTTTTTTACGTATAGTAGGAGCCCGGAATGAAGCTTCCAAACCATTTTGGGTTTCCCTTATATTCATATGTACTACCTCCTCATTAATAAATCTTTTAATTATTGTAGCACAAATATTCTCCTATCACCTCCAACTATTTGTTGCACAGCCACAGCCAATGTTATAATGCTAAAAAAGCCTGCGCAGGAGGGATCGTCCATGTTCATACTTAAGCTTCTGGCTATCCTGACCTTCTGCTATTGGGCAGCCATGCTTGTAGATACGCTACGGGCACGCAAGCTTATGCCCACACTGCCCAGCCATTCCAAAGCGGATAGCTCCGCTTCCCTATTGCCCTCCTCGCCGAACCGTTTAACGAAAATGCGTGAAGCGGCTGAAGCAAACCAGCTTCCCTTGGTATCCGTAATTATTGCGGCCAAGGAGGAGGAAGCTTCCATCACGGAGACCGTTAAGAATTTGCTCCATCAAACGTACCCACGGCTCGAAATTATAGCCGTTAATGACCGTTCCCAGGATGGAACCGGACGAAAGCTTGAGGAGCTTCGCAAATGGTCGGAGGGCAAGCAGCAGGTACCTGTCCCCTTGACCGTTATTCATGTGACAACACTGCCTGATGGCTGGCTTGGCAAAAACCACGCCCTCTACCAAGGCTTTCTACAAGCGCGTGGCCAATATTTATTATTTACGGATGCGGATGTGCTGTTCCAGCCCCATGCGATCGCTGATGCCGTGCATTATATGAAGGCAGCCGAAGCCGACCATTTGACATTGACACCACAAATTGTGGTCAACAGCTTTTGGTTGAGCGCATTTGTGCAATACTTTTTCTTCACCTTTTCGTTGTATATCCGCCCTTGGCGTGCCAATATTGACAGCCAGCACAAGCATGGGATGGGCGTTGGCGCCTTTAATCTAATAACGCGGCAAGGCTACGAGCGGATAGGCACGCATAAGGCTTTTGCTTTTCGCCCTGATGATGATTTGCAGCTTGGCATGCGGGTGAAGCAAGCGGGACTCAGGCAGCGGTTAGCCTCAGGCCGGACACATCTCGCGGTAGAATGGTATACAAGTCTGAAGGAAGCCGTCCATGGCTTGGAAAAAAATATTTTTTCCGGCTTTCAATATCGGGTTAGCCTCGCGGCTGGCGCGGTATTGGGACAGCTTCTGCTCTTTTTCTTTCCTTTTATTGCGATTTTTGTTGCAGGCGGCTGGGCGTCTTGGGTATTTGGCATTTCCATCCTCACCATGCTCGCTGTCTACGTGCTGTTGATCCAAGCCTTGATCGGTAAAGTAGGCAAAGAGCTGCTAGTATTCCCCGCCACGGTATGCCTCCTCAGCTATATCGTCGCCCGCTCCGTCTGGTTAACCCTCCGACAAGGTGGCATTCATTGGCGCGGCACGTTTTACGTATTGGAGCAGCTGAAAAAAATGAAGCGTTGATAAGAAGCAGGCTAGGTTCAGGTTTCCAACGCGCGCGGACGCTGGACATGCTTTGTTACGCTGCCACTCGAAATAACTTCATCATATTTTAATACTTTAAGTAAGTATGATATTATACAATATAAGCAGGCGTCTTTGTGGCAGCTGGCCGGATCGGCGCTAAATTTTGTAAAGGAGGGGGCTCCTATTATGAATTCATTTTGTAATCGTCATTTCACTTATACGACAGGCGTCACGTTACTTACATTGGTTCTCATCGTTACGTACGAGCTTGTGAAAACCTTGTAATAGATTAAACAACTAACGAAGTGAACGTAAGGCTTCGAATTTAAGGATGCGGCGCAGGTTGCTGTATCCTTTTTGCTTTGCTTCTTGGAACTTATTCGCTTTAATGGTACATTGGAAGCAGTGGTTCAGAGTTCTTCAATAGTTTATATAGAGAAAGTTGGCGATCAGTAATGGCAGTAATGGACAATATACAGGCCGCAAGCCTTATCGAGGCATGGATTAAATATTATGAGATGGACGAGCCAAAGGCATGGGAACCGGACGAATACCCATCCGTGAAGGATGCCTGTAAGTCGATGCGTTATGCCATCCAAATCCTCCGTGGCAAGCCATCAGGTACAGCGGCGCAGCTGAAGGAAGCCATTGTGAATTTGGATGAGTTCCCGGAGGAGCATAGTATGGACGAACCTGAGGAATGGGAAAAAGAGAATGCTGCCTTTGTAAAGCAAGCGCTGGAAGCGATTCGTTATACGGTGGATGTGCTCAAAAAACAAAAGTAAGTCGTCATGCAGATATCCTGCCATTTTGCGATGTATCCTCCCTACAGATAGCCAGATAGCCCGCCTGAGAAATCTCAGCGGGCTTTCTTCTTTTTCATTATTTTAAGAAATCCTTAAGATCTATCCAACAAATTAATTAAGAACTACCGTCTATAATAAAGCCATACACCAGTTGTACACACGAATTACCTGAAGGAGGAAGCCTGTATCGCAGACCCCAAAACCATACTTCTTGTCGACGATGAGAAGGATATTATCGATCTGCTGGAAATTTATTTGCGAAATGAAGGGTATTTGCTGCTGCGCGCAACTGACGGGATAGCCGCACTGCATATTTTGGAAAAGGAGGATGTGGATTTAATTGTGCTGGATATTATGATGCCCCGAATGGATGGGATCGAAGCCTGCCTCAAAATCCGCGAAAAGAAAAACATGCCGATTATTATGCTTTCCGCCAAAGGAGAGGACATGGACAAAATTATTGGGCTTAGCAGCGGTGCCGACGACTATTTGGCCAAACCTTTCAATCCACTCGAGCTGATCGCCCGCATTAAATCGCAGCTGCGCCGTTACACCCGGCTGAACGTCCCGCTCGCTAACAAGGAGCATGAAATCGAGGTTGATGAGCTGCTTATCAATACGAAGACACATGAGGTAAAGCTGGAGGGTCGGACCATTAAGCTAACTCCGCGGGAATTTGCCATCCTTGAACTGCTCGCCCGCCATCGCGGTACCGTCTGGAGTATTGAGAAAATTTACGAAGCGGTTTGGCAGGAGGCTTATATGGATTCGGACAATACGGTTATGGTCCATATCCGCAAAATTCGTGAGAAAATGGAAGCCAATCCACGTAAGCCCAAATATATCAAAACTATATGGGGGGTTGGCTACAAAGTTGAATAAACATGCTACGCTCGATTCGGCATCCCGATTAAATCGCTTTCCTTTTACCTGGTTTCCTTTTAACCTGCTGCGCGGTTTGATTTTGTTCGTTCTCGATTTAATTACGATACTGAAAACGCAGGTTGGACGAAGCATTCGCCTCCAGCTGATGGCCGCTTTCACGATATGCCTGTTATCTGCGTTCCTCTTTTACTCATTAAGCTCCGCCATTTTTGGGGAAATCAAGCAGTCGCCTGTCATTGATTACGAATCCGGCATTCAGCGCATCGATAACGAAGCGCAGAGCATGGCTTTTCTATTGAATGAATCTAGCGGGAGTTTCGATGCAAAGGAGCTTAATCCCGATATTGTTGCCGAGCATGAAGCTCAGCGGAACAGCGAATTCGCTGAACGATTAAAGAGGGCTACCGAAAATCGCTATAAGGTGATTATCACGGACCTGACCGGCAAAGTGATCCTGCAAGGAAGTAATGCCGCTGAAACGAATGTGGATATACATAAATTAATCCGCAGCTCCATGGACACTCGCCGGGAGCATAATCTGTCGAGGCGGCAGGAGGCGTCGAGCCTGTACCCCGTTACGTATAAGGGGCAGCCCTCCTACCTGGTCCTGAGCGGCATCCCTGAGCCAAATATTAGCTATGAACGGGGCACAAGCCCATTTCCGCTGATTAGCTCGATTGTGCTGTTCATTGTGTTGTTTTATTTTTTGTCGCAAAGGAAAATGCGTTATATCGAAGAGCTGGCGAGCGGCTTGCTGACCATTGCCACTGGCAAGCTCGATACAAGAGTTATTGAACGCAGTGATGATGAGCTGGGCTCCTTAGCCAAAAATATGAACCTGATGGCGGAGAAGCTGCAGCTAAAAATCGAGGAGGAGCGGCGTGCGGAACGGTTAAAAAATGAGTTGGTTACCAATGTCTCACATGATTTGCGTACACCGCTTACGCTGATTATGGGCTACCTCCGGCTGTTGAATGACAAAAATTATGAAACCGAGCAGCAGGCCCAGACCTATCTCAGCATTGCTTACAATAAGTCGGAAAAGCTGAATTCGCTTATCGATGATTTGTTCATCTACACGAAGCTCGCCCATCAGGACATCCCCTTAAACAAAGAAGGGATCGCGTTAAATGATTTGCTGGAGCAGCTGCTGGAGGAGTTCGTCACACCCGCTGAGGAGCAGCAGGTTATCCTCTCGCGCCAGCTGCCCAAGGAGAAAATATTCGTGAACATCGATGTGGACCAAATGATCCGTGTGTTCGAAAACCTATTGGGCAATGCGCTGAAGTACAGCCCGAAGCCTGGCGTCATTGACGTCAGCATGTCCAGGGAGCTCCGCTCTGTAGTCGTCAGAATCCGCAACAATGCCGACGAGCTGTCGCAAGAGGAGCTGGAGCAGCTGTTCGAACGCTTTTTCCGGGTGGACGCGTCGCGCTCCTCGCATACAGGCGGCTCCGGACTGGGGCTGGCGATCGCCAAGAGCATCGTTGAAGCCCATGATGGCTCGATAGGCGTTGAGCAGCAGGATGGCGAGATTGTGTTTTTTATTAAGCTGAAGCTGGCTTGAAGCGTGTAAAGGGGTGCTTTGTAATAGAGCACCTTTTTTGCATTACTTCCTTTACAATTCCTTAATATCTAGTTGTTACCAAATTTACACAGGAATGGTACAATAGAATAGATTTCGGGTTCTGAATGTTCTGAATACTTATTCTAAGGAGGCAAGCAAGTATGAGAAAAATGAACAAATGGGCATTCTCGACTCTGGTATCGCTTCTGGTCTTATCCTCAGTTACACCGGTTTTTGCAGCTGAAGGCGGCGGTCCTGCGGGTACAGCAAATGCGCCTACAGGCACACAAGCGAGCCAAACGATCACCATCCTCCACACCAACGATATACATAGCAGGGTGGAAGAAAGTGCAGACAGCATTGGTTATGCGAAATTGTCTACCCTTCTAAAGCAGCAAAAAGCGTCCAACCCAAACACGCTCATGATTGATGCCGGAGACACCTTCCATGGACAAACCATCGCCAACCTCGTACGTGGAGAGAGCATTGTGAAGATCATGAACACCGTTGGTTATGACGCCATGGCTGCCGGCAACCACGACTTCAACTACGGCAGTGCCCACTTGGTTGAGCTAGCGAAGCAGACCAAATTCCCTGTACTTGGCGCTAATGTTAAAAAAGCGGATGGAAGCCGATTAATCGGCACTAATCTAATTAAAGAAATGAATGGTGTAAAAATCGGCATCTTCGGTTTATCCACACCGGAAACAGCATACAAAACCCATCCCAAAAACGTCGAAGGCATTACGTTTGCCGATCCCGTCCAAGAAGCCAAGCTACAGGTGGCCGAGCTTAAAGGCAAGGTTGACGTGATTATTGCTGTCACGCATCTGGGCGTAGACACTACCAGTATCGATACAAGCAAGAAGCTGGCCGAGCAAGTACCCGAAATCGATTTGATTATCGACGGACATAGCCATACGGTGATGGAAAAAGGAACGATGGTCGGTAATGTGTTGATCGCACAGACCGGTGAATATAGCAAAAATATCGGAAAGATCCAGCTGACCTTCGAAGCCGGGAAGCTGACTAGTAAAACAGCAAGCTTGATCACTCGCAAGGATGCCGAGCAGATTCAAGCAGACCCAGCCATATTGGATATCATCAATGATGTTAAAAAAAGTCAGGAAGACGTGCTTTCCCAAGTCGTTGGCTCTACTAGCGAGAAGCTGATTGGTGAACGCACGGTTGTCCGTAAGGGCGAGTCCAACCTCGGCAACCTGATTACTGACGCAATGCTTAAGGAGACGGGTGCCGATGTAGCCATAACGAATGGTGGAGGCATCCGGGCATCCATCGAGGCTGGCCAAGTGACGAAAGGGCAGATCATTACAGTGCTCCCCTTCGGCAACTACATTCAAACCAAAAATGTCAAGGGCTCGGATATTAAAGCTGCACTTGAGCTTGGCGTAGCTGGTTATCCTGGTGAACTAGGAGGCTTCCCTCATGTAGCTGGTGTTGTATTCGAATTCGACGCTTCCCAGCCTGGTGGCAGCCGTGTAACCTCAGTAGCAATCAAAGGCAAACCGCTCGACTTGAACCAAACTTATCTGCTGGCCACGAATGATTTTATGGCTGCAGGCGGCGACCAATATACAATGTTCAAGGAATACCCTATTGCGAATGATTTCTCTTCACTTGAAGAAGCGGTGATTTCGTATATGCAGAGCGTTGGAAGTAAGCTTCCGAAGGTTGAGGGCCGTATTGTGGCGAAGATGGCTTCCCCTGCCCCGACAACACCTGCTGTTCCAGCAGCTCCGGTAGCTCCAACAGTTCCAAAGGTTCCGACAACTCCAGCTATGCAGCAAGACCAGTTGAAGGTATATATCGTCAAGCCTGGCGACTCGCTCTCCAAAATCGCTAATCTTTATGCAACTACTTGGCGCAAGCTGCAAGAATTGAACAAAATTCTTAATCCTAACCGCATTTATCCTGGCGACGAAATTATACTTCCCTAAAATCGGGAGCGATTGTCTGGGCTTCCTGCGATGAAAAGCAACTGGACAGTGGCCAGCACGAACAAAAGGCAACCTCTCTTAGCAGGTTGCCTTTTGCTTGTTGTTGGAGCCAATCCTTATTCCACTACTCGATTACCATAAGTCGAATTGCCAACGCTTGGATTGTTATTGCTCGCAGGTGGCTTAGGAGTGGCTGAATCGGTCGTTTTAGGAGTGCCCGTTCCGGCGCTTTCGCCGCTTGCTCCCGCTCCTGGCTTCGCGCTGCTTCCTTCACTAGCTCCGGAACTTCCCGTCCCTGTTCCTGGCTTCGCACCACTTCCGCTGCTGCCTGCTACGCCGCTTCCGCTGCTGCCTGCTGCACCACTTCCGCTACTGCCTGCTGTGCCGCTCCCTGCGCTCGTGTCTGTGCTGTTGCCCGCTCCAGCCATGCCGCTCGTTCCGGTGCCCGGCAACGCGCTGCCGCCCTGCTGCGCCTGCAAAGCATCGCGCGCTTTTGCAAGCTCCTCCTGCGATACCACGATGTACGGGCTTACCCACGCACCATCTAACGGAATGTAAGCTACATTCGCTGGTGAGATATCAAAATAAGTGCGAATCAAATCACGAAGCTGCAAGGAAGGTACATCCGTGGAGATTTGGTTCCCCACCGTTTCAATGATGGAGCCCAGCTTTGTCACTCCGTCTACGCTTTTCAGCGAGCTTAATAGCTCATTGAGCACCTGCTGCTGCCTCTCGTTACGCTCTAAATCGCTTGATTCCTCCGTATTGCGATTCGATTTGCGGTACCGGACGAAGTCGAGCACCTCTTTGCCATTTAATGTGGCAACACCCTGCTTCAAATCGATATTCGTCCCGTCTTCATTGTCCACATATCGCATATCCATATCCACGTTAAGCGTTAGACCGCCTATTAGATCCACTACATTACGAAAGCCTTCAAAATTCACTGTAACTGCATAATCAATGGGAACACCTAAAAAGTTGCTAAATACGTCTTTGGTAAGCGCCAATGCGTTTTCTTTATCTTTTATCATAAAATGAGGATAATAATAGTTGGCTTTTCTCGCTTCCAGCCCTTCAGGCTCCAACTGCAAATCGCGTGGTAGCGATACTACGGTTGCTGCTTTATTTTCCGGGTTCAAGGTTACGACCATAATCACGTCCGAATTCAAGCTCCCTGTTTCGGGGCGATGATCGACACCCAGCAACAATAACGTAATCGGCTTCACCTTCGCTGACTCTTGAACCGGCACTACAACAGGAGTACCTATCTTTTCAATGGCCACCTCGGCCTGGCTGTAAATGGAGTATGTATAAAAGCTCGTAATCCCCGCAATGCCTGCAAGCACCACCAAACAAATGCCTACGGTAATCCATATTTTCTTCTTCATATATAATCCCCGTCCCATATAATTGTACTGTTACCTCTATATACCCTTTAATGGGTGTAAAGGTTGCATTAACCAGCACGAATTTATTAATTTTATCAAAAAAGGGACGGGTTTGTCGATTTTTGCGGAAAATGCTCCCTTACAAGGCTCCAAGCAGCATCCCACCAACAATGGACAACGCAACTACACACCATGAAGGAAGCTTCCAGAACAGCAGAGCTCCATACAAAAAGAGTGCCAGTACAAAGTCAGCGGGTGTTTTCACCGTGCTAGTCCAAACCGGATCATACAACGCGGCTAACAGAATACCAACAACAGCAGCATTAATTGCGGTTAGCGCCCCTCTGGTGTGAGGGTGGCTGCGTAGCTGGTTCCAGAAGGGCAATGCTCCCATTACCAATAGAAACGCAGGCAGGAAAATGGACAGCGTTGCCACTACAGCCCCCGTCCAGCCGTGGATCATGAAGCCCAAATACGAAGCGAACGTAAATAAAGGACCCGGAATCGCTTGTGCGGCACCATAACCGGCAAGAAATTGCTCCTTGCCCAGCCAGCCTGTGGGAACCATCTCCTGCTCCAGTAAAGGCAGTACGACATGCCCACCACCGAATACCAGTGCCCCTGTCCGGTAAAAGCTATCGAACATCGCCAGCCAAATATTCGGATAGATCGACCGCAGCAAGGGCAGCGCAAACAGTAAAACAAAAAAGGCAATCAGGCAGCAGATCGCCAGCTTTTTATACAAGGGTGAGGATAGCGCCGAAGTGGTGCCAAGGAGAGCTTGTTCACTATCTGGTTTACTGCTTGGTCCACTGCTATTAGGCTTATACAATAATAAACCAACGATGCCTGCCGATATTAGAAGCAGCACTTGCGTATACGTTGATGGAACCAGCAGGGAAATAGCTGCTGTAAGAATTGCGATCGTCGCCCTGCCCTTGTCGGGTGCAAGGCTTTTGCCCATTCCCCATACAGCCTGCACCACAATGGCTACTGCCGCCAGCTTAAGCCCATGAAGCCAGCCTGCGCTGCCACTATCCATCCCTTGGGATAAATAGGCAAACACAGCAAGCACTGCCGCTGAGGGAAGCGTAAAGCCGATCCAGGCCATAATCGCCCCAAGCACCCCGCCGCACATAAAGCCGATCCCAATGCCAACCTTGCTGCTAGCGGGACCCGGCAGGAACTGGCATAGGGCAACCAGATCAGCATAGCTGTGTTCATCGATCCACTGCTTGCGCTTGACATATTTTTCATGAAAATAACCTAAATGCGCTACGGGACCACCGAATGAGGTCAATCCTAATTGAAAAGAAACGATAAGAATTTGAAGCCATGTTACCTGTTTCATTCTTTACCACTCGCCTTTACCCGCTGTTTGTTCTTGCTTATTAGCTTATCACTGCTTAGTCCTATAGGTAAACTCCAGAATGAAATTTATTCTCAGAAAGCGGTTATACTATTGACTTGTAAATTTAACGCTAGCAGTTTATAGCTGTTCTATTGAACTTAGTAGTTTACCTCAAGTGAATCATGGTAATCATGGACATGAGAGCCTAAACAATCGCAATAGAAATTGCGTAGAAGGAGTGAACACCTTGACTACGAACCGACCGACCACTGCAAGCTTGCTTCCCGACTACACAGAGTCCCTTTGGTTAGCTTCATCCCCTCCCCGCTCCTTCCCAACACTTGATAAGGATATTGAGGTCGATTATGCGATAGTCGGAGCCGGAATCACTGGCGTGACGCTTGCTTATCTCCTTGCTGAAGAGGGCCATCGCGTTGCCCTGCTCGAAGCCAACCAAATTATTCATGGAACCACAGGCAACACGACAGCCAAGGTAACCGTCCAGCATGACCTGATTTATAAGGAACTTATCGACCATTTTGGCGTGGACAAAGCCGGTCTTTATTATGAGGCTAACAAGGAGGCCTTGCATTTTATGAGGCGGACGGCATCCGAGCTCGATATTGAATGTGAGTGGACGGAGCAGGATGCTTATCTGTATGCGCAAACTGCGGAATCCGCGGAAAAGCTGCGGCAGGAATATGAAGCGTATATGGAACTGGGCATACCCGGTAAGCTGTTGGATGCGATTCCGGTGCCGATCGAAGTGCAGGCCGCCCTTCGGCTATCTAGGCAAGCGCAGTTCCATCCTGTGAAATATATGAATGGCCTGATTGACCGTTTTGAAAAAGCGGGAGGCCTCATATACGAGAATACGCGTATTGATGAAAAGCTAGAGCAAGGCGAGCTTCCCACCCTAATCACCATGGGCGGAAGGCGGATTACGTGCCGCCATGTAGTTGCCAGCTCGCATTTTCCATTCTATGACGGGGGCGGGCTTTATTTCACCCGCATTCATCCCGAGCGCTCCTACCTGATGGCGATCAAACCAACCAAGGCTTATCCTGGCGGGATGTACCTAAGCGTAGATGATCCGAAACGCTCCATAAGATCGGTTCAGCTCGGCGGTGAGTCACTAGTCATCATCGGTGGTGATTCCCATAAAACCGGGCAAAGCGAAGATACACTTGCCCATTATCGCAATCTGGAGCAATTCGGTGAGCAAACCTTTGGCATTCAAGCGATTCGCTACCATTGGTCTGCGCAGGACTGGATGACATTGGACAAGGTCCCCTATATCGGACAAATCACGTCAAGCCATCCTAATATCTGGGTAGCGACCGGATACAGAAAGTGGGGCATGACCAATGGGACAGCCGCAGCACTGCTGCTCAAAGACCAGCTCACAGACAAAGAATCCAAATACACCGAATTGTTCACCCCTTCCCGTTTCGTAGCGGATCCGAGTGTCAAAAATTTGCTCATCCAAAATTTTGACGTTGCCAAACACCTTATAGCAGGTAAGCTAGAGTCCGTTAGCCTAGAAGTTGACATACTGGACCTTGACGAAGGAGCTGTCGTCCAGATCGACGGAAAACGGGCAGGCGCCTACAAGGACGCGCAAGGAAAGCTGCATCTGGTTGATACCACCTGTACCCATATGGGCTGTGAGCTCGAATGGAACAATGGGGAACGATCCTGGGACTGCCCCTGCCATGGTTCACGTTTTGACCCGAGTGGTGCGGTTATTGAAGGACCGGCCGTGCAGCCGCTACAGCAAATCGAGCTTTAAGCGTGAGCCGGCCCCGCTGTCTGAAGGCTTATCTGTAACAGACGTTATGAGCAAATAGCGTCTTCTGTGTCCGCTATTCTTACTCGTCAACAAAATCGGAGTCCCAGCCTCATCCAAGGCAGGGACTCTTTTTGCGCTTGCAGTTATACAGGGCAATTAGTACGAATAGGATGAACAAGAAGGAATGGAACAAGCCTATTGGGTAACGATGGGTCATAGCTAGCTAACGGTCATAACGATGGGTCATTCGTGAGGCGAAACGGGAGGGAGGGCCAGATGAGCTCTGTGCTTGGTTTTTTTGTTTTGGGACTATCGTTGGCAGCACCCATTGGCCCAGTTAATGCGGCACAATTGGACAAGGGGATCAAGAAGGGCTTTTTGCAGGCTTGGTTATTGGGAATGGGCGCTATGATCGCCGATGCCGTATTTTTAATATTGATTTATTTGGGCGTTGTCCATTTTCTGACTACACCTTTTATGAAAACGTTTCTGTGGTTATTCGGCAGTTTTATTCTGTTCTATTCGGGAACGGAAAGCTTGCTTGGTGCATTCAAGCTCCACACGACAGCTACGAGATCCAGAAGCGAGGATCATGCCCTCGCCTCCTTTACCTCGGGCTTCCTGTTAGCCATTTCAAGCCCCTTGACTATTCTTTTTTGGCTCGGTATTTACGGCTCGGTATTGGTGGAAAGCGTAACCACCTCCAGCACAGCCCACCTGATGTTAAATACCGCGGCGCTTTTTGCCGGGATTCTACTATGGGACATCATTATGGCTGGGTTGGCCAGCACATTCAGGGCTTATTTAACTCCCCGCTCGCTATCCGTCATCTCCATTGTATCCGGCTTGTCGCTTCTTGGATTTGGCTTCTATTTTGGCAAGGAGGCGTTTGAGGCTTTATTCCTTCTATAAGTAAAAAGCGGGCAAACACCCATCTTTAGGTGTTTGCCCGCTTTTTCATAGCTATTACAGCTGGGTAAGAATCAAGGGTCCGTCACTGGTTATGGCAATCGTATGCTCATATTGAGCGGACAATCCCCCATCCAAGGTTCTCGCCGTCCATCCATCTCCATCCAGCTTGGTTTGGTAGGCATGCTCGTTAATCATCGGCTCGATCGTAATGACCATGCCTTCTGTGAAGCGGATCCCCCTATTAGGCAATCCATAGTGGGGAACCTGGGGCTCTTCATGCATATCCTGTCCGATGCCGTGGCCGACAAAATCGCGTACAGCCGAGAAGCCCTCAGACTCAACATACGATTGAATCGCATAACCTATATCGCCCATACGGTTACCAATCTTGGCTTGCGCAATGCCGCGCATCAAGCTCTCCTCGGTTACCCTCAGTAGCTTATCGGCTACCTCGGAAACCGTGCCTACTCGATAGCTCCAGGCGGAGTCCGCTAACCAACCGTTTAAATTGACGACCATATCAATCGTTACAATATCTCCATTTAGCAACGGCTCTTTTTTCGGAAAGCCATGGCAAATTACATCATTAACCGATGCACAGGTTGCATATTGATAGCCATTAAACCCTTTTTGTTCAGGTGTGGCACCATGCTCTTGCAGAAATTTCTCGACAAACAGATCAATTTCCCAGCTGGTTATACCAGGGCGGATCATTTTGGCAATTTCTTGGTGACAAAGCGCTAGTATCGTTCCCGCTTCTTTCATTTGTGCAATTTCTGATTTGCTTTTCACAATTATCATTGTTCCACCCCATCATATCCTTGTTCTTGCTGTCTCTTGGAATAAACTAATCGTAGCATATAATTTTGTCCACAATCAAGCCAAAGTTCCTGGCATCTGTAAAAACCGTTCTTAATACTAGCTACAAACAGCAGCCAGACAAGGAGAATAACGGAATGCAAATCGGCAGCAACCTGATCGCGCATTGTGGCGCTAGATGGTGGTTACGGAAAAAAGAAGAACCTTCACATCCACTATGGAAGCGGACAGGAAGGTTATAGTTTATTTCAATTCCAGCGTCGCGCGATAAAGCCCCGAATCCCAACCAACCGTAGCTCCTAATGTTTCCGCTACAAACCGCAACGGAATGTAGATATGCCCGTCTATAATAACAGGCGATTGGTCGAGCTGTACAGGCTTGCCGTTGACCTTTGCTTCCAGCATATCAGGTCGAAGCTCCAGCTCGGTTGTACCACGTTTGGCGGTCAGTACCCGCTCCTGCTCATTCCACTTAAAGTCCGCATGAATTCGTTCGAAGATGCCGCGAAAGGGCACCATCGTCACATCCTGCTGGATAAAACCCCGGTATTCATGGACGAAGCCTCCATTCACCGTTACTTGCACCTGCGGTGCGTCAAACCGTTTCACGACCAAGGCATTGCTCAGCAGCCGTCCAGGTGGCCGTTTCATCGCCCCCTCCACATACAGGGCTGAGCTAGCTCCCCCATCCATATTCATTGCTTCGCTCAAGCCGAGCTCCACTAGTGCATACGCCATATCTTCAACCGTTGCGGCGGATAACGTTCCAAGCACAAGCCTGCCGCTACCATCGACGCCAACAAAGCTGCGGGCGTTGGCTGCGCTCGTAATTTTTGGGTCATCGAACCCATCCCGCGCAAAGTCAATATCAACCTGCCCATTGCTCAGGAGCTTCGGACCCACGCCAATCGCAGTTTCCCATGCCTGCGCCAGCGTTTCCGTAGCCGAGCTGCTGCCGTCTACCATAAGTGCTTCCACCTCCACCTCATCGCCTTCATGTAGATGAGGAAGCAAATTGCGGTCATTGTTGGTGGAATGCCCTACATAAATGACATAGCCATTCTCCGGCACAGCAGCCGCTTCTTCCGTCATGCTGGTGATCCGTCCGCCGTCAATGACGACCTTCACTCCGCCCTGCCGATCAATCTGCTCGGCATAATGATGCGTGTAAGCAACCACCTCGTCCAGGTCCGTATCGCCATAGTAGGTGTTGGTTCCCCATGGCGTTACCGTATAAACACTTTGGTTGTGCTTGACCTTGAATGCCAGCTGGGTCTCCAGCCGATGGACCAGCACGGACTTATCGGTTCTAATACCTAGCGATACGTTATCTCCCGAGCGTACAAATCCGCCCGATTCTACGATAAGGCCGTTAGGATGCCGCAGGCTTTCGTCCTGCTCGTACGCATCGAAGAACGTCCCGTTCACCGCAGCTACCGCGCTGCTTCGCTCAACCATATCTGCGAAGCTTTCCACGTGGCCGGTACCCCCTGCCGCTGTGACTGGCATAACCCGAAGATACGGATCCAACAGATCGATCGCTGTCCATTGAACCGTAAAGCTTTTGCCGTTGGCCTGGACGGTGGCCATGTCAAAGGTAACCGAATCACTGGCCGCTGCCACCGGAGCACTCTCCCAAGACAGCCCCAGCATGATGGCAGCTACCACGGCCATGCCAACAGCAATCCGCTTTATTCGTAGCTTACCCATCCGTTCAGCTCCATTTCTCTGTTTTGCCTTTGTACCTGTTCGCTCACAAGCCATTCACTCCACGATTTGCTTACTCATGATCTGCTCACTCTGGGTCTCCTCACCCATGATGGGATCTAGAGTGATAAGCCCGTCAACAATGTGCTCCTCAGCTACTCGAACCCGCTCATAGATCACATAATCGTGGTCATACGCATTTTTCTCGTCCTTCACTCCAGCTTCCCGCGCAACCTCCCGCCAATCCATTTCGAGTATAGCCGGGAAATACGTATCGACCTCAAACGTATGGGCGATCTCCGTCACATACATCCGGTCCGCATACGGCATAAACCTGCGAAAGACATCCACACCGCCGATGACGAACAGCTCCTTGCCTTCCCAGCTCCCGCCGCTGCCAAAGCGCTCCAACGCCTCCTCCACAGAGTGGACGATATCGCAGCCTTCCGCGGAGAAGCTCTCATCCCTCGTCATAATAACATTATGCCGTTTTGGTAAAGGCTTGCGCCCCAGCGAATCGAACGTTTTGCGCCCCATTAGTATCGTGTGCTCCAGTGTCATTCTTTTGAAATAAGCAAAATCCGCCGGCAAATACCAAGGCATCCTATTATCCTTGCCAAAACCTCTAGCTTCGTCCATAGCAAAAATAAATGATATTGTCATCAGGAAGCTCCTTTCATATCGCGATCTCTGCTTTAATACCGGGATGGCTTTGGTAACCTATGAATTCAAAATCTTCAAAAGTATAGTCAAGAATGGATGCGGGCTTTTGGTTAATCTGTAAGCGGGGCAATGGCATGGGCTCTCTTGTAAGCTGCAGCCTGACCTGCTCCAGATGGTTTAAGTAAATATGCACGTCGCCGCCGGTCCATATTAAATCGCCTACCTCCAAATCACATTGCTGGGCAACCATATGAGTCAACAGTGCATACGATGCCAGGTTGAAGGGCAGCCCCAGGAAGGTGTCGATCGAGCGCATTTGGAACATGCAGGACAACCGGCCCTCCGCTACATAAAACTGAAAGGCATAGTGGCAAGGCGGTAAAGCCATTGTATCAATCTCCGCTACATTCCATGCGCTAACCAAATGTCTGCGGGAATCGGGGTTCGTACGGATTTGCTGGATCAGGTTTGTAATCTGGTCGATCGTTTGTCCATTTGGCGCCAGCCAAGTACGCCATTGCGAGCCGTAGACCCGACCCAAATTGCCTTCCTCGTCTGCCCATTCATTCCATATCCTCACACCATTTTCACGTAAATACGTAATATTGGTGCTGCCGCTCAGAAACCATAGCAGCTCATGAACAATCGATTTAATATGAAGCTTCTTCGTTGTTAACAAAGGGAAACCTTGCTGTAGATCGAATCGTAATTGTCTGCCAAACACAGAGATCGTTCCTGTTCCGGTTCTATCCTCTTTACGCACGCCATGCTCTATAACATCCTGTAGTAAATCCAAATAAGCCTTCATTTTTTCCTCCAATGGCCGATACTCATCCTGCCACAATCATTTAAGCTGCAGCATGGTATTTTGGGTTAATTATAACAGAGACAAGCCAAATTCGGAAAGCTGGGAATCCAAGAATATTTACGAACCCATAAGGAAAATATAAACATATGGACATTAACGAAAAATCCCTTTTGATTTCCCAACAACTGCAAAGCACCTTCTCCAAAACGGTTGATTTTGTGCATCAAGAATTATATAACCCTTCTAAAAATGGCTATTTGATGTACATGACCAACCTATGCGATCCTGAGATTATTAAAACGCAAATCATCGCCCCTTTTTACCAAATAGAACAGCTTAACGAGTACACCGATTTTCTGAGTTCCTTTTCGGCTTGTACGCAATTTCATACGGTGGACGACGCTATACAAGCGATTTGGGACGGTAAGGTCGTTATCTTTCTAGGGCATGAGCTTTTGGTATACCATGCCAAAAAATTCGAAGGCACCCAAATATTCGAATCCAGTATAGAGCCGACCATTCTAGGACCCAACGACTCCTTAACCGGGAGCCTGGAAACCAATATCCGTATGATCCGCCAACGGTATTTGAAGGATACGTTCCAGTCGGAGTATAAGCAATTGGCAGGGCATAATAAGCTTTCTGTGACTCTTGCATTTGACCTGGAGGCAGTCGACACCGCGATATTAAATGAATTGAGAAAAAAGCTCCAGCAAATGGACATCCAGCGGATCGACCAAATGCAACAACTGCTTACCACACAGAAAGGAGCTATTTTCCCTACGGTACTTATGACAGGTAGACCCGATCGCATCGTCAAAAATATGCAGGAGGGAAGGATTGTTGTCCTCGTAGAAGGGTCATCGCTTGCCTATATTTTACCTACGATCTTTTTGGATTTTTTTCACTCCATGGATGAATTCTATCACTTACGGATCATTGGCAATTTCTTGTTGGCGATTCGACTTATCGCGCTTGCTCTGGCATTATTCCTGCCGGGAGCCTTTATTGTGGTGACTTCCTTTATCCCCGAATTTTTCCGAGTCGAGCTGGCACTCTCTATTGCAGGCAGCCGTTTAATGATACCCTATCCCGCATTTGTTGAAATGTTTTTTCTACTATTCATGATCGAGCTGCTTACAGAAGCAAGCATTCGATTACCTAAAGCTGTCGGCTCCGCCGGAACAACGGTGGGAGGGCTTATTCTAGGGCAAGCCGCTATTGAAGCCGGTATTGTGAGCAATACGGTCGTTATCATCGTAGCGGCTGTCGCTCTTTCCAATTTCGTTATACCTATACAAAATATGTCCTACGGCGTTCGGATTATGAAGTATGTTTTTCTGATGCTTTCTCTTTTGTTTGGATTGCTTGGACTCCTTATAGGATTTATCGGACTTGTTTTTTATATAACTAATTTACCGAACTACGGTGTCCCTTTTTTACAGCTATTCACACATACCAAGGGCACGGGAGAAAGAAGCGGATTGCAATGAGTCGATATTATTACCAGCTCATCTTTATTAATACCATATCGAACAGTATCATCTTCTTGCCCAAGATGCTGATTCAAGATCGATTTGATGGCGCTGCGATGTCGATTGTATGGGCCATTCCTTTTGGGACTCTGCTGCTCTATCTGTTTACGAAATCGCTTATGAAATTTGAGAGCCTCTCCATGCCCGAAATATTGAAAAATCATTTCCCTCGCTGGCTCCAGCTACTCATTATGTGCACGTATGCTCCTCTGTGGTACGTTTCCGGTATCAGCCTGCTTTCTCCCGCAGTGGATATTAGCAAATTATTAATAAATCCAGAGATGCCGCTTTTTTTGGTACTCGTATTACTCATAGGACTCACCACCTTTGTCATCCGTTATCAAGCAAGAACGATACTTTTTGGATTGGAAATATTTTCTGTTGGGATTCTGGGTGGGATGCTCTTTATTTACATACGCTCTTTAACCAATTTGGATTTCAACTGGGATTCGGTGATGGAGGTTGGTATGCATTCTTTAAGCTTACCCTCCTTATTTTCTTTTGCTGCGGCCACTTATTCGTTCACCGGTTACTTAGACATGGTCTCGTTTAATCAAGCCTTTACCCATAGGATCAAAATTAAATATTTTTGGCTGATCCCTGTATCCATGCTAATCATCACTATTTTATCCTTTATTATCCCCATTGGACTTCTCGGAGCAGAAGCAGTGGGCAAATATCAATACCCATTAATTACCGCAACAGATTCACTTAGCTTAGAAACAGGTATAATTGAACGCGTTTTTATTATTTTTCTAGTTATGTATATGCTCATCAACATCATTAACATTATCGTACACTGGAAAGTGTCGCTTGATCTGATAACTGGATTATGGCAGCACCAATTTGGAAAAGCTCACATTCCAATTTGGCCGATCCTTCTTATTTTTGCCGGAATTCCGTTCTTCCTAAAATTTATTTTTAATGATTATGAATTGTTTTTTGTCGGCAAGTACTGGATTACGCTTCGTATCGTTTTTGAAGTCTTATTAGTTGGGATCTATATGATTGCGGCCCGTCGCAAGGATACCCTGGCATCCAACCTAATAGCAAAGGAGTCACAGAGCATTGAGCACCCTCAAATATAGTCTAATTCTGTTTGTATTTCTCGGTATGCTTCTGCTCTGCGGATGCGAATTCCAAGACATTGATAAACGTTATTTCGTTATGTCTATTGGGATTGATAGCGTTCCCGATAAGGAAAAGCTTATATCCGTTTCATTAAAGCTGGCGATTCCATCACCGAATTCCAAACAGAAACAGGATGAATTTGAAGTTAGTAGTGCGGAAGGCAGCACCATATCTGAGGCGATTGAAAAAATTAAAACGAAAGTAAGCATGGAATTAGAATTTGGGCAAACGAAGGTCATTATATTGGGGGAGGAGCTTGCCAAAAAAGACTTGTTTCCCACCGTAGATTGGTTAGCACGGAATAGGGCTATTCAAAAAATTGCCTTGGTAGCCATCGGTAAACCCAATGCAAAAGCCATATTGGATATTCGCCCCAAATCAGCGCGCCTTCCTGGCTACAATTTATACTTATCATTAAGTAAAAGCGGAACCGAAAGCAATTTTATTACCCAAGTTAGGTTATTCGACTTTTACCGCAAAATATATGAGAAAGGTTGGGATCCCGTTCTTCCAATCGTTACGCTCCAGGGTAATGGCTTTGATATTAATCAAACAGCTGTTTTCGCAAAAAAAAATATCTTGCATACGAGCCTTGTACTTAATCCCAAAAATACAGAAATCAACAATATGATCAGCAAAAATCAGCCTCATATCGTCTTTCCCATTCAACGTGAGGATTTGAATTTCTCAGTTGATCTCCTAAGTACAAGATCTAGATATTCCATAAAGAACGTAAGTGCAAAACCAGCTACGCTCCATATTACCATCAGTGGGAACGGAAACATTATAGAATCAAAAAGTCCCTTGGAGAACAAGGAATTACGTCGTTATGAAAAACTTGCACAAGAAGTTATAAAGGAAAGGATCGAGTCCTATTTGCAAGTTATCCAAAAAGCGAATATGGACCCTGTTGGCTTTGGGCTAAAGTACCGTTCCACAAGCTGGCGCAATGATACGAAATGGGAGGACTGGAGCCAAGCCTATCCAACGATACCTGCTCTTGTAGAAGTGAAGTTGCAGCTCAAAAATACGGAAATGATCCAATGAACTTATTTCAAGATCCGATTATCATCCCAAGGCATTGGAGGAAGCGTCCTTTATTGACGGAGCCAATCCTTGGCGCCTTGCCCATTCTGCTGGTATTCTGCTGGTATACCCGTTTCCGCAAAAATATTTTGTCAAAGGGCATGGTTTTAGGTTCAGTCAAAGTATAATTACATATATGAACATAAGGGGTGAAATTAGATGGCAATCTATTATAAAACGGGCAAAAATCAAGAAGAAATTCGGCAGGCTCAGGAACAGGTCTCGGAAACGGTAAGCCGTATTATTGCAGATGTGGAGCTACATGGAGACCGTGCTATACAAGAGTGGTCTGACAAATTGGATCATTGGTCCCCTGCAAGCTTTAAGCTTTCACAGGAGCATTTACAGGAAATTGTCCAAAGCGTGCCTGAGGCTGTAATTAATGACATTAAATTTGCTCAAGCCCAGGTAAGACGATTTGCTGAAGCGCAAAGATCAGCGCTGAAGGATATCGAAGTCGAAACAATTCCCGGTGTCATTCTCGGACACAAAAACATTCCGGTTAGTCGCGTTGGCTGCTATATTCCCGGCGGTCGATACCCTATGGTCGCATCTGCCCATATGAGTATTGTAACAGCGAAGGTGGCCGGCGTAACGAGTATTGCAGCGTGTACGCCTCCCATAAACGGTGAAATACCGGCAGCGACAATCTGCGCTATGGTACTGGCCGGAGCCGACGAAATTTACCTGCTGGGTGGCGTGCAGGCTTTAGCAGCTATGGCGCTTGGAACGGAGACGATTAAGCCAGTGGATATGCTGGTTGGTCCAGGTAATGCCTATGTGGCCGAGGCCAAGAGACAGCTGTTTGGGCGTGTGGGTATTGACCTGTTAGCCGGGCCTACGGAAACACTGATTATAGCGGATGAGACCGCAGATGCCGAAATGATTGCTTGCGATATTCTTGGGCAAGCAGAGCATGGGCCTACTTCTCCAGGCGCATTAATAACAACCTCCCAACGATTAGCAGATGAAACCATCAAGGAAATCGAGCGCCAATTGAAAACTCTCCCCACAGCGGATATTGCTTCCGTCGCGTGGCGTGACAATGGGATCATTATTATTGTGGAGAATGAAGCTGAGGCCGTTGTTGAAGCGGATAAGCTTGCTTTCGAGCATGTGGAGGTCTTAACTCAGAATCCTGATTATTTCCTCGACAGATTACGTAATTATGGCGCCCTTTTCTTGGGTCCGCAAACCAATGTCGCATATGGAGATAAGGTAATCGGCACGAATCATACACTGCCAACCAAAGGAGCAGCTCGTTATACGGGCGGTTTATGGGTAGGGAAATTCTTAAAAACATGCACCTATCAGAGGTGCACAGATGAGGCAAGTGTCGTTGTCGGACAATATGCTGCCCGTTTATGTGAATTGGAAAACTTTATGGGACACCGTGAGCAAGCTTTGCTGCGTGTAAGGCGTTATAGCAAGTAGTTTCTTCTATCTATGAATTTGTTTTCAACTTGTTGCACAGTAACCCCCTATTTATCTCCTGCAGATACATGGGGGGTTACTGTGCAACATTTGCCTACTACCTTAGGGGGTACTCTTCTATTTACCGCCGAGGCGCTCTACCCAGCCTTCTACTTGTAAAGCTTCCTCGTCGCTTAAAGCTCCACGTTGCACCGTAGCCAGGTTGGTCGCCACCCATTCACTTTTGCGCATCGACACAATGACGAGGTCAACCAGCTCGCTGCCCACCGCCCAGCGCAGAAGGATATCGGCCACCTTCGCCTTGTCCTCGCCAATCTCATCCAGCTTCCAGCCGCGGACGAATGGGGATAAAGCTATAACCTCGTAGCCTCTGGCCTTGGCGTCTATGAAGATAGCCTCCGCTTCCCGAGTAAACGCGTTATAAGGTGCCAGTACGCAAGAAATGGGAGCGCTCGCATCCAACTGCAAAAGATCGTCACCCTTCACCATACCTAGCGCCACACGTTTGATTTTGCCGCTCGCCAGCCACTGCCTCACAAGCTCAAACTCCTGCAGCAGCCGTTCCTTATTATCATGCCTATGGATCACCAACGTATCAATCCTGTTCGTGCTAAGCTCCTCCAGCATGATATCAATATGGTGCGCTTCATATCTTGTGGAGCTGACCAAAATATCCGTCTGACCCGCATGCTGGAAAAAATTCCAGGCAATAATATGCGCCTCATCGCGCCTTCCAAGCTCTTGGAGGACGCGTCCCAGCGCTACCCGCTCCTGATAAAAGGTCGTATCTATGACATGAATGCCATTGTCCAAGCAGGCGGCAACAATTTGGCACTGCTCCTCGAAGGAGGCCTCGGGGTCATTGCCCAATGCTTCAATAAATGAATGCCCGCCCAAACCCAGCTTTTGTTGATTGCTCATCGTTAATCTTCCTCTCTCTATCGATTGATCAAGCTATTCTTTAGTATACACGTTACTAGGCAATGGAAGCATCACTTTAACCGGCAGTCTGCTCATAAAAGCCGCTGCGGCTGATTGCGGCTACTCAAGATATAGTGCCTTCACCCAATCTCATGTATAATAGGAGCCGTAAACAGACTAACGGGAGTAGGTATAAACGATGTACAAAATGCTGGCAATCGATATTGACGACACATTAATCAATGATAAAAAGGAAATTACCGAAGGCACCAAGCAAGCTTTGGAGCAAGCGTTGGCGCAAGGTGTCACCGTGACATTGGCGACAGGCCGCATGTATGCTTCTGCCAAGCAAATGGCTACCCAATTAGGGTTAAACGTACCGCTTATTACTTATCAAGGCTCGCTCGTGAAAAATTCCGTAGATGGCGAAACGCTCTATGAGCGTTCCGTGCCCTCCGAGGCGGCGCACCATATTTTTGAATACTGCGAGCTTCATGGCCTGCATCTGCAAACGTACTTGAACGATATATTATATGTGCAGGAGGATAATGAGAAAAGCCGAAATTACGCGGCGCTTTCCAAAATCCCTTTCACTGTATATCCCGAGTTCCGCGAGCTTGCCGATAAACCGTCCACCAAGCTGCTCATCATCGATGATCCCGGCAAGCTGGATGAGGTTGCAGTCGAGCTACGCGACCAAATCGGCCATCTTGTCCACATTACGAAATCGAAGCCGCATTTTCTGGAAATCGTTAACCGTGAAGGCACGAAGGGCCATGCCATCCGCTTTTTGGCGGAGCGTTTCGGCTATGACATGTCGGAGGTGATCGCGATTGGCGACAGCTGGAATGACCATGAAATGCTGGAGGCCGCGGGTTTTGGTGTCGCTATGGGCAATGCGGTCGAATCACTCAAGGAAATTGCTGACTATGTAACCTTGAGCAACAACGAGGATGGCGTGAAGCATGTGGTGGAGAAATTCGTGCTACAGAAGATCTAATGTGCTTCTTCTATTCAAAGAGCGGGGTAGCTGCTGCAGCAGCCCCGGTTTCTTTGTATTTCTCTGAGATCTATGCAGTCTAGCTACAATGAATACTTGAATACTATGAGCCGGAAACATCAACCAGATAATAAGGCTGATTGGATAGCTCATCATTCAAGCCTGGGTACATCCATGCGTTGCCTTCACGATCATGTACCTCGAAGAAATAGATCAAATCAAAAGGTGACGCCGTATAGCTAGCAGGCACACTAGCATTGAACCGACCGTCTTGCCCTGACATCTCAGCAATAACATAGTGCTCACCCTGATTTGCATGACGATAGTGCAGGTCAATTCTAAGCCCGTCAGGGGCATCCTGAACTGAGATTTGCAAATCCAATACTTCCCCTTTGTGCACAAGCTCTGGAGGTTCATGACTGTAGCTCATCCGCTGTTTTTGGTTGTTGGTTTGGATGAATTTGGATATAAACTCCATTTTGTCTGTAGATACCGTTTTTGCTGCTGCCTTACGTGCCTCAACGGCCTCAAGGTCAATCGCAGCAATGTCCGCTTCAATGGCTTGGAGGCGATCAGACCAATGCCCTCTCATCGGAGGCGTAAAGCCAAAGGTGATATCGGATTTATATATACCCTGAGAGATCGAGACTAAATGCTTCCATGCATTTCTGGCAGAGCGGTATGTCTCCAAGGCTTGATCCAACTGAGCCAGATCCTGAGTTCGCTTGTATAGGGCATAAGCTAGGGCTGCACGGAACTTATTGGCGAAAAAACGTCCCAAATCAATCAGCATGGCCACATCGGTGGCAAAACGGCGAAACGAAGGGGATTCCGTGTCCAATGCTTCGCTGGTCGCCAGCACCAAGTGTTGCTCTGCCTTATCGGCCAATTGCTCCAGACGCTCTGCCGTTTCCAAAGGAGAGTATTTCCCGCTGCGAAAGCCTTGAGTGATATCGTCGGCAAAATCGTCAACTCGGTAAAACAGCGCTGTATCCAGCGGGCTTGCAGCACCAAACGTTCCGGGGCTTGGGCTGTCATGTGTATAGATGTTATGCTCTCCGTTGTTGGCAATCCGCATATTGGTGTACATCTCTGGCCAATACCAATTATTGGCGGCAGATGGAAGATGTGCAACAGTGACAAGCGGCAGTATTCTGCTCGCATGGGCAAGCGCTTGCTCGTAGGAATGAGCGGCTTTGCCAAACTCGGCATGCAGGTAACGCTGCCATGAATTCGGGTCTGCATCGGGGTTATATAACAGACGCCCCCATAGACGATAGGCATACTTATACTTGAGCCATTCCCGATTCGGCAGCTGTAGCGCTTGGTCTTCGTAAGGCTCACGCCCCCCGGGTGCTCCCGACCCTTTACGCGATTTGAACGACAGCGGCTCGCACCATTCCACGCCCTGAGTGCCGCTAATGCTCGCAAGGCGGCCATATCCCGAAGCAATGGCCGGATCACCCCACAACAAAATCCTTTGTGTGCCTGGCCAAATTCGGAATAAAATGCCTACCGGACGGTCGTCCCGCAAGTAATCCGCGTAGCCGTATCGTGTAAATCTGCGCGATAGAGCTGTGATCGCTTGCATTTTCATCGTAGGATTCACCGGAGGCGAAAATTCATTGTCCCGAATAGCAGCTTGATGGTAGGAGGGGCCCATATGCTCCGCCCAATATTTGGGAGACAAATAAATAGGCTGTTGTGTGCTTAGGGCAACCTCCAGCAATTCATCATTGACTCCTTTGGCATGCATGTCAATCTCGACCCGCCGTCCAGCGTCCTTCGTTCCTTCCAACACTACACGCCAAAATTCGTAGGCAGGCTCAGGGATGCCCCCCTCGTAATGGACACGAACCGTAAGGCCATCAATGGTTGGAAAATCCTTCAGCAGCATCCGAATGGCATCACGGCAGTATTCGGCATGATTGTCCGGTGTGATCCCTTCAACCGTGTAGTTCTGATTAGGGCTTTCCGTATACTCATAAGCATGATTCCATAAGCCTAGTTGAAAATGCAGCCCTCTTCGTTTGGCAGCTTCTCCTATATAACGAAGCATATCCCAGTTTCTTTGCCTTTCATCATCCGAAAGCCCGGCTACCTGTACCTCATATCCAGGTACCTTGAACAGAAAGGGATAAGTAAAGCAAAAGTAATTATCATGGACATTCAGATCATGGCCGTAGTCATAGCCCATGCCAAGTGCCAGATTGAAGCGATTAAACCGCTGCATCGCCAATTCAGTCAAGTATTCATCCCAGAACGATTTATCGTAAAACCATGGCTTGTCTTCCGGCTCGCTGGCAAACAAGCGGGTAACGCTCCGTATAGCGTTCGCCGGCTTATCGGCGAACGCTGGAGTGGCAAGCAGCTCTTCTATGACGTTGGTGCCTCCGCCAAAGCGTATACGATCGGCTAATTCAAGCACGGCATAGATCAAGCCGCGTGCATCTGGAGCCGATAATACCATCAGGCCATTAGACACCGCAACGGCGAACGATTCTGCCTGAGTAGGCAAGCTTAGCTTAGCCGTGTCTAACACCGATTGGACAAGTGGCGAGTCGGTCCCGGCAAGGACAATTTGCAGGACGGCAGAGGCATCGGATTTAGCGACGGGCTTCTCTTTCTCTGATCGGCTTACAGAAATTCGGCAGTTTGTTAAGGCATCAAATAAGATTTCTTCCGCCCAGGCTACCGAATGGTGCGAAGCGAGCAGGTCCTGCGGATCACGTACAAGAATTACTTCTGGCAAAGTTGCTGGATTTGTTGATTCGTCTGCCAATGAAATCGCTCCTTAGGTGTAGGTATGCTTAGCGCTTTCGCGGACCTACTGGATTTGATGCTTGCATAATGCTGGATTACTCTTTTTGAATCAGCGTATTGATTTGCTCCAGCAGCTCTATCGTGTGAATCGTATCCTGCATGTTAGGTGTGGGAACCGCATGATTTAGAATGCTGGTGATAAAATGATGCATCTGATGTTCAAAGCCATAGTAAGAAAAATTGGACATATTGCCGTGATTGGGATTCCATAGGAGCGTATCACCGCCATCTACTAATTTTTCTAATTGAAAACCGTCTCTTTTGGGAGCCGGCCGATTGTACTCAAGATGACGGATATTGTCCACGATCACATTGCTGCCGATTCCGGTAATTTCAACTCGTTCCATGGGATATTCGATTTTTTGCAGGGAGCCCGACTGAATAACACCTATTGCACTGGAATCCGTAATGAATGAAATGTTAAATCCTACCATATGGTCGTTAACCTTCACTTTATCAACATGTACAGATTTAATTTCCCCCAGCAAATACCTCGCGAGATCGATATGATGGCTGACATGATTGAAGAGGAAGGCTTCATCCGAAGCACTCTCGGAGCCTTGGAACTTGGACATGTACATGGTTATGGAACCAAACTCGTCCCTCTCAATGATTTCTTTAGCCATCATATAAGCGGTTGTGAATCTTTTATTAAACCGGGTCATTACATATTTCTGCGTGTGGTTTTGTAAGTCCAATAGATCTCTTGCTTGCTCCATAGTCAAACAAGGAGGTCTTTCCATAAAAACATGAGTATGAGCCAGCAAACAATCTTTGGCGATGGTATAGTGGGAATGAACATCCGTCGGAAAACAAATAACGGCGTCCAACTGCTCGTGTTTCAGCATGTCATTATGGTCCCTGTAAACCTTCGGAACCACATAGCGGTCTGTAAATCTGTTTAATTCAGCTTCGTTAGTGTGGCTTACTGCGGCAAGCCTGAAGGGCATCCGCTTCATGCAGTCATACACGAAATGATACATCAAATTGCCGCATCCAATTATAGCTATGTTCAGTAATTTTTCCATGTCGAATGACCCTTCCATTCCTCGATTTATGAGATGGAAACCAAATAGTAAGGCTGATTGGAGATCTGTTCATTTAATCCAGGGTACATCCAGGCATCGCCTTCACTGTCGTGAATTTCGAAAAAATAAATCAAGTCATACGGTGAGTCTATATAGGCCGCAGGTACGCTTGCTAAGAACAAGCTATCGTCTTGACGAGCCATCTCAACCACTACATAATGCTCTCCTTGATTAGCGTGGCGATAGTGCAGCTTGACTTTAAGTCCGGCTGTAGCAGCTGCAAATCGAGTATTGGCACTGGAGTCTGGGATGGATACGGAAAGCAGCAGATCCAAAGCTTCACCTGTACGAAGCTTACCCGGGGATTGATGGCTGCAAACCACACGGCTTGACTGGCTTCTAACCTGCAGAAACTTTGCTGCAGCTGCCTGCTTTTCAGTAACCAACGGTTTTTCTACTGCCTCATGAGCCGCAATGGCTACATTCTCCATAACAGCAAGGTCGTCCTCCATGGCTTGCAAACGATCCGACCAATGCCCCCTAACATGATGAGTAAAGCCAAAAGTAATATCGGACTTATAAATATCCTTCGAAATGGAAACAAGATGCCTCCATGTATCTGTGGAGGATCGGGTGAAAGCCAAAGCTTGCTCCAGCTGGGCCCTATCCTGGGTTCTTTCATATAATGCATAAGCCAGAGCCGCTCTGAATTTATTGGCAAAGAAATGTCCAAGATCGACCAACATCGCCGTATCAATCGCAAAACGGCGAAACGTTGGCTTCTCCTGGTCCGGAGCTTGGCTGATCGCCTGAGACAGGTGCTGTTCAGCCGTGTTGGCGAATTGCTCCAGACGTTCGGCTGTCTCCAAGGGTGAGTATTTCCCTTTGCGGAAGCCTTGTGTAATGTCATCGGCAAACTCGTCAACCCGATAAAACAGCGCGGTGTCCAAGGGGCTTGCAGCACCAAAGGTTCCAGGCTTGGGCGTATCGAAAGCATAAAGGTTGCTAGCTGCGGTATTCACAATTGGCAGGTTCGTGTACATTTCCGGCCAATAGATAACATTGGCAGCAGACGGTAGATGCGCTACAGTGACAAGCGGCAAAATTCGGCTGGCATGCGCAAGCGCCTGCTCATAGGAAGAGGCGGCATTGCCGAACTCGCTATGCAGGTAACGCTGCCAGGAGACCGGATTGGCATCCGGGTTATACAATAAGCGTCCCCACAAGCGGTACGTGTATTTATGTTTGAGCCAATCGCGATTAGGCAGCTGCAAAGCCTGCTCCAAATACGGCTCGCGTCCACCCATGGAGCCGGAGCCCTTGCGACCCTTGAACGTTAAGGGCTCGCATAACTCGACGCCTTGGCTACCGCTAAAGCTGGAATAACGACCGTAGCCGGAAGCGATAGCCGGATCACCCCAGAGCAGCAGCTTCTGTGTTCCAGGCCATAGCCTAAACAAAATGCCAACCTGGCGATCCTGCTGCAAGTAATCTGCATATCCATACCGTGTAAATCTGCGCGATAATTGCGTGATAGATGACATCCCCATCGTCGGATTAACCGGCTGGAAAAATTCAGCATCGCGGATCGCAGCTTGGTGGTAGGATGGTCCCATATGCTCAGCCCAATATTTGGGAGATAAGTAGATCGGCTGCTCTGTTGCTAAAGCCACCTTTAGCAGCTCGTCGTTAACACCTTTGGCGTGCATATCGATTTCGACCCGCCGTCCGGCGTCCTTCGTTCCTTCCATGACGACACGCCAAAATTCATAAGCAGGCTCTGGAATGCCTCCCTCATAATGGACACGGAACGTAAGTCCGTCGATAGCCGGGAAGTCCTTGAGTAGAACCCGAATCGCCTCACGGCAGTATTCCGCATGGTTTTCCGGCGTTATCCCTTCAATCGTGTAGTTCTGATTGGGGCTTTCAGTGAAGATATAAGAATGATTCCATAAGCCCAGCTGAAAATGCAGCCCTCTGCGCTTGGCTTCATCCCCGATATAGCGGAGCATCTCCCAATTCTGCTGTCTTTCAGCGTTAGGAAGCTCTGTAACCTTGACATCATAACCGGGAACATCGAACAGGAATGGATAACTGAAGCAAAAGTAATTGTCATGCACGTCCGGATCATGTCCGTAATCATAACCCATGCCCAGTGCAAGACTAAATCGATTAAACCTTTGCGTGATCAATTCGGTCAAATATTCATCCCAGAACGATTTGTCGTAAAACCATGGCTTATCCTCGGGCTCGCATGAAAATAAACGTGTTATGCTCCTAATGGCATTGGCTGGCTTATCGACAAACGATTCTATGGATAGCAGCTCTTCGATAATGCTGGAACCGTGCTGAACACGGTCTGCCAGTTCAAGTACAGCATAAATCAAGCCTCGAGTGTCCGAGGCTGATAGAACAAGCATGCCCTCTGATACGGCAATGGCAAAGGATTCTGCTTCCGTGGGCAAGCTCAGGTTGGCCGTTGTAAGCGCAGAATGCACAAACGACGAGTCTGGACCGGCAATGACGATCTTCAAGGCAGTATCTGAAACATTTGTGGATTTCTCTGTGAAGGCTACGCGAATTTGGCGGCTTTCTAACGCTTCCGACAAGCGCCCTACTGCCCAAATGACCGAAGTATGCGCAGTGAACGAGTCCTGAAGGTCGTGCACAATGATAGCTTTTGATAAAGGCTCTATATTAGAAATTTCATTTGACAAAGTAATTCTCTCCTTTATGGGGTATTTACGGCAACGAGATCATTTTGATGCAAACCGGCATCGGCACCTCGATGCTATGCCCTGTAGGATGCAGCAAGCCAGTTTGACGGTCTATTGCAAATGCGACAATATTGTCGGTATCCTGATGGGCAACGTATAAATAGCCGCCTGTCGGGTCGATGACGAAGCTCCTCGGAGCTTTTCCTTGAGTTGGTTCATGACCTACAAGCTGGATCTCACCCGTATCGGGATGGACAGCGTAAATTACAATGCTGTTATGCCCGCGATTGGAGCCGTACACAAAGCTACCCGCAGCATTAACATGCACATCTGCACAGTTGCTGCGGCCTGTAAAGTCATCCGGCAACGTAGAACACGTTTCTTTAAGCTTAAGAATACCTTCAGCTGAATCATAGTCATAGCTTATCAATGTATTGCTCAGCTCATTGATTACATAGCCCCAGCGTTCATTGGGATGAAAGGCAAAATGACGTGGGCCTGAGCCAGCTTCTATCGGCACCGATGGAACGATACCGGACACTAATTTCCCGTTAATCGCATCCAACCGGTAGACCCGTAATTGATCGGCTCCATATTCGGCGGCTACTGCAAAGCGACTGGCAGGGTCCAGCGTTATGGAATGGACACGAGGCCCTTGTTGGCGGGTTGGATGAATACTAGAGCCTACATGCTGGATGAAATCCGTCATTTCTCCGAGACGGCCATCTTCTTGTATAGGCAGTACGCATACGCTGCCGTCCCCAAAATTACCAGTCAACACAAATTTACCCGTGTGGTCTACAATCAAATGGACGGGCTTAGAGCCGCCCGAGGGCTGTTGATTGAGATAAGTTAGCTGCCCCGTGTGGGGGTTAATAGCGAAAGAGCTAATCAGGCCTTCACCTTCAATGGTATTCGCTGCATACAGATATTGCTGTGTGGGATCAATAGCCAAATAAGTTGGGTTGATACCGGCCGTAGTCGTGCTGGAATACTCCAAATCACCTGTGGCAGGATTCATTCGATAGACATAGATGCCTTCGCTCTTACCCTCAGTTTGCGTTCCGATATAAGCAAAAATCGTTGGATTTGCTTCCGTTGAATTTGGTTTCATAGTCGGTTACCCTCGTTTATTAGGATTTGAGAATGCCTAAGCCTTCTTCTAGGGATTCAGATACACTATCTGCCAATTGGGCGGTCAGACCCCCGTCAACCACAAGTGCATGACCCGTAACGAATGAAGCATCGTCTGAGGCAAGGAATAGAGCAGCCAATCCGGCTTCTCGCATTGTTCCAGGTCTTCCTAATGGATAAACGGCTTTTTGACGGCGGACTTCCTCGGGGTACTTTTCCAGGAAATCAATTTTTCCTTCTGTAACGATTCTACCTGGGCAAATGGAGTTTACCCGAATGCCATACTTCCCGTAATCTAAAGCCATTTGGCGAGTCAAGTTAATGATCGCGGCTTTGGCGGCATCATAGGAAGCATGCCTTCTTCCACCGAGAAGTCCATGTACCGAAGCTGTATTAATGATCGAGCCTCCGCCCGCTTTGATCATACCCGGCAACGCGTATTTACTGCCGAGAAATACGGCTTTGACGGAAGAAGCGAATACTTGGTCCCAATCTTCTTCTTCTTGTTCAAGAACGGAAGCCGTGTGTCCTTTATAGGCATTGTTCATCAAAATATCCAGACGACCGTATGTTTCATAAGCATGTTCAATCAGCTGCTTCAAATCAGTGCTTTTGAATACGTTCGCTTGGTAATAGCTAGCCGAACCGCCATTAGCAATAATCTGGTCGACAACCTGCTGACCTAGACCTTCACGACCGCCATCATCATTGACGATGACGTGAGCGCCTTCCTCAGCAAATACCTCTGCGCTTGCTCTTCCTATACCTGATGATGATCCGGTAATAATAGCTACTTTGTCCTTTAATCTTGTTCCCATGTTTTTTCCTCCTATAAGTATGATAATGAGATAACCCTTATATTTATCTATTGCACGCAAAGCCGCAGGGCACAGTTGGTTAACTGCACCCTATGAACCTGGCTAATGCTGCCATTGCTTGGATATTCGTGCTAGCTTTTAATCTTTTCTTTATACAAATCGTTTAATTCTTTCAGGTGCTTTTGATACGTAGGGTCATCCTTGAAGCTCTTAACGAACTTATCCCAATCGTCCAAGCTGTTTTTACCAATAATCACGTTGGTTTCCATGTCATTGATCTTTTTATTCCAATCCGCGCTTTTTTCCAAAGCAGTTGGAGTTACTAGACCAAGGCCCGGATTCGGAATCGATACCGTTGCAATCGTATCAACAAGCTTATGGTTATAGGCTTTCGTTTCTGGTGTCATTCCCGGCAAATCCGCTTTTACATATTTATCAAAATAGCTGGAAACCCATTGAGCAGATGTATCAAACGCGTAACCTTTTTTCTTGCCTTCTTCGGTTTGGGTAATGTCGCCGGATGCACTCTCGTTATAATCCGTGCCTTTAATACCGTAGGCCACTAAGTTATACACTTCTCTAGTTGCCGTATAATCATAAATTTCAAGAATTTTCTTTAATTTTTCCTCGTTGACCTTCTTATTAACCAAAAAGATTCCGAATGAGCCCGGTGCTGCTTCCATATAAACCTTGCCATCCGGTGCTGCTGGAAACAGATAAGGCACGATCACGGCTTTAGGATTAACCTTCTTAATATCGTCGGTGTACAAGTGGCCGTCATAAGTGTTGGAGAAGCCCATGCCTGCTTTGTCCTGGGTCATGAAATCGCGGATTTGGCTCGTTTGCAAAAGCGGCAAATCGGGAACCATTACGCCCGCTTTATTCGCTTTGTTCCAGAACGCCAGCGCATCCTTCATTTTCGGATTAAAGAAGCTTGGTTGTAGCTGTCCGCTGTCATCCACATAATGCTGCAAGCCATTGCCGAACATCGAGATAAAATAACTCGATATGTTAGGGGCGCCTTGGCCAACAAAACCGAACGTATCATTTTTCCCATTACCGTCAGGATCATTCTTGGTGAACGCTTCCATGACATTATAAAATTCATCCATCGTCGTTGGGGCTTTAAGGCCCAGCTTGTCTAACCAATCCTGGCGAACCAGCAACGCTTGCTGTCCATCAATAGGTCGAACGCGGGGAATGCCCATCGTTTTTCCTTTGAAAGCAACGTTCTTGTAAATTTGCGGAGGATAAGCGGCCAAATTGGGATAGTTATTAATGTACGGGGTTAAATCCCAAAAGGCTCCCTGATTGGTTGCATTCGCAAACGTTTGTGTGTTGATATCCCAGACCAACGTTACATCGGGAAGATCACCTGCTGCCAGCATGACATTCAATTTGTCTGGATAATTGTTGGCAGGAACGTAGGTAACATTGATTTTGACATTAAATTTCTCATTTATTTGTTTAAGGCTATCCAGGTCATTGCTAGGCGCCGAATTGTAGGTTGTAGTTAATATATTAATTTCCATTGGCTTCGAGCTTTTATCTGCTGCAGACGTGCCCGCAGTAGTTGGAGTGGTTGTTGAAGAGCTACAGCCTGCCAGTAAAACTACTGCTGCCATCGCACTCATATTCGTATTCTTTAGCCACTTTTTCATCTTATAGACCTCCCTTAAATGTTGAAGCACTTTTCCTATTGCCTAATCAAACTTCCGGAATCTTTCAGCCAGCAGCTTTAGCCTGGGTTCCCTCGATATTCCTCACTCCCTTCAATGTGCATGCGCTAGCCTTTAACGGAACCAACCATCATCCCTTTTACAAAATACTTTTGCAGGAATGGATAGACGATAATGATCGGTAAGGAAGCTACGACGACAGCAGACATCTTAATCGTTTCGGGCGGGAGCATCTGCTCACTTTGCAGCATTTGCGCTACTGCGGGGTCTCCAACCTGGGTGGATGCTTGAATGAGCAGCATTTGCAGCACCACCTGCATCGGGCGAAGCGTATCTTTATTGATATAAAGCACGGCATTAAAATACGTATTCCAATAAGCCACAGCGAAAAACAAGCCAAATGCAGCTATCGCCGATAAAGAAACAGGCAGTATAATTCGGAAAAACACACCAATATCCGTGCAACCGTCCATTTTCGCGGATTCTTCCAGCTCCTCGGGAATTTCCTGGTAAAAGCTTTTCATCAGGATGACATACCACGCACTGGTCAGCACAGGGAGAATAAGCGCCCATACGGTATTAATAAGCCCAAGCTCCTTAACTAGCAAATAGTTGGGGATCATGCCTGGGTTAAACAGCATCGTAAACAAAATGCCCATCATAATCATTTTCTTCAGCCTGAACTTTTTGCGGGATAAAGCATAAGCAAGTCCACTCGTCAGGATAAGGCTGCAAGCAGTTCCGATGATTGCGAGAAAAGCGCTGATGCTAAGTGAATTGAGAAAGGTTCGGGTCGATAAAATAAATTTATAGGAAGCCAGGCTCCAATGCTCGGGAATAATGACTAGCGCCCTTGTTTGAAACTCGATGGGATCGGTAAAAGAAACGAGTATGACATAAAGAAAGGGCAATAATGTTGACAAAGAGATGATGGCAAGGATGATGTAATTGAAGGTGTCAAACACCCGCGACCCAAGCTGCTGCTTCATTAGTAGACACCCTCCTCTCCGAACTTTTTGGCTAGACGGTTGGCGGATACGACGAGAATTAAGCCAACAACGGACTTGAATATTCCAACTGCTGTCGCAAAGCTGAATCGGCCATTCTGAATACCAACACGGTAGGCATAGGTGTCGAACACATCGGCTACTTCCGTCACGGCTGAGCTCGACATCAAATAAATATGCTCAAAGCCAATATCCAAAACCTGGCCCAATCGCAGAATTAACAAAATAATAATCGTCCCTTTAATTCCGGGTACGGTTACAAATAGCGTTTGCTTCCAACGATTCGCACCGTCCATCCGTGCTGCTTCATATAGCTCGGGGTTGATTCCAGCCAAGGCAGCGAGGAAAATGATCGTTCCCCAGCCTGTTTCCTTCCAAATGGTTTGTGCCGTCAGCATCCCCCAAAAGGTGTCGGCATTGGTTAGAAAATTAATCGTAGAGCCTCCAGATTCCACGACCAGCTTGTTGACAATCCCACTTCCACTTAAGGTAAGGAAGCAAATCCCCACGATAACGACCCAGGAAAGGAAATGCGGCAAATAAATCGCGGTTTGCACCCATTTTTTAAACGTTAGGTTTTTTAATTCATTCAATAGCAACGAAATAATGATCGGCATGGGGAAGAAAAAAGCAATATTCAGAAAACTGATCCCTATGGTATTGCGGAACAGCAGCCAAAAATCAGGATTCGTGAAAAAGCTTTGAAAGTGTTTAAGTCCAACCCATTCGCTTTTTAACAAGCCCAAGTACGGGGAGTATTCTGTAAAAGCCAGCGTCAATCCCCACAATGGGACGTATTTAAAAATAATGAAAAACAAAAGGCCGGGCAATGCGAGAAGGTACAAGTATTTCTCTTGCTTAAACGTCTTTTTCCAACCCTTTAACCAAAGCAGAAATAAGTTATTCGATGCAGTATCCTTTTTCGGCTTCGGTAAATTTGTTAACTTGTTTGGTACTAAAGCAGCTCTTTGCTGATTAGGCAATACGCTCATCCTTTCTTTACATGTTTCATTCGTGTTTTCCATACTGACAAACTGTATTGTAAGGGAGTCTTATTTACTTCACAATAAGCCAATTGTGAATGCTCATTATGTGCCATGTAGATGGCTAATCACAAAAAGAGTATTACAAAAGCCCTTCAAACCCACTATAGAAGTGGAACTGAAGGGCCTTTGTAGGAAATTACATACTCTTTAATCCGGGTATTGGTAAGCTCCGAGTATGGAGCACCTGAGTGCAGGACGACTCCCACTTTGTTCTCATAAGAAGGGAATTTATTAATAATATCCATTTTCGGAGGTTCCGCTACTTCCCTTCTTCACGAAACTGACCAGGCGTGATTCCTTCATTTTTTTTGAAAACACGGATAAAGTTTTGGGTATGGAGGTAGCCCACCTTCTCGGAAATATCAGCCACCGGAATATTCGTTTCCCGCAGCATTTTCTTTGCCTGCTCGATCCGGACCTGTGTTACATAATCGCTAAACGAGATTTGCTGAAACTTTTTGAAGAGCTTACTGAGATGAGTCCGGCTAATTCCAAAGCTGCGTGCACACTGGTCTTGAGAAATATCCAGATGATAATTCTCTTGGATGAAGGCGATAACCCTATCGATAATATGCTCGTGCTCAACAAAGGTTTTATTTTGCACAAACATCACGATCGGGGTAATCAGCTTTTGCAAAAACCAACGGTTTAAATCGTCCATATTTTGAAATTTGCGCAAGTATTCGTAAGGTTCCTCCCCCTTGAATAACGTATCCAGATCGATCCCCAGCAAATACATGGTGCGAATCGTTGTACCGAGAAGCTGCGTATACGACATTTGAATGACCTTGGCCACATTCGTTGCGCTTAACACATATTTTGAAAACTCATTCAGCATCCGCTCTGACTCTTCGAGATCCCCTTGCTTCAAGGATTCCTCATAATGCTGCTCCAGCTCAATCGGATACCGATAGCTTTCACTTTTTTTCAAGAAGTTATTGTCGGGGTCGATGACTTGCTCTCCTCCTACAACAAGCCGGGAATAAAGCGCAGAAACCGCCTGATGGTAGGCTTGAGGCAGCTCGCGGATTTCCCTTGTTGTAGCTCCGAGTCCCGCCGTTACCGGTAGACGCAAGTAATTGGCCAGTACGTTTCTGACTTCTTCCACAAATGCTTTCACGGAAACGCTCCATTCCACAGTGGGTTCACTGCATGCCTCTACGTTGTTCCCTACATCCTTCGCTAAGTTGTTCCAGATGAGCACGGCGACTTGGTCATTCAACAGATTGATCGCAATTCCGAGAAATGTATGCGCATTGGCATGGACTAAGTCAGTAATAATATTTTTCATCGCAAATATAACAAGGTCACGATCCTGATCGGAAAATTTCCCTTTTCCAGGGGTACTTGGATCATAGGTGAGAATAAAGATGCCAAACTGGGCTTGCTGCGGCAGGTCATAACGCTCGAACAAGCTTTCCAGCTCGCTCTGTGTATAATGCATAAAATGGCCCTGCAGCATCTGCATCACGAAGGATTCCTGGATGATGGGCAGTTGATGGGATAATTGATCGTGCAGCTGCCTCGTTTCATCCTTTAACGCAAGCCAAGTCTGGCGCACATAGCCAATCTCATCCTCATCGGCTTCATTGCCTATAGAATCCCGCTTCATATGGGTCATTAGGTTGGCTAACGGTCGATACACCCATGTCGTACCCAGAAAAGTGAAGATGAGCGCAAGCAGCAAGACAACGGCCAGCACTGCCGCCGTAATGACTCCGATCCCAGCTGATTTGGCATTTAACTCATTAACTGGAATCAGATCGATATATTGCCAGCCAGTATAAGCGGAAGTAAGCGTTGTCACTAGATAGTCACGGTCATTCCAGTTGTAGTGAAGTTTATGCTCGGAGCCATTTTTTAGCTTAAGCATATCAAGTAGCTGTGGAGGAAGCATAGACACGGAGGACGAAGCGACCGATTTCCCTTCTTTATCCACTATCGCAATCGTCTGTCCTGGATAAACTACAGAATGCTTAAGTGCATCCTGGAACAGCTTCTCATCAATGCGAACCAGCACCAGACCAACTGGATTGAGCGATTGCAAAGGCAGCCTGCTAATAAACGTAGCTCCTTTAGCCACGTCATTTGCCCTGATGTGAAACACCGTATTTTTCCACTGAAATTCCTTTGGCGATACCATTGCCTCGTTCAATTTGTTGCGGTCATAAATGGGTGTTATTTTAAATAGGCCGAAGGAGGATGAGAGCAGATAGTTGTCTTTGACGTACATCGAAATATCCAAAATAAGCTTATGGTTGTATTGAAAGGTTGAGAAAAATTGGGAAACCTGCATATTAAATTCAAATTCATTATCCTTAATACCTCGCTGCAGGGCTTCATTGCCAAAAAGGGGGTGAAACAGAAGCTGTAGCGTACTATCTTGAATGTTCTGCAAATCACGGTCAATGGTCGCGGAAGTATTTTCCAATAACTGGACATGTGCACGGTTTACTTCATTTTGCAAAGTTGAAGCGGAGAACAGATAGCTGCTGATGCCTACAATTAAGGTGGGTACAACAGCGACAGCCAAGGTTAACATAATCATTCTGTTAAGCAAGGTCGTTCTTCTCCCAAAGATCCGTTTGATGTTCACGTTCCCCCTCCTTAAGCAGGTCTTATTCCTTCAATGAAATCAATTCTAACATAGATAAAGCTTATATACACTACAATTGTCCATTAAGCTTATGCTTACTTTAGGGTAAGTAATCCACCTTTTTCCGAGAGCAAATCACCGAGTACATACTGGGAATAAGACTGTACACATAAGGTTTTTGGGCGGTTTGGTGCAAAAATGCTCCTTTTGTGCCCTGCTCAGACAGCGGCACAAAAGGAGCATCACATTTAGCTTATTGTACCACTGCCCAAATCCTATTTATCATACATTCATCGGGGTATGATAATGCGTTAGCCCACCTATTGGTAGTGGTTGGGCTGCGCACTTAGTGGTTGGAACTATGCTTGGAAATCCGCACGATCCATTATTTCCCCTCCTACTTCTTCGACTTTTTATCCTTATTTTTTTTATTTTGCTTCTTTTCTTTGCGCGCCTCTTTATTTGGATCTGTAACCTTTGGCATATCGTGCTCCGCTTCTGGTTGTTCTTTTATTTTTTTCTCCTTCGATTTCTCTTTTTTTACTTTCGGCTGCATCTCAGATTTAACGTCAGTAACTGCTTCTGTCGGTTGCCTATCTAACTTTGAATCTGGGATGGTGACAAGCTTTTCAGTTCGCTCATCTGGCTTTTCAACAGATTCGGCAGCAGCTTTTCTTCCTCGCTCGATGCCTTGCCCCTTCGGTTGCATACCCGCCAGAATCACATCAACGCCATCATCAAGTACAGGCTGGATTCTTTCCAGCAGCGCTTCAAGTGGCTCCTCACTATTCATATAAGTGTGGATCAGGCCATACAGCATAAAGAAATAAATCCGCGAATGATTAATGCCCGCATCCTTACCGGGATTAGGAATGATTGAACCGATTCCATCTGTCAAATGGGCGAATATGCGTGCCCGTACCTGGTTGACATCAGCCTCCGAATTGAGGGTATCCCCCCTCACCGATTGCGCTTCAAGAATGATGGACACCATGCTTTTGTGCGACAAGCAGAAGCGGACAAACACACGGCTCTTTTCCTTCAACTTCTGGGCGATCGACCCTTCCTTCTGATTCTTGATCGAAAGAATCGCCAACTCTAGCTGCTCCAAAGGTTGGATCGCCAATTGCTCCAGCAAAGCCTCTTTGTCCTTAAAATATAAATAAATGGTTGTATGCGAGCAGCCCGCTTCCTTGGCGATTTCACGTATCGTAACTGCATCATAGCCCCGTGCAGTGAACAGCCTACTTGCGGATTCAGCAATACTGCGTTTGGTTTCTTCCGCTCTTTCATCTTGCTTACGGATTTTCTTATCCTCGTTGTCCATGTCTTACACCAGCCTTTTTATAAGATATACGTAAATTATACCAACGGTTTCCAGCTTATGTTAAAATTATAACCATCGGTTATGTTTTAATCAAGCTCTTAAAAAAAATATTAAATATAGTTAATAACCAGCTAACGCCTAAGGGCATTAACCGAAGCCAATGAATTGACAAGCAGGCGCTTTATACGGTTATAATGAGACACCTACTAATAATTAGGATGTGGCTCCTATTCAAACCAATAAACCTGTAAATAAAAGTAAAGGAAGTATTTTTTGGCGATACCTCGGTATCGTATTACTGATTACTTGTATGCCTATGGCCCTCATCGGGGTTCTGCTCTATTATGTAGGAACAGACCGGGTCGGAACCGAGGTTAATAAATCGCACCAAGCCCAGCTCCAGCAATCGATCCAACAAATGGATGACTATTTATCCAATCTGGAGAAGTTTGTTGTCCGGGTCGCATTTGATCCTGTGTTCGATGAGTCTTTAAACCATTTTGACTTCACGGATCAATTTCAGAAAACCAAGGATTTGATGAAATCGCTTACATTAATGACGGAATCCAATGCTTTGTTGAGCAGCGTTTGCTTATACCTGCGCGATGCCGACAAGCTGGTCTGTGACGACGCGGGCATCAGGCAAATCCAAACCGACGAGGATCGCAAGCTATTCGCTGCCCTGCTCGACGAGGAAAAGCCGATTTATTGGAATTATGGTATAAAGCAGATCCACAAGCCCGATTTGTCGTATAAAGCGGTCGTGATCAAGCTGCCGGGCGGGCAACTGCAAAATGCGTTTGGCGCCTTCCTCGTCTATCTGGATCCCGTTAAACTAAATGCGATGGTGCAAAAGCTAGTCTCGGGTGAGGGCATTTCCTTTCTAATTAATGAACACGGTGATTATTTAACCGACCTTCGAAGCAGCCCCACACTGCCAACCGAAGAACTGCTGGAAAATAAGCTGAGGGCACGCATTATGGAAGAAAATCTTAAAGAAAATACGTTTATTTATGATTGGAAGAATGAAAGCTATTCGGTCTCCTATGGAAAAATAGCCAAGCTCGGTGGCAAATGGACAGTAGTTTCCGCAACTCCATTATCGCAAATTACAGCACCTGTCACTTCCATATCCAGAATGATCATCGGAATCAGCTTATTTGCTCTGTTAACGGGATTGCTGTTGGCATGGTTTGCCTCCAATCGGATTTATGACCCGATCTCCCGCTTAAAAAGCATGTTTGAAACCGGCATAACGAAAGCTGATGACAACAATGAAATTTCCTATATTGAAAATCAGTGGAAGGAGCACCTCCAAGAGCAACAGGCGCTACGTACCCGTGTCCAGCAATCGATACCAACGCTGCGTGAAAGCTTTCTGCTGCAATTTCTCCAAGGCAATTTGTATACCCATACAGAACTGGAAATTAACGAAAAGATGAACCAGCTCGAATGGGATATCGAGAACAAAAAGTTCGCTTTCTGGGTTGCCCAGCTGCAAGGGCTTTCTGATTTGGCAGGAACCTATTCAGAGCGGGACGCCCAACTGATCACCTTTGCCGCTTCGAACATTATGCTGGAACTGAGCTCCCAGAAGCTGCCGATGGTCCATATTATGAACTTCCAGGATTTATCGGTCGGAGCCTTCTTTGTTTTGGACAGCGAAGGAACAAACGAGCAACTGAAGGCGGAATTAAACAGGTCTGCTGAGGATTATATCGCCGCACTCAACAATGTACTGCGGATCAAGGCCACCATGGTGATCAGCACCATAACCAATTCGGTATTGGAAGCACCCAATGTGCTAGAGCAAACCCGCAGAGCCTTACGCTTCCGTGAGCTCCATTCGTCCAACCAGCTCCTGGATATGGGCCATTTTATATTGGAAAATAATGAGCGGGTGCCTTTTCCCTTTGAGCTGGAACGAGAAATTGTCCAGGCGATCGGCATGGGGCTGGAAGAAGAAGCAGTGCGGCTGGTCGAAGCGTTTCTCGTCGCTCTGCAACAAAATAACAACACCGAGCTGATGGTCCATCAGGGAATGATGAAGCTGCTAGGTACCATCCATGACACGATAATGAAATATGATGTCAATATGTATGCCTTGTATGAAGGCGCCCATCTCTATGAGGAGCTCGTACAAATTACCGAAACCAATGCCATGGTTCATTGGTTTCAATATAAGCTGATCCAGCCTTTTATCCGCACCTTGTCGATTGCTTATGACTCCGGCTTACGCAGAAGCATTGAGCAGCTAATTGGGCAAATCGGTCGTGATTTTCTGTCCGATATATCGCTTGAGGCTTATGCCGAGCAGCTGCAGATGAGCTCATCCAAGCTGAGCAAAGTGTTTAAACAAATTACTGGCGTCAATTATATTGATTATATTACCCGATTACGGATCGAGAAGTGCAAGGAGCTGCTGTACACAACCGATCTGAAAATCAATGACATTGCCGAGCTGCTTCGTTACCAGCCCTCCTACCTGATACGTATTTTCAAGAAGAGTGAGGGCATGACACCTGGGCAATACCGCGAAAAGCACAGCCACGAATAGAACGAACATGAATAGCAATATTTGTCTGTCAGGTCCGGAAATGTTTGATACTTCGGGCTTTTTTGCCATTTCAAAAAAGTGTTATCGGCGGAAATTGCCTTAAAAACCTCAGGAAAAATGTTATTATTGCCCGAAACTGGCAGGCTGGTTACAGTTAGGTCATCAACGACGCAGACAGAGGAGGCGCGAACCATGCTTACAAAAACAGATGTACAGCCAAACCAAAATTCTACATGGAATGACATGAACGAGATGAAGAAAAAAAAATCGACCCTTATCTGGCAAGGGATCAAGCGGGACAAAATTCTATATCTGCTGATGCTCCCCGGGCTGCTATTCTTTTTAATATTCAAATATATTCCGATGTGGGGCATTATTATCTCCTTCCAGGATTACTCGCCTTATATGGGAATTATGGCAAGCCATTGGGTAGGCTTCGAGCATTTCACACGCTTTTTCGCGAATCCGGATTTTCTCATCCTGTTTCGAAATACGATGATGATCAGCTTGCTGAGCCTTGTATTTTTCTTTCCGATCCCGATTTTTCTGGCTCTGCTCTTAAGTGAAGTGAACAATAAGGTGTTCAAAAGAATCGTGCAATCGATCGTTTATTTACCCCATTTCCTTTCTTGGGTTGTGGTTGTCGGAATTACCTTCCTGCTGTTCTCGCAATCCTCGGGTATGATTAACCTGGCTCTGGAGTACTTCGGCTTTGCCAAAATTGATTTCTTGTCGAACGTCAATTTGTTCTGGGGCATGCTTACCTTGCAAAATATTTGGAAGGATACAGGCTGGGGCACGATCATCTTCCTGGCAGCGATTGCCGGAATTGATCCCCAGCAATACGAGGCCGCCCGCATAGATGGAGCCAACCGGCTGCGCCAAACCTGGCATATTACGCTGCCGGCCATCCGTAGCGTGATCGTCGTCCTGTTCATTTTGCGTATCGGGCAAATTATGGATGTGGGCTTTGAGCAAGTATTTCTAATGATGAACGGTGCTGTTTCCGAGGTCGCCGATGTTTTTGAAACCTATGTATACCGCATTGGTATTCAAGGTGGACAGCTTAGCTATAGTACAGCGGTAGGGCTGTTTAAATCTGTTGTTGGTTTAATTCTGGTTATTGCCGCTAATCGGATCGCCAAGCGGTTTGGCGAAGAGGGTATTTATTAGCTTTCACGCTTATACGGAAAGGGAGTGCTTCCTATGAAGGAAAATTCAGCAGACCGTTTATTTAACGGCTTTAATTTAACCATCCTGGCTATGATCAGCCTCGTCACGTTGTTTCCACTGTATTACGTATTTGTCGTCTCGTTTACTACTCCTTTCGAATACATTTCCAAGCAGGGCTTTGTGCTTTTCCCCCAAGAGTGGACGCTGAAATCTTATCGTTACCTGCTATCTACCTCCTCCTTCAAGGATGCGACATTAGTAAGCGTATTCTTGGCGACAGTCGGAACTGCTTTAAGCCTGATCGTCACCTCGGCGTTAGCTTATGGCTTATCCAGAAGGCGGCTGCAGGGGCGTAAAATATTTCTGATGCTGATCTTAATTACGATCCTGTTCAGTCCGGGTATCATTCCCCCTTATTTGTTAGTTCGTGATTTGGGGTTGATTAATAGCATCTGGTCTTTAATTTTGCCCGTCTTAAGCAGCGGCTGGTACGTAATTCTGATGAAAAGCTTTTTTGACAGCATTCCTGTGGAGCTTGAGGAAGCCGGGATGATTGATGGGTGTAATGACGCCGGGATCTTTTTTCGGATCATCCTGCCCCTGTCCTTGCCAGCCCTCGCCGCCTTCGGCCTTTTCTACGCCGTTGCTTATTGGAACACCTTCTTTAGTGCCGTGCTCTACATTAACGATCATACCAAATGGCCGCTGCAGCTCGTGCTGCGTAATATGCTGATCGAATCATCTACAGCGATGGGCGGTGCGGTTGCATCCGAGATGAGCTCGGAGGAGCAGATGCCTGCACAGACGTTAAAAATGGCAGCGGTAGTTATTGCCACCTTGCCCATCGTCATTGTTTATCCCTTCCTGCAAAAGCATTTCGATAAGGGGGTGATGCTGGGTTCCGTCAAAGGATGAAGCTTTCTGTAGTTCTTATCACTGTCCATTAAAGGGAGGTCTTTTATTTGAAAACCGCAACGACAACCACAACCAAAGCCACAAACAAAGTTAAAGCTGCACACAAAATGAAATACCAAGCAAGTGTTTACGCGGCGCTCTCCAGCCTGCTGCTTCTATCCGCCTGCTCCGGTGGAGGGGCTGCCCAAACGGGAACCGGGACGGCGGGTAATACGGCCAACCAAGGCAAGCCTACGGAAATCAGCATTATTACCGAGTTCCATACAACCGAACCTCCGGGAGCGGACAATCCGGTGCTGAAGGAATTTGAGAAGCGCACGAATACGAAGCTCAATATTATTTGGGTGTCGCCCAACAGCTGGACCGAAAAACAAAATGTCGTGCTCGCTTCCGGCGATATTCCCGATTTGATGAAAATATCCGATATTCGTAACCCACTGATGCAGCAAATGGTCAAGCAGGGCGCATTTTGGGATTTGACTCCTTTTCTTAAGGATTATAAAAATTTGATGGAATATCCCAAGACAGTGCTGGACAATACACGAATCAATGGCAAAAATTATATCCTCCCCTCTGTCCGGCCCTTGGAAGGCTCGTTTGTTCTCGGTGTGCGCAAGGATTGGCTGGAAAAACTGAATCTGAAAGCACCAACGACCACAGATGAAATGTTTGAGGTGATGAAAGCTTTTGTCAATAATGATCCCGACGGCAATGGCAAAAAAGACACAATTGGATACAATATGCGCGACCCAGGACTGTTTTTTGAAAATGTATTTAATAAAAGCAATGGAAAATGGAAGCTTGCCGATGGCAAGTTAGTGGATACCGTATTGGAGCCAGGGACGCGGGAGATGCTCGTTTGGTTAAACAAAGCGTATAAGGAAGGCTTAATTCCGCAGGATTTTATGGTGATGAAAACAACCCAGCTGGAGGAATTGGCAACCTCGAATAAAGCAGGCATTACTTCAGACGGTATGCTCGGCCTATGGCGGCAAATTGAAAATCCGATGAAAATTGATCCTAAAGCCGATTTTCTGGCGCTTACCTCTTTGAATGGCGTCACTACACAGTCTACAGGCTTTAATGGCTTATACCTGATTCCCAAATCGGTTCCTGAAGCCAAAGTGAAGAGAATTCTGGAGCTTATGGATTATGGAGCAACTGAAGAAGGCTTTAGCCTTGCTATTAATGGCATTAAGGATGTGCACTATAAGGAAGTTGATGGCTTTAAGGTTGGCACCAAGCAAGCAGATACCGACAGCATTTCCGTTAGCTCCTTTGGCAAAATCTTCGAGCGCAACGAGAAATATCTGTACGCTTATGCACCGGGCATGACGAAGGAAGTATTCGAGCGGAACAAAAAGATTCTCGATGAAAAATCCAAAATCAGCATTGCTGATGTTTCCGTAGGCCTGATCTCCGAAACCGATACGAAGGTCGGCGGCGAATATAAAAAGAAAGTCGACGATCTGAAGGTTAAGGTTATTATGGGCAAAGAGCCTATCGAAGCCTGGGATACGTATATCGCCACCCTAAAAGCAGAACCGGATTACCAAAAAATCATCACCGAAATGAACAAAGCTTACCAGGATCGAATTGCTGCTGCTAAATAAACAAGAGCAGAAAGCCAGCCTTTATAGGGCAGTTTGGAGGAGAAGCAACTTGCAAGCATACAACTACAAAGTATTAATCCAGGGTCAATTAAGCACCAATAAATACCGCTACCCCAATGAGAAAAAAGAGATCATTTGCTCAACTACGCTGATCGAAGGCAATGGCATTCGGATCATTGTGGATCCGGGCTGGCGCGATGAACCCCTGCTAGAGCAATTGAAGCAGGAGAATCTTACAACCGATCAAATCGATATTCTGTATTTGACCCATATGCATGCTGACCATATCCGTTCCTCGCGGCTGTTTCCCAATGCCAGGCTGCTGGCTCCTGCCAAGGAATTAGAAAATTGGAAGCATAAAATTTCCGAGGCAGACCGCGACATCTTGGAGCGTGCGGAGCCCGTCCAAGGCCAAATCTATGAAGATATCGCTATTATCGAAACACCTGGCCATACGATGGGGCACACGTCGGTCTTGTTTCAAAGCGATGGCAGAAGAATCCTGGTCGCTGCGGATGCCGTCTTGTGCATTGAATATTATGAGCACCGGGAGGTCCATGTCATATCGGAGGATATGGAGCTGGCCAAGCAAACGATTGACAGGATTAAAACGCTTGCAGATTTTATTATTCCCGGTCATGATGCGCCTTTTGAGGCATTTTAGCGATCCTAGGCGTACGTCGTTACCTATTCCTAATAGATTGGAGGAGCATCATTTATGGCATGGTGGGAACATAACAACCTGCGCTTGATTCAGAATAATCTTCGGGAAACCGATGCAAACCTTGATGTCGACCTTTTGATCGAGGAGCTAAATAAGCTCTCCACTAATGTGCTAATGATGAATGCTGGAGGCATCGTCGCATTTTATCCGACAGAGCTTGAATATCATTACAGGGCAGCCGGCCAAACCAAGGATTTACTCAAGGAAGCCATCACCAAGGCTCATGCGAACGGCATGAAATTTATTGCCCGCTTCGATTTCAGTAAAGCGCATGAAACTATTTTTGCCAAGCACCCGGAATGGTTTTACCGCACTAGAAAAGGCAAGGAGGTTAACTATCACGGCATCGTCCATACCTGCATTAACGGCTATTACCAAAGGGAATATTCGCTCCAAATGATTGACGAAGTGATTTCCAATTATGATGTGGACGGTATTTTCTTCAATATGTTCGGCTACCAAACACGCGATTATAGCGGGCATCATTATGGCATATGCTTTTGCGACAGCTGTAAAGCTGCCTTCCTTGAGTACTCCGGCTCGGAGTTACCTCTTACCGAGCAGTTAAACGACGCGGTGTTCCGCACCTACAAGCAATTCCAGGATGCTACAACCAAAACAATGCTGGATCGTATTCACACTCTAGTGCGTAGCAAAGGCAAGGATATTGCGATCTCCACCTATAATGAGCATAAGGTTGATATTGTACGCAAAGAATCGAACACAGATAAGGAGCGACCGCAGCCGGTCTGGCTATATTCGGCCTCTGAAAATGTCAAATCCTTGGAGGATTCCTGGGATGACAGGCTGATCAGCAACTGCTGCATCAATGCGATTGATTTGATCCACCGCTTTACTGGGGTATCCAAGTATGAGATGGGCATCCGCTTGAACGAAAGCCTGGCCAGCGGATCGGGGCTGGACTTCTGCATTATTGGCGTATTTGAGGACTACCCGGACAATGAGAATTTGACGACGGTCGCCGACATCTTCAAATACCATAAGGATAACGAAGCTTACTACGGCAAGTTCCTGTCGATGGCCGATGTCGCATTGATCAAGCCGGGCGGTCCTGCTGCCGGAAGCTCGAAGGAATACCATGGAATCTTCAAAATGCTCAAGGAGCAGCATATTCAATTTGATGTGCTCCATCAAAACAATTTGGTCCGTGCGTTGGCGAATCATGGCTTGACGCGCTACAAGGCTATCCTCATACCAAACACGGCCAGCTTGTCTGAGGAAGGGCTGCAAGTCCTAGAGGATGCTTATGCACAGGGCGTAAGCCTGATCAGCACCGGGTTATCCTTCACCGACAATGAAGCCGGACAATCATTCCTGCAGCGCGTATTTGATGTCAAAATCAACAATTCAAGCGTGCTTTCACGCGAGGCTGCTTATTTGAAAACAGAGGACAAGGCGCTTTTTCGCAGCTTTGCTGAGCGGGATTGGGTCTTTCTGGATGGCGCTTTTCCTGAGGTTACCTTTGGTACACAAACCATCAAGAAGCTCCCTTATGTAATCCCATCGACATTTGGCCCTCCCGAGCGTGCTTCCGGACATCGTATCAGCGACCATCGCTTTGGAGCTGGCATTCGCTCAGCGGCTGGTTCTTCCCATAAAGCCATATACCTGCCTTGGCTGCCTGGGGAACTCTATTACCAGCATGGCTTTGCTGACCATAAGCATATAATACTAGACCTGCTGGAGCATACGATCGGACAGCCGCAATTATTGACGAACGCCCCGCAAAATGTGGAAATCTTCCTGAATAAGCTGGATGAGTACACATATATTTTGCATTTGCTAAATGTGTCAGGCTTTAACGGTGTCACCTATTTTGAACCTCTTCCAGTCTATGACCTGAAAGTAACCATAAATGGAATTGGCTCGGCTACTGAATTAATAGCCTTAACCAACCGGACAGAGGCCGCTTTATCAGCAGAAAGCAGCAATAGCCTAACCATTGAGCTGCAGAAGCTCAGCGACTTCGCCGCTATCGTTATTAAAGTGTAACGGTAAAATAATAAGCAAAAGAGCCTTCTTATCCACTATTAATGTGGGGCGAAGGTTCTTTTATTTGTATGTCTATCCGTTCAAAATGGGAACCAAAATCATGAATTTGACTGTTGGGGCAGCCCTCCTTGCGTATAGCCGAGTAAACAGTTTTCGGAGTTTCGCTTATGGAACAGGCTTTGCTTGCAAATATTATAAGCCAGCATTGGGCATTCGCCCATAGCATATAGGCATCTGTTACATATATATAAGGCAGGATGGCATTAAGAAAGCGACTAAGGAGGATGCTGAACAATGGGTAAAAAACAATCAACTGGCAATAAACAGACGGCTTCGAGGGGTTTAAATCAAATGATACCAGGTGGCACTCCCCCTGGTTCCGGGCCTGGCAGCAATTTTCCGCCTGCCCCATTTCCTGGTGGTGCGGGCGGCTTTCCTGGTGGTGCGGGTGGCTTTCCTGGCGGTGGGGGCGGCTTTCCTGGTGGTGCGGGCGGCTTTCCGGGCGGCGGGGGCGGCTTTCCTGGTGGTGCGGGCGGCTTTCCGGGCGGCGGGGGCGGCTTTCCGCCAATGCCGTTTCCCGGGGGCGGGGGTGGCTTCCCCTCGGGTCCCCCACAAGGCGGTCCCGGTGGCGGTCCCGGTGGCCCCGGCGGTCCCCAATCGCCACCGCCCTCGTTTACGCCTCAGAAACCTGGCGGCGGTGGGGTTTCTGCCCTAGCGGTAGATCCGGGCAGCATCCGCCGCTGCATCAACCGCTATGTGTATATATGGCAAAATAATGGTGATTCCTACTGGATGTTTTTAACCCAGGTTGGTCGAAACTCCATCTCCGGCTTCCGTTGGTACGGCTATGGATCTCTTGGCTTTTGGCTATTTTTCGGCTTGGATATTCGCCGAGTAGAGCAGTTTACTTGCTTCTAGGCTCATTTGCGCCTTAATGGACGTAACATGCCACTCCATTACCTAATACGATGTAAAACATCGTATTAGGCGTACATATTCACCCCGACCTTGATTCGCCATCCCTTCTGATGCCACTCCTTCATTTGTTTACATGCGCTTGGCAATATTATAAGTATTAGTATTGGTACCCACTGGATGACTCCCCCCATTCCTTCATGAATCGATCTGTTTCTACTAAGCAAACAAAATTAAAAGAGCTGCTTCAATGCAGTATTCCAACGTAAATTTCACTACTTCCTTCTACTCCAACCAGGTTCCCTATTTTCTTTTTCGCTCAACGCCGACAAAAAAAAACACCGAACCCATATTCTTGGATTCGGTGCCGTATTATCTATTTTTGTTGTTAACAATTTTGCAGCAACAGGCAGGCGTTAATCCATTTCATAGATCGAGCCTGAGCGGCTGGCAAACAGCTCTGTGTACACTTTCTCGGCATAAGCATCCGTCATGCCTGATATATAGTCGGCCACCATCCGTGGCCAGCTCCATTTATGTTTATGCTGCTCATAGCTCTGCGTCCAGTCAGGCGGGATGATCATCCTCCCGGTTTCATACACCTTGAAGCTGTTCCACAGGCTTTGGATCATAATTTCACTGCGCTTTTGCAGCCGTTGGACGCGAAAATCCTTAATCAACGTTACCCAAGCTACCTTTTTCAAAATTTCCATCGTCCGCAGCAATTGCAAGTCCTCCTGGCCATCACGGACAAAGGTAACACGCTTCCAGCCTTTTTTGGGATCATCGATGATCCCTACCTGCTGGGCGAACCGGCTTACCCATCTCGCCTTCATTTCGCGCCGCGTACGCGACGATTCATGATTGCATTCGGCGTATATTTGCTCCCACTGGGTCAAATAGTCAGCTAATACCTGCTTGACCATCGCGTGCATATCCACCTGCTCCCAGCCCACCTCCACATTGCCTTGGTCGTCGACAATTTCCTGGATTAAGTTGTCCAGCAGCCTTTGATCCTCGAAAAAGGTTGGGTTCATCAATATTTTACCCGCCCGAATGCCATCTTCAATATCATGGGTGGAATAGGCGATATCATCACATAAGTCCATCAGCTGTGCTTCCAGCGTAGCGCAGCCCTTAGGCATCTCCCATGCCTCACGCAGGTAATTAATGCTTTCCCATTCCATCGCATATACACCTTTGATGCGTCCTGGGTCCTCTAAAGAATAAGGATATTTGTTGATGCCCAGCAGCACGGCCGCAGATAAATCCAAGCCGCTGCCACTGCCAGCCCGCTTCTCCAGAAACATCAAAATCCGGAAATTTTGGGCGTTGCCCTCATATGCCAACCCATGCTCCTCGGCTAGCAGCCGATTCAGTACTTCTTCTCCCTTATGGCCAAAGGGTGGATGCCCCAGATCGTGGGCGAGCGCTGCACACTCAACAACCGCTGGATCCAGCATCAGCCCCGGATGCACCTTATGGGCCAAAAACGCATACTCCTTCTGCATCCGCCGTGCCACTTCCCGTGCAATTTGTGATACCTCCAAGGAATGGGTCAATCTCGTCCTATAATAATCACCCGTGCCTGCACCAAATACTTGCGATTTGCCCTGCAAGCGCCGGAAAGCCGGGGATTGAATCAGACGTGCGTAGTCCTTTTCATATTCATCCCGTTCTTCACTGGACTGGATATGCTCGGTGTCAAATATCCGCATTTTACGTAAATCCATGCTCATCGCTCCAATCCGTCCCCACTCTATGTTTGGCACGAAAACGACGTTCCTCCAGGGAACGCCGTATCGATTTATGTCTATTCGAATCATAACGTAGTTTATGCAAAATGTCATCCAGATGTCAGCTTAGCTCTTGAAAATATCGATTTTGATCTGCAATCCCTCAGCCATAAGTGCTAAAACTAAAGCCGATGCACCTGCCAGCAGCTTGGCCAATCCTTAACATTCTCACCCATAAAAAAAAAGAGACCTGTGCTTTAGCGAGCTTGCTTTATCATCGTTTTCCCCCTTACAAAATCCCCCTTCAGCCGAATATGCTCATACGGCTGCTGCGGATTCGCGGCACGCCAGAGCATCCGGTCCGCAGCACGGTAACCCGTTTCCCTTATGAGCAGCGCAGGCCGATCCACAAGCGGCAGATGATCGATCGGCTCGTTCAGAAAACCAACTAAAGAGCAGCCCTCAGGAACCTTTGTCCACGATTGCAGCCGATAATAAACGGGGGCTACTTCCTCATCGATGCCACAAATTACTGCTGTTGGCTTATACTGCTCATATTTAACTGCAAAATCGTCCAGCCACGGCTCCCCAGCGTCTCTTCGCGCAACCGCATGCTCCTCCTCCGTCACCTGCACGCCAATTTCCTTCATCGCCTCACGAAATGCCTGCCACCGCAATATAAAGCCGCGCTGCAAATGAATATCACCCACATACATAATCCGCCGATGGCCTGCCCGGATAAGTGTACGCACCGCAATATACATCGCTTCGTACACATCCCAGACGACGCTGTCCACTTTAGCCTCAGGGGGCGGATAATTCAGCAAAATCCGCGGCAGCGGCAGCTCCAGCAGGCTCTCTTCCATAAAGCCGGGCAAGATCCGCGGCGCAATAAAGATACCGTCAGCGAAGCCTACGTCATGCAGCTCCAGCCAGCGGTGAAACACCGCAGGTGATGATGGCTCGGGCAGCAGCAGCGTGTCGATGCGGTGCCCGAATTCGGCGAACCGCTCATGCAGCCCGCGCAGCAGCAGCCGAAGGAAACCAAGCGATTGCTCGCTTTGCACGAGAATAAAGCGGCGTGTGAATACCGGATACGGCGCAATCCGCTCCTGTTCCAGCTGGCGAAGCTGGTCCTTCGTGCGGTAGCCGAGGCTTGCCGCTGTTTTGACGACGAGCCCCCTCGTTTCCTCCGACATTCCGGGATGCCCGCGCAGCGCTTTGGAGACCGTCTGGATCGTCAGTCCCAGCTCCTTTGCAATATGCAATAAGGTAATACTCTTTTTACGCGCCATCTATCTTTCGCCCTGCTTTCGGTTATCATTTTTTAAACTAAAGTTAAACTTAAATGAAAGCTAATATTTCTTTATAATAAAGCTTATCGTATTGATAGGAAAGCTATTTCATACCAAACAGGGAGATAACCAATCATGACTAACACCATCCAAAATAACCGCCTAGAGGCGGATATTGTTGTATGCGGAGGCGGACCTGCCGGCGTTTGTGCTGCGATTGCTGCAGGTAGAAGCGGCAAAAAAACCGTGCTGATTGAACGTTATGGTTTTGTCGGTGGCATGTCCACAGCAGCACTCGTTTATCCATGGATGACCTTCCATACCGTGGAAGGCAAGCAAGTGATTAAAGGAATCGGGCAAGAAATTATTGACCGTTTAATGGCACAAAATGCTTCCCCCGGACATTTGCGGGACACTGTTGGTTTCGTAAATACGATTACCCCTTACCATCCTGAGGTTTACAAAATTTTGGCGGTAGATATGCTGGAGGAGGCTGGAGTCAAGCTGCTGCTTCACAGCTTTGTCGACCATGTGCAGGTGAATGGCGACCAAATTGAAGCCGTTCATATTACGACGAAATCCGGCAAAATTGAAGTTGCGGCTAAAGTTTTCATTGATACGACCGGCGATGCCGATATTGCACATTTATCCGGCGCCCCGTGCCTAACCGGTCGTGACGAGGATGGTAAAACCCAACCGATGACGATGAAATTTCGGATGCGAGGCGTTAACCTGCCTAAGGTCAAGCAATATATGCTGGACCATCCAGACGAATTTTACAAAAAAACACCGTTCAGCGAGCTTGCCGATTTGCCCCTTTCCGGTGTTTGTGGCTTCTATAAGCATTGGAAGGAAGCCGACCTTCCCATCAACCGCGACCAGGTTTTGTTTTTCACAGGGCCTAATGATGATGAAGTCCTCGTCAATACGACACGGGTGCAAGGCTACAATGGCACCAATGTGGAGGATCTGACAGAAGCCGAAACCCTAGGCCGCAAGCAGGTGATGATGGTAGCCAACTTTATGATTGCCAACCTGCCAGGCTTCGAAAAAGCCTCCCTGTCCCAGGTCGGCGCACAAATCGGGGTTCGTGAATCCCGAAGAATAGATGGACAATATGCCTTGCAGGTAGACGATGTCATTGAAGGGCGTAAATTTTCCGATTGCATTGCCAGAAGCGGCTATCCAATTGATATTCATGACCCAGCTAATAAAACAGTTACAGCCGCTTGGGTACAAGGTGATGGTGCTTATGACATTCCGTATCGCTGCCTCCTGGCGAAGAAAATCACCAACCTGCTGACAGCTGGTCGTTGTATTTCCACGACACATGAAGCTTTGGCGACCACTAGATTGACACCAAGCTGTATGGCAACCGGCCAAGCGGCAGGCACTGCAGCAGGCATAGCAGTCCAGTATGGAGTTAACCCAGGTGATATCGACGTGCTAGAGCTGCAAAACAAGCTTCGGGCTGGTCATGCTGTATTGGATTAAATCGCTTTTATCTTCTTCAAACGCGTTATTAGTTAACAAAAGAAAATGGTTGGACTAAGGATATGGTATCCTAGGTCCAACCATTTTTTATTCCGGCTTTCTTGCTTACTTCCTCAACTATGGGCTGGAAGAGCGTGTACATATTCGAATCAGAGCATTGCAGCCCACCCAAGTTATTGGTCATGGGCCAGATCGGACTGCTGATTAAGCCCGTTTTGGTTGTGATGCAAACACCGAAGCTGCTGATTGCTGTGACGCAAATATAGAAGCAGTCGCAGGTTGCTTGGCAAATACAGAGTCCGACGGTTGCTGCGACGCAAACACAGAGGCTGTTGCTTGCTGCTTGGCAAACACCGAAGCGGGCTTCACACCTGCAGAAGCCGCCGCTGGTGCAGCGTTGCTAGCTGGTGCATTAGCGCTTGCAGGCGTGGCGGGCCTTGACGCCGCAGGACTGCTGGCTGGCGATGCAGCACCACCAGCGCTAGCCGCAGGCACGCCGCTTGCCGCTGCAGCAGGCCTTGGCGCTGGCGCAGCAGCGCTGGCTGCGGGCTCTGCGGGCTCTGCCTCCTCCTCGGCCACGCTGACTCCGTGAGCCTCGGCTAACGGCTGTAAGCCCCCGTTAAAGCCCTTGCCAATCGCGCGTACCTTCAGCCACGCTTGATGGCGGTACAATTCCAAGAAGACTAGTGACGTTTCGTCACCGGCTTCCTTAATTTCATAGACCACATCCGCTTGCGAGGTACGCGCCGTTATTTTGCAGCCTTTAATAGTCTTAAAGGTTCCGGGGCCATCCAAGGTTGCGGCAAATACGCATTTATTAATTTCCGTCGCCAGCAGCCCTTCCAGATTGATCGAAAATACCGCGCGATTGCCTGTTGTCCCTTTATATTCTACAAGAAAGCCAGGATCAGCTGGCTGGTTATAAAAAATAAAATATTCATCCGATGGCACCTTGCCACTCTCTCCAATTAAAAAACAGCTTACATCCAGATCCGCCGGGGAGTCTGTCCATTCTATCGTTACTTCCAGCATTTTTTCTTTGGCCAGTGGTGCGTTAGCTCCTGTAAGAAGAGTCGTTATGGGATTTGCCATGGGATCATTCCTCCATTTACGTCCGATTTTAGAAGCTTTACTCATCTATCATACAACAAAAGCTGGCTGACTCTCTACTTATGCCAAATGAAAAGCCACTTTTCCAACGGCAAAAGTGGCTCGACACCATGATCAGCGCTTAACTATTATGGCCGACTCAATCGCTCAACAAGTTCATGCGAAGGAAGCACCCGATCCGCACGAACAGAGCATAGCTCAGGTTGTTCCAAGCAGCTTAGGAAATGCTGGACGATTCCAGCAAAGCCACGGCGATCGAGAATGGTGTCCCAGCTGCCGAAGCCTATGGATTGTGGAGCAGCGGACTTTTGCGAGAGCACGGCTGCTTCCATATTGACCACTTCAGCAGAGCGGTAGGCACCATGAAGCTCCAGCTTTTCCAGATCAGCCCCTGCACGGCGTACCATGCTGAACTGGCCCATAGAACCTCCAGTTTTAGCTTCCACTCCGTCTTCTGTACGGCCTTCCAGTCTGTTATCCGCTTTAAAAACCAAGCTTCCAGCACCAACCAGCAATTTTCCAGCCTCATCTGAACGCTCGAAGTAATTCCCTACCTCATAATCCTCCCCACCTAGCCACAGCAATAAATCCAGCATATGGATCATATCGTCATAAAGAGTGTGCTTCGCGCTATGCGCCTGAAGCTTGGTTCGATGCTTATGCACGATACACATCTCGAAGCCTCCGGCTTCATCCAGCCATGCCCGGGCTTGGCTGTACATCGGCGCAAAGCGGCGGTTAAAGCCAACGGCTAGCAGCACTCCTTGCGCTTGCGCATAACGTGCCATGGCTTCCGATTCGCCAAGCTCATAAGAGAGTGGCTTGTCCACGTAAACAGCAATTCCTTTGTTCAAGCAAGCCATGACGACATCATAGTGGGTCTCTGTCGGACTGTGGATAAATACGGCATCCAGCTTCTTTTCAAGCAGCGCTTCGACCGTTTCAAAACGTCCGCTAATCCGATACTGGTCGGCAATCCGATTCACTGTAGCCGCTGTGCGGCTAGTAATTCCTGCAATTTCCACCTGCGGGTCGGCTGCTAACAATGGCAAATAAACCTTTTGTGCAATATCTCCTAGACCAATCAATCCAATCTTCTTTTTCATCAGGTGGCCTCCAGGTATTTTATAAATGTTTGCTTAACTTGTTGCCTCTCTTATGCTAAAATAGAAACACCCCGAAGAATATACACATTATACAATTCACATGGAGGAATGCTTGTCAGATGACAAATAAACAAAAATGGAGTTTAACAGGTGCTGTGTTTTTATTCGTAGCCCTACTTGGTTTGGCGTTGTTGTTCGAATCCGAGCTTTTTATATATGCAGCAAGTGCGATCCCGATTCTTATTGTAATAACATTGCCTGATATTCGGCAGAACCAATATTTGTATAGCGGAAAAAAAGCCAACAAAGCCAGCAATGTTCAATTCATTAAAGTTGCCAATGGTGGGGAACCGTTGCTTGTGATTTCCTTCCAGCCTGGTTTTGTTCGTTGGCACTGCAGGAAGCTGTACTTTGATTTAAATGATTTACAATTAGATTCCGTAGAAGTTTTGCCCTTGGCAGGGGATTCAGCTTCCTTATCGCTTCTCGCATTCGATTTGTGTCCCCACCCTCGCAAAGCAGGCTGGTTCGGAATCGATCTTGCCCAAATAGCAATGCGGACGACCAATCTTTCTTATACTACAGAGGAAGTCAGTCGTTTCGTCATTCAAATGAAGGACCTCGAAGAGATCTCCTTAATTATGGCGGTTGCTTCAAGCTCTCTCATTACTAATACTAGCAATAGCAGCAGCAGTATTTCCGCGTAATCTTTATGGATATCATCTACATGACAGAGAACCTAATCCATCACCATCTGAAATGCTGCCCGCCCATCTGTGGAGCGAGGCAGCATTTTTGTTGTTTATACATCTATAGTTTAGCAACATACGGTTACTCGACGTTTAGGCAAAATAAGAAGCAGACTCCATAACGACCTTCCGCATTGGCAGATGGTATGGACATTTCTCCTCGCATAGAGGCCGCTCCTTACAGGGCTCATAATCCGCACAGGACAGGATGTTACTTTTCTGCTTTTCATAAAATCCATCGCCTTTAGGCAGCAGGCCTAAGGTATTGCGGATTTGGCTGGAAATCATAATATCCGGTATCGTTACACCGATCGGACAAGAGCAATAATTACAGCGGCGGCAGTTGTGGCTTCCAAGCTCAACGGATAGCTGCTCCATTTCGAGTCGTTCCACATCGCCCACCTCTTGCTCGAAAGCGGCCAAATTTTGCTTCACCTCATCGACGCTGACCATCCCAGATATGGTTACATGTACATCCTGGCTGTAAGGATAACGGAGCGCTTTTTCCACCGGTTGAATAAAGCCGCCGGATAATGGCTTCATCGCTACCTTGGCCATGCCCAGCTTAGTTGCCATAGGGATCAGCTCTTTCAAGGCAAATGGCTGTGCCAAATTTAAGTGAAACAGGATTTGGTCAAATTGCCCTTTGCTGATCCACTTTGCCAGCAGCTCAGGTCTATGGCCAGTTATCCCAATATGGCGCACCTTGCCTTGGGCCTGCATCTCCAAAGCGGCCTCATAGGCGCCCCCATCCTGCATAGCTAGCTTATATTCACTCACATAATTCACATAGTGAATTTGCAATAGATCGATAACATCAGTGCGCAGCCTGACTAGGCTTCGTTCGATCTCTTCCTTGGCTTCCTGATAGCTTCTTTTATTCGTTTTCGTAGCCAAAAAGTATTCACCGCGGCGATGCGATATCGTTTCTCCGATAATCTCTTCACTATTGCGGTATGCCGCTGCTGTATCGATATAATTGATCCCATGGTCAAGTGCGTAGTTAAGCGTTTCTCTTGCCTGCTCAAGGGGAACCCCTGGCAAATTCATGGCACCGAAGCCTAGTGCGGATACCTCAAACCCCGTTTGGCCAAATAAGCTGTATCTCATTCCTGCGTTCCTCCGCTCCCATTTTGCTAACTACTTCAACTCTCCTAGTCTATCAAGCCTTAGTCCCCCTGATATTATAAAACAATGGCTCAAAAAAAAATAGCCTGTGCATGATATCGCACAAGCTACTTGCCTGGTCTCTTGCCAGCATTTCTTGCAGCATTTCTTGATCTCCAACCCCTATTTTCTTTATCTCTTACTGGTATCATCCTTTTTAGATTCCTCAGTCTTGGATGTGTCCCAGTCCTTCTTGCTATCGCTGTCTTTGCTGCGGTCATCTATTTTTTTGGAATCGGCTTTTTTCTTTTCTTCCTCAGCCAGCTTCTTTTTTTCTTCAAGCTTTTTTAATTCCTCTTGTTTCTTTACTTCTTCCTGTTTCTTTACTTCTTCCTGCTTCTTTACTTCTTCCAGTCTTTTCTGTTCAGCCAGCCGTTTGAATTCTTCAAGTCTTGATTCCACATCAGTCAGCTTTTTCTGGTCTTCTGGTTTTTTAATACCTTCTTGCTGCTTATCTGTTAACTTTTTATCATCATCTTTTTTCATATCTTCTGTCTTTTTGTCTTCTGTCTTCTTATCCTCTGCCTTCTTATCCTCTACTTTTTTATCTTCGTTTTTTTTATCATCATCCTTTTTTCTGTCATCGTCCTTATCGTCGTCCTTTTTAGTGTCAATTTGCTTGTTATCATTTTGTTTGCTATCGGTCTGGCGACCCGCGCCTGAATTTATAGTTGCTGGTTTTGTTGCGGACTGGATGGTAGAAGCTGAATTTATCGGTTTGTTGCTGGTTGTTGGAGAGGCTGTTTTCTTATCGTCTTTACGGTCATCCGTTTTTTCGTCTTTCTTGCTGCTATTCGAATTATTCGAGTTATTATTTGAGTTGTTAGAGCTATTATTTGAGTTGTTAGAGCTATTATTAGATTTGTTAGTAAGGTTATTGGAAGTGTCATTGCTTGAGCCAGAGGTTTTTTTCGGATCTTTATTACTGCTATTGTTGTTATTCGTATTGTTATTGTCATTTTTCTCATTGTTTTTAGCTAATTGTTCTTTTTTCTTCTCGTCCAGCCTCTTATCCAATTCTCCCGATTTTTCATCCTGAATCAATTGTCTAATCGATTCTTTGGTGGGAGCTTGTTTAGGCATGCGAACTACGGATTTATTATCTGCGTTTTCCTTCGTATTTTCTTTGGAGCTATCCTTAGTGACTTCTTTGCCGCTTTCCTTGGCGTTTACTTTTTCGTTTTCCATGGCCGTCTCTTTTACGAACTGGTGGATCGACTCTTTTTTCAAATCTTCAACGGTTATCGCGATCCCATTACTTTTGGCATTCAAATACACCGAGTATTTTCCCATTGAAACACCGCTCTTATTAGCTTCCTCCCTAATTTCCTGTGGAGCGGCAAAAGATTCTACTTGATAAGCATGAACTTGCTCGGGATGTGCCTGTTTAATATGCTCGGTTACCTGTTGAAGCATCTTTTCGGCAATTTTCGTATCGTTTACAGCACTTTTCTCTGTCACGACAGAGCTTGCGATGACAATATCGCCTTCGCCTTTAGCCAATGATTTTTCTTCCGCTTTGTTTAAGAGGGAAGCCGTGACATTCTCCAAAGATTTTCCTTTAAAAGCCAATTGATCAATAAGCTCGTTTCCATCATTATTTAAGCCGCGGAGCTCTAGAACCTGTTCATTCTCATCGATCCCCATTTCAATAGAAGGATTAATGTCGAGCGATATATAAGCAACGACTTCGGAGTGCCCGATCTTGCCTGCAAAGCTAGCCATCACTACAAGGCAGAAAACAACTGCCGCCACCAAAGCGGAGCGGGCAGCTATCGACGGACCCGTCCATTTCATTCTGGTATCGGCGTAAATAATTTCTTCACCTATTTGGCAAGAACGCTTTTGGCGAGAGATTTTATCAAACCTGCCATCTTCCCGCATAACGATAATATTCTTGTCCGTCAACTCCATCACGATGCCTTTATTCATCATGCTCTCCCCCTTCATTAGATTCCTCTTTGATATGCAAGTAATCACGGAGGTATGGATACGAGCCACTATATATTAATGCCACAGCAATAATGAATTTGCGGTTTCTTTCCAAGGTTTTGCGCGAAACTTTTACTACATCCAGCAATTCTTTGATGGGCAGCATCCGCTTTGAAACCATCGTTTGCATAAACCCCTCATTCTCTGACAACAGCTTGCTAATCGCAAACAAAGCTTGTCTTGAGTCATCATGCTTAGGTGACGCCTCCACCAAATCCGAAAAACGAATCCCATAATCGGCCAAATACCGATTTAAATCCATAATTTCACTGGCCCGCTCCTCCATGCCTTTTTGTTTTTCGTATTGCTCAATTGCCTGATGGATTTCTACCGGGTTGATAACATTATCTTCCTCGTCCTCTACATCAAACATACTATAGGGCAATTGCTGCGAAAACCGCTGTTCCTTACGAACATAGTCAATGAGCCGTCGTCGAATAACCTGCTCAGAGAAGCCTAGAAAGGAGCGGCCCGATTCTGCTGAAAATTGGTTAATAGCTTCATTAAATGCTGCCAATGCAATGCTAAACTCATCATCTCTGGCAGGATCTACATAACGCTTGCAAAAACGGCTCGTTACCTTTGCCACATAAGGCTGGTAATCGGTAATAAATTGGTTTCGTAGCTTTAAATTACCCTTTTGAATTTGAATGACCAATGTTTCAGGAGGTATCGTTTCTGTGGAACCCGGGTGGGAAGTCTGACGTTTTCCAAGAAATTTCTTAAATAAAACGAGCAGCAATCTGTTCCACCTCACACGCTATATATTTTCGTTAATGGGACGTTGGTTAGGGGGGTCGATCTAGGACTTATTTCACATGTAAGCAAAAAAATAAACGCCTTCTTGTAGGCGTTTTTTTACCCTCCCAAACCCTCTTAGAAGGAGGGCTCCAAAGGGCGTTGCCCTCTGGACTCCCTTGTTCGGATTCGAGACTTATGATGTTCTTGGGACGCTTTTCATCCCTGCGGGATACACTTGGATGCGTGCTTGCGCTCATTAACCGTACGACTAATTTACAAGGCTATTTATTGACGAAGCTACTTATTAATAAGCTTAAACAGCACCATTGGAAGTCTTTTTGCTGTTCAGCTTGCTTTGGCGTTTACTTAAGGTATTGAGCCGCTTCTTTAGCTGCTCTTCCCATTCGGTATCTTCAAACTTCTTGGCCACGACTAACAAATCCAGCGACATATCGATCTGGCAACGGACGACATCCATCGGATCCTCATCTTCATTGTTGACACTGTTCTCATATAATTCCGCTTGGCTGCGGTTATCTACATATTCATGAAAATCAACCTCGGACGCGCCATCTCCATGGGCGTATTCAGCCAAAATTCCATACTCGCTTTCAACCAGGTGATGCACTTCGACACGATGACAAACCGGGCAAAACAATAACGGTACGTTATGTATTTGCGTTCGGATATGCTTTAAGGTTCCCTTGGTTCCAATCATACTGGCGCCACAGCAAAAACTCATAAATTCACGCCTCCTTATTTAACCTGCAAAAGCGGTACTCTATAATCTTATTCGACGATGAGGTCTAAAAATCCTCTTTTTTTGCAGGACAAATAACAAACCAATCCTTTCCTATATCCCTATTAGGCTAATTCTAAACCTATATCACCACGCATAAACTGAACCATGACGATAAAAAAATAGGGAACAAAGCATCTGGCAACAGCTACCTCCATTCCATTCGCATTTTTTTCTATTTCCACTTATATCATTTCAATTTAAAGGGGGAGTACTATGCAAGTGATTCCAGTAAGCTCCAAACAAATCGCCTTTGTCAGCTATGACGGCAAAGCTTCGCAAATATATGTCCATTTTCACGCGGGAGCTATAACCGTTTGCAAAGACATTGGGCAAGAGCAAATTCAAAAGCTTCTTTTATCAGATAAGCCTTATGACTTCATCATGGAATTAACTTGCGAAGCAGGCCAAACAGCGAAGCAAGCATAGCTGGTTACAAAAAAGTAGTATGGCAGGATACTTCTTCCTCCATAACTACTTTTTTTTCAATTTGTTAATCCCTACTTTATGGATAGGATTTTTTTTCACATCAACTTTCGCGAAATTTAGCGACTAAACGCGAAAATATACGTAAAAACACCCGGTATCCGCTTTCATTAGCTCTACGGGATTGACCGTCTAGGAAGAAAAAGGTACTCTAGAAAAAGAAGTTAACTCTAGGTAAGTCGGAAGGGTGTGGGCGGATGCCTCGGCAATTAGTCATCGGGAACGGAAAGTTTTTGATCAACCTGGATAATCATACATACATGCGAGACTTATACTATCCCTACGTTGGGCAATTAAACCATGTAGGCGGGTATCAATGCAGAGTGGGCATATGGGTTGATGGCGACTTTGCATGGCTTAGCGACCCCGACTGGGATTTTAAGCTGTCTTATGTCGAAGAATCACTAATAACAGAAGTTACAGCCACACACCCTCATTTGGGCATTACCTTGTTAATCAATGACGGCGTACATCAACGTGAAGATATTTATTTAAAACGGATTAAAATCCATAACAGTCGTGACACTGTACGTGAAGTTCGCGTCTTTTTCAATCAGGATCTTGTCATTAATGAAACGGAAGTCGGCGATACAGCTGCTTACTATCCTGCCAACAATACGGTGTTCCATTATAAAAAAGACAAGTATTTCATGTTCAGCGGCAGCACAGGTCCAGATGGCGTTTATCAATACACAACAGGCGTTAAACGTTTCTATAATGCCGAAGGCACATGGAGAGACGCTGAAGACGGCCATTTGATGGGCAATGCGATTGCTCAAGGCTCTGTTGACAGTACAATCAGCTTCCGCCTGCATGTCCCTCCACAATCGGATGAAACGATGTATTACTGGATGAGTGTAGGTAAAAACCTTGAGGAAGTCAAAAAGCTTAATTCGTACGTCCAAGACAGTCATCCCGGCAAGCTATTGGACCGCATTAAAATATACTGGCAGCGTTGGGTTAACAAATCGGAGCAGGATTACGGCGATTTGCCTTCCGAAGTCATCCGTATGTACAAGCATAGCTTGCTAATTGTTCGCACACAAACGGATGTTAACGGCGCTATTATCGCTGCTAACGATTCCGACATCATGCATAGTAACCGCGACCACTACAGCTATATGTGGCCAAGAGACGGTGCTTTAATCGCTTATGCCATGTCCATGGCCGGCTACCAAGGGATGATTACACCTTTTTTCCATTTTTGCGCTAATGTGCTTTCCCCGGAAGGCTACTTGCACCATAAGTACAATCCCGATGGAACGGTTGGTTCTAGCTGGCATCCCTATATCCATGCAGGACAAGAACAGCTTCCGATCCAAGAGGATGAAACCGCACTGGTCATTTTCGCGCTTTGGAAAGACTTTGAGAAGCATGGCGTGCTTGAGCTTCCTCAATCGTTATACCGCACATTGATTCGCCGCGCAGCCCGGTTTATGTCAAGCTATATCGACCAGGATTTGAGCTTACCTAAACCAAGCTACGATCTATGGGAGGAACGCTACGGCATTTTCACGTTTACCACCTCAGCGGTTTATGGCGGGTTGATTGCCGCTGCTAACTTCTGTAGCTTGTTCGGTGATGAAGAGCGCAGCAGCCGCTACCGGCATACTGCCGAGCGGATTAAAGCAGGAATCTTGAAGCATCTATGGGACGAGGATGAGCAACGTTTCGTCCGCGGCTTGCATCAAGAAGATGGCAAATGGGTCAAAGACCTTACCTATGAAAGCAGTGTTTACGGTATCTTTGAATTTGGCGTGCTGCCAGCTGATGATGAGCGTGTTGTCAAAACGATGGAAGCCAACAAGGAAAAGCTGACCATTAAAACCGAAATTGGCGGCGTGGCGCGTTATTATCATGATTACTATTTCCAACGGTCCTCCGATATTGAGAAGGTTCCAGGCAATCCATGGATTATCTGCACCTTGTGGATCGCTGAGTGGGAAATTGAATGCGCCAAAACGGTTGCCGATTTGGCGAAACCTCGCCAGACGCTGGAATGGGTTGTCAAGCACGCGATCGAGAGCGGCATCCTGCCTGAGCAGCTAGATCCATTCGATGGAGGTCCGGTTTCCGTAGCCCCATTAACATGGTCGCATGCAACTTATGTGTTGGCCGTTGTTAAATATCGTGAAAAGTTCAAGCAGCTAGCCGATAAGCTAAAACTCGCTAACGATAAATAAGTTGATAGCCAATTGCATATGAATAACAAAAGGCTGCGCTGCCTCCCGATGGAGATAGCGCAGCCTTTTGTTACTGGCATCATCTGGCCATTTATTCATATAGCTGCTCCTAGTGCATATGCCAAAAAAGCCCTGCGTCATCTCAACGTGAGCAACGCTTTATCTGGGCTTTGCCATTAAGTTAGCTTTCAGCACGAGCGGATTATGGGAGCGTATGGTTACGCTACGCCCTTATATACGTATCCTGATACTTGTCATAATCCCAAAGCTGCTCAATCTCCGCTGTATCCGCAACCTCTAGCACGATCATCCAGCCGCCTTCATACGGTGCTGTGTTGATCGCTCCAGGATCTTTTTGCAGCTTGTAATTAATATCGACCACTTTACCCGAGATCGGTGCGTACATCTCCGATACTGTCTTGATCGATTCCATACTGCCGAAGGGCTCGCCGGCTTTCAATATATCGCCGATCTTGGGAAGCTCAACGAATACTATGATGCCTAGCTCTTCTTGGGCAAATTCCGTCATGCCAATCACGGCGAGGTTGCTTTCGACACGAACCCACTCATGATTTTCACTGTATTTCAAGCTTTGTTCAATCTCCAATGTTAATCCTCCTAAGAGCTTTGCTTTAGCAAAACTTTCTTCGTAAGCATAATAAAAATCCCTCTAGCTGCAGTATAGCAGGCCAAAGGGATTTTTTGAAATACCAATCCTTGCGTTACATGTCGCTATTAGTTAGCAACTAGGTGCTTGTCGCCTTTTTTCCAGTTCATTGGGCACAAACCGCCAGATTGCAAAGCTTCCAATACACGGAAAGTTTCATCTACGCTGCGACCTACATCGTTATGGTTAACTACAGCATATTTCAATTCGCCTTCAGGGTTGATGATGAACAAGCCGCGAAGTGCGATACCTTCTTCTTCGATCAACACGCCGTAATCGCGTGCTACGGATTTCGTAATATCTGCAGCCAATGGGAAGTTCAGCTTACCCAAGCCATTGCTGTCTACTGGAGTATTGATCCAAGCACGGTGGGAATGGATACTATCAATGGATACGCCTAGTACTTCGGTATCCAGCTTCTTAAATTGATTATAAGCTTCGCTCAAAGCAGTAATTTCTGTCGGACATACAAATGTGAAATCTAGTGGATAGAAGAACAATACCAACCACTTGCCTTTATAGTCGGACAAAGAAGCTTTACCGAATTCTGCGCCGTTCCCAGTTACGGTTTCCATTGTAAAATCAGGGGCTTGCTTACCTACCAAACGTTCTGCCATCTACTTATTACCTCCCGGAATTGTATGATTTCTTCACTAAAATCGTACCATTTGCCTTCGGCAAAGTCAAGATTAAAGTAATTATTATTTTATAATGATTATAATCTGAATCCGATTATTTCGGATTTTTTCTGATTGCTGCTACGATCAAATCACCCATTGCCGTCGTACCGATTGCTTTGCTTTTATCGACAGCAATATCGCCTGTGCGGTGGCCAGCGTCAAGCACTTCTTTAACTGCGCGTTCAATCGCTTCGGCAGCATCGTGGTAGCCAAACGTCAAGCGGAACATCAGGGCTACAGAAAGCACGGTAGCGATTGGGTTCGAGATGCCTTGACCTGCAATATCAGGAGCGGAGCCATGTACGGGCTCGTACAATCCGAATGCGCCTTCGCCTAAGGAAGCGGAGGAAAGCATACCAATGGAGCCAGTCAGCATGGCGGCTTCGTCGCTTAGAATATCGCCGAACATATTTTCAGTAACGATTACATCAAAGCTGGACGGGCGGCGCAGCAACTGCATCGCACAGTTATCAACCAGAATATGCTCAAGCTCTACATCTGGGTAATCAGCAGATATGCGGATAACCGTTTCTCTCCACAGGCGTGAAGTTTCCAGCACGTTAGCTTTATCAACTGATGCCAACCTTTTGCTGCGGGTTTGTGCGATTTCGAACGCTTGACGGGCAATACGCTCAATTTCCATGACATTGTACACACAAGTGTCAACTGCTTCTAGACCATTCGCGCCCTCGCGACGGAATTTCTCACCAAAATAAATCCCCCCGGTTAATTCACGAACTACGATAAGGTCCGTTCCTTCAAGAACTTCGGGCTTTAGAGTCGAAGCATCCTTTAGACAGTCAAAAATAACAGCAGGGCGAATATTCGAGAACAAGCCAAGCTCCTTACGGATAGCCAGCAAGCCCGTTTCTGGACGAAGCTCCTTGGAGTTGTTGTCCCATTTCGGACCGCCTACAGCACCTAATAACACGGCATCGGATTTTTTGCACATTTCTAAGGTTTCTTGTGGAAGCGGCGTTCCCTTTTCATCAATAGCAATACCGCCAAACAAGCCATGTTCAGTTTCAAAACGATAACCAAATATTTCCTCAGTTTTCTTCATTACCTTTAACGCTTCGGCCACAACCTCTGGTCCGATTCCATCTCCATCAATTACTGCGATCTTTTTTACGTCAGCCATTCGATTCACTCCTAGATTTCATGTAGTATACTCTACTTTTACCACATTCCGCTCCCTAATACAAAGATATAAAAGCTATGATCTTCATAGGTAAAAGCAATTAGCATGCCAAGCATGATGAACTATCATTTTCACCCAGCGTATAAGCCGCCTTAAACACGGCTCCAGCTTTGTATCGTTTCCCTGCATAGGGAAAGCCCTCGGATGCCGGGGGCTTTTTGCTATTACATAATCAATTCGTTTAGAAACAACTGCGAGTAATGATGACCAATAGAATGAACAATACTAGAATCGCATCATTACTCATAAAAAACACTCCAGATTTAGAGCCGGAAGGCACTTAATCTGGAGCGTTTTAGGTTAAATCAAAGTCACATTGTCACGGCTATTGCGCGTGCGAGCCGGTGATTTGCGCTTCTCAATCAATCGGTTGATCGCATCGATATATGCCTTGGCGCTTGCTTCTAAGATATCGGTGCTTACGCCGCGGCCTTGGACGGAATAGTCGCCTTGGCGCATTAAAACATGAACCTCGCCTAGCGCATCCTTGCCCTGGGTAACCGATTTAATGGAGTAATCCTCCAACTCCACCTCTTCTTTGGTTACCTTGTCGATGGCCTTATAGATCGCATCTACCGATCCATTTCCTTCGGCTGCTTCTTCAACCGCTCCGCCTTCAAGCGTATTAACGCGAATCGTAGCTGTAGGAATCGATTGGTTGCCATACGAAAGCTGCATCTTATCGAGCGTAAAGACCTCTGGCGTTTCAATCAGCTTTTCTTCGATCAGTGCACGGATGTCCTCGTCGGTTACATCCTTTTTCTTGTCGGCTACATCTTTGAATTTCCCAAAAGCTATATTCACCTGTTCGTCGGATAGCTCATAACCTAAATCAATCAGCTTTTCACGGAAAGCATGGCGACCGGAATGCTTGCCCAGCACGAGCGTGCTTTCTTTCAATCCGATCATTTCCGGCGACATGATTTCGTAGGTTGTTTTTTCCTTGAGCATTCCATCCTGATGAATACCGGATTCGTGGGCGAACGCATTGGCACCTACAATCGCTTTGTTGCCTGGCACGACCATACCTGTCAGTTTGCTGACCAAACGGCTTGTACGGGCAATCTCGCCCAGCACCAGTGAAGTCTTGGCCCCAAAGAAGTCCTGCCTTGTCTCAAGAGCCATGGCAACCTCCTCTAGCGACGTGTTACCAGCACGTTCACCGATTCCATTGATCGTACCTTCGATTTGGTCGGCACCATTCAATACCGCAGCCAAAGCATTGGCTGTAGCCATCCCGAGATCATCGTGGCAATGTGCGCTCAATTGGATTTTTTCGATGCCGACCACATTTTCTTTCAATACTTTGAAAATATTACCGAATTCGCTCGGATTTAAATAGCCCACTGTATCCGGGATATTGACGACCGTAGCACCAGCACGAATCGCCATAGCGGTGACTTCGCACAGGAAATCCAGCTCTGTCCGCCCTGCATCCTCTGGAGAAAATTCAACTTTATCAAAATATTTTTTCGCATAGCGAATCGCCTTCTCCGCGGTTTCCAATACCTGCTGCTTTTCCATCTTCAGCTTGTATTTACGGTGAATGGGCGATGTAGCCAGGAATAAGTGCAGACATGGATCCTGCGCCCCTTTTAGCGCCTCAACAACCGCATCGATGTCCTGCTCACGCGAACGCGCTAGGCCAATGACCGAAGCGTTCTTGATCGCACGGGCTACTGCGTTAACACCAGCAAGATCGCCTGGAGATGCTGCTGGGAAGCCAGCCTCAATCCGGTCAACACCAAGCCGTTCTAGCTGAAGGGCAATTTCCAGCTTTTCCTGCATGTTGAGGTTTACGCCTGGTGATTGCTCCCCGTCTCTCAGTGTCGTATCAAATATATATATTTTTCTCATGGGTGGGTCACCTCCTGAAAGTTTTCGAAGAAAACTAGCTTCGTAAGCATCACTTAATTTTCGAAGAAAATTTACATCGTCTTTAAGCAGAAAAAGGTACGGCCCGAAGGTGAGAAACCGGAGGACTTACCGCCGTAAACATTCCCATTACCTTCAAGCCGACCTCAGTTATCTGTATAGCCCCTTTTATCAAACAACAGAATGTTTAGTTACCATTCGGTTGCTCATAATGGGAGATGCTTACTTTTTGATCCAGTGCATCAATTCACGCAATTCTTTACCGACTTTTTCAATAGGGTGCTCGGATTCAATGCGGCGAGTTGCTGTCAAGAATGAACGGCCGGATTGGTTTTCCAAGATGAAGTCGCGAGCAAATTTACCTTGTTGAATATCGGTAAGCACACGTTTCATTTCTTTCTTGGTTTCGTCAGTAACAATGCGAGGACCCGATACATAATCGCCGTACTCGGCTGTATTGGAGATCGAGCTTCTCATTGTGGACATTCCACCTTCATACATCAGGTCAACGATTAGCTTCAATTCGTGCAAGCACTCAAAGTAAGCAATCTCAGGCTCATAACCAGCTTCCACCAGTGTTTCAAAGCCTGCTTTAACCAATGCAGTCGTACCACCGCAAAGAACAACCTGCTCACCGAACAAGTCGGTTTCGGTTTCTTCACGGAAAGAAGTTTCGATCAAACCTGCGCGTGTGCAGCCGATCCCTTTAGCATAAGCAAGACCCAGGTCTTTCGCTTTACCAGAAGCATCTTGGTAGACAGCGATTAATCCAGGAACGCCAAAGCCTTCCACGTATACACGGCGAACCATGTGTCCAGGGGATTTAGGAGCAACCATGAATACATCTTTATCAGCCGAAGGGTTGATTTGTCCGAAATGTATGTTGAAGCCATGAGAGAACACAAGCGCTGCGCCTTGCTTCAGGTTGGGCTCAATTTCATTGTGGTATGCGCTTGCTTGTGTTTCATCAGGCAAAAGAATTTGTACAACATCAGCCAACTTTGTAGCTTCAGCAACTGTGAATACTTCGAAGCCGTCATTTTTCGCTTGGTCAAACGATTTGCCCGGACGAAGTCCGATAACGACTTTAAGACCGCTGTCGCGTAAGTTTTGCGCTTGCGCGTGGCCTTGGCTTCCGTAACCGATGATTGCGATTGTTTTACCTTTTAGTGCGTTAAGATCTGCGTCTTTTTCATAATACATTGTAACTGCCATGGATATGATTGCCTCCTTTAATTTTAAAACCCTGTAAGTGGGCGATACAACGAACAACTTTCCTTTATTCGCTCTATCGCCCACTTACAAAGTCGCTTTCATTAATAATAATCGATTGAAAAATGGAACGGCTTGACTTACTCGAAAATACTGTGGCTCAGCTTAATTATTCGCAACCTTGATTGAAGCTTTGCTCCAATCCCTTACTTGCTTATACCGCGTACCATAGCCGTGATGCCTGTTCTGGACAGCTCACGGATTCCGTAAGGCTTCAATAATTCAGCCATCGCTTCAATCTTCAAGGCATCACCCACCACTTGGATAATTAGTGAGTTGGGACTAATATCGACTACCGAGGCACGGAACGTTTCCACCAAGCCAAAAATCTCTGGGCGCACGCTCGGCTCCGCATGTACTTTAATTAAAGCCAGCTCACGGGCAACCATCGGGTTCGAGCTTAAATCGATAACCTTAATGACATCAATTAATTTATATAATTGTTTGGATACCTGCTCCAAGGTTTTATCGTCCCCTGTCGTTACGATAACCATCCGGGACAAGCCTTGCTCTTCGGCTTCGCCCACCGAAATACTTTCAATGTTAAAGCCTCGGCGGCCGAACAGGCCGGAAACCCGTTGCAGCACGCCGGGCTGGTTATTAACTAGTACGGAAATCGTATGTTTATGAATCATCATTCCGAATCCCCCATTATCATTTGATCGATCGTTGTACCAGCTATAACCATCGGGTACACATTCTCGTCCCTGCGGACGAAAAATTCGACGAGCACCGGACCTGGGGTATCCAATGCTTCCTGCCACATACGGCGGGCTTCTTCTTTGTTAGTCGCCCTCAAGCCTTTTACACCGTAAGCTTCCGCAAGCTTAACAAAATCGGGGCTGCCAGCCAAATCAATATGGCTGAAGCGATTCTCATGGATAATTTCTTGCCATTGGCGTACCATGCCAAGCACCTGATTATTAATAACTACTATTTTAACAGGAATCTTGTTAATCGCACAAATCGCCAGCTCCTGCGAGCACATTTGCATGCCACCATCACCATTGATTGATACAACCAAACGATCTGGGTTAGCTACTTGTGCGCCGATTGCGGATGGGAAGCCAAAGCCCATCGTGCCCAAGCCACCTGATGTAATCCATGAACGCGGTTTGTTGAATTTGTAATATTGTGCCGCCCACATTTGATGCTGCCCAACATCTGTTGTAACAATAGCATCACCATTCGTGGTTTCGTGGATCATTTCAATAACAAATTGCGGCTTCAGCTCCGTGTCCGAATCCTTATAGCGCAGTGGGTGGTTCCTCTTGTCTTCTTGAATATGCTGGATCCAATCCTCTGATTGCGACTTCTTCGCCTTCAGGTTGGCAAGCTGTAGCACCGCTTTAATATCGCCAACAACGGGAATCGTAGCTTCAACAATTTTGCCGATTTCTGCCGGATCCACATCAATATGGACAATCTTTAATGCCTTTGGAGCAAATCCATTGACTTTCATCGTTACCCGATCATCGAAGCGGGCTCCGATTGCAATGAGTAGGTCACAATCCTGCAAGGCATGGTTTGCCGTGTAGGTTCCATGCATACCCGGCATGCCCATCCATAATGGATGCGCGCTAGGGAAACCGCCTAATCCAAGTAACGTGGTCGTCACGGGAATTTGTGTCTTTTCAACAAACTCCAATAGTTCTTTGGATGCATCCGCGTATACAGCGCCGCCACCAGCCAAAATAACAGGGCGTTTCGCCTCGGTAATCGCCTCAAGCATTTTATCGACTTGCAGCTTATTAGGCTGAACCGTAGGATGGTAACCACGAATCTCTACCTTCTCAGGGTAATAGAATGCCGCTGCTGCATTGGAAACGTCTTTAGGAATATCGATCAATACCGGTCCTCTACGACCTGTAGAAGCAATATGGAAAGCTTCTTTAATCACACGCGGCAAATCCTTAACATCCCTTACCAAATAGCTGTGCTTCGTGATGGGCAACGTAATCCCGGTAATGTCTGCTTCCTGAAAAGCATCCGTTCCGATCACAGTAGTCGCAACATTACCCGTAATGACTACGAGCGGTACCGAGTCCATGTAAGCTGTAGCAATCCCCGTAACCAGGTTGGTAGCTCCAGGTCCCGAGGTCGCAATACAGACCCCAACTTTTCCGGTAGAACGCGCATAGCCGTCAGCTGCATGTATAGCACCTTGCTCATGGCGGGTCAACAGATGTTTGAAGTCTGGATTGCCATGCATCGCATCATAAATATATAATACCGCTCCGCCGGGGTAACCAAAGACGCAATCCACTTCCTCCAACAGTAGGCTGCGAAGCAGCATTTCCGATCCTGTAATTACATCCGGTTGAAGCAGTTCCTTGTGCAACTGTTCTTTAGATTTCTTGGTAGTTTGAACGATCATGATTTGTCCTCCTCTCGTAAACTGGAAACGCGAAAAACCCCTCTCATCCCAAACGCAAAATAAGCGTCTGAAGGGACGAAAGGGGTTCTAATCTTCCGTGGTACCACCCAGAATTTGTTACCTGCCTCACAGCAAATAACCTTGACAGGTACGCAGCAGATCTATCCAGCTGTTATACCTTAGCACGATAACGTGTGCGATTCCGTTTTTCCCTAATAGCTATATTCTAGAAGAATATACTTTTCAGGAAAACAGCTCCGAGGTGAGCTCGTATATAAGGGATTAATGGCATTGGTTTCAGCAAATCCGCTGCTCTCTGGATCATAAGGGCCCTTACAACTTCGTCCTCATCATTGCAGTTACATCTGTTGTACTTTTTTAATATTATAAGCCGAATCCATGGAAGAGTCAAGGACGACTTGTTTTCCATATGCTTCCCATAAACTTCACCTTTACGCTCATGCTTGCGAATGTCTGTCCTCCGGGCGGAAGGTCCAGTAATAATTAAAAAGGAAATTGGACGCAGGTACCGCCACAACGACGAAGCATTGCGCGATCAAATAATTGAAATGCAGCCAATCCACCGCAGTATACATAATTCCACTGTTAAGTAACAAACCAGCCATCGAGACGACTGTATATTTCAGGAATGGCTTCCAGCCTGAGGGTGAGTCCTGAAAAGTCCAAAGTTTGTTGATCAAATAAGAAATAAGCAAAACCAGTACAAACCCCAACGTGGAGGCTAGTACCGGATTGAACCCGAACGCTTCCACCAATACATACAAAGCAGCAAAATGAAGTAAGGTTCCTAATAAACCGACGGCTCCATATCTGAACAAAAGCCGCTTCATAACGCTTTACTTACTTGATAAGCCACTTCTGTCACTGCCGTTTTACTGGTGATTTTTTGGCTGACCAAATATCGTGGCCTTCCCTTTACTTCATTATAAATCGAGGCAATATATTCACCAATGATGCCAAGCGAAATCATAATGACACTGCCCACAACAAGCAGCAGCAGGATGACTGTCGTAAACCCGGTCACAGCATCGCCAATAAATTTCTGGTACAACGTTTGGATACCCAGAATAATAGCACCAAGCAAAAAAGCAAATCCAAATAAGCTGACAAACCGCAAAGGAATGGACGAAAACGAAACCACTGCATGAACTGCCAGCTTCAGCAAGCTGCTAAATGGCCATTGGGTTTTTCCGCCTGCACGCTCAGCTACCTCAAAGGGAATCTGTACTCGATTATAGCCAAGCCATGTCGTCATGCCACGAAAAAACATATTCCTCTCCGGCATCTCCCTCCAAGCCTGAATGACCTTTTGGTCTAGCAGCTTAAAATCGGAAGCGCCGCGCAGATCGAATCCAGATAAGGTGTTAAGCACACTGTAAAAAATCGCCGAGCTGAACGATTTGTTCAAAGACTCCTTGCCTCGGTCAAACTTTACACATTCCACAATTTCAGCACCATCCTCTCGCCACAGATGAATCATTCGTGACAATAGGGCTGGGGGATGCTGCAGGTCGGAGTCCATAACAATGACGGCTTGTCCACGTGCATGCTCCAAACCCGCACACAAAGCCAATTCCTTACCAAAATTACGACTAAGGCGTATTCCGGTGAAATGCGCCGACCGGTCGCCAGCTAGCACCAACTGCTGCCAAGTATCATCCTTCGAACCGTCATCAATGACAATAATCTCATATGAAAAGGTAATACGCTTAAGCTCTTCTTCAATTAATAGCAGGGAATGACCGATATGAACGGCTTCATTATATACCGGAATCACCATAGAAATTTCTGGAATAGGCTGATTCATTTTCCTCACCTCGATTACCGAATAATTTTATACAACCTCCACTTACCGCCAAATTCCTTATATAAGGAAGTCCATGAAGTACCTTTTTCATAAAAATTGAGATAAGTCGAATTGTCAGCGCTTGAAGCCGAGCTTGCATTAGGCTTGGGACTCAATATAAAATCAACCCCGGTTCCAACCGGATCCAGAAGAGATTCCTTAAACGTTGAATCACTGGTAATTAAAAATTTACTTGGAGCCCGGCTATTCAAAATAACCGCATAGGCCGAGTACGAATCCATCAATATATTATAGCCGTCAAGCTCTGTATCCAGAAAAGCAGCTACTTCCTTCTCAACCTGCTGGCCCGTAGCATGTTCGTAAGCATGCAGGTATTTGTTCTCATCGGGGGCAATTTCGGGATTCATCAAAGCATTGGTCAGGATGTAGCCGCTAATTACCATCCCTACCAGTACAATGCTGTAATTGACCCAAGATTTTTTCACCCGCGAAAGCTCATAGGGCAACCAAGCTACTGTGATTGGCAATACGTACAAGAAGTAACGGAACCAGCCATAGGAGGTGCCCTTCATCAGCATATAAAATTGCAGTGCCAAAATCGAAGCAAACAGACAGAGCAGCACCAGAAAATCCCAGACCAGCCACCGCCTATTCCATATCCTTAGCAAGATGACACTCGCCAGCGGAACGGAATAATACATCGTTTTCTTAGCTACGAACAAGATGCCCAAAAACGGATTGCCCTTCATATCAACGAACGTCTGGTCCGTTCCCAACCCTTGAGCCTGTGCTACATTGGAGTATTCCGAATTCAGAAAATAAAGTGCGTTGCCCATAATTAAATAGTTCAGCCCTATCCAGATCAAGCCTGAATAAACAACAGGGGCAAGCATCATCGCCCAGGTTCCCTCAATGTGATACAGCTTGAACCTCAAATTGCGCTCAATGGGAGGCTCCAATCTGGGATCGCTTGCCGGTACCCGGAACACAATGATAATAATCACTAATGCCAAGGCAGCGCCTAGGGGGACAGCCTCATAGCGGGTCCAGAAGGCTAATGCCAGCATAAAGCTTACTCTAATCAAGCTTCCCACTCTGCGCCCTTGCATCCAGTGGCATAGATGGATAACAGCCGACATGATAAAGTAAATAAAGGGGGCATCGCTCAAGCCGTTAGCGCCGAATAGAAAGATAAAAGGATTGCAGCTAAAGCTCAGGCTGAACAGGACAGCAAACCAGCGTGATTGCCCAAACTCAATCGCAGCACGAGCCAGAATGACCGCTGTCATCCCTGCGAAGACACTGCTCATGATCACACCCGCTATTGCCGAGGAGGCAAGAGCAGGGAACCAAGGGTACGGCAGCAGCAGGACCAGTTCAATAATACTGGGCAAAGGATTCCAGACAAAGCCAATCGCACCCAGATGCGGATCGCGGCTATATAAAACGTAAAATGCATTGGCCACACGGCTCATCGAGTCGGAGTGGACATAGCCTATAACATGGCTCACATAGTAGCCTGCAGAAAATTCTAAAGCAAACAGACAAAGAAAAAGCGCCCAGTATACGCTGCGATGCATGACCGGCATGACGTACTACCCCCCATCCTGAGTAGCACTATTGGAAAACGTATTTGGCGCATTTTTCGATAAACCATGGGTAGTTTTCTCCCAATAAAACGGCTTGGTGATAAGCTGCCATGCCGCCTTAACAGCAGCCAGGCTCATGAGCACCCAATAAATTGGCGTAAGTAGCGCATGCTTAACAAGACCGTAGGAGAAAATATTTTCCTTGCGTTTTTCCAAATCGTGGATGACCCAATAAATGCCTGCCACATTGCTGAAAACGAATAAGAAATTACCGATTAAAAACTCCATAGCTGCTAAATAATAAATAGGACCTGGGAAAAATTGCGGAATCCATTGTACCTTCCAACCGTACCATAAGATGATCATGACCCAATAAAACGGATTTAACAACGGCAGCATCGGGGTTGCCAGCACCATAACCTGGAATCCCATAAAGCCCTTCAAGCCTAATTCCCTGTACAAGCGGAAGGGATTACGCATATGGACAAGCCAAGTCTGCATATAGCCTTTAATCCAGCGTGAACGCTGCCTGATCCAGTTACCTACACGACTGTTCGCTTCCTCCCATGTACGGGAATCCACAATAGCTGTTGAGTAGCCGGATTTATAAAGGCGGATCCCCAGATCAGCATCCTCTGTAACGTTATAAGGATCCCATGCGTTGATTTCCTTCAAGATTTTCATTTTAAAATGATTCGATGTGCCGCCAAGTGGGATCGGGATATCCAATTGCATAACTCCTGGTAGCAGCAGCTCGAACCACATGCTGTATTCATGGGTAAACCAGCGTGTCAGCATATTCTGCTCACTGTTAAAATAATTCAGCTTGGCTTGGATACATGCGCAATTATCAGCATTTTTGACGAAGGCTGCGTGAACCTTTTTGAGCTGGTCTGAATCTGGACGGTCCTCAGCATCGAAGATGACGACATATTCGCCGCGTGCCCGAATCAAGCCATAATTACACGCTTTGGGCTTCGTCTTGGGTAAGCTATGCGGTACCACGATCGTCGTATAATAAGGCGGCAGGTTCATTTCCTTGAGCAGCTCTTGCGCCTCTATATCATCCTGCTCAATTAACAGCCTTACATCCAGCTTCGATTTAGGATAATCAATCTGTTCGATATTGCCGAGTAAATGCGGGATGACCTCGCTTTCCTTATACATCGGAACCAGAATCGTGTAGATGGGCAGCGATCGTTCATCTATGGCATCGATTTCTTCTTTGGTAAATCGCATTTGTGCATTTTCACGCGTACCAAACATAACAATTAAAAATTTAAAGATCGTCATCGAAAAGTAAAAGATTTGTACCATGACATTCAAAATAATTAAAGTATGGAACCAATCAATAATCATACATAATACGAATAACCCTACAAAAATGCCGGTTGTTACTAATTGGGAAGTAGTAAACGTAATATGGGCCGAGTTCTGCGGCTGTTCGTTTACGAGCTTTTGGGTACTCTCTACCATCAATTCGGATTGGTAGACTTCTTTCCAGAAATACTCCATCTCATCGCGAGTTGCCAGTACCTGTTCTATAGGCATGCCCAATCGTTCCTCAATCGAGGCAGCCGTTTCATTCGACAAAGGCTGGCCTACGGCAACCAAGAAGCGATTCAAATCCTTATTGATCACTACCGCATCATATTCTCTGGCCAAGGTCTCCGGCAGTTTATTAATAATATCCTCAAATGCAAAATCGGTACCAATTCGACCGAGGTTATTTTGGGTGGCAATTTGCCGGTATAACTTCTCCGGATCAATAGAACGCAGGGACATCAGAATATCGCCTAACATACCGCCGCTTTTACGTTGATTGTCCAAAGCCTCATTAAGCTGAAGCTGGGTGATGGCACCTGTGTCCACCAACATATCGCCCAATCGGCCCTTTTGCGCTTGCTGGTTGATTAAAGCTGCAACCCGAGCCTTGTCGGTGAAGCCCATCTCAACAACAAGGTCGCCCAGCCGTCCGCCAAATGTCTTTTGGCGGTCCATGGCTTCGTTCAATTGCCACTGTGTGATCAAGCCTTCTACCACCATTAAATCGCCTAAACGAAGCTTCTGCTTGACCCTTTCATCAAATGAAGGCTCAAAGCCCTTCCGGTCCATAATGTTCAGTTTTTGCGTAATCAATTGCTCTATATATCGTTCCTTGCCTTCAATATCCTCTTTTAAATAGTCGACCTGCCTACCCAATTCTTCTGAACGTCGCTTCCTTCGCTTCTGGTCTGCCTCATGATGCTTCGTTTGCTTTTTCAGCTGCTCTTCTAGCTCTAGGATACGTTCATGAGTCCAGCTTTTGCGAAGCCCGAGCCATGCAATGCCAAATGTTACTGGTTTCTTTGAATCCATTGTTTTAATCCCTTTTCCATCTGGTCAAGCTCATGGACCTTCTCTTTCATTTTTTCAATTTCTTGGGATAGCTCCGCAGTTTCGGCCATATAGATTTGATGCTCTTTCCGCCTTTGCTTTTCCAGAGCCTTGATTTCCATTTGGAGCAGATTAAAATGAGCCTGCACCTTATCAGCATCATATCCGATTAGCGATCTTTTCTCCCTTACGGCCGCTCTTTCTCTCACGTCAATTCTCCTCCTGCCGAGTTAACCAGCCAAATATCCATCTATATGTTCATTCGTGTTTACAAATACAGGATCGCCGGTCACGGTTATGATTTCCATAAGATCTACGGTATCCAATGCCTGAAGCGTTGCATGGTCACTATCCTCAAGCACAATATTCCAGCCTGCCGAGGCAAACTTCGTCTCTTTTTTCTTGACTAAGCGTGAATTTCCATGAATAATCGTCCAAGAAACAATTTGCTTTCTTCCATCCTCCAAGGGGATGAATGATTTTTCCATACCGGCCTTAAGCTGAATTCTTCGAGTAGTAACTATCGTTCCATCCGCAAACACAGAACGGTCTATCGTCCGGACTTGCGGTTCTGTGTGATCGATAAGCGCCAAGCTATCTTCCTTTAGCAAGGATTTCTCTTTCATTTGCAGCAAAGCATCTTTGAGATGAACGCTAGCTTCTTTATTACTGATGAGAATGCCCTCGTTATTCGCTGCTATGATGATATCAGACAGGCCTATGGCAACAATAGGAATGTCCAGCTCGTTCATAATATGTACATTCTTGTTGCCCTTCCCGATAAAGCCTTTACCCGATACCGGATCGTCCAACTCCTCTGTCAGTGTGCACCAGGTCCCCAAATCCTTCCAGGTTCCATCGTACACAATGGCAGCAATTCGTTCTTCTTTCTCTGTGACTACACGGTCAAAGCTATCGCTTTCTAAATGGGAGTAGGCCAGCAGCAGCTCCTCGTACGTATTCGGAAGTCCCATCTTGGCAAGCAAATCAAGCACGTACCCCACCTTAAAGCAAAAAACGCCACAGTTCCATAATGCACCACGTTCTATATATTGGGCAGCCTCTTTAGCACTAGGCTTTTCATAAAACATCTCTATAGAAGCTACCGATGAAACCTCGGAAATAGCTTTGGGTACTATATATCCGTATTTCTCAGAAGGAAATGTGGGCTTAACCCCCATTAAAGCGATATTCGCGCCAGTACTTTCCAAGGCCTGTGGTAGCTTAAGCAAGGAATCGTAAAATGATCCCCCCACTTGGCTATCTACGGGCATAATGGCTACTGGCTCATCACGCGAGACTCCTCTATGTGAATATAAATAGGCAACGGAAAGTAGGATGGCTGGAAACGTATCTCGCTTAGCTGGCTCAAGCACCAGATCAATACCGCGCCCTAATTGCTCTCGGATTAGCTCCTGCTGTCCCACTGCGGTAGCAATAACCGCAGACTTGTGAAGGCCACGCTCGCTAAGCTGACTCCACACATTTTGAAGCATGGATGCAGGATGTCCATTTTCGTCTTTAAAAAAAGGTACAAACTGCTTAGAGCGCTGTTCATTAGAAAGGGGCCAAAGCCTTAGTCCTGAACCACCAGAAAGTAAAACAATATTCATGCTCGCTCACCCATTTCCTCAAAGTTGCCAAGGCATATCCAAGTACACAAACTTCCATTAAACAGATCATTCTATACAAAAATGGAAGCTTGTAGTTTTAGGGACTAAAGACCCACGAATTCACCTTATGTTTATGATACCATTCAAAGTTTTGAAAACAATTAAAGCTTTATTAGATTATAGTTAAGTTTAATTCAATTTGTCGCTTATTTGTTAGGATTATTAACAGATGCCCTTTCATTATCAAATGGAGCCTATCATCCTTAATTATAACATGAGATTATAGACAAATTCCGACCAGGCTCCTACCATCTTCTGGGTACTCCAGAAGCCTGATATAAAGCAAAAACCGCTAACCTCTGCAAAGCTGCAAAGGATAGCGGTATTCTTATTTATTATTTATTTAAGCATTTGCACTTTGTTTAGCTGCATTCGCCAAATCATTAAATGCATTCAGATCGTTGACAGCAAGATCAGCTAACATTTTACGGTTAACTTCGATACCCGAAAGCTTAAGACCATACATGAATTTGCTGTAAGACAAGCCATTGATACGAGCGGCTGCATTAATACGTGTAATCCACAATCTGCGGAAGTCACGTTTTTTTGCACGACGGTCACGGTATGCATACAGTAAGGATTTCATTACTTGTTGATTTGCTGTTTTAAATAAGCGATGCTTGGAACCAAAATAACCCTTTGCCAGCTTCAAAATCTTTTTATGACGACGACGAGTCACGAACCCGCCCTTTACTCTTGCCATGATTCATTACCTCCAAATATTTAAGTGGGATACAAACGTTAGAAATTAACCTTTAATGTTGCCTAATTGCTGCTTCAATCGTTTTACATCGCCAGCAGCCATAACGGGATTAGTTCCCAAAACGCGTTTTTGACGATTGGATTTAGCGGATAGTAAATGGTTCTTGTGAGCTTTATATCTCATAACTTTACCTGTACCCGTGATCTTAAAGCGGCCTTTAAGGCTGCTGTGTGTTTTCATTTTCGGCATGATGTATAGAATCCTCCTTAATATTTATGCTTGCTGCTTAGGTGCCAAAATCAGAATCATGCTGCGGCCTTCCAGCTTAGCCCTGCGTTCAATGACAGAAATTTCTTCAACATCGGCAGCCATCCGCTCCAGAACCTTTTGCCCAATACTTGCATGGGCAATTTCACGGCCACGGAAACGAACACTTAGCTTCACTTTATCGCCTTCATTCAAAAATTTCACAACATTACGTTGCTTCGTTTGAAAGTCATGCTCATCAATAGTTGCACTTAAGCGGATTTCTTTAAGTTCCACAATCTTTTGGTTTTTACGGGCTTCTTTTTCTTTCTTCTGTGTTTCATAGCGGAATTTCCCGTAATCCATAATCCGGCATACCGGCGGTTTAGCCGTCGGAGCAACATTAACTAAATCCAAATTGGCATCAAGTGCAATCTGAAGTGCTTCGCGAATCGGCTTGATTCCTAGCTGTTCTCCATCTCCACCGATCAAGCGTACTTCCTTCACTCGAATCTCATCGTTAATTAAATGCTCTGTACTAATAACTTGCCACCTCCATGGATTGAAATAAAAAAAACGCGGGCAGCGAACGCCCACGTCTGTTAAAGTTTAAGTGATCAAACCCATATTCACACTCACTCTAGCTTTATAACCAGCCAACACAAGGTTAGTCAGGTGAGAAGCGGGCGCCTCTTCTTTTTCAACTAGAACATCATAGCATACACTACGTAGATAAGTCAACCATGATTAACTAACCTGTTTGCTCTGCACTTCTTCCAACCGAATCACACGAGTATGCTCGGTGTGGCTCCATTGCTTGTTGTTTTGTGTGAAGAAGGCATACACGGTGATTGGCCACCATGAAAGCATGAATAACGGAAAAGGTATCAGGTACAGCCAGGTTCTCCAATTGGCCTTCTCAATAATCAAGGCTAGCGGGAATTGGATAAAGCTTAAAATCCCGATTGTCATAAACAATGCTGGAGCGTAATCAAACAATGATCTTAAAGCTGGCGCTCCTGGCATGATCATATCGCCCCACAGCACGATATAAAGCACAGAACCGATTAACACATTATATACGTTTAACGCATACACCGCTGTATCAATCTTAGACCAGCTTCTTTCCTTCAGCCCCTGCCAAAACAAAGGGAAGAAGTATCTGCGGGCTACATCGAAATGCCCTTGCATCCAACGAAGGCGCTGCTTGGCAGAAGCCCTGAATGTAATTGGTTTTTCATCAAATACTTTGGCATCATAATTAAATGTGGGATTAATTCCACGTTGTACACACCGCATGGTAAATTCCAAATCCTCAACAAGGCTGGTTGCACCCCAACCAATTTCCTTGATCAGTTTGGTCTCGAAGCACATGCCCGTGCCACCGAGAAAGTTAGCAAGACCGAGGTTTTGCCGCGGAAGCTGCCATAAGCGGTTACAGTACCAGTACGTTACAGCATAAGCGGCTGTAATCCAAGAATCGTTCGGATTCTTAGTGTCCAGATAAGCCTGAATAACGCGTGAACCATTGCAAAGGTCATTATTCATATGCATTAAATAATCAGGATTAACCAAGTTATCTGCATCAAACATGACGATTGAATCATAATTGCGCGGCTTTTTCCAAAGCTCTTTGAGCATCCATTCAATCGCGTAACCTTTACCTCGAAGCTTCGGATTCTGCCGCTCGCAAGCATATACCCCCATACTCCGTGCAATGTGGGCTGTACGATCTGTACAATTGTCACATATCACGAAAATATCGTATAATTCTTTTGGATAATCCAGGTTTTTCAGATTATCGATCAAGGCTCCAACCACCTGCTCCTCGTTATGGGCAGCGACCAGAATAGCAAAAGATTTTTGTGGTGCAAATTGTGCCTTGGGCTTCAGTCTGTACCAGCCGAAAAACGTCAAAAAAAGCTGATAAACTCCGATCAGCGCCAAGACAACTTGAACACCCAAAATAATATTGTCCAGCATTTATAATCCCCCTTTTTTTATGTACCCCAAAGTTTTCTCTATCTATTATGCATATGCATCTATGAGCTTCGATGGTTTATTTTCATTGTGTGGGTAACCGAGTATGATTTTCCTCTCTTTCCCCCCTTTTGTCAAAAGGCGCTTATAGCCTGCATACGCCAGATAATGTGAATTAGCGGAGATTTCATGATGATTAACGACCGGGTTCTTTGCCATCCAGCATTTCTTCCATGTTTTCATCGATTCTCACGGCTTTTCAAATAAATCAATCAAGTAGAGTCCGCTTCCTTTGATGATAACAAAGCTGAATTTGGCATAAGCTATGCCATACCCATTATTATGATACAATAATTGCAGGGCTTGCACAAATTCTATGGGCGGATGCTACAGGCTCCTTTTGTTTAATAGGTATTTATATAAGGTTAATACTCCATTAACAAAAGAAGTATATACTCAAGTTGAATAGGATGATTACCTATCGATTACAACATGGATCTCGTGTAGCTTATCTACTCTAATTGGGAGGCGATTGGTATGAATCGGATCGTGTCCTGGCTGCAGCAGCGCGAGAACCGAATATTTTATTGGATTAATCAAAGAATGCGGAATCCCTTCCTAGACTACTTCTTTAATACTATTACCCATCTTGGCGGCGCAACCTTCACCATTGCCGCAGCATTATGCTTAAGCCTGTTCGGTCAAGGAAATTGGAGGCTCGCAGGTCTGCAAAGCTGTATTGCATTAGTTATTAGCCATATCCCTGTTGCTCTAATCAAAAAAAATTATCCGCGGCTCCGACCTTATCTTGTTCTGAAGGATACGAATACATACAAAAAACCTTTAACCGACCATTCGTTTCCTTCCGGACACACTACGGCTATATTTTCCATCACGGTTCCACTTTTTTATACTTATTCTTGGCTGGGTCCGTTTCTAATCCCTCTGGCATCTTTAGTTGGTATTTCGCGTATGTATCTAGGACTGCACTATCCATCAGATTGCCTGGTAGGATGTATTATTGGAACTGCTGCGGCGTTCGGGGCTGTTTTATTATTCACTTAGCGGATCTTTGGGTATATAATGGTTAGTGTGTTAATTTTTTTTTGATAAATCAGTCCCATTTGTTATCATTTGTTTAAGAGGTATGGTGAAAAAGCTAATGCGTAAAAAAAGGGTCTTGTTACTATCCGAAGGGTTTGGAGCGGGACACACGCAAGCCGCCCAAGCACTTTCTGTCGGTCTTCGTATGCTTTCGCCGAATATTCAAACACGTGTGCTAGAGCTTGGCTCGTTTCTACACCCAACTTTGGCTCCATTGATCCTTAATGCTTATCGTAGAACCGTAACTACACAACCGAAGCTATACGGTCTGATGTACCGTTCCCAGTATAAAAAATCATTGAACCGATTTGCCCAATTGGCACTGCATCGCATTTTTTATGCACAGACGGCAGCTGTGATCCACCAGCTTCGACCGGACACTATTGTATGCACACATCCACTTCCTAATGCAGTCATCTCCCGTTTAAAGCGTGCTGGACTCAACATTCCTTTGTGTACAGTCATAACCGATTATGATGTACATGGGACTTGGGTAAGCTCAGAGGTTAACAAATATTTAGTGTCCACCTCCAATGTCCGCGACAAGCTGCTAACCCGCGGCGTCCAGTCCGATGCGATTGAAGTGACAGGAATTCCAGTCCATCCGAACTTTTGGGAGCCCCATAACCGGGAGGACTTGCGTGCACAGTTTGGGTTGAAGACCATGCCTACCGTGCTTGTCATGGGTGGTGGCTGGGGTTTGATGAACAGCAAGGAATCGTTGGATTACTTCACTCGCTGGCGAGAAAAGGTGCAGTTAATCATATGCGTTGGCAGCAATGATAAAACGCTTGCTGAATTATCTCAGGATGAACGGTTTCGGCATGAAAATATCCGGTTAATGGGATTCACGAATGAAGTTGATAAATGGATGGAAGTCTCCGACTTGCTTATCACCAAGCCTGGTGGAATGACCTGTACGGAGGGGTTATCCAAAGGCATACCGATGCTTTTCTACCAGCCGATCCCTGGGCAAGAGGAAGAAAATATGCACTATTTCACCCAACGCGGATATGGAGAGCCCATCAAGTCTGAAGCTACGATTGACCATTGGTTCCAGCTACTTATTGACCGTTATTCGGAGGTATCGCAAACATCCTTTGATATCCACCCTTACATAAATACCTATAATCCTACAGATTGCTCCCAGGCTATTATGGAAATGTTAAAGGTTAATGTGTTGCATTAATAGTGTTCAAACACGAATAAGAAGCATGCTTGCCTACTCTTGAAGGCATTGCATGCTTCTTATTTGTTTACAGCTTTGTTTGGCAAAATAGCCTCTGCTTACTCTTCAGATCGTTCCATTTCCTCAAGCCTTTGTAGATGGGCGTCCATCGCCTGTTTGCCTATGACAACCTCCATACGGTGAATATTTACGCCTTGCTCGAAAAACTTCGTTTCATATTCAGTCATCACCAAATCAGTGCGTGCACCTTCGGCATGCAGATCCAATGAAATATTACGCATCCGCAGGTTCATGTCGGCAAAGGAATTCAGCGAAAATTCGAATAATGAGCGTGAATCAGTTTTAAAATGAATCTCCCCACGGTCATTCAAAATATCCGTATATTTGCGAACAAAGCCGGCATGGGTCAAGCGGCGGCGGGCATGGCGTTTTTTTGGCCAAGGATCACTGAAATTTAAATAAATGCGCTCCAGTTCATGAGTATCAAAAATATCTTCAATCTTCTCAATATTAAAAAGAGCCAACTTTAAATTAGCAATATTCCCGCCGTCTGCGCCTCTCGCCAGCTCAGCTTTTTCACCAGCCCTGCGCAGCAGCTCATCATACATATCTACCCCTATGTAATTAATATCTGGATTTAGATAACTAAGCTCACTAATGAACTTGCCCTTACCCATCCCCAGCTCTACATGAATCGGGTTATCGTTGCCGAATTGTGTACTCCATTTCCCTTTATAAACGGCTGGCTCCAAAATAATGAGCTCCGGCTGTGCGATCAAAGCTTCTCTTATTCCTTTTCTTCCACGTAAACGCATAATCATCCTCCGGCTGTATACTTAAGAGTTAACCTCTTTGTGAACTTATAAACGGTTCAAAAATGATTATACTCTATACAAGCAAGGTATGAAAAGACGGCTACCACCTGCATGCTGTGATAACCGTGCTTTATGGTCACTATTTGCTTCAAGCGTTACTAAATCAGAACCATAGCTTTGTTATTTCATGCCCTCGTGGGATTCATCACGACCTCTGCTGCGCATTCCTGCAAGACCCAGCAGACCAAGCAAGCCTAACCATCCCCAATTGGTGCCTTTAGTAGTCGTATCTGCATTGGCTCTATAGCTGTACGTATCATAATTTCCACCGTATCCATTACCTGTGTTTTTGGTTCCTTTAGTGGTCATCCGATCAAGCAAATGATGGTCGGTATTATTCGTGACGTTCGTTCCATAGCCTGATGTATTAGTTCCTGTACCCGTGGTATTTGTACCATTTATCCCTGTGCCTGTTGTGCCTGTTGTACCGGTTGTGCCTGTTGTGCCTGTTGTGCCTGTTGTGCCCATTGTTCCTGTGCCATCCGTGCCTGAAGTGCCCATCAATCCTGTACCATCTGTTGTCCCTGTCCCATCCATCGGGCTCGTCCCATAAATTCCGCTCGTCCCTGTACCTGTACCTGTTGCCCCACTAGTGCCCGTCTCGGCAAAAGCCTGCGTACCAACACCTAACGAAGCTGCAAGAGCCAAAACAAAAACCGTTTTTCGAAAATGTTTCATATGAATTCATGCTCCCTTCAAATGTTTTCTGTGCCCACTTAGGATGGTCGGCAGGATAATAAATTATCCTTTCTATATAGAGGGGGATTCTGCTAAGGAAAAAGTTCGCAAACCCATCAGGTTTACGTTAAAATAATAGGAATCAGACCCTAGTGACAAAGGAAAAATATTTGCACCAAGAAGGAGCCTTACCTTATGAAGCAAGCTCAAAATGCTGCCGTCCCTCTATTGTGGGGAGACAAGCGTTTCCATACATGGAACACAGAAATGCGCCGCCAGTTCGGTACGAAAGTGTTTAAAGTTATGCTCGATGCTGGTTTTACTTGCCCTAATCGGGACGGCTCGATGGCAGCCGGAGGCTGTACATTTTGCAGTGCACGGGGCTCAGGGGACTTTGCGGGTAGCCGCCGCGATGATCTGGTCACACAATTCAATAACATCCGCGATCTCCAGCATAAAAAGTGGCCTGACGCCCAATATGTTGGTTATTTCCAAGCCTATACCAACACTTATGCTCCTGTAGCGGAGCTGCGGGAATATTATGAAGTGATTTTGAAGCAGCCTGGGGTTGTCGGCTTATCTATTGCCACAAGACCTGATTGTTTGCCTGATGACGTAGTCGAATACTTGGCTGAGCTAAATGAAAGGACGTATCTCTGGGTAGAGATGGGCCTGCAAACGATACACGAATCCACCTCGCAGCTGATCAACCGTGCCCACGATACCTTGTGCTATACCGATGCGGTTGCCAAGCTCAAAAAGCATAATATTCGCACCTGTGCCCATATTATTCACGGGCTCCCCGGCGAAACCCATGAGATGATGCTCGACACCGGCAGAGCAGTTGCTGCGATGGGCGTGGAGGGAATCAAGATTCACCTGCTGCACCTCATGCGTAAAACACCGATGGTTAAACAATATGAAGCTGGATTGCTGCGCTTTTTGGAGATGGATGAATATGTAAAGCTCGTTGTAGATACACTTGAGCTGCTCCCTCCGGAAATGATCGTCCATCGGCTTACAGGGGATGCTCCCCGCGATTTGCTGATCGGCCCCTTATGGAGCCTTAAGAAATGGGAAGTGCTTAATGCCATTGATGCCGAGCTGCGCGTACGGGATACTTACCAAGGCAAGAGGTTCGAAAATTTGAGCGTCTGATTGGATCACTAAAGGCTGGATGGACTGTGGAGCAAGTGCACAAGAAGAGGACTAACTTACTGCGCTTCAATTTATAACTAAATTTCATCATGGCTTGAACCGTTTAACGCCATTTGCACGTTTATTAGGAAGTAGGCGTTTTAATTTCGGGATCTACCTTGCTTGAATACGTTATAATGAGGAGCGATGGGTATGAAGAAACAGACAGCGTTATTTTCCTGCATGCTGGCAATTATGGTGATCGCGGGCTGCAGCAGCGATAAGCCTGCTGCACAGCCTGCAAGCCCTGCCCCAAGTGCAGGCGCGGCAGTAATACCGCCTAAGGTGGCGGAGACCAAGGTAGCGGAGCAGGCTACGCCGGAACCGGCGAAGAACGAGCCGGTTAAGGTTGAGCCGGTAACAGCGCCGCCCGTCGCTGACGCGCCCAAGGCGGCGGCTCCCGAGGCTGCGAAGCCCGAGCCGCAAGCTCCTCCGGCCGCTGCGCCCGTCGCTGACGCGCCCAAGGCGGCGGCTCCCGAGGCCGCGAAGCCCGAGCCGCAAGCTCCTCCGGCCGCTGCGCCCGTCGCTGACGCACCCAAGGCGGCGGCTCCCGAGGCTGTGAAGCCCGAGCCGCAAGCTCCTCCGGCCGCTGCGCCCGTCGCTGACGCACCCAAGGCGGCGGCTCCCGAGGCCGCGAAGCCCGAGCCGCAAGCTCCTCCGGCCGCTGCGCCCGTCGCAGACGCGCCCAAGGCAGCGGCTCCAGCAGCAACGGTAGCCGCTACCAAAGCAGAAGCCCTATTTAAAGATAATTGCATGGCTTGCCACGGTGACCAATTGCAAGGCGGAATGGGACCCAACCTGACAAAAATAGGCTCTAAACGAACAAATGCCGAATTAGTTGCCAAAATTAACGATGGCGGAAAAGTGATGCCGCCTTTCAATGAAATGCTAAAAGCAGATGAAGTCGAAGCCTTAGCCGCTTGGCTCGCCACCAAAAAATAAACCATGGAGGCTCGCATGAGTTTTTTATCCATTCTGAATTATGCCCAGAAGCTGGTCGAACAGCGTCTCCTTCCCGGGGATATAGCCATAGATGCCACCGCTGGTAACGGCGGCGATACTGCCTTCCTCGCCAGGCTGGTAGGCACCCAAGGCGCAGTACATGCCTTTGACATCCAAGAGCAAGCCTTAATAGCAACAGAACAACGCCTCGCACAGACGCAGCCGGACTATTCCCATGTCCGGCTGCATTTGCGCGACCATGCGGAGCTGTATGATGCAGTTCCAGAGGCAGCAGAGCAACGGGTAGGAGCGGCCATGTTTAATTTGGGCTACTTGCCCGGCGGTGACCATCAATCTGTCACTGCCCCCCATTCCACCATCCCTGCACTCCAATCCGCTCTAACGGCTTTACGAAAAGGCGGTATCGTAACCATTGTCTTGTATACGGGGCATCCCGGCGGTACAGAAGAAGCTTCAGCTGTTCAATCATGGGTTGAACAATTGCCACAAAAACAGTATCAAGTGCTGGAATACCGCTTTTTAAATCAAAAAAACCATCCCCCTTACCTGATTGCAGTAGAAAAGCTCTAGCTGGATTGGTATAATTCTATTTAGAGTTATACCAATCTTGGAATAAGCAACCAACTAGAAAGTAGGGAATTTATTGAAACCATATCCTTTATTATTTCAACCGGAATTAAAAGAACGCGTTTGGGGCGGGCGGGCACTGGAACAGTTCGGGTTAGAGCTGCCAGAAGGTCCAATTGGCGAAGCATGGGCAATAGGCGATCATCCGAATGGCACCACGAAGGTCATTAACGGTGCCTTGGCAGGACTAGGCCTGGACGAGGTGCGCGAACAATATGGACAGGATTTTTTTGGAAGCAAGGGCTTTTCCGAGAAGAATGGCCGTTTCCCTTTATTAATTAAGCTGTTGGATTGCCAGGATGATTTATCCGTACAGGTTCATCCAAATGACAATTACCAAGGTTTGCCACAAGGCGAGCTGGGCAAAACAGAGATGTGGTACATCCTCGATGCCAAGCCTGGAGCCAAGATCATTTATGGAACCAATGATGGTGTCACCCGCGAGCAATTGGCGCTAGCCATTGAAGAACACCGAATTATGGATTGCCTCAATGAAATCACTGTAGAGACTGGCGATTCCTTCTACATTCCATCGGGTACTGTGCATGCACTCGGCGCTGGCGTGCTTGTTGCAGAGATCCAGCAAAACTCAGACAGCACATACAGGCTTTACGATTATGACCGGATGGGCCTTGATGGCAAGCCGCGTGATTTGCATATCGAGGATTCCTTGAACGTGATCGCTTATACGAATTCCGGTGCCACTTTTATGAAAACCGATTTGGAATCGACTAACCAATGGCTGACATTGGCCCATTCTCCTTTTTTCATTACGGAAAAAGGCAAGGTTGAGCAAACCTGGAAGCTGCAAACCACTCCGGCCAGCTTTATTATTCATGTCATTTGTGAGGGAACCGGAACGATTGGGTGGGGCGATGGGGAACAGCAGCCTGTCCAGCCAGGTGAATGCTATCTCATTCCAGCTAACCTGGGTGACTATACACTTACCGGATCCATGACAGTGCTTAGAAGCTATTTGCCTTAAGATCATTTAGACTATATCGTTATTGCTTTCTACACAACAAAAGCACCTAAACCCACCATGATGTGGTGGTTAGGTGCTTTTTCATTTTTGTTATATGAAGGATGCCTACCTTACATAGCTGCCGCAGATTCGAGTGAAAGCGTGAAATGCATCGCACGTGTCGAGGTATCCGGCGGGAAATAAATGATCAACAGCTGCTGCGAATCGGCGATAATTTCTGAAGTCTGCAAGTAAACATCCAGCCGGAATGGGACGACCTCAATCATCACATGCTTATGGATGTCCTTCTCGCCGATGCCAAGCGCTGCGTAAGATGCAGACACTTCTTCCGGATTATGGACAAGCCGACGGAAATAGTCGGTTTGGGCAGCCTTATTCAGCGTGAATTGCCACCATATTTTGCGAGGCTTGTACTTATGGTTAAGGAAATAATCCAGCTTCATTAGCCCCTCGATCACATCCATCCGCTTCGTTCCGCGATCGATCAGGAAAGCATGCAGCCTTGTGAATAAATCCTCCAGCTGATGGCCGATTTTTTGCCAACCCCGCGTTTCCCAGAAATCTCCAAACTGCTGGAAGAAATCAAAGGCTGACGGGAAATGCTCACGGATCAAATAAGTGACGGTATGGTCGAGCCGGTGCGAATTCCAATACTTCTCCAGCACATCCTCGACCCGCTTAATGCGAACCAGGTCAGAAAATGGCAAGATGTCATTGCCCAGAATTTCATAAGGCGCATTGTCCATATACATATAGCCATATTTCTCCGCGTCAGCGCGCATGCCCGTGCCACGAAGCATTTTCAGGAACCCGAGCTGAAGCTCCTCCGGACCTAATTCAAACACATCGTTGAAGGTTTTGCGGAAGGAGTTGTAGTCCTCCTCTGGCAAACCGGCGATTAAATCGAGATGCTGGTCGATTTTGCCGCTTTCCTTGACCATCGTGACCGTGCGTGAAAGCTTGGCGAAATTCTGCCTTCGCTTTACGATTCCGTTGGTCAAATCATTCGTCGACTGCACGCCAATCTCAAAGCGGAATACGCCCTTTGGTGCATGCTGCGATAAATACTCCAGTACCTCGGGCCGCATAATATCAGCGGTAATCTCAAACTGGAAGACACAGCCGCGGTGGTTATTAATTAAAAATTCGAAGATTTCCATCGCATAATCACGTTTAATATTAAAGGTGCGATCCACGAATTTAATCAGCTTTGCACCCGAATCGATCAAATAAATGATATCGCTTTTCGTCCGCTCAATGTCAAAATAGCGTACACCCACTTCAATCGACGATAAACAAAATGAGCAGCTGAATGGGCAGCCACGGCTCGTTTCGAAATAAACGACCCGATTCGCCAGGCTTGGGACATCCTCGGCAAATCGGTAAGGTGTCGGAATATCGCTTAGATTTAACTTCGGCCGAGACGGGTTAACGATCACCCTTCCCTCTTTGCGATACGCCGCTCCAAATACGCTGTAATAGGCGCGGTCTCCGCTAATTTCCTTCAACAGATGGTGGAAGGTTTCTTCCCCTTCGCCTACTACGATAAAATCAACCTGCGGTAGCCGATCCATCCAGTACTCCGTATCATAGGAGACTTCCGGACCTCCTAGCAAAATAATAAGCTGCGGGTTAATTTTTTTTAGCATGCTAATAACCGTAATTGTTTCTTCGATATTCCATATATAACAGGAGAAGCCGATCACATCCGGCTGGCGCTGGAATAAATCCGAGACGATATTCATCGCTGGATCCTTGATCGTATACTCCGTAATGTCGATGTCAAAATCATCACCGCAAAATGCTTTTAAATAACGCAAAGCCAGCGAGGTATGAATAAATTTGGCGTTTAAGGTGGATAGTACGATCTTCATGTTAGATGCCCTCATTTGCTTACAGAATCAATGTATCTTATTTTACATGGAAAAGATCGTAAACACAAAAAAAAGAAAATGGAACACCTCGTAAGGTTGATCCATTTTCCGCTACAAGCCTGCTGTATTTTGTTGCATGTCGCCAACCTCAGGAACCATCGTATGCAACATGAATGCATCGTTGCCGTCTTCAACCCAACAGTTAGCCTGTGTCATCAGCTGTGCTTCAACCTGTTCCTTCTGTGTCACTAACTGCTCGGCAACATCACCTTGCGACTGTTCGATCGTATGCTTTAGCTGTTTCCTTTGTTCCATTCGTTTGGCCATTTGATATAAAATCATGATCCTATCCCTCTTTTCCCAAGTTATAAGGTTAACCATACGCTACGAACATGAAGGCAAGATTAACGTAGCATCATTGGTTTGTTAAAAGTGCATGATTTAAATGAATTGGCTACTTTCTACTAGTATATTGCCCCGGTGAAGTTCATTATATGCACGACCTGAACTAATATATGCCAGAAAAAAAGAAAATCGACGGCTGTATTCCCATTGGGAAACCAACCATCGACATCCAATCCATCTTTTACAGCCATTACAGCCATTACAGCCATTACAGCCATTACAAGACCGTTATGAGTCTTGGGTTTGACCATAATTTGTTCTTATCAAGATCTACTCCCACTTAAACGTAAAGCTGGCGATAATAAAGGCGACCACCATCCAGCCCCCCAGCAGTGCCGCCTCGCTCCATACGACCGACAGGTCGGCTCCGACATTCATCACCTGCCGCAAGGCCGTCGTGAGATGGGCAATAGGCAGCAGCTTAATAATCGGCTGCAGAAATTCCGGCATGTTTTGGATCGGGAAAAACACGCCGCCCACGAACAGCATCGGGAACGATATAAACCCGGCGATTGGACCGGCGCTTTCCGGTGTTTTGGCAAGCCCGGCAATAATAAAGCCAATCGACATAAAGGCCAAGGTTCCCAGCACGACAAAGCCCAGCAAAAGCGCCCATGAGCCATTGATTTGTGCGTTAAAGAAGAAATGGCCCACCAGCAGTACGATCAAGGACTGCGATCCATTCAAGATTAGCCGTGCCGTAATTTGCGCAGCGATGAAGGTCGAAGCCTTCAGTGTCGTACTCTGCATCCTTCGCAAGATGCCCCGCTCCCGCCAAGCGGCAATCTGTCCGGCTACCCCGTTGAGATTATTCGACATAATCATCATCGCCAGTATACCGGGCACCAGAAAATCGATATAGGTAAGCTTCAACGATTGGACGCCTTCCGGCTGGATGGTGATAACCGGTACATAATTTACCCGTTTTTTATCGATGCCGTCAATGACCTGCCCCACCGCCACCAGGCCAATCTGCGAGGCCGTTACATTCGTTTCATCATAATACACCTTCAGGCTTGTTGAAGTGGATGCTTTGCCGGTATCCACCGCTTGCCCGTAGCCTTTGGGGATCGCCACGACCATCTGCTGGTCGCCTTTCTTCAAGGCTTCCAAGGAAGCATTCAACTCCCCTGCTGGCTGAAGCTTCAGGATGGGATCCTGCTGCAAGGACTCCGCCAGCGACTGCGAAGCCGGTGATTGGTCCAAATCAATAACCATTCCTTTAAGCGATACATTGCTTCCATTACCGAGAAAGGAGCCCAGCAGCACCATGAAGAAAATCGGAAAGAGCAGCGTCCAGACCAGCACCTGCCGATTACGGATAAACAGCCTTAATTGTGCCAGCGTCAGCTGAATATAAGCATTCATCTTCATGCTTCTCTCAGGCTCCTTCCCGTCATATGAATAAACACATCCTCCAGTGTCGCGGTTCGTGTCTGCAGGTCAACAATCTGCCATTGCTCTGCTTCCCCGCGCTGAATGAGATCAATGAGTGTAGCTTGCAAATAATCGGTGTATAACACGAACACCCCTTGCCGCCAATCGACCTGCTTCACCTTTTGCAACAGCTTCAATTGCTCCAACAACGCCGCTTGATCCGTTTCGGACAGCTTGATCCCTTCAGGGAGCCGAAACTCAATCGCGCTGTCGGACTGCAGGCTGCTGACAAGGTTACGCGGTGTATCCAAAGCGATCACCTCACCGCTGTCCATCAAGCAAATGCGATCACAAAGAATATGTGCTTCTTCCATATAATGTGTGCTGAGCACGACCGTTTTTCCGCGCTTTTTCAGCCCGAGAATAATGTCCCACAGCGTTCTGCGAGCCTGCGGGTCCAAGCCCGTCGTCGGCTCATCCAGAAAAATAACCTGCGGGTCATTGACCAAGGCAAGCGCTATGGCAAGGCGCTGCTTTTGTCCGCCGGATAAATTTTTGACACGATCGTTCATTTTTTCCCGCAAAATCATATCGTCCAGCAACGGCTCAATCGGCACCGAATCAGGATAGAAGCTCGCGTACATCCTCACAATTTCATGCACCTTCAGCAAATCAAACAATGAGGTCGACTGTAGCTGCACACCGATGACCTGCTTGACCTTTTTTAAATCCTTTTGTGTATCATAACCTGCTACACGTGCCGTGCCCCCATCGGGCCGACGCAAGCCTTCGATCATTTCCATGGTCGTCGTTTTCCCGGCTCCGTTGGGACCGAGCAGTCCAAATACCTCGCCTTTGTACACCTCGAAATGAACACCTTTGACTGCCATGAAATCGCCATATTGCTTTTTCAACCCTTTTACTTCAATAATAGCCTGCGGTGCCTCCAACAGCCCCACCTCTTCCTTTTGACAATTCCGTTTTACTTTTAACCGTATAGCCTTGTAAATGCCCTTAAGCAGGTTCTGTGCTGCGTTGCCCCTGTTCTTGTGCTGTTCCCTAGTATAACATTGTACCCAAGCTCATGCACAAATCCAATCGCCAGCCTTCCCACTTCTCCCACCCTCTGGAACATGGTATAGTAAGGGATATCAAAATCTAATTATCGGAGCGTCCTACCTAATGAGCAAATCTAAACCATCTAAACCTTCCAAATCACTTTCGGGCAAGAAACAAGCCCCTAGCAGCAATGCTACGAATCAAAAAAAGGGCAGCGCCTTCCGCCCTCCGGCCAAGCCAACCGTATTTACTGTTAAAGAGCCAGCCGAGCTGCTGACCTTTCTATTGGAACAACTGCCAAGCATGGGCCGCAACTCGGTTAAATCGCTGCTTGCCCGCGGACAAGTATCGGTAAATGACCGTAGTATGACCACGTACAATTACGCACTAAAGCCTGGACAGGTTGTGAGCATCAGCAAAGATAAGTCGTCGGAGCAGCCGCCGATCCTTGGCCTTACGATCCTGCATGAGGATGAAGATGTAATCGTCATTAAAAAGGATTCGGGACTCCTGTCCGTAGCTTCGCCTTCAGAGAACGAAATGACCGCTTACCGCCAATTAACCTCCCATGTCCGTTTAACCAATCCGAAAAACCGGATTTATATCGTCCACCGTCTGGACCGCGATACCTCCGGAGTGATGGTTTTTGCCAAAAGCGAAAACGTCCAGCAAATTTTGCAAAACTCGTGGCAGGATATGGTCAAGGAGCGCTCCTATACGGCTCTGGTGGAAGGAAAGGTCAGGAAAATCGAAGGCACGATATCCTCTTGGCTGAAAGAAAGCAGCACACTCAAAATGTACTCCAGCAGCTACCCCAATGATGGACAGCATGCGGTTACCCACTACAGATTGATTCAAACCAATGGCAATTTCTCTTTGCTGGACATCCATCTTGAAACTGGACGCAAAAACCAGATTCGTGTCCATATGGAGGACATCGGCCATCCCGTGGTTGGTGACAAAAAATACGGCTCCAAATCGAAAATTATTAACCGGCTTGGGCTGCACGCACGTGTACTGGCTTTTATCCACCCTACTAGCGGCGAGCTGCTGCGTTTTGAAACCGAAATTCCCAAAATGTTCATGCACCCTTTCCGCGCCGCGCCTACGAATAACCAATAAGCTTATGATGTGGAGCCCCTGATGGGGTTCTTTTTTTTATGCCGGGACAAAATCGTCCATCCAAATAGACAAATTAAGACATGTACAAACTTTGTTATGAACCTTATTATTGATAAGAAATAATGATAATCATTATCAATAGGATTAGATATGGAGGTTGTACAATGCTGGAAACAACGGGTATACAACGCGCAGGCACCCTGGCTGAATTAATAAAAGCAAGACGCACGGTTCGGTTATTCAAAAGCGACCCCGTTCCGATGGAGCTGTTGGTGGACTTGCTTAATATCGCTGCGTGGGCACCTAATCATGGAGCGAGAGAGCCTTGGAGGTTCATTGTTTATAAAGAGGAAGCGAGAAAAGCCTTGGCCGCGGCGATGGTTGCCACCTACTCTGCTGAAGATAAAGAAAAATATGGAAAGGCAAAATGGGCTTATTTTACGCATGTTCCCCTTCATCTGCTTGTCGTTATGGGTGAGGACCCGAGACAAAAGCAATGGGATGAGGATTATGCCGCTGTCTGCGCCTGGATCCAGACCTTCCAGCTTGCGGCTTGGGAGGAGAACTTAGGTGTCGTATGGAAAACGAACAATTTCGTTTATCATCCTGGCTTCCGCGAAGCCGTGGGCGTGCAACCAGGGGAAAAGATCGTCGGCCTGCTGCATATTGGCTACCCGGAGCAAATTCCCGCTCCGCGTCCACGAACCGATGCCCGGGAATTCCTGACTGTACATGACAAGCTATAATGGAATGACCGCCCGAATTATAAGAATGCTAGCAAATAATGGAGTTGAACAAAGGAGAAAACCATGAAAAAGATACATTTATTAGTCGTGTTGGCCATTTTACTAATCACCGCAGGCTGCGGGACGGCCGGCTCTAATCCAGGAAGCGCTTCGGCACCTGCATCGACTGCACCGGCTACACCAGCTACACCAGCCAAAGAAGGAACAACACCCACAGCTGCCCCTGCTGCATTTAACAAAACGATTACGCATACGATGGGAACCGTTACGCTGACGAAAGTGCCCGAACGTGTCGTTGTATTATTCAACGGAATGGTTGACATTACGGCTGCTTTGAAGGTCAAGCCTGTTGGTGCGGTACAATCCTGGGATGAGTTGCCTTGGTACAAATTTCTAAGAGCCGATATGGAAGGCGTCAAAAATCTCGGTGATGAGGATCAACCGAATATAGAAGCGATCCTGGCGCTGAAGCCTGATCTCATCATTGCAGCCAAAGGACGGCATGAAAAGCTTTATCCACAGTTGAACTCGATTGCCCCAACCATCATGGTTGCCGATTTGTTCACTTGGAAGGAAAATTTGAAAGTTGCTGGAGAAGCACTTAACAAACAGGATGAGGTAACGAAGATTATGAAAGAATGGGATACTCGTGTTGCCACATTTAAGCAAAAAATGGGCGACCGCCTCGGCAAATCGGAAGTATCCATTATCCGCTTTCAAAAGGACAACAGCTCCCGGATTTATGTAACAGGCTTTGCGGGTACGATCTTCCAAGAGTTAGGATTACCGCGGCCAAAGGCGCAGCAAGCCGAAGGCAAATCCGTTCTCAACCTAACCTCGAAAGAGCAAATACCACAGATGGATGGCGACTATATTTTTGACATTACACAATTGAACGACGGAACGAATTCATTAAAAAATTCAGAGGAGTGGCTCTCTCACCCGCTCTGGAAGGACCTCAAGGGTGTCAAGGCTGGCAAGTACTTCAAGGCTGACCCTATTACGTGGAATTTGAGTGGAGGAAGTATAGCGGCCAAGATGCTATTGGACGATCTTTACAAGTACTTCGATATTCAACCATGATCGGACACTTATATAGAGCAGCTGGGCTTGTTGCCGCTGCTCTTTTCCTGCTTATTTGCCTGGGCTCAAGCATCATATTCGGAGCAACGAACTTCGACCTGCACACGGCTTGGGAGGCTTTCATCCACTATGATGAAAGTGTCCGTGAACAGGTCATACTGCGTACGACCCGCATGCCCCGAGCATTTATTGCCGCTGCCATAGGCGCAAGCTTAGGCGTAGCCGGAGCGTTGATGCAAGCGTTAACCCGCAATCCGTTGGCTGCACCAAGTGTGCTTGGTGTTAACGCGGGAGCCACTTTTTTCATCCTCTTAGCATCGATGGTCTTTTCCCTGTCCTCGATGCAGGTGTTGATGTGGATTTCATTCCTGGGCGCAGCTATAGCTGCAGCGATCGTCTACATGCTCGGCTCCATGGGGCGTGACGGATTGACGCCGATCAAAATCATACTCGCAGGCTCGGCGATGACGGCGCTGTTCTCCTCGTTCACCCAAGGCTTGCTGGTGGTCAATCAGCAAGGGCTGAACAGTGTGCTATTCTGGCTGACAGGGTCGATCGCCGGGCGTTCGCCGGACATGCTGCTTGCTGTACTGCCTTATATGGCCGTGTGCTGGATAGCGGCTTTGATCATTGCAAGAGACATCAATTTGCTAATGATGGGCGAGGATACCGCCAAAAGCCTGGGGCAAAGAACGGCCCTCGTTAAGATCGTGTCCGCTATCATCATTGTCGTGCTGGCCGGCAGCTCGGTGTCCATAGCCGGGCCCATCGGTTTTATTGGTATCGTCATTCCCCATGTTTCACGCTTCTTTGTCGGCATGGACTACCGCTGGGTTCTGCCCTACTGCGCCTTGCTTGGTGCCATCCTGCTGATCACCGCTGATCTCGTCGCCCGATTTATTATGATCCCTGAGGAAATGCCCGTAGGTGTTATGACCGCGATTATCGGTGCACCATTTTTCGTTTATATTGCCAGAAAGGGGATTACCAAAACATGAAGTCTTACCTCCCTTTTCGTACCAGCCGCTTGTCTTTTTTAATTCACAAAAAAACCGTGCTTGTCACCGCTGTGCTGCTGGGCGTGTGTGCCGCTTTTGTCATAATTAGCACGGGATCAGGGGAAATGCAGATTTCCCCCATCGATGTAGTCCGTAGCCTATTCGGCATAGGTGCAGAGGACCACACGATGGTGATCCAGAAGCTGCGCCTCCCTCGCATTATAGTTGCGCTGCTGGCTGGCGTTTCGCTGGCTGCCTCGGGAGCGATCCTGCAGGGGATGATCCGCAACCCGATGGCTTCCCCCGATATATTGGGCGTTACGGGAGGCGCCGCCGTAGCAGCCGTTGCCTTCCTCAATTACTTTGCAGGTACGGTAAGCATCCGCTGGCTTCCGGTATCGGCCATGCTTGGTGCGGCAATCGTCGCCAGCATCCTTTACCTGCTTGCCTGGAAGAAAGGCATCACCCCCTTCCGGCTTGTTCTGGTAGGGGTAGGCATCTCCTCACTGATGTCGGCCATGACAACAATGATGCTTATATTCAGTCCCAAAAATGATCCCGGTCAAGCTTACACGTGGCTAACCGGATCTGTGTATGGCACCAATTGGGAGAATGTATGGACGATCCTGCCTTGGAGCGTTTTATTGATTCCGCTTGCCTTCCTCGGAGCCCGCCATATCAATATCCAGCAGTTGGGTGACGAAATAGCCGCCAGCTCTGGAAGCTCCGTCGAATTTAATCGCTTGCTGTTGCTATTGCTAAGCGTTGCTCTAGCCGGATCTGCCGTTTCGGTTGGCGGTGGCATCGGCTTCGTAGGTTTGCTCGCTCCGCATATGGCGCGCAAGCTGGTGGGCTCAAGCTTCGGCAGCGTGCTTCCCGTCGCCGCTCTGCTAGGAGCGATTGTTGTCGTAGCTGCTGATCTCGTAGGCCGGACGTTTTTCCTGCCCTTGGATATTCCTGCAGGGGTATTTACAGCAGCCGTAGGTGCGCCCTTCTTTATCTATTTACTTTATACAAGGCGTAATGCCGTATAATGCTCATTGTACTTTTAGGGCATACAACCGATATAATCTAAATCATTTATAAAAATCTCCGGCGTCCGGCTTCTTTCTATGGAAAGAGGCTTGGCGTCTTTTATTGTTGCTACTTTTGCCAATTAACAGCTCATTAGCGGTCGCTCCTCTCATTGTTGACCGGCCGTTACTGTCCTTAGCCTGTTACTAGATGGATTGACAAATACAACGATCCTTGCTTTAATCATGGTATTGAGAATCATTATCGGCTTTATTATTTTTCGTACCATGGATTGGAGACTCGCTTAATGAAACCTATGCTGGACTCACCTACAAGCTATTCACTTTGCTGCCTCACCTCAATCCGCCATCGACGCCACCACCAACAAAATGTATTGTCCTATACTAAGATTCCTGCCTCCATGCTAATCTTTATTACGGAAGGCACGGGCTCTTTGCTGATCAATAATGAATGCTTTGATTTTGAACCCTTACAGCTTTATTATTTAACGCCGGGAATGCAAATAGATGTATCGTTGGGCTCCGAATGCTTGGCTTATTACTCACTGCAATTGGCGTATTATGGCGGAGCTGCCGGAGAAAGCAATGGCGACTCTATTCATTTACATAACAAGGAGCTGCCCCTTTTTACTTCGGGGCGTGTGCAGGTCACAAATGCCCGCCCTCTCTTGAAGCGTATTGAGCTACTTTATGACAATAGCGTAAGTCAAACGCCGACCTTCCAGCATCACCTGCAATTCCAGGAGTTGCTCTATTTCATTATGCAGGAGGGCTCCAAAAAGCTGGAGGAGTCCTCTTCATTACAGGGCATTCAACAAGCGGCTGCCTACATACAAGCACATTTTCATGAGCAGTTGGAGATGAAAACCTTAGCGGTAATGGCAGGGCTCACCCCCAGCTCATTCTCGCGCTTATTTAAGAAAATGATGGGCGAATCCCCCCTCGCTTACTGGGTTCGATTGCGGATGGAAAGCGCCAAAGAGCTACTGTCGCATAAGGACTGCAGGATTAAAGAGGTTTCTGCCTCCGTCGGCTATGACGACGAATTTTATTTCAGCCGTGTGTTTCACCGTACCGTTGGCATTTCCCCTTCGTTTTATATGAATCGTAAAAAAATGAAAATTGCTGTAGTCTCCTGTACACTTCTGCAGGACAGCTTGCTGTCGCTTGGGATTGAGCCTGTAGCAGCCGTTAATTGCTGTAGATATCCAGGCATGGACGATGCCGAATACGAGCAATTGCTTGCCAACAATTGGGCTGAGCTGCAGCATGCCCAGCCGGACCTTATTATTGGGGATGTCTACCACCAGCCGTTCTACCAGCAATTAAATTGCGTGGCTTCCTCGGTGATTCTGCTTACAGATACCGATTGGCTGGTCAATTATCGCAAAATGGGCGCGATGCTAGGGCAGCACCAGGAAGCAGCGTACACGCTGGGTCAATTGGCCTTACGTATAGCTGCTGCGCGGCGCATTCTAAACCATAGCATGAAAAATAAAACCGTGAGCGTGCTGCAGGTGAACCACCAGCATATAAGAATCCAAGGAACCATCAATCATCCGTTGAATGAATTGATTTACCAGGACCTAGGCTTAAAGCCGGGTCTAAATGTGCCGCTGCATACGAAAATCCTAGACCTCCCACCGGAATGGCTTCCTCCGTTGGAAGCCGATTATGTATTTATGCTCAAAAAAAATGCGGGCGCTGGCAGTGAAGCGATCTATGAGCGGATGCGCAAAACAGAAGCCTGGAAATCCATCCGTGCCGTCCAGAATGGCAAGGTTATGCTTATTCCCCAATGGATCCGGATGAGTTGGACACCTACAGGAAGAACAGCAATTATAGATGAGCTATTGAAAATGACCGACACCCGAAGCTCTCTTGTCAGATAGATCGCAGCCTGACTTTGATTGGTCTTTGGCATCAGGTCAATCGTTGATTCATCGGACTTACATAACAGCACAAAAAAACCTGGCACCCTCCACTCGGAGAAAACCAGGCTTGCTGTTTGCTTGCGCTACATGTGTTAAAAGACCCCGAAGCCAGGACCAAAGCCAGGGCCAAAGCCAGGACCAAAGCCAGGACCGAAGCCAGGACCGAAACCAGGACCGAAGCCAGGACCGAAACCAGGACCGAAGCCTCCAAAACCAGCAAAAGGTGCTGTGCCGATCGCCAATAGATCAAAAAGCACAAGTGGAATCAGCGCCGAAACCTTCACTTTCTTGCCTTTAATCGGAGCTACAATTAAACGATTTCCGCTAATGCGAACGAGCTTGCCGCTTACGGCAGTTCCATCTTTTTTAATTGCATAAATAGTTCGCCCTACTAGCTTCTGGACATCTTTTTTAACAATGGTTTGTCGCATATGCCTCCACCTCCATCCCTACGTTACCTGAGAACAGCTGCTTCACTAACACTCAGGACTACGCTATAGGATATGAGAGCTTACTCTGGATTGCGTGTATAGTTGTCCCTGTTAGACTTTGCGCAACCGCCCTAATTCCATCGTAATGGCTTCCATTTCACTAATGCTGAATTGTGATTTTCCTGCCACCATTTCATATATATCCTTTAAATCCTCATATTTTTCATCGTTTAGCTCCATCGCTTTCAAAGCGGCTCCCGTTGCCATCCGCAGCTTTGTTTTAATGGCTTCCATCATAAATTCTGTATTGGCTAAAGTATTTTCCGATAAATTCATTGCTCTCATCATCCTTTCGCGACAATTTCTGCCGATTGGCTGCATAGCCTATTATAATCATTCCCTTATTGTAACATGTTTTGTGATGATTCCGGCGATATATTATAATAGGATGAACAAGGAGGCGATTGTATTGATTCATACCCTGCATATTCAGACTAACCGTCGCGATGAAATGATCGATATTACCCAGCACATTGTTAAGCTCTTGAAGCAAGCATCGATGGAGGATGGAACCGCTACCATTTATTGCCCGCACACGACCGCAGGCGTCACGATTAATGAGAATGCCGATCCCGATGTGAAAGCGGATGTGCTTATGCGCTTAAATGAGGTTTACCCCTGGGAGCATCCACAGTACCAGCATGCGGAAGGCAACACTGCCGCGCATCTAAAAGCGATTACAGTCGGCTCCTCCCAAACCGTGCTTGTCGCAGGAGGGCGTCTTATTCTCGGACGTTGGCAAGGGATTTATTTCTGCGAGTTTGATGGTCCGCGGCAGCGTAACTGCCTGGTGCAATTTACGCATGGCTAAGTCTTCAACATTAGTGGGTAATCCCTAATAAAGCAAGCCTTCACTCAAAAATTTCACGTGCTGCTCGGCAAGCTTCTTGACATCCTCATAGGATTGCTGGTAGCGAATATTGTAAGAAATAAAGCCATGCATGGACATAAACAAGCTCCAGGGCAACGTGTACATCTTATGCTCATTGCCTGGATTACTCGCAATCACGGAACGCACGACCGTTGCGAATAACTCCAGGCATTGTGCTTGCTCAGTTCGGGAATACAACTGCAATTCCGAATTGTTAATCATGAACATAATCTCATAGTGGTAAGGATTCTCTAAGCCAAAGTGGATAAACTCCTGCATCAGCTTTTGCAATTGCCCCAGATCGCCCATGCGGGTACGGGCCAGCATCTCTCTTTGGCGGTCCAACAGCATATTAAAATCTCGATTGACCAAGGTGTAGAACAGATCCGCTTTTTCTTTAAAATGATAATATAAGGCTCCGTGGCTATAGCCCATGGCTTTTGCAATACTTCGCATCGTCAAAGCTTGATAGCCATGCTCAGCGAAGAGCAGCCTTGCCTCATCCAATATCCTTTCCCGACTCAGTTCCTGTACGACCGCTTTTCTGGCCAATACCATTCACTCGCTTTCCTGGTTTTATTTAAACAAGACCCGTTCGGGTAATTTGGCGTTGTTGCCTACCTCTGCGATATGTTTATGGTTTTGGTATAGGTAGGCGATCCTGGATTTATCACTATTATAGCACCTATGTTCGCTGTAAGGCTGACTTTATTCCTGCTAATTATTGTCTCCATTAGGCTGCCTTTCTGCATGCTCGATGTATTGCTCGGCTCCCAATGAAATCAAGCCCTGGCCTTGCGTAATGTCCCTCATTGCAGCTACAAATAGCTCCGCCTCACCGGCAATCGGCAAACAAACCATTGTTACTTTATCTGTAAACAACGTTTCACCTAGCAGCATCTTACGGCCACGCAGCTCGTTTTCTACTTTGCCATGCCACGTATAATCAATTTCAACAAGCACTTCACGGTGCAGCACCTGGTACACCGGCTCCGCAGCTGCAATGCCTGCAACGGCTGCATCGGTATAGGCACGCACCAATCCGCCAGCTCCTAGCATAATGCCTCCAAAATATCGGGTAACGACAACGGCTATATTTTTCAAGCCCTGGTGCTTAATGACCTCCATGATCGGCCTGCCCGCTGTACCGCTGGGCTCCCCATCATCCGACTGCTTCTGGATTTCGTCACGCTGCCCAACCATATATGCTGAACAATTGTGTGTAGCCGTCTTATGCTGCTGCTTGATGCTTTCAATAAATCGTGCTGCCTCCTCCTCAGTGGCCACCGGCTTGGCATGACCAATAAACCGTGATTTTTTGATGATGATTTCATCACTCCCGAGCCCTTTAACTGTCTTGAACTGATCTAGCATGAGCCGCCTCCTTGCTTATCCATTTGATGCAAAAAAAGCAGCACACCATCAAGATAAGGTGTACCGCTTTGTCTAGCTGCAATTACTTCGTAAGCCTTGCCTCAAGCTCAGCTTTCTCTGTCTCATAACCAGGCTTGCCCAGCAATGCAAACATGTTCTTCTTGTATGCTTCTACACCCGGTTGGTCGAACGGATTAACGCCTAACAAGTAGCCGCTGATTCCGCATGCTTTCTCGAAGAAGTAGACGAGGTAGCCAAACGTATAAGCGCTTGTATCGGGAATGGTCACGATCAGGTTCGGCACGCCGCCGTCTGTGTGTGCCAGCATGGTGCCTTCGAACGCTTTCTTGTTGACGAAATCCATCGTCTTGCCACTCAAGAAATTCAAGCCATCCAAATCGTTAGCGTCGGTTCCAATCGTAATCTGCTCTGCTGCCTCGGAAACCTGGATCACGGTCTCAAACAACGTACGATTGCCTTCTTGAACAAATTGTCCCATGGAATGCAAATCGGTCGAGAAATCGACAGCAGCCGGGAAAATCCCTTTATTGTCCTTGCCTTCACTTTCTCCGAATAACTGCTTCCACCATTCCGATACAAAATGCAGGGAAGGCTCGTAGTTGACCAAAATTTCCGTTGTTTTCCCTTTACGGTACAAGGCATTGCGTACAGCCGCATATTGATAGCTTTCATTTTCTTCAAGCTTAGGATTGCTGTATTCTGCCTTTGCATCTGCAGCACCACGCATAATCGCTTCAATATCGACACCAGCTGCGGCGATGGGCAACAAACCGACCGCTGTCAGCACGGAATAACGACCGCCTACGTCGTCTGGAATGACGAAGGACTCATAGCCTTCTGCGGTAGCCAGCTTCTTAAGAGCACCCTTTGAGTGGTCTGTAGTAGCGTATATCCGTTTGCGCGCTTCCTCGACTCCATATTTCTTCTCTAGCAGCTCACGGAAAATACGGAAGGCGATTGCAGGCTCTGTCGTTGTACCGGATTTGGAGATTACATTGACAGATAAATCTTTGCCTTCAAGCATCTCTAGCAAATGTGTCACATAAGTCGAGCTGATATTGTTGCCGACAAAATAAATCTCAGGCGTCTTGCGCTTGTCCTTAGGCAGCAAATTGTAGAAAGAGTGGGTTAACATCTCAATCGCCGCTCTGGCTCCTAGGTAAGAACCGCCAATACCAATGACGATTAAGACATCGGAATCGGAGCCGATTTTCTTAGCCGCTTTTTGGATGCGTGCAAATTCTTCTTTATCATAATCGACAGGAAGGTCGATCCAGCCCAAATAATCGGAGCCCGTCCCTGTTTTATTATGTAATTGATCATGCGCTAATTGGATGGGTGCCGCCAAATAGTCAACCTCATGCTGTTGTATAAAAGAAAGAGCTTTACTGTAATCAAACTTAAGCTTACTGCTCATTTGTCATCCTCCTGATAATCATTATCATGGCCAGCGCCACACAAACTTAGAATACTTTAATTCTCAACTTAAATGCAAGCCCCTCATTCCCAGTGTCTACCTAAAATGCTACAATAAGAGCAGAGGTGATGCGCTAATGAAGGTAGGATTTATTGGACTGGGCACAATGGGGACGCCTATGGTTATCAATTTGTTGAAGAGAGGGTTTTCTGTAACCGTCTACAACCGTACGGCTAGCAAAGCTGATGCGCTCGTTGTTCTCGGCGCCACTGCTGCAAGTACGCCGACCGAAGCGGCACAAGAAGCCGATGTCCTTATTACGATGCTAAGCGATGATGCCACGGTACAGGAGCTTATCCTAGGCAAGACCGGCATGCTCGATGGCTTGTCCGCAGGACAAACCGTCATCGATTGCAGTACGGTCTCCCCTGAGACGAGCCAACGTATTCACAAGGCGCTGCAGGAGCGCGCTATCGAATTCCTCGATGCCCCCGTCACCGGAAGCAAGCCTGGTGCGGAGAATGGCACCTTGGTATTTATGGTCGGCGGCAGCCAATCCGCACTGGACAAGCAACGGCCCGTATTCGAAGCGATGGGCACGAGAATCGTCCACATGGGCGCTTCCGGTTCCGGATCGGCTGCCAAGCTAGCCCACAATACAATCGCTGCCGTAAACCTGCTTGGCTTTATCGAAGGCCTATCGATGGCTACCAAGGCGGGCTTGGACCCCGAACGCTTTGTTGAGGTGGTGCTTGCCGGTGGAGCCTCCAGCAAGCAGGTGGAATCCAAAGGTGACAAAATCATCAACCGCGATTTCCGCAACCAGTTCTCGCTGCAATTAATGCTGAAGGACTTGCTGCTTGCCGGCGATTTATCCAACAGCTACCAGCTGCCCTTGCCCTTACAAAAAGCGGCGACCAGCATGTTTCAGATCGGGCTCGCCAAAGGGCTCGGTGACCAGGATACGAGCTCAATCATCCGTTGCTATGAGGATTGGATGCACACGGAAGTAACCAAGCAAGCTTCGGGGCAGGAGCGGCGGCGCAATACGCGTCTACACCTTAATATTCCCTTGCTGCTATCGGTTTATCAATGGGAGCAGGAAGGTGCATTTACCGGGCAAACGATCGAAGGCCAGCTGTTTGATTTATCTGAAACCGGCATCCAGATCGTCTCACCATTCCCACTGGCACAGGATATGTTCGTTGTGATCCATTTTCCGCAGGAGGCTGACCTTCCCCCTATAACGGCAAAGGTAATTCGCATCGAGAATGATAATGGCAATTTCCGTTACGGATGCATGCTGTCTGGACTGGCTCCTTATGTGCGCTTGAAGATCGAGGATTATATCGCCATTTATCCATTCATCTCTGGTGAGGACTACGAAACCGCCGAGAACCCCTATTAGAATTCCCTACTTAAGCCTTCAACTGCCTATTAACCTTCAACTAGGCTTAACCCATAATCCGGCAACACTGGCTTAAAGCTAAAAATACCCTGTCAAACCGCGTACATGCGTCCGACAGGGTATTTTCCATTGCAGTTATCCATCCTTAATTAGCTTGAACTGGATGCCTACTCTGCGATATAAGAGCAAATATAATCAGTTGCTGCGGTAACCTCTAGCTTGAACTTGGCATTGGCAGGCACGGTGAATTCTCCTGTACCGTCAATATGTAGCCATTCTTCTGCACCAGGAAGCAATACCTTCAGCTCCCCAGCTTGAATCTCCATAATTTCTTTGACATCCGTACCAAACTCATATTCGCCTGGTAGCATAATGCCCAGTGTTTTTTTCGTGCCATCCGCGAACACGATGGTACGGCTAGTTACTTTACCTTCAAAATATATATTCGCTTTCTTAACGGCCGAAACTTGATCGAACTGGGACATGGCTGTGTGCTCTCCTTTAGAGGAATTAAAAAGCTGATGCATGTTAAGGCGCTGATGCTTATTTCAACAATTGCTTAACGCGGGCTACAACATTTTCAACCGAGAAGCCGTACTCTTTGATGACCGTTGGTCCTGGAGCGGACGCACCAAAACGGTTAATCCCCAAGATGTCGCCTTGGTCGCCTACATAACGTTCCCAACCAAACGGGCTGCCCATTTCAATTGCAAGGCGTGCTTTAACGTCAGGAAGAATAACGGAATCTTTATATTCTTTGGATTGCTTGTCATAAAGCTCCCAGCTTGGCATGCTGATAACACGAACGGCAATGCCTTCTGCATTCAGCTGAGTTTGGGCAGCAATAGCCAGCTGTACTTCTGTGCCTGTAGCGATAATTTGCGCTTGCGGCTTACCGTTACCTGCATCGGACACCACATAAGCGCCACGGCTAAGCAAGGTTTTCGATTCTGCCGAGCCTTCAAGCTTCGCAGCTGATTGACGGGAGAAGATTAAGGCAACAGGGCCTGTCTTGTTCTCAACAGCATAACGCCATGCTGCTGCTGTTTCATTGCCATCAGCCGGACGGATAACCGTGATGCCTGGAATGATACGAAGCGCAGCCAATTGCTCGATCGGCTCATGCGTAGGACCATCTTCACCGACACCAATACTGTCATGGGTAAATACGTAGATCGCAGGAACACCCATAATGGCAGCCAAGCGAATCGCAGGACGCAGGTAATCGGAGAATACGAAGAAGGTTCCGCCGAACACTTTCAAGCCACCGTGCAGCAGCATACCATTAATGGCAGCACCCATACCGAATTCACGTACGCCGAAATAAATATTTTGGCCGTTATAATTTTTAGCTGTTACAACGCCAAGGTCTTTCAAATGCGTCATTGTCGACGATTCCAAATCAGCAGAACCACCCACGAGCCAAGGCACGTTTTTGGCAATTGCGTTCAATACAGTACCGGAAGCTGTACGTGTTCCCTTTTCGGCTGGTGCGCCTTCAGGAATATCCTTGTCCCAGCCTTCTGGAAGGTCGCCGCTAATGGCCAATTGGAATTGTTTAGCCAGCTCTGGATAAGCCACTGCATACTCATCGAACAACTTCTGCCAATTTTCGTTGGTTTGGATCCCTTTTTTCTTAATTTCTGCGAAATGCTCGGTTACTGCGGTTGGCACGAAGAAATCCTCATGGGCATCCCAAGCATAAAATTTCTTTGTCAATAAGACTTCATCAAGACCTAGCGGAGAACCATGGGGACCTAGATGTCCACCCTTGCCGCCTTTATTCGGGCTTCCGTATCCGATCACGGTTTTCACTTCAATTAAAGTAGGGCGATAATCCGTATGGGCTTGGTTAACTGCGTCATGGATCGCTGCCAGATCGTTGCCGTCATCAACACGAAGCACCTGCCAGCCGTAGCCTTCGAAACGGTCCATTACATTTTCCGAGAAGCTTAAATTCAATTCGCCATCCAATGAAATATCATTGGAATCGTACAATACGATCAGCTTGCCCAGCTTCAAATGTCCAGCTAATGAAGCAGCCTCGGAGGATAGCCCTTCCATCAAGTCGCCGTCACCGCAAATAACATAAGTATAGTGGTCAACAATTTCGAATTTTTCTTTATTGTACACGTCACCTAGCTGTGCTTCTGCCAAAGCCATACCTACAGCCATGCCCAAGCCTTGTCCAAGAGGACCAGTTGTAGCGTCTACACCCGCAGTATGTCCAACTTCTGGATGACCAGGTGTTTTGCTTCCCCATTGGCGGAATTTCTTCAATTCCTCCATTGGCAAATCGTAGCCACTCAAATGCAGTAAGCTATATAGCAGCATAGAACCATGTCCCGCCGAAAGTACGAAACGGTCCCGGTTAATCCATGTCGGGTTATCTGGATTATGGTTCATAAATTTCGTGAATAGCTCATAACCCATAGGTGCAGCACCCATTGGCATACCCGGGTGACCGGAATTCGCCTTCTCAATGGCATCGATCGATAGTGTACGAATCGTATCGATAGATAATTGTTCAATCGCTTTATTAATGACCGTCATTGATAGTACCTCCTAAATTTGTTGGGGCAGTTAACATTTCATACCATTTAATAAAAAATACAGGGTTTTGTTAACGTGTGCATTCAAAGCTTTTTCGAACAAAACTCACTTGCACCATTTTACCATTGTCCGTTTCAGTTTGCCAACTTAAAACCTACAATTAATAAAAAAAATCATTTCCTGGTTTATACATCCATCGCAAAGGAATTTCCTATTCTTTGGAGAATATGTATGATTCGGAATCGTTTTGGATCAATAGTCCTGGGACTACTGTAATTAGGATGGGTGGGAGTGGAAGATGAACCTTCTATTATTGGAGTTGGGCAGCAAACGCCACACTTATCGGAAATTGCTAGATTTATATTGGATCACCATCGTGCTCACCCTGCTGCTGGAATTTCTATTGCATCACCCGCAGGCATCGCCTGCTCCGCATTTGTTTTACTATTCGATGGTATTGCAGGCTCTGGGGCTCTCTGCCATCACCGGCATAGCCGAAATGCTCTACCGCTATCGCAAAATACATAATGATGACCTGTTACTTGTCGCTGGCATTATTTATGCTTCAACGATCATCTACATGAATCCGACCATCGGCATCGTACCTGCGATTTATATTTTCCCTATTTTGACGTCCGTGTTATCCTTCAGCAAAAACCGTATTTTTTTTGCTTATTTCCTGGTTATGGCCTGTTTTATGCTGTTATATATGTTTTCTCCGGAACTGCGTATCTCCATGCAGCCCCTTCATATCATAGGCATCCTATTTCTCTACATAGGTGTAACCGTTATTTCTTTGACTGTGACGACAAGTGGCATTGAGCTATTGCATAATCTGAACCAAGCTACCCAAACCAAGCAAGAGCTGCTCGTCCAAACCATTATTATGGACAAGCTCTCCAAGATGGATGCCTTGACCAAGCTTTATAACCATAAAACCTTTCATGAATACCTGGAAAAGCTAATTGAGCAAAATGAACGCAATAACCTGCCTTTGCAGCTAGCCATCATGGACATCGACAATTTCAAAAAAATTAATGATACCTACGGGCATTGGGTCGGTGATATTATTCTTCAGCGGGTGGCTCAAGCCATAAACGAAAGTGTGACCTCCAATGATTTTGTTGCCCGTTATGGGGGCGAGGAATTTGCGGTCATCTTCGCTGACAAAAGCTTGGAGCAATCCTATTTTATCTCCGAGCAAATTCGTGAAAAGCTTGCGCTGACGCTGCATCCGGAGCTGGACTTACAAGCCGCTACCTTAAGCATTGGCTTACAGGACTTTTCCCGGGGTGAAAGCAAGGAAGCACTATTCAAGGGTGCAGACGCTTCGCTCTATCTGGCCAAGCGCTCAGGAAAAAATCAAACTGCGATTAGTGCATAAAAAGCGGCTTCGCCCCGGAACAACCGGTTGGCGAAGCCGCTATTTGTTTTGTGGCAGCCTATGAGCCTGCCCTATAGTTCATGACACACAACTAATTAAACACGACCGTTTTATTGCCATGCACGATCACTCGATCCTCCACATGCCACGAAACCGCCCGAGCCAATACGATCCGCTCAATATGGCGGCCAATCCTCTTGAGGTCATCCACATTGTCGCGATGGCTTACACGCTGCACATCCTGCTCGATAATCGGCCCCCCATCCAGCTCCTCAGTAACGTAATGCGCAGTGGCCCCTATAATTTTCACGCCACGGTTATAGGCTTGCGCATACGGCTTGCCGCCAACGAAGGCGGGGAGAAAGGAATGGTGGATGTTAATGATCCGGTTGGCAAAATGCTCAATAAATTTGGGGGAAATGATTTGCATATACCTTGCCAGCACAACGGCATCCACCTTGTCGACCACAAGCTCTAGCTGGCTGCGCTCCGCTTCCGCTTTGGTATCGGCAGTGACCGGGATATGGTGGTACGGAATGCCGAATGATTCCACCAAGCCGCGCAGGTCATTATGGTTGCTGATTACCATCGCAATTTCCGCTTCCAGGTCTCCAGCCTGCCACTGCCATAGCAGCTCAAGCAGGGCATGGTCCTCCTTGGATACGAAGATCGCCAGGCGCTTCTTGCGTCCTGCCCGATTAATCGTCCATTCCATGCTAAAGCGGTCAGCCACCTTGGCAAACTCCGTTTTCAGCTGATCCCGCCGCGCATCCAGATTATCCAAATCGAATTCAAGCCGGATATAAAACATCCCGCCTTCCGGATCGATCGTATACTGGTCGGACTGGACAATGTTTGCTTCATGCTCAAATAAAAAGCGGGATACCGCGGCAACGATCCCCGGCTGATCCGGGCAAGAGACAAGCATCCTCGCACGGTTTCTTAATTCACTTCGACTGCCTTTTGGCGCTATATTCGGTGTCATGGTGCTGCTGGCTCCTCATCCTTTGAAATCGTGACTTACTTGGCTCCGGCAAACCAGCCTGTTAACCTTTGGTTAATCTCTTCCTCGTTTAACTCCGGGAACAAACCTTCTGCGATAACTGTATCATAAAGCCGCTCCATGGGCTCGCGTGCATCCGCTTTTTTGGCTTTGGCATCGGTCTTCAGCACCTCCCAGGTTTGCAGCACAAAATCACGGTGCTGCACATCCCGTTTGGCGAAAAAATGCTCCAGCCGCTCGATATCCTCCATAAAACCGGCACCAAACCGCTTCTCTGCTGTCCCGCTTAGCAGGGCAATTTCTGCCGCGTACATCGGCCGCTGTGTCCGATCTTCTTTACCAATCCAAGGTGTTTCCAGGATGAATGGCAGATGCTTCAGCTTATCATGGTGCACAATACGGTTCATCGCATCGAAGCCGATCCAGCCCGCACCTACTGGAGCATGGCGGTCCTTGCCGGCGCCTTTGGGATTTTTGCTGTCGTTTAAATGCACAACACCGATCCTGTTCAACCCAACCACCTTGTCAAAATGCTCCAGCACGGCATCCAGATTATTAATAATATCATAACCGGCGTCATGGATGTGGCAGGTGTCCATACATACCGATAGCCGGCCATTATCTTCGACCATTCCAATAATAGCGGCCAGCTCCTCAAAGCTTCGGCCAAGCTCCGTGCCTTTGCCTGCCATCGTCTCAAGGGCAATATTCACTTGCGTATCCTTGACGCCTGCTAAAACTACATTCAGCCCATCAGCAATCCGCTTTAAGCCAAACTCCGCATCCATCTCTGTGAAGGCGCCCGGGTGAAGCACGATCTGCCGAACACCCAAGTAATCCGTGCGGCGAATTTCCTCTTGCAGAAAACGAACCGCCAGCTCAAATGTATCTTCTTTATAGGAGCCCAAATTAATGATATAAGGGGCATGCACAATAATTTCGCCCATGCCATGCTCGTCCATGACGGCTTTACCCTCTTCAACGAACTGCTCCTCGATTGGCTTACGGCGTGTATTCTGGGGGGCACCCGTATAAACCATAAATGTAGAGGAGCCGTAGGAAGCCGCTTCTGTAGCCGCATTTAATAAACCTTTATCTGAAAACGATACGTGGGAACCGATTCTAGGCATCGTAAAACTCATCTCCTTTATTTCAGGCACTTTCTTATTTTACTAGGATTGTGACAATAAATCTAGAACACCTGCAGAAATTCATCACATCCGGTGAAAGCCACTTTTGATGGCTGAGAAAATAAGTTATACTAAGAAAGAGGTGACCAATACAATGAACACTTGGTTTATGTGGTTTATCATATTTTGGGTTTTCTTGCTCATTACTTTTATGTCCATTGGCGGCTTCTTTATGTTCCGCAAATTTATGAAGGTGCTGCCGAAGGCGGATGGCAAGTCCAAGCTCGATTGGCAAAACCACTATGTAGAAACATCCCGGCATTTATGGACGGATGAATCCAAAGAGCTGCTCAACGTACTTGTTGACCCGGTTCCTTCTCCGTTTCGTGATATCGCCCGCCACTCGATTGCCGCAAGAATTGCCCAGGTGGCACTCGAACGCAAGGCCAACTCGATTACGCAGGACCATTGCATCGAAGGCTATATCCTAGCTACGCCCAAACGCGACTACAACAGCCTAACGTCCTATTTGGACAAAAAGCAGATCGATTACAGTGCTTACAAGCATTTGCTGAACTAAAGGCAGCTAATGAGCTTCGCGCAAGGCTCTAAGCCTTCCTGGATAGTCGGTTATGATGCCCGACACACCGGTGGCTAGAGCTTTTTTTAGTTCGTCCTCGGCATTAATCGTATACGGATATACCCGCAGTCCGTTCTGCACGGCGTCCCCTACATCCTCCGCATCTATCAGCCGGTAAGCAGGATGCAACGAGTACACCTCGATTCCTGCCGATGCCGCCATCTGGCGGTGGCTTTGAAAGTTGGCGCTGTAGAGCAGCCCTATTTTAAGCTGCGGCTCCGCGCGCTTTAGCTTAACGAGAATTTTGTGGTTAAACGAAGAAACAACCACGCTATCCAAACGGTTATATTGCTCGATAAGCTGTAGCAAGCGTTGCTGAAGCCGATCACTATAGGCACATTTCACCTCTATATTAATCATAATTTCCGCTGGAACTAAAACGAATATTTCCTCCAAGAGCGGCAGCTTCTCTGCGGAAAAATGCGCAGCAAACCAGCTGCCCGCATCCAGCTTCCGCAGCTCCTCTACGGTCATCAAGCTAATTTCTCCGCTCCCATTAGTCGTCCGGTCTACAGTAGCATCATGGCATACGATAAGCTCGCCATCCGCCGATTCGTGAATATCCAGCTCCAAAGCCTCCGCTTTTTGCTCCAATGCGAGCTGGAACGACCCCAATGTATTCTCAGGCGCTTCTCCCGCAGCACCCCGATGGCCAATAATGATCGTTTTGTATGCATTCTGTTCCATTTATTTATTCCTCCTCGGTTCATATTAATGATGAAAAAGGGCAAAGCTCTGCGCATACAGATGCTTAACCCTACAGGGTGTGGGCTTTCAAATTTTAATATCCAATGTTTTACCCAAATGAGGATGCTGAGCCGCAGCAAAATCCTGCAGTAATGTTGCCGCTTGGGATGCTTGCAAATCCTTGGTTTTACCTAATAAGACAACACCAACCGTTTGCTTCAGCATGTCGGTGCCGCTTATAGCAGCCATAAGGCTAGCGTTGATTTCCATACCCATCACCCTTTTCTATATAGTGATCATGAAGCCCACTCTATACATATCGGTTAGGGGACAACCATATTTTAGCCCCTTTATTCCCTTAGTGCATCCCTCAGCTTGGTCGACATAAGGCTAGCGTCCTTATTGAAAATAAGCTCTCGGAGCCTTACCAGCTCCTGCTTTAATCGGGTATTTTCTTGCGTAAGCCTCTCTACCGTTTCCAGTAGCTGCGGCACATTTGGCGCCTCGTTGCTTGGGCTTGCCTGTAAATCGTCCATGATAACCCTCCCGTCCAATCGATGTTAACTATTATTTCCGTTCTAGCAATAGCTGCTTGATCTCAGCCAATTCGGCTCTCATTTCGCTTTTAAACGCCAAAAGCTCCACTTCAGCAAATCTCTGTTCCAGATGCGCTAAATGCTTTTGAATAGTATGTATCTCTTTCTCAGCTTTATAATTGATCGCATAGTCAATAATCGACTCATGCTTATCACGGGCAGATTGCCTGTTCTGCGACATCATAATAATCGGAGCCTGGAAGCCGGCCAGAAAAGACAGCACCAGATTCAGCAGGATAAACGGCGATTCGTCAAAATGAATGACCTTGGTCAAGGACAAGCTATTAAACACAATCCAAAAAATCAAAATCCCAAAAAATACATTGATGAATCTCCAGCTGCCTCCGAATTGGGCTATTTTATCAGCAAACTTGTCCGACCATTTCGTAGTATTGGCATAATTCTCATTCAAATGGGAAGTGACCTTAGCCTCAAAATCCTTGACAAGCCGATCAATCCTACCCTCACGGCCCCGATCGCTTGCTTCCTCAGGAGCATCGTGTTTGGTCATCGCTCATCTGCCCCTTTACCTGCGACTGAATCGTAGCCGGCAAGGGCTAGGAGCTCTGTGCTGTTTTCAACCTTTAAGGCATAGGCAAGGGAAGCTACAATCTCTCTGGATGGTTGGATTCTGCCATTTTCAATTGAATTCAAGATCGAATAGCTAATGCCCGCTTTCTCCCCGAGTTTACGCAATGAAATGTCTCTTAGCTGCCGCAATTCTTTAAGCTTAGTTCCAAATTCCATCGGTCGGGTCTCCTTTTATTGGCGATTATACAAATGATGATTCAGATGATGATTCAAGCGATGATTCCTATGTATTATACTATAGTTTTCAATGGTTTAAATACCCGTTTCCTTATGCGACAAGACAGATCTCTTCTTGCTTTCACCCATTGGGACTTGCACCCAAAATAGCGCCCCTGCTGGGCGCACCGCAAAAAAGGACCCTTCAGTTACTGAAAGGACCCTGTATCTTACATTGGTCAACCTTTCTTGCATAGACGTCAGCCTTTCACAGACCCAACCATAACCCCTTTGGCAAAATGCTTTTGCAGGAAAGGATAGATGAACAGGATGGGAAGAATCGCGAGGATGATCGCCGCTGAACGGACGGTCTCCGACGGGGGAGCGGAATCGCCAATGGAGGCTTCCATGCCGGAGGTTGAGGCGCGATTATCCAAAACCAATGATTTCACCAGTACCTGCAGCGTCCATTTTTTGGAGTCGGTCAAAAACATTAAGGCATTAAAATAGGTATTCCAATGAGCCACAGCAAAAAACAAGAAAAATGCGGCAAGTGCGGGCTTGCTAAGCGGCAATATAATGCGTCCAAAAACACCGAGGTCCGTACAGCCATCGATTTTGGCGGATTCAATCACTTCTACGGGCAATGAATCCATGAAGCTTTTTACAACAATCAGGCTCCATGCATTCGTCAGTGAAGGTAAAATTAGCGCCCAGTACGAATTCATTAAGCCCAGCTCTTTAACCAGAAAAAAGCTAGGGATTAACCCTGCGCTGAACACCAAGGAAAAAACGACAATCCCGTAAATCCATTTTCGGTGAGGCAATCTTTTCTCGGTCAAGCCGTAAGCCATGGTGAAGGTAAAAACCAAATTTAAAATCGAGCCTACGATTGTAATGAATAGTGTGCTGTTCAAGGCATTCAGGAAGCTATCGGATGATAAAATATAAGAATACGCAGCTAAAGATAATTTTTCTGGAATTAAATGGAACTCATAAGGGATATACACGGCTCTGTCTGTCAAGGACAAGCTGAGTACATATACGAAAGGAAACAGACAGGATACCGAGATGATCGCCAACAATGTATAATTCACAATATCGAATACTGTTATTTTTTTATGCTGCACAAAGCTCAATGTTGATTCCTCCTATCCGTTAGTAAATGCCTTCATGTCCCAGTTTTTTGACAATGTAGTTCGAGGCCATGACAAGCGCTAAACCAACCAGCCCTTTAAAAAATCCTACGGTAACACCCACACTATACATACCGCGTAGGATCCCATTGTTATATACATACGTATCGAACACATCGCCCACATTGCGAACCAATGGGTTCATCATCAGCAGCACCTGCTCGAAATTCACATCCGTAATATGGCCCAGCCGCAGAATTAACAGGATAACGATCGTTGGGCGTATGGCCGGTAAAGTTACATGCCAGATTTGTTTAAACCGGCTTGCCCCATCCACGACGGCGGCCTCATACCTCTCCGGGTTGACTCCGGCAATCGCTGCCAAGAAAATAATCGTGCCCCAACCTGCATCCTTCCATATACTTTGTACCGTGACCATTCCCCAAAATAGCTTGCTGTCATTTAAAAAAGAATACGGTTCGAGCCCAACCGCTCGAATAACCTTATTGATCAAACCAACATCCACGGATAACATGAAAAAGGTCAGGCTCGCGATAACGACCCACGATAAAAAATGCGGCATGTAGATTAAGGATTGATTGATCCTTTTGAATACCTCGTGACGAACCTCATTAAGCATAACCGCCAATAAAATAGGCAACGGGAAAAAGAAGACAAGGCCAAACACATTAATTAATAACGTGTTGCGCAGCATGATATAAAAATGCTCATCGGCAAACATTTCGTTGAAATGCTTCAATCCGACCCAAGGGCTGGCGGCAAATCCGTCGATAGGGCTGTAATCTTTAAAGGCGAGCAGCAGGCCCCACATCGGCACAATCTTAAAGACGGTAAAAAACAAAAATCCGGGTATGACCAGCAGATACATATGCCTGTATTTCACATATGGCGACCAAGGCAAACGCGATCGGGCTCGTTCCCGGGAGCTTGCAGCCTTTTTTAACGTTACCTTTTGAACATCCATCATCATGCTCCTTCCATTAAAAAGGGGAAGCCAACGGGGCAGATCGTAACGGATTGTGACAGTACGAGCAGCCATATAGCCGTACAAGCATCCATCCCATTGGCCTGTGTTAGATCATAAAATTTATTTACCAAAATATTCCTTATAGCTAGCAGCAAGCTCTACGAACGACTTTTTCAATACCGCATTGTTCCTTAAGCCCTCAATATATTGCTTGTATTGGTCCATCGTAATAATGCCCATAATCGCTTCTGTTCGTTTCTTCTCGAATTCATCGGCAAATTTTGGCCATTCCGCTGTCCAAGTGGTCGAACGGATAATCCGGAAAGGATCAACTGTCAGCTCATTATAAAGCGGCTTTACTTTTTCACGATTGGCTAAATCGACCTCAATGGGGGCTAGCGGGCTATCTACTTTATCCCACTCATTTCTTTTGATCGTAAACGGATCGTTGGTAAAGCTTTGAATTTCCTTGAGCCCAATTTCGGTCATGATATATTTTCCGTTCTCTACCTTATGGTGGATGCCTTCATATCCATAAAATAACGCCTTGGAATTCTCGTCGCTGGCTGCCATATTGAATACATCCAGTATTTTTTTCACCTTTTCTTCCGGTACTTTTTTCGAAATGAACAGGCCGCCCGTAAACCCTGGCTCCAGATAAGCGCTATAGCCGCCTGGCCCTTTAAGCGATGGAATGAGCTCTACGCTGGCTTTGGGGTTCACCTTTTTGTTTTCCTGGTCCATCCGGTATTGATGCCAGAAATTTTTGGTGTGGAAGATCGTTTTACCTGAACCGAAGAAATTATCCGGCTCTAGGCCCTTAACTGCGGAAAACTCCTTGGACATCAAGCCATCCTTGTACAATTTGGCATACCAATCCACCATACTCGTGTACGCATCGCTCAGCAAATTCCGGTACATACCGCCTTCTGTATTGTACTGTGGAGTGAACGTACCGAAGGATGAAGCAATCGATTCGAAAAACAACGTTCCGATCAGCTTATTTCCTGTATCCTTAGCTTTAATCTGCTTCAGCGCCGTATACAGCTCATCCGTCGTTTTGGGTAAAGGCAAGCCTACCTCATCCAGCAAATCCTTGCGGATCATCCAGCCTGTATTAATTTGCGAGCGGGCCCTCGGCACGAAGAAATACGTACCTTTATATTTTGAATATTTCCATGCGGCTTCAGGTATATTCTTTTTAAGATTCGGATATTTGCTTAAATCCCCCAGCAGCGGCCCCAAATCCCAAAAAACGCCCTTATCCACTGCGTTTAGGGTGCCGATATCGTGAGGGTTTTGCGCTGATATGACATCCGGTAATTCGCCCGTTGCCATCGCCAAATTCAGCTTGGTTTGAAATTCGACGTCCGGAATCCATTCAATAGCCAATTGCAGGTTGTTATCCTTCTGGAATTTGGTCCAAAACTGATTTTTCATATCGGGAACCGCAGCGAAAGTGGATACCATCGTACTGTAGGCAAAAGGCTTATTGTCCGCTACAGCCGGCTTGCTGTCTGTGCCTTTGGCATCATTGGCTGCTGGAGCGGCGGTACAGGCAGCGAGTGCAGATAAGGCCATACCTAGTGCTAGATACCCGGCTGTCTTTGACAACACTTTACTTGGCATTTTAATCATCCCCTCATTTATAAAAATCTTTGAACAGCATCATCAAAGCTTATACAATTGCTTGGCATTTGTGTTAAAGATCCTCTGCCATAAAGGCTCTGGCAATTTAGGAAATGCCAGCTTCGGGGAATCGAAATCCCAATGCGGGTAATCGCTCGAAAACATCAGCAGATGCTCGGCATCCATCATATCTAGCGTATTCAGCAGATGGCTGTCGTTATCGGGCCGCTCTAAGGGCTGCGAGGTTATCCGAACATGCTCGCGCAGGTATTCGCTTGGGCGTTTCTTCACCCAAGGCACCTCATAGCGCAGCGCTTTATATTCGGCATCAAGCCTCCACATTAATGCGGGCAGCCAGGATACGCCGCCTTCAACCAGCACAATTTTAAAGCCAGGAAAGCGTTCAAAAACCCCTTCTGTAATGAAGCTGACCAGATGCGCCTGAAAACCGAGCGAAAGGCAGGTATGCCATTCGATATAATGGGTCGGGTAGCCAGGTGTAGGCTGGATATTAATGCCCATACCGTCCGTACCTGGATGAATAGCCAAGGGCAATCCCGCTTCCGCGCAGGCCTCATAAATCGGGTAATACTGCCGTTGCCCGAAAGGCGCCCTTGCCCCCGAATCGGTCATCACTTGTACAAAATGAGGATGGCCGGCCCATCTCCTGATCTCTGCTGCTGCCGCTATTGGATCTTGATGGGCAATCGTAATCGATCCCTTGAATACACCGTCGCTATTGTATTTATCGAGCCAGGTATCTGCTAACCAATCGTTAAAGGCAGCAGCTACAGCAGTTGCGAAATCCGGATCGGGAAGCAAATTACAGAAGGCGCGGGGCAGTAAAATACAATGGTCGATCCCATACTTCCGAACATGCTGCTCTCTCAGAAATTCAGGATCAGAGCCGCTCGGTCCCCCTCCAGGCGGCTTGGCATCCTGCCGATCCCCATGCACGGGGTTGCCATAATGCCCTCTTCCCCCACTATTAAATCGTTCCCTCCAAGGCTGCTTCATATAGGACTGAATTTCTTCCTTGTTTTTCGGGTACGGATGCACATCACAATCAATAATACCCGTCTTGATTTGGCGTTTCTCCACGATGATAGAGCCCTCCCTACGACTTAAGCTGCTTGATTATGCACGTGATGTACGATACTTATCGCTTCTGCACGCACCCTTCGCGCACCTTATCTTTGCACGCCTATCTTTGCACGGATACCATGACCCGCTCCTCTTCAACACTAACCGGAAACGTCTCCAGCTTCGGCTGCTCCTCTTCCGGGAGCTCCACCTCGACCTCATAGGTTTTCACCCAGCAACGATTGGGGTCGAACAAAGAGTGACCGTTCGTAAGATCAAATTCCCAGCCATGCCATGGGCAGCGGAGGATTTCTCCCTCACGGCCATATAGAAATTCTCCGGGCTGGGAGGGAAGCGTCGTTCCCGATACTTTGCCTACACATAATGGTGCTTGTTGGTGGGGGCAGCTATTTTTCACAGCGTAGTACGTCCCGTTGACATTAAACACACCCATCGTAATGCCCTCTACCGTAATGATTTTCCTTTGACCGGGTAAAATCTCACTTGTAGCGCCAACCAAATGCTTGCCCATCTGGTATATCTCCCCTCTGTCCTCTAATCATCATCTAAATCTCTAACCCAACTTACTTTAATCCGTAAAACTCTTCCGCATTTTCGAAAAAGATCCGGTTATACAGCTTTTCTGGAAGCTTGGGAAAAGCAGACTTCGGATTGTCAAAATCCCAATGTGGATAATCCGAGGAGAACATCAGCAGATGCTCGGCATCCATCATTCTCAGCATATCCATAAAATCCTCATCGTTGCTGGGCCGCTCCAACGGCTGAGAAGTAATCCGCACATGGTCACGCAAATATTCGCTTGGCATTTTTTTGACCCATGGGATTTCGTGGCGCAACGCTTTATATTCCATATCTAGCCGCCACATCAGCGGTACAAGCCATGTCGAGCTACCCTCGACCAGCACGATCCGTAAATCCGGGAACCGCTCAAACGTTCCTTCTGTCAAGAGGCTGACCAAATGTGCCTGAAAGCTGAGCGACATACAGGTATGCCATTCGATATAATGGCTCGGGTTACCCGGCGACGGCAGGATGTTGATGCCAATCCCGTCTAAACCCGGGTGGAGCGCCAGCGGCAAATTGTGCCGGCAGCAAGCTTCGAATATGGGATGAAAATTCCGGTGTCCCATTAGAAATCTCGCCCCAGAGTCGGTAGTCACCTGGATAAAATGTTTGTGGCCTGCCCAACGGTCTATCTCCTGGGCGGCCGATATCGGATCGCTGTGGTTGATGACAATCGACGACTTGAACACACCGTCATGATTATCGCCAGGGCCGATCCATGTATCCGCGATCCACTCGTTATAGGCGGAAGCAATCGCATTGCCGTAATCCAGATCTGGAAATTGGCAGCTGTTCTCGCGCGGAATCAGGATCGCTGTTTTAATATGGTTGGGCTCAATCAGCTGCTTGCGCATAAAGCTTGGATCAGACCCGGCCGGTCCTCCGTCGGGAGGATGCGAATCCAGACGCATCCCATGTGAGGGATTACCGTAAAACAGCCCCCTTCCTCCCCCACGAAACCTCCCTTTCCAAAATTGGGGTAAGTACTCTCTAATTTGATCCATACTTTTGGGAATCGGATGAACGTCACAATCGATAATTCCGTGCTTCACTTTGTTCCGTTTCGTTCCGGCAATCTCTGAAGGTACAACCACTGTTGAATGCTCATTTGCTGGCATCTTATATCCTCCCTAGCTAAAAATGACTGCGATTGATATCCGCTTAAATGGCTAGCTGCTTACCGTGTCACTTGCTCGGGAGCGTTCTCTTTCAGCCAAACCTTCAGCGGCACTTCTTCATCCGTTGGGGTGTAGTACCCATTGCAATTAATTCCGTCACCTAGCAGCTGCCTCTGAATCGGATCACACTTCGGATACAATTCCTGAACCGTCATATCATCCTTCGTCCTTATCCAGCGGTAGCCGTAACCGTAGAAGAGCACCTTGCGCGTAATGTCCGACCAGTTGGGACTTGCCGCATGCCATAGCCGCCGATCGAAAAACACGGCCGTCCCCGGTTTCACACAAACAGGGATTGCTCCTTCAAGCTGGCCGTTCCCGTCCTCGGGCCTTACCATCGTATTCTTCAGGTGGCTGTTTGGCACGATCCAGAAATTGCCTCTTCCCGGTTCGGAAATATCGGATAAAAAATAGGCTACCTTCAACGACATACGAGGGCGCGGTTCGGATTCCATTTCAATATTCATGCGGCCGCTATCCTGGTGCCAGCCGAACGTTTTATCATTTTGCTGCGCCCCGCTTGGAGGGGTAACAATCATATGCGCATGATACAAATATATATTCCAGCCCATAATTCCCCAGACTTTAGGCAATACCTTCTCATAATCCAATAGGTCCAAGAAAAGCTTGTGGTCTGGAATAAAGTTAGGATGAAACAAAGCTTTAGTGGTATCATGACCAGCCTTTACCTTCGTATCAAATATATGGTCAACCTCTTTAGTAAGCGCTGCCACTTGCTCGGGGGATAGGACATTCTCCAGTATCAAGTACCCCGTCTCATTAAAGGCTTTACGCTCTTCTTCCGTTAACGCATACTGCAAACTCGATGGCTCCATTGATCATTTCCTCCATTCAAATTATCGTTGCCGCTTCGGCTGTTGCCGGCGTGGAAGCTTTCTACTCCCTAATCCAGCATATTCCCTTTCTTCCTTTGGCACCATTAACAATACCCGCCTCTTTGTACGATCTTACGATTGTGGCAAACTTTATTTTAAAAAAGGAAAAAGACACCTGCCGCATTTCTGTGCAGATGCCTTTGGTCGAAGGTCGAATCCTTCACCTATATATTTCTTAATTGGATCTCGCAGTCTTCCATGCCTTCCCTAATTGCTTTCAATCTTTCAATAGTGGCACCATCATAGAACCCATATGCCAGACCGTCAGCCCCACCCAAAGCAACGGTACGGATACCTTTTTTAATCAAATCAGGTGTGGCCTTGGCGCGGGGGGCAATGCTGTCAATAATAATTTTCTCTTCCCCAACCTGACGACGTACATTGGAGAGCCATCTGCCTTTATTGAGCACCCGTTCTTCGTCGCCTGACTGTTCGGCATAATCCATGATTCGGATCGAGTCCACGTATTTCCCAATTTGCGTTAGATCCTGGCCAATAAATTCAGCCTCCGGCCAGCAGGTATTGAAACGGAAGTCCACCTTGGAATTTGCCGCATGAATGGCCTCGGATAATTCCTTAAAGTACCTTGTAATCGATTCACTGCGGAATTTAAGCCAATGGTACAGCTCGGGATGCTCAATAAGGAACATCACTGCTGATGAATTGCCCCTTTGGAGCAAAAGCCAGTCTTCATTGGACTCAAGCGTCGCTCTTTTCATAATATCGGCATAATGCCTGACCGTTTTGCGGACCAGATCCCAATCCATACCTGCCTTGCGGGCTTCCTTTTCGCAGCTTGCACAAAAGCAGCCGCCAAGAGCAACACCGAGGAAGGGATGCAGGTTCAGCTGTCCCTGATTGAGTAGGAACGAGCAGGTTTGGATCATATCGATATCATAATGAGTCACAAGATCGGTAGCAATAGCGCACATATAAGCTCTCGCGTCAGGGCTATTCCAGCAAAGCTGCTGATTGGAAAAATAGCCATGCGCAGGCGGATTTCCATAAATATCACGCTGGATGCAGTCGGCGAATTCGCCTGCACCCCTCACGGAATCAAGCGGCGTGTGGGAGATCTCAGCCCCCGGGCTCATTCCCCGTTTGCGAAGGGCCTGCGTGAATATTTCCAGCCAATCCACGCCTTTAAGAAATTCACGATCGCTTGGCTGCGGCTTGATTCTTGAATTTGTGTACGATTCCGGGTGAATCGTGAAATAGCTTCTGCTATCTTCAGCAAGATACCGCTTGCGCACTGGGTTGTGGTGGTAGTAGTTATCATGGAGCGGTCGTTTTTCGTGATGCATGATTGCCAGCATATAAGCCGCATTATTGCCAGCATACTGCTGCAGATTATCCAAAATTGTTTCAATGCCTTCATCATGCATATCCCAAGGATAAATACCGGTAGTTAGCTCTTTCCAATACATAGTCGGCTTACCTCCAATTATGATATGTTATTACTCCATTTAATGGCTGCCTGTTAACAGCGCCTGCCCCATTCGTTCCGTGAATTGGATCGGTGTAACGCCGTGAAACTTTTTAAAAATTTTACTGAAGTAGTAATAATCATTGTATCCGGTCATATGGCTAACCCTGTCTGCCGTATACTTCCCTGATTCGATAAGCTCTGCGGCGGCCTCCATACGAAGCTTCGTTACATAGTCGCTGAACGTGTAGCCAGCAACCTTCTTGAACAGCTCGCTGCAATAGCTCATATTTAGAAAAAATCGCTCGGCAAGCTCACTCAAGGAAAGCTCACCGGTGTAATTGTTGTTAACATACTCTAGCAAGGCAATAAAATTACCGTTGTAGCTAGGCTGCTTAACCGCTTTGCCGCCCACGGGAGCGCATACCTCCTGTAAAAGCTGCTTGATATATGCACATAATGCAGAGAGGCTTTGGAAGCGACACACGATCTCTTCATAATCAAGAAAATCAATCGTTGTTACCAGAGCGTCAACTTCGATACGTTTTCTGATGACAACCGCAAGCTGGTTCCACAAGCAGGTCACTTGATAGATACCCAGATTGTTCGTTTTAAAAAACTCGGGAATATCATCTATTACTGTGCAGATTTCCGTATAGTTTTGTAGCATGACCAGTTTTTCCAGCTTCCTTGTAATGCTCTCCATTCTGAGGTTGCCGATGGCTGTAAATTGGACAATGGCTGGCTGCTCATCTATAAATGGATGGGCAGCTGCCATATCGGCTTCCTTGACCAACCTGCCAAGATGGCTTAGGTCATGCGAAACGCTGCTGAGCCCGATGCTTCGCTCCTCATGCCCGTCCCAGCCAGCCATCACTGCCATAACATCCTTTTCAAGCGTTGTCGCGCCGTTGACCAGTATCAACCATTTTTCTTCATCAACCTGGAGATGAAAATGGTTGATAGGGGCAAGCAGGGGCAATAGCTCTCGGCTGCCCTTCCCATATTCCCCGTTTACAGCAACAACCTGCCAATACTTGCCCTGAGGGATAAAGCCTCTTGCAAGGAGCGTTTCCAATGGGTTAGGCAAACCGGAAACTAATTCATTCAAGACATTCCTGTTGACTGGAATCGATTTCTTGTCCAAGCAAAGCTTCAGCTTCTTAAGCAGGAGCCCGGCATCGCTGCGGTCAATAGGCTTAAGCTGGTAGTCGAAAGCACCGTACCGCAAAGCCTCCTGGGCATATTCGAATTCGGCAAAACCACTGATGATCACAAATTCGCTTTGCACGCCTTTTTCTCTCGCCATCTGCAGCAATTCAAGGCCTGATATCTCCGGCATTCTAATATCCGTAATTACCACATCGGGTTTGGCGCTGCATATCAGTTCGAAGGCAATGGACGCGTCAGTGGTCTGTGCGATTACGTTAAAGCCATGCTTCTCCCATTCAAATAGCTTTCTGATTCCTTCTAGGGACCAAATCTCGTCGTCTACCAATAATACCCTGTACATTGGATAGGTCTCCCCTCCATACCTGAAACAATCCGCTCCATCTGAATGGTCTAGATTTTCCGTGCAGTGTGGACGAGCGGCAGACCAGGCTATTGTTATTTTCTAATTTCGATTCCGGCTTCGTACATACCCTGTTTAACCGCATCCAGCAGCTCGAAGGTCGCCCCATCATAATGCCCTAACGATAAGCCATCGACACCAAGTGTGCTTAATACTTTGATGCTTTCCCGTATAATTTCCGGCGTTGCGTTGGGCCTCGGCGCGAAGGCTGCGATCAGATCCTTGTCGTAACCGATACCGCGCCTGATCTTAAGCAGCGTATTCCGTTTTCGCTTGAATTTGTCGGGATTGCCGAGCTGTTCCGTATAATCCGAATCTCTGACCGAATCCAGATGATCCTTTACAGCAGCGAAATCCAATCCCGCAAGCTCAGGGTATCTCAGATAGTTGTTGTAGCGGAAATCGATGTTCGGATTCGCTGTCTTGATATAAGCATTAATTTCCTTGAACAGCCTTGAAATTGACTTCATTCGGAAATCCAGGAATTGATATAGAGATGGATATTCCAGCAGCAGCCCCGTTTCCAATAAATCGCTGCCCATCAGCACATGGTTATCCATTACGGAATCTAGGTTATTGTAAGCAGTAGCATGAACGAGCCGCTCCAATCCCTTCAAGTCATCAACAATTTGATCCCAGTCATAGCCTTGATCAATCGCTTTAGTCCGGCAATGGTCGCAGAAGCATCCGCCCTTAAGTGTGCCCAGCAGCGCACCAACCTTGTTCTCGGGGTCATTGTCCATAAACCATGGCGCTTTGACAGGCTCGCCGATTGCGAACAGCATCATGCAGGTTTGGATAAAATCAATATCATGGTTTTTAACGGTATCGTAGAAGATCGCTTTCATATACTCTTTTACATCGTCATTATTGCAGCAATAATGGCGGTCAATGATCCCGCCATGTATATTTTTTTGCAGCACGTCCGGGAATTCTTTTTTGGCGACCTCGCAGTCAAAGAAGGTATGCGATATTTCCGCGCCCGTTTTTAGCCCTCTTTTTCTTCCGTACGTAGTCAGCTCATCCAACCAATCCTTACCCTGTAAAAATTCCCGCTCTGAATATAAAGGCTTAAGCGGTGTATTTTTGAAATTAGCTTCATCCATCCGGTAGTAGATACGGCTGTCCTCGGGCAAATAAAATTTACGTTTGGGGTTGTGGGTGAAAAATAAGTTGGTCAACGGCCTTTTTTCCTTATGCATGATGCCTACCAAATACACACTGTTTACAAGACTGTGCTCAACTACATTATCTACGCAGGTTTCGACGCCCTCATCAGCTAAATCCCATGGGTATAAGCTTGACGCTACTTCTTTAATGTACATGATCCATTTCGCTCCTATCGATTCATATGGTTTTTGCAGTTAGCCGTATTACTTTTTACCGAAAAATTCCTCATAGCTTTTAGTGAATTCCGGCCAAGCCTTCATGAAGTCGGGATTGTCGGCCAGTTTCTTCTGGTATGCCTTGAATTCATCCATCGATATAGCACCGGAGATCGCCTTCGCCTCCATCGAAACAAATTCGTCCTTCACCTTGGACCAGGCAGTGCTCCACGCATCGGACTGAATCACATTGAACAACTCAATTTTGGCATCAATCTTATAGAGCGCTTTCATTTCTTCTCTAACCTTGAGATTATAATCCATTGGTGCCAGAGGGCTGTCAACCTTGGCAAATTCGGCGGTAGAGAAAATAAAGGGTGCATTAAAGGAAGCGTTGACTTCTTTCTTGCCTTGATCCGTCAAGGAAGGGAAGCCATCCTTCAGGGTGTAGTGAACGCCTTCCATACCGAAGTTTACGAAGTTGTAATACTTTTCATCCACTGTGGCATTCAAGAAGTCCAGAATCCGCAGCATCTTCTTCTCATCGACCTTTTTGGAAATCGCCATACCGCCGAAATAACCCAAATCATAAATATGAGCGTAGCCCTTAGGGCCCTTCAGGTAAGGAATGATCGTTACCTTAGCATCCGGCTGCGTTTTCCGATTTTCCTGCTCCATCCGGAATTTATGCCACGCGTTCTTGACGAATGTAGCGGAACGGCCTGTCATGAACATTTCTTCCTGCTGCGTGCCATTGATCAATGCAAATTCTTTCGGGATGGCGCCAGCCTGGTAAAGCTCCCTCATGTAACTGACATAGTCCGCATAATTGGAAGTAAGATTCGCATGAATAATGCCGCCGTTGCTGTCGCGAACAGGCTCTCTTGTGCCAAATGCAGCAGCAAAATATCCGGGCGTAGTTAAAGTTCCGATCGTATCGTTCTTACCATTGCCGTCCGGATCACTTTTGGCGATCACTTTCATCACATTGGCAAATTCCTCTGTGGTCGTCGGCAATTTAAGATTCAGCTTATCGAGCCAATCCTGCCTGATAAACACGGCAGAGTCGAGATTACCGCGAGTCCGGGGCACAAAATAATTTTTCCCGTTGATCTTGCTGAGCACCCATGCATTCTGGTTCGTATATTTCTTAAAGTTCGGATATTTGCTGAAATCGCCGAGATAAGGCGTTAAGTCCCAGAAGGCTCCTGCCTTCGCTGCTTTCAGAACACTAGGTGCAGTCGTATTCGTAATCTGCATAAGCTCCGGTATATCACCTGACGCCAGCACAAGATCCAGCTTCTGCTGATAATTATCAGCGGGCACCCAATCGACGGAGTAGCTAACATTAAATTCGCTCTCCATCTTTTTCCAGAATTCACTATCCTTCGCAGGCGCCTGGCTGTATAGATTAGCTAAGCCTTTAATCGTTAACGGTTCCAATGGCTTGGTGCTTGCCGCAGGCGCAGGTGTCCCCGGCGTACTTGGAGTGCTCGTGCTCGCAGCTGGACTGGCTGAACTACAAGCTGACAAAAGTATAGATCCAATGGTGAGCAGGCTTAAACCGTTGAACAGCATTTTTCTTTGTGTTTGCATGTTGAATCGTACCTCCCTCTAACATTTATTTATGTCAGGCTCAGCCCTTGATCGAACCAAGCATAGCACCTTTGATAAAGTATCTTTGTACGAAAGGGTATACGGCCATAATAGGCAGCATAGCCAGAATGACCGTAGCCATGCGTACGGTCTCCGACGGCAAATTGAGCAAATCCACAGAGCCTGTGCTTCCCGCTCCACTCGTGGAGGCATCTACCAGTAACGATTTCACATAGACCTGAAGTGTCCTTTTATCCGAATCCGTCAGGTAGATAAGCGCGGTAAAATAAGTATTCCAATGGCCAACCGCGAAGAAAAGAGTCAGCGTGGCAATAGACGCTTTGGAAAGCGGGATGATAATTCTAAAGAAAATCCCGAGGTCGGTGCATCCATCGATCTTGGCGGATTCCTCAAGCTCCTCAGGCAATGCATCGATGAAGCTCTTGGCAACGATCAAGCTCCAAGAGTTGGTTAGCACCGGGAGAATCAGCGCCCAGAGGCTGTTCATCAAGCCAAGATTTTTAACCAACAAGTAATTGGGAACAATACCCGCATTGAACAGCAAGGCAAAGATAACAACTCCCAGAAATAAGTTTCTATGTGGCATCTGCTTTTTGGTCAATGCGTACGCCATCGTGTAAGTAAAGGCGATATTAAGAGCGGTTCCCACTATCGTTACAAACAAGGTGTTTTTGATCGCGCTAATAAAACTCGGTGTGGAGAGAATGTACGCATAGGAGGCGAATGATATTTTATCGGGTATGAGGTACAGCTTGAAAGGGACATAGACCGATGGATCGGTCAGTGAAACGCTTACGATATAAATGAAAGGAGCAATGCAAATCAATGAAATCAGAGCTGTAACTATATAAATCATAATATCCGCGAATGAATGTCCCTTTGTATACATATCGTTAACTCCTTTTCACTCACAATGAGATTCAGTAGATGCCGCTATGTCCCATCCTCTTAACGATACGGTCTGAAATCACTACCATAAATAGACCAACAATGCTCTTGAAAATGCCAACCGTGATAGCAATACTGAAGTTGCCTTGATTGATACCTTGATTGTACGAATAGGTGTCAAACACCTCCGCGACATCTCTTACAAACGGATTGGCCATCAGCAGCACTTGCTCGAAGCCTACATCCATGATGTGGCCCAGCCTTAGAATAAACAGGACGATAATCGTGGGCAGTATCGAAGGTATCGTAATGTTCATAATCTTCTGCATGCGGGAGGCGCCATCCATGGTCGCCGCTTCATACTGGGAGGGGTCCACCTGGGACATCGCAGCCAGGAAAAGTATCGTTCCCCAGCCAATTTCCTTCCACGTATTTTGCAGCAGCAGCACCCACCAAAATAACTTCGGATTGGAAAGAAATGCTATAGGCTCCCCCCCTGTGTTAACAATGATCTTGTTAACAAGTCCTACATCCGAGGAAAGCATAAAAAACGTGACTCCCGCTATGACGACCCAAGAAAGAAAGTGGGGCATATAAATGATCGACTGATTTAAGCGTTTAAACTTTTCAATCCGGATTTCATTAAGGAGCAATGCAAGGATGATCGGCGCTGGAAAAAAGAAGATGAGGTTCATCATGCTGATCACGATTGTATTGCGAAACATTAAATAAAAATAAGGGTTGGAGAAAAATTCAGCGAAATACTTGAAGCCCACCCATTCACTGGCCCAGAAGCCTGCAAACGGACTGAATTCCTTAAAGGCAATCAGTAACCCCCACATCGGAGCCAGCTTGAAAATAAGGAAATAAATAAAGCCCGGAATCGCCAGCAAATAGGCATAGCGATAATTGACATACAATTTTTTGCGTCTTTGCCATTTATGCAGCAAGGTCGACTTTCCGACGACTAAAGTGGTCTGGTCCATTTAGGTTCTACCTCCTAAAAGTTTTCGTAGAAAAACGTACTTCGTAAGCATTCGCTGAGTTTTCGTAGAAAACTTACTTCGTAAGCGCTCTCAATCTCTTTGTTCTATTTTACTTGAGTATGCCGAACCTTTAGAATGGACTGTTTTCGGAATATTTAGACTATTTTCGGTTCCTGTGCTCCATTGGCAATGTGATGACTACATTCGTGCCCTCCTGCTTGCTGCTATTGATGGAAAGTCCATAATGAATGCCATACAATAATTTAATACGCCTGTCGATGTTAATGATTCCTATGCTTTTCTTTTCCAAGACCATAGGTGTATCCTCCAACATATCCCATGCCGTAATATTATCCTTCAGTAGCTGGACGACCTCCGTCGACATGCCTTTGCCATCATCTTTAATTTCGAACAGGATTGTACGGTTGTCGACCGCATATCCGCTTATGCTAATGGTACCTGGCCCTTTTTTCTGTTCAAGTCCATGGAATACGGCATTTTCTACAATGGGCTGCAGGATCATCTTGGGGATGATACAATTCAGGATGGTTTCCTCTATCTCGCATACCATAGTAAATCGGTTGCTCTGCCTAATTTGGATGATTTTAAAGTAATCTTGAATACAGCCGATTTCATCACCCACCCCTACATAATTGTTTTCCTTGATACTGTACCTGAATATCTTCGCCATTGCGGTTGTAATCTCGAAAATTTCCGGCACCTCTCGGGCTAGAGCAATACTTCTAATGCAATCCAATGTATTATATAGAAAATGCGGGTTGACCTGGCTCTGAAAAGCGGAAAACTGTGCATGCTTTTTGGCAAGCTCTGCCTTATGGAGCTTCTCCTGGGAGGCCACCGCCTCGGTGGTCATCTGGTCAATATTGTCCAGCATCTTATTCATAACTCTGGCCAATAAGCTGATCTCATTGGCATTATGTATAACCAGCCTACGGGTACTATAGTTCGGCCCAAGCGAATTCATAAAGTGTGCCATCTTCGTAATAGGTGCCGTAATGCTCTTGTTTATGATGAGCCCGAACCCTAACAGCAATACGATCACGATCACCCCCATCAGGATACCGAACTGCTTTAATGCAGATAAGTCCTTGGCAATCTCCACATCAGGCGTGATCCCTATGACCCTCCAGTTCAGGTTGTCCACAAAGCTCTGGTGTACCAGTGATGTCCCATCACCTTTCCACTCTTCCATCAAGCTTGTTTCCCTCGCTTTAACCAATGCTGTATTTATCCATCCTACATCGATACCCATCTGGTTGGCCGCCACAATATGGTTTTTGGCATCCATAATAAGGAACAATGAATTATCATTTGGCTTTATACTTGAAACGATATTCACAAAATCGTCCGCATTATAAATGATTATCGTAATAAAATCACTATTCGTTTCTTGTGAGCGGAACGACTTCGTTATACATACATAAAAAGGCCTGCCGCTCTCATGGCCATCCAATAAATAATGGGTAGGTCCATCAATTTGAATCGCACCATTTTTATACAATCTATTTATTTCATTCAAAGCCCAAAAGCTCTCTCTTCTATAAACTCCGATATTAATCATGCCAAGATCTGTGATAATAATGTCATTGATGCTTTTATTAGACAGCATGATCGATTCTATCATGACCTGCATATTATTCCTGAGCTTGAGCCTATCCTCAATGTTCTGTGTGTTTACGAATTGGTACGTAATGTCATTGAACGATATGATATTGGCTATATTCTTAATGTCTGTAGAAAAAGTTACAGCTTTTATTTCTAGCTGCTTAGAGGTATCTTTCAAAAACTGCGAATAGTTTTTGGTGTTAATGGATGCAAACCAGCTTAAAAAGATAACCTGGAGTAAGACGACAATGCCGATGGAAATGCATATGAGGATGAGTAGCTGGGACTTGAGCTTGATTTGTTCTATTCTTTTCAACACAATTTGCCTCACCTCCAGGAGCGGCGCGAGTTTATAAGATACAAAAAAGAAGAACCTCCCCAAATCTTAAGTGTGTAGTACCTCTACCAGACACTGAAAAAGGATGTTCTCCTGATCTATACATAACCAAGTATTGGGATGGCAGACCTTCTATCCGTATTTTTCATTCAAAAAATCGGTCGGCGAATAGCCGGTTACCTTTTTAAAAACACGATGAAAATAAGCCTGGTCACAAAATCCGGTCTGCTCGGCAATTTCACGGACCGTTATTGATTTACTGAGCATCATATCCTTGGCAATCGAGATCCGCACATCATGCAAATATTCGATAGGCGTGAAGCCGGTCACTTGTTTAAACAGACAGGAGATATAATTGGGGGTTTTGCCACTATAATCGGACAAATCCTGCAGCTTGATGGATTCCTGGTGATGCTTGAGGATGTAAGCTTGAATATCGGTAACGAGCTTCAATTTCCGAGTGCCAAGCTCCCTATGGTCCAGGTCGCTGTTAATCATACTCAGCATCTCCAATAAAATCGCGTAACAGGTCGTATCGAGATAAGGTCCCTTCATCTGCCAATGATGCGTTAATTGGGAGAATCTCAGCTTAAAGTAGGCGGAGTTTTGAATTTTCATCTTGAAGGTCTTTTTCTTGTCCAGAATCGGAAGTAGCCCTTGATCAGCCCCTGTCGAGCTAAACACCGTTGCATACCTTTGATGGTATTCAAGAGCTGCACCGCTACGCAACGAACCCTCTGGAATATACAAAATATCGCCTTGCTGCAGCGGAATTTTCTCATTATCGACCCAATAAATCAATTTACCGCTTGTAATAAAAATAAGCAAATCATTGGTGGTTATCGTGCGATCCATCCTCCAGCTGCTATCAAGCTCTTTCACATAACATGAGTGCAGGTTAAACATCCGTATCCGGCCTCCTCTTATTATCAATGGTATAGAGCTATAGAGTTGGGCATTGGTGACTTAAAACATAAGCCTATAGCTTTCCGCAAATTCCTGGAACGCTTGCTTGTATACGGGCTGCTCTCTTAGCCTTTGCACATAGCTCTCATAATCGTTCATCGAAATGATACCCATAATGGCCTGTGTTCTTATCGAAATATAATCATCCTGTGCTTTAGGCCACTCCCTTAGCCACGTTTCCGAACGAATAACACGGAAAGGATCAATAGCGTAATGGGCATCATACAACGTTTCCGCGTTTTTTTTCATTTGCTCGTTCCATTCCTGGGGTGCCGCATTGTTTATGACCTTTTGCCATTCGTCCTCGGAGTTAGGGAAAATTTGCATAACGGCATTGCTCATTTCCTTTTTCGCAAGCTCCAAGGGTATACGTTCCCCATTTACGATCTGGTAATGAAGTCCCTCGAAGCCTCTTAACAACAATTGAGTGACCTCGGGTGCCATCGCTTGGTCATACATTTGGAGAATCCTTGTAGCTTTCTCCTTGGGTACTTTCTTTGAAATAACAAACCCGCCTGTAAAGCCAGTTCCGTATTCTCCGGTATGCCCCAGCGGTCCATTCAAATAAGTAATCACACCTGTTTTATAGCTTGTGTCTACCCGCTTCAAGTCTTGTTCATAGGTATAGCTGTGATACATATTGCGTATATAAGTTAATGATTTGTCGGAACGAAACATATTTTCTTTATCACTCCCTTTCAGTACGGCAAACTCTTTAGACATGAGGCCCAAGCTGTAAACGTGTCGGTACCACCGGATAAATTCCGTGTAGTTATCGGTCAAATATTTATGGACCAGCCCCCCTTCATTGTTATAGCTCGCCTCAAATCCACCAAAAGCATTAAAAAAGCTTTCCTCAAAATGCAAACCGATATATCCCTTGAGCGGATTGGCGTCGACCACTTGCTTCAAACCCGATATATATGCATCCAGCGTCTTGGGCTGGGGCAATTCCAGCTTTCCGAAAATATCCGGGCGCCAATGTATACCAGCATCAAGTATAGGGCGAATCCGCGGAATGATATAGCTTTTCCCCTCAATCCTTGTATATTTCCACACAGCGTCTGGAATAGAACGTTGTAAATTGGGGAAATCGGTGAAGTCGCCGGCCAGCTCTTCCAGATCCCAGAAGAGACCTTGTTTGACCGCTTTATTGAACACACTGTCATCCAGTGTATTAATGACCATCGCTTCCGGCAAATCCCCTGAGGCGAGCACCAATCGCACTTTAGTATCATATCCATCCAGTGGAACAAACTCTGCATTCAGTTGCACTTTAAATAGATCCTTTATTTTAGTCCAAAAATGATTATTAAGATCGGGTGCTTCCCGGGGGGTATTCGAAAGTGCATGCAAGGTGAAAAATTCCGAAGGAAGCTCCTCATTTTCTAGTTGGTCTGAATTTGGCATATTTTTAATACCGACTGTCTCTTGCATGGCAGGGTTCCATATTTCGCTACATCCAGATATCCCGAAGTGCACTACAGCTACTACGAGCCCAGATAGGAGCCTTCTTTTAGAGCTTGCCAAGTTCATTCATATTCGCCTCTCCATCTGCTTAGTTTAATTGTAACCGCTTTCTTAAATAATTCTAGGGGTTCGTTTCGGATGATAAGGTAATAAATTCGGAACTTGGAATTTGCAGGCTTACTTGAGTTCCTTCATTCTCGCTGCTGTTGATTTCGATGCCGTACTGCTCGCCGAAAGCCAGCTTGATTCTGCGATGAATATTAAACAAGCCCAGCCCTTTCTCCGAGGAAAAGCTCTGGTTCATATCTGTTACTTTCAAGCGATGCTGGAGCTTGTAAAGCTCCTCGGCATGAATCCCCTTGCCATTGTCGGAAATTTCAAAGCGAACGATCTGCTCATCCGTTACCCAGCCCTTAATGGTCAGGATTCCTTTGCCGCTTTTACGTTCTAGTCCGTGATAGATCGCATTTTCAACAATCGGCTGCAGGATCATCCGGGGAATTTTCATCGCCATAACACGCTCATCAATGCTTATTCGCTCACTAAACTTATCCATAAATCGGATCGACATGATACGCAAATAATCCTGAATGCAATCCACCTCATTTTTGATTTGGACAAAATGGTCCTCTTTAATGCTGTACCTGAATATTTGGGCCATCGATGTAGCGATCTCCACAATTTCCATCACTCGGTTCGCAAGCCCGATACTCCGTACGCATTCCAATGTATTGTACAGAAAATGAGGGTTGATCTGGCTTTGCAAGGAGGCTAGCTCGGCCTGTTTCTTGGCTAGTTCCATCTGGTACAATGAAGTGCTGGCATCGAGCAATTGTTCGTTCGCTTCGTCAATCCTGTCCAGCATCCTATTGATTTCGACGGCTAAAAACCCCATTTCATTGCCAACCGACATTTTCAATCTTTGCTTCCCGCCATTATTCCCGATAAAATTAACAAAACGGACGATCCTTCCAAAGGGGAGTGTCACGCTTCGGATAAACAATAAACCCATAATCAAAATCAGCAGCGTCATCGCCGTGCCGATCATAAAACCACTATTGCGGATGGCCCGCAGTTCATCGGTCATTTCGTTGATGGGAACCAAGCTCACTATTCTCCAATCCAAAAGGCTAACCTCGTTGATTTGAACGTGGTTTAGCTTTTCGTTGTACTCTACCTGTTGCCCACTACTGTTGTTGTCCCCTCCTTTGAAAATCGATTGGTCAAAAAGGGTTCCATTCAGCGCGCTTTCATCCGCCGTGACAATATAGGATTCATGATCGAGAATCATCAGCAAAGAATTCGGCGTTGTCTTACTATTCATGATATGCTGGTCCAAAACATCCGTTTTGTAAATGACAATACATTTCCCCAAATCGGAAGCTTCACTTTCGCTGTTAAGCGTGGAGGAAATCGAATGAAAAAAGAAGTAGGCTGGCCGCTCCATTTTTTCACTATTGAATACCTTTCCAAAAAACTTCGTTTGCTCATGATACTCAGGCGACTTGTACCTTTTCTCGAACTCCTCAAGGACTACATAATCCTCGGGATTTAAGGCCCCAATAATATTGTTATTTTTATCGACGATCATAATCGATTGAATATTTTTATTGGAAGCTTTAATCCCGGACATAATTTCGACAACAATCTTATTTAAGCGAAGCCTGTAAATCGGATCATCCGAGCTTAAATAGTCATGGGTCATCGTATTGTAGGATGAGGCCAAGGCAGCATCCTTGATATCCTGCGCGAAGGAAGCTACCTTCTCCTCCACCTGCTTCATCATTTTGGAGGTGTGTACACTTTCTTTGTCTTCCGTTAGCCCATAAAATTTCGAATAGTAAAATATTTGCAGAGAAAATATCATCAAGGTTGAAATGCCAACGATCAGCAGCAGCTTATGCCTTAAAGTCATTTTCGATAACAAGCCCATATCTTATCCCCCTGTTCGCCAAAATTCGCAAAGCAAGCTACATGTATACCAAGTTTGGTTTTTCCTCGAAGAGGCTTCGATTTATTTGTTCTTGTTCCATGGTGCCGCTTGGTTTTTACGATAGCTCGTCGATGTAAGCCCAAACCATTTTTTAAATACTTTATTAAAGTAGTTACAGTCTTTATAGCCTACAATCCGTGATACCTCGTCAATGGATAGCTGGCTTTCCTTGAGCATCTGTTCGGCTTTATTCATGCGCAGACGAGTTACATAATCGGTAAAGGTTGATTTCGTAACCTTTTGAAATAAATCACAGCAATAGGTATAGTTAATAAAAAATTTATTGGACAGCTCCCTTAAATACAACTCATCCTCATAATGTTGATTGACATAGTCCAACAGCTCCTTGAAGTTCTCATTAATGGACGGGCTGAGTATGGAGCTTCCAGCTTGCAGCTCGCTTTCTTCTGCCGTCTCATTTATAGACAGTACGGTAGCGTCCAGATGAAGGCTTAACCTTTCCAGCAGGGCATCCGCTTCTGCGAATTGAAGCGGTTTCAACATATAATCAAAGCAGCCCAAACGAATCGATTCCTGGGCATAATGAAAATCCGCGGCGCCGCTAATAATAACGAACTCTGCTTTGACCCCCTGCTCGCGGCTTAGCTTCATCAAGTCTATTCCCGTTAGCTCAGGCATCCTTATATCCGTCATGACCACCTCAGGCTGCTGTTTAAGAATCATTTCATAAGCAAGCACAGGATCCGTTGTATCCGCTATAACTTGAAAACCAAAATCATCCCATTTGAACGTGTTGAGAATACCCTTAAGCACCCAAGGCTCATCATCGACAATTAAAACGCGATACATAGCTTTCTCCTTTCGTATACAAGAGGTACACAATCAAGTGGCATTTTTTAACAAGCTTAGGCTAATTCTACTTGAAAAATCGCAAAAACGTAAAGGACCTTATCAGACTTTAATTATTATTACAGCTTAAGGGCATGTTTAGGTTTGGGTTACATAAAGGTAAGTAATTGTATAATAAGTCAGTTCTTAAAAAATACCGTATAATCTTGTATGATTGAGGTCAGGAACAAGCTTTATAAATTTGTCCTTCAAGGAGGAATTACCAATGGAAGCTATAGCCAAGGTGGTCGTCATCACGGGAGCAACGAGAGGCATCGGGAAGAACATGGCGCTGCATTTTGCGAAGCATGGCTATACGGTTATTGGAACGGGCAGAGATGAACAGCTTCTGAATGAGCTTGAGCCGCAGCTCCGGCAATTCTCGCCGCGGAGCCACTGTCTGCACCTGGATGTACAAAAGCACGATTCCGTGCAAAAGGCGGCTGGCCAGATGCGCGATATTGTCGGCAGCGTCGATGTGTGGATCAACAATGCGGGTGCGTTTGCCGCCATCGGCCCCACATGGGAGGTCGATCCGCAGGTATGGCTCAACGACGTGAGTACCAACCTATTCGGGGTGTTCCACTGCGTGCAGGCGGCTGTTCCCCTGATGCTGGAGCAAGGCTCGGGAAGGATTATTAATGTCGTGGGCGGCGGGACGATCGGGGAGTTCAAATACGGTAACGGCTACGGCACTTCGAAAACGGCGATCGCCCGTTTTACCGAAAACTTGAATGCGGAGCTGCAGGACACCGGCTTGATGGCCTTTGCCTTGGATCCCGGTCTCAACGACACCGATATGACCAAGTACCAGCGGGAAACCGAAGCTGGGCAAAAATATTTCCCGCGCATTTCCCAAGCCTTTGCGGAGCATAGGGACGCTCCGGCCCATCTGGCCCCGACGCTGGCTTATCTGCTGGCCGAAGGCAAGCTGGACGCTTACAACGGTCGCATTGTTTCCATCCACGAGGATGCAGACAAGCTGCAGGAGAAGGCTGCGGAGCTGCAAGTCGCCGACTATTTCAAGCTGCGGATGAAAAAGCTGGAGGATTTGGGGCGGAGCTGATTGGGCGATAGCTTAATCTGGCTGGCATAGTGCGCAATAAGAAAACCCTTACGTTGGTAAGGGTTTTTTGTCTTTGTAATCGGTAGGTGATGGGCTATTCGCGGTACTGGATCATAAAATAATCCGTATAGCCTTCTTCACTTTCAATGACTTTCCATTCAATTTTAATAATTACATCTTCCGAAAGCTCTGCAAGAAATTCATTAAATTCATCCACATCAGCAAACGTGTTTACCTGAATCATTGTTCTCAAGCTCCTCTTACAATTAGTTTGGTAAGTCCCTAATCTACTTGAATGTACATTCTACTAATTCGCGGAGATTAGACCTATTATATCTCACTCTCCATTGCCAATCAAACCTTTTCGCAGCAATAGTTCCTCATCATTCGTCGGGAGGTTTGGTACATTTCATAATCCTTGTAGCGGGAAGAAAAGCTGTTCTCCAACTGCTGGTTCTAATATTATGAAATATTAGTATGATCAAGGGTCTACTAGTTTAGTTCCAGTTTTTCAACAACAAGTAGTTTCAGATTTACCAATAATAATTTAGCTAATTAATCAAATGTGGTAACAGAAATTGATGCTCAATGTCCTGCCTTACAAAGTTTTTGGACAATATTATTTTGGAAATACTATATTAACTCTTGCTGGATATAAACATATGTAAACCATATTTTCTACAGAAGGAGCCTATAATTGGCTTATTTTTTTGAATGAATCAAGCAATGTTTTGAGCAAGGTTATCGTATTGCTCCATCGAAATTTCTTTCATACATACCTTCCGAATTAATTCCTTTTCTTGCGGACTAAATACTACGTCATCTAATTCCCACGATGATAATATCTCATCAAAATTTTGCTCAAATTCTTCTCTTGTCATATTCCGCCCCTCCTCTGTTATTTTCTTGGATTTAGCTGAAATGGGTCTTGTGGACTTAATTGTTGTTTTTGAAGGTGTTTCAATGCATACGTAATATAATATTTCGAAATGAAAACAAATTATCTGTGGGTATATGTACACAAAATGCAGGAAAAACCATAATAGCACCGGTGAGCGTAAGGTTTCCAAACCTTTGGAGCCGAATAGGTTATAGACACGTTCAGCGGGTGCATGCCAAAAATTCCGAGTCCCAGTCCGAGTCCTTTCATATGTCTTCCGAAGCACTTGCAATATCAAGAAAGGACATGCTAATGTGCTTATAATACAAGAGGGTGGCTCTCGCCATTAAGATCGTGGCTCTTTGACATTAAAATATCCAAAATTTCCACTAACTCCTAGTTGGTTAATAACTGAACTCAAAATAACCTCAGGATTAAGTTCAATCGATTATAAATTTGTATTATAAGGAGTAAGGCTCCAAATTCTTTTACAAAGCAGGTTGATGATATTAAAATCGATAGATCCCTAATTGTATTTTTCAATAGCTTTATTCATTGTTATCCAATGACTGCACAGTCTTTTTGCTCGTTCAAATGTAGTTACTTCTTGTGATTGCATAAAAACATTCGTTCCCCAGCTAAAATGGACGGCTTTGTTGTAACTGCTGATAAATCCATGTGTAGAAATTCGTATTGTGCTTTGAAATAAGGATTCAGAACAGAATCTTACTTTGCTTGAAATATACACGGCACAAAGAATATTAATATCAAAAAATTCTTCATTTAGTTGTATCCAGATTCGCTCATTATCCTTTGCAAATTTGATTAAATTAGTTACTTTATTCAAAATTTGTTCCCTCATGAAATCCTTTTCCTTTCTATATAAATGAAGCTTAAAAGTGTATCTGGCGTTTTTGGAAACACTATCAGATACGCTAGTTACTAAAATAGAGGGCGTAAGGGATGTGATGTGTATTCTCAAATGATCGATCAAACAAAATAAGCCATCCCTGATGGAATGGCCACATCAAATATTACCCACAATATTGCAATAACGATGTAGAAGGGCTAAATTAGGCCAATGTTTCCCTAGCTAAAAGCTGTTGTTGCATTGCTTATCTTCAATTCTTCAAAGGTACCATAGTTTCAATTAATTACTTGGTTAATTGTTTTGTTTTCTAGAATATCCCGCAATATGTGCTGGACTCGTGCTATAGATGCCCGTTTGCTTTTCGGAGAAACCTGCTGGTCAAAGTAAAGGTACCCACACTTCCTATCCATAAGTGTTACTTTTTTCAATTGAACATAATTGATGGAATCTGTGTATTCAAACCCTAGATTGGATAGCATTTTGCTGTCTTCTAAATCCACCAATTGAGTGATCTGTTTGTATTGTTTCTCCCCAATGTTATATACAGGGACTTTTCCATGAAGGTGAATGAAATCCACTTCGTTGAGTTCAATACTACAGATCTCACGGCAATCATCAAGGACAGTCACTTTCCCACGAATCGGTAAATACGTATGATTGTTCAGAAGTATTTCAAAGCTTGTTGTATCTCGATATGATATCGGAAACTGAGATCCACTATTAAAAAGGATAATGTTCTTTTTCGAATCAAAGCTTTTCATTTGTGCCAGATTAATTAAAATTTTTGATGAATATGATTGGAATCCTAGTTTTTGAATGTCTTTTAAATTAACCAAAGAATAAAGAACCTCTTGTCCTAAATGCCAAATAATCCTATTTTTTTTAAAGCTAATAAAATCTATATCTGTAACATTCACAGAGACTATATCCTCTAAGTTTTCTTTAAAAAGTATTTGTTCATACACCATTATTTCACCAACTTCTTTATTGATGATCAATTTAACATTCTCTTCTATTAAATGATATACCATTTTATACCAATATGTAACGACGGATATTAGTACTAAAATCGGTTATTTACATTATTAGTAAATATGATATAATGATTTTTCTCAATAAAAATACCCCTCAAGAGAGGGGCAACATAGATTTTACTTTAGCATACCCAGAACGAGAACAACTTGCTGTTTTGCTGCTCCCATGAAAAAAAACTTGGATGGAATACGCTGTCTTTTCTATATAATTTATTTTGTTTAAATTCACCAAATTACAACTGTCCGATTTTACAAATCCAAATGATGAGAACAGAATTTCAATGGCATCTAATGAAGCGGAAATCTTACAAAAATGCTTGTCATGTATGGTATGGACAACAATTTTGGTATTTCCTTTAACGTATACTAGTTCTATGTAGATAATATCTTCCACATCAACAACGATATCTTGACACGGTACTTTCATGAATAACCTACTTCATAGCTTTTAATTCGCTAGGTGCTTCTTTATCTCCGATAGGGAATTTATTTGTAGAAAAAAGTATAAGTGCCGCGATACCAAGCAAATTTGAAGCATGCTTCGCAGTGAATTTGGCTATTCTTTTCATTTGTCTCACCTCCTCCAGTTAATTAATGTTAACGCTTGCCCAAAACAACCCATAATCAATGCATGATCTTGAAACACTAAAAAAAGAAGAATGATGCCGGAACATAATATCTTTGATTTAAGCTCGGCTGGCGACTTCAGGAAAATTAACAGGATACAAATAAAAGAGATGAAGAACATACCATAGGATGAAATTTGTACATGAGAGAGGATCGTGATGAGGGAGGTTGTAACAACTACACAAAGAGTTAGAGACTTAAGATGAATGCCCTTAGCAATCACTCTAAGGATGGCGAAAGCCATTAAGACCTTCGCTGTTTCTTGCATCATATCAGTAAAGTAGCCAATTAACAAAATTAGTAATGTCGTAAGCATCATGTTAATGATTAGACTCAATGCGTAGGACATAACAGCCACACTAGTTAAGGCTTCGCTGGGATTTGTGTTTTTGATAGAGAGGGAAAGTCGGTCTGCTACAACATCAATAGGATCTCTCAAAAGCTATAATCCTCCTTCTGTGCGAGGTACAAAAGAACAAGAAGTGCAAGAAAGTCCCCAATCATAAGGATGTTTACGCCTACCATTCCATAGTTCATTAACCAAAACATCGCAGTAGATACGATCAAGACACATCCGAAATTAATTATCAACTTTGACTGTTCATAGTTGCTTAAAGTCCTTTTAGGGTCATGTGGTGGGACAGCTACGAAAGAGAAGCCTAAATTAAATTTATAGAGAATCCAACTAACAGCTATACCCATACATTCTGATAAAATTTGTGTAGCAAATACACCAAAACCAATTGATTCTGAAGCTTCATTATTAGTTGTGATGCCGATGTAATTAAGAATGTTGAAGACTGTATATGCAATCTCTGAATAGGCCAATGTTCCAATAACGGTAAGCGTTAATGCATGATAGTAGTTTACTCTTAATAGGTATCGCAACGAAAAAATAAGGATAATTACTTGTAGTATTAGATCCCATTGAGGAATATTCATTACCATTCTGGCTATGTATGACTCAATAGAACATATAAACGCAATAAAAAATAACTCTTTAATATATGTCAGAAAGGGCCATCGAAAGATTTTAAATATAAGGAGTAATATAACCAAAATATCTGTTGTTCCAAGCAAAATATATATAATAGATTGCATAGACAACACTCCATTCTCGTTAATATAATATTAACTAAAGATGTAGAAAAATGCTATATTTTTCTAATTTAAATTGAAGATAATAAAGAAATCTTTAACATTTACTTGCGATACCACGAAATTGTTAAATCGGATAAAAAAATAACTGCATCATCAGCGTGTTTGATTAGGCTGGACGATTTATCTACTCCGTTCAAAAGCAATAATTTAATGGAGAGCTAACGCTGAATAAACTATATACCGATCACTAGAGGCCCCAAATAACTATATAAATTCCTACTCTCATGGGATAACTCCTAGTTGACTTCGTCTTTGCTCAGGATCGATTGAAGAATGAACGGGATCTTTGTAGAATTTTTCATGGAGTCGCCACCTTTAGGGAGTTTGTAGGGGTACAAACATTTTAACGATTTGGCGACTCTTTTTCTACCATATAGTGGTTATTCAACAGGCGTGCTGCCAAAAGCTAGTATAGACGAACTAGCAGAGGACGGAAGTTTCGATCCTAACAGCAGACAGACACATCTATAGTTACTGTGGCTAAAGCGTATCTGGAAAATAATAATCGCCAGTGGAGTCGTCTTCCAAGAATACGCAGTGTCAGTTTTGGTCTGCACGATTTATGACTTGAATTGGACGGCGCAAAAAAATGAGTATTCATTTAATATAGTTTTGGATGAAACCATGAGTGCCAGTAAATAGATAGAAAAAAATCCTTAAGACATGTAGTCTTAAGGATTTTTAAATTGCTTGGCAACGTCCTACTCTCCCAGAACCCTGCGGTTCAAGTACCATTGGCGCTGGAGGGCTTAACGGCCGTGTTCGAGATGGGAACGCGTGGTTCCCCTCCGCCATCATCACCAAACATCA
>NZ_JAAOIW010000001.1 GCF_011440305.1 Paenibacillus agricola | reverse complement strand
TGAGTACCCTGAGGTCCTTGAGTACCTTGAGGTCCTTGAGTACCCTGAGGTCCTTGAGTACCCTGAGGTCCTTGAGTACCCTGAGATCCTTGAGTACCCTGAGGTCCTTGAGTACCCTGAGGTCCTTGAGTGCCCTGAGGCCCTTGAGTACCTTGAGGTCCTTGAGTGAGTGCCCTAAGTGCCCTAAGTGCCCTAAGTGCCCTAAGTGCCCTGAGTGCCCTGAGTGCCCTGAGTGCCCTGAGGCCCTTGAGGCCCTTGAGGCCCTTGAGGCCCTTGAGGCCCTTGAGGTCCTTGAGGTTCTTGAGGTCCTTGAGGTCCTTGAGGTCCTTGAGGTCCTTGAGTGCCCTGAGTGCCCTAAGTGCCCTGAGGTCCTTGAGGCCTTGAGGTCCTAGGAGTCCTTGAATACCTTGAGTACCTTGAGTGCGCTGAGTGCCCTGAGTGCGCTGAGTGCCCTGAGGCCCTTGAGGTCCTTGAGGCTCTTGAGTACCTTGAGTGCCCTGAGCGCCCTGAGGCCCTTGAGGTCCTTGAGGTTCTTGAGTACCTGTTCTTCCGGTTGCACCGGTCAGACCGGTCTGCCCGGTCTGGCCGGTCTGACCGGTTTGCCCAGTCTGCCCAGTCTGTCCAGTTTGTCCCGTCTGTCCATCTACCATTTCAATACCCCTTTCATGTTAATCTAATAAAGTATATGTAGTTGGATTTTAATGGAAACGGTAAATGACTCAGACTATTGGTATGAAATAATGTTAAATAGAAGAAATAGGCCTTTTTAGCCCTTTACATCATGCATCTATCTAGGAAATGTATAAATTACTATACTTGATCGACGTGAAATGAGCGTAAACAAGAGGATTGCAAACTGCGGATGCGGGCGTTGATGAAGCTGCACCATGAGTTTTATAAAACGTTAAAATATAATTAATAAATAATAGGTTTCGAGCTAGCCTGCTACATACTCTATCTTATAATTGGGAGAACTTAGTCTCCAGAACGTATGGTTATAGATTGTAAAAAGAGACAGCTTTCATTAATAGCCTATTTTAAAGCGGAGTCCGGCAAGAGAACTGGGTTTGTTTAGTCCCGACCATTATGAGGTGGGAGGTTCCATGTCATGGTTCAAGGGATGTAGCAAGTGGACATTTACACACTAAATCAACTTTGTCAGGCACTTGTTGATGCTATTATCCCGCCTACACGGCATTTAGCGGGAATATTAGAAGTTGAACCAGTTCGGCCACGCACGATTAATCTATTAGACCAACTTGATATCTCTTCAAAAAAAACGGAACGAGTTGGTTCATATCACGGTCGAAATTTTGCGAAAAGCGTCAGATTGGCCAGCTGCCTTGATGATTCATATGGAAAGTACCATGAGGATAGGGTTTGTCGTCGATCTAAACTGTGAAGCCTAAGTATTTTAGTTAGATGCTTATGATACATATCGAGGGGCATTTTGGTAATAATAATAAAATAAGACAAGATGGAGATGAGAATCTATGAATTTATTGGAAATATTGAAGGATGCAATTAATCCATTCACAGATGGAGAGAAGCCTCCTTTACATGTTGGGGAAGTTATGAATCTTTGGTTCTTTTTGACAGCTACAGAACAAACGTTGCGAGGTGAACAAGTGTCCTATAACATTGTGCAAGATCATGAACTTAAAGAAAAACTGCAAGATGTCATAAACAATGTTCACGAACCGATTCTAAAAGAATTAACCCAATTTTTGAAAGAAGAAGGGGTTCCTCTACCACAATCCACACCTGAGAAACCGATTGGTGATTATCGAAGCGTTCCGGAGGGAGCCAAATTATCGGATGAGGAAGTTGCTAATCTTTTGATGTTCAATATAATACTAGGGATTACATATGCTTGCCGGGGAATGACGGAGTCCGTACGGCCGGACGTAGCAGCCATGTTCGGAAAATATCAAATAACGAAGATTGCATTTTCTGTAACTTTAAAGGAACTAGCAGCAAAAAAGGGGTGGTTGAGAATACCTCCATACTTTGATGCAGGAAAATTTGTTCAGCAGACGTAAATTAAACATTCCGGTCTACAAACAAATAATTGTGAAGCTGTACCATAAGTTTTGTAGGAGTAGAATATGAATTTGTAACGAGTCTGCCTCGGCAGGCTTGTTTGTTGTTAACGGTGCATGATGAGTATGGTCCATGCTCCATGGCGATATTGCAAATCTATGAAATCAAGGTTACTATGGATTCGGAAATGTTTTTTTGGGAGGAGTTATTTTGTCTGTCTCATATTTAGAACAAATCGATCAGTATATCCAATTTTTACATGTGCAACGAAAAAGTCATAGTATTGAATTTCATCTGCATCAAGGCTGCGAAATTTACTTTCTCCTTCAAGGGGATGTGAAATACTTTGTAGAAAAAATGGTATACCCACTGCAGTTTGGCGATTTGATCATTACGAACCAGCATGAAATCCATAAACCATCCTTTTCCTCAGAGGTTCTTTATGAAAGAATCACGATTGAGTTCGATCCTCAAATTGCTGCGTTGTACCAAACAGCGGATTTTAATCCTTTATCCTGCTTTTATGACAGACCCCTAGGCAAAAAAAACAAGCTCTCGCTGACGAGTAATGATTCATCAGTATTACTTAGTCTATTTATGAAATATGATGCTCTAAAAAAGCATCCGTCCTTAGGAAGCGCAATCATTAAGATGGGTTGTTTTATGGAAATCATTGTTCATATTAACCGTCTGTTCCAAGAGCAGAAGCATACGGATCAAGGGCTTGCTTTGCATCATAAGCTTTCTCCGGTTCTGGACTATATCGAACTGCATCTGGGAGAGGATCTGAGTCTGGATCTATTGGAAAAACAGTTTTTCATAAATAAATATTATTTAATCAAGCTCTTTAAAAAATATACAGGAAATACGATCCATGAATACATTATTTATAAACGTATCTCTCTGGCCAAAAAATTACTTGCCGAGGGAAGTAGTGTTACAGAAGCTTGTTTGGTCAGCGGTTTCAACGATTACACTAGCTTTTTACGTATGTTCAAGAAAAAAGTAGGGATCCTTCCTAAGGATTATCAAAAGGGATATTTAGGATATGAAAAGTAGTACACATGGATGAATGTCTATATTGGAAAGTATGCATCCATTTCAACTTTTATAGTTACGGCAATAAAATTTTATGTTCTTTGTGGTATGGCTTTTTGATGATTTGGACGGATTGTTATTTTCTATGACTTATATCACTTACCTATTTAACCGAACGACTTATAATCATTTCTATAAGTAACTAAGTTAATCATTAATAATGTGGGGGGTATAATTTATGGAAATCATCAAAAATACCGAATCGAACAAGAAATTCAGTGGGCTTGGAATAGTTATTATTCTAATGGGTCTAATTACGATCTCACCGATTATATACTTTCTGATTATCTGGGGGCTTGGCGATGTGCCCACGGTTTCCGGAGGAATCATGAAGTAAACAGAAAACTATACCAAATGGCTGAGCTTATTTGAATACACTACACCTGAAGGATATACCTACGTTAGGGAAAGTCAGGGGCGCATAGCGAAGTTACGAGGGCAAAATAAAGAACCTCCATCCCACTTATAAAGTGGAGGGGAGGTTCTTTTTCTTACAGTTCTCCAAGATACACATACTCGTTCGATTTGGCAAGCACCTTGTCTTTAGAATCCTTAACTATGATTTCAACATTCCATGGAAACTTATTCATGAGAGTAGGTTGTATTTCAGCAGTTAACTCATTTTTGCTGATCCAATTTGTAGCCATTTGCTGACCGTTAATCCGTACTATACTGTTAGGGGGGAGGTCGCTGCCTACAATCTTTAGCAGCTTGCCATCCTTGAAGGCTTCCGTTCGAAGCTGGCTAATGACCATGCGGCCAGAGCCGAGTGTATAGTCATGGTTTTTGATCTTGTTTTTCATGCTATTGTATCCGTATTGTTCCCCAAATATAATATCATACTGTAGCTTCTTATATAGATTCAGGTTATCCTTGTTAATTTTCATCTCCGCATAATGGTTTTCAGGAGGGATTACTGGCATAGATTGCGACAATTGGTATAAATAATCGGTGAAATAGCTTCCCGTCCTTTGTGATAATTTCAAAAGATAGGGCCCCAGAAACGAAGGACTCATATCAAGGCTTTCTTTTTCCTTGGGCAAGTAATTATTCCAAACCAGGATGGGTACACGATACATCTTGTTAAGAAAATCAGGATCATTTTCTTTTAAGAAACCGATGTCCTTATACGCTTTATAATCTTGGCCGAGGCTCGGCTTATGGTCTCCAAAAAAAACAAGAATAGTCGGCTCATTGAGATTTTCATAATGTTCCACTAAACGTTTGAGCATGGCGTCCACATCGACAAGGCCTTGGGCATAGGTTTCGAGCAGCCCTTTGGATTCACCCGTAACTCCCGTAATTTCAATTGTATTTTCTTTGAATTTGCCAGGATAGTAATGGTAATGGTTTTGCATCGTATTCGCGTAAATAAAATCGGCACCTTCACTATTCGTGCTGGTTTCTATGATCTCGTTAGCGACCTCACGGTCAGCCAAATAAGGACCTTCATAATCCGGTTTGAAAAATTCCTGTGGAATATAGTTGGCAAAGCCGAAGTTTTCATATACTTTTTTGCTGTTATAAAACCAGCTGTGAAAAGGGCTGATCGCCGTGGCCAGATAGCCCTGGCGAGTCAAGATACTGCCTAAGGAATCAATTTCCTTATTTACGTATTGGTTGTAAGGAATCGAGCCTTGTGGCAAGAAGCGCATGGAATTGCCTGTAAGCACTTCAAATTCAACATTTGCCGTCCCACCACCGAATTGGGGGCTCAGCAAGCTGCCGCTGCTATAGGTTTGAATCATCTCATGATAGAAGGGAAGCGGATCTCGGCTGAAAGTGAGACCCTTGGCTTGTGTGGCATCCCAGAAGGACTCGCTTAATACGATAATAATGTTAGGTTTAATTTCTCCTGCATCTGCGACGGCTGGGACGATTGAGGACGAGACGGCTTGAATCGATGCATTGTCATAGCTATCAGGCTTATCCAGATAGAGGAACTTCAGGTTCATGATTGTCGATAAGAGAAAACCATTGGCGCGGACGTTTTCGGCCTGGTCCCAGGCCAAATTCTGAACATTGGTCAAATTTTTCAATGATAGGGCTTCGTCCGTATAAAGGGAGCCGATGAGAAGAGCTGAAGCGATTCCCATAATCGTGCGGTGCTTCCAGTTTAAAATGAGCGCAAACCAAGGAAGTTTGTACAGCAGAAAAATACTTATGGCTATAAATGTGGTTAAACCCGATAACACCGTAAAGTTAAAAAAGCCTGTGATATAGGGTGCTACATCTTTCGTTTCATCAGTCAGCAGTAAATCCCATGGCAGAAAAGGTACTCCCAAGATTGCCAACTTGATTCCACTAATTGCAGCAAAAACCAAACAAGTCGTACTGACCAGCCAAAACGAGATATGGAGCTTCCCCGTGATTGCTGTCACTAGAAATAACAAGCTTAGCACCAAGACGATATTCAGTAGAAGCTCAGGCAAGGCACGAAACGGCCATCCCAAAGAATCACCCCACTGGCCTCTGCTCATCAACTCTACCAGAAGCACAATCCAAAACGATAGTAGGACAAAAGGAAGCCTTTTTGCCGCCTTCCATCCCGCATTTTTAACTACAAACTGCAGCTCACCCATAGTTAGCACCACACTTACATTATTAATATTTCGTAAACACCTCCCCTAGTATAGCATATATTTTCTGTGATTTATTGATAAAAAAAACGGTTCCACAATTGTGAAAGTAGTGCTCTATCTTTTGGCAACAGGTATCCATATTTCGCTTTTAAAAGTAGGAGAGGTTACATCCTTATCCGCGTTCCACAACAGCTCTGGCCCTTCTATTTGTTCATAGCTGGAGGCTGGAAACCATTCGGAATAGATGCGTCCCCAAATATTTTGCAGGGTGTCAGGAAAGGGGCCGACGGATTCGAATACAGCCCATGCTGAAGCTTTAACCTCAAGCTGAATCAGGTGATCCGGGCATGGCTTAGTGGTTGCCACACCAATATAATGGTCAAGCTCTCCTTGTTCCTCCATGCGGCGTTCAGAAAAATTCGTGGATGCACTAAGCAGTCCCAAGGGCTCGACATTGGAAAGCTGCTTAAGCTCAGTGATCGTCTCCATACTTAATTGTTTCCACATGGCCGCAATCCCTGGGTTAACACCGTGGAAAATAATAGGTACCCTTTTCTTGATACCGACGATGCCAAACGCTGCTTTTTCTTCAATACGATAGTTCATTTCAACACCTCCTTTAATAGTTAACTGAAAGGTCATTCGTGGATAGGCTTTTAGTGGCTGGCCATGACGCCTGGCTTCTGACGGTGTTATCCCATGCAGGCTTTGAAAAGCTCTTGTAAAAGAATCCGGTGAGCTATACCCGTATTTGATCGCAATGTCAATGACCTTTGCGGGGCTATGAATAAGCTCAAAGGCTGCAAGAGTAAGGCGTCTGTGGCGGATGTATTCAGACAACGTAATTCCGGCAAGGAAAGAAAACATCCTTTTAAAGTGATATTCGGAGCAGCAAGCTTGCCTTGCTATTTCTTTAAAATCTATCTCATTGTCTAGATGGTCTTCCAAGTAATGCAAGGCTCCATTCATTTGTTCAAGCAAATTCAAACGTATCACCTCCTTCTCCTCCAAAGAATAACAGATAATAAAAGTGTCCATCCGACATTCCATGCCCAATTATGCAGGGGTAGACCGATGTTAGCTGCAACCTTTAATGTAACCTTCACGTTAGTAGATTTGAAAGATACAAATTATAGACCAAGAGGAGAGAAACCATTATGAAAAAAATCGCAACCTTATCGATAGCTTCCTTACTTCTAAGCAGCATGACTTTCAGCACCGCCTTCGCATTCACGGATGTAGGTGAATCACAGGCAGCAGCGGTGAATGCTTTAAAAGACCGCGGGGTCGTGAGTGGCGTGGACAGCGAGCATTTTGTGCCTAAGGGAATCGTTAGCTACGCACAAAGCGTACAGATGATCGTAAAAGGCTTGGACTTGAATCTGGACTTGCTGCGCTTTTTTAAACAGCCCTTGGCCTCGGATACGTATACGAACATCCCTAATGATGCTTGGTATGCAGATGCCTTTATTATTGCCCAATATTCCGGCTTGGACATTCCCAAGGATGTGTTACCCCATGCGACGATTACGCGGGAACAATTCGGGGATTTGCTTGTTCGTGCTTTAGAGAAGAAGGGCGACTTTCCATTAGTGAAAATGTTTATACAGATCAAGGACGAGGATCAAGTGAATATTGATTACCAAGGAACCTTGCAGCGGCTATTGCTTTACAAAATTGCTGCACTGGATCAGGACGGTAAGTTTAATCCTAAAAGCGAGCTCACACGCGGCGAAGCGGCAAGCTGGGTCTATAATGCGATTCGCGTGTTGGAAGCCAATACGCAACAGCCTGCTACACCCGTAGAAGCGGTTTCAGTCACTGTGGACAAGATAAACGCGGATGTAAACCAAGTGACACTCTCTCGAGGTGACAAGCCGAATGCAGGCTACGGTATTGCTATCAGCAGCATCCGATTTGACCAGGCTGGAAAGGCTGTTATCAGCTATACATTAAGCGATCCACAGCCGGATAAGATGTACGCAAATGTGATTACTGAAGCTAAAGCGATCACATATCTTCCAGCCAACTATACAGCCGTAGCTGAGCTTGCTGCTGTTGCTGCTCCAATGCCTGCTCCGGGTACGGCGCCAGCCACTGATATAAGCAAGCAGCTTACTGAGCTAGTTGAGCTTGCCAAGCAAGGGAAAGTGCCAGGAGTCCCGTTTGCCGCGCATACAGGATTGATTGACGACGTAGAGAAAGAGTGGGGGAAGGCCGATCTTCAGGATTCTGAAGGCAAAGGTTTGGTTTATGCAACCTACAACCAGAAAAATGCGGTCATTGGCTTTAACAAGGGCAGCCAAATATTCGACGTTCGCTCCAGCCAGCCTAATTTACAGGAGCTAACCCTCCAGCAAATTGAGCAAGCTTTAGGAAAAGCGGATGACATGAAACTAAACCTAGACGACAAGATCTATATTTACCAGGTCAATGAGCAATTCCAGCTTAAGTTTATTATCCCAGGGTCAACGGGCAAAGTGAAGCATATTTCCGTCATTTCTCCGCAGGATGCAGTTAATCTAATGGCTGAGTAATTAGCTGGACTTTATGAAAGCTGAAGGAGAACCACAATGCGACTAATCCTCGTATTGTGGTTCTTTTGTATGTATAAGTCATTTTTTTTTCAAAAAAGTCAACTTCGTTTCTTATGTGGGTACGTACGGCTGGGTACAATATATTTAGAAAAATCAACAAAGAGGTGGCTTATGAAACCGCAGATGGTATCACAGCAAAGTCCGAAACGCCGTGGGTTATCCCGCCAACAATGGGTGGAGACACTTACAGGTTATGTCTTTATAGGTCCTATGGTTCTTGGATTATGCGTGCTTACGCTTTTCCCGATTATTGCTTCTTTATTGCTCAGCTTTACGGATTGGAATTTTGTTGCGGGCTTCAGCAAAACAAAGTTTGTCGGCTTTGATAATTTTACGAATTTATTTTCGGATAGCCTTTTTATTACGTCATTTGTAAACAACATTATTTTTATGCTAGTGGTGCCGATCACTTTGGGTGTTTCATTGGTACTGGCGGTAATCATCAACAAGAAGGTGTACTTCAAGGATTTTTTCAAGGTCGTCTATTTTATGCCTTATATATCCAGTGTTGTAGCGGTTGCTATAGTATTCCAGGTGCTTTTCCATCCGACTTATGGGCCTGTCAATCAAACACTGATGTCATTGGGATTTGCCAATCCACCGCAATGGCTGGCTGATCCGACATTCGCCCTATATTCGGTAATGGCGATTATGATCTGGATTGGTGTTGGCTATAATCTGATTATTTATATTGCAGGGCTGCAATCCATTCCGAAGGATCTATATGAAGCCGCAGATATAGATGGCGCTAGTCCATGGAAGCAGTTTATGAAGATTACCCTTCCGCTGCTTTCACCCACATCCTTTTTTCTGCTGGTAACGGGGATCATTGGATCGTTCAAAGCATTTGACGTTATTGCCGTTTTAACCAAAGGGGGGCCGGCAAATTCTACATCCGTTATGGTGTATTATTTATATGAAACAGCATTTATCAAATTAAAAACAGGTTATGCCTCATCAATGGCGGTTATTTTGCTCCTTTGTGTGCTGTTAATAACGCTAATCCAATGGTACGGGCAACGTAAATGGGTGAATTACTAGGAGGTGAAATGGAGAATGGCCGCGCGAGAATCTTTAGTGAAAGTACTAATTACAATAATTATGGCCGTATTCGGCCTGATGTTTTTACTGCCATTTTTATGGATGCTAACCTCTTCTTTTAAACCTGAAGTTGATGTCTTTAAATATCCGATAGAATGGATTCCGAGTACTTGGAACGCTGTAAGCAACTACACACAAGTATGGGCCAAATCGGATTTTCCGATCTATTACTGGAATTCCATTAAGATAGCGGTATCCACAACGGCTTTGTCCGTTATGTTCTCCTGCATGGCCGCATACGGATTTTCCAAAGTGAATTTCAAGGGGCGGGAAGCCATCTTTATTCTGGTGCTCGTCATTTATATGGTGCCGCACCAAGCGATTCTTGTACCCCAATTTTTAATCTATAAATGGATTGGATTGTTCGATAATCACTTTGGCCTAATCTTATTAAACAGCTTCAGTGTATTGGGAACTTTCTTGCTTCGTCAGTTTTTTATTGGCATCAACAATGAATATTTGGAATCAGCACGCATGGACGGAGCCGGACATTTCCGCAGCTTCTTCTCGATTGCACTGCCTCTTGTCCGTCCTGCGATTGCGACTTACGCGATTCTTCGTTTTATATGGACGTGGAATGATTACCAGAATCCGCTTATCTTCTTGAGAACCAAATCATTATTCACTCTGCAGCTCGGAATCAATTCCTTTGCTGATATGAACGGTGATTTCTATTCCCTGATTATGGCGGCTGCGGTTTCAGCTATTCTTCCGTTATTGATTGTATTTATCGCAGGTCAAAAAAATGTAATCGAAGGTATAGCTATGGGTGGGGTTAAGGGTTAGCATTTAACATAAAAACGATGAATTCAGGAGGATAACAATGAAACAGATGAGAAACATGAAAAAGTGGTCTACAACAATCGTGAGTGCTTTATTAGTAACTGCACTTGCAACCGGATGTGCCAGCCAGGGTGACTCTGGTACAGCGTCGACAACAGACAAGGCGGGAGCTACAGCCAAAACAACAACGATTAAGCTACACACCTGGTACACAGAGGAGGCTGGTAATTGGAACAAAACCATTGCCGAATTTGAAAAGAAAAATCCGGATATCAAGGTAGAGTTTGTAGGCCTGTCCGAAAAAAATGATTCCCAGGAAGGTCTGAAAAAGCTGGATTTGCTGGCTGCCTCAGGAGAAGACCTTGATGTGATCATGTTCTCCAATGCCGCTTACATGTCTCAACGCGCAAGTATCGGTCTGCTTGAGCCCATGGATGAGATGATTAAAAAGGAAGGCATTACACCAAAAGACGAATACAAAATAGATACAAGCGTTGACGGCAAATATTATGCATTACCGGGCAAATATATCGAATATTTGGTATTGCTGAACAAACAGATGCTTGATGATGCCAAGCTTCCGGTTCCTACAGACTGGACCTGGGCAGAATATATGGACTACGCCAAGAAGCTCACCAAAGGAGATGGACCTTCCAAGCAATATGGAACCTATCTGCACAACAACTGGGCGGAATATTATACATTGGCGTTGCTTAATCATCCTACCGATAATACCATCCTGAAAAAAGATGGATCCTCCAATTTGGACAGCCCGCTTGTAAAGAAATCACTTGAAATGCGCTACCAGATGGAGAATACGGATAAATCCTCCGTACCTTTTGCAGAAATTATTTCTCAAAAAATGAATTACCGTAATGTATACTTCGGCCAAAAGGCAGCCATGCTAATGCAAGGTAACTACATGGTGCCAGAGGTTGCTGGAACGGAGAAAGTGCCTGCTACTTTCAAAACGGCATTTGCCCTTTATCCCAAAAATGAAGCCAGCGATCCGGCGGGTTTGACAGCTGTAAACTCCGACTTCCTAACTATTGCGGCGAATTCGAAAAATAAAGAAGCTGCTTATAAATTCATTCGCTGGTACAGCACAGAAGGCATCGAAGTACAAGGAAAGTTCTTCTCTCCTTGGAAAAAAGCAGACATCAATAAAATTGTTGACAATATATTGGCGCAAGCCAAGAATCCTGAGATGGTTGACAAAGAATCGTTGATTCGTGTATTATCCAGTTCTAAGGGTGCCGATTTCACAGTGCCAAAGGACTATTATGAGGAAGCCAGAACCTTATATTTCACAGAGGTTGAGAAGTTCTTGCTCGGCAAGCAGGATGTGGACACTGCTATTAAGATAGCTAAGGATAATGTTCAAAAAGTAATTAATGCCAATAAAAAATAATACGGAATTACAGGAGGGAACCCAGTGGGTTCTCTCCTCTTTTGCATCGTGCCCGGCTTGGAGGAGTAAGGATGAATCGCTTGCGTCGTTTGTTTCGAAGACTTTCCATAAGGCAGAAGCTGATGGCTTCGGTTGCCATTTGTTTACTCTTGCCCGGATTGATTGCTGTAAACATCTCCAATTATTTAACAAAGGATGTCCTTCAGGAAACTGCGCAGAAAACAGCCTCAGAAGCTTTTGGGGTCGTAGACCTGTATATGTCCAACATGTTCAGCAACATGATGGATGTCACTAACTTGATTCAATTTGATGATGAATTGGCTCCTCTTTTGAAAGAACTTGGAAAACTGGATGCTACAGATGATTTGAACAATTGGGTTCTTGATGGGCAAAAGGTGACCAGAAGGCTGGAGCGCATGGTCTATGAGAAGGATTCCATGTACATTTCCATCCTCCTTCCTAACGGGCGATACTTCTCCAACCATACGTTGGATTTATCACCATCTGATATAATGAATGAACCATGGTTTGCACAGACCCAACAGCTCAAAGGCTATGATATCTTATGGTTGGGAACCCACAATACTTATTTTAAATCAAGGGCACAGGAAAGCCCTTATTTAATTACGATTTTGCGTCCCCTTAGAACCGCTTCGTTAACCTATGGATATGTGGTGATAAGCATTGAGGAAAAGCAAGTGCGCCAGGTGCTGCAAAAATATGCGACAACCCAAGAGTTCGCTTTGTTGAATAAGGATGGCCGCATCATGGCACACCGAAATCAAGCTCAAATAGGGGATGTTTTTCCATTCCAAGGGCTGCCCAACCAAGGAGAGGTCAAACAGGTAGAATTGGATGAAAAACAGTTTTTTTTATTAAGCAAGCCTGTCTTATCCTCGGGATGGCAATTAGTTAGCCTAACACCCTATGAGACTGCTATCGGCAAGATCAGCGACATCCGGCAGAAAGACTTTATTGTTCAACTGTTCTATGTGCTGTCATTTGCGCTGGTGCTTCTATATTTGTTAGACCAGCTAATGAAACCGGTCATTCGGATCAGCCGTGTATCAGCTAAAGTAGAGGAGGGTGATCTGGAGGTGCGGTCTCACGTGCGCGGGGACAACGAAATCGGTCGATTGGGTCATGCCTTTGACCGGATGCTTGACCGGATCGAATCGATGATTGAACAAATTACTCGTGAGCAGCAAAAGAAGCGTATGGCGGAGCTGAGTATGCTACAAGCGCAGATCAACCCACATTTTTTGTTTAATATCCTAAATTCAATCCGCATGAAAATTATGCTGAAGGGCGACGAGGAGAACGCGGATCTGCTTGGTTCATTGTCCACACTGCTGCGCATGACGATTAACAGGAACAATGAATGGATTCCGCTGCATGAAGAGGTCAATATTATCGAACAATATATCAAGCTACTCAACTTTCGTAGTAAAGAAACGATTGTTCTGGAGTTAAAGCTTGCTTCCGATACATTATTAGAGGAAGTACCCCGGTTTCTGATCCAGCCATTGATAGAGAACTCTTATATTCACGGATTGAAGCAAAAAAGCGGGACGATAAGTATTCAAGCTTGGAAAAATTCTGCTGAAACGTTATATATCATAGTAGAAGATAACGGGATAGGGATGGACAAGGCGCAAAAAAAGCTGCTTATAGCGAGCTTGGATGGAGCTGAAGGAAATTCTTCGCACAGCAGTGATGCGGGCTTGTCAGGGATTGGGCTCTATAATGTGATAGAGCGGTTAAGAATGATTTATCGGGATCAATTTGACTTCAATATCGATAGTATACCCGGTGAAGGAACGAAAGTGACGATCCAATTGAAGAGGGCGGTGAATAAGCATGGGACACCTACTGAAGGCGATTATAGTGGATGACGATTTGCCAGTGCTGGATTTTTTGACTGCACTCATTCCGTGGAAGGAATGCGGCTTCGAATTGGTTGGCGCTTTTGATTCCCCCATTGCGGCATTACAGCATGTGGAGTTAGAAAAGCCTGATTTGATAGTTACGGATATCGGTATGCCTGAGATGAATGGAATTGAGCTTCTAAGATCGGTGAAATCCCATTATCCTTCGATTAGAGCTGTCATCCTGTCTTGTCATGATGACTTCCATTATGCCCAGCAGGCAGTAAAGCTTCATTTGGATGAGTATATTCTAAAGGAGAGTATGAAACCGCAGGTTATTAAGGATCTGCTGATCAGGCTGGCACAAGATATTAGAACGGAGCAGACTGCGAAGAAGGAAAACTTCCGATTGAAATCCGGGGCCGAGCACAGCAAAGCATTGATGAAGCAGGGCTTCATCAGGTCGATACTGCAGTATCCTATTATGAATGTGGATACAATGAATTCACAGGCGGCGGAATTCGGAATCCGTCTGGAACAAGGTCTATACCTTCCCGTAATTGGGTATATCAATCGGTATCAAGAGGCAGTGACTAGATTTATATCGGAAGATTTACTTGTGTTCGCTGTGGAGAACATCGTGGAGGAGGTTTTGAAAGAGAATAATGAAGGGATAAGCTTCCGCTATGAAGGAGACCGCTTCTTCCTGTTGTTCCCCTATGCCAAGTTCATTCATACCTACAACGAGGCTCAGCTGGAGGCTATACTGAACCGGATATGTCGGGTAATCCAGAAATATATCAAGGTTATGGTATCCTTTGTTATCGGTGAGCCGACAACCCATGTATTTGAGCTAAAGGAACATTTGCAAGAGCTGTTGAAGTCATTGGGGCATCGCTTTTTTTTGCCAGAAACTTCTGTGATATGGTTGAAGGATGTGTTGCCTTATCAAGCAGGAATTAGAGAGCTTGATTATCATTTTGCGCAAGCCTCAGACGAATTTCGGCAGGTCATTTTCGAAGAAAATTTGGAGCAGGTTCCGCAGGTGGTCAGACTATGGATGGAACGTGTTCGGGCAAACCGCTATCATCCGGAGCTGGTTAAAGAATGGCTATTAAATATTTTGCTAGAGATCCAGATGAAGCTGAAATCCTTGCAGCAATTTCAAACGACTTTTTCCTCGGAGGTGCTCCATCATACCTTGTCCCAGATTCATTCCATCCATCATTTGGAGGCGTGGCTCATTGGTTTTATGACGGAAAAAATCATGCAAGTAGGACATATCAATAGCCTTTCCAAAAGGATGGAGATTCTGGCCTGCCACTCCTATGTGGAGACTAATCTGCACAGGAAATTGTCACAGGAGGAGATGGCGGCGTATTTACACCTAAATCCGAGCTATTTTAGCCGTTTGTTCAAAAAAGAAACCGGAGAAACTTTTATTGAATATGTAACACGTATCAAAATGGAGGCCGCCAAAAAGTGGCTGAATACATCAAACAAGTCGGTGGAAGAAATTGCCGAAATGCTTGGCTTTGACAATAAAAGCTACTTCTTGAAGGTATTCAAGACTTATACAGGAATGGGACCGAATGATTACCGGATGAGCTCGGGAGTTGTGTAGTAAAGAGTTGACCACAAGACGGGCTGGACTCGCTTGTGGTTTTTTTGAATTGACATTAACTGAACGATCGATTATTATAGTCAAACGCAGGATTTTAGCATTGTGCCCTATTCCTGAGGTTACAGCAAATTTATTCCAATAAGGGAGAATGAAGCTTCCATGCATATAAAGCGTATTGAGAATCATAGGGAAACCCATAAAATCAATGTTATTATTACCGGTGCCACTGGAATGGTAGGGGAAGGGGTGTTGCATGAATGCCTTTTACATGCCGATGTGGAACGCATATTGGTGATCAACCGTAAGCCATGTGGCGTGCAGCATCCCAAATTAACGGAAATTGTGCATCCTGATCTTTTTGATTTATCATCGATTGAATCACAACTGGAAGGCTATAATGCCTGCTTCTTTTGCCTCGGTGTATCGTCGGTAGGTATGGATGAGGCTAAATATAGCAGGATAACCTACGATTTAACGCTATATATAGCAGGCCTCGTGTCCAGTGTAAATCCAGGGATGGTTTTTTGTTATGTGACTGGGACCGGGACAGATAGTACTGAGCAGGGGAAAAGTATGTGGGCGCGTGTCAAAGGGAAAACAGAAAACCAGCTTCTAAAGCTGCCTTTCAAAAGAGCTTATATGTTCCGTCCCGGTTATATCCATCCCATTAAGGGGTTGAAAAACATGCATCGCTATTATGCCGCATTTACCTGGCTATATCCAGTGCTGCGCCGGCTTCTACCCAAGCATGTTATTACATTGAGTGAACTGGGCAAAGCTATGATTGATCTTGTCAACCATGAGTATGAGTCCAACATTTTGGAGAGTAAGGATATGGTCAAGATCGCTCAACGTTGAAAGATTTTGAATTCATTGCTTGAAGTATGTATGTTACACTAAGGAGGGAAGATAACGATTTGGAAGGGGCTGGGAGAATGGATCGGTTTCAACGTTTAACTCCGCTACTTAAGAGCTTTATGGAAAAAGGACCTGCTGGATGTGCTTGCACTGTTGTCAAAAACGGAGAAGTGTTATACGAGGAAAGCTTCGGGTATGCAGATTTGGCCAATCATAAAAAGATAGGCGCAGATACGATTTATCGGATTTATTCGATGAGCAAGGTGGTTACCTGCGCAGCGGCGCTAATGCTTTATGAAAAAGGGCTTTATCTGCTGAACGATCCGGTGGAAGCTTACTTACCGGAATTTAAGGATATATCGGTATACAGCTATAATGAGCTTGGTTCAAGAACTGTAGCTTCCGCTTCAGGATCGATACGGATCAAGGATTTATTCACCATGTCCTCGGGGCTTACTTATGGTGGGGAGCTAACAGAAACCGAAAGGCAAACTCGTACCCTTATGCAAAATGCGGTTTCAACGATGGATATGAGAGCGCTTTCCAAAGCGCTCGCTACCGTTCCGCTTGCTTTTGAACCCGGTACCCATTGGAAGTACGGTACAAGCCATGATGTCCTGGCAGCTTTGATCGAGGTGTTATCCGGTGAAAGCTTCGGCGAATTTTTACGGAAGGAAATTTTTGAACCACTCCAGATGGTTGATACCTCCTTTCGGATCGCCGAGGAAAAGCGCGACCGCCTATGCTTGATGTATGACCGTGCAGAAGATGGCAAGCTGACGCTTAATACGAACATGGACGCCCCTTATCAGCCAGGATGCAGCTATGAGAGCGGTGGAGGCGGGCTATTATCAACAATCGGTGATTACAGCCGGTTTGCGCAGGCATTGGCGCGGGGCGGTGAGCTTGCGGGGGCACGGATTCTTAGCCCGAAGACGATCCAATTGATGGGAACCAATCATTTGGGGCCACAGCAGCTCAAGGATTTCAATTGGACACAAATGAGTGGCTATGGCTATGGTTTGGGAGTCCGTGTCATGATGGATCCAGCAGCCGGGGGGATCAACGGCTCAATCGGCGAATTTGGCTGGGCCGGTCTAGCCGGGTCTTGGGTGTTAATTGATCCATTGGAGCAATTGTCTGTGGTTTACATGCAGCAAATGCTGCCAAGCCTGGAGCCGTACATTCATCCGCGGATGCGCGCTGTTATTTATGGAGCGCTGAAGTGAAATCGGAGCGCTTGTGAATGATTTACCTATATTTACCTAAACCTTGCTTGGCTATAAGCCATTCAAGGTTTTTTTGCTGATTTTAAGAGCGAGGGAGGATTGGAATGAGGACTTTTACCAAAAGCAGCGCATTATTGATTATGACATTACCCGGCTTGATTTTATTGATTGCTTTCCATTACTTGCCGATTGGCGAAGATGTACCAGACCACGATTTTATTGCCCTATTTTCTGTCTTGGATTGCAGTTAGCTACCTGTTCTATGGATTTCTGAGTGTCGATTGTATTGTTTATCTCTCTTCGATTACGGGAATTGATCCGGATTATTATGAAGCCGCCGCGCTTGACGGCGCATCGAAATGGGTTCCGCTGAATGCCGGTGCATTGTTTGACGTCACCAATGTCATCGAGACCTACGTGTACCGTGCCTTGATCAATAGTGGTGATATCGGGATGTCCTCAGCCGCGAGCACGTTCCAGGCGTTTGTTGGTTTTGCCTTGGTGAATATAGGCAAAAAATGTGTGGCACCTCGCAATTGAATGGTTAATATGTTATAATACCGACAATCATAAATTAAGCGTTGATCAAAGACATGATTTCCAATGCGAACTGTCCAGAGAGAGAAGCTCAGGCTGAAAGCTTCTCCAGTTATCGGTTGTGTTTTTACCCCTTTGTAGCTGTGGCGTTGAACCCGATGATTTGTTTTCGCGGCATTATACGGCACCGTTTTATCCCCGTTATCGGATACCAATGAGGATCTTGCATCTGCTTACCTTGGCGAAAAGCTGAGGAATGACATGAGGTAGGTCGAATTAGGGTGGAACCACGAGTCGAACGCACTCGTCCCTTTCTGGGCGAGCTGCGTTTTTTTGTGTTCAAATTAATGGAATAATTAGGAATGGAGGCTAAATTATGGAGATCAATGTAACGTTGCCGGATGGAACAATTAGGAGGTATCGACAAGGAACGACAATCGAACAAGTAGCGGAATCGATTAGTACGGGCTTAAGGAAAAATGCCGTAGCAGGCAAAATAAACGGCAAGCTGCTTGATCTTAACCATCAGATTGAGCATGATAGCCACATGGAACTAATTATGTTGGATAGTAAAGACGGACTTAACCTATACAGGCATAGCACAGCGCATGTGATGGCTCAGGCGATTAAACGGATCTATGGGGATAAGGCAGTGAAGCTGGGGATTGGTCCGGTCATCGAAGATGGATTTTATTATGACATCGATATCGAGCAGCCGCTATCCAGTGATGACCTTGGCGCCATTGAGCAAGCCATGGCAGTTATTATCCAAGAGAACCTGCCTATTGTCCGGCGGGTCGTCAGTCGGGCAGAAGCGTTGAACATATTCGAGGAGCTTGAGGATGCTTTGAAATTGGAGCTTATACGTGACCTCCCAGTCGATGCCGTTATTACGATTTATGACCAAGGTGAATTTTTTGACTTATGCCGCGGGCCGCATCTTCCCTCTACAGGTCGTATCAAAGCATTCAAGCTGTTGAGTGTGGCGGGCGCCTACTGGCGTGGAAACTCTAATAATAAGATGCTGCAGCGCATTTACGGAACTTCTTTTCCGAAGAAAGCCCAGCTTGAGGAGCATTTGCACTTTCTGGAGGAAGCCAAAAAGCGTGACCACCGTAAGCTTGGCAAAGAACTTGAATTGTTTATGTTCTCTGAGGAAGCACCGGGGATGCCCTTCTTTTTGCCAAAGGCGATGGCGATCCGCAATGAGCTTGAAAACTTCGCCCGTGAATTGCAGAGGCAGCGGGATTACGACGAGGTTCGTACACCACTGATGATGAATAATCGGATTTGGGAGCAATCCGGGCATTGGGAGCACTACAAGGACAATATGTATTTTACGAACGTGGACGAAACGAAATTTGCTCTTAAGCCTATGAATTGCCCGGGACATATGCTTATTTTCAAAAACAGTCTGCATTCCTATCGAGAGCTGCCGATCCGCCTTGCGGAATTTGGGCAAGTACATCGCCATGAATTTTCCGGTGCGCTTAATGGTATGATGCGAGTTCGTACATTTTGCCAGGATGACGCCCACCTGTTCGTGTTGCCGGAGCAGATTGAGGATGAAATTGGGCGTATCATTGAGCTAATTGGGCATATTTATCAAGTATTTGGTTTTGAATATAAGATCGAGCTGTCCACACGTCCCGAGGATTCAATGGGCTCAGAGGAGCTATGGAACCAAGCCGAGCAGTCTTTACAGAATGTACTGGAAAATCGAGGTATTGAATACCGGGTCAATGAAGGCGATGGAGCCTTTTACGGCCCCAAGATCGATTTTCATATTTTAGATGCGCTTAAACGAAGTTGGCAGTGTGGGACGATCCAACTGGATTTCCAGATGCCCGAAAAATTTGACCTTACTTATATAGGCGAGGATAACCAAAAGCACCGGCCGGTCGTTATACATCGTGCTGTTTATGGGTCGATTGACCGCTTTATGGGGATTTTAACCGAGCACTTTGCCGGTGCCTTTCCCCTGTGGCTGGCACCCGTCCAAGCAAAGCTATTGCCTGTTTCGGAGCACTATATCGATTATGCCTACGAAGTGAAGAAGTCGTTGGAGGCAGCCGGGATTCGGGTTGAAGTCGATGTGCGCAATGAAAAACTCGGGTACAAAATTCGTGAAGCCCAGCTTAAAAAATCACCCTATATGCTCGTGGTTGGCGAAAATGAGAAAAATTCCGCCAGTGTGTCTGTGAGAAAACGTGGTGAAGGCGATCTGGGTTCAAAAAGTATCGTGGATATTATATCGCAAATAAATGAGGAAATTCATGACAAGCAATTAAGCTGATACCTATTTGTTTTAGTGCTTTGTCATAATGGAAAAACGGTTCCGGAGGTAGGCCTCCCCGCCCAAAAGGTGCACCAACAGAGCGAAATGATGAAGTGTCTTGGTCTTATTCGAGCACGCCGTTCCGATTCCAGTCTACCCGTGATCGCCCTCCAATTCTTGGTCATGAACTTGGAGCGATGACTACGGGTTTTTCTTTTTCCTTTTTTTCATTAATCAGGAAGGGAGGAATGAACGATGATAAGAAGGATACAAGCAACTCTAGTATTTCCCCACCTAACAGTATTCTCTGAGGAAAACTTCCGTGGAGCCAGTCGTATTTTCAGAGGCAATCTTGGTATCCGCAGCACAGAATCTATCCTGGACGGAGCAGAAAGTCTGCGTTTTTTCTCTACCAGCCAGAATGCAACGCTTGTCGTGTTTACGAGAAAAAATTTCAAAGGTAATTTTATCGTGTACAGAGGCAATCGCAACTTGCGGGATCTCGATGATCTTATACGCGGAAACGATGTCGAATCTTTAATTTCTTTCAATCAACTTTACCCAGAGGGTTCCGCCGCATTTGACAGTGGATCTGGAGGCTTTTTCTTTGGGACTGGGTCCTGGTCTGGCTAATACTGCTATGAATCCACAAGCTTGATACAGACGAGGCAACTGCTGGGATATTGTATTGCTCCACAAGAATCGTTTTTTTTCGGCCACATGAAGGATCATGTAAAGAGTCTTCCGTTACCCTGCTGCGACTCACACCCGTAACTGAGAAATCCATGTCCACCAATTATGTAACTTTCGATTGATAGACATTTATTTAGCTAGTGTTAGAATGGTAGTACCAAAAATTTATTTTATGCGAAATGAGGATAGGGATGCTACCATCTAGTATAGATCAGCTGGGCAGGGAGCTGTCTCAGCTTAGACTGCACTTCGAGCATATTTTTAATAACATTGACGTAGCTATTTGGTCTTTAGAACCTCTATCCAATCATTTGACCGTATCTGCGGGCTATAAGAAACTGTTCGGATATTCACAGGAGGAGTTTAACCGCAATGAAAACCTGTGGAAGGAGCTGATCTACGTTGAAGATATCGGCTTGGTCGAGGATCAATTCGTCTTATTAATTTCCGGGCAATCGAGTACCGTTGAGCATCGGCTGGTTCTTCATAACGGTGAAATAAGATGGGTTCAATCTATTGGTACACCTGTGTTGGATAGCCAAGGCAAGGTTATTAGAATTAACGGAGTTGTGCTCGACATTACAGCGCGAAAAACGGTGGAAGAAGCTTTAAATCATAGTGAACAAAGGTATAAATCTTTATTCGAGTACAATTCCCACCTGATTTGCGAAATAGATCTTAATGGAACTATTATTTCTATTAATCGGGCTACCGAAGACCTTGCCGGCTTTTCCCTCCAACATTCCTGGGTCGAGCTTTTTGGGATTCAAGATGTACAGCGATTAAGTGAATTTCTTGAAAAAGCTAAGCAAGGATTGCCGCAAAATTATGAGACTTCCTCCTGTCACAAAAACGGAAAATTGTTTTACTGGGACATTAAGCAAGTACCCATCTATATCAATAATGAAATAGTAGGTGTATTTGCTATTTGTAGAGATATCACTTCGCAAAAATCAACCGAGAAAGCGCTGGCTACCAGTCAATGCAAATACAGATTGATAACTGAAAATATGTCTGATTTAATTGGGGTGGTGGATATTGAGGGTAATCTGCTTCATATTTCTAATCTAGCACTTGGCTTTGAGAGCGAATCGATAATCGGCACTTCAGGATTTGATTATATTCATCCTGAGGATCTTGATTATGTTCAAATCGAATTTGCTGAGATTATGAAGAATCAAACCAATAAGCTTATACAATGTCGCTTAGTCCATGCTGATGGACACACCATTCATACGGATGCCATGTTTTCACCTGTTATGGGAGATGATGGAGAAGTCATTCTAGTTGTGATAGTGGCTAGAGATATCAATGAAAAAGTTACAATGGAAAAGGAGCTTGAAGAAAGTGAAGAACGTTACAGGAGATTGGTCGAACTTTCGCCGAGAGCGATTTTCGTTCATGATCATTATAAATATACTTACGTAAATCCTGCGGGTCTTTCCCTATATGGTGCATCTAGTTTAGAGGATATAATTGGCAAGTCCGTATTTGATAATATCCATCCCGATGATAAAGTGAAGGTAGCAATACGATTGAAAGATGTGTATGAGCGATCAACGACCAGCCCTCTTGTTCAGCAAAAAATCATTCGTTTTGATGGAACGATCATTGATGTTGATTCGATAGCGACTTCTCTTCCCTCTAAGGGAAGAAATGCGGGCCTTACCATGATGGGTGATATTACGGAACGAAAAAAAGCAGAAGATGACCGCAAACAAGCGGAGCAAATGATTCGCGAGAGTGAAGAGCTTTATTATCTTTTACAGACAAGCCTGGATCGTTTTTCTCATGACCTCTTTTCAGTTATGAAAATAAGTGAAGTAGAGTGGAGACTAATTAAAGAGGTTCGAGAGATAACTGGAGCTGAAAAAGTAAGTATTCTGATTGTGGACCATAACAACAAGATATGGGTTACAAACGGAGATGACAGGCTTTCAAGTAAGCTTTTGCAGGACATCATGGAGCTTAATCCTAAAGATCTTCCCATATGTGAAATTATCACAATGCCAGATGCTTACTTAATCAAGATAGGAGAGTTTCGTGGACTAGGTTATTTCCTATGTATGGATGAGCAATCTGCATGCTTACATATCACTGCCCAAAGAGTGTGGCTTAAAACCATCACCCGTTATGTCAGTGTATTATATGATAATTTTCGGATTATCGAGGATTTGACCAAGGATCTGGAGCAGCTTGCAACCCATCAGATAGCGCCCTCTTGGCTATTACGTCTTTTGTTTAGCATATCCGAAAATGAAAGAAAACGATTGTCACAAGATTTGCACGATTCCGCTCTTCAAGAGCAGATCATCTGGTATCGTATACTGGATCAAATTTCTACGGATCTATCGGTTCCTAAACATTTTCGGGAGCACTTGCAGCAGGTTACGCAAGGCTTACTGGATGTCATCTATCAAATACGTATCACTTGTAATGAACTCAGGCCGCCAATGCTGAAGGAGGAAGGGATTGTATCTTCTCTTCAAGCACTTTTTGATTTAACTCAATTGCGTACCAACTTTTGCATACATTTTGATAGCGGCGATTTTCAACATAGTTTAACTGACGATTTATTAATAGGGGTGTACCGTATTGTACAGGAGCTTCTGGCTAATGCCAGTAAACATTCTAATTCCTCTAGGGTGCAAGTTAAGCTTTCGAGCCAACAGGACAAAATTTTACTGACTTACGAAGACAACGGGATTGGTATGGAATTAAGCCAGATGGAGGACTCGTTTAACAGCATGGGTGTTTATGGAATGAAGGAAAGGGTTCGCAGTCTGAATGGACGCATTAGTTTTCAGTCGGCACCTGACAATGGCTTTGCCGTATTCATTTCAATCCCCATACATTAGATAACTAAGAACTATTAATCACAATCGAGGTGTTGGAAATGATTCGAATTTTATTGCCAAGCAGATAATAACGATATCTTCGGATGTGGCGTAGCCAAGGGGAAAAGCAATAAAGAAATTGCAGCAATCGTTTTTAAAGAGCCAAAGGTCCTTGGAATATTGCCTAACCAATCTCTTTCAGAAATTACATATAAAATCGCGGATTAAGGCTACCATCAAGGCTAAGGAAATGGACTTACTGACAGATTCTGATTTTATAAAATCTTAATTTCTAACTATTTGCTAGCCTGATCATTCTGTCTAACCACTGGACGAGGTCGGGTTATTTGGCATGATTACTTAAATTCAACATTCGATAAAATCCCGCAAATTTCTTTGCGCAACCCCGCCGAACTTTTTCGGTTACGTGTAATAGATTACGACTTAATATAGATAGTACTAAAGAACTAATGTTAGGGGGAAATTAAGTTGAAACCATTATTAAGAACTTACAACCGAATGGAAAGAATGAAGGTTCTTGATTATGAGTTGGGATTGATATTGGGGGTTCCGTTGTCGGAAACTACTGCCCAATTAAATGCAATGTCAACAGAGGAGCTAGTCAGTTTTACTGATGACTTGATGAGGATTAGAGTTTATATTCATAATATGAATAGTAATCCTGAACAAGAAACTAAAGAAAAGCAGGTCAAATAAAACAAATATAAGGGGAATGACCTATGCAATGGTTTTATAATATGAAAACGGCGGTGAAATTAATATCCGCCTTTATTCTGATTGCTATAATTGTGGCTTTTGTCGGATTCTACGGACTTACAAATATGAGTACAACCAATGATGAGCTGTCGAAAATGTATGACAATAATTTAATACCGATCAGCGAACTATCCAATGCGCTACTCCTTTTTCAACAAATCAAAGTTGATGTTAGAGATATGAATACGATGGCAAAAACTAAAGCAGAGAATGATAAATATAAGGATACTATATTAGGCAATAGGAAAGAAATTGAGACCCGGATTGATACATACAGTAAGACTCGTTTAACTACAGAGGAGCAAGATATGCTGAGGAATTTCACTCTTAAATGGCAGGCTAACAATAAATTGTTGGATCAAGCTATGCAGATGAATGCTGAGAATATAAGCCCGGAGCAGTTTACGGAATTTCTATTAATAGGTGGTTTTAAGCAAAGTAATGATGAAATCGCAGTTATTTTGAATAATTTAATTGCACTTAATATTAAGCTTGCCAATCAATTGGATAAAGACACGGATGTTGCCTATGAAAGCTCTCGGAATATTACCTTGGTGATCATTCTAGTTTCACTAATTATCAGTGTTGGCTTAGGTTACTTAATCTCCCAGATGATCGCACGTCCTTTAATCCGTGTTGTGGCATTAGTAAGTAAAGTAGCGGGCGGTGACTTAAGAGAAACCATAGAGATCGACTCGAATGATGAGGTAGGTCAATTAGCGAGAGCTGTTAATGCAATGATTCTAAGATTAAGAACTACTGTAAGCGGTATTATGGCTTCCTCGCAAAGCGTCGCTGCTGCTGCTCAACAAATTTCGGCCAGCGCCGAGGAAGTAGCCAGTGGCAGTATGAGCCAAGCTAATGATGCTCAAATGATGAATGAGTTGTTTAAAGAATTATCCACCGCTATAAATTCAGTGGCGCGAAATGCGGAGCAAGCCTCGGAATTGTCTGATAAGACCATGGGTATTGCCCAAGAGGGAAGTGCGGTAGTTCGCATTTCCATTGAAGGCATGAGTCGTGTCAATCAGCAAGTGTCCCGACTCGAAGAGGATTCCAACAAAATCGGGGAGATTATCGATGTCATTGACGATATTGCCGATCAGACGAATCTGCTAGCATTGAATGCAGCCATTGAGGCGGCTCGTGCGGGGGATCAAGGACGGGGGTTTGCAGTTGTTGCAGATGAGGTTCGCAAATTGGCTGAACGCAGCAGCGAAGCTACGAAGAAAATTACTGCGATTATTAAAGGCATGCAAACCAATACACAGCAAAGTGTAAAAGCAGTAGGTGAAGGAGTTATTGCATCACAGAAAACAGGTGAATCCTTTGAGAATATCGTCAAGATGGTTAATGAATCCGCACAGAAAGTAACTGAAATAGCGGCTGCAAGCGAGGAACAAGCTGCTCAATCCACGGAGATGCTGACTTCGATCGAGAGTATTTCGGCTGCTTCTGAGGAAGCGGCCGCAAGCACCGAGGAAACAGCAACGACGGCCCAATCTCTTGCCCAGCTTGCTGAGGAATTGAATGATGCAGTATCCGTTTTTAAAGTGAATTAAGTCACGATTTGAGCAGGAACAATATGTCGAATTTGGCATCGAAAATGGAACACTATGCGATACGCATTCAGGATATTCATGAAATCATAAAAATTAAGGATATTACCCAAATTCCAAATGTATGGTCCTGTGTAAAGAAATCTATTTCGTCTTGGCTGCTTTTTCCGACTTACAGCCGCCGTCGACATATGTGGGTGGTATTGATGAACTGGTTATCGACCAGGCACGCATTCATCAGGTGGAACAAACCCAAAGAAAACATAGGGTCGGTGAAACCGTGAACGAGCTTGCTCAAATTTCCGACCATCTTTCGATGATTATTGGAGAGCTGCAGGAAAGTGTGATGAAGGCGAGGATGCTGCCGATTGACCAGCTATTCAACCGCTTCCCACGTTTGATCCGAGATTTGTCGAGAGATTTGGATAAAGACATTGAATTGGTTATAGAAGGAAAAGAAACCGAGCTCGACCGCACCTTGATTGAGGAAATTGCCGATCCCCTCATTCATTTGATCCGCAATGCGGTTGACCATGGGATCGAAAATCCGGAGAAAAGAGAACAATCCGGCAAAGCCCGCAAAGGAACCCTGAAAATTAGAGCGGCTCATGAAGATAATCAGGTTGTGATCTATGTGGAGGATGACGGGGCAGGTATTGACCCTGAACAAATAAAAAAATCTGCCTTGCAAAAAGGCGTCATTGGAATTGAAGAAGCTAAGCAGCTTAGCGATTTAGAGGCGATTGAGCTGATATTTCGCCCAGGGTTTTCTACAGCGGCCACAGTAAGCGATGTTTCAGGACGTGGGGTTGGGATGGACATTGTACGAAGCCATATTGAAAAGCTGAATGGGCTGATCGATATCGAAACTAAGCAAGGTCAAGGAACCCAATTTAAAATCAAGCTTCCTCTTACACTTGCCATTATCGACGGTTTGTTGGTAAAGCTTCATAAACAAACATTTATTATTCCGATGAGCAACATTGCCGAGATTGTTAGAGTGACTCACAATGAAATACAAACCGTAAGAGGGGCTCAGGTTATATTGCTGCGCAACAAGGTGATCCCGGTGGCTTGGATCCACGACCATTTTCAACTGCCCAAAATGCTGACTGGCAAAAATAATCCCTTAGTTATTGTAGGCTCGGCGGAAAAACGGATTGCTCTAGCTGTGGATGGATTGATCGGCAATCAGGAGATTGTTATCAAATCATTAGGGTCTTACATTGGCAAGGTAGATGGAATCGCGGGCTCGACCATTTTGGGTGATGGGAAAGTGGCATTGATATTGGATGCATCAGGAATTATTAGTAAAATGACCGAAAAATAAGATGGAAATGCAAGGTCTAATAGGGTTATATTTCACGATTTTTCGATGGGAGAGGTTTCTTCATGAATGTTGTCGAGCTTCCTTTTTATAGAAACATGTTTCAAACCCTCATTGACAATGCACCTGTTGGCATTTATGTCATAGAAGACGGTGCTTTTTCCTATGTAAATACTAAGTATTCTCATCTATTTGGATATGAAAGACAGGATTTTGCACTAGGCCTGATTTCTATTGAAAAAATTGTTCACCCGGATGATTTTGCTATAGTACAAAATAATATGAAGAAAAGATTATTGGGAGACAAGGAAGAAGCTCATTATAAAATCAGGAGTTTTCATAAAAACGGCAGCTTAATCTATACGGAAATGCACACAACAGCTATGGAGATTAGCGGAAAAATAATAGTATTTGGTAGTGTTATTGATAGTACTGAACAAGTGTTGGCACAACAGCAGCTCCAAGAAAGCAAGGAACGATATAAATCGTTGTTTGATAATAGCCCGAATGCCATATTTTCTTTTGATGACCTGGGAAAATTCCTTTGCGTAAATGCGTCTAGCGAACAGATCACTGGTTACTCTGAAGATGAATTATTGAACATGCACTTTACACCCCTTATTATTTCTGAGGATATTCCCCAAGCAACGAAAAATTTTATAGATGCAAAAAAAGGAATATCAAGCAATTCTGATCTCGCTATTACTCGAAAAGATGGTAAGAAGATACATTTAAATGTAATTCAATTCCCTATGAAGGTGAATGGAGAAATTGTCGGCTCCTATGGGGTAGCAAGGGACATCACACAGAAAATAGAGTATGACCAACAAATGGAACAATTCGCCTTTTATGACCCTCTGACAAAACTCCCAAATAGGAAGTTGTTCGAAGACCGCTTGGGACAGGTGATTAACTTTTCAAAAGAAGGTCGAAATCACTTTGCTGTGTTATTTATCGATTTAGACCGCTTTAAGTTTATTAATGACTCCTTTGGACATCAGTTGGGCGATGAGTTTCTGAAGCTGGTATCCGAACGGCTGCAGCTGAGTTTACGTAAAGTAGATACCTTGAGTAGATTAGGCGGCGATGAATTCACGATCCTGTTGCCCGATATCTCGGAAGAAGAGGTTATCCGATTTGCAGAGCATGTCAATCATATGTTGACTGAACCTTTTCAATTAGAAGGCCACTCCGTTACGATTTCAGCCAGTATAGGGATAGCTTTGGGCAAAGGGAAAGAAAATGGTGCTCAGGAGTTAATCCGGCATGCAGATATAGCTATGTACCATTCAAAAAAAAACAAAAAAAATACGTATGCCATTTATTCCAAAGAAATGGATATAACAACCACCTATAACCTTACAATTGAACGAGACCTAAAGTTTGCTATACCAAATAAGGAGTTGGAACTATACTACCAGCCAATCGTAGATTTGAAAAATGGACAGCTAAAAGCAATGGAAGCTTTAATTCGGTGGCACCACCCTGAGTTAGGCCTGATTCCACCGAGTGATTTTATCCCCATTGCCGAAGAAAGCGGACAAATTATTAAGATCGGAGCTTGGGTACTTCAAACTGCATGCAGCCAGTGGAAACAATGGGAGGCGGCAGGAATCCCTCCTTTTAAACTAGCGGTCAATATTTCTACCAAACAATTACAGTGTGATAGCTTTGTTGATTCTGTCATTCATATACTTGTAGAAACAGGTTTCCAACCAACGTGGCTAGAGCTTGAAGTCACAGAAAGTATATTACTAGATGACGTAGTTGTTATTAAAGAAAGTCTCATGAGGCTAAAACAATTAGGTATTTCGATATCTATAGATGATTTTGGTACAGGGTATACCTCATTAAGCTATCTCCGCCAATATCCATTTGATAAAGTGAAAATTGATCGCAGCTTCATTGATGATATAAGTCGAGATATGAATGGTAAGCGAATTGCATCTGCTATCATATCATTAGCCCACAACTTAAATATGAGTGTTGTTGCTGAAGGGATTGAGCATGATATGGAGTTCCAATATTTAATGGAAGAAAATTGTGATGAGGGACAAGGATATTTCTTCAGCCGTCCTTTGCCGCCCCATTTACTTCAACTCTTCTTGCACCAGCAATAAAGGAAGGATAAGAATTAGCCACACATACCTTTGGTTTCCGAGGCACTTTTAGTTAGCACTACCACGATTGTTGGCGTTGATGCCGGCAGTCGTGGTATTTTTGCTATTTAAAAGAGAATCAAAGTGCTGATGTTTCATTGTGCGTTTATATGGGTAAATAACCTTTTAAGCTTATTGAGATAATCGGAATTTAATTAAAAACAGCTTCAGGATATAGGGGTGTAATTAATGGAAACGGCAATTATATATTGTGAAAAAGAATTAGGAACGATGGATGGCAAGACCGCTAATGGATTAATCAGAAATTCGAAAAAATATCAAATTATCGCTGTGATCGACAGCTTGAGAGCAGGAATGGATGCAGGTGAATTTATCAATGGAGAACCCAATGGTATTCCCGTTTTTTCCAATCTTGATGAGACATTACAGAAGCTTTCCCAAAAGCCAGATCATTTTATATATGGAATTGCTCCTTCAGACGCTTTTCTCAAAGAGGATGAAAGGGCTATCATATTCAAGGCTATTGAAAATGGCATGAACATTGTGAATCCACTACAGGAATTTTTCACAGAGGATGAGCAATTCGTTAAGCATGCTGCTAAATATAAGGTGAAAATGATTGATGTCAGAAAGCCGAAGCATAAAAGGGATATGGGTCTTTTCTCGGGACGAGTATTAAATATTAATACGCCTATCGTTGCTGTTCTAGGTACGGATGGAGCTATCGGCAAAAGAACCACCTCTGTCTTATTGGAAGAGGCTTTGCTCAAAGCGGGCTTAAATGCTGTTTTTGTGGCAACAGGCCAGACCGGATTGATTCAAGGTGCCAAATATGGAGTTGCGATCGATGCCATTCCTTTTCAATATATGATAGGTGAAATCGAAAACGAAATTATGAAAGCGCATGACCAAGAGAACCCGGATATCATTATTATTGAAGGTCAAGGTGCTCTAAGCCATCCTGCCTATATTAGCTCCTGCGGAATTATTCGTGGGGCGAGGCCAGGAGCGATTATTGTCCAACATGCGCCTAAGCGAGAAAATTTGGGTGATTTTAATTTCATGAAAATGCCGCAGCTGGATAATGAAATCAAGCTAATTGAAGCATTTTCCCAGTCCAAGGTAATCGCCATTACGATTAACCATGAACGGATGTCGGATCAAGAAATCGATAGGGCGATTACGGAATATGAGCAGCAATTTAGCATTCCTGCAACGGATGTTCTTAAGCATGGCTGCGATAAGCTGCTGGACAGTATTTTTGACAAATATCCTGAATTGAAAAATAAAACAAAAAAAGCAGTTGCAAATTGATACATGCTTCAGTTACACCCAGAATCGAGATCAATCTAGCAAAAATTGCTTATAATGCAAACCAGCTTTTGCAATTATACGGTGCCAAGGGAATCGGAATTATGGGTGTGACGAAGGTAGTTTGCGGAAATCCCGCCATTGCCGAGGTGCTAGTCAATAAAGGGATCGGTGTCCTTGCCGACTCCAAGCTGGAAAATCTCAGGAAAATGCGCGAAGCAGGCATCCAGGCGCAATTCGTGCTGCTTCGAACACCTTCCTTAAGTGAGGTAAACGAAGTAATTGCTTACGCGGATATTAGCATGAACACGGAGCTCGCCATTATTCAAAAGCTTTCAGCTATAGCCCATGCCCAGAACAAGCGGCACCAAATTATTCTTATGCTCGAAATGGGTGATTTAAGAGAAGGCATTATGCCAGCAGATATGGCGGGCTTCATAGCCGAGGTGCTTGCGCTTCCGGGCGTTCAAGTTGTTGGTCTGGGAGCAAGCTTTGCCTGCTTCGGAGGGGTTAAACCAAGTGCTGTTAAGATGGACGAGCTATCTGCTATTGTACAAGGGATCGAAGACCAATTTTCATTGCCACTTATGTATATTTCGGGTGGGAACTCAGCAAATTATAACTGGCTGATGGAGGTCAAGGATACGGGAAAAATTAATAATGTACGATTGGGAGAATCGATTTATTTGGGACGGGAGCCGGTGTTCCGCGAAGCGATCTCTGGCTTGTTCACCGATGCGTTTACCTTTGTTACTGAGGTTATCGAAGCGAAAGTAAAGCCCTCCGTTCCTTATGGGGAAAAAGGGCAGGACGCTTTCGGTAACCTACCGCAATTTCAAGACCGTGGCATGATGCGCAGAGGGCTGCTTGGTGTCGGGGAGCAAGACGTGCTTGTTTCCGGGCTAACGCCCCAGGCGAATATTGAGGTGCTTGGCTCCAGCAGCGACCACATCGTGCTTGATCTGAAAAAGTCCAACCTGCAGGTAGGGGACGAGGTAAGCTTTTCTCTGAATTATAGCGCTTTGCTATCCGCTATGACATCGCCCTATGTGTTAAAAGCTTATACGCATTAAACCATAATGGCTCTTAGCGATCATAGTCCTTAGCCGCCGCAGCCCTTGGAAATCCCAAGGGTTTTTTGAAATATAAGAATTTATATGTTTGGGGTAAGCGGTGCTTACCCTTTATTTTATAAGGATTTATATGCGGCTCAACGCTCAAAACAGTGCTTGACGAAGTAAAGTTCTAATGAAGTAGACAAGAAGTCAGGAACAGGTTGAGAAAAATGAGCAATACACGAACAGTATGGAGCCCCTGGCCATCCCGTGGATGAAAGAGCTGGAAAAGCTCCAGTTAATTAATTTATAAAACCCTTTTCTAACAAATTAAAGGGAAAAACTACCGTTAATTCGAGGTAATAGGCTCGAATTGAAAAAAAAGAAGCTCATTAGCTGGAGTTTTTCCAGTAAAATGGATTATTACTACAGTTCCAGCACAATTAGCGGGAGAAATTCCAGCTCATTCATTTCATGGATTGTTGTAAATTCGTCAAGCACTGGTTTCGGTAGAGCCTTATATGCTTTTGGGTTTTAGGGCAGCCGAAGGGTTAGCCCTTATATGAATTTTTGATAAAAGGCCCAACGTCATCAAAGAAGTACAGAAATTTCGTGGCTCTGCGAATACGGGCTTTCACACAGGTTTAGGAATTAAAGAAGCAGCGACAAGCAGGGAGTAGAAGGAAGAGGACATGGGTATGGGGTGGAGGAGCGATAGCGTTCGCCTTTGAAGTTCGTGTTCCAACCGCTGGAAGCCAATAATTCAAGGAATACGAACTTCAACAGCGACTGGAACCCCATATCCATGTCCTCGCCCAACGTACAAAGGTATGGGTTTGCACAACAAAGGACCGTCCGATGGCTTCGGACGGTTTTTCTTACGTATTCTTTTCGTGCTACGGCTGGGGTCCGATGATTTTCCTGTAGCTAAGACGACGGATTCGGTGGCGTTGGAACGGCAGGCTCTCCATGCCTGCCAAGCCTTCTGCTTGCCGTTTCGCGTTTGCCGGTAGCAGCAACATGGCTGCCTGCTTTGGCGAGGCCGAAAATCGGCATATTGTTATAAACACTCTCGTATTGTCCTTCAGGTACCAGATACGTTTCATGGTAAATCCCAACAACACCGCCCGTTCCCACCTTTTTGTTGAAGCTTCGCCATGCCTCTAGATGGATCGCGCCATTGCGGGCATAATGCTCCAGCTCTTCGAAAGAGCGCCAGTATTGGACCAGGGATATCCCGCGCCAAGACATAAAAAAGCTGGTATCGAGAAAGCCCAAATCCCGATTTTGATATAGCTCTTTAACCATCGGTCCCATCGCCATAAACACAGGCAGCCATTTATGGATCGCCCATATTTTGTTGACCCGCATTCCAATAATGAAGACCACGAACGACCCCTCCATTTCAGCCGTATATCGCCCAGGTATTACTTTGCCCATGTCCGTTTCCTCCTCCTCTACCTCTGCTCCAGCAATTGAAGATGGATTTCGTAAAAATTCATAATTTCCGTGGATTCATACAATTGTGCAGACAAAAAGGCCCCGTAAAATATGGTGAATAATGTAGTGACTGCCATATCCACCGTGACATGCTTTCTTAGCCTACCATTCTGGTTCGCCTCTGCCATACAGCTTTGGAAGAGGGCAAACATATTAGGCTCCTGAGCCGCGATTACCTCATGGCCAGGGAAGAGTAGGCGAATTTCCGCATTGCTCAGCTCCGGCATACAAGGATGCATCTTCATTTCAGCCAGAAAAGAGATCAGGCTGGGCATTAAGCCTGGAGTTTCCCTGGCTTGCTCCGCCACTTTATTTAATAGATGCCGAACGGCTGAGAACTCCCTTTTACCTTCAGCTTCGATTTCAAGGATCCGGTTGGTTAACCAGACACGCATAAAATAAACGAGCAGCTCCTCCTTTCTCTGGAAATATTTGAAAAAGGTAACTCGAGACACCTCCGCTTTCCGGCAAATATCATCAAGCATGACCTCCCTGAACGTCTTATTTGCGATCAGTGATAAGCTGGCCTCATATAGGGCTACTTTATTTCGAGCCTTTTTCAATTCTCTTAAGGGGATATCTGAATGGGGCATGGGGTACACCTGCTGACTTTTGTATTAGTTAACTTCAATACATATATTAACATGAGTTAACTTATTTAGTCAAAGCAATCTTTGATTTTGCTATAAAGCTATACGCTAAAAAGTGGTGTAAAACCGCAATTCATGATAACATGATGGAACTGAAAGCTAAACGGATAGCACGGCGTTTTTGAAAGGAATATGGCGAAATGAAAATGAATAATCAAGAGCATTTTTTTCTCCGCAAGCATCTCGAAATTGGTGTAACTCTAAGCTCGGTTCAGAAGCAGGCAGTCCTTCAAACGGAGGGAGCCCTGCTTCTTTTGGCATCGCCTGGATCAGGCAAGACAACGACGATTATTATGAGAATCGGCTATTTGGTAGAGGTCATGGGCATTGCCCCTTCGCGGATTAAGGCGGTTACCTTTAGCCGTGCCTCGGCCATGGATATGAAGGAGCGGTTCAAGCGGTTTTTCCCAGAGCTTCCGCCGATCGATTTTTCCACCATACACAGCTTGGCATTCGAGATGGTCCGCGAGCATTTTCGGAAAACCAGAGTAGATTACCAGTTAATCGAAGGCAACGTGGAGCTAGCAGGCGAAGGACAGGGCCAGAGCCAGAGGAGCCAGGGTCAAAGTCATGGCCAAGGTGAGAGCTATAATCGGAACCGAAGCACACATGAAGGCATGCCCTTGCATAAAAAGCTGATTTTGCGCGATCTATACAAATCCCTTCATAACGAACCGATAACCGATGACCAAATGGAAGAGCTGACCACCTATATCAGCTATATTAAAAACAAAATGGTTCCCGAGGAAACCTGGCCATTAGTTAAATGTGAGGTGCCCAAAGCCGACAAGATTTTATGGGAATATGAGCGTTTTAAACGCACAGGCACCGACAGGCTGCTGCTGGATTTTGACGATATGCTGACGCTTGGCAATGAGATTATGGACAGGGATCGCGAGCTGCTGCACAAATATCAGATGAAGTATGACCATATGTTGACTGATGAAAGCCAGGATACCTCGCTGGTTCAGCATGCCATTATTGAAAAGCTGGTGCGTGGGCATGGCAATTTGTGCGTGGTAGCCGATGATGACCAATCGATTTACAGCTGGAGAGGTGCAGAGCCGTCCTACTTGCTCAATTTCAAGGAGGCTTACCCGCAAGCTGTCACCTTATATATGGAGCAGAACTATCGATCCTCCCAGGATATTGTAAGTGTGACCAACCAATTTATTAAACGCAACCGAAACCGTTACGACAAAAATATGTTTACGAATAATCCCTCCCATAAACCGATTCAGATAAAAAAGTTTGCCAACTATCAGTACCAGGTTAAATATCTGATTCAAGAGATTGGGAAGGTTGCGAGTCTTCGTGAGGTCGCTATCTTATATCGGAATAACGCTTCGTCAGTTATATTGATCAATGAATTCGAGAGGGCAGGAATCCCCTTTTATATGAAGGACCATGATCTGCGATTTTTCTCCCATTGGGTAGTAAGGGATATTTTGAATTTTATGCGGATGACCTTTACGGATAAACGCTCCGAGCTTTTGGAAGCTATTTACACGAAAATCAGCGGGTATATTACGAAGCAGCAAATGTCCGCACTGAAGGAAATCAACAACAATGAGTCCGTGTTTGATAACCTCCTGAATCATGTGGAGCTGCAGGAGTACCAGCGCAAGCACTTGCTTGAATGCAAAGAAACATTGGGCCAGATGAAGGACATGCCGCCGCTGCAGGCGATCAAAGTGATTCGGAGCAAGCTTGGTTATGACAAAGCGATTGAAAAGCTCAGCGAACGGCTTGGATTCAGCAAGGAAGCGGTTATTGGCATTTTGAACACGCTTGAGGAGATTGCCAACACCTTGGATACGATGACGGATTTTGCCCAGCGGCTGAAATATTTGGAAGCGGTCATGAAGCAGTCCAAGCACCAGCGCGACCACAATGTGGTGACCTTCTCTACGCTGCATAGCTCCAAGGGCTTGGAGTTTGAGCGTGTGTATATGATCGACCTGATCGACGGGATTCTGCCTTCAACGGAGGATATTGAAAAACAGGCCAAGGGCGACCCAGCACTGATGGAGGAAGCGGCCCGCTTATTTTATGTAGGCATGACACGGACCAAATCACAGCTGGAGCTGCTTACCTATCAAGAGCGTGATGGAGAAAAGGTGGTTGCATCCCAATTCGTGTCGGCGGTTCAGCATATTTTGGATCCGTCCTCGCAGCCGGTTGCGAGCAAAGCGAAGTCGGTGAAAATATTGGTGCAAAAGCCTAAGGGCTCTATAAGTCCCAATGCGATCAAAAGCAGCTCCGAGCTGGAAGTCGGGCAATTTATCCAGCATAAGGCGATTGGTCAGGGCGAAATTATGAGTATTGAGGAGGATCGGCTACAGATCCGCTTCAAAGTGGGGGTCAAGGTTTTATCGATCCGTGTTTGTATCGAGCTTGGTGTATTGGAGCGGGCTTCGGCATTATTTGATGAAAAGGCTTTTTAGTGAGATGATGAGATAGATTGGAAAATCCAAGTAGATAAAGGAGCGTGTGTGCATGTCAAACCAAACGATTAAATGGGGGATTGCCGGTCCAGGTAATATTTCCAAGCAATTTGTTAAAGATTTGGCTTTTGCTTCAGGAGCGGAAATCGTAGCTGTGGGCGGACGTAATCTTGAAAAGGCCGAAGCCTTTGCCAAGATGCATCATATTGCGAAGGCTTATGGCAGCCTGGACGAGCTGGCTAATGATCCGGATATCGATATTGTCTATTTGGGGACGCTGCATCCTGCGCATAAGGACAACACACTAACCTTTTTGCGGGCAGGCAAAGCGGTGTTATGCGAAAAGCCGTTTACGATGAACGCGGCGGAAGCCGAGGAAATGGTCACTTACGCGAAGGAGAATCGAATCTTCCTGATGGAAGCGATGTGGACGCGCCACCTGCCGGCAATCCATCAGGTAAGGCAATGGCTGGCTGAAGGAAAAATCGGCGAGGTCAAATTAGTGAAGGCCGATTTCGGCTTTAATATTGGCTGGAAGCCTGAAAGCCGTTTGCTGAATCGCGATTTAGGCGGAGGAACCTTGCTGGATGCGGGCATTTATCCGATTTCCTTTGCCTCGATGGTCTATGGCGCTCAGCCTACGAACATCCTAAGCAGTGTCAGGATGGGTGAAACCGGCGTGGATGAACAGTTTTCGCTCATATTCGAATATGAAGGCGGGCAGACTGCCGCGATTAATGGCTCGGTTCAGCTGGCAATGACCAATGAAGCCTACATATTCGGCTCTAAAGGGCATATCCACATCCCTTTATTCCTTTCAGCCCGTACGGCTACGCTTAGGGTAACAGGCGAAGAACCGGAAGTATTTCAAGATGAGCGTGTAGCGCATGGCTTTGTTTTTGAAGCGGAGGAAGCGATGGCCTGCCTGCGCGACGGACTGACAGAAAGCACCTTTATGAAGCTGGATGAAACCTTGGCTATTATGACTACTTTAGATACGATCAGAAAGCAGTGGGGTTTGGTTTATCCTGCTGATTAAACGCATTAATCCGCAGAGGCTGTCCCGAAAGTCATTACAATGGCTAAGGAACAGCCTCTTTATTGTCCGCTTCATTGTGCCACAACTTTCATTTGGGGCTTTTTTACGATAGAATTAGAGATTGTTGGATAAACTTTATTATAGAATGCTTATCAATAAATGAATAAGTGAGGATAGCCCAAACATGAAGATAACTTACACCATGCTGCTAACAATAAGTATTGCTCTATTCGTTGCCCTTTGCCTGCCTTCGCACACCTTCGCTGCCAATGATACCAGCACCACCATTCACCAATTCTATGACAATCCCAAGTCAGGTAAAATCATTGACTTTGTAGGCGATAGCACGACGGAGTCTGCTTCTGGCTTGTACGCTCGCATTTCCCAGCAATACGCGGCTCCTGGCGGTCCGCTGGAAGGAGTCACGGTCAATAACCGTGGAACGAATGGCGACACGTTACATAATTTTGTGAGTAATAGATCAACCAACTATAATACGCTGGATACGGTAATCCAGGATCATGCAGATCTCTATGTCCTATCTTATGGAATTAACGATATACGGCGAGGACCGGCACAAGGAAGCAGCCCAAATCAGATTAGAGCGGATCTGCAGAAGGCAGTGGATCGGATTCTTAATGAGACGACCGGACATATTCTTCTTCGTATCCCTAACACCTTTTTAACGAAAAATCCGCTAAAAAGTGAGCAAATCTCGCCCATTGAGAATGCCCAGTCCTATTCAGACCAATTATGGAATGTGTACCAGAGCTTTGAGGGCTACAGCGAGCGTGTCGATATTATTGACATCCCCAGCCTTATATTCGGGCGAGTAGCCATGCCGGAGCACCGCTTTATGCAGGATGCCTTACATCCCAATAGTATGGGGTACCGTGCCATAGCCGATGTGATCGTCGACAGAATTACAGGGGAAATTCCCTTAGGCGAGTGGCAAAATAAGTCCTTTGCGCCCAAAACCTTCACGGTGGAATTAAGACAGCCGACGCAGCTATATAATGACCAGAAGCTGAACTGGCAGCCGACCACTTTCTTAACCCCACAGGTGCTAACAGCGATGAAGCAAAATAGCTACTACGAAACGGCTACGGAAGCCTGGTTTCAAGTCGAGACGTGGCTTGGGAACAAATGGGTCCATGTGGACCACCCGATTATACGCTATAAGAGTTGGCTTACCAACATTCAACCCACCAACAGCAAAAAAGCCACGGTGGAGATAACTAATCAAACGTTGTTGTATAATGATGCCTATACCGACACCAGCACTTGGTATGTCATTACCCCGCAAACCGTCGAAGTAACGGATGTAGGGAATTATATGTACCGAATCAAGACTTGGGTGGGTGATAAGTGGATTCCTGCCGGAGCAACAAGCTCGCCCTTGGACTATCCCAATGGAAAAGTTGCCAATCCCGAGGACAATAAGATTGTCCCGATCGACCAGGTTCTCCAGCTTACGGCACCTACCGTTTTATCCGAATTGCCCACAACCGTGGCAACGAATAAATTAGGTGCATTGTCTCCCCAGAAGGTCAAAGCCTTTGAGAAAAAAGGTGATTGGTATCACATCCATACGACTTGGGCGGGTGATGCTTGGCTTTATCATGATATGTGAGTAAAAAAGCGTGCCTACAGCTTCTTCAGTATCCATTGAAGGGCTGTAGGCACGCTTTTTTGGTTTGTCAACGGTTGTCGGCTATATGAGCCACTTCATGGTCAGAGCTTGGCGGTTTTGCTCTTTTGGTCTAAGCTACCTTGTAAAAGCATTCCCATATTGTCACACCATTCCATATAGCTTCGCTCATAGCCCATCCTCAGATTAAGGATAGCAGCCGTTGAAAAAAGCGGGGTCTCGATATCACCATACTCCGGCCGAACGGCAAGCTCCTTCATTTTATTCGCATAAAGTAAAAGCTTTTCCTCATGCTGTCGTTTGCGGTCCGCAAGGATATTTATCATTTTTTCAGGCTCTAATAACCAGGAATTGAAAAGCTTAACGGTAAATTCGTCCCGAATTACATCGGTTTCACTAGGTGCAGCAATCCATTCCTTTAATTTTTCAAGCCCAGCGTCTGTAATTTCATAAATCTTTCTAGCAGGCCGATACCCATCTTGTTCTATAGCTTTTAGCTGAATAAAGCATGCCTTTTCCAGCTTGCCAAGCACGGGATACAGCTGGTTATTACTAATTTTCCAAAAAGGATTAATTTTGAGGTTAATTTGTTGCTTCATATCATAGCCGCTGAGTGGCTCCCGAGCAAGCAAGCTCAAGAGTGCATATTGGATGGTGTTCATACGAAATAACTCCCTTATCTTATAGTAAAGTTGAAAATATTACATGAATAAATCCGAGTTAATTTTAACCTATTCATAGATGTGCAAGCAAGCAGAAAAACCTATTGTTAAGATTATATGAAGATTGCGTTAGCAAGCAGTTTTTCTGAATAAAATTAGCTAATATAGAAGGGATACACATGTACATGGCCAAGCTCAAGCGCAGCACAATCAAGTTAGTCCTATACTAGGAGGATGAATGTTTGGTGACTACAAGAAAATGGACTACATATGCGGTATTGGCGACTTTTTTTCTAGTTGCTTATTTGGTAGTGGTGAAGCCATCTCCGGCTTCCAACAGCTATGCCGCAGTTCCCGATTCGAACGTTATTCATATTCGGGGTTCTGATACGGTACTGCCTATCGTTCAGCTCATCGCTGAAAGCTACATGGCAGACAATCCGCAGGAGAAGGTGGTTGTAAACGGTGGAGGTACAAGCCATGGAACCAAGTCATTAATCGATGATACGACCGATATCTCGATGGCTTCTGCAGGAATGACGGAAGATTTGGATCGAATGGTAAAGGACAAGAAGCTGAAATTCACCAACTATTTGATTGGTCGGGATGCGCTTGTTGTATTTGTACATCCGGAGAATCCCGTAACTGGGCTGACCCTTGAGCAGATCAAACAGATCTACAAAGGAGATATTAACAATTGGTCCGAGGTCGGAGGAGCTAATTTGGAAATTGAAGTCACCTCACAGGATCCTTCACAAGGCACCTACGAGACCTGGCGTGAGAAAGTAATGGGATCGACTTCATTTCTTACTAAGAAAACTCGCATACTTGAGTCTAGGGCGATCCAATCTTATACGGCAGCCCATAAAGGGGCTATCGGTTATATCTCTACCTTATCTGTGAACAAAACCGTCAAGCCTCTGCCTATTAACGGAATTAGCGCAGATGCCCATACAATTAAAGCTGAAACCTACCCTATTTCCAGAAACTTGTCCATTTATGTGAGGGAAGAGCAGTTGGCTCATAACAAATTATTTATAGATTACATCTTGGAGCCTGCGAAGGGACAAAAAATAGCACAAAACTACGGAATTATACCTGCGAAATAAAAGTGGAGGTGAATGGATATGAAAAAAGGGCTCATCATCTCGTTGCTATCCTTATGCTTGATGGCAGCTGCTTTATATGTAGGCTATTCGGCGTGGGCCACAGGCGAGGATAAACAAACCTTGCTGATTGCCGGTTCTTCCACGGTAGATCCATACACCGCTGTACTTGCAGAGGAGTATAAGAAAAAACATCCGAATGTGATTGTAAACCATACGGGCGGAGGATCGACACCAGGATTACTGGCCTTGAAAAAGGGTGCTATTGATTTGGCTACAATGTCGAGGGATCTCAAATGGACCGAAGAGGATGAATACACCAAGCAATATTTAATAGGGAAAAATGGTGTGGCGATAGTGGTTAATCAAGCTAATGCCCTGACCGACATTAGCTCGGATCACATTTATCAAATTTTAACAGGTGCTATAACCAATTGGAGTGCAATTGGCGGAAAGAATGAAGAGATTAAAGTGATGGGACGCGTCAAAACCTCCACGACCCGAATTATGGTTGAGGATTTAGTCATGAAGGGAGCCCCTTACACAGCGGCGATGCAGATCTTCCAGACCGCCGAAGAATTACGCAAGGCGATCGAGGATACACCCAATGCGATCGGAATATTGGGCTTGCAGGATGTAAACGACAGTATCAAAAAGCTAAAGGTAGGCGGTATTGAAATGACGCCAACAACGATCCTCACAAGCAGGTACCCACTAACCCGTTCCTTTTATTATGTTTTATATAGTGAGCCCGGTATGGAGGCTTTTGAAAAGACGAAGCTCGATTTCCTGGATTTTGTACGCAGCGAACAAGGACAAGCCATTATTGAAAAGCGCGGCGGCGTGCGAGTTTACTAAAAGGGGCAGGTGTAACGCGTGATCGACGAAGAGGTAGGCTCCAAGTTTTTGGAGGACTGGTTTCAAAAGATAATGAGCCATAAAATTGTCCGTTTGGCTTTGATTATTGTCCTTGTTGGCGTGGTTACTGGTATTTTAGGGTATTCCATATATTCCGTTATTCCCAAAAGCTATGAATTGAGCATTTCTGGCGGTGATATTTTGAGTAGCCGGCATTACTTCGCCAAAAAGCTGCAGGAGGAAGCGGAATCCAACAGGTTAAAGCTGCTTATTCAACCCGCAAACGGGAGCTTGGAAATTCTTGAGCAGGTGAATGAAGGCAAGCTTGATGTCGCTTTTATACAAGGGGGACTGGATAAAAAGTTTCCTAACGTGAATCATGTTGCTACTTTAGTACCCGAAATGCTGCATGTGCTGGTTCGTGGAGATCTTGTGGAGGATGATCTGAAAGGAACCGTCATTGACCTGGGACCGCGTGATGAAGGAACGAGAATCATCGGTAAAAAGGTACTGGATTATATGGGTCTCACGGAAGGGGTAAGCTACGTTGAAACCAATAATAGCGCCGAGGATTTAATCAGTATGCCTGCAAACAGGCTGCCTGATGTGATTTTTAATATTTCACTGACACCCTCCTATATTGCCGATTATTTTGTGAAGGATCGCGGCTACAAGCTGATGGAGCTGCCCTTTCCTAATTCTTTGGCATTACGGCAGGGTTGGGTGGCTAACGCTGAAATTTTGGCCTTTACCTACAATGTTGACCCGCCCGTGCCTGCCAAAGATATTCAAACAGTAGGAACCAACCTGCAAGTTGTAGCCAATTCCGAAGCTGATCCCAAAGCAATTTCGAAAATGCTGGAGATTTTGTATAGCCCGGCAATGGTAGGCAAGACCCGTCAAAATTTGAAGGAAGAAAACATCCTTATTGCAGCAAGCTTTCCCGTTTCGGCAGGTACGGAGTTATTTATGGCGCGTAAAGACCCGATATTTTCACAGGAGGATTTTGAGAAAATTCAAGGTATAGTCGGGATTGGTATTACTGTGCTTTCTACTCTGCTTATTGCTTTCCGCAAGAAGAAAGGGAAAGAACAGGATACAGATGATGCCGAATTCATCAGCTTGTTTAAAGAGCTTGCAGCCATTGAGACTGAGCTGAATCAACTGGATGCGAAAGGCGATTTCCAAGCGAGGCGTCTGGAGGATATCGTCTCAAGGCTGAACCAGCATAAGCAATGGGTACTGGAGCATTACGCAACCTCCGTATTGAAGGATGCCGGAATTGTGGATCGCCTTTTGTTTAGTATTAATGATTCCCGCAGCTATGCCCTGCTCCGTATTCAAAAAATACGAGGGCATGCGAGCTGAGAAAATTTTGTGGGATCCCCAGCAACCTTTATATGGAAATCACCGTCTAGAGATTAAGCGTGTAAAGGCAACGCAAAAAAGGGGGAATTCCTATGAAAATGCTCAAACAAGCAAGCACTGTAGCACTTACTTCCATGCTATTATTTTCCAGTATTCCAATGGCTATGGCAGCCGAAAGCCTGCCTGCAGCTACGAGTTCAAACGCTGCATCTGTTCCAGGAGGAGGTGACACGGGGGCAGCTTCCGTGAATGGAAGCCCAGCCTCTGATCCAGCAGCAAGCAGCTCGGCTCCTGTTTCTATGCCTGGCTCGATGCCCTATACTTCAATTCCTGCGCCCATGCCGGGCGGTGGCTCCTCCGTTTCTCCTGAGGAAGCGAAGATTACTAAGGAACAGGCGATTGAGCTCGCGAAATCTTATGTAGCCATACCGGATGGTTATGTAGTCCAATCGGTTAATTTGAGTTCGAATGGTATGGGGATCGACAGCAATAAAATTATTTACTGGAATATCAGCTTTACGAAGCTTGTGGAAGGCAAAAGCATCGGCAATATGAATGTAACGATTAATGGAGTCAGCGGCAGGCTTTTGGATTATTCCTCCTATAGCAACGACCCTAATGTTAAACCGAGCTATCCCCCGAAAGTGGACTATCAGAGAGCTAAGGAAATTGCGGCTCAATGGATTGCCAAGCTCAATGTGAATGAGCAAGGGCAGCTGCGCTTTAATGATATTTTGGAGCAGTCGCTGAAAGCGCCGCTAAACGGCTCCTATCAATATGCGATCAGGTATGACCGCATCCATAATGGTGTGGCTTTTCCGATGAATGGGATCAATCTGCAAATAAACGGGGACGGCAGCGTCACGAATTACAGCTTTAATTGGGATGAGGCAGCCACCTTTGAGCAAGCTACACCCATAAGCGAAGAAGCTGCGGCCAAAGCCTTCAGAGATAACGCTAATCTTAAGCTAAATTATATGATGCTTTATGAAGCGAAGGGTGAGAAAAAGCCTGTTATTACCTACAGCATGGATCCGCTGGTCTTGAAAGCGGTAACGGGAGAGCCTTGGAAGGAAGGACTTGCTGCCAAAGCAGTCCCTCAATCCGAACAGCCGTTGACGGAATCGCCAATAAGCGAGCCGCCGGCGAGCCATCTTAATTTGACGAAGGAACAGGCATGGGAAAAAATCAACTCTACATTTAAGCTTCCCGAGGGAGCTAAGCAAGAGGAGGCTTCCTATAATGAATCCACGAACCCGATCACAGGCGAGGTGCAATCTGTCTGGAATCTGAGGTGGAGCCAAGCGAAGGAAGACACCGTAATCGGGAGGGGTGGCTCGAACGTCTGGGCGACTGTAAATAGCAAAACTGGCGTAATTACCAGCTTTAGCCGTAATACGTATATTCCGTATGACGAACAGAAGCCAGTTGAGCCAAAGGTTACTGTGGAAGAGGCAAAAGCGAAGGCGATTGATTTTGTGAAAAAACAGCTGCCCGCGTATACCCATCAGCTAGTGCTGGATACATCCATGATTGATCAGATTCCTGCCGAACAATTAAAAATGATGAGCGCCTGGGATATTTCGTTTAAACGAATCATTGATGGTGTGTATGTGAATCAGGAAAACGTACAGGTTTCTATAGATAAAGCTACCGGCGATATGATGAACTACCATTTTAATTTCTCGAATATTGCTTATCCGGCTACGAAGCCGGCAACGATCGATGCGAATAAAGCCAAAGAACTATTACTTTCTCCTTATGTAATCAAGCTGAATTATGTAATTTTCAACCAAATGGCAGGCGGACCGATCCCGATGGAAAAGATCCGTGTGATGATGGCTGCCGGGGAGCTTCCTCCTGGCTCCGATGTTAATGGCAAGGTGGACAAAGAGGCTAAGCTGGTTTATGTGTTAACGTCGAAGTATAGTGGCGAGAGCTATTTCCTTGATGCAGCAACGGGTCAATGGAGGAGTAGCACTAATGGCGAAGTCATCTCTTTGGAAAAAATCCAGGTAACAGACCTCGAGGGCCATTGGGCTCAAAAAGAGCTGCAAATTATGCTGGATTACCAAGCTCTGGATGTAGCGGATGGGAAAGTGAATCCGAATGCTTCCATAACACGCGGCGAGCTAATCAAGATGCTCGTAATCACGATGAATGGCGGGCGTTCCGGAATCGCTTATGGAGCTGAACGCGCGGCATCATTCAAGGATGTAAGTAATGGTTCTACCTATTTTGCCTATGTAGAGAATGCGGTAGACCGTGGGCTGATTGACCTCGGGCAAGAATTTAATCCGCAGACAGTCATGACCAGGGAAGAGATGGCCGGACTCATTGTACGTGCACTTGGCTATAAGAAGCTAACGGCATATGATCATATTTTTAACAGCAGCTTCCAGGATGCAGGCTCGCTCAAAAATCGTGGCGAAGCCGCTATCGTACTTGGACTTGGCATCATGACGCTTGCTGAGAACAGCTTTAACCCTAAGCAGGAGGTAACTCGTGCTCAAGCAGCTGTTGCCTTCTTCCGCTATTTAGAGAAGCTTGCTGAATTGCAGCCTGATCAGCGTTATTATTAATAAAAGTAAGCCATTAGTTGGAATTAATGGCAATTAATTCTACTTTATAAAGTTTCCTTAAACCAGAACACGACTAACCATCGTATTCTGGTTTTTCTTTTTATCCGATCCGACTCTTCCGCTTTACATAATCTCCACATCAGAATGACACTCCCTTAATACTCAATGTTTATATTAGTAATATAAATGAGCACGAATGAACAAATAGTATCCCTAAATGTTTGAATGTGTGCGAGATTTTGTGCCGAGAGAGGAAACCATTACATGACGGATTTACTGACGCGCATTAAACAGAAGGCAGCAGGGCTCGATGAGCATGCGCAACAAAGAATTAATCTGGATCGAATCACCATTGAAGCCGGAGCCTTACAAGAAGTAGCGCCTTATCTTTTACAGAAGTCCTATCAGCAAGCTATTATCGTGGCGGATGCCACTACCTATGAGGCAGCAGGACGGAGACTTGAGGCGTTGCTTGCCCGAGCAGGGATCCAAGCGCATATAACGCTCATCAAGCCGGATCGGACCGGCGATGTATTAGCCGATGAAGCTTCGCTTATTCAGCTCATTCTCGATGTTCAACGCATGCACGCAGAGGTTGTGATCGCTGTAGGCGGGGGGACGATTCACGATATTGCGAGGTATAGTGCTTATACCACGCAAATCCCTTTTGTTTCTGTTCCTACAGCTCCATCTGTAGATGGCTTTAATTCAAAAGGAGCGCCGATTCTTATCCGTGGAGAGAAAACAACGATTTTGGCGGTTGGACCGGATGCGATTTTTGCGGATCTGGATATTTTAATGGGAGCACCGCAAGCTTTAGTGGCCGCCGGATTTGGCGACATGCTGGGTAAATATACATCTTTGTTCGACTGGAAGTTTGGTTCGCTAACCACTAATGAGCCTTATCTGCGAATAGCTGCCGATCTAACGCGGGAAGCGCTCATGCGCTGCGTCAATCAGGTGGGACAAATGGCGGGCAGGCAAGAGGAGGGCATCCACACACTAATTGAAGCCTTGATCGAATCGGGGCTTGCGATGCTGCTGTTCGGCCAATCGCATCCGGCTTCAGGTGCGGAGCATCACTTATCGCATTATTGGGAAATGGCATATATCCGTTTGGGCAAAAGGCAGCTGATCCACGGCGCTAAAGTAGGTGTAGCTACGATCCAAATTAGCAAGCTGTACCACAGAATTGCCTTGGAAGGCAGCAGACCGTGGGAGCTTGTCCTTCGAGGGGAGCAGGCAGGGCAAGCCTTCCAAATTGTCCAACAATGGGAGGCCATTTCCAAGGAACTGCAGCAAATTCCCAAGGAAGCTGAGCTTAGCGAGCTATTGAGGCAGGTTAACGCCCCTTTAACTGCTGAGGATCTAGGAGTGGGTGAGGAGCTGCTGGCAAGTAGCTTGCGGGAAGCCCATCATGTCCGTTATGGGCGGTCTACCATGCTTAAAGCCTATAACGAAATGAAGTACATGTGAATGGAGGATGGAGCTTGTTAGCAGCGGAACGGAAGCTCAGAATTATCGATTATGTAAGGCAATATAATACGGCTACAATTAGCACGCTGGCCAAGGAATTTAATGTTCATGAAGCGACCATACGACGTGATTTGAACGATATTGAACAAGAGGGAACGCTGAGACGAACGCACGGCGGGGTTATCGTCGAGCAGTGGACCCACGATGAGCCTTCCTTTGCGGAAAGATCCACACATAATTTGGAGCAAAAAATGAGGATCGGGCAAATGGCTGCCAGCCTAGTTGAGGATGGGGACCATATCATCATCGACTCAGGGACAACGACCCTGCATATTGCCAAAAATTTGGTGCATCGCTCCAACATTACGGTTGTGACGAATGATATGAATGTGGCCGCAGAGCTGAAGGATGCACCACGCATTAAGGTGATTTTAACTGGAGGCGAGCTGTATCCTTCCAGTTATATGCTCAACGGCATGTTCACCGAGCATGTGCTAAGGTCGCTGCATACGCTCAAGGCATTCATCGGGACGCCGGCGCTTCATCCACAGCATGGGTTAATGCATCCGGAAGCTCCGCTGGTTCCAGCGAAGCAGGCGATGATCAGGGCGGCGCGGGAAATTTTTGTAGTAACCGACGATACCAAGATTGGCAAGCTATCCTTGCATATGGTGGCACCTAATAGCTCCATTCATAATTTGATTACAGGCAAGGAAGCATCCGAGCAGGATCTCCATCCCTTTGTGGAAAGTGGAATCCGGGTATACACGGTGTGAAGCAAAAGCATGCATTTGATATAGAGTGAGGTGGTTTAGTTTGGCTTCAATTGAGTTTGTGAAGGTCACGAAAGCATTTGATAAAAGCATTATTATTAATGAATTGGATCTGAAAATTGCCGATGGCAGCTTCACGGTATTGGTCGGTCCCTCAGGCTGTGGGAAAACGACGCTACTCCGAATGATTGCGGGTATTGATCCGCAGACCTCCGGCTCGGTGCTAATCGACGGCAAGGATGTAACCGATGTGGCTCCGGGGCAAAGAGGCGTAGCAATGGTTTTTCAAAACTATGCGATTTATCCAACGATGTCGGTACGGGAAAATATTGAGTTCGGCTTAAAGAACAACAAGGTTGGCAAGGCGGAAAGAACCCAGCTCGTAGAAAGTATCAGTGCGACGGTTGGGCTGAGTGAGTATCTGGACCGCAAGCCTTCGACGTTATCCGGAGGGCAGCGTCAGCGTGTAGCCTTGGCCAGAGCGATGGTCAAGAAACCATCCGTATTTCTAATGGATGAGCCGCTTTCCAATCTGGACGCCAAACTAAGAGGGCAGATGCGTATTGAGCTGATTGAGCTGCACAAAAAGCTGGGAACAACCTTTGTTTATGTGACCCATGACCAAGTAGAAGCGATGTCGATGGCCGATACGATTATCCTATTGAACCAAGGGGTGATTCAGCAGGAGGCTCCGCCGGACCGGATGTACCGTCAGCCCAACAATTTGTTTGCAGCGCAATTTATTGGGGTACCACCGATGAATGTAGGCGATTTGGGCATGGATGGGGTGAGATTTGGTTTTCGCCCGGAGAGTGTCACCTTGTCCGAGGAGCCTGGAGACACCCATTATGCGATACGTGGTTTGATCGTGACGCGCGAAATGCTCGGCTCTGAAACGATCTACCAGGTGAGGCTTGAGGGGCATTCTTTTATGGTGAAGTGTACCGAAGACCTGTTCTCGGTGGGACAGCAGGTTTACTTAGGGGTAGAGGCAAGCAAGATCTATTTCTTTGGACCAGATGGCAACCGAATCAGCGAGGAGCATATCCGCTTTTATACCTATATGAAGGCTTTACGGGGACAACCTGATGAATAAAAAAAGAGTGTGGACCACCTTTCGCTCGTATCTGATGATCACCCCGGCTATGGCAGGCATTTTTATTTTCGTGATGTACCCGATCGTTTATTTAACTTACTTGAGCTTTTTTAAATACAATCTGATGAATAAAGCCAAAAGCAAGTTTATCGGCTTCGATAATTTCACGCAGATTTTCACCCGTGGCGATTTCTATAAGGCATTGGGCAATACGATGGTGTATACCGTAGGTGTCGTGGTGCTGACGCTCGCCATTTCTCTGCTAATTGCCATGTGGCTGAGCAAAAGAACCCGGTTTAATGCCATTGTCCAGGCTGGACTATTTACCCCGCATATCGTTTCGATTGTGTCTGTGTCACTCATTTGGTTATGGCTGATGGAGCCGAATCAAGGCTTACTCAATTTTCTACTCAAAACGTTGGGCTTACCCACCTCGCAGTGGCTGCAAAGCTCCAACACGGCACTATTATCCGTCATTATTGTCTCGGTCTGGCAAGGGATTGGTTATTACACCTTGATCATTGTGGCTGCCTTGCAAAGTATACCTCCTACGATCTACGAGGCGGCAGCGCTTGATAATGCAAGTAAATTCAGGGTGTTTACCAAAATTACGTTACCGTTGATCTCACCGCAGCTATTTTTCATCTTAATTATTATGACGATTGGCTCCTTTAAAGTATTTGATACGGTGCAGGTGATGACAGGAGGCGGTCCCAATGACGCAACAAAAACCATTGTCTATTACATCTACGGATTCAGGACAACCAATATTGGCTATTCGGCGGCTACAGGCGTAGTGCTGATGGCTATTATCGGAGTGCTAACGTTCATCTACTTCCGGTTGCTTTCCAAAAAGGTACATTACCAATAAATCGCCACTACGCTATGGAAAGGGGTTCGTTGCTTGAATACCTATGATTTTAAAAATATGGGCTCGGCGTTGAGTGTGGTCATGAAGGCGGCTGTTTTAATGATCTTCGTTTTCCCGTTTCTGTGGATGATCTCAACCTCACTCCAGACCTTTCGGGAGACGATGTCCTTCCCGCCTACATTGATTCCCGCAACGCCGCAGTGGAGCAACTTTGTTGATGCGATGAATGCCGGGCCTTTCCTGATGTACGCGAAAAATTCGATCATCGTGACCGGATCAATCATCTGCTTACAGCTGATCGTGATGATCCCGGCGGCGTATGCCTTTGCTAAGTATAAATTTGCCGGGAAATCGATTTTGTTCGGGATGATTTTGTTGGCGTTTATGATTCCTGGCCAGATCACCTTTATCCCTGTCTATCTGATGCTGGCCGATTGGGGAATTACGAAAACTCTGCTTCCGCAAATTATTCCCTTTATGTCGAATGCCTTTGGGATCTTCCTGCTGCGCCAATATTTCATGCAGATTCCTGAGGAAATTATTGAATCGGCGCGTTTGGACAATGCCACTGAATTTAAAATTATGTGGAAAATTATGATCCCTATGTCCAAGCCAGCACTTGCCACGATTGCTTTATTCAGCTTTGTCAGCCATTGGAACGATTATTTCTGGCCGCTCGTCATGACCGATACCGCTGGAATCCGCCCGTTGACGCTAGGCATTGCGATGCTTAGGGAAACGGAAGGGATCAGTAACTGGCATATTATTATGGCAGGCAACGTCGTACTGGTCGTTCCGATTTTGCTCATTTACCTCTTTTGTTCCAAGCAAATCGTCAAAGCTTTTGTTTACTCAGGAATTAAATAACACCAAAAACGGAGGGAATTTAAACATGAAAAACAAGTCCAGTCTACTTTTGTCCACAACGATGCTGGTCAGCTTACTTGCTGGCTGCACAGGCAATCAGCCACAGCCGACAGCAGCGCCCACACCAGGCTCAGCACCAACAACGCCGACAGCCTCAGCTACAACACCCGCTGTTACTGCGCCAGCAGCCCAGACATCGACTACTACAACACCCACCAAAGCGGGTAAAACAACGGTACAGTTCTGGCATTCCTTGGGTGGTAAAAACGGTGAATATATGGATGCCCTGATCAAACGATTCAATGAAAGCCATCAGGATATCGAGGTTGTTGGCAATTTCCAGGGCAGCTATGATGAGACGGTTACGAAGCTGCAGCAGGCGATTGCCTCCAAAACCGCACCGGATGTCAGTATGCTGGAGCGTGCCTATGTAGAGCTGTTTGCTGATGCGGATGTGTTGGAGGATCTCAACCCGCTGCTTAAAACATCTGGCCTCAGTGCGGATGGCTTTACCGCTGGCCTTATGGGGCACTCGACCTTCAACAATAAGCTGGTAGCCCTACCGCTTAACCGTTCGACTCCAATTCTACATATCAATAAAACAATGCTGGATGAGCTGGGGCTTGCTGTTCCTTCAACCTGGGAAGAGCTAAATAAAGCCGCTAATGCGCTTGTAGTTAAAGAAAACGGCGAAGTTAAACGTTATGGCGTGACCATGCCTTATGATACATGGTATCCGATTGCCTTGCTTTCACAGGCAGGCGGAAAATTTTTTAGCGATGATAAAAAAACAATCGGTTTTTATGACAATGGAGTAGGTGCTAAAGCCTTTAACTACCTGAAAGACTTACAAAATACAGGGGCTTTGTATTACCCGCCAGCGCAGGATTCCGGGAATATTACGTCGAAAATGTTTGTAGACGGCAAAGTCGGCATTATGTATGGATCGACTGGCAGCATCGGCGGCCTTGCCAGCACCGTTTCCTTTAACTATGTAACAGCGTTCCTGCCCAAGGACAAAGTGATTGCTACACCGACCGGTGGAGCCAATGTGGCCCTGCTATCATCCTCACCGAACAAAGCGGCTGCCTGGGAATTTGTGCGCTGGATGGAAACAGACCCTCAAGGTGCGTTGCCGTTCATTCTGCAATCCGGTTACCTGCCTTTTACCAAAGCCATGGTTGAATCCAAAGAGATGAAAGAGCTTTGGGCCAAAGAGCCTAACCGCAAGGTAGCTTATGACCAGCTTCAATATGCAGTGGATACCAATAAGGACGTAGCTTGGCCGGAAATTATGCATGAGTTTTTCTCGGCGATTGAAGCGATTATGTACGACAGCAAAAATGTCCAGACGACGCTGGATACATTCAAGAAGGAAGCAGAAAGGATTTTGAACCAATGAAAAAAGCCCTAGAAACGATAGAAGCTCTTGCTGATCAATCATCACTTATAGTTGCTGCCCATAGAGGCTATAAATCTGCTTACCCGGAGAATACACTGCTGGCCTTTCAAAAAGCATTGGAGCTAGGTGTAGATATGCTGGAGTTTGACCTGCGGCTGTCCAAGGACAACGTATTGATGGTGCTGCATGATGAGACGCTGGATCGCACAACAAATGGCACAGGTCCAATAGGTGACTACAGCTTGACTGAGCTCAAACAGCTGGATGCGGGAGGCTGGTTTAATCAGGTTTTTGAGGGGCTTAAGATACCTACGTTTGAGGAGCTGTGCCAGCTGCTTCAGCCCTATTCCGAGGTTCTGTTGAATGTGGAAATTAAAAAAAGCGAGAATGCGCAGGAGGCTGTGGATAAAACCATTGCCCTGCTTCAACAATACGGCTATTTGTCCCGCTGTGTGTTTACCTGCTTCGATGCTGATATTCTGGCTTATCTCCATGACAAGCACCAGGTTCGCACCCAAGGTTTTCTTGGGGACGTTATGTCCAATTTTGTGCCCGGCGATACCGGAACCTATTCTAAAATGTGGGCGGCGGGTATCAGTATGAGCTTGTTGACGCCGGAAGTAGTCGCATCGTTTCAGGATATGGGGATTTTAGCTTGGTGCTATTGCCCTGACGATGAACAGCAGGCAGCTTATGCGCTGGAATGCGGCGTTACCCTAATGACTTGCAACGATCCAGTACCTGCTCTGCGTATGCGACCAACGATTATAGCTTGAAACGTTGAAACGTTGTATCACCTGACAACCTGCAACAATCCAATGCAATAAACAAAAAAATCCTCTGAATTCACTGTAAAAGTGGAATCGGGGGCTTTTTTTATCCATGTGCTTATTTTTTCTGGGCTATAGACGGCTCCGATTTTGAAGGATCCGCTGCATCGCTGCCATGGGCGGGGCCAAAGAGGTTTAGTACAGCGACTCCAATGACGATTAAAGAAATGCCAATAATACTCCCTATATTGATTTTCTCTTTCCAAATAAGTACCGATATGGCAACAGTAGCAATCGTACCTAAGCCAGACCAAATGGCGTAGGCGGCATTTAAGGGTATCGTTTTGAGCGATAAGGATAAAAAGAAGAACGAACAACCAAAGCTAATAATCACTCCTAAGATAGGGAGCAGCTTTGTAAACCCTTGGGATGCTTTTAGCATGGAGGTTCCAATAAGCTCGCTTACAATGGAAATCGCTAAAAATAAATAAGCCATGCTTCACCATCCTTCCTTTATTGAATCTACCAACTGCTGGAAGGTTAAATATACCGTTTAGGCGGTACAGTTTCAAGCGTAGCCTCGAATGAGAAAGAAATCAACGCAACAAAATGAACCCTTTCCAACCTACCCATATGTTGCGAGGTTGGAGAGGGTTCATTATACAGTTACAACGGTAATTCCCAGATCCTGCAACCGCTCCAATGTTTCCTTGTCCAAGCGGCGGTCTGTAATAATAACATCGACCTCGGATAAATGGGCAACATGGGTGAATGCTTGTACGCCGAATTTACTGGAATCCGCCAAGAGGATCACCTGATCTGCCATGCCGATCATCCGCTCTTTGATGCGAGCCTGCAGCTCATTGGACTCACTGATGCCACGGCCCAGATGTACGCCCTTGCAGGAAAGGAAAACCTTGTCTACATGGTAGGCATCAAGCGAACGTTCGGCGAGCGGCCCCACAAAGGACAAGGAACGTTGCGCCAAAATGCCGCCCGTCGAGATCACCTGGATTTTCTCCTTGCTGCTAAGCTCCGTAGCGACCTTGATTGAATTCGTAAGCACGGTCAGAGGCAGATCAGGCAAGTCGGCAGCCATATACCAGGCCGTCGAGCTGGCGTCGAGGAGAATCCGGTCCTTGGAGCCGATCAGCTTGATCGCTTCCTGGGCAATCCTTTTTTTCTCTTCGGCGTGGGTAATTTCCCGTTCGGAATAAGGGATTTCCGGTTGCTGGTTATCTTTAACGCTAACCGCACCGCCATGCGACCGGCGAAGACGGCCGGCTTGCTCCAAGCGGTCCAGGTCGCGGCGAATCGTCTCCTCCGTAACCTGGCAGAGCTCGCTAAGCTCGGATACCCTAATGCCGCCTCTTTCGTTAACCAAACCTACAATCATCTCATAACGCTCCGCAACTAGCATGGCGTACCTCTTTTCACAAACAATATATGCAGCATAGGCTACTCGGCAATCCCTGTCAACTTTGTGAATTGGCCGTAGGCCTCAGCCCACAATTCCTGCTCCTCTGGCTCATAGGTAGCAAGCGGGAAGGAATCCCGGATCACTTGGCGTGCCTCCCAAATATCCTTGAATACACCTTGGGCGATCCATTGGACAGCCAAATTCCCAATGGCACTTCCTTCTGAAGGACCCGCCCAGACCGGCTTGCCTATTGCATTAGCTGACCACTGGCAGAGTAGCGTATTTTGAATGCCGCCTCCGACCATATGCAAGCCATTAAATTTCTGTGTGGATAGGCGCTCGGTCATCTCGAACACGAACCTGTATTTCATAGCAAGGCTTTCCAGAATGCAGCGGACGATTTCCCCAACGGACTCAGGCGCCTGCTGGCCTGTCTGTAAGCAATATTGCGTAATTCTTGCAGGCATATCGCCAGGTGCAAGGAACATCGAATCATCCGGATCGATAAAAGCTCCAAAAGGTTTAGCCACACCGGCCATTTGAACCAATTCGGGAAATGCATACGATTTTCCTGCTCGTTCCCACTCGCGGCGGCATTCCTGCAAAATCCATAAGCCCATAATATTTTTAAGTAAGCGGTATGTTCCCTCGACACCGCCTTCATTGGTGAAATTCAGCTTTTGCGCCAAATCGTTAATAGCTGGCTTTTGCACCTCTGTACCCATCAACGACCAAGTGCCGCAGCTTAAATAGGCAAAAGAACAGTCGGTTGCTGGAACAGCCGCTACGGCGGAGCCGGTATCATGCTCGGCTACTGCATAGACGGGAATCGACTTCATGCCGAGCTCCTCGCAAACGGAGGCTTGCAGCATACCGGCTTTACTGCCAGGCTGGAGCACATCGCCAAACCAAGATTTAGGGAAATCGAGCAGCTTGAGCAGATCTTCATCCCAATCACCCTTAATGGGGTTAAATAATTGTGTCGTCGTAGCATTCGAAAACTCATTGTGCATGTCCCCGGTTAGGAAGTATCTCAGCAAATCCGGGATCATAAGAAATCGGTTGCCTTCTTGCAGCCAGGGGGAATTAGCTTGTTTAAGAGCAAATAATTGGAAAATCGTATTAAACTGCAAAAATTGAATGCCTGTTTTTCCGAAGATAACAGATGCTGGAATTTGGGCAAAAAGCTGCTCCATAGCATCCTCCGTATGGCGGTCACGGTAATGGTATGGGTTGCCGACCAATTCGCCGTTTTTGCCGATAAAGCCAAAATCGACCGCCCAGGAATCGATTCCAATGCTTTGCACGTCGATTCCTTGGTTTTTGGCGATTAACAGCCCTTGCTTGATTTCGTGGTACAACCGCAATATATCCCAATGCAGGCGTTCGCCCACCTGCACAGGATCATTGGAAAACCGATGAAGCTCCGTTATTTCGATCTTGCCATCTACCAAGCGGCCAAGCAGCGCTCTGCCGCTGCTAGCCCCTAGATCAAAAGCGATAATATCACCCAAGGTTATCACCCTTACTCGTCAATTTGTATCCACTCCACACCATTTTATCGTTTAAGCAGCACTTCTTGCTCATAGCTTTTCACTTCGGCCAGCCATTCCTCGCGAACGGGAACGTTTTTGGAGGCACAATAGTAATCCCAAATCGCGCCAAACGGATACGATTTGAACTCTTCGGTCAAAGCAAGGCGTGTGGTGTAGTCGCCCTCAAGCTCAGCTTTTTTCAAAGCCTCCACCGGATCAAGCATAGCACGAAGTATAGCTTTAATGGTGTTGCGCGTACCGATTACCCAAGCAGCTACACGGTTAATGCTTGCATCGAAGAAATCGAGGCCGATATGTGTTTTGCCAAGCAGGTTGCCGCGTACTAATTCTCTGCCGATCTCAATTAACTCATCATCCATAGTTACAACGTGGTCGCTGTCCCATCTCATCGGACGGCTGACGTGCAGCAGGATACCATCGGTAAACAAAGAAAGAGCCGATAATTTATTGGAGATCACCTCTGTCGGGTGGAAGTGGCCGGCGTCGAGGCAGATCAGTTTGTTGTTCTGGATGCCATAGCCCATGTAGAACTCATGAGAGCCAACGACATAGGCTTCGGACCCGAGGCCAAACAGCTTGCTTTCAACGGCATCCAGGTTATGTGCGGGATTGAGCTCCTCGGCAAACACTTCGTCGAGTGCCGACTTCAAGCGTTGTCTTGGCGCCATCCGGTCAGCGGGGACATCCTTATAGCCATCCGGTACCCAGATGTTCGTTACGCAGGTTTGGCCCAATTGCTCACCGAAGTAAGCACCGATTTTTCGCGATGCTTTGCAGTGGTCAATCCAAAATTGGCGGATTTCAGGATCGGAGTGGCTTAATGTAAAGCCGTCACTGGATTTTTCATGGGAGAAGCAGGTCGGGTTGAAATCAAGTCCCAGCCCTTGCTCCTTGCACCATGCTACCCATCTTTCAAAATGCTTCGGTTCCAGATCATTAAGCTCAACCTTTTCATCTGTATCTGCATAGATAGCATGAAGATTGACCTTATGCTTGCCGGGAATCAAAGAGAACGCTTTCTCCAAATCTGCACGAAGCTGGGCAGGGGTTTGCGCCGCTCCGGGGTAATTACCTGTTACGGAGATGCCGCCAGTCAAATCCTGGTCACGATTCAAGAAGCCCTTTACATCATCACCTTGCCAGCAATGCATCGAAATTTTCACATTTTCCAACTGCTTAAGTACTTGATCTACATCAATTCCATGCGAGGCATATAGCTCTTTGGCTAATTCATAATTGGCTTGAACGTTTTTGTCCATGGGTTAGGCTCCTCTAACTTAGTATTGGATGAATGATTATACAATGAGATAAGCAATCCTTTATTTGACGGGATAAGCAATGACCGACATTAAGGCATTCTCAGCCTGGGTCGCATCCAAGCGGCTATATTGGACAATAACCGGAATATCACTTTTTACTTCAATTGCATAGGGTACGGCAATTGGGATCGATTTACCTTCTTTGGCTAAAGAGCTAGTGCGGATATGCTTCGTCCGGCGGGCTGGAACAACCTCCCATATATCCTCAATGGGCTCCCGATCCTCAAAAAAGATCGTAATGCTAAGCTGGGCATCCTCGGATGCGGTATTTAGTACACAGATCGATTCATGGCTGGTTAACGCTCCGGAGCTAAGCTCCGGAATGTAACCGTCAGGAATAATCCAAAGCTTTTCCCCTGTAGCTGACGGCATATAGGTAGTCTCCTTTATAGGTTAATCAAGATCAAGATCATCGATTAGCGAGTAAATGCAGCCGGTACGCCGCCATCGATAGTTAGCATGCAGCCTGTCGTTTTATCCGATTTCGAAGAAGCAAAGAAAGCAATGCCTTCGGCAATATCGCGTGGATAAATATTAACGAGCAGGGTTGTGCGTTTGCGATAATGCTCTTCCAATTGATCCGGCTCAATGCCGTAGGCAGCGGCACGCTCTGTACGCCAGCTTCCGTTCCAAATCGCCGAGCCTTGCAGGATCGCATCCGGCAAGATCGTATTGACGCGAATGCCGAACTCTCCGCCTTCTGCGGCGATGCAACGTGCAAGATGAGCCTCTAATGCTTTAACCGAGCTGTAGGCCGAAGCGCTTTTACCAGCATAAATGGAGTTCTTGGAGCCGATGAACACCATATTGCCGCCGATGGCTTGTTCCTTCATGAGAATGAACGCTTCGCGGGCAACGAGGAAATATCCCGTTCCAAGCACATTCATGTTCAAATTCCATTCCTTGAGCGAGGTTTGGTCGAATGGGCTAGAGGTAGCAAGACCTGCGTTATTGATAATAATATCCACGCCGCCATAAGTGATGGAGGTCTCGGCATAAGCAGCTTTAATCATATCTTCGCTGGTTACATCCATTTTAACGGCAATCGCCCGGTTTTCGCCGTATTTTGCGTTAATCTCGGCTGCAACCTTTTCCGCACCTTCAAGGTTAAGGTCTGCCAGCACAACATGCGCACCCTCAGATACAAGGCGACGTGCAGTTTCGCTGCCAATGCCACCGGCTCCGCCAGTGATAAAGGCAATTTTGCGGGAAAATTCAGCTTCCGCAGGTGCCAAGGACAATTTGTAAAGCTCAAGCGGCCAATATTCGACATTATACGATTCGTTTTCGACAAGGGAGACGAATTCGCCAAGGGCAGTAGCGCCACGCATAACGGCAATTGCACGGTGGTACAAAGCCCCGCTAACCTGCGACATAGCCCAGCTCTTGCCAGTGTTAATCATGCCGACACCTGGAATCAGAATAACACGCGGCGCTGCTTCGAACATCACATCGCCTTCGTTTTTGTTGCGGTCGAAATAAGCTTTGTACATCTCTTTGTAAGCAGCGACGCCTTCTTTAAGCTTTGCTTTCAGGCCATCGATATCGTCAGCATTCGGCGTCCAATCAATGAATAATGGAACAACCTTCGTGTGGACAAGGTGGTCAGGGCAAGCTGCACCTACTTGGGAAAGAGTTGCGGAATTTGTACCGCCAACGAATTGCAGGACATCATCAGCATCGTCGAAGGAGAGGATCATTTTCTTTGCATCGCTTACAGCGCCGCGGATCGTAGGCATCACTTGTGCGGCAACGCTTTTACGAACGTCAGCAGCTAAAGCGGCGTGCTTCACACCACCGAAAACTTGCTCTTCTTTAATGCGTGCTTCAATAAAGCTTTCGGCTTCAGTGATGATTTTGATCGTTTGGGCATAAGCCTCCTCGGAGGTTTCTCCCCATGTAACCAGACCGTGCTTCTCCATAAGTACCAGCTCGGCATTAGGGTTGTTAAGAACACCTTCAGCGATCATCTTGGAGAGGGTGAAGCCAGGACGTATATAAGGAACCCATACAAAGCGGTCGCCAAAAATTTCAGTAGCTAGCTCTTTGCCATTATCTGCGCAACAAAGGCTGATGATGGAATCGGGGTGGGTATGGTCAACATGTTTAAATGGAAGAAAAGCGTGAAGCAAGGTTTCAATTGAAGCACGAGGGTCCTTGGCATCGATCATGCAGTTCGCCAGGTAAGCGACCATTTCGGCATCGGGCATTTCCGGTTTGTCGAACAAAGGACGAATATCCTCCATGCGTAAGCCTGTAAAATTAGCCGCTTTCATCGAAGCCAAGTCGGAGCCGCTGCCTTTCACATACATAACTTCCACATCACGACCACGGAAATCCTTGACAACTGTCTTAGTTGAGGTATTACCTCCGCCAAAATTACATACACGACGATCAGTACCAATTAAATTCGAACGATAAACCAATTGATCAAGACCTGTTACCTTCTCTGCTGCTTTAGATGCTTCCCACAAACTTTGTACCATGTTTTTACCTCCGAATGTATGTTTATTTGGTTTTGTTTACAGTCTATCATATTTGTTTGTGTTTGAATACGTGTAATTTAAAGAAAAACAAACATGTAGAAGAAGAAAACAAGAGCAACTCGACTTAGATTTTCTTTTTGACAAAGGGTAGTAAATGCATTGTGTTCCCGTTATAGATGTTTGATCTGCGTTATTTCGTGTAACAATAAAATCAGTTACGCTATACATATAGATCGAACAAACGATCAGAGAGATTCTAGGAGGGTTCAATAGATGAATCAACAACTGAAAAAATGGTTACCGACCGGTATTGTGGCAGTAATGGGAATGAGTTTGCTTGCCGGATGCGGGAGTACGACACCAGCACCTGTAACAGATGCGAGCAAGCCGGCAGCAGCGAAACCTTTCGAGGGTAAAAAACTGACTGTTGTGACAGCCAATCACCCATGGGGCGAAGCAATCAAGCCATTAATTCCCGAATTTGAAGCACAATCAGGAATGAAGGTAGAGCTTCAAAGCTTTTTCGAAGACCAGCTCACGCAAAAATTAACGGTTCAATTTACTTCCAACTCTGCTACACCGGATGTGTTCATGTATCGTCCGCTGCAAGAGGGCAAGCTGTTCTACAAAAATGGTTGGGTACAAGCATTGGACGAGTTTACTAGCAAAGATGCCAATTATGATTTTGGCGATTTTACGAAGTCTTCCATTGGTTCTACCACAGTAGATGGCAAGCTTGCGGGAATCCCGATCATCACCGAGCAGGAAATCCTGTATTACCGTAAGGATTTGCTGCAAAAAGCGAATATTGCTGTGCCTAAAACAATCGACGAATTGATAGCGGCTGTAAAAAAGCTGCATGATCCGAAAGCTGAAATGTATGGATTCGTAGCCCGCGGCCAACGATCACCGCTTGTAACTCAAGTATCCTCGTTCTTATATTCAGAAGGCGGAGACTTCACCAAAGGTGACAAGGCAACGATCAATTCCCCGGAAGCTATTAAAGCCTTTACAACCTACAGCAGTCTATTAAAGGATTACGCTCCTCCAGGCGTTCTTAATATGTCATGGCCGCAAGCACTTGGTATTTTCGCACAAGGAAAGGTAGCCTTTATCACAGATGCAAATTCTCTTTATAAAAATGTAACAGATCCAGAAAAATCGACAGTTTCCGACAAGGTAGGTTATGCGTTGTTCCCTGGTGGTGCCGCGGGATCGAAGCCATACAACATTACCTCTTGGGGATTGGCCATGAATGCAAAAACAGCTAACAAGGACGCATCATGGGAGTTCATTAAATGGGCATCCAGTAAAGATGTTGTCTTAAAAACCCAGAAGCTCGGCAACCCGGGTGCCCGAACTTCTGTATGGGAAAAACCTGATGGTGTCTCCGGCTTCCCGGCAGAGATGGTTCAAGTCATTAAGGATTCCGCTAAAGGCGGCATTGATCACGATCGCCCCGTATTAATAGGAGTAGGTGAAGCTCGTGACGTGGTCGGAGGCGTTGTGCTACAAGGCATTACCGGTGGTGACATCAAGGCTGCTGCAGATAAAGCAAATGAAGAGCTGCAGGCTATTATGGATAAAGAAAAAGGAAAATAAGGTATGGAAAGGAAGGGGCCGGTGTTAGAGCCGGTCCTTTCTGTATTCTAGCCGAGAAAGGAAGAATCTATCATGAATCAAACCTGGTTTGACCGTAATATTAAATGGATTTACACGATGCCTGCCGTAATATTCGTTCTAGTTATGATGGTATTCCCAATTGTATACACGCTGCGCATCAGCTTCTATGAATGGAGCATGTCGGCGACGACTCCGCCCAAATGGGTCGGTCTTAGCAATTACACCGCTTTACTAACAGAAAGTCGGTTCTGGCATGCGGTTGGCAACACCTTTTATTTTACATTTGCAGCACTCATCCTGGAAACGGTATTAGCCATCGCGATTGCTTTACTCTTATATCGTGATTTCAAAGGGAAAAACATTGTCAAAACCTTATTTCTATTGCCGATGGTTGCAACTCCGGTAGCGATGGGTCTTGTCTGGATGCTGATCTATGAGCCGACAATCGGTATAGCCAACACGCTGCTGAAATCGCTTGGGTTGGACCCCTTACTGTGGCTAGCTTCGCCCTCCCAGGTTATTCCATCCCTTGTTATTGTGGATGTATGGGAGTGGACACCGATGATTGCGATGATTGTCATGGCCGGCTTGTCTACGCTGCCAAGCGACCCTTATGAAGCAGCTGACGTGGATGGAGCAACCGTGTGGCAAAAATTCATCTATATCACACTACCGTTATTGCGTCCGACAATTATAGTGGCTGTTATGCTGCGTCTGATCGACGTGCTGAAGACGTTCGATATCATCTATGCTACGACGCAAGGCGGACCGAATCTGGCCTCCGAAACGTTAAACGTCTACGGCTATGTGCTCGGCTTCCAATACTTCAAGCTGGGTATGGCTTCTTCGCTGCTCGTTATATTTTTTGCGCTGGTGATGGGTCTTACACTAGCCATGATCTGGATCCGTAAAAGGATGGAGGTGTAAGTGGATAATGAAAAAGAAAGGCGCTTATAATAGGGTCTATACGCTGTTAACGATCATTGTGATTCTTTTGTTTTCGTTCCCGTTTATATGGATGCTGTTGGCCTCGTTCAAGACACAGGCGCAAATCATGTCGTCCGGACAGTTTTTAGTCTTTAAGCCGACAATCAAAAACTACGTGAACGTGTTCGAGCAATACGAATTTATGCGTTTTATTGTCAATAGCTTTATCGTAGCTGTTGGCTCCACAGTTGGCTCCTTGCTTCTGGGTTTGCCTGCGGCATATGCTATCGCCAGATACCGTCTGCAAGGTCTTGGCCTGGTTATTTTAGTCGCTAGAATTATACCGGGGATTACGTTTTTGATTCCGTGGTTTATTTTGTTCTCAAATTTGCATTTGGTCGATACGTATACTGCGCTTATTTTGAGCCACATGCTGGTGGGTTTGCCTTTTATCATTTGGATTATGATCTCGTTTTTTGAGGGACTTCCATTGGAAATCGAAGAAGCTGGACTTATTGATGGTTGTACTCGATCCCAAGTGTTTGTGCGAATCATTTTACCGATATCAGGAGCCGGTATTATTACATCGTCGCTGCTTTCCTTCATTTTCTCATGGAACAACTTTATGTTTTCCATTATACTTGCTGGAGACAAAACCAAGACACTGCCGATTGCTGTATTTAATTTCTTGTCGTATTCAGATATTAACTGGGGTGCCTTAATGGCCGCAGCTTGCATTATCACACTGCCAGTGTTGATCATTGCCCTATTGGCTCAGCGGTATATCGTGAGCGGACTTGCCGCTGGTGCGGTGAAAGGATAACGCATTAGTTACAACCCGAATTACAGGGGAGGAGGAATAGGAATGGTTGCCAAAAGAAACACGTTTCGTAGAATGGTTCTTATCATCTTCCTCCTCTTAATTCCGATTGCCTGTGTCTACATGTATTCGAATCAAGTAAGCGTAAATGTGCTAAGGGATGAAATTCAAGAAAATCTATTAAACAGGCAGCAATTTTTTATATCCCAAGTTGACGGTTCCGTTGATCAATTATCCATGTTCCCTGTAATTGTCGGCCAGGATCCATTTATCAAACAGTATGTGGATAAGAAAGATAAAGTTTTGCTGGATAGGCTGCTATTGCAATCCCGGGTGATTGAAAAGCTCGGGCTGCAGAGCGTATCCAGTGACTGGACCAATGAATTAAGCATTTATTTACCGGAGGAAAGACAAGCATTATCCTCTAATATATTTGTTACCTATAAAGATGATTATATGAAGCAGATGATTAAGAAAAAATGGACTTATGATCAAGGAAACGGGAAGCCATTGAGTGAAACATTCATTCGTCAGGTAGCAGAGCCGGCATCAGCGGTGAGCTTGGATCAAGCGCGTGTCGTCTACGAGGTCCGATTGTCCGTCGAAAATATCCGGCTTATGCTGGATATTTTCAAAACGGGGGGCAAAGGGGATCCTTTTTTATTTATACCCGGTAGGCCAGCTATTGTTAACCATAGTGCAAATCCCAAGCTTTCACATGCAGTTTCACAAGACTTGGATTCCCAAGCTCTGGAGGCAGTTTCCGGCAATCGGATAGTTAGTCTAGAATCGGATAAGTACTTGGTCAATTATGTAAAGTCTCGTTCACTTGGATGGTATTTAGTCGATTATGTACCACTGGAGCAAACGCTGCAACCGATTACGGCGAGTCGGAATTTTTTTTACGTTTCCATGGCCCTTCTGCTTATTGCGGGAATGATTGCTACTTACTTGCTGTATCGGCATGTTCAAATCCCGATCGGAAAGCTGTTGAAGAGTGTTCAGCAGATCACACGTGGCGATTATTCGGGTCGAATCGAATATCAACCTAACAATGAATTTGACTTTCTGATCCGCCGATTTAATGAGATGACCGAGCAAATGCAGGAGTTAATTGAAAAAGTGCATGTGGAGCAATTACGTTCCCATGAAGCAACCTTAAAGCAGCTGCAAGCGCAGATCAATCCGCATTTTTTATACAATTGCCTATATTTCATCAGCAACATGGCGATGCTGGAGGACAAACAGTCTGTTGTCGCTATGGCCAACAATTTGGGCGATTATTATCGCTATACAACGCGGTTGGAAAGGCAACAGGTTACAATAAAAGAGGAACTACAGCTCGTCTCCAATTATTTGACCATTCAGAATTTACGCATGGATCGCATTGAGTATGAATTAGATGTACCGGAATCGATGCTGCTGCTGAGCATTCCTCGGTTGCTCCTGCAGCCGCTGGTGGAAAATGCGGTTATCCATGGACTTGAACAAAAAATGGGCAAGGGGTTCATCCGCATTTATGGAGAAACGGTTGGTGGGGAGCATCGAATTCATATTGAGGATAACGGGCTGGGGGTTTCATCTGAAAGACTCCAGGAGCTGAACACGACGCTGGACCAGTCCATGACAGAAGAAATAGGCTGTGGCGTATGGAATATTCATCAACGTCTAAAGCATCATTTCGGAGCGTCGTCAGGTTTGCAGCTTGCCTCATCTGACTATGGCGGCTTTAAAGCAACCGTGATATGGAGGGAACCAACTTATGTACCAGCTCTTGATCGTGGATGATGAAAGGCATGTCGTTGAGCGATTGGCTGGAACGATGGACTGGGAATCCTTGGGTATCGAAACGGTTCATCGGGCTTATTCGGCTCAAGAAGCAATAACTCTGCTCCATACAACGACTATTGATATTATCATCACAGATATTCAAATGCCCGGTATGACGGGATTGGAGCTGATTGCTATCGTGCGCCGAAAATGGGCGAAAACCCGGTGCATTTTGCTATCAGGCTTTGCCGATTTCAGCTACGCGCAAGAAGCCATTCAGCACGGAACTGCGGATTATTTGCTGAAGCCTGTTTCGGAGGAGCAAGTCCGTGATACCGTTCAACGTGTTTTACAGCAAATTCAAGCGGAATGGGCGGAGCTGGTTTCTGGGCAGCGTATCCAGCTAACCTTGAAGGAGAATTTGCCTCTCCTAAAGGGTAGTCTGTTAAACGAGCTGCTTCAGGGCAGACGTTACCCAGGAGAAGAATGGGAACGCAAGATGCTTGAGCTCGGAATTCCCAGCTTTCACCATAGCCCATTCGCCATGGTGATGGTGCGGATGGAGGAGCAGTTTTTGCATTATGACGCCCGCAGCTTGTCATTGTTCGAATATGCAGTCGGCAATATTGCCGAGGAATTATTTTCACCTCAATATGAGATATGGCATAGTAAAGATTCTCATGACTACTTAGTATTTATGCTGAAGTTGAGAACGGAAAGCACCGAGATCGAAGAATGGCAGCAGCATTTGGAGCGAACATCAAGTGAGCTGCAGAAGGCAGTGACCACCTATTTAAAAGGTAAAATATCGGTTCTCGTTAGTACGTGGGGACAATTTCCTGACGATGTAACAACGGTATACAACCAAGCTTTGTCCCTATTCCGTAAAAGGATTGGTAGCGAGCATAATTTATTTATGACGACCAAAGAGGATGAAGCACCGAAAGAATCACACCGTACCCTGCAGCATCTTTATGAGCTTCCGACCTTAACCCAGCTACTGGAGACAGGGCGATGGTCTGAGGTTGAAGAGAAACTGATTGGCGTTTTCAAGGAGTTAAATGAGCAATGGTCGCAGTCACAGGAGCATGTTTTGGAGGTTTTTTTTGCGGTTTCCGCTGCTTTCTCCTACATTACTCACAAAAATGGGAGGCAGCTTGCCGAGTTGATTGGGCCCGATTATTATAAAATGACCGAAGGTCTGCCTTTTCGTTCGGCAAGCTTGCTGCGTGACTGGAGCTTGCGTGTACTGGGCCAATTGAAAGCCGATATGGACAAGGAAGTGAATGATGCGCGTTCATCAATCGTTCATCGTGTTCAGCAATTCGTTGAGCAGAACCTGAGCGAGGATGTGTCGCTTCAAACGATAGCGGACCATATCTACTTGCATCCCGTTTACCTGTCCAAAATTTACAAGCTGGAAACCAAACAAAACATTACCGATTATGTATTCCAGCTTCGTATGGAGAAGGCAGCCTATCTGTTGAAAAACAGCCAGGACAAGATCTATGAAATTGCCGAAAAAATGGGTTATCAGCGGGCGCATTCATTTATCCATGTGTTTAAAAAGCATTACGGTGTTACTCCCCAAGAATTTCGCGACCAACAGATATGAGTATGACAAATATTCCTATTTTGATAAGCCTGCTACGGATATATCCTTCATGCTGCATTGACTGGTTACATTTTATAAACTAGCGCACCTTTTTTTCCATTCTTGTTGAGACCTTCAACCTCCACTATAATAAAATAGTTGCGCATGATGTAATTAAAAGGAGATGTCGTTCATGAAATACCGCAGACTAGGGAAAACGGAACTGAAGGTTTCAGTCGTTGGAGTAGGAACGTGGCAGTTTGGTGGAGCTTGGGGCAAGGATTTCACACAGGATGAAGTAGACGCTATCTTGGACAAAGCTTCAGAAGTCGGCATTAATCTTATTGATACGGCAGAATGCTACGGGCATCATCTTTCGGAAGGATTTATCGGAGATTATATCTCCCGCAGAAATAGCAGGGCAGATTGGGTGCTCGCTACAAAATTCGGCCATAACCACGCAGATCGGGAAAGTACACGTAATTATTGGTCGGCTGAAGAAGTTCTTATTCAATTGGAGGCTTCACTAAAGAGCTTGAAAACGGATTATGTCGATTTGTACCAGTTCCATTCGGGCGCCGACGATTTATTTGACAATGACCAGCTTTGGACGATGCTGGACAAGCAGGTTCAAGCGGGAAAAATAAGAAATTTGGGTATCTCCATCGGCAGTAATGATAATCTGCATCAAACGGATGCGGCAACAAAGGTGAATGCCAAAGCTATTCAAGTCATTTATAACCGCTTGGATCAAACACCAGAAAACCGCGTATTTCCATCCTGTGAGCGGCAGGATCTTGGCGTGCTTGCTCGTGTTCCTCTTGCAAGCGGATACTTAAGCGGCAAATATAAACCGGGTGCCGAATTCGCAGCTAATGATGTCCGTTCCCGACATGATAAGGAGCAGACTGCATTGAAGCTGGAAAGAGTGCAGGAGATCCAGAAAAACGAGCTGCCTAATGGCCTGAGTATGGCTGAATGGGCGCTTGCCTGGTGCCTCAAGCATCCTGCGGTTACTAGCGTGATCCCAGGCTGCAAAAGTCCAGAGCAGGTTCAGACTAATGCCAATGCAGCCGATCTTGATATGGTAAGTGACGATCATCCTTCCGCATGGAAAGCTTAATAGTCCTAGAAGGCTAGAACCATTGATGTTGCCAAATAACCTTCAACCCTCGTCTACAGTGGGCTAAAGGTTATTTGATATATACTTCAAATGCTAAACCCGGTGGACTTTGTGGAATTCCGATGCTTCTAGGATCAATTTGGCTGCCAGAGCCGACATGCGTGTTGACTTCATTAGTGGCTTGAATCCCGAACGCCTCCCCACAGACAAGCAGATAGCAGAGCAGACAGCAAACAGCAGATAGCAGACGTCCAGCGTAAAGCGGCACAAAAAAAGCGCCATTGCTGGCGCTTTTAGGAGTACACTCATATTTAATGGATATTAATGAAAGTAGAAGGCGCGCCCTGAGAGATTCGAACTCCCGACCTTTTGATTCGAAGTCAAACGCTCTATCCAGCTGAACTAAGGGCGCAACATAAAATTAACATAACTGATCATACCATAAAGCTGTAACGAACACAAGTTCCTACGCGTTATTAAATACACAAATGAAATGATTTTCTTCCTCTTCCATAACAACTACAGTATAATAATCTGGCTGAGAAAAATTGGGAGCCTACACGGAATGGGATGAAGAATGGTTATGGGTAAAAGTTCAGCAAGTGCTCCACTGGAAACTGCAAAGCCGATTATGACGAATTCACTGATGCTATTAATGGCTGTAGCCTGTGGAATGTCGGTGGCTAATCTTTATTATAATCAACCGCTACTCGCAGAAATCGGGCGTGCATTTAATGTTACCGCTGTGGAAGTGGGCAGCATCTCGATGCTAACGCAAATCGGTTATGCTGTAGGGATGTTTTTGTTCGTGCCGCTTGGCGATATGAAGGAACGCCGCGGACTGATTGTGGTCATATTATTAGCTGAAATGGTATCGCTGATTGGCGTGGCCACCTCACAGAATCTAACATGGATTTATATGGCGAGCTTATGCGTCGGTTTTACGGCTGTAACGACACAAATAATTATTCCATTGGCGGCTGATCTTGCTCCTCCCGAGGAGCGCGGCAAAGTGATTGGTACCGTCATGAGCGGATTGTTGATCGGGATTTTGTTGGCAAGGACGATTTCTGGAGTGATTGGCGGTTTTATGGGCTGGCGCTCGATGTACTGGATTGCTGCGGCAATGATGCTGGTGCTGGCGATTTTATTATGGAAGGTATTGCCCAAGGCCAAGCCAGCGAATCCAATCACTTATGGGCAATTAATCAGATCAATTGGCGAGCTGGTTAAGACCCAGCCCATGCTGAGGGAAGCCTCATTATTAGGCGCATTAATGTTTGGCGGCTTTAGCGTTTTTTGGACAGCGCTTGCTTTTTTTGTAGAGGGTACTCCTTATTATTATGGTAGTGAAATTGCAGGACTGTTTGGTTTAGTAGGTGTTTTAGGTGCAGCAGCAGCCCCGGTAGCTGGCAGGTTAACGGATCGTTTTAGTGCGACAGGAATGGTTGGTATATTTATTGTATTGGCTTTGTTGTCTTATCTTTCATTTTGGGTTATAGGGTTTTATTTGTGGGGACTCATTCTGGGGGTGATCCTTCTTGACTTAGGTGTGCAGGGCTCGCAAATTTCTAATCAAGCGCGGATCTATGCCTTAGTTCCAGAGGCGAGAAGCCGGCTTAATACCGTATTTATGGTTAGTACCTTTATTGGCGGGTCGATCGGCTCTACGCTGGGCAGCTATGCTTGGAGCATCGGGCAATGGAATGGCGTTTGTATCGCAGGTGGCTCTATGATTGGAGCTGCGGCGATGGTGTGGAGCGTTCAACGCAGGCGGAATAAGGCGTAGTCTTCCGTAGTGACTTCATTGAAATCTCCTCCATTTGTCAAAAAGCACCTCCGCCCCACTTTCAAAGTGGCTGCTGAGGTGCTTTTTGGCGATCACGCTCGTACATGTTTAGCACTATAGAATGAATACTAATCACAATTTATTAACGTTTTCCGATATAATATCTTGGTGATGCGCCGACAGCTGACTTTTACCCGAGTGCTGCGAATAGTCAAAAGTTTGGATCGGAGAACCGTTCCTCGTTATAAGGATTGGCCGTCATGGAGTAACCTCGCTGCTCCCAATACCCGGCCGCATCCTCTTTCATAAATTCAATGCCAGTTGCCCATTTGGAGCCTTTCCATAAGTAAAAGGAGGCAGGAGGAATAAAACGCAAAGGATATCCATGCTTAGGCGTAATATCCTGCCAATCGTGATAGGCATCCTTCCAACGGCATACGAATAAAGAATCATCGCCAAGCAAGGCTTCGAGCGGCATATTCGCCGAATAGCCAAACGGATTATTGTTGAGATATCCGTAAACCTTTACATATTTGGCATGCGGCTCAACCTCAACTAGCTTCAATAGTTCATGGAGTGCAATGCCTTCAAAGGTAGTATCAAACTTCGACCAGGTCGTCACACAATGCATATCGACAGTTGTGATCGTCCTGGGCAGCTTCATCATCTCTTGAAAGGATAGGTTGATTTCTTTACTAACCTCACCAAATAGCTTGAAATTCCACTGAGCTTCTTGAAAGCTGTAAACATCGCCTTCATGAAGAATCGGCCATTTCTCAGTCTCGAATTGACCGGGTGGCAATAACTTGTCCTTCGGGTTCATCATACTCATCCTTTCCCATAGCTGTATAGGATTCCTCATTTAATAAGTGGCTATTCGCCTATTATAACAATACAGTAAGGATATTGGAACTTTGTAGCGTTTTCTTCGTATGTGACTCCTAAGTTAACTGGAAGGCATTTTGTTATATATAAACTGTTAATTGGGTAATAGTACTAAAGCTACGAATTTACTTTAATTTACTTTCCTATAGGACTTGCCTGTATTAGCAGAAAAAGGGGGGAGCAAATGAGGAAAACATCGGTTGTTATGGATATTGAACGCTTCGAGCAGTCAATTGAACAAGTACCGCTTGCTCAGCTGGTAGAAGAAACGAAACGAATCATTGTAATCATCGGTGTTTATGCCGACGGGAATATCACGGTTGCCCGTGGTCTGCTGGCAGAGGTTTGCCTCTCTGCGGCACGTTATTATTACCATGTAACAGGGGACGAGCTGGGGATGGGCAAAAGCAATAATCAACTTCTGAAGGAAATGAATCGCCTAGGCAGCCTGAAGGAGTTATCCGATTACGTGACAGAGCTGGTTGCCCAGATTTGCATGAAGCTGGAAGCGCGTAAGAAAGGATATAGCTTGCTGGTCAATAAAATTCTTAAACATATTCATGAGCATTTTGCCGAGGCTGTCACTTTAACTTCCGTCAGCACCTTCTTTGACATTAGCCCCGTTTATCTAAGCCGCCTGCTAAGGGCGGAGACTGGCGAGAATTTCGTTGATATTTTGTGTAAAGCGAGAATTAAAGCTGCCAAACGACTGCTTGAGGACCCCAAATGCAAGGTTAACGAGGTCGGAGAAAAAGTTGGCTATAATGAATATGCCTATTTTTATCAGGTGTTCAAGCGGATGGTGGGCTGCTCACCAAAGGAATACAAAAACAAAATGTAAAGCCAATCTTAGATGGCGATGACAATTTGCAAGTATACAGCCGCAACTTTTGATCGAAATCATGGAATAAATTTGCTATATTAACTAGACAAACTTTATTAGGGAGCAAAAGCAGCTATTGGCTGCCTTTGCTCTTTATGGATGATAAGGAGAGGTTTATTATTTCGAATTTAGAGTCGTCGAATATCCATGGAGCTGGAACCAACCTGGCTTTGGGCAAGGCAGTTACCATTAAACAAGGTGGGACGCAAAAGAGCTATCCGGCAGAGCATATCACCGATGGTAAGGCTGATACGATGTGGAGGCCTGCAACTGATGCGCAGATAGATTTGGTTTTAGATTTGGGCAGACAAGAGCTGTTGAATAAGATTGTAATAGTGGGATACCAGCAGCAAACCATCCATTTATCCGTTCAAATTTCCGATGAGCCTCTAAACTGGACAGAGGTCTATAGCCATAGCTTAGACCCTTCGGACGATGGGCATCGAACGACAGAAATTAATGTGGACAATCTTTCCTCGCGATACATACGGATTTTTGCTGAGCCTGTTGGCGTTGATTTTGGAATTTATGAGCTTCAGGTATTTAACCTCGTAGCTGCCAAGGTCCATATGATTGAGCATTTGGGGCTATACGGGGGCGAGGCGCAAGCCATTCAGGCATCGCAGCCGAATTTTCACTTGTATTTATTTATTGGCCAATCCAATATGGCGAGTAGAGCGAGTATTGATAATGAGGATCTGCATCCGATAGACCGTGCCTATGTATGGAACGGGCTTAATCAATGGGAAAAAGCTGAGAATGGCTTGGTCACCAACCTTCCGCAAATTACGGCCATCCAAGGCTTAAACAGGTATGCTTCGGTTGAGGTCAGCACCAAGCTTAACGGATTCCATCTGGCAAGCACCTTTGCCCAAGTCCTTGTAGAGCAGGAGCAGGATACCCAAATCGAAATCGGGATTATAGCGAATGCAAGAGGAGGGACTGCGCTCGCAGAATGGCAAAAGGGTGCAGGCACCGGTCTTTACGAGGAAGCTATTAGAAGAACCCAAGAAGCGATGAAGTGGGGCACCTTAAAAGGTGTATTATGGCATCAAGGGGAAAGTGACCAGAATGACGCGGATACCTACTTTGCCCACTTGAACAGGCTTGTAGCTGACTTAAGGAATGACCTTCAGGCTCCTGGGGTGCCTTTTATAGTTGGTCAGCTATTGCCTACGAAGAATGCCGCTTTTAACCAAGCGATGACCACGATCGCCGAGCATATCCCTAATACCAATTGGGTTTCCAATGAAGGCACAAATTCCACCGGCGATGGAACGCACCTGGACAACGCGAGCCAAAAGCTGTTCGGACGTCGTTATGCTGAGCGAATCATTGAGCATTATAAGTGAAATCAAACCGTGAGGTGTTTCCAGCATGGACATAAAGTTGTTTCCAGCATGGACATAAAGCTTCTTTTTAATTGAAGTCTTGGCATATATCCAAGCTTTAAGCTTTGAGGATACGGAGGATGGTGTTTATCCCCTGCGGCCTACGCTGGAAAAGCCATCCTAAACTGTGTTAAGCTATATAGAGCAAGATCAATTTTAGGAGGCAAACTATAATGGCAATTACTTTTAAGCAAATGGTAGCAAAAGCACGCGAGAACGTTCCAGGAGTTACTTCGGCTGAGGCCAAGGAAAAGATTAAAGCAAATCCGAACACCTTTATTATTGATGTACAAGATGCAGACGCATCAGGCGCATGTGGATTAATTCCAAGCAGCCAAAATATTTCTTTGGGCATGCTGGCGATCCGTGCGGATTTGGAGCTTCCAGAAAGCTTCCGTAATCCTGAGCTTGCTGACCGTAACCGTCCTGTGCTCGTAACCTGTGGGGCAGGCGGACAAGCATCACTTGGAGCCTACCTGCTACAGCAAATGGGCTTTACAGATGTAGCTTACATAGATGGTGGAACTGCTGCTTGGAAAGCTGCCGGTTTTGACGTTGAATAAGTAATGAATCCAGATGATATCGTATAGAAGCAAAGCCTTCCACACTAGTGGTTGGCTTTTTTACTTGGGAAGGGATATTCTGGAATCCCCAGATCTCCTTGATAGTATGGATTTTAAGATTTCGACAAATGGTTGTAGATCAAATTTATTAATGAGATCGGTAAGAATTGGGGATATTAGCTGGAAAGTGGAAATGAGTGCAGCACTAGAGGAGGGGAACCCATTGACTAACGAGCAGATGAGGGTAGAAAAAGACTTTTTGGGCGAAAAGGCAGTGCCGGCTGAAGTGTATTATGGGATTCAAACGTTACGGGCGGTGGAAAACTTTCCGATTACGGGATACCGGGTTCATGAGGCGATGATTGTCGCAATGGCGATGGTAAAAAAGGCGGCCGCACTCGCCAATATGGAAATTAAGCAGCTCACGCCAAGCTTGGGCAACGTTATTGTGCAAGCGGCGGATGAAATTATAGCGGGCAATTGGCATGATCAGTTTATTGTGGATCCGATTCAGGGAGGGGCGGGCACTTCCTTTAATATGAATGCCAACGAAGTTATTGCCAATCGCGCCATAGAGCTATCTGGAGGACAAAAGGGGGATTATTTTCTAATCAGCCCTAACTCCCATGTAAACATGTCGCAATCGACAAATGATTGTTTTCCAACTGCCGTCCACATCGCCACGTTATCACTAATTGAAAAATTATTGGCAACGATGGAGGATCTGCATGGTGCATTTCGCAGCAAAGCCCTCGACTTCGAAGGTGTGATCAAAATGGGCAGAACCCATTTGCAGGATGCGGTTCCGATCCGGCTTGGGCAGGAGTTTGAAGCCTATGGCCGCGTATTGGAGCGCGATATAAAGCGAATCAAGCAAGCCCATGTAGCCTTGTATGAGGTGAATATGGGAGCAACTGCCGTAGGCACGGGGCTTAATGCCGATTTGTTATATATCTCAAGAGTGGTGGAGATCCTGGGCGGGGTAAGCGGGCTCCCTCTTATTCATGCAGAGCATCTGGTGGATGCCACGCAAAATACCGACGTGTATACGGAGGTTTCGGCTTCTCTGAAAATTTGTATGATCAACATGTCAAAGGTGGCTAATGACCTTCGCTTGATGGCCTCCGGACCGCGGGCTGGCCTTGGTGAAATCAATCTTCCTGCTCGCCAGCCAGGCTCCTCGATTATGCCGGGCAAGGTTAATCCGGTCATGTGTGAGGTCGTGAACCAGGTCGCCTTTCAGGTTATTGGCAATGACCATACCATTTGTCTTGCTTCAGAAGCCGGACAATTGGAGCTGAATGTGATGGAGCCCGTGCTGGTGTTTAATTTACTGCAATCTTTAAGTATGATGAATCAGGTGTTTGGCGTATTTAAAGCTTATTGCATTGATGGGATCGAGGTGAATGCTGGCCGGTGCAAGGAGCATGTGGAGCAAAGTGTTGGCGTCATCACCGCGCTTAACCCCCATCTTGGGTACGAGGCTTCTTCGAGGATCGCGCGTGAGGCGACAATAACGGGGCGATCCGTTCGTGAGCTATGCATATTGTACAACGTGCTGACTGAGCAGGAGCTCGATTGTATTCTGGATCCCTACCAAATGACACAGCCTGGCATTGCCGGCAAGCTGCTAATAGAGGAAATGTAGAAACCAACTAGACATATAACGAAGAATAAAGTATGCTTCTAGTAAATGATTACGTATTCAAAAAAGGGGCTTTGTTGCATGGTTTCTTCCAAGGATGTTGCCCGGGCAGCGGGCGTTTCGCAAGCTACGGTATCCCGCGTTCTTAATAACCCGGAAAGCGTGCGACCTGTGAAACGCAATAAGGTGCTTGAAGCCATCCAACAGCTTAATTACGAGCCCAATTTAATCGCACGTAGCTTGGTCACCAATAACACCCGTACGATTGCGTTTATTTCCGGCTCGATGCGCAACAATTTTTTTATTGATACGATGGATTCAATTATTAATTTGGCCAAGGACCGCGGCTACCGAACGATGATTTTTTTTGATGGCAATGAGAGCTTGAAGGATATATGGAGCACGGTCAAAGGGCATATGGTAGATGGTGTTATTTTGTCGCTGGTTAGCATGGATGATCCGGTGCTTGAGGATATTATGAACTCGGGGATTCCCCATATGTTTCTAAGCCGCCGCCCCCGCTTTGGGGGTAATTATATCGAGATCGATAATCGGCTTGCCGGCGAGCTTATTGCTTCACATGTTGTGGAGCTAGGGCATCGAAGGATTGCTTTATTGTCTGGTGAGCTTCAGTATTCGACATTTCTTGGGCGCAAGGAAGGCATTGATAAGGTGATGGCAGAGGCGGGTTTGCCGCTTGAGGCTGGCCTCGTTCATTATATCAATACAGCGACCCTGAGTGAAATTGAAAAGGTCGTTTGGAAAATGATGCAGTTTAACGAGCCGCCAACAGCTATTATTTGTACCTCCGATGCAATGGCGATTGCTTGTATGGATGTACTGCTGGGGATGGGGCTTTCCATTCCTGGTGATGTGAGCATTTCTGGAATTGATGACAGTAAGCTAGCCGCGCACCAATCTTTTCAGCTAACGACAGTTGGACATAAGATTTTTGAAATTGGTGAGATTGCTGTCGAGAACCTGTTGGAGATGATTGGGCACAAGGAAATAGATAAGAAAAGGCAAATTGTGCTTAGGCCGGAGCTGATGATTCGACGTACCACAGCCAGGCATGTTGAATAATTTTTTTGAATTATTTTGAATACGTATTCAAAAATGGTAGTAAATTAAATCAAATAAAGTTCTAAATTTCAAAAAAATATATCTAGAAAGCAGGTGTTTAGCTTGATCGGTAACCAATTACTTATGCCTGGCCAAATTATTTACGGAGCTGGCGTGTTTGCAGAGGTAGGTAATATTGCCATAGGTTTGGGCAAGAAAGCTTTGATCATCAGTGATCCCATTATGGAGCAAATTGGTGTAGTAGCAGAATGCCAGCGTTATCTGGAAGCGGTATCGCTGGTTTTTGCCACATTTACAGGTGTCCCATCGGAGCCAACGGATGCCTATGTGAATGAAGCCTTGGAGCTATGCCGCAAGGAGCAATGCGATTTAATCATTACCGTAGGAGGCGGAAGCTGTATAGATACAGCAAAGGCAGTAGCGGTGATGATGACCAACACGGGGTATATTGGCGATTATCGGGGCGCTAACCCTTTTAAGCAGGCGCCACTTCCGTTAATTGCGATTCCCACAACGGCTGGCACAGGATCAGAGGTAACCAAAGTAACCGTCATTATTGATACGGTTAATGATGTGAAGATGATGATCTCCCAGCCGGAGCTGCTGCCGCGTGTTGCGATTGTAGATCCGTTGCTTACGTTATCCTGCCCTCCCCATGTGACGGCGGCGACTGGCCTGGATGCATTATGCCATGCCGTAGAAGCTTATCTTTCGCGCAAGGCTCATCCGCTGACGGATACGCTGGCGTTAGGGGCGATTACGCGTATAATGAGCCATCTGCCAACCGCTTACGAGCAGGGTGCAGACCTTATTGCCCGCGAGCAAATGGCGATTGGCTCGATGATGGCTGGCGCTGCCTTTTCCAACGCATCGGTGACGCTTGTCCATGGCATGTCCCGCCCGATAGGGGCGTTATTCCATGTGCCGCATGGTATTTCCAATGCGATGCTGCTGGCAGCCGTCCTTGAATTTACCCGCCCAGCCGCTGAGCGCAAGCTGGCAGAGATCGGCCGTATGATTTGGCCGCATTTAACTGGAGATTCCGATGAGCGGCTGGCGGATGCTTTTATAAGCGAAATCAAACGCTTGTGCAAGCAGCTCAACATTCCTAATTTAAGAGGCTGGGGAATTGACGAGCAGAGGTTCACGAAGCTGCTGCCCAAAATGGCTGCTGACGCCATCCTTAGTGGAAGCCCCGGCAATAACCAGCGAGTGCCAACCGAGCAAGAGCTTACCCAGCTGTACCAGCTTTGCTTTGACTACAAGTTGTGAGAGATAAACAACAACTTTCATAAACCTACTATATAAACCTACTATATAAACCTACTATATAAACCAAGAGGAGACTAAATCATGACTACAAGGAAACTGGAAGTGCCAACTCTGCAAAATTATATCGGAGGCAACTGGGTAAATGCCCGCTCAACGGCTACAGAGGTCGTGCCTAACCCGGCTACTGGTGAGGCAATGGCCTACGTTCCCCTTTCCAATAAGGAAGACGTTGACGATGCGGTAATTAACGCCCAAGCAGCTTTTCAGCTATGGAGCAAAACAGCGGTGCCGCGCAGAGCAAGGGTTTTGTTCAAATACCAGCAGCTGCTGGTCGAGCATTGGGAAGAGCTGGCCACGCTGATTACCCAGGAAAATGGAAAAAGCTACAGTGAAGCGTATGGCGAAGTGCAGCGTGGAATCGAATGTGTGGAATTCGCGGCTGGTGCGCCTACCTTAATGATGGGCAGACAGCTTCCCGATATTGCTACCGGAATCGAATCCGGCATGTACCGTTACCCGATAGGGGTGGTGGGCGGTATTACGCCGTTTAATTTTCCGATGATGGTGCCTTGCTGGATGTTCCCGCTGGCGATTGCTTGCGGCAACACCTTTGTCTTGAAGCCTTCGGAGCGAACGCCGCTGCTTGCAAATCGTTTGGTCGAGCTATTCAGCGAAGCCGGACTTCCAGCAGGGGTGCTGAACATTGTACATGGCGCGCGTGATGTCGTGAATGGATTATTGGAGCATCCACTGGTTAAAGCGATTTCGTTTGTTGGCTCCCAGCCGGTAGCGGAATATATATATACCACAGCGGCGAAGCATGGCAAACGCGTCCAAGCGCTTGCAGGAGCGAAAAACCATTCCATCGTGATGCCGGATGCCGACATGGACTTAACGGTGAGCAATATCATGGGTGCTGCCTTCGGATCGGCTGGCGAGCGTTGCATGGCTTGCGCAGTTGTAGTCGCTGTTGGTGAAGTCGCGGATCTGCTTGTTGAGCGGCTAAAAGCGGCGGCTGATGCCATCAAAATCGGCAACGGCATGGACGAGAATGTATTCCTAGGCCCGGTTATACGGGCAGAGAACAAAACACGCACCGAAGCCTATATTAACAAAGGCATCGAGCAGGGTGCAGTAGTCGTTCGTGATGGCCGGAATGATCCTTGCATGACAGAGGCCGGTTATTTTATTGGCCCCACTTTGTTTGACCATGTGAGCACGGAGATGGCGATTTGGCAGGATGAGGTATTTGCGCCACTTTTATCGATTGTTAGAGTTAAAGATTTAACTGAAGCGATTGAGGTCGCTAACCAGTCTGAATTTGCTAATGGAGCTTGCCTGTTTACCGATAGTGCAAAGGCGATCCGGCAATTTAGGGAGGATATTGATGCGGGGATGCTTGGTGTTAATGTTGGTGTTCCAGCACCGATGGCATTTTTTCCTTTCTCCGGTTACAAAAAATCATTTTATGGCGATTTGCATGCCAATGGCTCAGATGGCGTCGAGTTTTACACACGAAAAAAAATGGTAACGGCGCGTTACTAATTCGCCTTATTTGCTGCACACAGCAACAAAAGACCAGGCAGATCCAAGCTGCTATTGGTCTTTTTTTTTGCATTTGGAGGGGGAAAATGGTTTGGCAGTGGATGGTTACAAACCATCGGCATATCGCTACGATAAGAGTATTCAAGAAGGGGATGGAGGTTAGATAGCTTGTCCGGTAAAGGTAAACTATTTGGTCGGAAAATCGTTATTGCTGGTTCCAGAAAAACCGATGAAATGAGCCTGTTGATCGAAAAGCAAGGTGGAATCCCAATCATTCGTTCCTTGCAGGGACTGGTCTACGTGGATGAACCAGCGGTCGAACAGGATTTGAAATACTGTGTGGGCAACAAGCTGGACTGGTTTATTTGTACAACAGGTACGGGGACGGAAGCACTCATACACGCGGCTTCGAAGCTGGGTATCGATGGTGCTTTACTCCAGCAAATGAAAACCTGCCTGATCGCGTCCCGCGGCTATAAAACCTATTCAAAGCTGAAAAATCTTGGAATGAAGCCAGATGTTGTTGACGAGGATGGAACAACGGAAGGCTTGATCCGGGCTTTAAGCCCTTATCAATTCAAGGATCAACGGGTGGCTGTACAGCTGCATGGCGAGCCGCAGCCGACGCTTGTTCAATTCCTTGAGGAGCGGGGAGCCCATGTTACTCCATTGCTGCTGTACAAGCATATTGCACCGGATCCGGCAACGTTAGAGTTATTGTGTAATGAGCTTACCGCAGGCCAGGTGGATGCCGTTTGTTTCACAACTGCCGTGCAAGTGCGATATTTGTTTCACTATGCGAGAGCAAATAATAGGGAGAACGCGATTAAAGCTGCATTTGGCGGGCAGGTTCGGGCGGTTGCCGTCGGCAAAGTGACAGCCGAGGCCTTGCGGGAAGAGGGCATTAATCTCGTGATTGCTCCCGAAAGTGAGCGGATGGGTGCGATGATTATTGGGCTGGTCAACCACTATAACAGCTATAAAGACAAACTGAACAAGGCTGAATAGGTCAATATCTGGAGGGATAAGCATGACAAAACGTAATGTCCGCGTAGCTATCGTACAATCGGCTCCTGAGCTTTACAGCAAGGCCTCAGCTTTGGCTCAAATTGCAAGCTGGACCCAGAAAGCAGCGAAGCAAGGCGCTAACCTGATTGTATTTCCCGAGGTTTTTATTCCGGGGTATCCACGGGGGTTTACGCTTGGCACGAAAATTGGGAGCAGGAATCAGGATGGCCGCAAGGATTGGGAGCGGTATTGGGAGAATTCCATCGATATTCCCGGAGAGGATACGTTCATTCTGGGTGAAATTGCCAAGGAAGCCAATGCTTATTTGGTAATAGGGGTTGTCGAAAGAGATCGTGAATTTAGCAAGTCCACCTTATATAACTCCATCGTATATATCGGCCCGGATGGGCAATTGTTGGGAAAGCACCGGAAGCTGGTGCCAACAGGTGCGGAGCGGCTATTGTGGGGACAAGGCGATGGCAGCACGTTAACGGTGATTGATACGCCGTTTGGGCGGATAGGCGGATTAATTTGCTGGGAAAATTATATGCCGCTGGCTCGTGCCGCGATGTATGCCAAAGGTATCGATATTTTAATTACGCCTACAGCGGATGCGCGGGATACTTGGCAATCAACCATCCAGCATATTGCCTGCGAAGGGCGCTGCTTCGTTGTTTCGAGCAACCAATATGTGACCAAGGATACGTATCCGGCGGACTTGGCATGTTATGATGAAATTAAGGATGAGCCCGATGTATTAAGCCGCGGTGGAAGCGCGGTTGTTGGGCCTTTGGGTGAATATGTAGCCATGCCTTTATACGGGCAGGAGGGGCTGATCCTTGCTGATCTCGATATGTCGCTTGTTGTGCAAAGCCGTTATGATTTCGATGCCGTAGGGCATTATAGCCGACCGGATATTTTTCAACTAAATGTTAATGAAGAAAAGCAGTCTATTGTTCGCTTTAACTAAAAGAAAATAGTCTCCTGTTCCATTTTAATAGTGGAGCCGGAGACTTTTTTTTGCATAGCTTATTTGGCTTATTTGCTTAGATGCTAGAGCGGTAGCTATTGCGAAATTGCTTTGGAGTGACACCTGTAACCTTTTTGAATAAACGGCAAAAATAAGAGAAATGGGGAATACCGACCTGCGAGCCAATCAGCTCAACGGGCGTCGATTCGGTTTTGAGTAGCCAACAGGCTTGGCGTATTCTTCTGGCGATCACATATTCGGTGATGCTGCTTCCCGTTTCCGTGCGGAATAAATGGGAGACATGATGCTTCGAGAGATGTAGCTCCTTCGCTAACTCGTCCAATTCGAATGGATTCGTGTATTGCTCCTCGACCCACTGCATAATTTTTTCGGCATGCCGCTCTGTACGGGGTACCCCTTGGAACTCGACAACTTCCTTCTGGGATTGCAAATAATGGAATAGATGAATAATCATCATGGCGGTGGCTTCCTGGTAATCGGCTCCATCCTGCTCTTGCTTCATATCATCGAAGCGTTCAAGTAAGGTTGAGATATAGGTCATGTCTGTGCCCATCCGAAACACCTGGTTAATAAGCTCATCCTTCCACATATGCTCAAAAAACCTTAGAGCGATCGGAAATGACCGCAAAAAAGGAAGGATGGAAGTAGGCTCAAAGTTGAGGATCGTACGCTCATAAGGGCTTTGGTCGCTCACTTCAAAATGCAGGCGGTGAAGCTGGAACGGCTGGATAAATACAAGGTGGCCAGCTTCTAGAGGGTGGAGCTTGCGGTTGAGAACGATATGCCCTTGGCCACGATGCACGAATAATAGCTCGATCCCACGATGATAATGATAAAAGCCGGGGTAGTTACCCGTTGAAAAATCGCGGTATCGAAAAAGCAGATGGCGGTTTTTTAAAATATCATCTGAAAATACCATTACATCCACCTCTTCTACGAATGGAGCTTTATTCAATTATAACAACGCAGTGCTATTTTACCACAGAAAAATATAACTTTGCATAAAGGAAATTTGGTAAGATAGCCTTAACCAATCGATAGTTGAGGAGGAAATGTGATGAGCTTTTCTGAATTTGTTACCGATGAGGAATATACGGATGTACTGGAAGGCGTGAAGGATTTACTAAAGGAGACCTACCGAATAACGGATAATGAAGCGATATCCGTTATTAGCAACAGCCGCGAGAAAGCGGATGAGTTTCTAATCGATTATTATCCTTATTTGAATAATATCAAGGACCTTCATAGCGGTCTAAGGGATACGCTTGATGTCCATTTCCAAGAGGTGGATCAAGCCAAAGAGCTGCAAATCAAAATGAGTCATGATGCTGCAGCCTGGCTTACATTCGAATGCATAAGAAAACTGTACACCAAGTCGTTCTCGAAAATTTATTGAACCGTCACTTCCTGTTGCTCTTGTGGATTCTGTAGGCTTTTACCCAATTGTGTAAGGATAATAGAAGCTGTGAGAAGCGGTGCCCTTAAAGGGTAACTGGCTTAGCACAGCTTTTTTGTTGTCCCGAGTTGACCGTTTGTGTCGCTGTGTTGACCGTTTTAGCTGATTTTATGGCTGTATTCTGTAAACAACGGGCATAACTACAACAATTTCTTTACTTGCCTCTAATCCTTGCATAACACTACGAAGTTAGAATCAATTAGGTAAGCCACACCAGAAAGCGTAAAGGAAGCATAAAGGAAGTATAAAGTAGGCTAAAGGAAGCAGAAGTGAAAGGAGAAAAACCAAATGCTATCTAAGGAAGCTATAGCTGTGGGCAACAAACCCGTACAAAGAGTCCAAGTCCAAGAACGCAAGCAAATTAAATCGCGTTCAAACCGTAAACGAAGAGAAGCCTGGACAGGGGTATTATATGCCCTACCTGCATTAGCATTACTGCTATTATTCCGCTATTGGCCGCTTGTATTTGGAATGTGGATCAGTTTATGGAAATGGGGCTATGTCCCGGAGCGGTTTATTGGCTTGGATAATTACATCCGAATTTTCACTGAGGAGCTTGTTGTACGTGACCCTTCCATGGGCTTACAGCTTGGAGACATCGGGCAGGCCTTTATGGTTACGATCTTTTACGCGATCGGCACGATTCCGCTGACTTTGCTGTTATCGTTTTTTATAGCGTATGTGCTTTTTCATCTAACAAGAGGGAAAACACTGCTGCGCATCCTTTTTTTCCTGCCCTACATTACATCCCATGTAGCGGCAGCGATTGTGTTTAAATGGATTTTTCATCCGAATGTGGGGCTTGCCAATGCAGCGATTCAATCTGCCGGCGGTAAAGCACAGCAATGGTTAACAGACCCTGACCCCATTTTGCTTAAGCTGATCGTTAATATGGGAGGACAGTGGCCGGCTGGGATCCCGACTGCTTTCGCGGGTCCAACCTGGGCGCTTGCTGTCATTATTTTGTTCTCCATATGGAGCAGCCTGGGCTTCCAGATCATCGTCTTTTTGTCCGGGATGACCCAAATTCCGCATGACCTGACCGAAGCAGCACGTATCGATGGAGCTCGTACCTGGAATGTGATCCGCCATATTACGTTGCCATTGCTATCACCTACTTGGTTTCTGCTCTTAATCGTCTCCGTAATTGGAGCTTTCGAATCCTTTAATGCTTTTTATGTATTTTCAGGTGGCGAGGGGGGACCTCTTGGCTCCACGATGTCGTTACCGCTCTATATTTTCCGCAGCTTCTATGTGTACGGCCAGATTGGTTATGCTTCTTCTGTGTCGATGGTATTGTTCCTACTTTTGCTAGGCTTGACTTGGATGCAGCTGCGTTTTGGGGAAAAGAAGGTTCATTATATGCATTAAAGGGCGATGCTAACGAAGCAAGTTTTCTACGAAAACTTTTAGGAGGGATGAAAAATGCAAGGAATGGTTGGGGCACGGCGTTCTTCCCGGATCATCTGGATGATCGTGCTGGCAGGTGTGGTGGTGCTGGCATGCTGTGTAGTATTCCCGTTTATTTGGATGCTGCTAACCTCACTCAAGACGGGAGAGGAAATTAATCGATTACCGCCAACCCTGCTGCCAGAGGTATGGAATTTTAAAAACTATGTGGATGCCTGGTTAAAGCCGGAATCGACATTCAAGCAATATTTTATCAATACACTCATTATCGCAGGGATCGGTACCTTGCTGCAGCTGCTCGTTTGTGTGCCGATCGCTTTTGCCATTACCCACTTTACCTTTCGTGGTCGTAATCTTATTTTTATGCTGGTGGTCATTACGATGCTGATTCCTTACGATGTTACATTGGTTCCTAACTTTGTAACGCTGCGGCATATTCCCTTTGCTGGTGGCAATGATTGGGCGGGGGCTGGCGGACAAGGCTTTTATGATAGCTATATGGGCATGATGCTGCCTTTTTTGGCTGAGGCCTTTACGATCTTTTTACTGCGGCAAGCCTTTCTGTCCGTGCAGAAGGAATATTGGGAGGCGGCGCAGGTAGATGGGATGTCCAATGGCCGCTACCTGTGGACAGTATTATTGCCGCTTGTGCTTCCTGCGCTGATCACAACGGCGCTGCTTGCCTTTATCGGCAAGTGGAATGGCGTGCTTTGGCCGCTGCTGATTACATCCAGCGAATCGTTGAGACCACTACAGGTAGGGCTGCTCTATTTTGTCAGCGAGGAAGGGCCTAATTATCATCTCTTAATGGCCGCTGCTACTTTTACAATAGCGCCGATTGTTTTGCTGTATTTGTTCGCGCAGCGCTGGTTTCATCAAGGCATCACGGCAACAGGGCTGAAAGGCTAAGATAAGGGAGGAATGGGCATGGATTGGATGGAGGATATTGAAGTCGTCCTGTTTGATTTGGATGGGACGTTGTACCAGGATAAGACGTTTTACAAACGTTATTTGGAGCTGTTATTCGGACAGGGTGAGCATGGTGGGAGATTGAATGAATTTTTGGCAGATATGGACGCTTTATTAGAGGGCAGGCACACGAGCGGTATTGGTGATTGGTACCATCCGGGCTCGGATACCTGGACACGGGGGACAGATCCGGCTTCGGTGTACAGGGATTGGTTAGGGGAGGAAAAGGTAGTTTCACCTCATTCTCAACCGGTAGAAATCGCCTCTATTTATGCGGGGGATGCTTGGAGCCTTTGCGGCATTTTTGCTGCCAAGTATGGTGTAAAGGCGGAGCAGCGCCAGCAAGCCTTCCAGCAGGTACGTAAGGAAATGCTCCAAGGCGCTTCAAGCTTTGAGCGCCATCATGGTTTGTACGAGGCCATTGGGAATTTAAACAGATTGCGCAAGAGGATATTGCTTACGAATTCGCCTGAACCTTCAGGGCGTGAATTTATCACGGCGCTTGCTTGTATGGAGCTGTTTGACGATATCGTATACGGGGCAGAGAAACCAGTTGGCATGGAACATTATATGAGCGCATTGCTGGCAAATGAGGGACTACGTCCTGAGCAAATCCTCTCGATTGGCGACCATGCTTGGAATGATTTGTATCCGGTACGTAAGCTTGGTGGCCGTACGGTCTGGGTGTCCCCCTATCCTTCTTCAGAGCCACAACAGTGGGATGTGCGATTGTCTACACTTGATGAGCTTGCGGCGCTGTTGGTTGACCTGCAAAACACCAAACCAATAAAACGAGTGGTCTAGGAGGAGTAAAGGATGATGAAATTACAGGAAGAACGGCTTACCTTTTACGGCGGACTGACAACGATTGGTGGCGTCCATATTATGTATAGCTGTGGTGATACCGGTTTCGTATTCGATCTTGGCATGGCACGCGGGTTTTTCAACGGAGATACGAGGGTTGAGCCTGACCACGGCATTGGCAGCTATTTATTGACACGGATGGCTCCGCCAATACTTGGCTTATATGATCCTATGCTGCTTGGTGATATTGGCGAAGCGGAGCTGCTGCAAGTATGGGGCAAGCCGTATTTGCCACAGGTGGCCAACCTGCATGGCTTTGTCAGCCATATTCACCAGGACCATATGGCTTTGCTTCCTTCCCTTCGTTCGAGCCTGCCGGTATGGATGCATCGCGATGCTTATGCTGTCTATGAGGCCATTGTAGCAGCGGGCGAATATGAAGGAACGCATGCCGACATCAGGCTTGTCGAGGATGGACAGATCGTTGACTTCGGTACGTTTCGTATCGAATTTATCGAGGTGGACCATGATTCACCGGGAGTTACTGGATTTATTATCCATGGACCTGGGCATACCATCGCCTTTACAGCGGATTGGCGTCGGCATGGCCGGAATGCTTACCGCTTGGACAGCTTCATAGAACGGTGCCGGAGCGTGGAGGTCGATGTGCTGATAACGGAAGGCACCAGATTGCGCCCGGATACCTTATTCCGTAAGCCGAAGGATCGTTTGGAGATTGATGTAGCGGTAGAATGCCGCCGAGCTATGGAAGAGACCCAAGGCCTGGTATACGTGAACATCCTCGCTCGCAATGTAGAGAGAGTGGCCGATTTGATCATCCGGACACAGGAAGCGGGCCGCCAGCTGGTGATGGATGAAAGCACGGCTGTCCTCTGGCATATCGCTTCTGCCAAGCTGGCTGTGCTGTCAGGACATCCGGCACTGGAGGCCGGCAACACGGTAATTCGCGTACTGCCGACGCCTCTATGGTCGAAGGGACCGCATCCGATCCAAGAGCTGGAGCTCCCCTTTGCTCCGATTACGACTAGTGAAATCGTTGTAGATAAATCGAGCTATGCGGTTTACCTAACTTATTCGCACACAGCGTTAATTGCAGAGCTGGAAGCTAGAGGCTCGCAGGATACCGGATCTATCTATGTACATGCCGATGGCAATCCGCTTTCGCCTAATGACGAAACGTTATTGAAGTGGCTTAACGAGTTTGGCGTGCAATATCGTTACTGCTCGACGGGCGGCCATGCTGCACCTCAGGAGATTACAGAGCTAACGGCAGCTATCGCACCACAGGTTGTGATTCCGCTGCATAGCAGCCACCCCACTTTATTTGACAGCAAAGGCGTACGCAAGGTTTTCCCTGCTCCTGGGGAGAGCTTTGAGCTTGGAGAGCTTGTTGACAGAAAATAGAGGGCTTCGAATATCCCCATGGTTTCGAATGATCAATCGGCACCGACAGTTTCAACGGTTTAACCAGCATTCGTTTGCCCATTACAAAAATCGAAGGAGTGGTATTTGTGTCCTTACTTAAATCAGTAACCCAATGGAAAGCAACGGCAGCCTCCCTGTTACTTCTTACAACAGCAGGTTGTGCAACGATGGAGCAAGCAGCCCCTGTCAGCGGACAAATGGAAAATAAAGCGGTTAGTCAAGTGGCACAAGGGATTGAGCTCGGCAAAAACGGACCCGTCACGATCGATTTTTGGCACATTCAAGCGACGATTTATGGGGACGCGATTAAAGAAATGGTGGCTGAATTTAATAAAGAGTATGAAGGCAAAATTATTGTCAAAGAGGTATTTCAAGGCTCTTACGACGATCTTAACAAAAAAGTCCGTGCAGCCCTGCAAGGCGGAGGGCTTCCAACCGTGGCAATGGCCTATGAGAGCGATACGCTCGAATATATGAAAGCCGATAAAATTGTCCCGCTTGATGCCTACATCGGCGATTCCGTGAACGGGCTGAATAAACAAGCGCTGGATGACATCATGCCGGGCGTGCTTAGCCGCCAACGTATTCCCGAATATAACGGGAAGACGATGAGTTGGCCGCATGGCAACTCTTCGATGGGTGTGTATTACAACATCGACCTTTTGAAGCAAGCCGGCTTTGAGAAGCCGCCTGCGACGTGGATGGAGTTTGAGAAGATGGCACTGGACATTACCGCTAAAACCGGAATGCCTGCATTGGTTATGGGCAACGCCAATAATGGGGGCACCTTCCGCACCTGGCTACGCACATACGGTATCGATCCGATTAAGCTGGATCAAAGCGGTGTAGATTATGATAATCCGCAAGCTGTGGAAATCGCCACGATGATCAAAAAGCTGCTGGACAACAAAGCGATCATGTTGGCCGAGAACACGGAGCAGGAGTTCACCAACGGCAGAGCGGCTATGGAGATTGGCACAACGGCCCGTACCAGCTCGAAGCTGGAATTGGTTAAGGACAAATTCAAATGGGGCATTACACTTATACCACAAGGCAAAAGCGGTACGAAGGTGACGGAGCTATACGGGGGCAACCATGTATTGTTCAAAACTACACCTGAGAAGCAATTGGCCGGCTGGCTGTTCCTGAAATATTTTGCCGATTCCAAAGCACAGTCGATTTATGCAGCCAAAACCGGCTACTTCCCGGCTACATTATCGGCGCAGAACACCGATTTGCTCAAGAAAAACTTTGCAGATAACCCGCAAAAAAAGCAAGCCTTTGATGAGGTGTTCCCTTTTGCACGAATCGATGTTTCCACCGCTGCACGCAGCAAGATGGATACCGTAGTTGGCGAGGCGCTGCAGGCGATGATTGCGGGCAAGATGGCTCCTGCAGATGCAATGAAAAAAGGGCAAGCGGACGCGATGAAGGCACTTAAAGAATTCAAATAGCTACAGACAGCTTTCAGGAGGTAAACAAACGTGAGCTCGATTCATCGTAGAAATGAAATTCTCATAGCCGTTCGCCGTATCGGCAGCGTTGCTGTGGATGAATTGGTTCAAACCTATGGAGTCTCGGTGGAAACAATCCGCCGGGATCTTCGTGTTTTGGACGAGAAGGGGTTCTTGCGTAGAACCTACGGCGGCGCCGTTAAAAAGGAGCAAACCACTTGGGATGTCCCTTATTACGAAAGGATACAGCTTAACCTGGATCGCAAGGAAGCGATCGCCCGCGAAGCGGTGCAGCTACTGGAGGAGGGGGATAGTGTTTTCATCGATGGCAACACCTCAGGTCTCGCGCTTTCGCGTTATGTACCGGACGACAAGAACCTTACAATTGTTACCAATTCAGCGATGGTCACACTGAACCTGATTCAGAAAAAAGGCAAGCTGAAGGTGTATATGGTAGGTGGCGAGGTGGACGAGGATGGCAAAACCTTTGGCTATAAGCTGCATTGTGAGCTGCGCCAATACCGGTTCGACAAAGCGTTGTTCTCCTGCATGGGCTTTGGCCTGGAAGGGATTTATTATTCCAAGTGGGAGCCGTTACAAATCGCCCAAATGCTTGTGAAGCAAAGCAACCATCTCATTCTGATGGCAGATTCCTCGAAGGTGAATCGCAGTGGCTTCCTGTATGGGATGGAGTTAAGTCGCATTCATACCTTGGTGACAGATGAAGGAACGCCACTGGACATGCGGGATAGCCTAAGGGAGTCTGTGCGCCATTTGATCATTGGCAAGAGTGAGAGTAAAGAGATCATAAAATGACCATTGAGCGCCGAAAATATATCCTCTATACTTAATTGTATGTAACCGTTTTATAGATCATAAACGGACTGCTGAGGATGGGGGGGGCGCTGGTGAACGATGGGAAGCGAACGACTTATTTCGTGGCGGGTTTGTTGGCAAGCTCTGTTATATGGGCAAGTTGCTCCTATTCAAGATCTGGTTATGTGGAGCCTCATAAGGAAGCCGGAGCCGGGGACCCGCTGCAAATTCAAATGATGGTGGAGCAAATTGAAGCTACGACTCCTGACATGAACAACGAATATTACACAGAGCTGCAGCGAAGGACGGGGGTCAGGCTGGATATGCAATGGATCCCGTCAGGTGACTATCCTAAGCATTTGGATACCGCATTAGCCTCGGGAAATTTGCCGGAGGTGCTTTCCTATGACACGCCGAGTAATCCGACACTAATTAAAGGTTTAAAAAAGGGACTGTTTTGGAATTTAACGCCGTTATTAGGAGATTTATCGGAATATCCGAATTTAAAAGCAAATGCCACTCGTGGGGTATTTAATTTTGTTAAATATAAAGCGGAAGTGTATGCGGTTCCGCGTTCTCGCTCTTGGATCGACAAGGGCATCAAAATTCGCAAGGATTGGTTGGACAAACTGCAAATCCCGCTTCCGAGGACACTGGATGAATATGCAGACGCTCTAAAGAGAATGGTGGATGAGGATCCCGATGGCAATGGAAAAGCCGATACGATTGGACTTGTAGACCCCCCTTTTACCGAAAGCTTTATGGGTGCTTTTGGGCTGTCTACCCCCACCTATAATGAGGAAGGCGGGCTAATTCGTGATCTATTGACCCCGCAAGCCATTGAACTGGTGGGCTGGTTTCATGGCTTGTACAAGGAGGGAGTATTGGCCAAATCGTACCCGCTTATCAAAAGATCCTACGCACAGGAGCTGCTGCAAAAAGGCAAGGTCGCTTCGTTAAGCTACAGTATTTATTATGACTATAAATGGCAGCAGGAAATACAGGCAAGCCAGAAGGGTGCGGAGCTAATCACCCTCCCGATTATTCAAGGCCCCTACGGAAATACGGCGTATTTGCAAAAGGGGTACACGGGAGCTTTTTATATTTCCAAAAAAGTGCCTGAGGCGAAGGTAAAGCGCATTCTTGCGTACTTTGACCAAACGGCTTCAAAGGAGCTAACCCATTTTGCCTATTATGGATTGGAAGGTGTCCATCACACCTTAGAAAACAATGAGCCCCGCCTAACCGAGCTTGGCCGCAAGCAAATGTCTGTCACTACGCTCCAGCCGTTGGCGACAGGGTATGAGCCCTGGTCCAAGGTACATAACTGGGCAGCGCCCAAAGCCTACAATGATGCCAAAAAAAGTGGGGTTGCCATGTATGAAGTAGAGGGCAAGCAAAATCCCTTTGATTGGCTGGCGTCGGATACCTGGAGTGAAATCTGGCCCCGTTATAAGGATGAATTCGATAGCAAGGTGCTGGCTGCGGTTACGGGGGCAATTTCGATGGAGCAGTTCGGTGCCTATGTTACCGAGCTTCGAAATAACGGGGAGATGAAAAAAGCGTTTCTTGAGTTTTCAGAGGCATTGCAGATATCACCGGCTGTTAAATGAAAACTAAAAGCTAGCAAGGATAGGAGGCTTTACCAACGTGAATGGATGGATAAAAAAGCTTTCAGAGAAACGCTCACGCTACTATTTCCGTTTATTTTGGTTAGGCTTTCTATGCATCTGCTTTCCGATTCTGGTGGGAGGCTTAGTGTTTTATTATTCAACAACGACACGTTTGCTGGAGCAGCAAAAATTAGATAGTGAAACGAAGCTGCTGCTTATGATGAACCAAACCGAACGGGAGATGCAGCAAATCGAAAAAGGCTCGCTCGAAATATCGGTGGACGCAAGTGTCAACCATTCCTTTTTAAACCCTGATTTTAAAACAGACCTGGCGGAGCAATCCAGTATTTTGAAAACGCTAACATTATTTAAGGTGGCACAAAATTCGATTCTGGACATCCTTTACTACAACCAGCCTATGGGTACATTAATTTCCCATGAGCGCGGCTCAATGCTCCCAGGTGATCTTGAAACGTCCGTTGATGCGGGAAAAGCGCTGGTATATCCAGATGAGGAGGGCTGGACGTTTTTGCCACAGGGGGTTGCGAAGGGGTTAATTTCTTATGTGCGTAAGCTTCCGGTTATGCATACGGACCAAGCGTCGGGGGTTTTGATCATCCACGCCGACATGCAGATTTTGTTCCCCCAGCTGCCTCGCTACCACCAATTATTTATTTTTGACCGCCAAAAAAATTTAATTTATCGTTCGGATTCTGTGGGCATGGATGGATTAACTGGGAAGGAGAAGGCGCTGCTTCGGGGCAGTCCAGTTGCTGGCACGGGAAATGGTGCCTTTCATTCCATCATCTCCAATGGTCCGGATGGCCATGACTATTTGTATACGATGGGCTCGACGAAAACGGGTCGAATGTTTATACTTGGCATTCCTGAGGCGGAGATGCTTCAGCAGCTAGATGGCTTCCAATGGTGGTTCGCTGGGACGGTGCTTATTTTTCTCGCGGTTGGCCTCGTGCTTAGCTATATTGGCTCGAAATATGCATATAATCCGATTGCCGAGCTTCGTAATCGTGTCGCCTGCTTGAATCAATCCTATCAGCCTGCGGAAACCGAGGATGAAATCGATTATATTAATGCCTGTATCGCCTATTTGAATCAAGAGAAGGAAAAGCTTGACGCTTATATTAAAGGCAAAGAGCCTACTTTACGTGAGGGTCTGCTGCAAAAGTTGCTAGATGGCCAGATGACCGGTGGCAGCCAAACGAGGCAAGCGTGCGAGGAATACCGGATTGCTTACGATAGTTGTTACATTGTGGTTATTATTTATATCGAGAAGCTTTATAAGGAAAATCGCTTTCAGTCCGGGGAGGATCATTTAATTGCCTTCGCCGTACAAAATGTAATGGAGGAGTTGCTCCAGAATCAGCTTTTAACGGGTTATATATTGGGGATTGAGCAAGGCAAAAATACCGTTCTGCTTTCCTTAGCTGATGACAGCAAGGAGGAAGAGGCGGCAGCCATAGCCAAAAAATATGCGGTAGCCGTAATCCAATCTCTCCAGCAATATATGAAATTCACAGCATCGGCAGGAATTGGCGGGCTGTATGCTTCGATTGCCAATGTATCGGCGTCCTACCAAGAGGCAGAGTCTGTCTTGCTCAATCGTTTGGAGAACAAAGCCGACCATGTCTATGAATGGAAGGAAATGAAGGAAACAAAGCAGGAGGTTTTTTTCATGTATCCTTTCGAATTGGAGCATGAGATTATCCGCTGCCTGGAATTCGATGATTTGCAGGAAGCTGAGCTGCAATTCGCCAAGTTTACTGAAGCGGTGATGGCGCTACATGCTTACCAGGCTGTCACTCAATGCTATTTGCTGCTCTTATCCTCCCTGATCCAATCGTTAGAGAGGCATCGTGGCGGCACGGGCGAGCTCTACAAAACGAATTTATTCGATAGCCTCAAGGAACGGCAAACCTCGGAGGAAATTCAGGAATGGTTCATTGAAATTCTGTTTCCGATGTACCATAACGTCATTCTCTCCGACAAAAACCCCATGGGCAAGGTAGCTGTCCAGCATATATGCCGTTATATCAAGGAGCATATTTCTGAGGACTTATCACTGGTTCATAGCTCTGAGCTGGTAGGCATGAGCACTGCCCATATTAGCCGGTTGTTCAAAAAAGAATTAGGCGTCAACTATATCGAATATTTGACGACCTGCAAGCTGGAGGAGGCGAAACGGCTGCTGGTGGAAACCGAGGACCAGGTCAGCGAAATCGCTAAAAAGGTCGGCTATACCGACCGCAGCTTGAACCGCGTGTTCCGCGCCAAGCTGGATATGCCGCCGTTGCAGTATCGCACGAAGTTTCGGTGAGGGGGCCTCAGCGAAACTTCGTGCGGCGTAATCGGTGCCCATCAAGCTTTTGTATATATATCCTTGACCGTCAACTGATTCATCATGGGCTCGCCTGCGCGATAGGCTGCAATGTTTCGGCAGATGATATCGAGAGAGCGGGCTGTCCGGTCAGGGACAGCCGGTGTACAATGCGGCGTAATCAACGTGCGCGGCGCATCCCAAAGCGGGCTGTCTGCCGGCAGCGGCTCGGCTGCGAATGTATCGAGGCCGGCGCCGGCAATGCTGCCCTCGCGCAGTGCTTCGAGCAGCGCTGTTTGGTCAATCACCGCACCACGTGCCAGATTGACCAAATAGGCGGATCGCTTCATTAATTGCAGCTCCCGCTTGCCAATTAAATGATGGGTGGCATTGGATAGCGGCAGCACAAGCGCAACGATATCGCTCTCGCGCAGCAGCTCATCAAAGGTATCCCCGCGGTCGGCGCAGAACAGCTTGTCGACATTGGCGGGGACGTCAGTGACGCTGCGGCGATAGCCAAGCACCCTCATATTGAAAGCTTTGGCCCGCAAGGCAAGCTCCGTGCCCGTATGGCCTAATCCCAGGATGCCCATCGTCTTGCCGTATAAGCCACGAAGCTGGTCCTGCCCCGGGATTCCCCATTGGTGGTCTTGCTGTGCCTTGTAGAAGGTGGGGAAATGGTAGCTAAGCGCCAAGGAGAAAAACATCACATGCTCAGCGAGCACCGGCGCGGAACGGCCGGCTGAGCTGGTAACGAGGATTCCCTTCTCGAACACCTCCGGGCGCGCCGATTTATTCAAGCCGGCATGGTCGCAGTGAATCCAGCGCAGCTTGGGCGCTTCCAGAAAACGCTCATCCAAATCACCCTGCAGCAAGGCAACATCCGCCTCCTCAAGAGCGGAGGCAATGCCAGCAGCGTCTCTCCGATCGACATGGATCACATGGGCGGGAGAAAATGCTTCCATGAGTCGATCCAAATGGGTTCCTGAATAATCAACAGTTGTTAGTACGGTTTTAATTTTCCGAAGGGTATTCACGCCATGTGTCTTCATGCCGAGTCCGTTCTCCATTCTAGCATTTGTCATCGTTACCTCTCCTTATTTCGTATATTGGGCTTGCTTATATTAGAAGCTCGGCGGAATCATTATCCTTTGACTGAGCCGAGTGTGACACCTTTGGCGAAGTGCTTTTGCAGGAATGGGTAGACGAACAGGATCGGCAGCATAGCAAGAACGATTGAGGCCATACGGATCGTTTCCTGAGGAACGGTAGCTTCATCGGAGCTGCCAGCTTGCCCAATGCCGGAGGCATCGGCTTCAATCACAAGCTGCTTGATCAATACCTGGAGCGTCCATTTTTTGGTATCGGAGATGTAAATCAGCGCGTTGAAATACGTATTCCAGTGCTGTACCGCGAAAAACAGTGTAAACGCAGCGATTGCAGGCATGGAGAGCGGGATGATGATTTTTACAAACACACCGATCTCGTTACAGCCGTCAATTCTGGCGGAATCCTCTAGTTCGGGATGGATGGATTCCATAAAGCTTTTGACCACGATTAGGCTAAAGGCATTGGTTAGGCTTGGCCAAATCAATGACCAATATGAATTCAGCAAGCCCATTTCTTTGACAAGAATATAGTTGGGAATTACACCTGCGTTGAAAAACAGCGTAATAATCACAGCGCCTAGAAAAAAGCTGCGGCCCGGCACCCATTTTTTGGTTAGCCCGTAGGCCATGGTGAAGGTAATCAAGATATTCAGCACAGTACCAACAACCGTAATAAAAGTAGTGCTTTTCAAAGCATTCAGGAAGCTTGGAGTCGAGAGAATATAAGCATAAGAGGCAAACGACCACTTATCGGGCAGCAAATAAAATTTTAGCGGTACATAGGCCTCGGGATCTGTTAACGAAATGCTCACGATATATAGGAAGGGAAACAAGCTTGATATCGCGATAAGCCCCAGCAGAGCATAGTTGGCCCAGTCGCCGACAGCCATTTTTTTATTGTAGACAACACTCATGGTACGCCTCCTCAGCAGCAGAATAGATCGGAAGTGGATACAAATGGATCGATGGATCGAAGGTGGTTCCTCCAGCTTTAATAAATCCCTTCGTGGCCCATTTTTTTGACCACATAATTGGAGCACAGCACCAGAACCAGCCCGATTACTCCTTTAAATAAGCCCACCGCCGTGCCCAAGCTAATCTCGCCCTGCTGGATGCCACGATAATAAACGTAAGTATCAAACACGTCGGCTACATTGTTAACAAGCGGATTCATCATTAAAAGCACCTGTTCAAATCCAACATCGGCCATATGCCCAAGCCTCAAAATAAGCAGGATCACAATAGTCGGACGGATCGCTGGCAGGGTAATATGCCAAATTTGACGTAAACGTCCTGCTCCATCTACGACCGCCGCCTCGTATCGCTGCGTGTCCACTCCAGCGACGGCAGCGAGGAAAATAACCGTCCCCCAGCCCGTTTCCTTCCATATATTTTGGATCGTCAGCAAGCCCCAGAAATATTGTGGCTCGGACAAGAAGGAAATCGTATCAAGCCCCAGATAAACCAGCAGCTTATTTACAAAACCCACATCTACCGACAGCATAAAAAATGTCATACTGGCGACAACTACCCAGGATAAGAAATGGGGTAAATACACGATCGATTGGTTAATTTTTTTAAACCATTCATGTCGCACTTCATTCAACATTAATGTCAAAAAAATCGGCACCGGGAAAAAAAAGCACAAATTCATCAAGTTAATAACCAGCGTATTTCGCAGCAAAATATAAAAGTGCTCATCCTGGATTAAATTGGAAAAGTGCTGCATGCCGACCCATTCGCTGCCGCTTATTCCGGCAAACGGGTTGTAATTCTGGAAGGCGATAAGCACACCCCACATCGGTAGGAATTTGAAAATAGCGAAGAAAACAAAGCCCGGCAATACCAATGCATAAATATAGCGGCCTGCCAGCATACGCTGCCAGGTTTTGCTGCCTGACCGCGAAACGGAATCGGATAACGCGATTCCAGGCGGCTTGGACGATTGTTCCAACCTCATGGCGTTCTTCCTTTCGTTAATAATAGATAGATTCAGCATCAGAGTCAGCATGGAGTCAGGACAAGATATTTACACACAGCTCCGGGGTAGCCCGTATCAAAGGTCAAAGGACAGGGAAGTGTTTATCGATAATGGGTTCTGTAATCGCTGGGAGACATTTTGAGCAGCCGCTGGAATACCCGGTTAAACGTCCGATGCGAATAGCCAACAGCCTCCGCAATATGGCTGATGTTAGCATCGGTTGCCGTGAGCAGCCTGCGGGCTTCATTCATTTTGCTCTCCGTTACAAAATCAAGGAACGAGCCGCCGATTTCTTTTTTGAAAAGCCGGCTTAAGTAGGCTGGCGAAATATGGAGCAGATCGGCGCATTCAGCCAGCGATATTTCCCGCGAAATATGATCCAGCACATGCTTGCGAACCTTTTGGGCAATCAACTTGCCTGATTTATGATAATTTTCGTCGCTAATTTGCTCGTATAGCGGGAAAAGGTGGTCGCTAAACCACTCGCACATTTCCGCACGGGTTTCTCTCGCCCTCAGCTGGTCGAACAGGTCGTATTCCAGCATATCCGGTATGCCGCCGCCCTTATGCTCGACCGAGGCAATAATAGCCGCCAGTAGCATCGGGTAGCATTGGGAGCTAATCGCATACGATTCCGAAGGCTGCAAAGCATGGGTGAACGCCTCCATGGCCAGCTGTGCTTGCTTCTTGTCCCCGATTGCGAGCGCATCCACAATCGAGTTTTGGATCGCGCGGGGATAACGGAAAGTGGGGAGCTTTTGCGTGCTTTCCAAATCGTCGATATAGAGGACAGACTCCTGCTCATTATATAGACGGTACTGGAGTGCCAGCTTGGACTCACGGTAAGACACACGGATATCAGCGATGTGCGGGTAGAACCGTCCAATACCCACTGATACCTGGAGCTTCAAATATTGTTGTATCGCAGCTTGGACGGACTCAGCGAATAGCTTTGTTTGATGGACCATCGAAGGGAGTGGGTCCTCCCGGTCAAAATACAGGATTGCTGTGCCTTGCCCTTGGCTGTCGTGAAGCACATAGCCACGCAGCTTGGGATGGCTCGATAGCAGCTCCCTCATCACATTTGTAACGGCAAAGGTAATAACAGGCTTATCCTCGGGGCGGAACCGCTCTCCTTTGAATAGATTTTCCACTTTGAACAGCAATACCACAAAGGTATGGTCTACAGGAATTCCATATTTGCGGCATTCATCATACATAGTTGGACTATGGATATAATTGCCTGCAAGCCATTGCTGTAGCAGCCTTTCCATCAGTGGCGGAATCAAGCGGTCGAGCTGCTCGCCCAAGGTTTGGGTTTGTTTATTCAAATGGTCGAACAGCTGCCTAATGGGATTGTAGGCACGCCTTAGGCTAATGATTGTAAGCACCATACAGATTGATATTAGCGCCAAAACTGCAGCCAGTGTTATCCAGCGAATCCATGCCAATTCACCAAGGATCGCCTGGTAAGGGGTGACGGATATGTACATATGGCCGGAGGTCGACTTTTTATAGGAATAGAAAAACGATTCCCCCAGGGAGCCATGGGCTTGAAAGCCTCCACTTTGCTGTGGAGCTGCAATTATGGTATGAAGGACTTCTTCGTTGAGATACGTTTGGGGATCATTTTCCTTTTGCATGTGAAACAACGGGCGCTGCTGCTCATCAAGGGCAATAATTGACTGGCTTTTAGCCAACAGCGACACATTGGCAAAATATTTTTTGATCTGGCTGACATCCACCTGCGTGACCAAAAGCCCCTGTGAATCCGTTTCGTCGGAGGAAAGCGTAGGCAGCCTTAATGCAAAAGAAATGTAACCATGCCGCAGCCCCTCAGGCAAATAAATCCATTGGCCATCCTGGCCGGTTATTTCCAATTGGGCGATGTCTTTGTTGAAATTAAAATCAGGTGTTTTTTGATGCCCGGCCTCGGTGGATAACACAAGATTAGCTTGGCGGTAGTAATAATAAATGTCTCCAATTAAGCTATTTTGGTATTTTTCTAAAGAGATTTTATTCAATAGCTCCATTTGTGCTACATAATTCGTTTGGTATTGCTGAAGGTTGAATGATTCGCCGATCGCAGGATCGAACGCTAATTGGAAGGATCGGTCCACGATATCCCGCATTACTTTTTCAGTAAATTGTTCCACCATAATTAAGGAAGTCTGGTTGGCCGACTGAATATTTGCGATTCCCCCCTTCATCGAAAACTGGTAATAAACCAAACCAGCCAGCATAATCGGCAAGCAAACCGAGAAGCAGCCAAACCATATAAATCGATAGAAATAGGCGGCCTTCATTCCATGAGCTTCTTTGTTAGTTACCACATAACATCATCTCCCGTAACCAAATTATAGCCAAGGATAGAAAGGGCAAGATATAGTCAATTTTTGATATTCGGCTGTGGCTGTAGCTTTAACGGCTTGAAAGAAGGTATTTCCTTTGATAGCAAAAGTTGACTATTGAGTGCCAGCCCCCCTTTGATTACGATGCGTATGTAAGACCTATTACACAAATGAGGGGATGATAAAAATTGGCTCCTAATCGCTCGAAGCTTGCAAGACTGTCTCCATGGAGGATATCCGTCAGTGGGACACTGGCGCTTCTGCTCCTGGCTGGCTGTACGGGTAACCCAAGCAATCCGAAGGCCAATGACCAAGTGATGTTGCCAAACACAAGCACTAGCACAAGCAGCAAACCGGTGGATGCTAACAAGCAAGAGCCGTTGGAGCTTCAAATGACCGTGCGGCTGTTTGAGGAAGTGCCTAATATGGAAAATGCCTATTGGAAAGAGTTTATGAAACGAACCAACACGAAGCTCAACCTCGAATGGATTCCAGACGGTGACTATAAGACGAAATTAAACCTGATCCTGGCCTCTGGCAATATTCCTGAAGTGCTCGTCATTCATGACCAGAAGCATCCTCCCGTCGTTAATGCTGTCAAAAACGGAGCCTTCTGGGATCTTACGCCTTTTCTCGGTGACTTCAGTAAATATCCAAATTTAAAAAATTCATCAGCACCCGATGCTTGGATCAACAGCCGGATTGCCGGTAAAAATTATTTGATTCCCAAAAACCGCCCACAGCTGTCAGGTGGACCCAAAGTCCGTAAAGATTGGTTAGATAAGCTTGGTATTGCGATGCCGCAAACCTTGGACGAATACCGCAGCGCCCTGAAAAAAATAGTTGAAGCCGACATCGATGGTAACGGCAAAAAGGATACGATCGGCTTGGTTTCCAAAGCCAATCTGCTTAGCGCAGGTGCGGGAGGCTTCGGGGATGCATTCGGCACAGGCAAACCGACGTTTAATGCGGAGGGCGGGCTTATCCACGAGCTCTTAACGCCACAATATGCGGATTTGGTTGCCTGGTTCCGTGAGCTGTACAAGGATGGCGTGCTGGCCCAGGAATTTTCCGTGATGAAGCCGACGCAAGCGGTGGAGCTATTCGAGGCCGGCAAAGCGGCTGCGCTAGTGAATGAAAGCTTCCGCTGGGACTACCAGTTCACCCAGACGATCAAAAAGGTGCAGCCCGAAGCCAACGTCGACACGACGCCTCCGCTGCAAGGCCCAGGTGGTTATTCCGTCCGCTATGGGACGGGCGTGGATGGAGGCTTCCTAATTTCAAAGAAGGTGCCTGAAGAAAAGGTGAAGCGGATCCTCGATTATTGGGAATTGACGAATAACAAGGAATTTTATGATTTCTCGGTCAATGGAATCGAAGGACTCCACTCCAATAATGTCAATGGCAATATGGTCTTAACCGATTTGCATAAAAAAGAGGTTGGTTCGACTTCACCTTGGCAGCCGATTACCCTTTTTTATGATAAATATGGAAAAATCACCACACCTGCCGCACCCAAAGAATATAACGAAGCCAAAATCAAATTGGTCGAGTCGCAGGGTTATTTTACCAAAGGCACCATCAGTCCGTTCAGTGTGGTTGAATCGAGCACATGGATCGCGACCTGGCCGAAATTCGAGCAGGAATGGCTTTCGATGTCCGTCAAAGCGGTCGTTGGCCAGATCACGATGGATGAATACAAGGCCTATGTGAAAAAAATCAACGATGATCCGAATATTAAAAAGGCGGGTCTGGAGTTTGCTGGGGGTTATAAGGAGTTGACGGGGAGGTAGCCAGCGTAGTCACCCACCCAAACCCTCGTGGAGCCACCCACCCAAACCCTCCCTACAAGGGAGGGCTCCAAAGGGCGCTGCCCTCTGGACACCCGTGGTGGTGCTTAGCTGCCTAGGTTCGTGGAACGCTACCGTCCCTACGGGACACGCTTGGACTGTAGGGATCCGACGTGGTGCGAGCAGGTGCGGGATGGACTAAGGTAATGCGTGGTGGGAGCGCTACCGTCCCTACGGGACACGCTTGGGCTGTAGGGATCCGACGTAATGCGAGTAGGCGCAGTTAAGGTCAGAGCGGAAGGGCAAGGGCGGGCTGTCCCTGCGGGAATCGCAAGAGCGAGGGCAAGGGCGAGCTGTCCCTGCGGGAATCGCAAGAGCGAGGGCAAGGGTGGGCTGTCCCTGCGGGAATCGCGAGAGCGAGGGCAAGGGCGAGCTGTCCCTGCGGGAATCGCAAGAGCGAGGGCAAGGGCGGGCTGTCCCTGCGGGAATCGCGAGAGCGAGGGCAAGGGCAGGCTGTCCCTGCGGGAATCGCAAGATCAACATCAATTTATGGGAGGATGAAAAAGATGAGTGGAGCGGCAAAATGGTGGGATGGACGGCCTTGGCGGGAGATCCAGACGAATCTAAGAGAAATTGATATGGTGGATATTGATGCGGAGCGGTTTGTGGCGGATTTGCAGGAGTTTAAGGCTAATGTGGTAATGATCAACACAGCGGGCATTATTGCGAGCTATCCGACGAAGCTGCCGTATCATTTTCAAAGCCCGTATTTAACAGGCGACAGCCTGGAGGATATTATTGCGGCTTGCCATAAGGCGGATATTAAAGTGGTGGCGAGAACAGATTTCTCGAAGGTGCGCAGGCCGATTTATGAGGCACATCCGGAATGGGCGTATGTAAGCCAAAAGGGTGAGATTATTGACTACAATGGCGATGTCCATGTGTGTCTGAGCGGTGATTATCAGCAGATTTTTGCTCCTGAAATTATTAAAGAGGCAATCACTACGCTGAATTTTGATGGTATTTTCTTTAATATGGGCGGCTATCAGGTCAAGGATTATAGCTATAACTACTATGGCATTTGCCATTGTGACAGCTGCCAAAGGCGGTTTAAGGAAATGTTCGACGCTCCCTTGCCGAAGGTGGAGGATACGACAGATCCGTTGTATGCCAAGTATTTGATTTTTAAACAACGGATGCTAAAGGCTTATGCCATCAAAATGCATGAGGTGATTCTCGGCGTTCGGCCGGACATAGCAATTGCTAACAATTTTGAATTAAAGGAAGGCTTTATTCGCCAGGAATCGAATACGGCGTTGGATCGGCCTTTGCCGCATTGGCAGTATAGTGCTTCGGAGAATACGAAATGGGCGGTTAGCTCCTATCCGAATATGGTGTCGAGCAATACGACCGTAGATTTTATTGATTACTATCATCGGCATGTGACGGTATCGCCTTTTCAGCAAAAGCTGCGGCTAGCCCAAAATCTCGCCAACGGAGGCGGGCTTGATTATTACTTAATGGGGCGGCTCGATAATCATGAGGATAAATCCGGTTATGAGGGCATTAAAGAAATGTTCCATTTTCACGCGGAGCACGAACAGGAATATTTGAACCTCTCATCCCAATCGACGATTGCTTTGCTGAAGGGATCCTCGGACAATGCTTCCGAATATCGGGGCTGGTACCGTTTTTTAACGGAGAGCCATTATATGTTTGATTCGTTGGTCGTACAGAATGCTTTGAATCTGTCCTGGGACAAATATCAGGCGATTATCATTCCTGATTACCAGCCTTTAAGCGATGAGTTTGTGGCGCGGTTAGATGCCTTTGCTGAAAAAGGAGGCACGGTTATTGCTGTAGGCCGCAGCGGCTTTCAGGATGAAAACTTTAATGCCAGAACTACGGCTCCTTTGCAAAGCATGGGTATCCGTAAACTTCAATCGGTGCGCGAGAACAATCAATCTGCCTATTTCAAACTGGACCACAAGCACCAATTCCCGCGGTTTCCCGTCAGCGAGCTAATCTATTTGGATAGCCATTATATATTTGCAGCCTATAACGACCAGGTTGAGTCTTATTTTAAATTGATTCCGCCTCATATGTTTGGGCCGCCGGAGCGCTGCTATTACACGCAAACTACCGACCACCCTGCATTTACTGTCCATCCCTACGGCAAGGGGCAAGGCATCTTTATTCCTTGGAAGCCGGGGGAGCTTTTTTACCGTCAAGGCTATGTGAATACAAGTGAGTTTATTGCCGATCTGCTGGAGCATGTGGCAGGCTTGGTGCCGATTCAGGGGAATATACCACCTATGGTGGAGGTCACCCTATTCGAACAAAAGGAGCGGGCATCGACGCTGCTGCAGCTTGTGAATGGAACGGGACATTTTGGCGTTACCTTTTATGCACCGGTTGCGATCTCGGATCTGGAAGTGAAGCTCCCTTACGATAAGGCGCCTCAGGCTGTGAAAAGCCTTGTTACCGGCGAGGATCACGAATATCAATACACAGAGGGCCAGCTTACGGTAAAGCTTAATCAATTGGAACTGTTCGAGGCGATAAAAATCAGCTGATAAGTGTTTACTGTGACTCTAAAGCTTACAGTGCATCTAAGTTTTCCAATAACTCAAATGAGGTGTTGAAGATGGCAAAAAAATGGCTCAAATGCAGCTTTCCGATTATGCTCAGCTTGCTGATTTTAAGTGCTTGCAGCGGTGGGGCAGGCAATAGCTCGGGAACGACGGACAATCAAGCAACGCCTGGTGGGGCGGCTGCAACGGAAAAGAAGGATGCGGGTCCCTTGTCGATCGAAATCCTGACGAATTTTTCAAACACCATACCAAAGCTGGACGACGGCTATTATACGGAATTGCAAAAGCTGACAAATACCAAGCTGAATATTACTTTTGTATTAGATGGGAACGATTACAATTCCAAACTGGATCTCGTGCTCGCTTCCGGGGATATCCCGGAGGTGCTGAAGGCGGATTTTACCAGGCCAACCCTGGTAAACGCGATTAATGAGGGTGCATTTTGGGACCTGACACCTTTGCTTGGCGATTTCTCCAAATACCCGAATTTGCGCGATAATATGGTGCCTGGCTCATGGAACTATGTGAAATATGATGGCAAAATCATGGGCATACCGAGAAGCAGGGCGGTGATTGACAATACGATCATGTTCCGCAAGGATTGGCTGGATAAACTCAATATTTCGCTGCCGAAAACCGTTGACGAATACAAAGAGGCGTTAAAGGCGGTTGTTAAGAACAATCCGGCAGGCGGCAACGGCACTATCGGTTATGTTATCGCTGATGCTACTGGCTCGGAATCGCTAAGGGCAGCCTTCGGTGTAGTTACACCAACTTACGATGCGGACGGTGGGCTCATCTATTTGTACTTGAATCCACAGGCGACCCAGATGGTCGAATGGTTCCGTGGCTTATATGCAGAAGGCTTGATCCCGAAGGAATTTTCCACCTTGACCGTGACCCAGCAAAAGGATTTGTTCAGTTCAGGCCGCGCCTTCGCCTTTGACGCCAGCGCCTATTATAGCTTCGTATACACGGATAATGTAAAGAAAACCCAACCTGAAGGAAACGTAGTGTCGAGCCAGCCTTTAAAAGGGCCAGGAGGTGACGGTGCGTTACTAAATATGGGAACGCGTGGAGGCCAATATATTAGTAAAAAGGTGCCTCAGGAGAAGGTATTGCAAATTCTCAATTTCTTTGAGAAAACCGCCTCCAAGGAGCTCACCGATTTAGGTTATTACGGCAAGGAAGGTCTCCATTACAACAATGTGAATGGCGAGAAGGTTTTGACTGACTTGGGTAAAAAGGAAATTACGGTAGACACGATTGCTGCGACAACCCCCGCTTATTCTAAATGGGGAAAGGTGAGCTATGCAGGAGCCTCAAAGGCTGATAACGATGCCAAGCAGAAGGAAATGGAGATTTATGAAAAGGTCGGAAAAACGGATGTTTTCGGCTATCTGTATTCACCAGCCTGGATCGATGTATGGCCTACCTATGAAAAAGAATTGCAAAGCATGAGAATCAAAGCGGTCGTCGGTCAAATTACGATGGAGCAATACAAGCAATATGTGGATAAGGTTAATGCCGATCCGAAGGTCAAGAAGGCCTACCAGGAATTTGCCAAGGACCTGAAGTCACGCATGCAAAAATAAGCAGCACTATAAGAGGGTGTGGATGCATGAGGGAGCTCTCAGGTTCTACTGATGCTCCAGCCTTTTTATAGTTTCGGAAGGAGGTCAACAATGGAGCGAACGATAGTAAAAAACAAACACATGGAGCGAATCATAGTAAAAAATAGACGCTGGGCGCGAATACGAAGAAATCGTTATATTTATTTGATGATGTCGGCAGGAATTATTTATTTTTTCTTGTTTAAGTTTTTGCCGATCTGGGGTCTTCTCCTGTCGTTTCAGGATTACAGTCCGTTCAAAGGATTTTTTGGGAGCAATTGGGTCGGCTTTAAGCATTTTTCCAACTTATTTCAAAGCGAGCATTTTTATATTATGGGCAGGAATACCTTTGTTATTAGCATATTCAACCTTGTGTTTTATTTCCCGGTGCCGATTGTGCTGGCGTTAATGCTGAATGAAGTCAGGCATGAGTTTTTCAAAAAAATCAATCAATCGATCGTGTATCTGCCGCATTTTTTGTCATGGGTGATCCTGGTCAGTCTTACTTTTTTCGTGTTCTCCTCTGATATCGGAATTATTAACAAATGGATTGTTGCTAGTGGCAATGAACCTGTTTTATTTCTGTCCGAGCCGAAGTTTTTTTGGATTTTATTGACGCTGCAAAATATATGGAAGGATGCCGGATGGGGCACGATTATTTTCCTAGCTGCAATTGCTGGGGTTGACCCTGCCCGCTATGAGGCGGCCGTTATTGATGGAGCAAGCCGATGGAGGCAAATTTGGCATATTACGCTGCCTGCGATTCGCCCTACCATTATTATTTTATTGATTCTCCGTTTCGGGAATATGGCGGATGTTGGGTTTGAGCAGGTGCTGCTGATGATGAATCCATTGGTTAATTCGGTAGCCGATGTGTTCGATACGTATTCGTACACCCAAGGGATTGTTGGCGGCAAAATCAGCGTGGGCGTTGCTGTCGGGATGTTTAAAGGCTTTATCGGGCTTATTATGATTGTTGCTGCCAATTATATCGTCAAAAGATTAGGCTATGAGGGAATTTACTAGGATATGCTACTCATGTCATTCCAATGAAGAAGGTGAAAGCGATGAGTTTTGTTTACCGAAAAAGGCTAACGGTAGCCGATTGGATCAATTATGGCTTGCTGGCTACGTTATCCTTGATTTGTGTGTTTCCGTTTATTTATATTTTCAGCGTGTCCTTTACGGATCCAGCGGTTTATGTGCCTTTAAAATTTTATTTTTTTCCTCCTAAATGGTCATTGGATGCTTATCGATATATATTATCTACAGAAAGCTTTTTGAACTCGATCAAAAGCACGGTTTTTATTACGTTGGTAGGTACCCTTTTGCAGATCATCGTCACATTTACACTCGCTTATGGTTTGACGAGAAAGGATTTGGACGGCAGGAAAATCGTGCTGGGCTTCGTTATTTTTACGCTAGTTTTTCACGCGGGCATCGTACCGAACTATTTGGTCGTAAAAAGCCTTGGGCTGCTGAACTCGTATTGGTCTTTGATCTGGCCAAATTTAACCAATGCGTGGACGCTGATTGTGGTCAAAAGCTTTTTGGATTCATTGCCTCCCGAGCTGGAGGAATCCGCAAAGATTGATGGAAGTAATGATGTAGGCATATTTTTCAAGATTGTGCTGCCCCTGTCGATGCCTGCGATCGCAGCCTTTACGCTGTTTTTTGCAGTATCCCAATGGAACATCTATTTTAATGCATTGATCTATATATCCGATGCCAAAAAATGGACCTTGCAGGTGTTGATCAAAGCGCTGGTGCTGGACTCCACACCACTTGGCGCCTCCGGCACAGCCGCCGACGGCATCCCGCCTCTCGAAACCGTTCGCATGGCCGCGGTAACCTTCGCGATGGCGCCGATCTTGATCGTTTACCCTTTTTTGCAAAAGTATTTTGCCAAAGGTGTTATGCTAGGATCAGTAAAGGGTTAAAGGGCTAATAAAAGTGCGGTAAAGTACCTAGCGGAGTGGCCAGGGTGTTCTGGAGATAGCGAAGCGGTGCCTTTGTTCATGGATTTTCACCGTTAAATGTCTGATCTAATCAAAAAATCCATGAACAATAGCAATCGGAGGAGCACCCTGGCCACGCAGCATCGTCTTTGTCGTCCCTTACCAAACAACACTATCAAACAAGGAGGCTCCCCCATGAAATGGTGGCAACAAAAACCAATGAGATTGATCCAAACCAACCTACGCGAAATCGACGCCAGGCTCGATGTTGATGAATTCGTCAAGAGCTTAAAGGAATATGCAGCAGACGTAGTACTTGTTAATACAGGTGGCATCGTCGCCAGCTATCCTTCCGAATTGGACTTTCATTTTCGCAATCCATGCTTGGTGAATGATTTTGTTGGTGAAGTCATAAGCAAGGTACATGAGGCGGGGATACGTTATATTGCACGTTTTGATTTCAGCCGGCTGAACGAAGCTATAGCATTGGGTCATCCTGATTGGCTGTACCAAGGAGTCAAGGGCGAAACAGTCAATTATAACGGCCAGGTACATACCTCTTTTAATGGCTGGTACCAGCAGGAAGGCTCGATCCAAATTCTTACGGAGGCTGTGCGGAAGTACCCTATCGACGGCGTATTCATTAATATGCATGGCTATGTTACTCATGATTATAGCTATAATTTTTTTGGGATCTGCCAGTCAGCAGCGGACCAAGTGCGATTTAAGCAAATGTTCGGGCACGACAAGCTGCCAACGGTAGCCGATAGCCAAGATCCCGTTTATCTCGATTACGAGAAATTCAAGCAGCAAACAGTAGCGGAATTATTCAGAAGGCGTGCCCAAGCCGTCAAAGCGATCAACGAACATGTAGCCATCTGCAACTATACGCCTGAAGGCACGGATATTTTCAGGATGGAATCGAATACTGGGATTGATCGGGGTCTTCCCGAATTTAATTACTCGGCCAGCCATAATGTGAAGCTGGTTCACGGATCCTGGGAAGGCATGGCGGTGAGTAACTCGGCTGTGCATTTTGTTGATTTTGCAATGCGCCATGCTGCGGTATCCCCACATATGACCCAGCTCCGACTAGCCCAGGATTTGGTGCAGGGTGCTTGGCTTGACTATTATGTAATTGGCACTTTAACAAATCAGGATGACCGGCTCTGTATGGATAGTGTGAAAGACATATACAGCTTTCATAAGCAGAATGAGCATTATTACACCAACATCAGGTCGATTGCCGATGTATGCCTGATTGAGCCTTACAGCAGTGCGGTATATGGCAGCATGAGTGAGTTCAAAGGTATGTTTAGAATGTTATCGGAGCTGCATATTGCATTCGATGTGGTTCGGGACCATGTGCTGGAGGATCCAGAATGGCTGGCAAAATTGAGCAAATACCAAGCAGTCATTATCCCGGATGGGCGTAATCTTGATCAGGCTGCCTGCCAATTAATAGACGCTTATGTGAAGGCTGGTGGCAAGCTGTTAACAACTGGAGCGACATCAACGTGTGATAAAAAAGGGACGCCACTTGGCAAGTTCCAGCTTGAATGTGTGGGTGTAGCCTCCATCAAGCAAGCCTTTCCGAAGCAGCAAGGAACCTATTTTGCCGTCACGGCTGAAGATAAAGTGGCTTTAAAAGGCTTCGATGCGGTCGATGTGGTTTATTTATATGGGGAGTATCTATTATGCGAAGCCAAGCCGGATAGCCAAGCCTATTTGGGTTATATTCCGCCCTGCATGTTTGGGCCGCCCGAGAAATGCTACATTACGGAAGTGACGAATGAGCCAGGGCTGATTTATTATCGATATGGCCAAGGCGAAACGGCAGTCATTCCATGGACTATTGGGCGGCATTACGAGAAGCTAAGTAATCATGGGCATGCGATGCTGCTTAAAACGGTTCTGGAGGATCTATTAGGTATCTCTAGCTCAATTAAGGTGATTAACGGCTCGCCGTTGGTTGAGGTTTCGGCACATCATCAGCTTAATGGAGCGTACGACCTTGTGCATACTGTTAATTTGAGCGGGCAACTGGGTACTGCCTTTCATGCGCCTCTATCTATTCGTGATTTGCGAATTAGCTTTACTGTGAAGCAGCAGCCGCAACGAATTTTCGGGCTTCGAAGCGGCAAGGAACTGCCGATTATTGAGAACACTGCCGAGCAGGTGACATTTTTGATTCCTGAACTAGATGTATTTGAGACTGTGGTTATCAGTTATTAAGCTATTGAAATAAAATCCAAGGCCGTTGGGGCTTAATAAACTCCAGCGGCTGCTTTGTGTTAGGTGTTACGTGAAAAAGCAAAAACTGTCTCTATGCGGATGGTGAAGTTTTAGGTATGATAGATATAAGTTCATGTTTAAGAAGTTAGTTTTCTATAATGAACAGAATGCGCAAAATTATGAGGAGGGACATATATGGATGGCGTAAAGGTAGCATTTCCGATCCAACAGGCGATGGGCCATATCGGTGAAATTGTTGGCCCAGAGCTTGTAGAGGAACAACAGGCAAACAATCATACCTCCTCCTATACAATCCGGGCTTCCATAGTCGTTGCTCCAGAAACGGAGGAGCAGGTTTCGCATGTTCTGCAATTTGCCCACTCCAATGGTTACTCCGTAGTTACCCAAGGGGGCGGCACGAAGGATGCATGGGGAGGGCACACCGGGCAGGCGGATATTTTATTATCGATGAAAAATATGTCCGGGATTCTGCATCACTCTATAGGTGATTTGATGGTGACGGCACTTCCGGGCACGACTGTTAAGACACTACAGGATGCTTTAGGGCAGGCAGGGCAATTTCTCCCGATTGACCCCTCATGGAGTGAACAATCAACAATTGGCGGAATGGTAGCCGCGAATGGTTCGGGACCCAAACGGGCACTTTTTGGTTCGGCTCGAGACCATTTGATCGCTACAAGGGTTGCCCTTGCCGATGGAACGGTGATACGAACAGGTGCCAAAGTGGTTAAAAATGTTGCCGGCTATGACATGAACAAGCTTTTTGTGGGCTCGATGGGGACACTCGGCGTGCTGACAGAGCTTACGTTCAAAATACGCCCGCTACCTGCAACAACGGGGCTGTTGGCTTTTGGCTCCAACGCAAGTGGTGATTGGAAGCGCATTCAGGAAGCGCTGCTCGACTCTCAGCTAGAGCCATGCGCCGCAGAGCTTGTTAGTCCAGCGCTGGCAATGAAGCTATTCGGCTCAGCGCAGCCTGAGCCTGCTTTAGTCATTTTATTCGAGGATGTCGACCCCTCTGTCAGCTACCAGCTAGAGTGGCTGAAAACTTTTGCCGCGAATATAGGGCTGGAGCCTGCTTCGGAATGCCGCGGACGGACAGCAACCGAGCCGCTGATCGAGCACTTACGCAATATCGTTCCAAGCGCCAACGCTATCGCTCCCGACCGCTTGGTCGTTTCTTTAAAGCTGCTTTCCACGATGACAGAAGTATCGGATATTTACGAGTTTGCCAACACATCGGCTGCACAACTGGGCTGCGAGCTTTATTTCAGCGGTGGCTTATTTACAGGAATCAGCTATTGCACGTTAGATACGGAGCCCAATCGTACACAGGACATCATCCAATGGATTCATGGCATCAATGCCTACATGGACCAGATCCATGGAGCGGCGATCGTCGCTTTGGCTCCTGTGCAGGTGAGGTCAGCCGTTTCTGTGTGGGGCTTTGCCAGAGCCGATGGAGGCCTGATGAAGGATATTAAACAGAAGCTGGATTCGACACATATTTTGAATCGTGGTCGTTTCGTGGGAGGAATTTAAAATGTCTAAATCATTAGCACCACCCTGTAATGAGCTATCGCTGATCAAATCTAATTATTTATTTGAGGATGCACCGGATGAGAATAAATTCTCGCAATGCGTCCATTGTGGAATGTGCCTGGAGGCTTGCCCAACTTACCAGCAGACTGGATTGGAGGCGCATTCTCCCCGTGGCAGGGTTTACCTGATAAAGGCTGTGGCTGAAGGCAAAATGAACCTTAACGAATATTTCGCCGATCCCGTCGAGACTTGCTTGGACTGTCGGGCCTGCGAAACCGCTTGCCCATCCGGTGTGCAGGTTGGCGCTTTGATTGAAGAGGCGCGGGGACAGCTATTTAAAGCAGACCCGCCAACAGGGATGGCTGGACTGATGAATAACTTTTTTCTGCATAAGCTATTTCCTTTTCCCAAAAGGCTTCATGCTTTGCAATCGTTACTGAAATTTTATCAAAAATCAGGCTTACGTACGATCACACGAAAAACGAAGGTTTTGCATGTACTTCCTAAGCATTTGCGAGAGATGGAATTGGCTGTGCCAGAAATTACAACCGGACCTGTTTTGCATAGAATGCCTTCAACTTTAACCGCCATCGGCCCGAAGCGGGCACGCGTAGCAGTATTGACGGGCTGTGTGATGGATGTGATGTTCAGTGATATTAATGAGGCGACAGTTCATGTATTGCGCGAGAATGGCTGTGAGGTGTGGATTCCGCAAAATCAAAGCTGCTGTGGCGCGCTGCATGTGCATGCAGGTGATCGGGATATGGCCAAAGCATTGGCGCGGCGCAATATTGATGTTTTTCTCTCCGAGGATATCGATGCGATTATTATTAATGCCGCTGGCTGCGGCTCTACGCTTAAGGAATATGAAGAACTGTTGAAAACAGATGAGCGTTACCACGATAAAGCACGGCATTTTACAGAAAAAGTAACGGATGTATCGAAGTTTCTCGACCAATTGGGTTTAATTCCGCCCAAAGGAAGTATTGACCTGACTTTGACTTACCACGATGCTTGCCATCTTGCCCATGCCCAGAAAATTCGTGCAGAGCCGCGGCGCTTGTTGGAGGCGATTCCCGGCATTCGAATGGTACCTTTGCCTGATGCTGACCGTTGTTGTGGCAGTGCGGGCATCTATAATCTGACCCATCCGAAGATGGCTGGTGAACTGCTGGAGCGTAAAATGGATGATATCCCGCAAGGCTGCGATGGCGTCGTCATGGGAAATCCAGGCTGCATGATGCAATTTCAAGTGGGCATTGTTCGCGACAATCGTCCGGAAAAAATATTGCATACGATCCAGGTGCTGGATTGGGCTTATAGAGGGATTAACCCGATGCGGCAAGCGGAAGGAGAGTAAGGGATGAACAAGATGAACGTTCAAGCAGCGAAGCATGTGGGGAATCATACAGCAGACCAAGCTGAAAGCCAGTTTGGAAATCAGGCTAATAAGCAAGCTTTCATTGCAGAAATGCAGCGAATCATCGGTAAGCAAGCCGTATTACATCGCTACGAGGATTTAATGGCTTACGAATGCGACGGCTACACGATTCATAAAGGCGTGCCTGCTGCTGTTATTTTTCCAGCGAATACGCAGGAGGTTTCCGCAGCGGTCACTTATATGCATAAGCATAAAATTCCGTTCATTCCGCGTGGTGCAGGCACGGGCTTAAGCGGCGGAGCCACAGCGCTGAATGGCGAAGTGATCATCAGCCTTGTGCGGATGAATAAGCTGCTCGATGTCGATTATTTAAACCGCAAGGCAGTCGTGCAGCCGGGCTTCATTAATCTGAAGCTATCCAACTCGATCTCAACCAAAGGCTACTATTATGCGCCAGATCCATCCAGCCAAGCCGCTTGTACAATAGGCGGGAATGTTGGGGAAAATGCCGGAGGCGCGCATTGCCTGAAATATGGGGTGACAACGAATCATGTGCTGGGGCTGGAGCTTGTGCTGCCAAGCGGCGAGATCGTGCGGATCGGAGGGCTTCCGGATTCTCCTGGTTATGATCTATTGGGCATTTTGACGGGCTCGGAAGGGACGATGGGGATCGTCACGGAAATTACCGTGCGTATCTTGAAAAAGCCGCAGGGGATCAAAACCGTAGTTGCGCTTTATGACGATGTGAACGATGCGAGCCAGGCGGTATCGGACATTATTGCCGCGGGTATTATCCCGGCAGCGCTGGAAATGATGGATAATACGGCGATTGAAGGCGTCGAATCGGGCAATTATCCGGTTGGTTATCCGCGTGATTTGGGAGCGGTGCTAATTGTTGAAGTCGACGGGATCGAAGCAGGCCTGCAACACCAGATCGATGAGGTGCTGGAGGTATGCCGCAAGCACCATGTGCGGGAGGTCAGGCAGGCGGCTAGTGTAGAGGAAAGGGCACGCTGGTGGGCCAACCGCAAGACCGCATTTGGGGCGATGGGCACGATATCGCCGGATTACTTGGTGCAGGATGGCGTCATTCCACGCAGCACGCTGCCTTTTGTATTAGCCAGAGTAGGCGAGATCAGCCAGAAATACGGCCTGCGAATAGCCAATGTATTCCATGCGGGCGATGGCAACCTGCATCCGCTTATCCTGTTTGATTCCCGCATACCAGGCCAGCAGCAGGATGCTGTTTTAGCAGGCTCGGAGGTGTTGCAGGTTTGCGCGGAAATGGGCGGCACGATCACGGGTGAGCATGGCGTCGGTATTGAAAAGATGGAGGATATGCGCTTTGTATTTACGGAGCAAGAGATTGAGGTACAGATCGGCCTGCGGCAAGTATTCAACCGGGATAATCTGTGCAACCCGGATAAAATCTTCCCCAAGCCCGCCCGCTGCGTAGAGGTCAAGCAGCATCTTGCGACTGTTCGTGAAACGGCAATTAGCAACTAATCGTGTAACGATTTCAAATTTCACTTTCTAAACATTGTTAATGCAGATCTGGAACATGTGTGGATTCATCGCTTCCCACGTTATATAAAAGAGCCCTACGAGTTCATACTCGTAGGGCTTTCGTTATATATCGAATCTATAAAGTGAGAGCTCGCCGACTCATTTTTTTCTCCACAAGATAGCTCAGCATTACACCTACAAAAGCAAGGGCAGCAAGTGCCGCCGCCAGCCATGGCAAGGAAGAGAGGCTCATCGATGTGATAGTCAGACCGCCGAGGTAGGCTCCCGACGCATTGCCTACATTTAGGGCAGAATGGCTGGAGGTGGTAGCAAGCAGTGGTGCTTCATGTGCCAAATTCATAATCCGTATTTGGATACCAGGCATAATGCCGAAGGCGGCAATCCCCCATATAAAAATAGTGATAACAGCTAGCATCGGATGCCAAAGTGTCACTGTCAATAAAGAAAGAATGACTGCCAGCACAGCAAAGTTGATCATTAATGAGGGCATCAGCCTCCAATCCGCCAGCTTGCCGCCAAGCACATTCCCCAAAGTAACACCCAGACCGAATAAAACCAGAATCCAGGTTACGCTATGCTCGGGGAAGCCGCTTATCGTTTGCAGCATAGGCGCAATATAAGTGAATACGGAGAACAGGCTTGCACATCCAAGAGCCCCGGTTAATAAAATAAGCAGAACCTGTGGATTCATTAAGCTGCGAAACTCTTTGGAAAGACTTGGAATATGGTCTTGGCGAATAATAGGGATAAACTTCATAATGCCAATTAGAGAGATGATCCCCATGATAGTAATCGCTCCAAACGAAGCTCTCCATCCTAGGTTTTGGCCTATAAAGGTTCCAAAAGGCACGCCAATTATATTGGCAATGGTTAATCCGGCGAGCACCATGGAGACAGCTCCGGCGCGTTTTTCAGGCCTGACCAGGCGGGCGGCGATAATTGAGCCTACACCCAGAAAGGTTCCATGTGCTAAAGCCGTCAAAATCCGGGCTGCTATTAACAGGTAGTAAGTAGGCGCTACGATAGATAAGGCATTGCCTATAGTGAAAATGCACATAAGAATAATTAGCAATTTCTTTTGCGGGACGCTGTGGGTAAAGATCGTTAGCAGAGGTGCACCAAATGCGACACCAAGCGCGTAGCTTGTAATAAGCTGCCCAGCTTGCGGAATGGTGACATCCAGATCAAGGGCAACGTTAGGCAGCAGGCCCATAATAATAAACTCGGTCATGCCGATTGCGAAGGCTCCAAGGGTTAGGCATAAAAGAGAGAAGGGGAAACGCTCCTTTTGGGGTAATAAGGGAAACTGGTTTTTCACTGCATGCATGATGTGGGCCTCTTCCTACGGTATTTTCTCCTGTATGAGTATAACATCCTAAATAACCGTTGGGGAGTCCATCCCATAATTTCGCAGTTTAAATTTCGCTTCCTATTACAATCCCGACTTTTCCTTCATCGACTCTCGTTTTATAGCTGCGCGTACGCGTTTTATCGCTGAATAGCGATTTGCCCGTCTTGATGTCGAATTCCCAGCCATGCCAGGGACAGCGGACAATTTCCTTGTCTCTTCCATATATAAACTCGTATACGCCTGACTCCAGCGTCGTTCCGCACACATCGCCTTTACACATCGGGGCTCCTTGGTGCGGGCAATAATTATGAATCGCGTAAAATTCCCCTTTAATATTGTAAACGCCAATTGATCGACCGGCCACCTCGACTACTTTATGGGTACCTGCCGGAATTTCTTCGGTATCGCCGACATAATGAACGGCCATGATGATTCCTCCTTATGAGCTTATCCATGCCTAGGCTAATGGCGCTGTTTGAAGCACTCTCCAGACACAGACGGCTAGGCTTGCTTTATACGCTTGATCCCAAGTGGCTCGTTTAGGCCAAATTGTAGAGCTTTCTCGCATTTTCGTAAAAGATTTTATGCTTTGCTTCCTCAGATAACCCCTTCATTATCATAAAAGGGTCATCGAAATCCCAGTGGGGGAAGTCGCTAGAGAATAATAATATATTTTCGGCATCCATCATTTCGAAAATTTGCTGGAGATGCTTCGGATTATCCGGCTCCTCAATAGGCTGCGTCGTCAAATAGCAGTGGTCGCGGATATAAGCGCTTGGCATCCGCTTCAGCCAAGGCGTTGTCGCTCGCAATGCCTTGTAGTTCTTGTCCATGCGCCACATCAGATGCGGCAGCCAGGCTACTCCGCCTTCGACCAAGACGAATTTCAGGCGCGGGAATTTCTCGAACACGCCTTCGAGGACAATACTGACCAGCTGCGCCATGAAATTTTGTGACAAGCAGGTATGCCATTGGAAATAGTTGCTCACATAACCGGCAGCAGTTGGCGGGTTAGAGGTGCCACTGCCTTCGGCACCAGGGTGGATCGCTATAGGCAATCCATGCCGCTCAGCCGCTTCATAGATCGGATGGTAATATCGATTACCATAGGGGATATGCGTGGCGCTGATCAGGACTACCTGCACAATATCGGGATGCGGGCCAATCCGGTCAATTTCACGCGCAGCGAGCATGGGGTCCTGGGTAGCGACGGTCATCGAGCCTTTGAATTTTGGATTATTCGGCAGCCATTGCTCAATCAGATGGTCATTATAAGCGGCGGCAATAGCGGCAGCATAATCGGCATCGGGATGGATGGAAATCGAATACAAGCCGCCGGTTAGAATGGCATAGTCCATATGGTAAGTATCGATCAGCTGCTTAGTCAGTAGCTCCGGGTAGGCGGCTGCATCCCGTCCATCTTCCGCGTACGTATCCTTGCGCTGTACACCGATTGGCGAGGAATAAGTACCGCCACCACCGCGAATGCCGAATTTTTCTACACTGCTTTTCCATGGCTCTTTGAGGTAAGGGACGAGGTCCATATGGCTCTTCAGCGCATGGTGGACATCACAATCAATGATCTTTGATGGAAGTTTCATGACTCGATTCCTTTCGGATTCAATCTGTGATTTCTGGTAATTTTCTACTTAAGTATAGAAAAGAAAAACGCTATAAGCGATAAACAAAACAATTATTATTTGGACAATTCAATCATCAATTACTATAATGAGAAAGAAATGAAGGCGTATCCATCACAAAGAAACACAACGAGGTGATCTGGAATGATTGAAATCGATTCGGTTTTTGCCGAGGACGTGGGACCTGATTGGCGTAAGCCGGAATCGGTAACCGAAAGCCACATATTTATGTATATCGCTGGCGGGCACTTGACCTACCGCTTGAACCATTTGAATATCCCATTAACCCAAGGGGATATTTTGTATATTCCGAAGGGAACGCTGCGCGCTGGAATGGGGGATGGCAGCTCATCCCACCAGAAATATGCGGTGCTGTTCTCGGCTGAGGAAACGGACATGGGGCAGAGTCCCATTCAGATGCTTGGGGGCAAGCATTACCAGCTGCTGCATGCACGGAATTATGAATATATGAAGCAGCGGTTTTCCTTGCTCATCCAGCAATGGCTTGGCAAACTGCCGCATTATGAGGTGATATGCAAGGGCATTATGCTGGAGCTGCTTGGGATTACTGCCCGTGAGGCGGAAACCGCGGATTTTCCGTCGAAGAAGCTGGGGATGGTGATGGCAATCCAGCAATATATTCTCGAAAGCTACCAAGGACAAATTCGCTTGGAAACGTTATCACAGCTTGTCGACCGGACACCTAATTATGTGACCCGTATATTCCGCGAGGTGACAGGGCAAACTCCGATCGATTATTTGCACCAGGTTCGTGTGTATGCGGCTCGTGACCTGATGCTGAATTCATCGCTAACCATTGGCCAGGTAGCGGATATACTGGGCTACTGTGACCAGTCCTACTTCAACCGGATGTACAAAAAAATTACCGGGCATCCGCCTTCGAGCCTGGTCGCACACCAGCCTGTACACACACCCTTGCACCAGCCAGCGCACGAGCCCATAAATCTGCAGCAGCCGACACACACACTCGTACATCAGCCAGCGCATCAAGCTGGAGGGGAAGGGAGGCAGTTTCCGAGATGATCAATGTAGCCCGTGTATATTCGATTCAAACGAAGCTGACCTTAAACTTTTTGCTTATTTTATTGCCGCTAGTGGGGGTTAGCATATTTGCCAACTTTTATTCGCAAAGCATCATGAATGAGCAAATTAGCGACCGAACCAAGGGCGCCTTGCTTTCGACCTTGGAATATGTCGACCAGCTGACCAAAAATATGGACCAGCAAACCTTATTGATTGCCTCCAATCCCAATATTGTCGACATCTGGAAAGGCATCGACAACCCGCTGAGCCCTGACCATCTCTATGAAATCCACACCGTGCAGCAGCAATTAACTGCGCTTACTAATGTGAATGGAGCCGTCAAGGAGGCTTATATTATTCATGGGGAAAGTGGCAATGGAGTTTCTACGCTGAAAGGCGGCGTCAAGTGGCCGGAGGTGAAAAAGGAATTTTGGTTTGAGCAAACGATTGCAGCTAGAGGGGGGCTGGTTGTTTTCGTCCCTACCAAGGATAGCAGCAACCCGTTAGCTCACTCCGCCTATATAAGCGAGGATATGATTTATTATATTCGGATGCTGGATGTGCTGAGCAATAATAAGGAGCCGAATGTGATGGTTTTGGCTGTGGATAAAAGTTCGTTCCAAAAAATCATTCAAAATCTGCAAACCTCCAATAACATCAATATTACTTTGTTTTATAATGATGGTTTTGTATTGGAGACGAATCCCAATTCGCAGCAAATTCATGAGCAGCAGCCTTTTTCGATTAAAGTGGAAAGTGGAGTTTGGTCGATCCGCTTGGAGCAGCCGAAGGCGGAGGTATTCCAGCTATCGCATACGCTACAGCTCTTTACTTATTTGATCTCAGCGATCAGTATTATATTGGCGTTCTGGATCGCATGGCTGGTGTACAACGGAATTGCCAAGCCCTTGCACCAATTATCGAGTGCGTTCAAGCAGTTCAGCAGCGGCAATCTGGCCGTCGAGGTCATTCATCATAGAAAGGATGAATTCGGCTTTGTGATGAATGGCTTTAACCGGATGGCGGCCGCCCAGCGCAAAATGATCGAGGATGATTATGAAAAAGAGCTCCGCCTGGCGAAAGCTGAATTTAGCCTGCTGCAATCGCAAATTAATCCGCACTTTTTATATAACACACTGGATTCGATATACTCGGTTGCGCTGACTAAACAAATTCCGGAAATCAGTGACATGGTGATTAATCTGGCGAGATTTTTTCGGGTAAGCCTGGGCAAAGGCAGGGATTCGTTCACTTTGGAGGAGACCGCGCAGCATTTGATGTATTACATTCGCGTCCAGCAAATTCGTTCGGATCATTTTACCGTGGACATCGATTTGCAAGAAGAAACGAAGGAGATCCCGATTCTGAAATTGATCCTTCAGCCGATTGTCGAGAATGCAATTATCCATGGATTGGAAAAAAGTTTCAATGGGGGCTATCTGTATATTCGTTCCCGGATCGAGGAGGGGAGCCTGTATGTTGAGGTGGAGGATACCGGAGTGGGTATTTCGAAGGAAAAATTGGCAGGAATCAACCAGGAAATGGACAAGATTACGAATAAATCGTATTTGAATAGTCCCGATAAACCATCAAGCCTTTATTATGGACTGAAAAATGTGAAGTCCCGGATCACACTTTATTACGGAGCAGATGCCAATTTGACGGTGGAAAGTAAAGAAGGGGAAAGCACCAAGGTGATCTTGCGATTACCTTTGCGAAAGGATGAGGACAGATGAGGTTATTAATTGTAGAGGACGAGCATTATGTCAGGGAGCGGATCGAGGGCGGGATTGATTGGGCAGCGAACGAGATTGAATGTGCCGCGGCCGTGGGCAGCAGCAGGGAGGCATTAACGATCCTGCAAAAGGACCATATTGATATCGTACTAACCGATATTCAGATGCCTGAGATGAGCGGTCTGGAGCTGGCCAAATGGCTGAAGGACAGGTTTCCTTTGATCAAGGTTATTATTTTGACTGGCTATGATGATTTTGAATATGCGCGGGAAAGCATCGAATATGGCGTGTTCAAATATTTGGTCAAGCCTGCCGAAAATGAGCTTATACTAGAGACTGTATTGAATGCCAAAGCCGTCCGCGAAAAAGAAATTGGCGAGAGGCATAACATCTCCCTGCTTGAAAAAAGGTGGAACGAGCATTTGCCCCATTTACAGGTGACCTTTGTGAAAAACTGGATCAATGGGCGGTATTCGATATGGGAGATCGAGAAGCGCAGCCAAGACCTGCTTATGCAGTTGGAGGAAAAACGGTATTTACCAGTTATTTTCGATATGGACCCGATCTCGGAGGAGAATGGACGTTTTCAGGTGCGAGACAGGTCGTTGGTGCAATTCCTGCTGGTTACGATTGCGGGCGATGTGTTGGATAACAAGGAATGTGTGATTTTGCAGGATGATGATGGGATGACAGCGGTCGTCTTTTTCCTGCCGGCCGATGAACCCGATGATGCTTTGTATGCAAGGGTCAATCCGCAGATTAATGGGCTGCTCAGCACGGTCAAGGATTGCCTAAAGCTGACCGCGAGTGCGGGCATTGGGCCATTGGTGTCGGACAAGCTGCTGCTGGCCAATGCCTATAGCCAAAGCCGGATGGCGCTACAGGAGCGGATTATTCTCGGTAATGCGATTGCGATTCCATACCGGGATGCGGTTCCGATCAAGGATTCCTGGATGCATATGAACCATTTGGAGAAGGAATTTGAGGTAGCGATTGAAACGGGAGATGGCAGCAAATGTGAAATGCTGATCCAGCAGGTAATGGAGTTGGGCTTCTCAGCGGATAAGCCGGTTACAGAGGCGAAGGAGATGCTATGGCGCTTAACCTGCCTGCTGGCGCGCATCGTGCATACGCATGGCTGGACCTTGCGGGAGACGCTGAAGGTGGATTATGAAGATTTTGAAAGCTTTAACCAATTGCTTTCTAGGGAGCATGTGGGTGAGTGGCTGCGCCGCATGACCTCGCGTATTAGCCAAACGATTTCGGAGCGAAGGCAGACGGGAACCCAGCTGGCGATGAGCCAAATCATTTTATTTATTCAGGAGCGGCTGCATGATGAAGGGTTAAACCTGTACCTGGTTGCCGAGAAAATGTTTATCAGCTACTCTTACCTAAGCCGCGCCTTCAAGGAGGCGACCGGTGAATCCTTCTCCGACTATGTGCTGCGTTTGCGGATGGAGCGGGCCAAGGAATTGCTGGCCAAGGGCTTTAAGGTATATGATGCGGCAGAGCAGGTTGGCTATAGGCATGTGAATTATTTTTCCAAAAGCTTTCAGAAATATTGGGGTGTGAAGCCTAGTGAGATATATAAATAAAGCGTAATGAGATAACCGATACTTTGTGTGTTTCGCCACCATACGTAATCTTATGCTATAATTATTCTGCAATTGAATAGGCTTATAAGGGCGGTCGGCTAATCTCCTGCAAGGGAGGTGATGCCTTATGGAAGTATTCCAAACATTGACGCTAATGATTTCGTTCGCGACGTTGGTAGTGCTAATGCTTACCCATAAACGAAAATAGACCGCCCTCTGTAAGGGAAGCGGTCTATTTCTGACGCGTTACTCTTTATTAAAAGCCTACCGCCCTTAAAAGCGGATGTTGCGCTCGGAGAGTCGTGTTACCAGCACGGCTCTCTTTGCATTTTACACATTTCTTGAGTACAGTATACCACATAATTGGAAAAATAATTAGGGGAATTTCGTGGTATTACATAAAAATGGCTGGCGAATTCATCGAAAAGAGGGTAAATAACATTGACTTTACAACAATTAAAATACGTCATAGAAGCGGCCAATCGGGGCTCGATTAATGAAGCTGCGAAGCGGCTGTTTGTCTCCCAGCCCAGCCTTTCCAATGCGATTAGGGAGCTGGAGGACGAATTGCAGATTACGATTTTTGAACGGACGAACAAAGGGATTTCGCTTTCCAAGGAGGGAGCTGAGTTTCTCAGCTATGCGCGGCAGGTGGTGGAGCAGGCCGAATTGCTGGAGGGGCGTTATCTTAACGCCGCACCTTCTCCGCAGCATTTCTCCGTTTCCACGCAGCACTACGCTTTTGCGGTCAATGCCTTTGTCAGTCTTGTTAGTGAATATGGACTGGATGAATATGAGCTGGCTTTGCGTGAGACCAAAACCTATGAAATTATTGAGGATGTCAAAAGCATGCGCAGCGAGGTCGGGATTTTATACCTGAATGAGTTTAATGGCAAGGTGATTAACAAGCTCTTAAAAGCTGCCAATCTGCAATTTCATAGCTTATTTACAGCTAAGCCGCATATTTTTATAAGTGCCAAAAATCCGTTGGCCAAGCAATCAATCGTGACCATTGACCAGCTGCAGCCTTTTCCCTATTTGTATTTTGAGCAAGGGGAATATAATTCCTTTCATTTTTCGGAAGAGATTCTAAGTACGCTTTCACATAAAAAAAGCATTCGCGTAAATGACCGGGCAACGCTGTTTAATTTACTGATTGGTTTGAACGGATATACGATATCAACCGGTGTTCTAAGCGCTGATCTCAACGGCAATGAAATTATTCCCGTACCTTTGGATCTTGAGGAATCCATCCAAGTCGGATGGATCTCCCATAAAAACGCCGCGTTATCCAGACTGGGAGCCGCCTATATCGCAGCTCTGGAGCAGGCTGTTGGCCAATAATACTTTAGGTGCAGGTTCATGTGTACACCGAGGCAAACTGCTAAGCCCAATTGACCTCAATTATAAGGCTTGATATAGTTTTAAGCTATACCTAGCTATAGGTTAAGGGAGTTACGCTATATTCGCCAATTCATGGTATCTTTCTTGTATGAAAAGGATGTACACAGGTGAGGGAGATGCAGATGATGGTAAGAAGCAGCGTTTTGGGATATCCGCGAATTGGCATAAACCGGGAATGGAAAAAAGTACTGGAATTATTTTGGGCAGATAAACTTGAAGAAACCGACCTTCATATTCAATTGCAGGAGATCCGCTTGAATCATTTGCGGAAGCAGCAGGAAATGGGTATCGACATCATCCCTGTTAATGATTTTAGCTATTATGATCATATGCTGGATACAGCAACGATGTTTGGCATCGTTCCGAAACGATTCGCCTACGAGGGCGGAGCCGTTCCGATTCACGTTTATTATGGCATTGCAAGAGGGACGAAGGATGCGGCGGCGAGTGAGATGACGAAGTGGTTTAACACCAATTACCACTATATCGTGCCTGAGCTGAATGGAGCGGAGCCGGTGCTTACGGAAAACCGTCCGCTGCTAGCCTACCGGGAAGCCAAAGAGAAGCTTGGCATTGAGGGCAAGCCCGTTATCGTTGGACCGCTTACGTTCCTGAAGCTTTCCAAAGGCTATAAAGCTGCGGAAACCGATGCTTGGCTGGATCGCCTGCTACCGCTTTATGTGCAGCTGCTTCAAGAGCTTGCTAGCGAGGGCGTTCAGTGGGTGCAAATGGACGAACCCATTTTGGCAACTAAATTGAGCGCGGATGATGTGCTTCGCTTGAACAAGATCTACGAGACCATCGCTGCACAAGTTCCAGCTTTGAACATTATGCTGCAAACCTATTTTGAAGCTGTCGATAATTATAGCGATATCATCGCGCTTCCTGTTAAGGGAATCGGGCTTGATTTTGTACATGGCCTCACCGGCAATCTGGTGGCAATCCAGGTATTTGGCTTCCCGGCAGATAAGGTGCTGGGAGCGGGTGTCATTGATGGCCGTGGCATATGGCGGGCATCGCTTAATGGCAGGCTGGATCTCCTGCAGGATCTGGTCGAGCTGGTATCTGAGGATCGCCTGATCGTGCAGTCGTCCTGCAGCTTGCTGCATGTGCCTGTATCGACCGAACGGGAGACGAAGCTGCCGTCCGAGCTGAAGGATGCACTTGCTTTCGCTGATGAGAAGCTTAGCGAGCTTGTGCTACTTGCCAGAGCCGTCTCCTCCGGCAGATCCGAAATCAGCCGTGAATTGGCGGATTGCGAACGCGCCCTGCAAGCACTTAAGCTGTCGAAGGCACGGAACCGCCAAGACGTGCAGGACGCCGTAGCTGTGATCAGCGCCCAGCAGGTAGAGCGCCAGCAGCCTTTTGCCAAGCGCCATATCGCCCAGCAGGAGAAGTGGCAGCTTCCGCTGTTTCCGACGACGACGATCGGCAGCTTCCCGCAATCCGTAGAGGTGCGCAAGGCTCGCCAGCTATGGAGAAAGGGCGAGTGGAGCCAAGAGCAATATGCTGCCTTCATCCGCGAGCAGATCGATATTTGGATCAAGCTTCAAGAGGAAATCGGGCTGGACGTGCTAGTGCATGGCGAGTTCGAGCGGACCGACATGGTTGAATTCTTCGGCGAGAAGCTTGAAGGCTTTGCTTTCACACAAAACGGCTGGGTGCAATCCTACGGCTCCCGTTGTGTGAAGCCACCGATTATTTTTGGCGATGTAGCGTTTAAGGAGCCGATGACCGTTGAAGAAACGGTGTACGCCCAGTCGCAAACCTCACGCCCTGTTAAAGGCATGCTTACCGGGCCGATTACGATTCTAAACTGGTCGTTCGTCCGCGAGGATATTACCCGCGAGCAGGTGGCTTACCAGTTGGCTTATGGGCTTCGTCAAGAAGTAGAAGCCTTGGAGCAAGCCGGCATCGGCATGATCCAGGTCGATGAACCAGCGGTTCGTGAAGGGCTGCCGCTCAAGGAAAACGAGCATGCGAATTATTTGGCATGGGCGGTCAAAGCCTTCCGCATGACCACATGCACGGTGCAGGACTCCACTCAAATTCACACGCATATGTGCTATTGTGAGTTCCACGATATGATCGACTCGATCGAAGCGATGGATGCCGATGTCATCTCGATCGAAACCTCCCGCAGCCATGGCGAGATGATTCATGGCTTTGAGCTGAATACCTACAAGCTGGGTATCGGGCTTGGCGTCTACGACATCCACAGCCCACGAGTGCCAGCGGTGGAAGAAATGACCGATATGATCGACCGTGCCTTGAAGGTACTAGATCCAAAGCTGTTCTGGATCAACCCGGACTGCGGACTTAAAACTCGTGGCATGGATGAGACCGTCGCTTCCTTACGCAATATGGTCGAAGCGACCAAGCTCGCCCGTGAGAAGTATTCCGTATCCGTATCCGTGTAACATGGAGCAATGGCTGGAAGCCCAAGTATGGGCAACTTATTGAATGATTAATGAATTTGAATGATTAATGAAAAGTCGTGTAAATTGCGGCTTTTTTTTGCTGTTTAACAGGTGGGGATCTTCCTATATAGTTGATTACAACCAAATATTATCTTGAACTTTCTTCAGAGCCATCCTATGATCGAGGTAAATAAAGCTCATGCTAAGGGGAGTACCTTATGCTAGAAAAAGTCGATATAAACAGCATCACCCAAATTCTTCGTGAAAAAGGCTTTATCGATAACACTGCGTTAGAGCTTCCTAATAAGAGCGGGACTACTGACGGGCTTGTTTACATGCTTACCGAGCATAACGAAGCCAAATACGTTGTGAAAATAGATCATCCGCAACAAATTGCGTTGACCGAACAATTTCTTCATACGTATCGGCACATAAATCTTGTACCTGACGTTCTTTATACCGATCCTGAAAAAGCTTTTATCGTGTATGCCTACATACCGGGTACCACTCATTATAATCGCGGTTCAAAAATCAAATGGCTTGCCATTTTAGTGAAAGAGCTGTTCAATCATTACGAAAGATACATCCAACCCAAACAATGGGGAAGCCTGGAAAAACCGGTGCGAACTTGGCGTGAATGGAATGTTCGGAGCTTGGTGGATACAAGAAATCATTGGGGCAGCCTCTTATCCATCGAGGATTATAAAAAAGTGGAATCCATTGTTAAGCGCATCTCAAAAAACGAAGGGAATGAAGCCGGATTTTTGCTGCACGGTGATACGGGTGTCCATAATTTTGTGTTTCATGAACTCAGCTTAGTTGGAGTTATCGACCCTTCGCCAATGATCGGTCCTTTATTATACGATTTTACTTATGCGTTTTGCTCCTCACCAGACGATCTTGACCTTGAAACGTTACTTGCAGCATTCGCTTTGCTTGGTCACGAACCTATCGACAGGTCCAGGCTTATTGAAGAGGTCATCTTTCAGCTTTATTGCCGCATTGGTATCTGTCTAAAATGGCATCCGCAGGATTTGGAAAGCTATTTAAGTGCTTGGGCCTATTGGAAAAACTTATCCATTAAGCTTTAATACTTCAATAATAAAACCTTGAATAACTTATCTTAATAATATATTATAGTAGACCAGTCGTTATAATTTTATAAAAGTAGGTGTTTTCAGCTATGGTAGACAAAAAAAATTCTAGAGACACTCTTATTGAAGCTGCTTCTAGACTTTTTCGTTTACGAGGATATTATGGTGTTGGACTAAATGAAATTATTGAGGAAAGTGGTATACCTAAGGGCTCGCTATATTATTATTTTCCAAAAGGGAAAGAAGAATTAGCGATTGAGGCGATTAATCATACAAAAGAGATGGTTATTAGCAAGATTCAAGAGGTATTTGAAAGAATTGAAGATCCTATAGAAGCCATGCAGGCTCTTATTTATCAATTATCCGAAGTGATTGGGGAAAGTGATCATAAATTAGGCATGCCAATTGGAACAATAGCGAGTGAAAACTATTCTACAAGTGAACCGATTAGAATTGCTTGTCAGTTAGCTTTTGAAGATTGGCAATCACTTTATAAAAAAAAGCTTATTAGTTCGGGATACAGCGAGAAGCAGTCTAAGGAGGTAAGTATAATCGTTAACGCACTAATAGAAGGTGGTATTCTTTTATCTATCACTTCAAAAAGTGGAAAACCTCTCCAAGTCATTGCAGAACAGATGCCATTATTGTTGATTAAAAAGTAAGCCCTTCGGACAACTTATTACTAACCTAGATCGACCCGAAATTATTGGAGGAATTATTCATGTCAACAACGGCAGCACAGCAGCAAAAACAAGTCATTAAAACGACCCCGATCTTGATTTCTTTTTTAATTGCAGGGTTCATTGGATTATTTAGTGAGACAGCTTTAAATATGGCACTTGGAGATTTAATACAAGTATTTCAAGTCAGTTCTTCTACGGTTCAATGGCTGACAACAGGTTACCTATTGGCATTGGGGATATTAGTTCCGGTTTCTGGCTTATTGATTCAGTGGTTTACTACACGCCAATTATTTATGACCTCACTGGTCTTCTCTATAATAGGAACGTTAATCGCTGCACTAGCTCCAAGCTTCAGCGTCTTAATGCTTTCTCGCGTTATTCAAGCAATAGGAACCGGCTTAATGTTGCCTCTTATGTTTAATACTATTTTATTGATTTTTCCGATTAATAAAAGAGGAGCAGTTATGGGACTGATGGGTTTAGTCATCATGTTTGCACCCGCTATTGGACCTTCTATATCAGGTTTAATTATTGAAAATCTCAATTGGCACTGGATCTTCTGGGTCTCTTTACCGTTTCTTGTTCTCGCTTTACTATCTGGTTTAATGTATATGCAGAATGTCTCTACAATCACTAAACCAAAATTAGATATCCTATCCATTATTTTATCGACCATTGGTTTCGGCGGAGTTGTATATGGCTTCAGCAGCGCAGGTGAAAATGGCTGGGGAAGCACTATCGTGATTGCCACAATTGCTGCAGGCCTTGTATCACTAATCTTGTTCTCTCTAAGGCAACTAAAAATGAACAAACCGATGATTGATTTACGCGTATTGAAATACCCCATGTTTACATTAGGTCTATTAGCTGTATTTATTACCTTTATGGTGATCTTGTCTAGTATGATTCTTCTTCCCTTATACTTACAAACGGGGCTGGCATTAGCTGCGTTTTCAGCTGGACTTGTTCTTTTACCAGGTGGTGTACTGAATGGTTTTATGTCACTACTAACTGGTCGTATTTTTGACAAATATGGTCCCAGAGGATTGGTTATTCCCGGATTTATTATCATGATTGTGATGTTATGGATACTGTCAAACGTCACAACCGAAACTTCTATCTTTTCGGTGATCGTCATGCACTCACTACTTATGGTTGGCGTGTCTATGGTAATGATGCCTGCTCAGACAAATGGGCTAAATCAATTACCGAAAAGCCTATATCCTGATGGAACTGCTTTGATGAATACATTGCAACAAGTATCTGGAGCCATTGGTACAGCTGTTGCTATTACAATCATGTCAGCTTCACAAAAAAATTATCTGAAGAATGTGACAGATCCATCTGACCCATCAACACTTAGTGCTTCATTAACCGCAGGTGTTCAAGATTCATTTATTTTCGGTCTAATCCTTGCATGTGCAGGTCTGATTCTGTCTTTTTTCATTAAATCATCTCGCGTTAAGTAAGAACAACTAACCTATTCCATGCATATCTGTCATTAAGGAGCTGTGCCTATAAAAGCGCAGCTCCTTATCTATTCTGATTCATAGGCTCACGTCTCGAGCAAAGGATTGCCGCCTTCTTTATCATCTCGCCGACTCGATTCCTTGTCCGATTTTGAATTTGCTCTGATGCAAAACTCTGAAAACAGTCACTAAACTAACAAACTATTATAAGTTTTCTACTTTTCTGTTTTCACAGCAAATGGCGAAGAGCCTAAAAAGCTTTAGACTCAATATCCTAGTATCTGTCAACCAACTTTAACAAGCAACATAACTTACCATAGGGCATTAATATAGAGAATGTCCGCAGCAGAATCAACAGATTATGCATTCGGAGCTACCTTTTGTCCAAACAAAGCGTGACTTATATCTGTTTGACCTGTTCAACAACGGCTGGAACCCCATACCCATGTCCTCGCCACCGCACAAATATATGAGTTTAGACAAGGACCTAGCCGCAGGCTGGGTTTTTCTTATTTTTTTACTAAAATAGGTTTTAATAACCGGTAGTCACCACCGCCAAGTATTTCGCGCTCTGGCAGGCATTGTCCGAAATTATGGGTGCCGCTGCCGCTGGCATCATCAAACTCATGACGGATTTGGAAACAGCGTAGTTGCCACAGAGTGTCTTAGCGCCTTACCACGCATGTGACTACCGTGACGCGCTAAACCGAATGGACCGGTGCAAACAACTGTACGCCCCCGAACGCTTTCATATCACCCGAGGAGGGCGAGCGCTGTACAATCGATCTGGAATGGTTATCTACAGAGTAGCCCGAGCCGCATATGCTGGGTGGTGTCACGATAGCATCTCTGTTGGAGATCGGGCGGCGTGGAACAGGTCGTGAGATGCTCATTTGCTATATATACGCGCTACTAGAATCTACTCTACGATATTTTGAAGCCGGGAGCCGGGTGTGACCCTTTATATTTTCTTAACAATCTATATTTAATAGATGAGCGCCGTTTCTTTGATAACGAATATATCATACGCTGTATGGATCACATGTAAAGAGAGGAAAGGATGATAAAATATGCAGAAAGCACGCGGAGAAGACGCGGAACTGGTCAAAAAAATCAAAAGAGTAATAGTTAGGAGAATCGATCCAGTTGACGAAGTGGAAGTGGACAATCCTACAGACCTTCCTTTGATAGCCAAAGAAAGAAAGTGTGCCGTGTTCCAATTGGATGAAACACGGTGTGTGAAGATTTTCCGAAAAGCGGGCAAGGCGGAAAAAGAATTTTTCCTTCTGCAAAGAGGAGCGGCACACGCCATCACACCGAATGCGTACGAGTACGGCCCATTGTTTGTAGTTATGGATTTGATGCCATATCCAACGGCGGAGCAGTACATCCAGACGAATGGGCTAACCAAAGAATTAGCAAGCGGCCTGCTGCATTTGCTCAATGCCTCTAGAACAATTGGATTTACCGGAGGTCATGCACCGCGGGATATTTACGTCATGCCGGATGGCACTCTGAGAGCAGTCAATATAAGCGATAAACGTCTTCCGTTGGGCTACCCGCCGAAAAAACTGCTAAAAGGGCTTGGGATGTTGGCGAATGACTTTCTCCAGCACGTGAAAGAGCTGGATCCGGTGATATACGCTCAGTGGACAAGTCATCCAGAGTTGAAACAGACTTCAAACTAAACTGCTAGAAGAGGTGTTTCTATGAAAATTGCAATGATTTCCTGGGAGTACCCTCCACAGTTCTCAGGTGGCTTAGGCATTCACTGTCAGGCGCTCGTCCAGGAATTGGTCAAACAGGGGGTGTTCATCGATTATTATCTCCCGAGTTCTGTCCATACCGAGTTTGATATCCCGGACGGGATGGTCATACACCGTGTGGACATTGATCAGCCGTTCCCTGCGTATTTGCCAAGCGATAATATTATATGGAAATCTGTCGAGCAGTTTCGAGTCGGCCTGGAGAAAATTTTTCGTCCTGAGGGCGTAAATCTGATCCATGCCCATGATTGGATGGGTGTCCATGCTGCGAAATCAATTAACGAACTTTACCATGTTCCCCTTTTATGGACGGTACATTCCACAGAATATGACAGGGCAGTGGGCTTGTCGCCACATCCCGGGATTGTGGCTATCGAGCAAGACGCAGTACAATCCACAACCCACATCATCACAGTTTCTGCCCGCGCCAAGGCGACTCTGGAGGCGAATTACAATGCGAATCCTGGTGCTATCTCTGTTATTTACAATGGGATTGAGATGGCGTACTTTCAAAATTCTCTGAACCGTGATTACAACAGAACAGACGGGAATGTATTATTCCTAGGCAGAGTAACCGGACAAAAGGCTCCCGATGATTTCTTGCAAGCCGCGCGGTTGGTGCTGGCAGAACGAGACGTTCGCTTCATGATAACAGGAGACGGTGAAATGCTAGGTCCCCTCCGCAGACGGGCACGCAGTTGGAAGATCGATAAGCACGTTACGTTCACGGGCACTTTGACCGGAGAGCCGCTGCTGGAATGTTACAGAAATGCTCAAATTTACGTACTGCCATCGATTTCAGAGCCATTCGGTATTACGGTATTGGAAGCCATGGCCTCTGGCGTTCCCACAATTATAACGACTACAACAGGAGCCGGTGAAATAGTGCAGAATGTGCACCGTGTAGAACCGAGAAGCCCCGGCCAATTGGCAAAAGCAATCCTCAAGCTACTGGATAACCCTGATCTGCGAATGGCCTTAGCCTTAGAAGGAGTGAGGGAAGTGCGCCAGTTCTCGTGGAAAGCAGTGGCCGATCAAACCCATCAACTTTATTCCCATCTTGTCGGACAGCTTCAACGAAAGGAGCCCTAACTATGGCTAATGAAAATGAGACTGTATTTAGCCCTACGGCAGAGGTCGGTTCTGCTTATGCAGCGAGTTTTCCAGGTGAATCACGACGGGTGATGTCGATCGACCTGGTGTCCAGTATGCCCAAGATGAAAAAATGGATATTGGAATATGCGCTAACCAGCAGAGACGAGACGGGCGTGAATATGCATGAATCTGTTATCGCCAAAGTATTCTCTGATCCAGAAAAAGGAACCGCCAGCTATCACTTGATGCAGTACCTGTGGAGCAACAGCATGAGCGAGGATCCTCAATATACTCTGGTACGACCCATCTCGTACATTCATTCTTTAAATTTATTGCTTATGTCCAAAGCTCCCGGGCGTACCGTAAAGGATTGGCTGTACGAAACAGACAGATGGGTCGAAGTTGCAACGCAAATCGCTGTCTGGTTAATCCGGTTGCATCGAGTGCCCCTAATGCAGAGCAGTCAAACGAAAAGGACAAGAGCAGATGTTGATTTGTCCCGTTTTGTCACAGAATTGAGTGACACTGTTCCGGAAAAAGAGGAGGCATTCCAAACATTCGCGGCTCAACTGCTGCATTATCATCATGCTAATCCTTGGACAGGGACGCCTGCCATGCTCCATGGCGATTTTCATATCAAAAATGTATTTTGGGACGGCAGCATTGTTACGGCGATTGACTTTGATCACCATTTTATTGGCGATGCTGCCTGGGATGTAGCTTACCATGCGTGCCAAATGCAACTGAGCGCGTATTTCAATAAAGGCAATTTCAATTACTTTCAACCCGCCGTGAAAACATTCATCGAAGCTTACCTAAGCAGTGTTCCCGATAGTGAACGCCAATCGTTCCTGCAGCGCCTCGACTTTTATCGTTCCCGTTCATTATTTGAAAGCCTGCACTATGAAGTATGCGTGTGCAAAACCGGTGCACTGCATATAGTGGATCCCTTCCTCCAGGAGTGCGAACAATCTTTGCAGGGGAAAGGTTTCGTGTGAGCACCATCCGCGTTCCTATTGCTATTGTCCATCATGGCAACCAGTATTTGATCACTAACGGATACTTGAACCGCCCGGGAATCGCGGAAACAATCGGGTTGACGGACGGTTCTTCCGGTTTAAGAGCCGTTCTTGATCTACATTGTCGGTATGACATCCCCTTCCACCTGCATATCAGCGGTACTTTTATCGAAGCATGTGCATGGTATGACCCGATTTTTCTAGAGGAGATTTCGGATCTATGGAAAGCCGGGCTGGTTGAGTTGATAGGCTCGACATATTCGCAAAATATTATGACGTTGTCCGACCGCGAGTTTAATCGGTGGCAATTGGAGGAGGAACTGCGGCTGTATCAGACTTGGTTGGGTGTAGATCCGTCCACGGTGAAGGGATTTTGGATCCCTGAACGGGTATGGGATACGGACCACTTGGCAGCAACAGTTACAGATACAAGCCTCTGCAACGGGGGGTTCCGCTATATTTTGGCTGATGATCGCTTACTTCTGCAGGGGGCTGAGCGTTCCCGTTTTGACCAACGCCGCTCTTTTGATTCACACCTATATAAGCCGTGTTCGGTGCAAGGAACCACCGGGTTGATCGCACTTCCGTTATCCACCGAGATGAGATTGAACGTACCTTTTCACGCCGTGGCGAATGAAGCGAAGCTAGATACAATAATAGACAGCTTACTGCAAGCGACGGCAAGCGGACAGACTACGGTCGCCATATACGGCGATGATATGGAAAAAGCGGCGGGTATCCCACCGATGTGGTCCTCTAACTCTATTGAACAATATCAACGGTTTTTGCAATGGATAAAGGGGAGGCAGGATGTCGAACCTGTATTGCTTGGTGATTGGCTCAAGAACTCTCTCAGCATGCCGGTTCGAACCGTTGGGCCAGGCACCTACCTAGAACTGGCCGGGCGGTTCGGAGCAGGCGAAGATTACTCTGGGTGGGCGGGATCGGCCGCTTGGGCTCCATATAAAAAAATGCTTCAGCAAGCTTGTGACACAGTCTCTCATGCCCACCAGCATGGCACAGCATCCAATATGCTTGAGCTGGCGAAGAAGCATGTGATGGCATCTGCCTATGAGACAGGTTGGCACGATCCTGTCACTTCTTGGGCAGACGCCACACCTGCGCCGTGGGCACGAGCGCTTGCCAGTCATGCTCGTGCTGCGTATGTACTACTGGAGGCCGCCCGCTGGGAGCAAGACACAGAACAACCGGATGTGCTGCAGATGAGGGTGGAGGATATAGATGGGGATGGCTACGAGGAAGTGATCTTGCGGAATCATGTGTTTGCGGTTGTAATCACACCTAGACATGGCGGACGGATTCTTTATGCATTTTTTTTTAGGGCAAAACAGGGTCGCCTGTTTATAGGTAATCCATCAGATGACTGGAACTTGCTTGAGGAACTGAACTGCTTCATGGACAATCCTATGAATCATCCGGGAGCTCTCGCAGATTATGGATTCGAGCATGATCTATATGAAATCGAAACTGCTCATTCTGCAGAAGGTTCTCTGCTGGAGTTGGTGCTCGTTAACAGACAAGAAGATAGTGCCGCTTATGGTTTAAGGAAACAGTTTACACTGAAAAAAGGGGAAAGCCGTATAAAAATCCGTTACACTCAGGTTCCCCCTGCCATATTGCCTCTATCGACAGATATAGGGCTATCTCCCGACTACCTGCGGCTGCTGCGCGAGGGACAAAAGTCAATTACTTCATATCAGGATGGGGGGAAACGGGGATTCCGAAGCTGCAGCCTGCTTGCTTGGGTTTATCCGGAAACGGCAGACGTGCGATGGCGTATTCCCCGCGCCCCAGTTTTCGGCCATGGGTTCTGTATCAGTTTGTCCATCGCTGCCGTGGATGGATCATTTTATCTGGGAGCTGATGCCACAGATGAGTGAAAGTTTGCTTCCCGTGCAACACACGGGTTCAATCCCCATCGGCTACTCCAAGCCGCAGCTAACACTTTTGAGTGACGGCCTCACGTATGCCGTGAAGTTCAAGAACAATCCTTCCGGCACGCGAGTGTTGGTCAACGAATATGTCGCAGCAAGAGTGGCACAGCTGCTATCTCTACCTGTACCGTCTTTTCAGATCGTCCACATTTCTGATGATTTCATCAAAAACAACCCAGCATTAGCTGACCACGACTTTACGTCTGGGCATCAGTTCGCCAGCTTATATATTGAAGGCTGTACTTTTTTTTCAGCTGACTTGCTCCGTACGGACGGCATATCGATCACTAATCCCGAAGTGTTACCCGGAATGATAGTATTCGATTTCTGGCTGAGCAACACGGATCGGAAAGAAAAGAATGTCTTAGTAAAGGCTGACGGGAATGGCGGACATTATATTTACATGATCGATCATGGTCGCTGCTTTGCCGATTCGAACTGGACCACAAAATCACTGAAAGAAATCAAATCGAGGCTCAATTTGAAAGTTCACCAATGGTGCTTCCACCACCTGGGAGGCAAGGAAGGGCTGGCTTCTTATGTGGAACAGATTGTATCGCTGCCGGAGGGAGAAATTCGTCAAATTGTCCAGTCGATTCCTCAGGATTGGGATGTAACGGCCGTGGAAAGAGAAGCTTTGTGCGTGCATCTGATGAAAGCACGAGAAAAGCTGCCTGCCATCTTAGCTGAATTCATAAAGAAAACAGGTTCTGCTTGAAAGCAGAACCTGTTTTCTTCGTGTTTACCACATGTTATCTCAGTTGACTCATTACTTCTTCAAATTCCCAATGATTGCTCCAATGCCCGTACCATTTGGGACTCAGTTCACGGACAAAATTGACAAAATCATGCCCGTACATTCCCATATCCCCTATTAACTTCTTCGCTAGGTACACTGGAGTCGGTTTAATCATATGGACGACATCGATAACTTTCATGCTGTCTCCTGGCATTATGAAAATATGGCGTGCAGAATGGTCAAATCGATTAAAACCAACTTGCTCAAACGTATCCAGCAGGGTCACAAGCCTTTCGGATAGTTCTCTAGTCATACCATTCTGTTGTATATAGTCAAATAGCGTTGGTGCCGTCAAGTATTCCATCACGATAAATTGAGTGTCCCAATAATAGATTTCAGGGCAAATTCCCGCTTTTGCTCCTAACTTCAGGGTATGCAGTTCTCGCTGACAGCTTTTACTATGATAATAGATTTTAACACAGCGCCGTTCATCGATTTGAAACACGGCCCCCTGCTTTCCTTTACCGATTAACCTAAAGCCGTCCGGATTCTCGATCTCTATCACCGTCTCGGGCTTCCATACGCGAATCTGATTCACTTTATGCAGTAGATCTTCTGTCATTCCAGTCTCACTCCTTTGTCATTTTATTAACAGTATATGAAGCAAGACCAAGCCCAGGAACGGTATTTATGTAGTAAATCCACATTCTAGTAATACAAAAATAGTTCTGGCCTAAAGCCTGAGCCCTTAAGAAGTGGCAGTTAACAAATAAGGCTGAAAAGAGGGCAGGCGTGTGGGATGGAAAGCTTGCGGGCGGGCCGTCTTTGAAGTCGTGTCCCCACCACCTCGTCTAATAAAAAGGGACACGACTTCAACAACGGCTGGAGCTCCACATGACTGCCCTCGCCCACGTCCACCGCAGGGGTTTGCAACAAGGTTTGCAGTAAGGTTTTGCCCAATCAACCACCGCCCACGCAAGCTCCCAGGGACGGTTTTTTTGCTTTTTCCGCGCATCAGGTCAAATAAGTTGCTATTAAAGATATAAAACTGGGGTACGAATGGTAACGCATACAAGGTATAGTAGAACTATCAAACAAGTACAGTTGCAGAGGAGTGAAATCGATGAAAGCGTCTACGTCCACGGCATCAGCAGCGAAAGCGCCCCAAAAATCAAAATGGTTTTTGTGGAAATATTGGGATTTGTATCTGATGGTGCTGCCGGCTCTTGTATTTTTGATTATCTTTAAATATGCGCCGATGTACGGAATCGTTATCGCATTTAAAGACTATAATATCATTCAAGGCGTTATGGCCAGTAAATGGGTAGGTCTTCAACATTTTCAGGAGCTGTTTGCTTTTGATGAGTTCACCCGGGTTGTGCGTAACACATTGTTAATTAGTTTAATGAAATTAGTTTTAGGATTCCCTGCTCCGATCTTGTTAGCATTGTTGCTTAATGAGATCAGATTGGCTGCTTTTCAACGTACGGTGCAAACGGTTACTTATTTGCCTCATTTTATTTCATGGGTTGTTGTCGGGGGGATGGCTGTAGATTTGCTTTCTCCGAGCAGCGGGATTGTGAACAAAATCATTGAAGCCTTTGGCTTCGAACCGATTTTTTTCCTATCAGATGAGCGTTGGTTTCGTTGGATTCTAGTATTGTCCGATATATGGAAAGAAGCTGGTTGGGGTGCTATTGTTTATTTAGCGGCATTGATCGGAATTAATGAGGAATTGTTTCAAGCAGCGACAGTGGATGGAGCAGGTAGATTTAAGCAGATATGGCATGTTTCATTGCCCGGGCTTACTTCGACAATCGTTGTTCTGTTACTGCTTCGCTTGGGTCATGTGCTTGATGCCGGATTTGAGCAAGTATTGGTTATGTACCATCCTGCTGTGTACGACGTGGCGGACATCATTGACACGTATGTATTCCGGGTAGGGCTAGGTACGATGCAATTCGGTTTAACAACGGCAGCTGGACTATTCAAATCGGTAATTGGCTGTGTGTTACTCATCCTAGCGAATATGTTAGCAAGAAAGATGGGGGAAGAAGGAGTATTCTAACAATGGAAAGGTGGTGGTCCCGTTGATACGAAGTAAAGGTGAATTTGTATTTAATTATTTTAATGTCTTCTTGCTGTCACTGGTTTCATTATCCATGGTCTTGCCGTTTATTCATATAGCTGCCAAGTCGCTCAGCAGCGAAGCACATGTGCTGGCGAAAGATATCCTTCTGTGGCCTAGAGGCTTTAACACGATGTCGTTTGAGTACGTGCTTACGAATAAACAGTTTTTTTACTCCTTTTCCAATTCGGTTTTTATTACGGTTGTTGGCACATTGGTCAGTATGGCGTTGACGATATTGGCTGCTTATGCATTATCCAAAAAAATACTACCTTATGGTCGTGTCTTAATGCTGACGTTCGTCATTACGATGTTTTTCAGCGGGGGTTTAATTCCAACGTATCTCGTAGTGAAAGAGATGGGCTTGATGAATTCGCTGTGGTCGTTGATATTGCCTGGAGCCATAGCGCCCTTTAATTTGATTCTGATTCGTAACTTTTTTATGGGTGTACCGGAATCGTTAGAGGAGTCGGCCCGAATAGATGGAGCTTCTAACTGGCGTATCCTTTACTCGATCTATCTTCCATTATCCAAGCCTGCTTTGGCTACGGTATCGATGTTTTATGCCGTTGGATACTGGAACAGCTTCTTTCAGGCGATGATGTATATTTCAGAACGGCGTTGGATGCCGTTGCAAATGTTCTTGCTGCAGTTGGTGTCGGATGAGAAAACAGCCGATACAGCACTCAATGATATTTTCAGAGAGATTACACCTGAAACGATTCGTGCGGCGGCCATATTATGCGTGGTCATTCCGATCTTGTGTGTATATCCGTTTATTCAGAAATATTTTGTAAAAGGGATTATGCTGGGAGCGGTGAAGGGATAGACAGCTTATCCTTTTGCCCGGCCTTCATATATATTCAAACATTTTATGTTTTTTAAAACAGGGAGGGTTTAGAATGAATAATAAAAAAACAGCGTTAATCAGTATGTCCGCTTTACTTGTTATCGTGGCTTCTGGGTGCGGCAGCGATGCAGGAACGGAGAAGCCAAGCGGGTCGGCTACAACTGCGAACAAAAATAAAGATGTAAGCATCATGATGTCCTATCACGCATCCTTGGAGCAGTTCCAAGGATCGGACAATATGAACAGCAACAAGTTGATCAATATAATTAAAGAAAAATCAGGAATAAATGCGAAATATGAGGCGCTGCCGAAGGACAATCCGGGCCAGAAGGTTTCCATTATATTAGCATCGGGGGATGTTCCGGATCTGATGCGGATTACTGGAAAGTCCGACTATTTCAAGCTGGCTCAGCAGGGTGCCTTCGAACCACTGGATGAATTGATCAAGTCCAGTATCCCGAATTTAAACGCATACCTTACGCCGGAAATTATGGATTCTACCCGATTAGACGGCAAAATATACGGGATTCCACACCGCGTGGCGCAGAAGGTAGGTGCTGGTATTCTTATGCGGTCCGATATTACCAAGGAATTGGATCTGAAAGATCCGGTAACGGTTGACGACTTTTATGCAACGCTTAAAACCATTAAGGAAAAGAAAAATCTCGCTGGTTTGACGGCGGCTGCCGCTAACCCAGGAGCATTCACCACTTCATTCCTCCCGTTTGCATCTGCCTACGGTGTCGACACCAGGACCGTCGTGAAGAACGGCAAGCTGGAGTTCTCCGTGCTTCAGCCGGAATATAAAGAATTTTTAACGACAATGAAAAAGTGGTACAGTGAAGGACTGATTGACCAGGAGTTCTCGATTAATAAAGACGTGAAGGACAGGATGATCAATGGTACATCGGTATTCAGTACGAGCTATTGGGCAGATGCATTTACGATTGACAAGTCGATGAAAGATAAAAAGACTAGCGGAACCGTGAAGTATATTACTCCTATAACAGGTAAAGATGGTCAATCCGGGGTTCCTGAGGAAGCAGTTGTAGGCGGCTCCTACTGGGTTATTCCTAAGCAAGCGAAAAACAAACAAGGAGCAGCTGAATATTTGAATTATGTTATCGGGCCGGAAGGCGATCAATTGTTGACCTACGGAATTGAAGGTCAAGACTTTAAAATGGAAAACGGCAAACCTGTACAGACAGCTGAACAAAGTAATGCGATTAATTGGCGCACACTGTATTTCTTTGGGGATACCGATCCAAGCTTCTTTGCCAGATTGGGAGCGAAAGGCTTCTTGCCTTTCTATGAACCCCTTATTCCATTCAAGCGGAACCGTGAAGAAACGGTGTTCTCACCTTCTGTAGAAGCATTTGATTCCAAATCTACTGAATTGCGAAACTTCGGCGAAGAAAACTCATTGAAATTTATTATGGGCAAACGGAGCTTGGATGAATTTGATAAGTTCGTACAAGAATACAATGCTAAAGGCGGCAAAGCAGCTATTGATGCGATGAATGAATGGTATACGAAGAAAAAATAACCGGCAAGGCTCCTTGACCCGGAAGAGAGGTTGATTAAATCTATGAATCCCGGTAAAGAAATTTTGAAGGTGATTGATTGCGATGTACACAATCAGTTCCGTAGTAACCAAGACCTTGTTCCCTATTTGAAGGAGCCTTGGAGAAGCCATGTGCAGAAATTCGGTTGGCATGGAGGAGGGCTGCCCTATGCATCTCCGATTGGCAATAAACGCAAGGATGCCGACCCGCCTAGCGGGCTTCCAGTTGGTGCCGATCCCGACTACATGATCGAACACTTGGTGAAACCTTACCATATAGAATATGCACTGTTGAACTCCGATTCGATGATTAGCATATCCGGATTTGCGGATGCAGATTATGCTGCAGCAATATGCAGTGGATATAATGATTTCTTCATCGAAGAATGGCTTTCGAAAAGCGATCATTATAAAGGGTATATTTGTATCGCTACTCAAGACCCTCTGGAGGCGGCCCGGGAAATTGACCGGGTCGGTTCCCATCCGGATGTTGTCGGTGTTGTGGTAGTTGGTGGCTCACGGGCGCCGTATGGCCAGCGCTTATTTCACCCGATTTATGAAGCGTGTGTTAGAAATGATCTGCCCCTCGTTATTCATCCGGGAGCAGAAGGGGGAGGCATCTTCAATGCTCCTACAGCAGTTGGGTATGTAAGTAATTACTTGCAATGGCATACTTGCCTGCCGCAAACGTATATGGCTCATTTGGTCAGCTTCGTGTGTGAAGGTGTGTTTGAGAAATATCCGAGCCTAAAGGTTGTGTTCTGCGAAGGCGGTGTCAACTGGCTGCCCCCTTTATTATGGCGATTGGATAAAAACTTTAAAGCGCTGCGCGCTTCTACCCCATGGCTTAAGCGGATGCCAAGTGAATATGTGCGTGATCACTGCTTTATGACCACTCAGCCCATAGAAGAGCCGGATAATCCGAAGCATTTATTAATGATGTTCGAAATGTTCGATGCAGAAAATATGCTGTTGTTTTCAAGCGATTATCCACACTGGGATTTCGATGATCCCAACCGGATTCTTCAGCAGCTACCTTTGGAAAAGAAGCGGAAAATCTATTACGAAAATGCCAAGAAGCTGTTTAAGCTGAAGTAACAACAGCTGGAACCGCATACTCCTGCCCACACCAATGCACAATAACCAGTTTTTGAGGGAATTTATATTCTCTTTGCATGGCATTGGGATAATCTAAAACCATACTGCCTGCTGGAAGGTTTGTTTCTTTGAAAATTATTTCCGGTTTCTGTTGGGTAAGTTCATCCTTAATTCCATTACTACACGCAGTCAATATAATAAAAATGACTAACCATAATATTTTCTTTTTCATCAAAAAACTCCTTTTATGAACGAATAGGGATCCTTATTGGGATCCCTATTCGTTTATATTTCAAATTCATGAGGGAGAAGGTCATCTTATTGGATGACTAGATTGTTAAACTCCTGATTTTCAAAACGGATTTACTTCATAAATTCTACATGAGCATTTCCTCGATTTATCATAAACAAAGATGCATTGAAGTTATCAATATTCTCATATTTATCGACTTTCAGCTCGTGTAGGATGATCGCGTGATGAATTTATGGTTCGATCAAAGGTTACAGATCGACTCTCAAGCCGCCCAGCATCTTGGCGATTTCTGGGTCGTGGTACGATAAGAAAAGTCTTTCCCGCGTATCGAGGGTTGAAATCCGTGCGATATCTTCCGCGCTCAGCTCAAAATCGAAAATATCGAAGTTCTCGACGAGCCGCTCTTTGCGCACCGATTTCGGAATAACAACGACTTCGCGCTGAACAAGCCAGCGCAGCACGACCTGCGCTGCCAGCGCTACAATTGTTCGGGTCTTCTTTTTGGGATATCCGCTTTACAGTCCGTCATGACTGACCATCAGGAAATAATTCAAGCTGTTCTGGCTCTGCCAGACTACGATGGATGGCGGAGATCCTACAGTGCCTCCACAATTCACCTGTAGGGGTTGCGGAGGAGGCAACTCAAAAAGAATGAAAGAGGACATGGGTATGGGGTGGAGGAGCGATAGCGTTCGCCTTTGAAGTTCGTGTTCCAACCGCTGGAAGCCGAAAATTCAAGGAACATGAACTTCAACAGCGACCGGAACCCCATACCCATGTCCTCACCAACGCACACATGTATGAGTTTAGACAAGGACCTGGCCTTCGGCCGGGTTTTTCTTATGGCTCCAAGGGCGCACTTTTTATATGCCAGTTCGTTTGCTGTGCTTATAGAAGGGGGTTACCACGGAACCATCGGTCCGCCAGATAGCTGATCTTTATATGCCTTGAGGTAAACGGCGATTTCCTCATGTAGCTCCTCGACGGTGCGGGCGTCGTCACGAAGGAAATAATCGACCCATTGCTTGCCATATCGCACATGATTCATCTCATCAGACCAATCCACATCGGCAAACAGCTGGGAGCGTCCATCGCCCTCCTGCTCATAATAACGGACACGTCCGCGCTTCCGAGGCATGAAGTAAATCTCTAAATCCAGTGCCAAATAACAAATGCGGTGCAGAAAAGGCATGTTGCGCGACTGGTCGAAGAGCACCATGTTGACCTTGGTAGGCTCCACGCCTGCCTCGCGAAGGCGAAGGGCACCAAACTCGGCGTGGCGAACCTCATCCCAGAAATGATGGGCAATGTCGAGAAAAAATTGGCGTGGTGCCTGCACCTTCCACGAATCATATATAATCGTGGCTAGCAGGGCGGCCGCGTAGAACTCATTAAAATACACCTCGAATTCACCAATTCTTCGATCCGGCAAGGGCATCTTCAGCTTCGATTCGTAGCTGCCCAGATCAAGGGTTTCGATCCGTTCATCGAATTGGATGGTCATGGGCCATGCGAAATGGGCTTGATCCGGACGCGGAGCAGGGTTATCCACACGAGGCTTCATGCCTTCCATGCCGCCGGATTTGGCAAGCAGGCTTGCCAAATAGTCGACCCAAGCTACGGCATTGGGATCATCATCATCTGGGTCATACTCAACCCTGTGCTCCTTAAGCTCTTGTAGCTCGCGCTCAATCTCAACCAAATGCCGCCGCAGAATGCGAATTTCCATTGCATTGGCCGAACGGTCAGCTGCCTCCAGATAGTCCCGGTATACGCCGGCAAGACATTGCACCGTCTTGCTATAACCGCTTAGGAAGCAGGCTTCATCGGGGGCGTGCACCAGCTCTTCTCCCCACACAGCAAGGCTTGGCTCGGTATTCGCTTCACGATGCCCGCCACGTAATTCCTCCAAGCGCCCTTGCAGGTCATAAACCCGTTCCGCATGCCCGAACAGCAGGTAACCCAGCTTTAGCTTAGTTTCCCATTTGGGTACTTTTAAGAACCAGCCTGCAAGCGCTCTCACACAGCTGTGCTCAATAAAGGCAAAGCGCCGGAACAAATCTACGGTTTTGGTTATATCAAATCCTTGCTGGCCATTACGCTCCGCATAAATCCTAAGTTCAATGTTGGTTGGTTTCGTATTCATCTTTGCCCCACCTTTTTGAATGATCATCTATAACTATAAGGCAATCTTTGCTATATAACCACTTGAAAAAGTACTCAAAAGTTGTAATTTTGTTCAACGCTTACATGGTGGACAAATGTACAACTTCTGATAGGGGTTTGATGAAGTTTTCAGCTCCCCGGCGATTTCCTCATGTAGCTCCTCTACGGTGCGGGCGTCGTCACGAAGGAAATAATCGACCCATTGCTTGCCATATCGCACATGATTCATCTCATCAGACCAATCCACATCGGCAAACAGCTGGGAGCGTCCATCGCCCTCCTGCTCGTAATAACGGACACGTCCGCGCTTCCGAGGCATGAAGTAAATCTCTAAATCCAGTGCCAAATAACAAATGCGGTGCAGAAAAGGCATGTTGCGCGACTGGTCGAAGAGCACCATGTTGACCTTGGTAGGCTCCACGCCTGCCTCGCGAAGGCGAAGGGCACCAAACTCGGCGTGGCGAACCTCATCCCAGAAATGGTGGGCAATGTCGAGAAAAAATTGGCGTGGTGCCTGCACCTTCCACGAATCATATATAATCGTGGCTAGCAGGGCGGCCGCGTAGAACTCATTAAAATACACCTCGAATTCACCAATTCTTCGATCCGGCAAGGGCATCTTCAGCTTCGATTCGTAGCTGCCCAGATCAAGGGTTTCGATCCGTTCATCGAATTGGATGGTCATGGGCCATGCGAAATGGGCTTGATCCGGACGCGGAGCAGGGTTATCCACACGAGGCTTCATGCCTTCCATGCCGCCGGATTTGGCAAGCAGGCTTGCCAAATAGTCGACCCAAGCTACGGCATTGGGATCATCATCATCTGGGTCATACTCAACCCTGTGCTCCTTAAGCTCTTGTAGCTCGCGCTCAATCTCAACCAAATGCCGCCGCAGAATGCGAATTTCCATTGCATTGGCGGAACGGTCAGCTGCCTCCAGATAGTCCCGGTATACGCCGGCAAGACATTGCACCGTCTTGCTATAACCGCTAAGGAAGCAGGCTTCATCGGGGGCGTGCACCAGCTCTTCTCCCCACACAGCAAGGCTTGGCTCGGTATTCGCTTCACGATGCCCGCCACGTAATTCCTCCAAGCGCCCTTGCAGGTCATAAACCCGTTCCGCATGCCCGAACAGCAGGTAACCCAGCTTTAGCTTAGTTTCCCATTTGGGTACTTTTAAGAACCAGCCTGCAAGCGCTCTCACACAGCTGTGCTCAATAAAGGCAAAGCGCCGGAACAAATCTACGGTTTTGGTTATATCAAATCCTTGCTGGCCATTACGCTCCGCATAAATCCTAAGTTCAATGTTGGTTGGTTTCGTATTCATCTTTGCCCCACCTTTTTGAATGATCATCTATAACTATAAGGCAATCTTTGCTATATAACCACTTGAAAAAGTACTCAAAAGTTGTAATTTTGTTCAACGCTTACATGGTGGACAAATGTACAACTTCTGATAGGGGTTTGATGAAGTTTTCAGCTCCCTTCCGTGGTACAACAGTAGTAGTTGAAAAAGCAATAGAGAGGATAGATGACTATGCAACGTTCCACATTCGCCCGTTCCAGCGAAACCATCAGCAGGCTAGGTTTCGGAGCTATGGGGTTAACAGGTATGTTCGGCAAGCAAGATGATGCGGCCATGATCCGTTCTATCCTATATGCGTTGGAGAACGGCATCAATTTTATCGATACAGCGAGAGTGTACGGAAGGTCAGAGGAGATTATTGGCAAGGCGCTTAAAGAATGGAGCGGTGCCAAGCCATTCATCGCAACGAAAGCGGCTGCATCTTCCATCCCCCATGCATTGCCTGGTGCAGGCTTTCATTTTCCAATGGATGTGCAGCATGCCTACCCGCAAGGCTCGATCCGCGCAAGCGTGGAGCAGTCGCTTCGAGAAATGGATATCGAGGTCATTGACCTGATTCAGCTTCACCAATATTGGCCGCATTGGGACTCCGTCGACTATTGGATGGAGGAGCTGCTAAGGCTGAAGGAAGAAGGCAAGGTGAATTTTATCGGCGTCTCGCTGCCGGATCACCGCCATGACCATGCGATCTCGCTAGTGAGAGCAGGTGTGATTGACTCCGTCCAAACCATTATTAATATATTTGACTCGGTTGCATTGGATTGTCTGGTGCCGATCTGCCAGGAAAACAATGTCGCAGTCATTGCCAGGGTTATTTTGGACGAAGGGGGCTTGACCGGATTTTTAAAAGAGGACACGGTTATTGGTGAAGCGGATTATCGCTATAACTATTTTGACTGCCAGCCGAGACAGGTGTACTTGGATAAAATCGAGCGTCTGCGACAATATGTACCTGTTTATGCCAGCTCATTAACCGAATTGGCAATTAAATTCGTGCTGCAGCACCCTGGCGTTACCGTGGCGATATCGTCCATGCAGGTACTGGAATATGCAGCAGAGAATATCGCCGCAGCAGGAAAGGAACCTTTGCCTGATGATGTGTTTGAGCTGATTAAAATACGTGAACGTTGGATCAGGCACTTTTACCATGCGAGGAGACATTTATGAGTGACGCCTCTTTATCATCCCGTGCATCTGACTTCATCGAGCCATCTGACACATCAGTAGCCACACCAAAAGTGCTATGGGCTGAGCTTTATCCAGCGGAATTTATAGTGAGGCAGCAGCAATGCCCATTGGTATATATGCCGCTCGGTCTATGCGAGCCGCACGGGCAAATTAGTGCTTTTGGCTTGGATACGTTCAAAGCTGAATATTTATGCACACGTGTTGCCCGTCAGGCAGGGGGGATTGTTGCCCCCAGCATGGCCTACCATGTGCACGAATCGGGTCCATCTGCCAAATTCTTGGAGGACATGGTAGGAGAAAATAATCCATATATGTCGTCGGTTCCACCCTATATGTTTTATCATTTTTTTCTTTACCAGCTCCGTTCGTTTTATAACGCAGGCTTCCAGTCGGCCTTAATTTTATCAGGCCATGGCGGAGCCCATATTCATGATCTCCGTAAAATTTCTCGGATGTTCACGGAACGTTTTGGCATGAACGTCTGGTATGGAACGGATTTTGATCTGGTAGAAGGAACTTATGCCGGCGACCATGCGGGGAAATATGAAATTTCGATGCTGATGTTTATTCGTCCCGATCTGGTTGACCCTACGAGAAAACCCTTGGAGGATATGGCTGGCTCAGGTGGCCGTTTGGCGGCTGGACATGATGCTGATCAAGCATCGAGGCTTTACGGAGAGCAGATCAGCCAAGCATGTGAGGCCGCTTTAACCGGGATCGTTGCTCAATTAATCGGTCAATCGAACGTGAATAGTGGCGTGGAGCTGCTGTCCTACGGGGCTATTGAAGCTTTATGGGCAGACATTGTACGCTCTGCTGAAGATGGCTCTGAGATGTGGACAGCCTTGCAGCCGAGAGATGGGCAAGTGCCTGTTTCCGCGCATTCACGCTGGAAGCCCAATGAATATGTCCGTATGGCCTGAACAAAAGTACAAATAATTGATGGCATCCGAGCAGTCAAGCAACGCGTTTTCCATTACATTATGTATATACCAACTCAAATTGTTGTACCAGTCCGAATTTACAAACCAACCAAGGAGGGTTTAACCCATGATAACTGCAAACGCTTCTAATTTCGTCTTAACCCAGGAAATGGTCGAAGAATTTTACCGCGAAGGCTTTTTTTACGCACCAGGCTTTCTCACACAGGAAACTGTAGATAAAATTAACCAAGAAAATCTCCAGTTTGCCAACCAGCAGTCGAGCGATGGAAAGTGGAAGTCCAACCCTACGATAAGTATTGCCAAAAGCCAAGAGCAGTTCCCGGAAACCGCTAATTTCCTGACCAACACAACACTTATCAAAGCCTTCGAGCAAATTCTGGGCAATGATGTAAAGCTATGGATGGGCATGTATGCGGTTGTGCCGCCTCGTGGTGAAGGCCTGGCCTGGCATCAAGATAATATGTATACGCATATTCTAGGGCATATGCTTAATGGCTTTGTAGCCTTGGATACTATCACCCAAGAAAATGCTGGCTTGTGGCTGGCGCCAAGATCCCACCGTTTGGGACGCCAAGCGAATTTGAACGAAGCCGGGGAAAACCATCGCCGTGCGGCTGATCCTGAGAATGGTGCCCCTTGCAAGCCAATGGCGCCTGGCGATGCGGTTATTTTCCATCGGGAAACGCTGCATCACAGCAAAACCAATCATACGGATATGCCAAGAAGAGCCTATGCCTTCCAGGTAGCCTCCTCGGTTTGCCGTTATGCGGAGACAGGTAAGCTGCTTGATGATCGGGAAGACCTAAGCCCCTACAAAAAATAGTGCCATTGTAAAAAAGAATAAATGTCTGCTATACTGGCATCGTCGAACCCGGCGATGCTTTTTTGCTGTTAGCGGGTAGGCGATAATAGCGTATTTTTTGTTTAGGCTTGGCTTAAGATGGGAGGGAACTATGTTTTACGATGATATCCGTTTGGATAATGAGCTGAATTTCGTCAAAAAAATAGGGACGCTGACGGAGCATGAAATGCATGTTCACGCTGCGCTGGAAATAAGTGTAGTTCTAAAGAATAATGTCAAATATCAGCTATGCGACCGTGATTATCACGGCAAGCCTGGCGATGTGTACGTGTTTCGTCCCTTCGAGCCGCATTGGAACCTTGCAGAGGACAGTGATAAGCCGGTCGAATGGACGATGATTCTTTTTGCACCCTCGATTGTTCGCTCCATTCCTGAGGGTTATAAGCTGTTGACCCCTTTTTACGCCGCAGATAAGTTCTCGCCCTTAATTCCCGCGGACAGCTCCTATGCCCAAGCGATACAAGAGGCGACCAAGCAAGCGATAGCAGAAGGGGAGCAGCAGCTTCCAGGCTGGAGGGCGAAGCAGTATCTGCATTTTATCGATATTTTGGTGACGATCTTCAGATATTATGAGACCGTCCAGCAAGATGTCTTATCCCAGAACAAAACCGACCAAGGCATTATCGAGGTGATTCAATATATGCTTTCCCGGTTCTCGGAGGATATTGATATCAACCAAATGATTGTCATGTCCAACCTACGCAAAACGCTCTTTTTTAAAAAATTCAAAGCGATCACCAGCCTAACACCCAATGAGTTTATTAGCCGTCTGCGGCTACAGGCTGCTGTATATTTATTGGACCATACGACCAAATCGATTACCGATATCGCTTTTGAATGTGGCTTCCATTCGTTAAGCTATTTTAATAAACAATTTAAGCAATACAGGGGCATCTCACCGAGAGACCAGCGTAACCAATTTAAGAAATAAGGTTTGTCTTGCTTCCAAGCTTATAATTCCAAAAATTGCTTTCTGTATTGGTAAGGGGTAATGCTCATCTTTTTTTTGAAAAATTGGCAAAAATATGACAAGTTCGTGAAACCGCATTCGAAGCAGAGCTCGCCAATCGGCTTGGACGAGGTCTTTAGCAGCAAGCAGGCTTGGTTGAGTCGTTTGGCCATCAGGTAATCAGTAATGGTTCCACCTGTTTTTTGTTTAAACAAGGACGAAATGTGCTTAGGTGACAGATGCAGCTGTTTGGCTAGCTCATGGATGGAAAACGGCTCCTGGTAATGCTTCTCGACCCAGTCCATAATATGCTCCGCATGGTTCAACGAACGGATAGAGGTACAATCGATGGTGTCATACTCAGACCAAATAGGGCGAAGATGGCAAAGAAAGCGGACGAAAAACAAGCCATATTCCTCGGCCAAGGAAGCAGCGGGAACCTTCTGGCAGCGCTCGTGAAGCTCCTCGTATAAAAGCACCAAAGGATGCTCCTCATCCAAAGCAAATATTTGATTGGAAAGCTGGTCCTTCCACATATGATGGAAAAAGCTTCGCAGCACAGGAAACGGTGCTAAATAAGTATCGAACAACGACGGCTCGAATACGACATAGGAGCGAATATAGTCAGTGGTAATATCCTGCTGGATGCGATGGAGCTGGAAGGGCTGAAAGCAGATCAAATGGCCGCTTTTAAACTCATGCATCCGGCTATCGAGCATCAAATTGCCCTTGCCTTGATAAATATACATAAACTCCATTCCTTTATGACCATGGAAGTTATTGGTGATTTGTACCTCGGAACGGAATTTAAGTAAAAAATGGTTATCTGTTAAATCCAAATGTTCAATAACGGCCATCCTGCCACCCCTTAACACCGTACTTTAACTACATTATATACGTTATTAATGAAAGTTTAAGCCTTTATTTTATGCTAAGCTTTATTTATCAGTTAGCGGGTTCGTAAAGGGGGGTTCGCAAATACAAATAGCGATAATTACCGATGAGATTAGCCAGGATCCTGAAGCCGCTATATGGATGGATAGCCAGGTTTGGAACGTATACCAATCCGAGAAATCGCCCCGCAGCTTGAGGGCATTGCTGCATAAGTTGGAAGCGTAACAGTTACATATGCAGGGAAGGGGGACACGATGAGCAAGCCACTCACTGCGGCATTAATCGGCATCGGAGGTATTGCGAAAGCGCTTCATATTCCAGCACACCAAGCGCTTCAAGGCTCCAGCTTAAAGTGGGTTTGTGATACTAAAGTAGAAACGGCGAGGAACATAGCAGAGCAGTACAACATTCCTTGTTGGACGGATGATATGAATAGGATATTAGCCGATCCTGAAGTGGATTGGGTGGATGTTGCTATCCCGAACCGTTACCATGGGCCAGTAACCCAACAATGCCTTGAAGCCGGCAAGCATGTGCTATGCCAAAAGCCTATGGCCGATAGCCTGGAGGCGGCCGAACGAATGGTGAAAGTAGCGGCCCGAACCGGCAAGCAGCTTGGTATTTATATGTGCTTCCGCGGCGATCCCGGGCTCCAGCTGCTAAGAACATTGATCCAGGATGGCTCCTTCGGAGGCGTGATTTCGCTTAGAGGGAAGATGATCTCATCCAACGGCTTCAATCTGCAAAAGGGTGACTGGCGAATGGACGACGCCTCGGGTGCTCTAGACCTGCTTGGTATCCATATGGTCGATTTATTTGCTTGGCTGCACAGCGATATCGAATGGGTACAGGCCTACTCGAATACGCTTTATGCTCCGATGAATGGCGACGATGTAACCACGGCCATTTATGGATTATCCGAGGGCGTTACAGCGGTTTTGGAAACCACCTACAGCTCGTTCACTACCTCCATGACGCCGCTTTATGTGCTGGAGGTCAACGGAACAGCAGGCTGGGCACGGTATACACTCGATAATGGAAACTTGTTGATCCAGCTGCAAAAGGACTTCACCGAAGGAAAACTCTTGTATCAAGCAGGTTCAATTACGGAATTGACTTTTCCACATACATTGTCAGGCGGAGGGGCGCTGCCGAACGTACATCAAGCCTTCGTGGATGCTTTGCATGAGCAAAAGCCATTTGAACTGAATGGCCATTGTGGCGTTAAAGCGATGAAAGCCATGGCCTGTACCAGAGAAGCCGCGATTACACAGGGTCGGGTCTATGTTTGAAGTAGTTGAGGCAGTTAAAGTAGTTGAATTAAGTGGAAGTACGAAAAGTAACAGCGGAGTGGTTGGGGTGTTCTGGAGATAGCGAAGCGGTGCCTTTGTTCAAGGATTTCTACCTATCAATGTCTTATACAATCAAAAAAATCCTTTAACATTAGCAATCGGAAGAATATCCCAACCGCGCAGTGGCCTTTATCCACCGCCCACCGAACTTATTCCCCCTCAAACTTCCAGCAACTCAGTTGTAAGCGTTATCTAAAGATGTATACGAAAAGGGAGGCTTCCAAATGAAACGTAAATTAGTAACATTGATGTCATTGGCTGTATTATCAGGAGGCGTTTTAGGCTGTTCCACGGCGCAACCAAGCAATACTGGAGCGATGGCGCCGAAAACCGAGGCTGCGAAAACGGATGCCCCTAAGACCGATACCGCTGCCAAAGCCGATCCAGCAGCCAAGGCGAAAATTCGTGTTGCCTGGTGGGGCTCCCAAGACCGCAACGATAAAACATTAAAAACGATTGACCTTTTTATGAAAAAAAATCCCAACATTGAAGTCCAATCCGAGTTCATCGGTTTTGATGACTATATGAATAAGGTAAATACACAAGCCGCTGGCGGCAATTTGCCGGATGTGATGCAAATCCACGAGGGCATCATTAACGAGTACGTATCGCGGAATTTACTGGTAGATTTGAATCCTTTTGTAACAAAAGGAACAATAAATTTAAAAAATGTCGATGCCATCTATTTACCCGACAAAGTAGACGGTAAGCTATGGGGTATCAATCTGGGCACGAACTCCGCCACGATGGTATACGATCCAGCCCTGTTTGCCAAAGCGGGCGTTGAGGAGCTAAAGCCGGGTTATACCTACGATGATATGGCCAATGCCTTGCGGGCGATTAAAGCCAAGCTGGGTAACGATTTTTACGGCATCACGCTGGATAATGGCTACGATGGATTAAAGCATTACGTCCGGCAAAGCGGCACCATGTTTTATTCGGCAGACGGGAAAAAGCTGGGTTACACGGATGATAAAGTATTCGTCGATTATTTCACCTTCTGGCAAAAGCTGATGAAAGAAGGCTTGACACCTACACCGGAGGTTCAATCCGAATTCAAGCAGCTTGAAAATTCGTTGCTAGTGAATGGAAAAGCGGCTATTCAGCCAGTGTTTAGCAACCAGATTGTTGCTTTATCTACGGCAGCCAAGCGCCCTCTAAAGATGACCGTGTATCCGTCGCTGCCTAATGGCAAGGAAGGGCATTTCCTGAAAGCAGCGATGTCATTCGCGGTGACCAGCGGTTCCAAAAACCAGGAAGCGGCAGCCAAGCTGATCGACTTTTTCACCAATGATGTGGAAGGCAATGACATTCTTGCTGCTGAGCGGGGCATTCCGGTATCCTCAGAGATCCGCAAGTCCGTATCGGCCAAGGTACCTGAGACCTCCAAGCAAATGTTTTCTTATATTGAAATCGCGCAAAAATATGCCCGTGAAAGCGATCCACCATCCCCTGCGGGTGATACTGAAATCCGTACCTTGGTCAGCAAAATCCAAGAGCAAATCAACTTCGGCAAATTAACGCCAGAAGAAGGGGCGAAGCAATTCCGTAAGGATGCTGAATCGATTCTAGCCAAAAACGTTAAGAAATAGCGGATTCCTTCACCAAAGCCGTCCGGCAACGGACGGCAAATCTTATATAGGGGGCGATTCAAGGATGCGCCAGACAGAAGTAGCGGATCGCCATACGATCAGCATCAATAAATTACAGGCTGCGAGGGAATGGAAAAGAACCTTAATTGCTTATGGCTTTATATCACCATGGTTGATTGGTTTTTTAGTATTTATTATCGGTCCGATGCTAGCTTCCTTATATTTTTCCTTCACCCAATATGACATGCTCTCCGATCCTCAATGGGTCGGGTTCGATAATTATATCGAGATGTTCACCAGCGACAAACGTTTTATGGCTGCCTTGAAGGTAACCTTGATGTTTGTGCTTGTTTCGGTGCCGCTTAAGCTGATTTTTGCATTATTGGTAGCGATGATTTTTAATGTAGACCGCAAAGGCGTCACGGTCTATCGCACGCTGTATTATATTCCTTCCATCCTTGGCGGGAGCGTTGCGGTGGCTGTAATGTGGAAGCAAATATTTGGCTCTAAGGGCGCTGTTAACTCGATTCTTGCCTTGTTCGGGATCAAAGGGATGAGCTGGATCGCCAGCCCGGATTTTGCCATCTGGACTTTGATTGTGCTCGTGGTTTGGCAATTTGGCTCACCGATGCTTATTTTTCTTGCGGGGCTTAAGCAAATTCCTACTGAATTGTATGAGGCTGCCAAAATGGACGGGGCAGGTGCTGTTATGCGCTTTTTCCGGGTTACGTTGCCGATGCTGACGCCTATTATCTTTTTTAATTTAGTCATGCAAACGATTGGGGGCTTTATGACGTTTACCCAAAGCTTCTTGATCACCAGCGGAGGACCGATGGATAGTACCTTGTTTTACGCTGTCTATTTGTACGAAACGGCATTTACGCATTTCCATATGGGCTATGCTTCTGCTATGGCTTGGGTATTGCTTTTGATCGTAGGACTATTCACGGCATTAATTTTTAAATCTTCATCTTCTTGGGTTCATTATGAAGCGGAAGGGGGGAAATAAATTGAACAGTACCAGTTCCATACGTACCTTCTTTTTTCATACAGGCGTTGTGCTGTTGGGATTGTTTATGGTGTATCCCATCCTTTGGTTAATTTCGAGCTCGATAAAGCCGGAATCGGAAATTTTCACGAATTCAGCATCGTTAATTCCTTCAAGTCTGCAATGGAGCAATTATGTAAAAGGCTGGGCAGGCTTTGGTAATTTCCATTTTGGGCTGTTTTTTCAAAATTCCTTGATCGTGACGACAGCGATTGTAATTGGCACGCTTTTTTCTTCAAGCTTGGTCGCGTTTGGCTTTGCCCGCCTGCAGTTTAAGCTGCGCAAGCTATTATTTGCTTTTCTACTTATGGCGATTATGCTTCCAGCACAGGTGACGCTCATTCCCCAATATATTTTGTTCCATAAGCTGGATTGGGTGAATACTTTTATGCCGCTTATCGTTCCGGCATTCGTGGGTGGAACTCCGTTTTTCATTTTTATGCTGATCCAATTTATTCGGGGTATCCCTAAGGAGCTGGATGAATCGGCCGTTATTGATGGCTGCTCGACCTTTGGTGTTTTTTGGTACATGATGCTGCCCTTAATGGCACCGGCACTGGCTACTGTAGCGATATTCTCCTTCTATTGGTCATGGGATGATTTCTTGGGACCGCTCATTTATTTAAACCAAACGAAGCTGTTCACTGTATCGCTGGGCCTACGTATGTTTGCGGATCCTTCCTCGGTTTCACAATGGGGTCCTTTGTTCGCGATGTCTGTGCTGTCGATCGTGCCGCAGCTTATGGTGTTCCTGTTTTTCCAAAAATATTTGGTGCAGGGTCTGGCTACAACAGGGTTAAAAGGGTAATCGTAGCACAGAGTAATCAATTGGAGTCATGTCTTGTCAGCCGTTAAAATCGCCAGCTAAACGATAAAGTCGTTTATACTGGCTCTTTGCTTTCATCCTGATTCAAAGTGGATTATCCTTAGATAAAGCATTAGTGGGCTATTAGGAGATGCTGGGTCCAAAAATTCGCGGAATTTATAAGCTAAAGGAGAAAAAGATGATTCGATTAGGCGGTAATCTACAAGGCTCCACGGATGACCCGGAAGAAATCGCAGACGCACATAAAGCCTATGGCTATAGTGCAGCCTATTGTCCGGAGGTAACCCTTGCACAGCCGGAGCGTATTCGGCAAATCCGCAAAGCCTTCGCCAAGCAGGATGTCGTCATTGCTGAGGTTGGTGCCTGGTGCAATATGGTCGATGCCGATCTGGCACAACGGTCCAGCAACCAAGCCTATGTCATCGAGCGGTTAGCGCTTGCTGAGGAAGTTGGGGCGTTTTGCTGCATTGATTATATAGGCTCGGTGCTGCCAAACAGCAAATATGGACCACATCCTTATAATTTATCCACCGAAGGCTTTGAGCTATGCGTGGAAACGGTAAGAACCATTATTGATGCCGTGAAGCCGAAAACTGCTAAATTTTGTTTGGAATTTATGCAGTGGGTGCTCCCAGACAGCCCAGAGGCTTGCCTTGAGCTGATTAAAGCGGTGGATCGTCCTGCTTTTGCTGCTCATCTGGATCCCGTTAATATTATTGTGTCGCCACGCCAATATTTTAACAACGGCGAACTGATCAAGCGCTGCTTCGAGCTGCTTGGTCCTTATATTGTAAGCTGCCATGCGAAGGATATTGTGCTGCGTGACCAGCTCGCGCTGCATTTTGATGAGAGCATCCCTGGACAAGGGCAACTGGATTATAGGACCTACCTATGCGAACTAGCTAAGCTGCCAGGTGAAGTTCCATTGATGCTGGAGCATCTGCAAACGCAGGAGCAATATACGCAGGCGAGGGACTACTTGTTCTCGGTTGGCAAGGAGAATGGACTTCAATTTAAAAGCTGATTTCGGCGTTGAGCCGAAAAAGAACCTCAACCCACTCCAACCGTGGATAAGAGGTTCTTTGGCTTTTCATTGGATCCATTCATTCGTGCTTCCCTCTTGTCTTGGGGCAGCCCGATCTTGCTTGGTCTGTTGTAGCTATGGTTGCGGGTAATATGCCACGGGCATAGCCAAGCTATTTAATCGCCGCCACCGCCGCATCCCGAGCAGCTCGATGACCCGCCGCCGCTGTCATTGCCACCGCCATCCCCGCCGCCATCACCGGAGCTGTCGTGGTCACCGCGGTTATCGTCATCCCGGCTTCCGTTGCTGCTGCATGAGCTGCCACCACTACCGCCGTAGGCTTGCTCCTGCGCACGCTGCTTCATTTCCTCCTCGCTGAGATGCTGCTCCATGGAGGAATCAAAGCTGCCTAGCTGCGTGACCGAGTAGAACAGCAAGGCTCCAGCCAAATAGGGCATATACGCTGCGTGGTCAAACGCAGGTCGCTCTTGGTTGTAAGTAGCTCCGGGAACCGCGCCGGCTGCTTGCTCTTTGGCCTTACGAATCAGGAGCATTGCAGTTGAACGGATTTCGGGGTAACGCTCGACAGCCGCTTTGTTAAAGCCGCGCGGAATCAGCTCCGTCTCTCCCGAGATTTTGATCTCCTCAATCATTTCCCGATTAAGGGGATGCTTGAAGAACGCTCCCCAGATTCTCCCGGAATACGGAGTTTGAATAAACATGTTGGCATAAACCCAATCGAACCAAGCACGCCCTTCAGGATCTGGCTGCCCGCCTGTATGGGGGGCATGGTGGATCGGGGAGCCTAATAAAGCTTCTCCAAGCTTGTTATATTCACGTGTAAACATCAGCATCTCATGCCAGATATCATCCACCGCATCGCTAAACATCGGTACATCCTTGAGAACCGCAGTCATTAGAAAGTACCTTTTTAGTTCAAGGAACTTCCATTCAAATTCGGCAAGCGTCATTTTGGGATATTTAATGATGACACGGGCTTTCAGCTTTTCAGTAAAGCCATTGGCCAGTGCCTGCTCCATGCGATCAATCGCTGCCTTTAAAGGAATATGGGGTTGAATACCAAGCAGCACCGGAATAGGTGTGTTTTCGTAGGGCTTAATAGAGTTGAATTTCTTTTTGGAAGTTTGGTTTGGGCGGTGAACAGGACCCTTGATGCGGGTTTTCCCTGATTTGGCCCGATTTATTCTACTAACAATGATAATAACAATCAAAAACATGACCGTGATAGTAATAAATGTAGCCATAGATTACCTCCTGAGCGTTTTCGCAGAAAACCTTTTGGTGAGTATCCGCTTAAATTTGTAGTGGAAATCTTTTTATCACCTTTATTATACCATAGGACATATCAACCTAACTAAAGCAACACGGCTTCACACAAGTATTTTGGCCATTGTTTATTGGGAGCTTTATTTGGGTAATATATACAAGTGTTTTCCTAGCAAGGCTTATAATCGAGAGGAGTCGTTTACTCATGGCAAAAGTAGCATTTCTATTAGCAGCCCAATTTGAGGATAGCGAAATGCAAAAACCGTATGAAGCCCTTCGTGAGGCTGGACATGAGACCGTCATCATTGGACTAAAGGCCGGTGAAAAGCTGGAAGGAAAAAAAAAAAAGCTACTTACGTAAGCGAGCTGGCCGCCAAAGATGCAGATCCGACAAGCTTTGATGCCGTAGTTATTCCCGGAGGCTCTTCGCCTGAGCAGTTAAGGCTTGATCCTGATATCCAGTCCTTTATTAAGGCGATCGATAAGCAGGGCAAGCCAATCGCGGCGATTTGCCACGGTCCACAAATTTTAATTAGCGCCCATGTGACAAAAGGTCGGACTTTAACCTGCTATCCTCCGTTACAGGATGATCTACTAAATTCGGGAGCCGCCTATAAGGATGAGGAGGTCGTCGTCGACCGCAATTTTATCACCTCGCGCACTCCTAAGGATGAGCCTGCTTTTATCAGGGAGACGCTTAAGGCGTTGGAGGCTATTAAATCCGTGCGTGTATAAATAAGCTTGAGTCATTGAAGTATGCAACATCAGGAAAAAAGCACCTCCGTATCCACAATTGAAGTGGGGTGGGGGGGTGCTTTTTGTGAAGTTTTCAGAAGCGAAAACCAATCACTTGTCTTCGTAATTACTTACCTTGATAAAAGGTCAAGCTGCCAGCCACCTCATCAGCGCTGATAAACAGGTTGCGTCCCGTAACTTTGATAATGCCCTCGGGCGAAGTACCGGATGGAAGCAGACCCAGATGAACTGGCTTCAGCGGGTTGGTCACATCAAAGAATACAATCGCGTTAGCACGCTCAGCAGCAACAGCCATAATCTGCTTGCCACCCACCTCGGCAATCGTGAGGTTTTCTACCTCGCTGCCCCGGTTCCCGCTGCGATCTTCGGGATAGAGCCCGGCTAAAGCGGCAGAGTGGTCGATCCATTCCATGCTGTCATAGACTACATTGCCGTTAAGATCCCAGCCCATAACATTACGTCCTCCTGAACGGACGCCATCCTTAAATTCGTCCTTGCCCAGATCGCCTTCATTGGCGGTAAACAAATATTTGCCGTCGGAAGTAAAGGCAATGCCATCAGGCTCTGGACGGGAGGTCAGATCCTCGGTAATGGATACCTTATCATCAGTCTTGAGATCGGCTTTATGTTTAGTAACACCTAGCGCAAAAATAGAGGTAATCGCTTTTTTGCTTAGATCTACCATGGCGATTGCATTATTTTCCTGCAAAGTGATTGCGGCGGTTAAGCTATCCGGGCTAATCGCTATGTATTCCGGCTGCGGGTCGTGGGGATAAATCGCTCCCTTGACTGCTGTTAAATCGACTTTAATATCGGTAAGCTCGCCTTGGGTTGCGTCTCCGCCAGCGAAGCTAATAACCGCGATTGAGCCTGGACGCTTGGCATTTTTATAATCGATTTCATCTTTGGCGATATCAATCTCTTCATCCTCAATCGCCACGACGGCATATTTGCCATCCTTGGAAAGCACGATACTATCGGGGCCAATGCCAACCTCATAGGTTTTCGCAACTGCATATGTAGTTAGATCAATCACAGCGACGATGCCTTTGCTGGCCGTATTCTTATCATCGCCTGTGCGAACAGCGGCTAAAGCATATTTGCCATCAGTAGTTACGGCAACACTAGTAACAGCCACTTTGTCGGATAGGCTTTTCAGGCTAACCGTCTTGAGTATAGTGACCTTCGTCACGTCTTCGATATTTAAGATGCTGACGCTGCCCAAATCGTCCTCGGTTACAACTAACCGCTTGCCGTCAGGTGTGGAGGAAATAATCTCGGCTTTGCCGTTTGGCATTTTGAACGTTGCCGCTACCTCGTAACCGGTTTTATTTTGTGCGGCAATAACGAGCTGTTGGATCGAAAGAAGTGTTTCTGGAGAAATTTGTGCCATTTGGTCAAGCAAATAAGGTTTTTTGTTGAGTTTTATCGACTTCCCTTGAAGCGTTGCATCCTCGGAATCCAGCTTCAGCAGGGCTTGTACACTGCCAACATCAATTTGAATGCTGCGGTCTTTATCATTCCAGGTAATTTTGCCTTCCATATTTTCAATGGTTTTGCGTACAGGCACGTCTTTACTTTCCGCTGCAAAAGCGGCAGGGGCTGTCAAGCTGGTTAGAAATATAGCACTTGCGGTCATACTGGTTAATAGTTTCTTACTGTGTTTCATCTAGACACCTCTTCATTAAATGATGGCAATAAGCCAAGTATAGGAGCCGGATGTAAAGAGAACGTTAACGAATTATAAATCTTTTGTAAATCACCTGTTTCAATTACCGATGAATATAAAGTTTACATATCGCAAATATACCGATAGTATTGTATGTATATACTAAATGGTAAACCTAGTGAAGAGTGGAGAGTTTATATGACGACAATTGGCGATGTTTCACAGTTTGAGAAAAAAATTATTATCCGTAATATTGTGCGAGCTGATTTCGAGAATATTATCGAGCTTCAGCTTATTTGTTTCCCCAATATGCTGCCATGGAAGCTGGAGCAACTGGAAAGCCATATTCGGATTTTTCCGGATGGGCAGATCTGCGTTGAATATGATGGCAAAATTATCGGCTCCTGCTCAAGCCTGATCGTAAATTTTGATGATTATTTGGAGCAGCATACGTATTCGGAAATAACCGATAAGGGCTATATTAGCAAGCATAATCCGATCGGTGCCAATTTATATGGTATGGAGGTTATGGTTCACCCCGAATACCGGCGTATGAAAATAGGCAGGCGGCTGTATGAGGCTAGAAAACGCTTGGCGGAGCAGCTGAATCTCAAAAGTATTATTGTAGGCGGACGTATCCCGCTTTATCATAAATACAGTGATAAAATGTCACCAAGAGCCTATGCCGAAGAGGTATTGCAACAAAATATTTATGATCCCGTATTGACCTTCCAGATGATGAACGGTTTTACGTTGAAGCGGATTATAACGAACTATTTGCCAGAGGACCGGGAGTCGATGACCTATGCGACGCTGCTGGAATGGAATAATATTGAATATAAGCCCACGATGTCGAAAATCCATTACAAAATGTCGTTTCCCGTGCGTATTTGTGTGGTGCAGTATATGATGAAGAAAATTGAATCGTTTGATGAATTTGCTACCCAATGCGAGCATTACGTGGATGTGGCTTCCGATTATAAATCGGATTTTGTTGTGTTTCCCGAAAATGTGACCATGCAGCTGCTTTCATTCCTTGAAGAACGCTCCCCAAGCCTGGCCGTACGCAAATTGACGGAGTTCACGCCTAATTATGTAGAGCTATTTTCCGATTTGGCGGTCAAATATAATGTCAATGTAATTGGCGGCTCGCATTTTGTTGAAAAAAATAACCGGATCTACAATGTGGCCCACCTGTTCCGCCGCGACGGCTCCATTGCCCAGCAATATAAGCTGCATATTTCTCCGAACGAACGGAGATGGTGGGGAATTAATGGCGGCATGAAGCTGGAAGTCTTTGATACGGACTGCGGCAAGATTTCGATCCAGCTCAGCAGTGATATTGAATATCCGGAAATTTCGCGGATTGTCGCTGAAGAAGGCGCGCAAATTATTTTCGTTCCTTATTGTGCGGAGGATCGCCAAACCTTTCTGCGTGTTAAATATTGTGCACAAGCCAGAGCCATTGAGAACCAGATGTATGTGGTCACAGCAGGCACTGTTGGTAATTTGACGCATGTCGAAAATATTGATATTCAATATGCCCAATCGGGCATTTATACGCCTTCGGACTTCTCCTTCCCGCGTGATGGCGTGGCGGCGGAATGCAGTGAAAATACAGAAACCGTCATTATGGCGGAGGTTGATTTGGAAGTATTACAGCGCTACCGCAAAACGATGGATGTATTAACCATTGGGGATCGCCGTACAGATATTTATTCATTGCAAATTCGTTCATAAAGAGGGAGCATCATAATGACAACACTAACTATTGCTTCCGTCCAATATGGACTAGGTAGCCGAAATGGACTCACAGGAATCGAATCTGCCGAGCATTATTGGGATGGCTTGGCATCCACGATTAAAGAAGCCGCTGCCCAAGGCGCGAATTTGGTTGTATTTCCGGAATATGTAACCGCACATCTGCTAGCTTTTACGCCTGCTATGAGCAATGAGGAGGCCTGCGAATATTTGGATAGCTTTACAGCAGTCTATGAAAAATTTTTCCTAGAGCAAAGCCGTGAAACCCATATGATTATCGTCGGCGGCACCCATATTTGCAAGGAGCATGATGATTATGTCAATAAGGCTCATATGTTCTTCCCAGACGGTCGGGTAGAAACGCAAAATAAATTCCACCTGACTCCTGAAGAAAAGCAACGATGGAAGCTAAGAGGCGGCAATGCCTTAAATATGATCGATACCGAATGGGGCAAAGTCGCGATCCTGACCTGTTATGATATCGAATTTCCCGAGATTGCCCGAATCGCAGCGAAAAAAGGAGCAGAGCTGATCCTGTGCCCATCCTATACCGATACGGCCGCCGGCTATCATCGTGTGCGGAATTGCTGCCAGGCGCGGGCGATTGAGAATCAATTTTTTGTGCAATTAAGCGGCATTGTGGGCAGCATGTCCGAGCCACGTCCGCAGATTGATGAAGGCCATTGCCAGGCCGGTGTATTCTCCTCCTGCGATTTTCCTTTTCCTAGCGATGGCATCCTGGGTGTCGGTACAGTAAATGAAAATATGATTGTGTATACGACCATCGATTTCGCCCAGCTTCGCCAAAACCGCGAGCATGGGATCGTTGCTCCCTTTTATGACCGCCGACAGGATTTATATGATAGGGAAGAGCTGGACTTATAGCTAGAGCTACACAAGATGAAATTCATATACGATCAGCAAGGCGACGCTGCGCAAGCAGCCCCTTCCTTCGATCGCTGTTGCAGCCCGATTCTTGGATTTTCTTAGCCCCATTAGGGTAAGAATCCGGCTGCAAAGGCGAACACTTCGTTTCTCCAGAAGGGGCTGCCTGCTCCGCTCGGCTTTGCGTTTCTTACATAATCGTAGTAGAAGTACGGTGAATAAGCAGCGGAGCGGCAGGGGTGTTCTGTAGATAGCGAAGCGGTGCCTTTGTTCATAGATTGTCACCTCTAAATATCTTATCTAATCCAATAATCTATGAACAATAGCAATCGAAGGAACACCTCTGCCGCGCAGCGCCACCTATTCACCGCACTTTACCCCCCAGGAGGCTCCGCATGCGTAAAGAAAAAATGGATTTGGACCAAGTGTTTCCAGTTGATATGGCCATTCGCTCGATCAGGGCCAACACGGTAACGCAGCATTGGCATCCATTTCTGGAGCTTGGCCTTTGCCTTTCAGGTGAGGGCTGGTTTCATATTGTAGATAGGACTTATGCGGTGCGGCCAGGCGATGTATTCGTGGTCAATCAAGCGCAGCCCCATATTGCCAATTGCGATCCGGGAAAAATATGCCAGTTTTTGTTTATTTATTTTCGCCCCTCGATATTAGAAACGAGTGAACCCGAGTTACTGCTCCCCTTTAATTCGAAGCCTTTCGTTATCCGCAACCAAATTTCTGGAGAGCTCCCGATAGCGCGGGATATTGGTAGATTGATGAGCACGATGAGCGAGGAATTGGAGCAAAAGCAGATCGGCTATAGAAGCCATGTGATAGGTGCGCTTATGCAGTCATGCGCCTTGCTCGTCCGTTATTATAGATCGCTGCTCAGTGAGCAGGAATGGAATGTGACCCAGACCTCATTTAACCGGATCTTTCCGGCGTTGCAATTTATTAGAGAGCATTATACGGAAACGATTCATTTGGAGGATGTGGCTTCGCATATATCACTGAGCCCCTCGCGGACATACCATCTGTTTAAAGAAAGTATCGGGGATGGGTTTAAAGAATATTTGATCAAAATGCGGGTAAAGGAAGCGCAGCGGTTATTGATTGGCAGTGAGCTGCCGATTACCGATGTTTTTTTGCAAAGCGGTTTTCCTAACCACGCCTCCTTTTATCGTTCCTTCCAGCAGCTTGTGAAGATGACTCCACGGCAATATAGAGCGAGTGTAGGTACCACAGCGGATTTTATGAATTTTCCATAGTTTATTTTGATGCTTAGCCAGCTTCTCGGCGCTACAATGGATAAAGAAGCTGGCAAGGGATGGTGAGGATAAGGATTACCCAGTGCAGCTTCCAATCAGGAAGGGGTAATGCTATATATGTCAAATAATGTTAAAAAATTAAAGGTCGGAATCGTTGGCTGCGGCAGGCATATGTTCGAATTTATGTATAACTGCTTGCGGTGGGCACAGCCCGTTTCCGTGCTGGCGGCATGTGATATCGATGAAAGCCGGTTAGACAAATTTACAGGGCATTACAATATTCCGAAGCGTTATACGGACTTTCGTGAAATGTTCGCCAAAGAGCCGTTGGATGCGATCATTTGTGTGATTAATCCGGAGATGCATTATGAGGTGGCAAAAGCTGCTATGCTGTCCGGGATTGATGTGTTGGTGGAAAAAACGCCTTGTTTAAATACGGCACAAGCCGAGGAATTGCTGGCGATTCAGGAGCAAACGGGCAGAACTACGATGGTCGGGTTTAACCGTCGATTTACTACATCCTATGTGATGGCGAAACAAATTTCACAGCGTCCGGAGTTTGGCGGTGTGCATATGTTCCAATCACAATTTAATGCTTCGCCTTATAAATCAGACGACGAATTTAAGCTAAGCCACATCATTCATCATTTTGATTTGGCTCGTTTTATGCTGGGCGAAATCAAGCTAACGCATGCACAGCGCATTAGCTTGGATGAGACCATTGGTCATACGCAGGTCGGCTATACGATTTCTTTCCGTTCGGAGAGTGGAGCGATCGGGTCGATCCAGTCGGCTTCCATTCTCGACGAAATGTATCCGATGGAACGCTTGGAGTTACTCGGTAACAAGCAAAATATTGTCGTAGATAATATTCGAAATCTCGTTTATAACCGTCCGCAGAGCCATCGGCGTGACCATTACAAGCCCTACGATTTAGTGGAAAGTGGCGATGCCCTTGTATGGAACTCAAGCTTGGGCTTATATCCACGTTTCTCCTATTACGGCTATGAGGACCAAATGGTCTATTTTATCGATAGCTTAGTGAATGGACGCAAGCCGGAGCCCAACTTTGCCGATACGGTAAAGACGATGAGGCTGCTGGATGATTTGGATGAAATGCTGGGCATACAGCCTAAATCATCGTTTTAGAATAATGATTTCAGGAGGAATGTTGGTATGGAGAAAAAACTGCGAATTGGCATTGTAGGCTGCGGAAAGCATATGTTCGAATTTATTTATACATGTTTAAGATGGGCACAGCCGGTTTCGGTAGTGGCAATCTGTGATATCGACGAGGGCAAATTAAACCGTTTCTCGAATTATTACAATATTCCTCAAACTTACACGGATTATAACGAGATGCTGGCAGCTGAATCGCTGGACGCGATTATTTGTGTCATTAATGAGCAAATGCATGTCGAGGTAGCTAAGGCAGCGTTGCTTGCGGGTGTAAATATTTTTGTGGAAAAAACACCAAGCTCCACCAGCCAGCAAGCCCGGGAATTGGTTGAAATCCAGAAGCAGACAGGCAAGACAGCGATGGTTGGCTTTAACCGCAGGTTTATGACCTCCTATGTGATGGCGAAGGAAATCTCGCAGCGCTCGGAATTCGGCGGGATTTATATGTACCAGTCACAATTTAATACGACACCTTATAAATCAGAGGCTTATTTTAAACTGAACCATGTTATTCATCATCTCGATTTGGCACGTTTTATGATGGGCGAGATTCAATTGACGCAGGTGCAGCGCGTTTTCATCGACGACAAAAGAGTCGGCTATACGATTTCCTTCAAAGCGGAAAGTGGCGGCATTGGTACGATTCAATCAGGCTCGCTGCTTGACGAGCTATACCCGATGGAGCGACTGGAATTAATCGGTGACCGGCGCAATGTAGTGGTAGATAATGTGAAGAATGTGGTCTACAACCGTCCTCCCAGTCAAAAAAAGGATCAATTCAAGCCCTATGCCTTGCTGGAAGGCGGAGATACTTTAAGCTGGAATACAAGCCATGGCTTATATCCAAAGCATTCTTATCACGGCTATGAGGATGAGCTGGTTTATTTCATCGATTGTCTAATTAACGGTCGCAAGCCGGAGCCCAACTACGAGGATTCCGTGAAGACGATGCAGCTGCTTGAGGATATGGAAGCTTTGTTGGCTGAAGGAAGCCCATCATTCGTTCGTGCATCTGGGCAATTACACGACTAATAAGAGAGCCACAACAAAAAGCCCATTCCCTTTAATAAAGCGGGAGCTGGGCTTCTTGCCTTACAAGCTATTTACATGAATCTAATGACTTCCTTCTACTAATTGATCGAGATAGCTGAAATACTTCCATTTGTTTTAAAATCTGTGGTGTAAGCTAATGTAGCTGTAGCAGTTATAGTGCCATTAGGGCCTGTAACCGTAATGGTTGGATTGGAGGAATATCCGGCTCCTGGATTTGTAATCGTTAACCCTGTAACGACACCATCCGTAACGGTTGCTGTAGCTGTAGCCAAAGTCCTTGACCAGACCTCGCCTTTGCTTTCACTGTAACGATAGTAGTTGGATACCTCATCCAAGCGTTCATTGGTGATGCCATAGGGAGCAAGAACATTCATTAGTGCTGCTTTATTACGTTGTGCCAGCTCGGAGCTTGGTCCGTCGCCTCCTGCACCTGCTGGAGTAACCCCGCTGAAGGCTTCTCTAAAAACCTCAGTCGGTACCCCTAGTGCTGCGGCAATCAATACAACCGGCCTGCCATTGTCCTGTGGATCTGTGTTAAATCCACCTGATACGACAACGGTCGTACCATTTTCAGCATTAGTAGTGGTAGTAGTTGTGCCTGTATTGGTACCTGCACCTGTACCATTTTGCCCTGGAGCATGGTCTGGACGAGGTCCTTGTTGTCCTTGTCCTTGCATGCCCTTTCCGCCTCTGATGCCCAGTGACTCCATTTTTGTATAATAATAAGCTCTCAGCTCTTGTTGAATTTCCTCTAACGTAAGCCCGTCTGTATTAATATTGGCTTCTGCAGCTGCACTTTTTAGTAGATCGGCAATGGATTCCAATTCTTTCAGGCGAATTTCTTGCTGGATGTCTTCAATTTGTCGCCCTTCGGTTACGATCCCTTTTTCTGCGGCTGCTTGCAGGGTCCGTTCTTGGCGTTCCTCTGCTGTTGGACCTTCATGTCTTGGCGCTGGAGGTGTAGTGCCCGGTTCCGGTCGATTTTCCTGACTATTCATATCCTGTTGTTGCGTATCTCCATTAGCGGAAGCTCTAGCTGGAGGAGCTTCAGGTGGTTTTCCAGGCTTCTCGGATTGTCCGGATTTTTGTACAGCAGGTGGGCGTTGTGGGGAAGATGCACCGGAATCGACAGCTGCATAAGTATTCATACCCCCAAGAATGGTTACGGACAGGGCGCTGATAAGGGCTAGGCTTAATGTTGTTTTTTTCATTTTTAATTTCTCCTCTGCTTATGTATGGGTTTGTTCCTACAACTTCAATATAAAGCGCTAATGTGTTGGGAAGATGTCGATTACTGCGAGTCATCGTGATAGAATAAGGATGGATATGCAAGCTGTTAGAAATATATATTCGAAAGGGGACCAGGCAATTGATAAAAGCCATATTAAGTTATTCAGGAGATTTCACATTGGAGAGCAGACATGAGGATAGGCTAAAGCAGCAGTTTCCGCAAATTAGCTTTGTGACGGGCAAGCGGGGCGAGCTGCCGCAAAGTGAGCTGGAGGAAGCAGTGGTGTATGTGGGCTGGCCAACGGATGACGAAATCCGGGCGATGCCGAAGCTTCAATGGATACAGCTACCAAGTGCGGGAGCAGATGGCTATGTGAGCAATCCTGCATTGCGGGAGCAGGTTGTCGTGACCAATTCGAGCGGCGTTTTCGGAGTTCCCGGAGCGGAGCATGCGATAGCGCTGATGTTGGCCTTCACCAGGCAGCTTCATGTCCATTTTCGGCAGCAAGCAGAGAAGATTTGGAAGCGCAATCCGTATTGCTTAGAGATTCAAGATTCAACCGTAACGGTAATCGGTATGGGGGATATTGGCACCGAGATTTGCCGTAAAGCCAAAGGGCTTGGTGCTTATGTAATCGCTGTCAAACGTAGCCAAGCCGCAAAGCCGGAGTTTGTCGACGAGCTGGTTGTAACAGCCGATTTGGGTGAGGTGCTGGAGAGATCAGACTTTATCGTATCTGCGCTTCCCATGACAGAGCAAACCAAAGGGCTAATTAGTGCCGAGCTAATTAAGAAAATGAAAAAAGGCGCCGTATTTATCAATGTAGGAAGAGGCGGAACCGTAGATGAAGCGGCTTTAATCGAGGCCTTGCAGAACGGCGATTTGGAAGGTGCTGGACTTGATGTGACCGAGATTGAACCATTGCCGAATACAAGCCCGCTATGGTCGATGGATAATGTAATGATTACTTCGCATGCAGTTGGGGTTACACCTAAAAAGGCAGATCGTAGAACCGCTTTGCTGGTTGCGAATTTCGAGAAATTTTTGCAAGGGGAGCCCTTGACCAATACAGTAGTTCGTGCAAGAGGTTATTAAGGGGAGTGAAAGTAGGTTGCCTGAGATCAATTGAGATTAACTGAGACTAACTGAGATTAACTGAAGCTAACTGGAAAATATCCCGCTAAAACTGCCGATATCGCAGGAAACCATATCCTTAGCGGGATTTCCTCCATGTAATTCTGCGGCAAAAGCTAAAATCATCAACAGGGTAGCGAATTATAGGAGGAAAAGGGGAGTAATTGGAAAAAAAGTAAGTATGGCATGAATTAACTGGAGGAATTCTGGTTAAAGCTTGGCGCCCCTCAGACATTTTCTCTTCTCCCATGCATAAATCTCTCCCCTCAACCCGTAGCCCCAATCGCCTCGTTTACCCAACCTCATCGCAAGCAGTCCCAAACGCTTCTTTATATCCACTCTCATTTCCCACCCCCAATCCTTATCCCATACCCGTTATATCCCTGCTGCGGTATTCGTCCGGCGTCATATTAAAATACTTTTTAAACACGCGAGAGAAATGCGATGGGTTTACGTAACCTGATTTTTTAGAAATTTCATGAATTTTCTCATTGGTTTCGCTTAGCAGATGTGATGCCTTTTCCATACGCAGCCGATAAATATAGTCGCTGACGCCCTCGCCGGTCTCCAACTTAAAAATTTTAGATAAATAAGCAGGGTGCAGATATACGTGGTCCGCCAAGGACTGCAACGATACGTCGTTATCGAGGTTAGCCTGGACGAAGTCGTGTACCTTATGAATAATGGTATGGTGGCTGCCCTTCGCCTCCTTGACTGCATGGTCGCGCAGCGTATCGATAATCCTGCTGCCCCACCGCTCCAAGCTATCGATCGAGATTAGCGTCTCGTGGTCAGTGGCCTTAAGCAGGCCGATGTCATCGAATTGCTCCAGCAGCAGCCCTTGCTTATGCAGTGTCTGCAAGGAGGCGGAGCTAAGCATTAAGGCGGTCTCCTGCATATATTCATAGGTGTAGCCTTTTTTTACCCGCAGCTCCTCGATGATCAGCATAAATTTGTCCTTGGCGGCATTCCATCGCCCAGCCTCTAATAGATGCACGAGCATCGGCGGCTCATAAAGATTACGCAGTGGCTGGAACTCGGCAGCCGGTAATTCATGCAAAGAACTAATAAAAAAGCCTTGCAGATTCTCGGGATGCTTATGGATAATCGAGATCGAGTTCTGGTAATACGGATAAATTTGCTCGGGAAAGCTACCCCAATCACTGATCAATACCGAGATGCTACCCTTTAGATATTGAATGACGCTATCCTGTAGCTGGAGGGAGAGCTTCTCCAGCATTTTTCGCGCCTGCTGCTCGCTAAGCTCATGGCTCGAAAGGAAATTAGGGTCCTTGGGGGTTATGACGAATACTAAGTAATCATAAATATCTTTGCACTGCCATAAATGAAATTTCTCGTCAAAGATTTCTTCGCTAATATTCGTAATGCCGAATTCGAGCAGAGACCGGCTGTAATCATCATAATTACTGAAGCCTTCCTCCATACGGATAAACATCATCGCAAAGGGCAGCTCCCGTTTATCCGGTAAATGATACATCGTCAGCTTTTTATCCAGCGTTAATGGAGGTATGTATTTACCTTGGATCAGTTCGTTCAAAAGCGCACTCCGCAGCTGCGGCAGGTGCTCGCTGAGTGTGTACAAAGTGCGCTGCTGCGAGATGACCTCCTGCCACTCGGCTTCAATCAGCTCGATGGCTGTACGCACCGTTTGCAGCAGCTCATCCTCTTTAACCGGCTTCAGCAAATAAGCGACAGCTCGCGACGATACCGCTTGCTGGGCATAGCTGAAATCCGAGTGCCCGGATAAAAGAATACATTTGGTTTTACTGGAAATACTGCGTATTTGATCAATGAGCTCCAGACCCGACAAACCCGGCATACGGATATCTGTAATAACGACATGGATATTATCGAATTGAATTCGCTCTAGCGCTTCATTAGCCGAATGGGCGGTATGGATCGAAGTGATCCCAAGCTCCTCCCATGGATACGTATTGGCCAAATTATCGACCACAAACTTTTCGTCATCAACGATTAATAATTCAAACATTTGCAAGCTCACCCTTCCTCATTGAAAGCACCGATTTAACGCCTCCGAGCAGCGAATGGTTTAACCTCAGCCCGGATTCCTCGCCGTACATATATATGATTCGTTGATGCACATTCCATAGCCCGCAGCCCATTTCCTCCGTTAAAGGCTGTGAGCATTTATTCCTGAGCTCCTGTAATTTCTCATCGGTCATTCCTACTCCATTATCCTCGACAATAATATCGATATGCTGTCCGTTAAATTCCATATAAATAATGATTTTCCCATCCCCGACAAGCGGCTCAAGACCATGAATGATTGCATTTTCCACCAAAGGCTGAAGCAATAAGGGGGGGATCGGGAGGTTCATCATATAGTCCGGTATACGAATCTCATAGTCAATCTGCTGCCGAAGCTGCTGGATGGTCAAATAATTATTAACAAGGCCCAGCTCCTCCTTCAAGGTCGATGTTGGTTTCTCGGCGCGGGTTGTATACCGATAATAATCACCGAGATTGGTCGCCATTGCTTCTACAGCTTTATTTTCACCAAGCCTCGACATGCTGACAATAAAAAATAGGCAGTTATAAAAAAAGTGCGGGTTGATCTGCGATTGCAATTGCTTTAATGTAGCTTCCCGTGAACGGAGCTTTTCAGCGTACACCTTTTCAATTAGCTCCTGAATTTCGGCAGCCATTTCATTAAAGCGGCTAAACAGAAAATGAAATTCATTCTTAGGCTGGTTGGACAGCCGTGCCGAATAGTCGCCTCGCTTGAGCTTCTGCACATTATTAATCAATTCCCGAATAGGAATCTGCACATTGCGGTAAAGGAAGAAGGACATCGCCGTTCCGAGCACGAGTAAAATGAGCATCACCGAGAAAAATAGATTACGGCTTTTGTACATGGGCGATAGCACCTCATCAAGCGGGACAAAATCGACCAAATGCCAGCCGAGCACCGTAGAGGGAACCGTACTTACCAAATAGGGCTTGCCAGCGATGGTCACTTGAGCTTGGCTGCCTTTATTACCGGGTGTATGGCTTTCAAAATATTGGATCAATTCGTTAATATGGTCGGCATTCCCTTTACGGTTCGTAATCGGCTCGAAGCTAGGCTTGTAGAAAAAGGGATTGCCCTTGCGGCTGCTTACAAATTCATCGAGCATGTTTTTTAAATTGTCGGTTGTAAAGCTCGTTTCCACGATCAGATTGGCAGAGGCTAGGTCATAACGTGAGCTTGGCGGAGATGTTGTGTACCAGGTAAAGCGGTCATCAGGATTCGATTGATCTTTTTTATAAAAGGTCCACTTGGTGATCAAGCTTTCCTCCAGCTGCGGCATCTTGTACTCAATAACGGGATACGTAGATAGGGCAGCACCGGATACAGGCGAAAAGATCGAGATATTGTTTTTCCAGCTACTGGAGCTGCTATATAGGAGAAGCTTATCCTCAATCGACTTTTTTGTTTTTAATATAGTAAAAAAGCTTTGCTTCGTATCGATCTGGACAATTTCACGAACACTGCTTTCATTGCTCTCATTGCTCAAGGTAATGGAATGGAGAGCGAGCTGGGCAGCGGTATTCTCGACCTGGCTTAAGAAGAAATTAAGCTGGCGGATGCTGGAGGCCTCGATTTCATTCTGGATGACCTGCACACTAGTCTGGTACGAATAGCTGTATAGAAACATAACGGGGATTAATAAGACGAGCATAAGCAGCATGATTCTTTTGAAAAAGCTCATTTTGAACGGCATAAGGCACCTTCATTCCTCATAAATACGATAATCCTAGTTTATCATGAACGATACTGTAGAAATAGACACCACTTCTTAAATGCTTAAGATTAGTACACGTTTCCAAAGAGGAGAATATATGCGATTGGCCAAAAAGGTCTTATGATAAGAAAGTAAGAAAAGTGCTGATGCTTACGAAGTGAGTATTGTTACGGAAAACTAAGTGGATGCTTACGAAGTGAGTTTTCCTACGGAAAACTTTTAGGAGGGGAAAAATATTGATCTCTGGAGCGAGCACGGCTGTTGCTGCATCACGAATTCCCGCCAAACCATCCAGTGCGCAAGATGAAGATTACAGCTTATTTCATGCGTCCTTAAGTGAATCTCTGGTATTGATTCAATTGCTAGAGGAGCGCCGTTGGGATGCAGCTGAACAAAAGCTTCGCGATTTATTTGCCCAATGGTATGCGGCTGAGGATATGACAGGTGAACTTGCGCTGGAAATGTTCTATATGCTTTGTATGGTCTATAGCTATGCGGCCAGCCGCCAAGGAAGGCAGCCTGAATCCGTATTCGGCAACGAATCGACAAAGCTGGCTATGCGTGCAGCGGGCTCATCCTTAACAGAGCTGGAGCAATGGGCTATGGGATCATTAAATAACCTGAGAGCGGATCAAGATGGAGCATTTGCAGTGGCTGTGCCCCATAGCAATGATATTATCCAGCATATCCAACAAATCGTACAGCAAAATTTGCACGAGGATGTGTCGCTGCAGCTGCTTTCGGATAAAGTGAATCTTCATCCCAAATATGTATCCTGGCTGTATAAGAATGAAACGGGTGAAGGCTTTAATGATTACGTACATCGCTTGAAAATGGAAAGAGCGGTTCATTTTTTACGTAATAGCCGAAAAAAAGTATATGAGATCGCCAGCAATCTAGGCTATCAACATACGTCTTATTTTATTCGGGTGTTCAAGGAACGCTTTCAAATGACGCCCCAGCAGTATAGAGACCAATAAGCTTGTTTATAACGCAGACAGAGGAGAGCGCAGAGCTATGGAAAACGCGCAGCAAATGAAGCAAGAAGCCCTTGAACATACAACGGCTAAGTCAAAAAAAATAAAGCCCAAATGGAACCTGATGCGCAATTGGCCTTTGCATCTAATGGTCATTCCCGCCTTTTTGGTCGTCATTATTTTCCAGTATGGTCCGTTGCCCGGACTTATTATGGCTTTTCAGGAATTTAAGCCTTGGCTCGGATTTACCGATTCCCCATTTGTTGGCTTGGAGCAGTTCAGCAAGATGTGGGAGTTTCCGCAATCCCGCCAGGTAATACTCAATACGTTAATTATCGCCAGCTTAAAGGTGGCCTTTCAACTGATTGTTCCCTTTATATTCGCGTTGCTCCTTAATGAAATTCGGGTTATCGGCTATAAGCGAACCATCCAGACGATGGTGTACCTGCCCCATTTCTTGTCATGGGTCATTCTGGGCGGCATCCTGATCGATATGCTCTCTACAGATGGAGGAATGATCAACCGAATTCTTAGCTCGGTGTTTGGGATTAAACCGATATTTTTCCTGGGCAATGGCGATTGGTTCCGGTTTACAGTCGTGGTTAGTGATGTGTGGAAGGATTTTGGCTTTGCCACGATTATATTTCTCGCTGCCCTTGCCGGTATAGATCCTAGCCTTTACGAGGCTGCGGTGATGGATGGCTGCAATCGCTTTAAGCAGGTTCTGTATATTACGATTCCCGGCTTGATTCCGATCTCTATTGTAGTAGGAACCCTCTCACTTGGAAGCATCTTGAACGCTGGCTTCGACCAGATCTTCAATCTCTATAATCCGTTAGTCTACGGCAAAGGCGATATTATTGATACGTATGTGTATCGAGTCGGGCTGCTGAGCGGTGATTACAGCTTTGGTACAGCGGTGGGGATGTTCAAATCCATCGTCAGCTTTATCCTCATTATGATTGCTTATCGGATGGCTTACGTGTTCGCCAATTATCGAATTTTTTAGGAGGATTAACATTGAATTACCCATCGATTCCTTATAAACTGTTTAGCATATTCAATTATATATGTATGGGGCTGCTTGCTTTGCTGTGTATGCTACCCCTTGTGCACATTCTTGCTGTTTCCTTTAGCTCCCCGGCTGCTGCGGGTGCCAATTTAGTAGGCGTTTGGCCGATTGGCTTCACCGTTGATGCCTATACCAAAACCTTGGAAAATGAAAATTTCCTTCGGGCATTAGTTAATGGTGTAACGCGTACAGTTGCGGGAACTGCCGTTTCCATGGCGCTTATTACGCTTACCGCTTATGCATTATCGAAGGATAACCGCGATTTTCGGGGTAGAACCTTTTATATGTGGACCTTTGTATTTACGATGCTTATGCATGCGGGCTTAGTCCCTACCTATATCCTGATCCAAAAGCTGGGTATGATGAACACGTTATGGGCATTAATTTTGCCGCATGCGGTCAATGTATTTAATATGATTTTGCTGCTTAATTTTTTTCGCTCGAGCGTTCCAAAGGCTTTGGAAGAGGCGGCCTATATGGATGGAGCGGGGCATTTCCGCACCGTATTTAGTATTTATTTACCGCTGGCATTGCCGGCAATTGCTACGGTTTCGCTGTTCACGATGGTCGGCCAGTGGAATTCGTGGTTTGACGGCCTCATTTATATCACGAAGGCACAAAATTATCCACTTGCCACTTTTTTGCAGACGATTATTGTGCAGCGGGATTTAAGTAGTATGAATGTGAGTGCCGATGATCTGGAGCAAATGAGTGAACAAACCGTTAGAGCCTCGCAAATGTTTATTGGCGTTGTTCCGATTTTGCTTGTCTACCCATTTCTGCAAAAGTATTTTGTAAAAGGTATTGTGATGGGCTCGGTTAAGGAATAGGCTGCTTTTGTCAAGGAAGGCATACTGGATAGAATGATATGGATATAGATAATTTGATATATCTATCATCAATACCTTCCGATATACTCATGTTGAAAACATATGAATGGGGGATTTTCATGACTCACCTGTCGTTAAAGAAGGCATTCGTTCCATTGCTGCTCACCTCTGCGTTACTTACGGTAACCGCTTGCAGTACAGATCCGGTAGTAGCACCCAAGGTTCCAACGGCTGATGCTACGGCACCAACAACAGGCATCCAATACACGGCACCGTTTAAAGACGGTAAATATGATCCGCCAATTACTCTTACGACGATTGCCCAAATCAGCTCAAGCACAACCTTCAAAAACGGTGAAACGATGGAAAACAATGTCCATACCAAATGGGCCAAGGATCGTCTCGGGATTCAATTGAAATATAACTGGACAGCACCACAGGCGAATAAAGCCTTTGAGACAAGAATTCGTCTTGCTTTATCTGCGAATGAAGAAATGCCGGATATCGTTGCGCTTGGAAACGTTGGGTTATTAAATGATTTAATCGATTCCGGCAAGTTTATGGAAGTCGGGAAAATGTGGGAGCAATACGCCTCACCAACCTACAAGAAGGCCGTCAATGAAGATCCGACCATGTGGTATCCGTTCATGCGCAAGGATGGAGCCTACGGTATTCCGATCCCCGAATATTCCTGGAACAATGATACCGTTATGTATTTCCGCGAGGATTGGCTGCAAAAGCTGAACCTGAAAGCACCAACAACGCTGGATGAATTGGAAAAGGTGATGGATGCCTTTGTTACCCAGGATCCTGATGGCAATGGCAAGGCAGATACGTACGGGATCGCGATGGCTTTCCGTGATTCACTTATTCAAGGCCAAGGCAGTGCGAGCTGGTTGTTTGGTGCTCATGGCACGATGGCAGAAATATGGACGGAGAAGCCTGATGGCACTTTAGCTTATGGCTCCGTACAGCCTGGAGTAAAGCCGGCGCTCGGCAAGCTGAAGGAATATATTGAAAAAGGCTATATCCATAAAGAAGCTGCGCTTCAGGATGAAACCAAAGCCGCTGCCCTGTTCACCTCAGGCCGTGCCGGCATTATTGCAGGCCCGCACTGGATGACCTTATTCCCGTTAGCCGATCTTGCGAAAAACGTTCCAGGAGCGAAGTTTAAAGCCTATCCCGTTCCGAAGGGACCTGATGGCAAGCAAGGCCGTACAGGTAACTTGAACTTCACGGGTGCTGTATTGATTAACAAAAACATGAAAAATCCAGATGCCTTTTTCGTTTATCAAAACTATTTGTTCGAGAATTTTGCCTTCCCAAGCAAAGACAGCGAATTTAAATACCAATTTGCTGAAGGCTATGATTACGCAATTGTTGATGGCAAACCAACGGCAGATACGACCAAAATTCCAGGCGGGCGTGTTATTCCGCAAAAGTATACCTTAACGATGGAAGGTGCACGCATTCCTTCCTCACAGATGGAAGCCTATGTGAATTTGGCTAAAGGCAATGGCCCAACGAATCAATTTGAAGTCAGGTCAAGCCTGATCGCCGATGAGGTAAGATTACAGGCGGCGACGGTTAACCTGTCGATGAAGGATATTTCTTATCGTGAGAAATATACAGCACCTCCAACCAAGACGATGAAATCCAGATGGGATAACCTGAAGCAGCAGGAAAAAGATATTTTCGCAAAAATTATTTATGGTGAAGCACCACTCACAGAGTTCGACAATTTCGTGAAAACATGGGAATCCTCTGGCGGCTCCACGATTACTGGTGAAGTTAATGAATGGTACACCAGCGTCAAAAAGAAATAATTGGTGTTAACAATGAAGTTGGTTAAGGGCGGTACCATTCGCTCTTAACCCTTTTTTCTCAAAGATAAATACGTATTTACATATAATGGAGGTTATAAATTGAAAAAAACTGTAGCCCATATCCTATTGATTACTATGTTTATATTAATTGCAGCCGGTTGCTCCCCAGCCGATAATGCCTCAACAGCCTCAACACCACCAGCAGGTCCTGATAAAAACAAAAAAGTTACCTTACGTTTTGCCACAAACTGGGTAGGAACCAGCCCGATGACGAAGATCGTTAGAGATCTTCTAGAACAATTCAAGAAGGATTATCCGAATGTCACGATCGAAGTGGAGGAATCCCCGGGCAATGACCATATTACCAAAATCAAATTGGATGCGGTCAGCGACAGAATCCCTGATTTTTTCAACTACTGGCGTCTGGATCCCGGCTTTGGGCTTGATGAGATTGCCAGAGCAGGCAAGGTAGCTGATTTGACGGATTGGGTGAAGACGGATCCATTCTTTAAAGATTTATTCGATGAAAGCGCTTGGAAAACAGCAACCTTGGACAACAAAACCTATGGTATCCCAGGTACGATGTTTTACACAGCTATTTATGCCAATAAAGAAGTATTTGATAAAGCCGGAGTTCCAATTCCTGCAACCTGGGATGAGTGGCTATCGGCAGTCAAAGCGTTGAAGGCCAAAGGCGTGCTGCCATTTGGGATCAGTGTTAAGGGAGATAGCCAAGGGGTTCGTACCTTTGACTATGTGTTCAGTAATATGGTGGGCAATGATCGAGTGCGCGACATGATTATGGGCAAGGAGCCATTCAGCACACCGGAAACGTTAAAGGCTGCGCAGATGGTCCATGAGCTGCTTGTTGGCAATGTACCTGAGGATGCCATTGCGATCGCCAACGATGTGGCTGTAGCGAAGTATCTTAATACAGGCAAAGCGGCCTTATTTATCGACAATTCCTCAGCGATTAATAGCATAAAGCCGGAAATTCAGGAAAAGCTGGTTGCATTGAAATTCCCGCTTATTCCGGGCGGTGCCCAAAAAACGCAAAATTTCGAAAAGGATTTGACCCAGCTGTTTTATATGGGCTCCAAAGCCTGGCTTGACAAGGATAAACGTCCATACCTGGAAGAGCTGCTTAAACGTTTTGCTTCTCGCGAACAAGCGAAAATTTATGCAGAGGTTGCCCAACAAACCGTCCCACAATTAGAAATGAACATTGACCCGGCCAAATACGGACGTTTAGCTACAGATGGCCTCAAGAATGCACAATCAGCACCGGGCAACAAATGGCTGCCATCCTATATGAGTCCTGACCAAAGAGCGAAGTTCGAGCCCTTGATTAGCTCTTACCTAGGAGGCGAAGGCACGCCAGAGAAATTCGTCGTGGAAATGGATAAAATATTTAATGTAAAAGCGAAATAAGGAGGAATGCTGCTCGATGGGACAGCTCAGGTATCGAAATGCGATTATTTATTATATGCTGCCCGCGCTTGTGCTTTATTTTACCTTTTTCATAATACCGTTCTCAAGAACCTTCTATTATAGCTTGTTTGAATGGAATGGCTTTGGTAAAACGACTTTCGTCGGTATGCAAAATTATGTATGGCTGATGCAGGATGAGCTGTTTTTGTCGGGAATCGGCAGGGTACTGCAATGGGCGGGCTTAGCTATTTTGCTAAAAGTCGGTTCAGGGCTAGTATTAGCCAATATGCTGCGTAGGCCGGTCAAAGGCTCAAAGTTTTTTTCGGCTGCCTTTTTCATGCCCGTTGTGATTTCTACAGCTGCAATTGCGTTAATGTTTACGCTAATTTATGATTTGGACGCAGGTTTATTGAATACCGTGCTGCGCCAAATGGGGCTGGGGGATTGGACACGGATCTGGTTAGGTGATAAAAACACGGCCTTTTATGCGGTTATCGCTGCACCAATCTGGCATACAATCGGGTATTTCTTCATAATATTGCTGGCAGGCATGCAAAATATTTCGGAGGAAATTTACGAATCCGCGACAATTGATGGAGCCAATGCTTGGGTGCTCTTCACACGCATAACGATCCCGCTAATATGGCCCATCCTGCAAATCTGTATGATTCTTGCGATCACGGGTGCTGTGAAAAACTTCGATTACGTGTTCATCATGACGAAGGGAGGCCCGGGAACATCAACTCAAGTACCAGCCACCTACATGTACGATACGATCTTCGTCGGGTTAAAGTATGGATATGGAACCGCAATTGCTTTTACGATCTTCCTATTCTCCTTGATTGTTACCCTGGTATTCCGCAAATTAACGACGATTAAGGACTGAAATAGGTATCAAAATGCGACCGTCATGAAGATGGCGTTAATCCGCGCAGGTGAGGAGGTGCAGAGATGGAAGGTGCAGTTGCTAAGGTTAAGAACATGCAGACCAGCCGCTCTTTAACCGATAGACTGATGACAATAACTAAGTACATAGTGCTCATTGCCCATGCTCTGTTGACACTTGTACCGTTGGTGTGGATCCTAAGCAATTCATTTCGCGATACGGACCAAATTTTGACCAGCATCCGCTTTATTCCCGAAAGCTTCGATTTCAGCAACTATATGAAGGTGCTAACCGCTTCTAATATCCCGAAAGCTTTTTATAATTCTGTCAGCATTACATTAGTAAGCTTATTACTACTCTTGGCGGTCGTGCTTCCGGCTTCGTTCGCTATTGCCAGGTTTCGCTTTAAGGCTAGTGGTTACCTGTATATGTTTTTCTCGGCGGCGATTTTTGTCCCCGGAATTACGATTCTGCCAATGGTGTATACGTTGTTTAATGATTTGCATCTGCTTGGCTACAAATATTCAATTGTGCTGATGTATGTGGTGGGTGAGCTGCCTATCGCGATGTTCCTGATGGTCATGTTCATGCGGGCGATCCCGCATGAGCTTGATGAGTCGGCGATTATCGACGGAGCTACGACTTGGACCTTATTTTCGCGGATTGCCGTACCTTTAAGCCAAAATGGGATTGTAACGGTGTTAATCTTAACATTTGTGGCGATCTGGAATGACTATTTACTGGCTTTAATCATGCTTACAAACAAGGCTTATCGTACACTATCTGTAACCTTGGCCTTTACGAAGGATGAGAACGGGATCAATTATGGCATGATGTCGGCAGCAATCGTATTTGCTATCGTACCGATGATTGCTTTTTACTTGGTCATTAAAGATCGATTAATTAGTGGGATGACGTTGGGTGCGGTTAAAGGGTAAACTTAAATAGAAAAGTATGGATAAAAAGGAGTAAAAAGTGTAGGTTAACATGAAATAACGGAGGTGTTGATTACATGCCAACGAAAATTACAGACGCATACGCCCATTTCGGGCTTCCGCGTTTCGGCTCGCTCGACCAGCTGCTACGTTATATGGATAAACATCAGATTGAACAAGCTGTTGCCGTGCTCGGTCCGAGGGTACCGGACTTCTCCATAATTATGGAGGCAGCCAGCAGCTTCCCGGATCGTGTGCGTTGTGTGGGCATCCCATTCGGGGAAACCAAGGAGCAGCGGGTTGAAGCTGTGAAGCTGCAGCTGGATGCCGGAGCGATCGGCATTCGACTTGAACCCCGTGAAGCGAACGATATGCCGGAAATCCTTGACCTGATCGGGAAGCGCGGGCGCTGGGCCTACGGAATCGGCTCCTGCCTCAGCCAGCAGCTGGCGAAGCAATATTTGGACTGGCTGGCGCAATATCCGGATGCCAGGCTGGCGGCTCCGCATTTTATGTACGCAGACTTCTCACGTAACGATCCCGAGCGGGCGGGAGGAAGCATAGAGCAGCTCATGAGGCATGAGCGATTTTATGGCATTTTGGTACGGAATTTGGGTATGGTGGGATCGCTATATCCCCACACGGCTTACAAAGCATGGATGGAGTACGTGATAGAGCTATGCGGCAGCGATCGTTTAATGTGGGGCAGCGAATACCCGGTGTTATTTTGGCGTAATGAAAATGCGGACGCTGCTGTAGCCATGTTCCGCGAATTGCTGGGGGTCTGCGATGACCGAGAGTGGAGCCAAATTGCAGGTGCCAATGCCAGCGAGCAGTTCTTCGATGGAGCCGCACCCCAAAGCACGGAGCAGGTTTTGCCTGAATGGGTCGAACAGCAGTTTGAACGTAATCGTACGGTTCCATTTTTCCCAAAAGGTCTGGAAATTCCCGTTGAGCTATATGGGCGCATTCTTGAGGGATATATACAATCTAGCTATTTTGCAGAGGGTCGAAGTATGTTGGAATATATACTTAAGCCTTGGATAGAGCAGATGGATTCCGGACATGGGGAAATAGGAGGGAGCATGGGGAAATGGAATATACGACATTAGGTAAAACAGGAGCCATAGTCAGCAGAATTGGTTATGGAGGAGCGGCAGCAGGGTTGAAAAATTATTTGCATGCTTATGATCCAACCGATAGTGATGATCGCAAACATATTTTTGAATCGATTGAAGCGGCTCTCCAGGGGGGCATTAATTATTATGATACAGCGCCAGGCTATGGGAATGGGGAAAGTGAGCAGATTTTAGGCGCCGCCTTGGAAGGTGTTGTGGAAAGCGGCTCCTATCCGCTGTTTATCGCAACCAAAGTGAACTACAAAAATCGTGGTGAGCTGAGGAAACAGGTTGAGCTAAGCCTGAAACGGCTGCGTAGAGAGCAAATCCAGCTGCTGCAAATCCATGGTGATTCCTATACAAGCGAGCAAGCTGACGATATTCTGCAAGCTGGCGGAATGGCGGAGGAAATGGCTCGTTTGAAAGAGGAGGGGCTGGTGCAATATATTGGCTTTAGCAGTGAGGATAATAATGATTCCGTGTTCCGTTTTATTCGCAGTGGCATGTTTGATATGATGCAAATTTGCTATAACTTTATATTTCAGCATCCCTATGAGCCGAGCCGTCCCTTTGGCAGCCTGCTGGAGGCAGAAAAGGCGGGAATGGGTATCGTAACGATGCGGACCCCCACCTCAGGAACGTTCCAGCGCTGGATTCAAATGGTCAATCCAGCTAATACATTCGATTACACGCCTGCACTGATCCAGTTTGTGCTTTCCAATCCGTATGTGGATGTGGCGTTGATGGGCATGAGGGATAAAGACATTGTATCCAAAAATCTTGCGCTTTGTAGCGATCAAGCAGGGCGTATCCGTTTAGATGATCTCCACGAGAGGTATGTTTAGCAAGCTGGGATGGCTAGCCGTACAGCCCTTATAGTACAAAACTAATGTAGCAGGAGGAATAACAGCATGATAATTAATAAACAGTGGTATGAGAAACAGCTTAGAATCTTGCAAACGGTGCTTCGCGAGCCGGATGTTGTTGATTACGACGCCCATTCAGTCGTTGAATATATGGAACAAATCCATTCCAATTGCATCATTATTAATGGTGGCGGGATTGTCGATTTTTTCAAGCATAATCTGGTAACAGCCAACCCCAACCCATTTATGACCAAGGAAGACCTGCTTAAAGACCTCGTAGAAGCAGCACATAAAAAAGGAATTAAGGTTGTTGTCCGTGTCGATTTCCGTGGTGTTGACAAAAAAATCTACGAGCTGCGCCCGGATTGGTTCGCTGTAAATGAGCTGGGTGAGCCCAAGGTTCGGGATAATCCGCTCCATTCAGCGATTTTCCAGCCCTGCTACCAAAGCACCTACCGCAACGAGCATGCTTACCGCTTTATCGATGTGCTGTTCGAAAAATACGACATCGACGGCATTTGGGAAAACTCGTATAGCCAAGGCGGTATTTGCTATTGCAAAAGCTGCTCCGACCGTTTTCGCAAGGAGACTGGCCATGAATTGCCGCGTGGCGGCCAATTTACGGATAGCCAATATGACGAATACCGCGACTGGAAGGCTGCTTGCGTCATGGAGCATCTTCGCGATTGCCGTGCGGTGGTAAAGAAATATGGCGACGAGAAGGCGTATGCGGCTGAAATCTTCGGCTTGTACCACGACCGTTTCAAGTCGGATGGCCATGATTTATACGCGATCAAGGACCACTTTGATTTCCTGGTTACCCCTTTATTCACCGCTAACCACGAGCCAATGAACGGGCCGTCAACGTTAATCAAGTTTCTCAAAAGCTTATCGCCGGATAAAACGCCGGTCATGCTGTTCGGCCACCTGGGCACAAATAATGACCTTCGTTACATTTCCTCTGCCAAGCAGGAAACAAGGCTATGGATGTGGGAAGCGATTAGCGCAGGCGGTTCATTCTGGAACTGCATCTTCAACGGCCAGCATCCAGGAGCAACCTATGATCGCAGAAATGCGCAGCTAAGCTCCGATATATATGGCTATATGGAGCAAAATGAAGAAGTGCTGACCGAGCAAACGACCGTTGCAGAAGTGAATGTTCTGTATTCACGTGCAACGAATGCAGTCCTTGGCAATCCCAATCGGAGCAAGGATGCATACCTGACGCATTTGATGGGTCTAGAGCAGGTGTTGAACGACCAGCATATTCAATACCGTTTGTTAACGGACGATAAGCTCAGCCTAGAAACCCTTCGCGCAGCCAAAGTGCTTGTGTTGGCCAATGCGGCATGCTTATCCGATCCAGAGATCGAAATTATTCGTACCTACGTTAGCACAGGCGGCAAGCTGATCGCGACCAACCTTACTTCCTTTTGCAAGCCAGATGGCACGCACCGTCCAGATTTTGCATTGAGTGATGTGTTCGGGTGCAGCTTTACAGGCAGTGTGAAGGACAATTCCTTATTTGGCTACCAATATGTCAAAGAACATGGCCATCCATTAACTCAGGGCTTTGAGGATACGGAGCTGCTTGCAAGCTGGAGCGACCAGTATTTAGTTCGCACGAACTCCGATGCGGCGCAGTCAATCGTTACCTACGTTCCACAAATTTTCCCGCAGCCGCCGGAGCGTTCATGGCTTAGAAGCTATGAAACCGATTATCCGACGATGGTATTACATGCATTTGGCGAAGGTGAATCCGTCTTTTTCCCTTATGGCGTTGACCGCAACGTCTGGCTGCATGGCCATAATGATTTCAGTGAGCTATTGAAAAATGCGTTTAACTATATGCTGGATGGGCAATATTTGATCCGCTCGAATGCGCCGCTCAGCGTACATTTCAGCCTTAACAAAAGCGGTGCGGCTCAAGGCGGCTATGTGCTTCATGCCGTTAATACGACGGCGGCGCCCCGCCGCCCTGTGCTTCAGACGATCGCCATTACAGATTTGGAGCTGGAAATCCAGCTGCCTGCACAAGCGACATCTGAATTCAAAGTATTGCATGGCGAACCCGGCATTCAATTGCTTCGTACCGAGCCTACACCAGATGGAGGCATCAAGCTGTTTATCCAGATCCCAAAAATCGAAGAATATGTGGGCATCTATATAAACGCCATTTGATGAAAAAGCCAGAGGTAGAGAGGGCTTGAGCTTCAATTGGGTCTGGTCTTGAATCTTTATAGGCATTTCCGACCTTGCTCTTAACAAGAGGGTCGGTTTTTTTCTGTAAATGCGGTATAATCAATGTGATGAAATTTGCAACATTAAGTGGCGTTTTTCTTAAAGGTTTATTTTAAGTGTCGCTTTTTGAATCGTGGAGGAACTATCATGTTGAAATTTTTACTGATTGCCCCTTATCGGGGAATGAAAGATCTACTTGAGGATTTGCCGCGTGCTGATGCCTATGAGGTTTATGCAGAGGTTGGCGACTTGAGGCTAGGCTTAGATGTAGCCCAAGCGGCGGAGCAGAATGGTTATGATGTTATTATAAGCCGGGGTGGAACCGCCCAGCTCATCCGTGAGCATGTGCGGCTTCCGGTGGTTGAAATTACAGTCAACGGTTACGATATATTGCGTTCATTGACCTTTGTGAAGGGGTATCGAGGGAAGATTGGAATCATTGGATTTCCTAATATTGTCGCTGGCGTTGATACGATCGCTGAATTGCTGGATATTCAGGTGACAACCTTCATTATTCATCAAGAGAAGGAAGCCGAAAACGCAGTGGATAAGGCCAAATCGCTTGGTATTGATTTGGTTATTGGCGATGTGGTAACCGTGTCGATGGCTGAAAAAGCCGGGGTGCGGGCCGTACTTATTACCTCAGGCCGTGAGGCATTATTGGAGGCGTTAGCGCAAGCGGAGCGGATAGCGAAGCAGAGCAGGATGGATAATGGGAGTACGGCATTAATGAAATCGATGCTTAATTCACTGCAGCACGGAGTCATAGGTGTTGATACGAACGGACTGGTTAGCTTTTGCAACTTCTATGCAGCTACACAGCTAGGTATTACGGCAGAGGCCGCTATGGGCTTGGCATGGACAGGGCTAAGCGCCAATACAGCGGGCGAGCTTCGGGTGCAGTTAGTGCATCATTTAAAAAATCAAAGCGGACTCGCTGCCCTATATGAGCTGTATGACGGGCCAACGATTGAGAAGCTGGACAGGCAGCATAGGAGAATAAAAGAGAACCGGCTTTCATTGCCTCAGGGGCAATTTCAGCAGTTTGTGCAGACCGATTATATCAATGAAACTTATATGGACAAGGCGAAGCGCTGGAGTAAACGGTTGGAGCCGATCCTGATTACCGGCGAGACGGGCACAGGGAAAAGAACGCTGGCGGAAGCGATCCATAATGAAAGCCCTTATCAGGAAGGGCCATATGTAAGTTTCCATGCAGGTGCTCTTGCGTCCGAGCGGCAGGAGCACCTGCTGTTTGGCGATCCGGGGCAAGAAGCTGAGGGGCTGCTGCAGCGTGCTGCTTCGGGAACGCTGCACATCCACCAGGTCGAGCTGCTGCTCCTCCCTGTTCAACGCAAGCTTGCTGCTGCGCTACAAGCTAACCATGCTGCGCTTGAAAATGAAGCCAAGCCAGCATTTCGCTTTATCGCTTCTACACCGGCTGATTTACAGCTGCAGGTAAAGCAAGGAGAATTCGACCTGCAGCTGTTAGTCATGCTGCAAATTTACACGATCCAGCTACCGCCACTTCGCCAGCTTGTCGATGATCTGGATCATTTCATCTTCTGGTATTTGGCAGAAATGAACCGTACATTAGGCAAACAGGTGCTCGGCATCAAGCCGGATGCGCTGAGCAAGCTGCGTACTTATCCATGGCCGGGTAACTTTAGTGAGCTGCAGCAGGTGCTTAAACGGGTTGTTGAAGCATGCGAGGGCTCATTTATAACGATTCAGCAGGTAAGCCCGATATTGGATGGCTTGTTGCTATTGACCGATGAACCAGCTATCCGTAGTATGGAGCAGCTTGTCGGTGCTTCAAGAACACTTGAAGAAATTGAGGATGATATTATTCGGTATGTGCTTGAGCAGGAGGGCTTCAACCAGTCAACAACAGCAAAAAGGCTGGGGATGAACCGAACTACGCTGTGGAGGCGGCTAAATCAAGAAGGGCGATGAAAAACTGATGACACATTTGAGAAAAGTGTTTCATTATGAAACATAATCAATCAGTATTGATGTTGATTATTGAAACGTGAATTTGATAAAATACATATAAATTAGTAAGTAAGGTGGACACAAAGTGGATAATATCATCATTCTTTCTGACGATTTAACCGGGGCGAACGATTCCGGTGTACAGTTTGCCAAACGCGGGATTCCCACAGTTGTTTGCATCGATGATAAGCAGACGATTGATCCAGATGTGTCAGGAATTGCTGTTGTCATTAATGTCGAAAGCCGTTCGCTTTTACCTGACGAGGCATATTCTAAATGGACCCAGCTGCTGTCAACGATTGAATTCAGTAAATTTCAAGTGATTATGAAAAAAATCGATTCTACCCTTCGCGGAAATATCGGCAAAGAGATCGAGGCTATGCTCGACTCCGGGAAATTCGATTTGGCGGTGGTAGCTCCTGCTTACCCACAGAAGGCAAGATGGACCGTGGGCGGCTACCAGCTGCTACACGATCAATTGCTGGAGGATAGTGAAATTTCACGCGATCCGAAGTTTCCCGTCACGAATTCGCAAATTTCTGCGTTAATTCATGAACAAACCTCGCTGCCCGTTGGCGAGGTGGGGATCCGCGCAGTTCGCAGCGGCAAGCTGGAGGAGCAGCTCAACCTGCTCCTCCAGCAAGGCAAACGCATAGTTGTTGCCGATAGCGCAACCGATGGCGATTTGGCGATCATCGCCGCGCTGTTCTCACAAGCACAAACGCAGATGCGAGTGCTGTGGGTTGGTTCTGCCGGACTGGCGGAAGCGCTTGCTAATCGCTATCCACTGCTCGGCTTTCTACCTACACCGCCCAGCCAACGGCCGGTGCCGGTCCAAGCCGCGCCGCAGTCCGATCGGTCGGCACCGCTGGGTCAGCCCGCTCCCGCGAAGAGCGAGCAAGCCGCCGCTCCTGTACTAGTCGCGGCTGGGAGCGTTAGCCAGACTACGCGGCTACAGGTAGAGACGCTGAAGCAGCACGGCTTTCGCACGCTTGTTATTGACCCGCTCCTTTTGCTCGGAACAAGCGCTGAGGAAATGGCAGAGCTTACGCAAGAAGCGAGGCAAATGATTGCTTCGGGCGAGGATCTTGTTCTTACGACGGACATCTCGCAAGCTGCGAAGTCGCAAGTCGCCGAATATTTGCAGAAAGCGGGCTTAAGCGTGATGCAGGGCGGCGATCAAATTGCAGATGGAATCGGCCGATTAGCGGCTGCCATCATCACAAACGAAGCGCTTGCAGGTGCCGTTTTAACGGGTGGAGATATCGCCTACTCGACCTGCACGCATTTGAATATTGCCCGCCTCAGAATTATCGGGGAAGTGGAAGAGGGCTTGCCGCTTTGTGTTGCGGAAGGAAGCTTGAGCGTTCCGCTAGTCACCAAAGCAGGCGCTTTTGGTAATCCCAATTCGCTGCTGCATGCAGCACAAGCGATCAAACTTAAAAGGAGCCAACTATGAACAGACCGATAATCGGCATTACAATGGGTGACGCGGCAGGCGTCGGACCGGAAATTATTATGAAAGCCTTAAAAGACCCTATTGTCTATGAGACTTGTAAAGCGGTAGTGATCGGCGATGCCAAATTTTTAACGAGAGCGGAGCAATTTCTCAAGACCGGCCTGCGTGTTCATACCATATCGGCGCCAGACCAACTGCTTGATGAAGCTGGTGTTGTGAATTGCCTCGATTTGGATCTGTTACCGGAAAGCTTGGCTTACGGAAAAGTTTCCGCTGAAGCAGGTAACGCAGCCTTCCGCTTTTTGGAGAAATCGATTGAGCTTGCGAAGCAAGACCTGATCGATGCGATATGTACGGCTCCACTGAACAAAGAGGCGCTGCAAAAGGGAGGCCATCATTATCCGGGCCATACCGAAATTCTTGCTACGCTAACAGGAACGGATGATTACGCGATGATGCTAAGCTCGCCCAAGCTTAAGGTTATTCATGTGACCACTCATCTGGGGTTGATAGATGCCGTGAAATCGATAACCGCTGAGCGTGTTTATTCCGTTATTAAGATGGCGCATGAAACCTTGCTCAAGGCAGGCAATCCACAGCCGCGAATTTGTGTGTGTGGTATTAATCCCCACGCTGGCGAGAATGGGCTATTCGGCTACGGGGAGGAGGACGCAGTTATCGTCCCTGCTGTCGAACGCGCGAAGTCGGAAGGCATTGATGTTGTTGGGCCGCTGCCTGCCGACACACTTTTTTTCCTCGCGGTACGTGGTGATTATGATATTGTGGTAGCGATGTACCACGACCAAGGGCATGGCCCGATTAAAGTGCTTGGGCTGGATGCCGGCGTCAATATCACGGTAGGCCTTCCTATTATAAGAACAAGTGTAGATCATGGTACCGCTTTTGATATTGCTGGAACAGGGATAGCTGATGAGAATAGTCTATTGGAGGCTATTCGTCAGGGCATTGAATTGGCACCACAACGATAATCGTTTACGAAGTAAGTTTTCTACGAAAACTATTAGGAGGAAACCACCCATGCAACTACCTAGGTTCGTTAAGGTGAAGCAGCATTTCGAGGGTCCGAGGATCGATGATATCGAAGCTGAAATCAGCCAGCAGATGGAAGCCATTCGGTTAGCTGACCAGGTCAAGCCGGGCATGACCGTAGCGATTACGGCAGGCAGCCGGGGAATTAACAATATTGCTTTGATTATTAAAAATTTGGTTAGAGAATTGAGAAAGCTTGGAGCAGAGCCGCGCATTATTCCGACAATGGGCAGCCATGGAGGAGCGACCGCCGAAGGGCAGGTTGAGGTGCTGCATAGCTTGGGAGTTACTGAGGAATACTGTGGAGCGCCGATCTTATCCTCAATGGAGGTTACCCAGATCGGTGAAACCGCCGAAGGTCTTGCCGTTTATGCGGATAACAACGTATTGGCCAGTGATGGAGTCATTGTAGTTGCAAGGATTAAGGTCCATACCGATTTCAAATCCTCGCAATGGATTGAGAGCGGCTTAATGAAAATGGCAGCAATCGGCATTGGCAAGCATAAGCAGGCATTGCTGCTGCATTCTTACGGCATTCATGGAATTCGTGATAAAATGCCGGATGTTGCTCAAGTCACATTGGATAAACTAAATGTGCTATTCGGATTAGGCATCGTGGAAAATGCATTTGACCAAACGGCAATTATCGAAGCGATTGAGCCCAAACGGATTGCAGAACGTGAACGTGAGCTATTAAAAATATCAAAAAGCCTTATGCCCAAGCTGCCTGTTGATGAGATTGATGTATTGTTTGTGGATGAAATCGGCAAAAATTATAGTGGCACCGGCTTTGATACCAATATTATTGGGCGCATGCGGATATTGGGAGAGGCTGAATTAACGAGCCCCATCATCAAATATATCATTGCCAGTGATTTAAGTGAGCCTTCACATGGCAATGCTTTAGGCATAGGGCTAGCTGATCTTACAACACGCCGACTGTTCGATAAAATCGATCTCAAAACGATGAATGAAAACGTGATTACCAGCTCTTTTATTATGCGCGGCATGATTCCGCTAGTTATTGATAATGACCGGGAAGCATTGCAAGTAGCCTTGCGCTGCACCTGGGGAGTAGAGGCAGCTAAAGCGCGAATCGTGCGTATCCCTAACACATTACATCTAAAGTATGCGTATGTTTCGGAGATACTAGTCCCTGAAATTATGCAGCAGGCTAATATTGAGATCATTAGCGAGCCTGAATATCTGCAATTTGACGAATTGGGCTATCTGCCACAAATGGCGGAAGTTCATTAAACTTTTTTGAGGTTACAAAGGCCGGTCGCGACACCTCCCGCAATAATGGTCAGCACGGATAGCATTAATGTATCGCCGGAGAGCAATAAGACACCAACTCCAATAATGAGTGCATCCATCACGAACAAAATAATTCCCACATTAACGGAAATATATTTGGAAAGAAATTGTGCCAATAGATCAATCCCACCCGTACTTGTTTCATATCTTAGCATGACTCCAAATCCAGTTCCGGCGATCATGCCGCCAATAATAGCACTGGATATGGAGGTCAGCTCCACATAATATAGAAAATAGTATTGGAATGGTGCTAAAAAATCGATGATCAGGGATGATATAATCATACCCGCCAGGCTGTCGTAAAAGATGGGGCGATTATGGAACCAAGCTACGATAAATATGGGGATGCTGCAGGCGATAATGACAAGCCCGATTTTCGCATCAAATAAATAATTAATAATTAACGAAATGCCAATGACGCCACCATCGAGCACTCTATGCGGAACCAGAAAAAAATTAATACCGATAGCAATAAGGATACTCCCCACTACAATAGCAGTGAATTTGGGTAAGGTCAGCACATCAAACAGCTCCCAACAAATAAGGCATGTCTGATTATATGCGTGATTATCCATTTATTGCTATCTGATTTCTATCTGCATAAAATTGGTTTCATATCTTTGATCAATTGCTCCATTTGGTTTGATGTTTTTTCGTACATGGTCTTCGCTTTTTGATTTTCTGTAGTAAGCCCGAACAGCGTTAGGTCGGCTTGACATTTTTTTAACGTTGCGAATAAAAGCTGCCTTTCTTGCGGCAGTGCTACGATCAGCTTATCATCAAACAAATCGACATACAGCTTTCCATAGGAATCGACTTGGCCGAGAAAAACATTTTCAACCGGTATCCCTAATTTTTCCAGCTCGGTATTTAACCATTGTCTGCTTAATCCGATGGTTGCCAAGGGCTCATTCAATATTTTTCCATCCATAATGACGGCTTGGGGCTCCTGCTCGGGAGCAACTTTAATACCAAGATGCTTGGGCGTCAGCGGTTGATTTTCCCGGGTTAATAACACATTAATTTCACCGCTAGGCTCAATAAGCGCAAATTCAACATCGGCTACGCTAAATGCCTGTTTAGCTCGTAATTGCTCCATCAGTTCGTCGGTCGTAATTCTTTCCTTTTTTAAATTATCATCCATGACCTTGCCGTCTTTAATGAGTATCGTGGCTTTGCCGTCAACAAAGTCTCGCATCGTTTTGCTTTTTAGCTGTAACCATTCAATGCCTAATGAAAATGCAACCCATACCACAATGGATATCAAGCCTAAATGCCACATGGCATCCAGCTCCAAGGAAACGTAAGCGGCTAGACTGCCAATCGTAATACCAGTAATGTACTCAAATAAAGATAACTGGGATACCTGCCTTTTCCCTAACAGCTTGGTTAAGAAAAACAAGGCAACAACGGACAATAACGTACGCAAAATAATTTCCAATTCATCTGGCATATCAGGAGCCTCCTAACTTTTTTAAGCTTATATAGATTATTTACCTGAACGCTGCTACTTAACTCTAGGTAAGCTATAGCAGAAAAGGTTATTAGATGAAAAAAAGGTCAGTTCTTTCATTATTAGTGGATATTGGTTATGCTTAATGAGTAACTCAAATAGGTAGAGGAGCTGAGTAATGATGGAATATACATTCTTAGGAAGAACCGGATTGCAGGTAAGCCGTCTTTGTTTGGGTACGATGAATTTTGGCCCTGCAACTGAGGAAAAGGAAGCGTTCCGCATTATGGACGCAGCTTTGGATGCAGGCGTTAACTTTTTTGATACAGCTAACGTATATGGTGGCGAAGCGCATCGCGGCTGGACAGAGGAAATTATTGGACGCTGGTTTGCCCAAGGTGGCAACCGTCGGGAGAAGGTTGTGCTGGCAACCAAGGTATATGGTGGTATGGAAGAGGCTAATGATGGACCCAACCATGGTCGTGGGTTATCCCTTTATAAAATTCGCCGCCATCTGGAGGCTTCACTAAAGCGTTTACAAACGGATCATATCGAGCTCTATCAAATGCACCATATTGAACGCAATGCTACATGGGACGAGCTATGGGATGCCTTTCAAGCTTTGGTTCAGCAAGGTACTGTCGATTATATCGGCTCTAGCAACTTTGCGGGCTGGCACTTAACCTTGGCACAAGCGAAAGCGAAGGAACGCCATTTTCTTGGGCTTGTTACGGAGCAGCACAAATATAGCCTGTTCTGCCGCGAGCCTGAGCTGGAGGTGCTGCCGGCAGCCGAATACCACGGTATTGGCGTTATTGCCTGGAGCCCTTTGGCAGGCGGTTTGCTTGGAGGCAACGCATTAAATGCAGATGCCAATTCAAGGACAGGCAAGCAGGCGCAAGCGATTGAAAAACACCGTCCACAGCTGGAGCAGTTCTCCTCCCTGTGCAAGGAGCTTGGAGAAGGCGAAGCCAATGTCGCATTGGCGTGGGTCTTGTCCCACCCAGCGATGACAGCGCCGATTATCGGACCAAGAACCTTAAAGCAATTTGAGGATACGCTGCGAGCTGTCGAAATTAAATTGGATGCCGATACGTTAGCCAAATTAAACGAGATCTTTCCAGGTCCAGGCAAGCCAGCACCGGAAGCTTACGCTTGGTAAAAAAGAGGGAATCGTCAGTTAAAGCATTTCTTGCCCCTTTGAGCTCACCGTAAAGCGGCTGGCTTTATTGGAAGCTAAAATAATTGTATAGCTTTTTAGAGTTTGGGGTAACCGTAAGGTTACCCCTTTTTGCGCAACGAGCAGTGGCGTCGTTGATAGTGGACTTTGTTCTAAACCTTAAAATTGCTAATCACCGATTGGAGCTCATCCGCCATACTTGATAGCAGAGTCGCCGAGGAGGTGATCTCCTCCATTGTGGCCAGCTGTTCCTCAGTAGCGGCCGATACATTTTGTGTGCCAGATGCCGTCATATCCGAAACCTGCATAATCGTTTCAAAGGCTTTTACAACCCGCCCGGCGTTTACTGACATTTGTTGGGATGAGATCGATACCTCTTCAATCTGGGTGGTAACTTGCTTGATGGAATGCTGAATTTCATTAAAAGCATCTCCAGCAGTTTGGACGGCCTTTAAACTGCCATCCACCTCGCGGATTCCAGCATCCATCGATATAACGGCATTAGCCGATTTTTCTTGAATAATCTCAATAAGATCCGTAATGCTTTGTGCCGATTTGGAGGATTGGTCAGCGAGCTTTCTGACTTCTCCTGCGACAACAGCGAAGCCCTTGCCTTGCTCTCCAGCACGTGCAGCTTCGATGGCCGCATTTAAGGCAAGTAAATTGGTCTGGTAGGCAATGCTTGTAATGGCTCCAACAATTTGCCCGATTTCCTGGGAGCGGACGCCAAGCTCTTTTATAACTATGGCCAGTCCGTTGACATTGCTATGCATGGACTCCATCTGCTGGATCGCGGTACCGATGGCCAAATTACCTTGCTCTGTTTTATTTGAAGCCTGTAAAGCCGTTGTGGAGACACTTTGTGCGTTGGTAGCAATCATTTGAATACCTTCGGAAATGTCTTGGATTGACTCGGCACTTTCCTGCAAGGACTTCACCTGCTTCTCCGTTCCCATGGCGACTTCCTCGGTTATAAAAGCAACTTGCTCAGTCGCTTGGCTTGTTTGGGTGGCGCTTGCAGTTAATTGCTCAGCCGACGCGGCTAAATTCTCGGAATTTGTCCCGACTTGCTGGATTAGAATCCTTAAGTTTTGAATCATTTCGTTAAAGCTTGCCGCTAGCTGGCCAATTTCGTGTTTATCTTTAACGTTTACCTGCTTTGTTAGATCTCCGCCAGCAGCCAATTTAGCTAACGCAGTTAATTGGAGGATCGGTTTAGTAATACTAGTAGAAAAATAATAGCCAGCGGCAGCGGCAACGATCAGAACAATAATGAGCAAGGTTATACTTTGCGTTATGATTTTATTATTTTGCGCCATAACAGCATCATAGGATTGTTCATTAATGATAAGCCAGCCGGTTTGTTTATCAAAAATATACGAAACCATCCATTTTCCGGCATCGTCGGTATAAACGGAGGTTCCATTCTGGCCCTGTAGTCCTTGCTTTACAAATTCAGTTTGGCTGACATCCTTGTCCAAGAAAGTAGGATCACTATGACCCAGGATTTTGCCGGTTCGCTCTACTATGTAGGGAGTGTTTCCTTTTTTAGAGAAGTTGCTCAATACATTGCTAAGAACAGCAAGATCGATATTGTTGGTGATTACACCTGTTACTTTATTGGCTTCATTCATCACAGGCACGGCAAGAATAACAATTTTAGATCCGGTAGTTTTACTTACCAATATATTAGAAACAGCAGGCTGAGCCGTTTGCATAACTTGTGTAAAATAGTCGCGGTCTGCGACGTTAGTCAGTGGCTGGCTGTCGCTTCGGATCTTTTGCTGTCCCGTTACATCTGCGTAAGTGAGGATGGCTTCTGGGTGGACTTTGACGGAGTTAGTTAAACTAAGCTTAGCAGTATCCAGCCTTAGTTGGCTCTCTTGAAAAGAGCTATTTAATGACAAAACCTTGATCAAATCGAAATTTTGGATCATTAGCTGGTTAACCTCATACTGTACAGCTTTAGCGTTTACCAAGCTTAGGTCATTGGCATTTTGTTGTAGCTCCTTACTGTTGGAATAAAGGCTAAATACAGAAAAAATCAGCAAGGGCAGCGACGCAAATAATACTAAAATTAAAATGAGTTTTCTTTTCAACTTATGACCCCCTAGGATGTAACAAACATGAGCCTTACATAAACTCCATACTTTCTACATACTACTTCAAAAGCCTTTAAATTAATAGAGAAATAGTTTGTTTTAGGACTAATATACTGTGTTAGTGAAAATGACTAAGGGTACTAAAAAGCAAAGCTTTTGATTTATTGGAATTTGCTTCAGTTTCTGATAGAGTAGCTATATGGAAAAAGAAACCAATAGATCATAGACGGGGAGCTAAGTAAATTGATTAGAGGAACTTGTGTTGGAAAACGTTTGATGAGGGTGGCGATCGCTGTTATTCTCTGTGTGACCATGGTGGGAACCACGGATTATGCGGATGCTGCAACAGATCAGGAAGCTGTACCAGCCGTTATTGCCAAAACAACGACCTCCGTTGTGGCGATCATCGGTAAACCCACTGATAGCAAGCAGGCTGTAGACAATAATAGGTACGACCTTGCTCATGGCACCGGTGTTATTATTAAAAGCGAAGGCTACATCCTGACGAATGCCCATGTTGTAAAAAATATGCGAAATATCGTAGTTGTTACTTCAGAGGGGAAGTCCTACCCTGGGAAAACGACGCATTTTGATGAAGAAAGCGATTTGGCTTTAGTAAAAATCGATGCCACAGGATTAACTCCTGCTGTGTTTGCTAAACCAGCGGATGTAAAAGTAGGCGAAGCGGTAATGGCGATTGGCACTCCGTTATCGTTTGCGTTGCGTAATTCGGTCACCTATGGCATTGTCAGTGGTATGGATCGCTCAGTACTGTCCACCTACCAGCTGATCCAAACGGATGCAGCAATTAATCCCGGGAACAGCGGGGGTGCGCTGGTCAATATGAGAGGTCAGGTTATCGGTATCAATACATTGAAATATGTCCAGTATGGGGTAGATGGCTTGGGCTTTGCCATTCCCGTTTCAACGGTGCAGCATGTGTTAGAGCACTTTTTCAAATATGGTAAAGTAAAACGTCCATCCTTAGGTTTGGAGCTTGGCGAAAGCTGGGAGGCAGTTGTAGGTCTGCCATCGAGCAATGGCTTAGAGGTTACATACGTAGAGCCAGACTCTGCAGGAGCCAAGGCAGGCATCAAGCAGGCTGATGTCCTGCTCTCAATTAACGGAATCATTACACGTAATCTAGTTGAATATAATGAAGCTTTGAAAAACTATTTGCCAGAGGAAAAAGTGAAGCTGGTGCTTCAATCGGAGGGCAAGACCAAAGAGGTCGAGCTTGTTCTGGGAGAAGGGAAATCAGATGCAGCCGCAGTCATCCAAGATGTCGACGGGTCATACATCGATGCAGACCAAGGCAAGACACAGATTGGCGACAGCCATTTCGGCTGGTCTATGAAATACCCGGCAGGGCTTATTAACCAGGACCAGCGCTCGGGGGAAGAAAATAATGTATACTTAAGCGATGCTAAAGGTGAGTTTGGTATTAATATTGTTGTCGAAGAGAGACAAAGCGAGGATTTGTCCAAGCTGGGCCTAATGAAAAAGCTTGCAGGGGATTCGGGAGGAACCTTGTTAGAGAAGCGTTATGTCGAAAAAAAGCCGGATTCCTATGTATTAGTAGTAGGGAAAGAAGAAACGGGCGAATATTACCAGCTGCGTGCCTTTTTGAAGGGTGACAAAATCTATTATCTCATGTTGTTTGTTGATAAAGAGGAGAATTATACGAATGCGCTGAAACGCAATAGCTATAACGACCTTCTCGATACCTTTGTACTAACATTTGATGCCAATAATCCATCGATCAAGGATATTTCCGGGTTTAATAACACGGATACCATCTCTACAGAATACGGCCTGAGCTTTGACGTGCCTGCGGAATGGACGAAGAAGGACTGGGGAAGCGGTCTTTATTACGCCAATAAGGACAGTGAACAAACCTTATCAGTTGAGGTAAGCTCAGCTTCATCGGGAGATACGCTTAAGGATTGGGCTGCCAGACAGCTACAAACGGTTGCAGGCAGTTATGTGGATAGCTACAAAGAGATCAATGAAGCCAAAGATACAACCATAGGCGGAGTGGCGGCGATAGAAAGCCGGTATGCCACAACGATGGGAGACAAATGGCGGCAATATCGCGTATACTATATATTTAAGGACAAATACAAATACGAGTTGAAATTCGCTTATCCGAAAACAGATGAGGGCGAAGAGCTTAATGCCTTGGTGGATACTTTTACAGAATCTGTGGATTTTGCCAAGGAAGGTACGAATCGCTCTTTAGGCTTCATTCAGGATGAGGAAGAATTAGTGGATAAGGCCAAGACGATCACCTTTACCAATAAAAAGTACAAATATGCACTTCACCTTCCTGAAAACTGGCAGGGTATTTTCCAAAGAGAGCTGGATATAGCGACGAACACTTTTTCTTTTAATGGAGGCAGCTTATCCATTATTGCTGATGATCGCACAAGCTTTGAAGAAATGTCAAAACGGTTGGAGCAGGATCATAAGAAAAATGCCGAAACCGATGAAAATTACAAATATACGATTAGCGATGAAAGCCAGCTAGGTCCAGAAAGCCTTGGAAAAAAATTCGCTGTCACCTATAAAAGCAGGAATATACCCTATACGATCGTGGATTACGTATTTGAAAATCAGGGAATCGTGTACATACTCCGCCAACGGATCAATGATGCAGTTAAAACAGAGGAGCAATGGCAGCGCCTTGAGAAAGCGGCACAATCGTTCCAACTGCTGGACAAATAATACATTGGACGGAAGGGGCTTGTATCTATGAGAGGCCTGGATAAAAAGGTTGCTTTAATTGCTGGAGGCGGACGAGGAATTGGTAAAGAAATTGCCAAGACCTTTGCCGATTACGGCACCAGTGTTATTGTGGGAAGCCGCACGGAAGACCAGTACCTGGGGACAGCGGATGAAATCCGCAGTATGGGTGGAGATGCCCATGGGCTAGCGCTTGATGTACGGGAGCAGGCTAGCGTCCGGGAATTTGTGGAGCAAGCGAATAGCTTATACGGGCACATCGACATCTTTGTATATTGTGCCGGAACGAATAAACGGATGCCTGCTGAGCAATATACACAGGAAGCATGGGAAGAGATCATCGGGATCAACCTGACAGGGGCTTTTCTCACCTGCCAGGAGGTGGGGAAGCGGATGATCGAGCAGCGCAGCGGCTCAATCGTGACGATCACATCGATGCTTTCGCATATTGCAACGCCTAACCAAAGCGCGTACACCGCATCGAAGGGAGGGCTGCTGCAATACAGCAAGCTGCTCGCTGTGGAGTGGGCCCAATACGGGATTCGAGTTAACTCGGTTAGTCCCGGCTATATTGAAACCGATCTGAATTCAGCGAATTTCCAGCGGCAGTCCTTTCGGGATGGTGTGTTAGGCAAAACACCCATGGAGCGTTTTGGTCTGTCGAGCGAAGTCGCACAAGCCGTATGCTTCCTGGCCTCTCCGGAAGCCTCCTACATTACAGGAACAAGCATCCCTGTGGATGGCGGATTTTTGGCAGGACACCAAAATATCGTGATGCTGTAGGGCAGGCGTAGCAAGCTAATGTATCGCAAGTGATCTTATTCATCTAGGAGGTAAAACAAATCATGTCTAAACGAAATAGACCAACAACAACAGTGCGGCCCAAATCGGCTGCTGAAGACAAGCCGGCTACTTTGAAGGATTTATTGAATCCGGAGATTGTGCAGAAGCTGAAGGCACAATCCGATGAAATGAAGGCAGCTGAAAATAAGCAGCGTGAGGATGTATTAAAGCAGGCAGCCGACGCCCGCAAGGCTGAGCAGAAGCGGCTTGAAAATGATTTTGAATACCTGCTGAACAACAGCACGCTGAAAATGAGAAAAGACTGACGTTAAATAAAATGGGCTGCTAAAACGATATCTACATCGTATAGCGGCCTTTTTACAAAGGTAATGGAAAAACTAATGGGCTAACTCTCCAATGGCTACAGCTACTAGAGAGATCACCCATTAGTTTTTTTAATTCAGTTCGCTTTTATTATTGAGGGTCAGCCTTTCCTTCAGCTTCAGTCTCACATTCTTGTTCGGCAGCAGCAAGGAATTCGTCCTCATTCTGGGATGCTAGCTTATCTCCGAATTGATCCAGTTGACTGGGGCTGCTGGCTGGTCCGTCATTATCTGGTTTATTGTTTCTTCCTGTCATTTTGTCACCTCCTGCAAATAGGATTTCCCCAAAATACGGAAACATACCCATTTGGTCGCTCTTGTTTTATGGATCAAAAACATCTACCTGGTGGCAGAAATCTTTTTTAGGTATTCCCGAAAATAATAAGAAATGCTATGCTTACAAGGCAAGCTTCAGCATAGACTTTTACCTGCTGATGATTTAGGCCGTCTAACAATAATTTGCTTCGCAAACTCATGGGAGGATCAACATGCGGATCGACGCTCATCAACATTATTGGAAAACCTCGCGTACCGACTATGGCTGGTTAAAGCCTAGCTTAGGGCGGATTTACGCGGACTATATGCCGGAGCATTTAAGACCCTTGTTAGAGACGTTTGAATTGGAAAAAACGATTGTTGTCCAAGCAGCCCCAACGATTGAGGAAGCCGAGTTTCTGCTGGAAATAGCAGAGCAGGAAGAAACGATTGCTGGTGTAGTAGGCTGGCTGGACTTGGAATCGGAGCATTTTGAGCAGGATTGGAATCGCTTTCGCGAAAACCCCAAGTTTATAGGAATCAGGCCAATGATTCAGGATTTGGCTTCGGATTGGATTCTAGGTGACAGGATAGTTTATCATTTAAAGCTGCTGGCCAAGGAGCAATTTCCTGTTGACTTGCAAGCAAACCCTCGCCATCTGCCTTATATTATGGAATTACTCGAAAAGGTGCCTGATTTAAGAGCAGTAGTTGACCATTTGGCCAAGCCGCCGATTGTAGAAGGCATTATGGAGCCTTGGAAGTCACAGATGGAACAGATTGCCTCCTATCCGAATGTAATGTGTAAGCTGTCGGGGATGGTACCGGAGAAGCTGGATGCCCCTTGGACTCCAGAAAGTATTAGGCCTTATGCAGCGGCTGTAATGGAGGCATTCGGCAAAAATCGCGTCATGTTCGGAAGTGATTGGCCGGTATGCTTATTTAGTGCAACCTACCACCAGGTTGTCGAATTGTTGGAATTTTGCCTAGGCTCGGAATGGTCGGAGGAAGAACGTGCTGCTTTGTATGGTGGCAATGCCAGCCGATTTTATCATTTGGACAACAAGTAAGCAAACAACAAACAACAAGGAGGCATTAACTAAAATGGAAATTACCCAAGAAACTAAACAAACAGATCTTTTGATTGAAATTCCCCAAACGATGAAAGCTGCCCTAATGACCGAACCCTTCCACATCTCGATTGTGGAGCTTCCAGTTCCTTCGATTAAGCCCGATGAAGTACTGGTTCAAGTAATGGCGGTGGGCGTCTGCGGATCAGATATCCATTACTATGAGCATGGACGTATCGGCTCCTATATCGTGGAGAAGCCGATCATTCTCGGCCATGAATGTGCAGGCATCGTCGCAGCTTGCGGCGACCAAGTCACCCGATTTAAGCCGGGTGACCGTGTAGCCATTGAGCCGGGGGTAACCTGCGGCAAATGTGAGGCTTGCAAGGAGGGCAGATATAACCTCTGTCCGGATGTGCAATTTTTGGCGACGCCACCCTACGATGGAGCGTTCTGCCAGTATATCGCCCATCGCGAGGATTTCCTATTCCCGATTCCTGATTCGTTAACCTTCGAGGAAGCGGCTTTGAATGAGCCGTTTTCCGTAGGTATCCATGCCTTGAACCGTGCTGGCTTTCAGCCAGGCTGGGACGTGGCGATTATCGGCATGGGACCAGTAGGCTTAACAGCTGTAGCTGCCGCCAAAGCATTCGGCGCGAAGCGAATTATTGTCAGCGACCTGGAAATTAACCGTTTGGAAGCGGCGCGCAAGCTGGGTGCTACGGATCTTGTTTATCCCGATGTTGCCGATGCGGCGGCTGAGGTAAAAAGGCTAACAGGTGGGGTAGGCGTGCATGTCGCGATCGAGACGGCAGGACATCCCCGTGCCTTGCAAACAGCCATGAAGTCGATCAGGCGCGGTGGCAAGCTATCGATCGTTGGCTTGCCGCCGGTGGATGAGGTAGGCTTCAATGTGCCATTTATATGCGATAATGAAATTGATATTTACGGTATCTTTCGTTATGTAAATACCTATCCGCGTGGCATCACTTTCTTGTCATCAGGCCTTGTCGATATGAAAAGCTTGATCACGGATCGCTATCCGCTGGAGCAAGCGCAAGCTGCGATGGAGCGGGCGAGAACGAATAAAGCCGGCAGCCTCAAAGTCATCGTTTATCCAAATTCACTTTCGTAGCAACAAGCGTCAAAGATAAAAAAACCGTCCGCTGCATGATGCAGTTGACGGTTTTTCTCTGCTAAGAAGCCGTTGCTAATTTTTGCTCAAGCCTTAAGCTTGCACACGAATCCGTATGACATTCCACGAAGCTTTGCCTAAGCGTGCAGTCAAGCCAGAGCCGCTAACCTCAGCGTTACCTTTGTTATGAGGTGTGACACGCGAAGAATCCGTGGCGGTGTTGCGAGCTTTTAAATCATCATTTTCCAGAACCAGATGCTCAATTAATTGGCTATTGGCTCCAAAGCTGCGCAAATCCACCTCTAACGGCAACGCATTTTCCAAATCGCGATTGACGGCAAATACCGTAACCTCTTGAACTTCCTCATTGTAAACAGCAACTGCCTCAAGGAAAGGCACATCGGTAATTTCTTTGGTATCATATTTCGGCGAATGGATCAGGGGCACTAACGCTTTACCTCTGCCATACACGGAAGTATGCAGGTAAGGGAAGAAGATCGTTTGCATCCATGCTTTGCCGCCAGTTTCGGTCATGATCGGTGCGATAACATTAACTAGCTGTGCCAAGCAAGCCATTTTTACACGGTCTGAATGCTTTAGCAAGCTGATCAGCATGCAGCCAACGAGCAAGGCGTCCTCCATTGTGTAAATATCCTCAAGCTGCGGAGGAGCGATTTCCCAAGGGTCGCGTTGCTTGTCGGCATCACGGGAATGGTACCAAACATTCCATTCGTCGAAGGAGAGAAACATCGTTTTTTTGCTGCGTTTTTTGGACTTAATATAATCACTTGTAGCAATAAGCGTTTTAATAAAATCATCCATTTCCAAGGAGCGGGCAAGAAATGTTGGTGTATCGTTAGCGGCATTGCTATAGTAAGTATGCATCGATAAATATTCAACATGGTCATAAGTATGGTCTAATACCGTAGCTTCCCACTCCGGGAACGTTGGCATATTACGGCTTGAGCTGCCGCATGCCACTAATTCAATTGTAGGATCCACCCATTTCATAACCTTGGCGGACTCTTTAGCAACACGGCCGTATTCAGTTGCAGTTTTTTGCCCGATTTGCCAAGGGCCGTCCATTTCATTGCCGAGGCACCAGGTTTTAATTTGATGCGGCTGCTCATAGCCATGGCTTCTGCGCAAATCGCTCCAATATGTACCGGAAGCATGGTTGCAATACTCGACAATATTGCGTGCTTCATCTACTCCGTGCGTACCCAAATTAATGGCCCACATCACATCAGTTTTGGCTTTAGCCGCCCAATCGACGAAATCATTCAAGCCAAATTGGTTGGTTTCAATCGTTCTCCAAGCTAGCTCTAATCTGCGTTTACGTGATTCCTTGGGGCCAATCCCGTCTGTCCAGTCATAACCAGATACGAAGTTGCCGCCAGGATAACGCACGATAGGTACTTGAAGCTGCTGAATAAGGGAAAGAACATCCTCGCGAAAGCCTTGCTCATCGGCTTCAGGGTGCCCGGGCTCATAAATACCGCCATATACCGCACGTCCAAGATGCTCAATGAAAGAGCCGTAAAGGCGATTGTCAATGTCTCCAATAATAAAATCCTTGTCAATAATCATAGTAGCTTTCTGTTGCATGTCTTGTAACACATCCTTTTGAATTAATGAAATTATTAATCGTAAAGCGCTTTCATTCTCTATTACAATCTATCACATTGGTAGGTTTAATATCAATGTTTATTTTGCTCCTGCTATTGATTTTATTGAATTTACATATATATTAATTAATAGGAGATAATTAAAGGGGATGCTTACGATGCTAAGAACCAATACAGATAAACAATGGCTTCCGCTTTATGAAGCTTTGGCAAGTGAGGTACGATTGCGGATATTGGATTTGTTGGCGGAACAACCGATGAACGTGAAAGATTTAGCGGCGAGCTTGGGCTTAAGCAGCGCTATCGTCACGATGCATATTAAGAAATTGGAAAAGGCCACATTGATTGCTACACGAATGATTCGCAAGGAAGGAGGTACCCACAAAATATGCTCGCTTGCCACGCGTTCTATTGAAATTATGCTTCCGAATGGTGCAACCGTGGAAAGAGCCCACCATGAAACGAAAATCCCGATCGGCCATTATACGGCATTTAACGTCTACCCAACCTGCGGTCTGGCTACCAAGGAGCAAATTATAGGGCAATATGATGATCCCCGCTATTTTTTGGATCCAGATCGGATGCATGCCCGGATTTTATGGTTTAGCAAAGGCTTTGTGGAATATACGATTCCTAACTATTCGTTACATAGCCAGCAATTGGAGGAGATCCAAATTTCGATGGAGCTATCCTCAGAAGCCCCAGGAATTAACGAGCAATGGCCATCGGACATCCGTTTTTATATGAACGGCATTTGCTTAGGAGAGTGGACAAGTCCCGGAGATTACGGGCATACGCGAGGGAGGCTAACCCCTTCATGGTGGCTTAATAATGTCAACCAATATGGGCTGCTTAAGGTCATTCGTATTGACCAAACCGGCACTTATATGGATGGAAAGCAAATATCGGACGTGACGATTGATGCTCTAAGCCTGCACAAAAAGTTTTGGACGCTACGATTCGCAGTTGAGGAGGATTCACGGCATGTCGGGGGCTTGAGCTTATTTGGCGAGGGCTTTGGCAATTACAACCAAGATATTGAGCTTAAGGCTTATTACAGTGAGGCTTAAGCTCATTTCAAGTATTTTGTTAATAGCTTTAGGCTATTTGAATACCCCATTTGATTTCTATATAATGAATGGAGCCTGTCTTCGAGAGGAAATGCGATGCTTAAGTCTAAATATTTGCGTAGAATCATTATATATAGCATGATCCTTGTGACCATCCCTGTTTTATCATTAGGGATATTGTCCTATTTTAAAGCCAAAGGGATCATCCAGGAAAAAGTAAACATGGGCAATATGCAGGTTCTTACTCAAACGGAGCTTAAAGTGGAGCAAGTGCTGCAAACGATCGATAATGCCATCATACAATTTATCAATACGCCAATTGTTGGCGAATCTATACGCATGAGCTTTGAGCCCAAGGATTTCTTGATGGTACAGCAGCTATCAGGGGGATTGTATAAGCTGCAAACCTATGATTTGGGTATTTCCAATGTATGGATGTCGAGTTTTATCCATAAATGGTACTTGGATAATAGCGGGTTCTCACATTCTTTGTCTGATGAATTTATGAAATCGCTCACAGCGATGATGCAATATCCCGAAATATCAAAATGGGTGACAAATGACGGATCCTCGAATATTTTGCTGGTAAAAAAATTGCCGATTCATACATTCAAAGATTTCGAGGGCATCATTGTCGCCACGGTTCCCAATTATAAGCTGCAAAAACTGATCCCGGAGTTTAACGGAGATTCAGACACGATTGTATTCGATGCTGATTATCGGATGTTAACGAAGGTATCGAATCCTGATTTTACCCAGGACAAAATAGAGCAAGTAATTGAGCATCTACAATCGTCAGGCGAGGATAGTGGAAGCAGTGAAATTCGCCTGAATGATGGATCGATTGGTGTGACGTACAAAAAGTCCGCGTTTAATGGCTGGGTATATGTTTCCTTGGTCTCTATTGAACAGATTACGAAGGAATCTACTGCAATTGGCTGGTACACCGTCTACATTTGCTCAGCTGTATTCGTCATTCTGCTAGCATTATCGTGGGTAGGCTCGAACAAAATTTATCTGCCTATCCGGCAAATATTTGAATCGGCTGTTGGGGATAACCGCACAGATGGCGAGGATGAGCTACAAGTTATCGGTAAGCATATTCATACACTTCGGACATCCCAGTCCAAGCTTTTGGATCAAATTCAGGGACAGACCAAACAGCTAGAGGAGTTTTTTATTAGAAAGCTGCTGCTGGGTGAGCTCGGTGCTAAGGAAATTCAAGAGAAAACGGAACAATTCCATTATGATTTGAGCTTGGAATCTTTTTGTGTGCTGACGGTTCAAATCGATACGTTGAATGGAACACGTTTTCAAGAGAATGACCATGACTTACTGATGTTTGCAGTCAATAATATCGTCTCTGAGCTCATCATTCCAGGCTCCCGACTAGAGCCTGTAGTAGTTGGTGGGAACCAAGTAACGATTGTACGCAATAAAGCAGCAACACCGGAAGCCGGAAAAAATGATGTGTATAGCTTATCCGAACTGGTCCAGACAACGGTTAAAGAGATTTTAGAGCTGCGAATTAGTATCGGAATTAGCCGGTTTTATACGAATTTAACAATGGGTGCCCAAGCCTACCAGGAATGCCTAGAAGCATTGAAATATCGGATCCGTTTTGGTGAAGAAGCGATTCTGCATGTAGAGGATGTATTGCCTGATCGCCGCATCCATACGATATTTCCGGAGTGGATTGAGAAGCAGCTAATTGATGCCTTGAAAACACCGGATTTGGAGAAAGCAGGGCAATTGCTGCATGAATTTCTTAGTGTAACCTTGCGCGATAATATTCGGCACCAGGAATACCAAATGATATTATTTCGTCTGCTGTCGGATTTGATTCGCGAAATTCAACATGCTGGAGAGAATCAGTTGGCCTCCTCCCAAGAGGATCATCAGCTATTCGAGCAATTATTTAAGTTACGGACGATCGCTGAAACTGAGGAATGGTTTATGAAAATGGTCATGGAGCCGATGGTCGTGCTCTTGAACAAGAGATGGGAAACACAGAACCGGAATATTTCTGAGCTTATGATGGAGATCATCCATGATGAATATGAGACGGATTTGACACTGGATCTATGCGCAGCAAGGCTGAATTACCATCCTAACTATTTGAAAACCGTATTTCGCAAAGAAACAGGGGTAAATTTCAGTGATTACTTATCCCAATATCGCTTGAATAAGGCAAAAAAATGGCTAATGGAAACCGATATGAAGGTATCCGAAATAGCTGAAAAGCTGAGATACCAAAATTCGCAGAATTTTATCCGTTATTTCCGTAAGATGGAGGACATGACTCCCGGTGATTACCGGAAAAAATATTTAAATGGCTCTATAAGATGAGCTTCAACTTCCGACTTCGGGTGGATTAAGGCTAGGAAAGTCTACTAAGAATTTATATGTTTTTGGGTTTGGGGTTAGCCGAAGGGTTAGCCCTTACCCGGGTGCGTACAAAGGTGTGCCGGGTAACGAAATACCGGCTTTGAGGCCGGTTAGGAAGTAAAGAAGCGGCGCCCAGCAGGGAGTAGAACAGGAAGGGAATGGGTATGATTATGGTATGGGGTGGAGTGGAGGAGCGAAAGTGTTCGCCTTTGAAGCTCGTACAAACGTATGGATTTGCACATCAAGGGACCGTCCGATGACCTTCGGACGGTTATTCTTATTGCGATTAGCTATTAAGCATTTTCGATATATTTTGCGTTAGTTTAGTTGCCGATTTTGGATGATGTTGATGTATTTTAGGATTTAAAAGAAATTTGGTTCTGATAGAATGAACCTATATTCAATTAGGGGGCGAACGTATTGAGAAAATTAATCAGTTTAGGATTAGCGTTAGTTTTATTTATGAGCTTATTGGCCGCATGTGGGCAAGCAGCTACAACAGAAAAGGGTGCAGCAAGTACTCCGGAAGCTCCTAAGGGTTCAACGAAGCTGGTTGTTTATACACCAAACAGCGAGGATATTATTAATACGTTGATTCCTATGTTTGAGAAGCAAACAGGAATAACAGTTGAATTGGTTTCAGCAGGAACAGGTGAATTAATAAAGCGCTTACAGTCAGAAAAGGCGAATCCCTATGCAGATGTAATGTTTGGAGGCTCTAAGGCTGTACTATTGGGGAATAAGGATTTGTTCGCCGATTATGTTTCTCCTAATGATAAGGATCTTTTGGAAGGGCACAGGAATGATTCCGGATTTTTGACTCCTTTTGTTTCGGATGGCAGCGTTCTGTTGGTGAATAAGAACCTTGTCGGAGATATCAAAATTGAGAGCTATGAGGATTTATTAAATCCCAAACTAAAAGGTAAAATTGCTACAGCAGACCCTGCAAGCTCCAGTTCTGCTTTTGCCCAATTAACGAATATATTGTTGGCTAAGGGTGGCGATTATACGTCTGATAAAGGCTGGAATTTCATGGGTGAGCTTATTAAAAATTTGAATGGTAAAATCGCCAGCGGCTCTGGAGCTGTCCATAAAAGCGTCGCAGATGGTGAATATATAGTTGCCTTGACCTATGAAGATCCATCAGCAAGCTACGTGAAAAGTGGTGGCCCTGTCAAAATTGTGTATCCCACTGAAGGAGCCGTATTCCTGGATGCCGTTTCTGGAATTGTAAAAGGCAGCAAGAATGAAGAAAATGCCAAGAAATTTATGGATTTCATTATTTCGCAGCCAGCGCAGGATGCATTCGGTACCCAACTGACTAACCGGCCTTTACGTGCGAATGCTAAGCTTGGAACGTATATGAAGCCGATGTCTGAAATTAAATTACTTCAGGAAGATAACAAGTATGTTCAAGAGCATAAGAAAGAAATTATTAGCCGCTACACAGATAAGTTTACGGAGCTGCAAAAATAAACATAACGAAATTAGGTGGTAAATATGAGTGTTGCCATATCATTTAAAGATGTTGTAAAGAAGTATGGGGAAACCGTGGTCATCCCTGAGCTGACACTTAACATTAAGCAGGGTGAGTTTTTCACCTTGCTTGGCCCCTCGGGTTGTGGGAAAACGACGCTACTCCGCATGGTTGCTGGCTTTAACTCCATAGAGGGTGGAGCCATTAGTTTTAATGACCGTGTTATTAATCAAGTAGCCCCTGGAAAGCGAAATATAGGCATGGTGTTCCAAAACTATGCAATCTTTCCTCATTTAACTGTCAAGGGTAATGTAGCCTTCGGCTTGCAAAATCGCAAAATATCGAAGGAAGAAACCAACAAGAAAGTGGATGAGGTTCTTAAAACCGTCCAAATCGATGCGTATAAAGATAGGCTGCCCCAAAATTTATCTGGAGGACAGCAGCAGCGGGTAGCTTTAGCGAGAGCTATCGTTATTCGTCCGGATGTACTTCTAATGGATGAGCCATTATCCAATTTGGATGCCAAGCTGCGTATTGAAATGCGTAATGCGATCAAAGAAATCCAAAATAGTGTGGGTATTACGACGGTCTATGTGACCCATGACCAAGAAGAAGCGATGGCCGTCTCAGATCGGATTGCGGTAATGAAATCAGGCATTATCCAGCATGTAGGAACCCCACAAGAAATTTACCAAAGGCCTGCCAATATTTTTGTGGCAACCTTTATCGGGCATACGAACATTATGGAAGGTTCGCTGTCATTAGATCAGGGCGAGTACCGTGTTCGTTTCAGCCCCAGCTATGAAGAGCGCGTAACGAATATTCAGATGCCTGTGGCAAGTGGGGGGTTACCCGTCAAAATATCCGTCCGACCTGAAGAATTTATGATTTCGGAAGATGGTACAGGAATCCATGCCAAAATCGTAAACAGTATTTTTCTTGGGCAAAACACGCATTATTTCGTTGATTTGGAAACGGGCTTGCGTGTGCAAATTACGCAGGAATCGACGGCAGGCAACCTGTTAAAGCCAGGAACGAAGATTCAATTGAAGGCAAATATGAACAAAGTGAATGTTTATGATGAGCAGGGTGAGGTCAATTATACGGGGGCCATCCTATGAATCAACGAGCCAGACGATTTGATATATGGATGCTCATTACGATTCTTATATTTATAGTCTATATAGTATTCCTTGCCTTCCCTTTGTTTACATTGCTTATTAAAAGTTTTTTTGACGGGACGACAGGCGACTTTTCACTTGGTTATTTCGAAAAGTTTTTTAGCAAGCAATATTATTTGAATGCTTTGTTTAATAGCATCAAGGTAACCGTATCCGTTACCGTCTTATCTGTACTGATCGCAGCACCGCTAGCCTACATCATGTCCACGATTAAGATTAAAGGCAGCGGCACGATTCAAATCCTAATTCTGATCTCATCGATGTCTGCGCCTTTTATTGGCGCTTACTCATGGATTTTACTGCTTGGTAGAAACGGTGTCATCACGAACTTTGTGAAAACCGTACTCGGGGTTCCGATGCCTGATGTTTACGGATTTACAGGCATCGTGCTGGTGCTGACGCTCCAGCTGTCGCCGCTCGTATTCATGTATGTGTCGGGAGCCTTGAAAAATGTAGACAATTCTTTGATGGAAGCTGCCGAGAGCATGGATTGTACGGGAATACGCAAGATGTGGAAGGTGCTGATTCCACTAATTACACCTACACTGCTTGCAGGCGGAATGCTTGTATTTATGCGGGCTTTAGCCGATTTCGGTACGCCGATGCTAATTGGTGAAGGCTATAAAACGATTCCCGTGCTCATATTTACCGAGTTTATTAGCGAGAATGGCGGGGATGATGGTTTTGCCGCAGCAATTAGCGTACTCGTGGTCATTTTTGCGACCTCGATTTTCTTGTTGCAAAAGTATATTTCCAATCGTAAATCGTTTACGATGAGTGCCCTTAACCCGATACAGCCGAAAGCGAATAAAGGCTTGGGAAATATCGTGGTACACGGTATTGTGTACTTGTATACCGCAATCGCCTTGATGCCGCAGCTATATGTCATGTACACCTCCTTTTTAAATACATCGGGACGGATTTTTGTTGATGGTTATTCATTGAATAGCTACCGTTCTGCTTTTTCTAAAATTGGAGATTCGATTACGAATACATTTGTGTTAGCAATAATCTCCATCGTTATTATTGTGCTGATGGCGATTCTTATCGCTTATGTGACGGTCAAACGAAGAGGCGCTGTATCCAATGTATTAGACGTGTTTACGATGTTCCCATACATTGTTCCAGGTTCAATTCTTGGTATCGCGTTACTGGTTACCTTCAACCACAAGCCACTCGTGTTGAGCGGAACAGCGATTATACTGATTGCGGCGTTCGTAATCCGGCGACTTCCCTATACGATTCGTTCAAGCGCAGCCGTCCTGCATCAGGTTAATGATAGCATAGAGGAAGCCGCGATTAGTCTTGGAGCCTCGACAATGAAGACGTTTTTTAAAATTACATTGCCGATGATGATTTCAGGGGTTATAGCCGGAGCGATATTAAGCTGGATTAGCATCATTACGGAGCTAAGCACTTCGATCATCCTGTACACAGGTTCAACCAAAACAATGACAGTCGCGATCTATACGGAAGTTATCCGTGGCAACTATGGCGTAGCGGCGGCCTTATCTACCATGCTTACACTCATTACTGTTTTATCACTGCTCTTATTTTTCAAAATTTCCGGCAAAAAAGACATCACGATGTAAGCTGTTTCACCCTAGTCTTTTTCGGTTGGCTCCTGCAGCAAGCTCAAGCAGGAGCCAGCCTTTGTTTTATATAGGATGAACACCCTGGCCCGCAGGGCTACTTGTTTAATTTCCTAAAAGTAAGGTATGATATTGCGGGAGGTGGAGTATGAAGGCAAACAAAAACAACTTCAAAGAATCCACTCGCCGCTTGTTTTTGCTGTATACCTTTATGCCGATCATCACATTATTTATTTTATTTCTTATTTTTACGCTTATTAATAATAAGTTCATTTTAGCGCATGAAACGAATGAAGCGAACGAAACGATCAACCTAGGGATGTCCAAGGTTTATAACGAATATTATAATGAAATTAACCGCATGGCCACGCTGCCGCTAGTTATCGATTATGCCACTTCGCGATCCAATGGACAGGAAGTTTATGAACAATTTTATGAGTTTAATAATCACCAAAAGGTAAAAAGTGTGTTCCATATCATCGACACGAAAGGCATTTTTGTTGCTTCTTCCGCCCCTTCTAACGCATTGATTCAGGAGATGATTTTCAAGGAGATTGTGCCTCGAATCTCCCCTTTACCGACCTCTACCCTAACGGAGACGAACCGTATCCCCTATTCACATGACCGTTACACCTTGTACACATTTGGGAAAGCTATTTTTCAAAAAAATGCTATTGTTGGCTATATTGTTTATGAATTATATGAAGAGGACGTCCAAAAGCTTATTTTTGTGAAAAATAATGAAATATCGGTCATTACTGACCAGCACAATACGATTATTGCTACGACCAACAATATTACTAAAGGTTTAATGAACAAGTTTAATCCTATTTATGATGCCCAAGGCTATATTCAGTTAAATAATGGGAAATATTATGTGAGCCGATCGGAGCTTTCTTCAGCTCAAATGAACATATATACGCTTAATTCGCTCCAGCTTGAGAAATATGCTTATTTATCATTAACGCTATTTATTATTGTGACCAGCTTGCTGCTATGGTTCCTGCTGCTGTTTTTAGCGCGGAAAATGTCCTCGCGTAACACACAATCCATTGATAAATTACTGTACGCTGTCAACGAGCTTCAGCAAGGGCGTTTGGATGCCTATGTGGAGATCAAAACCGGCGATGAATTCGAAACTTTAGCTAATCAATTCAATATTATGTTAAACCGACTGAATGATTTATTACACAAAAACGAAGAATTGTCGAATCTTCGACGGCTTATTGAGGTCAAGCAGCTCCAATCCCAATTCCACCCGCATTTTATTTTTAATGTGCTGGAAATATTGCGATATGCGATAGTTGTGGATAGTAAGCAGGCGCAAGAGATCGTGATGATCCTCTCAAGGCTGCTGCGATATAGTATAAGTAATGACGGACAAACGGTATTGATGAAGGTGGACTTGAACCATGTGATCGACTATTTGAAGCTTCAGCAAATTCGCTTTAAAGATCGATTAGCTTATACGATTGATGTGTCCAATGAGGGGCTAAGCGCCTTGGTACCAAGACTACTCCTACAGGCCATTATCGAAAATTCGATTAAATATGGTTATAAGCACCAAGACTCTTTAGTTATTTCGATTAGCGGTTATGTGATGGACGGGGATCTGGTGCTGGAGGTGGTCGATAATGGTGATGGTATGGATGAGGAGAGGCTTACGGAGATTCGGCAACTTCTAAGCAACCCGGATAACCAGACTAAGCATATTGGGCTTAATAATATTCATCGACGTTTAGTGCTTCTGTATGGAGAACAGTATGGTATTCAAATTCAAAGCTCGCCAGCTGCAGGAACTCGTGTAACAGTCCTAATTCCTTACGAAAAAGGTGATGAAGATGTTTAAAGTATTGATCGTAGAGGATGAAGAAATGATCCGCAGAGGTTTGCGGTATACGTTTGATTGGCTGGGTTCGGATTGCATCGTGGTCGACGAAGCGGCGAATGGGGTGGAGGGGCTTGCCAAGATTACCGAGCTGCAGCCGGATATTGTAATTGCCGATGTGAATATGCCGTTAATGGATGGCATAACGATGATTGAGCGTAGTGTGGATGTGGCTACATGCAGCTTTATTATCGTTTCCGGCTATGATGAATTCCACCTTGCGCAGAAAGCTGTCCATCTGGGTGTAAGTGAATATTTGCTTAAACCGCTGGAGCAGGAGCAATTGATGGCTGCCTTGGAGCGGGCGAAGGGGCAAATTGAGCTTAAGAAGAAATACCAGTTTATCAAAAATAACCCGAATCAGCTAGATGAGGTTTTAAGTGCTACACTAATGAGCGTTCCAACGAAAGCATCTAAATATGTAGGCCAAATGATTGCTTACATTCAACAAAATTATGCGGATAAAATTAGCATCCAGGATCTGGTCAAGCTGCTGGGGATTAGCTCCACGTATTTAAATCAGAAATTCAAAACGGAAACAAGCTATACATTTAATGAATTTCTTAACCGATACCGGATTCAAAAAGCGATGGATCAGCTAAAGACAGGTGAAGGCAAAGTATACACGATTGCAAGTGACGTCGGATTTAAGGATTACAAATATTTTATTAGCATTTTCAAGAAGTATGTGAATTTGACGCCTAGCCAATTCCAGGATAAGTTTAATCCTTAGCCTTACTTTAACCTACATTTCATATCAAAGAAATCGGCGCTCCTTCTCCTCGGGGCGTTTTTGTCATCTCTAAGGATTATCCCAATCTGCCATTATGATTATAAAAGGGTGAAAAGGCTATAGTAACGGCTTTATTAGCGCTATACCTGCAATCATCTGCTGTTGTGATTGTAGACTGTAACTTATCGAGCCTATAAAGTATGGAGTATCAAGTAGGCGAACAACGACGGACATTGGGAGTGAAAATAAGATGCAAGTTGTATCGGATACCAAATCATCCATTTCAGATTCAAAAATGAGTATTTTTAAAAGAAGGCTTAGACGGCAAAAATGGTTTTTCATCATGCTGCTGCCAGGGCTGCTGTACTTCCTTATTTATAAATACGTGCCGATGTGGGGCATACTGATTGCCTTCCAGGATTATCAGCCTTTCCTTGGTTTCTCGGGAAGCAAGTGGGTGGGGCTTCAACATTTTCGAACCTTCTTCGGGGAAGAGACCTTCTGGCTGCTGTTTCGAAACACCTTCATATTAGCCGTTTATAACATCGTTTTCTTCTTTCCATTACCGATCGTGATTGCGTTAATGCTCAATGAGGTGCGCAAGGATCTATTCAAGCGTTGGATTCAAACACTGATTTATGTACCACATTTTGTATCCTGGGTAGTGGTTGTTGGTATCAGCTTCATCTTTTTCTCCACCGAGGGTGGGATTGTCAATAATGCGCTGGCGACTATGGGTCAAGAGCCCGTCAAGTTTCTGCTTAGCAAGGACTGGTTCCGGACGATCATTACTTCACAGGTGATGTGGAAAGAAACCGGTTGGGGCACGATTATTTTTCTAGCCGCACTTGCTGGGGTTGATCCTGGACTATATGAAGCAGCACGGATCGATGGGGCTAACCGCTGGAGACAAATGTGGCATATTACCTTGCCGGCCATTCGCAGCACAATTATTATTTTGCTTATTTTACGGATTGGTACCTTCCTGGACTCCGGCTTCGAACAAATCTTCCTAATGGTTAATCCATTGAACCGCGAGGTTGGGGAAGTATTCGATACGTATGTGTATACAACTGGGATTTCGCAAGGGAAGTTTAGCTACAGTACAGCAGTTGGTGTATTTAAATCCATCATTGGATTGATTCTGGTTACGAGTGCAAACCGCTTAGCGAAGAAATTCGGTGAAGAGGGAATTTACTAAAGGAAGGAGATATGGACATGGTAGACAAACATTTATCAAGCCGAATACTGGATGGCCTCAATATTTTGATCCTGCTGGTCATTGCTGCTGCTTGTATCCTACCGTTTATTTATATTATTGCGGCGTCATTTACCGCTCCAGAGGAGCTAATTAGTAAAGGCTTTATCCTATTTCCCACTAAATTCTCCCTTATCGGTTACCAATATATTTTATCGACCGATATTATCCTTTCCAGCTTAGGCGTTTCGATTTTTATAACCGTCATCGGTACGCTGGCCAACCTGTTTTTCACGGCATTAATGGCTTATCCGCTTGCCCAAAGAGATTTGATGGGCGTTAAGCTGTTCATGAAGCTGGTCGTGTTCTCGATGCTGTTCAGCGGCGGGATGATCCCTACGTATTTGGTTGTTAAGGAAACAGGGCTGCTCGATAATGTCGGGTCGCTTATTATTCCGGGCTTGATCAGTGCGTTTAATCTGATTATTATGCGCAGCTTTTTTCAGAATCTTCCCGATGGTCTTGAGGAAGCAGCAAGGATTGATGGTTGCAGTGATGTAGGGATTTTGTTCCGGATTGTACTTCCCTTGTCAGCGCCTGTGCTTGCTTCGCTCGCTTTATTTTATGCGGTAGGGCATTGGAACTCTTACTTCAGTGCCGTTTTATATATTAACGATAACACCTTATGGCCGATTCAAGTATGGCTGAGACAAATCGTTATTTTATCGCAAGGCGGAATTGGCGATTCAGCGAACTTTGGAGATGATTTTGTACCTCCGCCAGCAGAAACCGTCAAGATGGCCGTTATCGTGCTCTCGACTTTACCGATTTTGATCGTTTATCCATTTTTACAGAAGCATTTTGCAAAAGGGGCATTATTGGGGTCCGTAAAGGGTTAAAAACTACAAATTGAAGAGGAGATTTTACCTATGAAAAAGAACACATCTCGTAAATTCGCAAAAATGATGGCTACTGTCTGCCTTACCTGCATGGCTACATCGATGCTTGCAGCTTGCTCCAGCAAGTCTCAAACTCCAGCAGCGGAAGCACCAGGAGCGGCTGCCAAGCCACTAGAGCTGCAAATTATGATGATTCAGCAGCTTGCTGAGCCACCGAAGAAGGATAGCCCGATCATCAAGAAAATCGAAGAATATACGAATACGAAGCTGGACATTATCTGGGTGCCAGGAGCAGGCACAGCCTATGATGATAAAGTAAGCGCGACCAACGCATCCGGTAAATTGCCTGACATGATGCTGATCCGCAAAACGAAGGAATCGGCTATGCTGAATGCACAGCTGTCAGGTCTTTATTGGGACATAACGCCCTTCATTAAAGACACGAAAAACTTGAGCAAAATGAGCCCCGTCGCTGTTAAAAATGCAAGTGTGAGCGGCAAGCTGTACGGGATTCCCCGGGAGCGTGTGCTGGCGCGTTACGGGATGATTTTCCGCAAGGATTGGTTGGATAACCTGGGTCTGCAAACACCAAAAACAGCGGATGAGCTGTACAATGTGGCCAAAGCCTTTACTTTAAATGATCCTGATAAAGATGGTAAAGCCAACACTAATGGTATCCAAGAGGATGCAACGATGGAATTGCTGAAGCAATTGACCATAATTGATGGAGGAGCAAACGGCTGGGGTTTGAAGGACGGTAAGGTGACTCCTGACTTCTTATATCCAGAATTCAAGAAATCGTTGGATCTATACAAAAAAATGGTGACTGAAAAAATCATCAGCCCGGATTTCCCGATTGCCAAGAAATACGATTATTTCAATCAAGGCAAAGCGGGCATGTACTTCTCCGTTATCGATGATGCCACTACACGCCACTTGGATATGATGAAGCAGGATCCTAAAACGGTGGTGGATGTAGCACAAAACTTTGAAGGTCCAACAGGCCAAAAGATAAGAGGGACATTGGGTTACGATTCATTGATCGTTATTCCTAAATCAAGCGTAACTACAGAAGGAAAAATGAAACAGGTACTTACGTTTATTGACAAATTAGGCGATGCGGATATGTTAACGCTATTAAACAATGGATTAGAAGGTACTGATTATAAGGTGGAAAATGGTAAAGCGGTCAAGGTTGCCGGAGCAAAAGGATCGGGCGACACGAATAATTTGAGATGGGGCGACCAAAATGCAGGTATTCCTATTACCAAGACACCACTTGAAATCAAGGTTGATAAAATGTTTGTGGACAACAAAGATAAAGCGGTCGTAGACCTTAGCGCTTCCTTATTATCCGAAACCAATACTCAAAAAGGTGTTGACTTGAAAAAAGCGATTACCGATGCGCAAACGAAATTTGTACTAGGCGAGCTGGATGATAAGGGCTGGGCTGATGCGGTGGAAAAATGGGTGAAAAGCGGCGGCGACAAAATTATGGCAGAATTTACAGCCGACTATAACCAAACGAACGCCAAATGATGAAGAGCCTGAATGATAGGAAATTACCGCTGGAGTTTGCACCGTTGTTCGATTATCCGCTTCGCGACACCTCGATCTGCTTGGGAGTGGACGGTATATATTACCTGACCGGTACAACCGGCTCTCCCGATTGGTGGGCGGTGACCGGAGATATCCAGATCTGGAAGTCGCCTGATCTGGTAGATTGGACGCCGCTCCTTACAGAGCCGCGGCGGCGTTCGATCGTATGGAACGTCGATCGAGAGGGCACCTGGCAGAAGCCGATCCAACTGCGCGATGGTGCACCATTCCGGCCCTTATGGGCGCCGGAGCTCCATTATCTCAAAGGCACCTACTGGCTTACCTACAGTATCCCAAGGCTGGGCAACGGGCTGCTGCGAAGCATAAGCGGTCTTCCCGAAGGGCCTTATGCAGACAACATCTCTGTAGATTCGCCGCTTAGCCCCTACATCGATGCATCGCTCTTTCAGGATGAGGATGGACAAGTCTACTTTCTATGTGACAATGGCAAGATTGCTCGTATGAACGAAGATATGACGGCATTGGTGGAGGAGCTTCAGCTCCTTAAGCCAGCCAATGCCGAGCATGTCGGCTTTGAGGGTACGTTTTTGTTCAAGGCCAACGGTCTTTACCATCTGGCTGGTGCCGATTTCGTGGATGGCGACTACCACTGCTTTGTGGCAAGCTCGGAGCACATATATGGTCCCTATGGTGACCGTTATCTAGCAATTCCGCATGGCGGCCACAATACCTTTTTCCAGGATAAGTCAGGGCAATGGTGGAGCACCTTTTTTGGCAACAATGATAGTGCGCCTTTTAAGGAGCGTCCGGCGGCGCTGCGGATCGAGTTCGATTCAGACTTGCGGATTAAGCCCATGGGAAATGGGGGCGACAAATATGGCTGAGTTAAGCCTGCATAACCTGACTTCACCTATGCTGCTGCAAGGCAACAGCCATACCGCTTATCGCGACCCCGCAGCTATCTACCATGAAGGCGTATTCCGGCTCTACTATACATTGACGGAGACTGAGCTCGATGGCAGCATCTACATGTACACTGCAATGAGCGAAAGTGCAGACCTGGTGGCATGGAGCGATCCTATGAAATTAACACCAAGAGATCAAAGTCTTAATTTTTCAAGCCCGGGCAATATTATTCGTTTCAACGACCGCTTTGTGATGTGCCTGCAAACCTACTCACGACCAAACGGCGAGAAATATGGCAATTCCAGCTCGCGAATCTGGACAATGGAGAGTAAGGACCTGGTGCATTGGACAATGCCGGAGCTGCTGCTGCTGAAGGGGACGGAGGTTGAAGCCGAGCAAATGGGGCGGATGATTGACCCCTATCTGATCGAAAGCAAGGATGATCCCGGTAAATGGTGGTGTTTCTATAAGCAAAATGGCGTCAGTCTTTCCTACTCTTATGATCTGGTTCATTGGACTTATTATGGACATGAAAGTGCGGGGGAAAATGTTTGTATTCTCCATGTTAAGGATCAAGCTGAGGAGCCATATGTGATGTTCCATTCACCCGAGAATGGGATCGGCATCATGAGATCAGATGACCTGAAGACATGGACACACCAGCAGCCTTTGCTTACATTGGGACAACAGCAATGGGATTGGGCGCGAGGAAGAATAACGGCAGGTTTTGTTTTGGATTGCCGTGAAGTGGAAGGCATTAAGAAATTTCTTATGTTTTTCCATGGAAGCGGACCGGAGGATGAGCAGGTGATCTTCGATACTCATGCCTGCATTGGCATAGCATGGAGCGATGATCTCGCAGATTGGCATTGGCCGGAGTAACGGGATGTAAGTAACTGAATATAAATAACTTAATGTAAGTAACTTGATATAAGTAACTGAAAGGTAATGTAAGGTTAATCCCAACCCGAAGCAGGGGTTGGGACTTTTTTTGGATACTGCTGCTCTTTTGATGAGGATTACACCTGTCTCCACGCCTTAACCACCATACTTGCTACGGTATTGGCCGGGCGTCATCTCCTCCTGCTTGCGGAAGGAGCGTATAAAGTTTTGCGGGTTGTTGTATTGTAGTCGCTGGGCAATGTCCTTGATTGGCATGTCCGTTTCAGTCAGCCATTTGCGTGCCATTTGGAAGCGGTAGGTCAATAAATAGTCACTGAACGTCATGTCGGTTTCCTTTTTAAAGACACTGCTTAAATAAAAAGCGTTATAGTGGAGCCTCAGGGCACAGGCGTCGAGTGTCAGGTCGGTATCATATTCGCTGTGGATCATACTGATCATTTGCTCCGATATATTATGGTACTGGGAGTCTCCGCGATCATGGAACACCTGAAGCATCGGCTGCAAAATTCGGCTACGGAACCATAATTCAATTTCCCCGCTTATATAAAGCTGCAAAAGCTCTTCATGCATCGAACGTCCCTCGGTCTGAACCTGCACCAGAGCAATGCCTGACTCCTGTGAAACGATCAATAAATCATTTAAGAGCCGGATCAACGAGATTTGGTAAAGCTGGGGCGTTTGGTCTTTGCCAAGCACCTGCCCTAGCCACTGCTTGAGCAGCACATACGATTTATCCTCATCAGCCAGCTTGATTGACTCAATCAGCTCGTTCTCTAATTGCTTAGGATACGTATAAATCAAAGTATGCTTGCCTGCGTTGAGGTTCTCGTAGGGGACAACGATGCCTTGGCCTAGCTTGAGCCTTTGCATCAAAGCCTCGAGCCCTTCGCGGTAGGCGCGAGCACTTTTATTCGCTTGATCGAAGGGCAGGCTCAAACCGATGCTAATCGATAATCCGAGATAGGTGCGAATATTACGCTGGATGGATTCGGTAAATTGGTAAATACGATCGCGAAACGAATCGCTTTCTGATCGGTCGCTTAAATTCGAATTCTTAAAGCCAATCAAGGTAACTTGGGTTTGGTCGAAAATAACAGGAGTCAGCCGATTGGCGGAGGGAACGATCTCCTCAACAATATTATTGACCGCAAACATCAGCAAATCAAGGTCACTGCCGGAATATCGGGTTTCCTCCAAAGAATCGATTTGCAAGGTCAAAACAATCATCCGATCCCAAGTGTCGATAAGCTCGCCGTAGCCATAAGCACGAAGACGCTCCTCGATCTCGGTCTTTTTCACATTATCCTGGTACATATTAATAAGGAAAAAGCTGCGAACCTGCAAAGAATGGCGGCTGATCTCCAGCTTCAAATTGGAGTTGGAGGCAAATAAATGCTGAATATGCTCCTGAATAACTTGAAATTCATTATGCTTCGTAGCTTTCCAGTCCGGCAATCCCGAAATAGCTGTAAGGATGCCGCGCAATGGATTGTACATTTTACGGCTGCCAAACCAGACGAAAACCACGCTTACTAGAAGGATAAGCAGGCAAGCATATAAAGTAAACCAGCCAATGGCTCTGGATTCTTGTGTAAACTGGCTCATCTCTGTGAATGAGATATAGATCCAATTATTCAAATCGGAATACACATACGTAACTGAATAGTTGCCTATCGCAGTTTCAGTTTCGAATTGTCCGCCGTCTTTGCTCAGATGGGCAAGCTCTTGGTTATCGATGTATCCTGTCTCGGTTACAGCACGGCCGATTAACGACGGATCAGGATGAACCATAATTGTATGGTTTTGGTCCAGGATCATAAAATGGCGCGCCTTGGAGTCGGGCTCCATCATTTGCACCAGGCTGCATACCGGAATGGGAGCAAAGATCATCCCGCGCTTTTCCGATAAAAGCAGGGGGAGCTTTTTGACCAGCACAATGTTCTGGTCGCAGGCATAGCTTTGTGTATCTGGCGAGCCTAGATTTTTACTGTCATGCAGAATCCAACTCGAATTATTTGGCAAATTCATAAAGCTCATCAGGTGGTCTTTTTCTTTGAAGTTGTCCAGGTTGTACAAGCCATTATTGTTAATTATCCAATTCTCGACCGCGTTCAATAGAAGTACATCCGTTACCTTCATATCAAAGGATTGAATATGGCCGAATTCGCGGCGCAGGTTGTTATAGAGCTGGAAGTCATTATAATTCATTGGACGGAACAAAGCATCCTGCATCAAAGTCGAATCTGCCATGTGGTTGAGCGTATAATCAAGCGTTTTCAAAACTTGTTCGATATTGCCTTTCATTTGCTTCATAATGAGTGTATTACTTTGATTTACCTGCTGCTGAATAGATGTAGATGACTCCATATAGGAAAGCAGCCCAAGCGAAAGCACGGGCACAATACATAGCATACAACCGGCGGATTCCTCCAAGCCGTCTGGCAGATTTTGAAAAAAGTTTCGCATAATAATGAGGTTAAACGCATTAATCGCCGTTGGAATAATCAGAGACCAGTAGGAATCGATTAAACCCATTTCTTTGACAATAATAAACGTAGGGATCATCCCGCCGTGAAAAAGCATCGTAAACACGACCATAAACATAATAACTTTGCGCCCATCAAGATCACGCCTTGTCAGCCCGTAAGCCATTAGCGCAGTCAGCAGCATGCTGAACAAGGTACCCACAACGGTGATGCCCACAGAAACCCCTAATGAACGAAAAATCGTATTGGTCGAAAAGATATAGCGGTAAGCGTCAAGTGAAAATACAGTGGGAATCAGCACAAAGTGCTTGGCTGCCAGCTCCTGTGTGGTCGTGAACGAGCCGGCCACTACATGGACAAAAGGCAGGATCATGACAAGTCCGATTAACGCCAGGATTAAATAGTTCCCGGTATCGAATAACCGGCCAGCCCATGATTTATCTTGTATCATGTGTTCAGCTCCTTTTGTGATTGTTCCTCTGATTGCTATTGTTCAAGGATTTTTTGATTTAACGCTGTACGGCAGTCGAACTAATAAATCCCTTCCTCGCCGATTTTCTTGGCTAAGCGGTTGGCACCCATGACCAGTACCAGACCGATGATGGATTTAAAAAATCCGACGGCTGTGCTAAAGCTGTATTGTCCCTGCTTTAAGCCGGCGGTGTACACATATGTGTCAAAAATTTCGGCCACCTGGCGATTTGCTGAGTTGAGCAATAGGTAAACCTGCTCGAATCCGAGCTCAAGCACAGAGCCGATTTTTAGAATAAGCAGGATGACGATTACACTTCGTACCGATGGTAGGGTGATGTGCCACACCTGGCGAAACCGCCCAGCCCCGTCCATCCTTGCTGCTTCATATAGCTGTGGATCGATGGCTGCCATGGCTGCCAAATAAATAATCGTGCCCCAGCCGGCTTCCCGCCAAATAATTTGCAAAATATAGGTGGGGCGAAACCACGCCTCGCTTAGTAAAAAATTAATTTTCGTATAACCACCCGCCACCAACAGCTCATTAATGATACCCCTGTCCATCGACAGCATAACAAAAGTGATGGATACGATAATGACCCATGACATAAAATGCGGAATATACACCAAGGTCTGAATCGTTCGTTTGAACATACTATGCCGAACCTCATTGAGCATCAACGCCAATAAGATAGGCACAGGGAAAAAGAATAGCAGGTTGAGCCCAAATAAAATAAGCGTGTTCGCAAAAATTTGAAAAAATGCCGGATCCTCAAACAGCCGTTGAAAATGCTCCATGCCGACCCAGCGGCTTCCGGTCATCCCCAAATAAGGCTTATAATCCTGAAAGGCGATGATCAGCCCCCACATCGGAACATATTTGAAGATAAGAAAAAATAAAAAGCCTGGCAATATCATTAAGTATATAGCCCTGTTTTTAATAACTCGCCGCATCAGCGTAGAGCTGGAGTTGCGCCTGGCTTTTACTGTGTTGGATAGCGTAGTTTCGCTCATGCTGATTCACTCCTTTGTAAGCATTCATCAGCTGTCCGAAGCACAAGGCTTGAAGCTTGAAAGCTCGAGGTTCGAGATCCAAGATTCGAAGCACGTGTTTCGAGATCCGTTGAAGCAGAGCCAGCAAAGCTAGTAAGGTAAGCTATGACTTAAGCAGGCTTGCTGAGCCTCGGACAGATTCTGGAATGCTCTTAACTGTTTGACTTCATTAATACTTTATTTACTTTTCACTTTATTTCTTAATCTTCTGAAAAGCAGCCGAATATTCCTCAATGATTTTATCGCCGCCATCTTTTCTCCATCTGTCGACCTCTTTTTGAAAGCCGGCCTCGTCAATTTTACCGATAATAAAGTTATAGGTGGCATCCTTAATAATATCCTGCAGCCTTACGCCTTTTTCTGTATAGGTTTTGGAATCTAATGGAGCTGTCGGATCATTAATCAATACTTTATTGTTATCAATGACCAGTTGGCCTGCTTTGGTTCTTGTATCATAGGAGAAGTACGGCTCATACATACCGTTAGTGCTCGGACCTCCAACCATAAGTGCTTGGTAAGGCTTAACGTCACGGTCCGTCAGCTTGGCATCATCCACAACGGCCGCTTTACCATCCTTCAGGGTATAATGCTTGCCATCAAGCCCGAAATTGATGAAGTTGCTTAATTCTGGGCTCATTAATTGATCATAAAAGGTTAAAATCGCTTTAAGGTCCTTGTCGGTTTTGACTGCGGATTTCGGGAATAATACGGCTGAGCCGTAGCCTGGAATGGACCATATACCTGTTTTTCCATCTGGGCCATTCACACGGTTTTGCACATCAAGTACGGCATCCTTGTTTACAGGAGCAATTTTCTGGTAAAGCGAAATTACATCCTCCATCGAGCCGATGTACACGCCAGCTTTGCCTGTGACGAATAGATTAATTTGGTCATTTTTACTTGTAACCGGGAAGTCTTGGTTGATTAGACCTTCCTTGTGCAGCTTTTGAAAATATTTTAAAGTGTCCATATAAGCCGGAAATACAAACTCGGGAGCCATTTTTCCGTCCTTTTCACCCCAATTGTTCGGTGTGCCAAAATAGGAAGCAACGGTTTTAAAAGCGCCATAGAGCAGGTCATTCCGATCAGTTAGACCAATCGTATCTTTTTTTCCATTTTTATCGGGATCATTTTCTGTGAAAGCTTTCATCATTTTATAAAGGTCTTCCGTTGTTTTGGGTGCAGCAAGCCCGAGGCTATCCGCCCAATCCTTGCGGTAAATGACCCCTTGCCTTGAAAGCGGCCGTTCCTGATAAAGCGAATAGATTTTGCCATCTACCGAAGTATTGTTACTGATTGTCGGATTGAGCTTGTTCAAATTCGGATAATCCTTAAGCAGCGGACCTATCTCCCAAAACTGGTTATTGCGGATCGCATCTTTAAACAGCAGCAGTGATGCTTGGTTCCTTATATATACCGCTTGTGGAAGTGTTCCTGTTGCCATCGAAGCGTTCATTTTCTCTTCGTAGCTGCCGTCAGGCACCCATTGAATGTTAATGTCCGTGTTCGTTTTTTCCTCCAGTAGCTTCTCAACGGTATCCGAAGGCACCTCTGCTGTGTGCAAAACCGCCATCATCGTAAACTTAAAGGGACCAGCTGGGGCTGGAGTATTCGCCGCACCACTCGTTTCCGGCTTGCTTGCATTAGGTGTACAACCTGCCGCTACCGTTAAAGACAAAGCAGCTGCGATAACCATCATTCCGCGTTTTTTTCTCATTTGTATAGACCTCCAATTTATTTAAGGTACATCGTTTACGTCCTCAGATTATTCCTCCTTGCCAATTACGTCTATAATCATTGGATTGGCAGGCTCGCAGAAAGCGGTTTAACAAGGAAAAATCCAGTTCTGATCTCATTTATCTGATATAATGATTATTTCCTGGAAAATGATTATTGGACTTGGGAGTGGTATTTGTTACTATGGAATTCAAGTCCTTTTCAGACTAGATATAAGGAGTTTCCATTCATGAACAAGCAAAGCCTATTGACGAAGCTGATTCTTTTCTAAAATTGACGGCTGCAGCGATTGGGGCATTTTATTCAAAATTGTCATCCCGTTGTCGATGCCAGCGATTGCCACGATTTCGTTATTTTATGCAGTTACGTATTGGAATACGTATATGACGGCCATTTTATATTTGAATGAAAATGCCAAATGGCCGATTCAAATTATTTTGCGGCAAATCGTGATTCTCGCAAGCGGACTGAGCGGCGACACGTCTGGCTTTAGTGACAGCTATGTGGCTCCGCCGGACCAAACGATCAAGATGGCCGTTATCGTGGTGGCTACGATTCCCGTACTACTGGTGTATCCATTCCTGCAAAAGCATTTTGCCAAGGGAGCGCTGCTTGGTTCGGTTAAAGGTTAAATAGTCACGTTTAATGGCAATGGGCATTGAAATGAACGTCTTTTCCAGCATACTGGAACTATCATGGATTTATAAAAGGAGCTGTCTGTTATCTGGAAGCCTGACCGATTTCTTGAACAATTAGTTGCGGATACCCAAGTAATCCGTGATCACAGCAGTGGCCATCACGGCAGCTTGGAGGCAAAAAGGGAGCAGCTTCGAGCCAAGCTGCGGCAAACGCTTGGCTCTTATGGAGACGGAGCAGGCGATCAACCGCTGCTTGATCCGGTCGTGCTGGAGAGCACCGACCTGGGCGACGTGATCCGCGAGCGTGTCGAGTATTCGACAGTGGACGGCCTGCGGGTTCCGGCCTATGTGCTGCTGCCCAAGGAACGCGGCAAGCTACCGCTGCCCGCCGTGCTCGCATGGCATGGCCACGGCTATGGCAGCCGTCAGGTCGTCGGGCTGCTCCCGGATGGCTCCGAGGATCAGGGTGAGCCTGGAATCCATCGCCATTTTGCCCTGGAGCTTTGCAGGAGAGGGCTGGTCGTGATCGCTCCCGAGATTGTGGGCTTCGGCGACCGGAAGCTTGACTGGGATATTGCGCAGAATCCAGACACGCCAAACTCATGTTTTCCGATTGCTGCTGCGCTGCTTATGGCAGGCAAAACCATCGCCGGACTCAGGGCGCATGAAGCGATCCGTGCCGCCGATTATTTGGCTCAGCGAGCCGAGGTTGATGCTTCGCGAATTGGCTGCATGGGCTTATCCGGCGGAGGCATGGTGGCGTCCTTATCTGCCGCACTCGACAAGCGGATTCTAGCAACGGTTATTTGTGGCTACAGCAATACGTACGAGAGCAGTATCTTGGCACGCCGCCATTGCTTGGATAATTACATTCCCGGCATATTGCTGCATGCTGAGATGCCGGAATTGATCGGGCTGATTGCACCGCGCGCTTTATTCATCGAATCGGGCAGCCACGACCCGCTATTTCCTGTCGAAGCGACGAGGACGACCATTGCCAAGCTTGAGGAGATTTATACTTCACTTGGCGCCGAAGGCAATATCGAATCGGATATATTTGAGGGTGGCCATGAAATCAGCGGTCGGCTAGCTTTTGATTGGTTAGCAAGAAAGCTTGCGGATCCCAATAAGAATTAACATTAGAGCCATGACAGGAGAACCGCGAAAGTGGTTCTTTTTGCTGTAGGCATAACTAAATCCCTTCGTACAAAAATGTATTATAGACGGAAATTGCAACCACTTATTATAATCATAGTGGTTCTGTCAGCCGCCTGCCCCATATACGTTTGGACAGCAATTGATATTGGGTGCAGGTTTAAGCCAAGAACTGTGGTCAGACTAGGACGGATTTTGATATTTGAGCTGCCTTGAGGAAACATCAAGAAATGTCGCTTTCATATCTATCGAACTTCAATTAAACTGTAAGGGTAGCATTTATGGGATGTATCAAAGGAGGAATTTGAAAATGGGTTCAATTAAACAAGATGCCGCTATCGGCTTTATCGGTACGGGTGTTATGGGACAAAGCATGGTCAAAAACTTGATTAAAGCAGGGTATAAGCTTCATGTGTACAGCAGAACCAAATCGAAGACCGATGAGCTAGTGGAAGCGGGAGCTGTTTGGCAGGAATCACCTGCCGCATTAGCTAGCGAGGTTGATGTGGTGATCACTATGGTAGGTTTTCCGAGTGACGTTGAGGAGGTTTACTTGGGTGAGCAAGGCGTTGTCCATAATGCTAAGCCAGGTACCTATTTCGTGGACATGACCACTTCAAGCCCTTCATTGGCTAAAAAAATTGAGGAAGAAGCGAAAAAAGTGGGCAGCTATTCGTTGGATGCTCCTGTCTCCGGTGGCGATGTTGGTGCCAAAGAAGCAAGGCTTTCCATTATGGTTGGTGGCGACCAGGATGTATTTGAAGCTATGAAGCCAATCTTTGAGGTTATGGGCAAAAATATCGTCCACCAAGGGAAAGCAGGAGCAGGACAGCATACGAAAATGTCCAATCAAATTGCGATTGCCTCGAATATGATGGGTGTTTGCGAAGCTTTAATTTATTCCAAAAAGGCTGGACTTGATCCGTCCACTGTACTTAAAAGCATTGAATCCGGTGCTGCTGGAAGCTGGTCGTTAAGCAATTTGGGACCAAGAATTATTGATGGCAATTTTGAGCCGGGATTTTTTGTGAAGCATTTTATTAAAGATATGGGTATCGCGATCGAAGCGGCTGATGAGATGGGTTTACAAACGCATGGCTTAAAGCTTGCCAAATCTTTGTATGAGCAGTTGAAAGAGATGGGCGAAGAAAATAGCGGAACACAAGCTCTTTATAAAATTTACGAGTAGTGGATACGATTATAAAGGCGTGATAACTAGTGGAAACCTTTTTACAATATGGAAAAGCTGAATTGCGTATCCAGGTGCCTGACCATGCAACCGTCATTGAGCCCTCCCATATGGAGGGTCTTAAGGATGAGAAGGCAGCCGTGATGGCAGCTTTACAGCAGCCGATAGGTGTGCCCCGCCTGCGGGATATGGTCAAGGCAACGGATACGGTAGCGATTGTAATCAGCGATATTACGCGCCCCACGCCTAACGAAAAGCTGGTGCCTTGGTTAATTGAGGAGCTTTCACATGTTCCAGCCGGGCAATTCGTTATTATTAATGGCACAGGGACGCATCGCGACCAAACCCGGGAAGAATTCGTACAGATGCTGGGCGATGAAATTGTCGACAAGTATCGGGTAATTAATCACCATTGTCATAATCAAGACGAATTGGTCAATTTGGGCAAAATCTCATTTGGCTGTGACGCCTATTTGAACAAGGAATATGTGGAAGCTGATTTTAGAATCGTTACCGGGTTTATCGAGCCGCATTTTTTTGCTGGATTTTCTGGTGGTCCCAAGGGCATTATGCCGGGTATCGCGGGTATTGAAACGATTCTGACCTTCCACAATGCGAGAATGATCGGTGACCCTCTTGCCACTTGGGGCAATATGGATCGTAATCCGCTGCAGGAAATGGCTGGCGAGGTTAACCGTCTCTGCAAGCCGCATTTTATGCTGAACGTAGCCTTAAATAAGGACAAGGAAATTACCGAGGTTTTTGCCGGAGAGCTATTTGAAGCGCACAAAATAGGCTGTGCCTATGCGAAGGCGCATGCGATGGTCGCGGTGGAGCAACGTTATGATGTCGTCATTACATCGAATTCAGGCTACCCCTTGGACCAAAATTTATACCAGGCGGTCAAAGGGATGAGCGCTGCACATAAAATCGTCAAGCAAGGCGGCACGATCATTAGTGCAGCTGAATGCTCTGACGGGATACCGGATCATGGCAACTACGCGGCGATTTTGCAATTACGTCGAACACCACAGGAGATTCTGGATCTGATTAATGATCCCTCCTTCTCCCAGTTCGACCAATGGCAGGTGCAGAAGCAAGCGGTCATCCAGGTTTGGGCCGATGTATATGTCCGCTCATCATTGCCCGATGAGCTTGTTGAGAAAGCGATGTTTAAGCCAACGGCTAATATTGATGAAACGCTGGAGCAACTAAAACAGAAATATGGCGAAGGCATGACCGTCGCCGTATTGCCGTTGGGACCGTTAACGATTCCTTATGTGCAGGGTGAATAGCCGTTATTAGCAGGTAAAGTTAGCACGTTGATTTAGCCATTTCAAAGAGCCTTTGAGGCAACGGATCGGGAGCTAGTCCTAAACCAATCCTGTTGCTTCAAAGGCTTTTTTCTTTATTTTCACTAATCCCATCCGCATTACCGCTTTTATTAAACCGCAAAAAGATATAAATACCGATAAAGATTACACAAGAACCAAGCGCCTGCGGAAGGGTAATGGATTCACCCCAAATCAAGTAAGCCAATAGGCAGGTTCCTATAGGCTCTCCAAGGATACTCATCGAAATCGTCGATGCACTTAACCATTTAATCAACCAATTAAAAATCGTTTGTCCCATTAAAGTTGGAATGATAGCCAGTCCCAGAAAGCATAGCCAATCTGAGGCTGGATAGCCAACCAAAGGAGCTTGCATCATCAGGCAATAGGCGAGCAGGAATAACGAGCTTGTGGAATAGACAATAATGCCAAAAGGGACGAGGGACATATGCTTTCGAACATTTTGGGCGATTAAAAAATAAGCAGTAATTGCCGCGGCTCCAAGTAGGGCTAGAATGTCTCCGTAGAGCGCTGCTTCACCTAATTGCATATCCCCCCAGCCAATAATTACACTGCCTACGATCGAAAGAACACCTCCGCTGACCGCTACTTTTCTTAATCTTTCCCCATAGATCAAATAGCCCCCAATAAAAGCGAACAACGGTTGAAGCGTCACAAGTACAGTTGAACTGGCCACGGACGTGAACAGCAAGGATTCAAACCAAAGTAAATAATGGACTGCAATAAAAGCACCGGATAATGAACCCCATATCCATTGCTTCCTCGTTATTTTTCTAAGATCGGCTAAAGCATTGGGCACTATTAATAAGAAAGGGAGCAATAATATAAAGGAAAAAAACATCCGGTACAAGGCAGTTATGGGCGCTGGAGCGCTGGAAAGCTTTACAAAAATAGCTGAAGTGGAGAGAGCAAATACGCCCAGCAGTACATAGAGGGCAAAAAGTAAATTGTGCTTGCGGGACAAATAAAGAGCCTCCCTATCATGAAAATCATGCCTGACCTCTATAGATTGCCATATATGCTCCTATTCGTCTACTATATTGACCAATTTTGCCCTGAAATTAGTGGATGACAAGGATTGACGGTTCAATGCCGGGGTGGTTGAAGTTATAATCATGTAGTACAATACAGGTGTCGATCATGAATTACAGACATAACAGACATTGCGCGGAATCGTCCCGCAGCAGTTGGAGGCGACTATGGTTAATTGGCTAAACCGCTTGTATCGAATCCTATTTCCTGGGAAAGAGGAACGAAGCGGTAAATATTTTCACCGTTTAATTTGGGTCGGATGCCTTTCGGTATGTGTGCCTATTTTGATTGCTGGCTTAGTATATTATCAATTTGCGATGGAGCGGACCAAGGGTCAAATTATAGATGAAAGCAAATCCTCTCTGGCCTTAACGAGAGATAGGGCGGAACGCATTATCCAAGGCATTGAGAAGGAATCGCTACAACTGGCGGCCGAGCCGATCATTAACGATTTGTTCACTAATCGCATTGTAGATAAGCCTTTAGTATGGCATCTAGAGTTGATCAACAAAATTTTGCTGGTCAAAAATGCCAATGATTTCATTAATGAAATTTATTTCTACACCAATCAGGAAAATATAGTCCTAACGAACCAATATGGAGGCGTAGAATTACAGGAATTTAAATACAAAAATGATGTAGAGCAATTAATGGCAGATAAAAATCCGTTGCGCTGGATTTATTTGCCTGACAGCCAACAGGAGGGTTTGATTACCTATTTCCGTAAAGTGCCGGTTGTAAGCACATCAGCGAATCAAGGCATTCTTGCTTTCCAAGTGGAAGCTAAAGGCATTATGCGCTTTTTGCCGGATGAAACGGATCTCTTTTTTAAAGGAAAAGAAATGATCTTTGTGAGCTATCCCCATTCACTGGGTGCGGCAACGAATCAAACGACAGCGAATCGGCAAATGATAGAAAATTCGCCAGTTTTGCAAAAAATAAGTGAAGCTACCAACAGTATTGATAGCTTTTATTTTACAGACGAGGATGGAAAGGAGTCACACTACTCCTATGTGAAAAGTGTATTTGGACGTACCTATGTATCGGTCATTCCTGAGGCGCTTATTACGGAAAGGCTGGTTTGGATTCGTGTAGTTACCTTGTTAGCGTTAACTTTTTTTATTATATTGGCGGTTATTTTCACCTATTTCAGCACGAAGCGAGCCTACAGTCCAGTAGAGCAGCTTATTAAGCATAGCCGGTCACTTGGGGAAGGGCTTATTCAAAGCAATGAAAATGAATTCGACTATATTCGCGCTTGCCTTGATTACTTGAGTAAAGAGACACAGCAATTGGGCAGCTATATGGACAAGGTCCAGCCAACCCTTCGTGAACGGTGCTTGCAGCAGCTTATTAATGGCGATTATGTGCTCAGTACCTCACTAATCCAGGACTGTGAAACGTACGGGCTAACCGTCAAATCCAACTACGTGATCATGGTCGTAGAAGTGGAGAATGTGATACGGGAAACAAGGTTCCTGCCAGGGGACCAGCCGATTATCGCTTTTGCCGTGTCCAATGTTATTCAGGAGCTCATGGAAAAAACTGATGATTTAAAGGGCTATGTGTTCCCTTATCAAGGAAAGGGAATCGCCTTGCTGCAATGGAGCCAGGATGCGGAGCAATCCAAGCTGCCTGAGCGCTTGATCGAATTCGCCCATACGGTATGCGAGTCTTTAAAAAGCTTCCTATCCTTTGATGCCTCGGTTGGCATTGGCCGTTGTTACTCGCATATTGCGGACGTTCCGGTTTCATATAAGGAAGCAGAGGTTGCGCTGCAATACCGGATTTACCAGGATACGGCCTCTGTTTTATATATAGAGGATCTGGAAAATTCGAAAACGCGGGCAGTATTTCGGTATCCGCGTGACCTTGAAGGCGCAATCGTCGACTCTTTATCCAAAGGCGAATTGGCGCAAGCCGAGCAATCCCTTGAAAGATTTACGAAGGCATTGCAGACCTCACAATCGTATAATTTTATCCACCAAAGCTATTCCGTCTTATTGTCCGCAGTGATCACTTCCTTGGAGAAGCAAGGGGGGAGCATTTTGGATATTCTAGAACATAATCTGTTCGGGCAATTGGAAAGCAAGCAAACCTCGCGCGATATTATTGATTGGTTTACGGTGGTGCTGTTCCCGCTTCACAAAAAGCTTACCGAGGATTCGTTGAACGATACCGGACAAACCGCGATTTGGCAGGTTTCCCAGTATATTCGTGACCATTGTACAGAGGATCTTTCCTTGGTACATTGTGCCGAGCTGGTTGGCATGAGCCCTTCTTATGTGAGCAGGCTTTTCAAAAAGGAAATGGGCATCAACTTTCTGGAATTCGTTGTGGAGTGCAAGGTAGAGGAAGCGAAGCGGCTATTGCTGGAAACCGATCAAAGCATCAGCGAGATCGCGGCGATCATTGGCTATTCGGAGCGAAATTTGACGAGAGTGTTCCAGCGGAATATTCAAATGACACCGGGGATGTTTAGGACGGCTTATCGTTAAGGGTAAATACGTGCAGCTGCACGACCAAGATATTCCTCCGATTGCTGTTGTTCAAGAAGCCATCATATTACCGAGTTCATAGTAAATACGTGCAGCTGCGCGACCAAGATGTTCCTCCAATTGCTGTTGTTCAAGGAATTTTTGATTAGATAAATGATTAGCGGTAAAATTCCTTGAACAAAGGCACCGCTTTGCTATCTCCAGAACACCTTGGTCGCTCCGCTTGTTATTTTCATACTTTCACGAGCCTAAAAAGCCTTCATATTCCCGGATTAAATGGGATTGGAGGCTTCTTTCTTTTTATTTCTCGCTTTGCTCAATACTGAGCCACTGCCTCAATAGGCATCTTCACAGCTTTTGCTATCACGTCCAGAGCTATCCCTTGCTTGTATATGCCTAGAATGGCATTTGCACGAGCCCATTCATACAAAGGGGCATTTGCTGGGGGATCAATCGGCAATTTCAGCAGTTCAACAAAATGCAATTCTAATTTATCCGTGCCTAGCTGTAATGTGTATCTTGTTCTAGCACCTAGCAGGCTAATCAGAATTGGCTTTGTTCTTTCATTACCAAATACAGATTTAAAAACACTATTTACTTTACACTATCTACTTTTAAAGAAATAAATCGACTTTTCTTATTATTTACGGTCTACGCCAAAATCAGCGCTTGACGATGTCAAAAGGTAGATCAGTTGGACGAGTGGGAAAACCTCCTGTTTCTTTCAAAAATCCACCTTTCTAATACTTACATGGAAAAACTACCTTAAATTTGAGCCCAATGGGCTCAAACCTTGAAATCAAGGCGGTTTAGCTGGAGGTTTTCCAGTTACCTTTCTTTTTGTCAGAGTTCAAGCGCAATTAGCTGGAGCTATTCCGTTAAAACCAGCATACTGTCGGGTCAGAATCGATATGCCGCAACCCGTTTACTTCGGTGCTACTCATGCAGACTAATTTCGGTTTCTTCTAACTCCAATTTTAGCTACTCCGCATTCGTCAAGCACTTGTTTCTGCATAGAGCCTATTTAACTGATTAATATCTCCGCTGAAATCCATCTTATTTCCGATCACCATCCCATACCAAGTTGTTTTAAACTACCTGTAAAGCCTTCGGGATGTTCTCGTTGCTTTGAACAATTCCAGAATACCATAAAAAATTGAAGGAAATAACGACAAAACAGTCGTAATCCCTCAAAAAAATTCCCTGAAATCCCTGTCCGTCCACTCTCCACCGGCCCCCGCATCCGCCCCCCAAGCAAGCAAATCCCGAAGGGACAGCGACTCTTATCCAACGTTGCCGCACAACCCGCATCCGCTGCCAAACCAAGCGTGTCCCGAAGGGACGGTAGCGCCCCGAGAACCCCGCAGCCTCGCCGCACGCCAAAGGGAGTCCAGAGGGCAAAGCCCTTTGGGTCCCTCCCTATAAGGGAGGGTGGGGAGGGTGCTCTCTGAGGGTGCTCCCTAATTATATCAAATGACAAGAACTGTCCCTCCGTATCTCTTTCCTGCAAATTCAAGAATTGTCTGTATACTGCCCTCTGCATGCCGTTTAGTATAGGACTCACAAGGAACGTCCATAACAAATGAACAGAGAGGGTGTACAGCAATGATGGAAACAAGCAAAGCCGTACTGGTCACCAGAAGACCAAGTAACGTAGGCTATGGCTCTAGATTGTGGAATCGGATGGTTCAGCATAAATATATGTATATGCTGGCAATACCGGGTATTTTATTTTTTCTCATTTTTAAATTTGTACCGCTTTGGGGCTTGATGCTTGCTTTTAAAGAATATAATCCGTACTTAGGATTTACAGGCAGTGAGTGGGTAGGGCTGAAGCATTTTAATGAGTTGTTTTCGGATCGAAACTTTTATATTATGCTGCGAAACACCTTTGCGATCAATATTTTCGGCTTGATTTTTATGTTTCCTATGCCGATTCTTCTGGCTTTAATGTTAAATGAAGTGCGTCATGAATTCTTCAAACGTATTAATCAGTCAGTTGTATATTTACCGCATTTTTTATCTTGGGTAGTTGTAGCCAGTATGACGTTTTTTGTATTATCGACCGATGTGGGAATTGTTAATAAATTGATTACCGACTCCGGCGGTGAAAGTATTCCTTTCTTGTCCAACCCTAACTATTTTTGGGCGATGATTACGGTACAGAACATGTGGAAAGAGGTGGGCTGGGGAACGATCATCTTCCTTGCGGCTATGGCCGGTGTAGATCCACAAAGATATGAAGCAGCCGTTGTGGATGGTGCAACCCGTTGGCGCCAAATTTGGCATATTACTTTGCCAGCGATTCGTCCAACGATCTTCATTTTACTTATTCTGCGTCTTGGACAAATGGCGGATGTAGGCTTTGAACAAATATTATTGATGATGAACCCGTTAGTCTCGTCGCTCGCTGAAGTATTTGATACGTATGCATATACCCAAGGGATTCTTAAAGGACAGATTAGCACCGGGGTTACAGTAGGTATGTTTAAGGGTGTCGTTGGCTTCGTGCTTGTGATGGTATCCAATTATGTAGTGAAAAAATTAGGGCATGAAGGCATCTATTAATAGAAGGAGGAGAATCTGATGAGTTTTGTTTCGTCGAAGAAGCTGCAGCCCTTTGATTGGGTCAACTATACATTGTTGGGGATCATTTCATTGGTTTGCGTATTTCCGTTTTTGTATGTGTTTAGTGTATCTTTTACAGATCCAGAGGTTTATGTGCCTTTGCAGTTTTATATTTTTCCGGAAAAATGGTCGCTCTCTGCTTACAAATATATTTTATCGACCAACAGCTTCACTAACGCATTAAAAAGCACAACCTTTATTACGGTGATCGGCACGATCCTTAACATTATTGTATCGTTCTCACTGGCTTATGCACTAACGAAAAAAACAATGCCCGGACGTGGTATCATGATGGGAGCGGTTATTTTCACACTGGTGTTCAGTGCGGGTATCGTCCCGAACTACCTGCTGATCAAGCAATTGGGCTTGCTAAATTCATACTGGGCGCTGATCTGGCCTGCACTCACTAACGCATGGAGTTTAATTGTTATTAAAAGCTTCCTGGAATCCTTGCCCTCAGAGCTTGAGGATTCCGCGAAAATTGACGGCTGTTCCGATCTGGGTGTGTTTATGCGGATTGTCATTCCGTTGTCGATGCCTGCGATTGCTGCATTTACCTTGTTCTTCGCAGTTGCCCATTGGAACACGTACTTTAATGCGATGATCTATATTTCCGATTCGAAGAAATGGACGCTTCAGGTGCTGGTCAAGACATTGGTTATCGATTCCGATTCCAATGGTGTGGCTCAGTCGGGTTCCGGTGGCGATGACCGCATGGTACCACAGGAGACCATTCGTATGGCTTCGATTATGATGGCGATGGCGCCAATCCTTGTCATTTACCCATTCCTGCAAAAGCACTTTGCCAAAGGCGTAATGCTGGGCTCAGTCAAAGGTTAAGCTACAAAACATAGCTATAACACAGCTAGGATGAAGAACAGACAGTTCTTATCCTGCCCTGAGCTGTACATCAATTGTCTGTATAACTCCGTGCCGGGAAGCTATAAGATCGATAAAGTAAAGAGAAAATGTTCTCCATCAAGGGAACCTCTTCCAACATAATATTTTAGGAGGAAATCAATCAAATGAAATCAACACGCAAATGGACAGCAGGCGTATCCTGCATGGTGGCGCTATCGGTTTTAGCTGGCTGCGCAGGTAACGAGGCTCAACCAACAACAACACCAGGTGCAGCAGGAACAGGAGCTTCCGGGAAACCGCTGGAGATTAAATTTTTTGCCGGACTTTATAATGAAGTTCCCGATATGAATAATGCATTCTGGACAGAATGGCAAAAAAGAACAAATACGAAGCTGGATATGGAATGGATCCCCGATGGCGATTTGAATACGAAGCTGGATCTATTGCTGGCTTCTGCCGATTTGCCTGAAGTGCTTGCAGCACCGTCGGCGGTTCGCCCTACTTTATTGAATGCTGTACGCAGTGGCGCCTTTTGGGATTTGACGCCTTTCCTTGGCGATATGAGCCAATATCCGAATTTGAAAAACAATTTGGGTAAGGATGCACTTAAATATTTGACCGTTGATGGCAAGATCTATGCCGTGCCACGCTCCCGCTCAAGGATCGATCCCGGTATTAAGATTCGTAAGGATTGGCTGGACAAGCTGAATATTCCGGTTCCAACTACACTGGATGAATATGCAGCTGCTTTGAAGAAAATCGTTGAAGGTGATCCGGATGGCAATGGCAAAAAGGATACTTTGGGCTTAATCGGTAATGAGATTATTGTTAAAGATGCGGATCCTTCCTTTGCTGCTGGCTTTGGCGCGCTGGATCCTACTTTCGATGCAGAAGGTGGGATGATCGAAAGCCGTTTGACTCCACAATATGCGGATGCGGTGCTCTTTTATAAAAAGCTGTATGATGATGGCATTCTGTCCAAGGAATTTGCGGTTATGAAAAAGTCACAAGCCGAAGAATTGTACAAAACGGGTAGAGCGGCTTCTTATGGACGTAGTGTATGGTGGGACAATGAGTGGGAAACCGCAATCAAAAAAGTTCAACCTGAAGGAAAGATTCTTAACCTTCATCTAAAAGGACCTAAGGGCGACGCGATTGAGCTGCAAACCGGAGTTTCCGGTGGCTACTACATTTCCAAAAAGGTTCCTGAAGCTAAGGTTAAAGAGTTATTAAAATATTTTGACCAAACAGCTTCAACTGAATTGACTGATTTGGGGTATTATGGAATTGAAGGTGTCCATCATACTGTCGTGGACGGACAAAAGGTGTTGAATGATCTAGGTATTAAAGAAGTGAATACCACCAGTAAAGGTGCAGGTGTACTTGCTTACTCGAAATGGGGTAAGGTAGAGAGCGCGTCAGGCAGCAAGGCTTACAATGATGCGAAGAAAAAGGAAGTTGAAATTTTCGACGAGGTTGGTAAAGTAAACCCATTTAACTATACGTTGTCGAACACATGGAACAGCACATGGCCTAAATATGAGAATGAGTGGAAAGCGAATGTAACGAAGGCGATTGTTGGCCAAATTACAATAGACGAGTACAAGGCTTATGTGGAAAAGATCAACAACACACCAGAAATGAAAAAGGCCTACAAGGAATTTGCTGAATCCTATAAAGCTTTTAATGCGAAATAGACTGCAAAATGAACGGTAGACCAATTAGATAGAACACAATCAAACGGTTATCATGCCTTGTTGAATCAATCCTGAATGCTGGAATGATCCACCTGGATGGTAACCGTTTCTAGGAGGAAGCTAAAGATGAGCATATCAACGGAGTCAAAATCATGGTGGCAGAAACCACTGCGCGTTATTCAACCTAATCTACAAGTAAGGGATACCGATTTAATCGATCCCGCAGAGCTAGCGGCACAAATGAAGGACATGGGTGCCAATACGATCGTATTTAATGTAGGCGGCATTTATGCTTGGTACCATTCCCAAGTGAAATACCATACGATTAATGAGTTTTTGCCTACATCGTTTGATTTATTGAAAGCTGTTATCGAAGAATGCCACAAGCTGGATATTCGTTTTATTGCCCGCGTGGATTTTAGTAAAGCCGAAGACTCGATTTATTTACAACGGCCAGATTGGTTTGCCAGGGATATTGCTGGAGAACCCGTAACGATTGGAGCGCTTCGCCCTGGAAACTGGTCGTTGCTGATGTCCACATGCATCAACAGCGCTTATAGAAATGATGCTGTAGCTGTTCCTGTGTTACAAGAAATCATGAGCAACTATGATATTGATGGTATTTTCTTTAATGCTCCGAATTACACGGTTTGCTTCTGTGAAGCTTGCCGCCGTAAGTACTCGACTTTATATAACACCGAAATGCCTTCGGACAGGAAGCAATTCCATCCAGACTGGGCTTCCACTTGCATGCGTGACAATATGGATAATCTGTATGCGACGATCAAACAAACCGGCAAGGATATCCCGATGATCCTTTACTACAATTTGTACCATGATAATTTGTTTGACCGTGCTGAAACAACCGATATGCTTTGCACCGAGCCGCAGGATATTTTGTCGCTGGGCCATCACCATATCCCTGAATTTTGGAAGCCGGCGCTTAGCATGAAAATGGGAAGAAGCTTGCCTGACCGCCCTACTCCGTTTGGTATCGTCCATTCAAGTCCTGGTATGGATTGGCGGCATACAGGATTGCCACCAGCAGAATACAGCTTCTGGCTTTCACAGATTCCGGCGCATGGTGGCAGCATCTGGCATTCCTTGACGGGTATCCCGAACACAATTGGCGACAAACGGATTCTTGATGTGGTCAAAAGCTTCAACCTCAACGTGGAAAAGGTCGAGAGCTATATGGACGAAGCTATAGCATCTGCACAGATTGCCATGATGTGGACAGCCGATGCCTCTGCGGAAGGTTGGGCAGATGGCTTGATCAATATGCAAATTCCATTTGACGTCTTGCTGGAGGCACAAGCGACGCCTGACAAGCTTTCTGAATATAAGGGGCTCGTCATTCCGGAAGGCATGAAGTATAACGATAGCTTCATTAGTATCCTTACTCATTATGTTGAGGCTGGTGGACATATTTTCGTTGAAGGAACGATTCCTAATCATCCTGAGTTATTGAAGCTGTTGGGCATTTCCGAGGATTTCTATATCAGCGAGCCCTTAACGGCATCCTACTTGCGCTTTGAAGGAGCTAATAATCCTTTGCAAAAAGGGTTGGAGCATACCGAAATTATCGCACATCGCGGCAAGGTGTTATATGTATTGCCTAATGGAGCTAACACACAGGTACTGGCAACACTCGTTCCGCCTTTCTCACCTATGGAGAGTGTTGGCGCCCCTCCTGAACGTGCCTCGTTGCCTGTAAGCCATACCGACCTGCCACTTGCGGTTTGGAATGCTGTGGGTAAAGGCCATGCCTTATATCTGCCATTCTCATTAAGCCACTTAATTAATGAATATAAGCTGGGCGAGCATTACCAGGTATTGTCCAATGCGATTGATATGGCGCTCGGTAAGGACAAGTTTATTGAAGTCAGCAATTATCAAGGATTGCAAATGACCGTATTCGAAAAAAATAATACGTTATTGGTCCACTTGGTTAATGGTGTGGGCAGACGTCCATTGTCAACGAATATTCCTTTGCATGAAATTATCGTCAAGCTGAAGCTGGATAGCAAGAAAGTGAAAGCGGTGCGCCAGCTGATCTCGGAGCAGCCATTAAGCTTTGAGAGCAGCAATGGAAAGCTTTCCATTACAGTGCCAAAGCTAGATATTTGGGAATGCCTGCTGATTGAGTTCGAATAAAACGCTACAGACTGTTTTTGCCTTTCGGACAGTTCTTGTCTTTCCTCATAGATTACATGAATTGTCTGTATTATTCCGGTTGTATGCACCTTAATATCAAATCAATGGGGATCAGCCTTCACGAAAGTGGAGGCACCCTTAATACAATTATCAAGGGGGAAGATGTATGAAAGCGTTTCAGAAATGGTCAACAGGGGTATCTTGCGTCGTGGCTTTATCATTAGTTGCCGGCTGTTCAGGCGGGGCGGCTACAGAGAAACCAGCAGCAACGGCACCAGGTACTACAGATACGAAAGCTGCTGCGAAGCCGCTTGAAATCAAGATTTTTGCCGGCTTATACAATGAAGTTCCTGATATGAAAAATCCGTTCTGGACGGAATGGGAAAAGCGAACCAACAGCAAGCTGGATATCGAATGGGTACCTGATGGTGACTTGAAAACGAAAGCGGATCTATTGTTCGCTTCCGCCGATCTTCCTGAGGTTGTGGCATCACCTGATGCAACTTGGCCTACACTTCGCAGTGCGATCAGGAATGGTGCATTTTGGGACTTGGGACCTTTTCTTGGTGACTTGAGCCAATATCCGAATTTGAAAAAGAATATGGCCCCTGACTGGCAAAAATATTTAACTGTAGACGGTAAAGTGTATGCGGTTCCACGTTCCCGTTCAAGGATTGATAATGGGATTAAAATCCGTAAGGATTGGCTCGATAAATTAAACATTCCCGTACCGACTACTCTGGATGAATATGCTGCGGCATTGAAAAAAATGGTTGAAGGCGATCCTGATGGAAATGGCAAGAAGGATACACTTGGGTTAATCGGGCATGGAGTAATTATTGCTGACGGCGATGATGCATTTGGCGCTGGCTTCGGTACGCTTGATCCTACTTATAATAGTGAAGGCGGCATGATCGACAAAAGAATGACGCCTCAATATACGGAGATGGTCAACTGGTTTAAAGGCTTGTACACGGATGGGGTCCTTTCCAAAGAATTTGCTGTTATGAAGAAAACACAAGCTGAAGAGCTTTACAAAACAGGCCGTGCAGCTTCTTATGCAAGAAGCGTTTGGTGGGATAAAGAATATGAGGATTCCATTAATAAAACACAGCCGGATTCCAAAATTCTGAACTTGACTTTAAATGGACCTAAAGGACCTGCTATCGTATTATCTACGGGCGTATCAGGTGGTTATTACATCTCCAAGAAGGTTCCTGAGGCGAAAGTGAAGGAATTGCTAAAATATTTTGATTACACGGCTTCTGATGAAATGACGGACTTTGGTTATTACGGGATTGAAGGCGTGCATCATAAAGTGGTCGGTGGACAAAAAGTATTAACCGATTTGGGTGTGAAAGAGGTTAATACTACAAGTAAAGGCGCAGGCGTTCTTGCTTATGCCAAATGGGGTAAAGTAGAAAGTGCTTCGGGAGATAAAGCGTACAATGATGCCAAGAAAAAAGAAGTTGAAGCTTATGACACGATTGGTAAAGTAGACCCTTTCCGTTATGTATATTCCGCAACCTTCAACAGCACTTGGCCCAAATATGATTCTGAATGGAAAGCCATGGTGACGAAAGCTATTGTTGGACAAATTACAATGGATGAATATAAGGCTTATATTGAGAAACTGAATAATCTTCCAGAGATGAAGAAGGCTTATATGGAAAATACCGAAGCTTACAAAGAGTTTAACAAGAAATAAGCAGCACTTGATCGAGCGATACGTAATAAAGAACCAACCATGGACGGTTACCGGAGCTTCCTCCAGTAACCGTTTCAAGTTGCTTGGGGATACCGTTTAGAAGGAGGCTTTACCTATGCAAACGAAAGAAAAAGCTTGGTGGAAAAAACCATTACGCGTTGTCCAAACCAATTTGCAAATTAAAGACACTGCTTTAATTGATCCCGAACGTTATGCCGCAGGCATGAAGCAGCTAGGAGCCAATACGATTTGCTTTAATGTAGCGGGCATTTATGCTTGGTATCCAAGCAAGGTGCCTTACCATACGATTAATGAATATTTGCCGCAAAACTTCGATTTGCTGCAGGAGGTTATTGCCGCTTGCCATAAGCAAGGGATCCGCTTTATCGCTAGGTTCGACTTTAGTAAAACCGAGGATACGTTTTATTTACAGAAGCCACAATGGTTTATTAGGCAGCCTTCAGGCGAGCCTGAAATTATTGGTGCGGGTCGGCCAGGCAAATGGCCGCTTTTAATGTCTACCTGCTTGAATGGTGCATACCGCAATGAAGCAGTAGCGATTCCAGTGCTGGATGAAGTCATTAGCCATTATGATATCGACGCGATCTTTTTTAATGCGCCGCGATTTGTGCCGTGCTGGTGCGAAGCTTGCCACAAGAAGTATATCAAGCTATATAATAAGCCACTTCCTATCGATAAAAGCCAATTTGATCCTTCTTGGGCACCGACCTGCTTCCGCGACAATGCCAATAATTGGTATCGTTTTATTAAAAGCAAAAATCCAGAGCTTCCGATGATCCTTTATTTATATCCGGCTAATATGCTGGACCGGGAGCAAACATCGGATATGCATTGCACGGAGCCGCAGGATATTTTGTCGCTAGGGCATCATCATATTCCTGAATTCTGGAAGCCTGCACTCAGCATGAAGCTTGGCATCTCCCTTCCAGATCGGCCAACTCCGTGCGGCATTGTCCATTCAAGCCCGGGCATGGATTGGCGCCATACCGGACTGCCACCTGCTGAATATAGCTTCTGGCTATCGCAAATTCCAGCCCAAGGCGGGAACATCTGGCATTCGTTGACCGGCATACCGGAAACGATTGAGGACAAACGCATTCTTGAGGTGGTTGCTGATTTCAACCACAATGTCGAGAAGGTTGAAGCCTACATGGAGGATGCCATTGGCGTAGCGCAAATTGCGATGATGTGGACAGGTGATGCTTCCGCTGAAGGCTGGGCGGACGGCTTGATCAATATGCAAATTCCGTTTGATGTGATTTTAAGCGCGCATGCAACAGCGGAAAAGCTGTCTCCTTATAAAGGCCTGATCATCCCTGAAGGCATGAAGTATTCGGATGAATTTATTGCTTTAATCAGCGACTATGTGGAGGCCGGTGGTTGTATATTTGCCGAAGGGGCTATCCCTGAAGAGCCAAGGCTGCTTGCATTGCTTGGGATCGCCAACGATTTATATACCAGCGAAGCTTTGACCGCTTCCTATTTGCGCTTCGAACGCTCCGAGGGAGCGAGCAACCCGCTGCAAAAAGGGCTGGAGCATACCGAGCTGATCGCGCATCGCGGCAAGGTGGTCTATGTGAGGCCAGTTGGCGTCCAAAGCCAAGTGCTGGCAACGCTGGTGCCGCCATTCTCGCCGATGGAAAGCGTAGGGGCTCCGCCTGAGCGGGCCTCGCTTCCCGTAAGCCATACCGACCTGCCGCTTGCCGTATGGAATCAGGCAGGTAAAGGGCACGCGATGTATATGCCTTTTTCGCTGAGCCATTTGATCAATGAATACAAGCTGGGCGAGCATTACCAGCTGCTGTCCAACGCGATCGACATGGCGCTCGGCGAGCATAAATTTATTGAAATCAGCAATATCCAAGGGCTGCAAATGACCCTGTTCGAGAAGGGGAATACGCTGCTCATCCATTTGGTAAACGGGGTAGGCCGCCGGCCGTTATCATCAAATATTCCCTTACATGACATCGCGCTAAGCTTAAAAATTGACGGCAGACGTGTCAAACAAGTCAGCCAGCTTATTTCGGGTGAAGCACTTAGCTATCAAGAAGCTGCAGGCAGGCTGGCTATTAGCGTACCACGCTTAACGATTTGGGAATGCTTATTGATTGAGTTTGAGTAAAGTTTTGACTAGATTGGATGAACTTAAGAAACGACCAGCCTGAGCGGAGGAAGGGTCATCTTGTGGAGTGGCTTCTTGCTGGCTAAAGAATAGGAATAGGATTGGGGAGAATATGATGAGCTGGTGGCAAAAAAACAACTTAAGACTGGTACAAAATAATCTTCGTGAAACCGATGCGAATTTGGATGTAGACCGCTTAATTACAGACCTGCAGGCATTATCAACGAACGTACTTATGATGAATGGCGGCGGGATTGTCGCTTTTTATCCAACAAAGCTGGAGTACCAATATCGTGCAGAGGGTCAAACGAAGGATTTACTGAAGGAAGCTGTCGAGAAATCGCACACAGCCGGGATGAAGTTTATTGCCCGCTTCGATTTTAGCAAAGCCCATGAGACCATTTTCGCCCAAAAGCCGGAGTGGTTTTACCGTACCCGTGAGGGTAAGGAGGTCAATTACCACGGGATTGTTCATACCTGCATTAATGGTTATTACCAAAGGGAATATTCGCTGCAAATGATTGATGAAGTGATCTCCAACTACGATGTAGACGGTATTTTTTTCAATATGTTTGGCTACCAAACCCGTGACTACAGCGGCACGAATTATGGAATCTGCTTCTGCGATAGCTGCAAAACCAAATTCCGCGAATTTAGCGGCTTGGATCTGCCTTTGACCGAAAGCCTTGAGGATCCGGTTTACCGTCAATACAAGCTATTTCAAGATGCTACAACCAAGGAAATGCTGGACCGTATTTATGAGCTTGTAAAAAGTAAAAATAAAGATATCGCGATCTCCACCTACAACGAGCATAAAGTCGACATTGTCCGCAAGGAATCGAATACGGATAACAAACGCCCACTCCCGGTTTGGTTATATTCGGCTTCGGAGAATGTAGCGTCACTAGAGGACTCGTGGGATGACAAGCTGGTCAGCAATTGCTGCATCAATGCGATTGATTTGGTTCACCGCTTTACTGGTGTTTCCAGCCATGAGGTCAATATTCGCTTGAAGGCTGGCTTAGCAAGCGGTTCGGGTTTGGACTTCTGCATTATTGGCGTATTCGAGGATTACCCAGACCGGGAAAATCTGCCAACCGTCGCTTCTGTCTTTGAGTACCACAAAAATAATGAAGACTATTACGGCAATTTCCTCTCGATGTCTGATGTGGCATTAATTAAACCCGGAAAACCGGTTCAGAAAAATATGAAGGAATATTTTGGGATCTACAAAATGCTGAAGGAAGCGCATATCGTGTTTGACGTGCTGGACCAGAATGTACTTGCTCGCAAGCTTAGCTCCCTGAATTCATACAAAGCTGTCATCATTCCCGACATCAGCGAATTCTCCGAGGAGGAGCTGCAAGCACTGGAGAGCATCTCCCTGCAAGGCGTGTCCTTGATCAGTACAGGGGGTTCCTTTACAGCGGGCGCTGCTAATCAGTCGTTCCTCAAGCGTAATTTTGACGCTGTCTTGGCTCAGGAGCATGTCCATAATCAGGAAGCGGCTTATTTACTAACGGATGATAAGCAAATATTTAATAGCTTTCCCGAACGGGATTGGATTTTCCTTACGGGCTCCTTTTATAAAATGGAGTTTGGAGCCAGCACCCAGAAGCTGCTGCCTTATGTGATTCCATCCACTTTTGGTCCTCCGGAGCGTGCTTCCGGCCATAAAATATCCGAGCAGCTTTGGGGCGCAGCAACGAACAAGAAAGGGCAGCAAACCAACATCTATATCCCATGGCCGGCTGGCGAGCTTTATTATAAACATGGCTATGCTGACCATAAACATGTCGTGTTAAACCTGTTGCAGCAAGCGATTAAGCAGCCGCTGGTGCTTACGACGAATGCTCCTTCTAGTGTTGAGGTGTTCTTCCATAAGCTTGCTGATGGCTCCTATCTGTTGCATTTGCTGAATCTATCGGGATTCAACGGTTTAACGTACACACAGCCGCTACCTATTTTCGACTTAAAGATTACCCTTAATGGGCTTGGCGAATGCAATGAAGCCATTTATTTAGTTGATCAATCACAAGCTATCTATGCCAATTCGGAGCAACAAATAACGATTGAAGTGCCAGAGCTGACGGATTTTGCAGCGATTGTCATTCGCAAGTAGTTTACTATTTTCTACTCTGTAAACTCATAGATATAAAAAACACCTCACTATCCACTATTCAAGTGGGAGTTGAGGTGTTTTTTTATCGTGTACCAACAACGGCAGGAATCCCCATACGCTTGACTTCACCTGCCAGATGGCCACCTAGGGGTGGTCGTTTTTAAGTAACTCGAATTTTGTGGGGTAAAGCGTTACAATAGAAGAAAAAGGAGTGATGGGACTTGAGTGAGCATGCTATTATTGAGGAAGCTTTTACGCTAGAGGCGGGACACTTGGACACGGGTGAGCAGCTTTTTATCCGTGGAGAAGTTCGAGTCATACCTGAGGGCAATTCACCTAAGCCTGTACTTATCATCTGCCACGGCTTTAAGAGCTTTAAGGACTGGGGATTTAATCCTTATATAGCGGGACAATTTGCCAAGCATGGCTTTTATGTCATTACCTTTAATTTCTCTTGCAATGGAGTTAATCGCAGCGACTTTGACGAACTGGATCGGTTTGCGGTCAACACCTTTTCCAGAGAGCAGCAGGATGTGGGATTGGTTATTCAAGCACTGACGGATGTTGCACTTCCTTTGACTCCATATGCGGATGCAGCCAGCCTTCATTTGCTAGGCCACAGTAAAGGTGGAGCAACAAGCCTTATTTTCGCGGCTGACCACCCTGAGGTGAAATCCGTGGTAACATGGAATGGAATTGGATATACGGATTTATTCGATGATACCTTTAAGCAAGTGCTGGCCGAGAATGGAGTCGCTTATGTAGCAAATACCCGCACCAAGCAGGAAATGCCGATTAAAGCTGTGTTTTATGAGGATTTAAAGCTTAATGAAGACCGCTTTAATATTGTGCAGCGCTTGGCTACTCTGACGACACCTGTATTGCATGTCCAAGGCGACCAGGATGGCAAACGTTTAATGAAAAGCTTGGACGCGATGCGTGCCGTAGCTCCGCACAATCCCGTTGCCATGATAGAAGGCGGAACCCACACATTCGGGGCGGTCCATCCGTTTCAGGGAACAACACCACAGCTTGAGCAAGCCATACAAGCATCCGTACAATTTCTCTCAGGTATTCAAGCTTAAAAAAGGAGATGTTGATAGCCATGCAGCACAGAAAATTAGGGAGAACCGGATTAAAGGTATCCGAGGTTAGCTTAGGGACGATGGCATTTGGCCGTTGGATTGATGAGGAGCAATCGCAGCTCGTCTTGGATGCTGCGATAGATGCAGGCATTACGCTTGTCGATACGGCTGATGTCTATGGCAAAGGGATGGACCGTGATAATCCGCTGGAGTCCGGTGAATCGGAGTACATACTCGGGAGAGTGTTAAAGGGTAGGCGGAACCAGATTATTTTGGCGACGAAGGTTCATGGCAAGGTAGGCATCGGTCCTAACGACTCTGGCCAAAGCCGCTACCATATATTCCGTGCGATTGATGCCAGCTTGCAGCGGCTGCAAACGGATTATATTGATTTGTACCAAGTGCATCGCTTCGATCCCGAAACGCCTCTTGAGGAAACACTTAGCGCTTTGGATGACTTGGTGAAATCGGGCAAAGTCCGATACATCGGCTGCTCCAACTTTGCCGCCTGGCAAATTGCCAAGGCTCATGGCATTAGTGCGCTACACCACCTTCACCGCTTCGAAAGTGTACAGCCGGAATATAGCATAATTTCGAGGGGGATTGAAAGTGAATTACTGCCTTTTGTGGAGTCGGAGCAAGTCGGTGTGGTCGTGTATAGCCCATTAGGCAGAGGGCTTCTGAGCGGAAAGTACAAGCAGGGCGAGGCTCCTCCTGAAGGCTCACGCGGTGCGGCAGGGGAAAAGCGGCTCCATAGCCTGCTTGGTGCGGATAGAAATTACCATATTGTTGAATCGCTTAAGCCACTGGCAGCCAACAGAGGTTGGACACTGGCGCAATTCGCGCTGGCGTGGGTGCTTAGCAACCGCCATATTTCTTCCGCAATACTAGGGGTATCCCGTCCTGAACAAATTGGGGACGCTTTGCAGCATATCGACCAAAAGCTAACGTCTGAAGAATTGGCTGAGGTAGACCGGATTTCGAAAGTGGACTAATGCGGGAAAAGAGGATCATATGTGGAATAATCAAAGCATTAGCTGGATCTTTTTTGATATAGGCGAAACACTTGTTGATGAATCGAAGCCTATAGGAGATAGTATTGAGCAATTTGTGCAGCAGGCCGGCAAGCTCGGCTATTCGATTGAAGCTCCAACTGTAAAGCAAGCGCTGATGGACTATCATCGGCAATTATGCGAATTTCCCATGCGTCATGTTATGAAGCAATTGGTTCCATCCGAGCAGGATCGCCTTGCAATCTGGAAAGCGATGGCATTTCGTAAGGAGTTGGAGGAGCCTTATCCAGAATCGCTCAAAGTATTAAGTACCTTACAGCCCCATTATAAAATAGGGATTATAGCCAACCAAAGCAAGGGAACGGTCAGTAGGCTGGAGAAGTATGGGATGCTTCCCTATATTTCGCTCGTATGCTGCTCGGCGGAGACGGGTCTGTCGAAGCCGGATGCCCGCTTCTACGAGCTGGCTTTAAAGGAGGCCGGATGCCTGCCCGGGCAGGCGGTTATGATCGGTGACCGTATAGACAACGATGTGATCCCAGCCAAAAGCTTGGGGATGAGCGCCATCTGGGTGCGGCAAGGGCTTGCCAAGCATCAGGATATCCCGCAGAACCATACGGCACCGGATGCTGTGGTGGAGTGCTTGAACGATATTTTGGCATATTTTGCATAAGGTTAGCAGGATAGAGCCATCAGATATCCTATTGAGCAGATTGCAGATTGCTTATATCAGCTTGCGCAAATAGCTTTCTCGAAGGTTTCCTATTAGGAGCCAGCGAGAGGGCTTTTTTCATAAGGGTCATTCTTTTGCAGCTATTTCGTTTCATGAAGCTTTCGATAATGCTGCGGGGATAAGCCCTCCAGCTTTTTAAACATGCGGCTGAAGTAGAACGGATCTGCATAACCGATCGATTCACCGATTTCGCGTACACTTTGCTCCGTGTTCAATAAGTAATGCTTCGCTTGTTGAATTCGCATTTGATGGACATAGGCCATCATCGTAATACCTGCGTATTTTTTGAACACCTGGCATAAATATTCATATTTTCGATCGGTCATTTGCTCCAAGGCTTCGGTGGAAACCTCAGTTTCATAATTATTATTTAAATGATTGGCCAGCTTTCTGAACGTGGTGTAGGAAGTGGGGAACACCGTGTGCGTCTTGTTGTATTCGAGGAAATCATGGGCTAACAGCCTGATGATTTCACCCAGCAGCAGCGTGGCATGAAAGCGGAAATGGCCGACCGGCTTATCTAATATTTCGACTAACTGCTCAAATATGACTAATAGCTTATATCGATGCGAGGTAAGAAAGCGTCTCGGAATAATAAGCGGATCCTCAAACTGGCCCTCGGATATGCGTAATGCACTGCTTTGCACATGGACAATATTAAGCTTGGCTGCTCGTTCCGCGACAAACTCCTGAATGCCAGGCTCACAGGAAAACTGCACCCAGTAAAACTGCCCTTGCTGCTCATCGACCCTCCAGCCGCGATGCTGTTCCCAGGGCATAAGCAGCAGTGCTTCCCCAGTTTGCAGGGTTAACCGCTCTTCATTGGCAGCCTGCAGGTAAACAGGACCTTGGGCAATCAGGATCAATTGATAAAAGGGGTTTTGGTGATTGTCTTTGAAGGTTTTATGTTTGGCATGAAACAAGTCAGCCCACCGAACATCCATGACGGAAAGTCTAGAAAGTGAATAATACATGTCAGCCTCCGAGATTTTGTAATTGATAATCTTAATTGTCTTCATGGCTTTCCAGCACTCGCAGTTCGTATAATAGCATTATACCAAAAATGGTTGGCGGCATATTAAAAACGACCTCGGAGGATGATAAGAAAATGGGCATCAGTATATTGAATGAGCAGGATTATTATAGAATTGTTTACGGCGGTTGGTTAGGAAAAAATATTGGAGGCACCTTAGGGGCTCCCGTGGAAGGGGTCAAGGAGCTATTAAACCTGACCTTTTATCCGCGGCTGCCAGATGGTCCGTTGGAAAACGATGACCTGGATTTACAGTTGGTATGGCTCCACGCATTAGAGCAATATGGACCCAGCTTGACGAACAAGCAGCTCGGGCAAGAATGGGTAGAGCATATTTTTTTCCCGTTTGATGAATATGGCTATGCCTTAAGCAATCTGCGCAGAGGCTTGGTAGCTCCGGTTGCAGGCTGGTTCAATAACCCGTTCACCAATTGCATGGGCTCGCCGATTCGTTCGGAAATTTGGGCGATGGTAGCACCGGGTGCGCCAGAGATGGCTGCCCATTACGCTTACCAGGATGCGACCGTTGACCATGCAGGGGGAGAAGGCGTATATGGAGAAATGTTTTTTGCAGCTATTGAGAGCGCTATCTTTTATGAGCAGGACCGTGATACATTGATTACAATTGGTTTGCGTTATATCCCGGATGATTGCCGCACCGCGCTTGCCGTTAAGGATTTGATCAAATGGTTTGAGGAGGGCAAGGATTGGCAGGCCAATCGAGCGCTTATATTAGAGCATCACGGCCACGATAACTTCACGGATGCCCCACAAAATATCGCTTTTACCATTCTCGGCTGGCTGTATGGCGAGGACTTCGAGGATGCGATCCTAAAAGCAACCAACTGTGGCTATGATACGGACTGCACCGCGGCAACGCTTGGCGCGATTTTGGGTATGATACTTGGACCCGAGGGGCTGCCTGAGAAATGGGTACAGCCGGTCGGAGACCGCGTCGTAGTAAGCCCGCCGATCAAAGGCTTCCCGGCTCCAACGAATCTTGACGAGCTAACTCGCCGCACGATCCGCATGGGCAAGCAAGTGCTGGCGGCATGGGAGACAGATATTCTTATTCATCCTGACCTGCCAACCTCTTGGAACCGCGAAGCTGCCGGCGAACGGGCAGTTAAGCAATACTGGAGCCGCAGCGTGACAGAGAACCGTTATTTGCTGCCGCAAGGCACGAATAACAAGCCGGATCTGGAGCTTACGCTGGACTATGGAATGGAGGGACCAGCTATAGGCAGGGGACAGTCCAAAACACTTAAAGCCACTTTAACGAATCAGTCACGGATTGCGCTTAAAGGCAGCCTTTCGCTGGATACGCCACAGGATTGGACGGGAAGCGATCCGCTTGAGGTTAGCCTAGCTCCAGGAGAAACTGTGGAGTGGACGGCTACGGTGCAAGAAGCCTCTGCCACGGCTATAACTTCTCACGAGCTGGCAATCCGATGGACAAGAAGGCATGATGGCCAAGTGTGGTCCGTGGAGCGGGTGCCGTTTGTACTGCTTGGCGCGGGGCATTGGCAGGTATGGGGACCGGGCAGCGAGCAGGCAACAGCTGCTGTGTTTGCGGGCAACCGGCTTGACTGGAGAGCGGCGCTTGGCACAGAAGCAGATGGCTTGTACCGCGCCAGCACGCAGCTGCTGAATCCGTCTGAGCGTAAGCTTCGCCTGATCGCTGCGGCCAACGCCCCCGTTTTGTTGAAGCTAAACGGGGAAATCGTTATCGACTGCCCGCATACACGGGAGTTTATGCCAGCCTACCATAGGCCAGAATCACAGCAAATGATTGAGCTGACGCTTCCCGCAGGAAGCCACCTGCTGGAGGTTGAGGCTACCCGCGAAGGGGCACCGCTTGAGGTTTACATTCTTCCCGTGTCCACTCGGGAGACGGAATCCCCAGGTCCGTTCTATTACTATACGGATATGCTGTTTACACAATAGGAGCCATGATCGATAACAAAAAAGCACCTTCGTATCCACTACAATAGTGGACGGAGGTGCTTTTTTCTTTTGCTCGTAATGGTGGGTCAATGACTGGAAACGTAAAGATGTCAGGAATATGTAGGCAAGGGGATTGACGTATAAGTGTAAAATTCGGTAGGACACTAATGGAAATAAAACCAAACGAAACTAATAACAATAAAATGAAGATTATAAAAATAGATTGACCAAGCCATACCGTTAGACCGGATTCAAGATGCCTTCGATTTGTATAAGCAGCCAGGAGCCGTCAAGAGTAAAATCATGCTTATTAATGGAGCTGAGCCACTGTGAGGGCGCTCACGCAATCACGTAAATTACTGGGGCTGGAGCGCCATCAATACATTATGGAAGGAATCTATGTGGACATCGCTTTTATTGGGGTCAATGGGTTCAGCTTAACTCATGGGTTAACTACGCCAAGCATTGAAGAAGCAAGGGTCGTTAAAAAAGTGATGGTTAATGCACAGAAGGTGGTAGTTGCTGTGGATCATACGAAGTTTAATCATGTGGCATTTTTTCGGCTTTGTACGGTAGAGCAGATTCACACTATTATTACAGATGTGAGGACACCAACTGGCCAGATTGAGCATTTGCGGGACAAAGGTATCACTGTGATCTTAACTTGACAGTCTTGCAGGATAGATCGTGACAGATAAATCGTCGTCAAAATAGGTTCCGTGAGTCGCGAACCAACCAAGCCAGGTGTAGGCTGAACCAAGCCAAGTGCAGGCAGTCCTATACTTAGCAAGGGAAGCTGACTCACGAAATAGGTAAGATCCTAGGCTTGCTCTACGCCAACGAATTGTCTTGCGAATGCGGCTCCGAACTCCTGGCATTGCTCCAGCTCGCTTTTTGAAGGGGACATTTCGATCTTCAAGCCCTCAGCTACAACCTCTGCACCGATTTCTGTCAGCTTGGCAACCAATTGATCAACCGCTCCACCATAAACGGGGTAGGACGAATCGCAAGATCCGAATACAATCGCTTTCTGTCCATCCAGCTGAACCTCGCACATTTCATCGAAGAAATCGAGAAATTCGTCCGGCAAATCCCCATCTCCCCAAGTATAGGCACCAAGCACAATGCCGTCGTAGTTAAGCAGGTCATCACCTGAAGCATACATGACTTCCTTAATTTCCAATTCAACGTGCTCTGATTGAATACCCTCAGCAATGGCATCAGCCATATCTCTTGTGTTTCCAGTTAGGCTTGTAAAAACCATCAAAATTTTACTCATCCCTGTATCCAGCTCCCTATAAAAATAATTAATAATACATATAGGTGATAATCGTTATCACACATTCAATAATGATAATCATTATCATTTATAATGTCAATATTGTCAATCGAAAATTATTTTAAAGGATTTATGTCCCACATTTTAGCTGGATTTAGTATCAAGAATGCTTGCGATAGTGTAAAATGTTCTTAAACGTAAGAGAGGGATGTTCCTAAGTGGAGAGCTTTGTATACATAACAGTTAAATTGGTCACAGCCATGGTAGGGCTATGGTTGATTACAAGAATATTAGGCAAGAAAGAAATATCTCAACTGACTGCTTTTGATTTTGTATCCTCCTTAATGCTGAGCGAAATTGTGGGCAACACTCTTTATGATAAAGATATTAGTTTAATGGAGCTTTTGTACGCGTTGGTTTTATGGACATTGATGGCGATTTTTTTGGAAAAGCTGGTGCAGTTCATTCCAGGTATGTCCAAATATTTGAATGGTCGTGCCGAAATCATTATTTCTCATGGCAAGATTGATTTTCGCGCGATGAAGCGCAATAACCTCGATTTTGACCAGCTCCATACCCTGCTTCGCGAACAAAATATTTTCACGGTACGGGAAGTGGCTTTTGCCGTATTTGAAACCAATGGCAGTATCTCTGTTATGAAAAACTCGTCTGAGGAAAGCGTGACGCGCAAAGATTTGGGGCTGCACGATAAGCCACTCTCCTTGCCTATGGTGATTGTAGAAAATGGGCGTGTCCAACGTGACCGTTTAGCAAGGCTTGGTCGTGATGAGCAGTGGTTAGTTGGCGAGCTTAAGAAGCAGGGAATTAACCGTATACAGGATATCTTGTATATGGAATGGTCGGAGAACGACGGGATGTACATTCAAACCAAAAACGAACAATCTTAAAGCAGATCCAACACTATGTATTCAAGGCAGAGGCTTAGGGGGAACATCATTGGTAGAACACAAGTATGCAAATAAAGGATTTAAACTTTCTCTGATCATTTCCAGCGTCGTTTTATTTTCAGTAATTATTACATTGCTCATCAATGCCCTAGTTGCCTATCAAGCTGAAAAATCCTCTTTGTATAACAATACACTCGATTTAAACAGGATTCATTCCAATGAGCTTAGCCGAACGGCCCAAACGATTATATTATCCATGAAGCAATCCGTAAAAGGGACAGCGCTCTATTATTCGAATGAGGAGAGCTCGGATGAAGCTACACAGAAGCAGTTAGATTTTCTGATGAGCACGGATACCTTCTTTAGCTCGATGTCGATGATTGATACTGAAGGTACGGTACGTTCTGTATCGCCCAGCAGTTTAGGTATCGTTGGTCAAAAGCTGACCTCACAAGCATCGAAACAAGCGCTGGAGCTAAGGAAGCCTTTAATTTCCGAACCTTATGTATCCATTACAAAACGTATGGTTATCATGGTCAGCCACCCTATTTTTGATGTAACCGGCGCCTATAAAGGCTATATAGCTGGCTCTATTTACCTGCAAGAAGCGAATGTGTTGAAAAAAAATATTCGGGGAGCAATCAGAAAATAGTAATGGCTCCTACTTCTATGTGATAGACGCTTCAGGCCATATCTTATTTCATCCGAGTCCTGGGCGGATTGGTACGCCTGCTTCACCCAATCCTGTAGTTCAACAGCTGATGGCTGGACAAAGTGGTCAGCAAAAGGTCACCAATACGGAAGGCCGCCAATTTTTGGCGGGGTACTCCTATGTACCGGAGGTAGGGTGGGGGGTAGTCTCACAATCACCTGTAAGCAATGTGGAAGATAATGTGCGTGCCTTGCTGAGGACGATGGGCTTATACTCGTTGCCGCTATTAGTTATTGTGCTGCTTTTTGTGCTTTGGGTTTCAGCTAAGCTATCAGAGCCACTTAATAAGCTTGCACACCTTGCCTCAAGGCTAAACAAGAATGAAGCTCTATATAGCCAAATTCCGAATATTAATCACTGGAATTATGAGGCTAATGAGCTATACACCACGATAACCGAGGCTTTTAATGCGATGCGTAAAAGGGCGGAGGAGCTATCGTTTGAAGCGCAAACCGATCCTTTGACTGGCCTGACCAATAGAAGATCCATGGAATCCATTCTCCGTTTGTGGTTCGAGAACCCGATGAATTTCAGTATCGTGATGCTTGATTTGGATCATTTTAAAGCTGTCAATGACAAGCACGGCCATCAAATGGGTGACGAGGTGCTCAAATTTACAGCCCGTGTTATGCAGTCCGAAAAACGCGAGCATGATTTTTGCTGTAGATACGGTGGAGAAGAGTTTACCATTCTGCTGCCTGATACTACCAGTGAAGAGGCATTCCTCTTAGCCGAGCGCATAAGAACGCAGATTGAAATTCTGGAGAACCCGATTGGTGAGAAAATTACCATTTCTTTGGGGATTGCCTCTTACCCTGATTCCGCCCAGGATCTCCATACCTTATTTAAATATGCGGACCAATCCTTGTATGAAGCCAAAGAGAATGGGCGTAATCAGACCGTGCTATATAGCGCTTTGAAAAAAATTCCTTTAAATCAATCATCTCAAAAATAAATTATCGGTGGCCAAGCCTTGCTCGCTGCGGTATTTTCCCGGTGACATACCCACCCAATGCCTGAATACCTTGGAAAAATAATTGCCATTGGCAAAACCAACATGAATGGCAATTTCATCCAAGGTTTGCTCCGACGTCTTCAATAAAACGGCAGCCTTCTCAATCCGCAGCTTATTCAAATATTCCAGCGGGGTCAGCCCCATAAAGCGATTAAATTGGCGCAAAAAGTGGTATTTGGACAATCCAGAAATTTCTGCCATTTCGTCAAGATTAACAAGCTGCTCGTAATTAAGATCAATAAAATGGACGGTTTTTAAAATGGATTCCGGGATCTCTGAGCTGGATTTCTCAAAGGTAGTGCTGCGCTGAAGCTCGATAATAAATTGGTAGGCATACAGTGAATTCAAGTATCCATCTGTAATTTGCCGCAGCTTGGCCTGCTCGAATATCAATTTTAAAGTGCGGATAGTAGGGCTATCGATCGTGAAATCGGGTAAATATCCGAGCTTGCCGATAAGCTCCTGAATAATCGTGGCGAGGCGTTCGCCGCGCAAGATAACGAACATGTACTCCCAATGGTCGCTATCCGCAGGAAAATAATAGCGGTGGTTTCCAGGAATCCATACCATAAAAGCTTTCCCGGCAAGCAGGGGATGGGTTTGCTGATCAATCTGGATCATTCCGCGTCCAGATAATGTATATTGGAATAAAAAGCTGCTTTGGTCGCCACGGTTAAGGCCATCCCAGTCATACTCTGTGCTTATTGTATTTTCCCACCCAATCCCATGGATTTGGGCTATTTCATATTCCGGGGTTTCCCGAAACCGAAAGCCGTAGTTATGTCGAAACGGCTCTTTGGACTTGCTTGACATGCTCAGACCCTCCCTTTGGCCATATTTTGAAAGCGTTATAGTAGAACAGCAATATATTGTAGGGTAAAAGCAGTTTATTACCATTGTCATTGTTTATATAATACTTTACTTTATAGATAGGAAGCAATTTATTATATAGATGATCAAACAGGAGGGAATAAGCATGTTGAAGGTAGCCATGATTGGTGCTGGTAGTGTTGGTTTTACACGCAGATTGATGATGGACATTTTATCCGTCGAGAAATTCAGGGATACGGAATTTAGGCTGATGGATATTCACGCAGATAATTTGCGGATGGTTGCAGATTTGTGCCGCAACCTGATTGGCAAGAATAGCTTGGCTGCAACGATCGTAGAAACGACGAACCAACGGGAAGCGATCTCAGGAGCCGATTATGTGATTTGTATGGCGCGTGTTGGCGGGTTGGAAGCGTTCCATCACGATGTGGAAATTCCCTTGAAATATGGTGTGGATCAATGTGTCGGTGATACACTTGGACCGGGCGGCGTGTTTTTTGCACTGCGGACGATTCCTGTACTGCTTGGTATTGCCAAAGATATGCGTGAGACCGCACCTAATGCGTTGCTGCTGAATTACTCCAACCCGATGGCGATGAACACTTGGGCGCTTCGGCGCGCAGGTGGCATTAATGTGGTTGGCTTATGCCACGGCGTTCAAGGCGGCCACAAGCAGATTGCCCGGGCGCTTGGCTTGCCCCGCGAGGAAGTCGATTTTATATGCGCCGGGATTAACCACCAAACCTGGTATATTCAAGTGACCCATGAGGGTAGGGACATGACACCTTATTTGTTGGAGGCTTTCCAGAAGCATCCTGAGCTTTCCGAGCGCGAGCCTTGCCGGATCGATGTACTGAAGCGTTTCGGTTATTATTCAACGGAGTCTAATGGCCATCTGAGTGAATATTTGCCCTGGTATCGCAAAAACAAGGAAGAGATCGACAAATGGATTTATCAAGGCGAATGGATTGGCGGCAGGACCGCTGGTTATTTGAACCATTGCATCTCCAAACGCGATGAATATTTAGAAATGTATCCAAAATGGATGAGCGGCGAAGCTGAATATATGAAGCTAGGCGAACGCTCCGACGAGCATGGTTCTTATATTATCGAGGCGCTGGAAACGGGGAGCACTTACCGCGGCCACTTTAATATCGAGAACAAAGGCTTTATTACGAACCTGCCGGATGGCTCGACAGTCGAAATCCCATGCTACGTGGACCGTAATGGCATTAGTGTAGCATGGGTTGGCGACCTGCCGTTGCAATGTGCGGCGACCTGCCGCACAAGCATCAGTGTGCAGGAAATGGCCGTTGAGGCTGCGTTAACTGGCAACCGCGAGCTGGTAAAGCTGGCGATTCTGCATGATCCGTTAACGGCTACGCAATGTACGACCCAGCAGGTATGGGATATGTGTGATGAAATGTTCGATGCGCTTGCTCCTTGGCTGCCACAGTTTAACGGCGAAGGCAAAACCTGGCCCGATATCCCGCAGCCGGAGGCCTTTTACAAAATCAGCAAGTCGGCTGACGGCTGGCTGCCTCCCGCCCTGCGTGATGGCCAAGACCAAGCAACGGTCAATACAGAGGAACGCTTGTCCGTTGGCTACAAGGATTCGTAGAATAGCGTAGGAAGTATAAGAAAGGGTAGATTGGCTTACAAATAACGCATAAAGCGGCAGTCTATAACGAGCTCCTCGTCATAGGCTGCCGCTCTTTATCCAGAACTATCTCACTTACACTCATCTGAGCTCGCGCACCATCTTATAATTCCCAGGCTCCGCCCGGAAGCCAATCAGATCACGATTTATTCGCAGCATGGGGACATTCATTGAATCGTTGTGTGTTCTCAAATAGGGGACTCCGCATGTGCGGGCCGTTTGCACACCGAGCATTTTTAAGGCGAGCGCAATATGGCGTCCGCGGTATTCCAGAAGCACGCCGGTGTATTCATGATACATCGCCCATGTTTGATCGTTCTGCTGCAACGTGACGACGCCAATGTAGCGATCGCCATCCTTGGCGATATGGATCCATTCCGGGCGTACACCGGTTTGCTCAATGCTCCATTTTTTCCATTCTTCGAAAATGGGAAAGCTGCCGGAGTATCCAGGAATATCGGGATGCGTGACCTTATACAACTCATACAGCTTTCTCTCGCTCGCTTCCCCTGGCACCTCCCCCAACGTGACGAATCGGATTCCGGCTCGCTCTGCCTCGTTGATCGAATTGTACAGTTCACCGCCATCAAATGATGCCAAGTCCAGAACGGATTCGAACGTGTGGCGTTCCTTTACGTAGCCTCGACGTTTTGCAAAAGCTGCCGACCGCTCATCTGTTTCCCTAATGAAGTCGATCAGACGCGAGGCTTTGACAGCTACAGCCCATTGATGAAGCGCAACGTACAAGGCTGTCCCAACCCCGTTCCCACGGCTTTCTGGGTGAACGACAACGGTATGGATCAATGCTCCGGTCTCTGTCCATGGAGCTCTCCAAGCGATCGCGTAGGCGACGACTTGTCCATGCTCGTCTTCCGCAACCCATTTGGGACGATCCCATCCCATCAGCTCGCCCTCTTCATTGTAATGCAGCTTGCCTGGAGGGATTTTGTCCTCGTCTTCCTTCAGCCGTTCAGCCGTTGTCGGCTCCGACCAGATCAGATTTAGCAGCGGAGCAACCGCCACAAAATCGTCCGGTTGTCGCATCCTTCGAATAACGAACTTTGCCATTTTTCTACCTCCAGCTTATTCAAGTAAACTTACATGGAAATTATCCCATATATGTAATATTAATTCACGGGAAAGTCTGGATATAGAAAAAGATTCTGATCGAAGCCCTTTCGATGAGGATACATCGCAGAATTGCCATCAAATAGGTTTTCGATAAGATATTAAGTTTGGCTTAAACGCACGGTGCAAACTATCAGCTATTTGCATCAGGCTTTCGCTGGTGGGTGCGGATCTCTTTGTTGCAAACTTCACAGGGTATTGGCAAGCTAGGAGCATTAAGGTTTTGCGGGATTGGTACATGATTTGACGGATTGTATGCATAGCTCCTCCAAGGTGCGCTTGTTAAACTATGAGTAGTTAGTAAAACAAGGGAGGTAAGCGTCATTGATTGATTTATCTGCTCATTATCCTGCCTATACGGAATTTAACCCGGAGGTTCCCGTTTGGTGTGTCACCCCCAGCGAAGGACGGGTCATCCATCGTTTTTTTGATACATCACCCTTTAGTCCATCGGGTCGGTATATGGCACTTTTTCGTATGCCCTTTGAGGATCGGTACCCGGTTCCTGGTGAAATGGGGCAAATTGTACTGCTTGATCTGCAAGAAGGCACCGAGGCTATTGTAGCTGAGACCTGCGGCTGGGAGAGCCAGGTTGGTGCTCAGGTTCAATGGGGAACTAAGGACACGGAATTATTTTATAATGATGTGAATTCGACCACATGGAAGCCTATTGGCGTGAGGCTGAATCCGTTTACGGGCAGCAAACATATTTTTGAGGAGGGGTTGTTCGTCATTTCGCCTGATGGGCGAAGTGCTGCAACCACCTGCCCGCTCCGTGCAAGGCGAACCCAGCATGGTTATGGCGTGATCGTTCCTGATGAATTCATACCGAGAAATGGTGGGATGCCCTACGACGACGGCATTTATATTACAGATATAGAAAGCGGACGAAGAAAGCTGTTGATCTCGATTGGAGATATGCTGGAATCACTCAGCTCCCAGCTAGATTTGGATAAATTCCGTACGAGTGAAAGCTACGGCTTTCAATGCCGGTATAACCCGCAGGGCACGCGACTGATGATGATTCTCAGATGGCTGAAGCCTGGCGGTGGTGAAATCAAACTGGCCATTACTGTGAAAAGTGACGGCACCGATGTCCACCTGGCTGTATCTCTTGAGGAATATTCGAAGGGCGGCCATCATATTAATTGGCATCCTGATGGTGAGCATTTAACGATGAATTTGAATATCGAAGGGGAGGGGATCCGCTTCGTGCAATTCCGCTACGATGGTAGTGAATTGCACAAGCTGGTGGACAATCCGGGATCCGGGCATCCTACCGTTCATTTGAATGGAACCCATTTGCTGACCGATTCTTATTTAAATGACACAACTGCTTATGGCGATGGAACCGTACCGCTACGCTGGGTTGATTTGCGAAGTGGAAAAGAAACTGCGATTGTGCGCATCCGTACGGAACAAGCTTATGACAAAACTCTTAGGGTGGATCCTCATCCGGCTTGGGATTATGGGTTCAAATGGATTGCGTTTAATGGCTTTGTCGATGGAACGCGCAGAGTATATGTAGCGGATCTATCCTCACTGCTCTAATCTGGAATACGATTGCACCTTGCAATAGCAGGCAGAAAGAGGCGGAGCCGATCCGCCTCTTTCTCATTCACAGGAATTCTTCCAAACATCCGACTTGCCCCCTCCCCTTATGACAATAAGCATCCATGACAACGCGCATTCATCTGAACAGCTTAAATACTAAAGGATAATATTTCTTTTATTGTTAAAATACTTAATAATATCTGAATGAACATAACATACACATAACATTAACATTGGTTATTTTACAGCGTATTGAGTTTTATTTATGTAATTATACAAACTTATGTGATATCCATTGACTAAATACTAGATAAAATCTATATTTCTAATATAAGATGTCACCTAACATTACATAACAAATGAAAAGCTATTAATTGAATCCTCTTTATTATAGTTATGTTAGATATGGGTTCAATTCAAACATTGGACGAAGGTCCCGAGAGGAAGATGATAATGCTAACGACAGGAATGCTTGCAGACCATTTTGAAAACTGCCCGGTGCATAAAATTTCTGCCCAGGACAGCAACAAATTTATTATCCTTTGTGACGGAGAAAAATTTCCTTTTGTATCCGTTGTGGAAATTTTTGATGAGGGTGGGAAAACACCGCCGAACGAACATAGTGCAGCATACGAATATTTTTATGTAATTGCGGGGGAGGGCAAGGCGACCGTAGATGGGGAGGTAGTAGCGATCCGGCAGGGCTCCTATTTCGTTGTATCTCCGGGGCATATGCATGAAGTTGAGAACACGGGGGTCGGAAAGCTTTATGTGTTGACCACGTTGATTCCCGATGAGAATTTTACAGCTCTCATTCGATCCGGCCCAGAGGCTAGCCTGGATGACGAAGATATTCGTGTGCTAACAGGGTTACGCCTGAGAGGAGCATAAGACATGTTTAGATATGAAGGTAAGGCCTGGGAAGAACGGTTTTTACCCCGGCTCTCTTCCCTGCAAATCAAGCAGCTCGCGAAGGATGACGCTCTCGTTATTTTACCGGTCGGTGCAGTCGAGCAGCACGGTTGGCACATGCCGGTCATGACAGACGCTCTCATTGGGGAAGCGCTGCTGACGCAAACGATGGATCTGCTGCCAGAGGAAACGAACGTTTGGCTGCTTCCCCCGATTTCCTACGGTAAGAGCAACGAACACCTGGATTACGCGGGCACCTTTTCCTTGTCTTCGGCAACGCTGCTTCATGTGCTGTCTGATATTGGAGCCAGTGTGAAAAGAAACGGATTTCGACGGCTGCTGTTGTTTAACACACACGGCGGCAATGTTGATTTGCTGAACGTGGCTGCGAGGGAAATCCGGGTTTCAACCGGTCTGATGGTTTTCTACGTTAATCCCCACAGCTTGGACACAACGCATGATCTGGTTTCGGAGGAGGAACTGGAATACGGTATTCATGGCGGGGATATTGAAACCTCTATGCTTATGGCGATTAAACCAAATTGGGTCCAGGAAGAATTAAGGGTATCGGAAATGCCGGATGTGTCTCAACTTGAATTTTTGACCTTGGAAGGAAAAATTCGGTTTGCTTGGGTGATGAGTGATATTTCGCAAAGCGGGATCGCTGGGGACGCTACAAAAGCAACCGCTGAAAAAGGAGAGGTCATCATGCAGCGGAGTGCAAGCGAGCTGGCCAAAGCCATGCAAGAACTGTGTCGATTTGAAATCTCACAGGTTCTCCCCAAAGTAAAGCATGACCCATTCTTCAACAACCGTATCGAAGACGGAGGGGGTCATTAAGATGAGTGATCCTTATGGTGCCTTTTGTAATGATCTCCTTCAATTGGATGCTCTAGGTTCCGGTACATTGAACGGCTTAACCTTTGCGGTAAAGGACGTTTTTGACATAAAAGGGTACGTAGCAGGTGCGGGGAGTCCGGATTGGAAACGAACCCATGTCGCTGCCGAACGTGATGCGGATGCGATCGGTCTCCTGCTGAGGCAAGGGGCGAAAATGATCGGAGTCACGCATTCCGACGAATTAATGTTTGGTTTGAACGGAGAGAATTACCATTATGGAACTCCGCTTAATCCGATGGCGGAGCGGCATATTCCTGGCGGATCTTCCAGTGGATCGGCAGTAGCGGTCGCCGCCGGCTTGGTCGATTTTGCCCTAGGGACGGATACGGCGGGCTCCATACGCATTCCCGCGAGTTATTGCGGCCAATACGGTTTTCGCCCGTCTCATGGAAGTGTGTCGGAGCGAGGGGTTGTCCCGCTTGCTCCGATGTTTGATACCGTTGGCTGGATAGCGAAACAACCCAGCGTGTTGATGGAAGTGGGAATGGTGCTTTTGAAGTCCGAGCCTCCTGCTGATTCCGGTTTTCGCAAGTTGTTCGTGGCGGAGGACATGATGGCATTGGCGGACGGAACTTGTCTAGCAGCACTTTCCCCGGCGATAGGTCAAATCAAGAGCTTTGTAAATGGCACCGAAACTTTCACAGTAGCCGAAGAAGGATTGGAAGAATGGATGCGTGTCTTCCGCACCCTGCAAGGCTGGGAAATATGGCAAACGCACAGGGCATGGATTCAGCGTGAGCAACCACGCTTCGGACCTGGAACCGAGGAGAGGTTTCAGTGGAGCAGCACGCTGCAAGATATCGAAGTGCAGGAAGAACTGCGAATACGTGAACAGATCAAGGAAAGAATGAGAGAGTTGTTAAAGGATGACGGGGTCATCCTTGCACCGACGGCTCCGGGCACCCCCCCACTGCGTAATACGCGAGGGCAGTTGATGGAAGAACGTCGTCAACGAACGCTGCTGCTTGGCTGCGTTGCGGGTTTAGCTGGTTTGCCACAGGTGAACCTGCCTTTTGTCGGCAAGGATGGATTACCTATCGGCTTATCCTTGATTGCTGGTCCCGGACAAGATGCCCGCTTGTTGAAGTGGGTGGAGACCATAACGACTCAACTAGATTTAGACTATAAGCGGGAGGAATGAAATATGCAACTTCTAGGAAATCGCCGAAACAATTGGCAGGTGACAAAGGAGCAAGTGGATCTTCAAAGATTGCCGTTGCCCACTATACCGGTCACCTTCGATGCGCAGCCCCAACGAGTTACTGTGGATCTGGCGAAATCGGCGATTGTCGTTATTGATATGCAGAACGATTTTTGTACTGCCGGCGGTTGGTTGGACTATATTGGAGCGGATTTCATGCCAGCTCGAAAACCTATCGAAACGTTAAATCGATTACTTCCTGAGTTTAGAAAAGCAGATGTTCCCGTGATTTGGCTCAATTGGGGAAACCGGCCGGATCGGTTGAATTTAAGCCCGTCCGTGCTGCATGTCTATAACCAGAGCGGTGAGGACGTTGGTCTAGGCGGGCAGCTCCCGAAAAACAAATCGGCTGTATTGGAGAAAAATAGCTGGGGGGCGGCGATTGTATCGGAATTGGAGGTTCAGGAAACGGATATCTACGTGGATAAATACCGCATGAGCGGTTTTTGGGATACCCCCCTTGACAGCGTCTTGAGAAATTTAAACGTTCATACGTTATTTTTTGCCGGGGTGAACGTGGATCAATGCGTAATGGCTACACTGGAGGATGCGGTTTGCATCGGATATGACGCCATACTGTTGGATGATTGCAGTGCGACGACCTCACCCGCGTTTTGTGAAGAAGCGACAATCTACAATATAAAACAGTGTTACGGCTTCGTCGCTCAATCGACGTCAGTCTTATCCGGGATGATGTAATGGACTTCTAAAGGGGGCAGCAATGTGTCTTATATCAAGGTATCAAATCTCAGCAAACGTTTTGTTCGCAGGGGGCAATCAACCGAAGCATTAAGCGGCATCAATTTAGATATTGACCAAGGATCATTTGTAAGCTTTATAGGTCCGAGCGGATGCGGAAAGTCGACATTACTGCGGGTTATCGGTGGTTTAATGAATGCCGAGGAAGGTGATGTCACGGTAGGCGGTCGAACGCCGCTCGAGATGCAATCCGACAAGCAATTTGGGTTTGTTCCGCAAGTCCCAGCGCTTTTTTCCTGGAGAACAGTGCTGCAAAACATGAACATTCCTTTTGAAGTGAATCGTAAGAGTAAAATTGACCTTGCAGAGCAAAAAGGAGATCCGATCGAGCTGCTACAATCCGTTGGGCTTGGGGATTTCATGCATGCCTATCCGAGGGAGCTCTCCGGGGGGATGAAGCAAAGGGTCGGCATCGCCAGGGCGTTCGGCTCCGGTGCTCCAACTTTGTTGATGGACGAACCGTTTTCTGCACTCGATGAAATTACCAGGGAATTACTTATGCACCAACTGATGAAAATTTGGGAGCAACACAAAAAGACGGTTATTTTTGTAACTCATAACATTCAAGAAGCGATTTACCTTTCGGACAAGGTCGTTATTATGTCCAGTCGCCCAGGACGTGTGTCTTATGTAATTGATATCGATTTGCCTAGACCTCGGAATGAAGCAATCATCGAAACTCCCGAATTTTATAAATATTTGGTTCAATTGCGGGAATTGCTGCGGGAAAGGTGGGAATAGCGAGATGAGTCAATCCGAATCGTCGGTTCTGGCAGTAGGCAAAAAAGGGGTGGGCGGAATGGGCAGGAAGAAACTTGCCGCCGATTCGGCGGAATCCAGAATAAAGGGAATGACGGGCACCGTTCTCACGCCACTCCTAGCTTTTGTTGTACTGTTTGGCTTATGGGAGCTTGTGATTCGTGTATTTTCAATTAAAATGGTCATTTTACCGGCTCCATCCGGCATATTTGCCGAATTAGCTCGTAATTTCAGTTTTTATATGCCGCATATTTGGATTACATTCTATGAAGCGACTCTTGGATTTTTAATCGGATCGTTTGTTGCATTGATGGCCGGCGTATTAATGTCCCAGTCCCGTTTATTGGAGCGTGCGCTGCTGCCGATTGCTGTAATGGCCAATGTGACGCCGATCGTTGCCATCGCACCCTTGTTCATTGTTTGGTTTGGCTTCGGAGGGCTTCCCAAAATACTCTTGGCAGCGATTAGTACATTTTTTCCGATGCTGATTAACTCGATCATAGGCTTCCGTTCGATCGACGATAACAACTATGAATATTTGCAGTCCTTACATGCCAGTAAATTTGAGATCTTTTTGAAGCTTCGTTTGCCGAATAGCCTGCCGTTTATTTTTGCCGCCGCGAGGACGGGCATGAGCATGGGTGTCATCGGAGCTATTGTCGGTGAAATGTACGGTGGAAGTGAAGGGTTAGGTAATGTGCTTACAGTATCTGCAAATTACTTGCAAATGGAACGTATGTTCGCATGTATTTTATTGCTGGCGCTGATGGGTATATTGCTGACTAACCTCGTAAAGGTATTCGAACGCAGGTTCTTGCATTGGCACAGCTCTGCACAATAAAGGTTGGATTTCCATAGAAGAGAGGGTTAAACATGACAAAAAAGATTCATTTTGGATGGTTTTCCCAATATGCGGGACCTGTCGGCTTTAATAATCCTAAAGCTACAGAAGGAGCGGACTGGCGGCAGCCGGATATGTATCAGAAAATGGCGCAAATATGTGAGAAAGGCAAATTTGATTTTGCTCTGTTTGCTGATCATCTCGGCATATCGTCCGATTCCGGAAAATCTATCGATTCTCATGTGTTGCAAGGCGTGACCGTATGCCATGACTCAACGGTATTGGCCGCCATGGTAGCAGCCCAAACCAACCATCTGGGGGTTGGAGCAACCTTGTCCACGTCATTAACGCTGCCTTATCAGCTTGCCCGTCAGCTTGCTTCACTGGACCATCTGAGCAAGGGGCGCGTCGCTTGGAACATAGTGACGTCGTACAGTAAGTCAGCTTTTGATAATTTTGGCCATGACAGCGTACCAGAGCATGATGCGCGTTATGACCAAGCGGATGAATTTATGGAATTGTGCTATCAGTTGTGGAACAGCTGGGAGAAAGATGCAGTAGTTATGGACAAGGAAAGTGGAATGTTTGCCGATCCGAGTAAAGTGAAGCCGATTCATTTCGAAGGAGATTATTATAAGTGCGCCGGACCGCTCAATATGGTACCCCCGGTAGAAGGCAAACCGGTAACTATTCAAGCTGGTTCGTCCGATCGTGGTATGGAATTCGCGTCTAGATGGGCTGATGCGGTCATCGTAGCTAAGCAAACGGTGGATGACATGAAGATATACTATGACAGCTTAAAGGGACGACTGCACAAGTATGGACGGAATCCGGAAGAGGTAAAGGTCTTATTCATTATTAAGCCCATATTTGCAGCGACAGAGGAGCTTGCCAGACAAAAGGCTGCGGAGCCAGTGTCGGATTACGACCTCCATAGGGCGATATCGCAGTTGTCTACAAGAATGAATAGGGACTTAACCCAGTTAGACCTCGACGAGCCGGTACCTACGATGAGTGAGAAGGAAATTACGGGTGGCCAGACCACCTTGTCGCGACATCAGACTCAGGGTCAACGTCCGACATTGAGACAGATTGCAACCAAAGAGGTCGTCGGAAACAATCTGGATATTGTCGGTACTCCTGAGCAGGTAGCAGATCAGCTGCAGCTTATTATGGAAACCATTGGAGGAGACGGTTTTGTTCTACGGGTAAACCCGCATGAACATCAGTACATGCAGGAGTTCGTAGATATGGTGGTTCCTGTTCTTCAGCAGCGGGGAGCTATGAGAGCCGAATATACAGGGCATACCCTTCGTGACAACTTGCTGGAATACTAACAATAAATAGATGGCAGGGCCGAAGATGATAACTCTATCAGATGAGAGGGTGGGAAAGATGAAGAATAATAAAAGGTTTTGGGGAGCAATGGCGTTAAGCGTTATGATGGTAGTTTTGGCTGCTTGTGGAGGAAACGGATCCGCGAAACCAGCTGAAACGACGGGACCCGCGAATGCAGCAAGTACGCCAGTAACGACAAGCGGCATTAACTGGGGAGAGCGAATCGCTGCAAACAAAGCTGCCGGTGAAATCACGACTATGACTAGCTTTAACTATTCAGCAAACATCGCGAATACGAATGCATGGATCGCGGATGAGCTTGGGTTCTTCAAAGAGTTAGGACTTAATGTGAGTGTAATGCCCGGATTGAGTGCTGACGCTATGAAATTGCTTGCTGTCGGAAAGCTGCAAGTGGCTCACGCCGGTTCGGCGAGCGAGGTTGCCCAGTCTGTGGCGAACGGCGCTGAGATCAAGGGGATTCTAGCGATGGCACCGGTCGGATTGAGCGTATTGATCACGCTGGAGGAATCGGGTATAAAAACGGTTAAAGACCTGGAAGGTAAAATGATAGGGTATAAAGGAGCCATGCCTGCCCATATTACGGCGATGCTTAAAAAGGGAGGCGCGGATCTATCGAAAATTAAACAAGTAGGTGTAGGTTTTGACCCTACGATATTAAAAACTACCGAAGTTGTTGCGATCACGGGCTTTAAATCAAACGAACCTTATCAATTGGAAAAGCTCGGTTACAAAGTCCGTATACTGGATCCGGAAGAATTAGGGGTGAATACTTCGTTCGGGATTGTAGCTGCGAATAACGATTTTGCCGCCAAGCATCCGACTGCAGTAGAAGATTATTTGAGAGCACTCCTTAAGGCGCAAGAATGGATTGTGAAAAATCCAGCAGAGACGATTAAAATTTTAGAAAAACGGGCAGGCGGTAATTATAATGTGGAAATTGAAAGCAATCGCCTAAAAGTGGAAACGGGATTAATTGAAACTGCAAAGCATAAGGGTGTAGGGCTCGGCGTATTCACGAAAGAGCAATGGCAATCTGAGATCAACATCTTGAATGAAAGCGGAGTGCTGATGAAACCAGTGACGGCAGAACAAGTAGCAGATGCTCAATATATATCTAAAGTTTATGACGGCGAGAAATTAGTATGGCCGGAACAAGCGGCAAAAAAATAAATAGGCATTAAAAGAGGTGGGCGTTAAGAGGAGGAGGAAGTAATTATGCTACAAACCAAGCAAAAAGTACTAAGATCATTTTATTATCCTGTCATGCCAATTGCGGATCTTCAGGATGGTCCCAAGCCGTTCAAAATAATGGGTGAAAATATCGTCTTGTGGCTGGATGAAGAACAGAAACCTGCGGCAGCGATCGATCGGTGTTGCCATCGTACAGCTAAGCTGTCTAAGGGTGAGCTTCGGAACGGCTGCATCGTCTGCCCATATCATGGCTGGTCTTTTAACAGAGACGGCAAATGTACCTGGTTTCCGCAATCGGAGCTGGAAGATCCACCAAAAGTGTACAAAATTCAAGGCTACCACTGCGAGGAAAGGTACGGTTACGTATGGGTGGCATTGGCTGCGCCCATTACGGAGCTCCCTAAGTTTAGATATTCAGACAATCCTGAATTTCGCAAGGTGGATGAATTTTATGAAGTCATCCATTGCGCCGGTTTACGGTTGATGGAAAATTCGTTTGATGTGGCGCACGTAAATTTCGTTCATAAAAATACGTTTGGGGATGTCGACAATCCGAAACCGCCGAAAGTGACCATTACCTCGAATGACTGGGGCTTTGAAGCCTACATGGAAATTCCGGTTCATAACAAATTGAATCAAGAAGTGAAGGCGTTGAATATGGATGCAGATAGAACAGTGCGTAAGCAAGTCAGTGAATGGTTCATGCCCTTTATTCGGCAAACCAACATTACGTATCCGACGGGACTGATTCATTCGATTGTCACATGCACCACGCCGATCGACGACGATACCTGCCAACTGGTGCAGTTCGTTTATCGGAACGATCGTGAAGAAGATGTTCCTGCGACGAGTATCATTGCCTTTGACCGAAAAGTGGTCGATGAAGATATGGAAGTGCTGGAAACGACGGAAACCAATGTATCTCTGGATATTACTAAGAAGTTAGAAAACCATATGCTTTCTGACCATCCGGGAATTTTGATGAGAAAGATGCTTCTGGCGCTTTTGGAAAAGCACGGCGAACAGGAAGTGTACTGACGTCTGCAGCCATGATTAACTCATAGAGAGGAAGACTCCGTTGAAAAAGAAAATTCACTTTGGTTGGTTTACTGAATACGGTCCGATCGGCTGGGACGGTCCAGATGCGGTGGAGGGAGACTGGCGGCAGCCGGAGTTGTATCAGAAAATGGCGCAAATTTGCGAGAAAGGCATGTTTGACTTTGCACTGTTTGCGGATCATTTAGGAATTACAGCTTCCTTCAAAGGTTCAATAGATAACTATGTGAAATATGGTTTGAACGGGATCAACCACGATTCGACGCTGCTCGCTACGATGGTCGCAGCAGCGACAAAACATATGGGTGTCGGCACGACCGTGTCGACGATGCTTACCCCTCCTTATCTTTTGGCACGCCAGACTGCATCGTTGGATCACCTTTCCAAGGGGCGAGTGGCTTGGAATGTGGTCACAACGGGCAACGCTGCCGGCTTTTTAAATTTCGGTATTGATCAATTGCCAGATCACGATGCGCGTTATGAGCAAGCTGAAGAATATATGGAGCTGTGCTTTAAATTGTGGGGCAGTTGGGAACCAGACTCGGTCATTATGGACAGAAAAACGGGCATTTTTGCAGATCCGGAGAAAGTACATCCGATCGATTTTGAAGGCGAATATTACAAGAGCCGTGGCCCGCTGAATGTATTGCCATCACCTCAGGGCAGACCGACGATCATTCAGGCGGGCTCGTCGCAACGAGGCAAAGACTTCGCGGCAAAGTGGGCGGATGTCGTCATCGTGGGTGCGCATTATGTGGACGACATGAAGGCTTACTATGACGACATGAAGGAGCGCGTGATCAAATTCGGACGCAAACCGGAACAATTGAAGGTGTTCTTTATTATTAAGCCGGTGCTGGGGCAGACGGAGGAACAAGTCAACCAGAAGCTGGAGGCTCTGAAGCATCCGCCGGAGTCGCTCATTCATGCCGCATTGTCTGCTCTTTCGTCCAGAATGAGCTTCGACTTGTCCAAGTTTAACATCGATGAACCGCTGCCCGCGATCGATGAGAAGGAAATCCAAGGTGGTCAAACGACTTTGTCCCGGTTTTATACTTCAGGTCGCTGCCCAACGCTTAGGGAGGTCGCCATCCAAGAGGCTGCCGGTAACAAAGGATCCATTGCAGGCACGCCAGAGCAAGTGGCGGATCAATTGCAGCATATTATGGAATCGGTTGGCGGGGACGGTTTTGTCCTTAGGGTGGACACTCACGACCACAGCTACATGCAGGAGTTTGTAGACACGGTTGTTCCTATTCTGCAAGAAAGAGACTTGATGCGCAAGGAATATACGGGGAATACGCTGCGTGAAAACGTAATGGAATTTTAAGGGGCATGGTTGCCCAATAGTGTCAATAGGTGATTCAACGAAGCGATCGGAGATGAAGAAATGGAGCTAACGACACTGAAAGTGAATTCGGAGGAAATCGTAGCTATCTACACCTCCCACGGATATGTTGCACTGGATTCGTTTCATAGGGAAGACGGCGGGAGATGGCCGAGAACGTTAATAGAGCTCATTAGGGAAGGTTTGATGGATGAACTCGGTGAATGGTATCGAAACGGCGGCGTCCACAAGCTCGCAAATTTGCCAGTGATCCCTCATAAGGAAGCAGTTTTCGCGCCATTATATCGGAATCCCGAGAAGATTTGGGGAATCGGTATGAATTATGTGCAGGACCCCGCAGAGCTGGAGCTCAAAAATCCGGACGACGAGCCGGTCGGTTTTATGAAGCCGTCTACGACGTTGATCGGTCCCGGAGACTCGATTATGTTACCGGACGATTGCGGAACGATCACCGCCGAAGCAGAGTTAACTATCGTCATCGGGAAAAAATGCCGCAATATTTCGGAGTCTGAAGCGCCCTCGGTCGTGGCTGGATTTACAATGGCCTTAGATATGACGGCTGCCGATATTCACAGTAAAAATCCAAGGTTTTTAACAAGAGCGAAGAGCTACGATACGTTCTTTAGCTTTGGTCCCCATTTGATTACTGTCGACGAAATTCCCGACGTACTCGATCTCAACGTTTTTACCGTCCTTAATGGAGAAAAGGTGCATCAAAACCGCATTTTTAATATGAAGTATCGGCCTTGGTTTACGGTCGCTTTCCATTCCCAATTCATGACGCTCCTTCCAGGTGACCTGATCATGACCGGAACACCTGGACCGGTCATCATACGTAACGGTGATCGTGTAGAATGCCGGATCAATGACTTCCTGCCGCTGGTAAATCCGGTCGTCGGTTGAGTTCTTGAGATAATTGGTGCATGTTTTATATCCGTGGGAAGCGAGGTGGAAAGGTTCCATATGTTTACTGGACTGGTTGAAGAAGTCGGATCGTTGCAAACTATAAACAGGCAAGGCGAGTCGCTGGTGCTTACGATTCGTGCTAAGCGTGTTTTGGAAGGTGTCTGTCTTGGGGACAGCATTTCGGTAAACGGTGCATGCTTAACCGTCATTCGGTTTGATACTCATACGGTCTCGATGGATGTAACGCCGGAAACGTTCCGCCGGACGACATTGAATCGACTCGTCCCCGGCGAACGTGTGAATTTGGAACGCGCCATGCAGGCGACGGCCCGATTTGGCGGGCATATTGTTCAGGGCCATGTAGACGGAATCGGATTTATCAGGAATAGAGAAGTGCAGGTTAATGCTGTTTACTTTACGGTTGAACCCCAAGATCCAAGCTTATTTCGGTATATGATCCCGAAGGGCTCTGTCGCGATTGATGGCATCTCATTAACTGTAGTCGATACTGAGGGGCTGTGTTTCCGCGTTTCCATTATTCCGCATACGCTTGCTGATACGGCGCTGCAGTATAAGAGGCCAGGAGACTCGGTTAATTTGGAAACGGATGTTATAGGAAAATATGTAGAGCACTTGCTGTCATGGAACGCTATGGATGAAACGGGATCGAGACCCGTAAAGCGCAGCAGCGGATCACGTTTATCGGAGGCCTTTTTAAAAGAAAACGGGTTTCTATAACAGCATGATTGGAACGGAAACGGAGGGGAAGTTGATGGCGACTCGGTCGATGTTCGATAGCATAGAGGAAGCCATACATGATTTGAAATTGGGCAAGCCGGTCATTGTGGTCGATGACGAAAATCGGGAGAATGAAGGAGATTTCATTGCACTTGCGGAGAAAGCGAAGCCAGAGGTCATTAATTTTATGATTAAAGAGGGTCGGGGGCTTGTCTGTGTGCCCATTACCGAGGAACGGGCGCTAGAGCTCGATTTACAGCCGATGGTTCCACATAACACCGATTATCACAAAACCGCGTTCACGATTTCCGTCGATTATGTGGGGACAACGACAGGCATTTCTACGCACGAGCGCTCTCAAACGGTTCAAGCGTTGATTGATTCCAGCTCTAGGCCAGGCGATTTCCGCCGCCCTGGGCATATGTTCCCGCTTATTGCCAAGAAAGGCGGTGTGCTGCGCCGTGCCGGCCATACAGAAGCGTCTATCGACTTGGCTCTCATGTGTGGGAGTTATCCAGCCGCAGTCATTTGCGAGGTTATTAAAGAGGATGGCGAGATGGCTCGAGTGCCGGATTTGCGCAAAATCGCCGATCAGTTTGATTTAAAGCTGATCACTATTAAAGAGCTGATTCGGTACCGTAACGCGAAGGAAAAGCTTGTCCACCGCGAGGTAGAGGTGAAGATGCCGACAGATTTCGGCACATTCCGCGCTATCGCTTATACGAATGAGGTGGATGGCAAAGAGCATGTTGCATTCGTCAAGGGCGAGATTGATCCGGAGCAGCCGGTGCTTGTACGTGTCCACTCGGAATGCCTGACGGGCGATGTATTCCATTCGCAACGGTGCGATTGCAGAATGCAGCTGGCCGCTGCGCTGCGGGCAATTGAGGCGAACGGCTCCGGGGTGCTCCTTTATATGAGACAAGAGGGTCGCGGGATTGGGCTTATTAATAAATTGAAAGCTTATCAGCTGCAGGAGCAGGGATTGGATACGGTTGACGCGAATCTTAAGCTGGGATTTGCTCCCGATCTCAGGGAATACGGGATAGGCGCGCAAATATTAAAAGACTTGGGTGCTCGCTCGATTCGATTGTTAACGAATAATCCTAGGAAAATTGCGGGTTTAGAAGGGTATGGTTTATATATTGAGGAGCGGCTGCCGCTCCAGATGCAAGAGAACGAAGTGAACAGCAAATATTTACACACGAAACAGGAAAAGCTCGGACATCTACTTCAATTCGCGGATAAAGTCGATACAAATATATCATAAGGAGGATCATCTCATGGTACACTATTATGAAGGCAATCTGATTTCGGAAGGTAAAAAGTACGGTATTGTTGTCGGTCGATTTAACGAATTTATCTCCTCTAAGCTGCTCAGCGGGGCGCTTGATGCCCTCAAGCGCCATGGTGTGGCCGATGATGAAGTTAGCGTCGCTTGGGTGCCAGGCGCATTCGAAATTCCGCTAATCGCTCAGAAGATGGCAGAGAGCGGCCGATTCGACGCCGTGATTACGCTTGGTGCGGTCATTCGCGGATCTACGCCGCATTTTGATTATGTTTGCAGCGAAGTGTCCAAGGGTGTAGCGGCTATTTCGCTCAAGACTGGCGTTCCTACCGTCTTCGGCGTATTGACGACCGACTCCATCGAGCAAGCTGTCGAGCGTGCCGGTACGAAAGCTGGCAACAAAGGCTGGGACGCGGCGGCTATCGCCATCGAGATGGCAAATCTGATTCCCCAATTCGATAAATAAAAATGTGCTTTTCCATAGGCTGCAACCTTCGACCCGAGACAGGGATCGGAGGTTTTTTTATTTGGAAACATGACGAGGTTGACATCGGATATGCTACATTATTGGCATATGGATACAGAAATTACTGAATGGCATTTATAGAGGGTTGTGGTATGCTGTAGGCATATTTCTAATGTCGATCCTGGAAGGGTATAAGACATTCTATGGATAAAGGGTCTAACTGGAGAAAGAAGGAGGGGGCTTAAGGTGGGTGAATATGGGGGATCCAAGGGCGTGGCTAAAAACTTGCTGAGGATCATTATTGTGGATGACGAGCTTCCTATTAGGCAAAGGCTGCAGATGTTTGATTGGTTGGCTTGTGGTGCCGAAGTCGTCGGAGAAGCAGAGAATGGTGAGGAAGCGCTTGATTTATGTGCCAGCCTGCTGCCTGATATTGTGTTCACTGATATTAAAATGCCGGTCATGACCGGTCTTGATTTATTAAAACAAATTTCACAGGAATACCCTGAGATTCCTGTTGTACTCATAACGAGCTTTGATGATTTTAACTATGTCCACCAAGCCTTAAAGATGGGTGCCGTAGATTACTTAATGAAGGTCACCTTGCGACAGGAGGAACTGGCGCAAACGATCGATAAAGCGAGAGCCTGGATTCAGAACCGTTTTTCACAGAAGGAATATGAGCGGGGAGAGCTGCGCAAGCATAAATCCCAGATGTTTCGCCAAATGCTAGGGCATTCCCAGCCACAGCCGCAAGAGCAATCACAGGAGCTGTTAAAGGAATTACTGCAGCCAGAGCGTCTGCCTGAGCTTCCATTTCGTTTTATTCGCCTCATCACCCGCGTCAAGCGTGAGGACGAAATGGTCGTTGACCAGCAGCTCCAAGAAGTGCTGAATGTGCTGCAAAAGAAAAATAAACCAGCAGGCCCCTGCTATTGGTTCTGGTTTTCCATTAACTTGGGCGATTATCTGGTTTGGTTTCCACATGCCCAAACGTTGGATGAGCTTACAGCTGCTGCAAACCATATGTTAAGCCATATTCGGGCATCCTTGGCAACGAGCATGCCCTATTTATTCCATGAAGCTGCCGTCTATGCCATTATAAGCAGCGAAGTACATAGCTACAGCGAATACCGTGAAGTGTTTCGCGAAACCTTTTATTGGGTCGATTATTGTTTTTTTAATGAGGATTATTCCGTATTTATGGGTAAGCCTGTGCCGATGCAGGTGATGGATGGCAAGCTGGAGTTCGAATTACGCACAGGCTTTCGCCGCAGCTTAACCGATATATCGAGCTTTAACGAATACATAAGGAATGACTTTAATGCGTGGATGCTAAAGCATCGGGTACATCCGGCAGGGATACGGATGTTCCTCAAATCGGAGCTGCAGGAATGGAATTCAGGCTCCAAGGATATCGCCCAGGACCATAATCAGCTAGCCACACGGATCGACCAATCCGCAACGATGGATGAGCTGATCTCGAATATGATTTATTGGATGGAGGATAAACGCGGAGATTTTGTGAGAACCGAAATACGCAGAGCCAAGGAAATGATTCAACAGCGGTTAGGCGAGCCAGTAACCTTATCGGCGATTGCTGAGGAGGTTGGGCTGAGCGGTGATTATTTTGGCAGGCTGTTCCATGAAGAGCTGGGGATGACCTTCAAGGAATATTTGACCCGCTGCCGGATCGAGAAAGCGATTGAGCTTTTGCAAACGACGAATTTGAAAGTATACACGGTATCCGAAATGGTAGGCTTCCCAAGCTATCGTTATTTTGCTCCATTATTCCGTAAATTCACCGGCCTCTCACCATCTGATTATAAGCGGGGGTAACATCATGCTCGGACGTATATATCGTATGAGGCTCGCAACCAAACATTTTATTTTCCTGTTCTTAGGGGGACTGCTTGTATTCGGTGTTCTTGCTGGAAGTACCTTAGTGCAATCGGAGCAGCTGTTTCGCAGCCAAACTATCCGGGATTCCGAGGTTATCATCAGCCGTACGAATGATTATTTGGATGCTTACCTGGAAAATGTCCAACATGTTATTTTGCAGCTGGCGTCCAGAACGGATATTCTCGATAATCTTGACCCCGCCTATACCGAAAAAGCGTTGCAGGAATATGCGGATAGGAATAATTCGATCATTAGTACCATCCTGCTGGTTAAGGAAGACGGAACGATGCTGAGCAATGCCCCGCTTTATTACGACATTCTCGGCTATGGGGAGCTACCCAATGTATTTGAGCTCGCCGAAGGCAATTATGGCGGAATCAATTGGAGTGAGCCCTATTGGTCGCCATTATCCCAGCATACCGTAGCTTTTGTCCGTCCAGTGGGCAGCTCACAAAAAAGTATCATCGTGATCGAAATTAATTTAAAGGAATTTTCTTCGCGGCTAGCTACACTGAGCAGTAATGACTTCCAAACCTTTATGATCCTCTCAGCGGGTGGGCGCCTTGTGGTGGGCAATCCCTACAGCAAATTATTGCCATACCCGTCTTATCCTCCCGAGCTTCCAGGAGATTTGACCGCCCAGTTATCTGGGCTGCCGACAGGAACCAGCGAGCTTGCGGCCAGTAATAAACAATTAATTGCCATCAAGTCGAACATGAACCGATTGGGCTGGAGCTTGGTTTCTGTATTGGACAAGGGCTATTTTTACGGAAATATTGGTGAATTGTATGCTACTTATGGCAGGGCAGCCTTGCTCTTGGTGATCATCCTTATTGTAGGTGCGCTTATGATTAGCAGAACCTTTTCCTATCCAATTATTACTTTGGCCAAAAAGATGGATCGCGTTCAGGATATTGATGTCCCTTCCTATTTAAGTGTGTCGAGGGGCGATGAAATAGGTGATTTGGCCAGAAGCTACAATTCCTTGATGGCTCGGATCAGCATACTGAGCAAAGATATTGTCGAGATGGAAGTGAAAAAAAGAAGCTATGAAATCCGCATGCTACAAAACCAAATCGGGCCACATTTTTTATATAACACGCTTGCCTGCATAGCCAGCCTGGCCTACCAGAACAAAAACGACCAGGTTCAGGAGACGATCAACTCGCTGGTAGGTTTATTAAGTATTACGATGGGTAAAGAATCGCCGCTGACGACACTTGCCGAAGAAATTCAAGGGATTGAAATGTTTACGCAAATCCAAAATGTGAGGTATGGCAACCGCTTCACCCTGAAATTGGAAATTGATCCAAGCGTGGCCCATGTGCTGATGCCCCGCTTAACGCTGCAACCACTTGTCGAGAATGCGATTTTTCATGGCATTGTTCCTACCCGCCAGCATGGCATCATTACGATCCGGGCGTTCCGTCATAGGAAGGGTGTGCGCATTTATATCCGTAATAATGGAGTCGGCATTAACAAACGGTTTTTTCAAAAGCTGTTGGAGGGTCATTCGGATGATACTGACTTGAACCAAGCGGACGGGCTTGGCGTTTACAACGTTAACCATCGGTTATTTTTGTATTTCGGAAAGCCCTACGGGCTGAGGGCAAACGGTATTCATACAGGTACGGTGCTGAGTGTGCATATACCTTATACGACGAAGCGAGACCCATTGTAAGTGGATGGGCAAAAGGGCAAGGGGTAGAGCTTCGGCTGCCTTCGCCTTTACCACAGAGGATCGAGAAGGAAGCGGGGGCATAGGCTCGGCTTCTTTTTGGTATGGGGCGATCTAACGGAAATAGAGGAGAAAATCACGGTATTTATGTATAGAGTTGCATCCGGCGACTTGATAAACTTAAGTAGTCAACAACGCAAAACTTGGAGGAGGTCCCAAACTTGAATGCTGCTCAATAGACACAAATGGAATAAGTATTTTGCTTACTACACGATGCTGCTGCCGGGGGTCATTTATTACATTGTTTACAAGTATTTTCCGATGTATGGGTTGATCATTGCTTTCAAAAATTTCAGCATTTTGGATGGGATTGTCGCCAGCCCTTGGAACGATCCTTGGTATGGGCACTTCCAGGAGTTTTATCAGTCGCCTTACTTTTGGCAGCTGCTGGAGAACACCTTTTTGTTAAGCGTTTACAAAATGGTTGCAGGTATCGTACCGCATATTGTGCTCGCGATTTTCCTGTTTGAATGCAGGGTCATCTGGTTTCGCAATGTGGTGCAGACGCTTAGCTACATGCCCCATTTCTTATCGTGGGTCATTATTTACGGGATTTTGATTGCGTTCCTGTCGCCTAGCTCAGGCCTCATCAATAGCTGGATCGTAGGCGCAGGTATGCAGCCAATCGCGTTTATGTCTTCGGTGGATTGGTTCCGAAGCGTACTTGTAGGGTCAGACCTATGGAAGGATCTTGGCTGGGGAGCGATCATCTATTTGGCATCAATGGCGGGCATTAACCCTGCGCTGTATGAAGCTGCCAAAGTAGATGGAGCCAATAAGTTTCGGATGATCTGGCATATTACATTACCAGGCATACGCAACGTCATTGTGATGATGGTCATCCTAAAGCTGGGCCATATCCTTGACGCTGGATTCGAGCAGGTGTACTTGTTGTATAATATTAGCGTTTACGAGGTATCGGATATTTTGGATACCTGGGTGTTCCGAACAGGGCTTGAGCAGTTGAATTTCAGTCTTGCCGCTGCTGTGGGATTATTCAAATCTTTAATTGGGCTTGTACTGGTCCTCCTATCCAATCAGTTGGCGAAGAAGTGGGGTGAGGGCATTTGGTAAACTGGAGATCCGACCAATTATTTAATGTTCTGATGTATGTCACGCTTACGTTGGTATCGGTGGCAGCCCTGTTTCCGATGCTTTACGTTGTATCCGTATCCATTACACCTTACACAGAGCTATTGCGCAATGGTGGGTTTATTGTGATCCCAAGATCGGTTACTTTTGCAGCGTATCGAGAATTATTTAATCAGCCTTATATTCTAAGCGCCTTTAATGTTACGCTTTTTATCACCATTGTCGGAACCGCAATTAACCTCGTGCTAACAACATTAATGGCTTTTCCGCTAAGCCGTAAAGGCTTGCCTGGACGTAATATTGTGCTCATGATGGTCGTGTTGACCTTGTTATTCAGTGGAGGGATCATTCCTACCTATTTGATTGTCAAAGATACGGGGCTGCTGGATTCGGTTTGGTCAATGATCATTCCAAATGCAATATGGAGCTTTAATGTATTAATTATGAAAAGCTTTTTCGAAAATTTACCGGAAGAAATTATGGAGTCTGCAAGAATGGACGGATCATCCGAATACGGCCTGCTCCTCAAAATTGTGATTCCGTTATCAGTGCCGGTTATGTTTACCTTAGGCTTGTTTTATTTGGTGGGCCATTGGAACGAATTTTATCAGGCGATCATGTATGTGACGAAGCCAGAAATTCAGCCTTTACAAGTCGTAATCCGCAATATGTTGATGAAGGCGCACAGCCAAGTGGAAAGTGTGGATGAGACCATACCCACAATGACCTTACAGATGGCAGCCGTCGTTTATGCCTCTTTACCGATTATCGTGTTTTACCCGTTTATCCAAAAGCATTTTTCCAAAGGGATTATTATTGGCGCTATCAAAGGATAAATATAAATAGAAAGAGGGAGTTCGAATGAATCGAAAATTTACAATGGTTATATCCATGCTTGTTACAGGGGGATTATTGGCAGGCTGCTCGGGGGGAGCCACTACGGCAGGTACCGATGCGAACAAAGCAAAAGAAACAGCGACAGTCAAAACACCGGAAAAACCAGTGAAAATTGAAGTGGCACGTCCTGGAGGCAATTTGCCAAAGCCGGAAGAAGATTTGGTGAAGCAAGGTATTGATAAAAAGCTTAATGTCGATTTCAACCTGGTAATGATTGGCGGAACGGATTACAAAAACCAAATCAATGTAAGGCTGGCTGCGGGGAATTATCCGGATGTGTTCGAGCTGGAGCCTGGAGAAATCAAAAGCTTTGCCGACAAAGGGCTGCTGCTTGATTTGACCCCTTATGTGGAGAAGCTAAAGCCTGTGCTTGATTTCCAAGGCAAGGAGGATTTTGAGCGGGGCGTAATTGGCGGCAAGCAATTTGCGATTGGGCGTGATGCCAACCTTCCATTTAATACGTTTCTGATCCGCAAGGATTGGCTGGATAAGCTTGGAATGAAAGCGCCAACGACACTCGAAGAATTCAAGACGGTAGCCAAAGCATTTGTTGAGCAGGATCCCGATGGGAATGGCAAAAAGGATACGATTGGCCTGACAGGCTTTGAGTTCGATACGTTTGCTCCGTTATTTGGCTCCTTTGGCGTAGGCAGTCCAGGCAATCTGTATTTGAAAAATGGCAAGCTGACCGATGCGATGTTTGACCCTGCTATGAAGGATGCGCTCACGTATATTAAAGATCTGATTGATTCAGGTGGCGTAGATATGGAATATATAACGAATAAAAACGGGCTTGCTCTCGAAAAAGCGTATCAAGGCAAAGCGGGTATTATTTATACGGGCTGGCAGAGCTTTCTTAGAAAAGATAGCGAGCTGAAATGGAAAAGTGTGAATCCGAATGCCCAGTGGGTGCAAATGGCTTCCCCAACAGGACCAGGCGGACAATTTGATGCTTCCTATGATTATGGTAAAGCCCCTCAATATTTCGTCATCTCCAAAGCCGTCGAGAAGGATCCGGCCAAGCTGCAAAAAATATTGGATGTCTTCAACTATATGGCAAGCCCTGAAGGCTTGAATTTGGTTTCCTACGGTGTGGAAGGACGGCATTATAAGCTCAACGGCGGCAAGGTTGAACCTACCGAGCTGATGGACACAGAGGGCGGCTACTTCTCCCTATACCAAATGGCTGGACGTAAGGAATTGGAGTACCTATCCACTCGCTTCCCTTATGTAGAGAAGGAGCTTAAGTTCACGAATGAGCAGCCACGCATTAAAATTTTGAACGGCTATATTTATAACTACCCAGCCGGCTTTAACAAAAACGATATGGATCGCTTCACCAAAGACGAGATCATTAAGTTTATCCACGGCAAACGCCCGTTAACGGAATACGACCAATTCTTGGGCACGTTGAACTCGACCTTTAAGAATGATGCTTATCTGGAGCATGCTGCAAAGCTTTTGAAGGAAAAGGGTGTTTTGAAATAAATAAAGAACAACAATGGGAAAATAATTGTGTGTTCCCTATTATTGAATAAAACCGTCTGTGGGATGATTCCCGCTAGCGGTTTTTTTGCTTATTTTTAAGTTTACAAAAGTGCAGGATGTAACTAAACCAAGACGGTCATCAACGGTGTATGCAGTCCTTTCTTTGCGTTAAGGCCAGAAAGCAGAGTTATTCTGGAATTTATGGGTCTGTAGGCGTGGAAGTATAAATCTTGTGATTTACTTCACATAGTTGTCAACACCATGCCACGAATCAGACACGATCATAGCCCTTTTGAGTATTGGATTAGCCAATATTATTAGTATAATAGGTGTTATAAACCAAATCCTAATTGTTGGATTGGCATCACAGACTCAGGATATGTGAAGAACAAGGAACAGTCATGACATTATTGTGAATATTTTCACATAATATGTGAAAATATTCACGTTGTAACCACAAGCCGCATCCTGGTCCTTTCACCGTAGTCGGAATGGGGTTCAAAATAACAAAGAAAGTAGGGATCGCACTATGGATATCGTTGATTTAGCCCGTCTTCAATTTGCCCTTACCACCATTTTTCATTATATTTTCGTACCCATTTCCATTGGTTTATCGTTGCTTGTGGCCATTATGGAGACATTGTTTGTGGTGAAGAAAAAAGAAATATACAAAAAAATGGCCAAATTCTGGGGCACCTTTCTATTAATCAATTTTGCTGTTGGGATCGTCACAGGGATCTTACAGGAATTCCAATTCGGGATGAACTGGTCTGCCTTTTCACGCTTTGTCGGTGATGTTTTTGGAGCCCCATTGGCCATCGAAGCGCTTTTGGCTTTTTTCCTGGAATCCACCTTCATTGGGTTATGGGTATTTGGCTGGGATCGGCTATCCAAGGGATTGCATCTTGCCTGCATGTGGCTCGTGGCTATTGGCACGATGCTGTCGGCACTTTGGATACTGGCAGCCAACTCGTTTATGCAGCGTCCGGTTGGATATGCTATAAATAATGGCAGAGCCGAAATGACGGATATATGGGCGTTGCTTACAAATGGCCAGTTGTTGTGGGAATTCCCTCATACGTTATTTGCCGCTTTTGCAACGGGTGCTTTTCTGGTAGCGGGTATTAGCGCTTGGAAAATATTACGCAAACAAGATTCCGAATTTTTTATCTCATCCTTTAAAATCGGTATCATTGTAGCCTTGATTTCTTCGCTCGCCATTGCCCAGTTTGGGCATGGACAAGCGCAATATCTGGTTGAAACCCAACCGATGAAAATGGCGGCTAGCGAAGGGCTGTGGGAGACAAGCGCGGATCCAGCCCCATGGACGGTATTCGCTACGATCAATCCCCAAACCAAAGAGAATGGCTATGAGTTTAAGGTTCCTTATATGCTAAGCTTCCTGTCGTACAGTAAATTCTCGGGAGCTGTACCCGGAATGAATGATTTGCAGGCTGAATATGAGCAGGCCTATGGACCAGGCAACTATATTCCACCTGTACGGACCACATTCTGGAGCTTTCGCATTATGGTTGCCAGCGGTAGTATGATGATTTTACTGGGCTTGTATGGGGCTTACTTGATGATTCGTAAGAAAATGGGGCAACCTAATAAGCTTTATATGCGGTTGATGGTAGCCGCTATCTCCCTGCCATTCATTGGAAATACGGCGGGATGGATTATGACGGAAATAGGGCGCCAGCCTTGGACAGTATTTGGCCTGCTTCGTACGGAGGATTCCGTTTCTCCAAGTGTCACGACCGGCCAGGTGATGTTTACCGTGATCTCTTTTTCATCCGTTTATTTAATACTACTGGGTCTTACGGTCTTTTTGTTCGCCCGAGTGGCTCGCAAAGGGCCAGATGAAGAGCACCATGATCACCAAATACATGATCCATTCGATAAAGGAGCTGAGCATAATGCCGTTAAATGAAGTATGGTTTGTGCTGATCGCTGTGTTATTCACTGGTTTTTTCTTTCTGGAAGGTTTTGATTTCGGCGTGGGAATGGCAACCCGCTTGCTGCCACATACGGATGGAGAGCGACGGGTTCTTATCAATACGATCGGCCCGTTCTGGGATGCTAATGAAGTTTGGTTAATTACAGCAGCAGGAGCGATGTTTGCAGCCTTTCCCCATTGGTATGCGACCATGTTTAGTGGTTATTATGTGCTACTTAGCTTCATTTTACTTGCGCTAATTTTTCGAGGTGTGGCATTTGAATTCCGCGGCAAAGTTGACAAGCAAGCATGGAGGGGCATTTGGGATACAGGGATTTTTATCGGAAGCTGCGCGCCTCCTCTGTTGTTCGGCATGCTGTTTGCCAGTATGGTGAAAGGCGTACCGATTGGACCAGATATGGAGATGGTCGCTGGTTTCTCAGATATTGTTAATGGGTACTCCATTTGGGGGGGAGTAACGGTAGTTGGCCTTTGTTTATTGCACGGCCTTACCTTTATTTCCTTACGAACCGTAGGGGAAATACGTATGCGTGCCAGGCGATTGGCTTTAAAGCTGTTGCCCGTTCAAATGGGATTACTTGTTGTATTTACAATTTGGACCTATGCTGCAACGGACCTGTTCGAGCATCGTCAAGTTTTCTTAATTATATCTGCCTTACTGGGCTCAATCGTTTGCATTCTGGCTGGTTACTTTATGAGGAAGGGAAGGGAAGGCTGGGCATTCACCATGACAGGTTCATTAATTGTATTGACCTTCTCTTCACTGTTTATTGGTTTGTCGCCACGGCTGATGGTGAGCTCGATCGATAGCGCTTTTAATTTAACGCTGCAAAATGCGGCTTCGAGTCCGTATACGCTACAGGTGATGACGGTAGTCGCAGCAGTGCTGCTGCCTTTTGTACTTGCTTACCAGGTGTGGAGTTACTTTGTCTTCCACAAACGGGTCACTGAGAAGGACCATTTGGAGTATTAATGGACAAAAATTGGTTTCATCTGAAGGGGTTTCGCCCGGTCATACTGCTGCTTTCCGTGCTCTCCCTTCTTCAAGGCTTATCGATTGTTGCACAGGCGTTGCTGTTGGCACATGCCATAGCTTTGTTATTTGAAGGAAACCCTATTCATTTGGCTTATCGTTTCCTAGCGCTGTTTGTACTTGTGTTTGGGGCGAGGCATGGTTTTGTCTGGTTGCAGCGCAAGATTGCCGGGCGATTTGCTGAAGCAACAGCCTTGTCCACAAGGCAAAAACTGCTTGAGCGATTATTCGAAAACGGACCTGTATTTGCTGCCAAGACTGGAAGCGGCAAGCTGGTTACGCTCGCAATGGAAGGTGTAGACCGGTTTCGCACCTATCTCGAATTGTCGATTCCCCGGATGCTGGATATGGTGGTGGTTACCTTCATCATACTGGCATACGTGTATAAGCTTGATGTTCTCTCCGGGGTGATCTTGACCGCTGCGATGCCGGTTCTAATCGGGTTCTTTATACTGCTCGGTATGGCGGCACGTAAACAGGCAGATAAACAATGGCAATCGTACCGCATTCTTTCGCAACATTTTGTAGAATCCTTGCGTGGGCTCGAAACACTGCGCTTTCTGGGGCGAAGCCGTGCGCATGGTAAAACCGTGGAGGGCGTGGCCGACCACTATCGGGCAGCCACGATGCGAACGCTGCGTGTAGCTTTTCTATCATCTCTTTCTCTTGATATTTTCAGCATGCTTTCCATCGCATTCGTAGCTGTCAATTTAGGGCTAAGGCTGATCGATGGAGGCGTCGGGTACGAGGTAGCACTTGCTGTATTGCTGCTTGCACCGGAGTATTTTCTTCCGGTAAGAATGCTGGGTACCGATTACCACGCGTCCTTGGATGGAAAGGAAGCCTGGGAAACCATCCGCACCGTCCATAGCGAACAACGTTTGCCGGAGAAACGGGCATTAGAGCTTAGTGGACCTTCGTTGAAAGTATCCAATCTCTCTTCCTGCACGATGGACTTGTCACATATCCAAGTGATCGGCGAGGATGGAAAACAGCGGTTAAAGGATATACATGTACGTGTGGAACCCCATCAAAAAAGAATCGGCATTGTCGGTGCGAGTGGTGCAGGAAAATCCACGCTTCTCGACGTGCTTGGAGGTTTTATGGAGCTAGATGCCGGTGAAGTAAGGGTAAGCGGCCAGCGTATTGATGAGGCTACCCAAACACAGTGGCAGCAGCAAATCGCATTGATTCCACAGCATCCCTATGTGTTCAGTTTGTCGCTTATGGATAATATCCGATTTTACGAGCCGGAGTCTACCCAAGCCGAGGTGGAGCAGGCGGTCGATGCGGTAGGTCTCCGAGAGCTTGTAGACAGCCTGCCGCTTGGCATATTGGAAAAAATCGGAGAGGGTGGCCGGCCACTTAGTGGCGGACAGTCCCAACGAATTGCATTAGCCCGCTCTTTTCTGGGTAAGCGTCCTATTATGCTGCTAGACGAGCCGACAGCCCATCTTGACATTGAAACGGAGTGGGAATTAAAGCAAACCATTCGCTCGATCTGGCAGGATAAGCGGGTATTTCTTGCTACACATCGTTTGCATTGGATGAAGGATATGGATTGTATTTGGGTCATGCATGAAGGGCAGCTTGCGGAGACAGGGACACATGAGGAACTGCTTGCCCGTAAGGGCGTCTATTACGAGCTCTTGGTGGCCAGTAGGGGAGGTGGATCGCATGCAGGATACGAAAGTCATGAATAAGGGCTGGATCACGGCATATTTGAAGTCATATGGATGGTATTTTGCGGGGGCGGCGATGCTTGGAACATTAGCGGTGTTATGTGCAGCCGCATTACTCTATACATCGGGGTATTTGATTTCACGTTCAGCACTAAGACCGGAAAATGTGTTGATGGTCTATGTGCCAATCGTGCTTGTTCGTGCATTCGGCTTCGGCAAAGCCATCTTTCAATACGTGGAACGCTTGGTGGGCCACCATGCTTCTCTACGGGTCTTAGCTGCGATGCGTGCCCGTATGTATAGGCTGCTTGAACCTCAAGCGCTGCGGCTGCGCAGCCGTTTCCGCAGCGGCGATTTGCTTGGTCTGCTGGCGGAGGACATCGAACAGCTGCAAAACGTATACCTGCGTATCGTCCTGCCCGCTATTTCTGCTCTTTTCGTCTATGCGGTCGCTATAACCCTTCTTGGAAGAATGGATACATTATTTGCCTGCTATATGGCACTATATGGAGGATTTTGGCTGTTTATCGCTCCTGCGGCAGCCTTGTGGATATCCAGCTCGAAAAGACGCCGATTCCAACAAGTGAAAAAAAATAGTTATCAAGAGCTGACGGATGCGATCTTTGGCATGGGCGATTGGATACTGAGCGGCCGCACTAAGAAATGGCTGGAACAATTCCAGGAGCAGCAGGCTACAGCGGCGCAGCTTGAAAAAAAGCTGCGCCGCAGTGAATGGCGTATTCAATGGTTATCTCGCTGCGCGACGGCAGGGGCAGTCGTTATGCTGGTTGTGTGGGCAGGCAGGCTTGCTGCTCAAGGGAGGATTGATGCAACCTGGATTGCGGCACTGGGGCTAGTTGCATTTCCATTAATGGAAGCGATCCTGCGCGTAGTAGAGGCGATTATTCGAATGCCGGATTACCAGGATTCGCTTGAGCGTCTCAATCAGATTGGCGATGCTGGGACGGATTCAACCCATCTAACATCGCTCCAGTCTCTGGAAAAAGAACAGGAGCAGGTAGCCAGTGATTCCATTGATTTGAAGCTGGAGTCGGTAAGCTTTCATTATCCGAATGAACGTGAATGTACCGTTAAGGATATCTCCTTGCACATTCCACAGGGCAGCAAAATAGCTGTGCTCGGGCGGAGCGGCGCTGGCAAAACTACACTGCTCCATTTGATTCTGGGCGAGCTTCATCCAAAGACGGGCAAGGTAACCATCAATGCCCTTCCTGTTCATGAAGGTATGGGCGTATTCTCGGTATTGAACCAGCGGCCTTATTTATTTGATACAACGGTGGCGAACAATATCAGGCTGGGAAGAAGCGAGGCTACGCAAGAGGAAATCCGTTCCGTAGCCGAGCAGGTGGGATTACATGAGATGATCGAATCACTTTCCGGCGGTTATGAGACCCGGATGGAGGAAACAGGCCGCCGATTCTCAGGTGGAGAACGTCAGCGCATCGCTCTGGCACGTGTCCTTTTGCAAAACCATCCCGTTGTTGTACTTGATGAGCCTACCGCAGGCTTAGATCCGATCACGGAAGCCAAGCTGCTGGAAACCATATTTCGAGTGCTGAAAGGAAAGTCAATCATTTGGGTCACCCATCATTTACTGGGTATAGAACAGATGGATGAGTTGCTTTTTATGGAAAAGGGCTCAATTACGATGCGTGGCACCCATGAAGAGCTCCTTAGACTTCACGAAAAATATCGAAGGTTATATGAGTTGGATCAGATATGAGCATACGTATGAAAAATAAATAGACAAAGCCGTTGCGATCTCGTTATGAGAGGTAACGGCTTTTTTGATGAATGTGCAGCTTGTTCAGCCTGTTCAGCCTAATGGAAGCAACCAAGCTCTCAAATCCCCTGAAGTAACCTAACAAACCCCTGTTAAATATTAACTCGCCCCTATCTTTTATTGGCAGCAATTTAGGTAACATGAATACAGAAGGAAAAAGTTTACGAAGCCAACTTGCTACGCAAAACTTAAAGGAGGGAAAACATGTCCAAACAGCAAGCGACGTTGCTCTGGCAGAAGCAATCGTCGGGAACGAACAAAGGATGGAATCGTGTAAAAAAATTCAAATGGCTGTATGTGCTGCTGCTGCCCTCGATTGCCTATTTCTTTATATTCAGCATTTTGCCCTACTACGGGCTAAGCATCGCATTTAAAAACTTTTCACCATTTGTGGGGATCGCAGATAGCCCATGGGTAGGGATGAGGCATTTTGAACGGCTGATGGACAATCCCGATTTTTACCGTTTATTAAGGAATACGCTGTTGATTAATATTTACAAACTGATTTTCGGTTTTCCCGTTCCGATTATCTTTGCCTTGCTGCTCAATGAGGTGCGGTCTGTCCTTTTTAAGCGGTCGGTGCAGACGATCACGTATTTCCCGCATTTTTTATCCTGGGTCGTGTTTGGCGGCATTGTCGTCACCTTCCTGACACCCTCAGGGATCATTAACGGGGTTTTGAAAGCCTTCGGCATGTCGTCGATCAACTTCCTTGTGGACCAGCAATTTTTTCGCCCGATGCTGGTTGTGACAGGCATTATGAAGGATTTTGGCTGGGGAGCTATTATTTATTTGGCAGCATTAGCAGGTGTGAAACCCGAGCTGTATGCATCGGCAAGAGTTGATGGAGCGGACCGATTCCAGCAGATGCTGCATGTGACACTGCCGGGTATTCTGCCGACGATTTCGCTGATGCTGATTATTAATTTAAGCCATATGCTGGATGCAGGCTTTGAGCAGGTATTCGTGCTGATGAATCCGACGGTATACGAGGTAGGGGATATTATCGATACCTACGTATACCGGATGGGGCTGGAGAAAGGTCAATTTAGTATCGCCACGGCTGTCGGCTTATTCAAGGGTGTGATCGGCTTTGTGCTAATTGTCAGCGCCAATACGCTGCTGCGGAAGCTGGACCAGCGCTCGATCTGGTAGGCCGTTTGCTTCCGCTCCGCATAACAAGGAACCTGCACAAGAAACCAGCTTTCCAACAGGAAGGCCCAGATGATGTTTACGAAGTAGGCTTTCCACAGGAAAGCCCTCAGGAGGAACCCCAACCCATGCCCAAAAGAGAACGAAATCTATTCACAGACATCCTTATTCACACGGTATTGGTCTTTTTCTGTGTGGTCACGCTGCTGCCGGTGCTACACGTATTTTCCGTATCCTTCAGTGATCCTGTTGCAATCCATCGCTCGACGATAATGCTGTATCCGAAGGACATTACACTTAGCGCCTATCAGTATATTTTTTCCACCTCTGCGCTGGTTCGAGCCTTTATGATTACCGTATTTATTACGGTGGTTGGTACATTTTTGAACCTTGTGTTTACGATTACAGCTGCCTTTTCGTTGTCAAAGCGGAACCTGCCCGGACTCAAGTTCTTTATGATCTTAATTATTATTGTGATGAACTTTAATGCGGGCATTATTCCCAGCTACTTGAATATTAAAAATCTCGGGCTGCTCAACAGCGTCTGGGCGATGATTATTCCAGGTCTGGTCAGTGCCTTTAACCTGATCCTGATGCGTAATTTCTTTATGGATTTGCCGGAGGAGATTGAAGAGTCCTCGAAAATGGATGGCTGCAATGAATTTACATTTATTTGGAAAATCCTCATCCCCCTTTCACTGCCGGCGATTGCGACGATCGGCTTATTTTACGGCGTTGCCCATTGGAATGAATTTTTCAAAGGCGTCTTTTATATTACCGATTCACGAAAATGGCCGTTGCAGGTGCTGCTAAAGGTTATTGTATTTGATGGTAACTTTACGAATCTGGCGGGGGCGGAAACGGATAATATGAAGGTGGAGCCTGCCAATGTGCAAGCGGCTGCGATTATATTTGCGACATTACCGATCGTGCTGGTGTATCCTTTCCTGCAAAAGCACTTTGTTAAGGGCATTGTGATGGGGGCTGTAAAAGGCTGAAACTTAAACCAGCAGGGTGAAACATTAATCGAGTCTTATTATAAAAAAGTAATTGAAGCGCTACCATTAGTCGTGTAGAACAGCAACACAAGCACCATATATGAAAAGGGAGGTTTTATCATTGATACGTATACGTAAATCATTACCCGTCCTTCTTACAGGAATGGTGGCATCATCGCTTTTATATGGCTGCACCGCACCCGAAACGAAAGCCCCTGCGGCTGCGCCCGCAACAGCACCAGCTGCTACGCCAACACCGCCAACAACGCCAGCCAACACAGCACCTGCCAAAATTAGCGTAATGAAGCCGCTTTATCCCGGGCATGTGTTTTACCCCGATTCGGAGCTGGAGAAGCTTCTAGAGAAGGGCGCGAATGTCGAGCTTACCTACGAAACGCCGCCCAACACGGAATATAAAACAGCGCTTAACGTCAAGCTTGCTGGCGGGGACATCCCGGATATTGTGAACACTTTCTCCCCAGGCGATACCGAGCATAATGCGCTTATTGCGCAGGGCGCCTTCAGGCCGCTTGACGATTTACTTCCCAAATTCCCGAAATTGAAGGCTTCCTTCAGCGATTCAATCTGGAATATGCTCAAAAATCCGGTGGACGGCAAAATTTACGGAGTTCCATGGCTGCGGGATCGAGGCGGCACAGGCATTGTGATCCGCAAGGATTGGCTTGAAAAATTAGGCCTGCAGGAGCCTAAAACCTTAACGGAGCTGGTAGAGGTGCTTAAAGCATTCCGCGATAAGGATCCGGATGGCAATGGCAAGCAGGATACGATTCCCCTTGCCTTTAAAGACAACCAGCTGCCCAATATATATGCCTTGCTGCCGCTGTTTGGGATCAATCCCGCTTGGGCTCCTGATGCGAAGGATCCGAATAAGCTGGTAAATGGTGTTACCCAGCCGGCAGTACTGGATGCGCTGAAATTTGTAAGGCAATTGAGGCAGGATGGGCTGCTCGACCAAGATTATTTGGTAGGCAAAACGATCGGATTTGATAAATTTAAATCAGGCCAGGTCGGCGTGCTATTGACGGGGCTTGGCGATTACAGGCAGCTTGCCATTCTAACCACGATGAAAGCAGAAATACTCGATCCCATCGAGCACAATGGCAAGAAGTGGGGTCTATCCATGCCTTCGATTCCAATTTCGCGGACGAACCAAATTTCCGCCAAGTCGAAAAACCCGGAAGCGGCATTGCGTTATTTGGAATACCAAATCACAGAGGGCTTCGACAATATCCAATATGGCGTGGAAGGGAAAACGTACAACGTGGTGAACGGGATCAAAACGCCATTCGCGGATGATAAAAAGGATAAGCTTTACAACACCAACGTAGGTCTGGAGCTGCTTCAGCCGGAATGGCTGTTCGTGGATACCGAGAAATACACGAAATTCGTATCGAAGGATATCGCCCAGTACATGATTAAGAAAATCGATGAATACGAGAAATATTCGATGTTCGATTACTTGCGACCCAATGTGGATTTCCCTTATCGCACAGAAACCTCCGTGCAGCAAACGCAAATTCTTACCGAGGGCTACAGCAAAGTGCTGCTAGACACCAATGTGGATGCCGGCAAAATGTTCGATGAAACGATTGCGAAGTGGAAGGCTGCGGGTGGCGATAAAGTTACTGATGAGGTCAATAAGCTACAAAAGGATAAGTCCGCTCCTAGTTATACGTATAAAAAGAAATAAATATGGGATAGCATTAATAATTTTAATAGCCACTTTTACAAAAAAATCATATAATAGATTCCTAAGACCATTCAAGTTCTAAGGAGCTAGCTATGAAAAATTTTGTATCAATAATAGGTACAGTGTTCGTTGATTGTAAAGGCTTTGCCAAACAAGCTTATTTACCTCAAGGCAGGAACCTCGGAAGCATCGAGTTTGTGCACGGGGGCGTAGGCCGTAATGTGGTTGAGAATATGGCTCGTCTTGATTTAAACACAGCATTCATATCCACAATAGATCATTCCGGTTTAGGTATAGAGATTAAACAACGTCTGCAGACGGTTAAGGTGGATACGGAATTTCTAAAACCGGCCAATGAAGGTATGGGCATGTGGCTGGTCGTATTGGATCAGGCGGGTGATCTGGCTGGATCGATTTCCCAAATGCCGGATCTAGCATCCCTGCAAAGTATCATAGCCGATTCCGGTCAGGCGATTGTAGAGCGCTCCTCCCATATTGTATTGGAGCTGGATCTGAATGAGCAGATTAGCAGTGACGTACTGGCAATGGCAGTCAAGCAACAGAAGCCTGTATACGGGATTCCTGGTAATTTGGATGTTGTTTTGAAAAACAGGGGATTGCTGAGCGACCTGGAATGCTTTATCTGCAATGATGTGGAAGCGGAGCGCCTAACAGGCAAAAGCTTTGCTGGCTTGAGCAACGACGAGATGCTGCAGGAGCTTGTAGCCTTTGTAAATGCGGCAGGTATGCGTTCGATGGTGATAACACTTGGCGAGAAGGGTTCCTTGTATTATGACGCCAATACTAAAGCCAAGGGTCACCAGCAGATCTTCCCTGTACAATTAAAAGATTCCAGCGGCGCAGGTGATGCTTTTTTCTCCGGTACGGTGATGGGATTAGTTAGAGGCTTGAGCCTGGGTGAAGCTGTTGTATGTGGCACAAAGGTTGCCGGCTGGACAGTGGAGTCGCAGGAAAACAATTGTCTTGAGCTACAATCCAAAATTAGCAATGATGAATATTTCCAAAGACTGCTTGTTAAATAGCAGTCTTTTTTCTTGTGCTTCAAGTTGCTTCTTTATAAGAGGTTCATTGTATTTGCATCTAGCGAAATATGGGGTAAAATATAAGTAGATGTCGATTTGATGGAGGTGGATAAGGGATGAAGAGCAAATACCGTTTGAGAGACTACGCTTCTGGATGCAGGTCTTACCCAACATTGATCAAGCGACTGGGACAAGGCCTGCTGGCTGCAGCTTTTGCCGGCATGCTCCTACAGCCTTTTTCCACCGTCCATGCCGGATTTTTTGATCGGGTGCAGGATATTTATCGTCTGCCGGAGCAGATGGAAACGGTCGAGAAGCAATACGAGGCAACCAAGCAGCAGCTGCAGGAGCAGGTCAAGAAGTTCGATGAGCAGAAGGATCAACTGGCAGAAACCATTGCCAGATCCAAAGCAACTGAGGAGCGGCTACTCGCCCAAAACAAGCAATTAATGGCGCAAAATGAAGCGCTGCAACATAGTATCCAAGCCGCAGAGCAAGCAAAGCTTGAGCAGCAAGCACGGACACGGAAGTACATCATGTTTGGCATCACCGCTGTCTTATTAGTTGCTGGCTATTTTGTTGCTGGTCGATTAATTCGGGTAGCGGTTTGGAAAAGACAAAAGCGAAGCTTGCGCAAATAGATTGGCAGATAGCAGATAGGTAAGCTGGAAGTTGCGGAGGGCGCTTTTATGGACATTTCTTTTGAGCAAGCAGGACAGATGACCCGTTTGGCTGCGCTGACTGTTGATAAGGGAGAATCCGTCCATGTGCTGCATCCCAATCAGATCGTCGCTTTTCAGGGTGCGTCCCACCTGCGCGAGGATTCATTTATGAAGCTGTCCAATATGTACCGCAAAAAAAGATTGATCCAATCGCGAATTAGTGGTCCGTCACGCTGTATGCTGGGGCTTCCCGAGGGATATAACTTGGGTACGGTTGCTATTAAAGAGGATGACGATCTGTTGTTTGAGTTTAAGCATGTGTTATTTTATATGGAAGGCATGAGCTTTCGGACGCATATCCAAACGGTGCGAAATGCGATCATGTCCCGCGATTTTGTGAAAATGCGGTTTCAGGGGCCAGGGACGCTCGGTTTGCTGACGGCAGGTCCGCTTTATGAGGTGGAGCTTCATCCGGACGAGCCGTTATATGTGGATGTCCAATGCCTCGTTGCTTATCCCCAGCATATTAGCCTTAAGCCTTGCGTATACGGCAATACACTTGCCAGCCAGCATATGAATTACCACTGGGAACTAACGGGTACAGGCTCTGTGCTGCTGCAGCCGTGTAAACCGGACAAGCAGCTAGACGAGCATATGCAAAGCGAGAGCTGGATGCGCCGGGTGCTTAGAGAAGTGATTCCTTTTGGCGGTATTTTTATTAAATAGCCATGTAATAAAGCTGGTTGCCCATGGGCAGCCTTTTTTTGTTTTTCGTCGCCTCCAAGCCTGTTCTTATTTGGCAAGTGAGAGTGGTTTATCGTCCGATCGACCAAGTAAAAAAAGCCACCAAAGTGGCTTCATTGTTTGCTTACACAAAACCCTTTATGGTGGAGTTTGGTCTTTCTTCTGTTTGTAGAGTAACGGTTTTTATCGAGCTGATTGGAATGATATTGAGGTTATGGGGAGATTGGTACTTGACGAATCGCTCATCCATCTCAATTAACTTTCCATTGCCTATACTTCCGCCATCAATGAACAAAATTGTCACTTGTTGATTGAGAAATTCTTTTAACATGGATAACCACATCCTTCTTTATTTAGTTTAACCTAAACTGGAATATAAGGCAAAGTGAAGATGAAAAGTTAACAGAGTCAGGTAATAACTTAAGTTAGACCTATCTTTTATTGCCACCGAATTCGTTATGATGGAACGGAAGCAATTATATGGAAAAGGGTGAGCCAATATGAGTAACCAAACGACCAACGCAGCTGCTGATTTGAGGAATATTAAATGGGGACATGAAATCCCGTGTGAGCATTATTGTGACCAGCCCTATATCGTGATTACCGATAGTGGCGAATGGGTTTGCGTATTAACGACAGGCGAAGGCGTCGAAGGTGAATGGGGCCAGCATGTTGTCTCCACCATTAGCACCGATCAAGGACAGACCTGGTCGGAGCTGATTGATATAGAACCCGCTGATGGCCCGGAGGCTTCTTGGGTAATGCCGCTTATCCTCCCTAGTGGCAGGATCTATGCTTTCTATACCTATAATGGGCAAAATAGAAGAGAGGTTATATCCGACAACGGTTCCTATATATCCCGTGTAGATACATTAGGTGACCTAATGTTCAAATATTCCGATGACAGTGGACGCTCATGGTCTAAGGAGCATTACCAAGTGCCTATACGTAATATGCAGATTGATCGCGATAACCCGTACGAAGGTGAAGTGCAATTTTTTTGGGGTGTAGGTAAGCCAATGATTCATGAAGGCGCCGTTTATATGGGTCTTGCCAAGGTGGGAAGCTTTGGTAATGGTTTTATGGCTTCGTCCGAAGGGATTTTTGTAAAAAGCAGTAACCTGTTATCGGAGTCAGATCCCGCGCGAATCGAATGGGAAACGCTCCCAGATGGAGACAAAGGGATTCATGCGCCACTTGGCAAGGTTGCTGATGAGCATAACCTTGTGGGCTTGAGTGATGGCAGCCTATATTGTACTTACCGAACCATTGAAGGACATAATGGCCAAGCTTATAGCCGTGATGGTGGGCACACATGGACAAGTCCACAATATGCGGAGTACAGCCCAGGTGGGCGGAAGATCAAGCATCCGCGGGCGGCCAATTTTGTGCGCAAATTCAGCAACGGCAACTATATTCTCTGGTTCCATAATCATGGCAAGGATAACCGTGCAACTCCACCCTTAGCTTACTTGGACCGCAATCCGGCATGGATGTGTGGTGGGGTAGAGATCAATGGTCATATTCATTGGTCACAGCCGGAAATTGTGCTGTACGACGACGAGCCGAAGACACGAATTAGCTATCCGGATTTTATCGAGGACCGCGGAAAATATTTTATTTCCGAGACCCAGAAAACCGTTGCCCGCGTGCATGAGGTTGATCCAGCATTGCTGGAAGCGATGTGGAGCCAGCATACGAATAGCCAGCTAGCAGAGCGGGGGCTGGTGTTCGAAGCCTCACAGGCGGAGCTGGGCGGAGCGCTTGCCCTGCTTCCGCAATTGCCGAATTTGGCAGCGGGCGGCGGGTTTACGGTCGATATGCGTCTATTTGCCGGAAGCCGGGACCAGGTGGGCATGCTGCTTGATACAAGAGGGCGAGATGGCAAAGGCATCGCTGTTACGCTGACGGAACGCGCAACTGTGCGTTTAACCTTGAATGACGGCAGAAGCGAAGCCTCCTGGGAGTCTGATGATGGGTTGATTCAGCCTAACGCTTGGCAGCATGTGTCTATAATCGTGGATGGCGGACCCAATATTATTACGTTTGTGGTCAACGGCGAGCTTGGTGACGGCGGAAAGCAACGGCAGTTTGGCTGGGGGCGATTCTCGCCGCATTTGCAGGATGTCAATGGCAGCGGCCAAGTGTTGTTGGGCGCAGGCTGGAGCGGAACGATTGGAGCCTTGCGCCTATATGACCGCCACCTGCTAACCTCGGAAGCGGTAGGCAACTACCGGGCAGGGTTATCCTTATGAGCGAACCGTACCTTATAGATAGACAGCCTTTGAAGGAACAGCCTATGAAAGAACAGCCGTGGAAACGTTATTTTCGCTTAGGGCTGAACCACCATTTATTATTTCCATTGACCTTTGAATCCGTGTCCGAGCACCGCCGCACCCTTCCCGAGGTATTGGCCTATCCCGAGTTTGAAATTATTGATATGTTTGTTCCAGAGGATGGAGCAACGGCTGAAGAAGAAACAGCACAAGTGCTGTCCAGCGGTAAAATACCCGTTTACAACTGCCCGTTAATGAACAGCTCCAGGCGAAACCCGAACAGCCCGGATGCCGAGATTCGCCAGGAAACGATCGACGAAGTAACCCAGCATTTGCGAAGGGCGCTTGGTATTGGCGCCGAGAAGGCGGTCATAGCGAGCGGACCCAATCCGGGAGCAGCGCTTATTGTCGAGCAAACCGGCTACTTTGTTGACTATGTGGCAGCACTTTGCGAGGCGGTTCCCGAGCTTATGCTGATGATCGAGCCCTTTGACCGCTCCATTGGCAAAAACCTGCTGGTCGGATCGACGCACGAAGCAGCCGAGGTCGTTCGGCGGGTGCAGGAGAAAGGCTACCCGAACATTGGGCTTCTTTTGGATATGGGGCATGTCCCCTTAATGAATGAAACTTTTGCGCAAGCGGTAAGTGACTCTAAGAGCTATATCCAGCATGTCCATCTGGGTAGCTGCGTTATGAGCAATCCGGGTAGTCCTTTATATGGCGATATGCACCCGCCTTGGGGCTATGAGTTCTATGATATCCACTTTTTCGGGACGAACGTAGACTTGTTCCAGCTGGATCCCCGGGTTACAGCAATTTGCGGCAAGCCGCATTATGCTCCTGCTAATCTGGGCTTCTTGGACAAAAGCTTCGACGGGATGATTTTGCTTGGTCTTCATGCAAAAGCTAGCACGCCGGGAGCGCTGCTTAACCACAATTACGAGCATGATATTAGCTTAATGAGCGTAAATGGGGTTGTCGTTGGCGAGATCGGGCTTGAAGCGCTGATGGCCGGCGAAGCGGGTGTACCGCTGGTGATGGTCACAGCCGACTCGGAGGGCGCGAAGGAGACCGAAGCGTTGCTGCCAGGCACGGTTACGGTCAGCGTGAAGCAATCGCTTGACGATGCGGCGGCGGCCTGCTATCCGCCGTCCAAGACGGCTGGGCTGCTACAAGCCGGAGCCCGAGCATGCGTGGAAGCCACGACGCGTCTGAAGCCTTACACCATCGCCGGACCGATTGAGCTGGATATGCAGTTCAAGCCGGGAGCTTTACTCGAGAAGCTTAAGCTGAGGTTGGCGAATGATTTTGTCGATACGAACAGAATGATTCTGAAAGGTGATTCGGTGCTGGCAGCCTGGAACCAATATTTGATAGCCAAGTCGGATTAACTGACCCCCCATAAACCTATACACAGCCGTGTATTGTTCGTACCTTGCTTGCAGGTACAATGAACATACACGGCTACAGCTGTTTGTGGGAAAATATGGTGGTATAATGATGTATAGATTAGGGATGGAAGGCAGTGAATGGGGTGAATGTAGCCATAGATATATTAATCATCGAGGATGAAGGTGAAGTACTCGAAGGCATACGCACTGCTCTTCAACAGCTGGACCCGGCTATTGGGCATATCTATGCGATTGGCAATGCGGAGGACGCAAGAGAAATGATCCGTACGTTGTTTCCGCGGATTATTATTACGGATATTGTCCTGCCCCGGTTGTCCGGCTTGGAGCTGCTCGATGAGGTTATGCAAATGCCGAATTATGATCCGAAGGTAATTGTCATAAGCAGCTATAATGAATTTTCCTATGCACAACGAAGCCTGCAATTAGGGGCGCTTGATTATGTGCTGAAGCCCTTTGATAAAACTGAATTTTCCCAGAAGCTGCGTAAAATTGTTGGGATGATCCAGGATGAGGATCGCCAGCGGTTCGAAATGCAGCATCGGATTGAGCATGCACAGATGGGTACTAAAATGCTGATGGACCAATATATATTAAGCTTTTGCACGAAAAAAACGCAGCTACAGGAGCATATTTACCATCGGCTTCAGCTTTGGAATTTAACCTGGCTCACGACCTCCTCTTACCACCTGATGGCCTTTGGGGTCAGCGGCGATGTACCGGAAAGCGATAAGGACATGGAGCTTCAGCTATTTTCTTTAGGCAATGTGGCCGGAGAAACGATGGAATCGTTCCATTCCTCCTATTTAATGAAAAATGTCCATAACCGCTGGATCGTCGTGTCTGCTTATCCGGACCTGGAGGAAATGATGGAGGCGATCCGCCATAATGTGCGGAAGTATCAGAAGCTGGAGCTGCATTTTGGCGTAAGCGGCACGATGTTTTCTTTTCAAGCCTTGTACGATGCCTATGAGCAATCCATCCAAGCGCTGAGATGGGCTGCAGCCAATCGTAAGCCTGAGCTATACTATCAGGAAATGAAGGTGGATGGACAAGGGCAAGCAACGGCGGATATTAATGAGCGATGCACGGCTGCCTTAATTGGTGGGGATCGGGATGGAATTATTGAAGCCGTTCGGGATAAAGTGGAAAGCATGGTACGTTTCACCCAAATTATGCATCGTAAGCAACTGGCACAAAGCTGCCTCGACTGGATTATGGAGATTCAAGCGCTCGTAAATGAGAAATCGGGCATCTATATCGACCAAATTTCGCTTTCCTTGTGGGAACGTCTGGAATGCTATGAATCAATTGACTCCGTTAAGCATGAGCTTTGCGAATATTTTGAGGATCTTTCAGCGAAAGTAACCGCACAGCTAACGGGTTCAGGCAATGCGATTATTGAGCAGGCGAAAGCAAGAATTGCTGAGGAGTTCGATAAGGACATAACGCTGCAAGGAATTGCTGACGGGCTGGCTATTCATCCGGTATGGCTAAGCCATTTGTTCAAAAAGGAAACCGGGCAAACCTTTTCCGATTATGTGATTGAATTGCGGATTGAAAGGGCAAGGAGACTGCTGCGCGAATCCAATTTGAAAATTTATGAAATCGCTTCAAAAATCGGGTATTTGGATCTGCAGCATTTCGGCAAAATTTTCAAAAAAAGGACGGGGATGTCCCCCAAGGAATATCGGTATGGCAAATGAACGGAGTGTGTGACGGGTATGGTCAATTTGAATTTATATGCCAAAATCAGCCTGCTGCTACTTTCGGTCGTCACGATCCCAACGATGCTGCTGGGATATTTGTCGTTCAGTAATTCGAGCGAACAAATCCGCAATGTGACCAATGCCTTCCTGCTGGACAATTTACAGCATAATGCGGAGCGGGTTAATTCGTTAATGCTGAGGATTGAGCAACGCTCCGAAAAGGTGATCGAATCGGACAAGGTCAAAGTGCTATTAAGAGAGCCTGCGCCGGAGAGCTTGCTGAATGAGTTCGATTTTATCCGCTTAATGAACCCGGTCATAGATGAATTGAAGGGCGAATATGAGCTGAATATTTATCCGAATCAGCCTGATAGTTACCCCAATTATGCAGGAGGTGTTACCGGGGAGGAGGGCTGGTTTAAACAGGCGATGCAGATGGAAGGGCGCGGCTATTGGCATGTACAGGCGACCAATGGCTCGAAGCCTACCGAATTGCTTTATGTAAGAGCTATTCGTGATTTTCCACAGCTAAAGCCTTTGGGTGTGCTGACTATGCGTGTGCCAAGCTTTCTGCTGGCTAACCAGCTGATCATTCCCGAACGTGTTGAGCAATTAAGCTTTTATATGATCAATGATGCCGGAACCCTTGTAGCCACCAAGTCCAATTCCAAGGACATTGCCATCACGAGTACAACACCCAGCTCGATTCATCCCAATTCGCCCGTGCTCAAAACCCAAATAAATGGCATCGAGTACTACGAAGCGGCCAAGTCGTTGGGTATTGCCGGCTGGGGGTTGACCGCTTTGATACCCGTCTCGGCATTGATGGGGCCCATCGAGAATATCAAGCAGTTTACTTGGATTTTAGTCGTTTCGGGGATTAGCATCATGAGCATATTCCTGCTGATCATCGTGCGCAAGGTGACAATACCGATTAAATCGCTGGTCAAGCATATGCGGAAAATTATGCTCGGTGAGCTGGTTTATTTGGACAGCTACCGTCAGCGTACGGATGAAATCGGACAGCTGATTCGCGGGTATAACGCGATGATTACAGGTATGATCGAGCTGCTGGGCAAAACCAAACAGTTTGAAGAAGAGAAAAGAAGGCTGGAAATCCGTACCTTAATCCATCAGATGAATCCTCATTTTCTTTACAATACGATGGATACGATCAAGTGGAAGGCGGAGAAGGCACAGGAGCCTGCAATCGTCAATATGGTTACGGCGCTTTCCAACCTCCTTCGCTTCAGCATTAATAATGGCGAAGAGCTAACGACCGTGGAGCGGGAAATCCAGCATGTGAAAAATTATTTAAGTATCGAGCTACAGCGGAACCATGATGCGTTCTCCGTGTTTTTTCAGGTGCAGCCCAACATCCTGCATTACCCGTTTATGAAGCTGACGGTGCAGCCGCTTGTTGAGAATGCAATTAAGCATGCGGTCAAAAAGATGAAGGAAGGCACAGGCAAAATCATCGTCTCGATGTACCAATCAGGCGAGCGGATTGTGTGCTGCGTAGAGGACAACGGAATGGGCAGCGACCAGGATCTAGCAGAGCATTTTGCAACAATCGAATTGTCTGGCGGCAACCAAGAATCCGGTGTAGGCCTTTACAATGCGGATCGGCGGCTGAAGCTTCGGTTCGGGGCGGATTTTGGCTATGGCATCTCACTGGAAAATCGGCCAGAAGGCGGCTGTAAAGTAACCTTGATGCATCCGGTGATTGAGCATGAGGCAGCGGAGGCTTGATTCGCAGCAAACCCTGGTTTAGCACAGAGCCTTGCAAGAGCTCAACCCAACAAAAATGCTCATGAAATTAACAAAGCACGGTGAAACATGAAACCAACCGTCTTTCGACAATGGCAAGACCGCGCTACAATTTGGAGGCAATACCTTAAGGGGGACAACCGTTTGGGCAAAAACCATACGCTCATGGTGGTAGGATTGCTAATTATGTTGGGATTGTTGGTTGGGTGCAAGGACGGCTTGGATCAAACGCAGGTGAATACAGGGAAGGAGGAGCCTATCCCTCAATTAACGGTGATCAAGCCGCTTTTCCCCGGCCATATTTACCATCCGGATACGGAGCTCGAAAAGCTTATCGAGCAAGGGGCTCGGGTTGAGGTAAAGTATGAGACACCACCCTTTAGCGAATATAAGGCGAGGCTTGCTGTTAAAATGGCCGGAGGGGATTTGGCTGACATCATGAATACCTACAGCCCCAATGACCCAGAGCATAACGCACTGATCGACCAAGGAGTGTTTCTTGCGCTGGACAGCTTGCTGCCCAAATTCCCCAAGCTGAAGCAGGCCTTCAGCGAGCAAACCTGGGAATATATGCGAAATCCGACGGATGGCCATATATATGGAGTTCCTTGGATGAGGGATCGTGGAGGACAAGGGATTGTAATTCGTAAGGATTGGCTCGACAAGCTGGGGCTGAGCATGCCTACTACGCTGGATGAGTTAGTTGCGGTGCTAATCGCCTTCAGGGACCGGGATCCAGATGGTAATAATCTGAAAGATACGATTCCATTGACCTTTAAGGACCATCAGATATCGAACCTGAATACGATCTTCCCGCTATTTGGCCTTAACCCCGGCTGGGCGCCCCTGGTAACCGACCCGAATCGGCTACAATACGGGATGATCCAGCCAGAGGCCAAGGAGGCACTCATTTTTCTTCGTTCCTTGCGCCAGCAGGGGCTATTAGATCCAGATCTATTAGTTGGTAAGACGTTAGGCTATGATAAATTCAAATCCGGTAAGGTGGGTGTCCTGTTTATGAACCTTGGCGATTATCGGCAGCTTGCCGTGATGCCCTCGCTACAAACAGAAATCGTGGATCCCATTGAGCATAAAGGCAACCGTTGGAGCCTGACCCTGCCATCAACACCAATCAATCGCACGAATCAAATTTCAAGCCGCTCTGCCAATCCCGAAGCTGCCCTTCGTTATCTGGAGTACCAAATTACAGAAGGCTACGATTATATTCAATACGGCGTGGAAGGCAAAACCTATCAGGTGGAGAACGGAATCAAGGTGCCTTTTGACAATGAGAAAAAAGATCCACAATTCAGCACCAACGTTGGGCTTGAGCTGCTGCAGCCGGAATGGCTATTCAGTGATCCTGAAAAGTATACCAAGTTTGTGTCCAAGGCTACGGCTGAATATTTGATGCGCAAGCTGGATAGCTATGAGAAGAACAGTATGTACGATTATTTACGTCCTAATGTGGTAGTCCCTTCCCTACAGGAAAAATCAGCACAGCTCAGGCTTATTTTAGAGGAGGGTTATACGAGGATTATTGTCGATACAAAAACAAATCCAGATACTGCCTTTGATGAAATGGTAAACAAATGGAAAAAAAACGGAGGCGACCAGGTTACCCACGATGTGAATCTGCTGCAAAAGGATAAATCTGCGCCTAGCTACACGTATATGCGCAAGCCTTAGGTGCTGCGGGCGTTATAACGACGGATCGTGCGGATTTGGTAGCGCCCCATTGGAAATAGACTCATATGAGGGAGGTTTAGCATGAACACGAATAGTATGAACCCAGCAGATCACACGAAAACAAGTGGCGTAAGCGCGAATCCCAATCAAGCAAAACCGGCGCTTCAAGCAGAGGAATGGAAGCGTAGTAATCCCGATATAACGGTATTTCTCCCAGAGGAGGATGCTTATACCGGAGACAATGAGCACTTTCTCGTATTCGAAAGCCCGCAGGGAGACTGGCTTGCGTTGTGGACGCAAAGCTCGGTTGAGGGGCACGGAGATAATCATTTGGTACTGGCGCGCAGCAAGGACCAGCATGCTTGGTCAACGCCCAGCTATGTAGCTGGCGCACGCAGAGGGGAAAGAGGCGGGCAGGCGAGCTGGGGCTTTCCCGTTGTGTCGCAGCAGGGACGCATCTATGTGTTTTATACGAAGGACATCGGCGTGTACGATTTTGATTCGCAAACGACAGGCGCTATGGGCTGCATCTATTCGGACGATGACGGGCATACATGGATAACAGGCTCAGATATCCCGATGGAGCGTAACCGCTTCGACCACCCCGATCCGAAGGTGCCGCGCAATTGGATCGTCTGGCAGAAGCCGATCCGCGATAGCCGCGGGCGCTGGATGGTAGGCTACACGCAGTGGAGCAGCAGGGAAGTGTATGACTTCCCCAAGGATGGCTGGTATAGCAAAGATTCGCGCGCTTTATTCATGCGGTTTGATAATATAGATGAGGGGCCAGACCCGGAGCAGCTCATTATCACGTGGTTGCCTATTGCTGAAGAAGGCAAGCAAAGCGAAGGGCTGGAGGTACCGCTTCCTGGCAAGCCGGAGGTGTCAGTTGCCCAGGAGCCTAGCATCGTACTGCTTCCCGATGATCGCTTATTTTGCGTGATGCGCACCTATACGGGTTATATCTGGTATGCGATTTCCCAGGATGATGGAGCAAGCTGGAGCAGCCCTTCAATACTGCGCTACGAGGATGATGGCGAGCCTATTCGCCAGCCTATCGCTTCATGCCCGATTTTTCCTTTGCGTGATGGCAGGTATGTGTTGGTTTTCCACAATAATGACGGCCATCTCGGGGAATATGGGCCTCAGCACGCTCTCTATAATCGCCGCCCGGCTTATTTGAGTACTGGCCGCTATATGAAAGAAGCACACCAGCCGATCTGGTTCACAGCGCCGAAGCAATTCCTGGATACGGATGGTCTGACGATTGGACCCAAAGGTACGAATGAAATTGCCACCTACCCCAGCTTAACGGAGTTTCAGGGCAAAACCGTGCTTTGGTATCCAGACCGCAAATATTATTTGTTAGGGAAATATATAACGGAGGATGGGCTGGAGGCATAGAACCTATTTGTGTACAAAAAACCGCGGAGCTAGAGCTCCGCGGTTAGCCGCATTTTCTTTTTATAGGCGATCTTCGATAGCGTGATGCTGACCTCGTACAAGATCAGGAGGGGGACAGTTACCAAAACGTCTGAGACCAGATCAGGAGGCGTAATGGAAATGGAGAGTACAACTAAACAAAAGTAGGCGAGCTTGCGAGCTTTGGCTAGCCTTAATGGGTTAATAATTCCGAGCCTTGTCAGGAACAGCACAATGACCGGCATCTCGAACAACAAGCCAAACGGCAGCGTCAGGTTCAACATAAAGGTGAAATAACGTTCAGCCGTAAACATGGCGATAACCTGCCCTTGGGTCATTTCCTTCATAAATGCGAATAACATCGGGAACAGCACGAAATAACCAAAGCTGATGCCAGCGGCAAATAATAAAGCGATAGCAGGGATATAACCAAGCGTAGCCTTGCGCTCCTCCGAGGATAACGCGGGTTTGGTAAATTGCCATATTTGCAGGCCTATAACCGGCATCGTGACGCCGAGTGCAAGCACGCCCGAAATAACGAAGTAGACCCATAATAAATCGGTAGGTCCGAGCACGGTTAGTTGGCCTTCCGCATCCTTTGCCAGCAGATTGTACATTTGGGGAGCATATAGGAATGCGGCAACTACGGCAATGACAAAGGAAACCAACACAATGATAATGCGTTTACGAAGCTCCTCCATATGGGCGAGCAAATTCATGTCTTTGTCATCGAGCTTTTTGGTAGTCATCTTATTTAAGTTCGGTTGAGGCCGGCTTTGGGTCAACAACGGCTTTAGCTTCAGCCTTATCCTCGTCATCCCCATGAATCAAACCTCTTGTGGAATTTTTGAATTCACTAAGTGTACGTCCGAAGGCTCTCCCAAGCTCAGGAAGCTTGGACGGTCCAAAAATAATTAAGGCAATAACAAGAATCAACACCAGGCCTGGAATTCCAATATTGCTAAATGGCATATCGTTCACTTCTTCCTAATTGGATTACTTACACAATCCCAGCTCCTCTTAAAAAGTAAAGCCGGTAATCGCTACTACTGCAGGACGGGGAATCGTATCGCCAGCACGGTGGGGCCACATGCTAGTTGGCTTGGTAACATCTGTAGTATTTTCACCTGGATGTTGGACAGCCAGAAACAAGGTGCTTTCATCCGGTGTGAACCAAGGGCCAGTCAGCTCAGCATCCGTAGGAGCAGAAGCAAACTGCAAGGCAACACCCTTATCAGGACCGGCAACAGGGATAATGAACATGCCATTATTGCCAAATGAGGTATGGACGCCTTTGTTCATGCTGCTTGAAGAAATATCCGTAACGGTCCACAGGTTTCCATTGCTGTCGAAGGTCAGGTTGTCCGGTGCGCTGAACCCGCTTTGGCGGCCACCTGCAGCAAAAATTTCAAAGTCAAAATCCATCGCCCCATGGTCGGCATCCTTTTCAAAAAAGCGGGTAATATGGCCATGAATATTGCCATGGTTATCATTATTCGTATGGGCTACGAAGAACGTCTTATCAAACGGACAAATTTCAATATCCTCAGGACGGTCTGTTGGGCTTGCTCCGAGCATAATGGCCGCTTCATGAGTGTAGACAGCAATATCAGCCTGCGTTAGGAAAATAGCCTTAAGCTCGTCTTTTTTCTTCGTAATCAGGGCAGGAACCTTGTAAGCATCATCGTTAAGCAGCTTTTGCACGGCTTCAATTGTTAATGCGATCCATTTCCCCTTCTTCAAATCGGCCGCGTATAAAGTCCCATCCGTAAGCAGGTCGGAGTTTGCTTTTCCAGCAGCGGCTGAATAGATTCCGTTACTGATGAACTTGTAAATACAGGCGTCCTTTTTATCATCGCCCATGTAGACAACGATTTTTCCGTCATTGGCAAGGCCCATGGCTGTGTTCTCATGATTGAAGCGGCCTAGATTCGTATGCTTGCGAATTTCGAAGCTACTGTCAAAAGGATCTACTTCGACGACCCATCCATAATGAGTCGGATCCAGTCCACAATCAGCGCTAGTTTCCTCGAAATTTTCTTCACAGGATAACAAAGTATTCCAAAGCGTCATGCCACCTGAGCAGTTGGCAAACGTACCTTGAACTTGGGTAGCGTTATTAACAGATGCGGTGCCCGCTGCAATCCCTACCATTTTAAAGGGAGTTAATCCGGTAACCCGGCGTGCATACTGGGAGCTTGTGTCCATCTTCCATACACCGGCCTCATCACGGTATACTTCGATAATTGAGCCGCCTTGATTATAGAGCATGATATCGATTTGTTCCTTGGTGTAGGTGCCAACTTTTTTGCCATGAACGAAAACCTCGCTGGAATACTCATGATTGACCCACAGCAGCCCACGATTATTAGAGCCTTCGATCGGAAAGTAGACGGTGAAGTCGTTGTTGAAGCCAAAGGTATCGCCGTTTTGGTTGATGACATCGCCGAAAGCAGCAACAACATGATATTGATAACCACTTGGTAAAGTAAGCAAATCTTCTTTGATTGGGGCAATGGGGGTGAAATAACCGGATACTTTATTGGTCTTGTAACCGAACAAGTGATTAGCTGCAGTTGCTCCAGCCTTGCTTTCTGTCAAGCTTGCCAAACCTGTTGATGCCACTGCCAAGGCGGCAGTACCTTTACCCAAATATGATAAAAATTTACGCCTGTTTAAGCTTTCCATAATTTCACCCTTTCTAAATATCCATGTCCATGGACTTAATAGTAAGTTTAACGAGCAATTGTAATGGGTGTGTAAATGGCAAATGAAGACTTTGTAAATAACATACCCTTGTGAAAAGTTAACAGGAGCGTCTTTCTATAGCCCTATTGAAATTGTAAGATAGTGGAAATCCCAATTATCTAGGGGCTTTTTCAGTATGATAAAATGGATCGTTTCGAATGAATGGGTATCAATGGCTTGCAAATAAGGGAGGATGATCCCAGTGCGACAAAGACATATCGCCAAGGAACCAAGAATATGTACCTATGAAAATTATGATAAGCGTCCTTTAAAGGTGAATGAAGTACGGGTGATGGAAGTCGGTAGTGGAGTTACACGATTTGTAGTAGGTGACCGAGTATGCGGATATGGTGTGGTCGCAGAGAAGCAGGTGGTGCCTACATGACTACCCTGCTTTTTATTGACGACTGGCATTTGAGCAGCATCACGAATATGGACCGCAAGGTGGGCAAGCCAGTCTGGATTCGCGAAGGGACGCTGGTTGATGGCCTTACAGAAGGGACTTGGAATTTCCCGCTGGTTGTTTATGAGCCAGAGCTTCAGCTGTGGAAGGCTGTTTATTGCGGTGCTGTCGATTTTGACCCTGTAAGGGCAAACAAAAACCGCTTTTTGCGCAACCAAATACTGCTTTATGCAGAAAGCAAGGATGGTGTGCATTGGGTGAAAAAAGATGTTAGCGCCAAGTCCGTCATTCAGGGCAAGCGTTATGCACCGAACCAAGTCTTCGGAATCGATGAGCATTGTGACGGTGCGCCTGTGTTTTATGATCAGCATGATCCTGAACCGGGAAGGCGTTGGAAATATTTTTTTGCCAGCCATCGTAAGCAGTATTTAGCTGTTTCGCCAGATGCGATTCGCTGGCAGGTGGAAGCGATACCATTAAAGGAAGTAACGCTTGATTCACCGATTACATGCTTCTATAATGATGTTAGGGAAACGTACGTTTTATCCCGCCGCATCCACAATGGAGACCGCAGGATAGCATTGTTCGAAACTCGCGATTTTCGTCATTTCACAGAGCCGGAGATCGTGATTCATCCCGAGCCGCAAGACCCGCCGTTGGTCCAGTTTTATGGAATGCCCGTTTACAAATACGAGCATCTGTTTATGGGTCTGTTATGGATGTTCCACACCGATCCGGGAGAAATTGAATATCACAAGGACTTCGGTCCGATTGACTGCTCGCTTGCTTATAGTATGGATGGGCGGCATTTTTTTCGTGCACTTCATGAGCCATTTATTCCTCGTAACGATCGTGGAGAGCATGGAGGGGGGAGCATCTATACGAGCACGATGCTGCAGGCTCCCGATGGCAAGCTGCGTTTTTATTCGGGTGGGTCGAAGGCGGAGCATTTCCAGGATCAGAATCTCGAGGATGCGGCGTTGCTGCTGCATGAGCTTCGCAAGGATGGCTTCTTTTATCTGGAGAGCCATGCGATGGGAGGCAAAATAATGACACGCTGCGTTGATTTTAGCGGGGATAGCTTAAGCCTTAATGTACGTGCGCCCTATGGCAGGGTACGGGTGCAGCTTTCCGAAGCGCGGGGCAAGCCGCATGAGGGCTTTGCCTTTGATGATTGTGTGCCTTTTCGTGGAGACGACACGGAATATGAGCCTGAATGGACATCAGGCAGGAAACCTTCCGAGCTGCAAGGCATTCGCACACATATTGAAGTGGAAGTCACATCAGGAGAGCTTTATGCGATACGGGGGAAATTTGAGATCCAAATTGGGTCGAAATAGGAGCAGTGACAATATGATCTATTCTCCATCTATTGATCCCATTTTTCGAAATAGCGGCTACGATATGGACACCATACTTAGAACTGTCAAAAAAATGGGCTTTACGGCCTTCGAATTTTGGAGCTGGTCTAATCGAGATCTGGATTTACTGGAAAAGCTCGTTAAGGAGCTGGAGCTTCAGGTCGGTTCTTTTTGTACAAAAGCGGTTTCTTTAGTTGACCCAGAGCAGCGTGAAGCATATGTTGAAGGTCTGCGAGAAAGTCTGGATGTAGCTAAACGCTTCAACTGCCGTTATTTGATCGCAACAACAGGTAATGCGTTGGCCGGCGTTTCACGTGAAGCGCAGCACCAAAGCATTGTGGATGGCTTGAAAGCCTGTGCACCTCTATTGGAACAAACAAATGTTACCTTAGTATTGGAGCCACTTAACGTAAAGGTGAACCACCCTGGTTATTTTCTTGAAAGCTCCGCAGAAGCCTTTGGCATTGTAGCCGAGGTAGCCAGCTCAAGCGTAAAAGTGCTCTATGATGTGTACCACCAGCAAATTACCGAAGGGGATCTGACACCTACGATAACCGCTAATTTGGAGCAGATTGGCTATATCCACGTAGCTGACCATCCCGGCAGGCATGAGCTGGGAACAGGCGAGATTGCTTATCCTTTTATTATGCAAAAGCTTCGCGAGTTGGGCTACAAGGGTTATGTTGGTCTTGAGTTTATACCGACGGGAACTCCCGAGGATGGTTTAAAGGCTTGCTTGGAGCAACTAGGTAATGGATAGTAATAGTATACATACAATGAAATAAAGAGCAGTATTTGCCTCGTAGCCGTGTAGTCATATACGGTTACGGTGTTAGTTGCGTCAGTTTCAGTGGATACCTCTAACGGATTTTCAGTCTTTTCCCGGTACTATTTCGTGGTATACTTGCATTATATCGGAATGAAAGGATTGAAGCTGATGAACCTATTACCCGAATCCTTTATTAGCACCATTAAGGGTGTTCACCAAGAAAAAGGCGAGCTATGGCTGGAGAAGCTGGATAGCCTTATCCAATATTGTGAGCAACGATGGTCATGTCAGGTATTGGCTCCTTATCCGCTTTCCTATCATTTTGTCGCACCGATCCGATTTAACAAGGGAACAGAAGCGGTGTTAAAGCTTGGTGTGCCTGGCAAAGAAATGATCCATGAAGTGGAAGCTTTACGCTTGTATAAAGGAAATGGCTGTGCCCAATTATGGGATAGCGATACGGCTAAGGGGATTCTGGTCCTTGAACGTGCAAATCCAGGGCATACCCTCAAGGCAGTAGCAGATGATGAGGAGGCTACCTTGCTGGCTGCCGCTGTTATGCGGAAATTACAGGTGCGTCCGCCCATACAGCCGTTGTTTCCGTCGACATTGGATTGGTCCAAAGGGCTGCAAAAGCTGCGCAGCCGTTACAACGGCGGTACAGGGCCGCTGCCTGAGCCGATGGTACGCAAGGCTGAGGATTATTTTGCCAAGCTGCATGCTTCCTGGAGAAATGTACAACTGCTGCATGGCGACCTTCATCATGAGAATATATTGGCAGCGGAACGTGAGCCTTATATAGCGATAGACCCAAAGGGCGTAATCGGTGAGCCTGAATATGGAGTCATCCCTTTTTTAATCAATCATTTGCCGGAGCATAACGCGATAGATGTCATCAGACGCAGGATCGAATTGTTCACGGAGGAGCTTTCGTTGAATAAAACGAGGATTATCGCCTGGGGCTACAGCCACTCCGTGCTTTCCGCATGGTGGTTCGTAGAAGACCAGTTGGATGGGTTCGAGCAGGAGCTAAGCAAGGCTTTGATCTTTGAAAAGCTGATGGAAGAGGTACAGGATGAATGCTAAAGGGCATAGGCTTTATAAAAGCATAGCAGGTATGATGCTTACGGGATATTCAGCATTTATGTGTTATCTCCTATTCTTCGGGTTTTCGCGTGCAGGACGGACAGAAAGAATGATGAACCTGGTTCCTTTTAAAACCATTGGCAATTATATCTCTGGTTACCGTTATTATAATTTTGATACCTGGATCATTAATTTGTTTGGCAATGTTGCAGCCTTTATTCCTTTTGGCTTGTTGGTTCCATTAATATTTCCGCGTGTTCAAGGCTATTTTCAAATCATATGGCGCTTTACGTTGGCCCTGCTTTTGGTTGAAGCGACCCAATGGGTCTTTAAGGTGGGCAGCTTTGATGTAGATGATATTTTATTAAATGTATTAGGTGCACTCCTTGGTTTTGCTATGCTGCAACGATTACGCCGTCTCAGATTGGCAGGGAGAAAGTGGCAGCCTTAAGCTTGAGCGGCAAGGCTGCCTACTTCCCGCCATCTTATTCAGAAAGTCGAAAGAAGGGTAACGAATGGTTCAGCAAACTGTTGTTGAAAGCGCTCTACCAGAACCGCCGCCGAAGAAACATAAACGTTTGTTAGATTCCGAGCAGTTGCTCCGGCTGGAAACAGGCGGCAAAAAGGAAATTCGTAAAGTGATTCTCCAGCTTGCCGGACCTTCGCTCGTCGAGAATATGATGATGAATTTGCTGCAGATGATTGTGATGGTAATGGTTGGCCATTTAGGTGCAGCAGCAGTAACGGCGGTTGGTTTAACAAACCAGCCTGTTTTTTTTGCATTGGCGATCTTTATGGCTCTGAACATCGGCACAACGGCGATTATTGCCAGAGCGATGGGTTCAGGTGATATTCAGGATGCTACCCGCACGGCACAGCAAACGTTTATGCTTAGCCTGCTTCTTTCTATTGTAGTAAACGGACTTAGTTATATCTATGCGGAAAAGATCCTGATGCTATTGGGTGCATCTCCAGAGGTGCTTCACGAAGGTGTAGGGTATGCACAAATTATGTTTCTCTCTTTGGGATTTACAGTAATTTCCACAAGCCTGTCTGCTATACTGCGTGGGGCAGGGGATACGAGAACACCGATGAAAATCAATGTGCTGTCGAACATCCTTGTGGTTGTATTGGGATACCCGCTTATCTACGGGGTAGGTGCCATTCCTGGCTTCGGACTCATCGGTGCCGCGATTGCCACTACCGTGGCCAGAGGCATGGCTACGATTTGGGTCGTTTATGTTGTATTCGGTAAAAGCGCAATTATTAAGCTGTCTTGGAGACATTTGTTCCGCATCGATTATCCGGTCATTCGTCGCATTGTTAAGCTCGGTCTGCCTTCGGCGGGTGAGCAATTCGCCTTGCGGGCAGGGCAGCTGGTGCTAACGTTAGTGGTGAGCGGCTTGGGTACGGCCGTATTTGCTGCACATACGATTTGCTTTAATGTGATGGGCTTTACTTTTATGCCCGGCATGGCGTTTGCTCTCGCAGCAAGCACACTGGTAGGTCAAGGGCTTGGAGCGGGCAGGCCGGATCTGGCTGAAAAATTCGGTTGGGAAACGAGCCGATTCGGGCGTATATTTGGTGGGCTGATGGGTGTAGCTTTTATTGTGCTGGCTCCCTACATTATGATGTTATATACACATGATCCTGAGGTTATTGACGCGGGGGTTGCTGCATTAAGGATCATCGGGCTCTTCCAGACCTTTCAGGCCTCCCAATTTATTTTGGCAGGTGCATTACGCGGCGCAGGCGATACCCGGTTTCCAATGATTTCGACCTTTATCGGCGTTTTTATTTTTCGTGGGTTTTTGAGCGTGCTTTTTGTACTTGTCTTTCATTGGGGCATCATCGGAGCGTATTTATCTATTGCGATAGATCAGGTGGTTCGAACGGCCATCATCTATTTCAGGTATAAAAATGGCAGGTGGAAAACAGCAACGGTGTGAATGAAAACCACCACTATTTACGCCTCCTACGATTCTTGGGGCTCGAACTTTGGGTATATAGGTATAAAGTAGTTTATTTACCAAACTAACGGATATGAGGCAGGCTGCTTCTGCATAAAATAAGGGTAACAACCAGAGAGGGTGATCTCAGATGGAGATCGTTTTTGTTTGTCATGGCCAAGGAGAGCACACTCAGCAAATCCCTGAGAGCTATAACTTGGCGAATCCTGGACTCACCGAGTTGGGGAAGAGTCAGGTTGAACGTTTAAGAGCGGCGCTGCCGTTAACGGAACGCCATGCAGTTATTGCCAGCCCGACCCGGCGTACGCTGCAAACCGCGCGCCTTTGGTGCAGCGGTACTGGCGCTGCGCGTTTTGTTCATCCCGCAGCAGGTCCGCGCCAATTTCCGCCCAAATTCGATTTCAGGACGATGCGCTGCGATGAGATGCTGGAGCCCTCCTGTTTAGCGGATTGCTTTGACGATTTTGCACTGCCTCCGGATGTTCCAGCCTATCTGTGGCTGCAAGGTATTAATACACAGCCGACGCTGCTATTCGAGAAATGGGCCAACCAATTTATGGAATGGTGCCAGAAGCTGGAGAAGGATACGCTATATATCGTTAGCCACGATGGCACGATTGCTTCCTATATGCAGCTTATTACCGGAGCGAAGCTAACCCGCAAGGATTTGCTTCCAGATGCGGGCTGGATTCCGTTGCCTAGCTACCAGCAAGTCTAACACTTTTTATTTCACCCTGATCGGCTGTTATGCTATAATAAACCATTGTTATGTAAAAGTTTCGTTAGGGAGTGAACAGCTTGTCTCTTATAGTAATGAAATTCGGTGGAAGCTCGGTTGGTGACGCGGAGCGGATGAAACGCGTTGCGGGCCGTATTGTGGAAAGACAGCGGGAAGGGCATCAATGTGTGGTCGTCGTTTCTGCAATGGGGGATACTACGGATGATTTGATCGATTTGACGAAGCAAATCAGCTCGGAAACACCACCCTCTAGGGAAATGGATATGCTGCTGAGTACAGGTGAGCAGGTTTCTGTAGCTTTGTTATCCATCACGATCCAAAGCCTCGGGCAAGCGGCTGTGTCGTTTACAGGCTGGCAGGCTGGCATGTATACAGAGGCGGTTCATGGAAAAGCACGGATTACCGATATTAAACCCGAACGTATTTTTACAGCTTTGGAGCAGGGGAAAGTCGTTATTGTGGCCGGATTCCAAGGGATGACCGAGGATGGCGAAATCACGACCTTAGGGCGTGGTGGATCAGATACAACGGCTGTAGCTTTGGCTGCTGCAATTCAAGCAGATGTTTGCGAAATTTTTACAGATGTAGATGGAATTTATTCAACTGATCCTCGTGTGGTTAAATGTGCGCGTAAGCTTCCGGAAATTACTTATGACGAAATGCTGGAGTTAGCGAATCTAGGCGCTGCGGTGCTTCATCCAAGAGCTGTGGAATATGCCAAAAATTACAACGTACCGCTGGTCGTCAGATCCAGCTTTAACCATAACGAAGGTACTCAAGTCAAGGAGGAAGCAGCCATGGAGCAAGGCATCGTAGTTCGTGGGATCGCGAGCGACAAAAATGTAGCAAGAATCAGTATTTTGGGCGTAGATGAGAAGCCGGGCCAATTAGCCAAAGTATTCACGGCTCTTGCCAAAGAGCAAATTGACGTCGATATTATCGTACAAAGCGGTGTGCTTAATGGATTGGCTGATTTTGCGTTCACCGTAGCGCTTTCCGATAAAGATAAAGCCGTAGCGGTAATTGAAAGTATTCGTGGTACTGTTGGCTTCCGCGAAGTGACTTCCCAGGAAAATCTCGTTAAGGTTTCGATTGTTGGCGCAGGTATGGTTAGTACACCAGGTGTTGCAGCCAAAATGTTCGAAGTTATTTCTGACTTGGGGCTTAGCATCAATATGGTCAGTACGTCTGAAATCAAAACCTCATGCGTCATCGACAGCGGTCGTTTGCCAGAAGTGATCCAAGCGCTACATACCGCATATGGCTTGGACACAGAGCAGCAGGTCTTTGTTGGTGGACCTTCGGATCGACGGTAATCCTTATTTCCATTTATCAAAAATGAATGTAAATATTTTTAATAAAAAAGCGGTAATTCCCGCCGCCATTAACGGACCGACGGGAATACCCCTAAGGAAAATGATCCCAAAGATCGAACCGATAACAAGACCCACAATTAATTGTGGGTCTATTTTTAGTAAGCCTAGTCCTTTGCCATTCATGTAAGTGGCGATGGCGCCGCCTAACAAGGCGAGAATACCAGGCCAAGTCGTAAACATATTGCCGACGTCCTTTAACGATATTTTCTCGCTGGCAAAAGGTACCAGCACGCCCATCGTTAGAAACAGCAAACCCAGCTCCAAGCCTCTGCGTTCAATCGTCGGCAAATAGCGGTCGAGGCTGATAAGTTTAATAATCAGCAGTACACAAGCTGCTGTTGTAATAATATGCGAGCGCCCGATCAGTCCGATAATAATCAGCGCTACAAGCAGGATTTCACCATTCATCTTCAGGACTCCTTGCCTCATGGATTTCCATTTCATTGTATGAGACAAGCATGTATTTCATGCCATGCTAATGATATTGGCTTGCCAGCTGGCTTTGCCTTACCGGTAAAGCGGTAATCCGATCACCCACCACAATCGGTACGAGCTGAATTAGATTCATCTGGGAGCAATACGTAACATCCTCGCGAAACCCGAGCTTGGTCAGCCGTTTGCCGTTACTGCAATGCAGCAAAGTCTCTGTCATCCCGGGTTGTATATGGCGGAATGCGTATAGCATGCTCAGTCCAAAATCATCAATGTGCAGCTCCACATCTTTACCTTGGACAGCCCCATACAGCTCCTCAATAATTTGCCCTGCACAAATCCCGTCTTCGAAGGAGAAAACATCCTGTGTACCCGAGCAAAGCAGCACGATGTCCTTGTTCAAAGCTGCTGCTTCACTTGCGCAAGCCCTGCCATTTAACAGGGAGGCAATGAGGATCGTACAAGCTCTATGAGCTTTACGGATCGCTCGGGTTCCATTCGTAGTTGTTAAAATAATCGGGTAACCCGCAAATTGGTCGTCCAAATACTCAAAGGGCGAATTTCCAAAGTTGAACCCGGGGATTTTTTTGCAGGAGCGCTCCCCGCCAGTTAGCCAAGAAGGATGCTCTTGCTTAAGCTGCTTGGCTTCAAGCACCGTTTCAACCGGATAAATGGCTTCGCAGCCATGGGCAAGTGCTGTGACTATGGTGCTGGTAGCACGTAACACATCGATGACAATGACGGTTTTATGTGCAAGATCATCCCAACAAGCCTCATTGATATAGGGAATAACTTGAATGTCCACTTAGATCACCCAATCCGCCACGTACACATATGGAGCTTCTGTTCCCAAATGCATCGTATCCGAGCGAAGTCCTCTTCGTAGCGCCTCCAATGAAATCAATTCCGTCGGCGCTACATTCCCTAGGTGAATATCCGTTCCAAGCAGCTTCATTAAATGTACCTGCTGTTCCTTATTCGGAGCTTCCCATAGCAATAAATGGCTGTTAGGCACACGCTCGATCATCTTTAGGATGTCATCGTCCTTGCAAGCTCCATTTTGGTCAAATATGCCTACGCCTTTGCCGGATTCCCTTCCTTCTATGGTAACCAGGCTGGCTCCAAGCTGGGTATCAATGAGGACTGTTTCAATTAATTCTTCAATTTCAATTGAAGAGCCCCAGCATTTTTTTCCGTATTCGGTAATGACCATTAAACCTGATTGGCGGGCTCGCGTAATCAGCTGGCTGCGGTAACCACGCTCCAACTCAATCGTTCCATCGGAAATTTCCACACCGTTAAATCCCATCAAGGCGACCATCTCAAAAAACTCATCGACGGCTTCCTGCTGGATAGCGACCTCCAAGAAAGTGCCTCCGGGATAAACAACAATTTGCTGCTCCTTGGCCATGGCAATTTTTTGTTTAAGTAGATCCGGCTCATAAAGCGGCGAGGTGCCAAAACCGATTTTCAGAAAATCCACATAACAACCAGCTGTTTGCAGCAAATCTTCAAGTGCATGAAGTCCTAGTCCTTTGTCAATCACCATCGTTTTGCCTAACAATCTTGGTTTATCTGTCCTTTTGCCCGATGGATCGCTTAATAGAGGATGCCACTGTAATTGTGAAGTTACTTCCATTTTATCGCCTCGCAGTGATTTGATTAATTGCTTCGACATCATATGCACCCAGAATTAGCATGGTGCCCATTATGCCTAAATCAAGATAAGTCCGCATAAGGATGATAGAGAGAGGAGAGGAGCCATTTGATTATTAAAATTGTATGGGCCATGGCTATGCTGCGCCTGTTATCAGGAAGCATTGAGATCATTGCCGCGCTATTGATGCTGCGTTTCAACCAGATTGAAAAGGCGTTGCTGGTCAACACAGGGCTAGCTATGGTGGGGCCGCTCATCTTGCTGGCGACAACAACAATCGGGCTGGCTGGGCTGGCGGACAAGCTGTCGATAGGTAAATTGATCTGGGTTTTGTTAGGTGTCAGCTGTATTTTCATAGGCATATTGCGAAAATAAACGGTCATATTTGAGTAGGCCAAGCATACATATAACTATGAAATAGTCCAAACACAGACAGGGGGATGCCTGATGCAGACACTTCTTCCGTTTTTTTCTGGCCCCTTGCGCCAAAGACTAGCGTCTCTACCATTTGCCATTATGCAAACCGTGCAGGAAATACGAGTCCGCGAGCAACGTCCGCTGGAGCTTGGCTTAGAGCAGCGGTATAGCTTTGTTTCCGAAGCGGGCGGTTTGTGCGAGGATCCCGCGATCGCCTACAGGGCCACTCATGAGGATTGTGCTGTGCTGCTGGAAATGCTGACCCAACACTCCTTGTACACGTTTGAAGAAGAGCTCCGACGAGGCTATATAACCGTAGCAGGAGGCCATCGAGTTGGCCTTGCCGGGCGAGCTGTATTGGAGCAAGGCAAGGTCAAGCTGCTGAAGGATATCAGCTCCTTTAATATTCGAATTGCCAAGGAGCATACAGGCTGCGCACTTAAGCTTCTCCCTTACTTAATCGATGCATCCAGCCCGGCTGGCATTCATCATACGTTAATCGTATCTCCGCCCCAGCAAGGGAAAACAACGTTAATCCGCGACTTGGCGCGCCTATTAAGCAGTGGCGGTATAACGGTAGCTGAGGAACCTCCGAAGTTGTTGGGGGTGCCACCGCGAGTACCGACGCGTACACCATCACGGACACCACCGGAAGTGGAGCCGATACGCCAGCCGCCACAAGCGTTGACAAGGATGCCATCAACGCCAACCTCAACGTCACCACCTCTGGCGCTCCAGCCAAAGCTGGACATGCCGCGTGGCTACAAAGTAGGCATCGTCGATGAACGCTCCGAGATCGCAGCTTGTACAAGAGGTGTGCCGCGCTTTGACCTCGGACCACGTACCGATGTGCTTGATGGCTGCCCGAAAGCGGAGGGGATGATGATGATGATCCGCTCAATGTCGCCCGAGCTTATCATTGTGGATGAGATTGGTCGTCCCGAGGATGCAGCAGCCATTCATGAAGCGGTTCATGCCGGCATCCGTGTCATCGCTACCGCACATGGCTCTGATTATGCAGACCTATCGCACCGCCCGGTGCTTAAGGAATTGCTCCAGGAAGCGGTGTTCACACGTATTGTGCTGCTGGGCAAGCACCCTACTACAGGATCGATTGCAGCTGTCTACGATGGCGAAGGCCGCCCGTTGTTCGTACCTGAATCCGTGCCCAGCAACAGTGCCAGCAGGGCCAGCAGGGATGAGGGGAAAGCCTTATGCTAAAGCTGCTCGGGGCGATATTGATCCTGTTGTCCGCAACGCTGTTTGGCTTTTACCAGGCCCAACAGTTTGCTCGCCGACCCAAGCAAATCGCGGATTTGGTGCGGTCCCTGCAAAGGCTGGAGACAGAAATGGTGTATGCGATGACACCATTGCCACAAGCGCTTCAGCAGCTTGCCCATACTTGCCCGGCACCTGTCAGCCTGCTATTCCGTTATGCGGCCGAGGAATTGAAGCATGCGGCGGGGAGAACGGTGCAGCATATTTGGGGGGAAGCAATTGCTATACATTGGAAGCATACTGCCTTAAAAACCGGTGAGCAGGACATAGCGAGGCAGCTTGGGACTACACTTGGACTTTCGGACAGCAACGACCAGGTCAAGCATATCCGTTTGGCGATCCATCAGCTCGAAGGCGAGCTTGATACAGCTGTTGAAGAACGCAAAAGATACGAAAGCATGTGGCGAAGCTTAGGGCTGTTAATGGGGGCATTAATCGTTATTTTGATGTACTAGGGATAGGAAACACCGAATAATAACGACCGCTGACTTTCGGTTGTTTCTAGGAGAAGGGTAACAGGCCAGGGGTGAGGTGCCGCGAATGAATATAGACGTGAATGCGATATTCCAGATTGCCGGAATCGGAATTATTATCGCAATGATTCACACTGTGCTTAAACAAATGGGTAAAGAGGATATGGCACATTGGGTGACATTAATTGGGTTTGTAGTGGTGCTTTTTATGGTAGTCAGGATGCTGGACAGCTTGTTTCAGGAAATCAAAACCATCTTTTTATTCCAGTAGGTGAAGCGTGTGGAGATTGTCCAGATTGTGGGATTAAGCATTTTTGCAACTATTCTCGTCCTGGTTCTCAAAGAACAGAAGCCGATGTTTGCTTTTCTAATTACCGCTTTTACAGGGATTACGATATTTTTGTTTTTGATTGGCAAAATCGCTATGGTCATCCATGTGCTGGAGGATTTGGCGGACAAAGCAAGCATCGATATGATTTTTCTTAAAACGATTTTGAAAATTATCGGAATCGCTTATATTGCTGAATTCGGAGCCCAGATCGTCAGGGATGCAGGGCAAGAATCGATTGCCTCCAAAATCGAGCTTTCTGGAAAAATTTTAATTATGGTTATGGCGATACCAATTGTATCCGTCATTATTGAAACGGTTGTCAAGCTGCTGCCCGCTTAATATGAAGTCTCAAAAGTTCCAGGAGATGAAGCTAATGAAGCTAATGATGCCGCCGAAATCGTTGAAAATACTCTCCACGCCCAGCCAACTGGAGGAACGAAAATCTGCAAGAATCAAAACCTTGTGGCTGCTGCTTGCATGCACCTTATATCTATTTATTTGGGGTCCCGGCAGTGCAGAATTTAAGGGGAAATCCGCTCAGGTGGAGGCTGCAACACCTGTTGAACAAATCATTAAAGAACAGGCGGAGAAGCTGCAAACTGATCCTGTCGAGCAATACTGGACACGGCTGATGACGACCTACGGGGGTTATTTTCCGGATAGCCGCACACCCACCTTCAATGAATTGCTGACGGGTGCCAAGGATTTTCGGATGAGTACGATTTTCTCTGGGATTTTCCGTTATTTTTTTCATGAGCTGGTCTATAACGGGAAGCTGCTGGCATCCATCGTTGTGCTTTCTATTTTCAGCATGATCCTAGAAACGCTGCAAAGCGCTTTTGAGAAAAATAATGTCAGTAAAGTCGCCTATGCGATCACATTTATGGTGTTGATGATAATAGCTGCGAACAGCTTTAGTGTTGCGATTGGATATGCCAATGCGGCCATCAGTGAAATGATCCATTTTATGATTGCCATTGTTCCGCTGCTGCTGACCTTGCTGGCCTCGATGGGCAATGTAGTGTCGGTGTCCGTGCTTCATCCTTTGATTGTGTTTATGATCCATGCCGTGGGCACCGCTATTTATCTGGTCGTGTTCCCGCTACTGTTTTTCTCAGCTGTGCTCCATATCGTTAGCTCCTTGTCAGACAAGTATAAGGTTACCCAATTGGCTAACCTGCTAAGAACGATTAGCGTAGGCTGCTTGGGTGTGTTTATTACGGTTTTTCTCGGCGTGGTTTCGGTTCGGGGTGTGGGCAGCGCTGTAGTTGATGGGGTCACGATCCGTACAGCCAAATATATCGCCGGCAATTTCGTTCCTGTTGTCGGAAAAATGTTCTCTGACGCCTCCGAAACGGTAATTGGTGCTTCCTTGCTGGTCAAAAATGCGGTCGGTTTGGCCGGATTAATTATTTTGCTGATTCTTTGCGCATTTCCTGCCTTGAAAATAATGGCGCTAGCCTTCATATACAACCTGTCAGCAGCCGTCATGCAGCCGCTTGGTGACAGCCCGATCATCGCTTGCTTGGATACGATTGGGAAAAGCTTAATTTATGTTTTCGCCGCACTGGCTGTAGTAGGCCTGATGTTTTTTCTGGCAATCACGATGCTCATTGCAGCGGGCAACCTGTCTGTGATGATGCGCTGATACCAAACAGGTGGGTAGAGAGGAAGGGGCGGATGCCATGGACTGGTTATCAGACTGGCTTAAGTCTGTTGTTATGGTCATTTTGCTGGCATCGTTCGTTGACATTCTGCTTCCCAGCCAGACGATGCAGCGGTATGTCAAAACGGTAATAAGCCTGTTTATTTTATTAACGCTGCTTCAGCCTGTGCTCTCCTTATTGCAAAAGCAAACCTCCATTGACCAATTGCTGGCGGATGCTGATGTTTTGCTCCAAGGGAAATCGGCTCCGGCAGCCGCAATCCCGGCATTCAGTCCCTCATCTACGCTGCAGATGGCGGGTGGCGGGCAGAAGCTGGCACAGGCACCTAACGCCGGCATGCAAACGCTGGAAAGCATCCAGCAGCAGGCTGTGCAGCTGCAAACCGCGCAGGAGAAGCGCTCGCAGCAGCTCATGCAGCAGCAAATCACCACATTGATGAAGCAAAATGTGGAGCAAGCGTTACCCTTCAAGGTGCAAAGCTTGAATGTGGAAACAGGCAAGGATGCACAGGGGCAAATGCAAATTATTGCGATCCACCTACAGGTATCGCAACGCAATGAGGCTGTTTCGTCGAAGCAAGCGGAGCCGAAGCTTAAGGCGCTGCAGGTTGAGCCTGTCAAACCGGTATCGATAGCGATTCGGGCCGATGGAGCTGCGAACAAAGGGGGGAGTACCGATGGAAGCTCGGCTACAAGTGCAGATTCAATCGCAACCTCACCTTCAACCTCAGGTTCCAGTTCCAATTCAAACGTGACTTCAAGCCCCAGCTCATCTTTTGCACAGGAAAAGTCGCAAATACAAAGCCTGATCAGCAAGGAATGGCAGGTGCCGAATGAGCTTATTTTTGTAGAGGTGTCAAAAATCTGAGGCTTTTTGCATCGGTAGAAGCAAGGGAGGTGAACCGGTGGGGAGTTTGATGAAATGGATGGAGAAATGGCTGGGTGGCGGACCTAATGGAACGAAACGGATTCAAACGTTTCGTTGGCTACTGCTACTGGGCCTAGCTGGAGCAGCGTTTATGGTACTTAACTCTTTTATACAAATAAAAGATGTTGACCCTATCGGTGAAGGGAGGGCCTCTCCCACAGAGTCAAGCAATCCTGCTTTTGGTGGTACCTTAAACAAGGAGCGCAGCAGCTTTCGTGAATATGAAGAAGCTTACCAGTCCCAGCTAAAGGAGCTTTTAAGTAAAATTGTTGGCGTAGGCGAAGTGGAGGTGTTGGTTACGATTGATTCGACAGAGGAAATTTTCGTTGAACACAATACGAAGGAAACCCAGCAGGTGACCAATGAAAAGGATCAGCATGGTGCGACCCGCCATCTTAGCGATGTGACACGTAGTGGTGAAGTCGTTATTTACGAGGTTTCCGGTGGCAAGCAACCGCTGATCCTCAAATATATCAAGCCGAAAATTAGGGGTGTCGTGGTAGTTGCCAAGGGAGCCGAAAATTTGACTGTCAAAAAGATGATGGTCGAGGCGGTCGAAAGAGGATTGGATGTGGCGGCTAACCGAATTTCGGTATTGCCCCGTAAACAATAAAAACTCAAGGAGGAACAAACATGAACTCTAAGCGACAAACAATTTGGTTAGTATCGATGTTAAGCTTGATGGTTGTGCTTTCCGCTTATTATTTATTTACCGAGGATGTCAGCAAGCTGGAATTTACAACAACGGGTTCAACCGTCACAGGACAACCAGGCACTTCAGCAACTAAAGGGAGTGGGGAGCTGTCTGCTAAGGAGATTGTGATCAACACTAATGATCTGAACGTTAAGCCTGCTGAATCCAAAACAACGCCAAAAGCAACAGCAACAACGGAGCCGAGCCCTGCCACAACTCCACAAGCAGCTTCTACTCCACCGCCAGCTTCAACAACGAATCCTACAGCGGCTGCGAAACAACAGCCTGTTGCCCAAGCTAACCCCACCGCCCCATCTAAAGCTACGACGCCAACCTCTGCAGAAAACAAAGTTAGCAGCACACCTAACCCAGATCCATCCCTTGCACAGCCTACTACCAAGGCTAATGACACGGTGAGCGCGGCTGATGCCAAAGTGCTCCAACAGGTGATGACCCAGGTGAAATCTGGAAGCGACTATTTTGCCGGATTGGGTCTTAAGCGCAATGAAGAGCTTGCCAAACAGACGGAGCAATGGATGACGATACTTGCAGACCCTAAGCAAAGCGCGGTAGCAGCAGCCAATGCTGAAGCTGAGTTAAGAAAGCTTCAAGATAATGAAGCTAAGGTTACCAATCTGGAGGATACGTTAATGGCTGAATTTAAGCAAGCCGTTATTACGGAAGAAGCCAATAAGTGGAGAGTAACCGTCCAGAGCAATAAGCTGGAAAAAAGCCAAGCCGTCAGCATTATTGACCGAGTCATGCAGGAATTGAACATTGGTGCTGATCGAATCGTCGTTCAATTTGTTCCCTGAGCGAGCACAGCAAATTAAGGAGCTTCCATGGGTCTCAACGACCATGGAAGCTTTTTAGGTTGCCCCAATGCTCTAACTGCCTTCCCGCAAGATCTTCTGGAAGCTGCTTGGGACATCCATACAAAATAAAAGAGGTTGTTCCTTAGTCATTTCTGACTTCTGGAACAGCCCCAATGTATGAATAGCTATTATTCCGCTGGCTCCGTAACGATTTCGTTGGTTTCTTCGGCTTCGTTAGTATCTTCGGCCGAATCGGAGATTGCTTCGTCCTCCTCCTCGTCCTCCTCCACAGCTTCTTCGCCCTCATCTTCAAGGGCATCTTCTTCGCTCTCATCTTCAGCTACATCTTCTTGGACTGCATCTTCCTCGGTAACGCCCTCAAGCTCGTCCAGCGTTACATCTTCTTGCGTAGCTTCAGCCTCATTGGCTTCGGCTGTACCTTCAGCAGCAACGACTTCTTCTGTTACTGTAAGCGCTTCCTCAAAAACGATGACCTCATTCTCAACTTCACTCATATGTAATCCCTCCCATAGTGCTTAGCTTAGCTAAGCCTAAGCTCAATATAGCAGGAACTATTTGCAGTAGCTGTCGATATGTAGCAGGAGATATTAAGTTTTGATTACAAATTATCGCAGCTTCACTTTTCATAGATGACCTATGCACTTCGTGGTAATCCTTGGTAAACACTTGTTTAATACGGCACAATAATATTATTCTAGAAAGGTTGTATGCACAGCTTGGCTGAATCCAAAGCAAGTAATGTAATCCAATCCAATTACTTCAGGTAGGCTGTAATTTGCCGGATTATGGGTTCATTCTGAATGAAATGATGTATACCAACGGTGATACCATTCGGCTCGACCGATTCATTCAGCTGAAGATCGAGTTTGAAATTGCATTCGTTTTGAAAAAGGAACTAAAGGGACCAGGTGTAACGATTGAAGATGTAATGGATGCCCTTTACTTTACTCATAGAGGAGTATCGCCTAAGTAATCGGAGGAAACTCTTTCTTTGTATTCGGTTTGTGGTATAATAGCAACGTTATTGTTTCACCATTGTTGAAGGAGTGAATCTCGTGTTTAAACTTAATGAAATTAAAGAATTGATCAAATTGATCGACCAAAGTTCCTTACAGGAATTAGAAATTGAAAATGAAGGCTCTCGTTTGCTTATTCGCAAACCTAACAAAACGGAGTCCGTAGTATTTGCATCTTCACCTGTTCAGCACTCATTTCAACATTCAACACCCCAATCTTTACCTCAAAATGTTATACAAGCCCATAATACGGAAAGCCATATAACAGTGCCGGATGCTCCCATAGCCCCTGCGGCAAATGCAAACTTACATAAAATCGTTTCTCCCATGGTAGGTACATTTTACACGGCCTCTTCGCCGGGTGCTGCTGATTTTGTGGACAAAGGTAGCCAGGTCAAAGAGAAGTCTGTGGTCTGTATTATCGAAGCGATGAAGCTGATGAATGAGATTGAAGCTGAAATTAAAGGTGAAATCGTTGAGATTTTGGCTGAAAACGGACAATTGGTGGAATACGGACAACCTTTGTTCCTTGTAAAACCAGAGTAATTGCTTAGAAGCCAGTTTTGCTAACGCAAAACTTTTAGGAGGAAACACGCGTGAAGTTTCAAAAAATATTAATTGCCAACCGTGGTGAAATTGCCGTCCGTATTATTCGCGCTTGCCGTGAAATGGGGATATCTACGGTAGCTGTCTATTCGGAGGCGGATCGAGAGTCGCTGCATGTACGGCTTGCAGACGAAGCCTATTGTATCGGGCCTACCTTGTCAAAGGATAGCTACCTGAATTTAACCAATATAATGAGCGTCGCGACTTTGACTGATACCGATGCGATTCATCCAGGCTACGGTTTTCTAGCGGAGAATGCCGACTTTGCCGAAATTTGTGAGAGCTGTAATATTACCTTTATCGGGCCTTCGCCGGATGCGATCAATCGGATGGGCGATAAAGCGGTCGCCAAGCTTACCATGAAGCATGCGGAGGTACCTATTATACCCGGTTCCGATGGGCTTGTTGAAGATATGGATGACGCGGTACGTATTGCCCGTGAAATTGGGTATCCCGTTATTATTAAAGCAACAGCCGGAGGAGGCGGCAAAGGAATCCGCATTGCTGATAATGAGGAAATGCTCGTTCAACAAATTACTACAGCCCAGCAAGAAGCACAAAATGCATTTGGCAATGCCGGTGTTTATTTGGAAAAATATTTGACCGGAATGAAACATGTGGAAATTCAAATATTGGCAGATAAGCATGGCAATGTCGTTCATCTGGGTGAGCGGGATTGTTCCGTACAACGCAGGCGCCAAAAGCTTGTTGAAGAAGCGCCATGCCCGATTATTACCGAAGAAGTTCGCACACGGATGGGGCAAGCTGCTGTACGTGCAGCAAAAGCCGTTAATTATTCGGGAGCGGGCACTTTGGAATTTCTGTTGGGAGCGGACGGAGAGTTTTATTTTATGGAAATGAATACTCGGATTCAAGTTGAGCATCCCGTTACCGAGATGATCACACGGATCGATATCATTAAAGAGATGATCCGCGTTGCTGAAGGGGAGCCATTATCCTTCACACAGGATGAAGTGAGAATTGAAGGCTGGGCTATTGAATGCCGAATTAATGCCGAGGATTCTACCCGTAATTTCATGCCTTCGGCTGGACAAATCCAATTTTACCTGCCACCAGGTGGATTCGGTGTCCGGGTCGATAGCGCCGCTTACCCAGGCTATACCATTTCACCACATTATGATTCGATGATCGCCAAGCTGATTGTGTGGGGAAGAACTCGGGATGAAGCGATCCAGCGTATGAAACGTGCCTTGTCCGAATTTACGGTTGAAGGTATTCACTCAACCATCCCTTTTCATTTAAAGCTGATGGAGCACCATAAATTTATTTCCGGTGACTTTGACATTAAATTTCTTGAGGACCACGATGTGAATGATCCTGCTTCTTAGCTACTATTTGTCACTGTAATCTTATAATGATATAGTAGTGGCTAAGACAAGTTTTGTAACTTCGTGCATACATATAAATGGAAACATTACGAGAGCGAGTACATGTTGCTTATCGTAATTTCAACAAAGGAGGCATCTAACCATGACGATTATTGCGGCCGATTATGAGAAAACAGAAATGGGCACGATCCAGATTGCACCCGAAGTCATTGAAATTATTGCGGGTATGGCTACGATTGAGGTTCCTGGCGTTGCTGGTATGAGTGGTGGCTTTGCTGGTGGAATTGCCGAGCTATTGGGACGTAAAAATTTGTCCAAAGGTGTTAAAGTTGAGGTTGGCCAACGTGAAGCAGCCGTTGACGTATCCATTGTCATTGAGTTTGGCACACGAATTCCTGAGGTAGCGGCAGGTGTACAGCTTAATGTGAAGAATGCTATTGAATCCATGACGGGACTACATGTGAAGGAAGTCAATATTCATATTCACGATGTTATCTTCAAGACGGTTGACCGGGTAGAAGAAACGGAAGTTCTCCCTCACCGAGTGAAGTAAGTGAGTCGTGCAAGTTTTCTTTCTGATTTTTCTTTCTGATAATGTGAAAAAAAGGATTGGAAAACCCCCTTCAAGCAATAAGGGGGTTTGCTCTCATTCGGAAGGAGTCCGGTTTTGTGGTAAAAGTGATGGATAGATTGCTTATCTTCGTGCTCAGCGCAGTTGCTTTGATCGTAAGTTGCACGCTCCTGTTCTGCGCTCTTGGATGGATTCCTTTTGATAAGGTTGGCAGATTTGCGCAAGCTGTATATTTTGATTTGAATATAGCTTTAACCTTTATTACATTTACAGTTATAGTAGCACTAATCAGTATTCGTTTGCTGATTGTATCTTTGCCGCGTGGCCAAGCAGTAGTTCCATCGATTGATCAACGAACGGAATTAGGCGATATTCGCATTTCGGTTGAAACCGTAGAAAATCTGGCTTTAAAGGCAGCACGCCGTGCCCGCGGAGTCAAGGATTTAAAGGCTCGTGTGAAAGTAAGTCCCGCAGGCTTGGAAATTATTATTCGAGCGATCGTAGATGGTGAAAGCTCCATTCCCGAGCTAACAGAAGAGATGCAAGCCAATATTAAAAAGCATATTGAGGATATTACAGGCATTCCTGTTGCCGTTGTTACGGTATTTATCGCCAACATTCAACAATCATCCCCTACATTTAAAAGTCGGGTGGAGTAGAGGTGGGTTCTTCCATGTGGATTGGGGTATGGGAACTACTCTGGGAAAGACACCGAGGCAAATCCATGGGTTTTGCTGCTGGTGTAGGTTTGGGACTCGTCTATTTAATTTGCGGATTGTGGGATATGTTAATCTTTGCCCTAATCGTATATACTTGTTATCAGATAGGGAGTCGTATGGAGCGGGGAGAGCCCGCCATTCCCGTTGAAGCAATGTGGCGTTGGCTCATGGACAAATGGAGATTGAGATGAAATCCCTGGTTCTTGCCAAGGATTTTTTTTGTTTAGTCAAGATTTATGCTTACGATGCAAGTTTTTGCCTAAGGGCAAAAACTCAGCAAATGCTTACGAAGTTAGTTTTCCTACGGAAAACTCTTAGGAGGAAACAATAAAGTGAGAAGAAGATTGGCAAGAGAGCTAGCGCTCCAAAGCCTGTACCAAATCGAAATGAACCATATGAGCTTAAGTGAAGCCATTACGAACGTGATCGAAGAGGCCCAGAGTGACGATGAGTCGGAGCTGGTCAAAAACAAGGATGTTATTTCCCATGAGGAAATCCTGGAGCTAGTAGAAGGCACATTAGCGAATAAAGAAGTGATCGATGATCTGCTTAAGGAATATTTGAAAAATTGGCAGATGGACAGGCTCTCCCGCGTAGACCGTGAAATTTTGCGTTTAGCCGCTTATGAAATGTTGTATCGAGATGATGTTCCTCCCAAGGTTGTTGTCAATGAGGCAATTGATTTGTCAAAGCATTTTGGTACCGAGGAATCCGGCAAATTCGTTAACGGTGTGTTAGGTAAAATGATCAAAGAATTGGATGATATTAAAGCCAACCTACTAAGTAGTTAAGGAAGGGGACACAACATGTCTGCACAGGTTATTAATGGCAAGGAAATTACAGGTGCTTACCGCGCACAAATCAAAGAGGATGTAGCCAAGCTGGCGCAACAAGGTGTTCAACCGGGCTTAGCTGTTATTATTGTAGGAGAGGACCCGGCTTCTCAAGTATATGTCCGCAATAAAGCTAAGGCATGTGAGGAAGCTGGCATGTACTCCGAGGTTCATCGCTTAGAGGCGGGTGTTTCAGAGAAAGAGGTTTTGGCTTTAATAGAAAAGCTGAACCAAAGCCCCAAAATCCACGGCATTCTAGTGCAATCTCCATTACCCAAGCATATCTCCGAAGATAAAGTGGTTGAAGCGATAGCTGTAGAGAAGGACGCAGATTGCTTTCATCCGGTTAACGTGGGCAATTTGATGATTGGCAAAGAAGGACCGGCTCCATGCACGCCAGCAGGTGTTATTGCCATTTTGAAGCATATTGGTGTAGAACTTGCAGGCAAGCATGCCGTAGTGATTGGAAGAAGCAACATTGTGGGGAAGCCGATGGCTATTTTATTGCTTAGGGAGCATGCAACAGTGACCATCTGCCATTCCAAAACGGCCAATATGGCTGAGATCACCAGCCAAGCGGATATTTTAATTGCTGCTGTAGGCAAGCCTAGGATGATAAGGAAAGAGCATGTTAAGCCAGGGGCTATCGTAATTGACGTAGGTATTAACCGCTTAGACACAGGCAAATTGGCAGGTGACGTTGACTTTGATGACGTCCTTGATACGGCCAGCTATATTACTCCTGTACCAGGCTGCGTAGGGCCAATGACGATTACGATTTTATTGAAAAATACACTTGATGCAGCGTCCCGTTCTTTAAAAGCGCAAGTGAATGGATAATCTATGAGGGAAAAAAAAGTGCTTTCCATCAAGGAATTAAACCGCTATATTAAAATGCGGCTTGAGAGTGACAATACCCTGCAGGATGTCTGGGTCCGCGGGGAAATTTCCAATTTTACACATCATTCCAGTGGACATATGTACTTTACGCTTAAGGATGCAGATAGTCGTCTCAAAAGCATTATGTTTTCTTCCAACAACCAGCGGATTGGCTTTATTCCCAAAGAAGGCACAAAAGTATTAGCATGCGGAAATATATCGGTTTATGAGCGTGATGGGCAATACCAATTTTACGTGACCCAAATGCAGCCCGATGGGATCGGAAGCTTGTACCTGGCTTTCGAGCAGTTGAAGAAAAAGCTTGCTGATGAAGGCCTGTTTGCTGCCGAGCGTAAAAAACCATTACCTCGCTTTCCTAAGGCCATCGGGATTATTACTTCACCGACAGGGGCAGCCGTTCGTGACATTGTGATTACGCTTCAACGCCGCTATCCCAATGTCCCGATCCTGCTCTACCCAGTGCTCGTTCAAGGGAATCAGGCTGCGCCTGCTATTGTAAGGGCTATCGAAGCGATGAACGCTCGGAAGGACGTAGATGTCCTGATCATAGGACGCGGCGGCGGCTCGCTGGAGGAGCTATGGGCGTTTAATGAAGAAGTTGTGGCGCGCTCGATATTTGCCTCTGCCATTCCGATTATTTCAGCCGTAGGTCACGAAACCGATTTTACGATCGCCGATTTTGTTGCCGATCTTCGAGCAGCAACGCCAACAGCCGCAGCCGAATTAGCGGTGCCGCATCAATTGGAATTAAAGCAGCAGCTTGCCTATATCAATCAGCGGTTGTACAGCGGCTTATCCAATCAACTGGAACGTAACCGCGAACGTCTGCGCAGGGCAAGGCGCTCACCCGTCTTTCTGAATCCGCGTAGACAGCTATTGATACAGAGGGTGGAGCGCTTGGACAGGACAACAGAGCAGCTGGGCTATAAAATGCGCAGAAGGCTAGCCAAGCTGCAGGAAAGCCATTTAAAGCTGGGCAAAAGCTTGTCCAAGTTTAACCCGAAGGAACAGGTGGTTTATGCCAAGCGCCGCCTCAGCTCAACAGTTCGCCAGCTGCAGCAGGCTATGCATACAGCTAGAAACCAGAAACGACAAGGGCTTGTAGCAGTGATCCGCCAATTGGATGCACTTAGTCCATTGAAGGTGATGCAGCGTGGATACAGCCTAGTTTATGATGAAAACGAGCAACAATTGATTAAATCCATTCAGCAGGTCCAGATCGGGGATGTCCTAAAACTGAGGCTCTCAGATGGAAACGTGGATTGTCATGTGTGGTCAATGGAGGAGAAGCAAAATGGCAAAACAGGAAACGACGCTTAGCTTTGAGCAGGCAATGGATAAGCTGGAACAGATTGTAGCCTCCCTAGAGGGTGGCGACGTCCCTTTGGAGCAAGCTATTGAGCTGTTTCAAGAAGGGATGAAGCTTTCCCAATTGTGTGGAAGCAAGCTGGAGCAAGTCGAGCACAAAATCGAAATTTTGATGGAGCAAGAGGGTGGGTTAGTCAAGAAGCCTTTTAACCCGGCAGCTGAAGAAAAGGGTGAATGGAAATGAACGCCGAACTAACAATTCAGCAATATTTGGAGCAACAGGCACAGCTAGTTGAAGCGGCGTTGCTTGCTTCCATTCCGGGCATCTGGGATATTCCGCAGACACTCCGCGAATCCATGATGTATTCTCTGATGGCAGGTGGGAAGCGGCTGCGCCCTATTTTAATGCTGGCGGCAGTAGAGGCGCTTGAGGGACAAATAGCAGCGGCTATGCCCGTCGCCTGCGCTGTGGAAATGATTCATACCTATTCACTTATTCACGATGATTTGCCTGCCATGGACGATGATGATTACCGCCGCGGTAAGCTAACTAACCACAAGGTGTATGGAGAAGCAATGGCGGTCCTGTCTGGGGATGCCTTGTTGACCCATGCTTTTTACTCCGTGGTACAAGCATATCGGGTTTATCAGGTACCCGCAGAACGGGTTGTTGATATTATTGAAGACCTCTCAAGGCTTGCTGGAGCGCCTGGCATGGTAGGTGGACAAGCGGCAGATATGCAAGGAGAGCAGGGGCTCACACGATTGGAAGAATTGGAATATATCCATATGCATAAAACGAGCGACCTGATTGTTTTTTCCTTGAAAGCAGGCGGACATCTAGCAGGTGCCAATGCTAAGCAGCTTCAGGCTTTAGAGAAGTTCGGTTATAATATCGGTCTTGCTTTTCAAATTCAAGACGATATTCTCGATCTTGTTGGAGATGAGAAAAAGCTGGGAAAGCCTGTTAAAAGCGATGAAAAGCAACAAAAAGTAACTTATCCTTTCTTTGTTGGTATCGAAGCCTCGCAAGCGAAAATGCGTGAATTGACAGAGCAGGGAAAGCAGGCTATTTTGGATGCAGAGTTCCCTTTTTCAAAAAGGCTGCTTCAACTTGCTGATTTTTTGGTAAAAAGAGACAGGTGATCAGAAATTTAAACGATTCCGTATTATGTTATATTTGAGCACGTAATGCCACTATGGTATAATGGATCAAACGTTTAGTGGAAACTATTACTTATTCACTCCTGCGGTTGGGGTGTTTGTTATTATACGCAACAGTCCGAACAGGAAAGCGGGGAACCAGCGTGCTGCTAGAACATATCAATCAGCCACAAGACCTAAAGAAACTTTCAATAGAACAATTAGAAATATTGGCTGGAGAGACAAGGCAGTTTCTTGTAGAAAAGTTATCGGTAACCGGCGGGCATCTTTCACCCAATTTAGGAGTTGTCGAGCTCACGATTGCCCTCCATTATTTATTTAACAGCCCATATGACAAATTTATTTTTGATGTGGGGCACCAATCCTACGTCCATAAAATGTTTACGGGCCGTATGGCTCAATTCGATACGCTTCGCAAATACAAAGGTTTATGTGGCTTCGTCAAACGCTCCGAAAGCGAACATGATGTATGGGAAGCTGGGCACAGCAGCACATCGCTATCTGCCGCAATGGGGATGGCAGTCGCTCGCGACCTCAAGGGGGAGCACAATAAAATCGTAGCGATTATCGGCGATGGCGCTTTAACTGGAGGTATGGCCTTTGAAGCGTTGAACCATATTGGCCATGAAAAGAAAAATTTAATGGTGATTTTGAACGACAATGAAATGTCGATTGCTCCGAATGTCGGAGCGATGCATAACTATTTGGCCAAAATTCGTTCCGATAAACATTATATGAAGGCCAAAGAGGAAGTCGAGTACCTATTGAAAAAAATCCCTGCCATTGGCGGGACATTAGCGAAGACCATGGAAAAGCTGAAGGACAGCTTAAAATATATGCTCGTTTCCGGAGTTATTTTTGAGGAATTAGGCTTTACTTATCTAGGCCCTGTAGATGGTCATAATCTGCCTGCATTGCTGGAAACGCTGAAGCAAGCCGAGAAGATTGAAGGCCCTGTGATGGTTCACGTGCTTACCCTTAAAGGCAAAGGCTATTTGCCCGCAGAGGCGGACTCCCACACATGGCATGGAGCAAGCCCTTACAAAGTGGAGTCAGGTAAAATGCTGCAGGTTGTTGGACATCCGATGTACACGCAGGTTTTCGGTGATACATTAATTGAGCTGGCCAAGCTGGATAATCGGATTGTTGCTGTAACACCAGCTATGCCAGGTGGCTCTGGATTGCTCAAATTTGCCAAGGAATTCCCGGATCGCATGATTGATGTCGGCATAGCTGAGCAACACGCGGCTACGCTCTGTGCTGGGCTTGCAAGTGAGGGGATCAAACCGGTTTTTGCTGTTTACTCGACCTTCCTGCAAAGAGCCTATGACCAAGTCGTGCACGATATTTGCCGCGCTAAGCTGAATGTCGTATTTGCGATTGACCGTGCCGGATTTGTTGGTGCAGATGGTGAAACCCATCATGGTGTTTTTGATATCACTTATTTACGCAGCCTGCCGAATATCGTAGTGATGATGCCCAAGGATGAGAATGAGCTGCGCCATATGCTGAAAACATCGATTGATTACAATGAGGGGCCGATTGCAGTTCGTTACCCCCGTGTCAACGGACTGGGCGTCTCCATGGATGAACCCCTAAAATCGATTCCCATTGGTACGTGGGAGGTATTAAGACCTGGAGACAGCGCTGTTGTGCTGGCTGTTGGTCCGATGATTGCCATTGCGCTGGAAGCCGCGGAGGCTTTAAGCAAGGATGGTCTTCAGCTTAGGGTAGTAAATGCCCGATTCATTAAACCGATGGATGAAGCGATGCTGCTTCAATTTTCCAAGGAAGATTTGCCGATTATTACGATGGAAGAAGGCGCACAAATGGGCGGCTTCGGAAGCGGGGTCCTCGAGTTTTACGCTAACCAAAGCCGTTACGGCATGCAAATCAAAATTCTCGGAGTACCCGATTATTTTGTTGAGCATGGGTCAGTTAAGGAGCAACGCCAAGAGGTCGGACTTACGGCTGAGCGGTTAGTAACCGAGGTCAAAGCATTAATGCCGCGCAAACGGCAGCATGCTTGATAAGCTTCAATAGAAAGTGGGAACCTCTTCAAGATGGCTGTAGATAAAGAACGGTTGGATATATTGTTAGTGGAGCAAGGTTTTTTTGCTACAAGGGAAAAAGCCAAAGCCTCCATTATGGCGGGGCTTGTCCTTGTAGATGACGTACCCAGTGACAAGGCAGGCACGAAGGTGCTTAGAAGCTCGAGGATTATTGTTAAGGGCGCTATTCATCCTTATGTAAGTAGAGGCGGCTTAAAGCTGGAAAAGGCGTTAAAGCTATTTGAGATTGATCTGACAGGTGTAACGATGCTGGACATCGGTGCTTCGACAGGTGGTTTCACGGACTGTGCCTTGCAGAACGGTGCTGCTGAGGTATATGCGGTGGATGTCGGTTATAACCAATTGGATTGGCTAATACGCAATGATCCTCGTGTACATGTGATGGAACGTACCAACTTTCGATTTATGAAACCAGAGGATCTGGGTGGCGGCACTAAGCCTAGCTTTGTATCTATTGATGTTTCTTTCATCTCCTTAAAGCTGATTCTTCCTCCATTAAAAAGCATACTTGGAGATCAGGGCTCGGTGATTGCCTTGATCAAGCCTCAATTCGAGGCAGGGCGAGAGAAGGTTCCTAAAACAGGTGTGATCCGTGAACCAGCTGTCCATACCGATGTGCTTCAAGCGGTGCTTGGATTTGCCAAGGAAGCCGGATTTTATTTGCAGGGCCTTACGTTCTCGCCTATTCGCGGTGGAGAAGGCAACGTGGAATTTCTTGCCTACTTTCATGCTGCAGAGCCTGAGACAACCCTTACAACTGAACTACAAGACGAGTGGATTAGGCAAGTAGTCATCGATGCGCAAAAGCTTCAAAACTCATCTGGCGGATGAGTTTTTTGTTTTTTTGGAGGAATCGACCCATGATTCACGAATAGTAACCATTGGGGTGAAGCTGGATGCAAAATGGCGATGGTTTGGTAATCTTTTTAATTATGATCGTGTTGGGATTTTGGATATTTCTGTCCATTCGTGCTCGAATTAGAAAAACCGTGGAAGGTGAAGGGCTCCCGATTCCGGATGAAGCTCCTGTCACTGAAGATGAAGTTACCCGCTTACTTGATGATGAAGGCTATAAGGTTATAAGCGGCAAGCAGCGCATCCCCATCCATATTTCTGTTAACGATAATGAGCTTTTGCAAAGCCGCTTGTTCATTGACTATTTTGTGGAGCGGGAAGGCCTGTATTATATTGTGAAATCCGCAAGAGAACGCAAGCCTATGGAATTAACGGGCAGCTCGATACGTGACCATTTGCTTGTTTTCCATTTATTGTATCCACAGACGACCGGAATTCTTTATGTAGACAGCCAGCAAAGAAAAGTACAGCGGATCCTATTTCAAATAGATAATGAGGATGAGGGATAAATGAAAGGCCAGCGGCATATTAAAATACGCGAAATGATTAACAATAATGAAATCGAAACGCAGGACGAGCTTGTTGATCGGCTGCGCGATGCGGGCTTTCCGGTTACCCAAGCGACCATTTCCCGCGATATCAAAGAGCTTCATCTGATGAAGGTACCCCTGGACGACGGGCGTTATAAGTATTCTGTGCCAGCAGACCAGCGCTACAATCCATTAGTTCGTTTAAAGCGGGCTTTGAACGACCATTTTGTCCATATCGATAGTACTGAAAACCTTGTTGTGCTTAAGAGCCTTCCAGGAACAGCCAATGCGATAGGCTCTTTAATCGACAGCCTAGAATGGCAAGAAATTATGGGTACGATCTGTGGTGATGACACGATATTAATCATATGCCGAACGAAGGATCAGAGCAATAAAGTTGTTAATCAAATTTTATCCATGCTTAGCTAACGGGAGAGATAACGATGCTGCTTGAAATGTCGATACGCAACTTAGCGGTAATAGAATCGGTTCATCTTCATTTTCGTAAAGGTTTTCATGTGTTAACAGGGGAAACCGGAGCTGGTAAATCAATCATCATTGATGCCTTAACCTTAGTCGCTGGGGGAAGAAGCTCGGCGGATTTGGTGCGTTATGGAAGCGACAAATCCACGATTGAAGCTTTATTCCATATTGAAGCAGGCCATCCGGTTTGGGCTGCTTTGGCAGGTTTAGGGATTGAAGCGGATGCGGAGGAGCACTTAATCATCCGGCGTGAAATTACATCCCAAGGAAAAAGCACCAGCCGTATAAATGGACAAATGATCAACCAGACCGGATTAAAAACAGTAGGCGCTTGGCTTGTTAATATTCATGGCCAGCATGAGCATCAATCGCTTTTTCAAGTAGAGCAGCATATTAATTGGCTGGATTTATTCGGCGAAGCAGCCATCATGTCTATAAAAAATGAGTATACAAAAGCTTATCAGGTTTATACGGGAATCCGTAAGAGATTAAAGGATCTGGAGACCACCAGTAAACAATCCTTGCAAATGCTTGATTTGTACCGGTTCCAGGTTGAGGAAATCAACACCGCCCAATTAATTTTGGGTGAGGATGAATCTTTAAATGAAGAAAAGCGCAAACTAGCCAATGCCGAAAAAATATATCAAAATGCTGCCGATTCCTATGAATCGATGAGTTCGGCAGGAAGCGGTCTGGAAACCATCAACAAAATGATGCAGCAAATTGAGGATATCGCTCCTTTGGATCCTGCTAAGCTGAATCCTTTAATGGAACAAATCCAGAATGCCTATTACCAGCTTGAGGATGCAGTTTACCAAATTCGCGATTATCGGGACGACATTGAATTTAACCCAATCCGGCTAGATGATATTGAACAACGGTTACATATGATAGCGTCCTTGCGTCGTAAATACGGAGATAGTATTGCCGATATCCTTGCTTATGTATCCAAAGTGCAAAAAGAACTGGATCTGATCGAGAATAAGGACGAGCTGCTGCAGGAGCTGCAAAAGCAGGAGAAGCAGGCGGCAGAAAACGTGCGTAAATGGGCTAAACGCTTGTCCGAGCAAAGGCAACTGATATCGGAGAAGCTGGCCTCAGAAATCGTAGCAGAGCTGCGTGACCTTCATATGGACAAAACACAATTCAAAGTCCAGATAAGATACAATGAAGCTGCTTTTGGCGTTAATGGAGCAGATGATGTGGAATTTTTAATATCGGCCAATCCTGGAGAGCCACTACGCTCGTTAAGCAAAATTGCTTCAGGCGGTGAGATTTCCAGGGTAATGCTTGCCTTAAAATCCATTTTTGCCCGGGTAGACAGGATCCCTGTACTCGTTTTTGATGAAGTGGATACCGGTGTAAGCGGACGTGCCGCGCAAGCAATAGCTGAAAAAATGTCGCGGCTGTCCCGCGACTGCCAGGTTTTTTCCATTACTCATTTACCACAGGTAGCTTGCATGGCTGATTCCCATTATTGTATCCATAAATCTACAGATGGGACACGCACCTTTACGAATGTAGATGATCTTGACATGAGTGGACGCATCCATGAGCTAGCTCGTATGCTGGGTGGCGTAGAAGTGACGGAGACCACGCTACAGCATGCTCAGGAAATGCTTGACTTGGCAGAAGACAAAAAAAGAAGTATGTAGAACCAAGTGTGGGATCATTTTCACTTATAAAACGGTTGGACTGGGGATACCTTAAGGGTACGCAAACAGCGGTAAGAGATGTACCGTGAATGCGCAGGAAGCAAGGGAGCGTGACACCATGAGTTCCAACCATAGAAGAAAATTATTTGGATTGATGCTCATCTTTTTCGTTTGTCTGGGCAGCCTGTCCACACCCTTCCAAAGCTTTGCTTCATTTCCAGAAGAACTGAGGCTGTTCACCGGCCAACAAGCCAGCCTCCAGCTTTCGATGCCCGTAAACGCGCAAGTCACGGTTAATGGTCCAGACATTGTAAAGGTTAATGGATCAGCCAAGCACTCATTTCAAGTAGACCTTCATCAGCCGATTTCCTTAGAAACCTATAAAGCGGGGCAAACCGAATTAAAGCTAAAGCTCTTCGGAACCATTCCGCTCAAAACGGTCAAGGTCAATGTGGTGCCTGACCTCCGAATTATTCCGGGTGGGCATACCATTGGAGTAAAGCTGAAGTCGGCGGGTGTTCTTGTAGTCGGCCATCATCTGGTAACTGTAGCGGAGGAGAAAAAGATTTCGCCAGGCGAGGACGCCAAGGTTCAATTGGGCGACTTAATCGTCAAGATTAACGGCAAGCCGATTACCGATGTTTCCAAGGTTGCTGATGTTGTAAATGAGGCAGGAGAGAGCAAAAAGCCATTGAATTTGACAGTGAACCGCAATAATGAATTAATTGAGCTTCAAATGCAGCCTGCTTATGATGTTGTGGACCAGACCTACCGGCTTGGCCTGTACATTCGCGACTCAGCGGCAGGTGTAGGGACATTGACCTTCTTTGCACCGGATCAAGGCGTATATGGCGCACTAGGCCATGTTATTACCGATATGGACACGCAAACGCCAATAACGGTGGGCACTGGCGAAATTGTTCATTCTAATGTTACCTCGATTTCCAAAAGCCAAAACGGGGAGCCAGGCGAGAAAAGAGCCCAGTTTTCTAAAGAAAGCAAGGTGCTTGGCAATATCGAGAAAAACACAGCCTTTGGCATCTTCGGGAAAATGCGTGAGCTTCCTGATCACAGCTTAAGTAAAGAAGCGCTACCTGTAGCCTTTTCTGAAGAGGTTAAAGAAGGACCTGCCCAGATTTATACCGTAGTTAATGGCCAAAAAGTCGAAAAATTCGATATTGAAGTTATCCACGTGTCCAAGCAGGATTTTCCGGCAACCAAAGGGATGGTTATTAAAATAACAGATCCACGCTTGCTTGAGAAAACAGGGGGAATCGTACAAGGCATGAGTGGGAGTCCTATCATCCAGAATGGAAAAGTTATTGGGGCAGTAACCCATGTATTCGTCAATGACCCCTCAAGCGGCTATGGTTGTTTTATCGAATGGATGCTACAGGATGCAGGCATTGTACTTCGCCAAACTCCAAATGAGCTAAAAGAAGCGTCTTGAGTTCCCTTCGGGGAACTTATTTTTATTTACTTTTGTTTGTCGAATGTTGACTTCTGGTGAAGTAATTTGACTTAATATAAATTAAATTATTAATTATAAGATAAAATGAAAAATAAATCCAGAAAAATAATTTTCGACAGAAGGAATTTTATGTACCATGTCGAAAGTATAATGACAGATATAACTGTTATTCATTGATTTTCCCATTTTGAAGGAGGAAGCTATCTTGCAAACGATTGAGGTCTTGCTGGCTGATGACAACCGAGAATTCACAAACTTACTTTCTGAATATATTGATGAACAAGAAGACATGCATGTTTCTGGTATTGCCTACAATGGTAATGATGTACTCCGCTTGATTCAAGAAAGCGAACGGATGCCAGATGTGCTTATTCTAGATATCATTATGCCGCATCTGGATGGTTTGGGTGTATTGGAAAAGCTTCGTGATATGAATTTGAATCCACAACCAAAGGTTATTATGCTCACCGCCTTTGGCCAAGAAAACATTACACAAAAGGCGGTTCAATTAGGTGCTTCCTATTACATATTAAAGCCTTTTGATATGGAAATCCTAACGAATCGAATCCGGCAGCTAGTATCCAACAATCAAAGCAATTCAGTTACTTCCAACACATCCAGCGCCAGGGCCAATGTCGTACAGCTTCCTAAAGGAAAAAATTTGGATGCTAATATTACAACAATCATTCATGAGATCGGCGTACCGGCTCATATTAAGGGCTACCAGTACCTGCGTGAAGCCATTACGATTATTTATAATAATATTGAAATATTAGGCTCCATTACGAAAACGCTCTATCCGCAAATTGCCGAAAAATACAAAACAACACCTAGCCGCGTCGAACGTGCAATCCGCCATGCAATTGAAGTCGCTTGGACGCGCGGCAACATCGACAGCATCTCGCATCTGTTCGGATATACGATTAATATCTCGAAATCCAAGCCGACGAATAGCGAATTTATCGCGATGGTTGCCGATAAGCTCAGAATCGAGCATAAGGTGTCTTGAAAGTCCGATTGACGCGGAGGTAGCGCGTTTGTTTGGAGCATGGTTGCCAAGAGTTTATCGCCTATTAGCGATGGGGTTCCGATAAACGCCTCCGGAACAATGTTAATAAACTACGTAGGTTTTGCCCTCCCCGGTCAGTCCATTTAGCAATATTAGCTTGCTCTAATTGAATTGAAGCATACGTAAAGCACCATTCTCGGAAAGATCCGGGGATGGTGCTTTTTATGCCACAGCGTGTTTAGAACAGGTCGCTACGTTATTAATTACTGCTAGGCTTGGATACCATATCCATAGTCCAATCAATCATTCCATTCATAATTGCCAGTACAAGATTAACCGCATCTTCATTCGTTAATGTGTCGCCACCACTGGAGCTGTTTTGGATATAGCTTTGCATTTTAACCTCTAATTCGCTGGTTAAATCCTTGAGCATAGAAAAATCCGTAGCTATGGCAGATAGCTCTTTATCCTGGTTATCACTTTTGCCCGCACTATCGGCTGAATCAGTGGAACTGTTCTTTTGGCTGCTGCTTCCTTTAGTGGTGGTAGCATCTTTACTACTATCCACATTACTGCTGTTTGGTTGATTGCCGCCATTTGCTTCATCCTTATTGTTCTTTGAACTACCCGCACTGCCTGAATCCTTATTGCTGTCCTTATTAGCTGATTGCTGGATAAGCAGTTCTTTAATCGATTGTAATTCTTGAGTTAATAATTGATTATGTTCGCTTAATTGCTCGATTTCATCCTTCAATTCACGATTGCTGATCATGGGTTTTGCTCCTTTATTTTATTATGATTGTAGTTTTACCCGTTATGGTAAAGGCTAGTCTTAATAGATCTGATTTCTAGATATGCATATCACATCGTATAATTAGAGTAATTGAAAGCTTTAGCAAGAATGAAAGCGTTATATCAAGAAAAAGTAGGCTTACTTATAATTAACAGAATTATTTGAATATTTACAAAATTAATGAAAGAGTGTATATTTTAACTATCAACTCGGGATAAACATTCAAAGTGAAAAGGGAAAGCCTAGCGATAAGGCGAACCTTTATCGAAAAGGGACTTTGGAGCTAGAATAGATCCTTTGAGCTTGATGCTATACTTTATATCCTGAATGGTAAATATTCACAATCATTACAGAATGAAAATGGATGGCATTCTCCTTAAGGAGCATATCTTTATCAATGCCAGCAACCAATCGTTATGGATGATTACTGAATTAAAATTACCTTCGAGGATGCGCACCAGGCTATGGTAGCAAATAAAGAAGTATGCGTACCTAGCAGATGCAACCTCAGACGATTTCTATCGAATGAGAACGACCGTTTTGTAAAGACGGTTACCAAGCAAAATTTGCGATAGGAAAAAGGAGTTCTGAGAAAAAAATGAGTATAGCTAAAACAACCTAAAACCCCTCTTATTGATATGTGATATCAATAGAAGGGGTTTTAGGTTTGTTTATCAAGCAGATTAGGCCTATCCAATGATGATTCTGGACATCATGATGAATACGAAGTTTTTGCTGGAGCAATCGGATTATTTAATTACCAAAACAGGTATTTTAGCATGCTGCATAACGTTATGGCTGACGCTGCCTAAGACAAATTCACCGAAGCTATTTAAACCTCTGCTACCAATTACGATGAGATCAGCTTTGGTCTCTTCGGCGTAATCCAGAATGGTTTTTGCTGGATTGCCTAGCCTGATTTCTATGTGAGTATTTGAAAAGTCGTTGATCATATCTTTGATCTTGTTAGTGACCTCAGCCGAATAACGGGTATATTCATCCTGCGATGCCTGCAAAGGCGTGAAGTACATGGTGCCAGCTAAATAGGAAGGTTCATTAATGACATTAATAATTTCAAGCTTTGAGAAATGGTTAAGCTTAGCTAGCTTTAGTGCGGAATCGAATGCTTTATCCGATGTTTTCGAACCATCATAGGCAATTAGTATTTTTGAATATAACATGAGAGCACCCCTTTCAGTGGATAAGTAAATACTATCATCTTATCATTGCTATTCCTATGAGAAATATCATATCATGTTCAAATAACAAAAAAATACCGTGTGCAAATTGGTGGATGGCCACATCTGGACACGGTATTCACTTTTATAAAATAATAGGTGGTGCTTCTGTATTAGCAGCATGTAGGTTGGTCGTTGCCATTTCATCAGCATAATACTCTTTAGCCCATTCAAGCCATCCTTCTGGAAGCTGCTCGGTAAGATAACTGCTCAATTGCGGGAATCTTATAACCATATCATGAATGACTTGGCCATAAGAGTGGAGCATAGCTTCAAAATCTAACCCAACGTCATCCATTAATAGTTCTTTCAATGCGATATCGTTGTTATCGAACTTCCGATACATCAAACCATCATAAATTTCCGTAATCAGACCATTCTGAACACGAACAATTTTTTGACATATTTTTTGCATTGATTCTACTCCTTGCGCTAAGATAATCATAAGTATAGCATAGGCTATATACATTTTTTGTAGAAATTTGTTGAAGGCATTGGAATAAAGCTATTTATTTTTGGAGGCTATGATGAAATTCGACTATTGTGAGATTGAAGATGGTTCTGCCCAAACTTTGGCTATTTATGTGGGATGTCGTTTTGAAGATGAGCCTGAGGAGCTGTATGTTATTCAACTACATATAAGCAAGAATGGGATTGTCCAACTGCTAAAGCTGCTTTTTAATGGCATGGATTGCAGATACTCTTTCAAGGATGAAGAAAAGGCCTCAATAAAGAATTACATTTATGAAATGCTGCCGGCAACACCTTATGAGGAATGGCTTGAAGGCAGCATAGCCCTCTAAACCTAATAAGGAGGCAAACCGGGTTGCGGGCAGCATAGGCATAAAGCTTATTACCTTTTGCGCTTTACTTTAAACCGCGGTGCGAGATAGTTGCGTTTACGGTCACGGTAAAAAGTCCATCCACCAATAAAGGCGACTCCAGCCGCGAATAAGACAAAGCCAATGGCGAATTTTCCCCATAATATATGAGGGTCTGATTCTGCTGTCCCGAACTGGGCGAAAAAGGCATCCTTCATGGCGAGGAATCCGTAGGTTGCCATAAATCCTGGAATAACAAGCAGCAACACAGCTGCGAATTTGGTTAGTGTAGTTTTCATGGAGGGCTCCTTTGTAAAAGATTAAGTATTTTAAGATTACTAAACAGTTCATGTATCTTTCGTAAATTGTACTATATTTCTGGACGAAAATAGAGTTACAATAAGAGAAACATAAGCGGATGCTGCAGAAGTTGGCTGGTACCGACAATAAGTTGACACATACGAAGTGATTTTTTGAAAATGACAGGAGGTTTTTTACATGACGCAGGCTTTTGATTTCGTGATCCTTGGTGGAGGCATGGGTGGATATATCGCTGCCATCCGAGCCGCCCAATTAGGAAAAACGGTTGCCGTCGTGGAACGCGAAAAGCTTGGAGGAACCTGCCTCCATCGTGGATGCATTCCGAGCAAGGCGCTGCTGCGCAGTGCGGAACTATATGCAACTATGCTAGAAAGTGAGAAGTTCGGTATTGAAACTGCCTCCGTCCAGCTGAATTTTTCCAAGGTACAAACCCGTAAACTTGCGATCGTCGAGCAAATGTATAAAGGTGTCCAGTATTTAATGAACAAGCACAAAATAAATGTGGTGTATGGCAATGGCAGAATTATTGGACCTTCCATTTTCTCACCCCGCAGCGGTTCAATTTCGGTTGAGCAGTCCGATGGGGAAATCGTTACGTTAGTTGCGGATAAGCTGATTATTGCAACAGGCTCTCGTCCCAAAAAGCTCGCGGGTCTAGACACTGATGGAAGTTATATATTAAATAGTGATGATGCGTTGCAGCTTGAAGAGCTGCCAGAATCGATGATTATTGTCGGTGGCGGCGTCATTGGTATGGAGTGGGCTTCGATGCTGAATGATTTTGGTGTCAAGGTTACAGTAGTCGAATATGCCCAAAGGTTGCTGCCTACTGAGGATGCTGATGTATCCAAGGAAATGGAGCGCTTGCTCAAGAAAAGAGGCGTGCAGATTTGGACAGAGGCAGCTATAGCGGTGGATACAGTAAATGTAGCAGCAAGTAAAGTGCAGCTCGACTTTGACCGGAAGGGCGAACGTAAGCAGCTACAGGCCGATAAAATATTAGTATGTGTAGGCCGGCAGGCTAATATTGAAGGAATTGGCTTGGAAAATACAGACATCAAGCTGACTGGTGGCGTCATTCGCGTCAATGAACATTTGCAGACAGCAGAGGCGCATATTTATGCAATTGGCGATTGCATTGGCGGGCTTCAGCTTGCTCATGTAGCTGGACACGAGGGGATTGCCGCTGTGGAGCATGCCAGTGGGCAAACCCCCCATCGGCATGAAGCGCATCAAGTGCCGCGTTGTATCTACACAAGGCCAGAAGCCGCATCGATCGGCTGGACGGAGACCCAAGCTATTGGGCTTGGACATGAAGTGAAAATCGGCAAATTCCCTTATTCGGTGTTAGGTAAAGCATTGGTTCATGGAGAGCAGGATGGCTTTGTAAAGGTGATTGCCGATAAACAAACGAATGATATATTGGGCGTGCACATGATTGGTGCCCATGTAACGGATTACATATCAGAGGCGGCACTCGCTCAGCTATTGAATGCAACAGCTTGGGAGGTAGGACAGACGATCCATCCACATCCTACACTTTCCGAAGCTTTAGGGGAAGCGATGCTAGCTGTAGATGGACTAGCTATTAACATGTAAGGATAATAGCTATCAAGATTGTGTTCATAATTGAAAGAGTTTATAATATCTATATAGTGGTAAGTATTAGTACCTAGTAATAAGTTTATTGTGGGAGGGGTTACGTCCATGTCCATCGGGCAATTGATGAAGCACCGCAAGCTGGGGTTATCAGATGAGCGAGCAGTTGAGATGTACACATATATGCAAAAAGCGAGAAAGTTTGACGAACGCGGATTTTTATTACAGCGGTCAGGCAAAATTGGATTTCATGTTTCGGGTATCGGGCAAGAAGTTGCGCAGGTAGCGGCTGCTTTTGCTCTGCAAAAAGGCAAGGACTATTTCCTGCCCTATTATCGGGATTATGGGTTCGTGCTCTCTGTTGGCATGAGCTTAACGGAACTGATGCTTTCGGTATTCGCCAAATCCGAGGATCCCAATAGCGGCGGTCGGCAAATGCCGGGACATTTTGGGCATAAGAAGCTGAACATTGTGACGGGCTCAAGCCCCGTAACGACTCAGGTGCCGCATGCTGTTGGATTTGCATTGGCAGCAAAGATGAAAAAACAAGACTTTGTCGCGTTTGCCACCTTTGGTGAAGGCTCAAGCAATCAGGGCGATTTTCATGAAGGCTGCAACTTTGCGGGTGTCCACAAGCTACCTGCAATTTTCATGTGTGAAAATAACCAATATGCGATTTCGGTGCCGCTGCATAAGCAAATATCCGGCAGCATTGCCGAGCGTGCCGCAGGCTATGGCTTTCCAGGCATCAAGGTTGACGGGAACGATGCGCTGGAGGTTTACCGTGTTATGAAGGAAGCACGGGAGCGCGCTGTACGAGGCGAAGGGCCAACATTGATTGAAGCGGTAATGTATCGGATCTCTCCACATTCTACATCCGATGATGATATGCTGTACCGCACTAAGGAAGAAGTCGATGAGAACCGGGCCAAGGACGGTATTCCGGTTTACCGTAAGTACTTGGTTGATTGTGGGCTATGGAGCGATGACCAGGAGGATGAGCTTATGGAGCAGCTGAAGCTCGAAATTAATGAAGCTACCCATTATGCTGAGCAAGCTCCATTCCCTCTGCCTGAAGATACATTACGCCATGTTTATGCAGAAGAAGGAGAGGTGCGTTAATGGCTGTTATTACGTACTTGGAAGCTATACGCTCTGCCATGCAGGAAGAGATGGCACGTGACGAGAATGTGTTTGTGTTAGGCGAAGATGTCGGCAAAGGCGGCGTCCTTAATGCGACGAAAGGGTTGCGCGATCTATATGGTGAAGAGCGGGTAATGGATACGCCTCTAGCTGAATCTGCGATAACTGGCGTTGCGATTGGCGCGGCGATGTATGGGATGCGGCCCATCGCGGAGATGCAGTTCGCCGATTTTATTTTCCCAGCGACGAACCAAATTATCAGCGAAGCGGCGCGGATCCGTTACCGCTCGAATAACGATTGGAATTGTCCTATCGTTATTCGTGCACCCTATGGGGCAACAGGCGGCGGGGCACTTTATCATTCGCAATGTCCGGAATCGGTTTTTTTCGGTACCTCGGGCTTGAAGATGGTGGCGCCTTCTAATCCTTATGATGCGAAAGGTCTGCTGAAAGCGGCGATTCGTGATGAGGATCCCGTGCTATATTTTGAACACAAAAAATGTTATTTAGGCATCACGGGTGAAGTTCCAGACGATGATTATATCGTCGAAATCGGTAAAGCGGATGTGAAACGACACGGCACGGATATTACGGTGATTTCTTATGGAATGACCGTTAATTATGCACTCCAGGCAGCTGAAGAGCTAAGCAAGGAGGGGATAAGCGTGCATATTCTCGATCTGCGGACCCTACAGCCTATGGACAAGACTGCGGTTCTCGAAGCAGCGGCCAAAACGGGCAAAGTGTTGATTATCCATGAGGATAATAAAACGGGCGGCATCGGAGCAGAAGTTTCGGCGATTATCGCCGAGGAGATGCTATTTGACCTCGACGCACCAATCAAACGCCTTTGTGCGCCAGATGTACCAGCTGTTGGCATGAACCCGCCGATGGAGAAATTTTATTTGCTTAGTGCTGATAAAATTAAAGAGGCTATGCGTGAGCTGGCTTTGTATTAATAGAAATGAACCTATTTAGGTTATTTTTGCATTGTCATGAGGAACACATCGTTAAGGCTTATGAAGAATGTTTTCCAATGGAAAACTCTTAGGAGGAAACCCAATGAATCCAAACACACGAGGAACCGAAGTGACTGTCCCGCATTTGGCGGAAAGTCTCGTATCGGCGACCATCGGAAAATGGCTTAAGCAGCCCGGTGATTACATAGAGGAATACGAAGCAATATGCGAATTGATCACCGAAAAAGTGACGACAGAAATGCCTTCCCCTATAAGTGGGCGCTTGACGCAAATTTTGGTAGCTGATGGTGAAACAGCAGCAGTGGGTGAAGCCATTTGCCTGATTGAAGAGCCAATCGGCCAGCAAAGTGGGCAGGCTGCAAGCAACCCGGCACAGCCAGCGGCTGTGTCAACTAACGGGGATAAGCAAGCCAGCGAAAGTGGCGATGAAAATATGCGCAGCCGATATTCGCCGTCGGTATTAAAGCTTGCGGGCGAGCATGGGATTCGCTTAGAGGATATACGTGGAACAGGATTAGGCGGGCGAATTACCCGCAAGGATGTTGAAGGATATGCTGCCAGCAAGCCAGCATCAGCGGGAATAAGCGCCGCTAATCAGCCGATACGATCGGGCACAGCTAAGGAATCAGATGCTGAGGATGCCAATAATGCCCGAATTCGCAGGGATCATGTGCGAACCACAGGCATTCATCTTTCGGACAATCCGACCTTGCCGAAGATTGAAGTAGAGGAACAAATAGCGGAAACCGGCAACGAATATATGATTGATGTGACCCCTATTCGTAATATGATTGCGAGCCGTACGCGCCAAAGTGTAAGCGAAATTCCGCATGCTTGGACGATGATCGAGGTGGATGTAACCAACCTTGTTCAGCTTCGCAATAAGGTAAAGGATGAATTCAGAAAGCAGGAAGGCATCAATTTGACTTATCTTTCCTTTTTATTGAAGGCTGTTGTCAGTGCGCTAAAAGACTTCCCGATTATGAATTCAGTATGGGCGGTTGACAAAATTATTGTGAAGCGGGATATCAATATTACACTGCTTGTGGGTACAGAGGATTTTGTCGTCAATCCGGTCATTAAAAAAGCCGACCAAAAAAACATTGCCGGCCTAGCCCGGGAGATTGATGAATTGTCCCGAAAAGCAAGAGCCGGCAAATTAACACTCAGTGATATGCAAGGCGGTACCTTTACGGTGAATAACACAGGCGCCTTTGGGTCGATCTTGTCCTATCCGATCATCAACTATCCCCAAGCGGCTATTGTCACCTTCGAATCGATTGTAAAGAAGCCCGTAGTTATTCAGGATATGATCGCTGTCCGCTCCATGGTCAATCTATGCTTGTCCTTAGACCATCGCATCTTGGACGGTGTGATTTGTGGCAGGTTCCTGCAGCGTATTAAGGAAAACCTGGAGGCTTACAACCAGGATACGAAGCTGTACTAAGTGTTATTAGGTTATTTAGCTAATTCTAATTCAGCTAAAAGAAGATGCCTGCCTTTTTTAGAAAAACGATGTAAATGAAAACAATAAAGTAGACAAAAGCATAGAAGCTAGCATTGCGTAAATAATAATTTTAAACAACATTTTGTTGCGCATGAATTTCAACTCCTTATTATAAGCTTAATGTATAATTATATTTTACCTTAAAGTAGGTAGAGGAGCAAAGAGATGATTCAGGAAAAAAGATTGGTAGCGGAGTTTATCGAGCTAGTCCAAGTAGATAGTGAGACACGCTTCGAGCAAGAAATCAGCCAAGTATTGAAGCAAAAGTTTACCGAGCTCGGTCTAAGAGTGGTGGAGGATGACGTCGCTGACAAAATCGGCCATGGCTCTGGCAACCTGATCTGCACTTTGGCTGCTACGGCGGGTACTTCGTTGCCGCGGATTTTTTTCACCTCCCATATGGATACAGTAACCCCGGGTAAAGGAATCAAACCGCAAATTGGTGAGGACGGGATTATTCGCAGTGATGGGACGACCATTCTCGGCAGTGATGATAAAGCTGGGCTAGCCGCTATGTTCGAGGCCATTCGGGTGTTGAAGGAACAGGATGTGAAGCACGGCCAAATCCAGTTTATTATTACGGTTGGCGAGGAATCGGGTCTCAAGGGCGCCCGTGCGATGGATCCTGCTTGGATGGAAGCGGATTTTGGTTATGCGCTGGATTCCAATGGCAAAATCGGAGATATTGCTGTAGCAGCGCCGACGCAAGCCAAAGTGACGATTGGCTTCTCGGGTCGTTCGGCCCATGCCGGCGTCAATCCCGAAGCGGGGATCAGCGCGATCACCGTAGCGAGTAAAGCAATCTCCAAGATGCCGCTAGGGCGTATTGACAGTGAAACGACCGCCAATATAGGCCGGTTCGCAGGTGGTGTCAATGGCGCTACGAACATCGTAGTGGACTATGTCGAGCTTGAGGGTGAGGCGCGCAGCATTGTTCAAGCCAAGCTTGATCGCCAGCTAGAGGCGATGCGCAAGGCTTGTGAGGAAGCGGCAATGGAAATGGGGGCGCAGCTTAATTTTCAAAGCGAGGTTATCTACCCAGCATTTATGTACGATGAAGAGGCTGCTGTTGTTAAGCTGGCGATGAACGCCATGAGAAAGATCGGGCTAAATCCGAAAACCTTTCATTCCGGTGGCGGCAGCGATGCCAATGTCTTTAATGGCATGGGTATCCCAACCGTGAATCTTGCAGTGGGGTATGAATTTATTCACACCAAAGCAGAGCAAATTGCGATCAAGGATATCCTCAAAGTAGCAGAGGCTGTTGTACAGATTATTAAAGAGGTAGCTGGGGAATAAACAGACTATAAAGAAATAAATAATAAACCGTCTCAAAGCCTTAGGCGATGTGGCGGTTTATTTATGTTAGGGTTAGGGTCTACAAGGTTAGGGTCTACATGGGGAGTTGAAAGGTCGGCTGAGCCTGTTGGTGGGGCATAAAGTGATGCTGCCTGAGCGCCCGATCGTGAAAAGGTATGAGGGCAGCAGGGGTCAAAGTATTCTCTTCGTCAAGCACCAAAGAGCTGGGTTTGGTATGTGCATAGTCCGTTTGCTCTGCCAAATAGGTCAAGAGGCTCGTATCCTTGGTAAGCTTTCGTTGAGCCAGCTTTAAGTACCTCCGAATTTCCCAAACTCTTCCCACCATGCTTAATTGTTTTTCTGAGATATAGGTTTTCATAATCTTGTCCCTCTTTTCCGGTTAAAATGGGTTCTTTATACCGTATGAGCTGCTGGGGCCAAATATGCTTATGGGATTCATTAATCCTAAAGGACGGGTCATATATGAGGTCGTGTCGACTGTGATATAATAGGGCTTCAAGCTGGCTGCACTAATTTTGTTTGTAACACCAATATTGTCTGTAAGTAGTATTACAGCAAATCTTACTATTTAAAACGGAGGAAATGTCAAATGACACCAATAAATCATAAAAAGTTTGAAGAAGTTACCCTTTCTACAGAATCCATTTTCCAAGGAAAAATCATTTCCTTGCAGGTGGACACGGTCCGCCTCCCGAACGGCAATATAGCTACACGCGAGATTGTGAAGCATCCCGGAGCTGTAGCCGTATTGGCTATAGTCGATGACCGGATGCTGGTTGTAGAGCAGTACCGCAAGCCTTTGGAACGCAACCAGATTGAAATTCCCGCAGGCAAGCTGGATGCCGGTGAAGACCCGCTGGATGCGGCAAAACGGGAGCTGGAAGAAGAAACAGGCTATAGCTGCGATACGTTAAAGCTGATAAGCTCCTTTTACACATCTCCAGGGTTTGCCGATGAAATTATTCATTTATACGTAGCAGAGCAGCTAATTAAGGGGGAAGCCCATCTGGATGAGGATGAATTTCTCGATGTGGAAAGCATTACCCTTGATCAAGCCCAGCAATACATGCGTGAAGGGCGTATCAGCGATGCGAAGACGATTACAGCTGTTTATGCATGGCAGGTCTATAAGCTGACAGGAAGCTTTTAGCATGGCCTTGAAGCCGTTTTACGCTGACCTGCATATTCATATCGGGCGTACAGAAGAGGGGCAGGCTGTAAAAATAAGCGGAGCCCAAAATTTGACCTTTTACAATATCGCCCGCGAAGCATCGGAACGTAAAGGTATGGATTTGATCGGTATTATCGATTGCCATTCCCCCTCCGTGCAACGGGAAATGCAGCATTATTTGGATCGGGGCGAAATGGAGGAGCTCGCAGGCGGGGGGATCCGTTACCATAGTTCGACGATCATTCTGGGCAGCGAGCTAGAAATTCGTGATCCTGGGATGGGTACTGCCCATTTACTGGCTTACATGCCTACACTTGCGATTATGCAGGAGTTTACCAGGTGGATGTCCAAGCATATGAAAAATGTGGAGCTAAGCTCACAGCGCATTTATGTCCCAGGCAAGGTATTGCAGGATGAAGTTGTAGGCCGCGGCGGTTTATTGGTTCCGGCACATATTTTCACACCACACAAAAGTATGTATGGAAGCTGCTCCACACGGATGGAGCATGTGCTGGATTTGGATAAGATTGCTGCTGTGGAGCTTGGGTTAAGTGCTGATTCGGAAATGGCGGGCGCGATATCCGAGCTGGACCGCTATACGTTCTTGACCAATTCTGATGCCCACTCGCTTGCCAAAATAGCCCGTGAGTACAATAGGCTCCAGATGGAGGAACCCAGTTTTGCTGAACTAAGCAAAGTATTAGCGAATCAAGATGGGCGGGGCGTAATTGCTAATTATGGGCTGAACCCGCGGCTTGGCAAATACCATCGCACCTATTGTGCGGCCTGCAGCTCCATCCTAGATGAGGTGGAAACGACGGTTGAACGTTGCCTGTACTGCGGCAGTAAAAAGGTCGTGCGTGGTGTGATGGACCGTATACAGGAGATTGCAGACCGTGGGCCAAAAGCAACTTCTGCGGATTTGGTGTCTTCAACGGAAACGGAGCTATTCGGAGCGTCGCCGCAGCGTCCGCCCTATCATTATCAGGTGCCCCTTGAGTATATTCCGGGAATTGGTCCGAAGAAGTTGAAGGGCTTGCTGGAGCGTTTTGGAACTGAAATGAAGGTGCTCCATCACATTCCCTTGGAGCAGCTGGCAGAAGTGATAGGTGAGGAGTGTGCGAGCTACATCGGGCAAGCAAGAGAGGATAAGCTCACTCTTCAGGTAGGTGGGGGCGGGAAGTATGGTAAAGTGATCAATAACTAAAGAATCTCACATCCCTTTTTGTCATATCTTTGCTCTAGTCCTCATATCCTTGTACTAATCGTGCAAGGGAGGCTTGTTCACCATGGATCGTAATCGTTCGCTGCAGCTCTATATGAAGGAGCATTTATCCTTATATGTGTTTGTTGGCGTTATTTTTCTCACAGGTGTGGTATTCGGCACCATCATGGCGGGTGCCTTGTCATTAGAGCAAAAGCAGGAGATTATGCGTTTTGTGGGCAACTTTTTTTCTTCGGTGGAGCAGGGGGCTTTGACGGATGTAGGGTCAACTTTCCAGAGGTCTTTTACTCTGCATATGAAATGGATTTTAATTATTTGGTTACTGGGTATGTCTGTTATTGGACTGCCGCTTATATTGATTCTTGATTTTTTAAAAGGAGTGCTGATCGGCTTTAGCGTAAGCTATTTGGTGGCCCAATTCTCATGGAAAGGGCTCCTGTTTGCCTTGGTTTCGATTGCACCACAAAATCTGGTGGTCATTCCCGCTTTAATAGTATGCAGTGTTACAGCGATTGCCTTCTCGATCTACTTGGTCAAGCAACGATTGATGATACGGAATGGATCGTTTTATGAACTTTTTATGCGGTATGCTGGAACTATTCTACTAACGGGCTTCTTATTGGCGGGTGTTGCTTGGTTCGAAGCCACAATTTCGCCAATCATGATGAAATGGGTCACACCTATGCTCATCACTATGGCTTCGTAAATGTTTGACTTTCCTGCTAACCTCAACCTATAATATAAGTTGAAGCCCAACTAAAGTCCGTTTTGTTATGTAAGGCAAACGGGGTGCCAATGCTTATGTAGCAGGTTTTGTATTTGCAAAACCCGTAGGGGGAGGAACATGGAAGCTCGCATCGAGAAAATTAAGCAGCAGCTTCAATCGCATGGCTTTAAGCTAACTCCTCAACGAGAAGCTACTGTCCGTGTGCTGTTGGAGAATGAAGAAGATCATTTAAGCGCAGAAGATGTATTTATGCTGGTGAAAGACAAGGCTCCTGAAATTGGTCTTGCAACCGTATACCGGACGCTTGAATTGCTGAGTGACCTGCATGTGGTTGAAAAAATGAATTTCGGTGACGGTGTGGCCCGTTACGATTTAAGAAATGACAGTACACGCCATCATCATCATCATTTAATCTGTGTACAATGCGGAGCCTTGGATGAAATTATGGAAGACTGGCTCACGGATCTAGAACTGCGTTTGGAGAACGAGTACCGATTCCAGGTTCTTGACCATCGGCTTGATTTCCAAGGCATCTGTCACCGTTGCCGCGACAAAAACAACTCATAAACCAAAACAAAACCTTCTTTAGCTTGCTGCTAACCAGACAAGTTAAGAAGGTTTTTTGCCATTTAATCGTTACATTTTAATTCCTAGTACATGATCAAGAGGAATAAATCCAATATTGCGGCTATCCTTGCTGTTGTTGCGGTTATCGCCCATCACAAACAGATGCTGAGCCGGAACTGTAATTTTTTGCGAGGAGGTGTAGAGCATTTGCTCATTGAGGTAGGGCTCGTCCAAAGCAATCCCATTCCTGTATACTTTATGATCCTTAAACTCAAGGACATCGCCTGCTTTGCCGATAACCCGTTTGATATAGAAGTTGCGGTCGCTATTACCAGTGAATAAAGTAATTAATGGATGCTCCGAAATATCATCAAATACATTACGTTGCCGCTCCACACGGCTGTCAATAATGACAATTTCACCGTACTTGGGTTCTTGGTGAAAGGTATGCGAAATTTTGGAGACAAAGATTCGTTGTTCATCATGAAGGGTAGGATCCATAGAATGGCCCAGTACATTCGTAGGCTGGATCACAAAAACACCGATCAATAGCGCACATGCAAGAGCGATTCCAATGGAACTGGCCCAGCTGCGGAGCTCAGATGTTAGTTTTCTCATTAAAGACAGCAGTTCCTTTCCTGTAAAGATGGATATGTAAATTATAGCATGTATGAATGGATAAACTCAAAGCTTAGAATCAGGTTTAAGGATCAAGGATTAGGGGAAATTAGGATAGAATTGAATATAATAATTAAAAAAGGGGGCTTATTATGACAAACCACCACTCTACCATAGGGATTCCAAAGGAAATTAAAAATAATGAAAACCGTGTTGCTTTGACTCCAGGTGGTGCGGCTTACTTGCATCAGCTGGGGCATAAGGTTTTGGTCGAGTTCGGAGCTGGAGAGGGAAGTGGCTTTACCGACCAGGATTATGCGAGTGAAGGTGCTCTGTTAGTAGAACGAGCAGCTGATGTTTGGGGGCAGGCAGATATGATTATGAAGGTGAAAGAGCCGCTGCCTGAGGAATTTGGCTTCTTCCGCGAAGAACTGCTGCTGTTTACCTATCTGCATTTGGCGGCGGAGCCTAAACTAGCGGAAGCACTTGTTACAAGCAAAGTTACGGCTATTGCCTATGAAACGATTCAACTAGGGAATGGGAGTCTGCCGCTGCTCACTCCTATGAGTGAGGTTGCCGGACGTATGTCTGTTCAAGTTGGAGCTCAGTTTTTGGAGCGATTTTATGGGGGCAGAGGTATTCTACTAGGTGGTGTCCCGGGTGTTCCCCCGGCGGATGTTATTATTTTGGGAGGCGGAATTGTTGGGACGAATGCAGCCAAGATGGCGCTGGGGCTTGGCGCAAACGTGATTATTATTGATCGTAGTGCAGATCGGCTTCGTTATTTGGATGACATCTTTCAAGGTAGACTGCGCACGCTGATGTCTAATCCATTCAACATTGCTAGCGCTGTTAAGCGGGCTGATTTGTTGATAGGGGCTGTATTAATCCCGGGCGCAAGGGCACCTAAGCTTGTAACCGAGCAAATGGTCAAGCAGATGAAGCAGGGAGCGGTGATTGTGGATGTAGCCATTGACCAAGGAGGTACCATTGAAACGATAGATCGAGTGACGACGCATAGTGCCCCTATCTATATTAAGCATGGAGTGATCCACTATGCAGTCGCTAATATGCCTGGAGCCGTTCCGAGAACGTCCACCATGGCGTTAACGAATGTAACGCTCTCCTACGCTGCTGAGCTTGCAGGCAGAAGGCTTGCTGATGCCATAAGGATGCATCCAGAGCTTCGGCTAGGAGTCAATACGTGGCAAGGCCATGTTACACACGCTGCTGTGGCAGAAGCTGTAGGCTTGCCGCTGGCCGATCTGGATAGCTTGCTTAAACAAGCTTAAAGAGGCTGGACATATTAAGGGACTAAAGATCATAGGTTAAGTATAGCCGGAGCTTACAAAGTAAGTTTTGCGTAGCAAAACTTGTGGGAGGGTTCAACATGATCTTGTATGTTCGTGAATGGTTAGTTCGCGGGAAGTTTTTGCTTTTTTTTCTCGTTCTCACTTCTATTTTATATCAAATCCTGCTGCTGGTCACCCAATGGATTGAGCCGAAGGAGCGTTATAAGGAGCCCCTTGGGCAATCGGTAAAGGTTTTTCAAAACCACGTTTCGTTATCCGACCAAGCTCCTATGGGTGAGCGTTTGAAGCTGTTCTATTGGCTAGGCGAATAAGCGTTTGCGAGCAGAAAGAGGAGATTGGGCTTCCGTGTGGAATTTATTAAACAGGTTGAACTTTGGTGTTAACTAGCCATAGGAAGGAAAAAAGTATGGAAAACCAATTGCAATCTTTTGTTTATTTTCTGTCCGATGAGCGCAGAGTATCCCCGAACACTTTGGAATCTTACAAAAGAGATATTAAACAGTATCTGGAGTACTTGGGCAGCCAAGGATTCATTTCCCTTAAGGACACCAAAAAACTGCATATATCCAATTATATGTTTCATTTGAAGCAATTAGGGCGCGCTGCTGCCACACAGTCCCGAACGGTTGTATCTATTCGCGCCTTTTACCAGTTCCTAGTGCGCGAGCGGATGGTTGACCAGGATCCCTCAACCCATGTCGAAATTCCCAAGCTGGAGAAACGTCTCCCTAGTGTCCTGACCATCCTGGAAATGGATAAGCTATTGGAATCGCCGCAAACAGATACCCCTAGTGGGTTACGGGATAAAGCGATGCTGGAGCTGTTGTACGCTACGGGCATTCGAGTTTCAGAGCTGATATCGCTGGATGTCGAGAATGTGAATCTGGATATGGGATTTGTTCGCTGTGCGGGTAAAGCATCGAAAGAGCGGATTGTTCCGCTTGGAGGAATTGCTGCTGAATTTGTTGGCTCTTATATGAAGACGATGCGCCCACGTTTGTTGAAGCATTCCAAGGAAGAGCAGGCCTTGTTCATTAGCCATCTCGGTACAAGAATTACCCGGCAGGGCTTTTGGAAGATCATTAAACGTTATGCTGCTGAGACGGAAATCGTAAAAGAAATTACTCCGCATACATTGCGCCATTCGTTTGCTGTGCATCTGTTGGAAAATGGTGCAGACCTCCGTTCCGTACAAGAAATGCTGGGGCATGCAGATATTTCTACAACGCAGGTATACATGCAAGTCAATCGTAATAAAATGAAAGAAGTATATGACCGGACCCATCCCAGAGCCAAAAGTAAAGAAAGCTTGTAAATAAAAGGTTATCGTTGACATATGACATGGACTGCCTAATATGGGCAGTCTTTTTTTGCGAATATACGTTCTTGTTTTGATGAATTTAATGCCAAATATTTGAATTGTTTTTTCCAGAGCTTGATCAAATGCTGGATCACAACCATACTCGGCTGCTTATGCAGGAACTGCTAGTGGACAAAGCTCATCATCCCCGTTGCTATTTTTACTTATGATAAGGTAAGGGACGAGCTGAATACATTGTCTATGTCGATACCTGGGCACGAAATACTACGATTTCAATATTTGAAAGTGGAGCTGAAAAAGCAGCATTGGCGGCGATTTATCGATTCCACTAACCCGGGTGCTGCTGCATTATTAGCAAAAATGGCGTATACTAAGGATGAAAAGCGTCAAGTGCGAACTGCCTTCTTACGCAAGATGCTTCGTCTTCGCAAGGATTTGGATGACGCCAGAGTGAGTTTAATTTACTTGACTAATGGGGGGATTACTTTGACCGAAATTGACAATCCATCTTTTAAAAATATCGAAGATATTCTCGGTGAACTAAGCAAAGAGAAAAACACGAAAATAAATATTGCTTTATTTGGTCAGCCGGGCTCTGGAAAATCCTCTATTATTAACGCCATAATAGGTGAAAATGTAGCTGAGGTTTCTACACGTACAGACACCACTACTGAAGAAGGAAGCATCATTTGGGGTGAGGATGATTCGTTATTGTTAACGGATCTTCCTGGGTTTGGGACTTCCCAGTTCCCAGCTAATGATTACTGGCAGCGGTTTTCATTGGATAAATATGATTTATTTGTTTGTGTCTTCTCAGGAAAATTCCATCAAGCTGATGACGAATTGTTTAATAAAATTATCGAAAAAGGCAAGCCTTGTATTTTTGTGAGGAACTATTCCGATACTTTGTTTGATACGAAGAGAATAAAAACAAAGGATGAATTAAAAGTAGAAATACGAGAAGCGCTTGAACAACGGTACGGAGAAGCGGCTAAGCTGATCTTTACCAGCTGTGTAACTGGTGAGGGGATAGGAGAGCTGATTGAAGAAATTGAAAATAGGCTTTCTACCTCTAAAAGAGCTAAGTGGGAGCGCAATGCAAAAGCTTACTCGATTGAGTTTTTAATGAAAAAAAAAGCAGCTTGTAAAAAGCTAATTACACTCACCTCAGCCGCCGCCGCTGCCAATGGGCTTAATCCGATACCAGGTCTTAATATAGCTATCGATATTGGTATTCTGCAAAAGATGTTTACGCAAATCCGCAAAAGCTTTGATCTTTCCGAGGATAAATTAAAGTCTAGGCTTCACCTGTACCCTCATCTTGCGAATGTGGTCAATAACCTGTTAAAATCAGTATCCACCCATGGCGTCATCAGTCTACTTGAAAAACAAGCGGGAAAAGTGGCCGCTCAACAATTATCCAAATATATCCCGTTTATCGGACAAGCGATTTCCGCTTCAGCCGGCTTTGGCATCACTTATTTGGCGGGTAATTCTTATTTGGATAATTGCTATGAAGTAGCGGAAGCAATGCTGAAGGAAGATTTGAATTATGCAATAACAGAATGATGAATGGTTGTTCATATACGGAGGTGGCAAGATTGAGATTTCAACGCATTTGTATAATTGTCTTGGACAGTGTAGGTATAGGTGAAATGCCGGATGCGGGGCAGTTTGGTGATCTGGGCTCCCATACTTTAGGCCATATTGCAGAGCGTAATCCTGGATTCACCTTGCCTCATATGCAAAAGCTGGGTCTTGGCAATATCGCTCCTATTCGAGGCATAGGTGAAGCCCTTCAGCCGCTTGCTTATTATGGAAAAATGGCAGAGGCTTCTGTTGGCAAGGATACCATGACAGGCCATTGGGAAATTGCCGGACTCCACGTCAATATCCCGTTTAATACATTCCCTGATGGGTTTCCAGCAGAGCTGATTGAACGATTCGAGCAGGAGACGGGCCGTAAAGTAATTGGCAATAAACCAGCCTCGGGAACGGAAATCTTGGATGAGCTGGCTGAAAGGCAGATGGCAACGGGGGAATGGATTGTTTACACCTCGGCAGACAGCGTGTTTCAGTTAGCTGCCCACGAAGAGGTGATCCCGCTCGAAGAGCTTTACCGCGGCTGCGAAATTGCCCGCAGGTTAACGCTTGACGAGCCCTATGCAGTAGGCCGTGTGATCGCCCGCCCTTATCTGGGCAAGCCGGGCGCATTCAAGCGTACTTCAAACCGGCATGATTATGCGGTAAAGCCTCCAGAGCCAACTTTATTAAACCATATTCAGGAGGCGGGTTTGGACTGTATCGCGATTGGTAAAATCAACGATATTTTCTCAGGAGAAGGGATTACGCATTCAAGGCCGACAAAAAGCAATTTGGATGGGATAGAAGCTACTATTGAACAGCTCAAACAACCTGTACATGGATTGATTTTTACCAATCTGGTTGATTTTGATTCGTTATATGGGCATAGGCGTGATCCTGTTGGTTATGGTAATGCTCTTAAAGAGTTCGACGAATGGCTGCCACGTATTATGGAGCAAATCGGCAATGACGATTTGCTTATATTGACTGCGGACCACGGCAATGATCCCATTCATGCAGGAACCGACCATACCCGTGAATATGTGCCTTTGCTTGTATATAGCCCCCTTTTTAAAAAGGGAGCGTCGCTTGGCATCCTTAATACCTTTGCCGATCTGGGCGCAACTGTAGCAGATAACTTTGGTGTAAAGGCTACCAGCAACGGCGTCAGTTTTTTGCAAAAGCTGAAATAGGGATAGGGCAATTAGTTGTGTTCATACATAAAATATCCGAATCTTGAAAGGGGCTGTACCATATGGGAGATCAAGCATTACTTAGTAATATTAAAGAAGCAGCTAACTATATTCGCCATCAATATGAAGCTATTCCGCAGATTGGGCTGATCCTTGGCTCAGGTCTTGGCGTTATAGCTGACTTGGTTGAGAATCCTACTGTAATCGAATATAGCGATATACCCCATTTTCCTATCTCTACCGTTGAAGGGCATGCAGGTGAGCTGTTGCTGGGGACAATCCATGGCAAGCACGTGCTGTTAATGAAGGGGCGGTTTCATCTTTATGAAGGCTATGGGGTAGATGTTGTTTCCTTCCCTGTGCGCGTAATGAAGGAGCTTGGGGTGGAAAAACTGATTGTTACCAATGCGGCAGGCGGCATCAATACGTCTTATGAGGTTGGCGATTTAATGATCATTAAAGACCATATTAACTTCACATTCCGTAATCCCCTGATTGGACCTAATATAAACGAGCTTGGCGTGCGTTTTCCAGATATGTCTGAAGCCTACAGCCGGAATTTGCGCCAAACTGCTCGTGAGGTAGCTTCTGAGCAGGGCTTAGAGCTTCCAGAAGGCGTATATGCAGGCTTGCTGGGCCCGTCTTATGAAACACCGGCGGAAATCCGTATGCTGCGTACATTAGGGGCAGATGCGGTCGGAATGTCAACCGTTGCTGAGGTTACTGTGGCTCGCCATGCGGGTATCGAAGTGTTGGGATTTTCCTGCATTAGCAATATGGCGGCTGGTATTCTTGACCAGCCATTATCGCATCAAGAGGTTATGGAAACAACGGAACGTGTAAAACCGAAGTTTCTTAAATTAATTCTGGGTATTGTCGCCAAGCTAGGCTAACAAATTGCTTGCTTGCTGAAAGGGGCTCGAATAGCTTGGAAACCAATTATAACCAACAGATTCAGGAGGCAGTCGCTTGGATGCGTGAGCGGTTGGATGGAGCTATCCCGCAGATCGGCCTTATACTAGGCTCCGGCTTAGGAGATATGGCTGAGCAGGTGGAAGCAGCTCTCAAAATTCCTTACGCGGATATCCCGCATTTTCCAGTATCCACTGTGGAAGGCCACGCGGGGCAATTCGTAATCGGCACGCTAGAGGGCAAACCCGTTATCGTGATGCAGGGTCGCTTTCATTATTATGAGGGCTATTCGATGAAAAAAGTGGTGTTTCCGATTTACGTGATGAAGCAGTTGGGTGTAAAGTCGATCGTAATAACGAATGCGGCGGGCGGAATGAACCGTGATTTTCAAGCAGGCGATCTGATGCTGATTTCGGACCACTTGAATTTGACAGGGGACAGCCCATTAATCGGCGCTAACCATGCAGAGCTAGGCGAGCGTTTTCCCGATATGTCGGAGGCTTATAACCGTGATTACCGGCATTTGGCGAAGGAAATCGCGGCAAGCATGAAGCAGGAGACTAAAGCGATTCGCTTGCAGGAAGGCGTCTACAGCGGAATTAGTGGACCGACCTACTTGCCTCCAGCAGAATTGACGATGCTGGCTAGGCTAGGCGGCGATGCCGTGGGCATGTCGACGGTAGGGGAGGTCGCTGCAGCGAGGCATTGCGGCTTGCAGGTGCTTGGGATTTCTTGCATCACCGACATGGCGATTGGCGAGGAGCTGGAGCCATTGACGCATGAGCAGGTGGTAGCGGTAGCCAATCGGACAAAGCCCATGTTTATTGAGCTGGTGCGGCGCTTTGTAGCCCAAGTGAAGGTTTAACCTAATAAAGAACCGTCCCATGCTATTTGGGACGGTTCTTTTGTTTTACGGAATCTCAGCTTGTGCGAGCTCAGCTTCCACAGCCCACTCCTTAAGCTTGCGGTCAGAAGGCAAAAAGATGGCAAGTAGTCCTATAAGTGGCAGGAAACAGCAAAGCTTAATGACATAGTCAATGCTTGTGGAATCGGCAAGCATGCCTAATGCAGCAGCTCCGAGCCCGCCTGCCCCAAAGGCAAGCCCGAAAAACAGCCCCGATACAGCTCCGATATGACCAGGCAACAACTCTTGGGCATAAACGACATTAACAGAGCCGCTAGACATAATTGTAAAACCGATGATGATGCAAAAAAGTATACTAATTTGGAAATTCACGTAAGGTAATAGGAAAGCGAACGGAAGTGCTCCAAGAATAGAGAACCAGATTACATTTCTTCGTCCCCATAAATCGGACAGATGGCCGCCAAAGAAGGTTCCGGCAGCACCCGCCGCCAGAAAGGCAAATACACACAATTGAGCTTCTTGGACGGTAAGCTGAAAGTGGTCCATTAAATAAAAGGAATAAAAGCTTGTGATTCCCGCCAAATAGGCCATTTTGGAGGTCAGAAGCAATATCAGAATTGTAATGGCAGCCGCAACCTTATTTCGATTTGCTCTAGGCATACCTGATTTGCTCTTTTTGCGTTGCTTTCTTGCATTCGTATACAACCTGCCGCGGAAATATAGCTGGGACTATCGATTGAATGGTATCATTTAGCAGATGTACCATGCTGACAGCAAACAAAATGCTAAATACGGTAGCGTTCTTTTTCACCGCAGCTTCGTTTGCTTCTTCTGAATGCTTTGTTTTCATGATGAAAACCCCCAAAACGGTGATATAGTTTGAGAAAGTATAGCATAGAACATCGTCCTGTAGTCAAAATCATAGCCGAAATAATGGTGACAACAAATCGGGGGATATTTGTGCCAAATAGGTGTATGTACCTCTATCCATAGGAATAGAACTCGGGATAAAATTTTTTCGAAAAAAAGATTATGGGTATGTATTACTATCGATTGTCATGTTATAATTGGTTCGATAGGACTACATTTTAAATTGGGAAGTGACAGCCATGAGTATTTTGATGGTAGCTAATTGTCCTGGTTGTGGCAAGGTTTTTCAAAAAAACTTGCGTAATCTTTGCTCATACTGCGTCATTGCCTTGCAGTCTGAGTTTGATGCTTGTGACCGTTATTTGCGGAGCAATCGCAAATCTACGACCCAGCAATTAAGTATGGCAACTGGCGTTTCGGAAAAACAAATCATGCTGTGGATTAAAGAAAGACGCTTGTCACCTTCCGACTATCCTAATTTAACCTATCCTTGCAATAGCTGTAGAGAACCGATCAGGCAGCAAGAGATGTGTATGTCTTGCCGCACTCGTCTAACCAATGATATTCGCGAAATGCAAGCGAAGGAAGTTAAACCGCTTATTTACAATACAGCCTATAAAAGCCACACCAATCGCTATTAATACAGGTAATGGTACCACTTACATAAGTAATAGCTTTTAATCAAGCCTTCACTTTTAGTGTGAGGGCTTTTTGTTTTTTTAGGTTAATGTGATAAAATGTCAATATTAGCAGTGTATAAGCAAAATTGTCACAAACTTTTCACCGGAACCATCCAAAAGGCAATAGGTAAAATGCAGTTCATTAGGTACAATGTTAAATAGGATTCCAGTTCGCAATAGCGTTGCCTGCGAAAAATGCATAGGAGGATTTACAATGTCAAAGTGGATCATGTTTAGTTTTATAATCGTAGCCTTTTTATTAGGCGTAGGTGTGTTGTTCCAAGATATTTCAGGTCGCCAAGCTGAAAATGCTTCGCAAGCACATGCAGGTCCCCAACTAAAATTTATTGCATCAAACTTTCAATTTGACCAAGCTGAATATACAGTGAAGTCCGGTGAAAAGGTCACTGTATCCTTGTTAAATAAAGAAGGGCTACATGCATTAGAGATTGTTGGTCTAGACGTGAAATTGGACGGTGCAACCAAGTCGGCTGAAGTAACCTTTGATAAACCAGGCACATATGAAATTCATTGCGTCTTGCCTTGCGGAACGGGTCATGCCAATATGAAATCGGTATTGATTGTAACTTAATTAGTTTAACGACTCTAGTGTATTTTTAGTTCATCTTTTACCGAATGTATACAAAAACCTCCAAATCCACCATAAGGTGGGCTGGAGGTTTTTTGTGGTTTCGAGATAAATAAGGTTTTTTGCCTTATTTGGCCCAGTTTTTATGCTTGCGGTATTGGGTGGGGCTCATTTTAATTTTTTGCTTGAAGAAATGGGAGAAATGGGACGTATCATAGAAGCCGAGATAGTCAGATATATTTTCGATACTATAATTGGAATTACTCAATAGTGAGCATGCTTTGTTAATTCTTAACTGGTTGTATAACTCAATGACGCCACTGCCGAATTCTCTTTTCACGAGTCTTTCGAGATGGGATTGGCTGATGGCTAATTCTTTTGAAACATCACTTAGGGTAATTTTTTGATCCAAATTTTTATTGAGAAACGTTAGCAGCTTGTTTTTAAAATCGATATCAGTGCCATTTACGGCGTTTTCCATACAAGCTACCATCACACCATCTAGGACGTTGGCTATTTTAATTTTGGAAAGCTTGGTAAGCTCCCGGCAGTCCTTCTCAAAGGCAGGCAGTACATCAAGCAAATGGCTATAGTCAATAACGATAAAATCCGGCATATAAACGTCCATCAGCCCAATAATCCCTTTAGCGTCCTTGTTGATTTGTAGGTTGATGCCTAGCTGGTAGTATCCGGTCTCTGTTCGCAAGGAATGAGGCTGAAAAGGTGGCGTAATGCAAATGTGACCTCTTTTTAGGACATACTCTTCACCATCTACTTTAAATAAAAGCACCCCTTCAATGACATAAATAATTTGAAAATAAGGGTGATGGTGTTCTGCCATATTCCAATCTTCACGTCTTCGATAGAAATTAACTTCTTCATAAGGCTCAGAAATATCGAAGATTAAAAAACTTTCATCTTTTTCCATATTCGCCAACTGACCTCCAGTGCTAAAGAAAGAATATGAACGAAATATACAAAAAGTTGGTTTGAATGTCAATGGAGCTAGGGCTTTACATGCCTTATAATCAAGGTATTAAGACATGCCAAGATATGATGACATTGGCGAGATTATACAACATTTTTTGAGGTCAAAGGTGAAAGCAGGATTTTAATAGAAAGGAAAGATGATTCAATTCTATAATGTAAACGCTATCTTTACGAGTATTGAGTATGCGCTTACTAAAAAAATAAGGAGGAACGATTATGTCTACCAAAAAGTTTGCTACGTTGATCGTCACATTACTATTCACAACTACAACAGTATTAGCGGGGTGCACCGATTCTAATACAGCGGCTCCTGCTGCACCAGCGAAGCCAGCGGATCAAACAGCTGCGCCTCAAGCAGGGGGGAAAATTTCGGATAAACCTATAACGGTTACGGGTTGGACGGATTTTATTCCTGCAACCGGTTCCAATGGAGTTACCAGCTATGCCGATCAAATTGTATGGAAAGAAATGACGAAAAAAACGAACATCACCGTAAAATGGGAAACCACCGCTGCGCCAGGTGCAGATGATTTTAAACAGCAATTGGGATTGATTATGGCTTCTGGAAAAATTCCGGATCTCCTAGGGCATATTGACCCCTTATTAGCTGACCAGTACGGCCGCCAAGGAGCGCTTCAGCCGCTTGAGGACTTAATCAAGCAGCATGCGCCCAATCTTCAGAAAATTTTGGATACAACACCAGCGGTAAAAGGACAAATTACTTCTCCTGATGGCCATATTTATTTTTTTCCAAGACTACTTCTCGACCCTCGTACGCAAGCATTTGCAGGTTATATGATCCGAGGGGATTGGTTAGAAAAAGTAGGCATGAAGGCGCCGGATACGACGGAGGAATTGTACCAGGTTCTAAAGGCGTTTAAAGAAAAAGACCCGAACGGAAATGGCAAAGCGGATGAAATCCCGTTTACGGATAACCCGAATCCAATCATTGGTGCTTTTGGGGTAGGCAGCAGAGGACCCAACAGCACGGACGATTTCTTCATCGAGGATAGCAAAATCAAATATGGTCCTACAGATCCGCGCTATAAGGATGCTTTGCAATACCTGAACAAGCTTTACGCTGAAGGCTTATTGGATCCGGAATATGAAAAAATGAAAGCGGATGTTCGCGAAGGCAGAATTTTGCAGGAGGTATCCGGTTTTATTTATGGATCAAACGCGGGCTATTTGACCAAGTTCAACAAAATGCTGGAAGGCGCCAATAAAAAGCCAGGCTTTATTGCAGTGGCAGCACCTAAAGGGCCGACAGGCGAACGCAATATTTTTGGCAAGCATAATGAAATTGATCCAGGTCGTGGCGTTTCCATCGCCAGCACGACTAAAAATGCGGTTGAGCTTACGAAGATGATGGACTACTTCTATTCCAAAGAAGGCGCCATGCTGCTGTACTTCGGCTTAGAAGGCGACACTTATACCATTAAGGATGGCAACCCTGTCTACACGGATAAGGTGACTACAGATCCAAAACTCGATATTCTCGGTTACTTGAATACTTATGTTGGATATGTTAGCGGTTGGCCATCCTCGCAAATTGCTGAGCATTACCTGGCAACGTTAAGTGATGAAGGCAAAAAAGGCAATGCATTGGCTGTTCAGCATGCTGGCAAGAAAAAGGTTCCTGCGCTGCACTTTACGCAAGAAGAGTTGAATGAAGTGCAGACGCTGCAAAGAGATATTAATACGTATGTTGATGAAAACATGAATGCTTTTATTCGCGGCAAAAAGCCGTTCACCGAATATGACGCTTTTCAACAAGGGCTTAAAAAGATCGGCTCTGACAAGCTAGGTGAGCTGTATAGCAAGGCGTACGGACGTTACACAGCTTCCATTAAATAATGTAAGCAATCAAGGAAAGACAAGAGGATCAAGCCGGGCTATGAACAGGAAGGAATGTTTCCTTCCTGTACTTGCCTGCAATCCTGGGAGGTGCATAGAACTTGGAAAATTCCGCAATAGCACGAAAAAATAACATGTGGATGCGTAACAAGGTAAAACGGAATTTAGTTTTATATGTATTCCTCGCACCAGCGGCCATTTATTATTTGTTATTCCATTATGCCCCGATGTATGGAACGTTGATCGCTTTTCAGGATTATAATCCTTTTCGCGGCATGTCGAGCAGCCCTTGGGTAGGCTTTAAGCATTTCGAGGCCTTTTTCAATTCGATTTATTTTTATCGTTTAATTCGTAACACGTTATTAATCGGTTTTTACAGTATTTTATTTGGGTTTACGATTCCGATTGTGTTTGCATTGCTGCTGCATGAGGTGAAGCATCCCAAATTCCGTAATCTGATCCAATCGATCAGCTACTTGCCGCATTTTATTTCCACAGTGGTGGTGGCAGGATTAATCGTGAATTTCACCTCGCCATCGACAGGTTTTATTAATGGCCTGATCGAGTTTTTTGGAGGCACTCGGATCGACTTTTTGCGTGAGTCTGGGTGGTTTCGAACGCTTTATGTGTCCTCAGGCGTATGGCAAACCGTGGGCTGGAGCTCGATTATTTATTTTGCATCGTTAACTGGAATCAGCCCAAGCTTATATGAAGCGGCCGAGATGGATGGAGCTAGCCGCTGGCAAAAGGTATGGCATATTTCCTTACCGGGTATTAAACCAACCATTATTACGATCCTGCTGTTGGATTTAGGGCGGGTTATGGATGTGGGCTTCGAGAAGGTGTACTTGCTTTATAATTCTACCACGTACGAGACAGCAGATGTCTTGAGCACCTATGTATACCGGTCTGGGCTAGAGCAGCAGCAATATAGCTTTGCCGCATCGGTAGGATTATTTAATTCGTTCCTGACCTTCGTCTTTATTATTGTCTGTAACCGAGTGGCCCGCAAGCTCAGCGGATATTCGCTATGGTAACCGAACTTATTGAAAGCGGGTGGGAGCAATGAATCAAACATCGCCCAAGATAAGCGGGGTTGACCTGGCGATCTATGTGGCCCTTGCTTTAACGGCACTATTATTTGTATATCCTTTTGTTTATATCGTATCGGCATCCTTTAGCGATCCGGCTCAAGTTATTGAGCATCCCATGCTGTTCCTTCCAATCGGCTTTACGCTGGAAGCCTACAAGCTATTGCTTTCTACCTCAACAATTTGGTTGGGCTATTACAATAGCATTATTTATACCGTAGCCGGGACGACATTAAACGTAATCGTCACCTTATTGGCAGCTTACGCTTTATCCAGGCAGGAGCTAGCAGGTAAACGAGTCATTATGTTTATGATTGTTATTACTTTATTTTTTAACGGAGGAATGATTCCCACCTATTTGATTGTCAAATCCTTAGGGCTACTGGACACACGCTGGGTATTGATCGTATCGGGCGCTGTAACCACATGGAATTTGCTAATCACCAAATCGTTTCTGGAGATGAATATCCCACAGGAATTGCGTGATGCAGCTGAGGTAGACGGTGCTACAGAGTTTACATTTTTCACTAAAATTGCTTTACCGTTATCAAAGCCGATTATTGCTGTTATTGCTCTATTTTACGGCTCCGGGCATTGGAACGCTTATTTTAACGCACTTATTTATCTTCGCCAGCGTGATCTTTACCCACTTCAAGTTTTTCTGAGAGAGATGCTGATTCTTGATCAAAATACAGAGATGATGGGGGATGTCAGTGACCAACGTGTGTTAGTCGCTTTGACGCTGAAATTTGCCATTATGGTCGCAGCGATAGCACCACTATTGCTAGTATTCCCTTTCGTACAGCGTTTTTTTGTAAAGGGCGTATTGATTGGCGCTTTAAAAGAATAAATGAAGCTTGGGGTTATGTCGACACAGTCAGGCATATTAGGAAATGGAGGCTTGTATGATGGAGTTAGAGAGAATTAAAAACAAAGCTGTGGAAATAGAGAGATTAACAGAGGGTGAAGGGCATTATTTTTATGGATATTATGACAATCCTGCCTGGAGCGGTGACGATCGCTACCATTTGTACCAAAAGGTAAAGTTTATGGACCGCATGCAGGAAGCTGACGATATAGCCGAAGTCGGCATGATTGATACCCATACGAAACAAACCATTCCGCTTGCCGAAACCAAGGCATGGAATTTCCAGCAGGGCTCGATGCTGCAATGGCATCCCTTGCATCCTAACGATGAAATTATTTTCAACCAACACACGGATGAAGGTATTCGGGGGGTTGTGATGAATGTCCATACCAAGCAGCAGCGGATGCTGGAGCTACCTGTAGTGAATGTCGATCCGACAGGCAAATATGCCCTTAGCGTTAACTTTAGCCGAATGTTTGACTTCCGCCCAGGGTACGGCTATGCAGGAGCGCCAGATCCATTCAAGGACGAGCCGCATCCCGAAGAAGACGGTATCTTCCTGATTGATTTGGCAACGGGGGCAAGCCGATTAATTTTGTCTTTACAGCAAATTTGGGATTTTACGAAAAGCTCCTTTGCCGGCGTTGATCAGAAAATAATGATTAATCATATTAATTTTAATACGGATGGCACACGTTTTGTTTGTCTAGTTAGAAACTTTCCTGTAGGAGGCGATAGCTGGAAATCGGCTATATTGACCGCTAATTATGACGGCAGTGACATGTTTCTTTTATCAGATTATAACCATGCCTCCCATTATCATTGGCGCGATCCCGAGCAGCTTGTTATTTATTCCAAAGGAGCGGAAGGCTCGTCTGCTGGTATCCAATTGTATGTGTTGAAGGATAAAACGCATGAAGTCAGTATATTGGACGAGCAATTTTTTGTTAGAGATGGGCACTGCAGCTACTCGCCAGACCGTACCATTCTGCTGTATGACAGCTACCCGGTTGATAGCTACCGCCATTTATACTTATATGATTTGGTACACCGCAAAGGTGTAACCTTGGCATCCTTGTATTCCTATCCTCATATTAAAGAAGATTTTCGCTGTGATTTGCATCCGAAGTGGAACCGTGCAGGCACTGTAATCTCGCTGGATTCGATTCATGAGGGTCAACGCCATATATATACGGTTGATGTTAGCCAGGCTTTTACTGAATAGAGAATTGTTTTTTTGAAGGAACCTTCAATTCCATTATGGAGCTGAAGGTTTTTTTCTGTAGTGAAGTTAGGAGTCCTTCCACTAATTGTGATAAAATTTAGTTATCTATTCACAATAAATGAGGCGGGGGAATGAACCATGAGAACCGTAGATATTATTCAAAAAAAACGCGATGCGCAGCCTCTGACAACAGAAGAGATTGATTTTATCATTGAGGGCTATACGTCGGGGGCAATTCCTGACTATCAGCTTTCTGCTTGGGCGATGGCCGTTTATTTCAACGGCATGACTGCCAAAGAAACAGCGGATCTGACCATGGCAATGGCACGCTCAGGTGACCAAGCGGACTTAAGCTCTATTCCAGGCATCAAGGTAGACAAGCATAGCACGGGCGGTGTAGGCGACACGACGACACTGATTCTGGCTCCGCTGGTTGCCGCAGCAGGCGTGCCCGTTGCCAAGATGTCTGGACGCGGGCTGGGGCATACGGGTGGAACGATTGATAAGCTGGAGTCCATCGAAGGCTTTCAGGTGGAATTAACGAAGCAGCAGTTTTTGCGGCAGGTTCAGGAGATCGGGGTCGCCGTTATTGGCCAATCAGGCAATATGACCCCGGCCGATAAGAAGCTGTATGGGCTGCGCGATGTGACAGCAACGGTAGAATCGATTCCGCTTATTGCAAGCTCAATCATGAGCAAGAAGCTTGCTTCAGGTGCTGATGCGATTGTTCTGGACGTTAAAACCGGCAACGGTGCTTTTATGAAATCGCTGGACGATTCGATTAAGCTGGCACAGGCGATGGTAGAGATTGGCGAGCAGGTCGGCCGGGAGACCATCGCTGTGATTACGAATATGGAGGAGCCGTTAGGCGAAGCCATCGGCAATGCGCTCGAAGTCCGCGAAGCGATTGAGACGCTGCAGGGTAAGGGACCTGCCGATTTGACCGAGCTTTGCCTTGTGCTGGGCGCTCATATGGTGCAGCTTGGTGGCAAAGCCGCAAGCTACGAGCAAGCCAGGGCAATCGTCAGCGAGCTGCTACACGATGGATCAGCCCTTGCCAAGCTGAAGCAGCTAATAGGTGCACAGGGCGGCGATGCGGGGATAACAGAGCATCCCGAGCTGCTGGCCACGGCTGCGTACCAAGTACCCGTGTTAGCCGAAGAAGAGGGAACGGTTTCGCAGATTGATGCAGAAGCGCTTGGCGTGACCGCAATGCTGCTCGGCGCTGGCAGGGCCACCAAGGACGATCCTATCGATCTTGCCGTAGGCATCGTGCTGAGGAAAAAGGTTGGCGATACCGCACAGGCAGGCGAAACAATTGCGGAGCTTCATATGAACAATAACGAGCCCATGTTCACGGAGGATATAACACAGCGGACACGTTCTGCGTTTACTTTTGTGCAAGGCGAGGTAGCGAAGCCGACACTTATCTATGCGATCGTAACCAAGCAGGGTATTACTAAGCTGTAACTGTAATGGAACTGTAATGAAACATTGTGAGAGGCCCCTTCTTATGTTGTGGGTCTTTTTCCAACGTCTGGAATATTTCTTGCTTTATTCGTCAACACTGAATAGCAGAACTATAACTATATGTTGGAGGGATAAATAGGGATGTTTATCAAAACAATGAAGCTGATTATATGCATTCATCTGCTAATGGCTTTTAGCTTGCCAGCGGCTTTTGCCGAAGAAAAGCAGTCTACGCCCTTAAGCCCATCCGTTGATTTGGCGCCCAATGCCTCTTCAGCCGTTACGATTGATGTGGATACAGGCACGATTATTTTTGAGAAAAATAAAGACGCCAAGCTGCCTCCTGCCAGTATCACCAAAATTATGACGATGCTGCTGGTGATGGAAGCATTGGATCAAGGGAAAATCAAAATGGACGAGAAGGTTCGTACTAGTGAGTATGCAGCTTCTATGGGCGGCTCGCAGATTTTTCTGGAGACAGGTGAAGAAATGACCGTAAATGATATGCTCAAGGGCATAGCGATGGCTTCGGGCAATGATGCTTCTGTAGCGATGGCCGAGAAATTGGCTGGTTCTGAGCAAGCCTTTGTCCAAATGATGAACACCCGCGCAGGGCAGCTAGGCTTGAAAAACACCCATTTTGTTAACTGCAATGGCCTACCGGCGGACAATCATTATTCCTCGGCTTATGATATTGCGGAGATGTCGCGTGAGCTGCTAAAGCATGAAGAAATTACACAATTTACTGGGATGTACCAGGATTATTTGCGCAAAGATACGGCAAAGCCGTTTTGGCTGGTCAATACGAACAAGCTGGTTCGCTTCTATAGCGGTGCCGATGGGTTGAAGACCGGTTATACGAATGAAGCGAAATTTTGCCTGGCAGCCACGGCCAAGCGTGATAACTTTCGAATTATTACGGTCGTGATGGGTGAACCCAATACAAAAACACGCAATGCAGAAGTAAGCAGCTTGTTCGATTATGCATTTTCACAATATTCGAATGTTCCGATTTATCAAACAGGCGACCCGATAGGTGAATTTAAGGTCAGTAAAGGGGATATCGAAGTAATTCCCTTTAACGCCAAGCACTCCTATAGCCTTTTGCTGAAAAAGGGTGAGGCTGGAGAAGGCATCCGTCATGAGGTGCAATTGCTACCCGATCTGAAAGCGCCGATTACTGTGGGTCAGCCCATTGGCAAAATTGTCGTCTATAAAGGTGAGCAGATGATTGCTGAATTTCCACTGGAGTCTTCGATTGAAGTGAAAAAGGCAGGCTGGTGGCTACTGACCAAGCGTACAGTAAGGCATCTGTTTTTTTTAGAGTAAAATAAGGCTCAGTTATTTGCTGATTACCTTGCTTAAAATGTCGTATTTCTTCGCTTTCTAGCACATTTCTTCTAGTTTTGTCGGGTGGCAGGAAAAGGGAATTCCCGTGTAGAATTGGTGTGCATGAAAGGGAAGGAGTGAGCAGCTTGAGTCTGCATATTGAAATAGAGCATCACCGCAAGGCGCTTATTGTCCGGTTGGAGGGTGAATTGGACCACCATACGGCTGAACCCGTCAAGCTGCGGATGGAAGAAGCTTTGCAGAAGAGCAAATCCAACCATATGATTTTGTGTTTAAAGGGCTTGTCCTTTATGGACAGCTCCGGTCTGGGTGTGATACTGGGGCGTTATAAGCAGGTTAAGGCGAGGAATGGCCAGATCATTGTCTGTGATGTGAACCCGGCTGTGTATCGGCTGCTGGAGATGTCAGGGTTATTTAAAATTGTGTCCATTCAGGCTGACGAAAAACAGGCGCTTGGCAGTCTGGAGGCCGTCTCATGAATGAACGGAATTTTATGCTCCTGCAATTCGCCAGCCGCTCTGAGAATGAATCCTTTGCCCGAGTGGCGGTAGCGGCATTCGTCTCCCAGCTCGATCCTACCATGGAGGAGCTCAATGATTTGAAAACCGTCGTATCCGAGGCGGTTACCAATGCGATTATTCATGGCTACAACAACCGCCCGGATTATGTGGTCACGATTGAAGTGGAGATTGAGGATGAGACGATTTTTTTAAGGATAGAAGATCAAGGTGAAGGCATCGAGGATTTGGAGCAGGCCAAGCAGCCTTTGTATACTACAAAGCCGGAATTGGAACGTTCGGGAATGGGCTTTACGATTATGGAAAACTTTATGGATGAGATCGAAGTGACGACGGCCATCGGAATCGGTACAAAAATCAAAATGAAAAAGCGGATTGAATCTAAAAAAGCTTTGTTCAATTAGGGGTCTGATCTATTATGGATGTCGATTTGAAGCATGCCTCCCACCGATATTTGGATGATAGTGAAGTCAAACGCTTAATTGCAATGAGCCAATCCGGAGATAACCTCGCCAGGGAAACACTGGTTAATTGCAATATTCGACTCGTTTGGTCGGTTGTCCAGCGATTTTTGAACCGTGGCTATGAGGCTGATGATTTATTCCAGATTGGTTGCATCGGATTGTTGAAATCAGTGGATAAGTTCGATTTGTCTTACGATGTAAAATTTTCAACGTATGCAGTACCTATGATTATCGGTGAAATCCAGCGTTTTCTCAGAGATGACGGCACGCTTAAGGTTAGCCGCTCCTTGAAGGAACTGGCGAATAAAATCCGCAAGACAAAGGATGAATTGTCCAAAAACCATGGGCGGCTGCCGACGATCAAGGAAGTTGCGGAGGAGCTGCAGATCACGCCGGAGGAAGTGGTGTTTGCCCAAGAGGCGAATAAACCGCTCTCCTCCATCCATGAGACGGTATTTGAGAACGACGGTGATCCGATAACTTTGATGGACCAGATTGCTGACGAGGGGCAGGATAAATGGTTTGAAAAGCTTGCCCTCAATGAAGCGATCGGAACACTCAGTGAGCGGGAGCGGCTGATCGTCTATCTACGGTATTACCGCGACCAGACCCAATCGGAGGTAGCCAGCCGGTTAGGCATTTCGCAGGTCCAAGTGTCGCGTCTCGAGAAAAAAATATTGCAGTCCATCAAGGATCAAATTGCGCAATAAAAAAGAACCAACCCGTCCATGCGACCGGTTGGTTCTTTGGCGTTACTTGGCCCTTCTTGTTTCATCCGTAAACAGGTATTTTAAGCAATATAGCCCTGACAGGCCTACAAGTGTATAGATAACCCGGCTAATTCCAGAGGACTCTCGATGCACATCCCCTCCTAGGATCGCGGTAACGAGATCCCATTCAAACAAGCCGACTAATAGCCAGTTCAAAGCGCCAATAATAACGAGTGTTAATGCTACCTTACCCATAATTCAAACACCCTCTCATCAATAATAATGGTTGTCTTGTCTTTACTCTTTGATAATAAGCACAATCTTATACACGAGCGAACGTGCGCTAGGACAAAGTGAATGATTGCCAAAAGCTTCAATGATTAGGAGAGCCGTTTTTTTTTCATACTATGGATAAATACACAAGGGAAGTGATTGGGTATGGTAACAGGATCCGGTCCCACCTTATATATCCGTTTACGCAAAAGATTGACGATCCGCCGAGGCGACCCCGTTGTTCTTGGGCAAGTCGCGCAAATGCTGGTAGACACGGAATACGAGCCTGCATTGCAAATGCTGCTGCTGCATCATCCCCAGGTGCAAGAAGGCAATATGCTGCTGGTGGATATGATGCTCATTGTAAGTAAAGTGAAAAAGCGCTACCCTTTTATGCAAATTGAGCATTTTGGTGAACCTCATTGCCTGATCGAAATTATGGACAAACGCAAGCGGACAAGTCTGGTATGGGTAGCTTTCGTATGGCTGCTGCTTTTTATCGGGTCAGGGCTTGCTATTATGAATTTTCATGCTGATGTAAGTATGAGTGTAGTGCATCAACATATTTATAAGCTGATAACCGGGGAGTGGGTGCAATATCCACTGCTGCTGCAAATTCCGTATTCGTTTGGTATTGGGCTGGGGATGATTATATTTTTCAACCATCTATTTAAAAAGAAATTTAGTGAAGAGCCAAGCCCGCTTGAGCTTGAAATGTTTATGTACCAGGAAAATGTTAATTATTACGTGATTACAGAGGAGTATTGTAAAATTCAAGAAACGGAGGATACGCAATGAGTTTATGGTGGCAAATTCCAGCTCAAATCATTATAGGCTTAGCAGGTGGTATTGCGGTGGGAAGTGGCATGGTTGCTTTTCTCGTTGCTTTGGACATCATTCCCAGGCTAGCCCAAATTACTCGTTCGTATCGTTTAATCCGCTGGTATGAGTGGTCGGTTGTCGTTGGCTCGTTATTTTTTACGCTTTCCGATTTTTTTGAATGGTCGTATTCGTTCCACCCGCTTTTGGCTGTGTTTTTTGGCTTGTTAGCAGGAATCTTTATCGGCATGCTGGCTGGGGCATTAACGGAGATCATGAACGTGCTGCCTATTCTGGCGAAGCGGGTTGGGATGGCTTCTTATATGGTTTGGTTGCTGATGGCCATGGTATTTGGCAAAATTATTGGCTCTTTGATGGATTGGCTGCATATTATTGGATAACCAACAGAAGTGAGGTAGGACTATCATGAATAAAGAAATGATCCGCACGAAATCGCAGGTAGGGCATGATGAGGAGAAGGAACAGCCTGATCAACAGGATCAACAGGAACAACAGGAACAACAGGAAAATAGTGAAGAAACCAAGCTACGTATCGATGAGGAAGGCAATCTTAGCTCATTGGACGATATCCAGACCACATTTGTGGCTTTAAAAAAGCTATTGGAAGAGCAGGTAGGCCTGAATAAAAGCTTCGATGTTGTATTTCGCGAGATGGTATTTGGCGGCAAAAAAATTGGGATTTTTTACTACAATGGCTTCGCCAAGGACGAAGTACTGACACTGGTGCTGAATCGGTTGTCCACAGCTGGGCACATCAGCGAGGCAGGTGAGGATGGAGCCATAACAGACGTACCTGTGCATCATGAAATTCGCCACGCCGAAGGTGAGGAGACCGTGCAGCTATTTATGGATGCGTTGATCCCGCATATCCAGGTAAAGCAAACGGACAAGCTTAGTGAAGTGATCGACGAGGTATCGATGGGAGCTACCGGATTTTTCTTCGAGGGCTCTTCATCGGCTATCGTTGTGGATGCCAAGACATTTCCCGTCCGTTCGACGGAGGAGCCGGATCTGGAACGCGTGGTGCGTGGTGCGCGCGACGGCTTTGTGGAGACGTTGCTGACGAATGTCACACTTGTCCGCCGTCGGATTCGCGATCCGCGGCTGAAGCTGGAAATGCTGCGAGTCGGACGCAGGACGCATACCGATGTTTGCTTAGCCTACATCGACGATATTTGCGATCCGATGTTAGTGGAGTCGCTCCGCGACAAAATTAGCCAAATCGAAGTTGAAGGGCTTCCCTTGGCGGAGAAGCAGTTGGAGGAAGCGATCATCGGCAAAAGCTGGAACCCGTATCCGATGGTTCGTTATTCCGAACGGCCGGATGTGGTAGCTGTCCATTTATTGGAGGGGCATGTTGCGTTGTTTGTGGATACATCGCCAAGTGTAATTATTTTGCCTGCGACCTTTTTTCATCATATCCAGCATGCGGAGGAATATAGGCAGACACCCATGGCAGGCACCTATTTGCGGTGGGTGCGTTTCCTAGGGGTTGCCGCTTCGTTGTTTTTATTGCCGATCTGGTTTCTGCTCGTAAGCAACCCTGAACTAAAGCCGTTAGGCCTGGAATTTATCGGTCCACAGGAAACCGCTAACCTGCCTCTAATTGTCCAATTCCTGATTGCTGAGGTAGGCATAGATTTAATGCGTCTGGCCGCTGTGCATACGCCTGCACCGCTTACAACTGCGATGGGCTTGGTGGCCGCTGTCCTTATCGGAGACGTGGCTGTGAAGACGGGGCTATTCGTCAACGAGGTTATTTTATACCTTGCCGTTGCCGCCGTTGGCACCTTTGCGACACCGAGCTATGAGCTGGGTCTGGCTAATCGCTTAACCCGTTTGCTGTTCCTAATCGCTGCTGCATCCTTTAAGGTTCCGGGCTTCGTAGTCGTTGCTACGTTCTGGGTCATCTATTTGGCTTTGCAGCGCTCCTACAATGCACCTTATTTATGGCCGTTTATTCCCTTTAATCTCAAAGCACTAAGAGAGATTATACTCAGGCGTCCATTTTTGGCTACAAAGACACGGATGAGCTTGACCAAGCCAAGAGATCGCACAACCCGGCCGTAAAAGTGGCTTAAAAGGGCTAGACATATTGTAAGTTCATACCCCAATATGGTACTTTAGAGGTAATATCTACGGGGGAGAGGAAAGTTGAATATGTACTTGCATGGAACAAGCATGATTAATGATCAAGGGCATTTGCAAATCGGCGGGTGCGATACAACAGAGCTCGTGCAGCGTTATGGAACGCCTTTATATGTGATGGATGAACAATTAATTCGCCAAAGATGCCGCGAGTATGTGGGGGCTTTCCGCGAATCCGGCTTGAAATTCCAGGTGGCTTATGCCAGTAAGGCATTTTGTGTGATGGCCATGTGCCGTATTGTTGAGGAGGAAGGCATGTCACTTGATGTTGTCTCCGATGGCGAGCTATACACAGCACTCCAAGCGGGATTTCCGCCGAGTCGGATCCATTTCCATGGTAACAATAAAACGCCTTACGAAATAGGGATGGCGATTGATGCCGGGATTGGCTGCTTTGTGGTTGACAATCTAGTTGAGCTGCATATGCTAAGTGCAATTGCCAGCGAGAAGCGTCAAAAAGTCAGGATTTTATTCCGCATCACCCCTGGCGTTGAGGCGCATACACATGAATATATTTCGACCGGCCAAACCGATTCGAAATTCGGTTTGGATTTGGATAATGGCTCTGCTTACCTGGCCATCCAAGCGGCAGTAAAGCTTCCTTTTATCGAGCTTTTAGGCGTCCATTCCCATATTGGCTCACAAATATTTGAAGTAGAAGGCTTTCAAATGGCTGTGGATAAAGTGATTGGCTTTGCAGCCAAGGTCCGTGACGAGTTGAACTTTGTGTTCTCCGTGATTAACCTGGGTGGCGGCTTCGGCATCCGTTATATCGAAGGCGATACACCGCTTCCGGTAGGGAATTACGTGAAAGCAATAGCTGAGTCCATTACTGCCAATTTCAGCAGATACGACTACCCAACACCGGAAATCTGGATAGAGCCCGGACGCAGCATTGTCGGTGATTCCGGAACTACTTTATATACGGTAGGCACCTATAAAAATATTCCCAATGTCCGTAAGTACGTAGCTGTAGACGGCGGGATGACCGATAATCCACGTCCAGCCCTTTATCAATCGCGCTATGAAGCGATGCTCGCCAACCGTGGCAGCGAAACAAACGAAGAGCTGGTCTCGATCGCCGGCAAATGCTGCGAAAGCGGGGATATGCTGATTTGGGATGTGATGCTGCCAGAGGTGCATACAGGTGATGTGCTGGCGGTATCCTGCACAGGAGCATATAATTACGCGATGGCTAGCAATTACAACAGGATACGCCGCCCGGCTGTTATATTCGTTAAGGATGGCGAGGCCGATGTTGTAGTCGAGCGCGAATCCTTCAAGGACATTACAGGCAATGACCGCATTCCCGTAAGATTGAAGCCGACCACGCAAGTTTCGCCGTAGCATTTGTACAGTGGACATGGATGTAGTACAATAAAACACATTGAATACTAAGATTACAAGGGAGTGTACGATTACATGTCTAAACAAGCTCAAATTAAATTAGCCAATGGTGGCGAAGTTGTTATCGATTTATTTGAAAATGATGCACCTAACACAGTAGCAAATTTCGAAAAGCTCGCAAATTCCGGTTTTTATAACGGACTTGTCTTCCACAGAGTGATTCCAGGCTTTATGGCTCAAGGCGGTTGTCCAACGGGAACAGGGACAGGCGGTCCAGGTTATAAAATCAATTGCGAAATTAATCCGAACAAGCATGTTCGTGGTACACTTGCTATGGCGCATGCAGGACGTAATACGGGTGGCAGCCAATTTTATATTTGCTATGGTCCACAACCTCATTTGGACGGCCAACATACCGTATTTGGCAAAGTGATTTCAGGTATGGAATTTATTGATGAGCTTAAAGGCAGAGACCAAATGGAAACTGTTACAATCGTTGAAGCTTAATTTCAAGCAATTTATGCTTTTATAAGCTATTATAAGGCGTCGAATTCCTTTTTTTCTGAGGAGTTCGGCCTTTTTTTATTTGAACAGGCGCTATTAAAATATACCCACTAAATAAAAGTTAGAAGAAACACTTGCTTTTTGCGTCTATCAATGGTAATATTTTTTATCAATTGGGGAATATCCATTTTAATCTTATCGGGATTTCCAAGTATAAATGTTTTCCTTCGGGGCGGGGTGGAATTCCCCACCGGCGGTGATACAAAATGCTTAGGTGTTTTGTTCAGTCCGTGACCCGTTGGCTTGTAGATTCGCTATTGCAGCCACCGGTGGACTTGGTGAAAATCCGAGACCGACAGTATAGTCTGGATGGGAGAAGGGAAAACGTGGACGGCTTTAATTCGACATCATTGGTTTCAATGGGCATGCAGCAGTTTAATTAAAAATGGGCATTTGGCCTATTCAATTTGTGTTGCCCTAACTTCCTGATTTTGTCGAAGCTGGCTTAACCCTGCGTTTTTTTCGAAATTCTATCACACAAGCCCTTTTCTTAATAGGAAAGGGCTTTTTCTGTTGAGCGTTAGATGTTTGAACTTGCACATGGGTGGGATGTAGGGATGATGGAGCTGTTGAATGACGAATATTATATGCGTCTCGCTATTCAGCTTGCAGCTGGTGCTTCGGGGCAAACGGGGATCAATCCGGTAGTGGGCTGCGTATTAGTCAAGGACGGCAGAATCATCGGCATGGGTGCTCACCTCAAGCGTGGAACGGCACATGCCGAAATTCACGCCTTGCAGATGGCGGGAAGCGAAGCCGAGGGAAGCACGGCTTATGTGACCTTGGAGCCTTGCAGCCACTTTGGAATCACGCCGCCATGCTCGGATAGGCTTATCCATGAGAAGGTAAAGCGGGTAGTTGTAGGGAGTACAGATCCGAACCCGCTGGTCGCAGGTCAAGGGGTCGAACGCCTAAAGCAGCATGGCGTGGAGGTCGAAACAGGCGTATTGGCAGAGGAGTGCCTGCAACTCAATGAGATGTTTAACCACTTCATTATGTCGAGGCTGCCTTTTGTAACGATGAAAACAGCCAGCACACTGGATGGTAAAATCGCTTCAAGGACGGGCGATAGCAAATGGATTACGGGCGCTGAATCCCGCGCCTATGTCCATACGCTGCGCCATCGCCATCAAGCGATTATGGTTGGCATCGGCACGGTGCTTGCCGATGATCCGCAGCTGACTACACGGCTGGATGTACCCGCGCTTCATCCGATTCGGATTATTGTCGATTCCCGGTTGCGGCTTCCGCTGGAAGCTAAGGTGGTGTCGGATCGTACCGCGGAGACCATCGTGCTAACAACGAGCCATGCACCTGAATTAAAAAAGCAACAGCTTGAAGCTGCCGGTGTTACTGTTCTGGTATGCGGTGAAGACGAGCGGGTCGATTTGCTCAAGGCGATGGAGCTATTAGGTGGACGGGATATCGCCTCCATTTTACTCGAGGGCGGTGGAGCCTTGAACGGTGCCATGCTGGAGCAGCGGCTAGTGCATAAAACTCAATTGTTTTTTGCACCCAAGATTATTGGTGGCGGCAAGCTTGCTCCTGACAATATGCAGTTTAACGGATTCGCGTACATGAAGGATGCCATCCATCTGGAGCGTACAACGGTAGAACAGTTTGGCGAGGATATTTGCATTACGGGGTATCCACGTTATAGCAGCGAGGCGAGGTGATTAAACGATGTTTACAGGCATTATAGAAGAAATCGGCAGCATGCGGGCGATAACCATGCAGGGACAGGCAATGATCCTCAGCATAACGGTCAAACGAATTCTGGAGGATGTCCATCTGGGCGATAGCATTTCGGTGAATGGGGTCTGCCTGACCGTCGTCAAATTTGACGGCACCTCGATCACGGTTGATGTCATGCCAGAAACGTTTCGCAGAACGACGCTGCGCAAGCTGCATACCGGCGAACCGGTGAACCTGGAACGGGCGATGGCAGCAGGCGGGCGTTTTGGCGGACATATTGTACAAGGGCATGTGGATTCCGTGGGCACGATAACCTCAAGGACAACCATGCAAAATGCCGTAGTTTACGTAGTCGAGCCAGTCGAGGCGTCTATCCTCAGATACATGATTCCTCATGGATCAATCACCATTGATGGGATAAGCCTTACACTTGTTCATGTAACAGACCAGCGCTTCACCGTATCCATTATTCCACATACCCTTGCCCAAACTGTGCTTCAGAATAAAAAGCCGGGTGATGAAGTGAATTTAGAGGCCGATGTGTTAGGCAAGTATATGGAAAAGCTGCTTAGCAACCGTACTAGTCATGATGGGCATGGATCCGGGCACAAGCAAGGCAAACTAACTGAAGCATTTTTGGCTGAGAACGGATTTTTATAATGGAGATTGGGTTTTTGTAAACTAGAGAGGTAGGTGAGAGTGATGACTGTACCCATTAAATTCCATACGATTGAAGAAGCAATTTATGATTTGATGCTTGGTAAGGTTATTATTGCAGTGGATGATGAAGACCGCGAGAACGAAGGGGACTTTATCGCTTTGGCGGATAAGGCTACACCGGAGATTATTAATTTCATGATCAAAGAAGGGCGCGGCCTGGTCTGCGTGCCAATCACTGAAGAGCGGGCCCTGGAACTGGAGCTGCCGCCGATGGTATCGAAAAACACCGATTACCACGGAACTGCTTTTACGGTTTCTGTAGACCATGCCGACACGACAACAGGCATCTCCGCATCCGAACGCTCCATGACGATTAAAGGTCTTATCAATCCCAATACCAAAGCAAATGGCTTCCGCAGGCCAGGTCATATTTTCCCTCTAATTGCCAAAGCGGGAGGTGTGTTGCAGCGTACTGGACATACGGAAGCAGCGGTGGACTTGGCCAAGATGTGCGGTTCTTACCCGGCAGCGGTTATTTGCGAAATCATTAAAGAAGATGGAGAGATGGCGCGTGTTCCCGATTTGATGGAAATTAGCCAAAAGCATGATATCAAAATCATAACCATCAAGGATATGATCCAATATCGCAATCTGAAGGATAACCTGATCAGGCGCGAGGTGGAGGTCAAGCTTCCAACTGACTACGGTGTTTTCAAGGCTGTTGCTTACACGAATGTGGTCGATCAGAAGGAGCATGTTGCACTTGTCAAAGGCAAAATTGACGGCTCTGTACCTACTTTGGTACGCGTGCACTCAGAATGCTTGACAGGAGACGTTTTTCATTCCCATCGTTGCGATTGCGGACCCCAACTGAATGCGGCTTTAAAGCAAATTGACGAAGCGGGTTCAGGTGTGTTGTTATACATGCGCCAAGAAGGCCGAGGTATTGGATTAATCAACAAACTCAAAGCGTATGTTCTCCAAGAAGAGGGATTGGATACCGTGGAAGCGAATATTAAATTGGGCTTTGCCCCTGATCTTCGTGAATATGGTATTGGAGCACAAATTTTAAAGGATCTGGGTGTTAAGCAAATTCGTTTGCTGACTAATAATCCACGCAAGATCAAAGGCTTGGAAGGCTACGGTTTGGAAGTCACGGAACGTGTGCCTATCCAAATGCAAGAGAACGAGTCCAATTCCAGCTATTTGCACACGAAGCATGAAAAGATGGGCCATTTGCTTGATTTTCAAATCTAATCATTTACCACTTAACCTACACTTGGAAGGATGTTAACTAATCATGGCGAAAGTATACGAAGGACATTTAATTTCTGAAGGCTTAAAATATGGTATCGTGGTTGCGAGGTTCAATGAGTTTATTACGAGTAAGCTGCTTAGCGGCGCGTTAGACGCTTTTAAACGCCACGGAGCTACTGAGGATGAGGTTGAAGTAGCGTGGGTACCCGGCGCCTTCGAAATCGCCCTAATTGCCCAAAAAATGGCGGCAAGCGGCAAGTATGACGCGGTTATAACATTAGGTGCTGTTATTAGAGGCTCCACGCCACATTTTGACTATGTATGCAGCGAAGCTGCTAAAGGTGTGGCTGCGATCAACCTGAAAACAGGCGTACCGACGATTTTTGGCGTGCTGACTACAGACTCCATTGAACAGGCGATTGAACGTGCGGGCACGAAGGCCGGCAACAAAGGCTGGGAAGCTGCGGTAAGTGCAATTGAAATGGCCAATTTGACCAAACAGTTCTCCTAATATACAATTCATAGGAAGCTATTGCATAACGATTTAGGGGGAACAACTGTTGGAGAAGGTTACCTATAAGCTCGACATGTTTGAGGGCCCCCTTGATCTGTTGCTGCATTTGATTGATAAATCGGAAGTCGATATTTATAATATTCCGATTAAAGAAATTACGGATCAATATATGAGCTATCTGGATGCGTTGCAGGAAATGGAGCTGGAGTTGACCAGCGAGTTTTTATTAATGGCTGCTACACTGCTGGCTATCAAAAGCAAAATGCTGCTGCCCAAAGCTCCCATTATCGATTATTATGACGACGATTATAGGATGGATGAGGACTATGACCCTCGCGCTGAATTGGTCGAGAAGCTGGTCGAATACCGTAAATATAAAGCAATCGCTGATCATTTACGTGATAAAGAACATGAGCGGAAGCTCATTTATACCCGAGAGCCTGAGGATCTATCGGCTTACGTCCAACAAGTCGTGGTCAATCCAGTCAAAGGGCTAGCCGTTGTTGATCTCGTACAAGCATTTCAACGTGCGATGCAGCGGATGTCCAGCAGGAATATGGTAACCAAAATCCGCAAGGATGAAATCTCGGTGAAGGATCGGATGAAGGATGTTGTGCGTTGGCTGGAAGAGTCCGATGGTGAGGTGCTTTTTTCGAAATTAACAGACGGTGATGTTTCCCGTGAAAGTATCGTTACTACCTTTTTGGCACTGCTGGAGCTTATGAAAATGAAAGTGGTTGTGTGCTACCAGCATCGTTTTTTTGAAGATATTGTGATCCAGGCAAGAGGGGAAGGAAACGCATATGGATTCTCAACAGATGAAATCAGTTATTGAGGGCTTGCTGTTTGTAGCTGGCGATGAGGGTTTGGATATCAAACAGCTTGCTGAAGTTATGGAACAGGAGAATGATTTCATACGGGATCTGGTTACGGAGCTGAAGGTGGACTTTCGTAAAAGTAAGCGGGGTCTGCAAATCGTCGAGCTTGCCGGAACCTACCAATTGACTACGCTCCCCGCGCATGCTCCTTATTTTGAGCGGCTTGCCTACTCGCCATCACGCTCCTCTTTATCACAAGCGGCGTTGGAAACATTAGCCATTGTTGCTTATAAGCAGCCCATAACCCGGGTGGAAATCGAGGAAATACGCGGCGTCAAAGCTGAGCGTGCCTTACATACATTGGTGGCCAAAGATTTAATAAAAGAAGTAGATCGTGCCGATGCACCTGGAAGACCCATTTTATATGGAACGACTAAGCCTTTTCTTGATTACTTCGCCCTTGGCACGATAGCAGAGCTTCCGGAATCCTCCTTGTTCCAGAATGATGATAATTTAGAAGAGGAAACAAGGATGTTGTTCAGTAAGCTTGACCGTGAAAGCCAAGAGCAGGTATCCTTTGAAGATGTTACAGAAAGTGAATGAATGAGACATAGAAGGCGGTTTATCCTCACTGTGCATATTTTACCAACATAGGGCCATACTAACTCCTGAATGATAAGAAGCATTGCTTCTTGGATGAGGGGTTATTTGTTGTTTCTGGGGAAGGAGTAGACAGCGACGATGTGGATTTGGATAACGGGAACTGTTGTGGTCATAATAGTGATTGTTCTCTCTAGCTCTATCAAAATCAGGCTTACGCTCATAAGGGAAGACAAGGATGACGAGATTAGCTTCGATGCCAGGTTCTTATTCGGATTGCTGCGTAAGCGAATTGCGATTCCAAGTATTCAATTCAACAATTTGATAGATGGTGTAAAACTAGAGTCTGAATATATCGATGCCAATGAAAAGCAATTAATAAGCGCCAAAGAAGAGCAGATTACAACGAAGACGATCAAAGAAAGCTTTGATAACGCATTATCTTTATTTAAAGGCTGCTTTCGTTTACATGAATGGCTGGTTGATACGATAAGCCATGTAAGGTGTACACAATTTCGTTGGAGGACGCAGGTCGGTATAGGAGATGCACCCGAAACCGCATTGGCTACTGGCATGATTTGGGGGCTTAAATCCACCATGCTTGGTTTTCTTACGCGCTTCATCAAGTTGGATGTTCGACCAGAGATCCAGGTCCTGCCGCGTTATAATGAAAGCAAGTTTTCAACTGATGTGTTGGTCGTATTGCAGATCCGTATGGTTCATATAGCGATTGCTGGCTGCCAGTTGCTCTATCGGATCGTGAAAGTCAAGGGAGGCTTAAGGACCTGGAGGCGTGTACTATTTAAATCCTAAGCTTTCATATACAGATTTCTTACCTTGTACATACGATTCCGTTCTTTCGGATAAACTAACCATGTGTTGTAATTCCTTATGATTCAAAATTTAGGTATAAACAAAGGAGGATAATACGAATGTCAGAGCATCCCATACAAGGTCTTATGAAAACGGCAATGGAAAATATTAAAGAGATGGTTGATGTGAATACGATTGTGGGCGATCCTGTTGAGACGCCGGACGGCACCGTAATTATGCCCATTTCTAAAGTGGGCTTTGGATTTGCCGCGGGAGGAAGCGAATTTGGAGCCGATGATTCCACTTCCACTTCCGGTTCCTCCTCCCATTCCCCAAGCATTCAAAAGCATGAGGGAGCCAATGCCCAGGTTTCGCTTCCTTTTGGCGGTGGTAGTGGAGGAGGCGTGTCGATTACACCGATTGCCTTTCTGGTAGTAGGAAAGCAAGGCGTCAAAATTGTGCCTTTGGACAATCAAACGCATTTATTGGAAAGGCTTATTGATGCGGCACCAAGTGTAGTTGACCGCATTCAAAGCATGATGAAGGGCAATTCGTCAGGCAACTTGTCTGGGCAATCACTAAATGGCGATACGAATGGAACAACCAATATCGAAAACCAGAATTTCATTGTGTAATTTGGTTGAATTGGCACAAATGGATAAATGTATACGTTCTACCAGAAACAAATAGTGGGCACCACGTTAAGTTTGCTTCATAATACGAAGGTGAACTAAATGACTTATATAGAGAAAAAGGTTAGCTTGCAGCTGCTCATATCCATGGGCAGCTTTACATATTTTTGTGAGTAAAAGATTAGGAAGAATTGGGAAAATAGATTGCTCTTTTCGCACGTTTCTTTTATATTGGTTTTAGCTGATATTATATGAAATGGATGAAAGAGGTTTTCTTGTGCGATTTATGCCGACACGCTCCTGTTCTCCGGGAATGAAGCTTGCAAAATGTATTTATAATGAGGATGGCATTGCACTCCTTCATGAAAATGTCGAGTTGACCCAGGCGCTGATCATCCGATTGGAGCGGTTGGGCGTTGACTTTGTCTATATACAGGACAAGGAAACCGCGGACTTGGTAGTTGAAGATCCGATCAGCCAGGAAACTAGAGTAAGAGCACTAAGTGAAATTAAAACGCAATATAAAAAAATTATGGAAGAAACCAGCAAAAGCAAATTTTCTAAAAATCATTTTATGGGACGAGCCTTTACCAATTTGATCAAAATGATCATGGAGGATTTGGATTCCAAAGAAGGCGCCCATATTATGTTGTTGAATATGAATGTATTGAATAATTATGTATTTAATCATTCACTTAACGTCTGTATTTATGCAACGATGCTAGGCATGGTCAGCGGCTATAGCCGTGAAGAAATCGCCGTACTCAGTATGGGAGCGTTGCTGCACGATATCGGCAAAACGAAAATCAACCAGGATATATTGAAGAAACCAGGTCCATTATCCAATGTGGAATATGCCGAGGTTCAAAAGCATGCTGAGTTTGGATACAAGATTCTTAAGGACGAGCCTAATATGCCGTTACTTGCAGCCCACTGTGCTTTCCAGCATCACGAACGTGAGGATGGAAGCGGGTACCCGCGAGGAATCAAAGGCAAGGAAATTCATAATTTTGCCAAACTTATTTCTATTATAGATAGCTATGATGCGATGACCACCCACCGTCCTTATCGGTTGGCGATGTTACCCCACCAGGCGATGGAAGTTTTATTTAGTGGCGTTGAAACCAAATACGATTGTAATAAAGTAGCTTTATTTCGTGATAATGTTGCGATTTATCCAATTGGCTTAGGGGTAACGCTAAGCTCAGGGGAAAAAGGGGTTGTAGTGCTTATAAATCCCATCATTCCCCAGCGCCCGACTATCCGGATTTTTATAGGCTCTGATGGTAGTAAAGTAACGCAGCCCTATGAAATGGATTTGTCAAAAAAGCTGACTGTTTTCATTAGTGAGGTCCATACAGGCTAGCCGCCCTTATAGATTTGAACCTGCCCTAAAGAACATAAAAGTTCTTTGGGTTTTTTTGCGTGCAAAAACAGCGATATCCGATAACGAAGCATACATAAAAGGGGACAGGTTAGGCATATATATGTACAAGATGTTGGCAGAACACTTATTTAACCTATGTGTGCAGGAGGCTCCCGATGAATAGAAAAGTAAACTTCTTGTTAATTTTGGCGCTGCTGTCGATAATATGGACACCATTGGTACCCCTACATGCAGCTCCCGCTTTATCGACAAGTGCAGAAGCAGTTGCCTTAATTGATGTGCGCTCAGGACGGATTTTGTACAGCAAGCAAGGAGACAAGCCGCTTAGAATTGCTAGCTTGACGAAGATCATGACGGCGATAGTCGCCATTGAACATGGCAGGTTGTCAGATTCAGCCAAGGTCAGCAAAAATGCATTTGCCAAAGAAGGCTCTTCCATTTATTTGAAGCTAGACGAAGAGATGAGCCTACACCATCTGTTATATGGGATGATGCTTCGCTCCGGTAATGATGCGGCAACTGCGATTGCTGAGCATGTGGGGGGGACTGTGGAAGGCTTCGCTTACTTAATGAATGAAAAGGCACGGATGATCGGCATGGACCATTCGTTGTTTAAAAATCCGTCAGGGCTGGATGAGGAAGGGCATCTTTCAACAGCCAATGACATGGCCAAGCTGGCAGCCTATGCGTTGCATCATCCGCAATTTCAAGAAATTGTAAAAACTAAGCTAAAAAAAGCTCCTAATCCCAACGATCCGTGGGATTACACTTGGCTGAATAAAAATAAAATGCTAAACCTTTATGAGGGTGCGGATGGTGTAAAAACAGGCTATACCAAGCTATCTAAACGCTGCTTGGTATCCTCGGCTACCCGCGGCGGCCAGCAATTGGCCGTAGTCACCTTAAATGATGCCAATGATTGGGCGGATCATGCCAAGCTGCTTGATTATGGCTTCAATAACTACCCCTTGACGCCTTTAATCCATAAATGGGATGCGGTGGAAGGGACGGAGTGGGTCGCGGGTGCAGACTTCAGCTACCCCACACAAGAAGCAGAAAAGGGTCAATATACGTTCAAAGTTGAAGTCAATGATAACCAATCTACCAGCTTTCGACTGGGTGAAGTTGGGCGTTTAGCTTATATGCTGGAGGGCAAGTCGATAGGGCAAGTACCTTTATTGGCAAAGGATAGCCCACGGCTTAAGCTGAACGAGCGAAACGTCTTTTCATCTCAAGGTATTTTTCAAGGTACTTTAAGTGCGAACGCAACTCATGTGGAGAAATGGCTCTTTATTGTCCAATTTCTCGTCCGAATGGTATTTACCGGCCACGCTGTCCACTAGGAACAACCGTGAAGCAGCTGTTACCAACAATCCATAATTCGGTGTCCTCAGCATTTGAATGAAAGAGAGGTCGAGCAAAATAATGGTCAATATGATCTGGTTGTTTTTTTTGGTTTCGGGTTTTGTGGTGGCAGCCTTTACTGGAAAGATTGAGTTAGTCACGCAAGCCACCTTTGATGGGGCAAAAAGTGGCGTAACGGTCTGCTTTGGTTTAGTCAGCATTATGGTATTTTGGCTGGGTATTATGCGGATCGCGGAGGATGCCGGCTTGTTGAAAGTATTAGCTTCGCTGCTTCGCCCGATCGTACGGTTTTTATTCCCCAGTGTGCCGCGCGACCATCCGGCTTTGGGTTACATCATGTCCAATATGGGTGCTAACATCCTTGGGCTGGGGAATGCTGCTACTCCAATGGGAATTAAAGCGATGCAGGAACTTCAGCTATTAAACGCGGACAAAGAACTGGCCAGTCCTGCGATGTGTACGCTGCTAGCGCTTAATACAGCGAGCATTACCCTGATCCCGACAACATTAATTGCGATCCGCATGAACTACAATTCCATCAGCCCCGCTGAAATTGTGGGCACAACCTTGATGGCAACAATCGTATCGACCTTAGCCGCTGTATTTGTGGATAAGTGGTATCGCTATCGCCATTCCCACAAGCCGCCCGCGCTTATTAACAACCCGAAAGGGAAAGGATGAGGCAGGATGTATGCATTTGTAAATTTAATTTCCGCCTGGGCCATCCCCGTAATCATTGTATTTATTCCGTTATTTGCCGCTTATCGGAAGGTGCCGGTATATGAATCGTTCGTGGATGGGGCGAAGGATGGCTTTGATACGGCGATTCGGATTATTCCCCATCTGGTTGGAATGATGGTGGCGATCAGCATATTTCGCGCTTCGGGGGCGATGGAGCTGATGATTGGCTGGGTGAGGCCATTTTGCGAATGGATCGGGATTCCGAGCGAAATCCTTCCTTTAGCGATATTGCGCCCCATTACCGGAGCGGGATCGTTAGCGTTTACCACAGACTTACTAGAGCAGTTTGGACCGGATTCCATGATAGGGAGGATCGCCTCAACGATTCAGGGCAGCACCGATACGACGATGTATGTAATTACCGTCTACTTTGGGGCCATCGGGATTCGCAAAGCAAGCTATGCTTTAAAGGTTGGCTTGATTTCTGATGCCGTCGGGTTTGTTGCTTCTATTGTGATTTGTTATTTGGTGTTTGCTTAATGAAATACTTCCATCCTGCCTTTTTGCAGGTTTTTTGGTCTGTTCATCGGTTTTACACATGATCACTCGTTCTGATACCTTTTTCATTGCTCCCTGCTTGTGATTTCTCCTTAGGATGGGTATCATTAGGTTAGAGGTGAATGGAGACTTATGGAACGATTACAAAAAGTATTGGCAGAAGCGGGAGTGGCCTCCCGTCGTAAATGTGAAGAGTTAATAACAGCTGGACGTGTGATGGTGAATGATGAAATTATTACAACGCTGGGCGTCAAGGTTGAAGCTACCTCCGATGTGATCAAAGTAGATGGTCGCACGATCAGGCAGCAGAAAAAGGTGTATATCTTATTTAATAAGCCCAAAGGGGTGATTACCAGCGCTTCAGATCCTGGTGGTCGTAAGATTGTTACCGATTTTCTAGAGGATATCCAAGAGCGGATTTATCCGGTAGGTCGGCTTGACTACGATACGGAGGGTCTGCTGCTGCTGACCAATGATGGGGAGTTTGCTAATTTATTGACACATCCCAGACATCATGTCCCGCGTACATATCATGCTACGGTTAAAGGTGTACCGCACGGCTCCTTGCTGGACAAGCTTCGAGATGGAATCGAGCTTGAGGATGGGATGACTTCGCATGCTGAGGTGGATTATTACGATATCGATCTCGCTAAAAAAGAAACGATTGTTTCTATTACGATCTACGAAGGGCGTAACCGCCAGGTTAGGCGTATGTTTGATGCTATCGAATTCCCCTTAATTAAGCTTAAACGCGTCCAATTCGGACCGATAGCTTTGACAGGGGTACCGCGGGGTAAATTTCGACATCTGGAGCCTAAGGAAGTTAAAGAGCTTACAGATGAAGCACTCAAGACACATAATATTCAAAAAGACAAATAAACGCCGCCATGAAAGTTAGCTATAATAAAGAATAGGTGAAAACGCCTAAAGAGCAGCCGGATAATAACCTATAGTAAGCCGTTATTCGGATGTACCAAGCTTCCGTTTGGAGTGAGCATCAATGGGGAAAAATAAAAGATGGATACAGCTTTGTATATTTGCTATTGTGATCGTGATTGGTGCTTTGACGCTGATAAACAATTTGTATGCAACGGAAAAAAAACCTTTGGAAGGCTCCGTCGCTCCTGATTTCAACTTAATAAGCCTTGATGGCAAGCAGCATAAGTTATCTGATTATAAAGGGAAAACGGTGATGGTGAACTTCTGGGGAACCTGGTGCCCACCCTGCAAAGATGAAATGCCGGCCATTCAGCACCAATTCGACAAGATGGACAAGCAAAAGGTGGAATTCCTTGCTTTAAATTTGGGCGAGAGTAAAATTACCGTACAAAGCTTTGTGGAGCAGTATAAGATAACCTTCCCAATATTGTTGGACGACAATGAAGCCACACGTAAACGATATGGCGTCAGCCAGTATCCCACAACGTTCTTTATTACCCCTGATGGCAAAATTTCCAAAATCATGATCGGTGAAATGACCGAGGCTGTTATCGAAAAAGCGATAGCTTCCATTCCTGCCACTTCTAATAAATAGCGACCGAAGCTTGCTTCCGTTTTTTATATTAGAGGTGGCTATTACTTCGCATAGGGCTTGAAACGCAAGCCCAAGCTTAAGGAGCTAGTTTTCTCCGAAAACTCTCAGGAGGGTAACCCAATGATTCACAACACAAAATGTGAATGCGGCCATCTGAATCATGTTGGTACCGTACTTTGCGAAGCCTGTGGCAAGCCCTTGTATGAGGAAGATGGCAAAGAACCATTAGAAATGCGCTATGATGGAATAGCCAGACGTTCGCAAAAATCGAATCCAGATTGGGTGGACAAGGTCTGGAATTTTTTCTCCTCCGTCAAGATTGCGATCTATATGATTCTCATTACGTTAGCCGCATCAGCGGTTGGCACCATTTTTCCGCAAGAGAATACGTTTTTGAACTTTGATCCCTCCCTTTATTACCAAGAAAACTACGGTACAATTGGACACATTTATTATTTGCTGGGGCTGTCCCATACGTTCGAATCGTGGTGGTTTATCGGGTTGCTGTTTATGATCGGAACCTCACTTGTGGTATGTAGCCTTGACCGCGTATTACCTCTGTACAGGGCATTGTCCAAGCAACAAATTCGTAAGCATTTAAATTTTATATTAAGGCAAAAGGTTTCCTTCAGTGGTGACCTTGCCATCGATACGGTGTCTGCGTCTAAGAAGGATGCACAAGCCGAAGAGGAAGAATGGGTGAAGCGTGCGGCCGTTCAGCTAAAAAAGCAGCATTATCGAGTGTATGCAGATGGATCCGCGCTACTGGCGGAGAAAAATCGTTTCAGCCGTTGGGGTCCCTATATTAACCATATCGGGCTTATTATTTTCTTGTTGGCCATCCTCATGCGAAGTATCCCCGGCTGGCATATGGATCAACATATCGCCTTTCCTGAAGGGGTGGCTGTACAAATACCGGAAACCTCTTATTACTTGAAAAATGAGAAGTTTACACTTGAGTATTATGATGAGACAGAAATGTCTGAAGGCTTTCGGGCCAAGGAGCAGGCAGTTCCCAAAATCTATGAAACCAAGGCGGTTTTATACCGATGTGTTGCCGATTGTGAGAACCCTTCGAAGCAGCCACAGCTTACAGAAGTGCACCGGCAGGATATCATCGTAAATGAACCGCTTGAGTATAAAGGGTTTATGGCTTATCAGTTTGACTATAAGGAAGCACCAATGTTAGTTTCTGTAAAGCCATCACTGAAGGATCTGAGGACAGGCGAATCTTATGGAAGCTTTGATCTATCCATGGCTCGGCCGGAGGAAAGCTACCAGGTAGGAAGCTATACTTTAAAGCTAAAAGGTTATTTTCCTGAGTTTATGCTTGATGATAAAGGGGTTCCAACGACCAAATCGAATGAACCTAAGATGCCTGCTTTTATATTCTCAATAACAGGTCCTGGTTTATCTGTACAAGGCGAGCCTTACCTCTATTTCCCGAGGCAGGTGGATAAGCTGTCCTTCCGCCAGGATGATATTAATGGTGAGATTGGCAAGAAATTCGAGCTATCCGTCAATTCTATGGCTGATGTTCAGTTCACCAATTATATCAGCTATCTGAATATTCGTGTAGACTTGGCCATGCCCTACATTTGGATAGGTGCAGGGATTTCCATGCTTGGACTCATTATGGGCTTTTATTGGCATCACCGCCGAATTTGGCTGCGTATTGATAATGGCCGTTTGTCGTTAGGTGCCCACACGAACAAAAACTGGTTCGGTGTTCGTAAAGAGGTCGCCCAATTGTTGCATAAGTCGGGGATTGAAGTGGATCCCAAATCGTTGGAAGCTGGAGGGGTGACGTCGTGAACAGCAGTTCGTTTTTACTAATAGGCTTTATCGTCTATAACCTAGCATTTCTTATGTTTGTTACTGCGATACTCGGAAAAAAATGGGCCAAAGAGGATCCTATAGCCTATACTCGCAAATGGGGCAATGGCGCCATCGTGGCTACGATGGTAGGGCTCGCAGGCCATTTAGCATTTTTCTTCACCCGATGGGCGGAAGCCGGCCATATTCCAACAAGTAATATGTACGAGTTTATGACCTTTCTTGGCATGATGATCATATTCGCGTTTATTATTGTGTATTACATTTATCGGGCAACGGTGCTGGGCATATTTGCCTTACCCATTGGGATTATTATAATCGGGTATGCCTCGGTATTTCCGAAGGATATTCAGCCGCTAATTCCAGCCTTACAAAGCTATTGGCTGAAAATTCACGTAACGACTGCTGCTACCGGAGAAGCTTTTTTTGCAGTAGGCTTTGCTGCCGGCTTAATGTATCTGCTGCGCAGTGTTAACTTTTCAGGACAAACACCTGGCGACCGTAAGGAACAACGTGGGGTTGAGCTTACTTTATTTTCGCTGGTTATGATCGTTGCTTTTGTGGTTTCCATATTCGGTTTTAATGCTGCCGGCTATCATGCAAAATATACAAACGATGTCTTGTATACTAGCAAGGATGGTATTGAGCAAACCGTAAAACAAACCGTGGATTACGTGCTACCGCCAATTTTCAAGCCATTTGAAAGTGAACAGGTCGAAATGCAGCCGTTTCTGGGGATGACGGAAGCTCCCTTTGAAGCTCCATCCTGGATGCATGGCTCCAATGCAGGGCGCAAGCTAAATACGGTGGTATGGTCGATATTCGGCGGCATTATCCTGTATGGGCTGCTCCGTCTCATTGCCCGCAAGCCATTAGGCGCTGCGATAAGCCCATTGCTTAAAGGCATTGACCTTGAGGATATCGATGAAATCAGCTACCGTGCCATTGCAATCGGTTATCCAATCTTTACGCTGGGCGCTTTGGTCTTTGCGATGATATGGGCAGCCGAGGCATGGGGCCGCTTCTGGGGCTGGGATCCCAAAGAAGTATGGGCGCTCATTACCTTCTTATACTACGCGGCGTATTTGCATCTTCGATTTTCCAAAGGCTGGCAGGGGAAAAGGTCTGCATGGCTGGCGGTTATCGGCTTTATGGTTGTGATGTTTACGCTAATCGGCGTTAATTTAGTTATTGCCGGCTTACATTCGTACTCAGGAACTTAAATTCGTAACTAGGAACTTAAATAAGAAAGGGTGGAAATGCCGATGTCTGAACTACAAATGACAATTTTGGTCGTAGACGACGAGGAGCGGATACGTCGCTTGCTAAGGATGTATTTGGAAAAAGAAAATTTCATTATTGATGAAGCCGAGGATGGCGAGACGGCCTTGAAGAAAGCACTTGAGACCGACTATGACCTCATTCTGCTCGATGTGATGCTTCCCGGCATAGATGGCAACGAAGTCTGTGCCAGGCTGCGCCAGGTGAAATCCACACCGGTCATTATGCTCACGGCTAAAGGGGAAGAAACGAATCGTGTCCAAGGCTTTGAAATGGGGGCCGATGATTATGTAGTGAAGCCCTTTAGCCCGCGTGAGGTCATTTACAGGGTGAAAGCGATCCTCAGAAGATCTTCAGTAACCGCTTATTTGTCCAAGGAGGTTAATTCCAGCAATAATATAGTATTCCCCAACCTGATTATTGAGCATGATGCACATCGTGTAAGTGCAGGTGGACAGGAAGTGGCTTTAACCCCCAAAGAATATGAGCTTTTGCATTATTTAGCGGTGTCTCCGGATAAAGTATTTTCCCGTGAGGAGCTGTTGAAGGATGTATGGAACTATGAATTTTTTGGTGATTTACGGACTGTAGATACACATGTTAAAAGGCTTCGTGAGAAGCTGAATAAAGTGTCGCCTGAGGCCGCTTCGATGATTACGACAGTATGGGGCGTCGGATACAAGCTAGAGGTGCCTAAGTAACGTGTTCAGTATATTCAGTCTAAAAAGCGTCGTTGGCAAGCTCTGGCTGACTATCATCGGATTAGTTGCTGTTGTATTGCTCGTTCTTGGGTTATTTCTTAGCCAATATATCGAAACGTCCTTTCCTAAATCACAGGATCAAACCGAAAATTTACGAAAGCTCGGTTTAAAAGTGGCAACAGGTATTTCCCAGCATATGGGGGATACACGTAACCGTTATATAGATTTGGTTAGTGATGTGCTAAGTGCCCAGGATGCGTACATTTTTAGCGTGGATACCGCATTTAATCCGATCCTGCTTCCTGACGGTAATGTTAGCACTCCTCCGCCTAATGCACAGTATAGCGATTTTTTTTCGGAACCAATGATGAAAAGAGTGTTCGCCGGGGAGACGATTGATAATCGGATGCCCAGCATCGCCTCAGGCAAGCAACTGGTGAATAGTCCGTATTCGGCTGTTGCCGTACCGCTAAAGGATGTGAACCAGCAGGGCATCATTGGCGCCGCGATTATTTTTCAATCGGCGCAATCGGTTGAAGCTACCCAGACCTATGTGATGCAGCTCTTTGCTTATGTATCCTTGATCGGTTTTCTGATGACGACCTTTTTTGCATTTTTTCTATTGACCAAAATTACACAGCCGATCCTGCAGCTGAAAAAAGCAGCCGATCTGATTTCTTTAGGCGAATATGCCACAAGAGTGCCTATCACTTCTACGGATGAAATCGGTGAGCTGGGCAAAACCTTTAACCGGATGGGCGAGGAATTATCGGATACTATTAAGGCGTTAAGCCATGAGAAAGAGCATTTATCAAGTGTATTGCGCAGTATGACGGATGCTGTTATCACCTTCAATTCGGATGGATATGTCATTCTGGCCAATCCCCAAGGTGATAAAATCGTTCATGATTGGAACCAAATCCATTGGAATGAGGAAGAAACTCAGGACAAATATGCGGTAGCCGTAACAGGCGATCCCAATAAAATGATTCCTGGACCCATGAGGATGCTGCTAGAAGAGGTCATAACAGGAGCCAAAGAGATTTCCTCCAAGCTGCACGTGCATAATGAAGTTTGGTCAGTAGTGATGACGCCATTGTATGCCCACGCGGCTGTTCGGGGCGTTGTGGCGGTTTTGCGGGATGTAACCGAGGAATTCAGGCTCGATAAGTTTCGCAAGGATTTTGTTGCTAATGTTTCGCACGAGCTGAGAACTCCGCTGTCGATGCTTCAGGGCTATAGTGAAGCGTTACTTGACGATATTGCAGGTTCTGCCGAAGAACGGCAGGAACTGGCTCAGGTTATTCATGAAGAATCGTTGCGTATGGGAAGATTAGTTCGTGATCTGTTAGATTTGGCACGGATGGAGACAGGTCATATCGAGCTGCATTTCCGGCAAGTCGACGTACGTAGTTTTATGAAGCGAATGCATCGCAAGTTCACCGCCTTGGCCAAAGAACAAGAGATTCTGATCAGCTGTGAGCTGCCAGAGGAAGAGTTGCTGCTGGAGCATGCTGATGAGGACCGGCTGGAGCAGGTGATGACGAATTTACTGGATAACGCGATTCGCCATACATCAGCCCAAGCAGCAATCACGATGCTTGCAGAGCGGCAATTGTACAAGGGGGAGGCTGCTATCTTGATTGAAATAACGGATCAAGGCATGGGCATACCAGCAGGTGACTTGCCTTATGTTTTCGAACGCTTCTACAAAGCCGACAAGGCACGTACACGAGGCGTTTCAGGTGGGACAGGATTAGGGTTATCGATTGTTCGTAATTTGGTAGAAGCCCACCAAGGCACGGTTACGGTCAAAAGCACAGTGGGCCAAGGGACGACATTTTCCGTCTTGCTTCCGGTTCATACAACAATCATATAAAAAGCGGACCTCCGATTTAAAGATCGGAGGTCCGCTTTTTATGTTGAATAAAGAGATATTTTCTTGTTGGTCGTGAAACAATAGCTTTTAATTAAGTGCAAGCTCGTTAACGCCAGTGAGCTCAGGAAGAAGCCTTAATTGCTCAAGAACATTCTTTGGTGTTGGTTTATCTGTCGATAATATCATGATAGCGGATCCGCCAATTACTTTACGGCCAACCTGCATCGTAGCAATGTTAACATCATTTGCACCTAGCAATGTTCCTACTTTACCGATAATCCCAGGTTTATCATTGTGGGAGATCAGTAGAAGGTTGCCGCTAGGAGCAATGTCAACAGGATATTGGTCGATTTGCACGATACGTTCGCCGTATCCAGCAAGCAAGGTTCCAGCAACAACATGTTCTTCGTTTTTAGCCTTTGTGGTCACCGACACCAAATTGGTAAAGGTTTGAGTGGCTACCGACTGTTGAATCACAATATTGACCTCACGGGCTTTGGCGAGATGCATCGCGTTCACAATATTAACGCTCTCCAATTGGTTGCCCAGAATGCCACGAACAATGTAACGGGTTAAAGGAGCGGTGTCGACATCGGCAAGGTCACCGGAATAATTGACGATTATTTCTTTAATCGCCCCTTGGGTGGTTTGTCCAATAAATTGGCCCAACTTGTCTCCCAAGTTAAAATACGGTTGAAGCTTGCTTAACACAGCTGGTGGAACCGGAGACATATTAACCGCATTTTTGAAAGGCTCATCACGTAAAATATGCAGAACCTCTTCCGATACGTCGATAGCTACGTTCTCTTGGGCTTCTACAGTGGATGCGCCCAAGTGAGGCGTAACAATAATTTTGGGATTGTTTAAGAAAGGGTGGTCGGCTTGTGGTGGCTCTTGCTCATAAACGTCAAATGCAGCACCGGCAACGATACCTGCATCAATAGCTTCCACTAATGCGGCCTCATCAATAATACCGCCGCGGGCACAGTTAATGATGCGCACGCCTTTTTTCATCAATTGGAATTGGGGACGAGCAATAATATGGCGTGTTTCCGGTGTAAGTGGTGTATGCACTGTGATGAAATCAGCTTGTGCTGCGATATCATCGACACTTCCCAGCTTGACACCCATTTGATTAGCGCGCTCTTCCGTCAAGAAAGGGTCGTAGCCAATTACATTCATGCCAAACACTTTAGCACGCTTGGCGACTTCGCTGCCGATTCGGCCCATGCCAAGGATGCCGAGCGTTTTGTTACGAAGCTCAACGCCCACGAAGGTTTTACGGTCCCATTCGCCGCTGACCGTCTTTTTGTAAGCCTGTGGAATAGAACGGGCTACCGACATCATCATAGCAAATGTAAGCTCGCAGGTAGCAATCGTATTTCCATCTGGAGCATTAATAACGACAATACCACGGCTTGTTGCCGCTTCAAGATCGATGTTATCAACGCCAACGCCAGCCCGTCCCACAACCTTTAATTTCTCGGCAGCGCCCATAATGCTTGGGGTTACCTTGGTTTGGCTACGTACCATCAAAGCGTCATAATCCGCGATAATCGCGATTAATTCGCTCTCCGATAAACCGGTTTTTTTATCAACCGTTACATCGGGTGCATCATTTAGCAATTGAATACCCAAATCACTGATTCCATCCATAACTAGTACTTTGTACATGTGTCCTAACCTCCGATTTTTTCTAGACAAACTAAAAAACTCTTACTTCCCCATACGTTTCCGTATACAAGGGACGAAGAGTTACTTTCGTGGTACCACCCTAATTCGTTGCCTCTTTGATAGAGACAACCTCATGAGCCTCAAGGACTCAGAAAGTTAACGGTTTCTAACCGGCTGCATCTAGGGATCGCGAATCACGGGATTCGTGTGTCTTCAACACAGCAACTCTGGAGTGCTCTTTAGTAAACCATCATGTCCGATTTCCACCAGTTCATCGGCTCTCTGTGCATTATGGAAATTACAAGGTCTCCGTCAACGTTTTGTAACAAATGAATTTCCATTAGCGTAACATGACCCCAAAGGCGATGTCAATAGTAGGAATAGCGTTGTCACAGCTTGTTCAAAAGCTAGGATTATCAAATCTTTTTTTAGTTTTGCATAAAAAAGAAGGGAAGCTGCGGCAAAATTTCATCAGGGTAAAGCCGGCTTTTGTTGCGGATAAAATCTCCAGAGCGCACCGCATCGGTGGCCATTAATAAATCCATCACCTGCTGTACATTGCTTAGACTTAATTTCTGTGCTTGTCCTGTAGTGATCATATCATCGATCCGGCTTGCAAAATCCTGCGGTGTGTAGAGCTTGAATATAACGCCTGCTAATGTAGAATTAGCTATATAATCGTTTTTCATACTTAAGCTTAGTGTGCTCCATTCCTGGGTCGTCAAGGGTTTGCTAACATCAACTTGTTTGAGCTGAGGGTTGTCTGCCAAATTCCATTTGATGATCGAATCGTAATAGTTTTTTTGCGCAGTGAGGGAAAACTTCTTGGCTTCCGCTAAATAAGCATCCTTATCCATTTCTGCGACGAGGTCATAGCTGGGAAGGGAATTTGCCTTTCCTTGAATCGTTCCTAAAGCTTCGCCAAAAAGCTTCAAGCTTTTGAGATAATTTTGCAGCCCGTCTTGTAAGAGAGGTGAGGAATCCGGCATCGATTTCGTGCTTAATTCCGTATACTTGTCTTTGGAAAGCTGTGCTAAATCCTTTAAAATAGCCGAAGCATCCGCCGAGCGGTTCACTTCTAGTTCATTCATTTTTTCAAACCATTTTTTATGAAATTCCCTGTATGGCTGATAAATGGTATGATAGTAGGAAACCAGATACTGTTGATGATAAGCAGAATATCCGTTTTCGGCTTCTGTCTTTTTGAATAAAACATCCTCATACTTGGCTGTTGCACGCTCTTGCCCCATTCGAAAACCATAGAAAAAAGTGCCAAGTGCTACAACAAGCATAAAAATAAAAGTAATGGCAAATAAGTAATCATAGCGTGAAAGCCGTTTGTTCAAGACTTGAGCACCTCATTTTTTTTAATGATAGTATAGGTGAAAATAACCAAAAAGGGAATCAATGATGAAAAAATTTAATTTTAAGCGGCTAAAATTTCAAAAGCTTGATATTACTACTATCGACGAACGAACGGTAATTCTTAACGTGTATATAACTCAATTGTTAGTTATTTTGGCTGGTAGTGTAATTTTGTTTTTTCAAAAGCCATCATTTCGACACATGTTTTCAATCGAGCAAGGTATTTACATATTAATTTGGGGTGTTGCCTTTGCAGTTGCTGTATTGTTAATCGATATTTGGATCTCCAATTGGGTGCCACCGGAGGTAACAGATGATGGCGGTATCAATGAGCTTATTTTCAAAAATCGACCTCTATGGCATATTATAGTGCTGTCATTCGTTGTCGCTTTTTGCGAGGAATGGTTATTCCGCGGGGCTATTCAAGCCTCATGGGGACCTTACTGGACCAGTATCTTATTCGCCGCCATCCACATACGTTATTTGCAGCATTGGCTGATGACGGGACTCGTATTTGGCATTAGCTACGGTCTAGGCTGGATATATATCCAAACAGGCTCTTTGTGGACGCCGATTGCTGCACATTTTCTGATCGATTTTATCATGGGTTGTATTATTCGTTATAGGAGAGAGAGTTAATGCGTTCTACAAACAACTATCAAAAGCGGCCGTCCCTTGATTCTGCACCTAAAACAGCAACTGAAGAAGACGAAACTTTTTTGCCTCCGCGAAACGTAGTGCACCCCACTGAAAGTGAAAAGGTGCTCCGCATCTTTTATTTATCCATATTATGGATATTCATACTGCTAGTAGCTGGTTTTATATTCTGGGGCTGGCAACGAATGCAAGGGGAAGCTTAATAGCTCCCCTTTTTGCTTTTATAATGGTATTTCTGTTAAAGGGAGTTTCGATTACAAAGTAGTGTCAATGGATGCAGGGTCTACAAATTTATATGACTTCGCTTCTAATTGGGTTAGCAGGTTGTCCATGGCTTCAACGGTCCATGGCAGCTCATGCATCAGAATATTGCTGCCTGGCCTTAATTGCTCCAGAACGTTGCTGACTACCTTGGCGGGATCATTTTTCTTAACGGTCATATCCCAATCCAAGGAGCCATTAGACCATGTCATAAATAGCATGTTCTCCTGCTTCGCTTTTTCTCTGACCAGATCACCACCTGATCCAAAGGGCGGACGGAAAAATTGGGGGGCACTGCCTGTTAATTCCTTTACCAGCTTTTGCACATCTCCGATTTGTTGATCGATTTTCTCCTTGCTTTCCTTCTTTAAATCGATATGGTCCCAAGAATGATTGCCTATAGTTTGGCCGTGGTCCGTGATCAATTTAATCAGCTCTGGCTTCTGCTGCACCCGATAACCGTTTACGAAAAATATCGCTTTTGCTTTATGCTTGTCTAAAGTGCCTAGCAACGCTTCCAGCATATCTTTATCCTTTGGACCGTCGTCAAAGGTCAACAGTACGACGTTTTTATCAGCGGAAGCTGGGTCGATCGGCACAATGTCGTAGGTTTTTGGATTCATTTTATAAAGCTTGGCAGCGGCTTGGGGTGCAGGAGCGGGCTGCTGTGTTGCTTGTGGAGTAATGGGGGCAGCTGTGGATGTGGATGCCGAAGGTGGAACTGCAGGCTGTTGTGCGCTTCCAGGCGCCACGTCTGAAGGCTTGCTAGGCTGTGCAGGCGTTCCAGCCCCGACTGGAGCCACAGAAGCCTCGCTTTTCTCCGTAGGCTTGGCTGCAGGAGGTACCGTCTGGGCTTGGCCTGTGGCTGAAGCCCCGTTGCCAGCAGGTGCAGCGGAGGGCTGGCTATTATTTTGGCATGCAGCTGAAGTTGTAATAAGCACAGCGGCAAGCCCTATAAGCAATTTTTTATTCATTAATAGTTCTCCTATTCATTGTGGGTTATCTAGAAGTTAGATGTTTCCTAATTTTATCATGCATGGAACCGATGTACATAGAGAAAAATAAGCTCTGAACCAAAACAAATGGAGGGATAGCTATGAAAATGGGATCTTTTTTATTGGGCGGTATGGTTGGAGCAGCAGCGGTTATTTATTTAAACACCAAAAATAAGGCGATGCTTTTATCAGCATTTAGCGGCAATAATGCATCAATGGGCAACAACATGTCTAAGGCGAAAGAAAAAATGACAGGTGCTTTCGATAAAGAAAGCCACTCCCCGAAGGCTGGTTTTGGGGAGGTAAAGGCTATTATCAATAAAGAGCCTCAGCTGAAAGCCACGTTCGAAGAGATTTTAGCAGAAAATGCAGACAATCGATATAAAGAAATGCATCCTCCCCAATAATATGGCTTGTTTTCGGTGTAATATAAGGCAAGAATAGGTATTTCCTATTCTTGCCTTTCTTTTTTTTAAAGCATAATAGATTTATTGTTATGTTGTGCTATAATACTCATATAATTGAATACAAGCTTGAAGCTTATTCACCTTTTTAAGCTTACTTCATAAGCTGTTATTAAAAGTGGCGGCAAGGGAGGAATCCTGAATGAAAATGGAGCGTTTGAGTCAGGACAAAATACGGATTTTTCTCACTTTCGATGACTTGACGGAGCGAGGTATTCAAAAAGACGACATGTGGAGAGAGATTCCCAGAGTCCACGAGCTGTTCAGTGACATGATGGACCAAGCGTATGCCGAATTGGGTTTTGACCCTACAGGGCCCTTAGCTGTAGAAGTACTGGCACTTCCTGCACAAGGAATGGTAGTTATTGTAACCCGCGGCAAGATGGAGTTTCATCATACTTCCGACTCCTACGAGGAAGAAGTGGAAGAAATGTACGAGCTTGAGGTTACCATGGAGCAAACAGATCAAATCTCCTACGTGTTTCACGATTTTGAAGATTTGCTTCGCATGGCGAAAGTGATTAAGCCGTTGCTAACCGATGGAGGCATTTTATTTTCTTATAAGAACAAATGGTTTTTGCAGCTTGATGCTGTAAATATGGAGGAAAGTAGCTATCAATCCATCATTGCCGTCTTGTCCGAGTATGGAGATGCCGCTTCCGTAACTAGAGCCGTTCTTGAGGTTTATGGCAAAACGGTAATAGCTGCGGACGCCATCAATGTGCTATGCACGCATTTTAAATAGATCCAAATATTTGCCCAATAGAAAAGCATTCCCAAAAACATTATTGTTTTTGTGGGATGCTCTTTTATTTTTGAAAGCATGGAAAAAAGCTTGGAATATGTCTATAATGATCTTTGTATGCGAAATATACACTAAACTTTTGGAGGTGACACTTTGAGCGTCATTTCAGTCCTATTGGCAGCCATTGCGCCGGGTGTCGCTTTGTTAGCTTATTTTTATTTGAAGGATCGTTATGAAACCGAACCTATACATTTAGTAGGCAAGATGTTTTTATTCGGCATTTTGCTTGTATTCCCCGTGATGGTGTTGCAGCGGGCGTTTGTGCACGGATTTGGAGATGATCCGTTTGTATTTTCTTTTCTGATTTCATCAGGCGTCGAGGAATTTTTGAAATGGTTCCTTATTTATTTCCTTGTGTTTCGGCATGGGAAATTTGATGAGCCTTATGATGGAATTGTATATTCGGTAGCCGTTTCCCTTGGTTTTGCCACCTTGGAGAATGTCTTCTATGCCTTTCTCAATTCGGCCTCCATTTCTACACTGCTGTTAAGAGCCTTCTTGCCGGTATCAGGACATGCAATGTTTGGTGTGATGATGGGCTATCATTTAGGCAAAGCCAAATTTAATCCGAAGCAGCGTAACCGGCAATTAATATATTCGTTAATATTGCCCATATTTTGGCATGGGGTGTTTGATTATGTACTGCTTTCCGCAAAAACCTATTGGATTTGGATCATGCTTCCATTAATGGCTTTTCTCTGGGGTCGCAGCTTGTGGAATGTGAACCGTGCCAATGCTAAATCGCCATTGCGCGTTTTAAGGCGTGATGAACAGGTTGAAATGTAACTGGCTTGTGCATACTTAGGAATAATCGAATATTGAAATTATTATTCGTTGGTTCTTTAGGTTGGAATTGACAAGCTGGAGGTTAAATATGGCTGCCAATGAGCGGATTAAAGTGACAATACGGTGTAAGCGCTGTGGGGATCGATTTGTTTTGAAGGGCAGACAAGATAAGGGCAGAATAGATACGGGCTTTAAACAATGTGTTTGCAGTAATGAAAAGGATTTTATTATAGAAACCAAATGCTTTTAAGGAGCCCTAATAGGGTTCTTTTTTTTGTGATCCATGAATAAGACCCCTTCCTTCGACGAAAGATAAAGGCAAGATTGGGTGATGAAGGGAGATTTGCAGCTATGTATAGCCGATTAAGTATCGTGATGTTTCCTATTTTACTGATATTTCTTATTGGTGCCGGGGTATGGGGGTACTTGGAACATCAGGAAAAAAACGCAATTCTGATTAAAGCAGAAAACCAGTACCAGCGGGCTTTTCATGATTTGTCGTTTCATGTGGATAAGCTCCATACAGAACTTGGAAATACGTTGGCATTGAATACGGCATCCCAAGACTCTTACAAAAAAGGCTTAGTTAATGTTTGGCGGATCACAAGTGAAGCGCAAAGCGAGATTAACCAACTCCCACTGGCCCTGCTTCCTTTCAATAAAACGGAAGAATTTTTGGCTAACATGGCGAATTTCTCTTATCGCGCAGCAGTGCGGGATCTTGGTAAGCAGCCATTGAACGATGGTGAGATCCAAACCATGAATGCCCTCTATCAGCACTCAGACGAAATATCTACTGCACTTCGGGAGATGCAGACGAAGGTTCTGGCAAATAATCTGCGGTGGATGGATGTCGAGACCGCGCTCGCTACCCAAAAGGAGCCGCTCGATAATGCGATTATAGATGGCTTCCAAACAGTGGATAAACAAGTGGCGGATTATAAGGACGTGAAGTGGAGCCCATCGGTGATGAGCACCTTTCAAAAGAATGATGTGAATATGCTTCCAGGCAGTGAAGCGACCGTAGATGAAGTGAAGCAAAAGGCTGCCCAGTTTTTAAATATCAGTGATCCGTCTACGATTCAAGCAGTTGAGAATGGGGCCGGCACCGAATATCAATCTATTAGTGTTACCATCCCAAAAGAAAATTCGGTAGAAGGTATACAGATGGACTACACCCGGAAAGGTGCGCAGCTTTTATGGTATTCAGCCTCAAGGGATGTAACAGAGAAAAAGCTCGATATTAGGCAGGCAAGGGATGCTGCAGCGGAATTTTTGGATATGCACGGCTATCCGGATATGACCTCCGTATCTTATGATGAGTATAATAATATTGCGAATGTCACTTTTGCCAGCCGCCAGAATGATACGATTAATTACATCGATAAATTGGCTGTAAAGATAGCCCTGGATGATGGGGAAGCTATAGGTTTACAAGCAACAGACTACGTATTTGGGCATAAGGAACGTCAAATTCCGCCGCCAAAACTAAATTCAGCTGAAGCACGCAAGGTCTTGAATTCGGATCTCCAGGTCGATCATGAGGCAATGGCTTTAATACTCAACGATCTGCAGGAAGAGGTGCTTTGTTATCAATTCATCGGCCGAATCAATGGAGGTATATATCGCATTTATATTAATGCAGAAACGGGCGTAGAGGAAAAAGTCGATTATTTGCGCAAAGAAGAAGCGGCACTGAGTGAAATATAGGAAAGTTTAGGAGAGCCTAACGTGGGGCTCTTCTTTTTTGTTTCCCATCTGTGGACTCAGTGCTATAATAAAGGACGAGCTTGGACAATCGGATTTATGACAACATGCAGGGGGGTGCAAAATTTGCTTCCAAAGGTGAATCAAATTTTACATATACAAGTTAACTCAATCGACGAAGAAGAAGCAAGGCAAGAATATAAATCCCGAATCGCCGATATGAACGACAACATGATCTTTATGGAAATCCCCATTAATGAAAAGACTGGACGTTTGAAGAAGCTATATATTGGCGACGAAATTTCCGCTTTTTTTATAACGGATGGTGGTGTGAAAAACTATTTTACAACCTCGATTCAGGGCTTTACGGACGATGTCATTCGGCTGGTTTTGATCCGGAAACCGAATTTGGAATCGATCACTAAAGTGCAAAGACGCAGTTTTTTGCGGGTTCCAGCCGAATTGGAAATGGCTGTCAAATATTCCGAGCAGCTGAAGTTTATTGCAATAACCGATGATGTGGGCGGTGGTGGTATTTCCTTTTTATGTGATGGCTATATTCCACTATCTTCACAGCAAATTGTTAGCTGCTGGTTATTGGCCAACTACAAGAATGGACAAATTGAACATATTCCGTTTCAAGGTGAAATGGTTCGTATTAAGATGCTCGAAACCGGCAGACAGCAGGTGATGATGCGGTTTGCGGAAATCTCAGATCGGGATCGCCAAAAAATTATCAAATATTGTTTTGAGCGTCAGCTTGATTTCCGCAAAAAATAACTTTTTTTAGTAATTTTTGGTATATTTCAGGGCAATTATAAAGGGATGATTCGCATCCATGTTAGCTTGTTTGATAATTCGACGTAAGGCAACTTTGCAATCCCGCTTTCACCTATGGTATAATTTTCATTGATTACAGGCGGGGCCTGTTTGTTAAGAGTTCAAAGTTTATTTCTTTTTTTACGGGAGGCCCTTGTTTTGGAGAAATTTAATATTGCAATAGATGGTCCAGCAGGAGCAGGGAAAAGCACAATTGCCCGGCTAGTTGCTAATACATTAGGCTTTGTTTATGTTGACACTGGAGCCATGTACAGAGCGGCAACCTGGTGTATGCTTCAAGCAGGTATTTCACCTGAACAAGAATCAGAGGTTATAGCCCTGGTGCGTGATTTGGATATCCGTCTAGTACTGGGATCCGATGGGCAGCAAGTATTGGTAAACGGCAAAGATGTCACTGCAGAAATTCGTAGTGCTCTTGTTAATAGTCATGTTTCTCAGCTTGCCCGAATCCCGGAGGTTCGTCATGTATTGACAGACAAGCAGAAACTACTTGCTGTTAATAAAGGTGTAGTTATGGATGGAAGAGATATCGGCAGCCATGTTCTGCCTCACGCAGAAGTTAAAATTTTTCTCACAGCAAGTGCCAGAGTAAGAGCAGAAAGAAGATTTAAGGAAACTGAGGGTCGTCCAGGTGTAACAGTGGAGCAACTGGAGCAGGAAATTACGACTCGTGACCGAATGGACGAACAAAGAGAAACGGCACCATTAATCCAAGCAGCAGATGCTGTGCGGCTCGATACTACTCATTTAACTATTCCTCTAGTTGTAGAGCGTATATTAGAGCTTTGCAGAACCGAAGTCGGTGGAGGTAAGTAGTATGCTTTATCATACGTTTCGTGCTTTATTCCATTTTATGTTTCGATTGTTTTTTCGATTGAAGGTAATCGGGAAGGAGCATATTCCTGAAGGTAAGCCTGTCATTCTTTGCGCCAACCATACAAGCAATTTTGACCCGCCTTTATTGGGTTGTGCGTTGGTAGGACGTCGTGTTCATTACATGGCGAAAGCAGAGCTGTTCGATATACCAGTATTGGGTTGGATATTGCCAAGAATTAGTGCATTTCCAGTAAAACGTGGTGGAGTAAGCAAGGAATCCATCCGGTTATCGCTCCAGCTGTTAGAAGAAAATCGGATTCTTGGTATTTTTCCTGAGGGTTCACGCAGCAATGCAGGTGGAATCGGGAAAAAGGGTGCGGCGAGTTTAGCATTGAAATCGGGTGCGACCGTTATTCCTTCTGCTATAATAGGTGGTTATAAGCTATTTCGAAAAATGACCCTTATTTATGGTAAACCGATCGATATTAGTGAGTTTGCTGATGCAGGCAGCGCAGGTATTGAACAAGCTACAGCCCGAATCATGGAGACAATCCGTGAAATGGTCATAAGCTACGAATCAAAATGATAAATGGTGGAATACTTAGAAAAACAATTAACCGCGTAATTTTTGCGTTGGTAAATTATATTAGAAAGCGGCAATTGTAACTAAGATATGTTTTGGTTGAAGTTGCTAACTAGGAGGAATTGAATCATGTCCGAAGAAACTAAAGATGTAGCTAACGTGGAGCAAAACGCACCCGTTGAAAATGATCAAACCGAAGCTGTGAGTGAAGTACAGCCACAGGAAGAAGTACAAGAAGAAATTTCCCAAGAAGAATCCATGGCTAATGTATCGGTTCTTAAAAAGGGTGATACAGTTACTGGCAAAGTTATTAAAGTTGACGATGATCAAGCTTTCGTTGACGTTGGCTATAAGTATGACGGTGTCATCCAGCTTCGCGAGCTTTCTTCCGTTCAATTGGGAACTGCTGGTGAAAGTGTTGAGATCGGCCAAGAGGTTACACTTAAGGTTTTAACTATTGATGACAATAAGGAAAAGCTAGTTCTTTCCAAACGTGTTGTCGATAACGAAAAGGCCTGGGAGCAGCTTCAATCCGATATGGAGAATAAAACGATCCTTGAAGCTAAGGTCGCTGAAGTTGTTAAGGGCGGTCTTGTAGTGGATGTTGGCTTAAGAGGATTCGTTCCAGCTTCTATGGTTGAACGCAATTTTGTTGAGGATTTCAGCGACTACAAAGGACGTACTTTGAAATTGCGTGTCAAAGAAATGGACCGTGAGAAAAACAAAGTTATTCTATCGCAAAAAGATGTTTTGGATGAAGAGTTTGAAGTGAAAAAGAAAGAAATTATTTCCGGGCTTACCATTGGTCAAGAGCTATCAGGTACGGTTCAACGTTTGACGCAATTTGGTGCATTTGTTGATATCGGTGGTATTGATGGTCTTGTGCATATTTCAGAAATGGCTTGGCATCATGTAGAAACGCCATCCGAAGTTGTTAAAGAGGGCGATTTGGTTAATGTGCAAATCCTTAAGCTAGATCCTGCTAATGAACGTATTAGCCTTAGTATCAAAGCTACCCAGCCAGGACCATGGCAGCAAGTTACTAGCAATTTCAATATTGGTGATATTATTACCGGTACTGTAAAACGCTTGGCTCAGTTTGGAGCATTCGTTGAAGTTGCGCCAGGCGTTGAAGGCTTGGTTCATATCTCACAAATCGCTCATCGCCATGTGGCTACTCCTTCTGAAGTATTGCAAGAAGGTCAAGAAATTCAAGTTAAGATCTTAGATTTAAACTTGGATGACAAGCGTATCAGCTTGAGCATTAAAGAAACAGAAGAAGCGCCTGCATCATCATCTTCTTCTTCGTCAGCATCATCTCCTTCCCCTAGAGGTGAAAGAAATGATAGAGGCGACAGAGGTGACCGTCCTAACAGATCTAAAGATAGAACAGTTATCGCTGAAGAATATCAAAATGGTGCTTTAAAATCGACGCTTGGTGAGCTACTAGGCGAAAAACTTAGCAAATTTAAATAATACGGAGATGAGGAGCCACGATGCGTATTCCGAGAAAGTTGGAGCATGTGCATCATGCTCTGCAGCTTGGTCAAAGCGGAGATCAAGGTTTTTCTGACATCAAGCTGATTCCAAACTGTCTTCCGGAAACTTCATTAAGGCTAATCTCATTACACACTCAGATCGGCGAACTCAAATTGAGTTCGCCGATTGTTATTAATGCGATGACCGGTGGGGCTGCGGAGACGGAGGAAATTAATAGAGAGCTGGCAATTGCAGCTAGAGAATGTGGCTTGGCAATGGCAGTTGGCTCGCAAATGTCCGCAATTAAAAATAAGGAAGTAGCTCCAAGCTACCAAATTGTACGTAAAATAAATCCTAAAGGTATTATTTTTGGCAATTTGGGCAGTGAAGCTACATTAGAGCAGGCAGAACTGGCTGCCGAGATGATTCAAGCGGATGGCTTGCAGATCCACTTAAATGTGATGCAGGAATTAATTATGCCTGAAGGGGATCGTGACTTTACGGGAATGCTAGAACGGATACATATAATTGTCCAGCATCTTCAGATTCCTGTCATTGTGAAGGAAGTGGGCTTCGGAATGTCACGTGAAGGTGCAGCTGCTTTAATGCAAGCGGGGGTTACCGTTATTGATGTTGGCGGGTTTGGTGGAACGAATTTTGCTGCAATTGAGAATGCACGTCGGGATGTACAAATGAATTGGCTAAATGACTGGGGCTGCAAAACCTCGATTGCCTTGTTAGAGGTTATGGATGCTATACCTATTCGGAGCGCTAATTCAAAAGCAATATCTTCTGACCTCAAGCTAGCGATAATTGGCTCGGGAGGCATCCGGGGGAGCTTGGAGGCTTGTAAAGCACTTACTTTAGGAGCTTCCGCGGTGGGTGTAGCTGGAGCCTTTCTGCGTGTGCTTAGGGAGCAGGGTACGGCTGCTTTGCTAGTACATATCGATGAGATGCATCAACAATTAAAGCTGTTAATGACTGCGTTAGGCGCATCAACGATTGAAAAGCTCTGGAATACACCCATTGTTATTACGGGCGACACCGCTGCTTGGTGTGGGGCTAGAGGGATTGATAGTACCAGTTATGCAAAGCGAACAGGTTTTCATAAATAGTTCATTGGATAGCCATACTAAGTGCATGAGCGACGAAGCAAATGCTAATAAGGTAAGTTTTGCAAACAAAACTCAGCAAATGCTAAAGAAGTAAGTTTTGCAAGCAAAACTCTTAGGTGGGATCCAATGAATCCAGGTTATTTATCATGGTTACTGATGGTCATTTCTTTAATTTTATTTGCAAGCGGCTGGAAAGATATTTTAATGAGAGGTATGACTTCAAGAGTGATACTTCTTTTTTTTGTCTCCTTCCTTATCGGGATCCCTTTGTTTGTAACGGTGCCGGGTGGAAGGGTTTCACTTTGGCTCCTTATTTTATTAGGGTATGCAGGGCTGGTTTTATGGAAGCTTGATAGGCTTGTCAATAAGCTGCATGTGATCTCTGTGGGAATATTGGTCGGGTCGTTGTCATTTTTTATGCAAGAAACGGTATATCTGTTCTCTTCCTTGGTTTTGGGAAGCTTGGAATTAACTATGGCATTGGTGGTTGGCTTATTAGTTGTAATGACCCTTAAATTGCCTTCAGTACAAATTGCCATGCTTACGGTAGGTCTGAGCTTGGGCGAGTTTTTTTATTTATATATTCACCAAAAGCATACCGGCATGGAATTGGGTTCACTTAAGCTTTTGGACCGTTGGTGGTTGAATGTCTTTATAACTAGAGGTCTGTCTATGGTCATGAGGGGGATTTTTTTGGCTGGAAAGCAAAGCCTGGCCTTCGTTACAGCTATAATTAAATTAAGCTTGAAAAACAAGCTAGGAAACAAGGAATAGAATAGGCAAGCTAGTAAATTTCGTTGATTTCGTTGGATCTAGGTGCTATGATGTAGGTTGTGGAATTTTTGAGTTGCGAATTTTGCTTCACCCAGGAAAGGAATGAAGTCTAGTGGCAAGACCTATAGTAGCCATTGTCGGAAGGCCAAATGTTGGTAAATCGACAATTTTTAATCGCATTGTTGGAGACAGGATTGCGATTGTGGAAGATATGCCCGGAGTTACCCGTGATCGTTTATATGGAGTTGGAGAATGGCTAGACCATGATTTCAGTGTCATAGATACCGGTGGTATTGAAATAGAAGGTGTGAATGAGCTGCTGAAATCCGTTCGGGCTCAAGCTGAGCTTGCTATTGAAGAAGCGGATGTAATCATTTTTATGGTCGATGGCAAAGCGGGAGTCACCTCTGCGGATTCGGAGGTAGCCGAGCTATTGTTTCGTGCGAAGAAGCCGATTGTTTTGGCTGTTAACAAAATCGATAACATTAAACGCCAGGATGATATCTATGAATTTTTCAGCTTAGGGTTTGGAACACCTTATGGGATTTCTGGTTCTCATGGTACCGGATTAGGCGACTTGCTAGATGCAGTAGTGGAAAGCTTCCCGGAAAATGTAGAAGAGGAATACGGTGAAGATGTAATCCGTGTGGCTTTAATTGGCCGTCCTAATGTCGGAAAATCCTCTCTGGTTAATGCGATTTTGGGAGAAGACCGAGTCATTGTGAGTGCAGTGGCAGGTACTACCCGGGATGCAATCGATACCCCTTTTGAACGTGATGGGCAAAAATATGTCATTATCGATACAGCGGGTATGCGAAAACGGGGCAAGGTTTACGAAAATACAGAAAAATACAGCGTAATGCGTGCCATGAAGGCTATAGAAAGAGCCGACGTAGCTCTAGTACTGATCAACGGCGAGGAAGGCATCATTGACCAAGATAAGCATATTGCAGGCTATGCACATGAGGCTGGCAAAGCAGCGATCTTCGTGGTCAACAAATGGGATGTAGTGGAGAAGGACGAAAAAACAATGAAGGATTTCACACAGAAAATTCGTGACCACTTCTTGTTTATGTCTTATGCACCAATCGTGTTTTTATCAGCCAAAACCAAGCAACGGATACATAAATTGCTTCCCGTTGTTATTCAGGTTGCTGAGCAGCACACATTGCGGATTCAAACCCATGTATTAAATGATGTCATTTCCGATGCGGTTGCGATCAATCCACCTCCAACCGATAAGGGCAGAAGACTTAGGATCAATTATGCAACTCAAGTTACGGTGAAGCCCCCGACATTCGTCTTATTCGTAAATGATCCGGAAATGATGCATTTCTCTTATGAACGTTACCTGGAAAATAAAATTCGGGCTGCTTTCGGATTTGTTGGAACGCCGATGAGGCTATTTTCACGAAAAAAATCGGATGATGAATAGGAGAGATGCTCGGTGTGGTTTGTCATCCCCATCCTGATTAGCTATTTGTTGGGATCAATCAGTTTTAGTTATTTAGCTGGAAAGCTACTGAAGGGCATCGACATTCGTAACCATGGTAGCGGCAATGCAGGAGCTACCAATACGCTTAGGGTGCTTGGTGTTGGCCCTGGAGTCACGGTATTGCTCCTCGATGCGCTAAAGGGAGTTATTGCCGTCATGCTCGGCAGTTGGCTTGGTGACGGCAGCTCGTTGCTGCTGGTGCTTTGCGGGGTGGCCGTGATTTTTGGGCATAATTGGCCGATATTTTTTGGGTTCCGCGGCGGTAAAGGTATTGCTACGACGATTGGCGTTATGATTACGTTGGCTTTTCTTCCTGTCCTGATTGCTATTATTGTCGCTATTCTCATTATCGCAATCACCCGGTATGTTTCCTTGGGCTCTCTCGTGTTAACCGCTCTCTTACCGATTCTTATTTGGTCGATGGGACGCCCCACGGAAATTATCGTGTTAAGTTTAGCCATGTTCGTATTTGCTTGGTACCGCCATCGTAGTAATATTGTGAAATTGCTGAAGGGCCAAGAAAATAAACTCGGAGCAAAAAAATAGACGGAGGTGGCTCTATGCCAAGTAAAGTATCTGTGCTTGTTGCCGGAAGCTGGGGTACAGCCATTGCCACCGTACTTGCCGAAAATAAACGTGACGTTACCTTGTGGTCGCGCAATGAGGAGCAAGTAGCTGAAATTAACCGGGAGCATCGTAACCACAGGTTTCTCGGCAACATGGAGCTTTCCCCGCTTATTTATGCAACTACTTCGATGGAACAAGCCTTGCATCTAGCTGAGGCGGTAATTGTTGTGGCACCTTCTGCGGCAATGAGGGAGGTAGCCGCGCAAATGCGCCCATTTTTATCCAAGGATACGCTGCTTATCCATGCAACCAAAGGTTTTGAAGCTGATAGCTTGAAACGGATGAGCACCGTGCTGGCCGATGAATTGCCTGAGTATGACGCGTCATCGATCGTCGTTTTATCGGGACCCAGCCACGCTGAGGAAGTGATTAAACAATGCCCGACAACGGTTGTTGTTGCCTCGGAGAATAGTGCTGCTGCTGAAGCTGCCCAGGATTTGCTGATCAATGCTTATTTTCGCGTCTATACGAATCCCGACGTTATCGGTGTTGAGGTTAGTGGAGCACTGAAAAATATTATCGCGCTTAGTGCAGGCTTGACCGACGGCCTTGAGTTTGGAGACAATGCCAAAGCGGCCTTATTAACTAGAGGGCTGGCCGAGATCACGCGGCTTGGAATGGCGATGGGCGGGAATCCGCTTACCTTTGCTGGGCTTGCGGGCATTGGCGACCTCGTGGTTACTTGCACGAGCAAGCACAGCCGTAATTGGCGTGCAGGTTTTTTGCTGGCACAAGGCAAGTCGTTGCCTATCGTGCTGAAGGAGATGGGGATGGTTGTAGAAGGCGTGAAGACAACACAAGCTGCCTACAAGCTCTCCCGTCAGTACGAAGCCTCTATGCCTATTGCTGACCAGCTATATGAGGTGTTGTTTAATGGTAAGGCGCCTAGGGCTGCTGTGGAAGACCTGATGGGTCGTGGGCGCAAGGATGAAATTTCGGAACTGGACTCGTTGGACTAGCTGGTTCAATCATTATTAAAGCATTAGACCACCGCCTACACCGTGCGGATCCCTCCTTCATAAAATACTTTAGAATCATTCCTAGTGGACTGATTCCGAAGTGAGCTTTCTGCGAAAGCTCGAAGGAGGGGCAACAATGGCCAAAGATATATCCAAGGACGTGCTTAATGCCGTTAAGAAAAAAACCGGTAAAAATATTAGCGAAAAAGATATAAGTAAGCTGGCCAGTGGTGTCAAGCCTTCAACCATGCAAAGTGAGGCTCAACTCAAGCAGCTGATCAAGCAAGTATCTAGCTTGGCTAACGTACCGGTTTCGGAAGCAACGGTTAACGAATTGATCCATGCGATCAAGAACAGCAAGGTAAGTCCAAGCAATATGGAGCAGATGGTAAAGATGTTGACCAAAAAATAATTTTACATGGCACAGGCGCTCCCATCTTGGGAAGCTTGTGTTTTTTTTATAGCTGCAGCTTAGTAACATTAAGGATGTCACCTGTGCTTCACGGCTTGGTGTCACTTTTGCCATATGAACTATGGTATAATAGGTCATATTTCACCCTATTTAAGATGACAAGGAGCCGTATATTAATGAGTTCAATGGATAAAATGTGGGCATCGTTCGTTGCCATCGGCCTTATGGCAGGGGCGTCTTTCTTGATTTCATATGCAAGAAGCCGCACTAAAGGGGCCATACGCATGATTCTTTCCATCATTGCTTTTTTAATGTTTGTACCGATTTTGTTATACATGATTGTATCTATTTTGTGAACGGGGGTTTAAAGCTGTTATGATCTTGCTTAACGGGCGTAAAGTACAAAAGCAGATAGAATGGGAAAGTGGCTTAACGGTCTTGGATTTGGCGCTTAAACATGAAGTGGATTGGGGCTTCGCTTGCACGCGGGGCTCCTGTGCCCGCTGCCGCTGCCTTGTTAAAGAGGGTAGTGAATATCTAAAGGCTCCAACAGATGCTGAGCTAGATCGGCTAGAGCCGGAGGAAATCGAAGCTGGCTACCGTCTTGGCTGCCAATTGCAGGTTCAACAAGATGGGGTCATAACCATAACGCACAAGCCTTATTTCTAATCCGGTAGGATAAAGACGGATAAAGGATAGATGGCAGGAGGAGTATAGATGCATGGATGGGAAGCGCTCTCCATTGCGCTTAGGCAGGTAGTGGTTCTTTTAAAGGATGTTAAAGCGTCATGGTTAGTGGGCGGAAGCTGCGGTTTGCTGCTCCAAGGTGTCCCGCTCACAGCGGCTCCCCAAGATTTAGATCTATATGTCGATTCAGAGGGTGCACAGGAGCTTCATTATGCCTTATCTGCATATTCCACAGATCAGCAGCTGGAAGACCGTACAGCCATATACCGTTCGATTCTAAGCCACTACTCGGTTGCCGGAACCAACGTGGAATTAGTCGGAGGGTTTGAAGTGAACACAAACGGCTGCTTGTATAATGTGGAAGTAGACTTTTTAAGTGAGCAATACAGCCAGATTTATAAGCTATTTTTAGAGGATAGCCCTGCCACAAATAAACATGTGCTTCGTTTAATGCCACTTGAGCATGAGCTTCTTTTTAATTTGCTGCGTAACCGGCCCGATCGTTATGAGGCTATTGCAGCGGTAATGAGAAGTCGAAGCTCTAAGATTTCTAAGGCTCTGGAAGCATTGCTGGAGCGTAATATGTTCAGTGAAGCTATTATTCAAGAGCTCAACAAACTTCTGCTGTCGGAAAACAGACAAGCATGAAGAAGGAGTGAATCATACGATGGGCGTCCATATCACGTTTTTACCCGACAATAAATCGATCCAGGTGAGGCCTGGGATGACGATATTGGAAGCTTCCCGCAAAGCAAGGGTGCATATTCGTACTAGATGCGATGGCAAAGCCGCTTGTCTGATGTGCAAAGTCCATGTGCCTGACCAAACTGCTCTTGCTCCTATGAACCAGAATGAGCGTCTTAAGCTTGGGGGCATGGATGAGCAAGGCTACCGGCTTGCCTGCCAAGCCAAAGCCATTGCCGATGTGACGGTAATGCTGCCTGAGGATCCGCTAAAAGCGGCTATACGCAAGCAGCTAGAGGCAGAGCGGGAGGATGATGGCTTATGGTAGTAGGGAAACAGGCTGCAAGGATACTGGTGCTATGCCTGATGTGCTTAGCGTTAGCGGGCTGTATGTATCCACAGGATATGCGTAAGGAAAATCAGATCGCCACAAGTGAATATATAGTGGTTGTGCAAAATGCCATTGACCAGTATCAGGCAAAGACCGGTGTGCTGCCGATAAAAAACAGTGAAGAAACGACACCTATTTTCGAAAAATATCCGATCGAATTCAAAAAGCTAAAGGAACGGGCACTGATTAGCAATGTCCCGGCTAATGCCTTTGAGAGCGGAGGCAGTGTCGTCTATATGCTGGTCGATGTGGAGACAAAGCCTGCTGTAAAAATGATGGATCTGGCTTCATTCCAGCAAACTGTCGAGGCGCAGAAGCTTGTAGATGCCTACAAAGCCAAAAACAATGGGCAAATTCCTAAAGGCGAAGCTGTGGCACCTTCATTTTACCGATTGGACTTTGTCAAAATGAACAAAAAGCCGCTGGTGGTACAGAGCATGTATACGCGGCAAGTGCAGCTACCTCTTCTGATGAATGAAGAGGGGCAAGTGGCAATCGACTATGCAGAAGAAATCATGCGGTTGATCGATAAAAAATCACTGCAAAGCCAATTAAATGACAAGCAGGATTTAAGGCAGCTTTTAGTCAAGGAAGCATTTTTTGTCCCTGCCCGCTCGTACGCGTACCATTGGTTGAATGGACAACCTACGCCAGTTATGGGAGTGCCTATGTAAAGCAGCTATGCCGTCTCCAATGCCCCTAGCCCATGAGATTCATGGAGCTAGGGGCTTTTTTTATAGAGCAGCAGCATATTAAATACCTCCTGTTCATATATTCTCAAAGAGATGATGCTGCGGCTCGGTATGCCGTCATGAGCAGGGAGTGATTACAAATAGCCGAGGAAACAATTTATCATAATTGGCTGGCTTGTACATATAGTATAGTAATCTGAAATCATATGTACGAGTTTCGCTTTAAACCACCTGTAGGAGGGATTCTCATTGGAAAAAGTGGATATCTTTAAAGACATTGCAGAGCGTACTGGCGGGGATATTTACCTGGGGGTCGTTGGAGCGGTCCGTACGGGGAAGTCAACGTTTATCAAGCGATTTATGGAATCCGTGGTGCTGCCCAACATACTGAACGAGTCAGATCGAACTAGGGCAACGGATGAATTGCCACAAAGTGCAGCAGGACGCACGATAATGACGACGGAACCGAAATTCGTGCCGAATACCGCTGTTCAATTGCATGTAGCAGAAGGGCTAAACGTGAACATACGTTTAGTTGATTGTGTGGGCTATGTCATTGAGGGAGCCAAAGGCTACGAGGATGAAAATGGACCAAGAATGATTAACACTCCTTGGTTTGATGAAGCGATACCCTTTCAGGAAGCGGCAGAGATTGGCACAAGAAAGGTCATTCAGGAGCATGCGACCTTAGGTGTTGTTATAACGACGGATGGCTCGATTGCGGAGATTCCACGTTCCTCATACGTGGATGCTGAAGCGCGTATCATTAATGAGCTTAAAGAAGTAGGGAAGCCTTTTATTGTCATTGTGAATTCGACCAAGCCCAATGGCGAGATCGCCCAGGAATTAAGAAGTGAGCTGCAGGCTACCCATGATATTCCTGTGGTTTCGATGAGTGTAGCGAATATGAATGAAGACGATATGATATCCGTACTTCGTGAGGTGCTCTACGAATTTCCCGTACATGAAGTGAATGTTAACCTCCCTAGCTGGGTGATGGTGTTGCAGGATAACCATTGGTTACGCTCGCACTTTGAGAATTCGGTCAGGGAAACCGTCCAGGATATCCGGAGACTGCGGGACGTCGATCGGGTTGTTGGCCAATTCGAAGCTTATGAATTTATTGATAGAGCCGCTCTAGCCAGTATGAATATGGGGCAGGGTGTGGCTGAAATCGATCTTTATGCCCCGGATGAGCTTTATGACCGTATTTTGATGGAAGTGGTAGGCGTTGAAATCCGTGGCAAAGACCATCTGCTGCAAATGATGCAGGAATTCAGCCATGCCAAAAGGGAATATGACCATTTCGCAGAGGCGTTGGAGATGGTGAAAACAACAGGTTATGGAATCGCCCCACCGACGCTTGCGGATATGGTATTGGATGAACCGGAACTGATACGTCAAGGCTCCAGATTTGGAGTGAGATTGAAGGCTACAGCGCCATCCATCCATATGATACGTGTAGATGTGGAATCAGAATTTTCCCCAATTATCGGTACGGAAAAGCAAAGTGAGGAATTAGTGCGGTATTTAATGCAGGATTTTGAGGACAATCCCTTGAAAATTTGGGAGTCCGATATATTCGGCAGATCGCTCCACTCTATTGTGCGAGAGGGAATTCAAGGCAAGTTAGCGATGATGCCGGACAATGCCCGCTACAAGCTGCAAGAGACATTAGGTCGCATAATTAATGAGGGTTCCGGCGGATTAATTGCCATTATCTTATAATTAACCTAATATTTGTGGAAAAATGCCCTCGAAATGAGTGCATTTTTTTGTTTGTACTTGAAAAAGCGCGGTCAGTGTATTAATATAATCTTGATTTGTTCGCTTTCCGTAATTTTCGATGTATACTTTTGAACATTTCAGTTAACAAAGAATGTAATGGTATAAATTTTTTTTGGGAGGAGGTGAATGGCATGAATAAATCTGAATTGATTACAAAGGTAGCCGAAACATCTGAGCTTTCCAAAAAGGATGCAACTAAAGCAGTTGAGGCTGTTTTCGAAGCAATCTCCGAAGCCCTGCAAGGTGGAGATAAAGTACAACTGGTAGGATTTGGAAACTTTGAAGTTCGTGAACGTTCCGCTCGTAAAGGACGTAACCCGCAAACTGGAGAAGAAATCGAAATTCCTTCAAGCAAAATCCCTGCTTTCAAACCAGGTAAAGCTTTGAAAGACGGAATTCAATCATAATATTTCCTACATACTCTTTTCTTCATATACGAAATGTATGAGCTGAAAGTATGCATGGAACACCCTAATCATCCAATGATTAGGGTGTTCCTTTTTCTTTGTAATAATTTGAGAAGGACCTGCTTTTATGTTAATATTTGATGAAGCAAGCTCGCGCAACTTTTGCTATACTAACTAGGGATTATATATAGGGTAAGAAGTTTAGCAGGAGGGGAAATTAGACCATGTATATCCGCGTAAAGGGATGGTTGGAATCCCTCGATTGGTCGCATTATGGAATCATTGCGTCCATTTACTTGATTTGGCAGATTGGGGTAGGAGGGAATTGGAGCACAGCTTGCTGGATGCTATTGTTGATATGCTTGCTCGGTGTTCGACAAGATCAAGTTGATGTGGAATGGAAACGTTTTTTTATATTTGGATTGCCTCTGTTGTACTTATTTTATTATTTTTACGGTTCTGGCAATGACTTGTGGTGGAACATTGCGAACTGGATGTTTGAAAATAATCGTCATCCATGGGAATGGGATGTTGCGATGAATAGCATTCCTTATAATGATGCCGCATGGGCAAGAGCCTTTAATACCCCTGCTTTGGATGCAGCGATGGTGTGGGTATATAATTACGGATTCGTGCTATCGCTATGGCTTTGTATCGTCCGCAGCTTTTGGACCCGAAGCATAAAGAAAATGTTTTCCTATGCGTTATCCGGTCATATCATGCAATTTCCATTGATCCTGCCCTTTTATAATTTAATTATGCTTCGTGAGGTTTGGTATGTGAAAGGGCAGCCTGATTTGTTAGGACGTGTTTTTGCAACCGAGGGTGACCTCACCTTGTATGTAATGAACTGTTTTCCAAGTATGCATACCTCGATCGCTTTTGCTATGCTTTTGGTATCCCTTCGTGAGAAGGATCGGATTTTCAAATATATGATGGTTACTTACTGCTCTTTAATTATTATCTCGACGATGTATCTACAAATCCATTGGGTGTTGGATGTATTTGCAGGTATGGCTTTTGCTTATGGTACTGTCAAGCTTGCCGATCTTGTTATACGTATAGCGTCCAATTGGCTGCCGGACAGACTCAAAAGCTATTACAACAGCAAACAAAAAAAAGTATATAAAGATACAATGGCTGCCTAGGGGCAGTCATTGCTGCCTTACATATCCTGATTTCGCACATGCCAACCAGTTGACAATCATGGAAATTTTCTGCATCATACATAGTAAGCAAGCAAGGACAGGAAGGAAGATAAGGATGGATACCAACCAAAATCATGATGATTATTTCGTCATTAAAGCGAAGGAAAATGGTGTACAGGTAATAGGGTTGACTCGTGGACAGGATACGAAGTTTCATCATACTGAAAAGCTCGACAAGGGCGAGATTATGATTGCCCAATTTACTGCCCATACATCTGCGGTAAAGATCAGAGGCAAGGCTGTTGTTATGACCAAGCATGGAGTTATGGACACTGAGGTCTAATTAATTAGCTTGTGCAGGCATAGCCTGCTTTTTTTTGTTGTACACTGATAGTGGTAAGGTCTCTTCGGTTCGCGTATGGAAGGGTAAAGCCAAGGGGGAATTGTCCAATGAGATGGTTAGTCCGACTTCTTATCACTTCAATGCTGTCCACTGTAATTGCGCTCTCGCTCTCCGTATTGCCACAGCTCGAGGATGGCTGGAATTCACCTGTGTTTAACTTGGCTCGAGCAGAACCTATATCTGAAATGAATATCGTGGATGTGTTAAGTAAAACACAGCTGCATCTTCGGATTCGCAAGGTTGAAGTCAGCCGTGCTATTGTTTCGATTGATTTATTCACCACGCCATCAACAGATCGCTTGGAGATTGCCAAGGATGTATATGCCATAAGCCAGGTGATGGTTAATCGCTCCTCCAATATTAATCAAGTGCTTATTAGAGTATTGGATGGTTCCAAGCAAGCGGGGGGGAGCGCTTCCTTGCTTATGGCTTCTGATGCAAGGCGTGAGCAAATGGTGCCAAAGCTTGAAAGCAGCTTTAGCGTAGATGACCAACAAGAGCTAGAAACCTACTTGCAAAAGCATTTCCGTGTAACCTACACAAGAAATTGGCAAGAGAAATTCGAATTAATAAACTGAAATATAATTGCAGGTTAAGCTGATTTTTGTCGTGGCCTTTACTCTCCTATTAGTGGAGGAGGATTCGTCGAGACATTGGTTGTGCGTCAAGACTTTGATTGTGCTATAATAGTTTGGATTATGATCAAGAGATGTTCTCTTACCGGTTCGGAGGCAAATGATGAATGGTTATCGGATACCAGAAATGGCTACTAAATATATGAATTATGACATGATACAGAAGTATACGGAGCTACCCCAATTTCCTGAGATCCGTACACGGATTTTATATGCATTTCTTAACCAGAGTAATACCATGCAGGAAAACAGTGAGTTATTCAGCCTGGTAACCAGCTTGGTACAGGTGGGGCTTGAAACGCATGATTCAGTTAGTATTACCAACGAGGCCAAGGATATAAGAACGGCAAGATCCAGGCAGATCAAGGTTTTGGCTGGCGATTATTTTAGCGCTTGCTTCTACAGCCTTCTAGCTAAATCTGGACACATCCAGCTTATTGGCGCACTTGCTGAAGCCATATGTGAGGCGAATCGGTTAAAGTTAACCCTGTATGAGACAATGAAAACATTAAAGATGCCTGCTGACGAATACTTGAAGCAATCTATCGAGGTCAGGATGCAGCTCTATCTTGCTTTCACGCCGTTCATGCAGTCGCCTATGGATAGAATTTGGCCTGAGATTTTGCGTTTATTCACACAAGGTGAGCTTCTGTTGCAGGAGGTTGGACGTATGGAGAAGGAGCAGCCGATTCTTGATAGCTGGAGCTTCTGGTACTTGTTGCAGCACACCTCTAAGGAAGAACGGAAGCTGATGCAGGTAGAGGAGCCTGACCAAGGGAAATTACGCTCGCTTTGGATGAAATATAAAATCTCAGCCCAGCTGTACCAAATGCTTCTGGCTACATCACGGCAGCTTCAGGAGAAGCTACACAATCTGGATCTACAAGAATTCAGCAAGGAGCTTTTGTCGATTGGAGAGCCGTTTGTTCTCTATCTCTCTACACCAAAGGCGCTAGAAGAAATTTGAGGTGAACCCATTGCAATCTAAGTCAAAAGAAGAATTTGTTCACTCTGTCTTTGAAAGTATAGCCCCCAAATATGATATTATGAATGATATTTTGAGCTTTCGTAGACATAAAGCTTGGCGGCGCTTCACGATGAAAAAGATGGATGTTAAACCCGGTACTACCGCAATCGATCTATGCTGTGGAACCTGCGACTGGACCATCAGCTTAGCGAAGGCCAGCGGAACAGGGGCTATGATTGGTTTGGACTTTAGCCAAAATATGCTGGATTATGGCGCCATGAAAATCCGCGAAGGTGGAATGGACAAGCAAATTACATTAATCCGCGGCAATGCGATGCAGCTTCCTTATGAAGATAACTCATTTGATTATGCTACAATTGGCTTCGCCTTGCGCAATGTACCGGACCTTGTTAAAGTCATCCAAGAAATGCAGCGTGTAGTGAAGCCTGGGGGCATGGTGGTATCCTTGGAATTATCGAAGCCTACCTGGCAGCCCTTTAAAGGCTTGTATTACTTTTATTTCAAATACATTCTGCCTTTTCTCGGTAAATTGATTGCCAAAAGCTATGAGCAATATAAATGGCTCCCAGAATCCCTGATTCATTTTCCTGATCATAAGCAGCTTGCCGATATTTTCAGGAAAACAGGGCTGAGTCAGGTACAAGTGTACCCATTAACCGGAGGTATTGCAGCTCTTCATATCGGCATTAAAAGCGAGCAAATGGAATGAGAAACGGGAGTGGATTTACATGCTGCTGAAGAAAACTAAGATTTTTTTGGAAATGATTAAAGTTGAACATACGCTGTTTGCCTTGCCTTTCGCATTTATGGGAGCGATATTGGGCTCCATCGTTATTCATAACCAAATGCCCGGTTGGGCAGCAATTGGCTGGATTATTCTGGCTATGATCGGAGCACGCAGCGCGGCAATGGGCTTAAACCGTGTGATTGACAAAGTATTTGATGCCCGTAACCCTAGAACGTCAGCAAGAGCCATTCCAGCAGGATTGATTTCATCCAAGGAAGCGATTGTATTTATCGTGCTATCCTTCGTTTTGTTAATATGGGCTACATCGAATTTAAGCTCACTTTCTATGAAGCTGCTGCCTGTTGCAGTCTTTTTTCTTGTCATTTACTCCTATACCAAACGGTATACTTGGGCATGTCATTTAATTTTGGGATTAACCATTGGTTTGGCTCCGTTAGGTGGTTGGGTGGCAATCACCAATGAGATTTCACTTCCTGCTTTGATCTTTTATGTCTCGATTTCCTTTTGGACGGCCGGCTTTGATATCATTTATGCCTGCCAGGATACCGAGTTTGATAAGCAGGAGGGCTTGTATTCGATTCCTCAGCGATTTGGAGTAACGAAAGCTTTGCAGATTGCCCGTCGGTTACATATCATAACTGCCGTTGGCTTTATTGCTTTATTTTATTTATCCGAGCTGAGCTGGATTTATTTAATTGGTATTTTCATTGCTAATCTTCTGTTGTTTTACCAGCATAGCATTGTGACTCCAACCAATTTGACCCGCGTGAATACAGCTTTCTTCACATTAAACAGTACACTAAGCTCTGTTGTCTTCGTATTCACCCTGGTGGATTTGGTGGTGCTTGGCAAATGAGCCGACCTTGGGTGATTGGAATAACCGGAGCTAGTGGAGCGGCTTATGGTGTACGTTTAAGCTCGTACCTACTTTCACAAGGTCTTGAAATCCATCTGATGATAACGGATGCTGGCTGGAGAGTGCTTAAGGAAGAGCTGGGCTGGGATATAACCAAGCGCAAAGAAGCGATCCAACAGCAATTTGGAAGCCATCCAGAGAAGCTTCACTACCATACGATCCAAGACATCGGAGCGAGTACAGCAAGCGGGTCATTTCGGACGAGTGGTATGGTGGTCATTCCTTGCTCGATGGGCACTTTGTCAAGCATAGCATCAGGTGCCTCCGACAATTTATTGGAGCGTTCGGCCGATGTGATGCTAAAGGAAGGCCGTCCCTTAATTATTGTGCCACGGGAAACACCGTTGCATGCCATCCATCTGGAAAATATGCTCAAGCTGTCTAGGCTAGGCGTTAAGCTTATCCCTGCGATGCCGGCATTTTATCAAGGACCTCAAACCATCGAGGACATGGTTGATTTTATAGTAGGCAAAGTATTGGATAGTATGGGTATCGAGCATGAGCTTTTTAAAAGATGGGGTACACAGACACATAAATCTGTGACACAGGTGGCGGAATGAAACTGATTGAATTGTATGCCAAAATGAAAAAAGATGTCTCTTATATCGAAAAAGAGCTGGAGCGCAGCATTGACACGGAGCAAGCTCTGCTCAGAGAAGCGTCACTGCATTTGCTTAAGGCTGGAGGCAAACGGATCCGTCCTGTATTTGTTCTGCTGGGTGCAAAGTTCGGCAACTACGATTTGGAGCGTATTAAGCATGTGGCCGTAACCCTGGAGCTGATTCATATGGCTTCTTTGGTCCATGACGATGTAATTGACGATGCAGACACGCGTCGGGGCCAACTAACCGTAAGGTCAAAATGGGACAATCGAATTGCCATGTATACAGGCGATTATATTTTTGCGAAAGCTTTGACAGTCGTGACGAAGCTGCCAAATTCGAAGATCCATCAAATTATGTCGAGGGCGATCGTGGAAATGAGCATCGGTGAAATGGAGCAGATTCGCTTCTTTTTTAATACCGAGCAAACCGTTAGAAATTATTTGTTGAGGATTAAGCGGAAAACCGCTTTATTGATTGCGATCAGCTGCCAGCTTGGTGCCATAGCAGCCGATGCGGAGGATGGATTGTGTACACAGCTGTACCATTTTGGCTACAATGTAGGAATGGCCTTTCAGATCCGTGATGACCTGCTCGATTTATGCGGTACGGAGAAGGAAATCGGCAAGCCGCCAGGCAGTGATATCCGCCAAGGCAATATTACACTTCCCGTTATATTCGCTTTGCAGCAACCGGAGCTTAAAGCTCCATTACTAGAACAAATGGCTCGTATTCGCGACGAGGATGGGCAATCCGATATTAGTGACTTTATAAGCTTAATCCGCAAAAGCAATGGCATTCGCCGCTCAGAGTTGCTGGCCTCACGTTATATTGATAGGGCGATTACTGCGCTTCAAGGGATGCCGAATATTCAAGCGAAGAAGGATTTTATTGGTGTAGCTCATTTTATTGGCAACAGAACTTACTAAAATTACTGTTTTCCAGAGTAATGGGTATCCTTAACCGGTAATTGTGATATATTGGGATCAAAAGGGGGATTGGAATATGGAACGCAGCTTTTTAATGGTTAAGCCTGATGGCGTGCAACGTGGTTTTATTGGAGAAATTGTGAAACGGTTTGAACAAAAAGGTTTTCAGCTCGTGGGAGCCAAGCTCATTCAAATTACGAAAGAGCAAGCCGAGCTTCATTACGCAGAACATACAGGCAAAGATTTTTTTGAAAGGCTCGTTACCTTTATTACTTCGGGTCCTGCGTTTGCCATGGTGTGGGAGGGTGACCAGGTGGTTGCTTTGTCCAGAATTATGATCGGTAAAACGAATTCAATGGATGCAGCACCTGGAACGATTCGGGGAGATTTTGCGGTACATACGAATTTTAATTTAATTCACGGCTCGGATTCATTGGAGAGTGCACAACGGGAAATTGCCAACTTTTTTAGTGAGCAAGAGCTAGTGAGCTACAGCAAGTCGATACAAACGTGGATTTAAGGTGGGAAAGCAGCATGGAGGACCAAGATTTTCTTTTATTTATTAAAAAGGTTAAGGATTATACATCCATTGATCTGTCGCAGTATAAAGAAGCCCAAATGAAACGCAGGCTCACCACTTTACGAACCAAAAAAGGGTATAACACCTTTGCTGCTTTCTTTGAAGCCATGACTAAGGATAAAGCTTTGTTTTATGAATTTCTTGACCGAATGACGATTAATGTGTCCGAATTTTGGCGTAATCCTAACCGTTGGGAAGTGCTGGAGAAATCCTTTTTACCAGAGATGCTTCGCAAAAACCGGAAGCTGAAATGCTGGAGTGCGGCATGTTCAACAGGTGAGGAGCCTTATACACTATCCATGATATTGGCCAAGCTTAATGCGCTCTCTGATACCAACTTGCTGGCAACGGATATTGACGATGGGGCAATAGTTAAAGCGAAGGCAGGGATTTATTCGGATCGTTCCATCCGTGACGTGCCTCAAGACTATTTGCAAAAATATTATAAAAAAGACAACTTAACCTACTGCATAACCGACGAGCTTAAGCGTGGCATTCGTTTTCAAAAGCAAAATTTATTGACGGACACCTTCGATACGCAGTTCGATCTTATTATTTGCCGTAACGTCATGATCTATTTCACGGAAGAAGCAAAACATTTGCTGTACCAAAAGTTCGCCAATGCCTTGAAAATCGGCGGTATTTTGTTCGTCGGCAGCACGGAACAAATTTTTTCTCCAAACCAGTACAATCTGGAGCCCGCAGAAACCTTCTTTTATCGTAAGAAAGAATAAGTCGGATGTATAGCCTTTTCCAATCTCGCCCATACTAAGCAGTAATGCTAACGAAGCTAGCTTTCCTAAGGAAAAACTACTCAGGAGGGGTTCGATGGACAAGAGAAAAGTGATTATGGCTTATCGCAAAGGTTTTATTACGATACAAGAATGTGCACAAATTCTCGGCATTGATTCCATGCAAATTATGGGCTTTGTTAATGATCCGAATCAAGACATAATTGCAAGTGCAACTAAAGTTCAGTCGATTAATGGCTGATTATATCTGGAACCAATAGTATACCTAACAATCAGAACGCGCTGCTGCGGCTTTTATGCCGTCGTTGTGCTTCTTTTTTTGTGTATACGTTTCTTGTCAAACGGTGAAGCCTATACTATAATTAGCAAAGGAATCGGATACATATAGCCAAGTCTTTTTTACACATCTAAATATATGCTGTAAAAAGTTGAGAGCAAAGCAAATCAACATCCCTAAATTTAACTCGTACAACAAAAGTAGTTCAAGAAAAACGTAATATCGTGCCCATCTAGGGCACCCAAGCCAAGCGTGTCCAGCAGGACGAAAGCGTCCCGAGAACGCCGAAGCCTCGCAACCATCCCAGGGCACCCAAGCCAAGCGTGTCCGACAGGACGGAAGCGTCCCGAGAACGCCGAAGCCTTGCGCCCAGCATGGGAGTCCAGAGGGCAGCGCCCTTTGGGTCCCTCCCTATAGGGAGGGAGGGGAGGGTAAAACTATACGGAAAGAGGAAAACCAAGTGAGATATTTAACAGCAGGCGAAACACATGGTCCACAGCTGACAGCCATTATTGAAGGTTTTCCAAGTAATGTGACCATTGACTTCGAGAAAGTAAACTTTCAATTAGGGCGGCGCCAGAAGGGCCACGGCCGTGGACGCCGGATGCAAATCGAGAAAGATACCGCAAATATTGTCGGCGGCGTAAGACATGGCAAAACAACCGGTGCACCCATTGCCCTAGTCGTTGAAAACAATGACTGGAAGCACTGGACATCCGTTATGAATATTGAGCCGATTGAAGGCAACGACGAGTCGAAACGTAGAGTAAACCGCCCGCGCCCAGGCCATGCCGATTTGAATGGCGGCTTAAAATATAATCAAAAGGATTTACGCAATATTTTGGAGCGTTCAAGTGCTAGAGAAACGACGATGCGTGTAGCAACAGGCGCGGTTGCCCGCCAGCTGCTTGAAGCGTTTGGCATTAAAATAGCCGTACAAGTTATACGCATCGGGGACGTGGAAGTCGAGCGGCAGGATTTAACAATTGACGAGCTAATCCGCATCACGGAAGAGTCGCCTGTACGTGTTGTTGACAAGGAAGCGGAAGCCCGGATGATTGCTGCCATCGATGCGGCCAAAGAGGATGGCGACACGCTTGGAGGCATCGTGGAATGCATCATTGAAGGCGTGCCTGTTGGACTAGGCAGCCATGTGCAATGGGATCGCAAGCTGGATGGGCGTATCGCCCAAGCCGTTTTGTCGATTCAAGCGTTCAAAGGCTGCGAGATCGGTATTGGCTTCGAAGCAGCCAAGCTGCGCGGCTCCAAGGTGCATGATGAAATCATGCACAATGAGGACCGTGGCTTTTATCGCGCCTCGAATCGTGCAGGTGGCTTTGAAGGTGGCATGACAACAGGTGAGCCGATCGTGGTTCGTGGTGTGATGAAGCCTATATCAACGCTATATAAAGCGCTACAAAGTGTCGACATCGACACCAAGGAGCCCTTCACTGCACAGGTAGAACGTTCAGATACTTGTGCAGTTCCTGCCGCAGGCGTCATTATGGAAAATATTATTGCTTGGGAAGTAGCCAATGCGTTTCTGGATAAATTCGGCGGCGATTCGCTGGAGGAAATCCGCAATAATTACAACAGCTATTTGGAACAGATCAAGAGCTACTAAATGTAAGAAGACATCCTTTAGACAGTTATATAGAGTGGAGCGTTGAAGCGGATGAGAGAGCTTAATGTTAACTTGGGCGAACGATCCTACCCGATTTATATCGGGCAAGGGATCATGGAGCAGATCGGCGAATTGTTCGCCAAGCATGGGATTAGCAAGGGGTCACCCATGCTGATTGTAACCGATAGCCATGTGGAGCAGCACCATTTACCTAACGTAATCCGCAGGTTGGAGGCGGCAGGTTATAAGATCACCTCGTACACGGTTCCATTTGGCGAGCAGTCCAAATCACTTCGCGTATTAGAGGATATTATTGCTGTTGCTTTGCAGGCAGGACTCGATCGTAAATCGACAGTGGTCGCCTTGGGTGGAGGTGTTGTTGGTGATTTGGCGGGGTTTGTGGCAGCTAGCTATATGCGTGGTGTGAAATTTATCCAAATTCCAACAACGATCCTAGCCCATGACAGCAGTGTTGGAGGGAAGGTAGCGGTCAACCATCCGCTCGCCAAAAATATTATTGGAGCCTTCCATCAACCCGAGCTGGTGTTGTACGATACCTCAACCCTGCAAACCTTGCCAGACCGGGATGTTCGTGCAGGCTTATCCGAGATGATCAAGCATGGTTTAATCTGGGATGCCAATTTTGTGGCATGGCTTGAAGAAAACGCGGAGAAGCTGGTTCATTTAGATGCTGAGGCATTAGAATATGGTTTATATGAAGGCTGCAGAGTGAAAACCATTGTAGTCTCTCAGGATGAGAAAGAGCACGGCCTTCGTGCCATCCTCAATCTTGGGCATACCATAGGCCATGCGTTGGAGGCTACTGCTGGGTATAATGAGCTTCTCCATGGGGAAGCGATTTCTATTGGGATGGTCGGTTCTGCGAAGGTAGCTGTACGTTTAGGTTATTCAGAGCATATTTATACAGTGACGAAGCGGATTTTGCAAGCCTTTGGTTTGCCTACAAGCTTGCCGCAGCATTTGGATACCGATGAGATTATGAGCGCGATGATGCATGACAAAAAATTTGATGAAGGCAATATCGTCTTTATTGTACCCACAGAAATCGGTAAGGTAGAAATTAATAAAAATGTGTCTGCGGCTTTGGTTAGAGAAGTCGTTGAACAGCTGAAATTGGAGGTTTAAATCATATGTTTGTTAGAGGGATTCGAGGAGCCACTACGGTAGGAAACAACGAAGAAACCGAAATTTTAACGGCGACAACGGAATTATTGAATCATATTATTGCCGAGAACGGAATTGTGCCTGAAGAAATCGCTAGCGTATTTGTCACAGTAACTACTGACCTGACTGCTACCTTTCCAGCCCGTGCTATACGTGCAATGGACGGCTGGGAGCTTGTGCCGCTTATGTGTTCATTGGAGGTTCCTGTAATGGGTAGCCTGCCTCTTTGTGTGCGCTTGATGGTTATGGTAAATACCGAAAAAAAGCAGGATGAGATTGTCCACATCTACTTGAAAGAAGCGATGCGTCTTCGCCCTGATTTATCTAAATTGACAAAATCATAATCGAGATAGTATAGTTGAGATAGTAAGAAGTAAGTAGCAGTACGAGCCGAGTAGAGTAAGCAATTAGCTGAGCAGAGCCTGAGATGAGCCGAGTGTAATTCCGAATGAAAGTGCAAATTATTTATTTGCATTTATATGTTTATTGCCATATATGGCAATAATATTTCGGTATGGTTACTATCATCTGTGATGCCACCTCTACTTTGATGTAGAGGTTTTTTTGATTTTATTAGATGAGCAGAGGAGAGAGCTAAGATGTATACACCTGAACTTAAAGAAGTTATCCGTTTGTCCAAGCAATATAATTTGATTCCCATCGTGCGTACCTTAATGGCCGATACGGAAACGCCGATCCGCGTATTCCAGCATTTTTACAATGAGAAACGTGCATTCCTGCTGGAAAGTGTGGAGGGTGGAGTTAAATGGGCGCGATATTCATTTATCGGAACGGATCCTTTTATGATGATTACAGCCAAAAATGGCACTGTGGAAATTGAAACCCAGCAGGAAAAGAAGCATACGCTGGAAAAGCCGATCGATGTGCTGAAGGCGTATCTGCGTTACTACCAAAGTCCTTCATTGCCGGATCTTCCTAGGTTTACGGGTGGGGCGGTTGGTTTCTTCGGCTATGATTTGCTGCAATATTACGAAAAGCTGCCAGCCCATCGTGTAGATGACCTGCAGATGAACGATATTCAATTTATGTTTTGTGACCAGGTGATCGTGTTTGACCATTACAAGCAGCAGCTTAAAGTGATCGCTAACGTGCATATTCCCAAGCAAGGTACAGATGCAGATATTGCCGCGGCCTATGAAGCAACAACCGCTAAAATCGAAGAAACCATTGAGCGGTTAAGGCGTCCTTTACCTGGGCTTTCGATGTCGCAGCAGCCAATTCCTGAGGATGTTGAAGTAGGCGAAGTGAAGTCGAACTTGACCAAAGAGCAATTTATCGACAATGTAGAAAAAGCGAAGGAATATATTCGCGCGGGTGATATTTTCCAAGTTGTGCTTTCCCAGCGGTTTGAGATCGAGACAGACGTATCGCCACTTCATGTATATCGGATTTTGCGCACCTTGAATCCTTCACCCTACATGTATTGCTTGAAGATGGATGATGAGGTCATCGTGGGTACGTCTCCGGAGCTGTTAGTCCGTGTAGAGGACGAGAAGGTGGAGACCCGTCCAATAGCAGGCACACGCCCTAGGGGGAAAACACCGGAGATGGATGCGGCTTATGAGCTGGAGCTGCTTGCTGATGAGAAGGAGCGGGCAGAGCATTTGATGCTTGTGGATCTTGGGCGTAACGATATTGGCCGTGTGGCGGAATTTGGCTCGGTGCACTGCGATACATTCATGCAGGTCGAGCGTTATTCGCATGTTATGCATATCGTGTCCAATGTATCAGGCAAAATTGCCAAGGACAAAGACTTCTTCGATGCTTTTCTATCCTGCATGCCTGCAGGGACCGTATCCGGTGCACCCAAGCTAAGAGCGATGCAGATTATAGCTGAGGTAGAAAATGAGGCGCGTGGTGCTTATGCAGGAGCAATTGGATATCTTGGGTTTTCCGGGAATTTGGATACCTGCATTACGATCCGTACGATTATTTTCAAAAATGGTAAGGCGTACGTCCAAGCAGGTGCAGGCATTGTATGGGATTCGGTTCCAGAGAGCGAATATTTGGAGACTGTCAATAAAGCGGCAGGCATGCTGAAATCGATCCGCACCGCTGAGATTGTATTTGCCCAAAAGCCCCATATGAGCTCGGTCATTAACCATGACTATTACAAATAAATAATCAGAATCTGCCGTGCAAGCTGCAAGGGAATAAGCCTTATTCACTTATAGCTAAAGGTTAGAGAAAGGAAGTTAGAGCTATGGAACATAAAATTACGATTCAGCAAGCCATTCAAAAAGTAATAGGCTCTGAGCATTTGACCCGAGCGGAAGCAACCGGAGTAATGTCGGATATTATGGATGGCTTAACAACCCAGGCACAAATCGGTGGGCTGCTTACTGTGCTTCGAATGAAAGGTGAAACCATTGAGGAAATTACCGGCTTTGCCGAGGCGATGCGTGCCAAAGCTAACCAAGTGTTGACGGAGCAAAATCATTTGCTCGATACATGCGGAACTGGCGGCGACGGAGCCGATACCTTCAATATATCGACTACCGCAGCGATCGTTGCTGCAGCAGGAGGCATACGGGTCGCCAAGCATGGCAATCGTGCGATGTCGAGCAGAAGCGGCAGCGCGGATGTGCTGGAAGCGCTAGGGGTCAATATTAACCTTGACCACCACCTTGCAGCCCGCTGCTTGGAGCAGGTAGGAATTTGCTTTATGTTTGCGCAAAAGTACCACCAATCGATGAAGCATGCTGCCGGCCCCCGTCGGGAACTAGGGGTTCGCACCGTATTTAATCTACTGGGCCCACTGACCAATCCAGCGGGTGCAGACCGGCAGGTGCTTGGTATTTTTGACCGCGGTAAAGCGGAAACGATGGCGTATGTGATGCAAGCATTGAATGTGAAACGCGCTCTTGTAGTCGCTAGCTATGATGGGCTGGATGAGATTAGTATTTCCGATGCCACACAAGTGACTGAGCTGAAAAACAATGAAATTACAACCTATGACATTACTCCGGATTTGCTCGGTCTAAAGCAATATAGCTTAGAAGAAGTAATCGGCGGAGACGCGGCGGCCAATGCAGAAATTATCCTAAATGTTTTTCGAGGGATGACGGGAGCTTGCCGCGATATCGTGCTGGCCAATGCAGGAGCTTGCTTTTATGTAACCGGTAAATGTAATACACTGCAAGAGGGTGTGAAGTACGCAGCCCATGTGATCGATTCAGGGCAGGCCACCTCAAAGCTACAGCAATTAGTCCAATGTACGGGAGAGCTTAGCCATGTTTCTAGATAAAATTGTCGATACCAAGCAACAAGAGGTTGCTTTATTAAAAGAAAAGCGGACGTTAGCTGATTTGGAAAAGACGATCGCTTCCCTTCCAGCTTGCCTTGGCTTTGAACGTGCACTAACCACCAACCGTAACCGAGCAATGGGTCTGATCGCCGAGGTGAAGAAGGCCTCTCCATCCAAAGGCCTGATTCGGGCTGATTTTGATCCGGTTACCTTGGCTCAAGCCTATGCGAATGCGGGAACAGATTGCATATCGGTATTGACAGATGTCGACTATTTTCAAGGCTCGAACGCCTATTTGCAAGCGGTAAGAGCGGCAGTGGGCGTGCCGATCCTGCGAAAGGATTTTACAATTGATATCCACCAAATTTATGAGGCACGTGCAATCGGCGCCGATGCGATACTATTGATCGCGGCTATTTTGACTACGGAGCAGATGAAGCAGTTCTCCCGTGAAGCAGAGGCTATTGGCTTGGATGTACTTGTTGAGGTGCATGATAAAGAAGAGCTTGACCGCGTCTTGGAGCTTAACACCACGTTGATTGGCATCAACAATCGGAACTTACAAACATTCGTTACAGATTTAAAAACGACGGAGGAGCTAATTGCCTATATTCCCAAAGCGGTAACGGTAGTTAGCGAAAGCGGCATTTCCCAGCCTGCTGAGCTTGCCTATCTACAATCGGTTGGCGCTCAGGCGCTGCTGATTGGCGAGCATTTTATGCGGCAGCCCGTCATAGAGCAGGCTGTGCATGACCTGATGGGCACCTTTACGGCGAAAGGATAGGAATTAGCCATGAGCCATGTGAAAATATGCGGATTACAGCAGCCAGCTATGGTGGAAGCTATTATGCATTTACCGATCGATTATATCGGTTTTGTATTTGCGAAGAGCAAACGACAGGTCACTTCAATACAGGCGGGGCTTATGATTGAAGTTTTGGAAGGGCGCCGAGCAATAGGGCTCCCTGCTCCGCTGTCTGTTGGTGTATTCGTCAATCCATCACAAGCAGAGCTGTTGTCAATTATGAAGGAAGCTAAGCTTGATGTTATCCAGCTCCATGGACAGGAAAGCCCGGAGTTATGCCGTTGGGCAAAGGACATGTTTCCTAGGGTAGAGGTGTGGAAGGTTGTATCTGTGGTTGCTTTGGAGCAAGTCAGTGGAAGCCATGCGGCAGTTGGAATGGAAATTTCGGGGAAGCCGGCAGCCAATATAATGGATTCCACAGTAGCTAACAGCCGTGTTTCTGACTTGCTGCAGCCTTACCAAGCATCGGTAGATGCCTTTCTTTTGGATACGTTTGATCCGGTTTATGGCGGGGGCTCAGGCAAAACCTTTGCATGGGAAGCGATCCCGCCTTATCAAGCTTGGTGCAGGGAGGCAGGACTTAAGCTAATCGTGGCTGGCGGCCTTGTGGCTGATAATGTACGAGAGCTTCTGGACGCTTATGAACCCGATGGGGTTGACGTTTCGAGTGGAGTGGAAACAAACGGGGTAAAGGATATAGATCAAATAATTCGATTTGTCGAAAGGGTGAAGCATCGTGATTAATGTACCTGATGAGCAAGGAAGATTCGGTAAATTTGGTGGACGCTATGTGCCAGAAACGTTGATGAATGCTCTAATCGAGCTGGAGCAGGCTTATAAAACGTTTGTGAAGGAAGAGAAGTTTCAGCAGGAGCTGCATAATCTCTTGCATCAATATTCGGGCAGACCAACCTCATTGTTTTATGCGGAGCGATTATCTGCACATTTGGGCGGAGCCAAAATTTATTTAAAAAGAGAAGATTTAAACCATACAGGCGCGCACAAGATCAACAACGCGTTGGGTCAAGGGCTTCTTGCCAAATGGATGGGCAAGAAAAAGCTGATTGCCGAAACAGGAGCAGGCCAGCATGGAGTAGCTACCGCTACTGTCGCAGCTTTGCTTGGTTATGAGTGCAAGGTATTTATGGGCGAGGAGGATATGAAACGCCAGCAATTAAACGTATTTCGGATGAATTTATTGGGCACTGAGGTTGTTCCTGTTTTGTCAGGGACTAGGACCTTAAAAGATGCTTGCAACGAAACACTTCGTTATTGGGTCAGTAATGTAGATGACACCTTTTATATACTAGGCTCGGCAACTGGCCCCCACCCTTATCCAATGATGGTCCGTGATTTCCAGCGTATAATTGGCGACGAGTCACGCAGGCAAATATTGGAGCAGGAAGGTCGTCTGCCTGACACCATCATTGCCGCTGTTGGCGGAGGCAGCAATGCAATTGGTATCTTCTATCCGTTTATTCAGGATACCAATGTACGATTGATTGGTGCTGAAGCGGCTGGTAAAGGTATCGATACAAAGCTGCATGCTGCAACGATGACGATGGGAAGCCATGGTGTATTCCAAGGCTCCATGAGCTACTTGCTGCAGGATCAGCATGGACAAGTTCAAGAGGCGCATTCCATTTCCGCGGGCTTGGACTATCCCGGAATCGGACCGGAGCATGCCTATTTGAAGGATTCAAGCCGTGCGGAATATTATCCGATCACGGATCAGGAGGCACTGGATGCCTTACAGCTGTTAAGCCGCACGGAAGGCATTATTCCTGCGCTTGAAAGTGCGCATGCCATCGCCCAGACGATGAAGATAGCACCGACCATGGGCAAGGACGAGATTATTATCGTAAGCTTGTCAGGCCGTGGCGACAAGGACGTAGAGGCGATTATGAAGCATTTGGGAGGTACTACTGATGAATCGCATTGACCGTAAGTTTGTTGAGCTAAAAGAACAGAAGCAAACGGCGTTTATTCCGTTTCTGACCATTGGGGATCCGGATGTCCGTACTTCAATTGACATTATTAAGCAATTGGAGCAATCCGGTGCAAGCATTATCGAGCTGGGTGTTCCCTATTCGGATCCGCTGGCAGATGGACCGGTCATCCAGCGATCTTCCCAACGTGCGCTTAGCAGCCATCAAATATCAATTAAGGATTGTATTGAAGCTGCAAGGATAGCACGTAGTGAAGGCAGCGAGCTGCCTTTTATCCTATTTACGTATTATAATCCAGTGCTGCAGCTTGGCCTGGAAACGATATTCCCGATGCTGGTAGAAAGTGACATCAGCGGACTTATTATTCCTGATCTTCCTATGGAAGAGGATGAAGAGGTGCAAGCTCTTGCCCGGCAATATGGGATTCACCTGATCCCTTTAGTGGCACCGACATCCAAAGAACGCATCCAGCGCATTGTTTCCCGAGCATCGGGTTTTGTTTACTGCGTATCGTCCTTAGGGGTTACCGGAACAAGAACGCAATTTCATAGCGGGATTGACGAATTTATCGAGACGGTTAGACAGTCTACTGCACTACCCATTGCTGTTGGCTTTGGAGTTTCGACAAATGAGCAATTTGCTAAATTTGCCACAAGCTGTGATGGTGTTGTCGTAGGCAGCGCACTTGTGAGGCAGGTGGAGGATGTATTGCCTTTATTCGCAGATCCAGCCACACGTCCACAAGCACTTTTACAAATTGATGCCTTTGTGAAGGATTTAATACAGTTGCCTTAGTATTAGTAGTAAGTTAGAATAGTGGTTACTATGGATTAACAACCCTTGAAATGGAGTGACTTTTGTGCAACCTAAGAAAAATATTGTCCATCTCCCGGTTTATAAGCCAGGCAAGCCAATGGAAGAAGTGAAAAGAGAATTAGGATTAACGGAAGTCATCAAGCTTGCTTCCAACGAGAATCCATTTGGCTGCTCGCCTAAGGCGAAAGAAGCCATTATTGCCAATATCGACCAAGTCAGCATCTACCCCGATGGTGGCGCTGTTGACTTAACGGCTGCTGTAGCGAAGAAATTCCAAGTGGAAACCAACCAGGTTATTTTTGGCGCAGGCTCTGACGAAATTATTTTAATGCTGGCACGCGCATTTTTAGTTCCAGGCGACGAGACGATTATGGCGTTCCCGACATTTCCACAATACAAGCATAATGCTGAAATTGAGGGTGCCGTATGTATAGAAGTACCTTTAAAGGAAGGGTCGCATGATTTACCTGCCATGCTTGCCCAAATTAACGACCGCACCAAAATTGTCTGGTTATGCAACCCTAATAACCCAACGGGTACAATGAATGATCACCAAGAAGTAGTTAATTTTTTAAACGCAGTTCCAGCCCATGTACTTGTCGTGCTTGACGAAGCCTATGCCGAGTATAATGTAAGCGGGGAATATCCCGATAGCATAGCTTTGATTAAGCAATTTAAAAATACGATCATGCTGCGTACCTTTTCCAAAATCTATGGTTTAGCCTCCTTGCGGATTGGCTATGGCATCGGCCACCCTGAAGTGGTTCGTTCAGTCAATCAGGTGAGGGAGCCCTTTAACACGACAGGATTTGCCCAAAAAGCAGCGCTTGCCGCGATTCATGACGAGCAGTTTATTGAGGATTGCCGTAATGCGAATGCCCAAGGGATCGTTTATTTATCAGAGAAGTTTACTGAGCTGAAGTTGCCCTTTTATCCGGCGCATGGTAATTTCATGATGGTCGACGTCCAGCGTTCAGGGGCTTTAGTTTTTGATGCACTGCTGCGCAAAGGACTTATTATTCGCCACGATCCTTCATGGCAATTGCCGACTATGATTCGTGTAACGGTAGGAAGCCAAGAGCAAAACGAAAAATTTATTAACGCGCTGCAAGAGGCGCTTCATGAAGTGGCTGTAGGCGTATAGGCGGAAGGTTCTAGGAGGGCTATAGTTTCTCATGATAAAAATCGCTATATTTGGCGTAGGCTTGATCGGTGGCTCCTTGGCGTTATGCTTTAAAGGGAAGCCAGAGATTCATGTTGTAGGTCATTCTATTAATCCAAAGTCAGTAGAGAAATATTTGAAGCACGGGGTAGTCGACCATGCCACAGTTTCGCTGGAGGAAGCAGCAACGGATGCAGATTTTATATTTCTTTGTGTCCCGGTCGGCAATCTAGAAGAGTATTTGATCAGGTTATCCCAGATCAAGCTTAAGCCTGGCTGCATCATCACGGATGCAGGCAGTACAAAGGCATCGATTACAGCATGCGCGGAAAAGCTCAGCTTCGCTGACGCTTATTTTATTGGCGGCCATCCCATGGCAGGCAGCGAGAAGTCCGGCGTGGAGGCGGCGAGCTCACATTTGTATGAGAATGCTTTTTATGTGCTTACTCCGATGGAAAATACTCCGCAGGAGGTTTATGATCGCCTTGCTGGACTCTTAAGATGGACAAGGGCTCATATTATTAAGGTGGATGCGAGCTTACATGATGATATTGTTGGAGCGATCAGCCATTTGCCCCACATTATTGCTGTAGCATTGGTCAACCAAATTGCCCGCTATAATGAATCGAATAATTTATACGAAAATTTGGCGGCAGGTGGCTTCAGGGATTTAACGAGGATTGCTTCAGGTGATCCTATTCTTTGGAGAGATATTCTTAGTGATAACCGAGAGGTTCTTCTAAAGCTCTTAGGGGATTGGAATGCGGAAATTAGCCGTTTTATCGAATTGCTTGAACATAATGACGGTGCCGGGATTGAATCCGAATTCCGCCAAGCTAACGAGTTTCGCAGCGGGTTACCGGAGCGGCGCAAAGGTGTGCTTTCCTCGATATTTGAAATCTATGTAGATGAGGTTCCCGACCATCCGGGGATTATCGGGCAAATTACGATGTTACTAGGCAATAATAAGATCAATTTGAGCAATATCCATATTATCGAAAGCCGTGAGGATGTGCCAGGTGTGTTGAGGCTGTCATTTCGTGAAGAACAGCATATGGATCGGGCGATTAAGCTGCTTGAAAATGAAAATTACACGATTCATGTGTAATTTTTTTTTTTTAGCTACCATTTTAAATAATTGAAGCGTTTTCAAAATATTCATTGACAGATTGTAACCGTATACATATAATAAAAGTACAGTATGGTTTCTCTCCACTCCTATCCGAAACTCTTGCACCTTGTGCAGCCACCTTTTCAGAAAAGGTGGTATTTTTTTGTGAAATTTTATCAATATTGTCGATAAAGCAGGAATTTCGAACTTGTTAACGAATCCATATAAGTCTGATTTTAAAAAATTAATATAATCGGCGCAACTTTTTTACTCCCGCATAGTAACAATAAGTAGAATCGCTGGGGGTAGCAAGGAATCACAAGGAGGGTCGTATTGAATGACCGATTCCCAGTTGATCAGAGAGATCAAAGATGGTAATGTACAGCTTTATGATGAATTAATGCGGCGCTACGAACGTAAAATTTTGGCATTCATCTACCACATGCTAAAAAGCGCACATTTAGATTCGATGGCTGAAGATTTATGTAACGAAACCTTTTATAAAGCGTACCGCAGCCTAGCCTCATTTAGGGAAATAGAGGCGACTTTTTCAACATGGCTGTATACGATAGCTAGAAATACCGTGCTTAGTGAGCTACGTAAAAATAATAATGTGAAAATGTCATTGGATCAAAGCGGTTATGAGCCGCAGGCCTCCTCTGATTCTATGCCTGAAATTAGCGTGTTGCGGAATGAGAAAGTTTCTATGGTTCGGGATGCGATTAATAATTTGCCTGAAAAGCAGCGTTCAGCGCTAATCATGCGTGAATATGACCAAATGGATTATCAGGAGATTGCTAACATTCTCGGTCAAACGGTTAGTTCGGTCAAGTCCTTATTGTTTAGGGCAAGAGCTAGTGTAAAGCTTCAACTGGAACCATACTTTCTTGATCCGGTTTTTGAGGAGTATGAAGGGATGAAACGATGATGAAATGTGAAGAAATTCAAGAGTTGCTTGGTGCTTACTGGGATTTGCCAGAGCATGATTTAAAGAGGCGTAGGGTTGACGAACATATTTTACATTGTGAGAGCTGTGCCGCTGAATTCCAAATGTGGCAGGAAAGCACTGAGCTTATAAAAAGTGCTGGTGAAGAGAATGAGCCCTATGCAAGCCCCACACCTATTTCGCGCAGTGTCATGAATCGGATTTATGAGGATGAATCTTGGAGAGTTCCCATTACGGACAGGAAGTATGCATTTTCCTTCAAGCTCCGCAGGAATATGACAGCCGTTATTGCTTTTTGTTTAGCCTTGTTTATAGTATCCTTCGTTTATTCGATTAACTATCAGCAAACCGGAGACATTGTTGCCATATCGCCGGATTCTTCTTCGGTCATTGGTCGAATGAGTGATCCTGTGGTAGTAGCTGGAAGTAAGGCGGAATCGATGAATGTACGTACGATGCCCTCAGCGGTAGCTAGCTTGAAGGGATTCAGTGAACCTTTTATGTATCAAGTTGGACCTATCCATACGTACAAGGATTATTTATTGTTCCTCTCTTTGCTCGGTCTCACCTGCACCTTGCTTATTATGAACTGGCTATCAAGAACAAGATCATAGCATGGAGAGGAGCCCCTTTGGGCTCTTTTCTACATTAGAAAGAGAGTGAATTAAATTGATAAAAGTGGGCTTCATTCGACATGGAACAACAGAATGGAATTTGGCAGGCAGGATGCAAGGCCATATGGATACGGAGCTTGCAGAAATCGGAATTAAACAAGCTGAGCGGTTAGCTTCTCGCTTAAAGCTGGATGAATGGGATGGCCTGATGTCAAGCGATTTGATTCGTGCCAAGCAAACGGCACAAACCATCTCCGAGGTCACAGGAACTCCGTTTCTGGGAACAGATTCACGATTGCGGGAACGGCATTTTGGGCAGTTGGAAGGGACGACGCTCGAGGATCGCATTACCTTATTTGGTGAAAGTTGGAGAGAACAGGATTTAGGGCTTGAGAGCGATGAACTCCTTTTGCAGCGATGGTTTTCATTTTTTGAAGAGCTGGAAGCGAACCATCCTGGCAAGCGAATATTATTGGTTAGCCACGGGGGTTATATAGCCCCCGTGCTTGAGCATATTATGGGTAAGCCAATAACCTCGCATCTGAATAATACCTCACTGACTGTGATGGTGCTATCAGAGGGGCAAGTCTGGAACTGTCACTTATTAAATTGCACGGCACATCTGGATGATACTAACAATCCACAGTAGGGCTTGCACAATAAAAGAGCCGTCAAGGGCGTTCCTCCCTGGCGGTTCTTTTATTTCTCATTTAAAATATTTTTCGAAAATCGCGTTTAAATCCGCAGCTTTTTCCAATAATGGTACTAAGCCATTTATGGAGGTATCAGCCGATGAATTTAGCAGATATGTTAAGCTATGCCGATATTCATGACTTAAGCCGGATTGCCGCAACCTATAACTGCGAGTGTAACGGCCATTCGAAAAACGAGCTCATACAGTCCATTCTGGCAACTGTTAGCCGCCGCGACGTATTTGAACAGCAAGTGACGCGTTTGCCAATAGAGGACATCCGGTTTTTAAACTCATTGATCTTTGATAAAGGTGGCACCTTCAACATAGAGGAGCTTGTCGCAAGAGTCCAACAAAGCCGATTCGTCAAGGCCAAGGAGGAGGAGCAGGACACCTGGAATCCTAGAGAGATGATTAGCAGGTTTAAGCAACAAGGCTGGCTATTTAATGGCTATTCGCGAGATACTCGATATTTGTTTCAAATACCAGCAGATTTGAAGGCCAGATTCAGTGAAACGTTGATGAAGCAGTTTCAGCAGCATGTTGTATCAGTAAGCGAGCCAAACGTTTATCGCGATGAGCAGCGGCTAATTATCGATGATATCCGCCAGTTTTTGCAATTTGTCCATGAGCAGGAGGTGCTGTTGACCGCCGAAAATTATATGTACAAACGGCAGCTACAGCAGCTGCTGGAAAGGCTGTCGGTAAAGGAAGCCATGATTGCCAAAACCGCTTGGCGCTTCGGGTACGGACGGATGGCCAAGGAATACCCAAACCGTTTCTCCTTTATATATAATTATTGCTATTTCCATGGATGGATTACGGAGTATAACCAGACGCTTACACTTAGCACAAAAGGTAAGGAATGGATCGCTAGCGATTCCGAAGAGGATTTGCTGCAAGTATACCGATTTTGGCTGAGGCTTTACAAAGGAGCGATACCGAATCTCCAATCCCTAGTGTTTTGGTTGGAAAAGCTGGTTCCCACATGGGCGACTGTAGCTTCTTTAAAGGAAGTGCTGATTCCTCTCATTCGCCCCTTTTATTACGATACAGCGGATAGCATATTGGAACAACGGATTTTGCAAATGCTGATGCACTTGGGCTTGTTGCGCATTGGCGAGCATGAGGAAAGTGGCACAGTCATTCAGTTATCAAAACTGGGACGAAGTATCATTAAGGGGATTTATGTGGCAAATGAAGATTTAACCGCAATACCATTTGACAACATTTGAAGCGATTGATAGAATCACACCCATATCGAAGGAAAAAGGGGTTGCGCTTCATGTTACATAGTTATAACGGAATTTACCCGAAGGTGCATGCTAGTGTGTTTCTAGCAGCGGGTGTACAAATTATTGGAGACGTTACGATTGAAGAAGGCGCAAGCATCTGGTTCAACACGGTGCTGCGCGGCGATTTGGCACCAATCCGGATTGGGCGCAACAGCAATATCCAGGACGGGTGTATCGGTCATGTCAATGTCGACCAGCCTCTGCTTATTGGTGAAGAAGTGTCAGTAGGACATGCAGCTATTATACACGGTTGCCAGATAGGTAAAGGCACATTAATCGGGATGGGGGCTATTGTACTAAACGGTGCGGTGATTGATGAATATGCTTTAATAGGAGCGGGGGCTCTGGTTACTGAAAATAAACAGATTCCATCTCGCACACTTACGCTTGGGACGCCTGCTAAGGTAATTCGGGAGCTTGCCGAATCGGATCTGTTGCGTATGCAACGTACAATGGAAAGCTATGTAGCTAGAGGTGAGGAATACCGTTTGCAGGAGAAGCTATAGTTTGTTGAATACAAATCTTGAGCGATCTGGCTTGGAGGTAGGTTCTATGGGCAAAATGAATATTTCCAACGATACAATGCTGGGCTTATTTGCTGAGATGGTCTTGGATGAATCCATTCGTAAGTATAAGGAGCATTATTTGTACAAAGAGATTGATTTGGCTTTGGCCAAGGGAGATGAAGTGACTTTCCTAGCCCTCACCACAGAACTGAAATCGCTCTATACACTTGGAAATAACGATGCCCCTTAGAGTCTAAATGATGGCAACTTTTCGAAAGCATGTGAAGCTTATTCATATGCTTCTTTTTTTGTGCTAAAGTAAGTGGATGCGATAGGAGGAATCCATATGAAATTTAGTGATGTTAACGAGAAGAGCTGGGATGACTTGCGTCCCTATGTGGATACATGCCTGCTGCCTGTAACAGGATTAACCGGAAACGAGCTTCCGTGGGAAGCAACTTGTGCACTGGAAGATCTGCGGGATGCCTTGGATTTATTTGAAATTCCCTTTAAAGGCAGGGTTCTTACATACCCGGCGCTTCATTATTTAAAAGGGGGCGATAACATGGAGCAAATCAACGCGCTGTGCGCACAGCTTAAAGGCAGTGGATTTAAGTATGTAATTACGGTAAGCGCGAAGGCAGAATTGGAAGGAGTGCTCGCTGAATGCGATGCCGATTTATCCTTCACCCTATCCCCTCAAACCTTGACGGAATCGTTACCTGTCGAAAAAAAACGGATAGCCGAACAGCTGATGCAATTATGGACAAGCAACAACGAATAACATCTCATGTATGAGCGGTGGCAATTTTGTTAATTCTATGTATACGGCTTTCCGTTTACGTTGTATGCGCAGATGTGACAAATTCGTTAAAAGTTACTGTAATGACAAGCTTTGAAGCTTTGAAATTGGGGGCAATATTCTTGACGCACCCTAACTCGTAAGCTATTATTAGTAATGTCCTAGTATGCGTGGTTAAGTAATGTCGAACGACATGATATATGTTGTATGAGGGGGTAGAATACGAGTGAGTGAGCACAATAATCAGGATGAGCATCATCAAGGAGGAACGGCGGTTAAACGTCGCGAGATGTCACGTCGACAGTTTCTTTCTTATACCCTTGGTGGAGCTACAGCATTCATGGGCGCTGGAATGATTGTTCCTATGCTTCGTTTTGCTGTTGATCCTGTCCTTCAACCGAAGACAGAAGCCGCTTGGGTAAAGGTAGTAGAGGAAACGAAAATTACGGAAACACCTGCATCTTTCAAATTTAAAGTCCATCAAGTAGATGGTTGGTGGGAAAGTGACCCGGAGCTGGAAGCTTGGATATCCAAAGACAAGGCGGGCAATATTTTTGCTTTGAATCCAACCTGTAAGCACTTGGGATGTACAGTTGACTGGAATTCAAATCCGGCCTTTAAAGATCAATACTATTGTCCTTGCCATGGCGCACACTATACGGCTGACGGAAAAAATCTTGCAGTTGCCCCATTGCCTTTGGACCAATACGAACTGAAGACGGAAAATGGCTTTGTGTATGTAGGTCAGCTCGGTCCGAACAAAAGGGCACAATAAGGAGGCGTAACATCAGATGTTTAAAAGTATGTATAACTGGATTGATGAACGTCTTGATATCACGCCGATGTGGAGGGATGTGGCCGACCACGAGGTTCCGGAGCACGTTAATCCGGCGCATCACTTTTCCGCATTCGTGTATTGCTTTGGTGGATTGACGTTTTTTATCACGGTTATTCAAATCCTATCGGGTATGTTCTTGACGATGTATTATGTTCCAGACATAATCAATGCCTATGCAAGCGTTGATTATTTGCAGCATAAGGTTGCTTTCGGAGTTATTGTACGTGGTATGCATCACTGGGGAGCCAGCTTGGTTATCGTCATGATGTTCCTACATACTCTGCGTGTATTTTTTACAGGGTCCTACAAAGCTCCTCGTGAAATGAACTGGGTAGTGGGAGTGCTGATTTTCCTTGTCATGCTAGGTCTTGGGTTTACCGGATACCTATTGCCATGGGATAATAAAGCATACTTTGCCACACAAGTAGGTATTAAGATTGCTGCTTCTGCACCATATATTGGCGAATACATTAAAGTTTTCTTGCAAGGCGGCGAAATCGTTGGTGCACAAACATTAACTCGTTTCTTTGCCCTTCATGTATTTTTCTTGCCTGGTGCATTGCTTGCCCTAATTGGGGGACATTTCTTTATGATTCGTAAGCAAGGAATTTCCGGTCCGTTATAGAAGGAGGTGTGAACAGTGGCACATGGTCACGATTCTGACGAAAAGATTGTTTATGTAGGCGATTCACGAATACGCTCCAAAACATCACGTTTAACACAACCTGATTACTCGGCTTTTCCGGGTAAATCAGAAGTATTTATTCCTAACTTCCTATTGAAGGAATGGATGGTTGCGGTTGTTGCGATGGTAGGCATATTGGTGCTGGTTATGACCGAGGCTGCTCCACTTGGTTATCCGGCAGACCCAACAAATACCCAATTTATCCCAATGCCTGACTGGTATTTCTTATTTATGTACCAATTACTGAAATACCCTTATGCGTCTGATCAATTCGTCGTGTTCGGGACTGTTATTGTTCCTGGTATTTTGTTCGGTTCTTTGATGCTTGTGCCTTTTCTGGATACAGGCAAAGAAAGACGTTTCTACAGACGTCCTATTACATCAACGCTGATGATGTTATCGTTGGTAGCCATTACTTACTTAACCGTAGTATCATGGACGCATTACCAGCATGAGTTGACGGAAAAAAACATTATCCCTGAGCATATTAAACGCGAAGAAGAGATGCATGCAGCCAAAAGTGCAGGTCTTCCAGCGCCAAGTACGAAGAAAACAGCAGGTGCCGCTATCGTTGCAGCCGATGATCCTGGTGCAGAGATTTATAAGAAAGCAACTTGCGTTACCTGTCATGGTGCGGAGCTGAAAGGAATTCCTGCTTCAGGTATTCCGGCACTTCGTGGTGTAGGCGACAAGCATAACCAAGAAGCGATCTTAGGCATTATTAGCAAAGGTATCGGTAACATGGGTCCTCAACATGATGACAATATTAAAAAAGGTTTAACCGAAGCGGATTTGACCAAATTAGCTGAATGGCTAAGCAAACAAAAATCGTAACAAATCCAGGACCTGGCCATCAGTAGTATGGCCAGGTTCTTTTTCAAACCTATTATCCTCAAATTTGTACGGGAGGAACTAACTTGCTGACTCTTACGTTTCGGACCTATTTCTCAAAAGCTTTTTTATCGAGCAGATTTATGCTTTGGTCTCTATTCTGGGTCAATTTGCTCGGGACGATCTATGGGTATTACTGGTATTGGGATCAACTTGTACTCACAACCGAGTCGATGTCTCCTGGCTATTTAATATTCGTACCCGACAGCCCGACGGCAAGCCTCTTCTTTACAGGGGTGATCGCTTATTTGTTGTTTGATTCTTATCAGAAACCAAAGCGCAGTTCTCTACAGGCAACCGGGTGGTTTCGTGGCCTGATTGAAGCGCTAGCTGTTATCACTTCGTTTAAGTACGGGATCTGGGCGGTAACAATGATTTGGGCGGGTGCCTATCAGGGGGATTCGGTTAACTGGCAGGATTGGATGCTGACGGTATCTCATCTGGGCATGGCAGCTGAAGCCTTATTATATTTGCGGTTGTATACATATCGAGTGAATGCGATTATTGTAGCAGCGCTCTGGACGTTATTAAACGATTATATGGATTATGGAATGGGGTTGTTTCCATGGCTACCGGCTTCATTGGATGATGATTTAACCATTGTTGCTGCGTTTACGATACAGCTTAGCTTTATCAGTATCATTCTCTCTTGGGTGATGCTTCAAGTTCGCAAGCTTTTGGATAAAAGAAAGGTATAAAAGTGGACATCCCCCCATACGATGAGCATAGATGATACTGACGGAGTAAGTTTTGCTAAAGCAAAACTAAGTATCGCTTACGAAGTAAGTTTTTCTTCGAAAACTTTCAGGGAGGGATATCCATGTGGTTGAACAACAAAGTAAAAACGAGGAGCTTTATCTTAACCCTACTGATCAGTGTACAATTACTTGCTGGCTGTTCATTAGGACAAAAGCCCGTAGAACAAGCTGCTCCACCAAAGCCAGCGCAAGACCAATTGCAAAAGCTAGAATTACTAAACCAAACCGCCGATGACATGTATAAAAAAGTCATGCAGGGAGATTTAGCGGGTGGACGAGCTGCACTTCAACAGCTGAGCGAACAAATTCCGCAAATCCGTTATGAAGGCATCACAACACTTGAAGGCCTGAATGCACTGACCACGACCATTACTCAAAGTAAACGTGTATTTAATGCCGTTAACTTGTCCCCAGAAGAGGGACAAGTCTCTGTAGCGACGATTCGCTTGGCGACCGATGCCTTAACACATCCGCGTGAGCCTATGTGGATTCAGCATTATAGGCTGCTGCAGGACGATTTGGAGCAAATGGAGCGTTCCATGCATGCCCAGAATAAGCCTGAGTTGTTAGCGGCGGACGCTAAATTCCGTCAGCATATTGCCGTGCTCCACCCCAGCCTGCTTATAAGCCGGGATCCCATTGAGATAGAAAAACTGGATTCTCTCGTATTATTTATAAGTGATCAGGTCCGTTCGGAGCAAGAGCTATATAAGCAAATCTTGAATGTAATGCCCAGCCTGCGGCATACGATTGATGTGTTATTTTTGAAGAAAGAGGCAACTGCTTACTTACCGATTATCGATGACCATAACCCAATTTTGTGGACACTTGTGATGGGTACGATTATTTTGACTGTGCTAAGCTTTGTAGCTTGGCGTCTTTCCAAAAAGGATGGTGGAGTCATCACCATACGCAAAAGCCTTGAAGAGTAAAATAGCTTATTCCGGCTTGAAGCCTTCTCCCAATACGTCATGAACCTCGTTAATAATGATAAAGGCGCGAGGGTCGACGGAACGGACCAAGTCTTTGAGCCTTTTTAATTCTTGTCGGTAAACCACACAGTAGACGATGTTTTTTGGATTTTTCGAGAAACCGCCGAATGCAGGAATCATGGTAGCTCCCCGGTCGGTGTGCAAGGTGATGGCATGGACGACTTGCTCGGCATGATCGGAAATAATCATAAACGCATGCGCGGCGTAAGCACCCTCAATGATAATGTCAATCACTTTACTTGTGATGAAAACGGCTACGAATGTATACAAAATTTGTTCCTTAGGTAAAAAAAAGATCGCTGAGCCAATAACCAATACATCAATTAGCAAAATAATTTGCCCCATGCTCCAGCCCCTCCATTTCTGGACAATTCGCGCGATAATATCTGTGCCTCCTGTTGTTCCCCCATAACGAAATACGATGCCGAGTCCAATTCCTAACGTAAGTCCCGCATAGGCTGTAACGAGAAAATAATCTTGCTCCGTCTTAAAAGGAACGAGCCAGCCTCTATGTATGATCCATTCCATCATCCAAAGAAAGCCTGTGAGAGAAGCAGTTCCGAAAATTGTATACAGCATGGACTGCCTGCCAAAGATTTTCCAGCCGATTAAAAAAAGTGGAATGTTGGTTATCAAAGTGGTGATGGAGAGGGGGATATGAAAAATATAATTAAGCATCAGGGCGATTCCAGTAATTCCACCTTCCATTAACTGGTTTGGGATAATAAAATAATGCAAACCAAAGGCGTAAATAGCAGTTCCCAGCCAAATTGGGAACAAAGTCTGCAATCGCTCTCTAATCAATTTGTACATAGAGTTCATCTCCTTAGAGTTTTCGAAGAAAACTAGCATTGAAAGCATAACTGAGTTTTCGCAGAAACTGGCGTCGAAAGCATTCAAGTGACTGCTTTCATTTAGTATGCCTAATTCTAACCCAAAAAAAATTTGTCATCCTACGACGTTTGCGATAACATAGTAAAAAGGGTTTTGTACTATAGGCATTCAGCAATAATGAACCCTTTAAGATAGGTATATTCATAATAAGGTTGGTGATGGTCTTTCGATGACACAACGGACGCTTGCGGAACTGCAGCAGGAAGTAGACCAATATATATCGCAGTTTAAGGAAGGCTATTTCAGCCCTATGTCTATGCTGGCTCGGATGTCAGAAGAGGTGGGCGAGTTAGCCCGTGAGGTCAATCACCAGTTTGGCGAAAAGCCCAAAAAATCCTCGGAAGCAGACAACTCCATTGAGTTGGAGCTGGGCGATATTTTATTTATAACGATTTGTTTTGCCAATTCGTTGGGGCTTGATTTGACGGAGGCGCATAATAAAATTATGGAGAAGTTTCGGACTCGGGACGCCGACCGGTGGACCAAAATAAACACCGATGGCGACTGAAAAACATATGCTGTACCATCGAGTATGTTTATGAGCAGGCATAATGCCAAGCTTTAGAAGTGCGGTGAATAACTTTTGGAGTGGCCGTGTGTTCTGGAGATAGTAATATCCCAACTATACAGCGGTTACTTATTACTGCACATTTAGGCTAATGCTCATAAGTTAGTGTGCTCGGATAACTCTAAGGAGGATGGGCAGCATGGATGGGGAAGAGCAAATTAAGAAGGCTTATGAAGCTATATTGATGCATGACTTTGAGCAGGCGGTGGAATGGTTCGGGCAGGCTATAGCAATCAGTCCCAATAATGCTGTTTTTCATTATAAATTATCCATTACATGTGCTCGAAGCAATAAGCTTTCCAAAGCCATTGAACATGCCAGCAAGGCAGTTATGCTTGATAGCACGGAGTCACAGTTTCGGTTGCATTTACAGCACCTGCAGGCTAGAGAATTGATCGTGCAAGCTGAAGCTTATTTCACAGAATCTGAAGTGGAGCTTTGGCGAGCGATTGGCTTATTAAAGCAAGCTATTCGTTTGGATTCGATAAACATAGAGGCATTTATACTATTAGCGCATGGATACTCCTTACTTAAGTTGTATAATGAGGCTATCGACGCCATCTATGAATGCTTAAAGCTAGATCCCCAGCACGAAATCGGCCAGCGCCTGCTATTGGAATATCAACAGCATCTTAAGTGAGCATATAGCCATAAATAAGGCAAGAGAAGAAAGGATCGAATAGAGGATGAGTAAGATTCGAGTTGCCGTAGCTGGTGCAAATGGCCGTATGGGCCGTGAGGTTGTAAAAATGGTGTTGGAAGATAGTGGACTTGAGTTGGTAGCAGCGATAGGAAGGTCTACTGGCCATGAAGTCGATGCAGGTAGAATGGTAGGCTTGGAGCCTTGTGGCATTAAGATAAGCAATGATTTGGAGCTAGCCCTGGTGGAAGGCAAGCCGGATGTATTGGTTGATTTCACGACGCCTCATTCCGTAGTAGCAAATACCGCTTTAGCGATCAAATATAAAGTGCGTCCTGTCATCGGGACAACAGGATTCACACCTGAGGATATTGAAATATTTGATAGGCAATGTAAGGAGCAAGGAATTGGAGGTATTATCGCTCCCAATTTTTCAATCGGAGCGATTCTTATGATGAAATTTGCCGCTCAGGCAGCTAAGTATATGCCAAATCTGGAAATTATTGAGTATCATGGCGACCAAAAGCTGGATGCCCCTTCAGGTACAGCGATCAAAACCGCTGAGCTGATTTCCCAAAGCCGCGAAGAAGTTAGACAAGGCAACCCCAATGAAACGGAAACCATTGAAGGTGCTCGCGGCGGCTTATATAATGGATTTAGGATACATAGTGTTCGGCTTCCTGGCGTATTTGCTCAGCAAGAGGTTATTTTCGGAGCATTCGGTCAAACTCTGAAAATTCGCCATGATTCCTACGATCGGGCAGGTTATATGCCGGGAGTTAAGGTTGCGGTGAATAAAGTAATGGAACTGACAGGTATTGTTTATGGATTTGAACATTTTATAGATTAATCAGTGTAGATAAGATAAATGTGAAGCCATATGGAGGAGTAAAAGCGAGATGAACATAGCATTAATAGCACATGATCGCAAAAAAGACGAAATGGTTAATTTTATTATTGCTTATGAGACGGTTTTTGAGAATCATCTGCTTTATGCAACGGGAACAACAGGCACTCGAATTATGGAGAGCACCAAGCTGCAAATCCACTGCTTTATGTCGGGACCACTTGGCGGCGATCAACAGATTGGCGCTATGGTGGCGACCAATGAAATGGATTTGATCATTTTCTTGCGTGATCCGCTGATGGCTCAACCCCATGAGCCGGATATTATTGCATTGCTTCGTCTTTGTGATGTACAAGGCATTCCATGCGCCACCAACATTGCGACAGCTGAAATTTTGGTCAAAGCATTGGATCGCGGTGATTTTGCCTGGAGAGAGCTTGTCCATAAATATAAACCAGGTGAAATGTAATGAGTGGACATCTGGATTTGTTGGTTTTTGGCGCACACCCGGATGATGCCGAAATCGGCATGGGTGGTACCATTTGTAAGCACACAGCAGCAGGCCAGCGTGTTGGTATTTGTGATTTGACCTACGCGGAGATGTCCTCGAATGGCACAGTAGACATTCGCCAGAACGAAGCGCAAGCGGCTTCTGGAGTGTTGGGCTTGGCAGAGAGAACCAATCTCGGCCTGCCTGACCGAGGTTTATGGATCAATGAGGCCAACGTTAAGGCGATAACATTAGAAATCCGTAAGCACAAGCCACGAATAGTATTCGCTCCTTATTGGGAGGATCGGCATCCGGATCATATTGCGTGCAGCAGGCTGGTACAAGAAGCTGTATTTAATGCCAAGCTTCGCCGGTATGATCCTGATACTGAAGCGCATACCGTAGAAGAGCTTTATTTTTATTTTATTAATGATATTTATGAATCGGATTTATTGGTCGATATTACGGGCGTCCATGAGCTTAAGATGCAAGCCTTACAGGCTTACCGTACGCAATTTGAGAGTGTAGGCACAAACAATGATTTTGTGAAAACGCCACTGAACCAAGGCTATCTGGAGCGAATTGAAGCTAAGGATCGGATGCTGGGCCAAAAGCGGATGGTTGCTTATGCGGAAGGGTTTGTTAGCAAGGTACCCTATTTGATTGAAAAATTTTAGCAGGACACCGGGCTCTTGATAAATACTCATTAGAAACAGGCAACGGAGGAAGTCTTATGAAGGAACGTCTTAAAATCGGTATTACCTGTTATCCGACATTGGGCGGTTCAGGTGTTGTAGCGACTGAGCTGGGTAAGCTGCTTGCCGAAAAGGGGCATGAGGTGCATTTTATTACACATAGTATGCCTTTTCGTTTAGGTAAATTTGACCGAAATATTTTTTATCATGAAGTCGAGGTCAATGACTATTATGTGTTTAAATATCCGCCATACGATTTATCGCTGGCAAGCAAGCTGGCTCAGGTTGTCCAACTCGAAGAGCTTGACCTGCTCCATGTCCATTATGCGATTCCCCATGCTGTTTGTGCATTGTTGGCCAAGCAGATGGTTGGTGATAAATTGAAGGTTGTAACGACTTTGCATGGTACAGATATAACGGTGCTCGCACAAGATGAATCCCTGAGTGACCTGATCCGCTATGCGATTAACCAAAGTGATGCTGTAACTGCGGTGTCAAAGGATTTAATTGAAGAAACTAGAAGGCTGCTTAATATAGAGAAGCATATCGATTTGGCCTATAATTTTGTGGATAAAAGGGTCTATTTCCCAAGAGAAGTCACGGATCTCCGTAAAGAATTCGCCCAGCCTGATGAAAAAATATTAATTCATATTTCCAACTTTCGTCCGGTGAAGCGAGTGACGGATGTTGTGGAGATATTCCATCGCGTCGCTCAGGAAATTCCTTGCCGATTGTTATTTGTTGGTGAAGGCCCCGAGTTATCTAAAGTATTATGCCGAGTTAAAGAGCTCGGATTATTAGACCGCGTTACCTTCTGTGGCAAGCAGGATGACGTAGCCCAGCTGTTATCATTGTCTGATGTAATGTTATTGCCATCAGAGAAGGAGAGCTTTGGTCTGGTTGCGCTAGAAGCAATGGCATGTGGCGTTCCTACCGTCGCATCCAATACAGGGGGTATCCCTGAGCTGATCGTCCATGGCGAGTCCGGCTTTCTCGCGGATATTGGTGATGTTGAGCAAATGGCTCACTATACGAAGCAGTTACTAACAGACAAACCTTTGTATGAAAAAATCGTGGAGGCGTGTTTATATCGGGCACGATTCACATTTTGTAATGATGTGATTACTAGGCAATATGAAGAAATTTATTATCGGGTGCTCGGATTGCCGATTCCTGATGAGCTCAAACTAAAACCATTAAATTGTTAAGCTGGCTGATGGAACGGGTCAGATAGATGGGCTGGAGTTAGGTGGACCCTATGAAAACAAAGCTGGAGCAAGGTGCGTTAAAGGTTTTACAAAAGTTAACTCAGCAAGGCTTCCAAGCTTACCTGGTTGGTGGCTGTGTCCGTGATCAGCAATTACGTCGCGCTGTCAAGGATTATGATATTGCGACTTCTGCACATCCTGCCCAGGTCGTGGAGCTATTCGAGCGAACGATTCCTACCGGTCTACAGCATGGTACTGTATCGGTCATAATGGATGGGAACCTTTACGAGGTGACGACTTTTCGCAAGGAAGCTGATTATGAGCAGTTTCGACGTCCTGCTGAGGTAGAATTTATCGACAGCTTAGAGGAGGATCTTAAGCGTCGTGATTTTACCATGAATGCTATGGCACTGGATGCTGCAGGCATGCTGATTGACCCGTTTGGCGGGCTAGCGGATTTGGCGCAAGGCAGCTTGCGCTGTGTAGGAAATGCCAGCGAACGGTTTACGGAGGATGCCTTGCGTATGCTGCGTTGTATCCGGTTTTCTTCCGAATATGAGCTGCAGATCGAAGGCGGCACCTGGCAGGCCTTATGCAAGCATGCTTCGCTGCTAAAGCATATCGCACTGGAGCGGGTGCGGATGGAGCTGGAGCGAATGATCGCTGGAGCGAATCCGCTTAAAGCTATCGGCTTGCTGGCCGCCAGCGGTATGCTGCTCGAGGCGAAGCAGCCATTAAGGCTTGCACAGTTAGACAGGCTACGGACTGCTGAGCCGATCAATCAGCTTAAAGCGCCAACCGAGCGATGGAGCTTTCTATATATCGCAATGGGTATGAATGCTTCAGAGACAGAAGCGGATATGCGTTCACTAACGTTCTCCAAGGCGCAGATAAAAGCCGTCTGTGCGGTGGTAGCCGCTGCCTATAAGCTGGTTGATGCTGCCGCGGATGTTGATCTTCTTAACAGAGTTAACAGGCATGAGCTCTCATTAGAGCATGAGCTGGAGCCGATATGGAAACGGACAGTGCTGCGCTATGGCAAAGAAGCTCTTCAGCTGCTTGGCAAAGTGTTGGCGGTAGATCCCAAAGTCTTGGAACATTTGTCCCTACCGTCTCAAGTCGTCTCCTTGTTCATCCAACATGGAGAAGCATGGCTGAATGAGCTCGAAATAGACCGTTTGGAGCAGCTTCGGGTGGATGGCAAGCAGCTGTTAACTCATATTCATCATGCACCAGGACCATGGCTTGCTGAGGTTTTGCAATTTTTACTGCATGAAGTCGCCCTTGGACGGCTTTCCAATGAGACGGATGCGCTAATTGCTGAAGCTGTGATGTTCGTAGAAAACTCTAAATCGTCAGAGAGTGGTACACAGCATGAATATTAATGAACAATTAATTCGTTTATTCATAGAAAGCCCGGATGTATTTCTTTCGGGCGAAGAGCTAAGCCAGAAGATGAATTGCAGCCGAACGGCGGTTTGGAAACATATCGAGCGGCTCCGTATGGAGGGTTATGTTTTTGAAGCCGTGTCCCGCAAAGGCTACCGCTTTATTAGCAAGCCGGACAAGCTGGACATTGAGCAGCTAACAGCCAAGCTCCAGACGACCATAGTAGGCAGGTCGATCCTCTATTACGATGAGGTAGAATCAACCAATACTGTAGCCCATTCCTTAGTGCTGGAAGGTGCGGCAGAGGGAACCCTTGTCATCGCCGAGCACCAAACAAGCGGCCGCGGCAGAATGGGTCGTAAGTGGTATTCACCCAAAGGTAAGGGGTTATGGATGAGCTTAGTCTTGAAGCCGCGTATACCACTGCAACTTGCGCCACAGCTGACGTTGCTGGTAGCTGTGGCTTTATGCCGTTCCATACGCAAGCTAACCGCGATTGATGCAGGTATTAAATGGCCGAATGACCTGCTGGTCGACGGCAAAAAAATAAGCGGGATTTTGCTCGAATCCAGCGCAGATGAAGAAAAGCTGCAGCATGTTATTGCTGGTGTCGGGATTAGTGTGAATCTAGACCCAGATGACTTTCCTGAAGAGATCAAGGATGTGGCCACTTCCTTGTCCATTCAGGCGGGCAGCAAGATAGACCGCGCGGAGCTGCTATGCCAATTTTTGCTAGAGCTTGAAGGTTTATACGAGCTTTATCAAGAGCAGGGATTTGCACCGATTAAAATGCTCTGGGAAGCGCTCAATGTCTCGATAGGCTGCACAGTTCGCCAACAAAGCAATAAAGGGCTTATAGAGGGTATTGCTGAGGGCATTGATGACCATGGCGCCTTAGTCGTCCGACTTGCGGATGGGACTTTAACCAAATGGTATTCCAGCAATGTCGAATTTGGTTCCAGATAATAAGATCGCCATAAATGTGGATGAAATGTGAAAAGAAAAACTGTTCCTCTTAAATAAATTTTGTTATAATAAAGCGAACAGAGGCGATATCCTAACCGAATTGCACTCTTTAACCGCTTTGTGCAGGCAACAATGAAATATGGATAATTATTAACTTCATAGCTAGTTGAAATATGTCGGATTCTGCTCTGAGCCTAACGGACCGAGACAGAAGGATCATATGTGAGCAATCATGTGACCTTTTTGCCTTCCCTTGGCTTAAAGGTTTTTTTGTATAGTTTTTTTGTGAAGATTGGTGCAAGCTAACGTTTAGAAAAGAGGGTGTGAAATGGAAAAGCGAAGGGCAAATACGACCACAAAGTTTAAAAAGATGAAAGAAAGCGGCATTCCGATTTCGATGATTACCGCTTATGATTACCCATCGGCACTTCTTGCTGAGGAAGCGGGAATTGATGCGATCCTTGTTGGCGATTCCTTGGGCAATGTCGTTTTGGGCTATGAATCGACCATTCCTGTTACCATTGAGGATATGATCTATCACACAAGGTCTGTAGTGCGTGCAGCGACCTCAACCTTTGTCGTAACAGATCTCCCCTTTATGACCTACCATGGCAGCACGGATATGACGCTGCGTAATGCGGCGCGTATTATGCAGGAGGGGCTTGCTACCGCCGTTAAAATGGAGGGCGGCTTAGAGATTATCGAGTCCGTACAAGCCTGTACAAGGGCAGGTATACCGGTTATGGGACATATTGGTCTGACGCCCCAATCGATTCATCAAATTGGCGGCTATAAAATCCAAGGCAAGAGCTCGGAGCAAGCAAATAGGCTGATTGAGGAGGCCAAAGGCCTAGAGCAAGCGGGGGCTTTCGCCATCGTGCTAGAGCTGGTTACGGAGGAGCTCGCTGCCTATATTACCGAGCAATTGTCCATTCCTACTATTGGCATTGGGGCCGGCCCGCGTTGTGATGGGCAGGTGCTGGTGTTCCATGATGCAATGGGCTACGGCTCGGATATCGCTCCCAAAAAATTCGTCAAGGCTTATGCAGATATTGGCAATGACATTCGTAGCGGCTTAAAGCAATATGTAGCCGAAGTGAAAGCACGCAGCTTCCCAACACAGGAGCAAGCGTTCCACATGGATGATGTGCTGGCTGCTGGCTTGTATGGAAATCAAGGAATTAACAAAAAGTAGCTCATAGCTAAAACATAAGTAAAGTTAAGGTTGAGGAGGGAAAAAGACATGCAGGTTATCCATCACATAGAAGAGCTTAGAGCCGTTCTAAAAGGCGTGAGAGCGAAGCAGCCGGGCTTTACCATCGGATTCGTACCGACCATGGGTTTCCTGCATCAAGGGCATGCGAGCTTGCTCCAGCAAGCGCGGAAGCAATGTGATTTCGTTGTCCTGAGCATATTTGTTAATCCGTTACAATTTGGACCTAATGAGGATTTTGATCGGTATCCGCGTAATGAAGCGCGCGACTTGGAGCTTGCGGAAGAGGAGGGTACAGATGTTGTATTTTGCCCGTCAACAGTCGAAATGTATCCCAAGCCCGTGAGAACGAAGATTAGCTTATCCATTATTACCGAGCAGCTTTGTGGGGCGTCGCGTCCAGGGCATTTTGATGGAGTCGCCGTTATCGTCACCAAATTATTTCAAATCATCCAGCCGGATGCCGCGTTTTTTGGGTTAAAAGATGTGCAGCAGGTAGCGGTCATAAAGCAATTGGTCGATGATTTGAACATGCCGCTTCAGATCGTACCTTGCCCCATTGTTCGTGAACAGGATGGACTCGCCATGAGCTCACGTAATGTATATTTGCAGCCAGAGGAGCGCCGGCAGGCATTGGCTCTGTCCTCAGCGTTAAAGCTGGCAGAGCAGCGCATTAACGAAGCCGCTGACGTGCTACTGGCTGATGAGCTCAAGCAAATGATTCGCACTCATATCGCCCAAATGCCCTTAGCTGAGATTGAATATGTTGAAATCGTTACTTATCCTGAATTGGAGCCCGTTTCTCGATTGCAAAGATCCATATCTGGAGAGATCGTAATTGCTTTGGCAGCCCGCTTTGGCAAAACACGCCTGATTGATAATACTATCATTTTGCTGTCGAAATAAACTGTTGATACACAATGATGATACACAATGATGATACACAAGCAGCAACTAACAGGAGGTTACTTATATGTTCAGAACTATGCTAAAATCTAAAATACATCGTGCTACCGTCACAGAAGCTAATCTGAATTATGTGGGCAGCATCACAATTGACGAGGATATAATGGATTTAATTGATATGCTGCCTAATGAGAAGGTGCAAATCGTTAATAATAATAACGGTGCACGCTTTGAAACTTATATTATCCCTGGGCCGCGTGGATCAGGCGTTATTTGTTTAAACGGTGCCGCGGCACGACTAGTCCACATTGGGGATATCGTTATTATTTTATCCTTTGTGATGATGACTGACGAAGAGGCTCGAACACATCGGCCGCAGATCGCAATTATGGGCGACAATAATCAGATCGTAAGTGTGCTTAAAGAAGAAATTCATTCCACAGTCATGTAACGAATGAAAAGCGGCAATCAAGCAGAAAATGAGGGTATGCTCTAGCTTAAGGTGGGATGCGCTCATGTTCAAACATCTGTTTATCTCGATGAACGAAATGCTTGATGAAGTTGCCGGCCAATACCCGGATGCTGTAGGCGTACAGAAACGCGAGCTTGACCATAAGCTGAATACACTCAAATCCATGAGCGATACGCTTATTGAAGAATGGCTGCTTTTTGAAGAAAAGCTATCTGCCTTCTATGGACTTTCAGCAGCTCCACCAGCCAGCCCGAAGATCGATCCAGAACTGGATCATCACCGTTCCGAAGGCTTTATTAGGGGGCAAGGGTACTACAAGCTGCTTATGTATAGTGAAGCCATTCATGAATTTACGGACATTGTCCATGTACAGCCAGATTTTACATTGGCGCGTTTATATTTGGCGATGTGCTTTCTGCAAAAAGGCGAGGTATCCGAAGGCTATAGCCATTTTTATTTTTTATCCCAAATCACGGAAAACCGCCATATTAAAGCTATTGCTTGTACAGCGATGGGTTGCATTCAAATGCAGGGTGCCAATGCTGAAAAAGCTTTCCGTTTGTTCAATCAGGCTTTTCAAGCAGATCCCTGCTGTACAGAGCTTTTAGTGGAAATGGGTATATGCCAAGAGAAAAAAGGCAAGCTTGAGTTCTTTCCAACGTCTAGAAAATAAGGGTCTTGGGGAATGGAGCACTAGGAAGTTTGCTATTCCCTTTTCTGATAAGTATTGGTATGCTTAAAGGAAAATAAGACTGAAGGAGTTAGCAGAAAAGTAATGAAATTCGCGGTTTTGGACTTTGAGACGACCGGAAGCCAGACAACGGACCGCATAATTCAAGTTGGCCTCGTCATAATAGTTGATGATACAATCACGGACAGGTATACTTCTCTGGTAAATCCAGGGATTAGTATACCTTCTTCTATAATATCTTTAACTGGCATAGATGACGATATGGTTAGCGATGCTCCGGAGCTGGAAACGGTTATGGCGCATATGGTACCGCTTTTGCAGGATTGTGTATTAGTCGGACATCAGATCGCCTTTGATTTAGCTTTTTTGCAGCGTGCTCTTGATGAGCATGGCTATTTCTCATTTGATGGCAAGGTGCTTGATACAATTGAAGCATTGCGTGTGTTGTTTCCTTCCTTATCCAGCTTTCAATTAAGCCTGGTTTGCCAGGCTTTTGGGATTGAGCATGAGCGGCCACACCAAGCAGACAGTGACGCTGAAGTCACGGCTCTTATATGGATACGCTGCTTAATGCGTTTTCAGCAATTATCCTTGCTCACCTTACAGCGGTTATCTATGGTGTTTGACGAGGTGACGACCGACTTTGGTTGGTTTGTCCGTGAAATGATTACATTTAAGGAAATGTTTCCGGGTGAAGATGTGCAAACTGGGCAGAACTATAGGCAATTCTCTCTCGCAGTTAAGGATTGGGGTGAAGAAGACCCGCCGCGTGAGGACAAGGATGTATTGGCCATGCCCGATGATTTCGCTTCCTTCTACGCACAGCTGAAGCTGGCCTTAAAAGAACGCTTTAAGGACTATGAGGATCGCGAAGCCCAAGAGACTATGCTTGCAGAGGTGGAAACAGCGTTTGAGCAGGAGCGCCACTTAATGATCGAGGCAGGCACAGGTACAGGGAAATCGCTTGGTTATTTAATCCCAGCCTTATATTACGGGTTGAAGCATGATAAAAAAATGCTGGTTAGCACCCATACGATTAATTTGCAGGAGCAAATTCGTGAACGAGATATCCCGCTGTTAATGGATTTATTCCCGATTGGATTTCGCGCAGCGGTGTTCAAGGGCAGAAGCCATTATTTATGCTTGCGAAAATTCGAGCATAAAATGGGGCAGCAGGATTTCGAATATGGTAAAGAGGATCGCTTAACTGCCGGGCAAATGCTCGTTTGGTTAAGTGAAACTGAGCATGGAGATGATGAGGAGCTGCATTTTAGCGGCAAAGGCAGCCAATTCTGGCATACCGTTGCAAGTGATACGGATTCGTGCTTGAATCGAGCTTGCCCTTGGTTTAAGAAATGCTTCTACCACCGTGCGCGCAATAATGCGAGCACAGCAGACCTTGTAATTACGAACCATTCCATGCTATTTACCGACACGAAGGCGGAAAGCCGCTTGCTTCCAAGCTATAAGCATCTTGTAATCGATGAAGCCCATCATTTCGAGGAAGTGGCCAGCAAGCACTTAGGGATTGAAGTCGCGTATGGCGCCTTTGTAGGCGCCTTGTGGTGGCTGTACAAGGATAGCCGAACTGGACAACTGCCGACGCTAAGCCTAAGGCTAAGCAAGGCTGATAACGACAAGGGGCTTGCATGGAGCAAGGCTATTGATACCCTGTTGCCAGGCCTGCTCCATCTTAAAGAAGAATGGGATGAGCTGACCGACCTGCTCTATCAGCTTGTTGCCTCCCGTTCCGATCCGACCCAGTCGGAATCCGGCCAGCTTGTTTACCGCCTGAAGAGTGAAAACAAGCCCGGTCAGTGGGATAAGCTGTTAGTCTTAGAGGAAAATATGTATTTAAAATCCTCTGAAATCTTAAAGAAATTAGACCGTTTGCTTAGCGAGGTCAAAGACCAGCAGGAAGTATTGGATGTAGCTGGTCTAGTCACAGATATAAGCGGAAGCGTCAAAGAATTGTATAGGCAACGTGATAATCTTCACTTTTTTATGGCATTGGCGGATCCCAATTATGTATATTGGCTTGAAGCGGGAAGCAATAAAAGCAAGTCGCTTCAGTTAATTAGTGTACCCCTTGACGTGAGCCCTATGCTTCAGGAGCATTTTTTTGAGGCAAAGGCCAGTGTGATCATGACCTCAGCTACACTGTCGGTTGGCAAATCCTTTGATTATACTTGCGAGCAATTAGGCTTGGATACCACCGCACCTGATACGAAGGTGAAGACTGTACAGTTGCAATCGCCTTTTAATTACCGGCAGCAGGCCTTGGTTGCAATCCCAAGAGATTTCCCAAGCATCCGTGGGAATTCGGGCGAAAAGCATTTTCTTGCGGAGCTGGCGCAATCGCTGGCTGAGGTTGCTGTAGAAACGATGGGCCGAATGCTGGTGCTCTTTACATCCAACCGTATGCTGAAGCTAACCCATGCTGCTTTAAAAGAGAAGCTAAGTCCCTTCGGAATTGGCGTTTTAGGCCAAGGGGTGGATAGCAGCAATCGCAGCAAGTTAACCCGCTTGTTCCAGAATAACTCCGCTAGCGTTCTATTGGGAACCAGTAGCTTCTGGGAAGGGGTAGATATCCCCGGTGATGCCTTAACTTGCTTGGCCATCGTTCGTCTGCCTTTTCAGCCCCCAAACCATCCATTGGTCGAGGCTAAGATGGAAAATTTAAAGAAGCTAAACCTGAACCCTTTTATGAAATTATCGGTGCCCCAGGCCGTGATCAGATTCAAGCAGGGATTCGGCCGTCTAGTCCGGACGACTAAGGACAAGGGGATTGTCATTATTTATGATACCCGCGTTATTGATACGAGCTACGGCAAATATTTTTTGTACTCGCTGCCCGGACCCAAGATCGAGCATATGCCAACCACCCAATTGGTGGGCAGAATTAAGCAATGGATGGGGGAGAGCGAAATATGAAAACAGTCAAAATCTCGGAAGCTGTCGTTCGTAGGCTGCCCATATATCTTCGCTATCTGAATGAGCTAAGCAAAAAAAATGTAAATACAGTGTCATCTCAGGATTTGGGACAAAAGCTGGATCTTAATCCAGCCCAAATCCGTAAGGATCTTGCCTATTTCGGAGAGTTTGGAAAAAAAGGGATTGGCTACGATGTTGATTATTTGATTGAAAAAATTAGGCATATCCTTAAAATTGACAAAGTCATTCCAGTGGCTTTAGTCGGAGCGGGCAATTTGGGACGCGCATTATGCAATTATAATGCTTATTTAAAGGACAATATGAAAATCGTGGCTGTATTCGACGCCCATGACTCCAAAATCGGGGAGTCGATCAACAACCTTAAAGTAAAGCCGATGGGTGAGCTGACGAATACGATCAAAAACCTGCAAGTACGGATTGGTATTATTACAGTGCCTGCGTTTGAAGCGCAAAATGTGGCCAATCAATTTGTCAGCGGCGGTGTTGAGGCGATTCTTAATTTTGCTCCGATCATTATAAAAGTTCCCCATGAAATCCGTGTCCATCATGCTGACTTTACTGCAGAGCTGCAAAGCCTGGCTTATTACTTAGATGAAACCAAGGACATTATCGAATAACGAAAAAACCGGCCGGGATGCTGATCCTGGTCGGTTTTTTGGTTTATGTAAGCCCTGAGGCTCCAATGGTTACATGAAAAAAACAATTACCTTATAAATAAAGAAAGAGAAAACCATCGAAATTGGAATGGTAATAATCCAAGTCATGACCATTTTCGATACCGTTGACCATTTGACATCATGAAATCTCATAACGGTTCCCGTCCCAATAATCGATGAGGATATTACATGGGTGGTTGATAATGGCATTCCCAACGCCGTGGAGGCTTGGATAATAATGGAGGAGTTAAGGTCTGAAGCAAAGCCGTTGATGGGCTCAATCTTCAGCAGCTTGCTGCTCATTGTTTTAATAATCCGATAACCACCTATAGAAGTGCCCAGTCCCATCGCTGTTGCCGCTGACAATTTGACCCACATAGGTACATCCAAAGTCGTCTGGTAGCCCGTGGTTACTAGCGCAAATACCATAATCCCCATTGCTTTTTGGGCATCATTACCTCCATGCGATAAGGACAACAGCCCTGCAGAAAATATTTGGAAGGTGCGGAACATATTGTTCATTTTGGAGCGGGACTGATTAGCCTTGGCAAGAACGATTGAGCGAATGATAAACATAATAATAAAACCGGAGCCAAATGCAATAATAGGCGATAGCACTAAAATAATGACGATTTCTTTAAAACCATCCCAGTTTAATGCCGAAAAGCCGGCTCCCGAAATAACACTGCCTGCCAATGCGCCAATAAGCGTGTGGGAGGAAGAAGAGGGAATGCCATAATACCAAGTAATCAAGTTCCACAAAATGGCGGTTAACAAGGCAGCAATCAAAATTTCTACACCATGTGGGATTGTTGCCGGGTTGGCTACTTTACCACCGACGGTTTTGGCAACCTCGGAGGAAATAACAGCTCCAACAAAATTGAGGGTTGCTGCATAGAATATGGCAATTCTTGGGGTAAGTGCCCGGGTTGAAATGGATGTAGCTATGGCATTGGCAGTATCATGAAATCCGTTAATGAAATCGAATATAAGTGCCAAACCAACAATAACAAATAATGTAATTAACATAATTTCCTCCTAGAAATATCACACAGCTTATGAATATCGCATGATCACGCTATCCAATATATTGGCTACATCTTCACAGGCATCTGTTGTTTGCTCTAGACGCTCGTAAACTTCTTTTAATTTAAAATCATGGTACGGATCCTTGGGATTTAAGAAGATGGCACGGATACCCTCGCGCATTAAGCGGTCTGCTTCATTCTCAAGGGAGTTAATCTGCACGGTATGCTCACTGATCTGCATATACTTTTTCTTGGCAAGCAGTTTGAAGGCATCAAGGATGTGCTGGCAGCTAGCTACGATTACTGCAGAAAAATCTTTCATATAATTGTCGCTAATGGTGATATTTAAGTAATCGAAGCGAGCGATCGAAGCCTCAATCCCATCAATAACATCATCAAGCTTGGAGGCAAGCACCATAATGTCTTCCCGGTCAAGCGGTGTAATAAATACTTTATTAAGCCCTTTGAAAATTTGATGCGTAATTTGGTCTCCCTTATGCTCCAAATCTTTGAGCTGGGGGCAAAAGGAAGCCGGTGGTTGGTCACCCATAACAGCATTGCGAAACATTTGTGCAGCCTCTAATGTGTTTTCGGATGACTTGACCAAAAGCAGCAAGAAATCAGCGTCATTTTTTTTAGTGAAAAGCATGAAACAACCTCCTTGGATGTATATTTACAATAAATTAATAAATATAGTTAATTAAAGCGGCAAAATACGACAATATAATAAAAAAATTTACACAAAATTAAAAATACCATATAGTCGGTTCTTAATGCAATGATAGTTTGCCCAATCCTATGTACGTTCATCAAACTATATGCAAAAAAGCTTCGAATTGATCTAAACGGCGGCCATACTTGATTTTAAAACTATGAAGTTGTACAGTAAAATATGAAGCTTATATTTTGAAAGGATTAGGGTGAATATGACAAAAACAATAATAACAAACGGTGTATTTCTTACATTAAACGAACACAATCCAATAATTCGCGGATGCATGACAATCGAAAATAATTTGATTACATATATAGGAGAGCAACTTCCCGAGCCGCTGGAGCTATTTGATGAAAAAATTGACGGCACCAACAAGCTTTTTATGCCAGGGCTAGTTAATACCCATAATCATGCGGCGATGTCGCTGCTACGCGGCTACGGTGACGATTTGGCGTTGCAGGTTTGGCTCCAGGAAAAAATGTGGCCAATGGAAGGCCAATTTACTGCCCATGATGTACGTTCAGGAACCTTGTTATCCATTCTGGAAATGCTAAAGGGCGGTACAACGACTTTTGTGGATATGTATGACCATATGAATGAAGTAGCATTGGCGGTCGAACAAAGTGGTATGCGTGCCTGCTTGACTCGCGGTGTTATCGGCTTATGCCCACCTGAGGTGCAAACCTCCAAGCTTGTTGAAGCTAGACAGTTCGCACTGGATTGGCATGGCAAAGCGGGTGGTCGCATTACCACGATGATGTCTCCCCATGCCCCTTACACTTGCCCTCCTGATTATATCGAGCGGATTGTAGAAGTAGCCCATGAGTTGGGTTTGCCTATTCATACTCACATGTCGGAAACGGCTCGTGAAGTCCAGGAAAATACAGAGCAATATGGAGCAAGGCCGGTTGCCCACCTGGCTAAGCTGGGATTATTCTCTCGCCCTGCCATTGTTGCCCATGCAGTTCATCTAACCGATGAAGAAATTGATATATTGGCGCAATATGATGTGCGTGTTTCCCATAACCCGGGAAGCAACCTGAAATTGGCAAGTGGTATTGCCAGGGTACCTGAGCTGCTTCGTAAAGGCATTAAGGTTTCCTTGGGAACTGATGGTCCGGCCAGTAACAATAATCTGGATATGTTTGAGGAGATGCGGCTTGCAGCGCTGATCCATAAGGGTGTAAGCGGCGACCCAACAGCGATTCCAGCTGAAGCTGCAATTCGGATGGGTACTTTGGACGGAGCGAAATCGATTTGGTTAGATGATGTAGGTGCTTTGCAAGCAGGCATGAAGGCTGATTTTATCGCTTTGGACGTTGACCAGCCGCATTTTTTCCCGAAAACGAATTTTATTTCACATGTCATTTATTCGGCTTCAGCTAAGGATGTTACCGATGTCTGGATTGATGGCCGCAGAATTGTTAAAGACGGAAGCTGCCTTACATTAGATGAGGAAAAAATATTGTTTGAGGCACAAAGCTGCTTTGAGCGCTTAACCGGAGCCACTGTACAATGAAGATAAGAATAACAGCAGCAGCGTGCGTTGCTGCAGCATTGTTATTATTTCTGTGCATTCAATTTTACAATTCCGTTCAAGAGAAGGAATGGGCACTTCAACGTGCTGATGTACAAACCGCATACGAAAAAACGATTTTAACAAAAGCCTCCAAGGTAGAAAAGTTTGTAGGCGAGCAGACGTATACGATTATTCATGGTGAGGATAAAATCGGCCAGAAATTAATTGTTTGGGTAGGTGGAAACCAGATCTTTTCACAAATGGCTGCTGATGGAATGACATCTGAGGCGATTAAAGCCATCGTACTAACGCGCCAGCCCGCAGCGAATCTTAAACGAATTGTTCCTGGTGTGTGGAATGGCAACTTGGTGTGGGAGGTTTTCTACAAAATCGATGCGGAGGCATCCAATCCTGACCGTTATTATTATGATTATTATGCATTTAAAGATGGAGTTTGGATGGATACGTATCGATTAAGCATTCAATAAATAGCAGCCGCATGAACTGGAAAGATTAAATTCTTTAAGGTGAAGTGCGGTTTTTCTCATACTGTGCGAATTTGTTCGAATTTCCATCTACTTGAGCTCTCGCATCATGTAGCAAATGTGATATACTAATAGTATACAGTATCAATTATTTTATTCATAGAAAGGGGACAGACTACTTTTATGAAGCTGCGATTCTTACCCATACTATTAAGTGTTGCCATTTCAGCGACATTGCTATTTGGTGGATGGTTTGCCTACCAAAGCGTTGCCATGGAAAGTCCTTTGTCTTCTATTGCGAGCCAAACACCTGGTGTGAAGCTAGTAAACACACATATTTCTAGTGAAGAAGTGCTAATAGAATTAAACCTAGAACCGGGCACAAGTCTGAGGGAAGTGTATAGCCGTATTCAGACCGAAGGCTCCACATTAATCGGAAAGAAGGAATTGAAGCTTAAGGTTTTGAACGACTCTACCCCTAAAATGGATCAATGGTGGTCTTCTGCTTTGTTTGATGTCGCACAGGCTATGGAAACCAAACAATATACACAAATTCCCAAAACGTTACAAGCCCGTACTCTGGAGGCCGATGGGCTTAAGGTAGCTACGGAAATGGACGATAAATATGTATATATTGCCTTAACAGATGGTGGAAAAAGTAAATATTTGATGCTGCCTCGAACATCAAGCCAAATGGGAGTGTGGATAAATGGATAAGATATATAAAGAGATTGCAATCGGTTTTATCCCTGTTTTTTTATTATTCCTCATTTTTATAGGAATAAACGCCATTCCTCTTATTTTCATGATGATCATTTTGGGTACTATATTTTATATGAACAGGATGCGTAGTGCGAGTATGGGCATCGGAGGCTCCGAGCGTAAAGCGAGGAATGCATCTCCGAGCTATATGACCTTTGATGATATTGGCGGGCAGCAGCGGGCAAAAACTGAGCTGCAGGAAGCCTTGGATTTTCTGATTAAGCATGAAGAAATTGTAAAGCTTGGTATCCGCCCATTAAAAGGCATATTGTTAACCGGGCCTCCCGGAACAGGCAAAACCTTGCTGGCCAAAGCGGCAGCACATTATACCAACTCCGTATTTATGGCAGCATCGGGTAGTGAATTTGTAGAAATGTATGTAGGTGTAGGGGCAAGCAGGGTTCGTGATATGTTCAAAGAGGCGAGAACCCGTGCCCTTAAAGAAAATAAGGACAGCGCCATTATATTTATTGATGAAATTGATGTTATTGGTGGTAAAAGAGATGGTGGCCAGCATCGAGAATATGACCAGACCTTAAATCAGCTATTGACAGAAATGGATGGTATCCATACTACCGTAACACCGCGGGTGCTTATTGTGGCTGCTACGAACCGCAAAGAAATGCTGGATAGTGCATTGCTTCGTCCAGGGCGGTTTGACCGGCACATAGAGGTGGACTTGCCTGATAAAAAAGGCCGGCTACACATACTTAACATTCATGCCAAAAACAAACCGCTTGCAGAAAATGCGAATTTGGAGCAAATTGCTGAAGAAACCTTTCATTTCTCTGGTGCCCAGCTTGAAGGCGTAATGAATGAAGCGGCGATTTATGCAATGCGTCAAGAATCGCTATTCATTGAGCAAAGCCATTTATCGCAAGCGGTTGATAAGGTTATGCTTGGTGAGAAAACAGATAGAGAATCAACCAAGGAAGAGCGTGACCGGGTTGCCTTGCATGAACTGGGACATGCTATTGCGGCAGAAGCGGTTCGTCCAGGTTCAGTTTCTCAGGTAGCACTGAGCCCTCGTGGGAAGGCTTTAGGATATGTACGCCATAATCCGCAGCAGGATCAATATTTATATACGAAGGAAAATTTGGAGGAGCAGATTATTATTGCTCTTGGCGGAGCCGCTGCGGAAGAAATGTTTTATGGAGGACGCAGCACAGGCTCTCGAAATGACTTTGAGCAGGCTTTGCATTTGGTTCGCACCATGATGGATTCAGGGTTAACCAAGCTGGGGATCGTGGATCGTGAGATGGTGACGAAGGAAGAATTGATGAAGGAAAACTCTGCTATTTTGGATGAGCTTAATAAGAGAACAAGACAATTACTAGAGAATCATAGAGTCGTCTTCCAACAGTCCCTGCATATTTTGATTAAGGAAGAAACCTTGTCCGGTGACCAGTTCCGACAGCTTTTAGATCAAGCAAAAGCGCAAATCGCTTAGCTAGTATAGGCATAAATAAGCCCTAAGCATACAGGCGTAACCTGTTGCGAAGGGCTTTTTTGTCATTTCTCGAAACTTTTTAAGGTTTGGACCGTCTAATAGAGTGTTGTTATACATAGATTTGCCAATCTTCCACACATGAAGAAGCTATATCCAAATACATAAAATGAGTTGAGGTGTAAAATGAGAGTTTTTACTACAATATTTTCCTTATTGCTGTTGTCTCTGTTTCTTTACCCCTTGATGGCACAGGCTGAATCTGAGCCGCGGCCACTTCTGCTGTTTCTAGACGGCAAACAGCTGACTGCGGAGGTAGCTCCACAGATTAATAATGATGGCAATACGATTGTGCCTGTGCGTATTATCGCACAATCCCTAGGCTCCAAAGTCCAATGGGACGAGCCCTCACGAAAAGTCACTTTAGACAAAGCCGATGTTAATATCCAAATGTTCATTGGTAAAAAGAATGCAATTGTTAATAAAAAAGCCGTTACGCTTGAAACAGCACCCTCCATAATTGACGGGAATACGATGCTGCCTGTGCGCTTTATAAGTGAACAATTTGGAATTAAAGTAACCTGGGACGAGCTAACGCAGTCTGTATTTTTGTCCAAGGAAGAAAACGGCACTAAGCCTGAAACAGTACCACCTGTTACCAATCCAGCACCTGCTGGAGGTGAAAAAGTGATTGTTGCGGATGCACCCATTGATATAAGCAAGGATGAAGGATCAACGAAACCACCTGTGAAGGATTCTACAAAGCCGCCTGTAGAAACGCCTTCCAGCCTTCCAGTAGATGGTTCCAAAGATAAGCCTTCGGCTCCAACAAAGCCCGCAGACCCCATTAAGGAGCAACCTGCTGCTGCGCCGAACTCGGGCGTTACAGCTGCTCCTTTGAAACCCATTCCAACCTTTACAAATAACCCTCCAGGCTATGTCGGGAGTAAGGAGATAGAGGTTAAGAACGAGAGTTTAACTACGGTTCAAGGTATCTCTATCGTTAATGAACAGTTAATTGTACGCTTAAGTGGTGCAAAGGCTGTACCGAATGCTGTTATAAGCAAAACCGCTAGCAGCATCCAGATTGATATTCCAAATGCTAAGCTTGATTCAGCCTTAAAATTAAACACAAGCGGAGAGGGCATAGTCAGTGGTAATAGCAATTCCATCTCGAAAACTCGCTATTTGCTATTTTCAAAAGAATCATCTATCGTTAGAATAATAATAGATTTAAAGAGCAAAGTAGATTTGCAGCCATCAGTTGCAAATTCAGCCACCCAGCTAGCTTGGAGCTTCGTGCCAGCCAAGGAGCGTTATACGGTAGTGATTGACCCGGGGCACGGTGGCAAGGATACAGGAGCTTTATCAGTGACAAGCAGGCTGGAGAAAGACTTTGTACTTGCCATGGGAACAAAGGTATTCAACTTATTAGCTAAGGAGCCAAAGATTGAGGCAGTATTAACCCGTAATAAGGATACATTTGTTGAGCTCGAGGGACGAGCTGCTATTGCTAATGATCGAACTGCGGATTTGTTTGTATCCATTCATGGCAATGCTACGACCAAAGAGGAAATTGAAGGTGTAGAAACTTACTATTATTCCGAAAAAAGCTTGGCTTTTGCCAAATTAATGCACGAGAAAATTGTAAAAGCATCCGGGTTTTCCGATCGAAAAGTAAAGCAAAGTGGTTTTTATGTAATCAAGAATACGACGATGCCATCACTTTTGTTGGAGCTTGGGTTTCTAACTAACCGTGCCGAGGAAGAAGCAATGTTTACAGATGCCTTACAAAATAAAGTTGCAGCATCTATCGTTGCAGGTATTAAAGAGCAATTGAATATTGAATAAGGAGTGGGAAACGATGCAGCACCGACTACTTAGAAATGTCATCATGGGCATCGGGATGCTCGCGTTGCTATCAGCATGCGGGCAAACGAAGTCACCAGTACAACCACCACTTGCCGACCCAGCAATGAGTAAACCACAGACCCAAACAAGCAGTCCAACCACAACTCCAGCACCTGCAACGGTTCCAGCAGCACCGGCGGCGGACACTAAGCAATTAAAAATTAAAGCTTATTATGGAAACGAAAATGGAGATAAGCTTGTAGAGCAAGAAACAACGATTTCTTATAAACAGGATGATGAGAAATATATGGCTGCGCTCAAAGCATTGAGCACCAGTACAGATGCTACTGTGCTTCCTTTATTTAAAGGCTTTACCTTTAAGACGGTATCGGCTAAAAATGGTTTGCTTACGATTGATGCATCCATGGCTCCAGAATCAAGGCTAGGTGCTGGGGGTGAGGAATTATTGCTGAAGGCATTGAAGCAAACCTTATTCCAATTCACTGAGCTTAATAGTATAGAGTTTTTATTAGATGGAAAAGCCGTTGATAGCTTAATGGGCCATATGGAGCTTCCACATCCGATTAAACGCTAATATCTATAACCAAAAGATGCAAACGAATTAGGAAATATCATATAACATTTTATCAGGAGGATCCATTTGCATGAACAATAAGTATACCCAAATCCCTACAACAAAAATTACTGCCGGACTCATGGCGTTATCGATGATTCTAGCAAGCCCAGTTTATGCAGCTGATCCAATAACACCAACAACAGGAGTGGGCATTACCAACAGCGCTGCAACTACAATAACTCAATTTGCTGATGTTAGTCCTCAGCATTGGGCTATCAAGCATATTACGAAGCTGGCTTCACTTGGTATTATCCAAGGCTATGAAAAGGCAGAGTACAAACCGGAAAATTCCGTTTCCCAGCAAGAAGCTATTGTCATGGCGATCCGGATGATGGGGCTGGAAAGCGAAGTATTAAAGATCAAATCGGACCCGGCTTTGCCGGTAGTTGTAGATAGCTTCTTTAAGCCATATATTGCGTTTGCCTTCGATAAGGGTCTCATTACAATCAAAGAAGAAACGGAAGGCACGGCCACTAATAAAACAGCCTGGGGATCCCGTCCGGCTAGTAGGGAATGGGTAGCCAAGGTAGTAGTTAGAACGATTGGCAAGGAATCCTTGGCTACACAGCTTGCGGCTGCCTCCTCGGTGTTTAAGGACGCCAAGGATTTCTCCTCTTGGGCAGTAGGTTATGTTAACGCCGCTGTATCGTTGAAAATTGTTAATGGTATTGATGAGAATAATTATCAGCCAGCTGGGACTGTCACTCGTGCACAAATGGCAACCTTTCTTAGTCGGGCAGACAAAGAGTTGACACAACGTTCGGAGCGCGTTGTTATTGGCTATGTGCTCAGCATGAAAGATAACAAGCTCACAATTCAAAACGATAAGGGACAATCGAGTGAATACACGATGAACGTGGGCACGGTCATTTATAATGCCAAGGACGACAGCCGAATCCCTTCGACAACGCTCAAAGAAACAAATGAAGTTTATATTATTCAAAATTTGGGCGTCGCCAGTTACGTGGAATTAACCAGCGAAGAGCAAAAGATGGAGTCTTTAGAGGGTACTTTAAAAGAGCTCTATTTAAACCAAATGAGGGTGGCCATTACCCAAGCAAATGGGATCAATTTAGTAGAATTGGCAACAAATGTTGCCGTGACGGATGCAGAAGGGCGTGGGCTGAGTATTGGCACCATCCCGATAGGCAGTATTATTGAATTGAAACGCAATATGATTATCCCCAATTCAAAGGTTAGCCAAATTGTTGTTAAACAGGTGCCTTTAAGTAAAACGGGTGAAGGCTCGGTGGCCAGCGTCCAAAAGGAGCAAAACTCCATCTCCTTTCTCGACCAGGCGTCTGGACAGACAGAGACCTATCCAGTATCGGCGAAAATTGCCGTAACTCTTCCTGATGGGACCTTGACAGATATAAGTAAGCTGCGTATTGGTGATATGGTAGGCTATGAGGTTAAATCCAATGAAATTGTTGGCGTTATTGTACGTAAGCAGGCAGATATTACAACGGCCATTCAAGGGATTTTAACAAGCTTAAGTGAAGATAAAAAAATTCTTACTATTAATAAACCAGGCAGCACGCTGGGAGCTTACTTTATTGCTGATAATGCTATTGTAGAAATAGAAGGATTAACAAATCCAAGCTTCTTTGATCTTGAAATTGGCGACGATGTGAAATTGGAATTGCTGAATGAGAAGATTGTGAAGGTTACAGTAATGAGCAGATCGATCAATCTGATGACATTGGCAACCATCGTCAATTATGATCCCGATGCAAAGCTTCTAACCGTTACGAATGATAGTGGTACGCCTTATGCCTATAAACTGACCGACAATACCCAACTTAAGGTGTGGGAGGCAGTGCTTCCGATATCGAACTTTGCTGAACATCTTACGAAGGGCAAGAAGGTTGATTTGAAGGTGTCGAAGGATAAAGTGCTGACCATCCAGTTAACTACACAAGTAGAAGGCACAGTAACCCAACTTAATACGACTGCCAATGAAATAACACTAAGAACGATTGGTGGACAAAATATTAATTTTAAAGTGTTAAATGGACTGACGGTGAGCAGCTATTCTAATCCTAATGGGATATTGACAGATTTAAAGATTGGAGACACCATCAACGGGACTTTGACTCAATCACAGGATATGATAAATATGATTTCATTGAAAAAAACGGCAGTATATAAAGTTCTCATCGCCAATCCGAGCAGCAAACAGGTTAGTGTGAAGGATGATACAGGTGCTTTGTTTGTCTTCGATGTAACTAATAACGATTTAATTTCAAATCCCTCGAAGGCGACGCACAACTTCGAGGATATTCAAGCGGATGAATATGTTAAGGTTTCGTATAAGGGCAGTGTCTTAGAAAAAGTGGTGCTACTGGATACTTTGCGTGGCAAAATTACCGCTGTAGATACAGCAACAAGCACGGTAACTATTCAAGAGCTCGTAACTGGAAATGTCCAAGTGGTTCCAGTTGGCTTGCAATTTGTAATTAAGCAAAATGGGGTATCCTTGGCTGCACTTAGTGCGCTTAAGCTGAATGACCGTGTCGAAATTATTAAAAATGCTGGCGACAAGGTGCAAATTACTGTTGCAGCAGCCTCCAAGAGAACTGTGTCATCCTATGATAATGTGTTAAATCAATTGCTGTTAAAGCCAAATGCGGCTGGCGAAAAAACAACCTATAATTTCTTTGCGAAAGCTTATCTGCATAAAGGAACTACAGCTGTAGCAGCCAATGGTTTTGTCGAAAATGAAGAAATCTCTTTATATGTATTGGACGATAAAATTATAGAAATCGAAAAACCATAAGGCTTTTACAGACAAATACCGTCTATATATAGGAGATTGCTCCTATTATATAGGCGGTTTTATTAAAAACAGATAAAAATTCGTTAAAAGTTCGGTTTTTGGCCCATGTTTAGATTGATTACTTAAACCAGATTCGTTACACTGAAATGTATATCACAGACAAAGGACTGTTTGCCACTCCATGAACAAGAAGCAAGCCCGCAGTATCCTTGATACCATTGCCGGGATGTTTCCGGATGCGCACTGTGAGTTAAACCATGCTAATCCGTTTGAGCTAACGATTGCTGTGTTGTTATCTGCACAATGTACAGACGAAACGGTTAACAAAGTAACGGCTACATTATTTCAAAAGTATAAAAGTCCTGAGGATTATGTAGCGGTTCCACTGGATGAACTAGAGCAGGATATTCGCCGCATTGGGCTTTTCCGAAACAAGGCTAAACACATCCAGGCACTTTGCCGAATCGTACTGGATAAATATGATGGCGAAATTCCGCAAACACATGAGCAATTGGTGGAGTTGCCTGGTGTAGGTCGAAAAACAGCGAATGTGGTTGTATCCAACGCATTTGGAGTGCCTGCTATAGCAGTTGATACTCATGTTGAGCGAGTAGCTAAGCGACTGGCAATGGCGAGTGAAAAAGACAATGTGCTCGAAGTGGAGCATAAGCTGATGAAGCTAGTACCGAAAAATGAATGGACGGATACCCATCACAGGCTTATATTTTTTGGACGCTATCACTGTAAGGCACAAAATCCCCAGTGTATGATTTGCCCATTGTTAGAATGTTGTCGTGAAGGAAAAAAACGCATGAAATCCGGCAGTCTTAGGAAGTCTATTAAAGCACAATAAATTAAACAGCATACTGATAAGGATGGGATTAATATGAAATGTATTTCCGTATACACCAATGATTTTGAAGTGTTTTCCGATATCTACGAAACAGTGATTGACTTAAAGCTGGCCGACAATGAAGAAAAGCAAGTGGAAGGCATTACGGTTATGGAATCAGGCGAAGTTCCTGATAATTACTTAGAACGTATGAAAACAAAACTAGAGGTTGTTGTTATGAAGGTTCGAGACAGAGATATTACTATTTTGCAGCATGGTAATCTGTTCGAAATTTTTATTCCGTCCCCTGAAAGTATGGTACACTAAAAACCGAAGCCATTCGGTTTTTTTGTTTGTTTGGGGATAAGAATATTGGATATTGGGGAGATCAGGAAATGAACAGCGGAGTTTTACTCGGAGAAACCATGGAGAATGTGATCCGTACCTTGCTTGCACAGGTAGAACAAGCAAAGGATCAAGAGAATGCTCGAAAAATGGAACAGCTATTACAGAAAATGGACAGCGAAAGCTTATATATAGCATTTTGTGGGCATTTCTCTGCAGGCAAATCCAGTTTAATCAATAAGCTATGCGGACACCAGCTCTTGCCATCAAGCCCTATACCAACAAGTGCAAACATTGTACGGATCAGTAGCGGCGAATCAGGAGCTATTGTTGTACATCGGGCACAGGAGGAAGGCCACCCGCAAAAAACGCAGATCGTGCCGCTTTCCGATCTTGCGGCTTATTGCCGTGATGGCGAAGCGATAGAAACGATAGAGCTGCGTTATCCCATACCTTTTTTGGGTGAGCATGCATGCTTGCTAGACACGCCGGGAATTGATTCCACAGATGATGCACATCATTTGGCAACGGAATCTGCCTTGCATTTAGCAGATGTGGTTTTTTATGTGATGGATTATAATCATGTGCAATCCGAAATAAACTTTGCATTCACGAAAAAAATGCAGGAGTGGGGTAAGCCGCTTTACTTAATTATTAATCAAGTGGATAAGCACCGAGACCAAGAGTTGTCTTTTGCGGCTTATCAAGCTGGTGTAGTGGAGGCGTTTGCCAATTGGCATATTAAACCAGATGGGATTGTATATACATCCGTTAAAGTGCCGGACCATCCGCATAGCGAATGGGGCAAGCTTAGCTGGCTCCTAGAGCGTCTGATCGAACAGCGTGTAGCGTTATCAGAGCTAAGCTTGGAAAAATCCGCAAAGCATTTGACCAAGGAGCATGCTGAGAAGGTAGCTGAGCGTAACGAACCGATCAAGGAGCAGCTGCGTTTGCAGGTAGCTGCAGACGAGGAGCTTGAGTCTGCACAGCTGCGCTCAGTCGAATTAAGTAATACGTTGGATACGGCTGAAGCGAAGCCTGAGGCCTTGCGTACAGCCCTGAGAAAAGATGTGGCGACATTATTGGAGAACGCCAATATTACACCGTCGGTAACGAGGGATTTGGCGCAGGAATATTTACAGAGCCGCAAAGCCGGCTTTAAGGTAGGGCTTTTTGCCGGTGCGTCGAAAACGGCGAAGGAGGTGGAGCGCCGGCTATTGGCGTTGCACTATGATTTTACCGGGCAGCTTGCTACGCAGGTAGAGAGGCATTTGCAGCAGGGGCTGCTTAAAGCGATGGAGGCTGCCTCGGAAGGCGTTGGGGCAGCAATTAGCCCTGAGGATGTTAGGGAGCGGGTAGAGCGGCTGCATGTAGAGGTAGAGCCTGAATGGATTGCTGCGCAAGTCAACCAAGCTGCCAGCTTTAATGGCGAATATACATTAAATTATATGAAGCAGCTTGCAGCGGAAATGAAGCTGCTTTACCGCAAGCAGGCGTTCGAGCTGATCGAGGAGCTGAAAGCGTTGCTTGCAGCGGCGCAGCAGCCGCTACTGCTCGGGCTTCGCGAGCAGCTTGCTGCGCTGCACGGCCGCCTCGGCAGCCTGCGCGAGCTCGAACGGCTCGCCGCCGCCGACGCGGCCTACGCCGCTGCACTGGCGGCGCCGCTCGCGGCCGTGAGCGCAGCCGTGCCGGCGCTGCCGGATCCGGCCGCAGCGGCGCAGGCCGCGCCGAGTGCAGCACCGCTGCTGGCGGCCGCAGCTGGCGACGCCACGCGCGCGGCGCTGGCGGCGGTCGCCGCGGCGAGCCGCGGCACGCGCGAAGGCACGCAGCCGCTCGCGCAGGGCGCGCACCGCTCACGGCTGAGCGATGCCGCCATGCGGCTGACCGCTGGCGCAGAGGCGCTCGCGGGACTGGCGCCGCTTGCAAGCATCAGCCGCTCCTTGCTGGAAAAGGCGGAGCGGCTTCAGCGCAATCGCTTTACGATCGCACTATTCGGCGCGTTCAGCGCCGGCAAATCGTCATTCGCCAATGCTTTAATTGGCGAGAGGGTGCTGCCGGTATCACCGAATCCAACAACGGCGGCGATCAACAAAATTATGCCGCCTGAGCCGGAAAATGGCTGGCCGCATGGGACGGCAAAGATTCGTATGAAAACCAAGGATAGCTTAACCGACGATATCCGCTACTCGTTGGAGATTCTGGGAATCTATACAACAAGCCTGCCAGAAAGCCTTGCGGCGATCCGCAAGCTGTCGGCTGACCGAGTTTCCGCCAAGGGCAAGCCGCATTACACGTTTTTGAAGGCTGTAGAAAACGGCTGGGATGCGGTAGAGGGCGATTTAGGCGCTGAATTGCGGGTAGATGCTGACCAGTTCGCGACGTATGCAGCTAACGAAAGCAAGTCCTGCTTTGTCGAGCTGATTGAATTGTATTATTCTAATCCTTTAACCGACCAAGGTATTGTTCTTGTGGATACACCTGGAGCAGATTCCATTAATGCCAGGCATACTGGGGTTGCCTTCAATTATATTAAGAATGCCGATGCTATTTTATTTGTTACGTATTACAACCATGCGTTTTCTCAGGCGGATCGGGAGTTTTTACTGCAGCTCGGTCGTGTTAAGGATAGCTTTGAGCTGGATAAAATGTTTTTTATCGTCAATGCTGCCGACTTGGCTTCATCAGGCGAGGAGCTGGAGGGCGTGGTTACCCATGTTTCCACGAATCTGCAGCAGCAGGGGATTCGCCATCCCCGGATTTACCCGATGTCGAGTTACTATGCTTTAGAAGGCAAGCTGGCAGCTGAGCAAGATACGGTGCAAGCTTCAGGAATTACAGCGTTTGAACAAGATTTTGTCCGCTTCACCTTGGGGGAATTAACCGATATTGCGATTCGCTCCGGCCAGGCTGATTTAAAGCGGGCGGGTGATGTGCTTAGTCAATGGATTGTAAGTGCACAATCCGACGAGAGTGAGCGTTTTACTCGTGCTGCTGCTATCCGTAAGGCATTTCATGAAGCAGAGGTAATGCTGGGTAATCTCGGAACGAACGCTGAAGAAAGAGAGCTGCGCAAAGAAATTGATGAGTTGCTTTATTATGTAAAGCAGCGGGCGACCTACCGCTTCGGCGAATTGTTTAATCTTGCATTTAATCCCGCCGTATTTCGCGAGGAAGGCCAAGATGGCAAAGCGATCGCAGGTGCTGCGTGGAATGATCTTTGCCGGATGATTGCTTTTGACTTGTCCCAAGAGGTTTTGGCAATTACCTTGCGCATTGAAAAAGCGATCCATAGCAAAGCCGCCAAAAGGAGGCAGCAATGGATGCAAGGGCTGCAAAATGAGCTGGCCGCTTTTCAACCATCGGAGTATGAAGCTGTATCGTTCCAAACCCCAGAGGGGGCAGAGCCCTTCAAGGCGACTTCCATCCAGCCCAAATGGATTGCCGGCTTTTATAAAAATGCGAAGCATTTCTTCGAGGGTGAAGGCAAGCAAAATTTGCGCAAGGAGCTGGAAGCGGCATTGATTGAGCCGTTAACCGCCTATGTGGCAGGGCAGGCTGCTTGGCTGGATTCCGCTTACAGCGGCCAATTGCAGTCCTGGTATGACCAAATGTCGAAGCAAATTCTTGTGGAGCTTCAAGAATATGTGGACGGACAACTTGTTGCTTTAGAGCTGCCGATTGACATTGGCATGCTGCAAGCTAAGCAGGATATTTTAATGAATCTTAATGAGTAACCAAATGCAAGCAGGTCTATAAATGGGGGTTGTCCGATACCGGACAGCCACTTTTTTTTAGATTTCGTGAAAGGGTTTACATATGGCGGAAATGTGTATAATTCGTAAGAGATAAGTGGATAACGTACCTATTTTGTAAGTATACGGGGAATTAGCTCCTGATAAGGACAATTATGGAGGATCGGTTTGTTGCCGCGCTTTGTGGATGGTGTTAAGATTCTTTAAAAGCAAACGCTTTCGCAAGTGGGTTTACCACCGCTGTGAAAGCTACTGGGAACAAACGAATATGATTTATTATGCGTATTTGTTGTTTCTTGTTCTGGAGGCGGCCATTGTTAGGGCGGCTTTGTTTATAATGCAGTTTTAGAGTAGATCCTGAGGAGGGCCACATGGAAGTTTTTAAGCAATTAAAGGAGTATTACTGGTCAGAAAAAAGATTTATGTATGCATCGATCCTGTCATTAATGACGGCAACTGCACTTGGCTTGGTTTATCCAAATTTACTTCGTTATTTAATCGATCACGTAATCGCCAAGCAACAATTTGCTGAGGTTCCTTATTTAGCGCTCGTTGTCGTGGGTATTATTACCTGTAAAGCTTTATTCCAATATTTACATGGTTTTTTTAGTGGCAGGCTTGGCAACCAGACTGCCTATAATCTGAGGAATGCTTTGTATAAGAAGCTGCAATATTTATCCTTTCAATATTATGACAAAGCGAGGACAGGGGATTTGATGTCCCGGCTGACAGCAGATTTGCAAGCGGTGCGTGATTTTATCGGATTTGGTTTTGTACAAATATTAAATGTCTTTATGATGTTTACCTTTGGAGCCATTATGATGCTGACTATCAATTGGAAGCTAACGCTTATTACGATGGTCTCCATGCCCTTCCTGGTATTTACCGCAGTACGGTTTGAAGGCAAAATCCATCCGGCATTTCGCTCTGTCCGTAAATCCATGAGCAATATGACCACATCCGTACAAGAAAATATTACGGGTGTCCGTACCGTTAAATCTTTTGCCAGAGAGCCTTATGAAATTGAGAAATTTTCTGAACGTAATGAGGATTACAAAATGAATAACGTGACCACTTCGGGTATTTGGGCTAAATACTTTCCGCTAATGGAGCTATTTGCCAATTTAAGTGTTGTTATTTTGTTGGCTACCGGCGGATGGATGGTTATTCAAAAGACGCTTACCTTGGGAGAGCTTGTCGCCTTCTTTAGCTTGATGTGGTATATTATCGGACCGATGTGGCAAATTGGTTTTCATATTAATAACTTTACCCAGTCCAAGGCGGCGGGAGAACGTTTATTGGAAATATTACATCAATACATACATGTGAAGGACAAAGACACAGCAGTAAGCCTGCAAGCCAATGAGGTTCAAGGCCATATCAAGTTTGAGAAGGTATCGTTTGCTTATCCCGATCAAAAGTCGGCGCTTCAGGATTTTCAACTGGATGCACCTGCCGGATCTGTAATTGGGCTGCTGGGAGGTACGGGTTCAGGCAAATCAACCGTTATTCAGCTTTTGTTAAGAGCGTATAACATTAAGGAAGGCTCGATTAAGCTGGACGGCCGCGATATTCGTGATATTAAGCTTGAAAGCTTACGTGAGCATATGTCTATTGTATTCCAAGAGACCTTCCTGTTCTCCTCCTCCATTTTGAATAATATTGCTTATGGTGTCCGTAATGTTTCGATGGAGCAGATTATTCAGGCGGCACGGCTTGCCAAAGCCCACGAATTTATTATGGAAATGCCGTTAGGGTATGAAACGATTGTGGGTGAGCGGGGAATGGGTCTATCCGGCGGCCAGAAACAACGGATTGCGATTGCCCGAGCCTTGCTGAAAAATCCGAAGATTCTTATTCTCGATGATGCGACAAGTGCGGTCGATATGGAGACCGAGCATGAAATTCAGCTAGGCTTCCAGGAGCTTATGAAGGGACGGACGACTTTTATTATTGCCCACCGGATTTCTTCCCTAAAGCATGCCGATGAGATTGTAGTCTTGGATAAAGGGATTGTAGTGCAGCGGGGCACACACCAGCAGTTGATGAAGCAGCCAGGGCGTTATCTGGAAACCTATAAAATCCAATTCGCGGATCAACCCATTACGTCCGAAGATCAGGGAGAGCTTAACCAAACACCCCAAGCCCCAGATGAAGCAGAAGCCTTTATTCAAACAGCGGTAGCGGGTTCAGATAATGGAGGGTATAAACTGTGAGCCGAGAAGAGAAAGAGACTACACAAAGCGGCATGGATGAACAAACAGGGCAACGTTTTATTTACCAGGATGACGAGGTCTTGGATAAAGAGTTTGACTGGGGACAAGTCAAGCGGCTCGGCAAATATTTAAAGCCCTATTCGAGGCAAATTTTACCGATTATTATTACGATGATGTTTGTTGGGGCATTAACCAAGCTGTTGAATCCACTATTGATTGCTTATGCGATCGATCATGCACTTCGCGATGGGGGGGGTGACAGTAAGCTGCTGTTTCAATGTGTGGCAGGCATGCTGCTGCTGTACATCATCCAATGGGCTGCTAATAGCTATCGAATTCGTTATACGAACCAGATTGGACAAAAGGTCATTTATGATCTTCGCCATGATTTGTTCAGCCATATCCAGAAGCTTTCTTTTCGTTTCTTCGATAAACGGCCGGCGGGCTCGATCCTAGTTCGAATAACGAACTATGTCAATTCCCTCCAGGACTTGTTCACCAATGGTGTCGTCAATTTATTAATGGATTGCGTGCAGCTGCTTGGCATCATTTTTATTTTATTAGCTTACAATGTGAAGCTGGGTGCGGCGATTATTGTGACGGTGCCGATCATGTTTATTATCTCGACTAAGCTTAGGGTGCATATCCGTCGCGCCTGGCAGGTCGTGCAGTCCAATCAATCGAGAATTAATGCCCATTTGAATGAAAGCATCCAAGGGATCAAAGTAACCCAAGCATTTGCCCAAGAAAAAGAAAATATGGATTTTTTCAATAATATGAATTTAAGCAACCATAAATCCTGGAACCGGGCTTCGCTCTTAAATCATTCCTTTAACCCCATTATTGAAGTAACAGGCGCGGTTGGTTATTGTATTTTATTCTGGTACGGAGCCCACTTGATCCAGCAGCAAGAAATTACGGTGGGACTGCTTGTCGCTTTTGCTACCTACATCGGATTTTTCTGGGAGCCGATCAACCGCCTGGGCCAAATGTATTCACAGATGCTGATAGCAATGGCTTCCTCCGAGCGTATATTTGAGTTTATTGATGAAGAGCCGAATGTTCCTGAAGCTTTACATGCGAAGGAATTGCCTTATGTAGAGGGCAATATTGAGCTTAAGCAGGTAGAATTCGAATATGAGCCTGGCCGCAAGGCGTTAAATAGCATTGATTTAAGCGTTAAGGCTGGGGAGTCCATAGCCCTGGTGGGCCACACGGGTTCTGGCAAAAGCACAATCATTAACCTGCTATGTCGGTTCTATGATAGCACTAGCGGCAGCATTACCATTGATGGCCATGATATTCGTGAGGTGACGATTTCAAGCCTTCGTTCCCAAGTAGGTATCGTGCTGCAGGATACGTTTATTTTTTCTGGAACCATACGTGATAATATTCGCTTTGGTAAGCTTACCGCCACAGATGAAGAGGTGGAGTTTGCCGCTAATGCGGTGCGTGCCCATGATTTTATTATCAATATGCCGCAGGGCTATGATACGGAAGTGCAGGAGCGGGGTAATATGCTCTCAATGGGCCAACGGCAATTAATTTCCTTTGCCCGTGCGTTGCTCGCTGATCCGCGTATTCTGATTCTTGATGAAGCGACAGCAAGTATCGATACCGAAACGGAGCTGAAAATCCAAGAAGCATTGAAAACCTTACTGGCTGGACGGACCTCCTTTATTATTGCTCATCGCTTATCTACCATTCGTAATGCCGATAACATTGTGGTGCTGGACCATGGGGTATTAATGGAGCAAGGCAACCATGAAGAGCTTATGCAGCAAGCGGGGATTTATTATGGGTTGATTCAAGCCCAATACCGTTTTCTTAAGGAAGTAGGATAAATAGCTAGGCTGATCTGCAACAATACCACATTCTCCCACGTTTAGAAGATAACGCGGCATTCGCCAGTACTGGCGAATGCCGCGCCAGCATGATTCCAATACATATAAATGGGGGAATCTTCATGGCAGAAAAACGGATTAGTTTGAAGAATAGGCAAGTATTACGAAGATCGGCAAAGCGCTGGATCCTGGCTGCATTAGTGGTGGTACTTCTTACAGGCTGCTCGGCAGCAAAGGAGAGCAGTGATTCAGCAGCTTCGAGCGCGGAGCCAAAGGCGGATATGAACACGAGTACCACTTCTGAATCGGCTCTGGGTACTGCTGTCCCTTCAGGCAACGAAGGTGCACCACCGCAGGGAACCAACAAACAGCTGAATGATCAGTCCAATGCGACCAAGCCAGCGGATAGCTTCAATGGCAGTGCTGTAAGCAGCTCGTCAGCAGATCGCAAAATTATTTACAAAGCTAATTTAACGATGCAGGTTGAAAACTATGCAGAGGCAGAGTCGAAAATCGAAGCAGCGGTTAGTTTGGCAGGCGGCTACATTTTACAATTTAATGAAAATGAAACCACCTACGAGAAGAGCGGCACCTTCGTCATTAAAGTTCCTGCCAATGGTTTCCAGTCTCTGTTAACCCAATTGGAAACCATTCATCCCTCCATCAAAAAAAACATGCAGGGCCAGGACGTGTCAGAGGAATTTGTAGATTTGTCCTCAAGGCTGAAGGCGAAGCAACTCGTCGAGGGCAGGCTGGTTGGCTTTATGGAGAAGGCTGCGAAGACGGATGAGCTATTGGCATTTTCCAATGAATTAGGCAAGGTTCAGGAGGAAATTGAGCGAATTAAAGGGCGTATGAGATATTTGGAACAAAATGTAGCATATTCCACTATCGAAGTCAGGCTTGCGCAAAAGCTGGGTTCTGCGGCTGTTATTCAGGCCAATGACCGGGGTCCTTTATTCCAGCGAGCCGCTGCTGCATTAAATGATAGTGCGGTTGTTCTGATCGTTGTTTTTCAATGGATTATCGTGATAGCGGCAGCTGTTTTGCCGGTTGCAATTGTGCTAGCCTTGATCGGTTTGCCGATTTATTTGATCCGACGTGCCCGAAAAAAGAAAAGAGCGGAAATGCGCCAAAGATTAAACGAAGAACATAGCAAAACTCAAGCCATGGTGTTACCGGACATCATCGTGACAGAGAAAGATGAATAAAATATAACAAAGGAATCCTGCTGAAAAGCAGGATTTTTCTTTTGTCTAGCGAATATAAACTATACAAAGTGGTGGAAAGTGGGGTAAAGTGGAGGGAAGGGGTGAAGGTTTGTATGTTCATGGGAGAATATCAGCACACGATTGATGATAAAGGCCGCATGATTGTACCTGCTAAATTTCGCGAATCCCTTGGTTCAACCTTCATTGTAACACGCGGATTAGATCAATGCCTTTTCGTTTACCCCATGGAAGAATGGACGATTCTTGAGCAGAAGCTGAAAGCCTTATCGCTTATGAAGTCTGATGCGCGCGCTTTTAGCCGATTTTTCTTCTCCGGTGCTGGAGAATGTGAATTGGACAAGCAAGGAAGAATCAATTTGCCCAATAACCTCGTAGACTATGCTCAATTAGATAAAGAATGTGTGGTAATTGGTGTTTCTAATCGGGTAGAGATTTGGAACAAGTCTACTTGGTTAAACTATTTCCAACAATCGAACGAATCTTTCAACGAAATAGCCGAGAAGCTTGTTGATCTTAACTTCGATTTATAAACATCTTAGGAGGCCAACAATGTTTCATCATATCACTGTATTAAAACAAGAAGCTGTAGATGGATTGAACATAAAACCAGAAGGCGTATACGTAGATTGTACACTGGGAGGGGCTGGGCATAGCTCGGAAATTGTTTCCCGTTTAGGGAGTGAAGGACTTCTCATTGCATTTGACCAGGATGATGCAGCTTTGGCCCATGCCCAAGAGCAACTATCCTCCCGAATGGACAGAGTAAAGCTTGTCAGAAGTAATTTTCGTTTTCTCGAACAGCAATTGAAGCTAGAGCCAAGACTTATGGAAAGTGGCCAACCACAGGTAGATGGGATTCTGTTTGACTTGGGGGTTTCCTCACCCCAATTGGATGAAGCTGAACGTGGCTTCAGCTATAACCATGACGCTGCGTTGGATATGCGAATGGATCAGACCGCGCCATTAACGGCAAGGGAAATCGTTAATGAGTGGCCCGAAGAGGAAATCACCCGCATATTGTTTGAATACGGGGAAGAAAAGTTTTCAAGACGAATTGCATCCAAAATTGTTGCAGCCAGAGCCAAGGGTTCCATTGAGTCAACTTTACAGCTTGTAGAGCTTATTAAAGAAGGCATCCCGGCAGCTGCACGCCGAACCGGTCCACATCCTGCCAAACGCAGCTTTCAAGCATTGCGAATTGCCGTGAATGATGAACTGGGTGTGTTCGAGGAAGCCTTGGTACAGTCCATTCGTTGCCTGGCTCCAGGCGGCAGAATAGCTGTTATTACCTTTCATTCGCTAGAAGACCGGATTTGCAAACAAACCTTTGCCAAATATTTGGAGCGTTGTACATGCCCGCCTGATTTTCCGATGTGCGTGTGTGGCACCAAAGGCATTGTTAAGCTGGTGAATCGCAAGCCGATCGAAGCAAGTGAGGAAGAGCTGGAAGCGAATACGCGAGCTCGCTCAGCCAAATTAAGAATTGCTGAAAAACTACATACTTAAACCCAGTTGCATGTGACATTTAAACGAAAGAGGAGGAAACATTTGAATGCCTGCATATATACATGGAAGTTCAGCGACCCAACCGCAACAACGTCCAACCCAGAAGGTAACCGTTAAAGAAACAAAACGGGTTGTATACCGCAATAAATCGCTACCGGTTCAGGAAAAACTTCTCTATTTGTTTACGGTGTTGGTTTGCGTAGCGGTGGCAAGCTTGATTATTTGGCGTTATGCCCAAATATATGAGATGAACACGAAAATTATGAAAATCGAAAATGATATTCAAGTTTTACAAGCAGAGAATAGTGTATTAAAACATAAAGTCGAAACGCTCTCAAGTCCTGATCGTTTGAGAATCGAAGCAGACAAGTTTGGAATGGTTCCGCCAGCAGATAAGCAAATTAGTAAAGTATCTACGAAAGAAACAGCCACTCCGTCCAATGCTACAGTAACTAACCAGAAAAAAGCAGAAAATACCCCATAGTCATCGACAACTGACTGTAAGAAAGGAGTCGGAATGACAAAAAAAGTGAAGTTTAGATCATTGCTTATTGGAGGGTTGTTTACCCTCCTTTTTGTTGCATTAGTAGGCAGGCTCTACTGGGTACAGGTCGTTCAAGGCGCAGGCTTATTATTGGAGGCCCAGGATAAGTGGGCCAAAGAAGAAATACTGCGTCCCGTAAGGGGCATGATTGTTGACCGCAATGACAAGGTGCTGGCTGAGGAGACACCAGCTTTTACCGTAGCTCTAAATCCTGTAATTATTAGTGACAACCGATTGGAGCAGGATGTAGTTAAGGGATTGGCTGAAATCCTCAACCCACCCAATGAGCCAAACACTGCCGTTTTAGAGGAGAAAATTAGAACCCTGCTGAATAAAAAGAGAGAAAATGGAACATTATTTGCTGAAGTAGAATTGCGCAATGAGGGCTGGATGATTGAAACCGAAGTAGCTGAAAAGGTCAAGAAGTGGGTCGATGAGTTGAAAAAGAGGCGCAACATAAAAGCCAACTTTATCTACTTGAGAAAGGAACAAAAAAGATTTTACCCAGGAGGCAAGCTCGCCTCCCATATACTTGGCTATATGAACAAGGAAGCAAAGCCATTAACCGGTCTAGAGTCCAGATTCGACAGCTTTCTTAAAGGTTCCCCCGGCATTCTGAATTATGAAAAAGACCCTACAGGAGTAGAGCTTCCTGATGCCAAGGTGAATTACCAGCCTGCTGTGGATGGCAGTACCGTGAAGCTGACGATTGATAAAAATATCCAGTTTTATGTGGAGAGCGCTTTAGATAAGGTGAACACAAAGTATAATCCTAAGAGCTTGACGGCGATAGCTGTAGACCCTAAAACTATGGAGATTTTGGGTATGGCCAGCACTCCTAATTTTAATCCAAACCGTTATTGGGAAAATGAAAATCAAAGTGATTTTATTAACAATACGATAGCTTCTCAATATGAGCCGGGCTCGACCTTTAAAATTGTTACCTTGGCTGCAACCGTTGAGGAAAACTTATTTAATCCTAATGAAATGTACCAATCCGGTTCCATCCAAGTATATGACCGCAGACTACATGACCATAATATAGTCGGATGGGGACAAATTTCTTACCTGGATGGACTAAAACGCTCCAGTAATGTAGCTTTCGTAAAGCTCGGGGAGAAATTAGGCGCGGATAAGCTTAAGCAATATATTGATAAGTTTGGTTTCGGGGTAAAAACGGGGATAGACCTTCCTGGTGAAATTCCCGGTATAGTCTCAATGAAATTCCCGCCCGATTTTGCAACAGCGACCTATGGCCAAGGCAAGCTGACAACAACAGCGATTCAGCAAACCTCTGCATATGCGGCGATTGCCAATGGCGGTAAACTTATGGTTCCGCATATTATTAAGGAAATCATTGATCCGAAAACGAAGGAAGTTATTAAATCGTATCCGCCTGAGGTCATTCGTGAGGTAGTGAGCGAACGGACTGCCAAACAGGTTAGTGAATATTTGGAGCAGGTTGTTAGCGACCAAGCTATTGGTACAGGAAAGACTGCCTATATTGACGGATATCGGGTTGCCGGAAAAACAGGTACAGCTAATAAGGTGTCGCCTGGCGGTAAAGGATATGCGGAAGGGAAATGGGTCGTATCCTTTATAGGGTATGCACCTGTGGAGGATCCCAAAATACTGGTAGCTATTATTGCCGATGAGCCGGAGCTGGGTGGAGATTACCACCGTGGCAGTGAGGTAGCACCTCCTGCATTTAAAGAAATCGTCTCGCAAACCCTTCGGTACATGGGGGTGCCTTCTTCAACGCAGCAAATGAAAGCAACCGATAAAGAAACCAACATGTCGATGCCGGATTTGACGGGGAACACGGTTGAGCAAGCGAAAAATGTGATGAACAAATTCGGTATTACGGTTGAGTCCATTGGAAAAGGCTCTAAGATTATTACTCAATTTCCGGCAGTTGGCACTGATATTAGCTCTATGCAACGAATCTATGTAGTCATACAGGAAGGCAATGATCTGCCTATTCCCGATTTCACCGGGAAATCCTTGCGTGATGCGATGGAGGTCTGTGCTTTTATTAAAGTGAAATGCCAATCGACAGGTGAAGGCTATGTGGCTTCCCAAGCTCTAAATACCGAAGCGGATGTTCGCCAATTGGTTTTTGAATTAAAGCCTTATAGCGAAATGATGAATGCATCCACAACGGATACACCTTCGACAACGGCGAAGCCAGCGGATAAAGCTGCAGATAAAACAACCAAACCAAGCACCACAAAAACAACCGAAGCACCTAAAACCAGCGAATCTAGCAACAAAAAAAACGACCCTCCCGCAAGGTAAGCTTGTTCTAACCCCTGGTTGTCCTGAATAATCTGGATATGAAGCAGTCTCAGATCATATCAGGAGGGGATGGAACGACCTTGAGAGCATCCAATGTAACGGTTCGTCGTCGACTATTTGCCGCACTTATTGTAGGAACGATTGTTTTTGGTGCATTGATCGTGCGCCTTGGTTACGTACAAATATGGTTAGGTCCAGAGCTTACCGGTAAAGCTGAGGATTCATGGAGACGCAACATTCCATTTGCAGCCAAACGCGGGGAAGTTTTGGACCGCAATGGTGTCCAACTGGCCTATAATATTAGCTCGCCAACCGTTATGGCCATTCCAGCACAGATCAAAGACGCGAAGTCTGTAGCCTCCCAGCTAGCAGCTTTGCTTCAATTGAATGAGGAAGCGGTTTTGAAGCAAATTACCCAAAGGCAATTAATTGTCCGCATCCAGCCTGGCGGACGTAAAATCACGCAGGAGCAAGCCCAGGAAATTCGCTCGTTGGTGCTTCCGGGGATTGTTGTTGCTGAAGACAACAAACGGTTTTATCCGTTTGGGGGGCTTGCTGCCCATATTCTAGGCTTTACAGGTATTGATAATCAAGGCTTGACGGGCATAGAATTAATGTATGACAAACCATTAACGGGCTTGAATGGGAGCATCTCCTTTTTGGCTGATGCTGCTGGAAGGCAAATGCCTAATTCAACGGATACTTATGTAAAGCCATTGGATGGGATGAATTTGCAATTAACGGTCGATAGCCATATCCAAACGGTATTGGAACGTGAGCTTGATCAGGCGATGGTGAAATACCAGGCAGAGCATGCTGTTGCGATTGTGATGGATCCGAATAATGGAGAAATTTTGGCAATGGGTGGAAGGCCGGGGTATGACCCTGCCAACTTTCGTGATTTTCCGAAAGAGAGCTATGATCGCAATTTACCGATATGGATGACCTATGAGCCAGGATCGACGTTCAAAATTATTACGCTAGCAGCGGCATTACAGGAAAAAAAAATAAAGCTTACCGATTCCTTCTTTGATCCGGGATATATTGAGGTAGCGGGCGCTAGGCTGCGCTGCTGGAAAAGAGGGGGCCATGGCAGCGAGACCTTTTTACAAGTGGTGGAAAACTCTTGTAATCCGGGTTTTGTTGTAATGGGGCAAAGATTGGGTAAAGAGAAGTTGTTCGAATATATTACGAATTTTGGTTTTGGCAAAAAAACAGGAATCGATCTTGGGGGCGAAGAAAACGGGATTATGTTTAAGATGTCCCGTGTAGGTCCCGTTGAGCTAGCAACTACCGCTTTTGGCCAAGGTGTTTCCGTCACTCCCATTCAACAAATTACGGCTGTATCAGCGGCAATTAATGGGGGTAGGCTGTTCAAGCCCCATGTTACCCGGGGCTGGTATCAGCCGGATGGCGGGGATTTAATTAACGCTGTGCAGCCCGAAATGGTCAGGCAGGTGTTAACGGAAGAAACCTCCAAGCAGGTTAGGGAAACCTTGGAGAGTGTTGTTGCCAACGGGACAGGGCGCAATGCATTTATCGATGGCTACCGCGTAGGCGGGAAAACGGGAACCGCCCAAAAGGTCGTGAACGGTCGTTATTCAGCGACTGACCATATTGTTTCTTTCGTTGGGTTTGCACCCGCCGATGACCCCAAGATTGTCGTTTATGCGGCTGTAGATAACCCACAAGGGCTACAGTTTGGAGGCTTAATTGCTGCGCCAATCGTTAAAAGCATTATGGAGGACACCCTCCGTTATTTGAATGTGCCTGAACGTAAGGATCAAATGGAACGCAAATATGTATACGGGGATACCAAGCAGGTGGAGGTTCCCAACGTAATTGGAATGAGTGTTACCGATATTTATGAAAGCCTCAATTCAAACTTTGTGCTTGCCAAATCAGGGGTAGGCAGCTTCGTAGTGAACCAGGTTCCCAAGGCGGGCGCCAAGCTGGACCAAGGCTCTACGATCCGGATTTATTTGTCGGAGACCGCGCCTCCCCCGCAAGCTGATAATTAATTGCTATTATTTAAAAAAGAGGCTTTTCATCGGCGCATTTTTTGTCCATAATAGATACCATGTGTAAAAAATGGAGGTAAGCTCATGCAGCTGAATGAATTGGCTTCGCAGCTCGCGACAAGCCGAGTTGTAGGAGATGGAACAACGATAATTACAGGCATTGAGATCGATTCCCGCAAAGTAAAGCCGGGCGATTTATTTGTTTGTGTATCCGCCAAAAATGGAATTGAAGACCGGCATCACTATGCAGCACAGGCAATCAATGCCGGAGCGGTGGCCATAGTTGTGGAGCACGATGTGGAGAGCAACGTTCCCAAGCTTTTTGTCAGCAACACATGGGATGCTTTGGCAGCCATTTCTTGCCACTTTTATAATTACCCAAGCAAGGAGCTTAAGCTGATTGGCGTGACAGGCACGAACGGTAAAACCACGACCACGTATTTGCTCGAAAAATTGCTTAGCAGCCAAGGTTTTGCAACAGGGCTTATGGGCAATATTGAAATCAAAATAGGATCGGCTTCGATTATTAATAAAGGATCTAATACACAGGAAGCGTATGATCTGCAAAATTATTTACGTCAAATGGCCGACCAGCATATGGACTACTGCATGATGGAAGTTTCTTCTCATGGCTTGGATATGGGCAGAGTAAAGGGCTGCAACTTCCGTACAGCCATCTTCACAAATTTAACACAGGACCATTTGGATTATCATGGTTCAATGGAAGCTTACAAAGCAGCTAAAGGGCTGCTCTTTTCTCGCTTGGGCAATGAGTATTCCTCATCGCCACATGAGCAAAAATATGCTGTGCTAAATGCGGATGACCCAGCAGCAGAGGATTTTGGGAAGCTTACATCTGCCCAGGTCATTACTTATGGAATTATTAATAAAGCAAATGTACGAGCGGAGGGTATCCGTATAACGGCCCAAGGAACCAGCTTCAGGTGTGTTACCTTCCGGGGAACTGTCGATATTCAAACACAGCTTATTGGCGAGTTTAATGTATATAATGTGCTGGCTGCGATCTCGGCAGCATTGCTTGAAGGCATTCCGCTGGAGGCTATCAAGCAACGCCTGGCTTTCAACACGGTTGTAGAAGGGCGGATGGAGGTTGTCGATGCCGGCCAGGACTTCCTCCTTATAGTCGATTATGCGCATACTCCTGATGGACTGGACAAGGCGCTTTCAACCATTTCGCAATTTGTTGAAGGGCGCATCCATTGCGTGTTTGGCTGTGGAGGAGACCGTGATCGTACCAAACGGCCGTTAATGGGCCAAGTAGCTGCCCGTTACAGTGATTTTCTATATGTCACTTCAGATAACCCGCGGATGGAAAATCCGCAAAGCATCTTGCAAGATATAGTAGAGGGTTTGCTCGAAGTCGATTTTCCAACGGACAAATATGAGCTTATTGCTGATCGCAAAGCCGCCATTCATCTGGCTATTTCCCGAGCGTTACCCGGCGATGTCGTTTTAATTGCGGGCAAGGGTCATGAGACCTACCAAGATATAAATGGAACTAAGCATGATTTTGATGATCGGCTGGTTGCTGAGAATGCGATAAGGGGACGATACCTTGATTAAACGATCCTATGCCGAAGTTGCAGCTATGTGCGGTGGAGCAACAAATGGAGCCATGGAAGCCAATGACGATTTACAAATCGTTGGTGTTTCTTCGGACACCCGAACAGTGACGGCTGGCAATCTGTATATACCGCTGATTGGGGAGAGATTCGATGGCCATGAGTTTATCGAAGAAGCACTGGCTAAAGGAGCGGTGGCTTCTTTATGGCAGCGAGATCATGGAACCCCACCTGCTGGAATGCCTCTAATCTTGGTGGATGATACCTTAGAAGCCTTGCAAAAGCTGGCAAAAGCTTATCGATTGCAATTAAAAGTAAGAGTTGTAGGGATAACGGGCAGCAATGGTAAAACAACGACCAAGGACATGACAGCAGCAGTGCTCTCCACCTCTTTTAACGTGCTCAAAACAGCTGGAAATTATAACAACCACATTGGGCTACCTCTCACGCTGTTAAAGCTGGATGAGGAAACCGAGATTGTTGTGCTGGAGATGGGGATGAGCGGAAGAGGGGAGATCGAGCTGCTGTCCAAGCTGGCAGAGCCCGAAATTGTTATTATCACAAACGTTGGCGAAGCCCATTTATTACAACTAGGCTCCAGAGAAGAAATCGCCAGAGCCAAGACAGAAATTATGGCGGGGCTTCAGGCAGGTGGCACTTTAGTTTATAACGGAGATGAGCCGTTGATCGAAAGGGTATTGCCCGAATGGTTACCCCATAACGATAACCAAGAGGAGTCTTGGTTTAAACGTGTGACCTTTGGCAACCACCCAGGTAATGATTTTAGGCCAGAAGAGATCAAATTGGCTGAGAATGGAACGTTTTTTCAACTGCAAAATTTAAGTGGTGTTAGTTATTATATACCTGTGCTTGGCTTCCATAATGTCATTAATGCGCTGGCTGCTATCGCAGTAGGCATTCATTTCGGTATTCCTGAAGCTACTATTGCTGAAGGGTTGCGAGCAAGTGTAATGACGGGGATGCGGATTGAAAAGCTCCAAGCGTCTTCAGGATTAACCGTTTTGAATGATGCTTACAATGCAAGCCCAACCTCGATGAAAGCATCGCTGGATTTACTAGGTGAGCTAGAGGGCTATTCCCATAAGGTGGCTGTGCTGGGTGATATGCTGGAGCTCGGACCCTATGAAGTAGAATATCATCAACAAATAGGAAAAATGCTTGATCCAAAGAAAATAGATCGTATCTATGCATATGGACCTCTTGCGCTTAATATCACAACTGAAGCTGTCCAAAATTTTCCGGTAGATAGCGTACTGCACTTTGACGATAAGCAAAAGCTGGCTGAAGCTCTTTCATCCTTCGTCGGAGAGCATGATGTCGTGCTCGTTAAAGGCTCCCGGGGTATGAAGCTTGAGCAAGTGGTAGCCGTGCTGGTTGCTGAAGCCACCCACCCCACCCTTCCTTAAAGGGAGGGATCCAAGGGCGTTGCCCTCTGGACACCCGAAAGCGAAAGTGGATGGAGAGACGACGGCTATCGTTACGGAGTAGAGACGCTTCTACACGCTTTAATCCCTACGGGATAGGCTTAAATTGGGTTGAAGTTTGGCTCGGAGTGATGGATAAGAGGAGATACTCGCTTACCGTTCCTGCGGAACCCGCTTTACATTTGGTGAAAATCGTAGTATCTTCATAAACTGTATGCATAAAGTTTTATCATACCAATTTATTTATTCGCGTATTCAATAAAGTTGTATAAACCACCAAAAGTGAAGCGCGTCCCAGAGGGACGGAAGCGATCCAAGCAAGCAGTAACAAGAACAAGAGCCTCAGCAAGCAGTTGTAGATAACACTAAAGTTCAAGCGTGTCCCGAAGGGACGGAAGCGATCACCCCACTTAACTAACTAAGCAGCACCAAGCGGTGTCCAGAGGGCGCAGCTCTTTGGGGCCCTCCCTAGAGGGAGGGTTTGGGAGGGTGAACCGCAGAGAGGAGAAGCATTGTGGATTTTAACGTGGTCATGATCACATTGGGGGCAGCATTCCTGCTTGCCGTCATTATGGGGCCATTATGCATACCTTTATTAAGAAGGCTGAAATTTGGACAGCAGATTCGGACCGATGGTCCACAGGGTCACTTGAAAAAAGCCGGCACTCCGACTATGGGTGGTCTCATTATTTTATTAGCCTTAACATTGGCTGTGATTCGTTTTGCCGATACGAGCATGGCGATGGTAGTTTTACTCATTGCTACATTGGGCTTTGGTTTGGTTGGGTTTTTGGACGATTACATTAAAGTCGTTTTGAAGCGTTCGCTGGGACTGACGGCGAGACAAAAGTTGTTGGGACAGCTTATTATATCGATCATTGTCTGTGTGCTTCTATACAAAATGGGACACAGTACGGATGTTCGTATCCCTTTTATCCATTATACGGTTTCGATGGGCTGGCTCTATTTTCCATTTGTAGCGATTATGATGTTGGGCGCGTCCAATGCTGTTAATTTCACCGATGGACTTGATGGCTTACTGGCGGGGACGAGTGCAGTAGCCTTTGGGGCTTTTGTCATTATTGCGATGAATAGTACGATGCCGGATGTGGCGATATTTTGCGCTGCGATGGTGGGGGCTGTTCTAGGATTCCTTGTATTTAACAAGCATCCAGCAAAAGTGTTTATGGGAGATTCAGGTTCACTTGGGATTGGCGGTGGGCTGGCGGTTGTGGCTGTATTGACAAAAACAGAAATTTTGCTGGTCGTGATCGGCGGGGTTTTTGTAATAGAGATGTTATCGGTTATTATTCAAGTCGTTTCCTTTAAAACAAGGGGCAAGCGCGTATTCAAGATGAGTCCGATCCATCATCATTTTGAACTGGTGGGCTGGTCGGAATGGCGTGTGGTCATCACGTTTTGGACTGTGGGCATTATCCTGGCAGCCATCGGACTTTTTATAAACGAGGTGTTATATTAGATGAATCATCCACGGGCGTATCAGAATCAACAAATAGTTATACTTGGCTTGGCACGTAGTGGTGTAGCGGTTGCCAAGCTGTTCCATGAGCTGGGTGCTGTCGTCACCGTTAATGATAAAAAAGAGCGAGAACAATGCCCTGAGGCCGATGAATTGGCGGCTCTGGGTATTTCTGTTATATGCGGCAGCCATCCGCCGACTTTAATTCATGGGGGCGTCAAGCTCGTCGTGAAAAATCCGGGAATTCCTTATACGATTGCACCTCTTGTAAAGGCAGAGGAGCTTGGTATTGAGATTGTATCCGAAGTCGAGGTCGCATACCATGTGTGCAGGGCACCAATGGTATGTATAACCGGCTCTAATGGGAAAACGACAACAACAACATGGATCGGGCTTATGCTGGATAAAGCTGGCTTAAAACCGATTGTCGCAGGCAATATCGGCCGTGCATTGACGGAAGCGGCATTGGAGGCAACCGAGGCTAACCAGATGGTGGTGGAGCTCAGCAGCTTTCAATTGAAGGGCACCCGTGATTTTCATCCGCAAATTGCTTGCCTGCTAAATCTCTATGAAACCCATCTTGATTACCACGGCTCCATGGAGGATTATATCGAATCTAAGGCCAAGCTGTTCGCGAACCAAACTCCAGACGACACGGCTGTGTTGAACTGGGATGATCCGGTTTGCCGCCTCTTGGCGAATGAAATCAAAGCATCGGTGCTTCCTTTTTCGATCAAGGAGGAGCTGGATTATGGCGTCTACGTCCAGAATGAGGACAAGCATATCGTTTATCGTGACCAGGCTGGCAGTATCCATCCGATTATTGCCGTCCATGAAATTGGAATCCCCGGCAGCTTTAATGTCGAGAATGCACTTGCTGCTTCATGCGCAGCCTTGACCTTAGGTGTATCGACAGCAATCATAGCTGGAGAGCTAAGAGAGTTCCGCGGTGTGGAACATCGGCTGGAGCTTGTGGGGACGAAAAACGGTGTGCAATTTTATAACAATTCCAAAGCAACGAATGCGACAGCGACGATCCGTACGATCGAATCGTTCGAGCCTGGCCTTATTCTGATTGCCGGTGGGCTGGACCGAGGCTCGGATTATTTGGAGCTGCTGCCTGTTTTCAAGGAACGGGTCAAAGGGCTTGTCGCGATCGGGGAGACGAAGCACAAAATTATGCAGGTTGCTGAGCTGGCAGGGATGAACGCTGTGAAAGCGGTCGATACTGCTAAGGATCCACAGGCAGCAATTGCGGAAGCCGTCAGCCATGCTGTTGCCATGGCAGCACCTGGTGATGTCGTGCTTTTGTCGCCAGCCTGCGCCAGCTGGGACATGTTTACGTCTTATGAGGAACGGGGACGCATGTTTAAGGAGTCCGTGCATAATCTGTAAGGTAGGGCCTAGGCCAAGCCTGCCCTGCCATTTTGCGGTGAGTGCTCAAGAAGCTAGTTTTACTCCGCAATACTCTTAGGTAGAGGTGGATGTAAGATGAAATCACGGTCTGCTCCGGATATGATGTTGCTGTTATGTACAGTGTTTCTTTTGGCAATTGGTGTAGTGATGGTGTATAGTGCAAGCGCCGTTTTAGCGTTTCACGAATTCGGAGACTGGTATTATTATCTTAAAAGGCAGTTTTTATTCGCAGTATTAGGGATTGTCGCGATGGTGTTCACAATGAATGTCGACTATGGAGCCTGGAAAAAGCACGCCAAAATCCTTTTACTCCTTTGCTTTGTAATGGTTGCCCTGGTATTGATTCCAGGCATCGGCGTCGTTCGTGGGGGAGCACGGAGCTGGCTGGGGATAGGCTCCTTTGGTATCCAGCCCTCTGAGTTTATGAAAATAGGAATGATATTGTTCCTATCGAAGCTGCTCTCGGAGCAACAAAGCAAAATCACTTTGTTCGTGCGCGGGCTTTTGCCGCCACTGGGCTTGGTGGGCCTGGCATTCGGGCTTATTATGCTGCAGCCGGATTTGGGAACAGGGGTCGTACTGGTTGGCGCTGCCTTGCTTATTATTTATGCATCAGGTGCTCGGCTCCTGCATTTATCTTATTTGGGCTTTGCGGGTCTTGCTGGCTTTATTGGATTGATTGCAGCTGCTCCATACAGGCTGCAGCGGATTACTGCTTTTCTTGATCCGTGGGCGGATCCATTAGGAGCGGGCTACCAATCGATCCAATCCTTGTACGCGATAGGCCCTGGAGGCTTGGTGGGGCTGGGTTTAGGCATGAGCCGGCAGAAATACAGCTATCTTCCCGAGCCACAGACGGATTTTATTTTTTCCATTATAGCCGAGGAGCTTGGCTTTATCGGTGGTGGCTGTGTGCTGATCCTATTTATGGTGCTATTGTGGCGCGGTATGCGGATAGCGATTACAGCGCCAGACACCTTTGGCAGCCTGCTTGCTACCGGAATCGTCGGCATGATCGCGATTCAAGTGATTATTAATATCGGTGTAGTCATAGGTATGTTCCCGGTAACCGGAATTACATTGCCGCTTATTAGCGCTGGAGGCTCTTCATTAACACTTATGCTGACATCAATTGGCATCCTACTAAATATTTCCCGCTATGCGAGGTGAATGGAAGCATATGAAAAAAATTGTTTTTACCGGCGGTGGTTCTGCAGGCCATGTTACCCCCAATATAGCAATTATTACGAAGCTAAAGCTGCAAGGCTGGGATATTCAATATATAGGCTCAGAGCAAGGGATTGAAAAGGAAATCGTAGGAAAGGAACAAATTCCCTTTTACCCAATTGCTTCAGGAAAGCTGCGCAGGTATTTTGATTTGAAAAATATTAAGGATCCCTTTAACGTCATTCGTGGTGTCGCCCAAGCTTATCGATTGCTTCGCCGGATTAAGCCTGATCTTGTATTTTCCAAAGGCGGCTTTGTTTCTGTTCCCGTCATCTTAGCCAGCAAATTAAATCGCATCCCTGTTATTATTCATGAATCCGATATGACGCCTGGGCTTGCCAATAAAATATCGTTACCGTTTGCTTCCCATATTTGTGTTACGTTTCCGGAAACGCTCCGCCATATTAAAGGCAATAAGGGCATCTGTACCGGCCTTCCTATTCGAGAGGACATGTTGCTTGGCAGTGCGTTCCGCGGCCTCCAGCAATGCGATTTTCATAAGCAAAAGCCAGTGCTGCTTATAATGGGTGGCAGCTTGGGCGCGCAAAAGATTAATGGTGTAGTACGTCTGGCGCTGGATGAGCTGCTGCAGCATTACCAGATCGTCCACCTCTGTGGAAAAGGCCACATCGATGCTGCTTATTCAGGGCGTCGGGGTTACAAGCAATTTGAATATTTGGATGAAACCTTGCCGGATATTTTAGCAATGACCGATCTAGTTGTATCGAGAGCGGGTGCTACCTCCATATTCGAATTTTTGGCTCTGGAAAAGCCGATGCTGCTGATCCCACTGACTAAGCAAGCAAGCAGGGGAGACCAGATATTGAATGCAGGCTCTTTTGAATCATTGGGCTATGCTGAAATTTTGTTCGAAGAAAATTTAACAGTGGAAACGCTTATTCAAGGTATCGGGCAGCTTTATCAAAACCGCGAGCTGTTAATTTCAAACATCAAGGCTGCCAAGCAACGTAATGGTACCGATGCAATTGTTGAGCTTATTACACAGACAGCTAAGAGGCAATAGAAGAATTAGCAGCTCTCGTTAAGGCTCGATTGCTCTTAAATCCACCGTTTGATAAAACGATCTAGGCAATTGTCACACTCTATCCGATCTTACATAAACTACACTATAACCGTGACAGACACTCGGTGAAGCGGCAATCGGCAATCGGCAAGCTCAGGAGGATACCGATGTTATGCGATAAGCATACGGATGGATATTCGAAATCCAAGCATTTTGTTGATTCCGCGAAGCTCGGCGTTCTGTGAAGGAGGTTTTCCCATGCAACAGGTCATTTCACAATTGCAAAGCGGGTCATTTGGAAAATTTTATTTAAATGAGCCTCTTGCGCCTCATACTACTTGGAAAATCGGGGGACCAGCCGATCTGCTGCTCATCCCGAGCAACCAAGAACAACTCGTCGAGACTGTCAAGCTGCTCTACAGACACCAAATACCTTGGACCGTATTAGGCCGTGGCTCCAATGTTTTGGTAGCTGATAAGGGAATACGCGGGGCGGTCATCAAGCTTGGATCGGCACTGGAGACATTGCGGTTTGAGGATGAGCTGGTTTATGCAGGTGCTGCTTATTCATTTATTAAGTTATCCGTCTTGGCTGGCAAGGAGGGATTGACTGGATTGGAGTTCGCGAGTGGTATTCCGGGAACGGTGGGGGGCGCCATTTATATGAACGCTGGAGCTCACGGATCTGATGTGTCACGCATACTTTTACGAGCTGAGGTGCTGCTTCCGACAGGAGAGGTGGCGACAATGCAGCGGGATGATTTTGCCTATGCCTACAGGCACTCCATCCTTCATAACCAGCCTGGCATCATAACTGAGGCTGTATTCAGGCTAAGTCGCGGTGACCGCAAGGAAATCGCGGTAGCGATGGCCGCTTACAAGGAGCGTCGCTTACGAACACAACCACTGCAACTGGCTTGCGCTGGCAGTGTATTCCGTAACCCTCCAGCGCAGTTTGCCGCCAAGCTGATTGAAGACGCGGGTCTAAAAGGCTTCAAAATCGGCGGAGCCGAGATTTCACCCCTGCACGCCAATTTCATTGTCAACACCGGGCAAGCAACAGCTCAGGACGTGCTAGACCTCATCGAATACGTACAGCGAATTGTCAAGGAAACCTATGACGTGAAGCTAGTAACGGAAGTTTTGGTGGTGGGCGAGCGGTAAATCGGAGGTGGGAGTTTGGAAAAGTTGGTTATCGAAGGTGGGAGACCTCTATCGGGAGCCATCCGAATTCATGGTGCGAAAAATGCGGCGCTGCCGATATTAGCGGCAGGAATGATGGCAGAAGGAACGTTTCGCATCCAGAACGTGCCCGACTTGTCAGACATTCAAGTGATGCTGGCAATTCTTCGCGCATTGGGCTGTCGCACGGAGCATCAAGGTGATTTAGTAACGGTTCATACATCCACTGCACATTCCTCGCATATTCCAGAGAGCCTGATGAGCCAAATGAGGTCCTCGATTTTTTTAATGGGTCCATTGTTGGCGCGCTTTGGCCGGGTGCAGGTATACCAGCCGGGCGGATGTGCCATAGGAGAAAGAAAAATAGATTTGCATTTGCGAGGGCTTGCTGCTCTTGGGGCAACTATTGAAGAAACACGTGGTAATATGATTGTTTGCACAGCAGAGCAGCTAAGGGGAGCTGAAATCTCGCTTGATTTCCCGAGTGTTGGCGCCACCGAAAATATTATGATGGCTGCTGCTATGGCCAAGGGGCGTACAACCATTTCTAATGCCGCTAGAGAGCCGGAAATTCAGGATTTACAAAATTTTCTCAATGCCATGGGAGCGCATATTATTGGTGCAGGGACGGATACAATTACGATTGAAGGTGTATCGAAATTAACGCCATGCACGTATCGGATTATTCCCGATCGCATCGTAGCTGGCACGATGATGGTAGCTGCGGCCGTAACAAGAGGCAATATTACATTAGAGAACGTATGCGCTGCCCACTTGACATCGGCTATCCATGTGTTAAAGCGCGCAGGTGTTCAAATCGCAATTAACGGTGATATAATGAATATAAGCTGCTTAGGTAGACCCAAAGCTATTGAGCGAATTATTACTTCACCTTATCCTGCGTTCCCTACTGATTTGCAATCACAGATTATGGTGCTGCTTTCATTGGCAGATGGGCTGAGCATCGTGAAAGAAACCGTTTTTGAAGGCAGATTTAAACATGTCGATGAGTTGGCTCGTATGGGTGCTGACATACGTGTGGATTGGAACTCGGCGTTTATCCGTGGGGTACCTAGGTTGTATGGGGCAACTGTAGAGGCAACTGATCTACGTGCAGGTGCTGCCTTAGTTATCGCCGGGCTAGCTGCCCATGGTACAACAGTCATTGAACAAATTCACCATATTGACCGGGGTTATGATCGGATTGAACAGATGTTAAGCAGTTTAGGCGCTAATATTCATCGCACTTCTCCTGTTCCAACTGAGTGAGCACTTTCTATGATTATTATGACCACTGCCGCTGAATTATCCCTTTTCTTTGCACGAAAGAGGAGAGATTCGGCGGTTTACATAGTGCCTATCAGATGCTTACGAAGAAAGTTTTTGCTTCGTAAATCTCAGCAGATGCTTACGAAGTTAGCTTTACTGCGGTAAGCTCTTAGGAGGGGACCCCTTGCAAGCAGAAAAAAGATTGCCAGCTATCCAGAAACCGAAGCCCAAGGCAAAAGGTCGAGGCAGCAAAAAGCTATTGATTTTTTTAGTGTTATTTTTCTTCACATTATTATGTGTCTTGTTTTTTCAATCTTCCTTAAGTAAAATTACGAAAATCGAAATTGAAGGCCAGGAGCTCATATTGCCGGATACGGTTGGACAAGCTATTTCAGTTAAAAATGGCGACCATTTTTTTTCGGTATCCTCAACCACCATAGAGCAACAGGTTAAAGCTTTGAAAATGGTGGAATCTGTTAAAGTGACTAAGCATTTTCCTGGTGTGATCCATGTCCAGGTTAAAGAATATAACAAGGTTGCCTACCAATTTGATGCTAACAACCAACCGGAGGCTGTATTGGCTGATGGCAGTATTATAAGTATTGCTAACCAAGTGAGTTTGATATTGGACAAGCCCATACTTTCAGGCTGGGCCAACGACGATCCGTTGAAAATCAAGCTTTGCCAAGTATTAGCCAATATTCTGCCTTCCTACTTGACGGATATATCTGAAATTAAGCCTGATCCTACAGAAGCTTATCCTGACCGGATTAAAATGTATACCAAATCCCAATTTGAGGTTATTACAGCGATTGGTTATTTGCCGGAAAAGCTCAAATATTTAAATGCTTACATTAGCAATCTAAAGGAAAACAAAATTTCAACAGGCGTGCTTAAGCTATTAGAAGCCGATATCCATACACCTTTTGATAATGATCTACCAAAAGGCGATTCAAAGTCGGCTACTGGCAAGGAACCTGTTAAAACAGACAAAAAACAGCAGACTGTAACACCTGTTCCAAATGTTCCCAAAAAAGAGGCGAGTAAGGATCAGCAAAAGCGTCCTTAATCGAAAAAAGTAGGGCCAAAGGGCATAATTAAGAGATTTTCATTTTATCACTCTACTCATTCGTATCGATTAATGATAGAATGGACATTATGGGAATTTCAACTCTTTGTAAAGAAATTATTTTTTGGAAAAAGAGGGAAACTACCAAGTGTGTTGAATAAGTACAGAAGATTTCTGTTTCGATCAAACTTAAACTTAAACTTAAAATTAAATCAAGCTCAAATCAAGCTCAAATCAATTTCAAGCCACAGGAGGTGCCAAGGGGTTGAGCAGCAATGACATCATTGTTAGTTTGGACATCGGTACATCCAAAGTTCGTGCTATTATTGGGGAAGTCGTAAACGGAGCCATTAATATAATAGGAGTTGGATCGGCCGACTCGGAAGGTATTCGCAAAGGAGCCATTGTCGATATTGACCAAACCGTTCAATCAATTCGCAACGCGATTGATCATGCAGAGCGGATGGTTGGTATTCAAATAACAGAGGTTTACGTAGGAATATCTGGGAGCCATATATCATTACAAACCAGCCACGGTGTAGTAGCCGTATCCAATGAAGATCGTGAAATCGGTGATGAAGATATCGATCGCGTTATACAAGCAGCGAAAGTTATTCCTTTAGCCCCAGAACGAGAAATCATCGGTGTGGTTCCAAACCAATATTTGGTTGATGGACTGGATGAAATCCATGATCCACGAAGCATGATTGGTGTACGTCTAGAAGTGCAAGCAACCATTATAACCGGCTCCAAAACAGCGATACATAATTTACTTCGTGTAGTTGAGAAAGCGGGAGTAAAGGTTTCAGGACTTATTTTAATGTCTTTGGCTGCAGGACATTTATCTTTATCCAAGGATGAGAAATCGGTTGGCACCGTGTTAGTTGATATAGGTGCTGGACAGACGACAATCGCCATCTTTGAACAAAACAATTTGGTAGCTACATCGACAATACCAGTCGGCGGTGAATATGTAACCAACGATATTTCGATTGGGCTTCGTACCCAGACGGATATCGCTGAGAAAATCAAGCTGAAGTTTGGTTGCGCGGTTATTGATGACGCTGCTGCGGATCAAGTATTTAAAGTGAATCGGATTGGAAGCAATGTGGACAAGGAATTTTCCCAAATTGATTTGGCCAATATTGTAGAACCCAGAGTCCAAGAAATTTTTCATTTAATTGGTTTAGAAGTGCAACGTCTTGGTTATAAGGAGTTACCGGGGGGTTATGTACTTACGGGAGGAACCGTTTCTATGCCGGGGGTGTTGGCTGTTGCCCAGGCAGAGCTGGCTACATCCGTACGCATTGCCGTACCTGACTTTATCGGCGTTCGCGATCCATCTTATACAAGTGGTGTAGGCATTATTCAATATGCCTGCAAATATTTAAGAATATCGAAACAAGCACCAAGCTCAGTTAAGAAATCAACATCCAATAAAAATGCAGCATCTACAAGCAACAACGAAAATAAGCCTTCGATTATGGAGCGTTTCAAAAATTGGCTTAGCGAGTTTATTTAGATGGATGACTGAGTTAGTTAAGCTTTAATGAGGAGGATAATGACAGCTATGTTTGAATTTGATATGGACATGGACCAGCTTGCAAAAATAAAAGTCATTGGTGTAGGCGGCGGGGGAAGTAATGCCGTCAACCGAATGATTGAAAACGGACTTAAAGGTGTAGAGTTCATAACGGTTAATACCGATGCTCAAGCACTCCATATGTCCAAATCCGATCACAAGCTGCAAATTGGCGATAAGCTGACTCGTGGTTTGGGGGCAGGGGCAAACCCGGAAGTGGGCAAAAAAGCCGCTGAGGAATCCAAGGAACATATCTTTAACACACTTAAAGGCGCAGATATGGTCTTCGTAACGGCAGGAATGGGCGGAGGAACGGGCACAGGGGCTGCTCCAGTTATCGCTGAAATCGCCAAGGAATGTGGCGCATTGACAGTAGGTGTTGTCACGCGACCGTTTACATTTGAAGGTAGAAAGCGTGCAGCACAAGCAGAAGCAGGAATAGCGGCACTGAAAGAAAAGGTCGACACACTGATTGTTATACCCAATGACCGCTTGCTGGAAATTGTGGACAAGAAGACGCCTATGCTTGAAGCTTTCCGCGAAGCCGACAATGTGCTTCGTCAAGGTGTGCAAGGGATTTCAGACTTGATTGCCGTACCCGGTCTGATCAATTTGGATTTTGCAGATGTGAAAACCATTATGACGGAGCGCGGCTCCGCGTTAATGGGAATCGGCATTGCAACAGGTGAGAATCGTGCAGCTGAAGCTGCCAAAAAAGCCATTCAAAGCCCATTGCTTGAAACATCTATTGAAGGTGCACGTGGTGTGTTAATGAATATTACAGGCGGCGCTAATCTTTCCTTATATGAAGTTAACGAAGCTGCTGATATCGTAGCATCTGCTTCTGATTTGGAAGTAAATATGATATTTGGTGCTGTAATTGACGAAAAGCTTAAAGACGAAATTATGGTTACTGTTATTGCTACAGGCTTTGAACATAAGGCAGCACCACAACCGCCTGTTCGCAAGCCTTCGAACCTGTCTGCACATGCTGCAGCGGAACCCACGGATAACCGTGTAAATAATTTGCGTCCATTTAGTACCCAACAACAGCCTACGAGCGATCAGCTAGATATTCCGACGTTCCTCCGTAATCGTGGCAAAAACAATAACGACAAATAAAGATGGGCACTGCAGAATGGCTTCGGATTCATCGAAGTCATTTTTTTGTTGTTCCGAGCATCTTGATCATCGTCCGTTCAAGAAAGCTATAGGGCAGCAGCATCTTGGCCCATAAAAGCAAAGAAACGCCATTGCCCATCGCATAGCGAAGCTTAGGATACCTAATCGCGCAAATACGGGCAACAGCGTCAGCAACCTCTTGGGGATCAGCACCTTGGCTAGCAGTTTTCCGAGAATAGCTAAGGATCGCCTGCAGCTTATCCTGGTAAGGGGAGTGTTGCGAAGTATGGATGGTATCAAATCCTTTTTTCCATATATTGGTGGGGTAGGCTCCGGGCTCAACGAGGACAACTTGCACACCGAAGGGTTTTAGTTCTAGGCGAAGCGCTTCACTGAAACCTTCTACAGCAAACTTGGATGCCACATAAGGGGCATAGCCGGGAAAACCCACACGGCCACTAATGCTGCTAATATTGATGATATAACCAGTCCCCTGCTCGCGCATGTAGGGGAGAACGGCTTTTGTAACGGCGACCACCCCCATAAAATTGGTTTCCATTTGCCTCTGCCAATCCGCTAAAGGCACATCCTCAACAAAGCCCCCAACTGCATAACCTGCATTATTGACCAACACATCTATTCTCCCGTATTTGTCGATAAGCGCCTTGGTTACATCTAAGATTGCCTTATGGTTGGTTACATCCAGTTCTACACTTTCAATACGCATATCGATACCAGCTTTTTTGGCTTCATTTATAAGCGGTGCCTGTTTATTTAAATCCCTCATGGTAGCAATAACCTGGTAACCCTTTTGCGCCAAGGTGAGAGCGATTAGCTGGCCGAAGCCACTGGATGATCCAGTGACAAGAGCGGTTGGCAACGCAGAGGGCAATGAAGGAAGGGACTGGGATGTTGAGCTGTAGCTGTTGTTCATCAGGGACTCCTCCTTAAAATTTGTGTTTTTTCATCAGGGGCACGCCGATCCGATTGAGTACGGTCTCTAGTAGCGACCAGCCCCATCGACGGTATGCGGGTAAATGTCTATCATATACGGCTGTATACTCGATAGCGGATGTAGCCCCTCTGTTACGCTTAAATTGGGCTGCTCCTGAGCTTTCGTGAAGCAAATGGCCATTGTGTAAGGCCAGCCGTATAAGAACGGCTGAGAGCATCCTATAGAGCCCGAGGCTTTGGGGCAGCTCGGTATTATAACCAAAGATTGGCGTAGTCATAACGCCATCACGGGAATAATAGCCAAGCACTGCATCAATGCGTCCGGTTTCATTATGGCGCAGGGCATAGATTTCCAGCAGCCGCTCGCGCAGGGCCAATTCCATAAAGCTTTCGTTAAACCATGGATTGCAGCGTGAATATTTATCCAAGTATAACGCATTATACAGCTTGACCAACCGTGGTGTATCGGAACGTGCCAGCTCGTCAGGCGAAACGACCGAATAGCCGTTTTTTTCTAGCAGCCCATAATCCCGTTTCACAAGCCAACGGGCTTTGGAAGGCAGGCCATCTTGTTGGGTAGTGGGCAGCATATAAATTTGCCGGCTAGGGACTAGACGGCAGCCAAGAGCGGCTAGGCTGTCAGTTTGCGATTTAGCGGTATCGCGATTAAGGGAACGCCATGCCAAAGCGTGATCAGGAAATCTTAGGCGTAAATAATACAGAATAGCTTCGATCTGATCGGGCGCAAGCTCCACACACAAATTGGTGGATAACAGCCAATTATTAATATGGACGGCCTTATTTAAACTCCCAAGCTTTAAGCCAACTCCAACCCCGTTTAATAATAGGGCGAGCGCTTTTTCAAGGCTGCGATTTTGCAGCAAAACAAGCTCCTGCTTGGCATAAGTTACATAATGCGTGAACGGCGAACATACATAGGAATTATCATATTCCTTATAGTTAACGGTAAGGGGGATAACTTGTCCATCAATCAGGAGCACATAGAGCTCCGTGGCTACATTGCCTATATAAGTGGTGGGCGATCCCTTGATGAATGGAAGCAAATACCGTTTGGCATAACTGCCGGCCTCTGTATCTGGCCATGTCAGCTGGTGAATATTGTCACGATTATATAAATCGATGCTGCAATTCAGAGCGTAAACCTCCTTTCAACACGGCGTAATTTCCTTGACTTGAGGACAGGCTCATAGGGAGTAAAGGCGATCTCCGGTATGAGGCAATGCATACGCTTGAATAAAGCTTCTAAGGCTTCTCTAATAGACGTATGGACGGCATCAGATATAGAGCCGGGTACAGGAGTGGCTTCCGGATCGGTTTCAAGCTGCAGTGAAAGCTCAATTCGGCTGGGAGCAGTTTGAATAAGCTTATAGGCACCCACAAAAGGCGCAGCTCCCATGACGGCTCTGGTGAGCAGATCCGGGAATACGGGCACTAGCTCTGCACTCGCTTGGTGGGGCAAATAAAATAAATCATCACAGCGGCCCTCCACGGCTTCAATCGCTGTCATAAGGGAGCCGCAGGCACAAGCAGTGGGACGTTTTATTAGGATATCATTAAGCCGATAACGGATAATCGGCTGGGTAAAGCGCGTGAAATCCGTAAGGATCGGTACAAAGCGTTGGCTATTTCCGTTTCGTTCACCACCAATAGCTTCTGTTTGAAAAGCGACAATGTCCTCATTTAAATGTAGGGTTCCATGCGCGCAGGTAGCAGCTAGAAAGCCCTCGGTACATTGGTAAACCTGATGGACAGGCAGGTTAAAAACAGCTTCAATGTGCTGGTTATCGAGCGGATCCAACACTTCGGCAACAGATACAATGCGCTTAGGTTTAACCAGCAGCCTACCTTGGCGATATGCTTCCGCCAACAGCCGGAGTACCGAAGGGGGGGCGATCCAAAGATGGGGACGATATTGGTTCAATCGTTGTATATGCTGCTGCATGGGTTCGAGCAAGTCAAAAAACTCGAACCGCAGACGCCCTCCGCTGACAGAGCCATATAAATTGCTGTTAGCCCTAAGGAAAAAAGCGATGCGGTGAGCTGCAAAAAGAGAGCCCGGCAGCACCTTTGCAAGCACCATACCCGCCCAACTATATTGCTCTTGAGGGCTGACCAGAAATAAACCACGGCTGCCGGAGGTGCCCGACGATAAGCCGACTGTGATTCCATGCAGTACCGGTGTGAAGTCTCGGGTTTGTTCGGCTTTCATCGCCAGCGCAAAGGCTTCCTCTTTATGAATGCTGGCCGTATTCAATTGGTCGAAATGCTCCATCATAAGCTGTTTATCGATGATCGGAAATTCGCGCCAGCGTGACAGCGGCAGCCCATCCCATAGCTCGCGGTAAAACAAGGAGGCATGGCGTACACGGTTTAAGTGCTCTTGGACCCTCGCTTCCTGCCATTGCTCGAAAGCGGGGCGGCTCGCCCAACGGCGACCATAGCGACTTAGGAAATAATGCCAGAGAGCTGTTCCTTTATGAACCAGCATAAGTGATCAACTCCTTAAATTCCTTGAGTAACTCATTTTTTTAGTAACTCACTTTTTGATGTTCCAGGCAATGAGTAGGCATGATGCAAAGGGACGGGAATCTTTGATGCAGTTCTACAAGCTTGGCAAAGCTGTCCGCATAGCCCTTGCGGTTGGACATAATAATCCCTGCCAATGGATGGGGCGGCAGGTTGTCTCGTATAGCTCGGCTGGACCAGGCCGCATCAGCGCAGAGCAAGTAATCCTGCTCCGTAGTAGAAAGGAATAAGCCGATCTGCCCAGCAGCATGGCCCGGCAGATCGATGGCTACCAGACTGCCATCGCCTAAAATATCATAGCCCACTGGAAAGGGGCTCCCATTAGGCAAGGCTGTATAACGAACTGCCTCAGTAGGAATGGCTAAGGAAGGCGCTGAGAGAGCAGATACTGGGAAAGAATGCTTTGTAGCCGATGCCGACAACGGTTGGAGCCTGAAAGGTCGAGAACGCTTTTCGAAATCATCAGGCAGCAGCCCGGGCAAATAGCCTGCTTTCACGGCTGCCAGCCCACGCTTTCTGTAAACCGCCTCATAAGCTTCGGCAGCATAGATGAATTGGGTATTCGGAAAGTCGCGCAGCCCTGCGATATGGTCGCCGTGAAAGTGCGAGATCATTATGATCGCAACATCCTGAGGCGCATAGCCTAATTGCCGAAGCTGGCTTGAAGCACTTTGCTCCTTCTGGAAATAAACAGGAGTTAACCGCCCATATATAGAAGTCGGAAAATGTGAGGTCTCTTTAGCGAACCGCTCCGAGTAACCGGTATCAAACAAAATAAGCCCGGCATGGGGATGCTCAATACAAGCGAAGCCGGCCGGGAACTGTACGGCTTGAAATACGCCGCCGCGCATGGTCACCCATTCATGATGGGTGCAGTAGCCTGCGCTTAACCAATGCAGCCGCTCGATCGGCGGTAGCTGGAAAGGCCTTGTGGTCACTGGCGGCTCCTCCAGTACTGGGCAAATGCCTGTAAACCGGCCCATACACTAATTTGAGGGGCATAGCCAAATGCTTGCTTAGCTGCGCTAATATCAAGCGTCTGGCTACGCCCCAGAACGCCAACGCTGTAGCGGGTTAAGAGCGGTTCAGGTTTACTTGGGCGCAAATTGGCAATCAGCTCCATAACGGCCGCTAACTGATAGGCGACTTGGTAGGAGAGCCGTTTTATTCGCATCGGGACGCCCAGTTCGCTGAAAAGCAGGGGCAGCATGGTGGCTAGCTGGACAGGCTCCCCATTGGAAATATTATAAATACGCCCCATAGCATCGGAGGGAGCCTGGCAGCAAAGGAGTAATGCGTCCACTACGTTATCCACATAAGTTAAATCAATCCATGCCAAGCCGCCATCGATGAGTGGCACTCCCCGGGAAGCATTGGCGCGGATCAGCCTGGGCAGTATCGAGCTGTCCCCTGGACCAAAGATCGCCCGTGGACGAAGGATGGCAGCGCTTAGCCCGCGGTTACAGGCTTGCTCAACCTCAAGCTCGGCGAGCCGCTTCGTTGCTGCATAGGCATTGGCAAATTTAGTCGGAAGTGGGGCGGACTCGGTAATATTCAACCGATCCTGAAAGTCGAAATAGACACTGGGCGTAGAAATATGGATAAGGCGCTGCACCCCATGCTGGAAGCAGCCAGCAATCACATGCTTGGTTCCTTCGACATTTGTGCTGTAAAAATCAGCGTACTTTCCCCACGGTGAGGAAAGAGCACCGCTGTGGAAGACAACCTCCTGGCCAGAGCAAGCGGCCATGACCGCCTCTTGGTCTTGAAGGTCAACCTGCATAAAGCGGGCGCCCTTGGTTTGCAGCAGCCCGCCGAGCGTCGCATTACGTCCGAGCGCGGTTACCTCCCAGCCTAAACCAAGCAACCGTTCCGCCAAGCGGCCGCCCAGAAAACCGGTGGCTCCTGTTAGGAGTGCTTTCATGGCTCCCCATTCCATTCAATATCATAGGTCATGGCAGCGGTTAGGGAGATACGCTGGGCTTTGCTTACCCGCCAAGTATCAAGCAATTGCGGAATTTGCTCAAAAAACGGCAGCGGATCGTTGTACTTCCAAATCACATCGCGTGCCTTAACAAAGTGCTGCCAAAAGCGGCTAAACCCTCGCCAGGAGGTGGCCTCCTTAAGTCCAAAGCCAAGCATGGCCAAAGAAAGCATAGAAGCCTTGCCGGAGTGGGGCTGGATGCAATCGCCTGCTGCCACCAAGACTTCTGGAGCAAGGAGCGCTTGCTCCAAACCATCGCCTTCGCTGAATAAATGGATGCCGCTCGTTGCCCTTGGGTTGCATTCTAAGGGATAAAGGGTACGATCCTGAGCAGATTCAATAAAATCAAAGGCAATTTGCCCACTAAAATGCTCCTTCTCTACAAATGTGCGAACCCATGCCATAAGTTCGGGGTGGTCGAGCGGTTGGAAATAAACACAAGCGCCACGATTAGCCGTATACCTAACCTCATAGGCAGTATGGGCGACCACAACGCCTTGAAAGGCTACACTGTAGGTGCAAAGCGGCCTGCCGCTTATATACTGCTGGATAATCCAAGGGCGCTCTGGGGTTGCTTGAGGCGAATGCAAAGGATTCAAGCCTTTTAACCGCTCATTAAGAGCAACAGTTGGTCCAAACAATTGGACATTTTCAGCAAACCTTGAAAATGCAGGCTTCAATACATAACCATCCAGTAACAAAGCATGTTCCTCCCCGACAATTGCCCTCCAATCCTCTTCGTTATGGATCGCTTGTGTATAGGGGATGGCCAGCCCATACGCTTCGGCTTGCTTAATAAAATCCCACTTGCTATGGAGCTTCTTCAACTGCTCCAATGGCGCGGCGACCACTTTACAAAGCCGATCCAGTTGGGGCAGCCCGCGCGCAATCCACAATATTTCCTCACAGGTTGGAATGAGCATATGGATATGCCTTTTCTGAATGATATCCACAAGTGCAGCGATATATGGCTCCGGATCCTTGTTAGGCGCCGGTACCTGGTGGCTTTGGGCTACAGAGCGTGATTGCCGGCATAGATGATGGGGCACGCTTTCCGCAAGGTCGATGCGATGGCCGGCTTTAGCCAGCATCCTTGCCAATTCTAGCGTTATAGGCGCCCGGCCACCGGTAAGCAGTATATGTAGGGTGGGCTGGTGTGCAGTTTTCATGACCGTCTGCTCACCAGCTTGTTCAATAACCGCGTGGGCAATCTTATCAATACTCAAAGATAACTCCCCCCAACGAAAGTCCGGCAGAGGTGCCAAGCAGGAGGATGCGGTCACCGCGGGACATTTGCTTGTGGCGGATCGCTTCATGCAGCCCAATTGGAATAGAAGCGGCAATCGTATTGCCAAAAATGGGTGTCGTGTATAGCAATTGCTCTTCAGAAATATTTAAACGCTTTCGCAATAATTTCATGGCCATGGCGCTTCCCTGGTGGGGAATGACCAGGCTAATGTCCGAGATTTGCAGCTGTGATTTAAGAAGCAACTGCTCCACGAACGGGGGAAGCAGCTTGGAAGCCATTCGAAAAATGGCGTGGCCGTTCATCCGGAACAAATAGTCCTCCTCATTATCGGTTGTATGATGCTTTGCATGCTGGGCACTCCCGCCCGCCCTAATTTCCGAAAATTCCGAACCAGAGCTATACGTTTCCATAGCGGCATGCAGAATAGCCGAGCTTTCGGCTGGAGCCGTTTGTTCAATGACGACCGCAGCGGCACCATCTCCGAATAAAGCAGCACTTTCTTTATCATTGAAGTTGATCCCTTCGGATGCGATTTCCGTCGCTACGAGCAGCACACGGCGGTATCGTCCCGCATCTATCAAATATGAAATCAGGTCTAAACCCGTTACAAAGCTTAAGCAGGTAGCATTCACATCAAAGCAAGGCACGCCGGAATTTTCCTGCTGCATCGCTTTTTGGATCAATACGGCTGTACAGGGAATAGGCTGCTGCATCGTTCCGCTGGTGCACACGATACAATCAATATCGGCAAAGGCTAGCCCTGCATCCTCCAATGCCGCATAGGCAGCGCTGGCACCCATTTCGGAAGCTGTTTCATTCAGTATAAAATGGCGAGTCTTGACATCTGATTTCAAATGGGTCCAGCCAGCAGGAACACCTAATCTACGATCCATCTCATCGCTAGTAATGAGTTGCTTGGGTAAATAGGTTCCCGTACCCACTATTTTGACTTTGCGTGGTTTCATGATGAGTCCTCCTAGTATAAAAGCTCCGACGTTCCTCTATTGTAAAGTAATGCCGGAGAATGAAAAGTACTATCTTATTCTAGTACCCAATTCGACAGGAGTAAATCGATTCCCTGTAAGGAGGCTGGTTGTACTTCATAATGCTAAGGCTATTGCAGACAATAGACGACAAAAAAAGACCGCCAACCGCTGCATGGTTAGACAGACTTTGGAAATGAAGTTATATATACTTGTCTCAGCGGATGCACCTGAAGTGATAGTTTCTCTAAAAGTATCTGTACATGTAGGAAGATATCTTCCTGCAAGAAGGCTGCCAAAAGGCTACGAAAAGGCTGTAGAGAGGAAAATAAACATGATCGTATATGTGGATCTTATTTTCCTGGTCAATTTCTTGATTGACGGGCTGTTGCTTTATATGACGGCGCGAACACGTAAAATACCGGTTGTATGGTGGAGGCTCCTGATCGGTTCTGGCATTGGCGCAATCTACGTGGTATTTATGTTTATTCCGGCTTTGTCTTTTTTATTTACGTTTATTGTAAAGCTTTGTTTTGCCTTAATCATGATTGCGATAAGCTTCGGAATAGTCAGCCTACAGCACTTTTTACGAAATATGGGCATCTTTTATTTAATTAATTTTGTAGCGGCTGGCGGTATATTGGCGATTCATTATTTTTGGCAAAGCTCGAATGAGGTATGGAATGGCATTGCTATTAGCCAATCCGGTGGAATTACGCATGAGCTTCGATTTGGTCTTATTTTTATTTCTCTGGCACTCGTTACTGTGATTTGGTTTTACAAGCATGTGTTCCAAAGCGCTAAACAGCGAGAGGAGTTGACCTCTTTTTTTGCCAACGTTCAGATTGATATCGGTATGGTGAGATTGAGCTGCATCGGCTTGATTGATACCGGCAATCAGTTGTATGACCCATTAACTCGCACTCCGGTCATGATTATTGAAGCCTCGCAATACGAAGCCTATGTACCCAAGGCATGGATGCAAAAAATTCGCGACTCACAGGTTGACCAAATTCTCGCGGGCATGGGTCAAGATCATGAACAAGATCATGAAATGGAAAGCTTTATTTGGCAGGATCGGTTGAGGCTAGTGCCTTATCGAGGCATTAATAAAGCCACCCAGTTTATGCTTGCGATTAAACCGGACCGGGTTACCATTAGCCACCAGAACCGATGTATGGAATCCCACAAAGTATGGATAGGGCTAGATGGCGGCAAGCTTAGCTCCGACAATTCTTACCAAGCGATTATACATCCCAAGCTGCTGCAGCCATAACTCATCCTAAGCGCAAGGAGGAACGAAGTTCATGTCATTAACATGGAAGCTGCGCATGCAGATTGCTTATTACCGTCTGCTGATGCTGCTTAAGCTGAAGAGTGAAGAAATTTATTACATTGGTGGGAGTGAAGCACTACCGCCTCCACTTACACGAGAAGAGGAAGAATATTTGTTGGGAAAGCTAACTACCGGTGATTCGGCGATCCGTGCGATGCTGATCGAACGAAACCTTAGGCTTGTTGTGTATATTGCCCGTAAGTTTGAGAATACAGGCATCAATATCGAGGATTTGGTATCGATTGGCGCCATTGGTTTAATTAAGGCGGTTAATACCTTTGATCCCGAGAAAAAAATTAAATTAGCCACCTACGCCTCGCGTTGTATCGAGAATGAAATTTTAATGTACCTGCGCCGCAACAACAAGACACGCAGTGAGGTATCCTTTGATGAGCCTTTAAATATTGATTGGGATGGGAATGAGCTCTTGCTGTCTGATGTGCTGGGCACGGAGAACGATACGATTTATCGCAATATTGAAGAGCAAGTAGACCGCAAACTGCTGCATAAGGCATTAGATAAATTATCTGAGCGTGAGCGTACCATTATGGAATTGCGCTTTGGGCTGCAAAATGGGGAGGAGAAAACCCAAAAGGATGTTGCTGATATGTTGGGCATTTCGCAATCGTATATTTCCCGCTTGGAGAAGCGGATTATTAAGCGGCTGCGCAAGGAATTTAACAAAATGGTGTAACGAAATTTTGAAGCTCCAGGTCGTTTCTGGAGTTTTTTATTTAGGGTCGACCGAGGAAAAGAGAAGCTTTGTTTCTGTCGGCTACGCATAAAATTAAAGTCCGAGGGGATAATTAACATTAATGTTTCTCCTTGGGAGGTAATCACGGTGACCCGTAATAAAGTCGAGATTTGCGGTGTAGATACGGCAAAGCTTCCTGTATTAACTAACGCGGAAATGCGTGAATTATTCATGAAATTACAGACGCTTAATGAAAGATCAGCTAGAGAAAAGCTTGTGAATGGCAACCTTCGCTTAGTGCTCAGTGTGATTCAACGCTTTAATAACCGTGGCGAATTTGTGGATGATTTGTTTCAAGTCGGATGTATCGGACTCATGAAGGCAATCGATAATTTTGACTTAGGCCAAAATGTGAAATTTTCTACTTATGCCGTGCCGATGATTATAGGTGAAATTCGCCGGTATTTACGTGATAATAATCCAATCCGTGTCTCCAGGTCGCTAAGGGATATCGCTTATAAGGCACTGCAGGTTCGCGATACCTTGACGAATCAAAATTGCCGGGAGCCTACAATTTATGAAATTTCGGAAGCCTTGAATGTACCTAAAGAGGATGTAGTTTTTGCTTTGGATGCGATCCAGGATCCGGTCTCCTTATTCGAACCCATCTATCATGATGGTGGTGACCCCATTTATGTAATGGATCAAATTAGTGATGACCGGAACAAGGATGTCTCCTGGATCGAAGGAATTGCGCTTCGCGAAGCGATGCATAAGCTGAATGCACGGGAAAAAATGATTTTGTCTATGCGTTTTTTTGATGGTAAAACGCAAATGGAGGTTGCCGACGAAATTGGCATTTCCCAGGCGCAGGTATCACGCTTGGAAAAGTCTGCGATCTCACAAATGCAAAAGCATGTTAAAAACTAAATTGAAATTAACACTTTTTTGGGATCACCCTACGATAATATTTGCCAAGCCTGACCAAGACCAACTTGCTGAATCGATTTCAGCGAGGGGTCTTTTTTCCACAGAGGGGACATTTTGCCCAAGTCCTACATATAGTAGTATAAGAAATTAACAATCCAATGAATACGTGGTGGTAGCAACGTGAAAATATCAGATTTTCAAACCAAGGACGTAATCAATATTGTGGACGGAAAAAAGCTTGGGCAAATTAGCGATTTGGAGCTGGATCTACGCAATGGCACGATCGAATCGATCGTTGTGCCTAATCCCAGCCGTTTTTTTGGATTATTCGGTGGATCCTCCGACGTTGTGATCCCATGGACAAATATCGTGAAAATCGGTATGGATGTGGTGTTGGTCAAAGTTGATGATGTCCGCACCTTCCGCCAGAAGGAGCAGGAACCGGAGCCTTATTACGAATTTAATAAGAATTATCGAGCACAGCCCTGAAATATGCAGCAAGAGTGCTGTTTTTGGCACATTGGTGTATACTGGTACCATAAGGACAAGGCAAGCGAACAGCCATTGTTCACCGCACTTCTATGGATAGCTGGTAGAAAAGCGATGGGAGGCGGATTATGGAACCTTTCGTATCGGAAAAGGCAGATAATGGATGCGAATTATTGATCATAAATAGCTGGATGGAACGGGACAGCAGCCTGACAGCGGGCTTTACCTCCCGTCACGGCGGAGTGAGCCAGGAAGCCTTTGGCAGTTTGAACTGCGGGCTTCATGTGGACGATGTTCCCGCTCATGTTATCAGCAATCGCCAGCTGCTAGCCAACTCACTAAACGTTCATTTGCAGCAATGCACATACGGGGAGCAGGTTCATGGCAATGAGGTGCAGAAGGTAGTGAAGCTCCATGCAGGAGCAGGAACTGATTCTCGCGATGATGCGATCCAGGCCAAGGATGCCTTTATTACGAATGAGCCAGGTCTTTTCCTTCATGTCTTGTTTGCGGACTGTGTGCCCCTCTATTTCTATGATCCGGTTAAACGGGTTGTAGGCATCGCCCATGCAGGCTGGAAGGGAACGGCTTTGCAAATTGCACTCGAAACCTTAAAGGCTATGCAACGGGAATATGGAACCAAAGCCAAAGATGTGCTGGCTGTTATTGGTCCGTCGATTCAAGCATGCTGTTATGAGGTAAATGATACTGTAGTCTCAAGATTTTGTGAGACTATGGAGGAAATGGGCATTCTTAATGAAGCAGCGGAGGGCACTCCACCCATTTATGAGAGCACATCGAATGGCAAATATAACTTGAACTTGCAACAAATGAATCGACAAATTATGATGAAAGCAGGAATTATGCCTGCCCATATCGAAATGAGTAGTTTATGTACCAGCTGTCGAACTGATTTGTTTTTTTCTCACCGCAAAGAGCTGGGAAAAACTGGGAGAATGGCTGCTTGGATCGGTTTTTATGAATAGAGGTGATATCCTTTTATGGAGTTAGTGCAACATATGGAGCAGGTAGAAGCTAAAGTTATAAAAGCCTGCCAACGTTCCCATAGAAATCGCCAGGACGTGCAGATTATTGCCGTTACCAAATACGTGTCCATCGAAACGACGGGTGAAGCGATTCGCCTGGGCATGAATCATATTGGAGAAAATCGCTGGCAGGATGTGCAGCCCAAATGGGAAGCGTTTCAAGATCAGGCGGTTTGGCATTTTATCGGGCATCTTCAGACGAATAAGGTGAAGGATGTAATTGGCAAGTTTGCCTATATTCATTCACTGGACCGTTTGTCCTTGGCTACCGAAATCGAGAAAAAAGCTGCGGCATTAAACTTGGTCGTGTCCTGCTTTATCCAGCTTAATATTTCAGGCGAGCAAACCAAGTATGGGATGAGCCCTGATGAATTAAAAGGTTTTGTTGAGAAGCTTGTCCATATGCCGCATATTCGAATTGTCGGGCTTATGACCATGGCACCTTACGAAGCGGAGCCCGAGTCAACCCGCCCGGTATTTCGAGAGCTACGCAGACTTCGGGATGAATTAAATAAAGAGCAAGTTTTAGGGTATGAAATTGCTCATTTGTCGATGGGCATGTCTAATGATTTTGAAGTGGCTATCGAGGAAGGCGCAACCTGGGTTCGGTTAGGGACCATTCTAGTAGGGAAAGAATAATGTTTACGGAGCCAGTTTTTCCAAAAACTTTGAGGAGGAGAATAAATGGGAATGATGAATAAATTCATGAACTTTATCGGGATTCAGGAAGAAGAAGAAATCATCGAACGTGAACAAGTCGCCGAACAACAAGAAGATCATGAAACCAATCCGGTGGAGCAACGTAAAAACAAAGGTAACATTGTTAGTATTCACTCCGCTAAGCAAGTACGTGTTATTCTCAATGAGCCTAAGTCTTACGAGGATACGCAGGAAATAGCTGACCATTTGCGCTCACGACGCCCTGTTGTTGTTAATTTACATTTGGTACGTTCAGACCAAGCAACACGTATTGTCGATTTTTTGAGCGGTACTGTCTATGCACTTAATGGCTCTATATCCAAAATTGGTCCGAATATCTTTCTATGCACACCAGACACGGTAGAAATACACGGATCAATCTCCGAAATGATGAACACAGAAGGTTAGCTTCAAACACTATTTAAATCGAGGTGAACAGGTTGATCGCTATTATCGGCTACATTGACACGCTTATACAAATCTATACATACATGCTGATAGCCTACGTGCTGTTATCATGGCTGCCAGCCGCCAAAGAGAGCTTTGTTGGCGAAATATTGGGCAAGCTCTGTGAGCCTTATTTATCGATATTCCGGCGGTTTATACCACCTATTGCCGGAGTTATTGATATATCACCGCTTGTTGCCTTAATTGCTTTAAACTTCGTGGGTCAAGGAATTGCAGCCATCCTGCTCTTTTTCATGAGATAATGGACATTCAGACCGAACAAATTTATGCCCACTTTCATCCTGACGAGCATCGCTTTGTAGATAAAGCCGCGGAGTGGGTGGCTCGTGCGGAGCAACATATGGTGAAGCTGACGGATTTTCTCGATCCGCGCCAGGCTTTTATTGTATCGGCGTTAGCTAACCGAAGCAGGGATATACATATTCGTTTTGACGGGGGGCATGAGCATGCAGAGCGTAAGCGTGCTTTTATAGCCCCTGATTACCGTGTATTGGATAAAGAGGATATGGGCATCAGCCTGATATCTGTGACTTCTCTCGATAACAAGCTGAAGGATTTGGATCATGGGGATTACATGGGTTCGATCCTAGCTATTGGTATGAAAAGAGACAAGGTCGGCGATATTTATGTGACTGATCAAGGCTGCCAGTTCCTTGTTGCCATAGAAGTGGCCGATTATATGCGGCTTAATTTGCAGCAGGTTCATCGCGTCCATGTTCAGACTACCCTGCTTTCCTTGGATCAACTGGAGCCTGCCAAGACAAGGCTAGAGGAGCAAAGCTTATCCGTGGCCTCCCTTCGCTTGGATGGGATTGTTAGTGATGTTTACCATCTCAGCCGTGCCAAAATTTTAATTCCGATTAAAGCGGGACGCTGTAAGGTAAATTGGAAGCAAGAGGAAGACCCAAGTAAGCCTTTGAAAGCAGGAGATATGGTATCTTTGCAAGGATTTGGTCGTTTTCAGGTTTTGGAAGTGGAAGGTGTTACAAAAAAAGGGAGATACCGCGTTAAAATCGGCAAATATGTTTAATTGCCGATTTTTTTTGTTTCATTATGCAGGAAATATTGGGCATGCCGTCGAATATAGGAGTACGCGTCGGACAGGGCTATTTCCGTACTGTTGTCAATTATTCAGGAGGTGCAGCAATGGCTTTATCACCATTGGATATACATAATAAGGAATTTGGGCGGTCGTTCAGGGGTTATGATGAGGATCAGGTCAACGAATTTTTAGATCAAATTATTAAAGATTACGAAGCTAATATTCGTGAGAACAAGGATTTGCAGAATCAGCTAGCAGCGATCCAAGAACGACTTACGCATTTCTCCAATATCGAGGAGACGCTTAGCAAAACGATTATTGTGGCACAGGAAGCGGCTGATGAGCTGAGAAGCAATTCCAAAAAAGAAGCGCAACTCATTATTAAGGAAGCCGAGAAAAATGCGGATCGGATCATTAATGAGTCTTTGACAAAATCACGCAAGGTTTCCATAGAAATTGAAGAATTGAAAAAACAAGCTTCGATCTACCGAACTCGTTTTCGGACGCTGCTGGAAGCTCAATTGGAGCTGCTCGGCCAGGAAGACTGGAATGCCATGGAGCGTATAGAAATTGAGCAGGCTTAGGCTGGCTTGCCTATTTATAGAGAAACTGCTAAAATGATCAGAAAAAGCGTTGAGTGGGAAGAGTAGGTTACGTACGCAAGGTAAGCGAGTCGGGAGCTGGTGTGAGCCCGATCCTTGCAGTAATGGAAAATCACCCATGAGCATTCTCTTGAACCTTAGTAGAGAGAATCGGCTAATCCCGTTAGCGATTATTGAGTGAAGGCTGTTTATGCAGTTTCTAGGACACTTTTTACATAAAGGGGTCTTTAGTCTTGGCACACAGTCTTAATCAGGGTGGTAACGCGAGGCTTCTCGTCCCTATGGGGGTGAGGGGTTTTTTTGCATATTTGCTATTGTAAAATGAAGAAGGAGCGGGTAATAACATGGACTATGGAAAAACATTAAATTTATTGCAAACGGACTTTCCTATGCGTGGAAATTTGCCACAGGCAGAACCGGGTATGCAGCAGCACTGGGAAGAGATTGATATTTATAAAAGGGTTCAAGAAAGCCGCAAAGGCAAGCCGAAATTTATTTTGCATGACGGGCCTCCTTATGCCAATGGAGATATTCATATTGGCCATGCCTTAAATAAGGTGCTTAAGGATATTATTGTGCGCTTTAAAACGATGCAGGGCTATGATGCGCCATTCGTTCCTGGTTGGGATACGCATGGTTTGCCAATTGAGCAGGCAGTTGCCAATAACGACAAAATTGACCGCAAAAAAATGAGCGTGCATGAGTTTCGCGAATATTGTAAGGATTATGCCTTGCAATCGGTAGAACGGCAGAAAAAACAGTTTAAACGCTTGGCCATTCGTGGCGACTGGAGTCATCCCTACATTACCTTGCAGCCGGAATACGAAGCCCAGCAAATCCGTGTTTTTGGGGAAATGGTCAATAAAGGCTATATTTATAAAGGCTTAAAGCCGGTATATTGGTCCCCATCTTCAGAGAGCGCTTTGGCTGAGGCTGAAATTGAATACCAAGACAAAACATCAGCTTCGATCTATGTAGCTTTTCAAGTTAAGGATGGTAAAGGCAAGCTGCCGGAGGATGCTTCGATTATTATTTGGACAACAACACCGTGGACGCTTCCTGCCAATCTAGGAATTTCCCTGAATCCTGAATTCGAATATGTGCTTGTCGAGGTCGAAGGCAAAAAATATGTGGTGGCCCAAGGACTGCTGGGAGCTGTATCCAAGGAAATCGGCTGGACGGATGCCGTAGTGCTGCAGCAATTCAAGGGCAGTGAGCTGGAGTATGTGCTGTGCCAGCATCCTTTCTACGACAGGACCTCCTTGGTCATGGTAGGCGAGCATGTAACACTTGAAGCTGGTACAGGTTGTGTACACACCGCTCCAGGGCACGGTGAGGATGACTTCGTGGTGGGCCAGCGCTATAAGCTTGGCGTGTTATGTCCCGTGGACGATCAAGGGCATTTCACTGCAGAAGCTCCTGGCTTCGAGGGCATGTTTTATGATAAAGGCAATAAAGTCATTATTGAAATGTTAAAAGAATCTGGCCGCCTGCTTCACATGAGCATGATCCAGCATCAATATCCGCATGATTGGCGTACCAAAAAGCCTGTCATTTATCGGGCAACCGAGCAATGGTTTGCTTCCATTGATAAGTTTCGCCAGGAAATGCTGGATGAAATCAAGCAGGTGAAATGGACACCAAGCTGGGGAGAAATTCGCCTCCACAATATGATCGCAGATCGTGGAGACTGGTGCATTTCCCGGCAAAGGGTGTGGGGCGTGCCGATTCCAATTTTTTATGGCCGCAACAGCAACATTCCGCTAGTCAACAAAGAAACGATTGAGCATGTGGCGCAAATTTTTGAACGGGAAGGCTCCAATGCCTGGTTTCAAAAGGAAGCCGCTGAATTGCTGCCAGAGGGTACGGTTTGCCCAGTAAGCGGAGATACGGAGTTCCGTAAAGAAACCGATATTATGGATGTATGGTTTGATTCCGGCTCCAGCCATATGGCTGTACTGGAAATGCGGGAAGAGCTGCAATGGCCGGCTGATTTGTATTTGGAAGGCTCAGACCAATATCGCGGCTGGTTCAATTCCTCGTTAATTACCGGAGTTGCGGTCAAGGGGACGGCTCCTTACAAAGGTATCCTGAGCCATGGCTTTACACTTGATGGCGAAGGACGTAAGATGTCCAAGTCGATCGGTAATACGGTTGACCCTAATGTCGTGTGTGAGAAGCTGGGAGCCGATATTTTGCGTCTATGGGTTGCTTCCGTTGATTACCAGCAGGACCATCGGGTGTCCGATAAAATATTAACGCAAATTACCGAGGTGTACCGTAAAATTCGCAATTCCTTGCGTTTTTTGCTGGGCAATTTGTCTGACTTTAACCCAGCAACCGACCGTGTCGCTACTAGCGATATGAACGAGCTCGACAGGTTTGCATTGGCTCGTTTGAACCGGATGACAGATCGGGTGATCAAGGCCTATGATGCGTATGAATTTCATATTGTGTATCAGTCTGTTCACCACTTCTGCGCGGTCGAGCTGAGTGCTTTCTATTTGGATATTATAAAGGATCGCCTTTATGCCAGTGCCCCCTCTGATCAAGGAAGAAAAGCGGCGCAGACTGTATTATATGAGGCGTTGACGGCAATAACTAAGTTGATTGCCCCTATTTTGCCGCATACCGCTGATGAAGTATGGGGCTATATCCCAGGCGTGGAGCAAGACAGCATCCAATTAAGCGAGCTGCCGGAAGTTAACTCCGCTTTGTTCGATGAAGCACTGGAGTCGAAATGGGAGCAATTTATTGTGCTGCGTGACGATGTGCTGAAGGCGTTGGAAGAAGCGCGGAAAGAGAAAATGATCGGTAATTCCTTAGGGGCGGCTGTGCATCTGTATCCAGATGCGGAGCAAGGCAAGCTGTTGGCAGAATTAGAGCAATTGGAGCAATTATTTATTGTTTCGGCTGTGCAAGTGCATGAAGCTGGCGAGAAGGCGCCTGAAGGTGCCCGTTCCTCTAAAGGGCTTTCTGTCGAGGTTAAAGTGGCAGAGGGTAAGAAGTGTGAACGCTGCTGGAACGTTACCAAGGATGTGGGTGAAGATCAAGAGCATCCTGCACTATGCAAACGTTGTGCGGAAGTAGTTAAGCAAATGCCTGTCACATAAAATCATATCAGAGTAAGCCCGGCAGCATAGTGGCATAATGGTGCTTGCCAGCCGGGATGCCCCTGATATGTTAACTATGGAGGAATTAGAATGAGTGGACACCATCCATTGCCGGATCGTAAGCTTATGGAAAGCATTCACCAGCAAGTGACTAAAATCGCTAACCATATGGAACGGACACAAATAGCCGACTATGTGAATTTGTTAAATAGTCCGCGCAAGCTCATTCTTTCCAACCTTTTGGCAGGCTTATCCCGTGGGGTCGGCATTGCCATTGGCTTTACCATTTTTGCTACAACGATTCTTTACGCTTTGCAATTAATAGGAGCTTTAAACCTGCCAATCATTGGTGATTATATTGCAGATATTATTAAGCATGTGCAGTATCAGTTGGAAGGCAGGACCTTTTAAATCAGCTAGCCTGCTTTCTCTTTCTAAGTCATCTCGGTATAATCGTTCTCATCGAACTCTGGGTCTAATTCAAGAAAGTTGTCACCTTCATTGCTGTGGATATAATCGTGATAAGCCTGGTTTTTAACGACTTGTACATGGCGGCCATACATATCGGTAGCCAAAAAGCTTTCGAAGGCTTCGACATAACCAACCTGCTCATCCGCTTCAATTTCTATGTTATCATAGGAATTGGAAACGTTAGGGTTCTCCGCCATAGCAGGTGAATTGGAGGTGCCCCAGCTTTCAACGATTTGCCAAGCATCCTCGCCGTCGAATTCAGTTTCTTTCGTTTTCCCGTCGAAGCTGGTTCTGCCGAAGGGAGGGTCTAGGAGCTGCTCCTCTACAGGACGGTCGTTAGAGCTATGGCCTCGGACATGCTCTTTGCAATATAAAGTAGTTGGCACCGCTTGTAGCCTTTCATAGGGAATGGCTACCCCACAGACAGCGCACAAGCCATACTGTCCATTCTCTAGCCGTTCTAAGGCTTTTGTCACTTCCTCAAAGTGGTGTTCGTGGTTTTCATTAAGTGCTATATCTTTGCTGCGCTCAAACAGCTCAGACCCTAAGTCGGCTGGATGGTTGTCATTGGTGGATAATTCACCGGTTTGGTCGCGCAAGGATTCAGAAAGTCCGAAGTGGCCGTTTGCTTCTAGGTGGGCATCTAGCCATTGCTTTTCGTCCAGCAATATGGACTGCAGGCTTTGTATCTGCTGTGGGTTTAATGAAGCTGAATGTGGGTTCAAATTGCTGTCGCCTCCTTCAATCAAGCATGCTATCAAGCATGTGCTGTTATTTTTTGCGAAAACGGGCTTTTTTATAAGGGTCAAATATTTGAAATTCAGCTATACCTGTATTCATGATTGACAAAAGCGGTAAGGAGATGTGAAGTTGAGATACTACGTTTATGCATTCATCGCTTTGCTGTTGGATCAGGTAACCAAGTGGTTTATAGTCAATCGCCTTGTATTAGGTGAAACACGACCGGTCATTGGTGAGTTTTTCGAGATTACCTCCCACCGAAATCGGGGTGCGGCTTTTGGTATTTTGCAGGACCAGCGCTGGTTTTTTATTGTGATTACTCTGCTTGTTGCGGTTGGTATTACGATTTTTTTGCGTAAGTCCTTTAAGGAAGGCAAAAAGCTGCTCCCTGTTGCTTTAAGTTTGCTGTTAGGGGGAGCTTTAGGGAATTTTGTAGATCGGGCATTGTTCGGTGAAGTAGTTGATTTTCTGAAATTCCGTTTTCAATTTAATTGGTTGGGCAGTCCAATAGATTATACTTATCCCATTTTTAATATAGCGGATTCCGCGATTTGTATAGGTGTTGCACTTATATTTATCGATTCGTTTGTAAGCTGGAGAAGAGAAAAGAGAGGCGTGTAAGCAATGGCTGTTTCTGAAGAAGAAGAGCTGGATAACCGTAAAGAGTGGATTGCGGAAGTGCAGGATCGTGGTGAGCGGGTAGATAAGTTTGTAACCGAGGCGTTGGACGAGGATGTATCGCGAAGCCTTGTGCAGCAATGGATTAAAGAAGGGCATCTGCTTGTGAGTGGAGCTGCAGTAAAAGCAAATTATAAGCTGGCTCTTGGCGACCGGATTGTATTGATTACACCTGAGCCCGAAGAGTTGAACATGGCGGCTGAGGATATTCCGCTTGATGTTGTTTATGAAGATGCAGACGTTATTGTGATCAACAAGCCAAGAGGGCTTGTAGTCCATCCGGCACCAGGCCATTATAGCGGCACGTTAGTTAATGCGCTTTTACATCACTGTAAGGACCTGTCTGGAATCAATGGTGTGATGCGTCCCGGTATTGTCCATCGGATTGATAAAGATACATCAGGGCTGCTAATGGCAGCTAAGAATGATACCGCACATCATTCCCTTGCCGCGCAATTAAAGGAGCATACAGTGAACCGCAAATATATCGCGATTGTCCACGGTAATGTTACCCATGGGCAAGGGACGGTTGATGCTCCGATTGGCAGGGATCCGAATGATCGCAAAATGTACAAGGTCACTGAGCACAACAGCAAGCAGGCAATGACCCATTTTGTGGTATTAGAGCGGTTTGGGGATTATACGATGCTGGAGTTGAAGCTGGAGACCGGTAGAACGCATCAAATTCGCGTCCATATGAAGTATATTGGCCATCCACTGGTGGGAGACCCGGCTTATGGAACTTCACGCGGCAAAGGCGCTACTATGGAGGGGCAAGCGCTGCATGCAGCCGTTCTAGGCTTCATCCATCCAAGGACGGGTGAGCATTTGCAGTTTGAGGCGGATATGCCTGCGGATATGCAGCATTTGCTGCATGTCTTGAAAAATCAATAAGAATGGGGAAATGGCCATGGAGCATTTAATCAATCCCAGTGTAAAGGATATTCAAATATCGGGTATCCGAAAAATCGCTAATTTGGTTAGCCAATACCCGGATGCCGTTTCATTAACGATCGGCCAGCCGGATTTTCCAACACCTGGCCATATTCTAGAAGCGGCCAAACGAGCGATTGACGCTGGAAAAACCATTTATACGCCGAATCCCGGCCTGATCGAGCTTCGGCAGGCGGCATCGGCATTTGTGAAAAGTAAATACGGTTTGGAATACTCACCAGAATCAGAAGTGATCGTAACTACGGGAGCTAGCCAAGCCTTGGATATTACGCTCAGGACGATACTTGAGCCTGGCAGTGAGGTGTTAATTCCAGGACCGATTTACCCTGGCTATGAACCGTTGGTTCGCTTATGTGGCGGTGTTCCCAAATATGTCGATACGAGAGCAAGCGGCTTTAAGCTGACTGCCGAGTTATTGGCACCGCATATTACCGATCAAACACGCTGCATTATTCTTTGTTACCCATCGAATCCAACGGGGCGGGTCGTGGATGCACAAGAGCTTGCTGCGATTGCCAGCTTACTTGCGGGCAAACCGATTTTCGTAATTTCAGATGAAATTTATAGTGAGCTGATCTATGACCAACCCCATGTTTCGATAGCTGCAATTGCCGCTATGCGGGATCAAACGATTGTCATTAATGGCTTATCCAAGTCCCATTCCATGACAGGCTGGCGGATTGGGTTTGCTTTTGCCCCAGCGTATATTTCCAAGCATATGGTGAAGGTGCACCAATATAATGTAACGTGTGCGAGCTCGATTAGCCAGTATGCTGCCTTGGAGGCATTAACGAATGGTGTAGACGACGCACTCCCCATGAAAGCTGCTTATATGGAGCGCAGGGATTATGTCTATGGGCGTTTGCTGGAAATGGGCTTTGAGCTGGAGAAGCCGGAAGGCGCATTTTACTTATTCCCTTCCATTGAACGCTTTAAGCTTTCGTCGATGGAATTCACGATGAGACTGCTGGACGAGCAGAAGGTTGCAGTTGTACCTGGGGATGCCTTTTCTAGTTATGGGGAAGGGTATATCCGTATTTCGTATGCTTACGGAATGGAAGTGCTGGAAACAGCGATGGAGCGGTTGGAACGGTTTATTAAAAAGCTGTAGTAGGAAAGTGAAAAAGCTCCTTTGGCCCAGTCGGGTTAGAGGAGCTTTTTGCCGCTTGTCGATCGTCAAAAATATTTGAGTTATTCTTGATCCCCATCAGACATCGCAGTGAAATAGCTACTAATTAAATGAATAGCCAAATCGATCGCTTGCTCGTTGGGCTCGATTTTGGAATGATGCAGCCCGTAAGGTGTTTCTACCCCTAGCCAGAACATAAAGCCGGGAATCTTTTCTAAAAAATATCCGAAATCCTCACCAGTCATCGCTTCGGTACACTCAATTAATTGAACAATCCCTGTTTCGCGAACCCATCCCATAAAATGCTCGGTCGTCTCCGCATCGTTGAAAACCTGCCGGTAGTTAGCGCCATAATCAATATCCACCTTACAGTCATAGGCTGTTTCCATACCCGCTGTAAGTGCTTCAATACGCGACTTAACCAAGGTCATCGTAGAAGCAGAAAGTGTGCGGATGGTACCTTCCAAGCGTGCCTTTTCGGCGATAATATTTTGCTTGGTGCCACCTTCGATTTTACCAATCGTGATGACGGCAGAATCGAGCGGATTGATATTCCGTGAAATAATCGTCTGTAGCTGAGCAACCAGTTGGCACGCAGTGATGACCATGTCATTGGCAAGATGGGGAAAAGCTGCATGGCCGCCTTTGCCAGTGAGATCAATAAATAGCTCCGACGTATTGGCGAACAATATCCCCGGCTTCGTAGCAATAGTCCCAACCGGATATTCCGGCGCGATATGCAACGCAACAATTGTATCGGGCATCCAGTCCTGCAGCTCTTCGGATTCAAGCATAGGCTGCGCACCACCGGGACCTTCCTCGGCAGGCTGGAAAATAAACGTAATATCGTCCCTAATCGGATGCTGAACAAAATGCGTAAGAATGCCGAGGCCTATGGACATATGTACATCATGCCCACAAGCATGCATAAAACCCGGATGTGCAGACTGGAAGGCATAGCTAGTTTCTTCTTTAATGGGTAGCCCGTCCATATCGGCTCTATAACCAAACCGCTTGCGCGGCGCAGTACCTTTTACATTGACCAATATACCGGTCCGCCATGTCCGGGTCTCCAACCGGTCTTGGTTAAGGGTTAGGATATAGTCAAGCAGGAACTGCTGTGTTTTAAATTCAGCATAACCTGGCTCTGGAATTTGGTGCAGCTGCCTGCGGATTTCTACAAAAGGGCTTGGTTCTGTGCGCAAGCTCGTATTTGAATTTGTTATCATGAGTTTTTTTGACCTCCTAAAGTATTCAGGGAAAGTATTCATGGTAAAATTTCCCGGGCAATAGAAATTATCATTTACAGAATGCTGTCTCCATAAATACCAAAAGCAAATAACAAAAGCCCGGCGATAGACGCCGAGCCCTTATCGTCGAACAGCTTACAGTGTGCGAAGATCCATTAAAATTTCGGTTTTTGATTTGGTTTTGGCGTCTACCATTTTAATAACACGTGCAGGTGCACCCGCTACTACGGTGTATTCGGCAACATCCTGTGTAACTACAGCTCCAGCAGCAACAACGGAGCCTTTACCAATACGTACGCCTTCCAGAATAACGGCATTGGCACCAATCAGAACATCATCTTCGATCACAACGGGCTGAGCGGAAGGAGGCTCGATAACGCCTGCGACAACGGAGCCTGCGCCAATATGACACATAGCACCAATAACTGCACGTCCGCCAACAACAACATTCATATCGATCATGGTTCCAGCACCAATCGAAGCACCAATATTAATGGAAGCACCCATCATGATAATGGCATTATCGCCAATCGTGACTTTGTCGCGAATAATGGAGCCGGGCTCAATACGTGCATTAATGCCCTTAAGGTCAAGGGTAGGGATGGCTGAGTTGCGACGGTCATTCTCAACGACATAATCTTCAATAAGGCTTTGGTTTTCGTCCAAAATGCGTTTTACTTCTGTCCACTCACCGAATAGTACACCGCTTTTGCCGGATAAGAAGGATTGAATGTCCGTACCAAAATCGATCGCATCCAAATCACCTTTTACATAAACTTTAACTGGTGTTTTCTTAACGCTGTTTTTAATAAATTGAATAATCTCCAAAGTGTTCATCTCTGTCATGCAGGTTTCCAACTCCCTATATCAAATACCGCGTGGCCAACTAAGGGCACGGGTGAAATCTTTCTTTTTCTTTATAGCACAAAAGCCATGTTCTAGCAATATTTAGACTGACAAAATGCGACATATAAAGCGGGCTTCCTATTGACATTGCCTGTCGAACGTGGGATAATGCTCCTAACTGAAAAGCACCTTTAAACTCAGTCCAGAGAGACTGGCAAGGTGAACGAATGGAATGAACGACTGTTGGGTATAGAAGGGGATCATCTAATGAGCCTTGTCTAATCGCAACCGTTTATCTCCGTATGTCCGCGAACCTTGCCCTCACCAGCAAGGTTTTTTATTTTGTCTATCACTGGAGCAGGAGGTCGAAGACCTTGAGGCAGGAAGCCGAGCGCGAACATGTGCTCATGGACGAAACAGGGATGCGCCGCGCTTTAACGCGGATTGCGCACGAAATTTTGGAGAAAAACAAAGGTTTTGAGAATTGTATGCTCATCGGAGTGCGCACGAGAGGGATCTATTTGGCCAAAAGAATTGCCGAGCACATCCTGGAGATTGAGAATGTACCTGCCCCGATCGGAGAAATCGATGTAACCAAGTACAGGGATGACCGTTCGGGAAGACAAGAATTAGTATCGAATGAAGAACCGCCTGCCGCTATCGATATCCATAAAAAGAAATTGATATTGTTTGATGATGTGTTATACACAGGAAGAACCGTCAGGGCAGCGATGGATGCACTAATGGACTTAGGCCGACCACAGATGATCCAGCTCGCAGTACTGGTTGATCGAGGCCATCGGGAGCTGCCCATCCGACCCGACTATGTAGGCAAGAATATTCCGACATCACGGCTGGAAACGATCGATGTGCTGCTGCATGAGGTAGATGGCATCGACCAAGTCGTAATAACCCAACAAAGGAGGCAGCGGGCATGACAACCCTTCAGCTTGCATCACATAAGCATATGCTTGGAACGTATGGAATGAGCGCCGAGGAAATTACTTCAATATTGGATCGGGCTGCCTACTGGGAGCAATCTCCGGCAAAGCTGTCGAACCACTTACAAGGTCGATTCGTGGCCAACATGTTTTTTGAGAATAGTACGCGAACGCGATTTTCCTTTGAGGTAGCTGAAAAAAGACTTGGCGCCGAAGTGTTAAACTTCACGGCTGGTGTGTCCAGTGTACAAAAAGGTGAATCGATTTATGATACGGTGAAAACCTTGGAGTCGATGGGAGTAGAAGCGGGAGTGATCCGGCTGAAGCCAAATGGTGTGCTTGCGGAGCTGGCTGATAAGATTAAGATCCCACTTATTAATGCCGGTGATGGCAATAACGAGCACCCCACCCAGGCATTGCTTGACCTTTACACGATGCGTAAGCATTTCGGCGAGCTTCGCGGCCTGAACGTATCGATCATCGGAGATATCCTGCATAGCCGGGTCGCCCGCTCGAACCTCTGGGCGCTGCAAGCAGTTGGCGCGAAGGTGAGCTTTTGCGCACCAGCGGCGATGCAAGCTCCGGAGCTTGCAGCCCATGCTCCTTACATAAGCATGGATGAAGCGATTCGTAGCGATGTTGTGATGATGCTGAGGGTGCAGCTAGAACGACATGCCGAAGCCGATGGCATGCTCCAAACTACGGAGGAGTATCGCGAAGCCTTTGGCTTAACGATGCAACGCGAGGCCACAATGGCATCACATGCGATCATCATGCACCCGGCACCCGTGAATCGCAATGTAGAAATTGATGACGAGCTTGTGGAATGCGCAAGGTCGAAAATTTTTGAGCAAATGGGAAATGGTGTGCCGATTAGAATGGCTGTTATTGAAAGAGCGCTGGCTTAAATTGTTGGTCACGCGGCGGAGTTATTCGCCCCACTTCACTTATAAAAAATGTAGGGAGGCCATTATGGGAATTTGGATATTGAACGCACAAACGGTAGCTTCAGGTAACGAGGTCACCAAGCAGCATATTTACGTAGAAGGTCAAACGATTCAACAGATTATAGAAGCTAGTGACACGCTGCCGGATACGACGGGGCATGAGGTGATTGACGCGGCCGGCAAGCTGGTGACAGCGGGCTTGATCGACATGCACGTCCATTTGCGCGAGCCTGGCTTTGAATATAAAGAAACGATTGCTAGCGGCACCCGTTCCGCGGCGCGTGGAGGCTTTACGACGATTGCCTGCATGCCTAACACACGACCGGTAATCGATACGGTAGAAACCGTTCAATATGTATTGAATAAAGCAGCAACTGAAGGTGTTGTCCGTGTGCTGCCTTATGCTTGTATTACGAAAAACGAGCTAGGCCGCGAGCTGACGGACTTCGATGCGTTAAAGGCGGCAGGCGCCATCGGCTTTACCGATGATGGGGTTGGCGTGCAAAACGCGCAAATGATGAAGGACGCGATGGCGAAGGCAGCGTCGATCGGCTTGCCGATTATCGCACATTGTGAGGATGATACACTAACAGTTGGCGCTTGGGCGAGCGAGGGAGCTTTTTCCCGCAAGCATGGCTTGAAGGGAATCCCGAATGAATCCGAAGCGATTCATGTTGGTCGTGATGTGCTTCTTTCCGAGGCAACTGGGGCGCATTACCATGTATGCCATGTTAGTACCGAGCAATCGGTTCGGCTGATCCGCCACGCGAAGCAGTTTGGCATTAAGGTGACCGCTGAGGTTTGTCCACATCATCTGCTGCTTTCTGATGAGGATATCCCAGGCTTGGATGATGCGAATTGGAAAATGAACCCGCCATTACGCACACCAAGAGATGTACAAGCTTGTATTGAAGGTGTTCAGGACGGCACACTTGATATTATCGTGACTGACCATGCCCCGCATAGCGATGAAGAGAAGGCGAAGGGTGTTAACCTGGCTCCATTCGGAATCGTTGGCTTTGAAACGGCATTTCCGCTTTTATATACGAAATTCGTGGCAACAGGCAAGTGGACTCTGCAATTTTTAGTGGACAAAATGACCTCACTGCCCGCACAAGTTTTCGGTCTTGAGCAAGGTTGGTTGGAAGTTGGCAAAGTGGCAGATATTACGATTATTGATTTACAGAAGGAGCAGGCCGTTGACCCGGCTGATTTTGCCTCCAAGGGACATAATACGCCATTCATAGGCTGGAAGCTTCAAGGCTGGCCAACATTAACAATGGTTGGCGGCAAGGTTGTCTGGATCGAAACGAAGGAATAAATCTACCGATTCAATCACATAACGATCATCATTCGAAAGACATAAATAAGGAGTTGAATTCGATGCAGGCAAGATTATTGTTAGAAGACGGTACGTTATTTACCGGTAAAAGCTTTGGAAGCGAGGGTGACTCGTTGGGTGAAGTCGTTTTTAATACGGGAATGACAGGCTATCAGGAGGTTCTGTCCGACCCCTCCTACTGTGGACAGATTGTAACCATGACTTACCCATTAATCGGTAACTACGGGATGGCTCGTGATGATTTTGAATCGATCCGCCCTTTTATTCACGGCTTTGTCGTGCGTGAGCATGAGGCAGTACCAAGCAACTGGAGAGCGGAGTATTCACTGGACAGCCTGCTGAAAGAATACGGCATTATCGGTATTAGCGAAATTGATACACGGATGCTGACTCGCCGGATTCGTCATCATGGCGTAATGAAGGCAATGCTTACGACCTCGAATCGTTCGGTTGCTGAGCTGATGGAGCAATTGACAGGCAGCTCTTTAATGAATGACCAGGTTTCCAGAGTATCCACCAAAAGCGTCTTTAACATTCCAGGTCCTAAAGAACGTGTAGTGCTGGTTGATTTTGGCTCCAAGGCCGGGATTTTACGCGACCTGGTTAAAAGAGACTGTGATGTTGTAGTTGTATCTCATAATGCGACGGCTGAGCAAATTCGCCGTTTGGGTCCGGATGGCATTCTGCTTTCCAATGGTCCTGGGGATCCAAAGGATGTTCCAGAAGCCGTAGCGGTTATTGCTGAATTGCTTGGCGAATTCCCGATCTTCGGTATTTGCCTAGGGCACCAGCTGTTTGCCCTTGCGTGTGGAGCGGATACAGATAAATTGAAATTTGGACACCGTGGTGGTAACCATCCGGTTAAGGATTTGAAAAGCAATCGCTGCTACATTACTTCGCAAAACCATGGTTATACCGTTAAGGATGAATCGATTGCGAACACGGAGCTTGAAGTGACGCATATTAACAATAATGATGGAACGATTGAAGGCTTGAAGCATAAGAAGCATGCTGCTTTTTCAGTGCAATACCATCCCGAGGCTTCTCCGGGTCCTTTTGACTCCAGCTATTTGTTCGATGATTTCATTACATTAATGCGCCAATTTAAAGAGGATCGCCCGCAGCTTCCTAGACAAGCACAAATTTCCGCAGCAGCTAAGCTGGGATTACAAGCAGCCGGTGCCTCAGGACCTGCAGTAAAAGGAGAACTAGACTATGCCAAAAAATAATAAGCTAAAAAAAATATTAGTAATTGGATCAGGCCCTATCGTTATTGGGCAGGCTGCTGAGTTTGACTATGCCGGTACGCAGGCTTGCCAAGCCTTGAAGGAAGAAGGCATTGAGGTTGTCTTGATCAACAGCAATCCGGCGACGATTATGACAGATACGAATATGGCGGACAAAGTCTATATTGAGCCGATCACATTAGAGTTCGTTACACAAATTATTCGCCAGGAACGCCCAGATGGCTTGCTTCCGACGCTGGGAGGCCAAACCGGCCTTAATATGGCTGTAGCATTAGCCCGCGCGGGCGTGTTGGAGCGTGAAAATGTAAAGCTTCTCGGCACCCAGCTAACGGCGATTGAAAAAGCGGAGGATCGCGACCTGTTTCGTGACCTGATGAGAGAACTAGAGCAGCCAGTACCGGATAGTGTTATTGTGACGACGATCGAGGAAGCTGTTGATTTTGCCAATGAAATTGGATTTCCGTTAATCGTCCGTCCTGCCTATACGCTTGGAGGCACAGGCGGCGGGATTTGTATCGATATGGAAGAGCTGCTGGAAACCGTAGCATCCGGTATTCGTTATAGCCCGATCGGCCAATGCTTAGTAGAGAAAAGTATTGCCGGCATGAAGGAAGTCGAATACGAGGTTATGCGTGATGCCAACGATAACTGTATCGTTGTTTGCAACATGGAAAACTTCGATCCGGTTGGCGTACATACGGGCGACAGCATCGTCGTAGCTCCGAGCCAAACCTTATCTGACCGTGAGTACCAGATGCTCCGCTCGGCGTCACTCAAAATTATCCGCGCTTTGAACATTGAAGGTGGATGTAACGTACAATTTGCGCTGGATCCTTACAGCTACCAGTATTACGTTATAGAAGTTAATCCACGTGTAAGCCGTTCATCGGCTTTGGCTTCCAAAGCTACTGGTTATCCAATAGCCAAAATGGCAGCTAAAATCGCAATGGGTTATACGTTGGACGAAATTATCAATCCAGTAACAGGTCAAACCTATGCATGCTTTGAGCCAGCCTTGGATTACATCGTATCGAAAATCCCACGTTGGCCGTTCGATAAATTCACTTCAGCGAACCGCAAGCTGGGAACGCAAATGAAAGCAACGGGCGAGGTTATGGCCATCGGCCGCTCATTCGAGGAGTCTATCCATAAAGCTATTCGTTCGTTGGAAATTGGCGTTCACCGCCTGTTCTTGAAGGAAACCGACCTGATCGATAAAGAAACGCTGGAGATGCGTTTGATGAAGCCCGATGATGAGCGGATGTTCTTAATCGCCGAAGCTTTCCGCCGCGGCTACACGTTGCAACAGATCCAGGATCTGACCAAAATTGATTGGTGGTTCCTTAATAAGCTGGAAGGCATGATCCTGTTCGAACAGCAATTGGTGGAGCCAGAGCTAAGTGATGAGCTGCTTCGTCAAGCCAAGCGCAAAGGTTTTACAGACCGTGCTATTGGCGAAATTCGCAGCGCGGCTGGCAAAGGCTTAAAGTTCACGGACGAAAATGAAATTCGCGCGTACCGCAAGAGCATTAACCTGATTCCAGTATACAAAATGGTGGATACTTGCGCCGCAGAATTCGAAGCAACAACACCTTATTACTACTCAACCTATGAAACCGAAGATGAAGTTAGGGAAGCGACGAAGCAAAAGGTTGTTGTATTAGGCTCCGGTCCTATCCGTATCGGACAAGGTATCGAGTTTGATTATTCAACGGTGCACGCGGTTTGGGCTATCCAAGCGGCAGGTTATGAAGCGGTTATTATTAATAACAATCCGGAAACCGTATCAACAGATTTTAATACATCAGATCGTTTGTACTTCGAGCCGTTATTTTTCGAAGATGTTATGAACGTCATTGAGCGCGAGCAGCCTATCGGCGTTATCGTTCAATTCGGCGGACAAACCGCGATTAACTTGGCAGCTCCATTGTCTAAAGCAGGCGTACGTATTCTGGGTACGGATCTGGCTAATATTGATGCAGCTGAGGATCGTAAAAAATTCGAAGCGTTGCTTCGTGGCTTGGATATTGCCCAGCCTCCTGGCGGTACTGTAACCTCAGTTGACCAAGCCGTAGGTATGGCAGCGATCCACGGCTATCCGGTATTAGTTCGTCCTTCATATGTATTAGGCGGCCGTGCGATGGAAATTGTATACACGGATGAAGAATTGCTGAGCTATATGGAATATGCAGTCAAAATCAACCCGGAGCATCCGGTATTGATCGACCGTTATATGTTAGGCAAGGAGGTAGAGGTTGACGCGATCTGCGATAAAGAAACAGTTGTGATTCCAGGGATTATGGAGCATGTAGAAAGAGCCGGCGTCCATTCCGGTGACTCGATTGCTGTGTACCCACCACAATCCGTATCTGCTGAGATCAAGCAGCAAATTATCGACATCACGGTTAAAATTGCAAGAGGGCTGCAAATTGTTGGTTTGTTAAATATCCAATTCGTCATTTATAAGGACCAGCCTTACGTCATTGAGGTAAATCCACGTTCCTCTAGAACGGTACCGTTCCTTAGCAAAGTAACTCGTATCCCTATGGCTAATGTGGCAACACGGGTCATTTTGGGCGAAAAGCTAGTGGACATGGGCTATGAAACTGGATTATGGCCTGAGGATGATTTTGTTTCTGTCAAAGTGCCGGTATTCTCCTTCGCGAAGCTGCGCCGTGTGGATACTACGCTTGGACCTGAGATGAAATCAACAGGCGAGGTTATGGGACGCGATCAAAATTTTGCCAAGGCTTTATATAAAGGCCTGATCGGTTCAGGAATGAAAATTCCACCAACAGGCTCGATCATCGCTACTGTAGCGGATAAAGATAAAGATGAAGCGATTGAGATTTTAACAGGCTTTTACAAGCTCGGTTATAAAATCGTCGCAACGGGCGGTACGGCCAGAGCTTTGGAAGAAGCCGGCTTGATCGTTACGACGGTGAACAAGCTGAGCGAGGGCTCGCCGAACATTCTTGACCTGATCCGCAATGGAGAAGCACACTTCGTCGTAAATACATTAACTAAGGGCAAAACACCAGAGCGTGACGGCTTCCGAATTCGCCGTGAATCGGTAGAGAATGGCATTGTATGTATGACATCCTTGGATACCGTTCGTGCGTTATGGCATATGTTGGAATCGATCAATTTCCAATCTACACCAATGCCTGCTAACCATATATAAACAGCTTAATCTATTAGCACAGCAGCCCATTTCAATGAGGGAAGCTGTGCTAATTGTATGATACTAATTGGAGGCGATTAAACAATGGCTGTACAAACCAAGGTAGCTGAGCGAATTATGGTGGCTCTCGATTATGCAGATGGAGCCCAAGCCAATGAATTAGTGAAAGCACTAAAAGGCATCCCCTGCTACTTGAAGGTAGGCATGCAGCTGTTTTATAGTGCTGGACCGCGATTTGTGCTGGACTTAAAGGAACAGGGCTATAAAGTATTTCTCGACCTGAAGCTGCACGACATCCCTAACACAGTGAAAGGCGGCTCTGAGAGTATTACCAGGCTTGGTGTAGATATGTTCAATGTGCATGCGGCAGGCGGCAAACAGATGCTTGAGGCTGCGTTAGAGGGTGTAGATAAAGCACTTAGCAGTGCTAGCGGCAGTGCAAAGCCGATGGTCATCGGAGTTACACAGCTGACAAGCACCAGCCAAGCGGTAATGAACGAGCAAATTGGCATTCTCGGCTCCGTAGAAGCTGCAGTGCTCCGTTATGCCGGGTTAGCGCAAGCGGCAGGGCTGGATGGCGTAGTCGCCTCGCCCTTAGAGGTAGTTCAAATTAAGCAGGCCTACGGTGCTGGCTTTGTGACGGTCACTCCTGGTATTCGCCCTGCTGGTGCAGCCATTGGCGACCAATCACGGGTGTTGACACCTGCTGAGGCCTTTGCCCAGGGCACGGATTTTGTTGTGATCGGGCGGCCGATTACCGCTTCAACAGATCCGCGTGCTGCTTTAGAGAGCATTATCGCCTCGGTTATAGGCGCAAATAATTAATACCAACCATAAAAATTTGGGGAGCGATATGACGATGAGTATTCAAACGATTAAGACGGACCCGCAGCTAGCGGAGCAAATTGCCCAAGCACTATTGAAGATTGGGGCGGTTGCCTTGCGCCCTAACCAGCCTTTCACTTGGACTTCGGGACTGAAGTCGCCGATTTATTGCGATAATCGGCTGACGATCTCGTATCCCGACATCCGTGATGCCATAGCTGAAGGCTTCGCAGCCTTAATCCGTGACAATTTTCCGGATGCGGAGGTTATTGCCGGAGCAGCAACGGGCGGTATCCCGCATGCAGCCTGGGTTGCGCAAAAGCTGAACCTGCCAATGGTTTATGTACGTGACAAAGCCAAAGGTCATGGCAAAGAAAACCTGATCGAGGGCAGCATTAAGCCAGGACAGAAGACAGTTGTGATCGAAGACTTAATTTCTACGGGAGGAAGCTCGTTGAAGGTAGCTTTGGCTGTTAACGATGCTGGCGCCGAGGCTTTGGCGGTATTGGGCATTTTCTCTTATCAATTCGAGAAAGCGACAACAGCCTTTGAAGGCGCGGGCATCCCGTTTGAAACCTTAACGAATTATTCGATTCTACTTGATGTAGCTTTAAAGCAAGGCAGCATCCAGCAGCAGGATTTGGATGCTTTGCGTGCTTGGAGCACGAATCCAAGTGAATACGGCAGCTAAGCAAATGTAAAAGTTTTTCAACTGTGTTATGATATTCAAATATGCAGATATTTGGATAAAGGGGAGTCCTTCATGAATCAAAGCATCCCAAATTTTAAAGCGGATTTTTATAAAGCATTGGCTCATCCTATGCGAATACGAATTCTTGAGATCCTGAGTGTAGAGGATAAAAATGTCAATGAGCTGCAAGCCTTATTGGAATCTGAAGGCTCCGCTGTTTCTCAGCAGCTTGCCGTACTGCGCAGCAAAAATGTAGTTTACGGCAAAAAAGACGGAACTACAGTGGTTTATTCACTAAGAGATCCGTTGATTAAAGAGCTATTAAGTGTAACGAAGCAGATCTTCGACAACCATCTGGTTGATGCGATATCCTTGCTTGAAGTGATGCGTAAAGAATCATAGATTGATGAAAGGGATAGGCGTTCAGTGGCATCCAGTTGGATGGTTGCACTGGATGCCTTTTTTCGATTGACAATACATAAACGTGGGAGTAATATAATTTCTGTATATTCAAATAATCAAATATAAAGATAGAAGGTAAGCAAATGCGATTTTATGGCCGATTTGAAGGATATAATACCAACAGCTTTCGTAAAGACCTGCTCTCGGGAACGATAGTCGGTATCGTCGCCATTCCGCTAGGAATGGCTTTTGCTATAGCGGCAGGCGTCAAGCCGGAGTATGGGATTTATACCACGATTATAGCGGGTATTCTTATTTCGCTTTTTGGCGGATCCAAATATCAAATTGGTGGACCCACAGGAGCCTTTATTCCCATATTATTTGCCATTGTTATGCAATATGGTTATGAGAATTTGCTGATCGCCGGATTTCTTGCGGGCGTAATATTAGTGGTATTAGGCTTATGCAAGCTAGGAGCAGTCATTACATATATACCCAAGCCTGTAACCATCGGGTTTACTTCGGGGATTGCTGTCATTATTTTTATAGGTCAAATCGCCAACTTTTTTGGCTTGCGGGATATCGAGAAGCATGAGGATTTTTATGCGAATATAAAAGAACTGCTTGCCCACCTTTCAACTACTAACGGCTATAGTGTGCTTACGGCCTCTATATGTCTATTTACCCTTATCATTGCCCCTAAGTATATGTCTAAAATTCCCGCTTCGTTAGTCGGAATCGTTGTTTCCAGCTTGATTGCCTACGTTTGCTATGAGGGCCAAGTGGCGACGATTGCCTCCGCATTTGGTTCGATCCCTAACACATTGCCAAGCTTCCATATCCCTGAGTTATCCTGGGAGCGAATTCGCATGCTGCTGCCCGCAGCTTTTGCCATTGCGCTGCTGGGCGCGATCGAATCTCTTTTGTCTGCGGTTGTCGCAGATGGCATGACCGGAAGTCGCCATAATAGTAACCGAGAGCTGGTTGGCCAAGGCATTGCCAATATGATCACGCCGTTATTTGGGGGTATTGCGGCAACAGGTGCGATTGCAAGAACGGCTACGAACATTAAAAATGGTGCGGTATCGCCGTTATCAGGGATTATCCACGGTGTTATCGTTTTACTTGTGTTAGTTGCGCTTGCACCACTGGCCTCTAATATTCCGCTTTCGAGCATGGCGCCCATCCTGATGCTAGTCGCTTGGAATATGAGTGAACGCAAAGAATTTATGCATATCGTTCAAACAAAAACAAGCGATTCCGTGATTCTTGTAGTCACATTTGGACTAACGGTTTTGACGGATTTAACGGTTGCGGTTGAAGTTGGGCTTGTATTGGCGGTCATTATATTCGTAAAGCGGATGGGTGAAGGTTTAATTGTGGTGAAGGTGCTGCCAGACCGGACCATTAAGCATGAAAAAGTGAAAGCGCATATGGTGAGCAAAGAGCATGATTGCCCACAGATCCATATTTATACGATTGAGGGACCGCTTTTTTTCGGTGATGCCACTGTATTTGACAAGTCGATTCGTAGTAGCCTGTTGAAGGATTCGAAAATTTTGCTGCTGCGTATGGGCAAAGTGCCTTTTATGGATACGACGGGTGAAGCTTATTTTTCCAGCATTATTAAGGATTTCGTAAAAACAGGTAGGGTTGCTCTTATTTCTTCGATCCAGCCCCAGCCTTTATCGATGATTAAACATAACAAGCTGGATGAGGTTATCGGAGAGGAGCACTTCTTTGACCATACGGGTATGGCTATTAGCCATGCATTACAACAATTGGATAACGATAAATGCAGGGGCTGCAAGCATTTTGCTTTTCGCGAATGTACATATTTGTCTATGGGGCAGACGGCAGAAAAAAAAGCCTATTAGCTCTAAAGCTTTAGGCTTTTTTTTCTGCCGTTTTGATAAGCGTGAGAGTAAACGTAGTCCCGTTCGATGAGCTTTCCTTGAGCCTTAGCTCACCGCCCATCGCTTTGGCCAAAGAGCTGCTGAAGGCAAGCCCAAGTCCAAGCCCGCGTAGCTTATGCTTCTTGTCATCCCCACGATAAAAACGCTCAAAGACAAGACTTTGCTCAGCGGGAGGGATGCCACAGCCGCTATCCTTCACATCAATCGCTACACGGTCTGGAGCTACTGGATAAAGCGTCACTTCGATCGATCCCGCCGCACCCATCGCTTCTTTACTATTGCTCAATAAATTAATCATAATTTGCTGGATACGCGAGGTATCGCCAAGGGCTTCTAGCTGTATATCTGGTAAAAATACTTGAAGCGATAAATCATCATTCTGATGTATAAGGCTCCATTGGTAAACCATTTCCCGAATAAGTATATTCATCTTTAGCTTTTCAGGGTTTAATGAGATTACTCCGGCAACGAAGGAGTTAAAATCAAGCAGCTCATTCACCATATGCTGCAAGCGGTCTGTTTCTTTAATGGAAATATCGAGAAATTCATCGGCTTCTTCGCCCGTAACGATTTTATCCTTAACGGCATAAACCAAACCACGGATGGAGGTTAAGGGTGTTTTTAACTCATGGGTTACCCCGGCTAGCATCTCCGTCCGTAAGTCCTCCAGCTGGTTTAATCGCGTAGCCATTTCCTTAAAGGAATGGAAGAGCTCGTCAATTTCAAGCTCTTTGGCATCTACGGGCAGCTCGATCTGATAGTTACCACCTTTAACCTGTTTAGCCGCTTCGGCAACAAGCCGGATCGGGGAGGATAATTTTTTGGATATTAAATAAATAACAAGCCAACCGAGTAAAGCAAATCCGCTTAGGACTAGGGCAACCAGCTTATATTCTTGGTTAACTTGATTGATACTGCGTTTGGTTGTAGTTAACAGAACCGTTCCTACGATGTCAGGCCCATTCATCACCGAGGTGGAAATGATATAAGTGTTATCCTCCAGCTTCGTAGAGGGAATACGGGGTGGTGGTGACTTTGCTGGAGAATTCTCCCTTGGTGGTGGCGGTTCGTCAGTAGAAGGTGGTGGTGGTGGTGCCTTAGCGGGCGGCGGTCCGGGAATATCAAATACGGTATTACCAATCCTATCAACAATATCAACCTTAAAGCCATCCTCTAATTGAAAAAAACCTTTTCGATTCTCGATCATCTGGGGAAACTTATCGTCCGGGAGCATCCGTCCATTCACTACCTCGACCCGATCAGCGATGTCCTGCGTGAATACCTGAAGAAGCTGGAGCCTATTCTGGATGCTCATATGGCGCACCCAGCTTATTGAAACGATGCCGATTAAGAGCAAGCCGATAAAAAGCGTAATTAAATATCTGCGCGTCCAGTATTGAAGTATCGATATTTTTTTGCCCTTATTTTTGAACACTAAATTGGTACCCCGTTCCACGAAGTGTCTTAATTTCACCCTCGTCTTGGGAATAATGACTTAATGCTTTACGCAGTCGTTTAATGGCTAAATCTACAGCCCGGTCGCTCCCATCATAATCCATTCCCCATACATGGTCGATCAACTGCTCTCTCGTGAAAAATTGGTTGGGATGCTCAGCCAAAAAAATCAGTAGGGCAAGGTCTCGTGGAATTAAACTAATTTCGACACCATTTAGTGAAACATGGCGCGCGTTCAGATCGATTTTTAACGCTCCAAAGGAAATTTGCTGGTCGTTATGTAAGACCTGTACAGGCCGGCGGAGAACCGCTTTAATACGGGCGATAACCTCATCAGGGACAAAAGGCTTGGGCATATAGTCATCTGCACCGCCATCAAGGCCATTCAAACGATCCTGTAGATCGCTTCTAGCCGTCAACATGATTACAGGGCAAGGGCTTGTTTCACGGATTTTAACCAGCACCGCCCAACCATCCAGCTTAGGAAGCATCACATCAAGCAGCACAAGATCAGGTTTGCCTGTGTTGAATTTTAATAAGGCTTCCTCACCATCTACAGCTACATCTATATCAAAGGGGACAGCGCGTAAATAAGCGGTTAAAACTCGAACAATCAGTGGTTCGTCTTCGACCAGAAGAATTTTTTTCATAGTGGCCACCCTTTGCTAAAAATCGTTACAGATGTTTTGCTATGTAGTAGATGATAAGCTGCCAATGTGTCGGGAGGATGTTGGGATCATGAATTGACTAAGATTTATTCAAAAGCTGGAGGCGGTACACATACTCGAATAAAAATTCGAAGGCCTCCAAATTACGTTTGGCTTCAAAGCAATTGGCACCCCAAGCGTATATACCATGCTTACGCAGCATAATGCCTGGTACCCTAGGAACAATAGCGTTCTCAACGAGCTCGGCGATCCGTGGAATATCGGTATAGTTGGGAAGAATGGGGATTTCGATATGTGCTTCCTCTTCCCAAATATTAAAGGCTTTAATCAATTCGACACCATCCACGGGAATCGATTTACGCTCCCAAAATAGCTCGGATACAAGGTTGTTAAACACAGTATGGACATGCAGAATCGCTCCGCAGCCCGTCAATCGATAAATTTCTTTATGGATCAGCGTTTCCGCAGAAGGCTTTAGCCCCGTGGCATCGGTCGGCTGCCCTTGTTCATTGACCAGCAAAAAATCCGAAGGCGTGTTTACGGATTTATCCTTGCCGCTTGCCGAAATCGCAAAGGTGAATTGCTCAGGTGTAAAGCCACCGACACGGATGGAAAGGTTGCCGCTGGTTGCCGGAAACCAGCCTTTGGCTGCCAGTGTTGTTTTGATCTCACGCAGCTCGGCAAAAGCCTGCATTTTATCCTCCAAACGCAGCTCGGAATGGTTCGTCATTAGGCTCGCATCTCCTTTAACCGTTGAATAATCGTATGAAAATCCTCGAAAGGGTAATAATTTAACGCTAATTCATCGCACAGGCCAATTAAATGGGAACGGGCAAATACCGTTTCCACCAGCTTCGCTCCTTCAAAATCAGTAATGCTATCGCCGATCATTATACGTTCGTATTCCTCAGGGCTATAGCGCCTAATAATCGTAGTTTTGCACATGCCGCAATCGTTATGGCAATGCTCATCACAGGCATGCGGCCATAATATTTCAATATGGCTGCCATCAAAATTACTTGAATTGCAATAGATATGGTCGGTTGGAATCGGAAAGGCAGCCAATACCGGATAAATAAAAAAATCAATACCGCCACTAGTGACATAAAATTCAATAGCTTGCTCCTCGCAGTAGGCTAATAGCTCGTTAAAGCCATCACGAATGACTACGTTATGAATCGCATAGTTAACAACCTCCTGCTTGCGAGAGGTTGGAAGCAAGGCAAACATACGGCCTACGCCTTCGCGGATCGAAATGGTTTTGGAAATCACCTGCTCGACCAGAGCGTCCCAGCCCTCAGGCTGGAAATGCTTCATGATCGCTACGATATTATCATTGACCGTAATAGTGCCATCAAAGTCGCAAAAGATAATCTGCTTGCGGCTCATTCTTTAAGTCCCCAAGCTTGGATCGCTGCTTGTAATTCAGGATGCTGGAGCGCGTAGCTGTGCAGGGATTGACCTGCTAAGCAGCCTTCAATCGCTTGCCGGAATGCTTGGCCACCGGCAACCGTGCCCATCGGATGGCCATGGATCCCGCCACCGGCATTCACGACCACGTCGCTGCCAAAATCCTTGAGGATGAGTGGAACCAAGCCTGGATGGATGCCTGCCGATGGAACCGGGAAAGAACTGCGCAGCAAGAGAGTAGGGCGGGATGGTGCAGCACCAGCCTGGTCCGCCTCTTGCTGGAAGCCATAATCCGCCCATTGCTCGGTGAGCAGGGCATGCTTGATGGCGATGTTTTCTTCGCGTGGCATGACGACTGAGCCATAAGGCGAAGGGAATAACACTAGGTCTGCTCCCGCTAGCCGCATTAGCTTGCCGAGTAAAACATTGGCGGATATCCCATGATAGGTCGAGGGATATAAGGCACCTGCCATAGCCGGGTGCGCCATAATCGGCACGTTAATGTCTGGGTGGCGGCTGAGCTCATTTAGCACGTCGAAGCCATAGGCTAGTACATTGAATAATAGCGCATTGGCTCCTGCGTTGATCGCTTTGCGGGCTTGATCCAATAGGCTAAACGTCGGACCGGTTAAGTTTACGGCGTATAGTAGCTTTTGCCCCGTCTCGCGTTCAGCGGCCGCAGCGGCTTCCATGCAAGCCTCAACACGGCGCTCCAGTGGAGTCAGCGGGTTCTCGAAGAGGATTTCATCATCTTTGATCAAATCGACGCCACCCAGCGCCTGCAGGTAAAACTGCTCGCGCAGTGTGGGTAAATCATGGCCGATTACCGATTTGAAAATACTCATAAGCAGCGGGCGTTCTGGAACTCCCAACAGCTTACGAACACCTTGAAGACCAAATTTAGGTCCGTTGAACGCGGACAAAAAAGGCTCGGAGAAGGAGAGGTCAATGAGCTTGATGCGACCATCCATCGACAATTTGCCGAATACAGTAACTAGCAGTGCAGGGATATCACGGCTGAAATTAACATCCGGGTAAGCAATCTGGATATCCGCGTAACGGTGGGCTGCTGTTTCGCCCGGGCCCTCAGGTTCATGGACAGCTACACTAATCACTTTGCCAAGATGGCGTTCCATATCGGCTTTCTTTGCTTCAGGCAGATCGGTCCAACTGCCTACGGTTAAACCTACAGCAATGCTAAGAGCCTTCTTGTCAAAATCAGCTTTTTCATCATAACAGCGGTATGTAGCGGCACAATAAGTGGAGGTCAAAACATTCACCTGCTTAATTAGAATTTGTTTGCTTTCGCTTCGGAATTAATCGTTTTACCTAGCTCACCTGCACGTTCCGCAGCGCGTAAGACTGCTTTGGTGACGCCAATGGCAAATTGATGGTTATCAAGCATTTCAATTGCGGCTTGGGTGGTTCCATTAGGGGAAGTCACCTTGCGACGAAGGTCGGCAGGAGCTTCACCTGTTTGTTGGATCATACTTGCGGCCCCCAGCACGGTTTGGACGGTTAATTGCTGTGCTGCTTCAGGGGTAAGTCCGCCGCGGACTCCGCCTTCAATCATCGCTTCCATCATATAATAAATATAAGCGGGTCCACTTCCGGAAAGCCCGGTTATAATATCAAGCTTGGCTTCTTCCACCTCAGTGACAATACCAGTCGAAGCAAACATCTCTTTAGCGAGCAGCTGCTGCGCAGGCGTGGTTGTTTTGGAGAAGCTAATGCCTGTAGCACCAAGCCCTATAGAGCTGGATGTATTCGGCATCGTGCGTACGATGGGCTGGCCTGATGTGCTAAGAATCGTTTCTATAGTAGGGATCGATAAGCCGGCAATAACAGAAATTAACAGCTGCGTAGGCTTTAACAATGAGATGAGAGCTTGCAATCCTTCAATAGCATCCTTTGGTTTAAATGCCACAACAATGACATCAGCATCCGAAATGGCTTGCAAACGGTCTGCCACCTCCACAGCAATGCTGATTCCATAGGTATCTTGCAGATGCTGAAGACGTGTTGTATTCGAACGGTTCAACACTGTGATTTGTTGTGGATTACCCACTGGTCCCGATGTTAAACCGCGAAGAATGGCTTCGGACATCGATCCGGCGCCTAAAAACGTAATACGAGCTGTTGATAGAAGCATCAGTTGGTTTCTCCTTTTTAGTAATCTAGGATTCGATACAAACGAATAATGAGTGCATCATAGGAATTATCGGTTGTTTGGGATCGTTGATTAACCACGAATTTGCCCATTGCCACTAACCCGATATTTGGTAGAGGTCAGAGCAGGAAGTCCCATTGGTCCTCTTGCGTGGAGCTTTTGGGTACTAATCCCAATTTCTGCACCAAAGCCAAATTCAAAGCCATCGGTAAACCGGGTAGAGGCATTATGGTAAACGGCAGCGGCATCCACCTCATTGAGAAAGCGGACAGCATGCTCTGCATTTTCAGTAACGATACAATCGGAATGCTTGGTGCTATGCTGCTGGATATGCTGGAGTGCTTCGTCCAAGCTGCTAACGATCCGAATATTAAGGATATAATCATTATATTCGGTATCCCAGTCTTCCGCGGACGCCTCATTGATGGACCGAACAAGCGCACGCGCTTTTTCATTCCCACGTAGCTCCACATTGTTGGCAATAAATTGCTCGGCAATAGCTGCCAAATGGAGCGCCGCAAACTTTTCATGCATCAGCAGCGTTTCCATCGAATTGCATACAGAGGGACGTTGCACTTTGGCATTAATAGCAATTTGCAAGGCCATTTTAAAATCTGCGCTTTCATCTACATAGGTATGGCAAATCCCGGCGCCCGTTTCTATGACAGGAACACTGGCATTTTTCACAACGTTTTGGATCAATGAATGCCCACCCCGCGGAATAAGCACATCAAGCAAGCCATTCAGCTTAAGCATTTGGTCGACGGAGCTGCGGTCTGGGTCCTCGATCAATTGAATGGCATCCGCGGCAACGTCGGAGCGAGACAATGCTTCATGTAAAACCTCGACGATACGCCTGTTGGAGTATAGCGCAGAGGAGCCGCCACGCAGCACAACCGCATTGCCGCTCTTAAGGCAAAGCCCTGCCGCGTCAACAGTTACGTTAGGACGGGCTTCGTAGATGATACCAATGACTCCGATAGGCACGCGTTGTTTGACAATATGCAGACCGTTAGGACGGTCAATGGTTTCCAACACATCCCCAATTGGATCTTGCAGCTCGACCACTTGGCGCAAGCCTTCTGCCATATCGATGATACGCTGTTCATTCAGGGCGAGCCGGTCTAACAAGGAAGAATTAATGCCATTTGCACGACCACGTCCCAGATCCTCGGCATTCGCAATAAGGATGGAGGAGGTCTCGGCGACAAGAGCGTCAGCCATGAGGAGCAGCGCAGTATTTTTTTGCTCCGTGGATAGGAGGCTTAAGCTGGGTGCAGCTAACTTGGCAAGCGTAGCTTTGTGTACGACTTCACTCTTCAGGGTTACTTGATGCTCTATGGATTCCATAGTAAAACCTCCTTTAGGTTTATGAAGATAACGAATAGCACTAGCATCTACGTATTATTATAGCGTAAATTTGTGAACCGAAAGGGTGATCCATTCATCACGATGTATGACTTCTATTCGGGCAATTTCGATTCGTTTATGGACCTCTTCGGTGCTGAAGCCAGCGACAGCTTTTAGCTGCCAATTCATATAGTTAACAACACCACGGCCGATAGTTTGCCGCTTCGAGTTGATAACTTCAACCACATCACCCGGATGAAACTCACCCTCAACCTCAGTGACACCTGCGGGCAACAGGCTTCTGCCTCCGGCAACAAGCGCTGCCTCTGCGCCAGCATCGACCATTATTCGCCCTAACGGCAAGGAATGGAAGCCAAGCCATTGTTTCTTCATCGGCATATTGTTTTCCTGTGTATCAAAATAGGTGCCTTTGCCGGCATTGGCTGCTGCAAGCTCCAGATCACCATCGTCAACGACACGTCCGACAAATACAGGCACACCGCCGCGCATCGCAATCCGTGCTGCTTCGATTTTGGAACGCATCCCGCCTGTACCCACAGAAGAACCGGAATCGCCTGCAATGCGGAACATTTCCTCATTGATCTCATTCACGCGATCTATACGCTCTGCATTGGCATTTTTCCGGGGATCTTCGGTATAGAGCCCATCGGTGTCCGTAATGATGATCAATTGCTTGGCTTTGACCAAATTGGCAACGAGCGCGGAGAGCGCATCGTTATCACCAAATTTTAAATTCAATTCGTCCACCGCTACAGTGTCGTTTTCATTGATGATCGGAATCATTTTATGCTTCAAAAGCTCCTCAATCGTCATGGTGGCATTATGGATCCGTTTGCGATTGGAGAAGTCGGAGCGCGTCAGCAGGATTTGGGCAACGCCAATGTGGTGGGCGGCAAAGGCTTCATGGTAAGCCTGCATAAGCAACGCTTGCCCAACAGCTGCCGAGGCCTGCTTCTCATGGACATTTTTGGGGCGCTTTGGATAACCCATTTCACGGAAGCCTGCTGCTACAGCGCCTGAGGTTACGAGCAGCACTTGAAATCCCCGCTGGTGCAAACCGGCAATTTCTGTAGCAAAAAAAACAATCCTGCTGCGGTTCAGCCCTCCCTCATCGGAGGTTAGTGAGCTACTTCCAATTTTCACTACAATGGTTTGCTGTTGCATCGTAAGAATCACTCTTTCCCAATAGGTATGCACAAAAAGCAAAAAACCCCCGTCCTCTAAGGACGAAAGTATGAACTTCCGCGGTACCACCTTAATTGATGATGAACATCCAACTCGATTGGCCTTAGTTAACAGCAAGGCAAAGCCGTCCAGCTCATCGCTGGCCGTTCCGGGGCAGGTTCGAATAGTCTTCGTGGTAAATTCTTGCAGCCGGTGGAATTTACTCTCTGCGCACGGGGGGCTTTCTACTAATCCCATCATTACGTTTTATTTTTTTCTAGCATAGCATGAGGTTGTGCAGTTGTAAAGGTAAGTAGGCGTTCGTTAAAGTCGCAATCCCCATTAAAACTGGCTGGAGGTTGAACCTAGCTTGGCGGAAATTTCCTGGGCTGTGGATTGAACCCATTGTCCAGCCTCGGTCAGCATGGATGCCTTCATACGCCACTCGGGACCGGAGATGCTGATGGCTGCGATGGGTTCGTTCCTGTGGTTAAAAAGCGGAGCCGCTACACAACGGACATCTGCCTCGTGCTCGCCATTATCGATAGCATAGCCTCTAATGCGGATGGCAGCTAGGTCTTCTAATAGAAGCTCTTGCGTATAAAGTGTCGTTTCGGTGAAACGAAGGAAGGGTTCATGGCTTACCTGCTTCACCAAGGAATCGGGTGCGTAGGCCAAAATTGCTTTGCCAACACCGGTGCAATAAAGCGGATTCCTTAAGCCGATTTGTGAATGCATACGAATGGTGCGGGCACTCTCCACCTTGTCAATGTATACAACATGGATACCTTCAAGCAGCACCAGATGTACAGTCTCGCCGGCCTGCTCGGATAGCTGTTTCAAATAAGGGGCAGCGATTTCGCGGATATCCATTCTGCCCATAACAATTGAAGCCAGCAGCAACGAAAAGGTACCTATCCGGTATTTGTCCGTTTGGCTGTCCTGCTCGACCATTCCGAATTGCTGAAACGCAGCCAAATGCTTACAAACACTGCTGGGGCTTTCCCCGGAGCTCTGTGAAATTTCGCTAACAGATGCACCTTCTGGCTGGTTGCGATTCAGTACAGTTAAGGCTTGCAGCACATACATCGCTTTTACAACCGTAGAGGAGGCTATTTTGTCCGTTGGATGGGTGGGGGTGCGATTATTATTGTGAATCATATGATCTCTCCTTAGCAAAACTGTTGACGCGTAATAAAATGTCCTTTATGATTATAACTTGCATGATAATTAGAAACAATATTTCTAATATAGAAATAAGGAGGTTTAAATATAACAGTGATCATTACAGAAATTGAAACGTTCCTGGTGGGCAATCCATGGAAAAATTGGCTATTCGCCAAGGTACATACGGATGAAGGTATGCATGGAATCGGGGAAGGCACGCTGAATGGCTTTGCCAAAACTGTGGAAGCCGCGATTCACGAGATGAAGCATCTGGTCATAGGTATGTCCCCGTTTGATGTTGAGGCGATCAGCCTCAGCTTGTTCAGGGATCTTTATTCCGATGGAGGCCAAATTCAAGGCTCTGCCTTATCGGCAATTGAAACCGCTTGCTGGGACATTATGGGCAAAGCTGTGAACCAGCCTGTCTATAAGCTGCTGGGTGGACGCTGCCATGATAAGCTGCGCTGCTACGCGAACGGATGGTACAGAGGACCACGAACGCCGGATAATTTTTATGAGCATGCTAAAAGAGTCGTCTCCAAAGGCTACACAGCCCTTAAATTTGATCCTTTTGGATCGGCTTGGCGAGCGTTAAGTAAAGCCGAGTTCACGCTTCCTCTGGAAATTATCGCTGCGGTTAGGGACGCGGTAGGACCTGATACGGATCTGCTTATCGAAGGCCATAACCGCTTCAGCGTCCATACTGCATTGCAATTTGCAGAAGCAATGGTTCCCTTCAAACCCACCTGGTTTGAAGCACCGGTACCGCCACAGCTATTATCCTCGATGGTTGAAGTGGCAAAGCGAAGCCCGGTACCCATTGCCTGCGGCGAAGATTTTTATTGCCGTGAGCAGTTCGCTGAGCTGTTGAAGCATGATGCGGTGCATATTATACAGCTGGAGCCGCAATTTCTCGGCTTGTCCGCGTCCAAGCAAATTTGCGGAATGGTGCATGCCCATAATGGAGTAATCGCACCCCATAGCGCACAAGGTCCATTATGCTCTGTGGTATGTGCTCATTTGAACATCGCTACACCGAATTTTTTTCTTCATGAAATTTTTGACGATTTTAATGAAGCCTGGGAAGAGGATGTGCTAATTCCGCATACGAAGGTAGTGCAGGGCTATTTGAATGTCAGTGACCGTCCTGGATTTGGCGTTGAATTGAATTTGGAGGAGATCGCGAAGCATCCTTATCATCCTGGTAATTGGCTCCCGCTTTTTCGGCAGGGCTGGGAGCGAAGGGAAGGGCAATCCACATGAAGGGAGACCGATCAATGAAAACAAAGATGAAAGCTTTGGTTTATGAAGGACCCAGAAGCATGAGCATCAGGGAGCAGCCCTTGCCGGTATTAGGCGAAAACGAAGTGCTGGTCCAAGTGGCAAAAGCCGGAATTTGCGGCTCGGAATTAAGCGGCTATTTAGGTCATAATTCATTAAGAAAGCCGCCGCTTGTGATGGGGCATGAGTTCTCAGGCACCGTTGTACAGGTGGGAGCGCGCGTGCAAGGCTTCCGAGGCGGAGAGCGGGTCACTGTGAATCCGCTTATAAGCTGCGGGCTGTGCACCGACTGCTTGACAGGCAAGCAGCAGCTTTGTGGCAGCAGGCAGCTAATTGGTGCCCATCGACCAGGCGCCTTTGCGGAATATGTTGCTGTACCCGCTGGGAGTGTCCACTGCTTGCCGGAGGGTGTTACTTTCGCTGAAGGCGCACTCACCGAGCCGCTTGCTTGCGCCCTGCATGTATGCCGCCTGCTTCAGCTTACTCCGGAGGTCAGGCTGTTAATTACGGGAGCCGGGCCGATTGGGTTGTTTATCCTAACCGCGGCGCAAGCCTACGGATTGAACACTATTGTAGTGACCGATATTAATTCGGAGCGGCTGGATGCTGTAAAAGCTTTAGGTGGGGTCGGTGTTTCTGCGCTAGCACCGGATGGGGTACGTCCGGGAAGCTTCGATGCAGCAGTAGATGCGGTCGGGATCCAGGCTACCCGGCTGCAATGCGTTCGAGCGCTTAAACCGGGAGGCAGGCTAGTTTTTACAGGCCTTCATGAAGCGGGAGCTGTGCTTCCCATTAATGAAATGATTCGCAATGAAATTCAAACGGCAGGCGCATTTGCTTATTCGCCTAGAGATTTCGAGCTTTCACTGAAATGGATAGGTGAAGGAAAAGCGAGCTTGCTTCCTTGGACGGTAACGGAAAAGCTGGAGGAGGGGGCCGCCTGCTTCGAGAAGCTGCTCGACAATCCGGGACCTATCGCCAAAATATTATTGCATATGGAGGACTTATGAAGGAGCCGTCTTGTTGTGGACGGTGGGATGACGCTCCAATTATGACTCTTAGCCTTAGGGCGTATGGTTGCGCTTATACTCAGCGGGAGTGACGTTATACCATTTCTTAAACATGTTTGGCGAAGCGCAAGTAACGGCGGTCTCCATAAGGGTGTGCAAGGAAGTGAATGCCATCGTCAAAGCACTTGCCAAGCTTGGCGGAATTTGGGAAGGCCTTCATATATTCGATACGGATAGTTGAAAAAAACCTTCATCCACACTTCATGAACTAAGGGCCTTGGATCTGGGCTTAGTTCATGAAGTGGTTATTGAAGGTTTTTTGGTATGCACTGGCCCACTGGCCTTAATTCTACCTTATCAGCATCGTTTTAGTTGAACAATCCAAGCTTCGCTATGCGCCCCACCGCTTCCTCCAGCCTCTCCTCCGAGGCAAGTAGGCCTAAACGAACATAGCCCTCACCGGTTTCCCCGAAGCCTATACCGGGTGCGACTACAATCTTGGCTTGCTCTAGCAGTAGGTCAGCCAAGGAAGTCGAGGTATGGCCTTTGGGCACAGGCAGCCAAGTGAAAAAAGAACCCTGCGAGCGTTGTGCTTTCCAGCCGATCCGATCCAACGCGTTAAACAACGTGTCTCTGCGCCCTTGATACATAGCTTGCAAAGAGGCCACGCAATCCTGGGGACCTGTCAATGCAACAGCGGCGGCGGATTGAATGCCGCCGAACAGGCTGCAGTAATAGTGGTCTTGAATCAGGTTAATTAAGCGAACCAGCTCGCGGTTACCCAGTGCAAAGCCCACTCTCCAGCCAGCCATATTATAGGTTTTGGACATGGTATAAAATTCAATGCCCACTTCCTTGGAGCCAGGCAGCTGTAGAAAGCTTACCGGCTTATGGCCATCAAAGCCAAGGGCGCCATATGCGAAATCGCTGGCAACCACGATGCCGTTTTTCTCGGCGAAGCGGATGGTTTCTTCATAAAAAGAAGCCGGTGCCGAGGCACCAGTAGGATTATTAGGATAGTTGATAAACATCAGCTTGGCCTTGTTAAGATCATCCTGCGATATGGCACTGTAGTCGGGCAGGTAGGCATTGGATTCACGCAATGGCATAAACGCCATGCGTGCTCCCGATAGCGCGACACCAGACCAATAGTCGGGGTAGCCGGGATCGGGAACGAGACAGACATCGTCCGGATTCAGCAGGCATTGGCTTAGCTCTACCAAGCCGGTTTTACCCCCAAAAAGGATAGCGACCTCTGTCTCCGGGTCTAGATCTACATCATAATCTTCTTTATAACGCTTAGCGATAGCTTCTTTAAGGAACATATAACCGTTAAAGGGTGGATATCGGTGGTAAAGCTGGTTTTCAGCCGCATGCTGCAGCTCTTTTACGATATGGGGCGGGGTCGGCTGGTCAGGACTACCTTGTCCCAGATTGATAACATCATGTCCGGCTTGGATTTGTTCATTGGCTCTGCGTACCAGGGTAGCAAAAAATTGCTTGGGCAGCTGCTGCATGCGGTCAGCAGGTTGAATTGAAAAAGCGGGCTTGCTGGATGAAGTTACGAAGTTCATCTATGTTCACTCTCCAGTAATTGTATAGGATTAAGATGGATTATTAAGTAGCCTAAATGTAACATGAATAGCCATAAGTGTATAGAAGCAAGTACAGGGACAAATGGAAGTTTTACGAGAATGGATAAATTATCAACAAATTTGCATGCTCATATTTAAGTATATAAGGTATTTAAGTTTGTATCGTAGCATGTTAAAATAATGAAGAAATGGTTTTATCTAATGATATCATATTTTACTAGATGAAACAAAAATGACGAATCTATTTATCTTGGCAGGCAAAAAGGAGGAATAGAGATGACGATTGATTTTCACGATCCTGGGAACAGCACCACTTATACAGAAAGAGAAGTGGACCCGAATTGGAAGCAGCTTATTTCTCAAGAAGCACCGTTAACGGGACGACGGGTTGTAGATATTGGCTGTGGTGGAGGCATTTATAGCCGGGCGATGGTCGAGCTTGGTGCTGCCGAGGTGATAGGTGTTGATTTCTCACAAGCTATGCTGGACGGCGCTGCTGCTTATTGTGAAGGCTTCCCCCATATCCGTTTTCAACAAGGCAATGCGAAGCTTACTGGTTTGGAAAGTGGTCATGCTGCGATGGTTTTAGAGCGTGCGCTTATTCATCATGTATCGGAAGCAGAGCTGTCTGCTTGTTTGGTGGAAGCTAGCCGGATTTTGCAGCCAGGAGGTGTACTGGTGGTGCAGGATCGGACGCCAGAGGACTGCTCACTTGCAGGAAGCGATAGCCATTTGCGGGGCTACATGTTCGAAAAATTCCCTAAGCTTTTAGAAAAAGAAGTTAGCCGCCGTCATCGTGCGCATGTGGTGCGACAGCATTTGATAGCAGCAGGGTTTATCCAAATAAAAGAGCGCAAGCTGTGGGAGCGGAGAAAAGCATACACTTCCTTCCATGAATATCGAAGCGATATGCTCAGCCGCAAGGGGCGGTCGATTCTGCACGGCTTGACGGATGATGAGCTGCTTCTATTAGTAGACTTTATTAAGCAGCAAATTGCTGTCGGCCATACAGAAACATCGATAATCGAGCAAGACCGCTGGACGGTATGGATCAGCTATAAACCATAAGCATGGAAGCAAGCGACCAGGCATTGAAGTTCGCCGCGGCTTCGACTATGATGGCAATATAACGCCCGCTTTTGCCTCATGAGGGCGAAACTCTATTATAATGAAAGCATGGTGAATGGCATGGCAAATGACATGGCAAACAAAGCTAATCAATGGAATATTGCCTTACTACAAATGGATATCGCGATTGGCGAGCCGGATCTTAATTATGCGGTGCTGGAAGGGTTGCTGGAGCAAGCCATTAAAGCAGAGGCAAAGCCGGATGTGGTGATGTTTCCTGAGATGTGGAATACGGGGTATGCATTGGATCGCATTCACGAGCTTGCTGATGTAGACGGGGAGCGTACGCATGCTTTGTTGTCTTCTTTTGCGCGGGAGCACGGAGTTAATGTAATTGGTGGATCGATTGCCGAGAAAAAGGGAGACCAGATTTTCAATACGATTTATGTATACAATCGGGAAGGCATCAAAGTCGCCGAGTATTCCAAAATTCATCTCTTCCGTCTGATGGAGGAGGAAAAATATTTGCAGGAGGGCAGCCATATCGGGCAATTCGAGCTGGATGGCATCCCTTGCGGAATGATGATATGCTACGACATTCGTTTCCCTGAGCTGTCCCGCAAGCTAGCATTGGGCGGCGCCCAAATCCTGTTCGTTCCTGCCGAGTGGCCGAACCCACGCTTGCACCACTGGCGCACCTTGTTGATGGCGCGTGCCATTGAGAACCAGATGTTCGTCATGTCCTGCAATCGTGTGGGAACGAGCGGAACCACCGAATTTTTCGGACATTCGATGGCGATAGATCCTTGGGGAGAGATCATAGCTGAAGGTACTGAAGCCGAACAAATTATTCGCACCCAGATCGATTTGGAGCTTGTACAGCAGGTGCGCAGCCGCATTGCCGTTTTTGAGGATCGCCGGCCGAGCTTATATTAAGGCTTCAGCACGTCGTGAAACGTTTTCATAAAAGCTCCGACTGCTTTGGATAAATAGCGTCCTTTGCGGTATGCAATAACCAAGGTGCGGGTAGGCTTATGGGTTAAAGACAAATAAGTAGGTGCTTGCTGGCTCCAGCCGCCTCTTGATACCATATGAGGAACAAAAGCGATCCCCATTCCCGCTGCAACCAGTGATTGAACGGTTTCGATATTGCTGCTTTCGAACACAATATTAGGCTTGAAGCCTGCATTGGCACAAAGCTCAAAGGTGATTTGGCGGAAGCCCTGGCCTTTTTTGAGCGCTATAAAGGGCTCGTCGCGAAGCTCATGGATATCGATCGTGTGCTGATCATCCGACATCATAGAAGCAAAACGGTGCTGTGGAGGTACGGCGAGCAGAATTTCTTCCTTAATAATCGGCTCGTACGTTAACGATTCATTTTGCAGCGGGATTGATAGCAAGGAGATATCGATTTGCCCACTTGCTGTTAGCTGCTCCAGATGGGCAGAAGCCTCTTCGATCAGTACAATCTCGATTTCAGGATAATTGGCCTGAAATATGGGGAGTACAAGCGGAAGCACATGCGCTCCGGTAATAGGAAGGCTGCCAACGACCAGCTTGCCTTTGCGCATTTGAGAGATATCCTCCATCTCACGTTTTAACTGTTCAACCATGTCGAGGATGGCTTGTGCTTTTTCTACGAATAAGGAACCGGCATAAGTGACTTCAACGGAGTTCGTAGTACGCTGAAATAACAGCAGGCCGATTTCCTTTTCCAGCTTGGATAATTGTTGGCTGAGCGATGGCTGGGCGATATGTAGTTTCTCTGCGGCTCTGGAAAAATTTTTGTCTATCGAGATTTGAAGTGCGTACTGCAGTTGTCTAAGTTCCATGGAAGAAGCTCCTTCATCAACCGTTGCCTTATAAATGATACCTATAAAGTATAAGCTTATTATATACAAATAACCTTTAGTTCACTAGTGCTGAATAAGGGTTATTTGGCATGTTCGTCCAAGCTGAAATTAATAGATTTTCATATTGTAATGATGAGAGTAAAGCAGCAAGTGGGAGAGGGGGGAGAATAAAATGACCAGAGAGACAACCTTCAGCAGTATATTGGCGTTAGTGGGCCTCATCGTAAATTCATATTTGGGGGGATGGGATATTGGTTTGAAGATTCTGATTTTTTGTATGATATTTGATTATATTACCGGAGTTCTAGGGGCGATTAAAGAGCGTAATCTGGATAGTGAAGTCATGTTCTGGGGCGGCATTCGAAAAAGTGTCATTCTGATGGTATTAGTGTTGTCTGTTTTATTGGACGAGTTGGTGGGGAATACTGCCCCTGTATTCAGGACGCTGGCTATCTATTTTTATATTAGTAGAGAAGGTTTGTCGGTTGTGGAAAATCTGGGAGTGCTCGGTGTACCGTTGCCGGACTTTATAAGGAAAGTGCTTGCGCAGCTTGATGGCAAAAGCAATATCAATGGAAGTGGCAATGGAGAGGAGAAGAAAAAAGATGACACTAGGGATTGATTGTGCAACCCCACTAACAGCTGCAACCGCAGCGGCTTTTCGGATAGGTGGCTACAGCTTTGTAGGGCGTTATCTGGTGCCAAGTGGCTGGAAATCCTTGAGTAAGGAAGAAGCAGAAACCATTTCAGCCGCTGGCTTGAACATCATCTCCGTGTTTGAGACAACGGCTAATCGCTCCTTAGCAGGGCGAGAGGGTGGTCTGAGTGATGGAGCGTTAGCCTTGAAGCTTGCTATGGATAGAGGGCAGCCTGTAGGCAGCACGATTTATTTTGCTGTAGATTTTGATGCTGTAGCTGCCCAATTCAACGTGATTGCGGACTATATAGCTGCCGCGAACGAGGCAACACCTGGTTATAGCACGGGCGTATACGGCTCCTATGCCGTGGTGGAGGAGATGAGCCGAAGAGGCGTATGCAGCCACTTCTGGCAGACCTATGCGTGGAGCCGTGGGAAAAAGTCGGATTTGATGAATATCTACCAATACCAAAATGATATTGTTGTTAACGGCATTGGAGTGGACTTAAATGAGGGCTATGGCAATGAGGGCTGGTGGCATATCGAGGCTGCAGAGCCAATCGGAAATGAGGGAGATGAAAGCAATATGCCGATGAAGCTGGAGCCATGGCAATGGGATATGCTTTATAAAGTGATGGGTACTGCCTATAACGCAGACCAGTTGGATTGGGATTGGATGCAAAAAATCGTCGACCAGGCGCTTACCACCTCGGAGTTGGTATTCTTAAATACCGTGCTGGATGGCAGAGTGGATCGACAAATAGAGCTATAAGCGTAAATTTGCAATATCTGAGGGTAAGGTATGAAATTTAATGAAAACCGCCTGCCGGATGAACCGGAAGGCGGATTTCATTATTTTAGATAAAAGCACGACTTATACCGTAACCTCCTGCTTCTACTCCCATATTTACGCTTTCTTCGCTTGCCTATTATATGTTATGAAGGGCAGCGATGTTATGATTGGGCGGAATTAGAAAATATCCAAACGATTCATAGGGGCGGGGTGCTTAGAAACTAAGCGTGATAGAAAAGAAAGATATCCCCAATTCCCTGATTTTTTGTGGCATCGGTTCCCGCTACCCCTTGCATCTTTATAGTGTTTCCCTATCAATATTATAGCTATTATATCTTGGATCAATGAACGCAGACATGATAGTATACATACATAAGGCTACAATAGCATTATTATTCTTAACTTTGAGGTGAAACTGATGGCAAAAACGTTGTTCGAAAAGATCTGGGACAATCATGTAATTCATCAGGAAGCAGGCAAGCCAAGCGTTATCTATATTGACTTGCATCTGGTTCATGAGGTTACATCCCCACAAGCATTTGAAGGGCTACGCCTGAGCAACCGTAAGGTTCGCCGTCCTGACCTGACTTTTGCAACAATGGATCATAATGTACCTACGAAAGATCGTTTTAACATTACAGATCCGATCTCCAAGCAACAAATTGATACTTTATCGCAAAACTGTAAAGATTTTGGCGTTACCTTGTACGACTTGGACAATATTGACCAAGGTGTTGTACACGTTATGGGACCTGAGCTTGGTCTTACCCATCCTGGTAAAACGATCGTTTGTGGTGATAGCCACACGTCTACACACGGTGCTTTCGGTGCGTTGGCATTTGGTATCGGTACAAGTGAAGTAGAGCATGTTATGGCTACTCAATGCTTGCAGCAGTCCAAAGCTAAAACTTTGGAAATTCGTATAAATGGTAGGCTTAAGCCGGGTTTAACTGCAAAGGATTTGATTCTAGGCGTTATTGCCCAATACGGAACTGATTTTGCAACAGGTTATGTTATCGAGTACACAGGCGAAGCTATTCGCGGCTTGTCTATGGAAGAGCGTATGACGGTTTGTAATATGTCGATTGAAGCAGGCGCAAGAGCTGGTCTTATCGCTCCTGACGAAACGACTTTCGAATATTTGCGTGGACGCCAATATGTACCACAAGGTGCTGCTTTTGACGAAGCGGTAGCGGGCTGGAAGCAATTGACTACAGATGATGGTGCTCAATATGACCACGTGCTTGAATTTAGTGCAGAGAGCTTGATTCCGCAAGTGACCTGGGGAACTAGTCCTGGTATGGGAACGGATGTAACTGCGCTTGTACCAGAACCACAAAGCTTTCCAACTGAGAATGAACGTAAAGCTGCTGAGAAAGCAATCGAATATATGGGCTTAACACCAGGAACTCCAATGACCGAGCTTGCTGTTGATTATGTTTTTATTGGCTCCTGTACAAACGGCCGGATCGAGGATCTTCGCGCAGCGGCTGCGATTGCCCAAGGCTACAAGGTTTCGCCTACATTAACCGCTATCGTTGTTCCTGGCTCCGGTCGTGTCAAGATGCAGGCAGAGCAGGAAGGCTTGGATCAAATCTTTACTGAAGCGGGCTTTGAATGGCGTGATGCTGGTTGCAGCATGTGCTTAGCGATGAATCCGGATGTACTTCAGCCGGGCCAACGTTGCGCATCAACCTCCAACCGGAACTTTGAAGGGCGTCAAGGACGCGATGGACGTACGCATCTGGTATCGCCTGCAATGGCAGCAGCGGCTGCGATCGAAGGGCATTTCGTAGATGTGCGCGATTGGAAATTTAAAGTGAAGCAGCAAGCCTAATTCAATTACGTGATGTGAGGAGACGAACCAAATGGAAGCTTTTATTAAGCACACCGGCCTCGTAGGCCCGGTTGACCGCGTGAATGTAGATACAGATGCGATTATTCCGAAGCAATTTTTGAAACGGATTGAGCGCACAGGATTTGGGCAATTTTTGTTTTTTGAATGGCGTTTTACCCCGAAGGGTGAGGTCATTCCTGAGTTTTCGCTGAACCAGCCGCGTTACCAAGGCGCTTCTGTCTTGATTTCCCGCGCTAACTTTGGTTGCGGGTCTTCACGTGAGCATGCTCCTTGGGCAATCCAGGATTTTGGCTTCAAGGTAGTTATTGCCCCTTCGTATGCTGATATTTTTTACAACAACTGCTTCAAAAACGGCATTTTGCCGATCAAGCTAAGCGAAGAGCAGGTTGATGAGTTGTTTAAGCGTACAACCGCAACCGAAGGCTACAAGCTAACTGTTGATCTGGAAAATAACAAGCTTACCGATGACCAAGGTCTTGAAATTAATTTCGACCTGGACGAGCATCGCCGTCAATTCCTGCTGCAAGGGCTGGATGATATTGGACTGACTCTGATGCAAGAAGCAAAAATTACCGCTTACGAAAAAGCACACGAAGCCCAATTGGCTACCAACAAAAACTAAGCTAGCTGGAACAAGAGCAACTTAGAGCTTTGAGTCGTGAAGGAATAAGAAAAAGGTTTGCTCAGCATGATGCCGAGCAGCCTTTTTCTGTCTATGCCACATTCGCTAGGTGATCATCCTTATGGATATGCCGAAGGCACCAAGCGTTGGAGTCCATTCATATAAGGCCACAAAGCAGCTGGCAGCCGAATCGAGCCGTCCTCCTGCTGATGGTTTTCCAGCAAGGGGATTAGGATGCGTGGGGAAGCCACGGCTGTATTGTTTAAAGTGTGGCAGAAAGCCAGCTTTCCCTGAGCATCACGGTAGCGGATATGGGAGCGCCGAGCTTGAAAGTCAAGCAGGCTTGATGAGGAATGGGTTTCTCCATAAGCTTGACGGCTAGGCATCCAGGTTTCAATATCATATTGCTTGTATGTTTTTTGCGACATGTCACCCGTACAAACAGCCATAACCTGGTAGGGCAGCTCCAGAAGACTAAGCAGTTGTTCAGCATTGCGCGTAATTTCCTGGAGCAGCTGCTCGGATCTTTCCAGGCTAGCCTCGCAGATCACGACCTGCTCAACCTTGGCAAATTGATGGACTCGGTATAGCCCTTGCACATCTTTGCCTGCCGAACCGATTTCGTTGCGGAAGCAGGTGGAAACTGCTGCCAGCTTGATCGGCTCCGACACATCAACGATTTCATTGCCATAATAGGAGACGAGTGGCACTTCAGAGGTGCCAACAAGCCATTTATCTTCATCTACGATGTGGTACGTTTGGCTCTCCCCAAGTGGGAAGAATCCGGTATGGACCAAGGCGGCGCTGCGCACTAGCAATGGAACCTCGAGTAACGTGAACCCTTGCGCGGTTAGCAGGTCAAGCGCGAGCTGCTGCACAGCGCGATGGAGCAACACGCCAGCGCCTTTCAAATAATAATTGCGTGTTCCTGCTGTCTTAACGCCGCGTGGAATATCGATAATGTCATGAAGCGCGCCCAAGGTTATATGGTCTTTAAGCTCGAAGTCGAACTGAGGGCGTTCTCCAACCGTACGCAACAGCACATTATCCGCATCCGAGCTGCCAGTGGGTGTATCGGCTGAGACGAGATTAGGTACAAGCATCATCAATTGCTGTAGAGGCTGTTCGGCTTCGGCGAGCTCGCTTTCCAATAGCGCTAAACGGCTATTAATTTGCTGTACATCAGCTTTTAAATGCTCGGCTTCGGTTTTGTCAAAAGCAGGCTTCGACTTCACGATTAGGCCAAACGCATGCGAAAGCTTATTTCTTTGCTGGCGAAGCAGCTCAATTTGCTGCAACAGCTTGCGTTTTTTGTCATCCCACACGAGCAGTTCTTCAATAGATACGTAAATTCCTTTCTGCTCAGCAACAGACTGAAGCTTTTCCTTGTTATCCCGAATCATTTGGATATTTAACATGACACCGCGCTCCTTCTAAAATAAAATGCAAAAAACGCCCTTGTCCTTATGGGACGAGGAGCGTTGTTCTCGCGGTGCCACCCAATTTGATCGAATCCATCTCCATGATATTCGATCTTCTCTGGTTCCGCGTTAACGGGCGGGTCCGGTTAGCTTAGGAGGATTCGTAGGCTTCAATAAGCTAGGTTACGAATACTCTTGACGAAAACGCCTCCGAGTTGGAATCTCATCATCGGCACATTGTTCGGTTATTCAAGATATTATCAGGTTATTATAACGCAAATGAGCCAAATTTTTCAATCCTATTGAAATAAATATGAAAAAAAGCAAAATCGACTAATAAAATTTGCGGAAAATGCGAAAGTTCACTTGATAAATGGCTAGTCTTAATGTAATATTACATTACACAATTGTAACAACTTATTACATGTTAATTTAGTTGACAATCAATTGAAATGATTGATAATCATTGTAGAAGGTGATCCCATACTTTTGCTAGATTCTAATGAAGGCAAGAAACAATTATGCCACATTTATAATGATATTTCTAAGGAATTGTTCGGATTTGGAACGACATTGTTGAAGGTTACCTTCGACCATAATTTAATTACCTTTATGGCCAGGCATCGACGCTCTCCCCGTTCTACAGCATTGGAAGGGGAAGCTCCTAATCTCAAATATGAAGTCGATTTTTATATGTCTTCGATCTATAAGAAGAAAATAAAAGAGCGGCTGGAAGAAGAGCTAGGGCTGGATATGGAGACCGTATTAAGAGATTATGATCCTCAGACTCAATGGGCGATTACAAATATTATCGTTAGGCAATAATAGTAACGTAAATGTGGACGAGCTCTTTTGATCTATCTTAAGAGTAAGCCATACAGATTGACAACAAATATAACTTTCCTTTGTTTACAAAGAAAAGTATTCTTGTTAGAAGCTTTTTTTCTATCAGGGATGCTTTTCTTTTTATTTTATAGCTAGGCCCAATACACAAAAAAAGGGATAGGTGAGAATGAAATGATGAATAAAAAAACGATTAGCAGCGCACTTTCATTAACGTTTGTAGCATTAGCTTTAGCAGGATGTGGTACGGATAGCAAAGCAAATAGCGGAGCTCCAGCAGCTTCTGCACCATCTACCGCGCCGGCAGCAAGTGGCGAGCCTACCAAATTAGTGGTGTCGACATGGGCAAATGATGATTTTAGCAACAAGGAAGTTATTGTGCCTTTTGAAAAGAAATTTAATGTAAAAGTGGTATTCGAAATCGGCAATAATGCTGAGCGATTAAATAAGGTTCAGCAAGGCAGCTCCTCGGTAGATGTCCTTTTCCTTTCCGATTATTTCACCCAACAGGGGATTGATGCCGGGGTGATCGACAAGATTGACCGCGCACGTATTCCGAATGTCGACCAGCTTTATGATATTGCCAAAGCACCACTGGGTGCGGATTATGGTCCTGCCTACACGGTTAACCAATTGGGTATTGCTTACAATCCGAAGCTGGTGAAGACAGAAATCAAATCTTGGAAGGACTTATGGAGTCCAGAATTGGCAAAAAAGCTGACTTTGCCAGGTATTACAACAACCAGTGGGCCAATGATCCTCGACGCAGCTTCACTTATTGCGGGCAATACTACCTTTAATGAAGACCAAGCCTTTGCCAAATTAAAAGAGTTAAATCCATCCGTCGTGAAATATTACGGAAAAACGGCTGATTTCGTGACGATGTTTGCCCAAGGGGAAATTGCTGCCGGTCCGTTTATGGACAGCTACTTTAAGGATTTGCAAGCAGGTGTGCCGGATGCCAAATTTGTTACGCCAACCGAAGGTGGGTATGCCGTAATGAACACGATTAATGTCGTGAAGGGCTCCAAAAATAAACAGCTTGCCGAAGAGCTGATCAACTGGTATTTAAGCAAGGAAGTTCAAGAAAAAACAGCCAAAGCCAAAATTACTTCGCCTACCAATAAAGAAGTTAAATTGACCGATGAAGAAGCCCAAGGCCTTACCTATGGTGCTGACACGATCAACAAGCTGCGCAAGCTGGACGTTAAATTCGTCAATGATAACCTAAAAAAATGGACAGAGCGCTTTAACCGCGAGCTAGCCCAATAAGCTTGGTGACAAGGATCAGGACAAGGGAGAATAGAGCATGAATAAAAAGGTTATCCTCGATGTGGATACCGGTGTGGATGATGCCCTTGGCATCATCCTTGCCGTTCAAAGCGGTGAGATGGACATATTGGGCATTACAACGGTTAACGGCAATGTTTCATTGGATAAGGCTACCGAAAACACCTGCAAAATTCTCCAGCTGCTTGGTGTCGAGGAGCAGATTCCCGTTATTAAAGGAGCGGTAAAGCCCCTGATGCGGAATACCTTTTTCGAGCATAGAGTGCACGGAGAAGACGGCCTTGGCGGTGCGCTTAGCACGATGCTTGTAAACAAAACCGAGACAGAAGGCTTTGGTCCTGATTTTATTATTGAGCAGGTTTTACAGCATCCCGGTGAGGTGACACTGGTGATGACGGCACCCCTGACTAATCTCGCTTTGGCACTTGCCAAACGTCCGCAATTGGTTCATGAGGTGAAGGAAGTGATTGTCATGGGCGGCGTGGTTAAAGGGTTCGGCAATGTGACGCCTGTGGCTGAATACAATATGTATGTTGATCCGGAGGCTGCACGGATTGTTCTTCATGCCGGATTCCCTGTCTTGACGCTCGTAGGGCTTGATGTGACACGGCAAGCATTGCTTACGGATGAGCATGTCACTTTGCTGGGGGATACGCCGATTGGGCGTTATGTGTTGCAGAGCACCTCCGATTATATGAAGCGTTATTGGGAAAGAAATCAGGTGAAGGCGTGTGCGCTCCATGATCCTTTGGCGGTAGGCGTGGCCTTGCGTAAGGATTTGGTAACGACTCAAGCCTATTATGTGGATATAGAGACGCGTAGTGAGCTATGTGATGGGCAAACGATTTGTGATTTTCAAAACCGCTTGAAACGGGAGCCTAATGTCCAAGTATGCGTGGGTGTAAACTCCGAGGCATTTCTTCACTTGTTTGTGCAAACCTTGCTTAAATAGCGAGCTGGCAAAGGGGGTTAATCGGTATGAAAAAGAAATATATATACCTGCTTATGATACCAGGCTTATTATTCCTGGTTGTATTTATGCTCGTTCCGATTATCATGACGATGGGGACTACCTTTTTTCAAAAGGGCAGCTTTACATTCGACGGCTACGTGCATTTCCTGAAGGATCAATACTTCCTGAATATTTTGTTCACCACGATGCAGGTTAGCTTCATTACTACGCTGACTTGTATTGTAATCGGGTTTCCGGTTGCTTATTATATTTCCAGGCAAAGCGTGAGGAAAAAAGGGGCTTTGCTCGCATTGTCGATTTTTCCGCTATTGACTAGCTCCGTAGTCAGGTCGTTTAGCTGGATTATTATACTCGGCAAAAATGGGCTATTAAATTCTTCTTTGATCAAGCTAGGCTTAATTAGCCAGCCCTTGGAGATTTTGTATACACCCACTGCGATGATGATCGGTTTAATCCACCTGTTCCTGCCGCTCATTATTATTTCCCTTGTAGGGGTTATGGAGAATATTGATGCCGATCTGGTCAAAGCTGCAGAAAGCTTGGGAGCCTCGCGGCTCACGGTTTTTCGCAAAATCATTTTTCCGCTTAGTATCCCGGGTTTAATTCTTGGCAGCATCCTTGTGTTTGTGGGCAGCATGACGGCCTATACAACACCATCCGTATTAGGAGGCAAGAAGAGGGTCATTTCGACATTCCTGTATCAAAATGCCATTACGCTGAATGATTGGTACTCCGCATCGGTCGTAGCCACGATCATGATTGTAATTACCTTGATTGTCATAGGCTTTATGACGAAAATATCCAATAAATTAAGTGTAAAGGGGTAGCGGGATGAAGGAGAAAAATCGAGGGCTTGGCCTGTTTACCCTGTTTGTGTATGTATTGCTTTTAAGCCCCATGCTCATTATTGCGGTTGCTTCCTTCGAGCCGGGCACGATTATGAAATTTCCGCCCCAAGGCTTTTCCCTGAAATGGTATGAAAATATTTTCAAACAAAGCATGTTTATGGATACCTTTAAAGTTTCGATCCTTGTGTCATTCGTAGGCAATATATGTGCTTTATTGCTGGGTGTTCCTGCTGCTTACGCGTTAAGCCGGTTTGATTTCAAAGGGAAGGAAGCCTTGAATGCGATATTTATTTCCCCTGTGCTTATTCCTGGGATCGTTATGGGCTTCACCATGCTCAAATATTTGATTATCGCCTACCAGCTACCAATGATGGTTGCTTTGTTTATAGGGCACACGGTTATTATGCTTCCTTTTACCATTCGCGTAATTGCCTCCAGCCTGTCCAATTTCGATTTCTCCATTGAGGAAGCCTCTTTAAGCCTTGGCGCAGGCCGTCTTCATACCTTTTTTATTGTTGTTTTACCCAATATCAAATCAGGTATCCTTGCCGCAGTCATCATCGCTTTCTTGGATTCCTTTAATAATGTGGAAATATCCGTCTTTATGACAGGACCTGGAGTCAGCACGTTCCCCATTCAGATGTTATCATATTTGGAAAACCATTTTGATCCGACCCTTGCGGCCATTTCGGTGCTGTTGATGCTGCTAACCACAGTATTAATTTTCTTCATTGAAAGACTTCTGGGATTAAGCTATTTTACAAAACGATAACGGAGGTTGTTCTTTATGACATTACTGGCGTTGGACAAGGTGTCGGTTGCTTATAATCATCAGCATTATATTTTAAAGGATTTTAATTTGAATATCGATAAAGGGCAGTTTATCTCCTTACTGGGTCCAAGCGGCTGTGGAAAAACGACAACCTTACGCTTAATCGCCGGCTTCCTAGAAGCGACGCATGGCAAATTCACTTTTGATGGAAAAGATTATACGCGTGTACCCGTCAGCAAACGCAACTTTGGCTTTGTGTTTCAAAGCTATGCCTTGTTTCCGCATTTATCGGTTTTTGAGAATGTTGCATTTGGTCTGCGCTTGAGGAAAGTGAAGGACGACGAGATTAAGAAGCGGGTCGGCAAAATATTGGATGTCGTTAGCTTAACGGGGTTTGAAAAGCGGTTTCCGAAGGAATTATCAGGCGGGCAAAAGCAGCGGGTAGCGATCGCCCGGGCGCTTGTTATTGAACCGGATTTGCTGCTGTTTGATGAGCCGCTAAGTAATTTGGATGCCAATCTGCGCACCCATATGCGGGTGGAGATTAGACGGATTCAGCAAGAATTGGGTATCACTACCGTTTATGTATCCCATGACCAGGAGGAATGCTTTTCGATCTCGGACCAGGTTGCGATTATGAATAACGGCGTTATTGAACAGCTGGATCGCCCCTCAACGATATTCAAGTATCCGAAGACCGAATTTGTCGCCCGCTTTATCGGGTTTAGCAATTTTATTGAGTTTACGGAGCGTATGGAGCAAGACGGTGAAATCTTGCTAAAGGTAGCGGATACGGAGTTTCGGCTAACGAGGCATGCAGGGACAGTGGGCTCAACAGGGCGCAAATGCGCTATTCGCCCTGAGGATATTAGTATAGCAACAACAGCAGAAATGGCAGCGGAGCAGGCTGGTGATGGCGGGATAAATAGCGTGCCCGGGGTCATCAAGCTTAGTACCTTTCTTGGGCGCAGCTACCAATATGTCATTAATACCATGCTGGGGGAGTTTACCGTTAATAAGGAAATGGAAGAGCCTTACGCCAATGGCCAAAAGGTGTTGCTTGCCTTCCCTGACGAAAAATTAGTTATCGTGGATTAGGAAAAGAATAGCGTTAGTCTCTCGGACTAACGTTGAAGCAAATGTCTTGTGAATCCAAACAAGCTAGTGGAGGTGCCTCATATGTATGTAGATTTGCTTATTGAAAATGTCCAGATGTACAACAGTTATATGAAAAAGTTCAATAAGGGCAACGTAGCGGTGCTTGATGGCCGTTTCCTCTATATGGGCGACCGCGGGCAGGAAACGTTCGAGGCTAAGAGCATAGTAGCTGGAGAAGGGCGTTATTTACTTCCCGGCTTGATCGATATCCACCTGCATATTGAGAGTACGATGGTTACACCGGAAACGTTCTCGTATGGCCTGATTCGCAACGGAGTCACTACCATTGTCCCGGAACCACATGAAATAGCCAATGTATTCGGGCTGGCTGGTGTGAAGCAGCTGATGCTGGCGAGCGAGCATTGTGTGGCAGATATGTTTTATGCTGTGCCTAGCTCCGTACCGGCGACCTCCTTGGAAACCTCAGGCGGATCGATTGAAATTGCCGACCTGGACGAGCTGCTGCAGACGGAGAAAATCATTTGTCTGGGTGAGATCATGAACTATGTGGATATTATTTCCAATCCCGATTGTAAAACCAACCATATTCTCGACCATATCCGCACCAATTATCCGAATTTGGTCATCGAGGGCCATTGCCCCAAGCTGCTGGATTTGGATTTGCACCGCGTCATCTATGCGGGAGTCGATTCCGACCATACCCACCAAACGATTGAAGGGATGGAAGCGCGAATTGCGGCGGGGATGTTTATTGAGATTCAAGAAAAATCGATGACTCCGGCGATTATGGATTATTTGATCCAGCATGAAGTATCCGAGCATTTTTGCTTTGTGACGGATGATGTAATGGCGGACTCCTTCCAACAACGCGGGCATTTGAACCACTTGGTGCGCAAAGCGATTGCGATGGGGATGGATCCCGAGAAGGCCATTTATGCGAGCACCTTCACGCCAGCGCGACGGATGAGGCTGCATGACCGCGGAGTGATAGCTCCGGGCAAAATTGCCGATTTTATGTTCGTCTCTCACTTGGAGCAGATGACGATAGACCAAGTCTATAAAAAGGGGCAAAAGGTATATGACGTTCATGAGCCCTATGTTCCGAATGCCACGAAGTACACATTCCCCGCGCATTATTATCAAAGCGTCAAGCTGCCCTTGCTAACGGAGCAGGATTTCTCGGTTGCTGTGCCCGAAGCCGATGGTCGATACAGCTGCAGGGTGATGATGGTGCAGGACGGCTCAACCTTTACGGAGGAGTATCAGGGCGAGGTAGCGGTTAGCGGAGGCCAGCTTGGCTGGCAGGCAAGCGACTATGGCCTGATTGCCTCGTTTGAGCGCTATGGCAAAAACGGCAACCGTGCCTACGGATTAATTGGCGGTGACACAATCAAACGCGGAGCGGTGGCGACTACGTATTCGCATGACAACCACAATCTGCTGGTGATCGGGCACAATGCGGCGGATATGGTGCTTGCCGCCAATGAGGTGATCCGCAACCAAGGAGGCTTCTGCGTGGTAGAAGATGGCCAGGTTCTGGCCAATCTGCACCTTCCGGTTGGTGGGATTTTAACAGAGGAGCCGTTGGAGCAAACGGCAATTGAAGTCAATCGGCTGCATAAAGCGATGGAATCGTTAGGCTACCGCCATTATAATCCAATTATGTCGATCAGCACCCATTCCTTGCCGGTCAGCCCTGCACTGAAAATAACGGATTTAGGCTTAATCGATGTGAACGCCGGCAAGGTTGTTCCCTTGCTGATTCAAGCGGTTTAACCCTGAAGTAGAAAATAAAAGTGGCTACTGAGCTGTAGGAGTTGCATAGTGGGAAACAAAATATATTTGACTGGCTTTGAAGTATTTTATCCGAATGCACTGGCAATCGGGGCGGCTTATAAAGCAGTATGTGAAAAATATGGCTTTGTTGGGATGTTTCCTAAGGATAATGTGATCAATAAGGCTGTTGGCCGCAGCAAACAGGAAATCGCTGAAGAGATATTTCATGCCAATATTAAGCTGTTGGAAGAGGCGGACATCATTACTTCGAACTTGAACCCTTTTCGGGGAGCAGAGCCTGATTCGGGTACGGTATTTGAGGTAGGGTATGCTTATGCTAAAGGAAAGAAGCTATATGGTTATATGGACAAGGATATGCCCTTGAAGGATAAAGTAGCTGCCCATTGGGGGGCTGTCGAGCTCGGGGGGGACGGCAGGTATGTGGACAAGGAAGGCCTGCATATCGAAAATCTGGAGCTTCCGCTTAATTTGATGCTGGGCGTTCCGGTGATTGTGGTGTTTGGGACTTTTGAGGACTGCATCAAAAGGATTTATGCAGACTTGGTAGAAGCATAATTGAAATCTAATAAGCCACCCTCTTCATGGCGGGTCGTATTTCGACAGCGCAAAGCTTTGAAAAAAGCTTGATGCTACCGAATTACAGCCCGGACGCGGAACGGGTGGCTTATATTTTTTTATATGTCTTTATAGCATGGCTTTATTGTAAATCCTCAAACAAATCGGCTTGCTGGGGAGGCATCTCCTTCGTATCCAGATCGAGCAGCCTCATCAGCTCTTTGGCATTATCCGTGGCATCACCGCCGGAATTATTGTTGAAGACAACGTAAACGTTAGAGCAGCTTTTCACAAGCTCCAATAATCGATCCCGCCATTCCGTCAGCTCCTCGCTGTTGTACCTATACAAGTAGCGAAGCTTCCGCCAGTCGGGGTGGCTGCTTTGGTTCCAGCCCTGTACATAACGCCCATGCATCCGCACATAGGTGGCATCCGTAGAGGTCGCAACGGAAACAATTGGAATCGAGCCAGTGCCAGCTTGCGGCTCATCGACAACGGTATGAATCCAGTTTTCCTTGCGCATGAAATCGAGAGTCCGCTCACGGAATTCGGGTGAATACCAGGATTGGTTACGGAATTCGAGCGCACAAGGAACATCCCGCATTCTTGCACGTGTTTCACGCAACAGAGCAACGTTTTCACGGCTGCACTCAAACCAAGGCGGATACTGGAATAACACCATGAGCAGCTTTCCTGCATCAACCACGGGCTGGATCGAAACATGAAACGCCTCAAACATTGCATCCTCGGTATCAAAAAAGTTTTTTTTGCCTCTCAAATGTCCCGTCATCCCTTGGTAGGCCTTCACAATAAATCCGAAGCCGTCCGGTGTAGCTTGCACCCATTTTGTGTAATTTTTTACAGGCTGCACAGCGTAAAAGGGGCTATCTAATTCAACAATCGAAAAGTGCTCGCTATAGGTTGGAAGCCGTTTCTCTTGCTTAAGCTTGCCATATAACTCCTCGTGGTCACCAAATCCGGTCAATCCGACTTTAATCATCAAGGCTCCTCCTTTCCCATGTAGCTTCGCTGGCCAACTGACATTTTGAAATATAATCGACAACCTCGAAATAACTATTGCCTAAATTGGGCATTTCCTTAAGCCTTCAATTCTTCTACACGATCCCAAGCCTCAAATTGAAGCTCGCCATTAATCCCAGCGGCAGCAAGTGATCCAGCTGCAGCAGCAGCAATAAGCTGTTGGGCCTCGGTCGCAGCATCTCCAGCGCTATAGACACCTGCTACACTGGTTTTGCCAAAGCCCTCTACAACAACAACGCCAGTTTCAGTTAGTTGGCAGCCAAGCGATTGCGCTAAATCAGAGCCTGGAGCAAGCTTGGGTGCAAAGAAGATCCCCGTGCACCGGATCTCCGTCCCATCCTCCAAGACAACGCGTTCGACAATGCCCTTTTTATTCTCAATTCGCTGGATCGGTTGGTCGAATAAAGGGATTTGGTGCTGCTGTAGCTCCACACGTTGTTCATCGCTTAAGTCATCGGGTCCGTTGGTGCATAGGGTAAAATGCTTCGTCCAGCCACTTAAAATTTTGGCCATATGGACGGCGCGGCTGCCTTTGGCAATCAGTACAAGCGTCTGGTCCTGCAGCTCCCATCCGTCGCAATAGGGGCATACGAAAGCGCTGCTTCCATATACCTCATTAAGCCCTGCAATATCGAGTGGTAAATCCTTCATTCCTGAAGCAATTAGTATTTTGCGGGCAAGATAAACCTCGCCTTGTCCAGCTGTAACTTGAAAATCCCCATCTTGCCCAATAATGGAAACTGCGGAGTCTTTGACAAAATGTACGGAGGGGTAAACGCTGATCTCCGCTCTGGCAATTTGACGGAACTTGCCTGGAGTAATGCCGTCCCTAGTTAGGAAGCCATGTGATTCGTGGGTCACGCGGTTCCTGGGGAGTTCCTCGTCCAAAACAATAACCGTCTTTCTGGCTCGGCCAAGTACCAAGGCTGCACTCATGCCCGCAGGTCCGCCACCAATAATAACGACATCAACTGTGTTTTCCAATTTGTTCATCCTCCGAATATAAATATAGTCATTATAGATACTTTATATCTATAATAGAACATGAACTTATTATTTGCAACAACGAAATAGCCTCTTCCACGTGAGAAGGGCTTTCGCTTGCTTTTTAGGGGGACGAAAATATTAGGTTTGAAGCGTCTTCTCAAAATCCTTAGACTCATACTCACCCGATTGGCTGTGCAATCGGTATATTTTCGGCGACACGCCGTATTTCTCGCGAAATACCCGGTGGAAATAGGAGTAGCTGCCGAAGCCCGAGGTTTCAGCGATTTGCTCCAAGGTCAAATAGCTGTAAGCCATCCTTTCAACGGAGGTGGCAAGACGGATTTCTTGGGCATATTGAATGATCGTTTTATTGAAGCATTCCTTGAACAGATGGACGGCACGAGATACACTGATGCCAACATGCTGGGCGACATCCTCAATCTTTAAGGGAAGGATGGCATGCTCCTCAATAAAACTTTTCATCCTTGTAGCGAGAAAGGCGCTGCCATGGGACGTAATATTTTCGGTAATCGCCCGGTCAATGTAGAGGCATAAAGCACGCAGCAAATAATCGGACAACTCTTTGTTATCCCCCTCGAAGCGGCGTTTCTCCAAAATAATTTGCCGCCATAAGGTTAATATTCGTTCGTTGACGGCGATTCGGACTTTTTGCGGCTTTTGCGATTTATGCCACCATTCGTCAACCCAATCGCCTTTGCACATAATATAGTAATCTCCGCTGGAAATGAGCGTCTGCTGCAAGGCGTTCGTATGTGCATCGATACGCAAGTCATATTCGTCACCTGGCTTGAATAGCAGCAGGTCACCAGTCGCGATTAGCGTCATGCGCCCATTCACCTGTGCATAACAGCTACCTTCGGTTTGCAGGCGGAACAGGTAGGTAGTAATGCCTTCTTTATAGCTGTTAGAAAATTTTTGCGAATGATATGAGTAGCCGCAGGTTAATATATGGGAATGCACAATTACACCTCAATAGTGGTTTATTATATTTTGTAGCCAGATCGTTCATGTTCTAACCACATCGTTCATAGCCATTATAGGGCATTATTGATTACAATGGAATCAAATACAAATACTTTTTGAAGGAGACCTAACCGATATGAGAAGAATGGGTGTTGGCTTACAGCTTTACACGCTTCGCGATGATTTGGCTGCTGATTTCCGCGGCACGTTACGCCGTGTAGCTGAGCTTGGTTATGAAGGTGTCGAATTCGCAGGTTATGGCGGTCTGGCTGCTGAGGAATTGAATGAGCTGTTAAAGGAATTAAACCTTAAAGCTATTGGTGCCCATGTAAGCTTGGTCAATACACGTGCTGATATTGATAAAGAAATCGCTTACTTGAAAACGATTGGCGCTCAATATTACATCATTCCTCATATTGCGGCAGATGATCGTAAGGATGGCGAAGCCTGGAAGGAATTATTTGAATTTTTTGAGCAAGCTGGCGCAAAGGTTCGTGAAGCGGGTCTAACCTTTGGCTACCACAACCATGCCTTCGAGTTTGAGCTTAAAATTGGCGATGAATTCGTATTTGATGCGATGTATTCTTCGACTACCCCTGAAAATGTAGTTGTTGAAATGGACGTTTGCTGGGTGCAATACGCCAAGCAGGATCCACTTCAATATGTGTTGCGTTATGCAAGCAGATTGCCTTTATTGCACCTGAAGGATTTCAGAAGCAGCGATAATCCACAGATGGATACTGTCGAGCTGGGTCAAGGCGAAGTGGACTTAGTTAATGTTATTAAGGCTTCTTCCGATGCTGGCGTGGAGTGGTTAATTGTTGAGCAGGACCGCTGTGCCAACCCGCCGCTTGAAAGTGTGGAGTCGAGCCTTAAATGGGTGAAAGAACATTATTTATCAGCATTTACGCTTTAAAATAAGAAGTGTACAATAGAAATGCGCTCTATATCTATATGGGCGCACAGCGGATTTGATAGCCGCAACTTAGAAGCGAGAAGCATTATAATCGAATGGGAGAGTTGAATGGTGGCTAAAATTAGAGTAGCAGTTATTGGTTGCGGATCGATTGCAGAGAAAAGGCATATTCCTGAATATGCAGCGAATCCGGATGTGGAATTAGTCGCTTTTGTTGATGTTGTTAATCAAAGAGCGGAGCAATATGCCGATCAATATGGCGCGAAGGCTTATACGAGTTACGAAGAAATGTTAAGCGTGGAGAAGCCGGATGCCGTCAGCGTCTGTTTGCCAAATATTCTGCATGCCCCTGTATCGATCGCTGCTGCAAATGCGGGAGCCCATGTATTAGTTGAGAAGCCAATGGCAACGAATGAAGCGGATTCTTTGGCGATGATTGAAGCTGCCAAAGCGAATAATGTATACCTGATGGTTGGCCATAACCAACGTTTGATGCCGCCTCATGTGAAAGCCAAGGAAATATTGGAAACCGGTAAAATGGGTAAAGTGTTAACCTTCCGTACTTCCTTCGGACACCCAGGACCGGAAAACTGGAGTATTGATGGCCGCAACAGCTGGTTCTTCCGCAAGGAAGAAGCGATTATGGGCGCGATGGGTGACCTTGGTGTACATAAATCCGATTTGATCCGCTGGTTGCTTGAGGATGAAGTTGTCGAAGTGGCTGCTTTCGTGGGCACCTTGCACAAGGAAGGCACAGATGTGGATGATAACTCCACTTGCTTATTGCGTATGAAAAGTGGAGCGATTGGTACACTTGTAGCTAGCTGGACTTACTACAAAGGCCAAGATAACAGCACGGTATTATGGTGCGAAAATGGCTGCTTGCAGCTAGGTACGCATCCAGATGACCAAGTTATTGTATTGATGACTGACGGTTCGGTCGAAAAGCATCAAGTCGGCGCCATGGCAACTAACGAGAAGCAAGTATCCAGCGAAATCATCAACGAGTTTGTTTATTGCATCAAGACTTCAACACCTCCCCGTATTTCAGGAGAAGAGGGCTTAAGATCATTAAATGTTATTTTGGCTGCATTTGAATCTCAAGCTTCGAAAACTATCGTTGCTGTTAAAGAGGTTTAGTAGAATATAAGCAATTGTCAATAAGCTTATGCTGTTTTTGCAGCATAAGCTTATTTTCTTGTTTTCCTTTTCTATATCAGATTGTTGTATAATAAGTCTGATAGGATAGAATTGTTGGGTGGAGGACTCTTATGCAATGGAATAAAATTGGGGTTATTGGTGCTGGCACCATGGGACAAGGAATCTCAGAAATGCTGGCAGCCCAAGGGCTTGAAGTCGTATTAATAGAAAGATCCTCGCAAAAGCTGGATCAAGCATGGGAGCATATAGAGAATAGCCTAGATAAGCAAATGGAGAAATGGGCCATTACGGCTTCCGAGAAAAAACTAATTCTTTCGCGAATTCATAAAGAAACCGATATGCGACTATTAACCGGTTGCGATATGGTCATTGAATCGATCAGTGAGGATGTGGATCAGAAAAAGCTGCTGTTCCAGCAGTTAGATGCTTTATGTCCGCCGCCGGTTATATTGGCCAGCAACACCTCAACACTTAGCCTGACTGAAATTGCAGCGGCTACAACGCACCCCGAACGAGTTATCGGCATTCATTTTTTATATCCTGTGTCGCGCATCCACCTGGTGGAAATTATTAGAGCACTCAAAACATCGGAAGAAACGTTTGCTTTAACGAAACAATTTGTGGAGCATAAGATCCAAAAACACGGTATTCAAGTGTATGAATCGCCCGGCTTCGTCACAACTCGATTAATATGTGTGCTTATTAATGAAGCTATGCATACGTTGTCCGAGCGGGTGGCGACTGCAGAAGACATCGATATGGCGATGCGAATGGGCTATGATTTTCATTACGGCCCGCTAGAGCTCGCTGATCGTTTTGGGTTGGATTCGGTATTGGTTGCGATGGAACGGATGTTTCGCGAATTCGGCGATGTCAAATACAGGCCGTCTGTATTATTGAAGCAAATGGTGCGAGCAGGCGAGCTGGGAACGAAAACAGGGCAAGGCTTTTTCCGGTATGATAAGGATGGTGACCGCTTATGAATATTTTGGTCATTAATGCGGGAAGCTCTTCATTAAAGTTCCAGATGTACAATATGGTCAATGAAGAAGTGGTTGCCAGCGGACGGGTGGAACGGATTGGCATGGATACGGCGATCCTCAGCTACGAGCCAGTGGGTGGTAAGGAAATTCGGGAAGTCGACGAAATTCTGGAGCATACCATGGCGATTCGCAAAGTGCTGGAGCTGCTTGTACATAAGGAGCATGGTGTGCTTGCTTCCATAGCTGAAATCGATGCGGTTGGCCATAGAATCGTCCATGGCGGCGAATCTTTTTCGAGCTCCGTGGTTGTGGATGAAGTCGTCAAGAAGGAAATCAAACGGCTGTTCGATCTAGCGCCGCTGCATAATCCCGCGCATATGCTTGGTATTGCGGCGGTTGAGCAGAATATGCCGGGAGTGTCGCAGGTCGTTGTCTTCGATACGGCTTTCCACCAGACAATGCCAGCTACCTCTTATTTATATCCAATTCCGCTTGTTTTATATAAAAAGCACCAGGTTAGGCGTTACGGCTTTCATGGTACTTCACATGAATATGTGAGCCAACGGGCGGCGAAATTATTGGGGAAACCGTTAGAATCGTTAAAAATGGTCACTTGCCATATTGGCAATGGTGCGAGCTGCACCGCTATTTTGCATGGGAAATCGGTGGATACGAGCATGGGCATGACCCCGCTTGAGGGTTTAATGATGGGAACACGTAGTGGCGATATTGATCCGGCTATTGTCCCCTATGTAATGGGCAAAGAGGAGTTGACATTGAACGAGGTCAATTCCATGCTGAACAAGCACAGCGGACTCATGGCGATATCAGGCCTTAGCAGCGATATGCGGGAAATACAAGATGCGATGGACAAAGGCGACCGCAGCGCCAAGCAAGCCTTCGAGATGTACGAGTATCGCTTGCGCAAATATATCGGGGCTTATACAGCAGCGATGAATGGACTGGATGTGCTCGTTTTTACAGCAGGTGTCGGGGAAAATTCATCCCTGTTGCGAGGTGCGGTATGCCGCAATCTGACCTATCTCGGGCTTGAGCTTGACGAACAGGCGAATGGAAAGCGGGTAAGTGGGGACCGTGCCATTTCTACAGCAGAATCCCGTGTACAGGTGCTGGTCATTCCTACAAATGAGGAATTGGTTATTGCAAGGGATACGTATCAGTTGATAGCAAAAGCAGCAGAAAAATAGTCATAACCTGAAACGTTTGGCATGAAGAGGTGGACCCTAATGCAACATAATGAGAATGCGCAAGAACGGATGAATTTATTAAGTGCTTTTACTTCGGGCTGGAAGGCGGGCCATATCGGTATCCCCTATCTGCTGATCCAACATTACAAGCAGCTAAAGCTGACAGAGGTTGACGTGATGCTGATGGTTCATGTAATGGCTTTTATGGAAAAAGAAAACAAGGAGTTCCCAACCTTGGACGAGCTCCAGGGACGGATGTCCGTGACCCCTGAGAAGGTGATCGCTTCCCTGCAAAAGCTTTTGAAAGAGGGACATCTGTCGATTGATGAAGGCATTGATCCTGTCAACGGCATGCAGTGCGAAAAATATAATTTAGACCCTTTGCTGGAGCGGCTGGCGGGGGTTTGGTACGAAGAGGAATTGCAGCGCAGGAAAGCTTTGGAGACGGTCAAGCCAACAACCCGCAAAGATATTTTCTCGATATTCGAGAAGGAATTTGCCCGTCCGCTTACCCCGATGGAGCTGGAATCCATTACAGGCTGGCTGGATAAGGATCAATATAATGAACCCTTAATACTGGCAGGCCTCAAAGAGGCTGTGTTTGCAGGCAAGGTGCATTTTCGATATATTGACCGAATATTATTGGAATGGAACCGCAATCGGATTACAACCGTGGAGCAGGCCAAGGAGCATTCTCAAAAATTCCGCTCCAGTAGGTAGCTTTAGGGCAAATAAAGAGGGAGTCGTGGACATGAGTGGCTACGAACAATTAAGTATATCTGAATTAAAGGAACAACTCGCACAATTAGAAGGCGTATATGAGGGCTATAAAAGCCGTAACTTAAAGCTGGACATGTCAAGGGGCAAGCCATGCCCCGAGCAGTTGGACCTATCTATGGGGATGCTGGATCTTGTAAGTTCTAAGGATACTTTAAAAGCCTCGGATGGTATGGATTGCCGCAACTACGGCGGTGTGGACGGATTGCCTGAGATGAAGGTGCTATTCGCACGTTTGCTTGAGGTGGATACTGGGGAAATCATGATTGGCGGAAGCTCCAGCTTGAACCTGATGCATGATATGATTGCAAGGGCGATGCTGCTGGGCGTTTATGGCAGTGAAGTGCCATGGGGCAAGCTGCCGGTGGTCAAATTTCTTTGTCCGAGCCCCGGGTATGACCGGCATTTTGCGATATGTGAGCTGTTCCAAATAGAGATGATCGTTATTGATATGCAGCATGATGGACCAGATATGGATACGATCGAACGGCTTGTTCGTGAGGATGAAGCTATCAAAGGCATTTGGTGCGTACCGAAATACAGTAATCCAGATGGCATTACTTATTCGGATGAAGTGGTAGATAGGCTTGCTGCCATGCCTACCAAAGCCGCCGATTTCCGGATTATATGGGATGATGCATATATCGTCCATCATTTAACAGACCAACCCGATTTATTGAAAAATATGCTGGCTGCATGTAAAAAAGCCGGCAACCCTGACCGTGCCCTTATGTTCGCGTCCACTTCGAAAATTACTTTTTCCGGCTCCGGCATTGCCGCGATGGCGGCAAGTGCTGCCAATCTGGGCTTCATACGCAAGCAGCTTTCGATTCAAACGATTGGACCGGATAAAATTAACCAGCTTCGACATATCCGCTTTCTGCCAGACCTGGAGCATATCCAGGTCCATATGGCCAAGCAAGCGGCTTTGATTAGGCCGAAATTCGATAGCGTGTTAAGCAAGCTGGAAGCGGAATTAGGCGATAAGCATCTGGCCACTTGGAACAAGCCTAATGGCGGCTATTTTATTAGCCTGAACACCATGGATGGATGTGCCAAGGCCGTGGTCAGCAAGGCAGCCGAGGCAGGTGTCACCTTGACGCAGGCAGGCGCAACTTATCCTTATGGCCAAGATCCGAGAGACCGCAATATTCGGATCGCGCCGACGTACCCAACACTCCCAGAGTTGGAATCGGCAATTGATGTGCTGTGCCTATGTGTGCAGATGGTAAGCATAAGCAAGCTATTGTCGGAGAAGCCGTAAGCCGATCAGGGAATGATCCTGAATAGGTGCGCAGGAGGTTAATATGATTTTACATAAAGGCGAGACTTTGTTCCATCAGGGTGAACTAGGTCCCTTATATCAGCTGAAAAGCGGTCTGCTAAAAATCGGCCGTCTCCACGAGGACGGCAACTCGATTTTGCTGAATATTATCGTACCCGATGAAATTATACCCCATCATTCCTTAATTAGTCCGAATGCCTATCACGGGACGGCGGTTGCTTTGATGACCTGTGAGATCGAAGTGCTGCCCGCGGCGCAGTGGTATCGGGAATTGGAGCGCAATCCGGAGAAATTTCGCGCAATTGCGCTGCAGCTTCAGGACAAGCTGCGCATGATGCAGCAGAGGATCGACCAGCTTTCTGAGGCTGCGCCTGCTGAGAAGCTCAGCAAGCTGCAGCGCTGGTTCCAACAGTATATCGGCTCAGATGCGATAACGGACGTGCTGACCCAAGACGAAATCGGCCAGTTTATCGGCATCCGCCGTGAAACGGTGAATCGTTTGCTGAGAGCTCACAAAGTAGCGGCGGGTCCGAAAAATTCGAAGTGAATACTCGATTCCGGTATGTCCCACTCTTTAAGCATTCCGTTAACTGCTCGCATAAAAGGTGTAGGGCCGCAGAAGTAGAAGCTTGCTTCCTTTGAGGGCAAGACGCTGGCCAGCCAGGGCAGATCCAGATAACCTTCTTTATGATAAGTGGCCTCATGCCCAGTCGGTACTGCGTAACACCAATAAGCGGACAGCTGTGAGTGTCTGGCGACTAGCTGCTCTACATGCTCACGCATGGCATGCATCTGTTCATTCTGTGCCGCATGGATAAAGGTAACCTGTCGATGCGGCTCTCTTTCAGCCAAGGTATTGAGCATGCTGATCATCGGCGTTAAGCCAACGCCGCCGCTGATCAGCACAACTGGCTTAGTGTCTTGCGGCTCCAAAATAAAGTCGCCTGCCGGCGCAGACAGCCACAGGATGCTGCCTTCATAAATGTTCTGGTGCAGGTGGACAGAAACCTTACCCGCTGGTCGATCCGCTAACGCTTCCTCTCTTTTGACCGAAATCCGATAATAAGGTTTGCCTGGTGCATCCGAAAGGCTGTATTGACGAATATGGGTATACGTCTCGCCGGGTATCGTGATTTTGACACTGACATACTGTCCTGGCTCAAAAGCCGCTATTGCCTGGCCATCCACGGGCATTAAATAAAAGGAAGTAATGACCTCGCTTTCCTGAACTTTCCGCTCTACGCGAAAAGCTCTGAAATCCTTCCAGCCCCCGTCTTGCTCTGCAGTTTGTATCACGAGTTCTCGTTCGATCCCTATAAACACATCGGCAATAACTCCATAGGCTTCACTCCATGCTCCTAAAATCTCGTTAGTTGCTGCATCGCCGAGTACAGTCTGGATAGCACCCAGCAAATGCTGGCCAACAATCGGATAATGCTCCGGCTGGACACCGAGACTACGGTGTTTTTGGGCAATTTGCTTGACTACAGGCAGGATTGCTTCCAGCCGGTCAATATGAAGCGCCGCAGCATAAACAGCGTTCGCCAGAGCTGCTTGCTGCTTGCCTTGTTTTTGATTGGCATGATTAAAGATATGGAGCAGCTCAGGATGAGCGTTGAACAAGGATTGATAGAACGTAGTTGTAATTTCCGTTCCATGCACCTCCAGTACGGGCACCGTGGATTTGATAATGGCTATGGTTTGTGGACTTAGCATAAATGAGCCTCCCTCTTTATTAGATGTTGTTATATAGCTAAGTATAGCCAATGCAGGAGAGGAACTTGTGATTAGAATCACATCAAAAGGTAACGATTTGTGGACATATAGGTTTAGGGGAATTATTCGAGTGCGAGTGTGTGAGTATTTACATAGTTTTACAATTATGATATTATTTAATTACGTAATAACGTATTTACGTAATTTAATAATGGAGGTGTTGATTTTGAATCGAAATCTCGGATCAGAAATTGACCAATTGAAGCTAGAGATGAACAAGCTGCAAAAACTTGTCGGTTCATATCTAGGTGAAGCGAGTAAAAAAGCGTTTGTTATGGACGATCTAACCCCAGATAAGGAACAGAATGAAGGCAATATCTACTACTCGGGACAATATCGTAATGGGCATATCAAATACAAGTGGGATGCCAAGGAACAACCCATCAGAGGTTTGCTTAATCTCGATGGGGAGAAAATGGCAAAGATTTTATCGGCGCTTGGCAATAAACAGCGTTTGGACATTTTAAGATCTGTCATAAAGGGACCCGTAGCTGGAACTGAACTCGTAGAGAAGCTGAATATGGGTACAACCGGCCAATTATATCACCATATTAAAGCATTAATGGGAGCAGACCTGCTCGTTCAAGAAGAACGTGGAGGTTCGTACAGCTTGCCCTCTCACCGAGTACTTCCCGTGCTGCTGCTGCTTGCAGCTTCTTCTGAGCTGGCTGATACGACAACTTATATGGACATGGCAGATGCTAGAGAGCATCCAGATTTATATTTGGGAGCTGCTGGACAGGCTTATGATCCTCACCTTTTGATTTGGGCGCTTTTGGAAAATACAATTTTGGAGCATCAAGTGGGGAGTTGCACCGAGGTTCATATTTTTTTTCATAATGAGCGAAGCCTGACCGTTGCAGACAATGGGAGAGGCATTCCGATTACTGTGCTTTCTAATAGAGAGCGACCCCATCTTCAAACGGTGATGACAGACATTGGGCAGGCAAGCTTAAGTGCGCCCTACTATGCAGCGGGAGGGGAAAAAGGGATCAGTGTAGCAATCGTGAATGCCTTGTCGTATCAGTTAGCTGTGGAAATACGCAGGGAAGGAACGATTTATAGACAGGATTACAAGCAGGGCATTCCACAATCCGGCATTATAAAGGTAGGCGTCACCGAAGAATCAGGCACAAGTATAACGCTAGAACCCGATCCAGATTTGTTCCTTACGGGATTTGATATAGAGGCTTTGCAAAAAAGAGCGATTGAGATCCAAGGAGCTTATCCTAATCTGGCGATCCATATTCTCAGATAATAGCTTCAGGTAGAAATTGAACAGCTTTAGGCATGAAGACCTGCTTTTTATCTGATAAGGATAAAGAGTAGGTCTTTGGTATATATTTTCAGAAAAAAAGAGCGAAATTGTAACTTTTTCCAAGTTCAGTCCGTCTATCTATGGGGAGATATTTGTGTAAATACTTGACAATTTACTTGAATATAGCCGATAGTTAAAAATATGATATTAAAGGAATATAATGTAATAAAATGTAACTAAATTTCCATTCGTATTACTGGGCTTTTTGAATACCATCCAAAGGGGGATCAAGATGATAAATTGGGCTCGTGCCGCCAACCGCAAGACCAGCCCTGAGCCCCAAACCCAAAGCACGGACGGCTCGAAGCCAATATTAACGGTATCCGGTGTAGAGCGTTCCTTTCCTTTTACCGGAGCCGGAGGTCAGTTGCATGTGCTTAAAGGCATCGACATGGCTCTTTATCCTCTGCAATTAGTGATGCTTAAGGGCAGGTCGGGCTCAGGGAAAACGACTTTGCTTAATTTGCTGGGCGGTTTGGACCAGCCCAATAAAGGCGAGATTATTTTTCTTGACCAGCCGTTTCATAAAGCCGGTGACGATAAGCGAACCCAAATCCGTCGTAAGGAAATCGGCTTTATCTTTCAATCGTATGCGCTTATGCCACTTCTATCCGCGTGGGAAAATGTAGAGCTAGCGCTACGCATGGCTGGGGTGCCACGTTCCCAATGGAAGCAGCGCGTAACCCACTGCTTGGAACTGGTAGGGCTGTCCAAGCGGATGCATCACCGGCCCTTTGAGCTCTCAGGAGGCGAGCAGCAGCGGGTAGCGATCGCCAAAGCGATTGCCCATAAGCCTTGCCTGCTGCTGGCAGATGAGCCGACTGCGGAGCTCGACTCCCAGATGGGAGCACAGGTCATGTCGGTCTTCAGAGACATTATTACAACCGAGCAAGTAACCATATGTATGACCACTCATGATCCAACAATTATGGAGGTAGCCGACCATGTATTCGAAATGGTGGATGGAAAATTTGCCAGCAAGTAGCATCAAGCTTCGTTCACTGGCTATTTTGTGTGTAGCTGCCCTTTTGATATTAGGCTCGGGCTGCTCACTATTGCCCAAAGAAGAGGAAGAGGAAAAGATTCCTGCAATTACCGCTCCTAAGCTGTCCCAAAAGCCGGAGTTTCTTGTGAAAACCGATACGCTGGAAACGAAGGTACGCGGTTCTGGCAAGCTGATGGCGACGCAGGAGGAGGACTTATATTTTACGGATGAAGCCAGCCGCAGAATAAAAAATGTGCTTGTCAAAAGCGGAGACAAGGTAGAACAGGGACAGCTGATTGCCGAGCTGGATGTAACGGAGCAAGAAAGCCAACTTAAGCAGAAGCGGTTGCAAACCCGCAAGGACGAGCTTGTTATGATTGAAGCATTACGCAAAGCGGACGAAATGACGGTGGAATCACTCGAGCAGGCGAAAATTGATTTTGAGATAAAGCGTGAGGAATTGTACAAGCTGGAGAGCACAATAGCCAAGGCGAAGCTGACGGCGCCTTACACGGGTACGATTGTTTCTGTGTTTTTGAAAAAAGGCGATACCGCCCAAGCCTATGATGCCGTAGCGACGATTGCCGACCTGTCACAATTGACGGTTGTTGGCACCTTGAGTACTGATGATTTGAAAAAGGTAGCCATTGGCATGGAGGTTGTAGTCGATATTAATGCGGCAGGGCAGCACAAAGGCAAGGTGCTTCAGCTGCCCAATCCCCAGGAGCCTGCATCCGGTGGCAACACAGGCAACATGGGCAATGGCAGCCAAGGGAGCAGCGGCCAGCCGAAGGCTCCGGACACCATAGACAATTACCTGGTTGTCCAATTGGATCCATTCCCTCCAGGGCTTAACCGTGGCACACCGCTCAGTGTATCTGTCATTACTGGACGCAAGGAAAATGCAGTCACGATTCCCTTATCGACCTTGCGTTCTTACTCGGGACGTAATTATGTGCAGCTGGTGGATGAGCAGGGCAACAAGAAGGAAATGGATGTTGAAGTCGGCCAACAAACCTCGACAGATATCGAGATTATTAAGGGGCTAACGCCAGGACAGAAAGTAGTGGGTCGCTAATGTCGATACCGATGCTGCGATTTCTTTATCGCAAAATGTGGAATACACGCTGGTTAACCTTAAGCTCATTGCTAGGCTTAATTATGGCTGTGGCTTTTACGACGAGTATACCCATGTACGCCGATGGCTCTTTGAAACGGGTAGTGACCAAGTCACTGGAAGGAAAAAGTGAGGGCTTGCCGGCTGGCTCCGTGCTGATCCGTTATCAAGCAACCGGAAGTGAAAAAGCAGAGCTATCCGCACTTGCCGATGTTGGGCAATATATCAAATCTGACCTGCCACAGGAAATAGCTTTCCCTTACCAGGCTTATGTAAGCAGTTATTCGATCCGTTCCGCACAGCTTTCACCAGACGATCCGATAACCGTCGACCCCAGTAAAAAACGGCAAATGACCTTGGTATCGCAGATAGGGCTGAAGGAGCAAATCGAGCTATCCCAAGGGCAATGGTACGCCGACCAAGTCGAGAATGGGATCGTCGAGGCCGTTATTTTCGAGGAAGCGATGTTTCGCAACGATATGCATGTCGGCGATATATATAATTATCCGATCAGCGGAGGGCTAGGGATTGCCCCACTAAAGATTAAGGTTGTGGGCACGATCAAAGCGAATCAAAGCGATGGCCCGTACTGGTTTCAAGGCATGGAAGGGCTGGTCAATTCCTTCTTTATGAGCGAATCATCGTTTCAAACCTACATACTTGAACAGAAAAAAATTCCGCTTAACCTTGCCAATTGGTATTACGCCTTTGATTTAAGAGAGATTCAGACGAGCCAGCTAGCTTCCTTGCAAAATAAGCTGGAGCGCCTTGACGTCACTTTATTTCAAAAGCTGAAAAATACGCGGGTTGATTTATCGTTTATTCCACTTTTGCAGGAATTCAAATCACAAAGCCTGCAGCTGCAAATTCTTTTATTTACTTTGGCGGCACCGATGATTGCGATGGTCTTCTATTATATTGTGATGAATGCCCGTCAATCCTTGGATCGGCAGCAAAGTATTATTGCGGTGCTGAGGAGCCGTGGAGGCAGTACGAGGCAAATTATTTTTATTTATCTGCTCGAAGGCCTTCTTTTAGGGATAACAGCTTTAATTATTGGTCCCATCCTAGGCTGGTTTATGGCCAAAAGCATCGGTTCCTCCAGTGGCTTCCTTACCTTCGTTGACCGTCAAGCTGTACCTGTGGGCGTCTCCTCTGAAGCGCTTTTGTATGGGGCAGCGGCTGTTGGTATTGCTCTGCTGGCAAGTGTCATACCCGCCATTGTATACGCACGTTCGTCTATAGTGGGTTACAAGCAAAAGCTGGCACGTGCCGATCAAGCACCGTTTTGGCAAAAATGGTTTTTGGATGTTGTGTTGCTTGCAGTAGTCGCGTATGGCTATTACTTATTCGACCAGCGCCAGGTGCTTACTGCCCAAACTGGATTAACATCGGATCAATTGCAGGTGCATCCTTTACTGTTTTTCGTACCGGCCTTATCGATTATTTCGTTGGGATTGTTTTTTCTACGTGTGTTTCCCTGGGCCTTGCGTTTATGGGGCTGGATAGGCAAACGGTTTTTGCCAGTACCCGTATATTTAACGCTGACTCAGCTTTCACGCTCTGCCCAGTCCTATTATCCGCTTATGCTTTTGTTGATTCTCACACTGGGTCTTGGTGTGTATAATTCATCGGCGGCGAGAACCATTGATTTAAATTCAACGGACCGGATTCTTTACGCATACGGAACGGATGTTGTTTTACAAACGGTATGGGAAGGCGTTTCGGATGAGCTGCCACAGGACCAGAATTCCGGCCAAAACGGAGGTCAAAGTGGTGGAAATAATGGGGGTGGATCAGGTGGCTCCCAAGGTGGTGCCGGAAGCAATCCCCAAGGGGGAGCAGGCTACGGTGGGCAGCAGGGCGGTTCAGGATCGCCAGGTGCAGGTGGTGCATCAGGCGGAGGTATGGAGGGGCCGTCACCGAAGCTGCGGTATGTCGAGCCGCCATTTATTGTATTCCAGCAGACAGAGGGCATTGAACGTGCAACACGTGTGTTGCGAACGAAAGGCAATGTTGTCGTTTCCGGTAAATCGTTAGGCCAGGGCATGGTCATGGGAATCGACAATGTTGACTTTGCCGAAGTCGCGTGGTTCCGCAGGGATTTGTTCAAGGCGCATCCCAATGCCTATCTTAACCTATTAGGCAGCTATGAGCAGGCTGTCATTATTCCAAGCTCCTTTGCCCAGAAGCATCATATTAAAGAAGGCGACATCATTAACATTTCTGTGCAACAGCAGCAAATCGAGTTTGTCGTTGTTGCGACTGTCCCTTATTGGCCTAGCCAATACCCGGAGCAGACTCCTTTTTTTATAACGAACTTGGATTATATTTATGACCAAGCGCCAATGGTTCCTTATGAGGTCTGGCTGAAAATGAAGGAGGGGGCTAAGGTTACGCCAATCGTCGAAGCCCTTACAGCCAAGCAAATTGGCATTGCAAGTGTTAAGGATGTAAGGAATGAGCTGATCACGCAGAACAAACATCCTTCACGTGGTGGTGTGTTTGGTATATTAAGCCTTGGCTTTCTCGTATCCGTGCTGGTGTCATTAATTGGTTATATCCTTTATTGGTTTTTCAATCTTTCGAGCCGTGTTGTCCAATTTGGGGTATTACGGGCAATGGGGCTGTCGCGTAGGCAGCTAACCGGCATGCTTTTACTGGAGCAGGGCTTTACTGCGGGTTTATCCATCGCACTTGGTATCGGGATTGGCAAGCTGACGAGCTATCTGTTCCTGCCCTTCCTGCAAACAGCAGAAAATGTGCAAATGCAGGTTCCCCCTTTTCGGGTCGTGTTTAGTGCCCGTGATACCGACCAGCTGTATCTGGTAGTAGCGTTCATGATGTTAACGGGTGCTTTGTTATTATTCCTGCACATTCGGAGGCTACGTGTCCATCAAGCTGTGAAGCTGGGAGAGGAGAAATAAACGATGATCATCTGTGAAGAGCTAGTCAAAATTTATAAAACCGATGAGATCGAGGTTGTTGCGCTAAAGGGTCTTAATATTTCCATAACAAGTGGCGAAATGATGGCTATTATCGGCAACAGCGGCAGCGGTAAATCTACCTTGCTGAACATATTGGGCGGTCTTGACCGCCCCTCTGCCGGCGCCGTTCAGGTGGGTGAATGGAACCTGCTGAAGATCAGCGATGACGACCTGGTTCAATACAAGCGGACAACAGTTGGTTTTATATGGCAAAATAACGCCCGTAACCTGGTGCCTTATTTGACAGCATTGGAAAATGTCGAAATGCCCATGATGTTAAGCGGACAGTATGACAGGGCTTATGCCAAGCAATTGCTTGAATGGGTAGGGCTTAAGGAGCGGATGGGCAATAAGCTGCAGCAGCTTTCTGGTGGTGAGCAGCAGCGGGTGGCGATTGCGATTTCATTGTCTAACAAGCCCACGCTGCTGCTGGCCGATGAGCCCACCGGCTCAGTGGATTCAAAAACCTCCGATATGATTATGGACATTTTTCGCAAGCTAAACCGTGAGCTAGGCGTCACGATCGTTATCGTAACCCATGATATGGAGCTTGCCAGCAAGGTGGATCGCGTTGTGGCGATTCGTGATGGGATGACCAGCACCGAATTTATTAAGCGGAATCCGAATCTCGACGATCTCGGCTCGGAAGGAAAGGGGCAATCCAGGATGATCCAGGATGTACACGAGGAATATGTGGTGCTGGATCGAGCAGGCAGGCTGCAAATTCCGAAAGCGTATCTACAAGCGTTAAAGATCGATAACAAAGCTTCCATGGAGTTTGATGGCGAGAAAATTATTATTCGTCCGCCTAAAATCCTGAATCATTAAGTGTTGAAAAATTGGAAAACCAGCTCATAAATTGGAGGGAATGTACAGATGAAACCATGGATCAAGCAAGCTATGCTGCTTTCAATATGCATGGGGCTTACGGTTCCCTTGTTTGCAGCTTGCACTAATCTTCCGAATGCAGGAGATCAAACCGAACGCGTATTGCGGATCGCAACCACAATGGGTGGAAGTGAGGATGAATACTTCCGCCAGCAATTTACGGAGATCTTTGAGTTCGCCAATCCGAACATTAAACTTGAAATTGTATCCACTATTGATGAGAGTATGTTTTATGGGGGGCAGCCTGATCCAAGCACTAAGCGGATTGATCCGCTGGATAAGCTGAAGGAAGTGATGCAGGGTGATAATCCGCCTGATGTTGTTATGGTTGGCTATGAGCAATTACCGGAGCTAATTAGCAATAATTTGCTAACACAGCTTGACCCGATGATCACCAAGGATAAATTTGATACCTCAGATATGGTTCCCGCAGTAATGGAAGGCTTGAAAAAAACGGGCGATGGCAAGCTTTATGCACTGTCTCCGACTTTTAATTCCTCGGCCCTTATCTATAACCGAAAAATGTTCGATGAAGCCGGAGTTGCGTATCCGAAGGACAAAATGACCTGGGAGGAGACCTTTGAGCTGGGGAGAAGATTAACCAAAGGTGAGGGAGAGAGCCGGAAGTATGGCTTCTCGTTTTCTACACAAGCAATGGGCGACCTGTTTTATTCACTGCAAATGTTTACGGCTCCGCTGCAGCTTAGCATGTTTGACGAGCTGGGGGAGAAAATGACCGTCGATACCGACCAATGGGAAAAGATTTGGAAGACCATGCTGCAGCTTAAGAAGGAGAAAATTATTCCAGAGCAGCCGGATCAAGCAACCATGAGGTCAAAGATGTCAAATGGCGACTTTAATCCGTTCCAATACGATGATTTCTTATCTGGACGTGTTGCCATGTCGATTATTAATTACGGCCAGCTTAACCAAATAACGAATGCCAATAAAAACGCAGCCAATATTAAAGGCTTCACCCCCATCGATTGGGATGTAGTAACCTTGCCTGTCCATCCTGAAGCACCTGATGTTGGAGGCTACATGAATATGAATGGGATTATGGGTGTTAACGCCAAAGCGCAAAATGTGGAGGACGCCTGGAAATTTATTAAATTCATCAATAGTGAGGAATGGGCTCGCCTGAAGGCTAATAGCACTTATAATATTGTGACCCGCAAAAAATATATCAAGCCCAAAGAAGGCGTGCAATTCCATATGGAGGCTTTTACAACCTTGTCTCCTGCCCCGCAGCCTGACAACAAAATTTATCGTGATAAGCCCAATATTTATCAGGTTCAAGAAATTGGCCATCGATTGTTTAATGATGTAGTTCAGGATAAAATCCAAGTCAGGGATGCACTCAAAAAATGGCAGACCGAAGGGGATGCTGCTTTACAGCAAATGAAGGATAATCCGGGTGGAGCCGTCGGTGGTATGGGTGTAGCGGTTCCAATGATGAATTAATTGCGAATATGTTTAGGAGGCCAAATTCAACATGAAGATAAACAAACAATCGAGCGCCATCCTGCTACTGGCAGTAGCTTTAACCTTTGTTTCAGCCCTCCCCACTTCAGCCGCTGAGAGCGCCAATAGTAGCGTCGATAGCGGCATGGTAGCTCCGCCAAGCAGCAATCCAACAGGAGAGCTCACAACAGGCTCTGCACCGGCATTGGGGAAGGTGGAAATTGCCGGAGGCAGCTATTTTGAACTGAAAAATGTCACCATGCTGACGGAGCAAAGCGGCAAGACGGTTTCCTTCACACTTGGCGTCAACAATGTCACGAACAGCGATTTGCTATTTATTGATTATTGGGTGCGGATGCGGACACAAGCGGGCAACCAAATTTCGGTGAAGGTGCTACCGCAGGACAAGGATAAAAACCGGATTACGCCACAGTCCGTGCAGGACATTAGCTTTTATGCGACAGTTAATGATGCGACAGAGCTGAAGGATCTTATTTTTGAGGTTATTAAATGGGATTTTAGTGAGCCAAACTTTGAACGAAAGCTGGGAGAGGTTGCTGTCCCTGAGGATTACTCTGTATTAACCCCGGTAGCTGGCTCCCATACAATTAATATGGCAGGTACGCAGGTTAAAGGCTCCATCAAGAAAGTATGGATGTCCAAAAATGAGAAAAATTACTCGCCCACCGTTGTTTTAAATATGGAAAACATCGGAAATCGTACAGCCTTGGTTCCGGCCTACCAGTTTCTGCTGCGCACGGGAGAAGGCTATATGTATCCACTAGATGCCAAAAGTTTAAAGGATCTAGCAATTAATCCACAGGTGAACGAAGAGGTTGAACTGAGTGGCTCCATACCGATAGCGGTCAGTACCGAAGGCTGGCAGCTTGTTATTATCCAGAACGCACCTGATTTGAAGCTGAATCTCCCGATTGCTTATTTTGAGCTGCCTCAGGTATCCGATCCTGATCGTGTAGATACGGGAACCGAATATAATTTTTCGAATAAAGCGGGTACTTATACCTCCAAGCTAAATTCGTTCCAACGGCTTCCTTGGGAGGACCAGGATATTTTGACAGCGAATTTAACCTTATTTAATAAAGGTGCTGAAGCACTTCCGATCCCAGATCTAGTAGGATATTATCTTTTAGACGATCATGTCAAAGTGGAAGCCAAATTAATTAAGACGGATAAAATGATTGGGCTCCCTAAGGGGGCTGAAGCGAATTTTCAATTCATCGGTAAAATGCCTTATACATACCAATTTTCCACGATTAAGCTCATATTAGAAGAGAAGATTGGAGAAACGGAAAAGGAAAAGCTTTTGGAATTTGCCCATCGTTCAGAGCTATTGAATATGCCTTATTTAAATGTAGGGGAGATTTACAAAAAAACAAGCGTGGGACGCAGCGCGAGCTACAAGGTTTTAAATGTAAATACGTATTCGGGAGATACTGCTGATATCTTTACGGTTCAGATGGAAGCGGTCAATCTGGAAAAGCGCCTCACAGATGTGTCTAAGCTTGTAGCCCAGTTTAAAACAGTGGATGGCTCGGTTTATCCCGCTGTTATTTCCGAGATCAAAAATAAGGTGGGGCCAGGTGGAAGTGCACTTCTGTTCCTCTCCAGTACCTTACCGAAAACTTTCCCTACTACCAATATGCATGTGATGATTGGTGAGGCGATAACCGAGGATAAATATACGGAGAAGGATGCTGTTCCTGATGCCTATGTGAATGCAGCTGCTTTTTGGCTGCCTAACGAAAATTTCATGGCTCAAGAGGATTTCGTCAAGGTTGACCTAGCGCCGTACCAGCTAACCATAGGCAGCATCAATACTTGGCTAGACCGCAATGAATTAAGGCTGACCTTTGATTATGAGCTAGTCAAAAATATGCGGATGGAGGCCAATACAGAAGGGCGTAAGCTGGTGTTTGGCTTTGAGGATGAGCTTGGCAATAAATCGTTTACCAAAGAATATGATTTCAAGGATTTTGATACCCATAGCGTTGAAGCGGGCACAGCAGCAGGGGCAGTTTCCTCAGATCCAGCTGCCAATGATGATAAAATAAGGCTCGGTAAAAAAAAGGAATTCAAGATTATAGAACGGGATTTGGACTTAATATTTCATCTGGATACGTTAAAGACCTACAAGCTCAGCGTATATGACTCCTTTCAAGGACAAAAAAAGCTGCTGGCAACGAAAAAAATAGACTGGTTTTCAACAACAAACTGAATACGTATTGTAGAATGTGGATATCCGTGGCTCCTATCATGGTTTTCACATTCTATTTTTGTGTTGAGAACATATGTTCTATATGTTATGCTTAAAAATATCGTTTAAATGATGAAATTTCTTCCAATTATGAACAATTTGTTAAATCTTCCAATTGCCATTGACAGTAAATCCAAAAAGATTTAGTGTTGATATCGTTAACAATGTTGTTAACGATATCAACGACTGATCCGAGGAGTTTGCTTGCAATGAAATCACCACTATCCTTTGTCGATTTACGTACAAACATAAGCAACCATATGTCGCTTTCTTTTGAAGCGGAAGGCTTTAGTCCTTTGGTAGGCAAAATTTTTGCCCATTTATTGTTTGCTTCTAACCCAGTTAGCTTACAGGAAATGGCTGAGGAGCTTGGGGTTACGAAAGCAGCGATCAGTGTGCAGGTCAGGACGCTGGAAAAACATATGATGTGCCACAAGCTGCCAACCAGCAGCAACCGCAAGGATTATTACTACATAGCAGACGATTTTAGCATGGCATCCGTTCATAGTACCATTACGAAATTACAAAGCATCCGGAAGTTGATTGAATCGACATTGGGTGTATATTCAAATTTGGATGCAGTAGAGGAATTTGAACGACCAGCCCACGATGTTTCGAAACGACGTTTCATAGAAATGCAAGCTCTCCATGAGATGTTTTTGGAACGTTTGGTCGGTTTTGAAGAAGAGTGGGAGTTGCGGCGGGAAAAGCTTTTTAGCAATATGGATTAAGCGATTTTCGTGAATTTGCATAAATTTGAAGGGGTATTACTGAAGGCTGCGTCTAAGTAGTCAGCCAATGTTATGTTATGGAGGAGTAGAGAGATGAACAAGTTGACCGAGTTTTCAATGAAAAATATTACGGCTGTGGTCATTATTACCCTGTTGCTGTTAGCAGGTGGGCTTTATACAACGACCACGCTGAAGGTGGAAAGCTTTCCGGATATTTCATTTCCGGTCGTATTGATTAATACTTCATACACAGCCCCTCCGATGGATGTACTCGACGATATCACTAAGCCTTTGGAGAAATCCATTTCCAGCTTGGACGGTATCAAGAATATGACCTCTACCTCCAGTGATAATTTTTCCACGATCGTTTTGGAATTGGAAAACGACAAAAAACCAGATGATGTAAAAAAAGATGTAGAAAGCTTAATTGCGAACGTAATTTTACCTCAATCTTCGGAGAAGCCAAAAGTGCAAACATTAGGCTTTGCCTCCGAGCCCGTTTATTACATATCCGTTTACGGAACGAATGGAATGAGTCAGCAGGATCTCGATAAAGTATATAAAGATGTGATTCTGCCAGGCTATGAATCCATCAAGGGTATTGACCATGTGGATTCGATAGGTAACCAAGAAGCTGTTTTAACAATGAAAATGGATGCCAATGCCTTAAGCAACTATGGCTTGTCGCCCGACCAAGTATCAACAAGCATCAAATCTGCGATTCTTTCAAGCCCTGCGGGTTCAGTTGATTTCAACGGAAACACCCAAATGGTTCGAGTGAAAAGTGATCTTAACAGCGTATATAATCTTGAAAACATGAAAATTACAACAGCAGCAGGTGATACATTGCTGCTTAAGCAGTTGGTTCGTATTGAGGCGATTAACGAAGCGACTTTCTATTCCCGTTTAAATGGGCAGCCTGCTATCGGGGTAAACCTATTCAAAACGAAAAATGCCAATGCTGTTGAATTTGGAGACGAAGCCGATAAGCTGATGGCTGGCTGGAAAACCCAGTATCCAAATATCGTGTTTCATACAGTTTATAACAGTGCAGTGGATATTAAGCATTCCATCAACGGCATGGTTCAAGAAGGCGCTTTGGGTGCGATTTTGGCGTCCATTATGATTTTGCTTTTCTTAAGAAATGTGCGTATGACGATCATTGTCCTCGTTTCAATTCCGCTCTCGATTATAGTTACTTTATTATTTATGGGTCCGCTCGGAATTTCATTAAATATTATGACCCTAGGCGGTATGGCTATCGCCATTGGGCGGGTAGTTGATGATAGTATAGTTGTTATCGAAAATATATACAGCGAGTTGGAAAAGGCAGAGCGGCGTAATGAATCGGTTATCAAGCTTGCGACTGCCCAGGTTGCTTCGGCGATTACTTCATCAACGATTACAACCGTTGGGGTTTTTGGACCCATTGCCTTCGTAAGTGGTGTGTTGGGTGAAGTATTCCGTCCCTTTGCGATTACCCTCGGCGTAGCACTTATATCCTCCTTGATTGTTGCTTTAACGATTATTCCTATGATGGCCAAATTAATGGTTATGAATAGTAAAATCAAGGTGCATGATGAAGCGGAGTCCATGGGCATTTTCTCCAAAATATATAAAAAGCTATTGGTGTGGTCTCTTGCCAACAGTTGGAAGACGCTGACGCTCGCATTTATCTTGTTTATAGTTACTATTGTTTCTGTAACTCCGTATTTATCCACTTCTTTCATGCCAGAAAGCGATTCGGATAAGCTGATGACATTTTCGATAAAAATGCCACGTGAAACGACTATCGAGACGATGGATGCTAAGGTTAAAGAAATTGAGGCTATGATTCTTGAGGCCAAGGATGCCAATGGGGAGCCTAAATTCGAATATTTTGAATCCTTAATCGGCTATAGCAATAGTACGGATCGAATTGCCTATAGATCCTCTTTCTTTGCTGCTGCTTCGGCAACATCCAATGCCAAGGATTTGGCAAAGGAATTTAAGGAGAAGATCCTCTACACATTGCCGCAAGGCTCAGAAGCGGAAGGCTCTGTACTATCCGCTGGTGGACCGCCAGCCTCCGACACAGACTTCTCCTATGCGTTGAAGGGTGAAGATCTGAAAAGCCTGCAGGTAGCTGCTGACATTGTTAAAGCCAAGATGAAGGAAATTCCTGAGTTAACCGAAATTAAAGATACTATAAGTGAATCGAAGACTGAAATTGAAGTGAATGTTGACCAGAATAAAGCACGATTGTATGGTTTATCCTCTGCACAAATTACGAATACAGTGCGTGGGTGGTTAGTAGAGGAGAACATCGGGGATTTGAAATTCGATAACACGACCTTTGAAACCAAAATTATGCTGGATAAATCATTCAAAAATTCGGTGGAAAAGATCGGGCAGTTCCCTATTAAAACCGCTACAGGGGTAACGGTGTATCTCAATGAAGTAGCTAAGATTCGCCAAATTGATGCAGCAGTTGCGATTACACGTGAAAACGAAGAACAGATCGTAAAGGTTAATGCCAAAATCGATAGTGCCGATAAAGGTGGTATAAGTGCTAAAATCAGTGAGGCACTTAAAACGGTAGAGCTTCCAAGTGATGTTCGCGCAGAAGTAAAGGGCGTTACCGATGATATCGAAACCAGCTTCCAGCAAATGTTTGTTGCTATGGGCGCGTCGATCTTTATCGTATACTTGGTAATGGTATTGGCTTTTGGTAATGCAAGTGCACCTCTTGCCATCTTGTTCTCCCTGCCCCTAGCGGCGATTGGTGGTTTACTGGGACTTTTTGTTACCAATGAATCCGTCAATATCACTTCTCTGATCGGATTCTTAATGTTAATCGGTGTGGTTGTAACCAATGCCATCGTGCTGGTTGATAGGGTACAGCAGCTGCGTGAAAGCGGCAATTCTGTCTATGATTCATTAATCATAGCAGGGACTACACGTTTAAGACCGATTATTATGACAGCAGGCGCAACTATTTTGGCACTAATGCCACTCGCACTCGGTTTTTCCAAAGGAACAGTGATTTCCAAGGGCTTGGCCGTTGTTGTAATTGGAGGCTTGACTACCTCCACTCTGCTCACTCTATTAATTGTTCCTATCGTATATGCTATGATTGCTAGATCTAATGATAGAATGGCAGGTTGGTTTAAGAAGAAAGAACCAACCGTTATCGATACGAGCAAAAAGATAACCACTACGCATTAATCATATAGATGATGAAAGGGAGAATCGGCAAATGAACTTTAAAATGATCAATTCCGCCAAAAAAAGCACGAAATTGTTAGGAGCCGTTGTATTAAGCACAGCTATATTGGCAGGCTGCACTAGTCCCGCAACAACAGCACCTACCCCAACAGCAGCAGAGCCTGTAATAAAGTCCGTTAAAGTAGCAAAAGTGGAGAAGAAAACGATTGGGGCGCCTCTGGAGCAGGTTGCAGATGTTGTGTCCTCAATCCAAATGGATATCGTGACTAAGGTAAGTGGCGATATCCAAGAGATTTATAAAAAACGCGGAGATATGGTGGAAAAAGGCGAGTTAATCCTTAAGCTGGATCCTACCGATGTCCAACTGCAAAAACAAAAAGGGCTGCTTGGTGTGAAAAGCGCCAGCCAGCAATTATCCAAAGCCCAGGAAGATCTGGTAAATTCGAAGGTCGATTTACAAAATGCCGTTACAAAAATAGAGCAATCGATCAAGGATGCCGAGAAAAATTATGCCAAAGCTCGGAATGATTATGATTTAGGTCTGTTAACCAAATTCCAGCTCGAACAAGCAGACACTCAATTAAATAATCTTAAGCTGGATTTGGAAAGTGCTCAAAACAAGCTAAATACGATCCAAACAGCTAACACTTTATCTCAATTGGAAACCCAATTGGAATCGTCTAACCTTAGTATTCGTGAGGCTGACCGCACGCTTAACAATTTGGAGCTAAGAGCACCCGTTAGCGGTGTATTAACTGAGCTACCTATTGAAGTAGGAATGAGCTTGTCTGGCGGTTTTAAAGCCGCGCAGGTTCAGCAGTTGGATCCAATCAAGGTGAAAGCTGAATTAACTGAAGCATCTGCCCAACTCGTCCGCGGCAAGCAGGAATTGACCTTCTACGTATCAGGCAGCACCGAAAAGCTGGTTGGCAAAGTTAGTTATTTGGCAGATGTGATGAGCTCGCAATCCAAATCCTATCCGCTAGAGCTTGAAATTGCGAATCCCGAAACGAAGCTTAAGCCGGGAACGAAGGTGCAAATTTTGCTTACCGAGGAAAAGGATGAAGTCGTTATTACAGTACCAACGCTTAGTGTAGTGCGTGAAGGCGGAGAAACCTCTGTATTTGTACTTGTTGGAGATATTGCCGAAAAACGCAAGGTACAGCTCGGCCGCTTGAACGAGACCGTCCAAGAAGTGCTTTCGGGTATTCAAGAAGGCGAGCAGCTTATCGTATCGGGGCAAAATCAATTGAAAGACAAAGAGAAGGTACAACTAGCGAAATAATCTGTCTACTGGAGGTATTACAATGAAAATGAATTGGAAACATACAGCAGTATCCGTCCTTATTACAACCTCACTTTTATCATCAAGCTATGCGGCAATGGCAGCTGAAGTAGCAGGTGCGAACTCAGGAACACCTGCTGCGGTTACTTATAAATTAACGGATAGTTTAAATGTCGATATTAAAACGGTTTTGAACGATCGTATTGAAGCCGGAACCCGTGTAGGGGTTGTAGTTCGGATGAAAAACAACGGAGCTGCCATCAGTCGTGTACCTGAATACGAGCTTCGTGTAAAGACCGTTGAAGGTGTAGAATATACATTGCAAGCTAGTGCTTCAAACCCACGTTCTATTCAACCAAAAGCAACGACTGAGTTAAGCTATTTAGCCGATATTGACCGCACAGATACGGTAACGTTAGCGGAAGCTAACTGGACAGAGGTCGATTATTATGTATACCCGAAAACCGAGGTTCGAATAGTTGCGATACCGATTAGTGGACAATCGTGGAAAGGCAGCGATATGAAAATTACGGATCCTGCCTCCGTAAAAAAATGGGGCGAAACGTTTAAAATTCCTTCACTAACCTCCCCATTGGAATATACGCCAATAAGTATCCAGAAGGAAGTTACGGAAAAAGGTACAGTTCAAGTGCTACAGTTGCTTGTAACGAACCCTACGGATCGCCGCGAGACCTTGCCTGAGTTCATTATCGATGGCAAGACCGCGTCTAAGATTTATGAGGGAAAGCAGGTCACTGACAAAACTACCGAGAAAGCAGTCCAAGCCTCGGTTATGCCTGAATCGGCTATTACCGGCACTCCACTGCCTGAGACAGATCCAGCAACAACTGCACCTGCTATCGATCCTGCTACAGCAACAGGAGGTGCAACGGGCACTGGGGAGCAGCAAGGCACGAATACAGGGCTGCCAGCTTCTACAGGAGCGGATACAGCATCTGTGGGTAGCAGTAACACAGCAGGTTCGCAATCCCAGTCTTATTATGGGAATAAGGTAGAGCAAGGTGAAATCATTCTTGAATCCAATGAACAAAAATATATCCATTTCGCAATTTCTACGGATAATGATACCGTTCTATCCAGTATTAATTTATTAACTCCCGAGAAATTCACTCAAGCTGGAGCATCGGGTGTCCCAACTGTTGTTAGTTATAATGTAGGCAGACTTAATATCTTGCTTCCAAGCACGGCTGCAAAAGTCACTTATCCTTCCTATGTTTTTGGGCTGCCCATGGTATTTGATCCATTAAGTCAGCTCATTCATTCCAATCTAGAGGTTTCAGTCGTTGAATTCCACATTAACGATAACACCGACGAAGGCTCTAAAAGCGTTACGTCCAAATTCAAAATCTTTAATAAAAGTGATATCCCGATGACCGTTCCTGTGTTTCAAACGGAGCTCTTAAGTTTGGATGGTTATACTTATAGCGGGAACCGCCAGACGTTAACTACACAGAATATTTTACCGAACTCTGCTTTGGTTGTCAGTTATTCCTACACCCTTCCTAATTCGGAAAAGGGTTCAGGCTTAGTGCTGAAAGTAAATGATACAACTAAAGTCGCACCTTATAAAATGAATCTAGCATCCTACAACATTGAAATTCAGGCTATGGAAACCGAGGAAAAGTTCAGTGTATATCCATTTGATGGCAAAGTGACCTATTGGACGCTTACACCAGTCTATAACCGTACAGGCAATAATACTTATTCTTACAAAGCCCGTTTCAATCTAGATTTAACGCGGCAGGAGCAAATCCAAATTGATACGAGCTTCTCCCAGCTGCAATTCGAGCTTTATGATTCGCTTGACCGTTTAATTGGTACCCATAAAGCGAACTTTATCGGGGCTGGACGCTTGGTAAGTGGAGAAAATAACTTTGCTTTTGAGTCAACGACAGAGCAATTGGATCGTCCTCTAACGATCCGTATGTTTGAAGTGTTCACAACACCAGCAGGTGATGCCAAACGTTTGTTAGGCGTGTATAAGCAATAAGCTAGAGTGATTGTTTATCTAAAGCTCCCCATAAAAATAAACCGTCCATTAGGGCGGTTTATTTTTATGGGGAGCCCGTTTACTTGATGTGTTGCAAATAAGGTTTCTCCGATTGGGATATGCTACAAATAGTGTATTTGCAAATAATAAGTGGAGTGATCACTATGCATTGGGTATATTGGGTTAAGCTATATGATAATAAATTTCAGGCAGGTTGTTTGGCGAAAAGGATGGAAGAGGACTGGTGGATTTATGGATATGAATGCCCACAGGAAGTGGAAGTGTTTCGATCTCCGAAGGGACGTTTTGGAGTTCGTTACCTTTTATAAGATTCTCTCAACTTTTTCTTGACTTTTCTTTTGAATTCATTGTAAAATAGAAAACGTTGCTATGAGAGCAACTTGCTAATCAACTAACGCGGGGTGGAGCAGCCCGGTAGCTCGTCGGGCTCATAACCCGAAGGCCGCAGGTTCAAATCCTGCCCCCGCAACCAAATTTTTTGGGCCTTTAGCTCAGTTGGTTAGAGCGGTCGGCTCATAACCGATTGGTCGGGGGTTCGAGTCCCTCAAGGCCCATATCGAAAAGACCTTGGTACATAAGGATTTTCACAAATATTCAAATCAGACAAGCCCGGCATTTACTCCAATTTATGGAGCGGATGCCGGGCTTGCTAATTTTTGCTAACGAATGCGATTACTTGATGTTATTTGAAATACGAGCTGTATACCTCATGAACTTTTAATAAAGGATTGGGCGACCCGCTGAACCATGCCCATTCACCCACGCGTGGACTGCCACCATAATAACGTTTGGACTCGTCCGGGTCTGATAGCAAGCGGCAATTATATAAGAAAGCAATAAAATGCCCTCTGTCTTTTTTATCCACATTTAAGTCCTGTACAAAAGTGCAAGGCTGCTCGTCATACTCCAAGCTGGCCCCTAGTTCAATTTGCCCTACCTTTACAATCCGATTGGCAAATAACTCATTATGTCGAATAACACCTCCAGGCAAATGCCAGCCTTTTCCAAAAAATACATCATCGCGCCATGTGAATAAAGTCTCGTTGGCTTCGTTTTTGATAAGAAGATCTACACTTATAAGCGGAGTGATTCGACTTACAAACAAAAACAATTCCTCTGGAAGCCCATCGGTTTCTTTACTAATTGTATTTTCTAAATACTCAATGGCCTCGTTACTATTCATGGTGTGGACCTCCATATATATAATTGGATTGAAAAGAAAGAACTTTAATTAGAAGTTTAAATCATCAGAGTTATTTAATCAACGTTTAGCATTATTAGTAAATTTATTCAAAAACCTATAAAACCTATGTCTTTATCCTTGCGTTAACTTGGATAGGTGTGAGTGCATCTATATCCTATTAATGGAGGTTGAATATCGCATGATCAACAGCAATAAAACAGTAGCGGCAGGTTTGCTTGCAAGCGCATTAATACTGGGGAGCGCCTTTCCAGCATGGGCAGCAGATGCCCCAACAGCAACGAATATAAAGACGGATGCACAAATTGTAGCGGATCTGGGCGTATTACAAGGCGATGGCAATGGGGTTACAACGGGTTATTTGGCCAAAACAACGACTCGGCTGCAAGCTGCTATTTTATTTTTACGTTTAAAAGGAATGGAAGCCACGGCGACTGGATTCAAAGCAACAGATAATTTTGTTGATGCAGCCAAGGTTAATGAAAGCAACAAAAATATTTTGGGCTATTTGAAAGCGAACCCACAATTGGGCTGGACGGGAACAGGCAACGGTAATTTTGATCCATCTGCCCAGATTACTGCTCAACAATATTATAAAGTGCTGCTAGAATCGCTTGGTTACAAACAGGATACCGATTTTAAGTATGAGGGTGTTCTGGATTTTGCGGGAACAATGGGATTATCGCAAGTAGCTGAGGCAGGTGCCTTACGTAATTTACATATTGCTACAGCAACAGTGGAGGCGCTTAAATCGAAAGTTAAGGGAGGCACCAAAACGCTTCTTGACATCTTGGTTGAGCAAAAAGTAGTCGAGGCTAACAAAGCAGCAGGTGCACAATTCGCTTCAATTAAAGTAGCTCGAAGCTCGGAGGTAGGCTCTTATTTGACCGACGAGTCAGGTAAAACACTGTATATGTTTATGAAGGACACACCAGATGTAAGCACTTGTAAAGATGCCTGCGTTACGAACTGGCCCATCTTCGCAGCGGACAACATTCAAATTACAAGCGATTTGAATGCCGCTGATTTCAAAACCATCGTCCGCGAGGATGGCAAAAAGCAAACCACTTATCAAGGCTGGCCCTTGTATTATTATGCGAAGGATCTTAAGGCAGGAGATACGCTAGGGCAGGCTGTAGGTGGTGTCTGGATGGTAATTAACCACTCAGCCATTAAAATAGCCAAGAATGACACTTTAGGAAATTTTCTCGTTGATTCCAAAGGGATGTCGCTTTATCTGTATACGAAAGATACGATAAACATGAGCGTATGTAAAGGGAATTGTGAGGTGAATTGGCCGATATTTTATTCGGAGCATTTTCCAACTATGGGAGATCTGAAGGCTGCTGATTTTGGCACAATTACACGTGATGATGGCACCAAACAAACCACCTACCAAGGCTGGCCGTTATATTACTATATTAAAGATATGAAAGCCGGAGATGTTACAGGACAGGATGTAGGTAAAGTTTGGTATGTGATTGATCCTGCTGCGGCTCCTAAGGTTCCAGCCGTATCCTCGCCAGCTGTTCCAGCGCCTGCTGGGCAAGCACCAGCACCAGCAGCACCAGCACCAATGCCGATGCCAATGCCAGCAACACCGGCACCTGTAGTGCCTGTACCAGCTCCAGCAACACCGGCACCTGTGGCGGCTGCCAAAGCCTATGCAGTGGCAATTGAAAATTTCGCTTTCTCCGAAGCGGTGCTTACTGTTGAAGCAGGCTCAACGATTACGTTTACTAATAACGATCGCTTTAATCATAATGCGGTTTCCGATCGATTGAAGGCTGACGGCAAGCCCGAGTTTGAGACCAAACTGTTGGGTAAAGGCGAATCGGAATCGATTACGCTGACACAACCAGGCGAATACACATATTATTGCGAGCCACATAAAGATAATATGAAAGCCACGATTATTGTAAAATAGGGAAAGCTAGCAAAACCGCAGGCGGGGGAAACCCATAAGCCTGCGGTTTTTTTGCTTGAATAGGCTGTGAAAACTATTGCAAATTTATTCTTAATAGAAGAAGATAGGAGTAAACCTTTTTCCCTACATATTCGTTTCTTATAATAAGAGGGTCGGTCTCGACCCGAGGAGCGCAGATTACGTGCAGCCATATCCAGATGAGCAATTAATGCAGCTAATAAAAGACAAACAAAGCTTTGCATTGCGTATATTATATGATCGCTACGTGCGTCTTGTTTATTCCTATGCAGTGAAGTCAGGAGCAGGAAGCGATGCGTCTTTTGCTCAGGATGTGGTTCAATTGGTGTTTACAAGAATTTGGACCACGGATAAGGGCTACGACCCGAGTAAAGGTCATTTCGTCAATTGGCTCATTACGGTAACGAGGAATATAACGATTGACCAGCTAAGGAAGCAGCGCAAGCAGGAGCTTCTAGTTTCGTTTGACCAGGGTATCGCAGAGCTTGAACAAACCTCGCTGAACGCAAGGAACGAGCTTCAGGAAGTGGTCTCAAGAAAATTGTTAAAACAGGAGATTGAGGCGGCCTACCGATACTTAACCGTGAACCAGGTGCTATTAATACGCCTTTTTTATTGGGAAGGGTATACGTTAAGTGAAATTGCCGACCGTAATAGGGAACCATTGGGTACCGTGAAGAGCAGATTACATCAAGCGTTAAAAATGCTGCGGAAGCATTTGACACCGGAAGGAGAGGACTAAGGCTGCCATGAGCGAGAATATAAACAACTGTGACCCAATGTTTTCCTTCTTTCTAAATGAACTGACTCCAGAGCAATCCAAAGCATTTGTTGAGCATCTGTCGACTTGCCCGATGTGCGCCACAGAGTTGAAAGGACTGCAGCAGGTATGGCAGACATTGCCCCATGAGATGGAGGAAATCGATCTCCCGGATTCGCTTAAATCGCAAATGCTGGACAATATTATGAAAGGCATTTATGAGACCAGCCAGATAGAAGTGATCCATACGCCGCCGATCGTTGTAGCGAATTCTGCGAGCCACCTGCCTGATTCCGTGAACATTCAGTTTGATCCATCAAGCCCTGTCAATAGCCTGGGCGCTCAAGCGATACCTCCATTAGCTCAATTGATCAAGCCAGCTAAGCGGTGGTCATTCGTCGCTGCTGCTGTTTTATATATCGCCATTGGCGCAGCTATTGGATGGGGAATCAATGATTACAGCAATAGCCAGCTAGCCAGCCCACCTGCAGCCTTAGAATTAACAGCCCAGCCAGCCCAAGTGGTAAGCCAATATACTTTAAAAGCGTTCGATCCTGCTATGCCTGGGGCAAGTGGTAAATGCTTTGTAAAGCAGCAGGGAGATTCCAAGCAATTAGTTCTCCAGGTTAATGGATTGAATATGAATTCGGGTGATTGGGCTTACCAGGTGTGGCTTATTAAAGAAGGTGTAAGGTACAATGGTGGGACGTTCCGTGTAAATGAAAAAGGGGACGGGATCTTAACCTATGATTTATCTCCGGCTATAAGCTCATTTGAGGCTTTGGGTATAACTTTGGAGCCAGATGCTGCCGGGTCGAAGCCAAGAGGCAAGAAGGTATTAGGGACTTAACTATAAACAAGCTAGGCAAGGTGGAATTGAAGTGTCGATCAAGAAAAGTAAGCAGCCTAGAATTGCAGAGCTACAACTTTTGCGTGGATTTGCTTTTTTGGCGGTAGTCCTTCAGCATGCGATTGGCCATTATGCCTATTTGCCTGAAGCATCCCTTGGGGATGGTATCGTTCTTGCGTTATTTTTGCTGGCAGCCAAATTTGCAGTTCCTATGTTTATTTTTATTACAGGTTTTGTTTTATTTTATAACTACCGCGATGGTGTGCAACTGGTTGATTTTTGGCTCAAGCGCTGCAAAGATATCGTGTTGCCTTATATCATGTGGTCGATCCTTTATGTTTTTGTTTTTGATAATCAAGGGGTTACTTTATGGAATGAGATAGTAAAGCTGCCCACCTATCTGACTACGGGCACAGCTATGTATCATCTCTGGTATGTGGTTATGGTTGTTCCGTTTTATTTTATATTTCCTTTGCTTCAACAAGTGGTGCGGTGGATTCTAAATGTGTGTACACAGCGGCAGATTTATCTAGGGCTATGGGTTCTGGTCTTTGCCTATATGATGTTGATAGCGTTGCAGCCTAGCATAGCGAATGCTTTTATCGCTTGGAACATCCCAGTGCTGACCCCGCTTTTCGCGGAATATTCGGACCGGAATACGATCTTCTTTTTTCTGTACTTTGTTATAGGGATGGTGGCAGGTTTAAACCTGCCAAGCTGGAAACAATTTTTGGAGAAGTGGACAATAGGAGTCATCAGTCTTTATGCATTAACCACTTGTGTGCTTCTCTACAGGATTATTACTCATTTTTACAGCAACGGCAGCTTTAAAATTCATTACAATGATACGCTGCTCCTTCAACCCTTGATGGCGGTTTTTCTTGTTTTTTCCATTATGGTTATGTATATCATAGCTATTAAATTTTACGAGCGGGCAAACCCAAAATGCCAATTTTGGCTGAATTATATCGGGCATTACTCATATGGGGCGTATCTAGCTCATGCACTGATGTTGGTTGCTGCGGTTTATATAACCGACCTATGCTTGCCAGGCTGGAATGCTACAATAAGGACAATCATTTCTTTTGCGATATGTACCGTTTTATCTATTGCTGCAGCTCGATGGCTGAGCTCGTTTAAATGGATCCGATTTATGACCGGGACAACGGTTTTACAAAGAAAATAGCTTTCCAAGCATAAACCCTGGATCTTTCGATCAGGCTTTTTTGCTGTTAAGAACCATACAATTCTAAAGCGCTCGCAAAATGCAAGGAAAATAAAAATAAGCTTCACTCTAAAGAATCATTTACCGATATAGTTCTTAAGGCCTGAAACCGGGACCCACCTTGTTACTAAGGAAGTGATTTTTTGAAGCTGCCCTATTCAACAATGAACGAGGAAGAACTGCTAAAAGAGTATTTACTGCTATCTGAAGTGACAGAAAGTCTAGAGCATCTGCTTATTTATAACCCGAAATTACAATGGGCGATGGAAGATGTCCAGCTTGACATCCAACAAATCATGGGGCAGCTTTTTTTTCGATACCAGCATCATCACAAAATCAATTTGAATAATGTGATAGTCAGCAGCATTGAGCTCCAATCCAGGATGAAGCTGTACCTTAGGGCTTTAGATCGTGAAGTCCATTAAGGTTCAATGAATGTTTGCGCTAAGCACCACGCCCCTTTTTTATATATTTGATATAACTAATCGTCATAGCTGCGGTTACTGCAAGTATACAAGGTGCATAAATATACCATTCCATCAGAATCCCCCCTTATTACTACTTACCCAAACTAACTCAATAAGAATAGCGAATATTAAAAAAGCCCTTTCTGATGTTTAAATCAGAAGGGCTTCGCTTTTAATTTTATTAGAACGTTAACTTTTTAGGTGTCTAAAGTTAACGGCTTCTCCGGCTGCTGAATAAATTGAAAACCAGTGAAATGACAGCCAGTACAAGCAGAATGTGTATCAAACCACCAGCGACATCAAACGCAAACCCTAATCCCCACAAAATAAGAATAACAGCGAATATGGTCCAAAGCATAATTAACACTTCCTTCCTTCAAGGTGCCTATCTCTTTTTAACCATATTTGTGGAAAGCTAATCAGTTAATTTGATGTAGCTTGGTTTTCGAAGTCGGATCGCTTCGGCGATTTCCACAGATTGTAAAGATGCTTGCAAAGGATCAGGCGGCTTGCGGCCTGCGAAAAAGATCTAGACCAAGGCAACGATAATGACAAAGATAATAAAGGAAAGATAATTACTTAGGCGATTATTAAAGAAAAAAGCCCTCAATCCATATCCATTTGGGTCTGTTGACAAACCAAAGGGAATGAAGGCTGAAGGCTTTTTTACGGTTTGGCTCATAAAACCATCTCACAGATTAAGGTTCGTTAAGTTCGGATGTAGCTTTATCATCCTGCACATTATTTGTTGAATTTTCATTTTTCTCATATGCGATAAGCGTAACCTGGTTCCCGACTAATTGGGCAATCGACAATTCGGCGGCTTCTATTATCTTCACAGCCTGATCATAATTCTGAAGGGAAGCCACCTTAAAGCTATCTGTGCTTATATGGATGTAGATCAATCCTCCATCATCAAAATTGGTAGAAATTTCACTTTTTGTAATCCTCATTTTTGTCATACGCTTTTTGGGTTCGCTTAGCGAGATCCTCCGTAGCTTCGACCGTGTTTTCAACAGTACTTTCAATAGCATGCTGCACATAATTGATTGCATTGTCCACCGCGGATATGTTTTCTTTTTTTGGCATGGATGATCCTCCTTTTAGCCTACGGACGTTGCTTGCCCAGTAAGGCGTGCTACTAATTCCCCCCGCTTACATGTAAGGGCGTTAGAATAGGAATAGAATCCCCTTATATTTCCTTGATTATTCACTCTATAATAATAAACTCAAATCTATCATTTTTGATCAGAAGCCATCGAACACATAATAACCCTTGATATGTGTGTCTAAAACAACCCTGAGGGATCGAGGGCTATTTGTTTCCGGCATGTGGAAGCATTAATCTACTTTCAATAGAAGAACGCTCATTGTTGCATAGTTGCGATTAACCCGAACTTGGGCAATTCTAGTAACTTTATATTTTTGACCGTGAATATCTCTAAAATCACCAACCTGGATAAAGTCCCCTTCGTCAATATTAATCTCCATAAGTATCTCGCCAGGCGCACGGCTGATCGAAATCAAACCTTCATTATAATCAATTTCGATCCCATCATTTTTTAGGATTTCCGCCGCCTCAAGTGCCTCTTTAAGAATCTCAGTCAAACTATGTCCGCTTTTTGTTTTCATCCTCAACAACCTCCCATATTATATAGGTATAATAACATGTATGATTATATAGGCTCAATCTCAAAATTAGAGCTTGACTCCTAGTTCCACAGTGAATGGCTGCTTACGGCTAAGATGAGTTAGCTTACATACGGAATCCAATAAAACTTTCTACCCCTCTGGGATCGATTATGTAAATATGTCCATTAAAAATGCATATTCTATGAGACTGTGGCAATAGTATTGATACAATCTTATAATATTGGGGTATATAAGGTTATAGGGATTACATTATATAAAAAAGGCCAGGTGTGGATATGGAAACAGGACAAGAGCTAGTAACGGATGCTGAATTCGAAGAGGCGAAAAAAACAGGTCAATTAGTTAGAGCATATCAAGGCAATATAACCATCTATCCTCCAGGGCTCATCACGGGGTTTTCAAAGGATCATGTTGCAATTGATGATAAGCGGGTTTTTCGTGTAGCCAATAGTTTCCAAGTGGTCAATTCGTCCCAAAAGTTTTAAATCTTGAGTCCAAGAAAATCCGCAATTGCCTCACATAAACCGCGAAGCACTCTCAATTGAGGGTGCTTTTTTCATACCTATTTTTCGAGGGTTGGTTTATAAGGTACAACGTTATTACTTGACAAGATGACCTGGAGTAGTTAGAATGGAAACCGCAAATGATAATCATTATCATAATAATTGGGGGTTAAGAGATTCATGCTACAAAGAAAAGTCAATAATTTCCGCAATTTCAGTGGTAGGCTGCTCGTTCTTGTTATGGCGTGTGTACTCATTCTTGCAGGTTGTGGACAACAAACAGAATCCAACACTCCTGATAAGGCGGCAAGCAATGAGCCTAAAGTGTCAGTAGAGCCAAACAATTCCGGAGAATACACCGTAAAGCACGCAATGGGCGAAACAAAAATTACAGGAACACCCAAGAGAATAGTCGTTCTTACGAATGAAGGAACCGAAGCTGTATTAAGCTTAGGTATCAAACCTATTGGTGCTGTGAAATCTTTTACAAGTACTGGGGCCTGGTATGACCATATTAAGTCGGACATGGAGGGCGTTACAGTCGTAGGCGACGAGAATCAACCCAACTTGGAATTGATTGTCTCCCTGAAGCCAGATCTCATACTGGGCAATAAATTGCGTCAAGAAAAGGTTTATCAGCAATTATCTGCAATCGCGCCAACCGTATTTTCTGAAAAGCTTATGGGCGACTGGCAAGTTAACTATCGAGTCTATGCAGAAGCTATGAATAAAAAAGCCGAAGGCGATAAAATCATTGGAGATTTCGAGAAACGCATTACTGTTTTCAAACAAAATGCTGGAGATAAACTAAATACGAAGGTGTCCATCGTTCGATTCTTGCCAGGTAAAGTCCGGATTTATATGAAAGACACGTTCTCTGGCGTTATATTGAAAAAACTTGGATTCCAACGTCCGGCACCGCAGGATCAAGAAAAATTCGCTGATGATGTGCAAAAAGAACGGATTCCGGATATGGACGGAGATGTGCTTTTCTATTTCACCTACGATAATGAAAACGGCGAAGGAAACAAAATAGAGCAGGAGTGGATGAATGATCCGCTTTGGAAAAACATTGATGTCGTGAAAAAAGGAAACGTGCACAAAGTGAGTGACGCAGTTTGGAATACGGCAGGAGGCATTAAAGCAGCTAACTTGTTGCTTGACGACCTGGAAAGTTATTTTCTTAAAAAGTAATAACGAATGATAGATGACCCGGACTCCTATTGTCCGGGTCATTTCATAGAGAAACACAATAAGTCGAATAAGATTTTTACTCATCGATATAAAATAGGGGCTGAAGAGGTCTAAAACCATACCGTATCAGTGAATAAATTTCATCTGTACCAATGAAAAAAAGCCTTGATCCACATGGATTCAAGGCTTTCTGTGCTAAAGACCCGTAGTGGGCTCGAACCACTGACTTCTACCCTGTTAAAATGATTCCTGTCTTATATTGATACATATTGATATCTACTGAATCCCTTTTGTTTAAAGGGTATTTGTTATCTTGTTGTGTTTATTTCTATTGATATCTACTCATTGATGTTAATGTTTTACATCAATTTCACATCAAGTCGATTTATTAGAGAAACAACACGAACTAACATCAAACGGGTCAATTGGTGAATATCGGAGTTCGTGAAGCGAGAAAGGGCGGCAGCAAAGGCTTTGGTTACTGGAAAGAACTGATGAAGATGTGTGGTTTAAGCGAAGATGATAAATTCAACATCCAAAGTAGCGGTGAAATCTTGATCCGCTTCGTTGATCCTACCAGTGAAGATAACTTCTCAGATGATGATGCTTAGCCGGTAGGAGCCTCTCCTTCTAATGCGTAGATGGCCATACGATATGATCGACCAGCGCAAGGTTGGACGCGTTAAGTAAGTTCCGACCAACATAAAAACAGCTAAAAAGCCAACGCGGAGGTAGTCACGCAAAGCGAGCTTCCTGACAAGCAGTTCTGTCTATGCGTCTTTAGCTGTTTTTATGTGTGGAAAAATATATACAAAGCACATGGAAAGTAGTGGAATCTACTATTTATACTCTTTCTTTTTCTTTGTTAATTGTTGAGTAAGATTACTACCAGGAGTTGCTTGAATTGTAGTGCTGACTGGCTTCTTTTTTACTTCTTTCTTTGTATCTTTTCCTTTTGACATTGTATCACCTCCCATATTCAGATGAATTCGACAAATGAATGAAGTTCCCTGCTAGAGCAGGCAAAACGCTTCTTTTGCTCTACAAGATTAAGGGATGGATCATACCATAAGGGAGATTAAAATATGGATTTAATTTATGGCATAATTGCACTTGTGTTTTAATGATTTTCGACGGCATACAAGGCATTACGTTCCGAAGAAAGCCGCGGTGATCCCCCGTGTTAGCCAAAAACATAAATAAAGAACCGAAACGGTGGCAATGCACAGATGATCCGTGCAAATTTCTTGGAAACTCATTTTTAATTTATTTATGCTGCTGTATACTCATTTCTACGCATGTATATTACCGTTTTACATCAGTTTTACATCAGTTTTACATCAATCATTAAAACAAGGGTTATTTCCATCGGTATAAAACGTTGATGACAACAAAAAAAGCCTTATATATCAAGGCTTTTCTCGCATTTCTTTTGTATGACCTAACGTAAAGTCGAGTTGAGGGTTAGGGCAGGTAAAGGCAACAAAGTCCGTACATTGCCCTTAGACGTTGATACAAGGTGGGCTATTAGAAAATACCTTGAAGAACGGGCTGACGACCACGAAGCCTTATTTATCAGCAACAGAGACAAGCGTATTAGTGTTAGGAACGTTCAGCACATTTTAGAGCAACATGACCTACATGCCCATCAACTCCGCCATACTTTTATCACAGGGCTTGTAAGAGCCAACCAAGACATAGCGGTTATCCAATCCCTCAGCGGTCACAGTTCAGCAGACATGGTACTAAGTTACTCCAAGCCCACAGAAGAAGACTAAGTGCCGTTAAAAGGCTTTATCAAGACTAAGTCCATTGCATCCATCTAACTTTATGACGCTTTTTTATTTCCTTTCCACCGCTCAATACAGTGATTGAAGACAATCAGGTATAATGTTGTCAGGAGATTAAGTATTGTCAATATGATTATTTCGTCCATTACCCCACCCCTTCTAAAAAGTGTAGGTAATGCTTCTCGCTATAAAAATATGGCATTGAATACATTTAACGTTTATTCCAGTATCTTTAAATATTATTTTATAGTAATATTTTTCCTGTATCTATTTTGTCGAATGTAAGTAGGGGTGATAGTTCTATAGAATCATAAATAGTGGTAGTCGAATTGAGTCGAATGTATTAATATGTATAGGAAGAAGTTACATACAAAGGGAGAGTATAACATGGATTTCATCAAGAATATCAAGAAGATTGGTCTGTTCATTCTAGTGGTCGCATTTATGACTGTGGGATTGGGGGCGAAAGAAGCAAGTGCGTTATGCATTGCTCCAATATTTGACCCGATACCGCCTTCCTTAACTGATGTGGTTATAAACGATGCAACACTAACAAAAGAGGGGACTTTATCAGCAAGTGTCATTGTGCAAGAGGGCTACGACCAATACGTGGAGGTTATCTTTACCGGGAAGGATGGCAAGGAAGCAGGTCGTGCAAAGGTTGATGCTATAGTAAATGTGAAAATGGTCAAACAAACGGTTGTCGGTCGTGATGGCAAAGAGTATACCGTTTCTATGAAAACAGGCATTATTAACATAAGCGCTAAGAATTTACCATTGGCTCTTGTTGATTTTATTGCCACGAAGGATAACTATATTGTAACACTTGAAACAAGAAATTATGTTCCAAGCACAACAAAAACGGCAATTCAAGTAGTAGCCTCCGATACGTCATGCGGTAACAGCACATTAACTTCTACAACCCAAACTATTGCTTTAGCTACTGCCGTATTTCCGGGCAAAGTGAACGTCAATCAGGATGGCACAATCACCATTTCAGTACAAATGCAACCTGCGTACGCAAATGCTAAAATTTATCTTATTGTATGGGATAATAACGGTAACGAGGTCAAGAGGATTGCCATAGACCTAAAAAACCCAAAAATATCCTCTAGTGATTTAGCTTTACCATCGGGCAGTTATACGATATTCATTGAACTCACGAGTGGTAACGACACTATAAAATCTGCGCCAGTCACATGGTCGATTCCAGTCGGGTCTACGGGTCAAACACCAACAAACACAGTAGATACAGGTAACGGTACTTTTCCGGGCGGTGTAGAGGTCACATCTAGTGGGACAATTCGTATAATCATACAGGCAAAATCAAATGATTACACAACAAAATATTATCTTGTGGTAATAGACTCTAACGGTAAGGAAATAAAGCGTGTTACTGTAAATCCAAGAAGCCCTAAGGTAACATTAAACAGCGGTTCATTTCCTCCTAGCTCGTATACTTTACAATTGGAAATGGTGAATGGCTCAACGAAAGTTCGCTCCAACCCTGTCACATGGGTTATTCCACAACCTACGTTGTCGATACCGTCAGGTGACACATTTCCGGGTACAATTATTGTAAATCCCGACGCTACATATACGATTACGGTAACTACAACATCCATAAATAAGAGTTATGTTTATTATGTTGTCGTTTTAGATGCCAATGAAAATGAAGTAAAGCGTATTAAGTTTGACCCATCGAAGCCTATTACAAAAACGCTAGACGATTTGAACTTACAGACTGGTGGCTATAACATTGTTATTGAAGTTGTAGACCCTAAGACAGGTGGCAAAGCTACTTCTAAACCTAAATTTATTACTTACAATGGAACGCAGGATATTATTGTAACGGTAGATGAACAACTGCAAAAGTTTGACCAAACACCTGTCAATGTAGACGGTCGAACGATGGTTCCCTTACGAGCAATATTTGAAGCATTAGGCGCTAAGGTTGAATGGGATGGGGCTACACAAACGATCACGGCTACAAAGGATGATACAAAAATTACTTTAGCCATCAATTCTAATGAAGCATGGGTAAACGGTAAGATGGTTATGCTTGACGTTCCTGCAAAGCTAATCAATGAAAATACAATGGTTCCAATTCGCTTTGTCAGTGAAGCGCTTGGCGCTAACGTTGAATGGGATAACAACTCTCATTCCGTCATCATTACAAATAAAGAGTAAGTCCTAATTATAAATACGTAAAAAGAACGCTATACGACGCTATGCCGTATCAGCGTTCTTTTTATATCCTCAATTTCGTTACACTCTTTTTTACTGGCATTATCCTATTCAGCGGCGAAGCCATAGCATGTTGCTCCTACATATCGCTTTCACCAAGGTTTACATAGCGTTTAGTCATAAGACGTGACTAAACATGTCCATGAAATACACGCTGATGCGGGAACATCAGTAACTTCCAATGGGTTTAAAGAATTAGAATAAACTGGAACTTTTCTCCCACCTTAGATGATAAGGTGCTATTTTTGTTTTGTCAATCTTCTTTCTGTTTCAACAAAATCTTAATCTCGCATCTCTTTTTGATAGTGCCACAGTCAATTTCTGGTTGCACTATTCAAGTTTGGTTGTAGTTTGTGCGCGAATACTGTCACATCAGGAAAATTGTCTATTTTATGCCACCCACACATGACAGAAGAGATGAAAAAACTAAAAAGTGGTTGTTTGTTCTCGAAAATGGAAAAGACGAACAAGGAAAACGGATACAGATTATGCGTCGGGGCTTTAAAACCAAGAAGGAAGCGGAAGAAGAATACAACAGAGTAAAATACGAAATACAGCAAGGTATTTACGTGGAGCCGAGCAAGCTTATGTTTAGTGACTACTTTAAGGAGTAGTTAACAAACAAGCATCACAGCATAAGCCCACAAACTGCTGAAATGTATGTGGCACATGGCAAGAATCATATCCTTCCGTCTTTAGGGAACATTCCCTTCTCTAAATTGACCGCCCTTCATATTCAAAGGTTTATTACCCAACTTATAAACAAAGGGTTGTCGAACTCAACGATTGACCGCATTTTTTCTATCGTCAACTCATCTTTAAACAATGCGGTTAAGAAAGACTTGATACACAAGAATGTAGCCGCCCAAGTCGATAAGCCAAAAGTAACACATAAGGAAATGAAGGTGTGGGACGAGCAAGAGGTCAGGAAATTCCTGAAAATAGCACATAATGAAGAATCTAGACTGTATATCGATTTCCATTTAGCTTTACTTACAGGAATGCGTCAGGGCGAAATTCTAGGTTTGAGATGGTGTGACGTTGACTTAGATAATAGTAATGTCATTGTTCGTCAGACTTTATCGCATGATGGTAAGACTCTTAAATCCGGGGGGTAAGTCGAAGAATAGCATTCGCTCCATAGCAATTGATTATGCCACCCTTAACGAACTGAAAAAGCACCAGAGGCTTATAAACCAAGAGAAAATGCATCTTGGTGAGCAATACGAGGACAATGGTCTGGTTGTCTGCACGTCCAAAGGCACATTGATGTCACCAAGGAACCTAAATAGAACGTGGTACAGACTGCTGGGTAAAAGTGAGTTACCGAAAATAAGGTTCCATGATTTAAGGCACTCCCATGCTTCTCTACTGATGAAGCTTGACCAACATCCAAAAATCGTTCAAGAAAGGCTAGGTCACTCGTCAATCCGAATTACTTTAGACACCTATTCCCACGTAATGCCCAATATGCAACAAGATGCCGCTCAAAAAATCGGAAGCATGCTTCTCTAGATGAATGTGAGCAATCGGTGAGCAATGGACTTTATTAGAAATAAATTGATAGGGTAAAAGGTTTATAAAAAGAAAAAAACCCTTATCTATCAAGGGTTTTCGTGTATGACCTGTAGTGGGCTCGAACCACTGACCCCTACCCTGTCAATTAAAAGACTTGAGAAACAGAAGGAATTACATTTTCTAAAGCATGGGTACAACCACAGTATAATCAAGGGCAAAAAGGCGGTTCTGAATTAATAAAATCCCCTTCCTGATTCCATAGGTACTACCTGCATAGAAAATGTTACTCCAATGTTACTCCGATGACAGGGGACAAAACAGGATGAAATTTACCAAAGAGCAGCTTGAGCAGCTATACATAGAGCAGGGGCTTAGCTTGAAGAAGATTGGAGATTTAATCGGAGAAACCAAGGACTATGTTATGTGGCGTATGAGAAAGTACGGTGTTCCGAGAAGAACACTAGACCTATCGAACGCTTATGAACTGACTAAGGTTGAGCTTACAGACCTTTACGTGGCGCAACAGATATCACAGAAGGACATTGCCAGGAAAATTGGAAGGTCACAGTGTTATGTACGAGCCAGAATGAAGGAGTATAACATTCAAGCTCGTGACAGTGGTATTGCACAAGCAATGAAGCGAGGAATACCATTCAAGGAGGACTTCTTCGATGCATGGAACCCTGAAATGGCTTATGTATTAGGATTATTATTTGCAGATGGCAACTTATCCGATAATCGTTTCCGTTTACAGCTACAGGAAAAGGATAAGCAACACGTACTCGATGTTGCAGCACTTCTTGGTATTGATTCAGCGTATATCTTTCGGTGTAGAAGTAAACAGTTCGGAACATTCAGTTATGGCTTTAGTGTTTCCCGCCGCGATGTTGCTAGGAGATTAATTGAGCTTGGATTGACCCCAAAGAAGTCCAAGACAATGCTATTCCCTGAGGTGCCAGAGCAGTATATGAGCCATTTTATACGCGGTTATTTTGACGGTGACGGCTCTATATGTATAAGCAGTAAACAACTGTTGGTACAGTTCTCGTGCGGTTCTGTAGCCTTCTCAGAGCGCCTGAGGAGCATCTTGTCTAAAGCCTTGAAGCATGATGTTAAGATGAGAGTGGATAAGAGAACCAATAGCTATAACGTGGCATTCCACTCAACAAGGCTGGGCAAATTGTTCTATAAGTACTTGTATACGAGAAGTACTATTCATCTGAAACGAAAAAAGGACAAGTTCTAAGTAATCGGATAGCTTACAATTGTTCCAATGTACCCAATATTTCATCAATGTCACTTAAACAATAGACTTTAGTATTGTATTTTTTATCTATACCTAGTTCTATAATTCTGTTTTTCATTTTCTTATCGGTGATTACATAGTTGCAATATGGAATTACAGTACTAAGATGCTGAATATCCATCGAATCACCTGACTCAATAGGCTTTATGCTAGTCATTATTTTGGCATAAAGCCTACTTTGTATATCTTCATAAGGAATTAATTTAAAATCATCCGAACAGAGAAAATCGAATACACTACCAAACCCTCTAACATTCAAACCTTCCCACATATCATTTAATGAAGTGAAGATAGCTAACTGGTCAAATTCCTCTTTTGTGGGTATAAGACCATTTTGAATTTTATCATTAAAATTTGCTAATGCAGTATGACATGCTTGTAACAATCCCGAGTGTTCTCTGTCTAATTGTTCATCATAAGTGGTTCCTGATTTTATTGCTCTTTGCCGAATTGCTTCAAATTCTTCTACTATATGTTCTTTCAGTCGCTCTCTTTCAATAAGTTCATTCTGACTAGTATCAATATGGACAGAAATAATTAAGCCTTTTAAATATCCATTCCTTTTTTCTTCTAGTTGAGTAATAGGGTCGCGTCGAAAAGCATCTTTGTAATTTAACTCAACATGATTCTCTTTATTGATATATGACTTCATGCTATCGAACAACTGTCTTTCATGTATCATTTTTCTGTATTTGAATTTAGTCCCAATAGAAAGAAATGACTGGGCACTATGTGCTTCTTTGATAAGACTATTTATCTCCTCGCGTTGGTCCCCTTCTGCATAAATCAATTTATGTTCCCTTGTCTTTTGATAAATAACATCATTTAACTTAGGAATACGTTCCATTTGTACTCCTTTTAATGGTATTCCCTGCCTATATTTCGTAATGTCTATGATTACATTTGTATCCATCCATATGATTGGAATTGGGCATTTATTAATTGTAATATTCATAATTAACAATCCATTCTGGTTATTTCAACCTGAAATAACAAATCACATTATTCTGTTATTAGTTTAGAATTTGCCTTACTCGTACGTTACATAATTTTATGAAAACTGAGCAGTGAAAGCATTCTGAGAAGCACTCGGACTACTTAAATTAATTAAATAAGTTCTCGATAAAAGTTACAATGTGTTTCCAAAAGGTAAACATTAATATGAAGCTGCCGATAATAGAACAAACAATGCCGTATATCCATGGATGTTTCTCATACCATTTTTTTGAAATAGGATTTGTTATTGGAGGACTCTTCACTGTGACCTTAGCATTTTTACCAATTGCATTATTGTCACCAATTTTATTATTATCACCAATGTTTGTTCCCACTCTAATCACCTTCCACAACAGCTTTGTCACCGATAGCATTACCAGACCCAATACTTGTGTTTGAACCAATAGAAGTGCTTGTATCGATTCCTTTAACAATGTTTTGTATGTGGGGGACAACCTCACAAAGTTCTGCAAATGGGAGGTTAGCATTTATAGCCTTTAATTGTGTTCGAAGTTTAGTTAATTTGCCTTTAAGCACCGTGGCTGTTAAAAACTCAGGTGCAAAATTTAAATACAAATCAATATGGAATGGATTAATTACTGGAACCCCGTGTAGAGCTAAAGGGGAAATGAATTGTCGGTTTCCTAGTACACTATTTCTTGCAGTCTCTCTTGGATATACCCAGTTGTTCTTTGAAAGAGAGTATAGTTCCTTATAAAAACTATCCATAGACTCAAAACGAATAATAAATGAATTTGAAGCTACAATATTATCAACCAACTCGATTATCTTTTCTTTGAAATATGCAAGTTCTTTTATGTAGTCGGTTCTTTTGGGCAAGTTCTTTGTAAGGTTTTTACGTTCTTCTTCCCCCAAGTACTCGAAATCCTCATTTATTCCACCGTAAAAAAGAAAAAGTGGGGAAGAAGTAGGTAAGAAGTTTTTCGTATAATAATCGGCGAATTCTCCTTGAAGTACCATAGAATGGGCTCTGTCTAGTTTCTCATAGACTTGAACAAGAAAAGAGCTATACTCCTCCGAATTTTTAACGAATCCTGTAAACTCATTTAGTAGCTTGTTTATTAAATTAATGTATTTTTCATTCATCTCAATCTGTTCATCTCTTAGTTTTTCTTGGGTGGATGTAAGTGGTTTTCCCATCTTAATAATCTCCTCATATTACAGACTAATTACCTATTTATTGTAAACTCTAAAATGTAATAGTCAATAAATGAATTTGATATTCCCCATCAGCACTGAGGGGTTGAGCAAGGTTATTTGGTGCATTTCGGTGCGCTCGAAGAAGCAACTTATTCTCTGCGCACCACGCACCGTTTTTGGGGTTCGTTAAAGAAGATGAAGCCTAGGTTTTCAAGCATTTGGGACGGATGGGCGATAGGGTGATTGATGAAGTAATTAACTGTTTCTGTTTGTGCTATTGCCTCTTAGAATCAATAGCCTTTAATATACCACGATTAATGTCGGACAGCATTTCAATATCGTCCTTGCTTCTATTGCTTAACAATGTCATGTGTTCATCCAAAGCCGCCCGCCGGGCTTGCTGCTGTGAAGTTAAACTGCTATCAAATCGAAACAACTCATATGCTGGAATATCCAAGGCAATAAGCAGCTTTTCAAGGGTATCTACGGATATGTTTCGGTCGCCCCGCTCTACACCGCCTATGTACGAATAATGAATCTCCGAACGCTCAGCAAGCTGCTCTTGAGTCAAACCGTTTGCCTTACGTAAAGCTCTGATTCTGCTTCCTAGAAGCTTCTTGAATTCCAATGATACCACCTCATTATAAGAGTAGGTGAGGGGCAAATATAGATACAGTAGCTCCAATTAGAAAATATGTATTGATTTTTGTACGATTAAACAATATTATGGGTTAATAAGGAAATTAACTAGTCCATCTGTACTATTGGGAGTAGAAGGTTGCTATATCTATTGATATAAATGTAGCTCAAATCATTGAATTAACTCGTAACTATCTGCCGTACAATGTGAGTGGTTATCCAATTGGTATTGTAAATCTAACTTGCGAGGACTCTCCCACGCCACCAACCTGAACAAGAAGATAAGGGGTTGCAGTAATGAAGTTTCTAGGATATGTCGATTGGCAATCGCAAATGAGTATGGAAATTGCACCTACATGGTTAGCCAACCAGATGAATCTCCAATTGTTTGGTTGGAAGGGGGCTGTATGCACAACTGCTGTATTTAGTCCTCAACATCGAGTATATGGGCTTGTGTTTACAGATGAGCCGCCCGCCGACCTTGTAGAAAAAGAAGGCCTTACAATTTCAGTAATCTGTGTAGAGTATTTTACGGGGGAGCTCGACAGAGAATTGGAAGAACTTCCTTAAATAGATTATGGGGGGAAGTACCTTGTTACCAGACACTTTATTAGGAGAATCAAGAGCATTTCTTATAACGGGTTTAATATTTATGCTTCCTTTTACTATCGCTGTTATATTCATAGTTTTAAAAGGCTTCGGTAAGAACAATCTTAAACAATGCAAAACATGTAAAACTGATATTGCAACTAATGCGAACAAATGCCCGAAATGTGGAGCTAGACAGACCATTAATCCGATATTGGGGTGTATAGGATGGGTGATTTTAACAATACTACTCATAATTGGTCTAATTGCTCTAGCTGCGTCTTTTACCTATTAATATGATGTGGTCTTATATATTTGATAATTCACTTTTTATGGACACTCCTAGCACGCCCATCTTTTGTACCGCCAATAATATTTAGGAGATGAGTGTCCATGAAGTACAATGAAGTCCAAATCGAAGCCGTAATTAAAATGATGCGTGATAAGCACGTATCGGGGGATGTAGAGTCTCACGAGATAGCTGTTGCACTAACCGCCGCCGTTACCGCAGGGAGGCTGTCAGCATACGAAATGAAATATGTCCTGTGCTCAGTATTTTACAACAACGTTGCAGGAGTTATCCACGCTTTGAAGCGGGCGGGGCAGATTATTGATGGCCAGATGATTGCTAACATAATCAATGAGGTAGAGTCTGCACGTCCATAGCAGGAGCACTTTTGAAAGAGACCATACAGTCCTTATGGCTGTGTGGTCATTTTATATTAAGGGAGAGTAGTCCAAATGAAGTTATTGATTAAGTTCCTATGTTCAGTTCTTGTACTCACGAGTTGCCTTTCAATTATCTTCCCCGCCGCTCAAGCTAAAACGCCTTTCAATGATGTGAATGAGCAGCAGTATGGTTGGGCTATGGAAGCCATCAAATTTTATGACAGATAGGGGTGTCCTAAAAGGTTATCCTGACGGTACATTTAAACCTGAGAATTCTGTAACAAAGGCTGAATTTACTGTAATTGTCGCACGCTTGTTTGATAAGTACAGGTCGAACACATTGCCTGAGCCAAGGTATGTAAGAAAGCAAATTGATGCAAACCAACTTACAGAAGCCAAGTATACCAATATAAAAGGATTTGTTGATGTGACTAATACTTATTGGGCGTATAAAGAAATTTCAGAACTCTATGATAGCCAGTTTGAGTATAAGTTTACTTTCAATGGTAACTATGAACTTCTGTTTGAGCCAGAACATCAACTAACAAGATTGGAAACGGCTGGCTTATTTGCAATATGCTTTGACCAGTTTCTAAATCCTGATGTCACTGATAAGCAATTACAGGAAACTTTAACTAAAATGAAGGATGTAATATTCAGAATAGCTAAAACCCCTACAGAGTTCTCCGATATGTGGAAAGAGCAAGAGGAAGCGGAACAACGTGGTGACAAAACACAACATCTGATTTTCGCACAGTTTAGGAATCAGGACAGGATTAATGGTGGAGATACTGCATATCCACTCGCTCAAACAATTGTGAATTTTCATAATCAGGGTTTTATTACTGCCGATGCAAGTGGCATGCTTTATCCTAAAGGCTCATTAAGTCGCGCTCAGTTTTCGACCATTTTGTACCGAATACATAAGCTCGTGGTTAGTAAGAAAGTGTTTACGAAATATTCTAGCATTGTTTCTGCCGCTTCACATATGAAATAACTATTTTAAATAGTTGATTATTTATGTTTAAGGTGAGAGTTTACTAAATCAGTGTTACATAATGATGGCTTTCAATGCGAAGGTGAAACTTTCATTACTTTGTATTAATATTGTAAGCCAACCTGACCCGAACAAGAGACTTTCTGTAAATCAGAAGGTCTTTTATTTTTGCACTAAACAGTTAGAACTCCACTTCGTATAAGTGTAGTAGGGGGACTGAAATATTGAGCCTTCATAAAGGATTCAACCTTGTTCATCTTGATGCCTGAAAATTAAAAAGAAAATATTACGAGGGGGGACTAACACAATGAAGAAATTTTTGGAAAAAATGTATGACTCACCGTTTGTGGAACTAACAGAAAGCTTCAAAGAAATAAAGACTATCAATAATAGATTTTACTTACAGCTTCCAGATATTTTAAGAAGGTGCTATTTTATGCAACCATCTGAAAAGCTGGTACTTCTCGAACTTATCTCTTGGGCAGCAAGTAATAAAGAAAGTGATGAAGTTGGCTATTGCTCAGTTCCAGAACCAATAATTCGTGGAAATACAAATCTATCTAGAAGTACCATTAAGAATGCAATTAAATCATTACAAGAAAAGAAGTTCATCACCGTTCGTAAATACTATAACAGTCGTAATAGATACATGATTAACTCCCTTACTGAAAATCCATATGCCCTGTTAAGTGAATACGTTCATTGGAGAAGGCAAGAGTTAATTGGGAGTTGGGAAAAGGTTGAAACATCATTTAATTATGATTTCGACCTCCCCCTAATCGCGAATATATATACGGAAGCAACTTTGGATTTTGTCTCGTACCCCAAATACTATGCCTCTATTATAGAACGCATACGGCTGGCTTATGGTAATAACTTCATTGAACAATATGAAGCTATTATGGACGATGTTTGCAAAATGATAGATGAAATCTATGAAACAATAGGAACTCGAATGTATGGTCCCAAAAACTCTGTTCATTGCCACCAATAGGTGGTTTTTTTTATAGTTTTTGCAATTTCATATTTGTTTATTAAAAAGTGTTTTCTGCACACAAGTGGGTAAAAAATAACCCTTACTCAGTAAAAAGTGCTGAGGAAGTTGGTTAAAATGACACCTATTAATATTATGTTATAAGTACTTTAGTAGTTAAGTTATTAACAATGACCTTCCGTCAAACGAAGTTTGACGGGAGCGCGAAGTAGAAAATTTAGAGTCTGTTATTACAGCAAGAGAAACTGGAATATTTGATGTGTACGATGGACACGGATTCACGACATCTAAATTTACTTGATGAAAAATAATCTCGTCCTACATTGTTGTTAATAACGAAAAGTGAATTTTAATGCACTCCTTTTCCAATTTTTTTTGCCCGGTACATCACGAGACTCTCTTCCGAATAAGGATGAAGCGGCAATACCCAAGGTATCGGGGTGGGGATAGCTGTGATGCCTTTTTTTGTCATAAATAAAAAGTTTCAAACTAGTGCGTTCACAAATGCCTTTTTGCGGTTACGATTTTGGTATCTCAAAACAAGGGGGTGACTAAGCATGGAGAATTTCACGCAAGAGTACGAGAGTCTCGTGAATGAAGAGGATGCTTTAATCGAGCAATTGGAAACATGCGATTCGATTATACAGACAGTAATCGATTGTGTGTTAAATGGTAGCTCACTACGAGGATATCTTGGGGCGTGTTCAAACGGTCAAGACGGACTTATTGATGGAACAACTGCATTTAAGGCTTGAAAAGGCTGTTATGGCAGGGAGAATCAAGCTAATGACTTCTTAGTCGTAGGCGTAGCAAAGGAGCATTCCCGCCCCTATGGAATCATTATGAGGGGCGGGATAACTCTTTAAACTTGTACAGAGGATATGGCAACTCACTAGTCACCGTGTACTATGTTCGATGATACGACCAGAACAAAGTGTATGGCTCTGAAACGTTTAAGCTTAGGAATATTACGAGGGAGGTATACGAAAATGTCTGAAATGAAAGAAATTCGGAACGGAATGAGTTGGTGCCTGTGTATGAGAATGAACAGGCTCAAAAATGGGTGGATGCAAAGGAACTACATATGTTCTTGAGGGTTGTTACGAGGTTCAACGATTGGTTCGCCAACAAAGTTGAACAGTACAACTTCGTAGAAGGTGCTGATTTTTACTTAAAACTTAGTAAAAATGCAGGGAGGGGCAGACCACGTAAAGAATACTTCCTTACGCTCAACATGGCAAAGCAACTGTGCATGGTAGAGAATAATGAACGAGGGCGGCAACTTAAATCCTGCTCCCGCCCTAAACTCTGCCTCATAGATATCGTATAGGTAGAGTATAAGCACAACAGAGGGGGAATAGCACAATGGGGTCTGTTCACAAAGACAAACGAAGCGGGAAGTATTACATTATGTATGATGTTGGCGAACAAAATGGTCGCAAAAGAAACCAGAAGAAGAAATCAGGGTACACAAGTAAAAAAGGAGCGGCTAAAGCTCTAGTTGAAATTGAAAGCAAAATTAATAAGGGTATTTATGTTGAACCATCAAGGGAACTGTTTAGTACTTATTTGTTGGATTGGCTGGGAGCTAAGGGAGTTGCTATAAAAGAACAAACAAGGATGAATTATGAGACCATTATTCGCGCTCGTATTATCCCTTCCCTTGGCAATCTAATGGTATCGAAGCTTACAGCCCGTGCGCTTCAAAGGTTCATAAATGAACTTCTTGAGGAAGGCTTGTCTGAATCGTATGTTGTTAAAGTATATAACATACTTAACAGCTCGCTAAAGACTGCGTACAAGTGGAAACTACTGCCTGAGAACCCTATGGAGTTTACTGACAAGCCACGCATAGGTAGACAGGAACAGAGTGTGTGGAATGAAAAAGAACTGGCTGAGTTTCTGAGGGTCGCCCGTAGTGACCGATTGTACGCAGCCTTTTTTCTAGCGATGACAACAGGCTTGCGGCGAGGGGAAATCTTAGGGTTACGGTGGCGGGATGTGGATGTGGAGAACAAAGTGCTTTTCGTCAGTCAAATACTGAGCCCAGACGGAAAGAAGTTATTGTCTGAAACAAAGACAACATCAAGTCGGCGCTCAGTTGACCTTTGTGTTGAAACCGTTGGAATGTTAAGGAAACAACGCCGTTCTATCGTTGCTGAAAAGGTTGAAATGGGTGAGGGATATCAGGACCATGACCTTGTAATATGTACTGTAAAAGGAACGCCTGTGAGCCCACGGAACGTAGTAAGGTCATTCAAGCGGCTAAGTAATAAAGCTGGCTTGAACGAGATACGCTTTCATGATTTACGGCACAGTCATGCCACCTTGCTTGTTGAGCATGGAGCGGACATCAAGATGGTTGCGGAAAGGCTAGGACACAGTACAACGAGAATGACTCTGGATACGTACACGCATGTTCGAAAAGGAAGGCAAAAAGAAGCTGCCAACCTAATCAGTAAAGTGCTGTTTGAAAACATTCATCCTACTGAGATAAACGTAGAGATTCAAAATGTTACTCCATTGTTACTCGCAAGCCTAAAATAGCATCTCCAAGGTGGGGTAGGGAAGGTATATATAGCAAAAAACCCTTATGTATCAAGGGTTTTCGTGTATGACCTGTAGAGGGCTCGAACCTCTGACCCCTACCCTGTCAAGATAGTGCTCTCCCAGCTGAGCTAACAAGTCGTATTGTTTGGCGACAAATAATATAATACCAACGCCGTTGGCTGTTGTCAACCATTTTATCGTAATTTTCTTGCCAAGCCGCGAAACTAGCAGAAAGCCAGCTAAGGAAGCTACTTCATACAGTAGCAGTTATGCTATAATACAACCATACAAAACATAGGAAAGAAGGGGTATCATGAGGGGATTTCATCGGACGTTTCAACCCATTGAGTATGATCAGCGGCAGGTTGGGGACAGCGTAGTTGATTGGGGGAGCCAAGAATGGGGGACGCATCGTTTCCATGTTCGTCAACTGCTTGAGCATGCGATTGACTCCCTTTCCATTAGAGATAAAGCGGTTGTACTAGGAGCAGGCAACCATGGGGATGTGGATTTGCCTGAATTGGCTAACCAATTTACTCAGGTAACGGTAATGGATACGGAGGCAAATGCAATCGAGGAGGTACTGGAACAGAGTGGGGGGGTGGCTTCGACAAAAGTAAAGTCGCTGACCCATATAGATTATACCTGCTTGGACCAGATCCAGTTCTATGAAACCTGGGAAGATCTGTTGATAAACCATGCTCCTGCTCATGAGATATATAGTTATTTGAAAAATTGCTCCTTTGAGGTTCGTAAATATGAAGCGTTGCCCCATTTGAAAAAAAGCTTTTCACTGGTTATATCTTCCTCGGTACATACCCAATTGTTTTATATTAATGCTTTAACGCAATTTTCGGTCTATGTAAGTCAATACAATAGCCAAGAGATAGGGCAAATCATAGAAGGCCTGATGTATCTTCGCAATAGCTTGATTACGGACTATAATCGCCTGTTGGTGTCGCTCTTGAAACCGGAGGGCAAGCTTGTAATGTGGTCAGAGATGATTCGCTTGAATGAGCAAAATCAAATCGTTTTGGATAATTTGCACGCCCTCCATACCGAGAAGGAACGAATGGCTTTTTTATTTCGGTCATTTGGAGAAATGGGGATGGAAGTAGCTGTCTTAGGTCTCAAAGGCTTGTACGACCAAATGAAGCCCGAAGGCCAGCTTTTCAAATCATGGTTCAATCTAGCAGGGGATGAGAAGCAATACCTTACAGCGGGTTTCTCGGGAGCAGTCCGAAAGTAACGAGTTCTATCTCCCTAGTACCGAGTGGTCAAAAAAAACCGCTCTTTATGAGAGCGGCAATTGGATATGATCTTCTTCAAGTGAATTATATACGATAGCGTTATTACCTACGACTTCAATCAATTCGATATGATTCATGATACCTTGGAGTGTTTCCTCTGGTTGCATCAGCAGGTTTCGAGAGCTTGAATTAATGAGGGGATCGCCTTCTGGTCGCTAGAGATAAAGTGGACGGGAATTTTTTGATCATGAAACAAAATTTCAGTATTCATAAACGGTTCTCCCTTCTATGGTAATATATCCCTATTATACCTTATTTTATAGGGGAATAGAGCAAGTGAATATAATATTTTGGTGAATATTTGGGCAGGGGTGAGCAAGTGAAGAAGCTGTATAGCCAAATGAGCATTGCTGAGCTGGACGCAGAAATCGTAGAAATTCTTGAGGCGATACCGCGTGCTGAGTTTCCCAGCCAGAAGGAACAGCTGGAGCGTAAATATTATACAGCCAAGGCTTATATGCTGGATTCGGCTGATTTTCCGCCGGGGCTCTATGCGGTTGAAGGGAGCTCAGGCGAGCGTTTTTTGCTGGAGTATATTAATGGAATTATGGGCTGGGGTGTCTTGGACAACCAAGACGATAAGAGTAATAGAGAGGAAGCAAGCTACCCCCTTTCCATGTTGAAAAGTGTTGAGAATCGCAAGTAGAGGTACAGTTTGTGGACAAAGTAAAGCATGTGATTAACGATGTTAGTTTGAGGTCGCCGCGGTTGGATCCAGCAATTCTGGTGGGCGATGGTACGGCTTGGCAATGGGGGGCTTTCAGATAGGAAGCTTCTTTTTTGTGCAGGCGGGGCTAACCTGATTAGAAGGAACTAACTTTGGTTAAATAGAATATTATGGATTTGTTTAATCAAGGGATATGGACCAATATGGATGAGATGAGGATATAACATGAGGATACGCCTAACCGCATATAGTCTTTTGCTTACAATGTGCATCATCTTCTCAGGGGCGGCTTATGCGCAGGAATCTTCTGAATCTGTTACCTATACGAGTCCGGAGGGCATTCAATTTATTAGTTATAGTGAGGTATGGAACGAGCCTAAATTGAAAGAGCTATATGCTGCTTTATTACAATGTGAACATGGTGAAGAGCTATCGGTCCTAAAAAAAGTCATCCTGTATTCGGAGAAAAGCATTGGAAAAAGCGGGTCTCGTGTTGGCTCCTATAATGTGGAAACCCAAACCATTAAGCTATATGAAGTTGAAAGTACTCCAGTGATTCGTACATTAATCCATGAATATGGGCATCATTTCACCTATTATTGGCTCCAAAAGAAAGAAGGCACCTATCCGGGCCAGCTTACGGAATCTTCAAGTTGGGCAAAAATAAGGCAGCTAGACGGCTTCCCTATTCGATGGTCGGGTAGTTTATTGCCTTATGTGCATAGATGGGATCCGGGAGAAATTATGGCGGAGGATTATGTTTTGCTATTTGGTGTCGGCGTAGAGCCCATGCCAAGCCGGGTGCCAAACATAGTTAACCTGCTTCGTCATGAGAATGAATACATTCCTTCTGCAGAGTCTATTCCAGCCCTTAGGCAATACTGGGAAAAGCTTGCTGGATTCCCCTCTAAAGAATCAATCAAGCTTCCTTTGCTGCAGCAGTGGTCGGCTACGAAGGATGGGGAGCCAGGTACTAATCGGTTGGTTTTTTCTTCCTCTGCGACCCGGGATGATCAGCTCATCCAATATGGTATACAAGTATCGGGCTATAATCTTAAAGATGGCTTGCCCATGAATTGGACAACAGCGGTGAATGCCACAGGCAAATCCCCTGTGGAAGTAAAGCTGGATCTACGCTCCTTGCAGGAGCAGCAGCCCTTTGTAGATGGATCTATCCAAATATGGGCGTTGGATCCTGCAAGCAAACAGCTTATTTATACCCCGTTTTATATGAACTGGTTTTCCTTTGAACGTATTTCTAAGTCCTTAAGAGCAATACCGCCTCCATTTATGAGTAAAGCTTTAACGGAAACGATGGATAAGGAAGGTATGCAGTCCTGGCCGCTTCTGCTTGTAATGATGAATGGAATGCCTCTGGCGCCAATGCAACGTTTCGAAGACAAGGAGAAAAATGTCTATGTCCCATTGAGCTTGTTCAATGAGATAACGGGAGTAGCATCCAAGGAACACAAGATCTTGGATAATGATGAGGGCAGACGGATTAAAATCAAATACAAGCAGTATACAGTTCAATTGCAAATGGATGAGCAGCTGGCAACTGTCAATGGTACACAGATTAAGCTAAGCCAAAGGATTAGGCGCATGGGTACAGAGCCGATGGTAGCGGTCGATGATCTGAAAGCTTTATTCGGAGCTACTCTGAAATGGGATGAGGCTGGGAATAGCTTGTCCATAGAGGCTCTCTAAAGCGCTTTAAAGGGGTGCTGTTCGTTGTCCTTATGTCTGATAGGTAAACCAACGCAAAAAGATCCTAAAGTGCCTTAAAAGGCCTTTAGGATCTTTGGGTTATGATTACAGGCTAAGGAGCTGCGAATCCCGATTTGGTCTCAGGGGCAATTTCGTGAGTTGTATCCGGGTAAGCGAGTGGGACAGTTATGATGAGCTTCGTCCCTTTGCCGACTTCACTTTCGATCTCTAGCGTGCCTTGGTGGTCTTGGATAATTTTGTGGCAAATGGATAACCCAAGTCCGGTACCCGTCTCTTTGGTTGTATAGAAGGGCAACAATATTTTTTCTATCTCGGATTGGGGTATGCCGGAGCCTGTATCGGTAATTTCAATAATGGCTTTATGATTATTGCTGGCCAGCTTAATATGTACAAGACCCTGATCCTCCATAGCTTCAAAGGCGTTTTTCGTAATATTCAGCAGCATTTGCAGCATCTTATCCTGATCCATCATCATATATAAGGGTTCAGGTGCAGGGTCGAATTGAATCTGGTGCCCCAGTCGTGCCGCTTCCGAATCAAGCAAGGAGATAACTCTATGTATAGATTCTTCAATCGATTGAATTTTGAATTGCGTGGTATGCAGCTTAGAGAATTGAAGAAATTCAGCTGTTAATGTGCTCATGCGTGTAATTTCATCCATAATCAATTCATACCAAGGACGGATGTTAAAGTTATCTGCTTTGGAAAGCTGCAAAAAGCCTTTAATCGTGGTTAAGGGGTTACGAATTTCGTGAGCCATGCCCGACGCTAATTCACCAACAACCCGTAATTTCTCCGATCGAATCATATGCTCCTCGCGTTTTAACCAGGATTCACGTTTCATCATGTACAAATTCCGTTCCGCAATAAAGATGAGGTCATCCTTAAATGTTCCATCTGTTGGATAAAAAGCCATCCCGAAATTGATCTCAATGCCTGTCATTTTGGGAAAGTCGTAAGTCAGTTGTTGAGTAATCATACGTGTTACCTCATGCAAATCGGTCAATTTTAGGACAATGGCAAACTCATCGCCTCCATAACGGGAAATAATGAGCGCCTCCGGGAAAATAATCCGCAGAAGCTGCGCCGCTTGCTTGAGGATGCGGTTCACACCATGGAAGCCGTTAACAGTGTTCAATGATTTTAAATCTTTGCAGTCGATTAGGGCAAGTACAATAGGGGTTTCCTTCTGTACGAGATATTCGAGCTGGCGATGGCATTCTTCATAATTATACAGGCCCGTGAGCGCATCATGGGTAATCAAATGCTTTTTCTCACTGTCCAACTGCCGCGTCTGCGTTTTCATAGCTAGTACATAGCGGTGAAACAAATAGGCACAAGTCAAGATGCTGCATGAACAAAATAAAAAGGTAGCAAGTAGGTAAGCAGTGAACGGAATATAAGTATAGGAGACTAAGGTAAATACGATAGTATACAGGACTCCGACTAAAAAAGCATGGTTAGGATTACGCGATAAATAAAAATGTTTACCCATTTGTGCGTAATATAAAGGCAAGCACCAAGCCATTTGCGCCTGCCAATGAAAAGCAATTAAAAAAAGGACTTGTAGAGCTGGCGCTATACGATATCTCTTCTCCATAAAATTGGCAACTACATACAACGTAGCAAACAATATAAGAATGAAGGGATTATGCGTTTTGTCAAAATAGATAGAGGAAGCACTGATTACACATGCATAGGCAACAAGTATCCCATTATAGCTCATACCTTCAAACTCCTTCTTAACAGAATAGAAAAGAATGGATAGTAAGGCAATTCTACATCCAATTAATAATTCCTTTAAATAAACAGAAAACAATGAAAATTTAATACAAGCGCTTTCAAATGTATCTAAATAGTGTAGCTCTTGTTGTGAGGGGATGTATGAAAAACCCGACCTCTCCGAGAGGCCAGGTTTTTATGGAAAGCTGTAAGTTTTGTGCTGCTCCATAAAGGTCATTTTCCCTGATTTACCTATAAATGCATCAATGAGGTCGTCATAGTGCATTAGTAATACTTTACTTTGAATCTTATCCGGTAATGTAAGTAATTCATCTAGGCAAGCGTGGACGATACCGGGGGAAGAAAGCTGGCAATCATGCAAGATGTACTGGCATTTACGCTGTTCACTTAGCTCTGACAAAAGAGTGTAATTAAATTTAGTATCCGAACTGTAAAATAACCTCTCATTAAACATAATGGAATAGCTAGGCTTATCAGGGATATGCTCTGATGGTATTAATTCCAAAGTAAACCCAGGATGAATCTCTGTGGGAACGGTCTCTTCCACAAGAATCAGATCAAAATAATCACCAAGCCCCATAAAACCTTCTGTTTTATTCTCTAAACCGCCCCTTAATGATTGGTTCCATAAAGAATCCACTAGTTTGGAAGGAACAAACAACTTCATCTTATGTTTGTATGTATATTTCAAGCGAAAAGCAAACTCTTCCATACCACCAACGTGGTCTGCATGGACATGGGTAATAAACAGGCCATCAATAGAATTAATTTCAATACCAAGCTCGTGCAGTGCTCTAGGTGCGGTATATCCGCAATCCACCAAAAGCGTAAAACCGTTGCAGGTTACCAATGCATTGTTGTTGTAAAACTTTTTGGAAAAAGCACTTCCTGTACCGATCATCTGGATTTGCAGGCTCACGAACGATCCTCCACTCATGGTTCCATAACGCTCACATATCTTTTTTAATCTAACATGGAACGAAACTATAATTCAAGAGAATTTTAACACAATTTTAATCAAATCTTTTTTAATTGCAGTCTTATAATCTAAATTAATTTTTAGATTCAACTCTGTACGATATAAAAGCAGATATAATATAATTATAAATACCAAATAATGAGAAGTAGGTAATATTCAAAATGTGGCATATTTTGTATGTATATATCCAGAAAGTCAATAGTTTTACTAGATGTAGATTAGGAGCAGAAATTTATTTTTGGATTTTTTTAAAAATCAGCGCAACTCTTGTTCGCTTTCGGCGTATAACTTAATATAAACAAGTACAAGTCACGATGGAGGTTACAGTAATGAAAGTGCCACGAATGCTAGCGCTGGTGCTATCGCTCTCATTATTTGGAACTGCAGGCGTTTATGCAAGTTCAATGTGGGGCGATTACGAAGGATTTAGTAAAGTTAAGACGATGATCAACGATGTAGAGAAACAATTTAAGGATGAAACGCCAGCTTTTTTAGTAAAAAACAATGCGGTGTTTCCGGTTCGTGAGCTTTCGGAATCCCTTCAATCGCTCGTACGGTGGGACAGTGCCAAGAATACCGTTTCGATCTATAAACCGAATGTTCATATGTTTGTTGCAGAAAAGGTTAATGATGATTATTCAATCAAGTCGCCCTTTGGCAAGGTTCCTAAAGGCAAAAAAATTGATTTTGCTGTATTTGCCCAAGTGGACAGCTTGAAAACACCTTTTTATTCGTTCAAAATATCGATTGAAACGCCTACGGGAGAGCAAGCCGTGTCTCCGCATGAGAAGCTGGTTAACGGATCTAAAGAAAACTTCTGGTATCCTTGGCCATTCAGTGTTTCCTTCAATGAAGTCGGTGAATATACGATTAAATTCTCCGTCAAGCTGGATGAAAACAGCGACTTTACGGTTATTTCCGAAAAGGTTATTGTATCGGAGTAAATATCTTACTTTATGGCAGGAAGCTATTCATACATGTTGACCTGTTTGAATGAACATGTTACTATACGTGGGAGAATAATTTCTAATGAAATGAGGTTTTCCCATGAGCGAACATATACATGATGAATCCTGCGATCATGACCATGAAGATGATGATATTTTTGTAGTTACGGATAAAGATGGCGTAGAGCACGAGATGGTTATGGTATATACTTTTGAAGCCAATAGCCAGCCTTATGCAGTATTGCTGGACCGTAATGATCCGGAAGCAGACGGTGTAATCTTTCGTATCGAAGAAGAGAACGAGGATGCTTATCTCGAAAGCATTGAAGATGAAGAAGAGTGGGAACGCGTCGTTAAAATCTACAACCAGATTGTCGAAGAACAAGCATCTGAATAGGATGGACTTAACCCTTCTTGTGCAAACAAGAAGGGTTTTTGCTGGGCAATAAAGGCGAGTAAGCCTGCTGGAATGTGGGAAGCTACTCTAATGAATATCACTTATCCATGGCGAAATCTACCTTTCTGCTCATAGCGTAAGGCCGGATATAACGCAAATAGACCTTTCCACAGCTTGCGGGAAGGTCTACGGGTTTTAATCATTATTTGCGTGGATTAAAGTACATAACTCGCCCATTGAATAAATGTAGCTCGGCCTTCCATAACCTGGCCAAGTACTTGCAGAATTCATTCCCTTTGGCTTTATCGCCATGCGTGGAGCCCTCAGGAAGCACAACCTGAACATAATGCTGGTCGAGCTCGCCAGCTTGCTCCGTGCCTGTACCCATTACAATGTAGTGGTACAAAGGATCCTTGCCCTTCAAGTAGAACCATTTGTCGGCCGCATCCGGCTTGGTTTCTACCGTGTACGGGAATCCGGCATCCCCATATTCCCAACCCAATTGCTGCCCTGTCAGATTCAGCTGGTCTTTATAGTGCATCAACTGGTCCTTTAATTGCTCAAGGGAAAGGGAAGGGATAGTAGAGCCTTGAACAAATTTGATATACGCGCTTTGAGCCATTATCGCTACACCTGCCTGTGAGTTGGACTGGGATGGAGCCTTAAGTCCCGATAGATATCTTCAACATCATAGCATTTAGACATCGGTTTGACAATATACCAGTAGAAGAGAGGCAATACATGGAAACAGAACGATTTAAAGGCTATATGTTAGTTACGGATATGGATGGAACCTTGCTGAATAGCAGTAAAACTATTAGCCCGGAGAACTTGGAAGCGATACAACGCTTTGTCGCACAGGGCGGCTTGTTTACATTGGCAACAGGCCGTATTACATCTTCGGCCAAACGGTTTGCAGACCAATTGCCGATTAATGCACCCGCGATTTTATATAATGGTGCGGTGATCCATGATTACGCCAAAGGCGTCGATGTGTGGCAACGGACTTTAGACGTGTCCATCCGACCTACTTTAAGCCGGATCATGGCACAGTTTCCAGAGTTGGGTGTGGAAATTTATTGTGGAAGCGAGCCCTATTTCATCAGGGAAAATGCAACGACAGACCACCATCGGCGCTCGGAAAGCTTTAACAGGCCAAAATCGGAAGGGTTCGACCACTTGAACGAGCCTTGGTTCAAGGTGCTGCTGGCTTGGGAGTCTGACCTGCTGGACGAGGTGGAAGCCTATACCACACAATCCCAAGACGAAGGCATGTTATGGGTACGTTCAGAAGGGCGTTACCTGGAGATGATCCCCGCCGAAGCTTCAAAAGGGCATGCCCTTGAGCATTTGATGGAGCTGATGGGAGTCGAGCAGCTTAACTGTATAGCGATGGGTGACCATCTTAACGACCTGGAGATGATCCGCAGGGCGGGTGTTGGGATTGCCGTGGCGAATGCCCACGCAACCCTTATAACCGCGTCTAACCGCTCATGCTGCCACCATGATGAGCACGCAGTGGCGGATGTTATTCATTGGCTTGAGCGGGAACGCTAAAAAAAGGAACATGCCTGGTCTGCGGCATGTTCCTTTTTCCTAGAAGATTGCGTTCGTTTCTACAATCACCTTTACATTTTGGATACTGCGGTCCTCTGGTCCTTTGACCGGCAGCCCGACTTCAACATGATCGATGATATAATCAATCAAGTCTTGCGAAATGACCTCGCCGGGCAGCAGGATCGGAATTCCCGGTGGGTATACATAAATGAATTCAGCGATAATGCGGTCTGCCGATTCTCTAAAAGGCACCAGCTCGGTATCGCCATAAAAAGCATCACGAGGTGTTAAGGTGAGCTGTGGAATGCTAGGCACCTTAATGACCAATTCCGTAGCAGGGCGAATATTGTAGTTTTGGCTGGATAGCTCGCGAAGCGCATTTAGCAGCGTATCAATATTCTCATGGGTATCGCCTGGTGTAATCAGGCACAGAATATTATACATATCACTAAGCTCTACCTCGATATTATAATGCTCGCGGAGCCAGTTCTCTGCATCATAGCCAGTAATGCCCAAGTGGCGAACATGTATATTCACTTTGGTTGGATCATAATCAAACGTAGCCTCGGTTCCGAGAATTTCTGCGCCAAAGCAGCTAAGGCCGGGAATTTCATTAATATGGTGACGGGCAAATTGCGCAAGCTCGATCGCCATGTTCGCTAATGCCGCCCCATTGAGGGCGAGGTGGCGGCGTGAGGTGTCCAAGGAAGCAAGCAATATATACGAGGTTGAGGTCGTGGTCAGCATACTTAGGATCGTTTTCACGCGGCCGGGATTGATCCGCCCTTCTTTAATATTGAGCACCGAGCTTTGGGTCATCGAGCCACCAAGTTTGTGGACACTGGTAGCAGCCATATCCGCTCCGGCAGCCATTGCCGATAAAGGCAGCTTATCACTGAAATGGATTAATACGCCATGGGCTTCATCGACGAGCACAGGGATGTTGTAGCTGTGTACAAGGTCAACAATTTCCTTAAGATCGGCGCAAACCCCGTAATAGGTGGGGTTAATGACAAGCACAGCCTTGGCATCAGGATGCCTTTTTAAGGCGCGTTTCACCGAGCTTGTGGTAATCCCATGGTCGATCCCTAGATTAGGGTCGCGAACTGGCGAAACAAAAACAGGCTTAGCTCCGGCAAAAATAATCGCCGACATGACGGATTTGTGAACATTGCGTGGAACAATAATTTTGTCGCCCTGTGAGCACACGGTAAGGATCATCGTCATGATCGCGCCGCTTGTACCTTGAACGGAAAAAAAGGTGTGGTCCGCGCCGAATGCATCCGCAGCCATTTGCTGCGCTTCTTCAATAACACCTGTGGGTTGGTGCAGGTCATCCAGCGGTGCTATATTAATAAGGTCGATGGACAGGGCGTTATCGCCTATAAATGCACGATATTCCGGATCCATGCCAACTCCTTTTTTATGGCCTGGAATATGAAACTGTACCGGATTGCGTGCTGCGTGCTCTTTCAACGCAGTGAATAGAGGCGTACGCCTGTGATCCATGTCATCTCTTCCTTTCAAGGTTACCAAATATTTAACACATTTGATAGTAACGATTATTGGACAAGGATGCAAGCGGTTAATGTTAAACATTTGTTAACATTTCCAATAACATTCATATTCGGCACCTTGGTTTTGTCCAATTTGTTAATCTTCGCCGCTATCGTTTCCCTGTATAAATAAGTTGTGATACGATAAGGCTACAATATAGCTTGAGAGGCAGTGAACATACTAATGAATAAACAGCTGGCCATAATTATGGTACTGCTGATGACGATATTTATCGGCTTCGGCATCATTATTCCCGTTTTACCCGATGCTATAGCGGGATCAGGGGCAAGCAGCTTTCATCTGGGAATGCTATTGTCCATTTACTCGCTGGCTTCATTCCTCATGTCTCCAGTATGGGGCAGCTTATCCGATCGAATTGGCAGGCGTCCGCTTATTATACTCGGCACGCTTGGCTTCAGCGTCAGCTTCTTTATATTCGGCATTGCAGGTGATAATTTATTCCTGATGTATGCCTCACGGATATTAGGCGGGTTGTTCTCTGGTGCTGCGACTGCCTGTGCGGTTGCGTATGTAGCAGACATTACGACAGAGGAGAACAGGACTAAAGGTATGGGGCTCGTCGGTATGTCCATTGGGCTTGGCTTTATATTTGGTCCTGCTGTAGGTGGGATCCTTAGCCATTGGGGCTACCAGGTTCCTTTCTATGCAGCGTCAGGACTGGCCTTTATTACTTTCTTATTTGCCCTAGCCATGCTGCCGGAGTCCTTAAGCAAGGAGAAGCGGCACCAGCCGCAGGGTGCCAAGCCCTCTCGCTGGACAGCCTTTATTGGCTCTGTTAAATATTTATATGTGTTATCTTTTTTTGTATCCTTTACATTAGCAGGCTTGGAAGCAACACTGCTGCTGTTTGAGAAGGACCAGATTGGTGCGACCTCATTCCAGCTAGGCATTATGTTTGCGGTTAGTGGCGTTGTGGGTGCTTTGATTCAAGGGGGTGTGGTGCGCCGCTTTATTAAAAGGGGTGACGAGGCCAAGGTGATTGGTATCGGCTTGATCTTATCGGCCATTGGTTTTGTGCTGATCCTGTTCTCATCAAGCCTGCTTACGGCGTCCATTTATTTGTCCGTATTTGCAGCTGGAAATGCGCTGATTCGCCCATGTGTCACTTCCTTGATTACACAAAAAACAAAAGCCGGACAAGGTGTAGCTTCTGGACTAAGCTCTTCGATGGATAGCTTGGGTAGAATTGTCGGTCCGCTGCTGGGCGCAGGCATATACCAATATAGCCACCAGATGCCTTTCTACATGGGTGCTATCCTGTCGCTGGCTGCATTGTACCTGCTATACAAATTTATGGTGCTGGATCGGAGCCATCCATCGAGCCCGTTACAGCAGGTGCAGCCTCGCTGATCACATTTAAAACCGCTTAAGCTGCAACAGAGCTTGGCGGTTTTTTGCTGTCCATAATGCTGTTTTTAAGTAAAGGAGCCTAATCCTTATAATTATGCTGGATTAAGCAGCCTATAAATAACGGCGACCGCCTCGCCACGTTTCATCTCACGGGTGGGGCGGAATGTACCATCCTCGTAGCCGTCGAATAAGTGCGCCTGCTGCACGGCAAGGATATTGTCCTTAGCCCAGAAGTCATCAGCCACATCGGTAAACCCTTGGCCAGGCACAGGCTTGAGCATTTCGCTGCGGGCTAGAATAGCGGCGATTTCAGCGCGTGAGATGAGGTTATTCGGCCGGAAGGTGTGGTCGGCATATCCGTCGATTAATCCGTATTCTACAGCTGTAATAATATAAGGCTGGTCATTTTTATTAATATTGATATCGATAAAGTCCGTTGCCGTGCTATTGGACAAAAACATTTGCTTGGCCTTTACCAAATAGCGGACAAATTCCGCACGAGTAATATTTTGCTCCGGTCTAAAAGCCATCGTTTCAGCCTGCGTATTTATATAGCCATCAATATAATTTTTGTCTAGCAATTCTTTGATTTCTGTTTGAGCCCAATGGCTAGCAATGTCATTAAACTCGGTTGGTATACCATTTAAAGAAAGCACATAACGGGTAACTTTCTTGTAATCATCATCGCTAAGCGAGCCAGGTGAATTTTGTGGCATATTACGGCTAATATATTCGTAGGCTTGGTCATAAGTGCTAAGCATTTTTTTTACATGGTCACTGGCTACAGGAGGATAGCGGTCCAAGCCTTTCCCATCAACGGCATGGCAGGAAATACAGTTCTGCTCATAAATTAGCAAACCCTCATTGACAGGAACACTGGTGGCAGGCTTAGGGGCTGCAGCTTGCACGGTGTGGGATGGAAGGGAGTCATCATAGAAGATGAAGGAACCGGCAATAAGGGAAGCACCCAGCACTAATGAGATACGGCGAATAGGATGTTTAATTGGCCAGACAGACATAGATAGTTTCCCCCTAAAAAAAGACCTTTATTTTCTATTATAAACGAAAATTATGACAAAAGTGTGAAAAATGCCGAATAAACAAAAGAATGCAAAAAAAGCCGTCGTTAAACGACCGGCTTAGCATTACCATTTATATGAACTTAACTTAACTGGCTTCTGGTGTTGTTGAAGCCTTACCCTTTTTGCGATCCACAGCTTGATCGATCCAAGGAGCGATCTCTTCCTTGATCTGTTTGATCAATTGTTCCTTGCTTATGCCTTTAGACTGGGCAACCTCCGCTAAGGATTTTCCGGCCTTCATCTCGGCTTTAAGCTCATCAGCTGTAATCCCCAGAATAGCGGCAAGCTTGTCTGGAGCAGGCAGGATGCCATGCTTGTCCTTCTTTTTACCTGAGCCCTCATGCAGGCTTGCATTATTTTTGTGGTTTACCATAAAGGTCAGGTGCTGAGCCATTTTAGCTTTGATTTTGTCCGCATCCTCGGCTTTAATGGTGCCTGCTTGGACGGCTTCATCAATCTTTTTGCCGCGCTCCGCCTGCAGCTTGCTAATGAGATCGGCTTCGCTGATCCCTTTTTCCTTGGCGATATCGACCAGCGTTTTATCCTTTAGGGCAATGGTTAGCGTTTCTTTATCTATACCTAATATAGCTGAAGCTTCTTCAATAATCGGCATCTTGCCTTTGGCGAAGCTAAGCTCATCCTTAAGTTCTTTTTTGTGAGTGTTGCGTTCTGCTTTTTTCTGGTCGCTCGGGGCGAATTGCTTGACGGTTGTATCGGGCGTCTCAGCAAAAGCCTGCTGCTTAGTTGTATATAATGCGCTGCCACCTAGCAGCATTGCTAAGGTCAAGCTAGTGACAATGACTTGTTTGGGCTGGAATTTATTCATGATCTACCACCTTTCCGTGGAAAACTGAATGATCGATTGGGAAAACCAAATCATCGATTTTATCTATCTCTAGCTTGCCCAAGTAGCCTTAAAATAACTTTAAAGGAACCTTAGTGTAAGATTAATTTTTGCTAGAAGGTTGGGCAGCATTACGAGCCATGGTATATAAAGGCATCAAGGTTGCGAACGTATCTTTGACAAATTCAGCAAACTTTGGCCCGTCAGCTAAGATGGGATTATCGTAGGAAAGGTTGTGGCCCACCAGCAGCTCCACCTTTTTGATGTCGCGGAATTTTTCCAAGGCTACCTGCAAATCCTGCACATTTATGCCTTTAAAAGAAACATTGTCCTTTTTCATATGGTCAAAAGATAGTACATAGTCCTTGGGGATGATTCCGCGGATTGTTTTTATATGTTTTAAATAGGTATCGGCTATCGCCTTTTTGTTGGGAAGCTCATAGATCAGTGCTAGCCAAATAAACACACGGTCGTCAAATAACCCAACCTGAAAATGAGGATGCTGTTTATAGCCGCGCTTATCATGCCCAATCGCCATCCAAGTATCTACAGGTGCATTCACCTTGCGTCTTGCGTGCTTGGCAATATGAAGAAACATCGGATCACCAGCAAGAACGGAAACTTCGTCCCGGAGGGGTTCGCCGAGTGCTTTGAATTTGGGTTGAATCTGCGTTTGGATTCCTTCCATACGGCCTTCAAGGCCGGGAATCGAGAACACATCAAAGTCGGATTGGGTAAAGCCTGTAAACGTCATTAATAAAACCTCCATCAACGGTTGCTTAAGTAAATTGAGCTGCTTGTCCATTCGATATGAATAACAAATACTATAGCATAGCCAGCGAACAAATGGGAACGAGCGACCTAAAAAAAACACAAATACGTCTAAAAGCAAGCCATTGTAAGGCAGGGGTGTAGCGGCTAGTATAAAGGAGTGGCAAGATAACGCTTCCATAACAATTAAAATGAGACTACGGAGTGGAGGAGGACAAGTATGGCACGGGCTAAAATTCAAGCAGCTGATTCGATCAGCCATCGCAGCGCTACCAACAGCCTTTGGAAATATATATGGAAATACAGGGTGTTGTACTTCCTGACGATTCCGGGCATTGTGTATTACCTTTTGTTCAAGTATGTCCCATTGGCCGCATCCTTTATTGCTTTTAAGGACTACAACATCTTTAAAGGGGTGTTCGGCAGCCCTTGGGTGGGGCTGAAGCATTTCGAGCGGATGTTCGAGCATGCCGATTTCTTGCGGATCTTGAAAAACACCTTTATTCTCGGCGGCCTGGATATATTGATCGCCTTTCCGGCACCAATACTTGCTGCCCTGCTGCTCAATGAATTAAGGCTGGTGCTTTTCAAGCGGGTGGTGCAAACCATCATCTATATGCCGCATTTTTTATCCTGGGTCATTATCGGCGGGATTGCCGTTGGTATCCTCTCGCCATCCACAGGGATTGTCAACCAGTTTATTAAATGGCTGGGCTTTGAGCCGATTTACTTTCTGGCTGAAAACTCGATGATCCGTTCGATATTTGTCACCACAGGCGTTTGGAAGGAAGTGGGCTGGGGGACGATTATTTACTTGGCGGCGCTTACGGGCATTAACCCCGATATGTACGAGGCCTCCGAAATCGATGGTGCGAACCGCTGGCAGCAAACGTTATCGATTACGATACCGGCCCTGTTGCCGACGATTACGATCCTGTTCCTGCTCAAAATTGGCGAGTTCCTCGACTATGGCTTTGAACGGGTCTGGGTGCTGATCAATCCGCTCACCTATGAGAATGGCGAAATCCTGGATACGTATATTTACCGTGCCGGCCTTTTGCAGCAGGAATATAGCTATACAACAGCAGTGGGCTTGTTTAAATCGGTTGTGGGTTTAGTCATGCTGTATGTAGCGAACAAGCTTAGTAAAAAAGCAACAGGCGAAAGCTTGTATTAAAGGGGGCAGGAAACCATGAAGCATAGGGTAACAACCGGTATGCGAATATTTAACATAGGCAATATCATCTTGCTGGCGGCTCTTGCGATGACGATGTTCCTGCCTTACTTGAACATCCTCGCCCAGTCCTTCAGCAGCTCCAAAGCGATTACCAATGGATTAGTCGCTTTATGGCCGGTCGATTTTACGTGGATCAATTATAAATACGTTTTCCAGGACCCCACGATTTGGCGTGCTTTTTTGGTCAGCGTCATTGTGACGGTAGGCGGAACCGCGATTAACCTGGTCATGACCTCTTCACTGGCCTATCCCTTGTCCCGGCAAGAATATGTGGGCCGGAAATATATCATGATGATGATTTTGTTTACGATGATTTTCTCGGCTCCGCTGATTCCCGTGTTTATTTTGATCAAATCACTGGGTTTAATGAATTCACTGTGGGCATTAGTGGTTCCCAGTGCGATCAGTGCCTTTAATTTTTTCATTATGCGTTCCTTCTTTATGAACATTCCTACCGAATTAATCGATTCCTCCCGGATTGATGGCTGCGGGGAGCTGGGCATCCTTTGGAAAATCGTCGTTCCATTGTCAAAGCCAGCGATGGCGACGATGGGGATTTATTACGCGGTGTACCATTGGAACTCGTATACAAGCGCCCTGTATTATTTGAACGACCGTAACCTGTACCCTTTGCAGATCAAGCTCCGCCAAATGATTGATACGGATACAGTGAGCATGGACCCCAACTCCGCGATGTTTTCGGAGATGCTGAATGTATCGCCAGAAGGCATCAAGATGGCCACCGTCTTTATCGCGACGATCCCGATCCTGATGGTCTACCCGTTCCTGCAAAAATATTTTGTTAAGGGAATGATGATTGGATCGGTCAAGACCTAAAAAAAACACGAATATACTCAAAAATCTAAAGAAAAGACAAGGGCATACAAATTTATTCCATTGTTGCAGCCAAACGATCTGCCTATAATAAGGTTGTGGGACTGAAAGCGCTTTTATTGGTAGGCTTTCGTACTATATAGACAAACATGCGAAATGAGGGGTACTATGAAAAAGTGGATGACAGGCACAATAGCAGCTACACTGGCAATTGGTGTTGCAGGCTGTAGTACAGGCAACGTCACAGAAGCACCTAAAGCCGGGAATAACGCGGCAGCAACCCAGCAAGGACCTACCAAATTCACCATGTCCATGCGTACATTGAACTTCGATTATGTTGAGAAGCATGCGAACATCAATGAGGATAAATGGGTTAAGGAGCTTGAAAAAAAGACTAACACCGATATCGACATCAAGCTGGTTCCCCATAAAGATTTTGAGCAAAAAATGGTACAAATGTTTGCTACCAATGATATTCCTGAGGTGGTACAGGCAGGTGCAGGAACCAGCGGAAAAGAGCTGGCTGGCTCTGTGCAGGCAGGGGTTTTCCTGGAGCTTAATGATCTAATCAAGCAGCATGCACCAAATCTATTAAAGGTAATCCCGCAGGCTGCTTGGGATGAAGTGACCTTAAACGGAAAAATTTATGCTATTCCTGAATTTATATCCCAGCCTTCCCGCCGTGCGACTTGGGTGCGTGAAGACCTGATGGTCAAAGCTGGTATTACTAAGGATCCGAAAACGGTTGAAGAATATATGGAAATGCTGCGTGCTTTCAAAAAGCTGGGTGTGGAGCATCCGTTTATGGGACGCCAGGATTTCAAATATGCCGATATATTTTTTGGGGCTTATGATGTGTATCCGTATACAAGCCAATTCGAGGTTGTTGACGGTAAGGTTCAACCTAAGTTTATGGATGCGGACAATATGCAAAAAGCACTGCAAACGTACAAAACGATGTTTGATGAAGGCTTAATCAGCAAAGAATTTGCTACGATCAACCCGACAAATTTCAAGAATATCATTCTTGCTGGAAAAGCAGGAATGTGGGAAATGAATGCCCAGGAATTGATCCAATGGGAGACTCAGCTGAAACAATCCGTACCTGAGGCCAAAATTAAAATTATTCAATCTCCTACTGGCACGGATGGCAAAGGGGGAGGTTATCTGTATTCCTCTGGTGCACGCGCCTACTTTATTAATTCCAAGACCGATAAGGAGAAAATTCCGGGTATCCTTAAATTTTTCGATTGGCAGGTAACAGAAGAAGCGGATAAATGGTTCGATTTGACCTTGCCGTTAGAGCCTAAAACCGATCTTGAGGTTGCAGAGCAACGTTACTTAAGCGGATTCCTGCACATGGTCAAGGATGATGCTTTCCGCAAGCAAATCCTGAACGCTACGCCTGAAGGGCAGAGCCTGCTGAAGGTACTTGAAACTGTTCTTCCAACTGAGGGGCGTGGTGGACTTGAATTTGATCCAACGCTGGATGCTATGCAGAAAAACCCGGATGTCACACCGCTTTCCGATGTTCCTCCTCCACTATTGATTACCCATATGGTGAAGATGGTATATGGTAAAGAACCGATATCCGATTGGCCTAAAGCAATTGAAGAGTGGAAAGCTAAGGGTGGTAATGATATCTTGAAAGAAGCTAATGAACGTTACCAGAAGAAAACGGGTTATAAATTAAGGGGCGCTGATGCGCAAAAATGGAAGCAATAATAAAATTATAGTGTTAGCCACTCCTCCCTGCGAGAAATCGCGGGGAGTGGCTTTCTAAGCATAAATAGGGTTGTGAGGAGAGTGCCGGCATGCTTCGCATACTTGTCGTCGATGACGAACCGATGATCCGCAAAGGTCTTACAGCGCTCGTCCAGAAGTCAGGGCTTTCGGAATTTCATATTCGTACAGCGGCAAACGGTGAGGCTGCACTTGAACTGATCCGGGAGGAAACACCCGACATCCTGTTTACGGACATTCGAATGCCTGTGACGGACGGCTTGGCATTAAGCCGGGCTGTCCAAGCCTCGGGCTTGGATATTGATATTGTCGTAATTTCCGGATTTAATGACTTTGAATATGCAAGGCAATGCATGGCGCTTGGGGTGAAGGATTATTTGCTAAAGCCCGTTGTGAAAAATGCACTGCATGAGGTGCTGGAGAAGCTTATTGCGGCACGCAAGCAACGAGCGGGAGCCCATGTGTCTGCTGCAACTCTGGAACAATGGTCAGAGCGGTTAGAACAAGCCGTCTGGAACCTGCGGCAGAAGGAGATAGCTGAATGGATGCAAGGGTGGAGAGCCTATTGCCTGGAGCGGTCGCTCAACGCGGTAAGCATGCGGGAGCTGCTGTCCGACCTAATGGAAATGCTCATTATCAAGCTTAATAATCGCGGGGTCCACAGCTTTGAAGCCACTGTGCCACTTGTTGTTCATGAGGATCCCGAGCTTGCGCTCGCTTCGTTTGAGGAGCATATCCAGCTACTTTTGGATGCGCTGAAGCAAAAGCGCAAGGGGCGTGTTAAAGATCCGATGGAGGAAGCGAAAAAGTATATTGAAACCCATTTATCGCGTGAAATTTCCTTGGAGGAGGTTGCTGACCAATTGGGGCTGAATGCTTCTTATTTCAGCCAGCTGTTTAAGCAAATGACGGGGGAAACTTTCGTGCAGTACCGGATCCGCAAAAGGATGGACAAAGCGAAAAAGCTATTGGAACAGCCGCATTACAAAATTATTGATATTTCGTATGAAGTGGGATATGCGGATCATCCGCATTTTACGAAAACGTTCAAAAAATTTACCGGCTTATCCCCTTCGGAATATCGGGACAAGCTTGGGATCAAATAATGCGTAAAAGCCTAGCGCGGCAAATTTTTATTTATTTTGTCATCGTCATTGTGCTTCCACTGGGCACGGTCAGTTTGTTCTCGTATTACCAATCCTCCTCTGCCCTTGATGAGCAGGCAGAAAAGCTGGTTTCGCAGATTATTGCCACCTCGCTGTCCCAAACGGACAATTATTTGCGGAGATATGAGCGGGCCAGCAATTCGATATTATCCAATAATGAGATTAAATCGTTTTTGGATATGAATCCCGAGGATAGCTATGGTTTTTTTGAATTTAGAAATGATATCCAAAAAGAAGTGTTTGGTCCCACATTTATTCTCTATAACGAAATTAATGTGATTTATATACTTGGGGAGCATGGCAGAATGATTATCGACGATAATCAAAGCCCTGCGTTACTACGGGATTTTAACACGAAGGAAAAGCTAGAGCATTTCAAAAGGACATTGCCTGAAAATGGAGAAATTGCGATTTTGAAGGAAAGCTTAAGGGACTCTGCTGCCGAAGGGGTATTCACTATTGCCCGTTGGATTCGCGGTAGAACCTCCTATGAGCCCAAGGGCGTGCTTGCGATGGAGATCAAGGCAGAGGAGCTAGCGCAGATTTGGAAGGATGCGGACCTCGGGATTAGCGGCACCTTCTTTATTCTCGATTCGAATGGCGTATTAATTTACCGTCCCCCAGGGCTACAGTCCAATGGGCAGCTTAACCCTGAGCTGACGGCCAAGCTGTTGGAAAGTGATGTGACTACGCTTGTAGATACGATGAATAATGAGCCTCATTTATTCGTCTCCCGCGAGTCCGCTTATTCGGGCTGGCGTGTTGTCGTATCCCTACCACTTCGCGAAATGCGCCAGCCGATTGCAACACTACGAACCACCACAATTGCTGTCGGGCTGATAACGCTCATGCTTGCTTTGGTGCTAGCTGCCCGTTTTGGCCGGTCGATCGTTAAACCTATTTTGACTCTTAAAGAGGGCATGCGGGAAACCCAAAAAGGAAATTGGCAACATATTACGACCGACTCGCAACGTGAGGATGAAATTGGCGGCTTGCTGCACAGCTATAATACGATGGTAACACGGCTCTCTGAGATGATTGCCAAAGTATATGAGTCGGAGCTTGAGAAGCAGAAGGTAGCTTTGGAGCTTCGCAACATCGTGATCGAAAGACAGAAGGCAGAGTTCCAAGCTCTACAGCTGCAGATCAATCCGCATTTTTTGTATAACACGCTCCAAACTATTAACGCGTATGCAATTGTTCAAAATTCGGATGAGATCACGGAAATGGTTGAGGCGATGGCATTTATGCTGAGATATTCGATCCAGACCAATCTGGAGGAAATCACAGTCGCCAATGAGCTTAACCATGTGCTTAATTACATGACGATACTTAAGCATCGCATCGCACATGAGTTTGAACTGGATGTTATTGTCCCACCATCCTTGCTGCTTGAGAAAATGGTGCGCCTGACACTTCAGCCGCTGATTGAAAATGTATTTCAGCATGCTTTTCCACGCGGGCTGGAGGAGCGACACTATATCCGCATTGATGCACTTGAAGACAACGGTCTGTTCTTGTTTGTGGTTGAGGACAATGGCGTTGGAATGACTCCAGAAGGCTTGGAGCAGCTGCGCGATAAGCTAAGCCGGAACCGGCTGGCAGAGCCAACAGATGGTGTGCCAAGCAGGGGCGGCGGTATCGGCTTGATGAATGTCCACAGACGCATCCAAATGGTGTTTGGGGAGCAGTATGGATTATTTGTCGATAGCGAGGAAGGCTTAGGCACCAAAATAACGATGTGTATGCCCAAAACAGACCGTAAAAGCAATATATATAATCGTGAAGGAGAGAATTAACATATGATTACTATTAATTTGACCCATAAAATTGCGCTAGTAACCGGAGGAAATAATGGGATCGGACTGGCTATATCCGAAACATTGGCAAAGGCGGGGGCTAAGGTTGCAATTAACTATTTGAAGGATAAAGAAGCAGCAGCACGGGCAGTCGAAAGTATTCGCGCCGCAGGAGGTGTGGCAGAAGCCTTTCAGGCCGATGTTACGGATTTGCAGCAAATTGATCAAATGCTTGCAGAGGTCCGCGAGAAATTGGGACCAATCGATATTCTCGTTAACAATGCGGGGCATATGATTAAGCGTTTACCCAATATGGAGATGGATGAAGAGCATTATGGAAAAGTGATGGATGTTAACTTCAAATCCTGCGTTTTTGTGTCCAAAGCAGCAACATCTGATATGATCGCGGCGGGCGGAGGCGCTATTGTTAATGTTTCCTCCGTGGCTGCACATAATGGAGGAGGCCCGGGAGCTTCCGTGTACGCAGCAAGCAAAGCGGCGATGATCTCGTACAGCAAAGGGTTTGCGAAAGAGGTTGCCAAGCATGGCATTCGCGTTAATTGTCTATCTCCGGGCTTTATTGGACAAACAGCCTTCCATGCTACTTTTACTACAGATGCTGCACGTGAGTCAACTATTAGCTCGATTCCGCTTGGCCGTGAAGGCACACCGCAGGATGTAGCCGATAGTGTGCTATTTTTCGTCTCTGATTTGTCAGCTTACCTGACTGGAGAGACTATAGAAATTAATGGCGGGATGTTTATGAAATGATGAATATTCGGGAAAAAATTACAGGCACTAGCTGGGCACAAACACTACTGGATGAACTGCGAGAAGAGCTAGATGTCTTATCAGCAGCGGAGGGCTTCCAAATCCCGGTTGAACCGGGTGGCTGGTGGCATCAATACGTCTGCCCAGAGCATCATACGGAGCTGCTGTTCGACCCGCTGGAAGCAGACGCCATGCAGTATAAATGCCCTCACGGATGCGTGCTGTCGGGCGAGCCTTACCGCGGTGCGTGGCTGGTGTACAAGCACCAGTCGCTCGCTAGATATGCGCTGCAAGCGGCAGCGGTGTATTCAGGCACGGGCGAGGCTAGCTACGCGGAGCTAGCCCGTACGATACTGGAGCGTTATGCGCGCCAGTTTCCGTTATACCCGATCCATCCGGATGCGCAAGGCTGGATGCTGAAGGGACGCGCGTTCCATCAAGCCCTATCCGAAGCGATTTGGGCGACGACGCTGATCCGCGCCTATTTATTGCTTAAAGATGAAGGGCTCGATTTTAAAAGTGCTGTGCAGCCGTTGGCTGTGTTCTTTGATATGCTGGAAACGAGTATGGCCCAATATCGGCAAATTTTAATTTTTGAACGCAAAAGCCCTCAAAACAATTATACAGCTTGGCTGAACGCCGCACTTGCAGGTGTGTATGCGGCAACCGGCGAGCGCAGCAAGCTTGAGGCGTTGATTTCCGGAGAGGGCGGTCTCCGCCATCATTTATCAATTGGGGTGAAGCCGGATCAATTCGAGTTCGAAGGTAGCACGTATTATCACGTGTTCGTCCTGCGGGCCTATTTAATCATGGGCGAAATGGCGGAGCGATTAGGCTTTGATATGAAAACCATGAAGGGTGAGGAGGGGCAAACCTTCGAGGGCATGCTCGATATACTTGCGGAGCTGGCCAATGACTCCGGGTATCTTCCGGCACTTCATGACGGACCTTATCAAAGGCTTGCTTATGCACGCGAAATTGCCGAAATTTTCGAGATTGGCCTCGCCCATTATGGCAAAGCCGAACATGTCCCTGTGCTTGCTGAAGCTTATCGCCAGATCGGCTCGGAGCAGGCATCCAGCCAAGATGAATTTACGCCAAAAGCAGCAGGCTGGAGGAATTCGCTGGAAGCGCTGGTGTTTGGCATTGGTGATACGTTGCCTAGCTCCGAATTGCCGCCGCGGCCTTCGCTTTGGCTGCCGGATTCCGGCTTTGCCGTCGGGCGGGTCAACGGAAATCGGCTTTCTTTCCTTGCCGATTTTGGCGCCCATGGCGGATCACATGGCCATTATGACAAGCTCCATGTCAGCCTGGAGCACGCAATCGGCGGCTCTCTAAGCCCCGAGCTAGGCATGGTGCCCTATGGCTCAGCGCTGCGTAAAAGCTGGTATGCGGGGACATCCAGCCATAATACAGTATCGGTAAACGGTCAGTCCCAGCTTGAGACGACGGGTGAAGCAGTCCAATGGTCGGCTTCGGACAAAGCTGTTTATTTATGGATGCGCGCGAATGATGCTTACCCTGGCTGTGTCTTGCAGCGCCATCTATTCCAAACCGATGCCTTTATTCTCGATTGGTTTGATGTAGTGCTTGAAAGCGAAGCCACTGCTATAGATTGGTGGTATCATGGGCTTGGCTCCTTTAAGCTTTCCATAGGGGAATGGGAGGGTATCACCCATAGTGATAAGCCTTCAGGACAGTCTGCGGGTTATGAATATATAGATGCTCATGGAAAAGTAGCGGGAGACAGAAGACCTGGGGCCTTGTTGCTTGAACAGCAGCTGCCAACAGGAATCAATTCATCCATTCAGCTATGGCTGCATGCCAATTCGAACGTCTATCACGTGGATGCACCAGGTCCTGCTGACAATCCCGCACAACGTATGAAGGGTCTCTTACATCGGATCGAAGGTACAAAAGCTACCTTTATTGCGCTATACCACGCAGGGGAGCAGCCGGTAGAGCTTCGCTTTGCAACTGGTTTACCAGTTGGCGAAGCCCACTATACGAAAGCAGAATTTATCATCGACAGTATCGGAAATAGCTGGAATTGCAGGTATAGCAACGAGCAGGGGCTTAGCTTTACTAAGCACTTAGAATAGCTGGATCTGCTCCAGGCTTTGTTGCGAAATTTCCAATCATACACAATAAAAAGGAGGCGTGACCCTATGTCTTCATCGTTGTATCAACCGGAGAGCGGCGACTTGACCATTAAATACGAGCCCAATGAAGCAACATGCCTGCAGGAAAATCCGCCGCGTTTTACATGGATGCCAGCACAATTAGAGCATGACACCTACGTTTTGCAAATTTCCTCGATGGAGGATTTCAATGATGAAGCGGTGGAGACCATTCAGCCGGTTCTATACAATTTATACACACCCTCACATACCCTAAAGCCGGGTACGTATTATTGGCGCTATGCATTGTTGCAAGAAGGTGGCGAGCACAGCGAGTGGAGCTGCGTCCGCAGCTTTACAGTGCCTGAGGGATTGCCCTCAACACCACTGCCAGCCGCGAATGAACGTTATCTCTCTGTCGAAGATGCACATCCTCGGCTTTGGCTACAGGCAGATGAGGTAGTGGTGTTTAGGCAGAAGCTGCTGGAAAACAACAGTTATTGTAGCTGGGATGCCTTTATGGAGAAGTCTGTGCTTCCTTGGACGAAGCGAGATTATATCCTGGAGCCGGCGCCATATCCTGATAACAAACGGGTGGCCAAGCTATGGAGGCAGATGTACATGGACTGCCAGGAAGTGCTCTATGCCATTCGCCACCTTTCGATCGCGGGGGTCATATTGGACGATGCCGATTTGCTCGGCAAAGCGAAGCAATGGCTTTTGCGTACAGCGGCCTGGAACCCGGATGGCACGACCTCACGCGATTATAACGATGAAGCAGCCTTTCGCATCGCTGAAGCATTGGCATGGGGCTATGATTGGCTGCATGCTTACCTGAGTGAAGAAGAGCGCTCCTCTGTGCGCGAGGTACTGCTGCATCGGACGCAGCAAGTAGCGTTCCATGTTATGGAGCGATCGAAAATCCATCAAGTGCCTTACGACAGCCACGCGGTTCGCTCGTTGTCCTCGGTATTGACGCCTTGCTGCATTGCCATGCTCCATGAAGAGCCGAAGGCCCACGAATGGCTTGATTATACCATTGAATATTTAGCCACCCTATACTCGCCTTGGGGAGGGAAAGATGGGGGATGGGCGGAGGGGCCGATGTATTGGACGACTGGCATGGCTTTTGTAACAGAAGCGATGAATTTGTTGAACAAGTCGCTCGGCATTAATCTTTATCTTCGACCTTTCTTTCAACATACGGGCGACTTTCCGTTTTATTGCTTCAGCCCCGATACCCTGCGTGCCAGCTTTGGTGACCAATCAACACTCGGAGATCCGGTAAGCTTAAAGACAGGCTTTAATATTCGCCAATTTGCGGGAATTACGGGGAATGGCTATTATCAATGGTATTATGAGCAGGTAAAAGCGATGGATAAAGGCTCGCAAATGAAATTTTATAATTATGGCTGGTGGGATTTTCAATTTGACGAGCTCAAATATTTGCATGATTATCCAGCAGTGGAAGCTAAGGCTCCGACACATATTGAGCCCGTTAAATGGTTCCGCGATATTGGCTGGGTAGCCTTTCATGCGCATATGGACCACCCCGAGGACCATATTATGCTGCTTACCAAAAGTAGCCCCTATGGCTCCATCAGCCATAGCCATGGCGACCAGAATAGCTTGCTGCTGCATGCCTTTGGCGAGCCGCTTGCTATTGAAAGCGGGTACTATATCGCTTTCAATAGTACGATGCATATGAATTGGCGCAGGCAGACGCGATCGACGAATAACATTCTGGTCGATGGCCTGGGCCAATATGCCGGAACCAATAAAGTGCTCAATATGGCGGCTTCAGGTACTGTGGAAGCGGTGGAGACGCATAAAGGCTATACATATTCCCGTTGTAATGCCACTGCTGCCTATCAAGAGCAGGTACCGTATTTACAGCGATATGTAAGAGAGCTTTATTTCATTAACGAATCCTATGTCGTTGTCGTGGACCAGATCGATCTCTCACAGCCAGCACGAATCGATTGGTTGTTCCACACGCGTTACGAGATGAAGCTGGACGGCCAAGCCTTTAAGCTTAGTGGGCGTAAAGCGGATATGGATGGGCGATTTATATACAGCTCATCAGGTGATCTTGAGCTTTCACAGCATAACGAGTTTACAGGTGTGGATATCGCTGAGCTTGAGGGGTTGGATCCGGAGTGGCATTTGACAGCGACCACGCGTTTGGCGCGAAGCCATCGTATCGTAACGCTGCTGGTGCCGCTGCGCAAGGAGCAGCCTAAATATGTATCGTTTTTCATGGATGACCAAGACCATGGCTTGCATATTTATTTTACCGAAGAGGGGATCACGCACAGAGTTGAAGTCTCCAAGGCATACTAAATTTAGCGTACTGATCTAACGCTAAGCTAGCTCCATAACCAACATCAAAAAGCCTCGGCAACCATGGATATCCATGTTGCCGAGGCTTCTATTTTTCAAGCTGTGGGAGGTAATCCCGATGGTTACTTGCCTGCTTTTACTTCTTCTAACAAGCTAAGATCGAGGAACTTGCTAAGATCAAGCTCTTCCTTTTTAATATCCTTAATGTATCCGGCGTCGATGGAAACCTTAGCCATTTCTTCAATCGCTTCCTTGCTAACATCAGTAGTTAAGCTAAAGCGGCCTACTGATGCTTTAATAAGGTTGATCTCCATGCCTTTGCCGCTTAATGCTTTAAGGCGGTTGTTAATAAGCTCATATGATTTATCAGGGTTTTTCTTAATAAAGTCAACCGCTTCTGCATTAGCTTTAACGGCTTGCTTAGCCATTTCGCGGTGATCCTTTAGGAACTTGTCGCTTACAGCAAGCAAAGTTAATGGATAGTTACCATTGTTAGGAGGGATTTTGTCCCAATCCACGATGATTTTGCCTACGCCTTCTTGCTCCATTTGTGTGCCCCATGGTTCAGGAACGAGAGTAGCATCAATCTCTTTTTGGCGCATAGCAACCAAAGTGTCAGCAGGAGCACGGGCGATAATGTTGACACCGGTTTTATCCGTTGTAACCTTAAGATCGTTTTGTTGAAGCAGCAAGCGCAGGGAAATTTCGTTCGTGCTTCCTTTAGTAGGAATCGCTACGGTTTTGCCTAGCAAGTCTTTAGGACTATTGATGCCTGAATCTTTAGCGGCAACCAGTACAGCTCCACCATTAGTAGATCCGGAGACAATGCGGAAGTTTTTGCTTTTAATAAATTGGTTAGTCGCAGGACCCGGTCCTGTGTAGCCAAGGTCGATTTGATCCGTAGCTAAAGCTGTGGAGAAATCGGAGCCGTTATCGAAGCCGACAACTTCGATTTTTACGCTGTCGCCCCAAGCCTTTTGGAACAAGCCTTGCTCAAGTGCAACATAACCGGCTGCATGTGTGACGTTTTTGAAAATCCCGATTCTTACCGTTGAGGCGGTTGGAGCTTTGGTTCCGGCGGCACCACTCGCTGCCGGGGCGGCGGGCTCTTCTTTTTTACCGCAAGCTGACAGTACTAATACCGTTACTATCAAAATTGCGAGTAGTGTAGACAGTTGTTTTTTCATGAATAAACGCTCCCTTTGTTTTTAAAATATCGTTGTTTATTTTTTATTCTCGGCTAAGCCGTAGCGAACCAAAATCGTATCCTCTAACCGTTTGAAGCAGAAGTGGTCAGAGATCGTGCCCAATACTGCTATAATGATAACGACACAAAGCATCAAAGCGGTATCGGATAAGCTGCGTCCATCCTGCAGCAATTGCCCAAGGCCAACGCCCTTGGCGATCAATTCCCCGGATACAAGCGCTCTCCAGGCAAATGCCCAGGCGACACGAACCCCAGTAATCATATGGGGAAATGCGGCAGGAACCATAACCTGATAGAACATTCCAAAGCCATTTCCTGTTCCCATCGTTTTAGCTGCTTTGAGATAAAGCGGCGGAATGTTCATAATGCCGGTTCGGCTGGACATGGCCATCGTCCACGTCGCACCTAGAGTAGTAATAAAGATGACTGAGAAGTCGTTCATCCCAAACCAGATAATGGCGAAGGGTAACCAGGCAATACTTGGAACAGTTTGCAGGGCAACTACCAGAAAGCCTAGGGTATCATCCAAGATGCGATAACGGGCAAATAAGAAGCCGAGCGTTACGCCTACAGAAATGGCGATCACAAATGCGGTTAATAGCCTGCGGATACTTTGGAAAGTAGCCTCCAATAGCTGACCGTGCACAAAGCCATCATAAAAGGCTTGGGCAGTTTGGACAACCGATGGGAATTTCCAGCCCCAATCAAATATTCTAAATCCCGCTTCCCATGCTATCAGAACTACGATTAGAAAGAGAGTCCTTCTTAAGGCTGTACTCATCGCCCATTTCCTCCTTTACCACTTTTTCCAGCTCATCGGCAAGAACATCCATGATGCTGTTTTCAGTATGGCGAAGGACAGGATCTGCTGAATCCCTTGGACGTGCTGCCTGGACATTAAATTCCTTCTTAATCGTGCCTGGCCTTGTAGACATAACAAGCACACGGTCGGAAAGTATAACTGCTTCACGAATGTTGTGTGTAATGAAAAGAATCGTTTTTTTGGTGCGCATCCATATTTCTTCCAGCTCTTTATGTAAAATGAGCCGAGTTTGTTCATCCAAAGCTGCAAAAGGCTCATCCATAAGCAAAATTTCTGGATCCATTGCCAGAGCTCGTGCTATAGCTGCTCTTTGCTTCATGCCGCCTGAAAGCTCATGGGGATAACGGTCTGCGAATCGACTTAAATGCACGGATTTAATTTGCTCCAGTGCCATTTCCTCGCGTTGCTTTTTGGGTATGCCTTTTTGCTTGAGCCCAAACGCGACATTATCGAGAACAGTTAGCCATGGAAACAGCGCATGCTCCTGAAAGACGACAACCCGGTCTGGCCCCGGTGTATTACAAGGTTTACCGTTGACGGTTATGGTACCCTGCTGTGCATGCTCCAAACCGGCTACAAGATTTAAAAGTGTAGATTTCCCACATCCTGATGGTCCGAGCAGCGACAAAAACTCCCCTTTTTTGATCGATAGGGATACGTTATCAATGGCTGTAAAAGTGCCACCGGTCCGTTGGTTAAAGGTTTTACTAACGTTTTTGATTTCGATCACTTGATGCTCACTCCCTCATAACTCCTTGCAGATTAGTTTTCTTTTGAAAGATCAAACTAAATGTATATACCAACTTATTCTATCGGAATTAACTTTTTTGTCAACACAAACTTTATGAAGGATAAAGATGCACTTGCGCCGAAATAGTTGTAAACATTAACTATTAACGATGAGAAAGGTTTGGATATTAGATGAAACCATGGAAACGTATGCTAATTATGGGGACTTTATTGACAACAACCTTTTCGGCAGGCGTGTTCGCTGAGGATGTCCTGCAGCGGGTAGATGCTTATTTGCGCCCGGATTTTAACGTGGTACTGGATGGCAAGCCGGTTCAATTAGAAAGTCCAGCGCTCATATACGGGGGGAATAGCTATTTACCGGTCAAAGAATTAGGTGTTTTATTCGGGGCAACCACAATTTTTAAGGATTCCACAAAAACCATTTTTATTAACAGCCGGATTAATCCCGAGCAACCCGTTGTAGGAATTGACCAAACTATTGAGGAATTCAAGTTCAAAAGCCCTTACTCCATTAAAGTGAATTACTTGGGTGCCGAGTATCCACTAATGCTTGCTTATGTAGACGAGGGTACGAATAATCGCAGCAACCTGATTTATTATCGCCTATCTGATGTGAGAAAAATGGGTATTGATACAGAAGGCCTGAAGCAATCCAAGGAAAAGCTGACGGGTGCCTTATACATAAGTGAGCCTGAAATGAAAAAACGTCTAAAGCAGATGCCAACTCCAATTACTTCGGGGTATCAACGTTATGTGATTGCGGGTGAAGTTAACGCTAACAAGATCAAGGCGTTGAAAGAATATTTGGATTACAATGCAAGCAACAGAATTTCGGACATTCAATTTACGAACGTCCCAATTATGATTGAAAAGCTGGAAACGGAAAATATGTACGAATATTTGCACTACCAAACACGGACGACTTCCAAGTTTAGCATTAGCCATTACATCTCAACAAAATTGATCCTGACCAAAATGGAGGAGAAGGTAGATGATGGCTCTATAGAGGGCTCTGATGGTTATACGATTAATACCTATGGCTCTACAGATTTAGATGATCAGCTAGAACGTGAAATCATCCGCAAGGAAGATGAGGCCCGCAAAGCCAAAGATGAAGAAGCTATCCAGAACGCAAAAAAATAATTCGCAAATAAATAATAAAGCAAGTTGCCAAATCATAGAATTCATAATAGAATATAAATAAGTAACTGAATGTTCTGAATATTCTACCAAAAATCGGATGGTTGGTTCTTTAAAGCCATTCGATAAAGTAGAATGAATTCACAGTGGGTGCCAAGCAAGTATTGGGAGGGATTGCCGTGAGTAAAAGTCATGAAGTGGAGTATTGCAACCTTGAGTTACGATTTGACCGTCGGCTAATCCGTAATTTCATTAAGGCACTCATTCAGGAAGGTTACTCCTTGTACTGGAATGAAAGCGAATTACAGTTTATTGTATCGATCCGAACAGGAAGAAAGCTGGTGAAGCTGAAATTTCAAAGACTGGGAGATCGCTACAAAATAGTCGGGAACTATTCATTCAAGGACGAGAAGCTAGCTGAATTGATGGAGAAAATGATTGGTGATACTCGTGGGCATGCCGTTGTTAAACGCTTTAAAGACCGTCAAATATTAATTGAAAACATTATGTTTGGTGAAGTGATCCGCATGGTAGAAATATCGGGGGTGGAACATAAAGTGTTATTTCAAAAGGAATCCGTTATTACCATTGAAGAGATGATGCAGGCGTTCCGGTCCAAACGTACTGAGGAACGTATTCCCGTTCTTCGTTTAGAGCTTGATTATGAACTAATGACCTTGCAGGATGCCCTTCAGATGAATGACCAAGAGCTGGTAGCAGACAGTAAAGAAAGGTTGTTGGAGCTTAGGCATGAGATGGTACTGCTTGAAATGTAACCCTAACGATTGAGATGGCCTGTGGAACGTACACAGGCTATTTTTCATGCGAGGACATAGCAATATTCGCATATGTAAAACAAAAAAAGTTCGTTGTTAACGTGTGCATCATTATGATATGATAAGCTTTGAGGTGGTAGAATTGAGCGTAACAATCAAAGATATCGCCAAGCTGGCCAATGTTTCCCATACGACGGTTTCCCGTGCATTGAATGACAGTCCGCTGATTAACCCGGAAACGAAGGAGAAAATTAGACTGCTTGCGGCACAGTTACAATACACACCCAATTATAATGCCAAAAGCCTAGTGCTTGATCGATCCTATAATTTGGGCTTGTTTTTTTCAACATTGCATACGGGTACTTCAGCGGTTTTTTTGTATGAAGCCATTAAAGGTGTTAATGATGTCATTCAAGACCGCTATAACCTGATTGTACGAGGGATTGATGATTACACAAGCTTTCACAAGGTAAATCGCAAAAGTTATGATGGCATCATCGTTATGAGCCAAAGCGAAGCGGACCAGCCCTTTATTGAATATGCGGCAGAGCGGGAAATTCCGCTTATTGTACTAAACCGTCAAATCGAGAATGTGCAAGTGATGAATATGGTTCCAGACGATAAACGTGGTGCCTATCTCGTTGTTGAATATTTGATTTCCCAGGGCCATCGGCAAATTGCGATTATCGAAGGGAAAGAAAATTTCAAATCGACACAAGCGCGTCGTGAAGGCTATCGTGAAGCTATGGAGTTCTATCAGGTTCCCTTATGTGTAGATTATAGTCAGCCCGGGAATTATGATCTAGAGAGCGGTTACGCCGCGATGACCCGGCTGCTGCAGCTGAATCCTCGTCCAACCGCTGTATTTTGCTGCAATGATGATATGGCTCTTGGCGCGATTAAGGCAATTACGGAGAAGCAGCTGATAGTGCCTCAGGATATTTCCATCGTTGGATTTGATGACCACATCTACTCCGGATTTATGACACCTGCGCTTACGACGGTTCGCCGACCGATGGAGCAGATCAGCAGAGAAGGTGCGGCCAAGCTGCTTTCTTTTATAGAAACGAAAAAAGTGGAGAAGGAAACGATATTTTTCCATACCGAGCTTGTGATCAGGGATTCCGTAACTAATATTTCAGGAGGCTTATAAATATGAGTATTTTAAGACAAGTGCTTAAAGACATTCCTATACCGCAAATGGTCAAGATCCGCCAAAGGTTTGATGATACGAAGCTGGAGAATTTGGCAGAATCCCTAAAGCTTGAACTACAAAAGGCGGGAACTATCGACCGTATTAAACCAGGGCAGCAGGTTGCTGTAGCTGTTGGAAGCCGCGGGGTGGCCAATATCGATTTATTTACCAAAATCACCGTGGAAGCGATAAAGAAGGCCGGCGGGCATCCATTTATCGTGCCGTGCATGGGCAGCCATGGTGGCGCTTCTGCTGAAGGGCAGACCGATGTTTTACACCACCTGGGTGTCACCGAGGAATACGTGGGAGCACCTATCCGTTCTTCCATGGAGGTCGTAAAAATTGACGAATTGCCCAATGGGCTTCCGGTTTATGTGGATGAAATTGCCTCAAAAGCGGACGCGATTATTGTCATTAACCGGGTTAAACCCCATACGGCCTTCCGCGGAAGAATTGAAAGCGGCATAATGAAGATGATCGCGATTGGACTTGGCAAGCAAAAAGGTGCCGAAGCTTGCCACCAGCTTGGCTTTAAGTATATGGCAGAAAACGTGCCAGCAATGGCTACGATTATGATTAACAAGCTGCCAATCATATTTGGTATCGCTTTGGTCGAGAATGCTTACGATCAAACCTGCCGCATTGAAGCGCTCCCTGCTGAGCAAATTGAAGCGCGTGAGGAAGTATTGCTCGAAGAAGCCAAAGCTAAGCTGCCGAAAATTTTATTCGACCAGATCGATGTATTGGTCATCGACTATATCGGCAAAAACATCAGTGGCGATGGTATGGATCCTAACATCACGGGTCGCTATCCGACACCTTATGCACATGGCGGACCTGATGTATCAAAGATGGTTGTACTGGACTTGACTCCTGAAACCAATGGCAATGCCAATGGCGTAGGTACTGCTGACTTTACGACACAGCGATTAGTCGATAAAATGGACTTACCTGCAACTTTTGTTAACGGGTTAACTTCGACGGTATGTGCACCTACCAAAATTTCAACGACATTGGATAATGAGTTTTACGCGATCAAGGCTGCTGTAAAAACTTGTAATATCCTTGACTATACCAAATGTCGACTTGTCCGCATTCAAGATACGCTGCATTTGGGTGAAATTGAGATCTCGGTTAATCTGTTGGAAGAGGCTAGGAAGCATACAGATATTGAAATTTTAAGCGAGCCTTATGATCTCCAATTCGACAGTGAAGGGAATTTGGTAAAATGAGTTTGTCATTACAAAAGCCTTATATAATAGCGGCCGACCTAGGTACGACTAGCGCCAAGACGTTAGTCATTGACCGTGATGGTCGGGTTTTGGCTTCATATTCTGTTGAATACCCGCTATATACACCTCGTCCGGATATGGCTGAGCAAGATCCCGACGAGATTTTTCAAGCCTTCCTTGTTGCTATGCAGGCTGTTATTGTGAAAGCACGAATTTTGCCAAGCCAAATTTTATGTGTATCCTTTAGCTCCGCTATGCACAGCTTGATCGCTGTTGACCGTGATTTAAAACCGTTAACGCCCAATATTATTTGGGCTGATAATCGCAGTGTTGGATATGTAAAGGTTTTAAACGAAGAGCATGACGGCCACCAAATTTACATGAACACGGGAACGCCTATCCATCCAATGTCCCCATTATTAAAGCTGATGTGGCTTCGCGACCATCTCCCGGATGTATTCCAGAATGCCCATAAGTTTATCGGGATTAAAGAATATGTGTTTGCCAAGCTGTACGGCAAGTATGTGATCGATTATTCGATTGCCAGTACGACCGGGTTGTTCAACCTACGCAAGCTTGACTGGGATGATAAAGCGATGAAGGCTTGCGGCGTACGCCGTGAACAGCTATCCGATCCGGTTTCAACCGTACATCACCTGGCAGGCATGGATCCGAACTATGCTACCGCAATGGGCTTGCAATCAGATACGCCATTTGTGGTCGGCGCTGCTGATGGGGTTCTGGCAAATCTGGGAGTAGGCGCGTTTGAAGAGGGTGTTTACGCGGTTACTATCGGCACTAGCGGTGCAGTGCGCGGTGTTGTGCGTGAGCCGATCACCGACCCGAAGGGAAGGCTGTTTTGCTATGCCCTTAAAGAGGATTTCTGGGTAGTTGGCGGGGCGATTAATAATGGCGGCATTATGTTCCGGTGGGTTCGTGACCAGTTGGCTACAGCAGAGGCTGAGGAAGGCCGTCGCCGTGGCTTGGATCCTTATGATTATTTAACCTCGCTAGCTGAAGAGGTGGCCGCAGGTTCAGATGGCTTGATCTTCCTGCCTTTGCTTGCGGGAGAGCGCGCTCCGTATTGGAATGCGAATGCAAGAGGTGTGTTTTTCGGATTGTCCTTGTACCATCAGAAAAAACATATGATTCGTTCAGTGCTTGAAGGTGTTATGTATCGAATCCAATCCGTTTTGTCGGCATTGGAGGAGCTCTCGGGGCCTACCAAGGAAATTCGTGCTTCAGGCGGATTTGCCAGGTCCAGTTTTTGGCTGCAGATGATGTCCGATGTAACAGGCAGCTCCGTTGTTGTTCCTAACTCCATTGAAAGCTCAGGGCTAGGTGCAGCACAGCTTGGCTTACTGGCTATGGGAGAAATCAAAGACTTCTCGGTTGTCCACGATTGGATGCAGGTAGAGCACAAGCATGATTTTAATGAGGAAAACTACAAATTGTATCAAAAGTTGACAAATATTTATGGTCGTGTGTACCATCGGTTGAAGGATGAGTTTGATTTAATTGCTGCTTATCAGAAAGAGTATACCAAATAATTTATCAAGCTCTGTAGATGCTTACGAAGTAAGTTTTCTGCGAAAATTTTAAGGGGGATTAACAGTGAATTTATTCGATTTGACTGGGAAAACAGCGGTAGTAATTGGTGGTAATAGTACATTAGGCGGTGCAATGGCAGTTGCTTTGGGTGGACATGGCGCGCATGTAGCTATTGTCGGGCGTAACCAAGAGAAGTCCGAAGCCATCAAGAAAAGCATTGAGGAAGCGGGCGGCCAAGCTAAATGCTTCACAGCAGATGCAACGCTAACCGAAGATTTACATAAAGTGCTCGCCGATGTATTGGCATGGACAGGCCGTGTTGATGTATTGATGAACTGCCCTGGTAAAAACAGCCCAACACCTTTCTTTGATCTGCAAATGGAAGAATGGGATTCGATTATGGATGTTAACCTGAAAAGCGTAGTATTAGCTTGCCAGGTTTTTGGAAAGCATATGGTTGACCAAGGTGAAGGTGGCAGTATCATCAATATTTCCTCTGCATCCTCCCAAGTACCTTTGTCACGAGTGTTCACTTATTCCGCTTCCAAAGCAGCAGTAAACAGCGTAACGAAGTTTTTAGCTCGTGAATTTGCTCCATCCAAGGTTCGTGTCAATGCGATCATTCCAGGCTTTTTCCCAGCTGAACAAAATCGTAAGCTCCTGACTCCTGAACGTACAGCATCCATCATGGGCCACACCCCAATGGGTCGCTTCGGCGATGCCGAAGAGCTTCAGGGCGCGGCAGTATTTCTAGCGTCGGATAAGGCTTCAAGCTTCGTTACAGGCTCACTTTTGACAGTAGATGGCGGCTTCACGGCGATGACGATCTAATAAACTTTTGAAATTTTCGGAGAAATGTTTATAATTACAGATGGAGTGGCAATTGAAACTATATGCGGGAGATGAAGAAACCAGATGTCTAAGCAACAAGTTGGCGTAATCGGATTGGCAGTTATGGGTAAGAACCTGGCTTTAAATATTGAAAGCAGAGGTTTCACAGTGTCCGTATTCAACCGTTCGCGTGAGAAAACAGATTCTTTGATTGAAGAAGCAGCGGGCAAAAACCTTGTAGGTACATATAGCATCGAAGAGTTCGTAGCTTCCTTGGAAACCCCACGCAAGGTATTGATCATGGTTCAAGCAGGAGCAGGTACGGACGCTACTATTGATTCCTTGGTTCCCTTACTAGATAAAGGCGACATTATTATCGATGGCGGTAATGCCTATTTCCCTGATACCGTTCGCAGAAACAAAGACTTGCAAGCCCATGGCCTGCGCTTTATTGGTACAGGTGTTTCCGGCGGCGAAGAGGGCGCATTAAAAGGACCTTCGATCATGCCAGGCGGACAAAAGGATGCTTATGAGCTGGTTGAACCGATCTTGACGGCCATCTCGGCCAAAGTTGGCGGCGACCCTTGCTGCACCTATATTGGACCAGACGGAGCAGGGCATTATGTGAAGATGGTGCACAACGGCATCGAGTATGGCGACATGCAGTTGATTTGCGAAGCATACCAGCTGTTGAAGGACGTATTGGATGTTAGTACGGACGAGCTTTATGAAATTTTCTCCGAATGGAATAAAGGCGAGCTGGATAGCTACCTGATTGAAATTACTACCGATATTTTCACCAAAAAAGATCCGGAAACAGGCAAACCGATGATCGATGTTATTCTTGACTCTGCCGGTCAAAAAGGTACAGGTAAATGGACAAGCCAAAGCTCATTGGATCTAGGTGTGCCATTATCCATCATTACCGAATCCGTATTCTCCCGTTTCTTGTCTGCAATGAAGCAAGAACGTGTAGCGGCAAGCAAAGTGCTTAGCGGTCCGACGGTTTCCAAATATACAGGCGACCGCACTGAATTTATTGAAGCGGTACGCAAGGCGTTATATGCAAGCAAAATTTGCTCTTACGCACAAGGCTTTGCCCAAATGAGAGCGGCATCGGTTGAGTACAACTGGAGCCTGGATTACGGCAGTATTGCGATGATCTTCCGTGGTGGCTGCATCATTCGCGCTCGTTTCTTGCAAAATATCAAAGATGCTTATGATCGTGATCCTGAGCTAAAAAACCTGCTGCTTGATACTTATTTCCAAGAAATCGTGGGCAATTACCAGGATTCATGGAGAAGCGTTGTTGCAACAGCTGTAACTCGTGGTATTCCTGCACCAGCATTTGCGTCAGCACTTGCTTATTACGATAGCTACCGCACAGAGCGGTTGCCGGCCAACCTGCTGCAAGCGCAAAGAGACTACTTCGGAGCCCATACGTTCCAACGTTTGGACAAAGAGGGATCCTTCCACTTTAACTGGATGGAAAACTAAACGATTTAGGGGCTAGCGGTTCTGCCGGAGGCGACGGTTGAAGGCCAAAGATGGCTTCATGTATCCAGGTTTTCAATTGGTCTGCTTCTTGGTCGAAGCCGCCCCGCCGCTGAATCAGCATTAAAGATATCTCTGCAAAGTGATGAAAGTTTTGCAGCAAGCGTGGCTGGGAGAGCTCAAGCAATTGGGGGTTCTTCTCGGCCACCTTTTTTTTGATATATTCCAATACCCAGACAAGGTCATCTCTGCATAAGAGGTGAGAGCTATCTAACATCTGCTCGATTTTTCGTCTTTCGATTTCCTGGGGAGGCAGCTGGAATGGAGAGAAATCTAGGTTCATAAGGGTTCTCCTTCTTATTTGGTATAGGCTCCGTTCCGTTCATCTTATGACTTTGTAAAGGTTTCTATTCATGGTGAAGGTCCTATGTTATGATAAAAAAGCTTGAAATTAGCTGTAAAAGGTGTGAGAGCAATGAAACACAAAAATATTATTATAGTTGGCTTTATGGGGACAGGAAAAACAGCGGTAGGCAAGGCTATGGCTGAACGGTTAGGCTGGCGGTTTGTCGATACCGACCACTACATTGAGTCCAAGCAGGGAACAACAATTAGTGACATGTTTCGCGACTTGGGCGAACCGGCTTTTCGTAACATGGAGGGCGAGGCGATTGCAGCCGTTCTCGAAGGCTCTAGGCAAGTTGTTGCCACAGGCGGAGGAGCGGTACTCGCCGAGCATAATCGGGTTTGTATGCAACAAGAGGGCTACGTGGTTGCTCTAAAAGCTGCCCCAGAGGTTATTATTAACAGAGTCAAACAGGATGAAAAACGTCCTTTGGTACAAGGTGATGTGAAGGAACGGGTATATTCTTTATTGGAAGCACGTAAGCATGCTTATGATTTTGCGGATTTAATTATCGATTCCAGCACCGCTTCGGTCGAAGAAATTGTCGAGCAAGTCATAGATGCCATACAATAAAGCGGGCATCAGATTCAAGAACGCTAGTATTAGTTTTCAAGCTCTGAGCAATATGTTAAACTTGAACTAACTTTTTGATAACAGCTAAACATTGGGCAACTTTTTTTGGGGAACAGGAGAGATACATATTCATGAAAGCTATTGTAAAACCGACAAATAGATTAGAAGGTACGATAAATGCGTTATCCTCCAAAAACTACACAACCCGTTATTTGTTAATTGGTGCGCTGGCTGAGGGGACAAGTACGATTTATTATCCGGCTCATAGTGAAGATAGTGATGCGATGCGTCGTTGTATCCGTGATTTAGGTGCCATTGTTGAAGAAGATGATGAAAAAATGACGATCCAGGGCTTTGGCAAGCATCCTCGCGATGTATCGCAACTAGATGTTGGCAACGCGGGTGCTGTGCTTCGCTTTTTGATGTCAGTGGCTGCATTTTGCCCTGAGGTCACCTTTATTAATGCCTATCCGAACTCTCTTGGCAAAAGGCCGCATGATGATTTAATTGAGTCGCTTCAAGCGATGGGAGTGGAAATTGAACATAATGAAGGCAAACTGCCGATTACCATTCGCAATGGCAAATTGCATGGTGGTAAAATTAAAGTATCCGGCAACGTTAGCTCGCAATTTTTAAGCTCCTTGCTGTTTATGGCACCACTACTGGATGAAGACAGCGAAATTGAGGTTCTTCATGACTTGAAATCCAAAGTTATTGTAGGGCAAACGCTGGAAGTTATCGCCCAAGCGGGTATCCATATTGAAGCCTCTGAGGACTTGATGCATTATACAATTAAAGGCGGACAAAAGTATGAGCCGCAAAAATATGTGGTGCAAGGCGACTATCCGGGATCTGCAGCTATTCTCGCAGCAGCGGCAGTCACGCATTCCGATGTAACCGTGCTGCGCTTGGAGGAAAACAGCAAGCAGGGTGAAAAGGCGGTTGTGGATGTATTACGTGCTATGGGGGTTAACCTGACCCATGAGAACGGCGTAGTCCGTGTATTAGGCAACCAGCAGCTGAAGGCTGGAGAATTTGATGGCGACCATTTTACCGATGGCGTGCTGGCCATGGTGGCTGCCGCTGTATTCGCAGAGGGCACCTCGCGTTTTTATAACGTGGAGAACCTCCGCTACAAGGAATGTGACCGTATCACCGATTTTTTAACGGAGCTTCGAAAAGCGGGAGCCCATGTAGAAGAGCGGCAAAGCGAAATTATTATTCACGGTTCTCCTCAAGGTGTAGCAGGTGGGGTGGAAATCAATGCCCATTATGACCATCGAGTCATTATGGCGTTAACCATTGTAGGTCTACGTTCGGAGAAAGGGCTTATCATTAATGATGCCCACCATGTAGCCAAATCGTATCCGCATTATTTTGAGCATTTATTGTCCTTAGGCGCACAAATTGAGCTTGTTGAATAATGAATTAGGGTAATTATCTTAGACAAGTGGGTTGATGGCTATGACTGTACTTTGGAAAGGCATGCAGGTTACGTTCGGGTTCCTTCTCATAGTGGGACTCCTGTTTGCTAGCGGGGTTTTTTCAGTACTGCTGTACGCCAAATTCACCGGTCAGGCATGGTTCAGCGAGTCCACCATTGCTTATGCAGAAACAGCAGGTGCCAAGCAGCAAATCATTATGACAGCTACGCCACCACCCGTGGCAGCTCCTTTGGCACCTTCTGCAATGATCAACGCACCTGCAATACGCCAATATCCCGAACTTCCTTCAGGCTGTGAAATTACGAGTTTGACGATGATGTTTCAATATTACGGAATCGACAAAGGCAAGATGGAGCTATTGCCGGAATTAAAGCGTGATAGAACGCCTTTAAAATGGAATGTGGATGGATCTATTGCTTATTGGGGTAATCCGAATACAGGTTTTGTAGGGGAAATTACTGGATCTGCCAAAGGTTTTGGCATTTTTCATGGAGCTTTATTTGAATTGCAAAAGAAATATATCCCAACTGCTGTTGATTTAACGAACCAGCCCTTTGAGAAGCTAGAGCAGCAGCTGCGTGAGGGAATTCCTTCCGTTGTCTGGACGACGATCAATTATCAGGTTCCTGATAAATGGGTCGTATGGGATACACCAATCGGGCCGCTTAAAACAACCTTTATGGAGCATGCCGTACTACTCGTTGGATTTGATGAAAGCAATGTATATGTTAATGACCCAGTCAGTGGAAAAAGTAATGTACGAATTGATAAAGCACGATTTCTTGATACATGGAATGTGATGGGTAAGCAAGCCTTATCTTATACCAAGAGCTAAGCCTGGGTATGCTAGGTCGAATGAATGAAACGATCCATATAAAAGGAGCTGGTCATTATGGGCTTTGAAAATCCTGCTAGAGAACATATTAAGGAGCTGCTTGCCGCTACAGGGAATATTGCGGTTGTTGGCTTGTCCGACAAGCCGGATCGTGTTTCCTACATGGTGGCTCAAGCCATGCAGCAAAAAGGGTATCGGATCATACCGGTTAACCCTAATGCTACATCTATATTGGGAGAGGTTTGTTACCCCTCCTTATCCGATATCCCCGAGCCTGTTGATATTGTCAATGTGTTCAGGCGAAGTGAGCAAGTGGTACCTGTGGCAGAGGAAGCTGTGAAAATTAAAGCCAAGGTTTTTTGGCTGCAATCCGGCATATTCAATGACGAAGCCGCCGAGATTGCCCAAAGTGGCGGACTTGAAGTTATTATGGACCGATGCATCAAGGTTGAAGATGCGATTCTGCTTCCTAGGGGGAGATGAGCTATGACTAACAGACCGATTTCATCTTATTTGCAGGTATATTTAGTTATGGGCTTGGACGGGCACGGAGAGCGGACAGCATTGGAAATTGCGGAGGAAGCATTAGCCGAAGGGGTTACCATGATCCAGCTTCGTGAAAAGAATGCCCCTTTGAAAGAAATTTTAAAGCAAGGTGCCCAATTGAAAGTGTTATGCCAGCAATATAAAGTACCCTTTATCGTCAACGATAGGGTAGATGTAGCTTTGCTATTGGATGCGGATGGTGTCCATGTGGGGCAGGATGACCTTCCTGGTAAAGAGGCCCGCCAGCTTTTAGGCCCTAACAAAATCATTGGCATTTCTGCCGGAAATTTAAGTGAAGCAGAATGGGCAATGGCTAGTGGCGCCGATTATTTAGGGGTAGGGCCGATTTATTCAACAGCCACCAAGCAAGATGCGGGAAGTGCAATCGGCACTGGACTTATTCGGGAAATCAGGGAACGCTGGGCGATTCCGATTGTTGGTATAGGCGGCATTGACCAAAGCAACACCTCAGAGGTTATTCTTGCAGGAGCAGATGGCGTTGCCGTTGTATCTGCTATATGCAGCCACCCTGATCCTGGTTATGCCTCCAGAGCGCTGCTAACTATCGTACAAGATACTTTTTCGACCCAATCTATAAAGTAAAAGGGCTACGGCATTATCCAGCACCTTCCACAAATAAAATAAATCATCCTTTGGGACAATAAGAAAAGCTTCGTGAACAGGTTAGAACTGAGATAGATTCCTGTTCTGGAAGACTTTTATTGTCTAGGAGGATTTTTCGTATGTACCAAAACTACCAGCAAAACGCGTTTCAAAACCAAATGGGTGCATCTAATAACGGGGGTTCGCAATATCGAGGTATGGATGCGAAGTACCAACCTGTAGGCAATGTACAGTCGCAGTATAACCAATCGCTTGGAATGAACGGGCAAATGGGTTACCAAAATACAAACCAGAACCTGAACAACAGCTTTCAAGGACAAAATAGCTTTCAAGGACAAAATACGGATACCTTCCACACAGCGAGCTACCGCGGCAACCAGCCAGGGCATGATGCCTACTTGAGGTCAGATTCTACCCAAACCGCACAAAGCCAAAACGGAATGGGAGCTGGCAACCAGATGTCGTCATTTAATAATACAGGAGCCACTTATGGTGGGTATCCACAGCAATCCCAGCAATTTGCGCAGCAAAATCCGAGTTCGTTCCATACTTCAAGCTATCAAGGCAACCAGCCAGGCCACGATGCTTACTTGAGGTCAGACTCGACCCAGCCAGCACAAAGCCAATTTGGGATGGGCGCTTCCACAGGCTTTAACTCTTACAATAACAATACGGGAATAAGCAGCCAATACGGCTCAAGCCAGTCAAGCCAACAAAATCAGCCCTACCAACAAAATCAACAAAACCAAGCCTTTAACCAATTACAAAGCCCACAGTCCTACCATACAGCGAGCTACCGTGGCAACCAACAGGGCCATGATGCTTACTTGAGATCAGACTCTACACAACCAGCGCAAAATAACCAAAACCAATTTGGAGCCAGCAACAATTCTTTTAGCCGTTACCAATTTTAATATGCACACGTTAGATCTGAAGCGGGCTCACAAGCCCGCTTTCTTTATTTGCAAGCAGGTAAGTGAGGTTCATTTAGTTGTTTGACAAAACTATGCTTTGGCTTTACCATCGGAGTATAGAGGGAGGGGACGGTTGGTTTGAACTGGATGGGAAGCTTGCAGCAGTTAGGGCGGTCGTTAATGCTTCCGACCATGATCTTACCCGTTGCTGCTATTTTGCTCTGGTTAGGAGCTTTTCCTTGGGCAGATATACATATGGAGCAAGTTGGGGAAATCTTATTATTTTGTGGCAATACAATCTTTACGTACCTTCCCATGATATTTGCAGTAGGTGTTGCTCTCGGATTAACAGAGAGCGCGGGCATATCGGGAATGTCGGCATTAATAGGTCATATCATGTTTATCCAAGCGACTAGGCATTACCTGGGGGCAGAGTTTCATTTGGGCGTGCCAGGTGGTATTCTGATAGGCCTTATTGCAGCGATCCTTTACCATCGCTGTAAAAACATTCAATTGCCTGAAGCGATTCAAATTTTTGGTGGTCCTCGGATGGTACCGCTGCTAATGGGCTTGGCCATATTCATCCTTAGCTTAATTACGATCGAAATTGGTCCCTACATGGAAGCTTTTATGGAAAAGCTGTCAACAGGCATTATTGGGCTAGGTGGCTTTGGCACATTTGTCCATGGTGTTATTCATCGATTATTAGTGCCATCAGGACTTCACCATGTATTTAACAATTTCTTCTGGTTCCAGCTTGGTGCTTTCCAGAAGCCTAGTGGAGAAATGGTATTTGGTGATCTACCTCGATTTTTCGCGGGTGATCCTAGTGCTGGATCTTACATGGCGGGGCTTTATCCGATTATGATGTTCGCATTGCCCGCGATTGCTTTAGCTATTATTCAAGAAGCGCGGGAGGATTTAAAGCCGAAAATCCGTGCAACCTTTTTAACTGCCGCATTAGCTTCTTTCTTAACAGGGGTTACGGAGCCAATTGAATTTGCTTTTATGTTTGTGGCTCCCTACTTGTTCGTGGTTCACGCGATCCTTTCAGGGCTGGCGATGTGGATAGCCTACAGCTTGAACATCCACCACGGCTTTTCCTACTCGGCAGGTGCGATTGATTATTTGATCAATTTCCATTTGTCTAACAATGGGTGGATGCTGCTTGTAATCGGGCTTGCCTATGGTTTGCTTTATTATTTTTTATTTCGTTGGGCGATTCGTCGCTTTCGCATTCCGACACCAGGAAGAGAGGAAGGCTCACCACTAGAAGAGTGGGCGGGGGATATTCCATACAGGTCTCCGCTTATCCTGCAGTCACTTGGTGGCAAGGATAATATTAAGAGCATCGAGGCTTGCATAACCCGGCTGAGGCTCACTTTAACGAATGACCGGTTGATGGATACCGTGGCACTTAAGCATTTGGGTGCAGCAGGGGTAATCCGGCTAGGTGGCGGCAATGTGCAGGTTGTGTTTGGCACTTATTCCGAACTAATTCGTGAGGAAATTAAGAAGCTGATGCGTAAGGATATCCATCAAGTCTTATTCAATGCTCCGATGCAGGGCCAGATGATCCCGCTGGAGGATGTGCCTGACAAAATTTTTGCTGGCAAGCTTGTAGGTAATGGAGTCGCTTTTATGCCGGAAAAAGGTGAGCTTGTAGCGCCGGTATCAGGCAAAATTATTATTTTATACCCGACTTTGCATGCGATAGGGATCGAGACCGATGAAGGCTTGGAGGTTCTCCTGCACATCGGAATTGATACTGCACAGCTTCAAGGCAAATGGTTTACAGCATTTATTAAAGAAGGCGACAGGGTGGAGGCGGGCCAATTGCTTGTTAAATTCAATCTCGAAAAAGTGAAAAAAAACTGCAAATCGCTCGCCACCCCCATGTTGATTACCAATGTGGACAAAGTCAAATCCTGGAGCTTTGCACCGTATAAGGGCGTCAAAAAAGGACAGGCTTCCGTTATGTCAGTTGTCTTAAAAGAAGAAGCAGTTAAGGGAGGGAACGCTCTTGGTTGAGGGGATTGGAGCTGCATCAGGCATTGCGATGGGCAAAGCTTTTGTCATACCGACCTGGGAATGGGACTTCCCTGAAAAGCTGATTGATGTTAAAGATTTGGCCTTCGAATTTGAACGGCTATATGACGGGATTCGTTCCTCAAAGACAGAGATTGAATGCATCAAGCAAGAGTTCGTAACCGTATTAGGCGACGATAAAACGTCGATCTTTGATGCCCACCTGGCGATTCTGGAAGACCCGATTTTTATGAATGAAGTCCAAGGCATTATGCAGCGGCAATATAAGGCGGCCGAGGTAGCTGTAAAAGAAGCGATTGAGAAGTTTGTCAATATGTTCGACCTGCTGGATGACCCCTATATGAAGGAAAGAGCTCTTGACATCAAGGATGTCGGAAACCGGCTCTTAAAGCATCTTCTAGGTGCTCTGGAGGAAGCTATTCCCCCTAAGGAGCAGCCCTATATTGTGGTCGCCAAGGAGCTGTCTCCATCCGAGATGGTACATTTGGATACGAACCATGCACTTGGCATGGTCACCATGCTGGGCGGGCAAACCTCGCATGTTTCCATTATGGCTCGTGCGATGGGGATTCCCTATGTGCTGGGACTTGAAGGAAAGCTGCCGACGCCCATTCAAAATGGCGATTTCCTGATTATTGATGGTGATGAGGGGCATGTCTTCATCAATCCTTCAGAGGAACTCATAGCGTTATACAAAGCAAGGAAAGCGGTTTGGCTCAAAATGCGTGATAAGCTTCAGGTGCTTGCGCATATTCCTACACGGACTGAAGATGGAATCGAAATTCAGCTAGCCGCGAATATCAGTACAGTGAAAGAGCTGGACCAAGTAATGAAAAACGGTGCTTCCGGTGTGGGCTTGTTCCGTACTGAATTTATTTATATGGACAGGGACAGCCTGCCTCTTGAAGAAGAGCAATTTAGAGTTTACAAGCAGGTCGCCGAGAAGCTTCATGGTAAACGGGTAGTCATTCGGACGTTAGATATCGGCGGAGATAAAAGCTTGGATTATTTTGCCCTACCCGATGAGGATAATCCGGCTCTTGGTTATCGTGCCATCCGAATTTCCTTGGACCGCACCGATTTGTTCAAAACGCAGCTAAGGGCTATATTACGTGCTAGCTACTTTGGCAATATACAACTGCTTTATCCGATGATCTCATCAGTGGAGGAGCTAGATAGAGCGAATCATGTCCTCCAAATAGCCAAGCAGGAATTGCGGGATGAACAAATTTTGTTTAATGAGCAAATTGAGGTTGGTATAATGATAGAAGTTCCAGCAGCTGTTGTAATCGCGGATCTTTTGGCTCCTAAGGTTAACTTTTTTAGTATTGGTACCAATGACCTAGTCCAGTATGTGCTTGCAGTGGATCGAATGAACGAGACCGTAGCCCATTTATATGACCCCTTCCATCCGGCCGTGCTTCGTATGCTGAAGAGCACCGTGGAGGCTGCCAAGGCTGCCAACATCCATGTCAGTGTTTGTGGGGAAATGGCTGGAGATATTCGGGCGTTGCCGATTTGGCTTGGCTTGGAGATCAAGGAGCTCAGTATGTCGGTGCAATCTATTTTAAAAGTCAAAAATAGCTTGCTGCAAAGTCATTTCAATGAAAGCTCGGCGATTTGGAAAGAATTGCTTTGTTGCACGAGCAGTACAGCCGTCCTTAAAATATTAAGTAAATATTTGCATCAGGATGTGCTGGCCCAGTGAGGAACAGCAAGTAAGGAATTATAAGTTATCTGCAAGATCTTATAAATGGGAGGGTACATCATGGAATTGAAGGGTTATAAAGTATTGGCGTTTGTCGATGAGGATTTTGAGGATTTGGAAATGTGGTATCCTGTGCTGCGTTTGCGTGAAGCTGGGGCTGAGGTCCATTTGGTTGGACAGGCCGCGAACCAAGTATTTCATGGCAAATATGGCGTTCCTTTGACAAGCGAATATGCCTTTGCAGATGTGAAATCCAGTGATTACATAGGTTTATATGTTCCCGGTGGTTGGGCACCTGATAAGCTTCGACGGTATGCGGATGTTTTAAGATTAACAAGAGAATTTCATGAGGTCGCAAAGCCCATTGCCCATATTTGCCACGGAGGCTGGGTGCTTGCTTCTGCCAAAATTTGTGCCGGATATACGATGACATCAACTCCTGGCATTAAAGACGATCTGGAGCATGCTGGAGCCACTTGGGTCGATGAAGAGGTTGTGGTCGACCGCAATATCGTTTCAGGTCGCAGGCCGCCTGACCTGCCAGCCTTTATGAGAGAATTTATCCGTGTGCTTGATGCCTATAAAACTAAGAATTAACGGCATTCTACTTAATTAGGAGTTATGATGATGAAAGCAGTTATCCGCTTGTTTCCCGCTGTTTTTTGGATGGGAGTCATTTTTTATTTATCCTCCAAAACCAGCAATGAGATGGGGGGCTGGCTTTACGAAATCCAATTGTTATTTCCGTTTATGCAAAGCTTGGATTGGGGACATTTTCTTGCTTATTTTATTTTGTCGGTCACCTTTGCTTGGTCATTTCGCGGTAAGCTCACCTTGGGACGTAAAGCTATTATTGTGATATTATGTTTGGTGTATGGGGTTACGGATGAGTTCCATCAATACTATGTGCCTGGTCGTACGCCGGATATGAAGGATTTGGTTAATGATGGGATTGGCGCTTCATTAGCTATGCTGTTGCTCTCTGTTCCTTTTATTCGAGCTCGCTTTGAGAGCTTAAAGGGTGCTAAATATTACTAACCTTCATCATGCAGGAGTTTGGTTCTGGAAGTAGAATATTTCTAGATAAAGAGCTATTGGCTTCTTAGAGCGATGAAGGAGTGGTATGAGTTGCATATGCTTTGCAAGTGTGGCAGTACAATGGGCGTCAAGCTAAGGACTGTCATCTATCAAAACAAAGTAGAGATTGAAAACGTTCCTGTCTTTACATGCGAGGCTTGTAATCGAAGTGAAGTATTCGCAGAAATCAAGCCAGCGCTGATAGATGTCATTAAAAGATTTGGGAATTCACCCGAAAAGCAGCTTTTGCAATTTAATGAGTTTAATGAGATCGCTTATTTGATGCTTCGAGCAACGGATAAAAAATTTGCTGCTGAATCTGTCGAGAAAATTGTCGAGGAACGGATCAACGAGCTGTTGGATCTGCTCTTGCTAGCGCAATCCTTGGTTGACCAGCCTTGGACAGATGACCTCCGCAAACGGCTTGAGCAAATCTCCAAGCATTCATTGTCTGTTAATGATTCACCTTAAATAACGATTAATATACAAGCTAGCTGCGTTGCAGTTGGCTTTTTTTGTTGAATTTGATACTATAAATGAAAGAGATTGTTGATTTCATTGCGAAAAACCGTAATTTGTCGTATGATAAAGCCTAATAGGTAAGAGAACGTAGTATTAATACAATTTACATACTGGAGCGAATGTCCGTGACCGTAACCATTTATGATGTAGCTAGAGAAGCAGGCGTATCCATGGCAACCGTATCGAGGGTTGTGAACAATAACCCCAACGTAAAGCCGCAAACACGCAAGAAAGTATTTGAAGCCATCGAACGTCTCGGTTATCGCCCTAATGCTGTAGCCAGAGGTTTAGCCAGTAAGAAAACAACTACCGTTGGTGTGGTCATTCCGGATATTTCGAATACGATTTTCTCGGAGCTTGCGAGAGGGATCGAAGATATCGCGAACATGTATCACTACAACATCATATTGTGTAATGCAGATAAAAAGAAGGATAAGGAAATCCGTGTCATCAACACCTTGCTGGAGAAGCAGGTTGATGGGCTTCTGTTTATGGGCGGAGCTGTAACGGACGAGCATTTGCAAGCCTTCAAAACCTCATCCGTTCCCATTGTGCTATGCGCCACTACAGATGATAATGACGCCTTTGCTTCAGTGGATATTAACCACGAACAAGCAGCTTTTGATGCCGTTAATTTATTGATCCAGAATGGGCACCGTAACATTGCGATGATATCAGGAACGCTGCAGGATCCAGCTAATGGATTTGCGCGTCACCAAGGCTACAAAAAAGCGCTTGAAGCAGCTGGCATTCCTTTTAGAGAAGATTATGTAAGGGTTGGCAATTACCGCTATGAATCAGGATTGGAAGTATCTAAGTACTTTTTAGAGCTTGCTGACCGTCCGACAGCCATTTTCGCGGCTACCGATGAAATGGCAATTGGCGCTATGCACACCTTGCTAGATAATGGTGTGAGAGTTCCAGAAGACATTTCAATCATCAGCGTAGACAATATTCGTATGGCTTCGATGGTAAGGCCGCAGCTAACAACGGTAGCCATGCCGATGTATGACATCGGTGCCGTATCTATGAGGCTGTTGACCAAGCTAATGAATAAAGAGACGAAGGATGCATCGGAACTTATGCAGGTTATTTTGCCCCATGAGATCATTCATAGAAATTCGGTGGCTCATCTCTAATATGAGCCTCTTTCTTTTTATGAGGGTCTATAGATTTCAGCTTATACTTACGACGTTAACTTTCCTAAGGAAAGTTTTTAGGAGGACACCCTGTTGTCATATGATAAAATTGGTATCATCGGTGCGATGAAGGAAGAAATTGCGTTATTTTTGGGGCAAATGGAGCAAGTCCAAATAAGTGAAAAAGCGAAGATCCAATTTATGGATGGGTTCTTTCATGGTAAGAAGGTAGTACTCTGCAAGTCGGGTGTGGGCAAAGTTAATGCCGCAGTGACGACGCAAATTTTGATTGATTCCTTTGGGGTAGACGCGATTATTTTCACAGGTGTGGCAGGGGCTGTGGATCCTGGATTAAATGTGGGAGATATTGTAGTAGCATCCGAGCTGCTGCAGCATGATATGGATGTAACCGCGCTTGGCTTCCCGCGAGGGACGATTCCTTTTGAGGATATCTCCTTGTTTGTAACGGATGAGCGGCTAAGGCAAGCGGCAGTAGAGGCGAGCACAGAGCTTTTTCCTGGGCGTGTCCATGTGGGACGAATCTTGTCGGGTGACCAGTTTATCGCGAGCCGTGAGACCGTTGCCAAGCTCTACAGCGAGCTTCAAGGCGCTTGCACAGAGATGGAAGGTGCGGCAGTGGCGCAAGTATGTGCCATGAACAGCATCCCTCAGGTGGTGATCCGGTCGATGTCGGATAAAGCAGATGGGTCGGCTGAGGTGAATTTTGCTGAATTTACGGTACTGGCATCAGAGAATTCATCTCGAATTGTCAATCATATATTGAAGAATTGGTAATTATATCGAAGGAGAGAACGTAAACATGACAGTGAGTATGGAACAAATCGTAGCTTTAGCCAAACACCGGGGTTTTATTTTTCCGGGTTCAGAGATTTACGGAGGTTTAGCCAACACTTGGGATTATGGTCCATTAGGAGTAGAGCTCAAAAATAATGTAAAAAAAGCCTGGTGGAAAAAGTTTATCCAGGAGTCCCCTTATAATGTCGGCTTGGATGCAGCGATCCTGATGAATCCCCAAGCTTGGGTTGCTTCAGGCCATGTAGGTAATTTTAACGATCCAATGGTGGACTGTAAGCAATGTAAATCTCGCCATCGTGCTGATAAAATTATCGAGAACGCTTTAGGTGAAAAAGGCATTGAAATGGTAGTGGATGGACTTAGCTTCGATCAAATGATGGATTTGATGAAGGAGCACCACATTGTTTGCCCAGATTGCGGCGCTTTCGATTATACCGAGATTCGCCAGTTTAACCTCATGTTCAAAACGTTCCAAGGTGTAACGGAATCAAGCTCTAACGTTGTGTATATGCGCCCGGAAACAGCTCAGGGTATTTTCGTGAATTTCAAAAATGTACAACGCACCATGAGAAAGAAGCTCCCTTTTGGTATCGGTCAAATCGGCAAAAGCTTTAGAAATGAAATCACACCAGGTAATTTTACATTCCGCACCCGTGAATTTGAACAGATGGAGCTGGAATTTTTCTGTAAGCCTGGCGAAGATATGCAATGGTTCGAGTTCTGGAGAACTTATTGCTTTAGCTGGTTGAAGGATTTGGGCTTAAAAGAAGACCATATTCGCATGAGAGACCATTCCGATGATGAATTATCCCATTACAGCAATGCCACCTCCGATATTGAATATAAATTTCCTTTTGGCTGGGGTGAGCTATGGGGCATCGCAGACCGTACCGATTACGATCTGAAGCAGCATATGCAGCATTCCGGTGAGGACTTCAATTACATCGATACGGAGTCCAATGAGCGATATGTTCCTTATTGTATTGAGCCTTCGTTGGGTGCTGACCGGGTTACCTTGGCGTTTTTGATTGATGCTTATGAGGAGCAAAAGCTTGAAGGCGACGATAGCCGGACGGTACTGCGTTTTCATCCAGCGCTTGCGCCTATCAAAGCGGCAATATTCCCATTGTCCAAGAAGCTATCAAGCGGAGCGCTTAAGGTGTTTGAGGACTTAGCAAAGTACTTTATGGTCGAATATGATGAAGCAGGCTCGATTGGCAAAAGATATCGTCGCCATGACGAAATCGGTACGCCTTTTTGCATCACTTATGATTTTGACTCCGAGCAGGATGCGCAAGTAACGGTGCGCCACCGCGATTCGATGGAGCAAACGAGAATGCCAATTACCGACCTAAGAAGATTTATCGAAGAGAAAATCCAATTTTAATCTAATGTTTGCCTAGAAGCTTATGGTCAATCGGATAAAGCCCGCCTCCAATAATTGGATAGCGGGCTTTTGTGTAGGTAGCCTAAGGTAAGTACAACATCGCCAATTCCTTCGTGTGGCGATTTTTTATCGTGATTTCGTCACGACGCGGCATAGGCTCCCATTTCTCAAGCAAATCGAGCCAGGTGGCCGGCAGCTCCACAGGGCTTTGTGGCTGCCAGGCCGCTAGCCACGCTGGAGGCAGCGTAAGAGCGGGATTAAGCTCAACCTGAGCTATTAGCGGGTGATCAGTCATCTCAAGCCACAGCAGGCTCCAGGCGCGTGGGACGACCCGCCAGATGTCGTAGCCGCCCCCGCCGAGTGCAACCCAGCGCCCTTGGCAGTGCTTATGAGCAAGCTCATGGATCAGACGCGGCATAGCTTTATATATGTCCATGCTGCAATGGACATGGGAAAGCGGATCATAAGCATGGGCATCACAGCCATGCTGGGAGACGATCAGGTCCGGCTTAAAATGCACAATAGCCTTCGTGAGCACCTCTTCTAGGCATTCCAGCCAGGATGCATCCTCTGTATAAGGTTCTACTGGTATATTAATAGTAGTGCCAAAGGCAACCCCATCACCCCGTTCATTCACAGCCCCTGTGCCTGGAAATAAATATTTGCCAGTTTCGTGGATGGATACCGTGCAAACCTCCGGGTCTGCATAAAAGCTCCACTGAACCCCATCCCCATGGTGCACATCGGTGTCGATATATAACACACGGGCACCGTATTGGTTTTTGGCGTGGGCAATAGCAACAGAGGCATCATTGTAGACACAGAAGCCCGCGCCTTTGTTGGGCAGTGCATGGTGGAGACCGCCGCCCAAATGCAGGGCATGGAGCATATCGCCATTCATGACGGTATCGATGGCAAGTAAGGAGCCCCCGGCTACCATGGACGTAATTTCATGCATTTCCTGAAAGTAAGGGGTATCCTCGGTGTCAAGCCCATAGCGGTGGGCGAGGCTTATTGCTTCACTACTTGGTGCAGCTGCGCTAAGCTTTTTCACCGCTTCGATATAGTCGCTGTTGTGGATAGCTAGTAGTTGTTCATCTTCCGCAGCAGCCGGAGAAAGGATGGCTTGCTCGGGAAGCGCATCCAGCTTTCGCAGCAAGTCAACGGTTAACGTTAACCTTTTTTGATTAAAGGGATGGTCATCATTAAACCGATAAGCGATTTCATGCTCGTTATATATAAATAAGGCTGGTTTGCTCATTCATTACGCCCCCGGCGATGGATTCAATATATTCAATACATAAACCGCTGCTGAAAACGGATACGGTCAAATTGCTCTACAGAATCAAATGGCACCTGTTTGCCAACTCGCACCATTAAGCAATTAGCTGGATGTGAGCATATTTCAGGATCATCGGTTGCAAACCAAACCATGTCGACACTTTTCATCAGCTTTTCCATCATTTTGCGATAATCCCATACATTCAGCCCGCTTTTCTCCAAATCCCAATGCCAATAATATTCCGTGGTGAAGGTAATGACGTTTTCCAATTGCCCATCCTCAAAAGCAAGTCTGATCATGCGTTTGCCGAGTCCCAAGCCACGGTAGTCATCCGCAACTTCAATGGCTCCAAGCTCGATTAAATCCTGCATGTTGCCTTGTGACCAGCGCTCCATTTCATCGGCATAGTGGAACGTTACATAGCCGATAATGATATGATCAATTCTCGAAATAATAATACGGCCTTCGGGAAGCCCTGAAATTTCAATTAATGCTTTAAATTGCTCTGGTGGCCGGCGAAAAGCATCCAGATCGGGATGTAACTGATAGTTAACCAATTGCTCAGAAGGTACTGGACCTTCCACGATAATAGAAGGGGACGTGCCATTAGGTACAAGTTGGGAGTGGTATCGTTTAATATGCTGCATGCAGGTTTCTCCTTCCACGGGTAAAGCGGGGTCTAAGCTTGCTTTCGTTGTTACTATATCAAAAAAGCTCGTGTAAGAAAAGGAATAGTCGGATAAAATGGGATATGGTATAATACCCTGTGTATTAAAAATATAACGTTCCCACAAATACTTGTAAGCGTTTCACAAAATGATATATACAAATCAGGAGGCACTTAGCATGGATCACACTAATATCGAAAGTATTGAGGCAGTTTCTACAACCTCCAATATGAAAAGCTACGAGGAAGAACGTGCGGGTTTTGATTGGGCACAAGTTGAACAACAGTTTTCTTGGTCAACTACAGGAAAAGTAAATGCTGCGTATGAAGCGATTGACCGGCATGCAGAGTCCACGAAACCAGATAAAGTTGCACTCTATTACAGTGATGACAAAAGGGATGAACAATATACTTACCAGGAGATGAAGCTTGCGTCCAACCGCTTTGGGAATGTATTGCGCAAACTTGGCATTGTCAGAGGTGACCGTGTTTTTATTTTTATGCCGCGGACACCGGAGCTGTACTTCGCTCTGCTCGGCAGCATCAAAGTGGGCGCAGTTGTTGGTCCCTTGTTCGAAGCTTTTATGGAAACAGCTGTAAGAGACCGTCTGCAGGATAGCGGTGCTGTAGCCATCGTTACGACACCTTCACTGGTTTCGCGTATTCCAGTAAGTGAACTGCCAGAGCTTAAGCATATTATTATAGTAGGTGAAGATCTTGAATTAGCTGAAGGGCAAGTTGATTTCCATAAGGAAATGGCACAGTCCTCTGAGCAGCTTGAGATTGAGTGGGTTGACCGCGAGGATGGTTTATTAATCCACTACACTTCAGGCTCTACAGGCAAGCCTAAAGGCGTTTTCCACGCCCATAACGCGATGATCCAGCATTACTATACTGGGCGTGTTGTCCTTGATTTACAAGAGGATGATGTCTATTGGTGTACGGCTGACCCAGGTTGGGTAACAGGCACCTCTTATGGCATATTCGGGCCCTGGCTCAATGGAGCTAGCAATGTGATTCGTGGGGGCCGGTTTAGCCCGCAGGACTGGTATCGTACCTTGGAGAAATACGGCGTCACCGTTTGGTACAGCGCGCCAACAGCCTTCAGGATGCTAATGGGCGCAGGCGACGAGGCTGTAAAAGGCTTTGACTTGTCAGCGCTTCGCCATGTGCTGAGCGTGGGCGAGCCGTTAAATCCAGAAGTTGTCCGCTGGGGGATGAAGGTGTATAACCACCGTATCCACGATACCTGGTGGATGACAGAAACAGGGGCACAATTGATATGTAACTATCCTTGTATGGCTATTCGTCCTGGTTCGATGGGTAAACCAATCCCTGGTGTTGAAGCCTCGATTCTTGATGATGCCGGCAATGTGCTGCCCCCGTTACGGATGGGGAATTTGGCAATAAAAACGCCATGGCCTTCCATGATGCGCAAGATATGGAAAAACCCTTCCAAGTTCGATGAATATTTCCGTATCCCGGGCTGGTATATCTCAGGGGATTCGGCTTATTATGATGAAGATGGCTATTTTTGGTTCCAAGGTCGTGTGGATGATGTAATTAATACAGCTGGCGAGCGCGTAGGCCCGTTTGAGGTGGAAAGCAAGCTAGTCGAGCATCCTGCGGTTGCAGAAGCAGGGGTCATTGGCAAGCCAGATCCGATTCGAGGCGAAATTATTAAGGCGTTTATCGCATTACGTGAAGGCTATACAGCATCGGATGAGCTTAAAGCTGAAATATCCAAATTTGTTAAAGAGGGCTTATCGGCACATGCTGCACCGCGAGAAATTGAGTTTAAAGACAAGCTGCCGAAAACCCGCAGTGGCAAAATTATGCGTCGTGTCTTAAAGGCATGGGAACTAAATTTGCCTACTGGTGATTTGTCTACAATCGAAGATTAGCGCTTTGCTTTTTTATAATCCACCATAATCCACCATAATCCTCCATGCAAAAACACCCTATTGCCGTTAGGAAGCTCATCTTAATGAACTTCTTAACACAACAGGGTGTTTTTTTATGCGTTTATTTCTTAAAATGAACAGCCGCTGTTTGTTTGGACTCTCCAGCCTCATTAATAGCTGAGAGCTTATAGAAGCCGTTATAAACCGCGGAATAATAACGGAATTCGGTGCCGCTGCTTACCGTTCCCAACCGCATGAAGACGCCATTTTCTTTTTCACTGTAATAAATGGCATACTGCTTAATCTTATCCTTGGCGGGATTGGCCTTCCAATTCATAATTACACCCGCTTCACTACCCTTAATGGAGAAGCCAGTTGGGGTTTCCGGTGCCGCAGTTGCTGGGCCTGAGGGTGCTGATCCGCCTGGACTTGGTACAGGCGTACCTGGTGCTGCCGTTCCCGGCGTAACAGGTGTAGGGGCGCCAGGAGTTGTACCTGTGCCAGCGCCTGAACCTGAATTCCCTGGGCTGCCCGTACCGTTGCCATTTGCGCCGCCTGTCAGCGTTGGATCTATAATAGTTCCAGTAAGAGGTGGCGGTGTAACAGCGCCGCTTTCATCCGGTTTAAGCTGGTTGGTATCTACACTGGAACCATCCGTGAACGAAGCCTTGCTTGGAGCTGATTCATGGCCACCCACGTCTACAGCGGTGACATAGTAGCCGAAGCTGCCATTGCCAGCGGCTTGGTCTGTAAACTGCGTTTCTTCACCAGCGAGCGCTACTTTACCGCCCATTCGCTCAAAGCTGCCGCGATTAAGTGAACGATACAACCGGTAGCCTACAGTATCTTCACTGCTGCTCGCGTGGAACGTAATATGACTGGTGTCGCCTGACCTAGTTGCCACTACCGATATAGGGGCTACAGGTGGATTGCCATCATCGACTCTAGGATCATTTTCGGTCGGAGCATCATCCTCATAATCAAGTGGGCGATAGTGGTTAATGGAACGACGGCGATCGGGAGAAACCTTTTGCATAATCTCCTGAATTTGCTTTAAGATTCCACTAACTGACTTTTCGCGTTTGATTACTGTTTTTTCAAATACAAACTCAGCCGGAGTTGCTTCCTGGGCGATGTAATTAATTCCGTTATACGGAATGATCGACAAGTTCAAGAACACATTATCCTCAACAGTAGGAACAAACTTACGATTGAAAATATCGGTGTTGACCTTGCCAGATTGGGAGGTGGCTGCACTGGGCAGCTTTCCTGAATAGCCGGAAACCGTCATCTCTACAATATTTTCTGGACGTTTAAATTGAGTTGTAGGAAAATAGTCCGGTTTTTTGTTAATCGCATCGTTCAAAATCAAAGCCCAAATATTTTTGGCGCGTGAGGTGCCGCCGGTTTTACTGCTCAATTTATGTACAGGAGCATCATAGCCTGCCCAGACACCCAAGGTTACATCTGGGGTGTACCCCATAAACCAAGCATCTGCATCATCCTGAGTCGAGCCCGTTTTTCCGACGATGGCAATTTTTCCATAATATTTGTACTTGCTCATTAAGTCGGTTGCAGTGCCTGCAGTAATAACAGTACGCATCATGTCCGTCATAATATAAGCGGTTTGCTCTGAGAACAAAACCGTAGGCGTTTCTTGGTGCTCATAAATTAGCTTACCGTTCGAATCGGTTATTTTTTGCACCATATAGGCATCATTGTGAACACCTTTATTGGAAATAGTGTTGTAGGCATTGGTCAATTCCTTGACGGAAACGCCATTATGCATACCACCAATAACTCCGGTTTGGGCAGTATAATCCTCTTTGGCAATAGAGGTGATCCCCATTTTCTTGGCAAGATCCCAAGCATTCTCAATGCCTACGATATCTAGAAAAATTTTGATTGCGGGTATATTATACGATTGGTTGAAAGCTCTTCTTGCTGTAATCAGGCCATGGAATTTATTGTCCCAGTTTTCCGGGATATGATAGCCGCCACGGGTGCCGTCCCTTAAGAGGACAGGTACATCATCAATAATAGAAGCAGGTGAAATCGCCCCTTTTTCAATAGCTGGAATGAACGCGGCAATCGGCTTCATTGATGAGCCGGGCTGGCGGTAGGCCTGGGTTGCATGGTTCATCTGCTCTACGAAGAAATCACGACCCTCCATCATTCCAAGAATAGCACCGGATTTGGTATCCATCATAACGGCACCGATCTGCTCGATTCCTTTAACTGGATCCTCAGGTGTGAAATTGGCTGGGTTCTCGGCGATCTCTCGCATGGACTCGTATATATCTTTGTCCAATGTTGAATAAATTTTATAGCCGCCGCGCCCTAATTGGGATTGGGTATTCCTCAGAGCCTCATTATAGGCATCTGACTCGGGCTGGGCACTTAGCTTCGGATCTTGGACTGAAAGAATCGCTTTAGCTGCTGCTTTTTCCATCTCAATCATCAAGTAAGGATACGTAGAATAAGCTTTCTTGACCGGTTCTGCCAATGTGCTTTGCAAGTCGAAATCCATCGCCTCTTGGTACTGCTCCTGATTGATTTTGTTCTCCTCTAGCATACGGCGGAGCACAAGCTGTTGTCTGGAAACGGCGCGCTTGAAAGCTGCCCCGTCAAACTGGCCTTTACTGGAAAATGCAGAATAATTGCTTGGTAATTGAGGAACCCCTGCCAAATAAGCGGCTTGGGCAATATTGAGTTCCTTCAGGTCACTAACATTAAAAATACCTTTGGCTGCTGCTTTGATTCCGTAAGCATTATAGCCGGAAGATCCATTTCCGTATGGAATTTTATTCAGGTAAGCCAGTAGAATTTCGTCCTTCGACATCAGGCGTTCCATCCGCATGGCCAAGAAAATTTCTTTGGCTTTTCGACTGTCCTCACGGTCTAATGTCAGAAAAACACGGCGTGCTAGTTGCTGGGTTATGGTGCTTCCGCCTGTTTGTACATCTTGTTTCATTAGCTTCTGGTAAACAGCACGTGCAGTTCCCCTAAAATCAATTCCGTTGTGTTCATAGAAATTTTTGTCTTCAATTGCAAAAACCGCATCAATTACTTGCTGGGGAATATCCTCCAGCTTGGCCATAAGCCTGTCTTCCTCGCCACGTAGCTGTCCAATAATAGAGCCATCATTGAAATAAACAAAGCCCGAGAGTGCATTTTCCTGTACCTGTGCTGTCATGGATTCCTTGCTACGTATAGGGTCGTCCTTGACTAGTGAAGAGACATAACCAAATGCGGCGCCTCCTCCTAAAAAACCAGCGATAACACAAATAATCAATATCCACTTGAGGGTGATGAGCGTATATTTGACGATACTCCATATGACATGCCAAGCAGATACCTTCTTTTTTTCCATTTCCATCTCCATACCGATAATAATTCCTCCCGATTTTGGAAAAACGCACGTGGTTTATTATACCACAAACGAAGGGACCATTAAAACTAACATTCGACATTAACTACTTACGAAGGTTTGACAATAAGGTTGCAATTGTGCTATAAAACATATAATCATATATGGAAAATGCGTTGAAGGACTATGCTTTAGCCTATGCGGCCAAGGCAACAGTAGAATCAGGAGCCAAGCTTGCAGAGAGCCGGTGGCAGGTGTGAACCGGTACTTGACCTCATTCGAATTACCGTCCGGAGCAGGGAAAGGGAACACGTGAAAAGAGCGACTCTTGGGTTGGGCTTTTCTAATGGGTTAGTAGCTTTCTTCCGGGTTTGGCCCGTTATCGTTGTCAAGTGAAAGCCTTGGCGAATCCGTTCATAGAAGGGGTTCTTGCCGGCTTTAATTAGGGTGGTACCGCGAGCAATAGCCTTCTCGTCCCTTTGTGGATGAGAAGGCTTTTTTTGTCTGTGGATTTAGAAACCAGATTTAGAAACCAAGGAGGCGTAGAACCATGGCAAAATGGGAAGATCTGACGAATGAGCAGCAACGGGAAGTAGAAAGGCAATTAGCATGGATTCGCCGCGGTGTGGTAGAGATCGTGCCAGAGGATGAATTGAAGTACAAAATTATGGGCTCCGTAGTGTCCGGCAAACCATTAAAAGTAAAGCTGGGCCTTGACCCATCCGCTCCCGATATCCACATTGGGCATACGGTGGTGTTGCATAAGCTGCGTCAATTCCAAGAGCTGGGCCATCAGGTCCAATTAATCATTGGCGATTTTACGGGACGTATTGGCGACCCAACCGGCAAATCGGAAACACGCAAACAGTTGACCGAAGAGGATGTCAAGCGGAATGCCGAGACCTACCAGAAGCAAATCTACAAGATTCTTGATGCAGAGAAAACACAGCTTTATTATAATTCCGAATGGTTGAGCCCTTTAACCTTCGCAGATGTTGTGGGATTATCTGCCAAAGTCACAGTTGCGCGTATGATGGAGCGAGATGATTTTTCCAAACGTTATACAACGGGGCAAGCTATCCATATCCACGAATTTTTCTATCCGTTGATGCAGGGCTATGATTCCGTTGCTTTAAAAAGCGATATTGAGCTTGGAGGAACAGACCAAAAATTCAATCTGTTAATGGGGCGTACCCTGCAGAAGGAATATGGTGTGGATACCCAGGTGACGATCATGACGCCTTTGTTGGAGGGGCTTGATGGCGTTAACAAGATGAGTAAGAGCTTAGGCAACTACATTGGTATTGATGAGGAGCCGACGCAAATCTATGGCAAAGCCATGTCGATACCGGATAGCCTTATGGCCAAATATTATGAGTTGGCTACAAGTATGTCCAATGAAGACCTGAAGCAGCTGCAGGAAGGTTTATCCACAGGGGCGGTGCATCCACGGGATGCGAAGATGCAATTAGCCCGTACCTTCGTAAATATGTACCATGGCGAGCAGGCGGCGAATGAGGCTCAGCAACATTTTGTTACGGTCTTTCAGCAGCGTGCCCTTCCGGATGATATAGAGGAGTTTGTATTATCCCAAGAAGAGCTGGAGGGTGGCGTTATTGGTATCGTGAAGCTTCTGGTGGTCTTTAAGCTGGCTGCTTCCAATAGTGAAGCACGCCGCAGCATACAACAGGGTGGAGTGAAAATCAACGAGCAAAAAATCGAGGATTTGAATGCAGAGCTTACCCCGCAGGATGGCGATATCGTGCAGGTAGGCAAACGTAAATTTGCAAAGATAAAGCTTGGCTGATAGGGGTCATCATTGATAGAAGTCATTATACAAAAAAAACTTGGGTGCATGCACCCAAGTTTTTTTGTATAGGCAAGGATTAACGGCTGTAAAATTCAACGATTTGCTTCTCATCGATTTCTTGCGGAAGCTCGGAACGATCAGGCAGGCGAGTAAACTTGCCTTCAAGAGCGCCTTCGTTGTATTCCAGGTAAGCTGGCAAGAAGTTGCGGTTGCCAATAGCTTCTTTGATCGAAGCGATCGAACGGCTTCTTTCACGAAGACCAATAACATCACCAAGGTTTACTGTGTAAGAAGGGATGTCCAATTTTTTGCCATTTACAGTTACGTGGCCATGGGCAACTAATTGGCGAGCGCCTGCACGGGAATGAGCCATACCTAGACGGTATACTAGGTTGTCCAAACGGCATTCCAACAAGACCATGAAGTTTTCACCGGCAATACCTTGTTGCTTGTTAGCTTTGTCAAATAAGTTGCGGAATTGTTTCTCGTTCATACCATACATGTGGCGCAGCTTTTGTTTCTCTTGAAGCTGGATTCCATATCCGCTCATTTTTTTGCGTTGTCCTGGACCGTGTTGGCCTGGAGGGAAAGGGCGTTTAAGATCTTTGCCGGAACCGCTTAAGGAAATTCCAAGACGGCGGCTTAGTTTAAATTTAGGACCTGTGTAACGTGACATGTATAATGAGCTCCTTCGTTCCATTAATGGATTTAATTTTGGGTTTGTAAAATTTGCTTTCGGGTGAAGCTTATGCCCGATTTGTTTGAAGCCAAAGCTAACGAAAACAATGGGCATCTGTCAGGAGTCACAGCCGCTGTCCTGAGAGCAACAAAATCAGTGAGGGTGACATAAGCTTCCACCATAAACGACTAACCAATTGCTTAGGGTTATGTCTGTTCTCGACTTCTAATTTTATAAGAACATACCCTAGTGTGTCAAGTGTATTGTTGGTTTTTTTTGCAGCTTTAAGGATAAACCTATTTATGCCGCTTAAAAATGGGCTATCTTTTGTAATAAAACAGGATATGGTAAACTATATGCCTAATATACAAATCATTTCATATAGATTAGTTAAACTGTTGTTACCACCAGTTTTCCCCCTAGAAAACATAGAAGGAGGGATTTCTTGGGAAACTGGAGCGTTGATCGATTATCAGATTTTTTGAATACGTGGGGTATTTGGGGGCATGTTATAGGAGCATTATTAGCTTTTATCCAAACGATGATACCTCTTATCCCCTTTGTGGTAGTAGCAGGAGCCAATGTACTCTTGTTTGGTTTGTGGCTGGGTGTTTTGGTTAATTATGTGATGTCGGTACTGGGAGCTATTGCTATTTTTTGGCTTGCCCGCAACTTTGGAAGGCATTGGATTGAAAGGAAATTAGAAAGGTATGCTTATATTCAGCTGTTTAATGATCGGATGGAGCATAACGGTTTTTTTTATATAGCGGTAAGCCGTGTCATTCCCGTATTGCCTTCGTTTGGCATTAATTGGGCTGCTGCTGTGATGAGAGTTAAAACACGTGATTTTATACTCGGGACGATTGTTGGCAATTTGCCAACGGTTCTATTGGAATCGTTCATAGGACATGACTTATTGCATTTTGAGCATAATAAAAGCAGGTTATTCATTCTTCTGGGGATATTCATTATACTCCTGGTGATTGGGCATATATGCAAGAATAAATGGTTTAGGACTGATGAGAAAACGACGAAGTAGACGAATCTAAGTGAAGGGGAGAAATGTATGCGTGATCCACGTTTGGAAGTATTAGCTCGCAATATCGTAAATTATTCCTTGGATGTGCAACCAGGCGAGAAGGTGTTAATCGAAATGATCGGCTCGGAGCGGGAGATCGTGAGCTGCCTCGTTGAGCAGGTTTATGCTCGCGGCGGTCAGCCCTATGTAGAGCTAATTGATCCTGTTGTGCAAAGCGCAGTGCTTCGTTCCATTACACGTGAGCAGGTTGAGGACTGGGCGGCCATGGATATGAAGCGAATGCAGGATATGAGCTGCTATGTGGCCATTCGGGCAGGAGCCAATGTAAGCGAGATGTCAGACGTGCCAGAGCCGCAGATGAAGCTGTATGACCTCCATTACCGTAAGCCTGTCCATTTGGAGCAAAGGGTCAAACATACGCGTTGGGTCGTATTGCGGTATCCTAATGAATCGATGGCTCAGCTTGCGGGAATGAGCACGAAAACATTCGAAGATTTTTATTTTAATGTTTGCAATTTGGATTATGCCCAAATGTCCAAGGCGATGGACCCTTTACAGGCCTTAATGGATCGTACCGACCGGGTACGTATCGTATCCCCTGGCACTGACCTTGAGTTCTCAATCAAAGGCATTGGCTCTGTGAAATGCTGTGGAAGAAGGAATATTCCCGATGGTGAAGTCTACACAGCACCTATTCGGGATTCCGTTACAGGTACGATTACTTATAATACGCCCAGTGTAAAATCCGGGATTACGTTCGAACAAATTAAGTTTCGATTCGAGCAAGGCAAGATTGTCGAAGCCTCAAGCAGCGATTCGAAGCGGCTTAATGAGACCTTGGACACAGATGAAGGGGCACGCTATATCGGTGAATTTAGCCTCGGCTTTAACCCGTATATCTTACATCCGATGAAAGATACGCTTTTTGATGAAAAAATTGATGGGAGCCTGCATTTTACACCTGGGCAAGCTTACGAAAAAGCGGATAATGGGAACCGTTCTTCGGTTCATTGGGATCTTGTTTTGATTCAACGGCCGGAATATGGTGGCGGCGAAATTTATTTTGATGATAGATTGATTCGTAAGGATGGGCGTTTCGTTCTGGAAGAGCTGGAAGGGCTGAATCCGGAATATTTGAAATAGTAGTTGCGTCTTGGTGTCTTCCAAGGTAAAATTATAAAAGAAAGCGATTTAACAAGAGCTTTCTAAGTCGTGAACCAACACGATACATATGGAGGGATTCAAATGTCAAGTGCCAATAATGCAGCAATTGTGGAAATTTCTCAAACCGCTAATAAATTTAGATCTTCCATTGTTTTACAGTACGAAAATAAGTATATTGATGTAAAAAGTATCTTAGGCTTATTTACTACTTTGCTTACTAGCAGCGACTACGATTTACATGTACACGGTCCTGATGCAGAAGAAGCGAAGAAAGCTATGGGCGATGTTTTTGCTAAACACGGTCTAAAAATTAATAGTATCCAAGATTAAGGGTGGGAAGGCACTTCCGTCGTAAAGATGGTTGTGCCTTTTTTATAAAAACAACACAGATTGCAGGAAATAAAGTGAAGAACATGGACGGCTCTCTTGTGTATTGGGTCATTTTCGACTAATATTAAGCTATGAAAGTTCGTTCAGGGGGGAAGCTTGATGTCATCATCCAATTTGTTACTCAGCCTATCACAAAAAGCCATTCTTCTTCTTCAAGAGGATGCTGATAAAATTGAAAAGCTCATCGAAGTCCAGATGGAAAATTTGACTACGCGCAAATGCCCTCTGTATGAAGAGGTGTTAGATACCCAAATGTATGGCTTATCCAGAGAAATTGACTTTGCTATTCGTGCGGAGCTGATCTCCGATGTGGCAGGAAAGCAAATTTTGGTTAAATTAGAAAGAAATTTAGCCTCGCTATATGAAGCTCTAAATCAAAAATGAGTAACCTTCCATATGTAGAAGGTTACTCTTTTTTTTTGTTTTGTAATGGTAAAGAATAGAGAAGGGTTACACTAGGAAAAACGCGATGCCAAGTATGCAATAGACAACCAATAGTAGCACACCTTCGTACCAGTTGGTGGATCCATCCTGTGAAATCGATTTGGCGATGATCGCGGCTACACCAATCGCTACAAGCTCGAAGGTTGTAAATACAATGTCCATCGTTTTACCAAACATTAAGGAAATTAAAACAAGCACAGGAGCAACAAACAAGGCAATTTGCAAGGAGCTGCCAACCGCGATTTCTACAGCCGCACCTATTTTGTTTTTGCGTGCGAGCATGATCGCTGCACTATGCTCGGCTGCATTACCGATAATCGCAATAACGAAAGCACCGACAAACAATTCGGATAGACCATATTGGTGAGTGAACACTTCCAAGGTACCGACTAACCACTCACTTTGTACAGCAACCATAGCAGTGGCTAGAACGAGGAAAAAAATAGACAGCTTTTTGGACCAGGCAGGTTCGCCATGCTCGATAGCTTCATCGGTCAAAATATCCTTATGGGTGACCATGGAGAAAAACAACCAGAGCAAGTAGGAGACAACCAAAATCACTGCTACCACAATACTTAAAGTGGAGGTATCTTGAGGAGTCAAGGTGCTAGCAAAGGCGGCTGGAATAAAGAGGGCAATAACAGCAAGCAGCATTAAGGAGCCATTATGGCTGGCTAGCTTAACATTGAAGCTCTGCTCCTTATATTTTAATCCCCCAACCAGCAAGCTAAGACCTAGAACTAGCAGCAGGTTGCCAATGATCGAGCCAGTGATACTTGCTTTAACAATCTCGAACTTGGCTTCCTTGACAAGAAAGAACGCGATGATTAGCTCGGCAGCATTGCCGAAGGTTGCATTCAAAAACCCTCCTAAGCGTTGTCCTGCGTAATGAGCCACACTTTCTGTGGCTTTCCCTAAAAATCCTGCTACATAAATGATAGCGATGCAGGAGAGGATCAGCTGCAGTGTTGAATTGAAGATTCCTGAATAGTGGGCGACCGCACTCAGAACAAAACTGGTGATTAAACCAATGCTAAACAGATGGCGTTTCAAACGGCTTCCCCCTTATGTACAACTAATTTTTACGATAAAACTACGATAAAACTTAATCTAATATACCCCAAATTGTTATAGGGTAAAACAGAACAATAACCAAGAGGAACAATTAGGCGAAATAAGCTGAATCCTGTCCCAATAAGTTTGCTTTCCATGCTGGAAGTCATTACAATATAGCTATAACCCCACTAAGGAGTGATCCACATGTCCGAAGAAATTCAAGCAGGCCTTATTCGCATTTCAGATGATGTTGTTTCAACAATAGCAGGTTTAGCTGCGTTGGAGACACCCGGGATTTCTGCCATGTCGGGAGGCATATCTGAAGGGCTAGCTAAACGGCTCAGTGGTAAAAACGTGCAAAGAGGCGTTTCTGTCGAAGTGGGTCAGTTGGAAGCAGCGATTGATTTACGTGTGATTGTGCTTTATGGATCTAAAATTCAAGAGGTATGCAGCGATCTGCAACAAAACGTTCGCGATGCCGTGGAAAATATGACCGGACTGTCCGTTGTCGAAGTCAATGTCAAGGTTGAGGGCGTTGCTTTCCACGAGCGGGAAGAAGAGGTTCTTCAGCTTGAAGAAGTACATCCACATCGGGTAAAGTAGCTTGCTAATGACGGAATTGAACGGCATAGAAGCCAAATAAAAAGGAGAGCCAGCACTTCGCTAGGCTCTCCTTTTTATGTCCTTTTCGGACTTTTCCGGTTTATTGTATTCTCGCGAAATACTAAGCAGAATGCCAAGACCAATAAGCGTTACCAGCATGGAGGAGCCACCGTAGCTTATTAAGGGCAAAGTAACTCCTGTTAAGGGGATACTGCCTGTAACACCACCTAAATTAACAAGGGCTTGGATTCCAATCACGCCGATAATCCCTACGCCTGCCAATGTGCCAAACAATTCCTTACAGCGAATGGCAATAAGCAGACCCCGCCAAATAAAAGCCAAGTAAACAAGAATGAATAAAGAACTTCCTATAAACCCGAGTTCTTCACCAATGATTGCAAAAATAAAATCAGTATGCGCCTCCGGCAAGTAATGCAGCTTTTGGATACCTTGCCCAAAGCCTGCACCTGTAATGCCGCCGTGGCCAAAAGCGTAAAACGATTGCATAAGATGATAGCCGGTGTCCAAAGGATCAGCTTGAGGATCCAAAAAAGAAGTAAATCTATCAATTCTGTAACTGTTACCATCGGTTATTACTAAGTAGATAGAAACGGCTATGGACATGAATACGGATCCGACTATGCCTAAGGCAAAGATATGCTTAAGGTTAGCACCGCCGGCAATAATAACGATCATGGAGCAAAGCCCCAAAATTAAGGTCGAGCCCAAATCGGGCTGTAACAGAATTAAGGCAGAAATAAACACGACAATCATCAAGGCGGGAAGCAGCCCTTTTTTAAAGCTGCGAAATTTCTCCTGTTTTTTACTGATGAGTGCAGCTAAGTAAAGAATAACCCCGATTTTGGCGAATTCAGCGGGTTGAAGACTAAAGCCGGCAATCCTAAACCAGCTCCTGGCTCCATTGATCTTTGTGCCAAATATGGGAACCAGTAACAACATGATTACAACCAAAATAAAACCCGGTCCAATCCACTTTTTTAAAATTTTATAATCAATATTCATGAAAAAAAACATCGCAGCTGTTCCCAAAGCAATGGCGGCGGCTTGACGGATAGCTAAATAAGAAGGATCATTAAAAACCACCTTTGTAACTTCGTCTGTGCTGGTATAAGCCATGCTCGCACTAAAGACCATGGCTAATCCAAAGCAAACAAGGCTAAAGGCCAGAAAAAGCAACAAAAAATCCGGTGATCCTCTTCGCGGAGAAGTCATAAGGACCTTTGCATTAAGCGGACAATTCGGTTTTTAGTTGCTCTAGCTTTTGGGTAGCAATTTTCATAATCGAAGCGGGAACAGGTGATTCGTAATCGAGTCCATGAGGAAAAGTAGCTCTCCCGATATAAATATGCTCTATGTAAAGAATAGCATACGGGGACTCCAGCCTACCGGATTCAGTACGTGTATTCACTCTTAGAAAATATTCACTGCCTGTAGATTTTTCTTCCAATTTCAAATCGTAGGTTGCTCGAGTATACTCCCATTGCCAACGGACGAAGCCTAGCTTGGTGGATACTTCATCAAGATGAGCCAAATCACTTTTTAATCCTATTAAATCATTTTTTTCAATAATCATAATTAAAGCCCCTCCTTAGAGTTTTCTTGGAAAATGCACTGCGTAAGCATTAAGCTAAACAATTTTTTCATAGAAAACTGCATCTATAATTCTTTATTCATGATAGTATGTTTCCCAAACTTGTGCAAGCTTATTGCTTCGAGTCGCGTAAACAGCAGACATAAATTTTGAAATTCTTGTGACACATAGATGAAAGCTGCCCACTTATTTGTTAAAATGGTCATATCGACGATATTCTGATCACTCTGGAGGTATAATTTATGGAATCATTGTTGCAAGCGATCGACCTACAAGTACCACAGATGGTCAGCTGGCGCCGCTATTTACATCAGCATCCGGAATTGTCTTACTACGAGTACGAGACAGCCGCATTTGTAGCCAAGCATTTACAGCAATGGGGGCTCGAAGTTCGAACCCAAGTTGGAGGCAATGGTATTGTGGCTCGTTTAAAAGGAAAGGGCAATGGCCCAACCGTTGCATTGCGAGCAGATATGGATGCACTGCCTATTCAAGATGAGAAAACCTGCGAATATGCTTCAACTATAAAAGGAATTATGCATGCCTGTGGGCATGATGCCCACACGGCAACCCTGCTGGGTGTAGCCAAGGTAATGGCTGAGCATACGGAGCAACCAGAGGGCGATGTAGTTTTTATATTTCAGCATGCTGAAGAGCAAAGCCCCGGCGGTGCTGTTAGTATGATCCAGGATGGCGCCTTAGATGGAGTCGATTATGTGTATGGTATTCACCTGTGGACACCATTTCCTGTAGGTTCGGCTTATTCAAAGCCAGGGGCGATGATGGCTGCTGCCGATGAATTTATTATAGTGGTGAAGGGTAAAGGCGGCCATGGCGGGCTGCCGCACCAGACAATCGACAGTGTCGTTATCGCTTCACAAATTGTGATTAATTTACAAACGATCGTTAGCCGTAGTGTAGATCCTGTCGAGCCTTGTGTCGTTTCGGTAGGCTCCTTCCATAGCGGAAACAGCTTTAATGTCATTGCGGAAACGGCTGCATTAAACGGTACCGTTCGAACCTATGACGCTGCCCTACGGCTGAAAGTGGAGCACCTGATGGAAAACATTGTAAGACAAACCTGCGAAATGTATGGGGCTGATTACACGTTTGAATACAAAAGGGGGTATCCGCCGGTCGTCAATAATGAATCAGAGTTTGACCGGTTTCTGCACGCTGGGTCGAAGGTGGTGCCTGTACAGCAGGCGCCGTTAATTATGGCTGGCGAAGATTTTGCTTATTACCTCCATGACCGCAAAGGGTGCTTTATGTTTGTAGGTGCGGGGAATGCTGAGCAGGGCATTATTTATCCCCACCACCATCCAAAGTTTGATATCGATGAGACCTCCATGAGGGACGCTGCACGATTGTTTATTGCGATGGTCACCGATTGCCAAAATAGTTAATGCTGAACCGCATGATAAGGAGCAATCCGGGGAATTCTATATGCATGACGGAAGCAGAGCATGGGTAGCTACCGGTTTCTGCTTTCGCCAGACCTATTATAAGGAGGCCTCTTCCATGGGAAACCAAAAAATAAAAGAAATTATGACGAAAAATTTCGCGACGGTTACTCTTAAGGATAATATTTATGAGGTAGCGGTAAAAATGAAGCAGGAGGACACCGGCTTTATTCCTGTTGTTGATGGCTCCAAGCTGATTGGTGTGATTACGGACCGTGACCTTGTCATCCGTGGCTTGGCGGAGAAGAAAGAAGGCTCCACAGCGGTCAAAGAAGTGATGAGCAGCAATCAGATTACGAGCGCTACGCTGGAAACGACGGTTGATGAAGCGGCAAAGCTTATGGCTAAGCAGCAAATCAGGCGGCTGCCGGTTGAAGACAATGGCCAATTAGTGGGCATTGTGTCGATCGGAGACCTAGCTGTGCGGCAAAAATTCGAGGATGAGGCAGGCGAAGCGTTAAGCCGAATTTCCGAGAAAGATAAAGTGAAGAGCTAAGCCAGTAGCCTAACAATTCATGGATGTCCTAAGGATGCGTTCTCTCGATACTATCGGGAAGAACGTATTTTTTTGTTGTAATGTTAACGTGTGCAATGTATAATAAACGTGTCCAAGAAAATGCTTACAATTACTAATCATTTATTTAGGAGAGGCAGGGAAATACGAATGGATAAAGTACGCATCGGAATAATCGGTGTAGGCAACATGGGTAAAAGCCATACTGATTATTTAACGAGCAATCAAGTAACTGGCGCCGAGTTGACAGCCATTGTGGATACAGACCCAACCCGACTCGAATGGGTAAGAACCAATCACGGTCATCACAATATTCAATTGTTTGACAATTTGGAGGCGTTTTACGCATCTAAAGCTTTTGATGCTGTAATCGTGGCAACACCTCACTATGATCATCCAACATCCGCTATTCAAGCTCTTTCACATGGCTACCATACCTTGGTCGAAAAACCGGCTGGTGTATACACAAAGCAGGTTCGTGAAATGAACGAAGCAGCGGCTAAATCCGATAAAGCTTTCGGTATTATGTTCAACCAAAGAACCAACCCGCTTTACCAGAAGCTAAGAGATTTGATTACTTCAGGTGAGCTGGGAGAAATCCGCCGTACCAATTGGATTATTACGAATTGGTATCGTTCCCAAAGCTATTATGATTCCGGGGGCTGGCGTGCAACATGGGCTGGTGAAGGCGGCGGCGTGCTGATTAACCAGGATCCACATCAGCTTGACCTATGGCAGTGGACTGTAGACATGATGCCTAAGCGCGTTAGAGCGTTTTGTGGCTTTGGTAAGTACCGCAACATTGAGGTTGAAGATGATGTAACCGCGTATGTTGAGTATGAGAATGGTGCAACGGGACTGTTCGTTACAACAACAGGCGAAGCTCCAGGAACGAATCGATATGAAGTTAGCGGAGATAACGGCAAAATCGTTATTGAAGATGACAAGTTGACGTTCTGGCGTTTGCGTCAATCGGAGCCTGAATTTAACCGCGAATTTAAAGGTGGTTTTGGTTCTCCGGAATGCTGGAAATGTGAAGTTCCGGTTATCGGAGCTCCAGGTCCTCAGCATAAAGGCATTACACAAAACTTTGTTGACCATATCCTTAAAGGTACAGCACTGTTAGCACCAGGAGAAGAAGGCATTAAAGGATTAACACTTTCTAATGCGATGCACTTATCCTCATGGACAGATAACTGGGTTGATCTTCCTATCAACGAAGATTTGTACTACGAGAAGCTCCAGGAGCGCATTAAAGGTTCAACCTTGAAAAAGGAAACCAGAGAGCTGCAAATGGACGTTAAAGGTACACATTAATTCAACACTATTAAATAAAAAGGTGGTCGACAGGATAAAACCTGCACGATCACCTCTTTTTATCGTTTATTTACGTTTTTCAAATGCCGCATCATAGTCCTTCCAAAGCCCCTTTTGCTTTTTGCGGGCATCCTCTTGGTCCAACTTGAACTTATCGACATACCTCACATTGGGCGGAAAGGTAGCCAATCGCGCATATCCCTCTCTAATTAAAGCCCGATTGAATAACTCGCCTTCAATCCAGACATAAGCCAACAGCCGGTCGTATTGATCCTTGCGGTCCACATCCCACTCCAGCTCTATCATCTTTTGGTCAAGTCGCTTTTTTGTATACTGCGCAGCCTCCTCCCCATAGAACATGACGGGGGTATTGGCTTTTTTGGTTTCAGGTGTATCCACACCAATTAACCGGAGCTTTTCTTTTTTTCCATTCAACAGAATTTCCAACGTGTCACCATCAACTATTCTCGTTACTTTTACTTGGTCCCTGCCAGTTGCTGAGGAGGCGGGTGTAGCTTGCAACTGGCAACCTGCCAGCAATACGACCATAAGCAAACCAGCAAGTATCCTCTTAAAGTTGTTCATTTAGCACCTCAACGTTTCAAAGTTTCAAATTATTTCCGTTCCTCATTGTAGAGCCTGGGTAAATCGATTGTAAAGAGCAAGATGTTTAAGTTGCTCCCTTTTTTTTCATACTACAGGGTATAGGCTCTTGGGCAGGAGGAAATAACGTGGAAAAAACCGCAAACCGTCCGTTGGTTGTGCAAAGTGATTTTACTGTGTTATTGGAGGTACTTCATAAGGAGTTTGACCTCGTACGTGCGGGCTTGGGACAATTTGCCGATCTTGTCAAAACGCCAGAGCACATTCATACCTATCGAATGTCGGCGTTATCGTTGTGGAATGCGGCTGCCGCAGGCATGAAGACGGCGGAAATCGTTGCTTTTTTGGAAAAATATGCGAAGTATGGCGTTCCGACAAAAATTAAGCAAGGCATCCAGAAATTTGTTGAGCGTTATGGATTGGTCAGGATCGAAAAAATGGGTGAGGATTTATTACTCATTTCCGATGATATTGATGTGATTAAAGAAATGGTATCGTACAAGTCACTCCGTTCTTACGGCTTATGCCAGCTGGATGCACAGACATTACGCTTTTCCTCGAATTTTCGCGGTGTGGTCAAGCAAGCGTTGACCAAGCTGGGCTATCCGGTGGAGGACTTGGCAGGTTATTCACGCGGCGAGGAGCTAAGGGTCCACCTCAAGCAGGAAAATGAAGCCGGAGAGGCGGTGGGGCTGCGGGATTACCAGCAAACCGCTGTCGATTCCTTTTACCTTGAGGGCAGTAGGCAAGGGGGAAGCGGTGTCTTAGTGCTGCCCTGTGGTGCGGGGAAAACGTTTATCGGGATTGCCGCGATGGAGAAGCTGAATTGTGCTACTTTAATTTTGACGACGAATAGCACTTCAGTTAAGCAATGGAAGCGCGAAATTCTTGCGAAAACGGATTTAACCGACGAAATGGTCGGCGAGTACAGCGGGCTACGTAAAGAAGTGCGGCCGGTCACGATCGCAACTTATCAAATATTAACGTACCGCAAATCAAAGGAGGACTTATTTGTTCATATGGATCTGTTCAATAAAAGGGACTGGGGGTTGATTATTTACGATGAAGTGCATTTGCTCCCGGCGCCAGTTTTTCGAGTCACCGCTGATATTCAAGCAACCCGCAGGCTCGGCCTGACGGCAACGCTTATTCGTGAAGACGGCAGAGAGGAGGATGTTTTCTCGCTGGTTGGTCCCAAACGCTATGAGTTGCCTTGGAAGGAGCTGGAGGGTAAAGGCTGGATTGCTTCGGTCGTTTGTACCGAAATCCGGATAGGCCTGCTGGAGCAGGAGCAGGAAAGCTACCGTGCGGCAGGTGCGCGGCAAAAAATGCGAATTGCCAGTACGAGTGCTGCCAAATTAGGGGTTGTGAAAGAGCTGCTGCTAAAGCATCCCACCGAGCCTACACTTATTATTGGACAATATATTGACCAGCTTAAACAGATTGCTGCGGACATTCAGGCACCATTCATTTATGGCGCGATGCCGCAAGAGGAGCGTGAAGTGCTTTACCGTCAATTTCGTGCAGGAGTTGTACGTGTGCTTGTCGTTTCAAAAGTCGCTAATTTTGCTGTAGATCTTCCGGATGCTGCATTGGCCATCCAAATTTCGGGCAGCTATGGTTCCCGTCAGGAGGAGGCACAACGGCTCGGACGCATTTTACGGCCTAAAGAGCATGCTAATGAAGCCTTCTTTTACTCGATTGTGTCGGATGATACAAAAGAGCAGGATTTTGCCTTAAACCGCCAGTTATTTTTAGTCGAGCAGGGCTACCGCTACCAGATTCAGCAATGGCAGCCTGCTCTTGAGGAGTCGAGATAGGATGAATATAGCTTATTATTTAGGTCGAATGCAGCAGGGGCTGAGAGAGAAAATTGAAGCAGAGCCGATCTATGCGACATGGGTCAAGCAAGGGTTTCGTTTGGAGCAGATTGGTAGCGAGCCTGCTGTCATGGCGACTCTATATAACGAGCTGTCCGTTAGGGAACGTAATATCCTGCTAGCGATTGTCGCCAATATTGGCTGTGAGCCGTTCGATTGGGCAAAGCTGCAAAGCTGCACGGCTGCCTCGATGTCTGGAGCTGAAGCTAAGGTAGGATTTTTGATGCTGCTAGCAAAAGGGCTCCTATTTACTTTTCGTAAATCCTGGGGCGAGCGGGTCTATGTCATGGCGCACGACAGCATGGCGCTCTGGCAACGAATCCTATGGGCAGATGATAGCCGTATAAAGGTTATTCACAGTGGAGCTGATGAGGCTGATAAGGTTGGTCAAGTTGGTCATGCTGGTCCTACTGCTAAAGCAGTCCAGACGATCGAGTTTATTGAGGAAGGTGGGATAGGACTTGGTGAAGCCATTTTTCAATCAATGGTCTATATAAGCCAGCAACAACTAAAGCTGGGCAAAAATGGAGCTCTGCACAAACGGCAGCTGCAAAAGTGGGTTGAGCTGCTTCAAATCTCCGATGAACGGCTTTCGGCCATTCGCATTGTCTACGCCTATACCAAGGAGTACCCGACATCTCTGGCGATTGTATTGGATGTGCTGGCTCGGCTGCAAATCGTGGAGCTGGGAGCAGAGGAACTTGTGCTACAGCAGGATGCAGCAAAGGGCTGGCTCCTTATGAGCGAGGCGGAGCAGAATAAGTGCCTGTATTCGCTCTGGAAGCAGGTTGTATTTCCAGCGGAGTGCTGGCTGCAGCATGCGATTTTATTGCTGGAGCGCCAGCCAGGGAATAGCTGGATATGTCCTGAAGGGATTATGGAATGGTTGCGTTTAAACGGATTAATTAATCAGGAATCGGATGCCGGTGATGCAGCAAGGATTAAACAGTTGGAGGAACAATGGCTGCTGCCTTTGCTTGCTTTTGGTTGGCTGGACAGGGGCAGCTCCAATGAAAAGGGTAGCCTTATGTCCAGATACCGTTGGCGCGCCTACCCTTTAGCCACTGATTCCTTGCTAAACATGTGGGAAGTGGGGCTGGAGGAGAGCAAGGAGCAAGAGATTGAGAGCAGGCTTGAGGTGGGGTTGCCTGCGAGCGAGGGCTGTGGGGGCAACTTCTATGTGCAGCCTGACTTTGAGGTGCTGGTTCCACCCACAACACCGCCTGCAATCCGCTGGGAGCTGGCAGCTATGGCTGACCATCGCTATTCGGATTGTATGTCCATGTATATCTTAAGCAGAGCAAGCTTAACACGAGGAATGGAGAGCGGGCGGGGAATTGATGATATGATCGCTTTTCTTGAACGGCATGCCCTGTACGGAATTCCTGATAATGTGAAGCTAACCTTAGAGCAATGGGCAAAGCCGTTTGGAAAGGTGCAAATTGAAAAGGTGATCTTGCTGCGCTGTGAGGATGAAACGATAGCAGCATCGATTGGCAAGCTTCCAGATGCGGCTGAGTGCCTGATTGAACCAGTGGGGGTACAAGCATGGCTAGTCCGTGCTGAGCGATTGCCAACCTTAACTAAAATATTGGATAAGGCAGGCTGGATACCGGGCAAGCTTGTGATTAAGGATGGTTCCGAAAACTCCCCTAAGGAGCAACCGCAGTCTCTTGTCATAGACACCACGAAAATGCTGGAGTTCATAAAAGTTCATAGGCAAAAAGTGCTTGAACCAAAAGTCCATAAGCCGCAGGTCCAGGGTTTTATATATGCAAGGCAGCCGTTTTTGCATTTCGAAATGGATCAGCAGTTGCCTGTTATTGAGGATATTTATCCTAATATCAACCATGTACCCACTGCTTGGTTTAAAGAATACCGGATCTATCATCCGACGACGCGTAAAGAAATCATTGAAACCGCGATGGGCTGGAGCACATGCATCCAAATTCGTAGTTATGGAATAGATCGAACAGTCGCTCCAAGAAAAATATCGGAAACGAGGGGGATATGGAGCTTAATCGGATTAGAGGAGCCACAGTATCAGGAGATATGCCTGCTCCCGGAAGAATGGCAGGAGATGAGAATTATACTGCCAGGCCTTTACGAGAAATATTGATCTGCATACGGTTTATATATATGGTATGATAGTAGTGGTAACACAAATTCATAAATTCAAAAAAAGGCAGGTGCTATCGTGGCAGTAACAGAAGCGCAAACCTTGGATATGTCTGCAATTCTTATGCAGGCTTACGATTTGGGGGATATGATTAAAAGCTCCGCAGAGACAGCGGATTTCTTATATTGGAAGCAACAGATCGACCAGGATGTTGAGGTTAGTGGATTGGTACGCCAGTTTGACAAGAAAAAGGAGCTATTCGAGGAATGCCAGCGATTTGGGCATTTTCATCCAGATTACCATGCGGCGCTAGGGCAGGTTCAATCCATTCAAGAGCAGTTGGACAATCTGGAATCCGTCAGAAGGTTTAAGCTTGCCGAGCAAAAGCTTGATGATTTGTTATTCTCCATATCGCAAACGATTGCACATAGTGTATCAGATACGATCAAGGTTCCAAGTAATGACCCGCTTGCTGGCGGAGGCAGTTGCTCTACAGGCAGCTGTTCTACAGGCGGAAGCTGTAGCGGCGGTTGTAGCTAACTTTATATAGAAAGAAGGTATGCCTATGTTTACCGAACGAAGTGGCCTTATAGTTTGGGTAACGGATCTAAAGGCCGCTAATAAGCATCTGGAGCGTTATGGCAGCGTCCATTTTATTTCCAAAAGGCTGCATTATGCAGCGATGTACGTGCATGCCAGTAAGCTGGAAGAAACAACCAAGCAGCTACAAAAGCTCGCTTTTGTCAAAAAGGTGGAGCGTTCCTACCGAAATGAAATTACAACAGAGTACAGCAATAATGCGGCTGATAAATCAAGCTTTTATACGACATAAGCGATTAGGTCTACGTTATAAACCGGCAATTTACATGTAATAGAAATCATATAATAAGGAAGCCCTGAGTTTAGGGGCTTTTTTTGCACGGATAACGGATACCTTATGAAGTATCAAGTTTTACATTTCTACATTAAGAATAATTAATTTGGCAACCGTTTTCAAATAAGGTAATATAAAAGGTATCATCCTTGTACATAGGTGTTAAGAACTGATTTTGCTTAAGCGGAGGGTTGTGTATGAGAGATAGAACGATAGAACGATCTAGCAGCTATGAGCCATTTTTTGTTCCTCTGGGTAATAAGAGCATCGCGGATATCGTTATCACGAATCATGCCCAAGTTCGCTGGGTAGATCGCGTTGAGCATCAAAAAACAGGGTTTGAGGATATATGTGACTTTCTGTGGAATCGAATGAAAGCAGGCACTGTTAAATCTTATTATAAAAATGGGGAAGACGCTTATTTGGTGGATGATGATTTGGTTATGATTGCAGAATTTACTGAAATGGAAAGCGAAGGTACCTCTAAGCAGAAGCTATACCGCATGGTAATTGTTACCTTTCTGGGCAGAATGTCGGAAACGATAGAGCTTAGGGATTTGAAATCTTATTACTCCTGGTTGCGCCACTCCCGTAGAATGACCTTGATCAAAAACAGCCGAAAACGTCGATAATTGAAATATAAGGCTGAGTATTCCGCGATGATGCGGCATGCTCTTTTTTTATTTGCTATAATAGGTCTACAAAAGCATGGTGGAGGTATAGGGATTATGGCACTTAATTTTCATCAGCTTCATATTTTTTATACGGTTGCCGAAAAAGGGAGCTTCTCCTACGCAGCACAGGCTTTGCACATGACGCAGCCGGCTGTAACGATGCAGGTGCAGTCGTTAGAGGATTATTTTGGCACCAAGCTGTTTCATCGCTCGACGAAAAAGATCGAGCTCTCGGAAGCTGGAAGAACGCTCATGCCCTTTGCCAAGCGGAGCATTGAATTGATAAAGGAAACGGACATTGGGATGTCCAAGTTCACTCATATGCTGGAGGGCCGGCTTCATCTAGGCGCGAGCATGACCGTGGGCGAATACATTTTGCCGCGTTTATTAGGTCCCTTTGGTAAAGAATATCCGAATATTTCGGTCAGCATGAAAGTGATCAATACGCGCCAAATTCTGGATGAGGTTTTGAACCACCAGCTTAATTTTGGTATTGTAGAAGCGGAGGTTGCACATCCTGATGTGCATGTCGAAGCAGTCATGAGCGATGAATTGATGTTAATCGTTCCGAGAGACCATCCGTTGGCTGCCCAGCCAGTTGTAAAGCTGCAGGAAGTGCTCCAGTATCCGTTTGTGTTGAGGGAGCAGGGCTCAGGCACGCGGACAGTGATGGAGCAAGAGATGGCAAGTGCAGGCTATGATCCTTCAGCAATGAAGATTATTATGGAGCTGGGCAGTACAGGTGCCGTAAAATCAGCGGTTGAGGCTGGCCTCGGCATCTCGATTTTATCGCAATCCTCTTTAAAGCATGAAGCGGCTTTGGGGGTGCTGGTCGTTAAAAGAATTGAAGGGATCTGTTTTTCACGCAGCTTTCATGCCATTTATTTAAATTCGACGATCCTGCCGATATCGGCAGTTACTTTTTTAACGTTTTTACGTGAAAGGGATTTGAGCCAGTGGCTGTAGCTTTCGCTTATTTAAGCCATTGAGTCCACAGACAAGGTTAGGAAAAGAGGGGTTTTATGTTATATGCGGATTTACATAGCCATACCTTTGCATCAGACGGGATGCAGACACCAACAGACAATGTGCGGATTGCTACAGAAGCAGGGCTTGGCGCTATAGCGATCACAGACCATGATACGGTCGCGGGCGTTGACGAAGCTTTAACTGCGGGTAAAGAGCTAGGTATATTGGTTGTGCCTGGCGTTGAAATTAGTACGGTTTCTCAAGGTGAGGATATTCATATTCTGGGATATTGGATGGATCATCATAACGAACAGTTTTTGAAGCGGCTGGCGGAGCTAAGGAGTGTGCGTGACCAACGTAATGAGATGATGCTGGAGCAGCTGAATGAGCTTGGTGTACCCATAACGATGGAGGAGGTTCGGGCTTCCTTAAAAGCTTCCAAAAAAATCGATGAAACGCTGGGACGGCCGCATATTGCCGACGCGTTGCTCCGTAAAGGCCATGTCGCCACAATTGCTGAAGCCTTTGACCGCTATTTAGGCAAAGATGGAGCTGCTTATGTCAATCCGCCGCGGATTGAACCGTCCACAGCCATCCGATGGATTAAAGAAGCGGGTGGTGTACCTGTGCTTGCCCATCCTGGGCTGTATGGGCAAGACGAGTTGATCGAGCCGCTTGTTGAGTGTGGATTGGCAGGCATTGAAGTGTATCACGCCGACCATACACCGGCCCAAGAAGTGCATTATCTTGCGATTGCGAATAAGCACCAGCTTATTGCAACAGCGGGCTCGGATTTTCATGGCGAGCGCAATGGCATCATTTTTCATTCGCCTATTGGCTCAAAGAAAATCGACGTTTCGGTTGTACAGCTGCTGCTTAAAGCTAAACAACCCATAGCTGGGCGCGACTCCCTGAAAGATAGCGAGGAGGGCACCTAACTGTGAAAATACGTAAAGCGATTATTCCAGCAGCTGGGCTTGGCACCCGTTTTTTACCGGCAACCAAAGCCCAGCCTAAGGAAATGCTGCCTATTGTGGATAAGCCGGCGATTCAATATATCGTGGAGGAAGCAATAGCGGCGGGCATAGAGGATATTATGATCGTCACAGGCCGCAATAAAAGAGCGATTGAGGATCATTTTGATAAATCCGTTGAACTGGAAATGATTCTTGAAGAGAAGAATAATCTCGAGCTGTTGAAAATCGTGCAGGATGTATCCAACATGGCTGATGTCCATTATATTCGTCAAAAGCAGCCCTTAGGGCTAGGCCATGCCGTGTTATGCGCGCGTAAATTTATAGGCAATGAACCGTTTGCCGTGCTGCTCGGTGACGATATCATCGAATCCGATCCACCCTTCCTTAAGCAAATGATCGAATTGTATGAGCATGCCCAGACTTCCGTTATTGCTGTTGCTGAGGTGTCATGGGAAGATGTGAATAAGTACGGCATCATATCGCCTTCATCCCAAATTCATCCACACTATCGTTATATCGAGGATCTCGTAGAAAAGCCAGACCGCGATGTGGCACCTTCAAACCTTGCCGTGATCGGCAGGTATATCATCACGCCGGAGATTTTCGGCATTCTTGAAAATTGCGAGCCCGGCAGTGGCGGAGAAATCCAGCTAACGGATGCTTTGCGTATTTTGAACGCCCAGAGCCCGATGATTATATGCCCTGTTACTGGCAGGCGTTACGATGTTGGCGACAAGCAGGGCTATATCGAAGCGACCATTGAGATCGCGCTTCAGCGTCCTGATCTTCAGGATGCGCTAAAGGCCTACTTGCAAAAGCTAACCGCCACATGGCAGTAGGGGAGTAAGGGAAGTAACGTCAAAATAAAGTGGCTGCATAACGGAATATTAATAACCGCAGCAAGTGCATTTAAGAGGCTGAGACGTTAAAACTGTTGCATGTAGGTACGAATATGGAAAGTAAAGAGGCTAACACGATTAAAAACATCGTATTAGCCTCATTTTTTTGTTCAACGATAAGACGAGCGTCTAAACCACCCGCAGAAGCGATACCCGCGACACACCGAAGTGAGCCATGTCCCAAAGGGACGAGCGTCTAAACCGTCTGCCTTCCGAAAACCCGTTCCACAATCCCAGCACCCAAGTCAAGCGTGTCCCGTAGGGACGAAAGCGCCCCGAGAACAACGCAGCTGCTCCACAATCCCAGCACCCAAGTCAAGCGTGTCCCGTAGGGACGAAAGCGCCCCGAGAACAACGCAGCTCTGCACACGATCCAGGGGAGTCCAGAGGGCAACACCCTCCCAAACCCTCCCTATAGGGAGGGTTTGGGAGGGTTATTTAAACTCCACCTTCATCAGCTTAATTCCATCCGCATCCGGTGTAATAAACACCGTTTTTTGGTGGTCATAGATGACAAAGCCTGGCTTCGCGCCACTTGGCTTGCGGACATGCTTCACCAAAGTAACATCGACAGGTACTTGGCTGGACGCCTTGGCTTGACTGAAAAAAGCAGCCAGCTGGGCAGCCTCATTGAGCGTCGCATCTCCGAACTGCAGGCTGCGGATCACAACGTGGGAGCCGGGGATATCTTTGGTATGCAGCCAAGTATCGGCCGATTGTGCCAAGCGGTTCGTTAAATATTCATTTTGCGTATTGTTTTTCCCTACATAAATAGGAATACCCTCGCTTGAAGTGAAGCAGGACAGCAAAGGACGCTGGTTTTGCTTCTTTTTGCGCGTTTTTTTGCTGCGGTCGCGGATATAGCCTTGCTCGATCAATTCTTCGCGGATTTCGGCAATGTCGCTAAGTGAGGCCGTACCAAGCTGCTGGAGCAGGCTATCCAAATAGAGGATCTCCTCATGGGTTTGTTCCATCTGCCCCTTTACAGCAATGAGGCTGTTTTTGCTTTTTGTATATTTTTTGAAATAGCGCTGTGCATTTTCCGAAGGCGAAATCAAAGGATCGATAGCGATGTTAACCATCTGCTGCTCATCGTCATAATAGTTAATGACTTCTACGGTAGAGGCACCTTTTTGCATCAGATGCATCGAAGAGGTCAGCAAATCGCCTAGAATTCGGAACTTGTCAGCATCCTGGCCTTCGTTAAGCGTATCTTGGAGCTTTTCCAGCTTTTTGGCATTTTTATTGCGTTCATTTTGTAAAAATTTCAGCAAATCCGACACGCGTTGCTTAACGGTATCACGCTCGGCTTTGTCGCCATAAAAACCTTCAAGGCATTCGCTTACCGTTGCATAGCGCTTGATCTCGCCTTGCAGGTGGGTCAGCTCGATTACGGAGAAATAAGCTTTGCCTGTATCGGCTTCACAAATATGGGGCACGCCAATGCCGGACCGCAGCTGCTCAATAACCGAATGGAAGGGCTCCCAGAGCCGTGTAGCATTTTCGATAGGGGTATGGGCTACAGTAATGGGTGGCTGCGTACGGTATACGATTTCTTTGGCTGCCAAAGGGCTGAATCCGCTGAATCGGCTGACAAGGCGCTGCTCCCAGGTTTGCTCATCAAAGGTAATAGCCGGCTTCGCAGCCGTTTTAAAGCTCTCGTCAAGCTCTGGCGCATGCTCCGTCCCCAGTTGAGGAGGCGTAGGTGGAGCTTGGGTGAGCAATTCGATAAACGCTTCACGGCTAACTTGAAAAGGCAGCTCCTTGTGCTGCTCTGGAGGTGCGTTATAACGGCTGCCCGGCATAACGATCCGATAGCTGCTGATAGCAGGGGTTACATGATGGATACCATCAACAATCGTATTCGTAGAAGGGTCAAGCAAAATAATATTGCTATGCCGTCCCATGATTTCAATAATAATGGTTTTGGTGCTGACGTCCCCAATCTCATCACGCTGGCGGATCCCCATATGAATAACCCGCTCTAAACCGGGCTGAGTGATGCTTTCAATAATACCGCTTTCGCAGTGCTTGCGCAGCAGCATACAGAACATGGGTGCTTCCTTTGGATTAGCGAATGCTTGCTCGGTAAGATGCACACGTGGATAGGTAGGATTGGCCGATAGCAGCATCTTCAGATTGCTGCCCTGTGCACGTAGCTGCAGCACAATATCGTGCCCCGAGGGCATATGTACTTTATTGATGCGTCCACCCACGCAAGCTTGGAGCTCCTGCACCAGGCTGTGGACGACGAGGCCGTCTAACGACATGACAATTACAACTCCGTTCTTACTTATAATGGTATAGAAGTTTAACTTCACCCTCTATCATGCCACACTTTGGGCAAAAACTTAAGCGTCTTTTCAATTGTGCTAATTTTGAGCTTGTCTGAATACATTTATTCCAAAGGGGATTTGAAGGAAAATGGGCTTTGTGGCATTTTGGCAAAGCAGCAGGAGAACGACCTTTGGGAGGGAATGAAGCATGAGTCAGAAAAAATGGTATCAAATGACGCCTGAAGAAATTATGGTAGCTCAGAACCTGGAGTCCTCCAAAGGGCTGACGTCTACAGAGGCGATGCAGCGCTTGGAGCAATATGGGGGCAACGAGCTATCGGATGGCACCAAGATTTCACCGATCCTTTTATTTCTAGGGCAGTTTAAAGATTTTATGGTGCTGGTGCTGGTGGGGGCAACTTTAATCTCGGGGCTGCTTGGCGAGTATTTGGATGCGATCACGATTGTAGCCATCATTATTATGAATGGTATTCTCGGCTTTGTGCAGGAATATCGGGCAGAGCGGTCGTTAAGGGCGCTTAAGGAGCTGTCTGCTCCGAATGCAAATGTATTCCGGGATGGGGTCGTGCTGCAAATCCCGGCAGGCGAGCTGGTTCCCGGGGATATGGTCCTGCTGGAAAGTGGGGATCGCATACCCGCAGACCTGCGTTTTATCGAAACGAATAGCTTATATGCCGAGGAATCTGCTCTAACCGGCGAATCGGTGCCCGTAAATAAGCACACGCAGGTTTTAATGGGCGAGGATATACCATTGGGTGACCAACGGAATCTCGGTTTTATGGGGACAATGGTGACACGTGGTACCGCCAAAGGCATCATTGTTCGCACAGGCATGGATACAGAAATGGGCAAAATCGCCGACCTGATCCAAAATACGGAAACTATGCAAACTCCACTGCAGCACCGTCTGGAGCAGCTTGGGAAAATACTTATTGTTGTGGCACTCGTCTTAACGCTGATGGTCGTAGCGGCAGGTATTCTGCACGGGCAGGAGCCTTATGGGATGTTCCTTGCAGGCGTGAGCTTGGCGGTTGCGGCGATACCTGAGGGTCTTCCGGCGATTGTAACCATTGCACTTGCTATGGGCGTACAACGGATGATTCAACGCAAAGCGATTGTCCGCAAGCTGCCTTCTGTCGAAACCTTGGGATGTGCCTCGGTCATCTGCTCGGATAAAACAGGAACCTTGACACAGAACAAAATGACGGTCACCCACTTATGGCTGGGCGGAGATATTATTGAGGTAGCTGGCGACGGCTACGATCCGCAAGGCGAGCTTACCCTACATGGCAATCCGGTAGAGCTTGCTAATAACCAGATGCTGCGTAGGCTGCTGCAGGTATCCGTTTTATGCAATAATGCCAAGCTTGTTGAAGAAAAAGAAGAAATCAAGCATAGAAAGCAAGCGCTTGACGAACCACTCAGTATGTGGAGCATCAAGGGAGATCCGACTGAAGGGGCTTTAGTCGTCCTAGGAGCTAAAGCAGGCATGGCGCAGCCAGCAACGGAAGCCTTGTATCAGCGTGTTGCTGAATTTCCTTTTGATTCCGAGCGCAAACGCATGTCGGTTATTGTTGAGCACCAAGGTGGGCGGATGGCTTGCACGAAGGGGGCGACAGATGTATTGCTGCATCAGTGCAGCTATGTGTTATGGGATCAAATGGTGATCCCTTTTACCACGACACTGCGACAGAAGGTGCTTGCTGCTAATGAAGGGATGGCGAAAAATGCCTTGCGTGTGCTTGGGTTTGCCTACCGTGACCTCAAGCCTACGGAAAATGCCACGCATGAAATCGATGTGGAAAACGGGCTGATCTTTATCGGCTTGGCCGGGATGATTGATCCGCCTCGTAAAGAGGTGAGGGAAGCGATTTCCAAATGCCGCAAGGCCGGCATCAAAACCGTGATGATCACGGGTGACCACCAAGCCACGGCGGAAGCGATAGCCAAGCAGCTGGGCATTATGCCGGCAGCTAATGGGCTGGCTTTGAACGGGCAGCAGCTAACGCTTCTGAGCGACGACGAGCTGGATGCGCGCGTGCAGGATACCTGCGTGTACGCAAGGGTATCCCCTGAGCACAAGCTGCGCATCGTCAAGTCGCTGCAGCGACAGGGCCACATCGTGGCGATGACCGGCGATGGTGTTAATGACGCACCAGCCATTAAGGCGGCGGACATCGGCATCGCGATGGGTATTAGTGGGACGGATGTATCCAAGGAAGCGGCAGCGCTTGTGCTAAGTGATGATAATTTTGCCTCGATCGTATCGGCGATTGAGGAAGGGCGAAGCATTTACGAAAATATTCGTAAATTTATCCGTTATTTGCTGGCATCCAATGTTGGTGAAATTCTGGTTATGTTCCTGGCGATGATGGCTGGCTTGCCTTTGCCGCTGGTACCGATTCAAATCTTGTGGGTCAATCTGGTAACAGATGGCCTCCCGGCGATGGCATTAGGGGTAGATCAAGCCGAAAACGATCTGATGCAGCAGCGCCCCCGTGGCGCCCGTGAAAATATTTTTGCTAGGAGGCTGGGCTGGAAGATCATATCTCGTGGGATCCTGATCGGGGTATGCACCTTAGCCGCCTTCCTGATTGTACTGCACCAGGAGTTGGGTACTGAAGCGGCAACGCTGGTTAAGGCACAGACGGTGGCGTTCGCAACGCTCGTGATGGCACAGCTAATCCACGTGTTTGATTGCCGCAGCTCACGTTCTATTTTTCACAGGAACCCGCTGCAAAACCGCTATTTAGTTTTAGCCGTACTTTCCTCGTTATTATTAATGCTGGCGGTGCTGTACATTGAACGGCTTCAACCGATTTTTAAGACCGTCGCTTTGAATGGGCAGGATTGGATCATCGTGCTCATATTCGCAGGAATTCCTACGTTCTTGATGGGAATGGGCAGCTTGCTCAGCAAGCCACCGAAGCGTAAATCTATACGTTATGGCACAACAAAGCCTGTTATTAGATAATGGGCAACCAAGCTCCGGCAGTGGGGGTATCTCCCTTTGTCGGGGTTTTTGTGCGAAAAAAAGGCTGGGATTTTGTCAAATAACTATGCATACCTGCCATTTTACGTTATGATAATGGCTATCAAGATTATAGGGAATCAGCTGGAAAGTGGGGTGGCGGCTTTGAATTTTACAAAAATGCACGGTTTAGGGAATGATTTCATCGTCGTTGCAGGCATGAGCCGGCTGCCGGACAATGCTAGTGAATTGGCTATCCGCTTATGCAATCGGTTTTTCGGAATTGGTGCAGACGGCTTAGTGTATATACTTCCTTCGAACATTGCGGACTACCAGATGCGAATTATTAATTCAGATGGCTCAGAGTCGGAACAATGCGGCAATGCTATTCGCTGTGTCGCTAAATATATATATGAGCACGGTATGATCGAACCTTCCTTAACGGAAATGTCGATAGAGACTGTAGGCGCTGGAGCCCAGCATGTTAAGCTGACTATCTCAGAGGGGATGGTCACAGCTGTGCGTGTGGATATGGGTTCTCCCATCCTACAGGGCTCACTTGTGCCAACGCTATTGGACCAGGATCAAGTGATCAACCATCCAATTGAGGTGGATGGCAGGTCATTTCTTTTTACTGCGGTATCGATGGGCAACCCGCATTGCGTCATTTATGTGGAGGATGCGACCCAATTCGATTTGGGGGTGTGGGGGCCAAAGCTGGAGCATCACCCGATGTTCCCGCGCCGTGTTAATGTTGAATTTACAACAGTTAAAGCCCGTGATGCAATCGATATGCGTGTTTGGGAACGAGGGGCAGGACCAACGCTTGCTTGTGGCACTGGAGCTTGTGCAACGCTAGTAGCTTCCGTGTTAAATGGTGTTTCTGACCGATCGGCGACCGTATCGTTAAAAGGCGGAGACTTATTTATTGAATGGAATGAAGAGGACGACCATGTATATATGACAGGACCTGCTGAGCAAGTATATGCAGGAAGCTTAAAGCTATAAATTTTCTGTACACTTCTGTATAAACGTTAAAGGTTGATTTTTGTGAAGGGCGGGATTTGAGAGCATGAAGTTAGACTTAAGGGAGGCGCTCCAGCAGCAAATACTAGTTGGTGATGGAGCCATGGGCACTTTTTTATACCAGATGGGATTCCCGGTTGGGATTTCTTATGAGGAGTTAAATTTATTAAAGCCTGATGTCATAGCCGATGTACATCGTCGTTATTATGAGGCAGGGGCAAGACTGATAGAAACCAATACATTTTCTGCAAACCGTGAAAAGCTGTCGAAATATGGACTTGAACATGAGGTAGAGGCGATCAATCGGGCAGGGGTGGCGCTCGCACGCAAAGCGGTAGGTAATAATGCTTATGTGGTGGGTGCGATTGGCTCGATTCGTGCGGGCAAACGGAAAAATGTACGCACCGCCAAAGTCAAAGAAGATCTGCGCCAGCAAATCGAGATCCTGCTCGATACGGATGTGGACGGACTGCTGCTAGAGTCCTTCTCAGAGCTTGACGAAATGCTGCTGGCACTCAAAATCATCCGCAAGCTAAGTCCAATTCCAGTCATATGCCAATTTGCTACCGAGGGCACTGGAACTACCCAGGATGGCATCCCGATGAACGAGGCTTTTGCCAAGTTAAAACAAAGTGGAGCCGATGTAGTAGGCTTTAACTGCCGCAGCGGCCCGAATGGCTTACTGCGCTCCATGGAGAAAGCGGCTATGATAGGACAGCCCTTGCCGTTTTCTGTATTCCCTAATGCCGGCATTGCCGATTATGTCGATGGGCGTTTCACCTATGCGGCTACGCCGGAATATTTTGCGGAGACGGCCTTGAAGTTTGCCGATCTGGGTGCACGTATTATCGGTGGCTGCTGCGGGACGACACCTGAGCATATAGCCCATATGGCTAAAGCGCTGGATGGCTATAAACCGGATTCGACGTTAATTGCCCGTATGCAGCAAGAGGCGGAGACTACTGTTCGGCAAGCGGGCATTCAAGCTGTCACCGAGCAAAAACTGGGGCATTCTCTGCTATCCGTAGTGCCAGACCTCAATCCCATTTCTGCTTCTAACGCTGTTGCCGAGCTTTTGCCACTCGTGGTAGAGCCAAGCCTGGTAGACATTGTGAAGCAGCGGCACACCGTTATTGTTGAACTGGACCCGCCGCGTGATTTGGATATCGAAAAGTTTATGAAAGGTGCCCATGCCCTGAAAGAAGCGGGAATTGACGCATTAACGATGGCTGATAATTCATTAGCGGTAACACGGATGAGCAATATGGCGCTTGGCTACCTAGTGAAAGAACAAACCGGCCTTCGTCCGCTTATTCATATCGCCTGCCGTGACCGTAATATGATTGGCACCCAATCGCATATGATGGGGCTGCATGCGCTTGATATTGACCATGTGCTGGCGGTAACCGGTGACCCGGCCAAGTTCGGCGATCTTCCTGGCTCCAGCTCCGTGTATGATTTGACCTCTTTTGAAATTATAAGAATGATTAAGCAGTTAAACGAGGGCATTGCCTTCTCGGGCAAGCCGCTCAAGAAGAAGGCCAAATTTATCGTAGGCGCTGCCTTTAACCCTAATGTTAAATATTTGGAAAAAGCGGTGCAGCGGCTAGAACGGAAAATTGAAGCGGGCGCTGATTATATCATGACACAGCCGGTTTATGATGCGGAGCTTATTAAACGGATTTATGAAACCACCAAGCATCTGTCGGTCCCGATTTTCTTGGGCATTGCTCCTTTGGCAAGTGGCGGCAACGCTGAATATTTGCATAATGAGGTGCCTGGCATCCAGCTTTCTGACGAGGTACGGCAGCGCATGAGTGACCTCAAGGGTGAAGCAGGACGGGCGATGGGCGTGCAGATCGCCAAAGAGCTGTTGGACGCGGCCATGCCGTATTTTAACGGAATTTATTTAATGACTCCATTTCTCTCTTATGAGATGACTGTGGAACTGACTCAATATGTGTGGGAGAAGTCAGAAAGCGTGATTTCCACTTGTACCCACTAGCAAAATGAATTAAAATAAGCTAATGGATGTGAAGAGTTTGATTACTAGTATGACCGGGTTCGGACAAGCAAACTGCATGTTTGCTGGTTACCATGTACAAATTGACCTGAAATCAGTGAACCATCGTTACTGTGAGGTTGCTGTACGCATGCCCCGGGAATTCCTTAAATTCGAAGATATGATGAAAAAAATCGTGTTGAAGCATGTAAAGCGTGGACGGGTTGATATGCTGGTTACGATCGAACAAAGTGCTGAAGCAGTTCGTTCTGTAGAACTGAATTGGCCTTTGGCGGAAGCTTATCGATCTGCTGCCGAGCAGCTAAGCGCCAGATTTGGACTAAAGCCAACACTAAATGTGCGAGACTATTTAGAGATACCCAATCTTATGGTCTTTAAAGAAGCCATTCATGCAACAGATGAAGAGTTCGAGCGTGAATTATCTGCCTGTTCGGAAGCGGCGGTGCAGATGCTCCTAAGGATGAGAAAGATCGAGGGCAATCATCTAAGCACGGATATGAAGCAACGCTTGGATATGATGGCTTCTTATTTGGAGCAATGCCGTCTGTTATCTCCTCAAGTGGTCAAGCATTATGCTTCAAAGCTGCATACACGGATTGAGGAATATTTGCAGCAGCCGATTTTTGATGAAGCCAGGCTCGCCATGGAGGTTGCCATATTCGCAGACCGCTCGAATGTAGATGAAGAATTAATTCGTTTGCAAAGTCATATACAGCAATGCCAGCAGCTTGTCAGTGCTTCAGAGCCTGTGGGCAGAAAGTTCGATTTCCTCCTGCAAGAAATGAACCGAGAAGTGAATACGATTGGCTCGAAAGCGAATCATGCCGAACTCACTACTGTCGTCGTAGAAATGAAGGCAGAGCTAGAGAAAATGAGAGAGCAGATTCAAAATATTGAATAATAAATAGGGAACAACCGCTTCAGCAAAACTTAGATGATACTTACCATGAAATTTGTTGAAGCACAACTTGTAGGAGGAAACCAGATGGCTATCAAATTAATCAATATTGGCTTCGGTAATATTGTATCCGCTAATCGTATCATTTCTATCGTGAGCCCGGAATCGGCGCCAATCAAAAGAATCATTCAGGAAGCCCGTGATCGCCATATGCTGATTGATGCCACTTATGGACGCCGCACACGTGCGGTTATTATTACGGATAGCGACCATGTTATTTTGTCTGCGGTGCAGCCTGAAACCGTGGCTCATCGACTTTCTAATAAGGACGATGATCATGACGAGTAAGGAGAGAGGAATTCTGATCGTATTATCGGGACCCTCCGGTGTAGGAAAAGGGACGGTTTGTAAAGCATTACGTGGCTATGCACCTGAATTGGTTTATTCGGTTTCCGCAACAACCCGTACACCACGCCCGGGTGAAATCGAAGGTGTGAATTATTTCTTCAAAACTAGGGAACAATTTAAGAGGTTGGTTGATACTGACCAAATGCTAGAGTATGCCGAGTATGTCGGTAATAGATATGGGACGCCTCGCCAATTTGTTGAAGAAACGTTAAACGAGGGTAAAGACATCATTCTAGAGATTGAAGTGCAAGGCGCGCTGATGGTCAAACAAAGGTTTCCTGAAGGCGTATTTATTTTTCTGCTGCCTCCTTCCTTAGATGAATTGGAAAGCCGAATCGTCGGTCGTGGTACTGAAACCGAGGAATCAATACAGAGCCGAATGTCGGTGGCTATGGACGAATTCCGATTAATGGATTATTATGACTATGCGATTGTAAATGATCAGGTCGAAAAAGCCTGCTCACGCATTCAATCGATTATTGTAGCCGAGCACTGTCGCAAAGACAAAGTAATGAACAAAATCAAACAGTGGATGGTAGAGGTGAAATAACATGTTGCATCCTTCGATTGATGAGCTTTTGGGAAAAGTAGACAGCAAATATTCATTGGTAGTAGCAGCATCCAAACGTGCAAGACATTTACGTGACGGTGCCAAATCCGAGCTGCGTAACAGAAAGTCCTTCAAGCATGTAGGGCTAGCATTGGAAGAAATTTATGAAGATTTGATCTCGTACGAGAAGCTTTATAAAGAAGAAACCTAAGGTATACTAAAACGACAACCCTTGTGGTTGTTATTTTTTTCTCGACAAATGGGGAGGGAACCCGGAATGTTGCATGGAAAAAAGATTGTTCTTGGTGTCAGCGGTGGCATTGCGGCTTATAAAGGGGCGGCATTATGCAGTAAATTAGTGCAGGCGGGTGCAGAGGTACGTGTGATTATGACGGAATCGGCAGTTCAATTCATTGCCCCGTTAACCTTTCAGACGTTGTCGCGCCATGATGTCATTGTCGATACCTTCGATGAAAAGGATGCGTCCGTCGTATCCCACATCGATCTTGCCGACCATGCCGATTTATTCGTAATCGCTCCGGCTACGGCCAACATCATTGCCAAAATGGCGCACGGCATGGGCGACGACATGTTAAGCACAACGCTTCTTGCCACCACGGCTCCGGTACTTGTGGCCCCAGCAATGAATGTCCATATGTATGCTCATCCTGCGGTGCTGGCCAATATGGAAACCTTAGCTTCCAGAGGCGTGTATTTTATTGAGCCAGGTACAGGACAGCTGGCTTGTGGCTACGTTGGCAAAGGCCGGCTAGAGGAGCCTGAGCAGATTGTTGAGGCGATCCACCGTTTTTTTGACCAAAAAAAATCGCTGCAAGGCAAAAAAATAATAGTAACTGCAGGTGCGACGATCGAACGCATCGATCCTGTCCGTTATTTGACGAATGACTCATCAGGCAAAATGGGCTTTGCTCTGGCGGCAGCGGCTCGCGATATGGGCGCAGAAGTGACTCTAATAGCAGGGAAAACAACGGTGCCTGCACCTACAGGCGTGCAAGTGGTCAGGGTGGAATCCGCACAGGATATGCTGGAGGCAGTGCTTCAGCGTTTTGACGATACCGATATTGTGGTTAAAGCCGCAGCTGTAACTGACTATCGACCGATCGACCAGGCGAAACAAAAGATCAAGAAAAGCGCTGCGGAAATGACGTTAACCTTGGTTAAGAACCAAGATATTTTATATACGATCGGGGAACGTAAAACCAAGCAGTTTATAGTTGGCTTCGCCGCGGAAACCGAACGTATTGATGAGTATGCGATGGACAAGCTGAAGCGGAAGCGTTGTGATCTGCTGGTGGCCAACGACGTCACCGAGGAAGGAGCGGGCTTCGGTACGGACACGAATGTGGTACGCCTGTATGATGCGAATGGCTTGATTGAGTTATTGCCGGTCATGAGTAAACAGGGTGTAGCACGGGAAGTGCTGCTAAGAGTAGCTGAGCGAATCAGGAAAGGAGCACAAATGAACTGATGTATGCCAAAGTCATAGTGGATGTTCCGGCTAAGCAAACGAACCGTGGATTCGACTATCTGATTCCCGAAGCCTTGAGAGAATGGGTAGCGATTGGCAGCAGGGTTGCCGTCCCCTTTGGACCCAGAAAGCTGCAGGGCTTTGTTGTTGAGCTGCATGACCGTCCCGATTTCGACCCGGCTAAATTAAAGCCGATATCTGAAGTTCTGGACCTTTATCCACCGCTGACTCCTGATTTGGTCGAGCTAGCCGAGTGGGTTAGCCAAACGTATCTTTGCCACGAAATTACGGCACTTCAGGCCATGGTTCCCGGAGCCTTAAAAGCTAAATATGAACGCCATATTAAGGTGGGCGATAAGGATCTAGATGGAGCGCATGGCGATTTGCTTTCTCAAGGCCAGCATACCTTGCTGCTCCCCATCGAGGAAGACATTATCGAATTTGTGCGCGGAAAAGGCTCCATTGAGATTGGATCGCTGCTGAGCAAATTCACTTCACAAGGCAGCTTAATTAAACAAATGATTACGCAAGGGCAGTTGCTTGAGGTGCAGCTTATTAAAGACCGCATGTCTGCGAAGAAGGTGCTAACTGTGTTTCCAGTAGAGCAGCCGCTGCAGCTAATGGATTGGGCCGAACAATTGCCGGATAAATCCAAGAAGCAAAAGCAGGTCCTGCTTTATTTGGCAGAAAGCCCTTATCCCATTAAGCTGTCCGATTTATTGAGTGAGCTAAATATTAGTGCCAGCACGGTCAAAGGCCTTGCGGATAAAGGCTATTTGAGCATTAAGGAGGTTGAGGTGCAGCGTGACCCTTATGCACTGAGAACATTTCCGCGCACGGTACCATTGACGCTAACTCCCGAGCAGGAGGTCGTGTTCGGTTCAATCTCCCAAGCTGTTAACGAGCTGGAGCATCGGGTGTTTTTACTGCACGGTGTAACGGGAAGCGGGAAAACGGAAGTTTACCTGCAATCGATTCAAACCTGCCTGGACCAGGGCCGTGAGGCCATCGTGCTGGTACCTGAAATTTCGCTTACGCCGCAAATGGTGGAGCGCTTCAAAGGGCGATTCGGCAACCAGGTTGCCGTGCTGCATAGCCGATTGTCACAAGGCGAACGCTTTGATGAATGGCGAAAAATTATGCTCAAGCAGGTTAATGTGGTCATTGGTGCCCGTTCGGCCATATTTGCTCCTTTCACCAAAGTAGGCTTAATCATCATTGATGAGGAGCATGAATCCTCCTACAAGCAGGAGGAAAGCCCCAAATATCATGCACGCGATGTGTCGATTGCCCGAGCCGCACAGCATGGAGCCGTCGTGGTACTGGGCTCCGCTACGCCATCCTTGGAGAGTATGTATGGCACCCTGCCTGAAGCGGAACAAACGCAGATAGGCAGCTCGGGAAATCCCCCAGCTACCCTCAGAAGCATTGGCAATTTGGCCAAGCCGAAAGTCCGCTTCGAGCTGCTCACGATGCGCGAGCGTGTGGAAGGGCGACCGCTGCCCAAGGTGCATATAGTTGATATGCGTGAGGAATTGAGCGAAGGCAATCGTTCGATGTTCAGCCGTAGCCTGCATAAAGCGATCGAGGATCGGATCCAAAAGAAGGAGCAGATTGTTTTGCTGCTAAACAGGCGTGGTTATGCAACCTTCGTGATGTGCCGGAGCTGCGGATATGTCGCCGAATGTCCACACTGCGATATTTCATTAACCTACCATCAATCGGCCAAGACCTTGCGCTGCCATTATTGTGGCTATACGGAACGGGAAGCAACGGTTTGCCCTAGCTGCAGCAGCGAGCATATCCGTCATTTCGGTACGGGAACCCAGCGGGTAGAAGAAGAGCTAGGCAAGCTTTTTCCAGGCATTCGTGTAATCCGTATGGATGTCGATACAACAACCGAAAAAGGCTCGCATGAGAAATGGCTTACTCTATTTCGCAATCAGCAGGCAGATGTTTTGTTAGGTACCCAAATGGTGGCTAAAGGGCTTGATTTTCCAATGGTGACCCTTGTAGGTGCACTAGCGGCGGATACGGTGCTGAATTTGCCCGATTTTCGCGCAGCGGAACGGACATTCCAGTTGTTGACGCAAGTAGGGGGACGTGCTGGACGGCACGAACTGCCAGGGGAAGTATTTATCCAGACTTATACACCTGAGCATTATAGTATTATTAGCGCGAGCAAGCATGATTACACAAGCTTTATGGATAAAGAAATGGGCTTTCGCAAGTTCCATGATTACCCTCCTTTCCATAGACTCATACTGATTACCTTATCCCATGAACAAATTCCTTTATTGATGCGGTCCGCCGAAACGTTTGCCGCCAAACTAAAAGAGCTGGCCAAATCGCTTGCTCCTGTTCCTATAGAGATTCTTGGGCCTGTGGCCTCGCCTATTTCCCGAATCAAGGATAGATATCGATTTCAATGCATGGTAAAATATCGGGGAGAAGCTTCTATTGCAGGGCTAGTGCAGCAGGCAGCAGCAACCCTAAGCGATGTGGAAAAGCAGTATAAGCTGACGATCAGTATCGATGTTGACCCTCAGGTTTTGATGTAACCACTTGGGTTCAGGTAGATTGTATTGATTGCTGCCAGGACTTATACTTATTCTCATACAAATACAAGGCTATGCTCATATAGGTTTTTGTTATTTTCATTTATGAAAGGTGTGCTTGTCCCATGGCGATTAAAATGATAGTGAAAGATCCAGACCCTGTCCTTCGTGAAATATGCAAGCCAGTTAAGAAAATAACCCCGAATATCCATAAGCTGCTGAAGGATATGGCGGATACAATGTATGATGCCGAAGGTGTAGGCTTGGCCGCACCACAGATTGGCATATTAAAAAGAGTTATCGTAATGGATGTTGGCAACGACCAAGGCTTGATTGAACTCATCAATCCTGAGGTGATTGAAGAAGAAGGAGAGCAGTTCGGTACGGAGGGCTGCCTAAGCATCCCAGGTATGAATGGGGATGTTCGCCGTGCGCTAAGAGTTGTAGTCAAGGGGCTGAATCGTGACGGCAAAGAAATTACCGTTGAGGGGACAGAGCTATTGGCTCGCTGCATTCTGCATGAGGTTGATCATCTGAATGGGGTATTATACACAGACTTAGCGGAAAAGATGTATCGTAATGAGCCTCAAGGCGGTGAAGCATGAGAGTCGTGTTTATGGGTACGCCGGAATTCGCTGTGCCTATATTACAGGCCTTGCTTAACTATCCCGGCATTGAAGTCGTTGGTGTCGTAACGCAACCAGACCGCCCTGTAGGGCGCAAGCGGCTGTTAACGCCAACCCCTGTTAAAGCCGAGGCGCTCAGGCAGGGCATTCCCGCGCTCCAGCCTGAAAGGCTGCGGAGGCTTGATTCGGTGGAGGAGCTGCGCTTACTCCAGCCGGATTTGATCGTGACAGCCGCTTATGGGCAAATCCTGCCCAAATCGGTGCTGGAGCTGCCACGGCTTGGCTGTATTAATATCCATGCCTCGCTATTGCCCAAATACCGTGGGGGCGCTCCGATTCACCACGCAGTGATGAACGGGGACGCTGTGACGGGTGTCACGATTATGTATATGGCGGAAGGCCTGGATACGGGAGATATGATCAGCCGTGTGGAGCTTGCGATTGAGGATATCGATACGACAGGCTCCTTGTTTGACAAGCTTAGTGCAGCCGGTGCCCAGCTATTGCTGGACACATTACCGGATTTGCTTGCAGGCCGCTCTGAGGCGGAGGAGCAGGACAATGAGGCTGCGGTGTACTCGCCTAACGTTAGCCGTGAGCAGGAGCTTATAGATTGGAGCAAGCCCGCGCTTTCGATATGGAACCAGGTACGCGGGCTTAATCCTCGTCCAGGCGCTTATACGATATGGGACGGTGAGGTATTAAAGGTTTGGTCCTGCGCCAAGCCAGATAAGGACGAGCAAGTGAACGATATACCGGGTACCGTCGTCGCAGCAAACGAAGAAGGGATCCAGGTCGCTACAGGCAGCGGCCTGCTTACTATCAAGGAACTTCAGCCCGCTGGCAAAAAAACGATGCAAGCTGCCCAATTGGTCCATGGCGGCCGTTTGTCGGTTGGTACGGTGCTCGGTTAAGTGCTTATATGATAATGGAGGCTATAACCATTGAAGGATAGCTTGGAAGCTGGAAATAAAACGGAAAAATTAATTGTATCCCAAACGGCTAGTGAAAATGCCGGAAAGCCAATTAAGGCCGGGCAGAAAGCTCACAGCCATAAAGCAAAAGGCACGGCAAGAGAGCTCGCCCTTGACGTCCTGATCCGCATCGAGCAGGATCATTCCTACAGCAATCTGCTATTGAATCAAATGTTGCAGAAGGTTGACTTGGATAAGCAGGATATCGGTTTGGCCACCGAAATCGTGTATGGGACGATTCAACGCCAAAACACGATCGATTATTTCTTGAAACGATTTGTAGCTAAAGGCCTCGCAAAGCTCGATCCCTGGGTTCGCAGCCTGCTTAGGCTAAGTTATTACCAAATGGTTTATCTGGATCGAGTACCAGATCATGCGATCGTCAACGAAGCCGTTAACCTGGCTAAGAAAAGAGGGCATGCTGGGATATCCGGTATGGTCAACGGCGTGCTGCGCAATGTGATCCGCCAGAAGGATACCTTGGTGCTGCCAGGCGGCTTGTCCACGGTCGAACGGATCGCACTTACCTATTCACATCCAGAGTGGATGGTAAAGCGTTGGATTCGGCAGTTTGGAGAATCCCAAACAGAGCAGCTATGCGAGGCGAATAATAAGCCGCCGCATGTCAGTATTCGTACCAACACGATGAAATTAAGCCGAGCGGGCTTGATCGAGCTATTGAATGAAGCTGGCCTGGAAGCCGAGCCTTCTTCGCTCGCAGCTGATGGTATTATTGTCAAAGGCGGCGGCAATATGGCTTTAACGCCTTGGTATAAGGATGGTTTATTTTCCATCCAGGACGAGAGCTCGATGCTGGTGGCTGAGACGATCAATGCCCAGCCTGGGGAGAAGATTCTGGATTGCTGCGCTGCTCCAGGTGGCAAAACCGCCCATATCGCGGAAACGATGAAGGATAGTGGAGAAATATGGGCTTGTGATATACATGAGCACAAGCAGAGCTTGATCCGTGAGCAAGCCAAGCGGCTCGGCTTAACCTCGATTCACACAAAGGTAGCGGATGCCAGAGATTTGCCGGCGCATTTTGCTGCGGGCAGCTTTGACCGGATTTTATTGGATGCTCCTTGCTCGGGGCTTGGTGTTATCCGTCGCAAGCCCGATATGAAATGGACCAAGCGGGAGCAGGATTTGGACGAGGTTTGCAAGATCCAAAGAGAGCTGTTGGACAAGGTCCATCCTTTACTGCGCATCGGAGGCGTGCTAGTTTATAGCACTTGCACAATGGAAGTAAACGAGAACGAAGGCATGGTTCGTACGTTTTTGGAGCATCATCCTGAATTCGAGTGGGACCAACCGAAGCCGCTTGAAATTTTTCCTTATGAGCATATGTCCGATGGTTTTTTTATTGCTAGGCTGCGGAAACGAGCGTAAGCGTTAGAACTATGGTAAAATTAATAAAATGTGATGTGGTTAGTACTTATAGCCATGCGCGAACTAACCAAACAGGTCGTGATGATGGATGAAAATGATAGATTCTAATAAAGAATTAGGTATTGAAGCCAAGCCGTATGTATATGACCTCACGTTAGAGGATTGGCAGGATTGGATTCAGTCTATTGGTGAGTCTGGTTTTCGTGCGGGGCAAATTTTTGACTGGTTGTACGTGAAACGCATTTCCCAATTCGACGAGATGACCAATTTACCCAAGTCACTGCGAGACACAATGAGCGAGCATTTTGCTTTTGTTACGATGACCGAGGTAGCCAAGTATGAATCCAAAGATGGCACTGTCAAATTTTTATTTGAGCTGTCCGATCGCAATGCAATTGAAACGGTCATTATGAAGCATAGCTATGGCAACAGCGTATGTGTAACTACACAGGTAGGCTGTCGTGTCGGATGTACGTTTTGTGCTTCCACGTTAACAGGGCTGATCCGCAATTTAACACCAGGTGAAATTATTGCGCAGGTAGTCAAATCGCAGCAATTGCTGGACGCGACGGGCGAGCGAGTTAGCAGCATCGTGATTATGGGGATTGGAGAGCCGTTTGAGAATTATGAGGCGATGATGAAATTTCTCAAAGTCATGATCCATCCCAAAGGTTTGAACATTGGGCAACGCCATATTACCGTATCAACAAGCGGGATTGTACCTAATATATACCGCTTTGCTGATGAAATGACGCAGATTAATTTGGCGATTTCCATTCATGCGCCTAATGATACGCTGCGTTCTAAGCTGATGCCAGTAAATCGACGTTTTCCTTTTGCCCAATTAATTGAAGCCTGTCAATATTATGTAACCAAAACAGGACGGCGAATTACCTTTGAATATGCGTTAATGGGTGGGGTTAACGACCGTCCTGAGCATGCCGAAGAGCTGGCCCAAGTGTTAAAAACGTTCCCGATGGCTCATGTGAATTTGATTCCGGTCAATTTTGTAACGGAACGGGATTATGTCAGGACGCCTCGTGATGATATTTTTACATTTCATCGAATTCTAGAACGCAACAAGATTAACTCCACGATCCGCAGAGAGCAAGGAAGCGATATTGCAGCAGCCTGCGGGCAGCTGCGAGCGAAGCATATGGAGTCAGGTGCGAGGTGAAGAGAACGATGCTAAAAACAGCTGCTCTTACAGATATTGGACGCGTCCGTTTAGTCAATGAGGATCGAGCAATTGTTCAAGAGAAATTGAACGGGTTTGCAGTAGCGATTCTCGCAGATGGAATGGGTGGGCATCAAGCAGGGGATATAGCCAGCCAGATGGCGGTTGATATTATACACCAACAGCTGCAATTGATTCCAGCGGATGCGCCAGTTGAGGAACGTAAAAGCTGCCTGAAAGACGCAGTGGAGCTTGCGAATGAGAAAATTTTTGAATTCGCCTCCCAGCGGGAAAACTATCATGGCATGGGAACGACAGTCGTCGCGGCTGTAGCGGATGAGCATACCATTGTTATCGGGCATGTAGGTGATAGCCGTGTTTATCGGATTCAACCGGGTGGTATTGAGCAATGGACCGAGGATCATTCCTTGGTCAATGTGCTTGTTAAAAGCGGGCAAATTACCCGCGAGGAAGCCAGCCATCATCCACGTCGTAATGTATTGACGCGTGCTTTGGGTACGGAATCGACGATTGAAGTCGATATCCAGGATCAAACATGGAACTCAGGAGATGTACTGCTGCTTTGCAGCGACGGACTGAGCAGCTTAGTTAGCACTGAACAAATTTTGAACCCTGTCAATGGAACAGGATCCTTGGAAGATAAAGCAAGAATGCTTATCAATGAGGCATTAAATGCTGGCGGAGATGACAATGTAACGGTAGTTCTTGTCAGCAATGAGCACGATGCAATCCCCAAGGCTGAAGTCGATTATGAAGAGAGGTGATGATGAATGAGAGGCACGCAGCTGGGAGGCCGTTACGAGATCCTGGATCGTATGGGCGGTGGCGGAATGGCCATTGTCTATCGAGCTATGGATATTTTGCTGCACCGGCACGTTGCCGTTAAAGTTCTCCGACCGCAATATGTGCATGACGAGGAATTTATCGAAAGGTTCCGGCGTGAGGCACAAGCAGCGGCTTCATTGTCACACTCCAATATCGTAAGTATATATGATGTCGGCCACGAAGAAGAAATCCACTATATCGTAATGGAATGCATCGAAGGAACGACGCTGAATGACCTCATTAAAGCGAAGGCACCCCTGCAGGTTGAGGAAGCGATCCGTATTTCCAGCCAAATCTGCGAAGCCCTTGAGCATGCGCATTTGAACCAAATTATTCATCGGGACATTAAGCCCCATAACATACTTATCGGTCGAAATGGCAGAGTCAAGGTTACGGATTTTGGTATCGCCCGGGCTGTGACTTCGTCAACGATTACCCAAACAGGTTCGGTAATGGGCTCGGTGCACTATTTTTCACCTGAGCATGCTAAAGGAACGTTTACAGGCGAGCAATCCGATTTATATTCCCTTGGTATTGTGATGTACCAGATGTTAACGGGACGGTTGCCGTTCATAGGTGAGAGTCCCATTAGTGTGGCCTTAAAGCATTTGCAAGAAAATGTAGAGGATCCCCGCAAGGTGAATCCCTTAATTCCCCAAAGCGTAGAGAATGTCATTCTAAGGGCAGTCCGCAAAAACCCATCTGACCGTTACAGCTCAGCCAGCCAGATGCTGGAGGATTTGGATAGCTGTCTGGAGCCTGGCCGGCGTAATGAAGCGAAGCTGATGTTTAAGGATATCGATGAGCTGGACGAGGAAAAAACAAGAGTAATTCCAGCGATAAGACCGGGGCAATATGCACCTATGCATGACGACGATGAAGAGGATGAGCTTGGGAATAGTATACATCCTACTGGCATCTCTAAAAAAAGAATCTGGATTAAACCGCTGGTTTGGGTTGTCGTCTTGTTGGGACTGCTTGGCGGGATGTGGTATATGGTTGGGTACGTTAAGGCGAGCATGAAGGTTCAAGAAGTTCAAGTCCCAAACGTTGTTAATAGACCATTATCCGAAGCGCGTCAAATGCTTAAGGATGCCCAATTGGTAGATGATGTCATTTATGAAGAATCCAGAGAGGTGCCCAAGGATGTTGTCATCAGCCAAAGTGGCAGCAATATGAGCTTATTGATCAAAAGTAAAGTAACTTTGCACGTTAGTAAAGGTATTGATGTGCAAAAGATGCCCAACCTTGTAAGCTCCAATCTTGCAGATGCCAAAACCGCATTGATGGTCATGGGCATTAAAGAAGACCGAATTGCCACGGAGCAAATTTTCGGGGAAAAAGATCCTGGCACCGTCTTACAGCAACTGCCTGTTCCAGAGGCGATAATTGATCCACTTAAAGTAACAGTTAAGCTAACAATAAGTAAAGGCAAGGAAACCTTCAAAATGAAGGATTTAGTTGGCTTGTCTGAGGAAGCCGCTAAAGCGTTGATTACAGCCAGCAAGCTTAAGATTGAGACTGGCGGGGTTACTTATGAAGCGAGCTATAAACAGCCAAAGGGTCGAGTTATTAAGCAATTTCCTTATGAGCATGAGGATGAGGTTTCACCTGGCGAGGTGATTAAGCTGGTCATTTCTTCCGGCTTGCCAGAGGAAGCAGGTCCAATGACGATTAAGGTGCCTTATGCACCTGCAACCGACGGTAAAGCCACATCGATAACAGTTACTTTAACCGATGCCCAATATGAAGAGTTTGATTATAAAGTGATCCCGAATGTAACCAAAGCCGCTACGGCCGAGGTGAAGCTGGTTGTGGCTCCAGACAAAAATGCGATTATTAAGGTAAGGCAGGAAAATGAGCTCATTGAGCTGATAACCGTCACTTATCAAGACTATGTTGCACAGAAAAATGGGAAGCCTTTTGTTGTTCCTACTAGTGGTTCGCCAGGCGCGACCAATCCTTCTACAGCCACACCAAAGCCTGGCACAGGGACGACAGCACCAGGGACAACGCAAGGAACAACAGTGCCTGGCGGAACCCCTACGACGCCTACAACCCCGACTGCACCGGGAGCTGGAGGCACGGGCAATACGGGTGCCGGAACTGGCACGAAGCCTGGAACAACAACGCCAGCGACATCTGGAGGCACTACTCCGAATGTGCCTGCCACCGGCACGCCTAGCACGGGAGCCGGCACTGTGCCGCCTAGTACAGGCACGGGAACGACACCAGCAGGTGCTGGAGGGGTTACGCCAACACCTGCATCATCCATTCCAGCCGATCCAGCAAGTCTCAAGCCGGCTAATACAACTACTACAGGGGGCACAAATTAATGCCATCCGGCTTAATTATTAAGGCGCTTAGCGGGTTTTACTATGTTCTGCCTGATGGCGAGGAAAGCATGTCATCGATTCAATGCCGGGCACGTGGCATATTCAAAAACCGGGGGGAATCACCTCTGGTTGGAGACCGGGTCAAATATGAGTTAACAGATAACGGGGATGGTTCCGTAAATGAATTATATCCCCGCTCGACCGAATTAGTCCGTCCTCCAATAGCTAACGTGGACTTGGCGGTCCTCGTCTTTGCTGTTCAGGAGCCAGCTTTAAATTTGCAGCTGCTGGACAAGTTTCTTGTGCATACCGAGAGCTCTGGCCTTAACACAATCATTTGCTTAACCAAGCAGGATTTAAACGAGCAAGCGCCCGTTAAGGTGATTTCCGTGGAAGATGAAGGCACAGCCAGCATATTGGATGAGACGGAATTGCCGCAGACCGTGGATGAGGTCGTTCGATTATATGAAACGATCGGGTACCAGGTTGTGGTGACGAGCGCGAAGCTTGGCATTGGCATAGAGACGGTTATGGATCGTTTGAAAGGCTGTATTAGCGTATTTGCCGGCCAATCAGGCGTCGGCAAATCTTCATTGCTGAATGCTATGGTACCAGGCCTACATCTGGAAACCAACCAGATCAGCATGAAGCTGGGCCGAGGCAAGCATACTACACGCCATGTGGAGCTGATCCGTATTCCCAATGGGGGCCTTGTTGCCGATACGCCAGGCTTTAGCAGTCTCGATTTTATGCAGGTGAAGGAAGCTGAGGATTTAAGCAGCAGCTTTCGGGAATTCGAGAACTACTCAGGTCAATGTAAGTTTCGCGGCTGCTTGCATCTCCATGAGCCTGGATGCAAGGTCATTGAGGCTAAAGAGCAGGGATTGGTTGCCGCTTCCCGATACAAGCACTATTTGCATTTTCTGGGGGAAATTAAAGAGAGAAAGAGGAGATACTGATATGCTGATTGCACCGTCGATTTTATCCGCTGATTTTTCCAAATTAGGTGCCGAAATCGCCGATGCGGAGCAAGGAGGCGCGGATTGGATTCATGTGGATGTGATGGATGGCCATTTCGTGCCGAATATTACGATCGGTCCCCTTATCGTCGAAGCCATCCGCCCGCATACGACGCTTCCGCTTGACGTTCATCTGATGATTACGAATCCGGACGCTTACATACCAGCATTTGCTAAAGCGGGGGCGGATCTAATCTCCGTCCATGTTGAAGCCTGCACGCATCTGCATCGCACCTTGAACTTCATTAAAGAGCATGGGATCAAAGCTGGTGTTGTATTGAATCCGGCAACATCGCTCTCTTCCATTGAATATGTAATGGATGAAGCGTTAGATTTCGTGCTGTTAATGACGGTCAACCCTGGATTTGGCGGGCAGAGGTTTATTAGTGGCATGCTGCCAAAGATCACGAAGCTGCGCAATATGCTGGACGAACGGGGTCTTCAGCATGTTGATATTGAAGTGGACGGCGGGGTTAACGCCGATACGGCGCGGCAGGTCGTGGCTGCGGGTGCAAATGTACTGGTAGCAGGCAATGCGGTATTTGGCCGCGCAGACCGTGCAGAAGCGATTCGGCAAATACGGGGCGAGGAGTGAACAGAGGTTGAGATTTCTTACTGTATTAGGGTACAGCCTAGTAGCTGCCATCTTACTTAGCCTTTTCTCACAAATTCAAGATTTGCTTAAATATTTATTTTCCTTGGGTGCCTTGTATGTAGGGGTACAATTTTTCAAAAGGCATGAAGCATTGGGGATGCGGATTAGTTTTGTCGCAGCGACCATTGTGCTGTATTTTATCATTGCAATCATTTATGCTATGTACCTAGCCGTTACAACCGGGCAGTTGCCTCCTCCGGCGTAGGCAATAGATCTCGTTCGTATGCGTGAACGTTAATAGAAAACTGTCATAGTTTGGCTAAATGACACATAGACTGGTTACAAAAGTTTCGGCTTTTGTAGCCTTTTTTTGTTTATTTGTGGGGGTGGCAAATGGGATAGGCACTTTTTCCGAACTGCCTGAATATAATGGAGTATGAAGAACCATGTTCCTGGTCAGATGGCTGTAAAGAACGTCAGGAAAAGACAAACCCATTCTGGATGGATGGTGCCAGCACGCAAGTAGCTTCTGCGAAAGGCTTCAATCACAAGTTGATGTTACGAACACTGAAGGAGGGGTAGAAGTGAAATTTTACACAATCAAGCTACCAAGATTTTTGGGCGGATTAGTAAAAGCTGTGCTTCATACATTCAGTAAAAATTAAGGGGGAAAGCCATGGTGAGCGAGCCGGTGCCAATCCTTCATAGGAAACACTAAAAAAAGCACCTGCGCGCAGGTGCTTTTTGTCCGTAGACCGGAAGTCCATGTAAGTTTACTGGATTAAAGCCAGACAAACGTGAACCGCCCTAAGGTAGGGATTCCAATGAAGGAGCTTGCTTGAGCAAGCTTTCAGGACGGTAAAGCGATTATCCTTCATCAAGTGAAACTACACGCGTGCGATTTTGCCGGATTTCAAAGCCCTTGTGCTAACATAAACACGCTTTGGTTTGCCGTCCACTAGAATACGAACCTTTTGGACGTTAACACCCCAAGTTCGTTTATTCTTGTTATTCGCATGAGAAACGTGATTACCTGTTCCAGGTTTTGCGCCGGTAATGAAACATTTGCGGGACATTGTATTACACCTCCTTAACAGCTCCAAAGAGCAAGAAAGCTTGCCTTCGGGACGATCTTTCTACAAATTAAGAGTATTCAAAAACATACTTGAATATCATATCACAGCATAATAAATGCCGTCAATGTTGCAATGGCGTTTATTAGGGCGAATAGCCTTATTTATTTATTTATTGCTTCCAATATAGTAGAATGTACATAGAAACATGGGTAAACCAAAGGAGCTGTAAAGATGACGGTTGAGCTGGACACGGAATATGGAAAAATTTATGTGGCTGATGAAGTCATCGCGATGTTGGCCGGAGCGGCTGCATTGGAATGCTACGGGCTTGTTGGCATGGCTACACGTAACCAATTCAAAGATGGGATTGCTGAATTGCTTAAGCGTGATAATTCAAGCCGGGGTGTTGAACTGGTGCGTGTTGGTCCAGAGACTGCAGGCGATCATCAGGAAATCATTATTAATCTCTACATTATTGTAAGCTATGGAACCAAAATATCCGTGGTTGCCTCGAACGTGCAAAGAAAAGTGAAATATATATTGAATGACGTTATTGGATTGAAGATCGAAACGATAAATATTTTTGTACAAGGAGTGCGTGTGGCTACTTAGCAGCAATAGAATCATTAACGATCGTCCTACATGATGTGGCAGAGGGGGAATATAGTTGAGTAAGCGCTTAAATATTATAAACGGAAATGATTTTATCCGTATGATTGAGATTGGGGCAGAGCTGCTACATAAAAATGCTGAGAAAGTGAACGCGTTGAATGTATTTCCTGTACCTGATGGGGACACGGGCACGAATATGAACCTGACACTGACATCAGGGCTTGAAGAATTGCGCCGTCGGCCATCCCTTCATATCGGCAAGTCGGCAGAAGCGCTAGCTAAAGGATTGTTGATGGGAGCCCGAGGCAACTCCGGCGTCATCCTATCCCAGTTGTTTCGTGGCTTTGCCAAGGCAATTGTTAATTTTGAGGAGATTAATGGGGTGCAGTTGGCAGCGGCTTTCCAGCAAGGTGTAGATATGGCATATAAAGCGGTTGTTAAGCCAGTTGAAGGTACGATCCTGACCGTTGCCAAGGAAGCAGCCAAGCATGGAGTACTGCAAGCAGGTCGTATAACCGATGTGAATTTGCTTATGGGTGAGATCCAACATAAAGCAGAAGAAGCTTTATCCAAAACGCCAGAGCAACTGGCGGTACTGAGGCAGGTTGGCGTGGTGGATGCAGGTGGGCAGGGGTTATTGTATATTTATAACGGGTTTGTCCAAGCATTGGGGCAGGATCTGGGCGGGACGCACTTACTAGACGCGGACTATCCCGCAATCCGCAAGCCGAATGGAAATCGGGACTCCTCAGTAGCGGTCGCGACAGCTCCGAAGCTAGGGATGCCTCGTACGCCTATGGAGCCGATGAGCGCACAGTCGAAGCTCGCTACGGAGGATATTGAATTTGGCTATTGCACGGAATTTATGGTAACCTTGAATGCTTCGAAGCTGAAAGGCCATGAATTTATGGAGCAGCCTTTCCGTGAGCGCTTATCAGCGTTGGGCGATTCTTTGCTGGTCGTCTCTGACGATGAGCTAGTCCGGGTTCATATCCATGCTGAATATCCTGGCAGTGTAATGAATGTAGCCATGGAGTACGGCGAGCTAAGCCGAATTAAAATCGAAAATATGCGCGATCAGCATACCCATATTTTGATGGAAGAGCTGGAGCATGAAAACCAGGTTGTGCAATTGGCTGAGGATGCTTCTAGCACTGCGAAGCCTGCGATAGTGCAGGCGACTAGTGATGGCAAGGAGCTAAAGCGCTACGGCTTTATGGCAGTATCCGCTGGACCTGGGATAACCAGCATCTTTAAAAGTCTGGGTGTTGACCAAGTGATCCACGGTGGCCAATCGATGAATCCAAGCACTGAGGAGCTTGTCCTAGCTGTCAACCAAATCGCGGCACAAACGGTTTTTGTCTTTCCCAACAACTCCAATATTATTTTAGCCGCGCAGCAGGCTGCCCAACTAGTGGAAGATAAAACGTTAATTGTGGTTCCTACGAAAACCATACCACAAGGAATCGCGGCATTGTTTGCCTTTGGGGAGCAAGAAGAGCCTGAGGCCAATCTTGAGCTTATGCGTCAAGCTGCAAGTCAGGTCCAATCGGGAGCTGTAACCTACGCGGTGCGGGATACATCCATTGATGGCATGGACATTAAGCAAGGTGATTTTATCGGTATCCATAACAGCCAAATTGTTACAGCCGAAACCGATTTGCAGGCTTCCTGCCAAAAACTCGTTGACGCCTTGCTGGCTGATGGAGGCGAGGTGGTTACAATCTACACGGGTGAAGAAGCGGATGAAGCGCAGAGCAAGCAGCTGGTGGATTATGTGAAGCAGAATTACACAGAGGTTGAGGTGGAAATCCATAAAGGTGGACAACCCGTTTATTATTACTTGATATCTGCTGAATAAATGAGGCAGGGCTAGAACAAATAACTTTTAACAATAAAAAGGGGGTATCTTGTGAATCAGGTGCGTATAGTGACGGATAGCACTTCAGATATTCCGATGGAGTTGCAGCAGGAATTAGGAATTCATATGGTCCCATTAAAGGTACATTTTGGCATGGACACCTATCGCGATGGAATCGACATAAGCTCCGGTGCTTTTTTCGACAAGCTGGTAGCGTCTTCCATACTCCCAACCACATCGCAGCCATCTCCGGTAGAGTTTTTGGAAACCTATAAACGGTTGGCAGCGGAATCCAGTGGCCCCATTATTTCTATTCATTTATCATCCGCGCTTAGCGGCACTTACCAATCAGCGATGTTGGCCAAATCGATGCTAGAGGAGCAGGTTGATGTTGTCGTTGTTGACTCTAAATTATGCTCTTATGGCTTGGGAATGATCGTAGTAGCCGCCGTTGAAGCCGCACGTGCCGGCAAAAGCAAGGAAGAGCTAGTGGAGCTTATTGAGAAGATGCGTGCTGGTATGAGGATTTATTTTCTTGTGAATACGCTGGAATATTTACAAAAAGGTGGACGGATTGGCAAGGCCGCAGCGTTGTTGGGTTCGTTGTTAAATATTAAACCGATCCTCTCAATGAATGCGGAGGGAGAGGTCTACTCCGTTAATAAGGTGCGAGGCCATAAAAAAGCACTGGATAAAATTGTCGAGATGTTAAATCGCGACTATAACGGTAAACCCTTGCATATCGGAATTGCCCATTCCAATACGGAAGCTGGAGCCCAAGAGCTTCATGAATTAATCAACGAGCATTTTACAGCCACTACCCTCCAGCATACCCAAATTGGCCCAGTCGTTGGAACACATACCGGTCCCGGAACCGTCGCTGTGTTCGTTTGCCCTATCTGATATGTCACTGAACTTATACGAAATTCCAGTCAAACAGGTACAGGGAGTGCGGGGGAAAAAGCCGGAGGAGCTATTAGCATTAGGAATTTCCACAGTTGGGGATTTATTGGACTATTATCCTTTTCGGTATGAGGATTATACAGTGCGCGATCTTGCAGAGGTAAAGGATGGTGACAGGATCACGGTTCAAGGCACGATTGTTGGGATGCCGCAGCTGCAAATGTATGGGCGTATCAAATCACGGCTTACTTGCAAAATTATCGTGAATTCCTTGTTTGTCACTGCCGTTTGGTTCAACCGCCATTTTATGAAGGATCAGCTTCAGGCTGGAACCGAGGTGGTATTGACCGGAAAATGGGACCAGAAGCGGCTGCATCTAACCGTCGCAGAGTCAGAGTTTCCTGGTAACGCCAATACGCAGACGGGCACGCTGCAGCCTGTATATTCAATAGCGGGACCCATCACGCAAAAATGGATGCGTAAAACGACCAAGCAAGCCCTCACCCAATACGGCGACTTGATCGAAGAGGTGCTGCCACAGATGCTGGTAGACCGTTATGGGCTTATCGGCCGCAAAGAAGCGATTGCGCTGCTGCATCTGCCAAGCTCACTCCGTGAAGGGCAGCAAGCGCGTCAGCGAATGGTCTATGAGGAGCTGTTCTTATTCCAGCTCAAAATGCAGGCATACCGAGCGCTTAACCATGACCGTGCAGACGGCGTTGCCCATCCGCTGGATTTGCCGGTAGTCAGAGCTTTTGTGCGGGCGTTGCCCTTTGTGCTAACAGAATCGCAAAAAAATGTGCTAGCTGAAATTTTGCATGATCTGCAGCAGCCTTTTTGCATGAGCCGGCTGCTGCAAGGCGATGTGGGTGCAGGCAAAACCGTCGTTGCCGCTACCGCACTATTTGCGGTTGTGAAGGCAGGCTACCAGGGAGCGCTTATGGTGCCGACAGAAATACTTGCCGAGCAGCACAAGCGTTCGTTGGACAAGCTATTTGAGCCTTATGGAATTGAGGTAGGGATCCTTACAGGCAGTGTCCCGGAGCGGAAGCGGCGAGACCTGCTGGGTTCATTGCAGCTGGGCTTGATCGATATTATCGTAGGCACGCATGCTTTGATCCAGGAAGGAGTCAATTTCCGCAATCTGGGGCTGGTGGTCACGGATGAACAGCATCGGTTTGGCGTGAACCAACGCAGTATCCTGCGGCGCAAGGGAATGAACCCCGATGTGCTCACGATGACGGCAACGCCGATTCCGCGCACTTTAGCCATCACAGCTTTTGGGGATATGGATGTATCTACATTACGCGAGCTGCCTAAAGGCCGCAAGCCGATTAAGACCTATTCCGTAACCCATGAAATGCTGGAACGCGTGCTCGGTTTTATTCGCAGAGAGGTGTCCGAAGGACGGCAAACCTATGTGATTTGCCCTTTGATTGAAGAATCAGAGAAGCTCGATGTGCAAAATGCGATCGATGTCCATGCGCAACTTCAATTCGCTTTCCCCGATTACAAGGTGGGACTGCTGCATGGGCGAATGGCTGCTTCGGAAAAGGATGAGATCATGCGCGCCTTCAGCGCTAACCAGCTTCATGTGCTGGTCTCGACCACAGTTATTGAGGTCGGAGTCGACGTGCCTAATGCTACCTTGATGGTGGTGTATGATGCCCACCGCTTTGGGCTTTCCCAGCTTCATCAGCTGCGTGGACGTGTTGGGCGTGGCGAGCACCAATCCTATTGCGTGCTGATCGCAGATCCAAAAAACGAGATCGGTAAGCAACGGATGAAGGCGATGACCGATACAAATGATGGCTTCGAAATCGCCCGACGCGATTTGGAGCTGCGTGGACCCGGTGATTTCTTCGGCACCAAGCAGAGCGGGCTGCCCGATTTCAAGCTGGCGGATATGGTAGCCGATTTTGAAACGATGGAGCAGGCTCGTGATGACGCGGCAGAGCTGGTGCGTACAGCGGATTTTTGGACAGCGGCTTCTTATGGAAAGCTCCATGAATTTCTGCGGCGTGAGCATATTTTTGAGAGTGAGCTGTTGGATTGAGATCTTTAATAATAGGCACATATTCCCGACCTCCGACATAGACTTAATTCAGGGTTCCTATTTTCACGGTCGGAGGTGTCAGAAGGATGAGTTACCAAAAATATGGGTTTGAGCCCGCTTTCGTAGAACGAATTAAGCTAAAGCTGAAAAACCCGAATACTAAAGAACGAATTAAGATGCTGCTGCAGGGCGTGACTAAATATGATTTGCAGGATCGTTCGAAGGTAAGGCGATTTGTCGGGATGTTATCCAAAGTGCTTGGTGAAAAGCTGACGGACCAACAGGCGGAAAATATGGTGAGCTTTGTTATCTCGCAAAAAATTGATCCGAACAGCACGTTTCATCTCATTAAGCTATGGAACATGTTTCGATAGCTTCAGCATCGATCTAGAATCCATTATAGGGTTGCCAGAGCGATCATTCCCAAGTTATAATTTGGGTAGATTGCTTTAAGGGGGACTTTCATTGCAACCACTGGAACCAACGGTCACCACAGATCTACCTACGAATAAACCGATCACCCGCAGACAGCTTTTGGCATCCTTAAGCGCTGCGGGTGTTCTAATAGCTGCAGGGTCAAGCTTTACAGGTGAAGCCCAAGCAGCCGCTGTTCCTATTGCCAACCCCAACTCATGGTGGTTTAATGTCAAGGATTTTGGTGCGCAAGGAAATGAACGTTACGACCAAGACGATGCAATGGCTATCCAAGCAGCTATTAATGAGGCTGCGATTTATGGAGGCACCGTCTATTTGCCAGCGGGACGATATGTGATTAAAACTGGATTATTTCTCCGTGGGAAGGTCCATTTGCTAGGAGCGGGCGTGGAAGCAACACGCCTTATAGCCGGACAAGCTAATTTGCAAATGATATTATGCCCAGCACAAATGAAACAATCCTCGATAGAAGGCATCACCTTTCAAGGGATGGGCAATCCTACGAGCTTGACTGGCTCAATGGTAGAGCGCGGCATTCATGTCCAAGAATCATCCTTCATTCGTATCCAACATTGTTCCTTTAGAAATATAGCCAATGGCGTGCATCTTGTTCGATCCGAGCATGTAAGTGTAACCGATTGCCTGTTCCTATCGATATTGGCCGCGGACAACGTCTACGAAGGTTATGGAGTAACAGCGGAGGGCGGATCTAATCTTAGGATTCAAAGCAACCATTTTAAAAACCTGGCTCGTACCTGCATTCAATTGGTAGCGGGCTGCTCCTATTGCTTAGTCTCAAGTAACATTATGGAAGCTTGCGGAGAGGCAGCCATTTTACTTTCGTCAAAGCTTACCGCATGCACTTATAATGTAATTGAAGGTAATATAGTGACAGCAGCTAAGCTGATTGACAAAGAAACGAGCTGCACGTACGGAATTCGACTTAAGGATTCCTGCAGCTATAACCATATTACCAATAACCATATCACCCGGTCGGCATCTGCCGGGATTCAGCTGGATGCCGTTGAAAATGCAGGGGATGATAGGCCTTATGGCAACGTGGTCACAGGCAATAAGATAGATACAAGCAGCAGTGGCATTGCTCTTCTTAATGGAACAGCGAATACGTTCAGCGGCAACGAAGTCCGAAGGGTTACGACGGGGATTTTAGTCGACACGATTGGTGAAGGCAATGCTTCATTTGCCAAGCAAAATATTGTTATAGGCAATAGCTTATTCCAATGCTCCACGGCGGCTGTAAAGCTGGGCTCGGCAAGCTGCCAGTCCAATACCGTATTCGGCAATGCTGGGTTCGATAATGGGGCAAACTTAAGCGATGGCGGAACGGACACCATAACGGTAGGTTTTTAAGCTGCACGATAGTTGACGAAACGGGCTACATAAATTTGGTAATGGCGATGAATACGATGAATTGCTGGAACCGAATCGCCATATCGACTGCGATGGTGCCGGGACAATAAAGGTAGAATTATTTTGTGAAAAAAGCATGTACGCCAACAATGAGCAGCGAGCATTGTTGGCGTACATGCTTTTTTATGATGTGACGTAACCTTTTTAGCTTTATGACGTACTAAAGGCTATAATGGAATGAATTACTAATTAGACCCCTCTGGGGAAAGGAGTCTGGCAACATATGAAAACGATCGGAATTGCTAGTATTGCAAGCCTATTCTTATTTAGCTCTATAGCCCAAGCTTCGGCCATGCCTGCGCCTACTGTAACAAGTACGCCACACAACCATTCTGAGGCTGCTACAACGGCTTCACCCGTGCCTGAAGTGCATCTAACTGACGATGAAGAGGTGCCTGCGGATACAAAAATAAAGCGGGAACATGCGATTGAATTGGCCAAGCAATACGTGGCAATACCAAACGGCTATATTTTACTAGAGGCAAGCTACCAACATGCATATGATGAGTTAAGTGAAATACTGGGGTCATGGACGGTTATCTTTACTAAAGAGAAAGAGGACGGGTTTTATGGGGAAATTAATGTAAGCATCGATTCCGATTCAGGCAAGCTGCATTCCTTCTATACAACTGAGGATAATCCACATAAGAAATATACATTTCCCCCTAAGGTGAATATGGAGCAGGCCAAACAAATAGCTTTGGATTACATAAACCAACTGAACCCGGATGATAAGTTACAGTTCCAATATGATAATCAATATGAGAATTCGTATCTTCGTCCGCTTATTGGTGAGGTTGAATATCCTTTGAATTTTGTTCGTATGGTGAATGGTATTGCATTTCCTTCCAACTATATCATGCTGAGTGTAAACGATGAAGGACAGATTCGTTCCTATATGAAGCAGTGGGATTCCAAAATTGTTTTTAAAGCGCCAGTTAAACCGATTTCAGCGAGCCAAGCCTCCGAGCAATTCAAAAAGTTTTCGGAAGTTTATCTCCAATATTTGCTGCCGGATGTGCCCAATGGTACCGCTTCACCAGCTATTGCGTATATGATGGATTCCATCATGGTAGATGCCGAGACGGGGGAAGCCTTATCGACGTCAGGCAACAAGCTGGAAAAGCAAGCTGCACCTGTTCCCGTTAGCGACAAGCCTTTGCTTGAGGCTAACCAAGCAGCATTAAATTTGACTAAGGAACAAGCTGCGATCCGTGTAGCGACACTCTTTCCGCTTCCCAAGGATGCCAAGCTTCAAGACGCCTACTACAATGAATCTACGGATCCTGTAACAGGTGTTGCTTCGTATGAATGGGAACTGAACTGGTCTGCTTTAACAGATAAAAAAGAGGGACCATCCATTCAAGCAACTATTAACAGCCGTACAGGGGCGATTACAGCCTATTCCAAATATGATTATTCCGTGGCCGATACGGTACCAACCCAGCCAGAGAAAGCAGCGCTTAGTAAAGATCAATTAAAAGCCAAGGCGATTGAAACTGTAAAAAAGCTGCTTCCTTCCTATGCACATGAATTGTTTCTTGACCCCGAATACGTGGAGATGGTCGCAGATGAATCGACAACCCTGTACAATACTGACTTTTATTTTCACCGTATCATTAATGGTGTGCACACCCAATATGATACCGTCAGCGTTTACCTGAACCAGGCGACAGGAGAGCTTGAAGGGCTCAGCAGCAGCCTGACAAATTCGTTATATCCGGCTACGCCACCTAAAGTGATTTCCGAGGAAACAGCCAAGGAAATACTTTTGTCACAGTACCAGGTTGAACAACAATATGCCATTGTAGAAGGCCTAGGTGCCTATACACAAACGCCTGTGGCTGTTTTTGAAGCAAAAGCTGCAGCTACGAACGCCTTGCCTAAACCTATTCAGGGACCATCGACAAGGCTGGTCTATCATTTAAAACCTATTTTTGAGTTCCGTGAGTCAACCTATTTGGATGCAGTTAGCGGTTTATGGAAAAATAATGAAACGAATCAAGTGGTCCAACCGCATAATTCGAATCCGGAAGATATGAAAGGCCATAAGGCTGAGGAAGCTCTCAAACTTATGCTAGATTATGATTTATTGGATGTAGTTGATGGCAAGGTTAAGCCGGATGCTTTAATTACCCGGGGAGAATTAGTGAAAATGCTAATTGGCACTATAAATGGTAACTACTATCCTGTTGCCTCTGATTATGCGGAGCGTGCTGCAAGCTTTTCGGATGTGGGCAAGGACTCCAAATATTTTCCTTACGTGGAAAGCGCGATCGATTATAACCTGATTGACCGGGCATCCGGTATATTCCAGCCAGATGCTGCGCTGAACAGAGCGGAAGTCGCCGATTTGATCGTTAGAGCCCTTGGGTATAAGCAGCTATCTGAGGTGGAAGGCTTATTCAATAAGAAAGCCACCGATATCGATGATTTGAATAACCAAGGTGCCATTGCTATTGTCAGCGCTTTACAAATAATGGGCTTGGAAGGGAATACATTCTCTCCCTATGAGCAGGTTACACGTGCACAAGCAGCTACAACCTTTTACAATTTTCTGAAAGCTCTATCCCAATTACAAAATAGTGGTGAAGAAAAAGTTTAATGGCATTAAATTGAAAAGCACACGCCGGATGGATAGGCGTGTGCTTTTATTTAGTGGATAGCTAAGCGCTTATTTTACGATCATTACGGGCACTTTTGCATGCTGCACAATATAATGACTGACACTCCCCAGGAAAAACTCCCGTATCGTGCTTAAGCCGCGGCTGCCTGTAATCAGGAGATCATGCTGCTTCTCCTCGGCATATTGGAGAATAGTTGCAGCTGGTGGTCCCTGTAGGAGCACATATTTAACTGGAAGGTTAGGTGGAATAGAGGCTTTGGCTTCATCAATCACTTCTTTGGCTTGTTCAATAATCAAGGGACGAGAGCTCGTGTCAACAAAGTAGGGTGTGCCTACAACAGAAGGGTAATGGTACACATGGATAATTTCCAGCTGTACATGCTGTAAAGCATTCGTTTCCTGTATCAAGGCAACCGCTTTTTCAAGTGCTTTTTTGGAAAGATTGGAACCGTCATACGCAACCAGGATTTTGGTGAATAACACGATAACCACCCCATCTGCGATAAATTGCTTACGCTTTCATTATACCACAAATAATGCAAAAAAGTCGGAATATTCCGACTATTTCCAAGCGACTGTTAATCCCAAATCCTATTCAAATCCTTCATCAACCAATCGTTACTTCCGTCCCTGGATAGGAACCAAATATTCGTGAATTTGCCAAGAGGGGGGCGAAGCGAATCTTTGGCTTGCAAAATTTGCGACATCCCGAATGAGGACGAAAGATTGCGAATAATTAAGCTATTCGGATAAGCATTTGAATAGGTCTGGATTTTGCTTTCCTTGATTTGTATGCGGAGGTTCAGCACGTCAATAAGCTGCTCAATGACTGCAAGCCTTTGAATATTGTCGATAGAACGACCCAATAGCCGCTTGGCTTCCTCTGCATCATAAAACAAATGAGTAATTTCCATGCCTATTTTGCGGCGGTAAGCGTCCTCCAGCACTGCATCCGGCTTTTCCTGCTGGTATAACAAGCGCAGCTTATTATCGTGGTTGCGGTTATAGATCTCGATCATAATTCGCACAGCGGCACGTTCTAAGGCACGTTTTTCGCGGTCATTTTTCATTGGAGGCTATTTAATTAACACTTTAAAATGTACAACAGCGCTGTAGTGCATTTTATTTTGCATGGGATTAAATACGACATTATGGCTTATTGCGAATACATCCAACATTAAGGCTTTGTTATTGTCGACTTGGTCAGAGATCTTTCTTTCCAGTGTTTTTAAATCATATGCCTCAAAAAATTCAATCTTATTTTCCATTTTATCCAACATAAAGCTCATCGTGGCTCGCTCCTTCTAGTTTCTTATTTAACGTTAAAGTTTAAAGTTTAAGCAACTCTTGGCGCTCTGCTTGCGGCCGGCATGAACGGCATACCCCAATCACCTGGCTGGGCCCTGAATAAAAGGTAAGCTCTTTGGGTTTAACCTTACGTTTACAATAGGAGCAGCTTTGCAGCTGTTTGGAGAGCGATTTTGGGGGTGACTCGGATTCAGCTATCGGTACGCGCTTCGGTTTTCTGGATCGTGACTTGCTACCAGCAGCAAATCGGTTCCGGTTCTTTTTACGAGTTCTAAGGATCAGTCCAATTAAACCAGCGATTAAAAAGATGGTAAAGATACAAAGGGTAACAATCATCGTCGTGCTGAGGCTCATACTTCGTATAGCTCCTTTCCTGAGATGGCTCCGGTAAAGCATGTTTTCAACAGAATAACATAGAGTGCGGTGGATTAAAATCAGTTTGTCAAAAGCCTGCTCATGTTTAGATTAGGCTGCAGAAGGTTAAAGTGATTAAATAGAACATAATGAGGAGGCGAATAATCATGACAGACAACGACTATAAAAACGAAGATCTTAAAACCTCAGTAAAAGAGCATGAAAAATTTGCTGAGAAAAAAGGGTCAGACCAACCGATCGAGGAAATTATGAACGGATCGATGGCTCCTAATATGGAAGAGATGAAACGCCTTGGTGAGGATATGAAAAACATGAAAACCGAGGAAGAGTTAAAAGAAGAAGGGTTAGTCTCCGATCCGCAACAAAGCTGATAGGAATTAGCTGAATAAATGAACGGGAGGAAGAAGCTGCATGGGATTGCGGCTTCTTTTTTTGGTGCGCCATATAAAAATCAAAGAAAAAAGCCCTCAAAGGGCTCATTCTTAAAGCTACTAACTAAAAAAAATAAAAGCAACAACCACCACAACAACAATCACACAAACGAGTAGGATCCAGAGCTTGCTTTTTGAAGTGGTAGCCGTTTCGGTTTGGCTCGGAATGACATCCGACTTTCTGAATAAAGTCCCGCAATACTTACAAGGAACATTTTCATCAACAAGCTTTTCATCACATTTTGAACAAAATAGCGCCTCCATTTGCCTCACTCGCAATCTGATGGGATTTTGTAAAATGGAAATTGTCTTATAGTCTTATATATGTATGGTTAGATCTTTAATTTATGAATAAACAGAATGAAAATCTTCGTTCCATATTTATCACCCACATGAGCAAAAAAATGGAGGGCTCTGCGCAAGGAAGATTAATCCTCCTTTGTGCAGAACCCTCCATTTGGCTTAGAATCAGCTTTCATCCTTTTCAATACGATTGATGGTTAGAAGGGAATTATTGTCTGACATGAAATCATTAAATTGCTCTTGGGTTTCAAATAAATAAGTGCTATCCTCAGTGACAACGGTAAACAAGGCTTCTTCATTGGTCATAATGATTACACCTCCTTAGTCCATTCCTTTGGCTATATTTGAAAAGTAATTTATTTTATTATTTAATCAATTTTCAGAACATTCAAACAATTAAATCATTATTTCTTCGGAGCTACTTTGGACACATAGGCAAACAGAAAGAGGCCCCTTACGGGACCTCATTCAATGGGAGAGGAGAAACCGGATGAAGAGCTTATGGGGAACGTAAGTCTTCTCCGCGGTTGTCTACGACATTTCGGATGCCGATATCTCAATTATAGGCATATTGTGGATGAATTATACATGATGCAACAATGTTTTGTGCAAAAGATTCGGTTTATGGTACGATAGGATCACTATAAGGCAGAAGGTGGAACTACATGAGAGTGATTTCAGGAAGCAAGAAGGGCAGGCTGTTAAAAGCTGTACCTGGCACAGGCACGCGTCCAACGACCGATAAGGTCAAGGAGGCGATTTTTAGCATGATTGGCCCTTACTTTGAAGGCGGGCAGGTGCTTGATTTATTCGCTGGAACAGGTGCTTTAAGCATCGAAGCATTGAGCAGAGGGATGGACAATGCGGTGCTCACGGATATTGACAGAAAAAGCATCGACACCATCAAGCGTAATTTGCAGATTACAGGCTTCACGGAGCAAGCGGGTATTTACTGTACAGATGCACGGCGGGCTTTGAAGGCATTGGTGAAACGGGAGGCGAAGTTTGATCTGGTGTTTCTGGATCCGCCCTATAAGATCAAGCTGGCGCAAGGGCTAATTGAGCAATTGGACCAGTTGGGACTGCTTAATCCTGAGGCAACGATTGTTGTAGAGCACGCTGCTGAGGACGTCGACCAAGACCAAATCGGTCGGTTGCAATGGGTACGGCGTTCTGAATACGGCGATACCGCAATCACAATTTACAAGATTGGCAAGGAACCGATTGAGTTAGCCGCCACATAAAAGGAGAGTCAACAGGTTATGAATAACGAACATTTTGGAGTGAAAATTGCCGTATATCCCGGCAGCTTTGATCCGGTCACGAATGGTCACTTGGATATTATTCGACGTTCGGCTAAAGTTTTTGACAAACTGGTTGTGGCCGTGCTGAACAATTTTAATAAAAATCCTCTATTTTCCGTCGATGAACGCGTGGAGCTATTAAAGCAGGTAACTGCAGATTTGCCGAATGTAGAGATCGACAGCTTTCGAGATCTTCTTGTAAATTATATGAAGCAAAAAAACGCGCATCTGATCGTACGTGGCTTACGTGCTGTGTCGGATTTTGAATACGAGCTGCAAATGGCTTCAACCAACCAAAAGCTCGATGAAAATATTGAAACCTTTTTTATGACCTCAACACCTAAATATTCATACTTAAGCTCGAGTATCGTCAAAGAAATTGCGCGTTTTCATGGTCCTGTAGTCGATTTGGTACCGGATGAAGTGGATAGGGCCATGCAAGTGAAATACGCTAAAGAGTAAGCGGAATCACACATCCCGTCCGCGGTGCTGCCAAATAAATACAGTGAAAATGGAAACAAGCAGCATTATTAATACGATACCACCAAATATCATCATCACCGGACTCATTAATGGCCATAAATTAATCCCATTCCAACTCGTTACTAAAGGCTCATAGGAGCTATTTCTTGCAGCTTGTGGCAAAAATACAGGTGAAGCCACTTCGTTTAACCAAAGCTTAAGCGGGCCCCAGAGCAAGTAGGTTAGAACGAACGAAATCATAGCGTGCTGCAGTCGGGATCGCAGAAAAGCGAAATAACGGATATCCGTATCCCTAATAAAGCTTTTGACTTGGGCATGCGCGGACAAGCCTCCCCATGCGAATATGGCGCTAAGTAAAGCATAATGCCAGGCTTCAGGCAATATCTGCTGCTGCACGAAAGCGAATGCGCCCAAATGGATTTCAAAAACACCTGGCAATAACACAGATAACAGGGCTTGTGCATCAGCCAAAGTAGTGAGCCCGAGCATATTCAGCAATATCGCTGCATAGGTAGTGATAGGGCTGATCGAGAGCACCTGAATAAGCACTGAGAAAATCATAATCAAGCCACCAATCGCCATAAGCTGTTGGATGGAGGTAGTGACAGATTCACCCAGAAGCTTGCCAAATGTGCGCCCGTCAGCTGCTCTCGCTGCATGTATGGCAGCTAGACTGCTAGCGATCCATCCGGCTTGAGCGGGTTGCCCCGTTGATGCTGCAAGGCGATTAGCCTCGAGGTTTTCCTCGGCTTCCTTCTCCTCAGCAGCAGACAGCCGTCTGCGGATGCCTCGCTGCAACAGGCCCATAATAAGCGCTGCTCCATAATGGAGCAAAGCGAGCGCGAGCCCGATAGCGGCATTTTGGAGGAAGCCTACACCAATAACCGTAATCAGCACCATAGGGCTTGTTACATGGGTCAAGGATAGCAGCCTTTCGGCCTCCTCTCGGGTAACGAGCTTGTCCCGGCGCAGCTCGGCTATAACAATAGCTCCTGATGGAGCACCGGAGGTAAAGCCTAGTGCCAATGGCCATCCGCCTGCGCCAGGAAGGCGAAATACAGCGTGCAGTAACGGCTCAAGCAGCTTGCCTAACCCGTGTAGAATGCCCATTCCACGCATGATTTCCGTTATTATGAGGAAAGGGAGTAGTGCCGGGAAAACAAGCTTCCACCAGATGGACAAGCCTTGCAGGGAAGCCTGGAATACCCGTTCAGGATACACAATCATACAAATGACAAGCAGTAGAGCCGCACCTCCGATAAGGAGGGTAGTCAATTTGGTCATTGTAAACATGGGCCTCACTCCGGCATACAGGATGGTACATGTTTACGCATAGCTCGTATGGTTTAGACCAAGCTTGCCAACCCTACAGATACAACTTGACGAATCGAGCAAGCACACGCGAGCCAAGGGGGAGAAACGATGGGACCATTGAATAACACGAAGCGGGCATCACGTGCCATCACTTCAGTTTTTATAGCCATAGCTATTATTTATGCGCTTTATTTTATGCCCTTGCCGTTATTTATTTTTTCGGCTGGAACTGCCGAGGTTGTGCATCCGATGGTGCAAGCGAAGGCGTCAGGCAATGAAGACAAGGGTACGTTTATGCTTACGACGGTTCGTGTTAGTGATGCTTCCGTATTTAGCTATGTGATGTCCTTTTTCCGTCCTTACGATGAAATAAGGAAAAAGACAGAGCTGCTTCGCAAGGATGAGTCGGAGCAGGAGTATTCGCAGCGACAAGAGGTGAATATGCTCTCTTCGCAATCTAGCGCCCTTCAGGCTGCCTACCATAAGTTGGGGATTCCTTACAAAATCATGAATGACGGCGTGGTCATTGTGCAAGTATATAAGGGGTTCCCCGCGCATGAAGTTTTGCAGGCAGGGGATTATATTGTGAAAGTCGAAGATACACCCGTTGAACAAAGCCAGGAGCTCCAAAAGCTGCTGCAAAGTAAAAAAGCCGGTGATACCGTAGCGATCTCCTACAAAAGAAAACAAATTACAAGAGTCGCGCAAATTCCACTGGCCTTGCTGCCTTTGGATGAAGGAGCTTCACCCGTTAAACCGGAGGAGCGCCGTGCAGGTCTAGGTGTAGTTCCGGCTACGGTGCAAAGCATCAAAACCGATGATGAGACCAAGCAAGTGACCATCAAAGCCGGAGATATTGGCGGGCCTTCAGCCGGGTTGATGTTTTCGTTGGAAATCATCAACCAGCTGCTACCAGAAGATATTACTAAGGGTTATAAAATTGCCGGAACGGGCACCATTGATGAAAAAGGGGTCGTAGGCGTCATAGGTGGCATCCAGCATAAAATTATTGCTGCGGACAAAGTGGGAGCCGATTTTTTCTTTGCCCCGAAGGATGTCGTTACATCTGCGGGCAGCTTCCCCAACTACACAGATGCTATGAAAAGAGCCGAGGAAATTCATACCCCGATGAAAATAGTTCCTGTGGGCACGCTGGATGATGCGATTCAATACTTGAGTGCATTGCCTGCCAAAACACCCCAACCGGTAAAAACCAGCTAGGGCATGCTAGGTCGGAGGCAAGCTACTAGGGCAGCGTTATTTGCACAGGCGGCTCATAATAATCGCGGAACCATTCACGCTCTGTCGCTTGCTGAAAGCCTAATGCATATACCGAAGTGGCTTGAATATCCATAAGCAAAAGCGGTGAAGGCTCTAGACCAGCATTCACATTTGTAAGGATGGGCACCTTAGCAGTCTGTTTCATCCGTTTCAGTAGGGTGCGCCCTGCGCTGCTAAAGCCTAATACGCGCAGATAGGGGACGCCTTGTGCTAAAACTGCTGGTGAAAGCTGCTCTTTGCTCTGGTTCAGCAAAATGCGCAGCAGCATCCGCTGCAGCTTCGTGCGCGTGTAGCGCTTGGTTTTCAGCAGGCTGATCAGCTGCTGGACGATGGGTACCGCATCAGCCCCAGCAGAGCCCTGCGAAAGCGAGGGCAGCACCCGCTTGATGCGATGCTCTAGCCCTTCTGTGACCTCATGGAGCTCGGCCAGCTGCGCGGCGCTGTGATGCAGCAGCTGGAGCAGCAGCGGCTTGGCGTAGCACTCCCACTGAATGGGAGCGCGTCCTGCAGCAGTCTCACGCTTTAGCACCTGCATCGTGCCTTCAGGCACGTAGGGAGCGAGCTCACCGAGTGAGCCACGCTCAAAAAGGATATGGCGCAAGGCCGTTGCGCTGGCAATCGCTTGATCAGTGATCGCGATTTGGTTATAATCAGATTTCTGCCGCGTTACCGTCAATGGCTCGATACGGCTGCCCAGCCGCTTCAGTGCGATCAAATAATGCAAGCCTAGCGTATTATTGGGTTTCGCGAGCTCAGCCGGGTCGATGCCGGGCATCTGGCGGGCTATTGCGCGTCCATATGCCGCAGGGTAGGGCAGACCTAGCTTGAGCTCCTCTTGGAGCAACGCGTGGAACGCTGCAGGCTCGTCGTGCATCACCGCAGCTATGTCCTGCAGCCAGCCAATGTCCCCGCTTTCGCTGCCGAAGCATAGGCTATCGACAACGCCTGTTGCCTCAAGCGCGGAGACGGCTCCGTAGGCGAACCACTCGGCAGGCTGCGTCGAGAACGCTACCGGCAGCTCGATCACAAGGTCAACGCCCATGCGTAGAGCCATCTCTGCCCGCGCCCATTTATCCGCCATTGCAGGCTCTCCGCGCTGAAGGAATTGACCGCTCATCACAGCTATTGTATAATCGGCGCCAGAGCTCTTTTTTGATTCTTGATAATGGAAGGCATGTCCGTTATGTAAGGGATTATATTCAACAATAAGGCCAACTGTTTTCATAAAACGACTCCTTTTTAATTATTTTACTATAACACGATCTTAAAATGTTGACAAAATGCAGGTATTATCGATATAATAATCTTTGTTTGTTTGGGGTGATTCTTGTGTTCATTCGTTTAAAAGAGTTGGCGCAGAAAGCTAACACGGTACATTTTGATGAAACTGTTGATCTGTCCGATGCTTTGAAGGAAAGCAATGGCCTACTCAACGCGGGACCGCTACATATTAGCCTCCAGGCGCTGGGTAAAGAAGAGGTTGCTATTGTGACGGGACAGCTAAGTGTTGACGTGGAACAACCTTGCTCCCGCTGCTTGAATCCGGTGAAGCAAACGCTGGTAATTCCTTTTCATGAAACGTTTGCCCGTGCTGCAGATGAGTCGGAGACTGATGACGAGGATGAGGAGACTCTTTTCGTTACAGACGACAAGATAGAATTGCTGCCCTATGTAATGGAAAATGTAATGCTTGCATTACCGTACATTCCGTTGTGCGATGAAAATTGTCTTGGCTTATGCTCAGTTTGCGGTGTCGACCGCAATCTACAATCCTGTGATTGCAATCGTACGAAGATGGATCCAAGATTGGCAGGCTTAGCGGATTTTTTTAAGCAAGAATAAGGCAAGATGCACGACCAGTTTGATTTTTGTGAAGGAGGTGGGGAAGATGGCAGTACCTCAAAGAAGAACATCTAAGACTCGTCGCGACAAGCGTCGTACTCACTTTAAATTAGTAGTACCAGGTATGGTAAAGTGCGAGAGTTGTGGAGAATTAAAAATGTCTCACCATGTTTGTAAAGTTTGTGGTTCGTACAAAAACAGAGAAGTTATCAAGCAATAGTTCTCTGGCGAGCAAAGTAAAGATAGTACTTCATCCTTTGGTGAAGTGCTATTTTTTTACTCTTTCCTTTTAGGAAATAATCTATTATACTATCTCTTATTACTTGGTCTTAAGATCTCATCGGGATGCACCGAATACATACATGCTTGCATAAGTGGCATGCAGATTATAGATAAAGGCGGTGTTTGGTATCGAACGCCTTCCTAAACGCCAGCGTCAGCACAAACTGAGCGGAGCCATTGAGGATAACCCTTTTATTACGGATGAAGAATTAATGCGTTTGTTTCAAGTCAGTATCCAGACGGTTCGTTTGGATAGGCTAGAGCTGGGTATACCGGAGCTGCGTGAGCGTATCAAGCTCATGGCGGAGCTTTCTTATGACCAGGTGCGGTCACTTCCACTGCATGAAGTCATCGGTGAGGTCATTGACCTTCAGCTCGACAAAAGCGGCATATCGATTTTTGAAATTAAGGAAGAGCATGTTTTTTCCAGAACCCAAATCGCTCGCGGGCACCATATTTTCTCGCAAGCCAACTCTATGGCAGTCGCCCTTATTAATGACCAGATCGCATTAACGGCTGCTGCGGATATTCGTTTTGTACGTTCTGTGAAGCTGGGGGAAAAATGTGTGGCTAAGGCTTATGTACGCTCAATCACCAAAGGTAAGGCTAAAGTAGAAGTGATTACTTACGTGGGTGATGAAGTGGTCTTTCAAGGTAATTTCATTATTTATCACTCAACGAAAGACCGTTTGGAGGGAGGGGAGCCTGATGCGGATAGCGATTGATGCCATGGGTGGAGACCATGCCCCTGATGTGGTAGTGGCAGGGGCACTGGAAGCGGTGCGGGAATGGAAGGATATTACGGTCATTTTAATCGGGGATGCAGCCCGAATTGAACCGCTTATTCGCCAGGCCGGCGATCAACCAAGCAACTTGGAAGTTATTCATGCAAGTGAGGTTATAGAAGCAGACGATGAGCCGGTTAAGGCTGTAAGACGTAAAAAAGATGCTTCAATGGTAGTGGCAGGCCGTATGATTCAAGAGAAGAAAGCGGATGCTATGATCTCTGCCGGCAATACGGGAGCACTAATGACAACGGGCTTATTAATTGTGGGGCGGATTGAAGGCATTGACCGTCCGGCTTTGACCTTAACGATACCTTCTATGGATGGTAAAGGGATGGTTGCCCTAGATATGGGAGCCAATATGGATGCATCTGCTGAGCAGCTGGTGCAATATGCGATTATGGGAAGTATATATAGGAAAAAAGTACACGGTGTGGTGAAGCCAAGAGTAGGGCTGCTGAACGTAGGCACCGAGCCCATGAAGGGCAATGAGCTTACGAAAGCAGCTTATCCGCTGCTAGAGCAAGCCCCTATTCATTTTATCGGCAATGTGGAATCACGAGATTTATTATATGGCCCATGTGATGTGCTTGTATGCGATGGCTTTGCTGGCAATATTATGCTGAAATCGCTGGAGGGTGCAGCAGCGACTATTTTTGCCGCACTCAAAATCGAATTCACACGAAACCTGGCAACCAAAGCAGCAGCAGCTGTATTAAGGCCCGGGATTACAAAGTTTAAACGTCAGCTTGATTATTCCGAATATGGGGCAGCGCCGCTTTTGGGAATAAATGGGCTAGTGTTGAAAAGCCACGGGTCCTCGAATGCACTGGCCATTAAAAATGCGATTCGCCAAGCAAGGTTATCGATCGAGAACGAATTGCTTGCAAGCATCGTGAAAGAAATTAATCATTTAAGTAAATAATGGAAATAAGTAACGGAAGAGAGTTGTTACGTTATGAGCTTACTGCCAGTTGGTATTATTGGAACAGGCAAGTATGTGCCTGATCGTGTTTTAACGAATCGAGAGCTGGAGCAGATGGTTGAGACGAACGATGAATGGATCGTATCGAGAACGGGGATTCGCGAAAGAAGAATAGTGAGCCCTGAGCAAGCTTCCTCTGATTTGGCCTATGCAGCATCGTTAAAAGCATTGGAGATGGCAGGAATCGGTCCTGAGCAATTAGATTTAATTGTGGTGGCGACGATTACTCCAGATATGGCTTTTCCTTCAACAGCCTGTATTCTACAAGACAAGCTTGGCGCCAAAAAGGCGGCAGCTTTTGATTTATCGGCAGCTTGCTCCGGTTTTATTTATGGATTAGCGAACGCTTCTAATTTTATTGCTATGGGAACTTATAAATATGCATTAGTTGTTGGTACGGAATGCTTATCGAAAATTACGGATTATACCGATCGCAATACATGTATTTTGTTCGGTGATGGCTCAGGAGCCGTTGTGCTTGGTGTTGTCCCGGAAGGACGGGGGTTTAAATCGTTCGAATTGGGCGCGGATGGCTCCGGCGGAGAGCTATTGAAGGTAGCGGGCGGAGGTTCGAGATGCCCGGCATCTCCACAAAGCCTTGAAACCAAGCAACATTTTATTTATATGGCTGGCAGTGAGGTTTTTAAATTCGCTGTCCGTATTATGGGAAATGCCGCTGAAGAAGCGCTGCGTAAAGCAGGAATGACGAGAAAAGACATCGATCTCTTGATTCCGCATCAAGCGAACATCCGGATTATTCAATCGGCACTGAACCGTTTGGAGCTCAGTGAAGATAAGTGCGTAATCAACCTCGACAAGTACGGCAACGTATCTGCGGCATCGATTCCGATTGCGTTAGCTGAGGCTGTAGAAGCAGGCAGGCTGCAAGAGGGCGACCGCTTAGTGATGGTTGGCTTTGGCGGAGGCTTGACATGGGGCGCTTCGGTGTTGGTCTGGTAGCTTAACGAAAGTTTGGCTTCGCAAAACTCAGCGGATGCTTACGAAGAAAGTTTTGCTTCGCAAAACTCTAAGGAGAATCTAACATGGGCAAAATAGCATTTGTATTTCCAGGCCAGGGTGCACAAGCAGTGGGCATGGGAAAAGATATTTTTGAAACAAACGAAGCAGCTAAACGTATATTCAACCGTGCAGATGAAGCATTAGGCTACTCACTTTCCTCGATTATTTTCGAAGGACCTGAGGCTGAGCTGAAAATCACTTACCACACACAACCTGCATTGCTTACAACAAGCATCGCTTACTTGGAGCTGTTTAAGGCCAAAGGCTTGTTGCCCGATTATGTTGCGGGGCATAGCTTGGGTGAATACACAGCATTGGTGGCAGCCGGTGTGCTTAGCTTTGAGGATGCGGTTCGTACCGTGCGTGCACGAGGCGAATTTATGGAAGCGGCTGTGCCAAGCGGGCAGGGTGCGATGGCTGCCGTATTAGGCGCTGAGCGTGAAGCTCTGGACATGCTCTGCCGAACCATTTCCAGTGAAATTGGTGTCGTAGAGCTTGCCAACCTTAATTGCCCTGGGCAAATTGTCGTTTCAGGAAGCCGCGAGGGAGTCCAGGCCTTGGTGGAACGCGGCAAAGAGATTGGCGCCAAGCGCGTGATTCCTTTGGAGGTTAGCGGTCCCTTTCATTCTTCATTAATGAAGCCTGCTTCTGAGCGTCTTGGAGCTGTTCTAGCCGGTCTTGCCATGCAGCCTGCCAACATGCCGGTTATTGCTAATGTTACCGCGTTGCCTGTTACAGAGCCGGAGGCGATTCGCCAGCTGCTGATCGACCAGGTGCACTCCTCGGTCCGCTGGGAGGACAGCATCACTTGGCTGATCGCCCAAGGGGTCGATACCTTTGTTGAGATAGGACCAGGCACGGTGCTAACGGGTTTGATCAAAAAAATCGACCGTACGGTGAAGGTTGTTGCCATCAATAGCAGGGAAGCGGTCGAGCAGTTCCAATAGGAGGGAATCAGAGACGATGCTAACAGGTAAATCGGCGCTCGTTACAGGCGCATCACGCGGTATTGGTCGAGCGATTGCTTTGTCACTAGCAGAAGCCGGAGCGGATGTCGCTGTTAATTATGCAGGGAGCGAGGCTGCTGCTGCTGAAGTTGTGGGCTTGATCGAAGCGATGGGCAGGAAAGCTTTTAAGATCAAGGCTGATGTAAGCTCCTCGCAAGAGGTGGAAGAAATGTTTAAGCAAGTGCTGGGAACGTTTGGACAGCTGGACATTTTGGTTAATAATGCAGGGATCACCAGAGACAATTTGATCATGCGAATGAAAGAAGATGAATTCGACCAGGTCATTGCGACGAATTTGAAGGGCGTGTTTAACTGTATAAAAGCGGCCACACGTCCGATGATGAAGCAACGCTCAGGACGGATCATTAATATTTCGTCAGTTGTTGGTGTGCTTGGCAACCCCGGGCAAATTAATTATGTGGCTGCAAAAGCGGGTGTAATCGGAATGACGAAAGCTTCTGCCAAGGAGCTTTCGTCACGAGGAATAACCGTTAATGCAGTAGCACCAGGATTTATTGAGACAGATATGACAGACAAGCTTTCCGAAGAGATGGTTGCTGGGTTATTGCAGCAAATTCCGTTATCCCGTCTGGGCAAGCCGGAAGACATAGCTAAGGCTGTACGTTTCCTTGCTTCTGACGATGCTTCCTACATGACAGGCCAAACCATCCATGTGGATGGCGGCATGTATATGTAGCCTGCAATTTCGTGTTAATCACACGGAACCGCTAGGAAATTTCGTTTTTTCGGTGGAGCTTGCGCTTGCTCTGGCAATTTGTCCATAAGTCCAGTATAATACCATAGAGGAGGTGAACCGGATGTCCGATGTTTTGGAACGCGTAAAACGTATCGTCATCGATCGTCTTGGTGTTGAAGAGGCCGAAGTTACCCTCGAAGCATCTTTTAAAGATGATTTAGGCGCTGATTCTCTAGATGTAGTAGAATTAGTCATGGAATTAGAAGATGAATTTGATTTGGAAATCTCTGATGAAGATGCAGAGACGATCACTACGGTAGGTCAAGTAGTTGAGTACATAAAATCTCATACTTAATTGGCGCTTAAGTCCCGTTTATTTATTGGCGGGACTTATTTCCGTTAAAGGCTGGAAGCACTTTGGCCATGTATAATTTTAATAAGCGTAACTTATCCTACATAACAACATTGTTATTTTAGATAGAGGTGGATTTTAATGAATCAAAGAGTCGTAATAACAGGTATGGGGGTCATGACCTCATTAGGACAGGATTTAGATACTTTCTGGGGTAACCTGATGGAAGCTAAGTCAGGGGTCGGACCGATCGAATTGTTTGATGTAACCGAATACCCAACGCAAATTGCCGCGGAAATTAAAAATTTTAACTTTGAGCCTTTTTTTGATAAAAAAGAGGCGCGAAGAATGGACCGTTTCGTCCAATTTGCTGTTGTGGCAAGTTTGCTTGCATTGAAGGATGCTTCACTCGATATCAAAGTAGATACGGATCCAGAGCGTGTAGGCGTATATGTGGGCTCAGGAATCGGTGGCTTGTCCACTTGGGAAGAGCAATTTAAAATATTGCTAGAAAAAGGACCAAGACGTGTTAGTCCCTTCTTTATTCCGATGATGATCGCAAATATGGCTTCCGGGCAAATTTCGATTATGACTGGTGCCAAGGGTCCTAACAGCACCGCGGTAACTGCATGTGCGACGGGTACCCACTCAATTGGTGATTCGTACAAGATGATCCAGCGCGGGGATGCTGATGTGATGATTTGCGGCGGTGCCGAAGCGACCATCACGCCTACAGGTGTGGCAGGCTTCTGTGCATTGCGAGCGATGTCTACGCGCAATGATGACCCAACAAAAGCGAGCCGTCCTTTCGATACCGGTCGCGATGGCTTTGTAATGGGTGAAGGCTCAGGCGTACTCATTTTGGAGTCGTTGGAGCATGCAACTAAGCGTGGAGCACGTATTTATGCTGAGGTTATCGGATACGGAATGAGTGGAGATGCCCATCATATGACCGATCCTGATCCAGATGGTGCAGCAAGATGTATGCTGAAAGCGATTAAAGATGCAGGCATAACTCCAGAGCAAATTGATTACATTAATGCACACGGTACGTCGACACCGGTGGGTGACCGTTCCGAAACCACTGCGGTTAAGAAGGCTTTCGGAGATCATGCTTACAAAGTTGCTATCAGTTCAACCAAGTCCATGACTGGCCATTTATTGGGTGCTGCAGGCGGCGTTGAGGCGTTAATTTGTGGACTTGCCCTGAAGAATGGCATCATCCCGCCAACAGCCAACCTGGACAACCAGGATCCACTATGTGACTTGGATTATGTACCGAATGTACCACGCAAGGCTGACCTGCAAATTGTCATGTCCAACTCGTTTGGCTTTGGTGGCCATAATGCTACGATTATTTTAAAGAAGTTTGCCGAGTCTGTATAAGTAATTCTTGAAAATTTTGTGTTCAGTTTAGAGAACCGTAACCGGATGGTTGAAGTAGGTGGTGAGAATATGCAACGTAACCTGAAGCAGTTGCAGATCGCATTGGATATTTCATTTCGCAAACCGGAGCTGTTAAGGCAGGCATTTACACACTCCTCCTATGTGAATGAACATCGACTTGGAAATTATCAAGACAATGAGCGGCTGGAATTTCTGGGTGATGCGGTTTTGGAATTAACCGTCTCTGAATATTTGTTTGAGAAGTATCCAGGTCGTTCTGAAGGGGAGCTAACGAAGCTTAGGGCGTCGATTGTATGCGAGCCTTCACTGGTTAGCTTTGCCGAGCAATTAACATTTGGCTCCTATGTGCTCTTGGGTAAAGGTGAGGAGCTGACGGGCGGGCGGACAAGGCCAGCATTGCTGGCGGATGTATTCGAATCGTTCGTGGGTGCGCTCTATTTGGATCAAGGTCTTGAGGTCGTTAATGTGTTTTTGCGCAAGCATCTTTTCCCCAATTTACCGAATCAGGGCAGGTTGCTGACTGTGGATTTCAAGACCCATCTACAGGAGTATATACAGCAGCATAATATGGGTGTGTTAGAGTACAAGATAGTGGATGAACGCGGTCCAGCGCATGAACGAGAGTTTGTAGCGCGGGTTCAAGTAGGTGAAAAGCTGCTAGGTGAAGGCACTGGCCGTTCCAAGAAAGAAGCGGAGCAGCATGCAGCGGCACGAGCGTTAGAGGCTTTGAACGTACAAATCCAGTAACCTTCCAAAGGAACCAGAACAATGCATCGAGCGGCTACCCAGCTGGTTTCGATGCATTTTCTTGTGGAGGGGAAGAGCCCTGAGAGCGTTCTATGAATAGGGTTTATATGGTACAATAGGGTGGAGGTGAGACGATGTTTTTGAAGCGAATAGAATTAACCGGATTTAAATCGTTTGCCGATAAAACGGAGCTGGAATTTGTTCCAGGCATCACGGCAGTTGTAGGTCCCAATGGCAGCGGAAAAAGCAATATTTCCGATGGTATCCGGTGGGTGTTAGGCGAGCAGAGCGCACGCAGCTTGCGGGGCGGCAAAATGGAGGACATTATTTTCGCTGGAAGTGACAAGCGTAAAGCTGTGAACTTTGGCGAGGTTTCTTTAACCTTGGATAATACAAGCCAATCACTATCATTGGATTTTAACGAAGTGACGGTAACACGCCGTGTCCATCGCAATGGGGACAGCGAATATTTGATCAATAAGCAGCCTTGCCGGCTGAGGGATATAACCGAATTGTTTATGGATACCGGAATCGGGAAGGAAGCTTACTCGATCATTGGGCAAGGTCGCATCGAAGAAATATTAAGCACTAAATCGGAGGATCGCCGGGGTATTTTTGAAGAAGCCTCCGGCATCGTTAAATATAAATCACGTAAGCGCGAGACTGAGAAAAAGCTCCAGGAGACTGAACAAAATTTATTGCGTATCCATGATTTGGTTACAGAGCTGGAGGACCAGATCGAGCCGCTGCGACAGCAGTCTGAGAAAGCGGTGCGCTATAAGGAGCTGCGTGAGCAGCTGAAAAGCAGCGAAATTGCGATGTACGTGTATCAGATTGAGCAGATTTATATTTCATGGACAGATAACAATGCCAATTTGGACAGGTTGAGGCTGGAGCAAGTATCGCTTTCTGCCATTGTGGGCCAGCATGATACCCATCTGGAGAAGCACCGCTCGGAAACACGCCGTCTTGAAGTGGATATCGAAAAGCTGCAGGAAGAGCTGCTTCAGCTCAGTGAGGACTTCGAGAAATGCGAAGGTCATGGCGAGGTGCTGAAGGAGCGCAAGAAAAATTATGTCGGCAACCAGGCGCAGCTTAGGCAGACAGCGGCCCAGCAAGGGCAACGAATGGTCGAGAAGGAAGCGGACCTCAATCTTTTTAAAGGTAAGATTACAGCGATATCAGCCGAGTTGCTGCAATTCCAAGCCAAGCTGATGGCAGAGGAAGCACGTTTGGTTGGGGTAGCTGGTGGTGTCAGCAACAGTGAGGAAGACCGCTTAAAAAGCGATTTGTTGGAAACTTTGAATAAAATAGCGAATGCACGCAATGAAGTCCGTTATACCGAGCAGCAGAACGAAGGCTTGTCGAGGCGGTTAGAGAGGCTTGGCGGCGAGCATCGCAAGTGGAAGGAACAAGCAGACGGCATCTCCGTGCGTAAGCAGGAGCTAGAAAAGCGCTTAGCCACCGTCAAGAAGCAGATTGCGGATTTGCGTACTCGTTATGTGGATGCAAGCCAAACGCTCAAATCGAAGCAGCAGCTCTCCGAAGAAGCCCAATCCTCTGTACGCAAGTGGGAGCAGAAGCTGGATGCCTTGGTGTCCAGGCGGGATACGATGCGCGAGATGGCGAACGACTATGACGGCTTTATCCATGGCGTCAAAGAGATACTAAAAGCAAAGGATCGCCGTGATCTGCAAGGGATCCGTGGAGCCGTAGCCGAGCTGATGAAGGTACCGGCACAGGTGGAAACAGCGATGGAAACCGCGTTAGGCGGCGCCCTGCAGCATGTGGTTGTAGACAGCGAAGGCAATGCCCGTGAGGCAATTGCTTTCTTGAAAAGGCGCCAGCTTGGACGGGCCACCTTCCTGCCCCTGGATGTCATACGAAGCCGTTCTATTCCGGATTCGGATAAGCGGTCTATAGAGAGCATGGAGGGCTTCGTAGGCATCGGTATTGACTTGGTGCAATATGAGGAGCCGTATCGCCAAATTGTGGGCAGCTTGCTTGGCAATGTGATTATAGTAAGCCAATTGGATATGGCAAACCGCATTGCAGCCAAGATCCAGTACCGATATCGGGTTGTTACCTTGGAGGGCGACATTGTGAACCCAGGGGGCTCCATGACAGGGGGGAGCCAACAGCGTAAAACAACCAGCCTGCTCAGCCGCCAACGCCAGATTGAAGAAATGGATCAGGAAATTCTGGATTCGCAGAAGCAGATGCAGCAGCTGCGTACAAGGGGAGAGCAGATGCGCAAGGAGATTTCCTCCGAAACCAACGCGCTGGAGGCGCTGCGACAGAATGGTGAGAATCTGCGGATCGAAGAGCAACAGGTGCAGGCAGCCTTGCAGCCGATCGAGCAAGAGTCCAAGCAGGTTGCCGACCAGCTGTTGCTATACAGCCAGGATGGCGACTCGCTGAACACAGAAAGCCGTGAATTGGGATCGCGGCGCGAAGCGGCCTTATTATCCTTGGAGCTGCTCCAAGAGGAAGAAGCGATCATTCAGCAGGCTATTCGGGAAGCGGCATCTGCACGCAAAGCTGGTGAGCAAGAAAAAGAACAATTGCAGAGCCTGCTGACCGACCTCAAGATCAAAGTCGCATCGCTTTCCCAAGAGAAACAATCCTTGCAAGATCAGGAGAAGCATTTCAAGACCGAGCTAGCCGAGCTTTACAAGGAGCTTGATCTGAACCGCAGCATCCTGCAGCAAATGGACCTGGACATGTCTAATGTCCAGCAAGAATCCCTATCGCAAATGGAGCTATTGAATAATTTATCTATTAAAAAACAGCATTGCTCGGAGTTGCTCGACCTCAAACGTGCTGAGCGATCAGAGTGGCAGGGTAAGCTCGACCATGAAGAGAATAAGACGAGAGAAGAACGTAACCAGCTGCGCAAGGTTGATGAGCAACTACACCAAACGGAGGTCAGGGTGACCCGGCTGGATGTAGAGCTTGAGAATCTGTTGAAAAAGCTCGCAGATGATTATGAATTAAGCATTGAGCTGGCTAAAGAGCGTTATCCTGTGCCTGAGGATGTACTGGGAACTCAAAATAAAGTGCGGGAATTAAAACGGGAAATTGCGATTTTAGGCGATGTCAATCTGGGTGCGATTGAAGAATATTTGCGCGTTAATGAACGCTACGAGTTCCTTAGCGAGCAGAAAAATGACTTGGTGGATGCGAAAACAACGCTTTATCAGGTTATCCACGAAATGGATGAGGAGATGTCCAAGCGCTTCCGCATCACCTTCGATTTGATCCGGACTCATTTTGTGATTGTGTTTGCTAAGCTGTTTGGCGGCGGGCGTGCCGATTTGATTTTATCGGAGCCGAGCAACCTGCTGAATACAGGCATCGAAATTGTGGCACAGCCGCCAGGCAAAAAGCTGCAAAACCTGCAGCTGCTCTCAGGGGGCGAACGTGCCCTTACAGCGATTGCGCTGCTGTTTGCGATAATTCGCGTGAAGCCAGTGCCTTTCTGCGTCCTCGATGAGGTGGAGGCAGCTTTGGATGAAGCCAATGTTACACGGTTTGCCGAATATTTACGGGAGTTCTCGGAGCAAACGCAGTTCATTGTGGTTACCCACCGCAAAGGAACGATGGAAGAAGCAGATGTATTATACGGGGTGACGATGGAAGAAGGCGGCGTATCCAAGCTTGTATCCGTCCGTATGGAAGAAGACGAAGCGATTATAGCAAGCTAGATGACCAAGAGGGGGAGGGTAAGCACTATGAGCTTTTTTAAAAAATTAAAAGATAGCATTTCCTCAAAGGCCGAGGAAGTCACCAATAAGTTTAAGGAAGGCTTGGCCAAAACCCGCGATGTATTTGTGGAACGGGTCGAGGATTTGTTCAGCCGCCGCAAAAAAATCGACGAGGATTTTTACGAGGAGCTTGAAGAAATCTTAATCGGTGCTGATGTAGGTGTTGGTACCGTAATGAAGCTGATTGAGAACCTTCGGGCCGAGGTGCGTAAACGAAAGATTGAGCAGCCAAGCGAGCTCCAGCCGATCCTCTCAGAAATGATCGTGGCTTTGCTGAAAGGCGACGAAAAATCATCGCTAAAGATGGCCTCCTCCGGTTTGACTGTGATTCTTTTTGTAGGCGTCAATGGGGTTGGCAAAACAACGACGATAGGCAAGATGGCTCATATGTTTAAGTCGCAAGGAAAAAAAGTCATGTTGGCTGCTGGAGATACGTTTCGTGCCGGAGCCATTGAGCAGCTGGAAGTATGGGGCAAGCGTGCTGGGGTTGATGTCATTAAGCAGCAATCGGGATCAGACCCGGCTGCAGTCATGTTTGATGCACTTCATGCAGCCAAAAGCCGTGGCGTAGATATCCTGCTATGCGACACGGCGGGACGCCTGCAAAATAAAGTGAATTTGATGGAGGAGCTTAATAAAATATACCGTGTCATTACCCGTGAGGTACCAGAGGCCCCTCATGAGGTATTGCTCGTATTGGACGCAACAACTGGACAAAATGCATTAAGCCAAGCGAAGATGTTCGATGAGAAATCAGGCTTGACCGGTTTAGTGCTAACGAAGCTGGACAGTACGGCCAAGGGGGGAATCGTTGTAGCGATCCGCCAAGAGCTTCAATTACCGGTTAAATTCGTGGGGCTAGGCGAAAAAATCGATGATTTGCAGCAATTTGACTCTGAACAATTCGTTCATGCCTTGTTTGGCAAGTGGATAAAAGAGTGACAAGTGAGTGACAAGGAAAAAGACTTGACATCGTTCTTTATTTTCAGTATTATAAGTAATGTTGTTACTGTAAAGGGTTTTACCTTAACGGAGGCGCTGCACTTTGAATGAAGATCTTATGCTCGCCAAAACGAATCGTGTTAACATTCTGTTTGATTATTATGGATTGTTGCTAACGGATAAACAACAAATTTTTGTCAAGCTTTATTTTCATGATGATTACTCACTCGGTGAGATTGCAGCAGAGTTTCAAATCAGCCGCCAAGCTGTGTATGAGCATATTAAGCGGGCAGAAGCGGTTTTGGAAGATTACGAATTAAAGCTTCAATTGCATGATAAACATAAGCAAAGACAAATAGTTATTCAGCAGCTCGAACAATTAGTGGCCGTATGGGAGCCCGTATCTAAGAGGCAGTCCTTAGCTTTGCTGGAGCAGCTGTCCGAAATAGAATGAGCAAACAGTTGGTTTCATTCAAGGATTCACAGTAACGCTCAAGAGGTGAAGTATATGGCATTCGAAAGTTTAGCGAACCGGCTGCAAAAGGTTTTTAGCAAGCTAAGAGGTAAAGGCAAGCTGACAGAAGATGATGTTAGCGAAGCATTGCGCGAGGTTCGTCTGGCACTCCTTGAAGCGGATGTTAATTTCAAGGTTGTCAAAGAATTTATTGCCAAGGTCAAGGAACGTGCCATAGGGCAGGAAGTGCTGCAAAGCTTTACACCTGCAATGATCGTTGTCGATATCGTTAATAAAGAACTAACGGAATTGATGGGCGGCTCTCAGAGCAAGCTGGCACGCTCCAATCGCCCTCCAACCGTTATCCTTATGGTCGGCTTGCAGGGTGCTGGTAAAACTACAGCATCAGCTAAGCTTGCTAGGATGTTATTACAGCAGAACCACCGCCCCTTATTGGCTGCAGGTGATATATACCGTCCTGCTGCGATCAAGCAGTTGCAAGTGTTAGGGGAGCAGATCAAAGTACCGGTATTTACAATGGGAGACCAGGTAAGCCCGGTAGAGATCGCCAAGAACGCTTTGCAGCATGCCAAAGACCATGGCAATGATTATTTGATAGTCGATACAGCAGGTCGTTTGCACATCGATGAATCGTTGATGGACGAGCTAAAGCAAATTACAGAAGCTGTAAAGCCTGATGAAATTTTGCTCGTTGTAGATGCAATGACGGGCCAAGAATCGGTCAATGTAGCTGAAAGCTTTCACAAGCAGCTTACACTATCTGGTGTCATACTTACGAAGCTTGACAGTGATACTCGCGGCGGAGCTGCAATATCGGTTAAAGCTGTAACAGGCTGCCCAATCAAATTCGTCGGTATGGGCGAGAAAATGGAAGCCTTAGAGCCTTTCCATCCAGAACGGATGGCTTCACGAATTCTAGGCATGGGCGATATGCTGACCTTGATTGAGAAAGCACAAGAAGGCATTGATGTAGAGAAGGCTAAAGAAATGGAGCGCAAAATGCGCACCGCGGAATTTACCTTCGATGACTTTCTGGATCAAATGGAGCAGGTCAAGAAAATGGGACCGCTCGACCAGATTATTGATATGCTGCCTGGTGCTAACAAGATGAAGGGTATGAAGGATATCAAGGTTGATGATAAGCAATTGGGGCGAGTTGCTGCTATTGTGAAATCAATGACCAAGCAAGAACGGCAAAATCCGGATATGCTTACGCCAAGCCGGCGCAAACGTCTAGCAGCGGGAAGCGGTAATTCCGTACAGGAAGTAAACCGTTTCATTAAGCAGTTTGATGATATGCGCAAAATGATGAAGCAATTTTCAAGTATGATGGGTCCTAAAGGACCAAAAGGTCTTAAAGGGTTAAAAGGTAAGATGGGTAAAGGTATGAAATTCCCCTTTGGTTAAGCCAAGGTTTGAATGATAAGCTTGTTTATTCTATGTAGGAGGTGATTTTAAAATGGCAACACGTATTCGTCTAAAACGTATTGGTGCTCACAAGGCTCCTTTTTACCGTCTAGTAGTTTCCGACTCCCGTTCACCGCGTGATGGTCGCTTTATCGAAGAAATTGGTACTTACAACCCAGTAACCAACCCGGCAACTGTAAGTATTGATGAAGAGAAAGCGTTGAAATGGCTTTCAACAGGTGCTCAGGCTTCTGACACTGTTCGTAGTCTGTTCAGCAAAGCGGGTATTATGAAGAAGTTTCACGAGTCCAAGCTGCAGAAGTAATCTGCCGATTCGGAGGGTGTTATGAAGGATCTAATAACCGTTATCGCTAAGGCGTTGGTTGATCATCCCAATGAAGTAAAAGTTAATGCGGTAGAGGATGAGCGCAGCATTACGTATGAGCTTTCCGTTCATCCTGACGATGTTGGGAAGGTAATTGGAAAGCAAGGGCGTATTGCCAAAGCGCTTCGCACCGTAGTGACTTCGGCTGCAGTAAAAACAAGTAAACGCGTTTCGGTTGAAATTGTTTCTTAATGGAAACCATGAGGGTTAGGAGAAATCCTAACTCTTTTTTCTATAACAGATACTGTACTCTTTTAGGTGCGTACTATTATCTCTGGGGGGGACCTATGAACGATAAATTGTATACCGTAGGCAAGATTGTGAATACACATGGCCTTTTAGGGGAATTGCGGATTTTTCCGGAAACTGATTTTGCCGAAGAACGGTTTGCTAAAGGAAGCCAATTGGTATTTGTGGATCCTAAGCAAAATACGAAGTTTCCCGTTACGATTGAAGTAGCCCGTGAGCATAAAAAAATGTTTATCGTTAAATTTAAAGGCTTCCACCATATTAATGATGTTGAGAAATATAAAGGCTGGCTGCTGAAGGTAGAAGAGCAATATATGCTTGAGTTACCGGACGACGAATTTTACTACCACGAAATTATTGGCTGTCAGGTCGTTAGTGATGAAGGTGAAGAAATCGGAACCATTAGTGAAATTTTATCTCCAGGAGCCAATGATGTATGGGTAGTTGATCGGCCAACGGGCAAACAGGTGCTGCTTCCATATATTGACGATGTTATTTTGGAAGTAGATGTGGACAAGAAGCTGGTCAAGGTACATTTAATGGAAGGTTTGTTGGATTAATGAAAATTGATGTGCTTACCTTATTTCCTCCGATGTTTGAAGGTGTATTTTCAGCAAGCATTTTGGGCAAAGCCCGTGATAAAGGTTTGGTTGAGCTGAATACCATCGATTTTCGCGAATTTTCCAACAATAAGCATAACACAGTTGATGATTACCCCTATGGCGGCGGTGGCGGTATGGTGTTGAAAGCAGAGCCCATTTTCTCCGCTGTGGAATCCTTAGTTGATCTTCAGCTTGAAGGTGAGAGTCAGCCGCGGATTATATTGATGTGCCCTCAAGGCGAGCCTTATACCCAGAGAAAAGCCGAAGAATTGGCCAAAGAGCAGCATTTGATTTTTATATGCGGTCATTATGAAGGCTATGACGAGCGCATACGCGAGCATTTGGTGACGGATGAGATCTCTATAGGCGACTATGTGTTAACGGGCGGAGAGCTGCCTGCAATGGCTGTAATCGACAGCGTAGTAAGACTCTTGCCTGGTGTATTAGGCAATGAGTCCTCAGCCTCTGAAGATTCCTTCAGCACGGGACTCTTGGAATACCCGCATTACACGAGGCCCGTGCAGTTCCGGGATTGGCAGGTACCGGATATTCTCGTTTCGGGCCATCATGCGAATATTGCGATATGGCGCAGGCAGCAGTCACTGCTGCGGACTTGGAGCAAACGTCCAGAGCTCCTAAAAGATGCTTCCTTGACTCCGAAGGAGCAGCTTTGGTTAGCCGATTTGGAGCAGAAGAAGCAGGCGGCAGATAATATGTTGTAATTGGGCGTAAAGTATGGTAATATATACAACGTTGTGGCAATTTTGCCTCATTACGGTGGTCCTCTACGCGCAGCTAACTAGGTATCAACTTCAGAGGCGGAATGAACACCTGTGTGGAAGGAGGAAGTAAATTATGAGTAATTTAATTCAAGAGATTACAAAGGATCAAATTCGCCAAGATTTGCCTAAGTTTCGTCCAGGCGATACAGTGAAGATTCATGTTAAAGTTATTGAGGGTACTCGCGAACGGATTCAGCTATTTGAAGGTGTTGTTATCAAACGCCATGGTGGTGGAATCAGCGAAACATTTACCGTTAGAAAAATTTCTTACGGTGTTGGCGTTGAAAGAACGTTCCCTATCAATTCCCCGAAGATTGACAAGCTTGAAGTAGCTCGTCGTGGTAAAGTTCGCCGCGCGAAATTGTACTACTTGCGTGGTCTTCGTGGTAAAGCAGCTAGAATTCAAGAGATTCGATAAGACGAAAACAATCAGGGGCTTGTTCACCAAGCTCCTTTTCGTTTTTCTTAAAAGATCAGAATTTATGTGTTCAGCACTGCTGGACACATTTTATAACCATCGATCGGGAAGGGTAGGTCTAGAATGGAGCAGGAAAACACCATAGAAAAATCAAGTCCACTCAAGAAAGAAGCTTGGGAATGGGCAAAAGCGCTGCTGATCGCTGCGGCTCTAGTCTTTGTTATTCGTTGGTTTATTTTTGCTCCCTTTATTGTGGAAGGGCCTTCCATGGAGCCGAATTTCTTTACGAGTGAACGACTAATTGTTAGCAAAATTATTTATTCCATCAGAAAACCTGAACGTGGCGAAGTTATTGTATTCCATGCTACCGAGGATAAAGATTATATCAAGCGCGTTATTGCTCTTCCAGGGGAAACGATTCGGGTAGAAGGCGATAAGGTTTATGTCAATAATCAAGTGTTGGACGAGCCCTATTTAAAAAACGTATTGGATGAAGCCGCAAGGACTGGGGTACCCTACAATACAAGAAATTTCTCCGAAAAAACAGTGGCTGAAGGAACCATATTTGTAATGGGAGACAATCGCTCCAACAGTGCAGATAGCCGCCAAATTGGATTTGTTAAATACGATCAGGTTGTGGGACGGGCTGATTTAATATTTTGGCCTTTTAATAGGATAAGCCTGGTTCACTTTTAATAAATAATAATGTTCGAAAAGAAACTGAGGTGACCGTATGACGATTCAATGGTTTCCAGGTCACATGACAAGAGCCCGGCGTGAAATTCAGGCTAAACTAAAGTTGATAGATGTCGTGATTGAATTGCTGGATGCACGTATTCCGTTATCTAGTAGAAACCCAATGATTGATGAAATCTTGCAAAGCAAGCCGCGGCTAGTGCTTTTGAATAAGCATGATTTGGCGGATCCGGCCGTAACGGCCAAGTGGGTCGCTTATTTTGCGGATAGAGGGCTCCAGGCGCTGCCTGTGGACTCGACAAATGGAAATCAACTTAAAGATATTGCATCCCGCTGCAGGGAGCTGTTTGCTGCTAAGATTGCCACACAAATTCGTAAAGGGATTAATCCCCGAGCGGTAAGAGCGCTTATTGTCGGGATTCCCAATGTCGGGAAATCGACATTAATTAACAAGATGGCTGGGCGGAAAATAGCATTAACAGGGGATAAGCCTGGGGTTACGAAGGGCCAGCAATGGATTAAAGTAGGCTCGGAGATGGAATTGCTGGATACACCCGGCATTTTATGGCCGAAGTTTGAAGACCAGCAGGTAGGTATGCGCCTTGCGGCTACAGGAGCTATTAAAGAAGAACTGCTACATATTTCGGATATCGCTTTGTTCTTGGTTCGTTATTTAGCCAGCCACTATGGTTCTTCGCTACAGGAACGATATGGTATTGAAAAGCTGCCTGAGGATATGAAGGATACCGATGCCGTTATAGCCATTATGGAAGAGATTGGCCGCAAGCGGGGCGCTCTGCTAAGTGGCGGACGTGTTGATTTGGAAAAAGCTTCATTAACGATCATCAGAGAAGCACGTGCGGGCAAGATGGGCAGAATCAGCCTTGAATCACCAGATGATCTGCGTTAATAGGATAGGTACCATAATGAAGCCACACTTAGAGGTGGCTTTTTTTCGTTCCCGTTAAGTGCAATATCTAGTATAATAAACCCAATCAGTCAGCTAAGAGGGGAAGATAAGCGGAACATGCTAGAATACGAACGTTCTTTATGGGAGCAAGATTATCAATGGTTAGCAGGTGTAGATGAAGTGGGGAGAGGCTGCTTATTCGGGGATGTGGTAGCTGCTGCGGTCATTTTGCCCCGTGGTCTTGTTCTGGAAGAAGTTAATGATTCGAAAAAGCTAACGCCCAAAAAGCGTGAACTCCAATATGAAATTATTCAGAAAGAAGCCTTAGCAATCGGGATAGGCATAGTAGATGTAGCGATGATTGAGAAAATCAATATCAAACAAGCCTCGCGGCTGGCTATGAAGCTCGCCGTTGAGCAGCTCAAACCCGTACCCGATTATTTATTGGTGGATGCGGAAAGGGTCAGTGGAGATTGGGCCCAATTGGCAATTATCCATGGGGATGCGGTAAGCCAATCCATTGCAGCAGCTTCCATTATTGCCAAGGTCACCCGTGACCGGATGTGCCTGCAATGGGATCTGGAATATCCTGAATATGGGATCGCCCTCCATAAAGGGTATGCCACCAAGCTACATCGGGAACGGATCGTGGAACTTGGGGCGACAAGCATGCACCGCCCGTCGTTTCTGAAAAAAATCCTGCTTGAAGCCGAGCAGCAGCAATTGTTTTAAATATGAGGCAAGAAGTGAATTATGCTGGTGTTTATGCCGATATAGGTTATACATAGTCCAGAAAGAGACCTGTTAGGAGGTACCCATCCTTGAATATAAGTGGATTAATCAGAAGTGTTATGGGTGATGCACAGGCGTCCGAGCCCAAAACCTTGGAGCTCAAGACGGGAGAGGTCGTTAAAGGAATGGTAGTCCAGCTTCTTCCAGAGAACGAGGCTGTTGTAAATATAGGCGGAATCCAAGTGCGGGCTAAGCTGGAGACGCCGTTAAAGCAAGGCGAGGTTACCCTTTTGCAAGTGCAGCCGGATAATAATTCTGGACAAGTAGTCTTGAAGCCGTTAGGAGCCTCTGGTGTACAAATTGCCGATAGCTCTTTGGCTGATGTATTGAAAAATGTTGGATTGCCAGATACTTCGTCTAATCGGTTATTAGTTCAAACTCTGCATCAATCGGGAGTGGCCTTAACGAAGGAAAATCTGCAAGCATTTGCCCAGGTGCAAGCGCAAATTCCAGCTTCCGTTTCACAGGGAGATTGGCTTTCTTCGGCTGTAGTTGCCTTTCAGAAAGGAATCCCGCTCACGACTGAAACAGTTTCAGCGCTTAGGCAAGCCATTAACGGTCCCCCTTTCCATCAAACCCTGCAGGATTTGGATGTGCAGATGACGAAGCTATTGTCCGAACAATCGTCTTTATCCTCGACGACCAAATCGGCAATGGATACATTTAAAAGTGTAGTTGCTCTAGTAAGAGAGGCTTCGGCCAGCCTCGTCCCGCTGGCCTCCAGCCAGCTTTCTGAGGGAGAAATCAATAATCTGTTGACGGTAACCAAAGCGGCTGTAGGCCAAGGGACAGCTTCACAAGCAGTAGCGGTTAACGGGAAAGCAGTAACGGTAGATAACCGACCTGGGGCTAATATGGCCGTTACAATGAATCCTGGCAGCCCAGGTAACCTGCTTCAACCGAACACGGAGCAGCAACAGCTCACGTCAAGCCGAGAGACGGTGGTTAACGGCAATCCGGCAGCCTCAACACCTACTACTGCTCCTGCCGCAGCTCCCTTGCTGTCTAGCGCTCTAGCAACAAGCGCGATAGCTGGCGCTGGTACTGCCAATACGCTGCAAGCTTCTGGCGCTCTGGCTAACGCGGCCAACGCGGCCATTGCGGATTCAGCTTCGGCTCAGCTCAGCAAGCCAGGTCCAGGGCAAGCGTCGCCACAACCGTCACAAGCTTCATCGCCATTGGCGTCTGCTAATAGCCCGACAGCTACAGCAGGCAGCATGTTAACCGCTACCCAGGCACAGCAACAGCCAACTGCTGCCAATCCACTGGCAGCAGCTGTGAGCAACAGCGGCTTGTCACAAGGGGCCAACCATGTGGCTGCGAGCAATAGTACAAATAAACCTACAGCCGATTCGGCAGTTTTGGGCAAACAAGCCTCAGACGCCGTAATTCGGACGGATGCTGCTACGAATACAACTTCAACCAAGGAAGCTTCTCCTGTGGCGCTGGTGAACAGTGCTCCTAGTGAAGAGGAGCATTGGATTTCCAAGCTGATTAAAGCGGTAGGCATCGAGCATGAGAATACGATTTTTAAGCTTCCGGAAAAAATCGTCATGGATGGGCAGCTCCAGCCGAGGGGCTTGCTGTTAAACCAAGATACATTGGCACCCAATTCTACCTTGCAAGAGCAGATGAAATCCGTTGATACGTTGAAAGGCGCATTGCTAATGCTGATACAATCCGATGATACGCCAGCTGGACTGAAGGAAACAGCACAACAAGCCATCCAACAAATAACTGGACAACAATTACTGCTTAATATTGACCGAACCTCCATGTTTACGAATATTACGATGTTTATCCCGATCATCAATGCTAATGGCGAACAAACAGCAGCTATCCACATCCAGTCTCGAAAAGGAGAACGAGGTGAAATTGACGCTAAAAATTGCCGTCTCGTATTTGATTTAAGCATGAAAGCATTAGGTAACACGATGGTCGATGTGCAAGTTGTCGACCGGATTGTTAGCCTGCGTGTGTTAAATGACCAACCGTTTATTGAGCACCTATTGGAATCACATCGCGAGGAAATTGCTGCTGGCTTATCGGCGGTTGGCTATCAATTTATATCGTTAAAATGCAGCCCATATCCGGAAAAAGGACAGCCAACGGAAGAGTCTGCGTCTGGAGGCCATAAACAAGACGCTAGTCAGGCAGCTAACCAAATGCAAAGTATGTATGGAAGCAAGCCTTACAAAGGGATGGATCTTCGCGTATGAAATCAAAAAATCCTAATTCAAATGTGACTCCTAATTCTATGAAAAAGGCAATTGCTTTAAAATATGCGCCTGGTCAAAAAAGCGCTCCAGTGCTTGTAGCCAAAGGAAAAGGCTATATGGCTGAGGTGATCCTAAGAAAAGCCAAAGAAAATGGTGTGCCTGTCCAAGAGGATTCTTCGCTTGTGGAGGTGCTCTCTAAGCTGGAATTAGACCAAGAAATTCCTCCTGAACTTTATAAGCTGGTTGCCGAAATATTGAGCTTCATTTATAGGTCGGATGGAAGGGCTAAACAAATAAAGGCGAAATCTCATGAATAAACCGACTTTGACACGCAAACAGCTCGGAGCTATTGGAGAAGGGTTCGCTTTTGATTATTTGCAGCAGCAGGAATACCGTATTATGGAGCGGAATTGGCGTTGCCGTACAGGAGAAATTGATATAGTAGCCGAATATGAGGGGCTTTTAATCATTATTGAGGTAAGAACCCGAAGTGGAAGCTTAAATTTTGGAACGGCTGAGGAATCTGTGGATTTAAGAAAGCAGCAAAAAGTCAGGGAAACAGCCCAGTACTACACTCTTAAGCATCGTAAGCAGGATATGCAAGTCCGTTTTGATGTGATCTCCGTACTAGCTACAAAAGACGGCACTCGAATATCTATAGACCACATACCCAATGCTTTTTAATTAATGCTGTATCTATTCCATCTTTTTTTTGTGTGACAAAGACCGACAGTTACCATGCCCTTGGCTTGGTTGTCGGTCTTTTGCTAATTAACTTTTGGATAAAAGTCAGCTTTTTCTTGGCTTTCATCATTCTATTTATTTCTTCCATTAATAATCGCATTCGTTCATCCTCGTTACTTATTTTTCTAAGCTCGCTGTAGGCATATCTACTCATAGTTGTGATCCTTTCCAAAGACTGTTTTTATAGATAAGTAAATAGTTGCAATAAGCAGTAGTAAACCCAGCACATTCCATAAACCTAATATCATACAATCCCTCCTTAGTAGTGGATGAACCTATTGTACTATATTTCGACGAAAAATGCAGTTAATTTACACACATTTTGGGTATTTAGCACCAAGATTTGATAAATATTTTACTTTATATCGCTTACATAAATAAATACCCGGGAAAAATACCGGGTAACGGGAATTTTTGCATTAAATTCGACATTTTTTGCAACTTATTCAATGTAAATCCCAATAAAATTGACACTTTATTTGACAAACGCAAGATGATGGATGTGTTTAAGTTTTTTTGTCTAGGCAACGATATTGTAAGGCTTCAGCCAAATGAGGGATAGCAACATCCACACTATCGTCCAAGTCTGCGATGGTTCGCGCGATTTTGAGAATGCGATCGTAGGCTCGGACACTTAAACCAAACACTTCAAAGGATTTGTGCAGCAACTGCTCGGCATCTGGCTGTAATCGGCAATACTTGCGCAGCAATTTGCCTTGTAACTCACTATTGAATGTAAGATCCGAGTGCTTATACCTTTGCAATTGGATGGATCGTGCAAGATCCACCTGTTCCTTCATGGTTTGTGAGGAGAGCTGTGGGAGGCTTTCGGTAAGCTGGTTATATTCGATCCGCGGCACCTCAATTTGTAGATCGATTCTATCGAGCAAGGGACCTGATATTTTGGAACGGTAATTTTCTATCTTTTGTGGGCTGCAGGTACAGGCATGGGTAGAAGTTTCCGCCCCATAAAAGCCACAAGGGCAGGGGTTCATTGAGGCTGCCAATATTACGTAGGAGGGGAAACGGTAAGTGGCACGAGCTCTACCAATGGTGACATAACGCTCTTCCAGGGGTTGGCGCAGTACTTCGAGGACAGCCCGTGAAAACTCTGGCAGCTCGTCGAGAAACAGCACCCCGCGATGGGCCAGGCTGATTTCACCCGGCTTAGGAATGGAGCCCCCGCCAATAAGGCCTGCTGCGGAGATAGAATGGTGGGGCATCCGAAATGGACGCTCCCGGATTAAACCACTGCGATCGGTGAATTTTCCGGAGGCGCTATATATTTTCGTCACATCCAATGCTTCTTGGTCTGACATCTTGGGTAAGATGGAGGGCAGTCGTTTGACGAGCATTGTTTTTCCAGTTCCGGGCGGACCAAGTAAAATAATATTATGCATCCCTGCCGCGCTGATCATCAGAGCCCTCTTAGCTTGCGATTGACCGTACACATCGGAATAGTCTTCTATCACCAAGGAAGGGTGAACGTTATCAGCGTTTAAAGGTTGGAGTGATTCATTAGCTTTGCTAAATAAAGAGCCAGACCCATTTTCCAGTTCATTCATGTGGGAAAGTGAGCCAACATCAAGATTCGGGATTAAAATGGCTTCTTGTATATTTTGATGGGGTAAAATAACCCGCCTAATGCCATTTTCTTTGGCTGTAGCTATCATGGAAAGTACACCAGGAACCGCACGTACGGCACCGTCTAAGGCAAGCTCACCTAATATAATCGTTTGCTCCGGGTTATCCAGCATGATTTGGCCGCTTGTAAATAAAATGCCTAAGGCAATCGCCAAATCGAAGGACGAGCCCTCCTTGCGTACATCAGCAGGAGCCAAATTAATCGTGATACGCTTCAATGGAAAGGTATAGCCACAATTTTTTATGGCAGCACGCACACGTTCCATAGACTCTTTCACCGCGCTATCGGGTAAACCAACAATATGCATTTGAGGCAAGCCATTGCTGAGATCCACCTCGACCTCCACAAGCTTACCGTCTACCCCCTGCAAGCAGGCACTCATAACTTTTCCATACATCAAAAACACACCTTCTCCCTCATTCATTCCATCAGGGCAAAAGGTGCTTCCTTATCGTCCAATTGATTTGCTATTATTGTATCATAAATCCTTTTATTGGCAATTACTTATATCTGCAAAATTCATCTGGATTCCTAATGTTTCAATGTATCTAGGGGAATGCTAAAAGCTGTAGTTTCTGCATTATATTGCAGAGATCTACAAGAATTTGCTTTACTGAAAACATAAATATTGTATTGGTATAAAAAAGTTTAATTGAAAAATGACAGCTTTCGTCGAAAAAATGAGGAAACTGTCCAAGAAAAGTGGTATAATGGTTAAGGTTTTGTTGAGCCCTTAGTCTCAGCAGGATTTCATGTGCATCACAGCGAATATGTTTGTTCGTTTGGTGAGGGACTTGCACATACGCTGCAGTTCTTGTTTATATAGAAAGTAGCAAGCTATTACTGATAGGAGGATTTTGCTAAATGAATATCCATGAGTACCAAGGCAAACAATTGCTGAAGCAGTATGGGGTTGCCGTTCCTGACGGGAAGGTTGCGTTTACAGTTGATGAAGCTGTAGAAGCGGCTAAACAGCTAGGAACTCCAATCGTTGTAGTTAAAGCGCAAATTCATGCGGGTGGACGCGGTAAAGCAGGCGGCGTTAAGGTAGCCAAGAGCTTAGACGAGGTTCGTACATACGCCGAGCAAATTTTAGGCAAGGTTCTTGTCACGCACCAGACTGGTCCTGAAGGTAAAGAAGTGAAACGTCTGTTAATCGAGCAAGGCTGTGACATTAAAAAGGAATATTATATCGGCCTGGTAGTAGATCGCGAAACGGGTCGTGTTGTTATGATGGCCTCTGAAGAAGGCGGCACCGAAATTGAAGAAGTTGCTGAGCATTCTCCAGAAAAAATCTTTAAAGAAGTGATCGATCCAGCTATCGGTTTGCAGGCTTTCCAAGCGCGCAAATTGGCCTATGCGATCAAAATCCCGAACGAATTGGTAAACAAGGCTGTTAAATTTATGGTTTCCTTGTACACAGCTTTTGTAGAAAAAGATTGCTCAATTGCCGAAATCAACCCTTTGGTTGTAACTGGCAGCGGCGACGTTATGGCATTGGATGCCAAAATGAATTTTGATGCGAACGCTTTGTACCGCCATAAAGACATTATGGAGCTTCGTGACCTTGAAGAAGAAGATGATAAAGAAATTCAAGCTTCCAAATATGACTTGAGCTATATCGCACTTGAAGGCAATATCGGCTGCATGGTTAATGGAGCAGGGCTTGCCATGGCGACAATGGATATCATCAAGTATTACGGTGGAAACCCCGCCAACTTCCTGGACGTAGGGGGCGGTGCTACAACGGAGAAAGTAACGGAGGCCTTCAAAATTATTTTATCCGATGAAGCGGTAAAAGGCATATTCGTCAACATTTTTGGTGGCATCATGAAATGTGATATTATCGCTAATGGTGTAGTAGAAGCGGCTAAGCAATTAGGCTTAACGCGTCCACTTGTTGTACGTTTGGAAGGTACAAACGTAGAATTGGGCAAAAAATTATTAAACGAATCTGGCTTGAATATCGTAACAGCCGATTCTATGGCAGATGGAGCCCAAAAAATCGTGGCTCTGGTATCTAAGATATCTTAATAAATCAAGGGATGTGACCTATACCAAATGAGTATTTTAGTCCATAAAGATACAAAAGTCATTACACAAGGGATCACTGGTTCCGTGGGTATGTTCCATACTAAAGGCGGTCTTGAATACGGCACGCAAATGGTTGGCGGTGTAACACCAGGCAAAGGCGGAACGAAAATTGATATTGAATTGGAAAATGGAACCTCTGTTTCTCTTCCAGTGTTTAATACAGTTATCGAAGCGCAAAAAGCAACAGGCGCTACCGTATCCGTGATTTATGTTCCACCAGCTTTCGCGGCCGATGCGATCCTTGAAGCAATCGATGCTGAATTGGAATTGGTCATTTGTATCACAGAAGGCATTCCGGTACTGGATATGGTTAAAGTGTCCCGTTATCTTGAAGGCAAAAAGACACGTTTAATCGGTCCTAACTGCCCTGGCGTTATCACTCCCGGTGAATGTAAAATTGGGATTATGCCTGGATACATCCATACACCTGGACATGTAGGTGTTGTTTCAAGAAGTGGAACATTAACTTATGAAGCGGTGCATCAGTTGACAACACGCGGTATTGGGCAGTCCTCAGCGGTTGGTATTGGTGGAGATCCAGTTAAAGGCTCCGAATTTATCGACATTCTTCGATTGTTTAATGATGATCCGGATACTTATGCCGTTATCATGATTGGCGAAATTGGCGGAACAGCTGAAGAAGAAGCAGCCGAATGGATTGCTGCTAATATGACGAAGCCGGTAGTTGGTTTCATCGGCGGGCAAACAGCGCCTCCAGGAAAAAGAATGGGCCATGCAGGAGCGATTATTTCTGGTGGTAAAGGTACAGCAGCCGAGAAAGTAGCAACCATGGAACGTTGTGGAATGAAAGTAGCCCCAACACCTTCTGAAATGGGCTCTACCTTAGTAAGTGTTCTAGAAGAAAAAGGCTTGTTGGAGAAATGCACAACTAAATCTTTATAATTATAGGCAAGCAGCCTTCTACTCCTTAATGGGAGTGGGAGGCTTTTTTGTTTACCATCGTTTAGAAAGTTGTTCTCACAAAAGGAGTGATATATACTAATATGGATAATAGAACGGTATTGATTATGCTGCATCAAGCAGAAAACGTAGGCTGGAAAACACTTTTAATCATCATTAATCGATTTTATATACTGGCAGAGGCGGCTGGGCTCAGTGCTCGAGATTGGCAGCAGCTTGGTCTTACGGGATCAAGAGCGGAGGCAGTTGTGCAAGCCTTTAAGCAAATGGATGAACAATATGTGAAGGCCACACTGGAGAAATACCATCTAAAGGAAATAAAGATGGTTACGATTTTTGATGGAGACTACCCGGCTTTACTTAAACAAACAGCAGAACCGCCTTGGGTGCTTTACTGCCAAGGCCGTTCCGAGCTTTTGCATTCCCCTTGTATGGCAGTGGTTGGGACGCGAAATCCAACGATCTATGGACGGAAGATGGCAGAGCAATTTTCTGAAGAGCTTTCAGCCAATGGAATGTGCGTAATTAGCGGGCTGGCTAAAGGAATCGACGCTTCTGCGCATGAAGGTGCTCTTCGAGGAGTGGGGAGCACGATCGCCGTGCTGGGCAGCAGCATTGGCTTTATGTATCCATCTGAGAATAAATGGTTATACCAATTAATAGCACTTAACGGGTTACTACTAAGTGAGTACCCGCTAAACACCAAGCCTCATCCTGGATTATTCCCACAGCGCAACCGTATTATTGCTGGATTAAGCCTAGGTGTAGTTGTGGTCGAAGCTGCGCTTCAAAGCGGATCGTTAATTACAGCTGACCAAGCTTTGGATGAATCCCGCGATATATTTGCGATCCCAGGCCCCTTATCTTCACCCAAAAGCCAAGGGACTATTGCCCTTATCAAGCAAGGAGCGAAGCTGATTAGCTGTGTTGAGGATATACTGGAAGAGTACAGCCATCGGATATCTTCACCCTCTAGGACATCTAGTAACCATAGGAAAGAACAGGGTCAAGAACTAACAGCAGACGAGCGAATCCTTATCGAACTATTGCAGAATCAGCCTTTGACCATAGATGAATTGCTGTCTCGCAGCCAATTTACCTTTGGACATTTGCACTCAGTTCTGTTAAATTTACTAATGACTAAGCGCGTGAACCAATTACCGGGTTCAATTTACGCTATTTGTTAGAGATACATATCACAACTAAGGGGGGAAGGACGCTTATGGCAGATGCATTAGTCATTGTGGAGTCACCCGCAAAAGCAAAAACGATTGGCAAGTACTTAGGAAGCAAATTTATTGTAAAAGCATCCATGGGCCATATTCGTGATCTCCCAAAAAGCCAAATTGGTGTTGAAATAAATAATAATTTTGAACCTAAATACATCACAATCCGCGGTAAAGGCTCCATTCTCAAAGAGCTAAAAGATGCACGCAAAAAAGTGAAAAAAGTTTATCTCGCAGCTGACCCGGATCGTGAAGGGGAAGCGATTGCATGGCATTTGGCCCACTATCTGGAGCTGGACGAATCCGAAGAGTGCCGTGTTGTATTTAATGAAATTACGAAGCAGGCGGTTAAGGATGCTTTTAAAACTCCACGAAAAATCGATATTGATTTGGTCAATGCCCAACAGGCTCGACGTATTCTAGATCGGCTTGTAGGCTATAAAATCAGTCCATTGCTTTGGAAAAAAGTGAAAAAAGGACTCTCAGCAGGGCGAGTACAATCTGTTGCCTTGAAATTGGTTTATGATCGGGAGAATGATGTAAAAGCTTTTGTGCCTGAAGAATACTGGTCCATAACAGCTAAGCTGTTAGCTGGAACAACAGAGTTCGAAGCCAAATTTCACAGTATCAATGGTGAGAAAAAAGAGCTGACGAATGAGCAGGAAGTCAATGAGATTTTAAAGGGCTTGGAAAAAGCAAAATATGTAATCCATGATGTGAAAGAAAAAGAACGCCAGCGCAATCCATCGCCACCCTTTATTACGAGTTCGTTGCAGCAGGAGGCTGCTCGGAAGCTGAATTTCCGTGCTTCCAAAACGATGTCGGTTGCCCAACAATTATATGAAGGCATTGAGCTAGGAAGTGAAGGCACTGTAGGTTTAATCACTTATATGCGTACCGACTCCACCAGAATTTCGCCAATCGCCCAAGAAGAAGCCAAAGAATTTATTGTCCAAAAATACGGCGATGCTTTTTATCCCGAAACTCCCCGCGTCTATTTGAAAAAGGCTGCTAATTCTCAAGACGCGCATGAAGCCATCCGACCAAGCTCTATTATGCGTGAGCCTGACCAAGTAAAAGCCTATTTGAGCCGTGACCAGCACCGTTTATATAAGCTGGTATGGGAACGTTTTGTAGCTAGCCAAATGTCTTCTGCTGTTCTTGATACCATGACTGTAGATATTACAGCTGGGGATACCCTATTTCGTGCAGCCGGTTCCAAAATGAAATTCCCAGGCTTTATGAAAGTATATGTTGAAGGAAACGATGACGGTACAACGGATGAAGACAAGCTGCTGCCCCCTATGAAAAAGGGAGATAAAGTGAAAAAGAACCAGCTTGACCCGAAGCAGCATTTCACTCAACCTCCACCACGCTATACCGAGGCGAGATTGGTTAAGGCATTGGAGGAAATGGGAATTGGTAGGCCAAGTACCTACGCACCTACGCTTGAAACGATCCAGAAGCGTGGATATGTTGCTATTGATGAGAAGAAGTTTATCCCTACCGAGCTGGGTGAACTGGTCATCCAACAAATGATTGAATATTTTCCAGAGATTCTTGACATTGAGTTTACTGCCCATATGGAAGGTGAATTGGATAGTGTTGAGGAAGGCAAGGAGAACTGGGTAAAAATACTTAGTTCCTTTTATGAATCTTTTGAAAAACGACTTATATTCGCTGAAGCTGAAATGGAAAAAATCGAAATCAAAGATGAGGTTTCTGAAGAAATTTGTGAAAAGTGCGGCCTTCATCTTGTTTATAAAATGGGACGTTACGGCAAATTTCTTGCATGCTCGGGTTTCCCAGATTGCCGAAATACGAAGCCGATTGTTAAAGATATAGGTGTTACCTGCCCGACATGTAAAGAAGGACATATCATTGAGCGGCGGAGTAAAAAAGGGCGCATTTTTTATGGCTGCGACCAATACCCAGCATGTGAATTTGTTTCCTGGGATAAGCCGATAGCTCAGCCTTGTCCAAAATGCAGTTCTATGCTAATTGAGAAAAAAAATAAAAATGGCGTATTTCATCAATGCGTCCAATGTGATTATAAAGAAGAAATTCCCGATAATGATGAATAGAGTTGAGTTTTCTACGAAAACTGTAAAGCCAATGCTTACGAAGTAAGTTTTGCAAGCAAAAATTTTAGGAGGGTTAGACGTGTCAGAAATACCTACTGTTACCGTAATAGGGGCGGGCCTAGCAGGCAGTGAAGCCGCATGGCAAATAGCCAGCCAAGGCGTTCCTGTTGTCTTATATGAAATGCGTCCAGTGCAAAAAACACCTGCACATATCACGGATCAATTTGCCGAGCTGGTTTGCAGTAACTCCCTTCGTGCCAACGGTTTAGCTAATGCGGTTGGTGTATTAAAAGAAGAGATGCGCCATCTGAATTCACTCATTCTGCGTTGTGCCGATAAACATGCGGTTCCCGCGGGAGGAGCACTGGCGGTTGACAGGGATGGTTTTTCGGGAGAGGTTACCTCACAGCTTCGCAGCCATCCCTTGATTGAGGTGCGTAATGAAGAATTGCAAGTACTGCCCGAAGGGATCGTCGTTGTTGCAACAGGTCCTTTAACTTCACCTTCACTTTCAGCCCATTTGCAACAGCTGATGGGGGAGGAGTACCTGTACTTTTATGATGCAGCGGCTCCGATCATAGAGAAAGATTCTATCGATATGAGTAAAGTTTACTTAGCCTCAAGGTATGATAAAGGTGAGGCCGCCTATCTTAACTGTCCAATGAGCGAAGCAGAGTTTGATATTTTTCATGATGCATTAGTTAGTGCCGAAGTAGCACCCATTAAAGATTTCGAAAAGGAAATCTACTTCGAAGGCTGTATGCCGATCGAGGTGATGTCACAAAGAGGTAAGCAAACAGCTTTATTTGGCCCGATGAAGCCAGTTGGACTTATAAACCCTCATACGAATGAATTACCTTATGCTGTTGTCCAACTGCGTCAAGATAATGCGGCGGGTACGCTTTATAATATGGTAGGCTTCCAAACCCATTTAAAATGGGGGGAGCAAAAAAGAGTGTTTTCCTTGATTCCTGGACTGGAACAGGCAGAATTCGTTCGTTACGGGGTCATGCATCGCAATACATTTATTAATTCACCAAAGCTGCTTAAACCGACCTACCAATTTGTAAGGCGTGACAACCTGTTTTTCGCAGGGCAGATGACGGGTGTTGAGGGTTATGTGGAATCGGCAGCTTCTGGACTTATTGCTGGCATGAATGCAGCCAGGTTTGCTCAAGGCAAGGAATGTGTAGTTTTACCCTTGGACACAACATTGGGCAGTATGGCTAATTACATTACAACCGCTGATTTTAAGCATTTCCAACCGATGAACGCTAATTTCGGACTCATGCCACCTCTGGGGGAACGATTTAAAAGCAAAAAAGAAAAGAATGAAAGAATTGCCGCAAGAGCTATTGAGAAAATTCAGAATTTTTCACAAAACGAATACAATTTCACTTGAAAGCAAAAGCTTTACTGTGATACTATAAACGTTGGGCTTCAAAAGTAGGATTATATGATTTGGATTAAACGAACCTCTCATCGCGGCTGCCTGAACTAGTGCGACCCGATCGAGGTTTTTCTGTTGATTGGTCATATTTTAAAGTTTAGGTTTGGAGGTAGGTACAGATGGATCAAAGCTTTCATGCCACAACAATCTTTGCCATTAAGCATCAAGGTAAAGGGGCAATTGCAGGTGATGGGCAAGTAACCTTTGGTAACAGTATGGTCATGAAGGGCCACGCTAAGAAAGTAAGAAGGCTGTACCGCGGCAAAGTCATTGCAGGCTTTGCAGGAAGCGTAGCAGACGCCATCACGCTCTTTGAGAAGTTCGAGGCGAAGCTGGAGGAGCATCAAGGGAACTTGCAGCGTGCTGCCGTGGAATTAGCTAAGGAATGGCGTTCTGACCGCGTGCTGCGCAGGCTGGAGGCGATGATGATTGTTATGGACGTCAATTATGTATTGCTCATATCTGGTAATGGGGAAATCATTGAGCCTGATGATGGGATATTAGCTATAGGCTCCGGGGGCAGCTTTGCACTGGCAGCAGGACGTGCACTCCACCGCTATGCAGCACATATGAGTGCTAAGGAAATTGCACATGCGTCATTAACGATGGCAGCTGAAATTTGTGTGTTTACCAACCATAATATCATTGTTGAAGAAATCGAATGAATGAGGAGGTAATCTCTTGAAGCATACGTCTTTGACTCCTAGAGAAGTAGTCGCCAAATTGGATCAATATATTATCGGGCAAAAAAATGCCAAGAAATCGGTCGCAGTGGCTTTGCGTAACAGATACCGTAGAAGCCTGCTGGATGCATCGATTAGGGATGAAATTGTACCTAAAAATATATTGATGATAGGTCCTACCGGAGTAGGAAAAACGGAAATTGCCAGGCGTCTTGCCAAATTAGTTAATGCTCCTTTTGTGAAAGTAGAAGCGACTAAATTTACCGAGGTTGGGTATGTTGGCCGTGATGTAGAAGCCATGGTCAGAGATCTTGTAGAAACCTCCATTCGTATTGTGAAAGCAGAACAAACTGAGAAATTAAAGGACAAGGCAGGACAAATGGCCAATGATCGGATTATTTCGATCTTACTTCCTAGCCCCTATAAGCAAAAATCACAACGTAATCCATTGGAAATGTTATTTGGGAATGCAGGATCCTCCGAACCCCAAGAGCAAGAAAGCGATGAGCATCTCATTTCGCGAAGAAAAGAGCTCAAGGAGAAGTTGCTTAAAGGTGAGCTGGAAGACCAGGCAATCGAAATCGAAGTCGAAGATAACGCACCCAATATGCTTGATATGTTGGCTGGGCAAGGCAATGAACAATCGGGTATGAACATGCAAGAAATGTTTGGAAGTTTGATGCCTAAGAAAATGAAAAAACGAAAACTTCCTATTAAAGAGGCGCGCAAAGTATTGATTCAAGAAGAAGCACAAAAGCTGCTGGAAATGGATGAAGTCATCCAAGAAGCGATTCTAAGGGTGGAGCAACTTGGTATTATTTTTATCGATGAAATCGATAAGATTTGCAGTTCTGGGCGTGGCAGTGGACCCGATGTTTCAAGAGAAGGTGTGCAAAGGGATATTTTGCCTATCGTTGAAGGCTCAACAGTAATGACTAAATACGGACCCGTACAGACTGATTATATATTATTTATTGCCGCGGGAGCTTTCCATATTGCCAAACCATCGGATTTGATCCCGGAGCTCCAGGGCCGTTTTCCAATTCGGGTTGAATTAAGCAGTTTAACAGAGCGGGACTTTATACTCATTTTGAAAGAGCCGCAATACTCGTTAACCAAGCAATATACCGCTCTATTGGAAACTGAAGGGATTCATGTTGATTTTTCCGATGAAGCATTAGAGGAGATTGCCCGGATTGCGGCAGAGGTTAACCAGAATACGGACAATATTGGAGCCAGGCGTTTGCATACGATCTTAGAAAAATTACTGGAGGATTTATCCTTCGAGGCTCCAGATATCACGCTAGAACATATCTTAATAACACCTGAATATGTTCGGGAGAAACTTTCTGACATTGTTCAAAACCGAGATTTAAGCCAGTATATTTTATAAATACGATTCCATCTATTATTCGTTGGTCGCACTGGGAGGCAGTTTTATGACATTATTAGAAAAAACAAGAACACTTAATAGATTACTGCAAAAAGAAGCAGGAAATCCAGTCAGCTTTTTGAATATGGCCACCGTGCTAAGCGATATTTTACATGCTACTATTTATGTAGTTAGCCGTAAAGGTAAAGTGCTGGGTCAAGCTTTTTATATGGTTGGGCAAGAGGGCTTATTACCTGAAACGATTATTCACGATAACCGTTTTCCTGAGGAATATAACCAATTATTGCTTAAAATAAGCGAAACTTCATCAAATATGGGTCTAAATAGTGAATATCATGTATTTGTTGAATCGGTGCCCTCCGAAAAAATATTTATTACGATCGTGCCTGTAATCGGTGGTGGTGATCGAATGGGAACGTTAATTCTGACCAGGAAAGATCGAGCTTTTATAGATGATGATCTTATTTTGGCTGAATATGGGTCGACTGTTGTAGCTATGGAAATATTGAACGAAAAGGCAGAACAGATCGAGGTTGAGGCACGCAGTAAAGCAGTTGTACAGGTAGCTGTTGGATCTTTGTCCTTTAGTGAGCTGGAGGCTGTGGAGCATATCTTTGAAGAGCTAGAGGGTTCAGAGGGATTGCTTGTAGCAAGTAAAATAGCGGACCGTGTCGGAATTACAAGGTCGGTTATTGTCAACGCGATGAGGAAACTTGAAAGCGCAGGAGTCATTGAAACTAGGTCGCTAGGAATGAAGGGTACCTATATCCGTGTGCTAAATGATCAGCTAGTATCGGCCATCCATAGTGTGAAATTATAGTAAACTGCAGGTTTTAAGCCCTATATATAAAATATAGGGCTTTTTTCTCATTGTAATAAGTTCCAATATTCTTCAATATAGGTATAGGTCTACTATACTATGATGATTAGCAACATTTTCAATATTTTATTTCAATTTAATGTCGTTTAAAGGAGGATTATATAAAGGACTTGTTGAATATTACAAATTAGCTTAGCGAAAAGGCAGGAAATAACATGAACATTCTGAATAAGCAGGGTTTTAACCAGCTTGAGCGTTCCTTAGACGCTTCGACTTTGCGACAACGGGTAATAGCTGATAATGTAGCCAATGTGGATACTCCTTATTTTAAACGATCAGAAGTCCAGTTTGAGGAATTGTTAGGGAAGCAACTGACCACCAACTCAATTGAAGGCTACAGAACGGATCCTAGACATTTCAAGTTTGGCCGTCCTTCACAGATTGAACCACAAATTACAAAAGATAACCTATCTACTATTAACAATAATTCGAATAATGTGGATATCGATTCAGAAATGTCGTTACTAGCCAAAAACCAACTTCGGTACAACGTGATGATCCAACAAGTAAGTAGTGAAATTAAAAAAGCTAGAATGGCTATTCAAGGGAGGTAGGGGTTAACTTATGAAGCTTACTAATGGGTTTGATATTAGTTCCTCTGCATTAACTGCACAACGTTTTCGGATGGATGTTATATCCTCTAACTTGGCTAATGCGGATTCGACGAGAACACGCTTAGTTGACGGAAAATGGGTTCCTTACCAAAGAAAGCTGGTTGTGATTGAGCCTAAGAAGCCATCATTTGAACAAGCACTGCAAAATGCACAATCAAATACAGCCGGAGAAGGCGTAAAGGTAACTCAAATCATTGAGGATACTTCTCCCTTTAAGCAAGTTTACAACCCGACTCATCCAGACTCCGATGAAAACGGGTTTGTTATGATGCCCAATGTTGACGTGCTTAAGGAAATGGTCGATATGATTTCTGCAACCCGTTCTTATGAAGCTAATGTTACTGCCTTGAATGCTTCTAAATCGATGATCAGCAAAGCATTAGAAATAGGCAGATAATGGTGAATATAAACAGAAAAAGGGGATCTAATAATGATTGAAAAATTAGGTTTGCAGCCATTGCAGGTCACTACGCCTCTACCAGTGGCTAAAAACATGAGTGCTTCTGAAGTTACAGAACAATTTGGAAGCTTTCTAACGGATGCAATGAACAAGCTGAATGTTCAGCAACAAGAAGTGGATCAGCTAAATGACAAGTTTGCTAAAGGTGAAATTTCAGACGTGCATCAAATTGTAATTGCATCAGAAAAAGCGTCTCTGGGGCTTGAATTAACCGTACAAATACGCAACAAAATGATTGAGGCCTACCAAGAAGTAATGAGGATGCAAGTATAAATTAGCAGTTTGAATCTTAGCGGCAGTCTTTAGATGGGGTGGAAGAGTGAATGAAAATCTAACCCAGTTTTGGAATAAGATCACCCAATACTGGAATCAATTTAGTAAGACTCAGAAGATTACTTTTGTAGCGACAGTTGTTCTAGTGCTATTAACAATAGGAATAATTAGCTACAACTTTTCGAAAACGGAATACGCTTTGGCTTACACAGATTTACAGCCCACTGATGCTGCTGCAATAAAAACCTATTTAGATGAAGCTAACATTCCTTACCAGCTAAGTGAGGACGGTAAAAGTATTGGTGTACCCAGGAGTGAGGTGGCCAATGTTAAATTAGCAGTTGAATCCCAAGGCATCAATAAAACGGGTAATATTGGCTATGGGGTTTTTAACCAGAATAGTACGTTTGGAACCACTGATAAAGAATTTAATGTGAAATATATTAATGCGGTCCAGGGTGAGCTACAGCAGCTGATTAATTCCAATACGGCGGTGAGTAGTTCCAAAGTGCTAATTAGTTTGCCTGAGGAAACCGTATTTTTACCCAAAGGAACAGAGAAGGAAATGGCATCGGCCTCCGTTGTAGTCAATGTTAAACAGGGCTATAGCTTGGATCAAGCCAAAGTAGATACCATGTACAATTTGGTATCTCACAGCGTTAAGGGCTTGCCAGTTGAAAACATTACGATATCTGATCAAAACGGGGAGCTACTGGAATTTTCCAAAGGTAAAGGCAAAGTTACGAATGCCAACGTCGCTACGCAAAACTTTGACATTAATAACCAATTTAAAAATGATGTACAAAAAAATGTGCAGCAAATGTTAGCAACACTTCTTGGTAAAGACAAGGTTATCGTCCAAGTTTTCTCGACAATGAATTTTGATCAAACCAGTACTAAGCAGCAGTTGGTTACTGCGCCGAATGAGGTTGATCAAAAAGGTCTTGAAATATCCGTTAATGAAATTCAAAAAAGCTACAATAGTGATGGTAGTGCGGGTACTGGTGGAGTCCCAGGCACGGGACAAACCGATGTTCCAGGTTATCCTGGAAGTAATAATGGTGGTACGTCCAATTCCGAGGAGATTCAAAAAACCGTTAACTATGAGGTTAACCGAATTTCAAACGATATTGTTGCTACACCTTATGTTGTAAAAGATTTAACCATAAATGTCGGAGTTGAACCACCCAATCCTGAAGATCCCAATTCTTTAACTCAAGAAACAAAAGATGCGGTTCAACGAATCTTGGTGAACGTAGTAAGAGCAGCACTTGCTGATAATAAACAAGTGATCACAGATGAAGATTTAAACAAGAAGGTCACGGTATTTGCACATACCTTCGCGAGACCGGGGGCCGAATCAGTTAGCTCCAATGCCATGTTATTGTATGGCGGATTGGGCGGACTTGCATTAGCATTGCTTGTGTTGGGCGGATATTTGTTAATGAGACGTCGGAGATTGAAGCGTGAAGCAGAGGAAGAGCTTGCTATAGAGCCAGCAAAGGTAGAATTTCCTACTATTGATATCGATAATGTTACTAATGATAACCAGGTCAGAAAGCAGCTCGAAACTTTGGCCAAAAGAAAACCAGAGGAATTTGTTAATTTGCTTCGGACTTGGTTAGTAGACGAATAGGAGGTATGCTTTTTGGCAAAGGTTCAGCAACAAGGATTATCAGGTCGTCAAAAAGCAGCCATTCTGTTGATAAGTTTGGGTCCAGAGGTATCCGCTCAGATATTCAAGCATCTTCGTGATGAGGAGATCGAGCAGCTAACATTGGAAATTGCTAATGTTAGAAAGGTGGATAACTCGGAAAAGGAATCGATTTTATCCGAATTCCATCAAATCTGCCTAGCTCAAGAGTTTATTTCTCAAGGTGGTATATCCTACGCCAAAGAAATATTGGAAAAAGCTCTAGGATCCCAGAAGGCGTTAGATATTATCAATCGTTTGACCGCAACTTTACAGGTAAGACCGTTTGACTTTGCCCGAAAGGCAGATCCTGCCCAAATTCTAAACTTTATACAGAATGAGAATTCACAGACGATTGCCTTGGTATTAGCCTATCTCCAGCCGGAGCAGTCTTCTATCATCTTATCCTCCTTGCCTCAAGAAAAGCAGGCGGATGTGGCTAAACGTATTGCTTTGATGGATAGCACCTCACCAGAGGTTATTAGCCAGGTAGAGCGCGTATTGGAGCAGAAGCTGTCAGCAACTGTCACACAGGATTATACCAACGCGGGTGGCATTGCAGCCATTGTACAAATCCTCAATGGTGTTGATCGAGGCACTGAGCGAACTATTCTTGACTCCCTAGAGATTCAAGATCCAGAGCTTGCAGAAGAAATTAAGAAGAGAATGTTCGTGTTTGAAGACATAGTAAATGTGGATAACCGTTCGATTCAACGTATTATTCGTGATATTGAGAATGCTGATCTCCAGTTGGCTCTTAAAGTAGCCAGTGAAGAGGTACGGGAAGCCATTTTCAAAAACATGTCCAAACGGATGGCAGAAACGTTCAGAGAAGAAATGGAATTTATGGGACCTGTCCGTTTACGTGATGTCGAAGAAGCACAGACGAGAATTGTGGCAACGATTCGTCGTCTAGAGGAATCAGGAGAAATTATCATTGCGCGTGGCGGAGGAGATGATATTATTGTCTAATGTCATCAAGTACACGCAGTATGTAACGATAGATGACAAGAAAATTGTCGAAGTTGCATCGCAACCAAAGGCTATTGATGAATCGGTTGATGATAATGAAGGGTTATCCGAAGAGGAGCTCGAGGAGTTGGCTAGTGCCTCCCAAATCAAAGAGCAAATCCTTCAAGACGCCGAAGCCTTTGCTGAAGAACAGGTTAGAGCGGCTATGGATGAAGCGGCAGCGATCAGGCAGCAAACACAAGCGGAAATTGAGCTGTGGTGGAACGAGCGGCGACAATCGGATAGTGAGCTCCAGATCCAGTTAAAGGAAGAGGGCTTCCAACAAGGCTACGTTGAAGGCGCCCAACAGGCGGAATCGGATCTTCGTAATCAATACAATGATATGCTGCAGGAATCGTCACAAATATTAGAACAATCCTATTTGCTTAAACAGCAAATTATACAGGAATCGGAGCCGTTTCTTATTGAGATGAGCTGTGCTATCGCTGAAAAAATTGTCTCAAAGCAGCTTACACTAGAATCAGATTGGGTTATTGAATTGATTGGAACAGTGTTGGCTCGAAGAAGAGAGCAAGGTATTATTACTTTGTGCGTTGCACCTTCCCAGTTCGCTTATATCCAAGACGCACGTGAGGAGCTTTTACTCCATATCGATTCACAAGCGGAGCTACAAATTATTCCAGATCCTTCTGTACACGACCATGGCTGCGTAGTCAGGTCTACATTTGGCAGTATTGATGCTAGAATCGATACGCAATTAAAAGAAATCAAGAATGCCTTACAGCATCTTGCAGTTAGAGGTGAGGGAACCTAGATGAATCCGATACCGATGGCTTCCAAGTATCTTGAGCTTTTGAGGCAACTGGATCCGATACGCGTCAATGGAAAAGTTACACAAGTTATAGGATTAACTGTAGAGTCGGAAGGCCCTGATGCAAGTATTGGTGATGTATGTTACATATACCCCTTTAAATCCAATGTACCATTGAAAGCGGAGGTTGTTGGCTTTAAGAATAATCGGGTATTGTTAATGCCGCTTGGTGAGTTAACTTCAATAGGTCCAGGTTGCGATGTTGTAGGCACAGGTAAGCCATTAACCGTGCAGGTTGGTCATGAATTGCTTGGAAAAGTATTGGATGGACTAGGCCAACCGCTGGATGGTAGTTTTCTGCCGTCCAGAATGACGCATTATTCGACAAATAACATACCTGGCAATCCTTTAAAAAGACCAAGGGTATTGGATCCCATTAGTGTGGGTGTAAGGTGTATTGATGGGTTGTTAACCATAGGTAAAGGACAACGTGTTGGTATTTTTGCAGGCTCAGGAGTAGGTAAAAGTACATTGATGGGTATGATTGCCAGGAATACCGCGGCAGATGTAAATGTGATTGCGCTTATTGGGGAGCGGGGCCGTGAGGTTTTGGATTTCATTGAACGTGATCTAGGAGCAGAAGGTCTTGCTCGTTCTGTCGTTATCGTTGCTACGTCGGACAAACCTGCGTTAATTCGGATCAAAGGGGCGTTAATTGCCACCAGTATTGCTGAATATTTCAGGGATCGTGGGCTTAATGTGATGATGATGATGGATTCTGTAACGCGGTTTGCTATGGCACAGCGTGAAGTTGGACTAGCTGTTGGAGAACCGCCTGCAACACGTGGTTATACGCCTTCTGTATTCGCTATGCTACCCAAGCTGCTAGAACGTTCAGGTACGGGTCCTAAAGGCTCCATAACTGCGTTCTATACGGTTCTAGTCGATGGTGATGACATGAATGAGCCGATAGCGGATGCAGTACGTGGTATTTTGGATGGCCATATTGTCTTGGATCGTTCCATTGCAAACCGGGGTCATTACCCGGCTATTGATGTCTTATCTAGTGTCAGCCGTGTTATGAAAGAAATTGTATCTCGAGAGCACATGTCTGCCGCTGAAAACTTAAAGAGGCTCATGTCTATTTATAAGGATTCGGAAGATTTAATCAATATAGGGGCGTACCAAAAAGGCTCAAATGCAGATATTGATCTTTCTTTGCAGCATATTCAATCGATTTGGGATTTCACTAAGCAAAAAGTGGATGAAAAGCTAACTTTTGGTGAAGCTCAAGAGAGTTTAATCCAACAATTCTACAAAGGATGATGACATGAAACGCTTTAAATACGCTTTTCAAAAAATCGTCGATCTAAAAGCAAACGAGAAGACGCAAGCTGAATGGATGCTGTCAGAAGCAATTGGCAAAGTGCGTGAGGAAGAATCCTCAATGACCATGCTTCATTCCGAGAAGGATGGTCTTCAAGAGCAGCTGAGCACAATTTCTGCTGGAAGAACAACGATTTCTGAGATCATGCTGCTGCAGCAATTTGTCGATCATGTCGACCATAGAATCGTTCTCAAAAACAAGGACTTACAGCATGCTAGAGGAGTAATGGTTAAGAAGCAAGATGTGTTAACAGGTAAAGTGCTTGAGGAAAAGATATGGACCAAAGCGAAAGATAAAGCACACCAAAGCTTTACCGCTGTTGTGCTGAAAAAAGAACAAGAACAACTAGATGAAATGGCGACGAACCGATTTAGGAGATTGTCATAACAGAAGATGATGGAGGCGATGAAGATGGCAGATGTTGATGCGGAAGGTAGCTCCTCATATGGGGGAATGGAACGGTTTCTCATTTGGTTTCTGATACCGTTCGTGTTTACTGCTGTTCTGCTTGGCGTATTACTTACCATTTTCGATTATGACGTCATGAACAACGTGCTTCGAACGGCTAAGACGATACCAGTGATCAGCAGTATTGTCCCTGAACCTAAGGTTAAGGCAACAGATATAAAAACCGCTGTTAAAAAGGGACAAACTGACCAAGCGGCAGAAGCACCAACAGCAGAAGCAAACCTACAAGCCTTAAACACAAAGCTGGAGCAAAAGGAAGATGACTTGAAGAAGATTGATTTAACGGTCCAACAGCGAGATCAAACGATCAAAGAGCTTCAATCCAAAAACAGCTTATTGGAAGAACAAATTAAATCGAAGACGCTGACAGATACCGAATATGCGGCGCAGATTCAGCAGCTTGCAACTATGTATGCTAAAATGTCTCCCTCTAAATCAGCACCTATTATGGAAAATTTGACTATAGCCGAAATGGTACTTGTTCTGAATGCTATGAAGACGGATGATCGAGTAAGGGTTTTAGAGAAAATGGATGCCAAAATAGCAGCGGAAGCTTCAATTTTATTGAAGGACCAAACCACTGCGAAGGACCAACAAATCGCCGCACTTCAGCAACGTTTAAAACTAACAGCTACACCGGAAACTAAGGACACTACAAAGCTGACAAAGGATGATTTAGGTGCAACCTTTTCGAGCATGACACCTAAGAGTGCAGCGATTGTACTGATGGAGATGCAAAACTCAAATCCGGATAAAGTAATTTCAATACTGAGTTCAATGGAAAGTGCAGGGAGGTCGAAGATTATTACGGCTATATCTGAACAATCTAAAGAAACCGCAGCGCTTATCTCGACTCGTTTAGTACAATAACATTTGAAGGGAGGTGAAAAAAATATGGAGATTCAAGCTCAAATTACAATGCCCACGAATACAACAAATGGCTCCAATTTAAATGCAGCTGTTGCCAATGGTGCAGCGTCTACATCAAGTTCTACATCTATGACGGCTTCACCAGAAGCAGACTTTTCAGCTACATTAAATGGTTTAATCACTATGGCACCAGCAGCTGTAGCTCCAGTGAATTCACAAGCCGGGCTGTCTGGCTTAAACAACATATTGGTGCAATTGTTGACTACCTTGAAAATGGATTCCGCAGCATCTGAAGGGCAAAGCAATGAGGACTCAATCAAGCAATTAGATCTGTTAATTAATATGCTAAATACAGACACGGAAGAAGCCGAAGATATTTTGGACAATCCGAATGTGCAGACATGGCTGGCAGGGATTCAAACCATGTTAATGGTACATGCTCCAACTCCAGAAGTGATTACGACTGATGAAGAGCTAACCGCACAATTATTGCTAACCGATAGTGCTTCAACTGGCGATGTGCAGCTTAATCCACTCCTGTTCGTACCCATCCAATCCACAACAAATAATGGTGCAGCTACGGAGCATGGATTAGAAGATGCTAAGGAACTTATAACGAAGACAGATGCTTTTAAGCTATTGGACACGTTTAAACAGCTTTTAAAAGCGGATGATACCAAGATTGTATTACCACAAGCACATAAAGCCATGCAAGTTATGGTGGATCAAATGCAGCAGCTAATAGCAACTGTTGTTCAAGATTCAACGAAAGTTACAGCAGATCCAATAATTAGTGCAGAGCTCGTTTCACCGCTTATTGCTGACAAATCTGTCTCCAGAGTGGCAAGTATCGTGACTCCTATGAGCAACCGTCCAGCGGCTTCCAAGGGTATGAATGATGATGCATCTTTTCAAGTAGTAGCGACAGCGAATGCTAGGCTAGAGTACTTAGCCGCAAATTTTGTGCAGGCTAAATTAACGGTGGATACTGGGGATACTGATCGCCCTTTATTCGAACCGCTGCAAGAAATGCCAAAGGATTCGTCAGATGAAGGGCAAGCCATACCGATGCATGAATTTCTAAAGCAGGTTCAATCTTCACAACCTATGCAAAAAGCACCCGTAATAATGATGCAGGCTCCAAATTTCGTTGAAGATATGACACAATTCGTCATTAAATCATTTACATTGGAAACCAAAGCAGACGGTTTTACGGAAGCTAAGCTTTCCTTATTTCCGCAAAACTTGGGACAGGTTGATGTAAGACTGACGATGCACAACGGTCAATTGGTCGCACAATTTATGGCGGATAGTCCAATGGGCAGGGAAATGTTAGAAAGCCAATTATCTCAATTAAAAATTACATTACAAAACCAAGGCATTCAGGTTGAGCGAATGGAAGTTTCACAGAATCAAGCTTTTCAATCAGGTATGTTCCAAGAGCAGCGCCAGCAACAGTCGCAACAATCCAACAAGCAGCAAAAAGGAAATGATATCGACAAAGTTCTTTCCTTGGATGATCAGGTTAATCAAGAAATAGTCCAATCGGTGGATGCCCCTAAAGGATTGGGCAAAACCTCAATTGACACAACAGCTTAATTCTAACAACTATATCAGGAGGTGATAACATGGCAGATTCACCTATCAGCACCAAAAATGTTTACCCTTATTATGCTAAAAGCAATGTTACTAATGCAGGAAAAGATAGTGCAACTAAAGGGCAATTAGGAAAAGATGAGTTTTTGAAAATCTTAATGACACAATTAAAACATCAAGATCCAACAGATCCATTGAAAGATAAGGAATTTATTGCACAAATGGCTCAATTTACTTCGGTGGAGCAATTAACGAACATGAATGCAGAATTAAAGCTTATGAGGCAGTCCATAGGGCAATCGTCATCGCTGATTGGCAAAGAGGTTACTTGGACATCAGTTAATGAAAAGGGCGAGTCTAAGGTGGGAACAGGTGTAGTTGAAGCCATTATTGTAAAAGATGGTGCTCAATATGCATTGGTTAAAGGAGAGCAATTTAGTCTGGATTCCATTTCGAAAGTCTCAAATCCGGAGGCAACAGAGAAATGAGCGAATTGATATCTGTCGGACAGTTATACACCGGAAGTATTCGCCATCCACATACAAAAAGAACGGAGCTATTGCCAAAGAATAATGAAAGCTCCTTTCAAGAAGTATTGCAATCTCAAATGGTACATTTCAGCCACCATGCTGAGCAAAGATTACAACAAAGAGGAATTGAATTTCAGCCGGAGCAACTAGCCAAAATTCATGCAGCCATTGATCATGCAGCCTCTAAAGGTGCAAAGGATTCATTGATGTTAATAAACGATACCGCATTAATAGTGAACATTAAGAATCGAACTGTAGTCACGGCTATGGACGAAGCATCAATGAAAAACAACTTGTTTACCAAGATCGATAGTGCGGTTATCATCACATAGTAAGGGCCGGACCGATAAGGAAGCCCATGGTTGTGGAATGACTGAAGCAACCAACACCTAAGCAACTAGCCATGAGGAGGCAATTATCAATGTTAAGATCATTATATTCAGGAGTATCAGGTATGAGAGGCTTCCAAACTAAATTGGACGTCATCGGTAACAATATTGCTAATGTAAACACGGTCGGATTTAAGGGTGGACGTGTTATGTTTAAAGATATTTTAAGCCAAACAGTAGCTGGAGTTTCCCCATCCGTGGATGGAACACAAGGCGGTGTTAACGCCAAGCAAATCGGTTTAGGTGTTTCGATTAGTGCTATTGACACCATTCACACACCAGGTAGTGCAATGACAACTAATGTTGTTACAGACCTGCGTATAGATGGTGATGGATTTTTTGCAATTAAATCAAATGTGGATCAAGTGGATCCATACCTGACTCGTGCTGGTAACTTTACGATTGATGCTAATAATCAGTTAGTTACTTCTGATGGAATGTTTGTTACTGATAGTGGAGGAGAAATCATCGATTTAGACAATATCGGAGTTATAACAGCCTTCTCCATTTCGAGCTCAGGTGAGCTTGTAACCGTAGATGATACTGGGGCTACTAACAACTCTGGTGTATTCATAGGTGTTGTAAAAGTACCTAACCCTGCTGGTTTAGAAAAAGTTGGAGGCAATATGTACCGTCAGTCTCCAAATTCGAATATTGGGGGTATAACTGACGCTGGATTAATTGGGACTGCTAATGATGCTGCACGAGGAACAGGGGCAATAGTTTCCGGACAATTAGAAATGTCGAATGTCGATTTAACAGCTGAGTTTACAGAAATGATTATCGCACAACGCGGATTTCAATCGAATGCACGTATCATAACCACTTCTGATGAAATCCTTCAAGAAGTTGTCGGTCTGAAACGTTAATCCTTAACAAAGGGGGAGCCAGTCTCCCCCTAATTTTTAAAGCGGAGGCTGGAAATGATTAGAATCACCCGTTTGAATGGGAAGAAAATGATTATTAATGCTTTATTGATTGAGAGCATGGAGGAAACACCAGATACGATTATTACATTAATTACAAGTAAAAAAATTACCGTATTGGAACCCATGGCTGATGTGGTTCAGCTTGTAACCGAATATATGAAATCAATAGGGGCGGTTGCCGGAACAATAAAGAGTATGGAGTCGGAGGGGTCTTAGTGTTTAAAAGCAAAATGTTCCTAATGGTAGTTGCTATATTAATTGCTATAACTTTGATTTTAACAGCTGCTTTTATTTTATGGAATTATATGGAGAAGAATGGTACGGATGCTACAGAGCAAGCTCAAAATTCCGCAAGTGAAGTCAAACAGACCAAAAAGGCAACGCCAGACGAAACGAAAGCTAATACGGTCATTCTCAAGGATATATTAACAAACCTTGCAACGAATAACCGCTTTATTAAAGCAAGTTTTGCCATTGAATTGGAAAATATTAAGGCAAAGGATGAATTTGAAAAGCTGGATTTTAAAATGAAAGCTATCATTGTACAAACACTTTCGGATATGACACCTGAGCAAGTACAAGGCAGCAAAGGCTTGGATAATTTAACCTCAACCCTTATGAATAAAATGAACCCCTTATTATCCTTCGGGAAAATCAAACAAATCTGGATCACGGATAATGTGCTTCAATAATGATGACCTGTGAGATGCATATATGAGGGAGGTGAAATTAAGTGGTAGATGTTCTTTCTCAGAATGAGATTGATGCCCTTCTCGCTGCTCTCTCTTCTGGAGAGATGGATGCCGAGGAGCTGAAAAAAGAGGAGACCCAGAAAAAGGTCAGAGCGTATGACTTTAAACGTGCGGTCCGGTTTTCCAAAGACCATATTCGAAGCTTAACCAGGATACATGAAAACTTTGCTCGGTATCTAACTACTTACTTTTCAGCCCAGCTTAGAACATTTGTGCAAATAAATGTGGTACAAGTCGAACAATTGCCGTATGATGAGTTTATTCGTTCTATTCCCAAAATGACGATACTCAATGTATTTGAAGCTGAGCCTTTGGAAGGACGGATGGTTCTTGAAGTACATCCAAATGTCGCTTTTGCAATGCTGGATCGGCTTCTGGGTGGCGCAGGAACTTCACCATCAAAAATCAATGCTTTAACTGAAATTGAAACGATTGTGATGGAACGTATTTTTAGCAGATGTTTTGAAAGCTTGCAAGAAGCATGGAAAAGCGTCATCGATTTGAATCCGCGCCTTGAAACGTTGGAAACAAATCCACAGTTCATGCAGATCGTATCTCCCAATGAGACGATAGCACTTATTTCCTTAAGCACGAAGATTGGTGATACAACAGGAATGATAAATCTATGTATTCCTCATGTTGTTATTGAGCCCATCATGCCAAGATTATCTGTGCATCACTGGTTTGTATCGCAAAAGAAGACAATAGCACCTGAAGAAGTCATGGCATTACAATCTCGCGTACATAAGGCTAAGCTTCCAATCATTGCTGAGCTGGGGGATACACAAATTACGGTTCGGGAATTTTTAAACTTGAGTGTTGGGGATGTTATTACACTCAATAAACCGGTTGATGAACTGTTAAATATCCGCCTTGGTGAAAAATTGAAGTTTCTGGGCAGTCCTGGAACTACCAGAGGGAAGCTTGCTATGCAAATTAACGAGATTGTTAGTGAAGGAGTGGAAGAAAATGACGAATAATAAAGACTATTTGTCGCAGGAAGAAATAGATGCGTTGTTGAGACAATCTTCGGGTGACAGTATGGAAAGTTCAAGCGCTGAAATTCATGTGGATAATTATTTAACTCCGCTAGAACAGGATGCACTCGGTGAAATCGGCAACATCACTTTCGGAAGCGCGGCTACTGCCCTCTCTACGCTGTTGGGGAAAAAAGTCGATATTACGACTCCGAAGGTTTCCGCTGTTGGCAGAGAAGAATTAATTCAAGAATTCCCTCTTCCTCATGTAGCTGTACACGTTAATTATGTAGATGGATTCGATGGCATTAACCTATTAGTTATTAAAACTCGTGATGCCCAGGTCATTGCTGATTTAATGATGGGTGGCGATGGAACTGGTTATGATGAAGAATTATCAGAGATTCATATTAGTGCCGTGCAAGAGGCAATGAATCAAATGATGGGTTCGTCAGCAACCTCGATGTCTACCATTTTTAACCGATTTGTTAATATATCGCCTCCAGGCATTGATATATTAAAGTTATCAGATGGTACAGGAACTACGGCACTCCCTCCAGAAGAAGTGTTTATTAAAATTTCTTTTCGGATCATTATTGGAGATTTAATTGATTCGACGCTTATGCAGTTATTACCGGTTCCATTTGCAAAGGACATGGTCTCGATTCTTATGGGAGGTGGGGACGATTATGAAGAGACGGCAGCAAGCGCACCTGCAGCAGCATCAACACCTGCAGCAGCGGCTCAGCAACCGCCTTTAGCACCACCACCTATGCAACCTGATCCCTATGCGCAACCGATGTACCAACAGCCGCCTATGCAGCAACCGATGCACCAGCAACCGATGTATGAACAACCGATGTATCAGCAGCAGCAGCCGATGTACCAACAACCGATGTATCAGCAACCACCTATGTATCCACCGCAGCAGCCGATGTATCAACAACCACCTGCTGGACTAGGTAGAGATGTTAATGTACAGCCTGCACAATTTTCTAATTTTGCTCCTAATCCGCTAACGCCACCTGAGGATACCAATCTTAATTTATTATTGGATATTCCATTAAAGGTGACGGTTGAACTAGGAAGAACGCAAAAAGTAATAAAGGATATTTTAGAGCTTTCTCAAGGTTCTATTATTGAGTTGGATAAGCTAGCTGGCGAACCCGTTGACATTCTTGTTAACAATAAATTGATTGCTAAAGGTGAAGTTGTCGTTATTGATGAAAACTTTGGCGTACGAGTAACCGATATTGTGAATCAATGGGATCGAATACAAAAATTACAATATTAATCTAACCTGAGAGGAATGTATACACATGGCAAATAGAATTTTGATTGTAGATGATGCAGCTTTTATGAGAATGATGATCCGAGATATTTTAACTAAAAATGGATATGAGGTTTGTGGCGAGGCCAATGACGGAGCACAAGCCATAGAAAAATTCAAGGAAGTTCGTCCTGATTTAATTACTATGGATATCACTATGCCAGAGATGGACGGAATCGCTGCATTGAAGGAAATTAAAAAGATTGATGCAAGTGCCAAAGTTATCATGTGTTCAGCGATGGGGCAACAAGCAATGGTTATAGATGCTATTCAAGCTGGTGCCAAAGACTTTATTGTTAAGCCATTTCAGGCTGATCGTGTTATTGAAGCCATTAAGAAAACATTGGGATAATATGAAGTGGGGGAGAGTTTGGCACAAACCGAATTACTTGTCTTTATTTGCGGCTATACAAACTGCCGGTTTCTCTAGCTTTGCATCAGGAGAAGCCGGTGCTTCCTCAAGCCAACAACCGAATAGCACTCCCGAATTTACCTATACAGGTGTAAGCACTTCGGAAACTATGTGGATGGTTGTTCAAGTTATTTTCTTTCTTATTATTATTATCGGATTATTTTTTCTTATTATTAAGTTTCTTTCTCGAAAAAATAAAACTTTATTTGGTCGCTCATTACGATCGTTAGGTGGCGTTCCTTTAGGACCTAATAAATCGATTCAAGTCGTTGAAATTGGTCACTCTCTCTATATTGTGGGGGTTGGAGATAATATCCAGTTACTTGAAAAGGTTGATAATGAAGAAGAGGTTGCCTATATTTCCGAGATGTTAACATCGTCCAATTCGATGGGTGTTGCAAGCTTTCAAACGTTTAGTGGTTGGTTGACTAAGCTAAGAAAAAAGCAGCCTGAGGTTGAAGAACTGGACACGGACCTATCAGATGCATCCTTTCAAGAGATTTTTCACAATAAAATGCACCATTTATCGGATCGTAAGAAGATGGTGGAGGAAGTACTCATGGAAGATAAAAACAAGGATCGGTTGAATGATAAACAATGAAATGGAAGGCAATTGTTTTTACCTTAATTTCTTTGCTGGGCATATTTGCATTAACGACGACTCAAGCTTATGCAGCTGATCCTATACCTGGCATTAACATTGATTTTGGCTCTTCAAGTAATGCAGCAGGGGCATCGAATACGATCAATATCATTATTTTAATTACAATTCTGAGCATAGCACCAGCTATATTAGTGTTGATGACCAGCTTCACAAGGATTATTATTGTTCTTGGTTTTGTAAGAACAGCGCTTGGAACTCAACAAATGCCGCCCAACCAAGTGTTGATTGGTTTAGCTCTGTTTATCACTTTTTTTATCATGGCACCTACCTTGGGAGAATTAAATGAAAGTGCGTTGCAGCCCTATTTGAAGGGTGAAATTAACCAGAATGTTGCCTTGGAGAAAGGCTCTGTCACTATGAAGAAGTTTATGTTCCAGCATACAAGACAGAAGGATTTAAAGCTCTTTTTGGATTACTCCAAAGCTGCACCTCCTTCGGGAGTAGAGGATACCCCACTTACAGCATTGGTTCCTGCTTATGCGATAAGTGAATTGAAAACAGCTTTTCAAATGGGTTTTATGATCTTTATTCCATTTTTGGTCATTGATATGGTAATAGCGAGTACTTTGATGGCAATGGGAATGATGATGCTTCCGCCTGTTATGATTTCACTTCCCTTTAAAATATTGCTTTTTATTTTAGTCGATGGCTGGTATCTTGTGGTCAGGTCACTGCTGTTAAGCTATAACACATAACGAACAATTTTTACCATGCAGGAGGAGAATGGATTTTGGGATCGGAGTTTGTCATTCGTTTGGCCAGTGAGGCTGTCTACACGGTCTTGAAGGCTAGTGCTCCCATGCTGGTCCTTGCTTTGGTAGTAGGGTTAGCCATTAGCATTTTTCAAGCAACCACACAAATTCAAGAACAAACCTTAGCCTTTGTACCTAAGATTGTCGCTGTGCTATTGGCTTTTCTCGTTTTTGGTCCATGGATACTGACGACATTGGTTGATTATACGTATAACATCTTGAATAACCTTTATAAATTTGTTGGCTAGGTGTGAGTGCATGGAATGGATTCAACAATATTTTCCTAGCTTTATGCTCTTTTTTTGTCGTATTTCCTCATTTTTTGTAGTTGTGCCTGTCTTTTCTGCTCGAAACGTGCCTAACCACTTTAAAATTGGGCTTGCCTTTTTTGTAGCTTTAATGGCTTTCAGCGTGGTAGGAACTTCTACTTTAGCAAGTTTTGATTCTTTATATATCATCTCTATATGTAGAGAAATATTAGTGGGCCTGTTTTTAGGTTTTGTAGCTTATATGTTTTTTACAGTCGTACAAGTTGCTGGTTCATTTATAGACATACAGATTGGTCTTGCCATAGCTAATGTTTTCGATCCCTTAACAGGTGCCTCTAGCCCAATAATAGGGAATCTGAAATATATGATTGCGATGCTTTTGTTTTTATCCTTTAATGGCCACCATCTTTTTTTGAAAGCTATTATGGATAGCTATGAATGGATCCCTTTGTCCAATGATATATTTGTTAAAACATATAATGGTGAGCTTGCCGAATTTATTATTAGAACATTTTCATCTGTTTTTGCTTTAAGCTTTCAAATGGCTGCACCGCTAGTTGCTGCCTTGTTTTTAACGGATGTAGGTCTTGGCCTGCTGGCCAGGGTAGCACCACAATTTAATATTTTGGTTGTTGGAGCACCACTCAAAATGTTAATTGGATTTGCACTTTTATCTATGTTATTTCCTGCATATGAGCTTGTATTCAAGGATGCTTTTATTTCCATGTTTGATTCCATGCAAAAATTCATTGGTATGTTTACGGGTTGATGGGAGGCATTCAATGTGGTGGCTTTACGATTAAAACTAGATTTGCAGATGTTTTCCGGAGAAAAGACGGAAGATGCAACACCTAAAAAAAGACAGGAATCAAGGGAAAAGGGCCAGGTAGCCAAAAGTATGGAGTTACCAGCTGCTTTCATCTTATTTTTTTCGTTTATGTCCTTTTATATTTTTGGTAGTTATATGAAGACGCAGCTTACCCATGTGTTTCGTTCAATTTTTCATGATTATTTGCTTTTAGACATTACGATGAAAAATGTGATTATGCTTTTTCAAAATTTATTTGTACAAAGTATGCTAATTATTGCCCCTATATTGGCTATTGCGATGGCTACGGCTATATTCAGTAACTATCTGCAAATTGGTGTATTGTTTACCAGCGACCCATTAAAAATGAAGTTCAGTAAGCTTAATCCAATTGAGGGCGCCAAGAACATTTTGTCTATTCGTTCTTTGGTCGATTTTGTGAAATCGGTATTAAAGATGTCGATCATCGGTTACGTCGTATATGATACCCTTTGGAGTGAAAAATCGACTTTAATGGATTTGGCCAGGCTGCCACTTGAAAATATTTTTTTGTTTATGGCTACTCTAACCTTGGATCTAGGTATGAAAATCGGGCTGATCTTAATTGTGCTTGCCCTTTTCGATTATATGTACCAAAAGTATGAATACGAAAAGAACCTCCGGATGTCCAAGCAGGATATCAAAGATGAGTATAAGAAATCAGAGGGTGACCCCTTAATTAAAAGCAAGATTCGTCAAACACAACGAAGAATGGCGATGCAGCGTATGATGCAGGAAGTGCCCAAAGCAGATGTCGTGATTACAAACCCGACCCATTTTGCCATTGCTTTGAAATATGATGCGAATATGAAAGCTCCTACGGTTATAGCCAAAGGAACCGATTATATCGCTTTGAAGATCAGGCAAATTGCTAAAGAGAACCAGATTATTACGGTTGAAAATAAACCTTTAGCTCGTACATTGTATGCCCAAGTGGAAATAGGTGAGGCCATACCCGCAGACATGTTCCAGGCTGTAGCAGAGGTTTTAGCATATGTATATAAATTGAAAGGTAAAGCCAACTAATCGGGGAAAGGAGGAAACGGTTTATGAAGATTAAAGATCTGGTCGTATTAATTGGGATTATCGGAATTGTATTAATGATGGTTGTCCCTGTACCTGTATGGTTAATTGATGTGTTATTAATTATTAATATATCCATTGCCTTATTAATCATATTGGTTGCTATGAACACACAGGATGCACTGGAATTTTCAATCTTCCCTTCACTCCTATTGATTACTACCCTATTTCGACTAGCGCTAAACGTTTCTACAACCAGAAATATTTTAGCCAATGCAGAAGCTGGTAACGTGGTCGCAACCTTTGGTTCTTTCGTCGCACAAGGCAACATTGTAGTAGGCTTCGTTGTATTTATTATCCTTGTGCTTGTTCAGTTTATCGTAATTACCAAAGGTTCCGAGCGCGTTGCCGAGGTAGCTGCCCGATTCACATTGGATGCTATGCCGGGTAAACAAATGGCTATTGATGCGGATTTGAATGCCGGTTTAATCAATGAAGTCCAAGCAAGAGACCGCAGAGAGAAAATATCCAAAGAGGCGGATTTTTATGGAGCTATGGATGGAGCCAGTAAATTCGTTAAAGGAGACGCGATTGCCGGGATCATTATCCTTTTTATTAATATCATAGGCGGTTTAATCATTGGTATGACCATGAAGGGCATGGGACTTGCCGAGGCCGGAGAGCTATATTCCATTCTTACCATTGGGGATGGCTTGGTCAGCCAAATCCCGGCACTACTTATATCTACAGCTGCAGGTTTGATCGTGACAAGAGCCTCATCTGACGGAAATCTGGCACATGATTTATCCAAGCAGGTTTTATTGTACCCCAAGCTTTTATATATTGTAGCTGGAACGATTACCCTGCTGGGCATCTTTACACCGATCCATCTCATTACTACATTACCGATCGCTGTTTTATTGGTTTTTGCGGCTATGAAAATGCAAAGTGCTTTAGTCAAAAAACAAGAGAATGACGAAATGCTAGAGGAAGAGCAACAAATTGAGGAAGTACGCAGCCCTGAGAGTGTGATCAGCTTGCTGCAGGTAGATCCTATCGAGTTTGAGTTTGGGTATGGACTTATCCCATTAGCTGATACTCAGCAAGGCGGAGATCTACTCGACAGAATTATATTAATACGAAGGCAATGCGCGTTGGAAATGGGCGTTGTAGTGCCAGTTATCAGGATCCGTGATAATATTCAATTAAAGCCTAATGAGTATATAATTAAAATTAAAGGAAATATGGTCGCACGAGGCGATTTACTGCTTAATCATTACTTGGCAATGAGCCCTGGCATTGAGGATGATTCAATAAGTGGCATCGATACCTTAGAGCCTGCATTTGGACTACCGGCTTTGTGGATTGATGAAGTGATGAAGGAAAGAGCTGAATTATCTGGGTATACAGTAGTGGATCCGCCTTCTGTTGTAGCAACCCATTTAACTGAAATCATTAAGAAGCATGCACATGAATTACTGGGCAGACAAGAGACCAGAGGGCTGATAGAAAATGTAAAAGAAAGCTATCCGGTTCTAGTGGATGATCTGATCCCCAATGTATTGTCGATTGGCGATGTCCAGAAGGTATTAGTAAAGCTGTTAAGAGAAAAAATCTCGGTACGCGACTTGGTGACGATCCTAGAAACATTAGCGGATTATGGTACATATACAAAGGATCCCGAAATATTGACGGAATATGTAAGGCAGTCTCTTTCGAGGCAGATTACCCAACAGTATTCGGTTTCAGGTGATTCTATGAAAGTCATAACAGTTGGTCCAAGCCTGGAGAAGAAAATTTCCGAAGCAGTGCAACAATCGGATCAAGGAAGCTATCTGGCTCTAGATGCAAGCTCCACCCAGATCATTTACCAACGTATTTCAGATCAAGTCAATAAGCTGATCCAATCTGGGCAACAACCGATTGTCTTGACTTCCCCGACGATCCGAATGTACTTGAGACAGCTTTTGGAACGGACGATGCAGGATATACCGGTTCTTTCTTACAGTGAGCTCGAACCCAACGTTGAAATTCAAAGCATGGGGGTAGTTAATTTATGAGAGTGAAACGATATATTGTGGATTCGATGCCGGATGCTTTGCAAAAAATTAAATCGGATTTAGGTAAAGACGCCGTTATACTTAATACGAAGGAGATTCGTTCTGGGGGTTTTCTCGGAATGTTTTCGAAGAAGAAAATTGAAGTGATCGCAGCAACGGATACAGTGGCGCCAGCACCGCAGCCCACACCAGCCAAGAATACAGCACCTATTGATCGTCCTGAGCGTCCGCAGCCCGCTGTAAATAACTATAGCACACCACAAACTGCTAAAACGGCTTATTCCAGACCAACCGGTTTTGCTGCACAATTAGAAGCTTCCCAAGCTGCTGATGAAACGCGGGGCCTGCTTGCTTTTCCACATGTACCTGATGTGATCATCCCACCACCTGTTGTTGCTGCCAGAGTCGAAACTTTCGCACCGGCTGTGGTTAAAGCAAGTGAAGACTTATTGATGGAAGAATTGAAACAAATGAAAGAATTTATGAAGAAACTTTCTGTTCAAGGGAACCAGCAAACGACCGAACCTGCTATAATGGCATTGAAACAAAAATTGTCGGACCAAGACCTTGACACTATGCTTGTTGAACAGCTGTGTACGACAATTACAGAAGCCGCTGAAGTGAGCGAGCAACCGGTCACTGAAGACTTCGTCTTGCAGGAAGCAAAGAAGCAATTAATGGGGCTATTTACGATTACCGAATCGAAGGCTTTAAAGACAGATACAAGGATCGCCCATTTTGTAGGTCCTACCGGTGTTGGCAAGACAACAACGATAGCGAAGCTGGCAGCCGAGCAGGTATTGAAATACCATCGAAAAGTTGGTTTTATTACATCGGATACGTACAGAATTGCCGCTGTTGAGCAATTAAAAACGTATGCTACCATTTTAAACATTCCATTAGAGGTTGTATTTTCTCCACAGGATTTATCAAAAGCCTTTGATCAATTAAAGGATTGCGATATCATATTCATGGATACAGCGGGGCGGAATTTCCGTAATGAGATGTATGTTTCAGAATTAAATACCTTATTACAATATAACGGTAAGAGTGAGACTTATCTGGTATTAAGCTTAACAACCAAGTACAAGGACATGAAAGCCATCACAGAAAATTTCTCGAAGTTTAAGCTGGATAAGGTATTATTTACGAAAATGGATGAGACCAATTCCTATGGCGCGGTTATTAATCTTGTACATGATTTCAAGCTTCAGCTATCGTATGTAGCTAACGGGCAAAGCGTACCTGACGATATTAATTTGTTGGCCGAGGAACAAATTATCGACCTGATATTGGGGGTCCAAGAGCCATGACTGATCAAGCACAAGGACTGCGGAATTTAGTCTCTCATCAGCATACACAGAAGCCTGCTAAATCAACTAGGATTATAACCGTAACCAGTGGAAAAGGCGGGGTAGGCAAATCGAATTTTACATTGAATTTTGCGCTAACTTTGCAAAAAAGAGGCTACCATGTGCTCGTCTTTGATGCAGATATTGGACTTGCCAATATTGATGTGCTGATGGGAATCACTGCTAAATATAGCTTGTATCACTTGTTGAAAAAAGAAAAAACGATTTGGGAAATTATTCAGAAGGGCTATAATGACCTGCAGTTTATTGCAGGTGGATCTGGATTTAATGATCTAATAAGGTTGACTGACGAGCAACTGGAATACTTTGCGGAGCAAGTTAATCTATTAAATGGTACTGTAGATTTTATTATTTTTGATACAGGAGCCGGATTATCTAAAGAAACATTGAAATTCATTTTAGCAGCTGAAGAGACGATCGTGGTTACTACGCCCGAACCTACTTCGATCACGGATGCGTATGCGATTATTAAAATGGTTAATTCCATGAATGAGCCTGTAAACTTTAAACTAGTCGTCAATCGGACAACAGACAATAAGGAGGGCAAGCAAACCGCTGACAAAATCAGTATGGTTGCCAAGCGATTTTTGCAAATTGATATTCCAACCCTTGGTTTTGTAGATGATGATAACAATGTATCGAAGGCGGTAAAAAGGCAAATCCCTTTCACAGTTGCTTATCCAACTTGCGCTGCTTCTCAATCAATCCATAGATTAGTTGATGACTTTATCGCCAGACAAGCTCCTTCGGAATTTCAGGCTGGTGCTGTTAAAGGGTTTTTATCTAAAATGATGAGAATTCTCAAACAGTAGCACCCTCATACAAAACGAAGCAGACAACCTGGAGGAGTGAGAATAATGCCATTTAAAATATTAGTTGTAGATGATTCCATTTTCATGAGAAAAATGATTTCCGATCTCGTTCTAGGAGATGCCCAATTCCAAGTAATAGCAACTGCCAAAAATGGCAAGGAAGCAATAGAATTGACTAGAAGTTTAAAGCCGGATGCCATCACGATGGATATAGAAATGCCAGAAATGAATGGGCTCGATGCGCTTAAAGTAATCATGGAGGAAATGCCAACTCCCGTTATCATGCTGAGCAGTTTAACACAGGATGGAGCGAGGGAAACCATTGTAGCACTCGAAAGAGGGGCAGTTGATTTTGTGGGCAAGCCCTCTGGTTCAATTTCATTAGATCTGCATCGAGTTAAAGAAATTTTATTAGAGAAGCTTCACATTGCCGTCAAAACGAATGTAACTAAGTTTCGTGTTAATCCTATCCTTCCATCACCCCAATTGAAGATAAAGCCTTCCCAGATCAACGAGGCTTTAACTCCCAATAAGGCTGAGCCTGCTTCAATCAAACCACAGGCAGGTAAAAAGGACTTGCCAATACAAGTGCAACAGATCGTTGCCATAGGAACCTCTACAGGCGGTCCGAGGGCTTTACATCAAGTCATCTCGCAAATCCCAGCTCATTTTCCTGCACCTGTCGTTGTGGTTCAGCATATGCCGCCCAATTTCACGAAATCTTTGGCACAGAGGTTGCATTCTGTTTCGGAGCTAAACGTCACTGAAGCTGAGGATGGAATGGTTTTGAAAAATGGTCATGTGTACATTGCTCCTGGTGGTTTCCATATGACGGTAGCACGAAACGGGCCGGGATTATACAAAATCCATATCAGCAAGGAAGAAGCCAGAGGCGGGCATAGGCCTTGTGTAGATACATTGTTTGAATCGTTGTTGCCACTAAAAGAATTAAAGCGCCATATTGTGCTTATGACCGGCATGGGGGCGGACGGAGCTAAAGGGATGCTTGCACTGAAAAATGCAGGCGCTATTACAACAATCGCTGAAGCGGAAGAAACCTGTATTGTATATGGAATGCCTAGAGCGGCAGTCGAATTAAAATGCGTTATGCATGTTTTACCCCAGCAAGAGATTGCTCTGAAGCTATCTCAGGTAGTTGGCAGACAACAGTAAAAACATATTTGCAAGCAAATGATGAGGTTGTATTATATTGACGGAGGTGAGAGGTTATGGACTTAAATCAATACCTTTCGATGTTTATTGATGAATCTAAAGAGCATCTGCAAGCCTTAAACGATAACTTATTAGCTTTGGAGAGCAGTCCTGAAGATTTAAGTATCGTAAATATTATATTTCGTTCGGCTCATACTCTTAAGGGTATGTCAGCGACGATGGGGTTTGAGGATGTGGCTTCATTAACACATGAAATGGAAAATGTATTGGATCTCGTACGCAATAACAAGCTGAAGATGGATGCTTTCATATTTGATTGCATATTCAAAAGCGTAGATGCTCTTGAGTCCATGGTTGAAGACATTATTCAAGGCGGTACAGGCAAGGCTGATGTAACGGATATAGTGGTTGCTCTAAAATCGATCGTTACAGGTGATTATTTAAAAGCGGGAAATGCGGTGCTAGCAGGTGCTAATGAAATAGCTGCAGAAAGTGAAGGGCAAGCTTCAGTTCAATTGGATGAATTTCAACATTCGATCATATTACAATCGATTGAAGCGGGCATGCAAGTATTTTATATTGAAGTCAACGTACGCATTGATTGTGTATTAAAGGCAGCTCGTGCTTATATGGTGTTTAACGTGCTTGAGCAGCATGGGGAAGTGATAAAATCAGACCCATCTGTTGAAGATATCGAACAGGAACGTTTTGAGAATAACTTTTCGGTCTTTTTTATCTCTAATACGGACAAAGATACGTTGGAGAAGCAAGTATCTAATGTATCCGAAATTGACAAAGCGGTTGTAACGGTTCTTACGAAAGAGAAGCTAGAGGAATTGCTGCAGCCTTTAGTAATCGAGCAACCGGAAATAGCTGCTGCTTCACAAGTGCTGGAAGTGGTCCAGGTAGCAGTTGTCGATGCTAAAAAGCCTGCTGCTGCAGTCGTCGCCAATGTACCGGTAGCAAACCGAACGATTCGTGTAGATATTGAACGGCTTGATGCTTTGATGAATTTATTCAGCGAGCTATTGATTGACCGCTCAAGGCTGGAGCAGTTGGCCAGCGAGATCAAGAAAAACGATTTAACCGAAACCGTAGAGCATATGTCACGGGTTAGCAGCGATTTACAAAATATTGTGTTAAAGCTTCGGATGGTGCCGATCGATACCGTTTTTAACCGTTTCCCAAGAATGATTCGTGATGTAGCCAAAACATTGGACAAGAAAGTTGATCTGGTTATAACTGGTGCTGACACTGAATTAGATCGTACGGTTGTGGATGAAATTGGTGACCCTCTTGTGCATTTACTGCGAAATGCGGTAGATCACGGTGTTGAGCCAACAATCGATCGAATTGCGGCAGGCAAGCCAGAAACGGGTTCTATCTTTTTACGTGCTTTTCATAGCGGCAATCATGTTTTTATCGAGATTGAAGAAGATGGCAGAGGTATCAATAAGGACGGTGTGCTGAAAGCTGCCATTAAAAAGGGCGTCGTTACACCGGAAGAAGCGTTGAAGCTAAGCGACCAAGAAGTGTATCTGTTATTATTTGCCTCTGGATTCAGTACGGCTGACAAAATATCGGATATTTCTGGTCGTGGTGTCGGATTGGATGTCGTCAAAACCAAAATTGAGAGCCTTGGTGGACGAGTACAGGTCGATTCAACTTTTGGTAAGGGTACTAAGTTTTCGGTACAGCTTCCGCTTACACTTTCGATTATTTCGGCTATGCTTATTCGAGTAGGGGATGAGAAGTACGCGATTCCACTATCCTCTATTGTGGAAACCTCGGCGATTACCGCTGAACAAATTCATATGATCCATAGCAATCGGATGGTGAAGTTCCGCAAGAATGTCATTCCTTTGGTTCCTTTATCTAAAGTTTTTGATATTCCTAACAAGCTAAATAGCAAAGAATCAGAGAGTGAAACCCAAATTGTCGTTATTCGCAAAGGTGAAAAACTAGCCGCATTGATCGTAGATGAGTTTATTGGCCAACAAGAGATTGTTTTAAAATCATTGGGTAAATATTTCACTAATTTGTTCGCGATTTCAGGCGCTACGATTCTAGGCGATGGGCAAGTAGCACTTATTATCGATACGAATGCTCTAATTAAGTAAGTTTATGGATCGTACATAGGAATTCAAAGGAGGCACATCAAAATGGGTGAAGAATTGAAGGTTATCGTATTTGCTTTGGCACATGAGGAATATGGAGTTGAAGTGGAGAAGGTTCGTACAATTGAACGAATGCAGCCAATGACTCGTGTTCCGAAAACACCTAAATTTGTAAAAGGTGTAATCAATCTGCGCGGTGTTGTTACGCCTATTATTGATTTGCGAGGAAGATTCGGATTTACAGAAAGCGAATATACAGACAATACACGAATTATTATTGTAGCAGTAAAAGACATGGAAGTAGGTCTAATCGTAGATTCGGCTAATGATGTGACCGATATTAATACAGATTCGATTGACGATCCACCTGAAGTTATTGGTGGGATAAAAGCTAAATATTTACAAGGTATTGCGAAGGTTGGAGAGTCGAGACTTTTAGTACTCTTGAATTTGGAAGAAGTATTGAATAAAAGTGAGATCATCCAATTAGAAACCCAAGAGGAGTAGTTATGTGGAGCCATTCAACGGATTCGCTGATTTTCAAATGGATGTTCTCAAGGAAGTAGGGAACATCGGTGCAGGACATGCTGCCACTGCCTTATCCAAGCTTTTGGATAAACCCGTCGATATGCTTGTACCGAAGGTGCGTATGGTGGCTTTTGAGGAAATAGCAGATAGTGTGGGTGGAGCGGAACGGGTTGTAATCGCGATTTTCCTTCGAGTTGAAGGAGAAACCCCTGGCAATCTATTTTTTATTCTTTCGCTAGAATCCGCCAAAAAATTATTGCGTAATCTGGTAGGGATTGAGGTAGTGGATGACGAACATTATACAGATATGGAACTGTCTGCATTAAATGAGATTGGTAACATATTGGCAGGATCCTATTTATCATCACTCGCCGATTTTACTCAGCTTGTCATGTCACCAACTGTTCCAGCACTGGCTATCGATATGGCAGGAGCCATCTTAAGCTACGGTCTTCTCCAATTTGGTCAAATGGGAGATCATGCCTTATTAATAGACACGAAGTTCTTGGATGGTAATGATGAGATTGAAGGACATTTCTTTCTCATTCCGGATCCAGAATCATTCAATAAGATTTTTGTTGCTCTGGGAGTACAATCTCCATGATTCAAGATAATTACATCAAGGTGGGCATGGCTGATCTGAATGTTACTCATTTGACCGGGGTGCTAAAGACAACAGGATTAGGTTCATGTGTAGGACTAACACTTTATGATTCAAAGGCAATGGTTGCTGGTATGGCGCATGTAATGCTGCCAACTTCAGACATAGCTAGAGAAGGAAAACTCAATTTAGCTAAATATGCGGATACAGCAATACCCGACATGATTGAAAAGATGGTTAGTTTAGGTGCATCGATTAGAAGGTTAGAAGCCAAAATGGCTGGTGGCGCACAAATGTTCGCCTTTGCGGGAAATTCAGATACCATGCGAATTGGACCAAGAAATGTTGAATCTTGCAAGGCCATGCTGTTAAAGTATTCCATTCCTCTCAAATCTGAAGATACTGGCGGTAATTATGGAAGAACGGTGGAATTTAACTGTGAAACCGGTATTCTTTTAATCCGAAGTGTCCAACAAGGAGTGAAAGAACTTTAGACTATGATAGGTAGCATTCGATGGAATTTTGTGATAGCCGCTATTTCTTTTACCATAACCTTTATTGCAGCTTCTTTAAATAATATTTGGAGTACTACATTAATTAGAAGCTGCTACAGTTTTTTACTAGTATTCGTGATCGTTTTTTTGTTTCGTTGGGTATTAGGCACTTTTGCTGGACTCGATAAATTAACAGATGCCGAAAGCATGCCTGACGAAACTAAAGGCACAGCACTTGATTTGACTACTCCCGATGAGGAAGACTCCTTAAACAAATTGCTCAAAGAGTCTTTGGAACCCAATACAAACGAAGGTGTGCCTGGTTTTGCACCCTTGCAGCCTCCTAAGCTTACTAGTAAAGCGAATATAGATACCGGTGACATGGTTCAAGCACTGCGGCAGATGTCGGAAAAATAAATGGAGGATGCTTACAAGGTTAATTTTGTCCTAGCAAACTCTATGGGATGCTTACAAAGTTAGTTTTGCGATGGCAAAACTCTAAGGTGGTGGTAACAGTATATGATTCAACAAAAGTCGCACTTATCCAACATGGATGTATGGAAGCAATGGAAAGAATTTGGATTGCTCGAAGCCAAACAATTACTCATTGAAACATATTTACCTTTGGTAGAATATGTGGCAAACCGTTTGTCTATAGGGTTACCCAAAAATGTTGCTAAAGACGATTTATCGAGCTTTGGTGTAATGGGCCTGATTGATGCTATCGAGAAGTTCGATTACTTACGCGGGCTGCAATTTGAAACTTATGCATCATGGCGTATACGTGGAGCCATTATTGACGGATTGCGCCAAGGGGATTGGGTGCCAAGATCGGTAAGAGAGAAATCAAAGAAAATTGAAGAAGCCTATCAAAAGCTGGAACAGCAATATTTGCGCTCTGTAACCGATAATGAAATAAGCAGTTATTTAGAAGTAAGTGAAAGTGACTTCCGTCATATGGTTCAAGAAATTGCCATTACTGCGATCTGTTCGATTGATGATCCTATTCGCGAAGAAGATTCTGAGACGCGTTTGTCTTTATTGATAGATGAGAAAGCCAAAAATCCTGAACATAAAGTAAATGAGTTTTATTTAAAAGAAACGTTAGAGAAAGCTATTGAAAGACTCACCGAAAAAGAAAGAACGGTCGTTTCTTTGTTTTATTTTGACGAATTATCGTTAAGCGAAATAGCGGAGGTTATGAGCTTATCTCCCTCACGAATATCACAGCTACATTCAAAAGCAATTTTACGTCTTCGTGGTTCTTTAGGTAGGCACAAAACTCAGCTTTTTGAGGATTCTTGATAAGGAAAGTGGGGGAAATAATGAAAGATCAGGCTATTCCACTTAGTTTTTATATGGAGATTGATATATCTGACGATAAACTTGAAGCCTACTTGCAATTTAAAAATGTGGATAAAAATTTAATTTTTAACATAGAGCAGCTAGACGAGCTTTTAAAGTCGGCCAAGATTATTCAGGGGGTTGACCGTAGCAAGCTAAGTGAAATTGTAATGGCGCCAGCATTGTTTTTTCAAAGTAAAATTTTAATTGCTAAAGGGATACAACCTGTCCCAGGCGTAGATGGGCATATCAAGCTTTTTTATGATTTAAACAAAGATGCCAAGCGCCCAGTTGAGCAGGAGGACGGCAAGGTTGATTTTAAAGAAGTTTCCTCCATCAATAATGTCAGGAAAGGTCAATTGATTGCTGAGTTGATTTCTGCGACTCCTGGTACGCCAGGCATGACGGTAACAGGAGATGCCATTATTGCAAAGGATGGTAAGGAACCACGTTTCAAGGTAGGAAAAAACGTAGTTCTAGACCCGAAACAAACAGCCATGTACGCGGCTATCGATGGAATGGTATCGAAAACAGAGCGCGACAAAATTAATGTGTTTCCAGTATACGAAGTAAACGGCGATGTGGATTATAATATAGGGAATATCGATTTTGTAGGTACCGTTGTCATTAGGGGAAGCGTGCTATCAGGATTCAAAGTTAAAGCTTCAGGCGATATTCGCATAACAGGTAGTATTGAAGGCGCGGATATTGAGGCAGACGGATCGATTGAAATCAGCGCTGGTATTCTCGGCCACAATAAAGGCGTTATAAAAGCTGGGAAGCATGTGAAAAGCTCATTTATTCAAGATGCCACTGTATACGCTGAAGAGGTCATTGTCTCCTTAAGTATTATGCATTCCAATGTTCACGCAACCCATAGCGTAATCTGTAAAGGTTCAAAAGGGCTGATCGTCGGCGGTATTATCCAAGCGGGTGAATTTGTACAGGCACGTACGGTGGGTAACTCGATGTCTACTGTGACCGTTATTGAGGTTGGTGTGGTGCCAGAGATGCGAAATGAGCTGGTACTGCTTAGAAGTCAATTGCGTTCGGTAAATGAAAATATTGAGAAAAGCGGGAAAGCGCTAACGTTGCTTGATCATCTGGCTGCACTCGGCCAGCTTACACCTGAAAAAGTATCGATGCGGGTAAAGCTAAACCATACCAAAAAGCAATTTATCGAGGAACAAGGCTTATTTAAAGAGCGAGTATTGGAGATTGAAAGATCATTAGAAGACTCAGAAAAAGCAAATGTTGAAGTGGCTGCTACTATTTATAGCGGTGCCAAAATTGTGATTGGACGTTATACTAAGTTTGTTAAGGATCCTATATCACGTGTCAAGTTCCAATTGACGGACGGCGATATTGCGATGATTCCTTTAACTAGATAATATAGCCTAAGGAGAGATGGTTATGAGTTTAAGGCCGGTAGAATTACAGTTTGCGTTACACAAAAATAATGAAGCCGGATTGGTGCAAAATCAATTAAACCATAAGCCTGTCCATGACCAAGTTTTATTGGCAAGTGCCGCTGCCAAGGTTTTAGAAAAAGAACGGCAAGTTACTGGAAAAGCGGATGACGTCAACCAACCATCCATTCATGACCAGGAAAAGGAAGCATCAGACCGTAACCCTAATAAAAGAAAGCCCAAGCAAAATGCATCCGCAATTGAAGAAGATTTAAATATAGAGAGGCGTGTCCATCCTTTCAAGGGCAAGCATATAGATTTATCCCTATAAAACAAGAGTAGGCTAGATTTCGGAAAAAGGTGAATACAGATGGATCAACCCTGGGTATTTATCGTATTATTTGGTTTGATATTTATTGTCTATGCCACAATAGTACCTAAAAGAAGTGCGGCAAAAGGACAAGCTAATCCAACCATCCGTGAAATTGAAGAAACAATGGAACATTTTACAGCTGAGTTGGATGAACAAAACAAAGCTTTGATCCAGATGCTTGCCGAAACGAAAAGGGACTACGAGATGCAGGCAGCCAAGCTTTCGTCTCGTGTTGAGACTCTTGAAAAACAATTTACACAAACTAGCCAGGAGATGAGTAAGCTAGGATATGCACATGAGGAGCTCCAGAAGAAGACCGTTCATCGTGCAGACCTTATCTCCACCAGTGAGTTTAACCAGCCTATGGTTATCGTCGAAAACGAACCCGAGCCAATAGCAGAGTTACCGATGGCGATGAACTTGAAAACCAGGTATGCAGAACTATTTACATTGTATGAGCAAGGGAAATCTACCGACTTTATGGCCAAAAAATTAAATATGAACAAAGGTGAAATCAATTTGATTTTTCAGTTGGCGAAGCAGGAGGAAAAGCTCAGTGCTCACTAACAAATCCTTGCTTTATGGTTTGGGAATTGGCTTAATCATTGGTGCTTTATTGCTTCAATTGATGAATATAACGAAACCTCCCTCGGCTAGGGCTGATTTCATCGATGGCTCCTCAACGATTAATGAAATGGATCCGGGGCAACTCAAGGAAGTAGCGATGAAGTATTACCAGGTTTTTGATAAAGATCAAAAGCTATTTAACCAAGCTCAAGTAGATGCAAGCGTGCAGCAGAAGGTCAAGGAAGAGCAGGACAAGCACCCTGTAGCTGTCCAGCAGCAGCCTGGGCAGGAGGTTGTTAAAGAAACCTATATTTATGTGTCTAATGGTCTAAATGCGGGTAACGTTGCCGATTTATTGGTTCAAAGCGGTGTCGTAACGGATCGCAAAGGCTTTGAGGATTTAATGGCACAGCAACAATTGAATTATAGAATTGTTGCTGGTGTTTATATGTTTAAAAGCCCCTATGAATTACCGGTTGTCGTTTCAACCATAACAACCCGACAATGAGCTGAACCTGCATCCTAGGTTCGGCTCTTTTTCTATTAAACATCTGTATTGCATACGTAACTGACTTATGGTATAGTTATTGACGGTGTTAAAACGCACGCTGGTCAATTCGCATAAGGGTGCTTCCCGGTGGGGAGTTTTATGTCGAAGATGCGACTATAGCGGAGGAGACCCAAAACCAATTTTGAGGAGGTGTGTGAGGATGGCAGTAATCTCCATGAAACAGCTTTTAGAAGCTGGAGTACATTTCGGTCACCAGACTCGTCGTTGGAATCCGAAAATGGATCGTTACATCTTCACCGAAAGAAACGGAATTTATATTATTGACCTGCAAAAGACGGTCAAAAAGGTAGAAGAAGCTTACAATTTCGTGAAATCTATCGCTGACAACAACGGTACGATTTTATTTGTAGGTACAAAAAAACAAGCGCAGGATTCAGTTGCAGAAGAAGCAGCTCGTTGCGGCATGTTCTACATTAACCAACGCTGGTTAGGTGGTACACTTACCAATTTCCAAACAATTCAAAAGCGTATTGATCGCTTGAAGCAATTGGAAAGATGGGAAGAAGACGGCACATTTGAAGTTCTTCCTAAGAAAGAAGTAATCATTCTTCGCAAGGAGAAAGATCGCTTGGAGAAATTCTTGGGCGGTATCAAGAATATGAAGGGTCTTCCTAGTGCACTATTCATCATCGATCCTCGTAAAGAACGTATCGCGGTTGCAGAAGCTCGCAAATTGGGTATTCCAATCGTTGGTATTGTAGATACGAACTGTGATCCTGATGAAATCGATTATGTCATTCCTGGTAATGACGATGCCATTCGTGCAGTTAAGCTATTAACAGCTAAAATTGCCGATGCTGTAGTCGAAGCTCACCAAGGCGAACAAACAACAGCTTAAATAATAAATAGTATGGGGTGGTTCAAAGGTGTAACATCCTTTCACCGCCCTTTTTTTAGGCAAATAATTATACGAAATCAAGGAGGCCAAAACATGGCAGTTAATGCAGCAGCAGTAAAGGAATTGCGTGCGAATACAGGTGCGGGTATGCTGGATTGTAAAAATGCGTTGGAAGAAGCAAACGGTGATTTGACAAAGGCTGCTGAGCTTCTACGCGAAAAAGGATTATCCGCGGCAGCAAACAAAGCAGGACGTATTGCAACTGAGGGCGTTTGTGAATCTTATATTCATGCTGGCGGTCGTATCGGCGTATTGGTGGAAATTAATTGTGAAACTGATTTTGTTGCCAAAACCGATCAATTTCGTGAATTTGCCAGAGATATTGCTATGCAAATCGCAGCGGCAGCACCGTTATTTGTGCGTCGTGAAGAAGTACCGCAAGAAGCTCTTGACAAAGAACGTGAAATTTTGACAAACCAAGCACTAAACGAAGGCAAACCGGCTAATATCGTTTCGAAAATGGTAGATGGTCGCATTGGTAAATACTATGAAGAGTTTTGTTTATTGGAGCAAGCGTTCATTAAAGACCCTGACAAAAAAATCAGCCAACTGGTCAGCGAAAAAATTTCCAAAATTGGCGAAAACATCTCCATCCGTCGCTTTGTTCGTTTTGAACTTGGTGAAGGCTTAGAGAAAAAAACCGAAAACTTTGCTGAAGAAGTCATGGCACAAGTTAAGAAATAAATTCATATGGAAATGAAAAATGTAGGAACACTTCGTGTTCCTTCTTTTTTAAACATAAACGACTATAGCTGCTTTTCTAACTGGGGGAATAAACTTGGAACGTCCTATCTTTAAACGTGTTATTTTAAAATTAAGCGGAGAAGCATTAGCTGGACAACAAGGTTATGGCATTGATTCCGATATGATTTCCTCTATTGCCCAACAGATAAAGCAAGTTGTGGAGTTAAAGGTAGAAGTAGCCATCGTGGTAGGTGGAGGCAATATCTGGAGAGGCATAGCTGGAAGTGCAAAAGGCATTGATCGGGCTACCGCAGACTATATGGGAATGCTGGCAACCGTAATGAACTCATTGGCGCTTCAAGATGCGCTGGAAACGATTGATGTGCCTACGCGTGTCCAGTCTTCCATAAACATGCAGCAGGTTGCGGAGCCTTACATACGCCGCAGAGCTATCCGTCATTTAGAAAAAGGCAGAGTTGTTATATTCGCTGCAGGTACAGGTAACCCTTATTTCTCAACGGATACAACAGCGGCGTTAAGAGCGGCTGAAATTGAAGCCGAAGTCATATTGATGGCTAAAAATAAAGTTGATGGGGTTTATTCAGCGGATCCATTCAAGGATCCAACGGCGATTAAATACGAAACGCTAACCTATCTGGACGTTTTAAATAAAAATTTGGGCGTGATGGATTCAACCGCATCCTCACTCTGTATGGATAATAATATTCCATTAATCGTATTTTCTATTACGGAAAGTGGTAATATTAAACGTGTAGTATTAGGTGAAAAAATCGGTACGATTGTAAAAGGGAGTGTCTAACGATATGCCGCAATCGATAAAGAAAAACGCTGAAGACCGCATGGAGAAAGCTATTGGATCACTCAAAAAAGAGCTCTCTAGCCTGCGTGCAGGAAGAGCTGTACCTGCTTTGTTGGACCGTATTCAAGTGGAATATTATGGTGCAATGACACCTGTCAACCAATTGGCTAATATTAGCACACCGGATTCGCGTACGTTAATGATTCAGCCATGGGATAAAAGCTCGATGTCAGCCATAGAAAAAGCGATCATGAAATCGGATCTTGGCCTTACCCCTTCCAATGATGGATCGATGATCCGTATTGTCATTCCTGCTCTTACTTCGGAACGCAGAGCCGAATTGGTCAAAATGACCCGCAAGTTCGGAGAAGAAGCGAAGGTAGCCGTGCGAAATATTCGACGCGATGCTAACGATGAAATAAAAAAGCTGGAGAAAAGCGGCATTTCTGAAGATGAATCTCGTAAATATCAAGAGGATATTCAAAAATTCACCGATAAGTATATTGCCGAAGTGGATAAGGTACTAGCGGCTAAAGAAAAAGAAATTATGGAAGTATAATCATAGAGACCCCCTATTAAGGGGGCTTTAGTCTTTCCTTATTGGAGGAAGCAGTAGATGATACCTTTCAAGAAATGGTTTGGAAGCAAGCCACTCACCACTGAGCATTTGGAAAGACTGGATGCCGATAATATTCCGAACCATGTTGCGGTAATTATGGATGGCAATGGACGGTGGGCGCAGAAACGTGGCTTGCCACGAGTTGCAGGGCATCATTCTGGTATGAAAAATGTAAAGAAGATCACAATGGCAGCGAATGCTATTGGCGTTAATGTTCTAACCCTCTATGCATTCTCGACAGAAAATTGGAAAAGACCCAAGGAAGAAGTCGACTATTTAATGAAGCTTCCACTCGAATTTTTTCCAAAGGAAATTGAGGAATTAATAGCGAATAATGTTCAAATTCGGATGACGGGCTGGCAGGAAGGTCTTCCCGACTATACGCTTAAATCTGTTCAAGACGCAATCGAACAAACTAAGCATAATACCGGACTTATTTTGAATTTTGCATTAAATTATGGCAGCCGGAAGGAAATGCTTTCAGGAGTTAAGCAGATTGCAGAGGATGTGCAAGCTGGTAAAATTAAGATAGATGAGATCAATGAATCGGTTTTTTCTAACTATTTATTAACTTATCCTCTTCCTGATCCTGATTTGCTCATCAGAACTAGTGGAGAACTGCGTATCAGCAATTTTATGATGTGGCAGCTGGCCTATTCTGAACTCTGGTTTACCGATTTATGCTGGCCCGAATTTACCGAACAGGATTTTTATGAAGCTGTTCAAGAATATCAGCGTCGTGCACGCAGATATGGCGGCTTGTAAGAGCAACGGGGGTATGTACGTGAAGCAACGCATTGTAACAGGACTAATAGCAGCTGTCGTTTTTTTGACCCTGTTGTATTTAGGCAACTATTGGTTTATGAGTTTTATCGGAATCGCATCCATAATCGGATTTTATGAATTTGTGAAAATGAACGGATTTAAGCCGTTTTCCTTAACCTCGATAATTGGATATGTGGCTGTGGTGCTTTTATGTATGCCATGGACGATAACAAGCTGGCCGGTGTTAAGCTCCGTTACTTCGATCATTTGGTTTTTTCTCTTTATACTCTTATTTATAACGGTCATTTCCAAAAATAAGGTAACGATCGACCAAGTTTCCGTCTTATTTTTAGGAGTTGTATATATTGGGTTAGGTTTTCATTATATGATAGAAACACGAATGATTGAACAGGGTGGGCTGTTTTGGACACTTCTGATCTTTTTTTGTATATGGGCAACTGACTCAGGAGCTTATTTCGTTGGCTCTAAGTTTGGCAAGCATCCGTTATGGCCAGCGATTAGTCCCAAAAAATCCATTGAAGGCTCTCTTGGCGGCATTATTATCTCCATTGTGGTCGCTCTGTGCTTCTCATGGGCGCAGCCAGAGCTGCTTTCATGGACTCAAGCGCTACTGCTCGGAATCGCGATTGCCATAGTAGGCCAAATAGGAGATTTAATCCAGTCTGCCTATAAACGTGTAAAAGGCATCAAAGATACAGGTACGATATTGCCAGGGCATGGTGGTGTACTGGATCGAGTGGACAGTTGGATAATCGTATTCCCAATGGTTCATTTGTTGCTTTTACTGCCCCATGCATAAATTGTTGTTGAGGTGAAGCATGAAACGCATTACTATACTAGGTTCTACGGGTTCAGTGGGTACGCAGACATTAGATGTTATCTCCCATTACCCGGAGCTTTACAAGATAGAGGCTCTTGCAGGTGGGCGTAATATTGCCTTATTAGTCGAACAGATTAAACAATTTAAGCCTGGGAAAGTTTCGGTAGCTTCGAAAGCTTTGGCCGATGAGCTTAAAACCTACATAAACGCTGACACTGAGGTTTTTTACGGGGATGAAGGTTTGCTAGAGGTTGCCGCAGGTACGAATGCCGATTATGTTGTTAATGCATTAGTAGGCAGCCAAGGCTTGCGCCCTACATTAGCAGCGATTGAAGCGGGCAAGGATATTGGTCTGGCTAACAAAGAAACGCTGGTTAGCGCCGGTCATCTGGTTACTAACCTTGTGAAACGTTGTGGTGTTAAGCTTTTTCCGATTGATAGTGAGCATTCGGCGATTTTTCAATGTCTAAACGGTGAGGCCCATCAAGACATTAACCAGATCACGTTAACTGCATCTGGAGGATCCTTCAGGGACCGGACGCGCGAGCAGTTGGAGGGTGTAACTGTAGAGCAAGCGTTACAGCATCCAAATTGGTCGATGGGTCCCAAAATTACGATTGATTCCGCTACGATGGTCAATAAAGGCCTTGAAGTGATTGAGGCTCATTGGTTATTCCAAATTGCCTATTCACAAATTAAGGTTGTGATCCACCCAGAGAGTATTATTCATTCTTTTGTGGAGTTTGCTGACCATAGTATTATCGCCCAGTTAGGAAGTCCGGATATGCGGATTCCGATCCAGTATGCACTTACTTACCCAAACCGATTAAAGACACCTGCGAGCAGGCTGGATTTAACACAGGTGGGTCAATTGAATTTTCGAGACATGGACTATGGTCGGTTCCCGTGTCTGCGAATGGCTTATGAAAGCGGGATTGCAGGCGGTACGGCACCTACGGTGTATAATGCAGCCAATGAAATCGCTGTTCAACGCTTTTTAAGCGGAGCTATTACATTTTTGGAAATTGAGCAAATAATAGAAGCGGCTCTAGATCAGCACAGCGTTATAGCTGAACCTGATTTGGACGAGATTATGGCGACTGATGCGTGGGCAAGAGCTACTGCTTTGCAGTATAAGGGATAACCGTAAATGCCCTATTCTCTAAGCATTATTTTAACAGCAGGGTAATATGTTCATTACATGGGGCAGCTTGTATTTGGGCTGCCAATAATGTTAATCTTAATGAAAAGATGAGCTTAGCCATGGAACACAAACTTGTCTAAGGTACAGCCCAGTAATGGTTATTGATCATTGCAGGTTGTTCCTAACCGATGCTTAAAGGGAGGACGTTGCGAATTGGCTACGTTGCAAAATGCATTTCAAATTGTGCTTTTGTTTTTTGTCCTAGTTACGATTCATGAATGGGGACATTATTATTTTGCAAAAAGAGCAGGTATTCTGGTAAGAGAATTTGCCATTGGTTTTGGTCCTAAGATCCTTTCCTTTAAAAGGGAGGAAACTCGCTTTACGCTCCGTTTGTTGCCTATTGGCGGTTTTGTACGAATGGCTGGCGAGGACCCGGAGATGATTCAGATTAATCCTGGACAGCGTATTTCGGTCACTTTAGTTGATGATGTGGTTACTCACATTTATACAAGTGATTTTGACAAGCGCATGGATAGCTTGGTTGGGGTTGTCGAAGAGATCGACCTTGAGCATAAGCTTTTCGTTAAGCTAGATTTGGAAGGGGAAGTGCGTAGCTTTACGATCCATCCCCAGACCTTGCTAGTTACGAAAGGTAAAGAAACGCAGATCGCCCCATGGAACCGTCAATTTGGAAGTAAATCTGTGGCCCAGCGGGCTCTTTCTATATTTGCGGGACCCTTTATGAACTTTATATTAGCCTTTGTTTTATTTGTTACGGTTGTAATGATGGCGGGTGTGCCCGATAAGGTCAAAATTCGCAGTACCGAGCCTGGAGCTCCCGCGGAAAAAAGCGGACTGGTTGCCAATGATATCGTGCTTGAGGTCAATAATGAGACTATAGGTGCAGATGCTGCCAAACTGCAAGGTTTGATTAAACAATCTGTGAATAAACCGATGGTATGGATCATTGATCGGGGTGGCGAGCAAATCCGTAAGGAGGTTACTCCTGAGGACAAAGGTGGCGGTTTGGTGGGCGTTATCCTAATGCCTGAATATCGCACAGCCTCTTTATTAGATGGAGTCGCAAGTGGCTGGAACAATATGACCAGTCTGACCGTCTCGATACTGGATGGCTTCGTAAAACTGGCAACCCTCCAATTTAAAATGGATGATTTGGGCGGTCCCGTTAGGATTGTTGAATTTACGAGTGAGCAAGCCAATGCGGGCTGGACCCAATATATTTTCTGGACAGCGGCCATGAGCCTGTATCTCGGACTATTTAATTTGCTGCCATTTCCAGCATTGGATGGAAGCCGTCTCGTATTTCTTGCCTTTGAGGCATTACGCGGCAAGCCTGTGGATCCTAGCAAGGAAAGCATTGTCCATTTTGTCGGATTCGCGATGCTCATGCTGCTTATGATCGCTGTTACCTACAACGATATATTACGTTTGGTTAAAGGATAATTTTATATAGCAAGTTTACGAAGTAGCAAACCCAAGGGAAAGCTTGTAGGAGGATCACCCATGTCAAATGACAAGTCAAAAGAAAAGCAATTCGTTAAAGATATTACCCCACAAAGTGAAGATTTCTCGAAATGGTACCTGGATGTAATTAAGAAAGCTGACCTAATGAGCTATGCACCTGTTCGTGGCTGTATCGTATTTAAGCCGGATAGCTATGAGATTTGGGAAAATATCCAGAAGGAGCTTGATATTCGTTTTAAAGAAACAGGCCACCGGAATGCATACTTCCCGCTGTTTATTCCTGAAAGCTTTCTCCAAAAGGAAAAGGATCATATCGAAGGCTTTAATCCCGAGCTTCCTTGGGTCACCGAGGCAGGTGGAGAGAAGCTAGAAGAGCGCCTTGCCATTCGCCCCACCTCAGAAACGATGATCGGGCATATGTATGCGCAATGGATAAACTCCTATCGCGATTTGCCGTTGTTGATCAATCAATGGGCTAATGTCGTACGTTGGGAGAAAAGAACACAGCCGTTTTTACGGACGACGGAGTTTTTATGGCAAGAAGGCCATACAGCCCATGAGGACGAAGCCGATGCGCGTCGCGAAACGATGCAGATGCTGGAAATTTATAAGGAATTTGCCGAGAATATATTAGCGATGCCGGTTATTCTTGGACAAAAAACACCTTCAGAGAAATTCGCAGGTGCCGTAGACACGTTTTCTCTGGAAGCCATGATGAAGGATGGCAAAGCGGTGCAGGCGGGTACATCCCATTATCTGGGAACCAACTTCGCGGTTGCCTTCGATATCAAATATTTGGATCGTGAAAATCAGCATCAATTCTGTCATACTACTTCTTGGGGAGTAAGCACACGTCTGATCGGTGCCTTGATTATGGTGCATGGCGATGACCGGGGTCTTGTTCTGCCTCCTAAAGTCGCACCTACCCAATTGATTATGATCCCAATTGGTCCGCCTAAATCTAGAGAGCTCGTAATCGGTCGTGTGGATGAGCTGCATAAGCTCTTGAAGCAAGCCGGTGTCCGTGTAAAAGTGGATGATCGCGCTGATCAAAGTCCTGGCTGGAAGTTTAACGAGTATGAAATGCGGGGCGTACCCATCCGCCTTGAGCTTGGGCCTCGTGATATGGAGAATGGACAAGTTGTGCTTGTGTCCAGGGTTTCAGGGGAAAAGAAAGTGGTTGCCCAAGAGAACCTGGTGGAAGAAGTACAAAACATGCTGGCAGAAATTCATCAACAAATGTTTGATAAAGCTAAACAATTCCGCGATGACAATTTTACAGCTGTAGACACCTTAGATGAATTCAAACTATTTTTGGAACAGAAGCGCGGCTTTGCTTTAGCGGGCTGGTGCGGTTCGGATGCATGCGAAGCACAGGTTAAGGAAGAAACGGGCGCTACGAGCCGCAATATTCCTTTTGAACCTAGTGTACGCAAAGAAACTTGTCTCGTTTGTGCAGAAAAAGCCGTACATACCGTCTTATTCGGTAAAGCGTATTAAGTAAATTCGTAAGACGAGGGGGCAAATCGGAAAGCAACATTTCCTTTTGCCCCTTGTATGTTTTGTAGTCGTAAATATATTAAGTCAGTTTTCTAACGAAAACTCTAAAGTAGAAGCTTACGAAGTCAGTTTTGCTAAGCAAAACTTTTAGGAGGATGCGCATGAGCAATACAGCGGAAAAAAGACATCGATTTGAGATGCTGATGGAGCAAGCCCGCGTTCCTCAGGATGTAGTTCACTCTTTTTTCACAGATGGTTATATCGATAAGGTCGAAACGAGTCGCAAAAATCGAGAATGGGAGCTTTATATTGTAAAAAGCAGTATCGTTCCGCAGGATGTGTATATATCCTTCTGCAAAATGGTTCGCGACAAATTTGCCCATATTGCGGCGATTCGTTTTATGTTGAAATATACGGACGCAGTTCCAGCCGAAGCGATTGCTCTTGAATATTGGTCGATGTTTGTAGAATGGGTACAGCGTGAAGAAACCTCGGTTAATGGTTGGATGAATAAAGCACATATTGAGATCAATAATCATATTCTTACCTTAGTTATGTTAGATTCGATAGGGTTAGATATGGCTAAGAAGAAAAATATTGGACAATGGATCCAAACCTTTTACCTCAAATATTTTGGCATTGAGTTCCAAGTGCGTTACAGTAAAAACGAGAAGCCTGAAGAAGTAATCAAGAAGTTTGAGCAACAAATCATTGAAGAAAATAAAGTGGTCACCAATGAAATGATGAATGCCATCGAAGCTGAGCAAGAAGCGGATTCCTTAACTGCCGCTGATCTCAAACTTATGGTAGGCTATGATATTAAAGATGCCCCGGTTCCGATCCAGATGGTTCAGGATGAAGATAAGAAAGTTACACTGCAAGGTGCTGTCTTTGGTTTGGATTCCAAGGAACTCAAAAATGGGATGACCTTGTTCACGTTTAATATAACAGACTTCACGGACTCCATGATGGTCAAGGCGTTTGCCAAAACCAAAGAGGATGTTAAAATTTTCGGGCTTATTAAAAATGGCACCTGGCTGAAATTAAGAGGCAAAGTAGAATACGACCGTTTTATGCAAATCCCTGAGCTTGTGCTGATGCCTAATGATATCAATGAAGTGATGGCGCCTCCAGACCGTAAGGATGATGCTGCTGAGAAACGTGTTGAATTTCATTTGCATACGACGATGAGTACGATGGACGGAATCACTTCTGTTGATCAGTACATTAAAACAGCGGCCAAGTGGGGACATAAAGCGATAGCGATAACAGACCATAGTGGAATCCAATGTTTCCCGGAGGCGGATAAGTCGGCCAAGAAGCATGGAATTAAAGTGATTTTCGGGCTGGAAGCCAATGTTGTTGACGATGCGATTCCTATCGTGGTAAATCCGCGAAAAGAAGAGCTGCGCGAAATCGAATATGTTATTTTTGATATTGAAACGACGGGCCTATCTATTATTAATAATAAAATCATAGAATTAGCGGGAGTGAGAATGAAAGACGGGAAAGAGCTGGATCGGTTTTCCAGCTTTATTAATCCCCACGTCAAGATTCCATATAATATTCAGCAGCTGACGAATATTACGGATGATATGGTGGTCGATGCCCCAGAGCTTGAAGATGTTCTCCCCAAATTTATTGAATTTATTGGTGACTGTGTGCTAGTTGCCCATAATGCTAGATTTGATATGGGGTTTATTCACGAGAATTGCAAACGGCTTGGCATCCCTAAGGTGACCAATCCTTCCTTGGATACGGTAGAGCTAGCAAGGCTACTATTTCCAACAATGAAAAATCATCGCTTGAATACTTTATCCGATAAATTCAAAGTAGGCTTGGACAATCATCACCGTGCGCTTGATGACTCTATAGCGCTTGGCTATATCCTGTTCCATTTAATTAAAGAAGCAGCCGAGCGTGGTTTGACCGAGCTGCCGCAATTAAACGATAACGTAGGCAAAAGCTTGAAAAACCAAAGGCCTTTTCATTGCTGCATTTATGCGAAAAACGCGATTGGCAAAAAAAACCTGTTTTCACTAGTCTCTTTATCACATACAGAGTATTTTCAGAGAGTGGCCTGCATTCCACGAAGCAAGCTGGTAACCATGAGAGAAGGCTTAATCATTAGCTCCGGCTGTGAAAAAGGCGAGTTCTACGAAACGGTATTGAATAAAACCGTGGAGGAAGCCGAACGTGTTGCTGAGTTTTATGATGTGCTGGAGATTCAGCCTATTTGTGTAAATATGCATTTGGTAGATAAAGGCCTGGTCGGCAGCAAGGAGCATCTGGAGGATGCGAATGCGCGGGTAATGGCTATTGGACGTAAGCTGAATAAGCCGGTAATCGCTACAGGTAATGTCCATTATTTGAATCCGCGTGATAAAATTTGCCGCGATATTGCCATTAATGGTATTACTGGCTTTAGCCCCCTAAAAGGGATGCAAAAGCCGGATGTCCATTTCCGTACCACGAAAGAGATGCTAGCCGAATTTCAATATTTGGGTGCCGAAACTGCTTTTGAGGTTGTTGTTAAAAATACAGCAGACCTTGCTGACCAATTTGAAGAAATCGAGCTATTTCCTTCCAAGCTGTTTACACCGATTATTGAGGGCGCTGATGAAGAAATTCGCGAAAAATGTTACGGCACCGCCAAACGGATTTATGGCGATGACCTTCCCGAGGTGATCGTAGCGAGATTGGAAAAAGAGCTGATCCCAATTATTAAATTTGGTTTTTCGGCCAACTACCTAATCTCAGAGAAGCTTGTGAAGAAATCGAATGAGGATGGTTATTTGGTAGGCTCACGGGGCTCGGTAGGCTCATCCGTAGTGGCAACCTTTCTGGGGATTTCCGAGGTTAATCCGCTCCCTCCGCATTATGTATGCGGCTCTTGCAAGCATAGCGAGTGGATTCTGGATGGAAGCTTGCCTTCCGGCTTTGATTTGCCGAACAAAAGCTGTCCGGTATGTGGCGATAATTTGAAGGGCGAAGGGCAAGATATCCCTTTCGAAACGTTTCTTGGCTTTAAAGGCGACAAGGTTCCCGATATCGACTTGAACTTTTCCGGGGATTACCAATCGGTTGCCCATAATTACACCAAAGAAATATTTGGCGAGAAAAATGTATTTCGTGCAGGCACGATTGGAACGATTGCCGACAAAACGGCATTTGGTTATGTGAAAAAGTTCGAAGAGGAGCAAGGCAAGAAATGGCGCGGTGCTGAAATTAGTCGGCTTGCCTCCGGTTTTACAGGCGTAAAACGAAGTACGGGCCAGCATCCAGGCGGCATCGTTGTAGTTCCCGATTATATGGATGTTGATGATGTAACACCTGTACAATATCCAGCCGACGATACAAGTTCCGAATGGAAAACCACTCATTTTGACTACCATGCTTTTGAGAACAATCTGTTGAAGCTGGATATACTGGGCCATGATGATCCAACCATGATGCGGATGCTGCAGGATTTGACTGGTGTAGATCCAACGACCATTCCGATGAACGACCAGAAGGTCATGAGTATTTTTAATTCGACCAAAGCGATCGAGGTAACACCTGAGCAAATTCGTACGCCCGTGGCTACTTACGGCGTGCCGGAGATGGGGACCAAGTTCGTAAGGCAGATGCTTCAAGAAACGCAGCCAACCACCTTTGCCGATTTGTTGCAAATATCAGGCTTGTCCCACGGTACCGGGGTTTGGTTGGGCAACGCCCAGGAATTGATCAGGAAAGATACCTGCACCATTAAAACCGTTATTGGCTGCCGCGATGATATTATGCTTTATTTAATTTACAAGGCGGGTATGGACGCTGGTCTTGCTTTTAAAATAACGGAGAGTGTTCGTAAGGGCAAAGGGTTAACGCAAGAATGGAAAGATGATATGAAAAAGCATAAAGTGCCTGGCTGGTATATCGAATCCTGCGAGCGGATCGAATATATGTTTCCTAAAGCGCATGCGGCAGCTTATGTTATTTCAGCAGTAAGGACAGCCTACTTTAAGCTGTATTATCCGATCGCTTTTTATGCCACTTACTTTACAGTACGGGCGGAGGATTTTGAAGTGGAGCTATTATGCCAAGGCTATGATGCCATTTTACGTCGATTAATTGAGATTGAAGAAAAAGGCTTTCAGGCGCTGCCTAAGGAAAAAAGTATGATTTCAATTTTGGAAATGGCATTGGAGATGACGGCAAGAGGCTATTCCTTTAAAGGAATCGACCTGTTCAAATCGGATGCAACCAAGTTTCTGGTAGATGGTGATGCCCTGCTGGTTCCATTCGGTGCTTTAGGGGGAATCGGGGAGAATGCAGCTAAAAATATTGCTGCAGCCAAAAACGAAGGTTCTTTTTTATCGATAGAGGATTTCCAGAATCGCAGTAAAGCTTCCAAGACGATTATCGAGCTGCTTACCTCCATGGGGTGCTTTAGAGGGATGCCAGAAACGAATCAGCTATCGCTATTTTAGTCAAAGAACAGATCAGGCACACCCTAGGCTCATTGCATACGTAAATCGCTTATGGTATAATCTTCTTTGGCAACAATGTTATAGATTCCGATCTTAGAGAGTGGGGAAACCCACTCTTTACATTTTGTTATAGACCTGAGAGCATTAGTCTCTCGTTTACGATAGGGGGAAGCGGGTTGAGCGCACAAATAAAATCCGTAGTAGAGTCACTCATGCAGTCATACCTGGACGACAACGGATTTGAATTGGTAGATGTGGAGTATGTTAAAGAAGGAAGCAACTGGTTTCTTCGTCTATACGTCGATAAAGAAGGCGGCATCGATATTGATGATTGCGGCCGGATTAGTGAAGTTTTAAGTGAAAAATTAGATGAAAATGATCCGATTCCTACGGCTTACTTCTTGGAGGTCTCATCACCCGGTGCTGAGCGGCCGTTGAAAAAGATACAAGATTATTACAAAGCTATCGGTGACCATGTATTTGTCACCACTTATGAAGCGTTTAATGGCTTGAAGGAATTCGAGGGGAAACTGCTCTCATTTGACGAGCAAACCTTGGAGATTGAGGCTGGCAAGAAAAAGCACATCATTCCATTTGACAAAGTGGCGAGTGCAAGATTAGCTATTGTTTTTTAATTGTAAACAGGATTGATTTATGAGAGGGGGAGCTCCAGCCGATGAATACAGATTTTATTGACGCACTGTCGGAAATCGAAAGGGAGAAAGGAATCGCTAAGGAAGTATTAATTGATGCTATTGAAGCGGCTCTAATTTCCAGTTATAAACGTAATTTTAATACCGCACAAAATGTTCGTGTAGACATTAATCGCAATACGGGGCTGATCAAGGTTTATGCGCGCAAAGCGGTAGTGGATGAAGTGCTTGATGTCAGGTTGGAAATTTCAATCGAAGCAGCACGGGAGCTCAGCCAAACCTACCAGCTTACCGACATTGTAGAAATTGAAGTAACACCTCGTGATTTTGGACGAATCGCAGCACAAACGGCTAAACAGGTTGTTACCCAACGTATACGTGAAGCTGAGCGCGGACTCATTTATAATGCATTTGTAGATAAAGAAGAGGATATCGTAACCGGTATTGTCCAACGCCAGGATCTTCGTAATGTTTATATTGATTTAGGTAAGATTGAAGCTGCCTTACCTTTGACGGAATTGATGCCCACAGATAAGTTTAAGCAGGGAGATCGTGTTAAAGCTTATATCACTAAGGTCGAGAATACGACTAAAGGGCCGCAAATAATATTATCACGTACACATCCGGGGCTTCTAAAACGCTTATTCGAGCTGGAGGTACCGGAAATTTTTGATGGTGTTGTGGAAATTCGTTCAGTTGCCCGTGAAGCTGGCTTCAGATCCAAAATTGCGGTCCATTCCCGCAACGCTGAAGTAGATCCTGTAGGTTCCTGTGTAGGTCCTAAAGGGATTCGCGTACAAATGATTGTTAATGAGCTTAAGGGTGAAAAAATAGACATCGTCCGCTGGATGGAAGAAGTTGATGAATACGTGGCCAATGCACTTAGCCCTTCCAAGGTGATTGAAGTTAACGTATTTGAAACGGAAAAGATGGCACGCGTCATAGTACCGGATTACCAGCTCTCATTGGCAATTGGCATTAAAGGTCAAAATGCTCGTTTGGCTGCGAAGCTGACAGGCTGGAAAATTGATATCAAAAGTGAAACTCAAGCCGAGCAGGAATATGGGCGCCCTAAAACGTATACAGAGGAAATGCATCAGGATTCGATCAGCGTTGATTAAATGGGCAAGTAGAACCAATAATAATTAAATGAATATTAACTATCCATATGTTGAGCTTAATAGAGGGTGATTACCGATGAAGCAGAGAAAAATTCCCCTTCGCAAATGCGTAGCTTGCCAACAAATGATGCCCAAGAAAGAACTGATTCGTGTTGTCAAAACGCCAACTGATGAGATTATGATCGATTTAAGCGGCAAAAAGGCGGGTCGGGGTGCGTATCTTTGTGGAAAGCTGTCGTGCTTTAAGCTGGCCAAGAAGAGCAGAGCTTTGGATCGGGCGCTTAAGGCAACTGTAAGTCCGGCTATCTATGATGCTTTGGAGCAAGACTTTATCAAAGTCGAGGATGAATTTATTGCCGGCAAAGAAACGATGGTGGATGATGAATAAATTTTTTAATACATTAGGCATGGCAATGCGAGCTGGCAAATTGGTTACGGGCGAGGAATCGGTGATCGATTCCGTACGCAAGGGCGAAGCAAAGCTTGTGATCATTGCGGAGGATGCCGCTGTAAACACTTATAAAAAAGTGAGCGATAAATGTTTAACTTTTGGAGTCAAGGTTGTCCAGTACGGAAGTAGGGAACGGCTCGGAGCGAGTATAGGAAAAGAGTCAAGGGTAACAATTGCTGTTGCGGATTCGGGATTTGCCAAAATGCTAAGGAAAAGTCTGGAAAATCGCACGGAGGTGGAAGATATTGGATAAACAAGACAACAATAAAGATAAGCTCAGGGTATACGAGTATGCCAAGTCTTTAAATATGAGCAGCAAAGAAATTATTACCATTTTAAAAAGACTTGATATCCCAGTTAACAACCATATGAGCGTAATGGAGAATGATACAGTGAGCAGTGTAGAGAAATTTTTTAAAGATGTAAAAGCGAACGCAGCAGCTAAACGTACGAACGAAGCGGCTAATCCTTCAACTTCAACACCAACCAGCACAGCGCCAAGAGAGGCTGCGCAGCCGGCTTCCATTAAGATGGAATCCAGGCCTTCACAGCCGTCCCAGGATCCCGCTGCACCAACAACAGCGGCTCCAGCCGCTGCTTCACAGGCGCCAGCACCTAGACCAGCGAGCAGCGGCTCGCAAGGGTCAAGCTCAAGTCAAGGACCGCAGCGTCGACCTGACCAAGGTGGGGCCAATCGTAGTAGTAGTTCCCAAGGCCGTCCACAGGGGCAAGGTTACCAAGGCAGCAACACCAGCGGACGCCCTAGTGGCAGCTCCAGCACAGGCCAAGGCAGCACCGGTAGCTACAATCGTACCAGCTCAACCGGTCAAGGCTCAACCGGCGGCTATAGCCAGCGCCCTAGCAGCTCCACAGGTAGCAGCTCGCAAGGTAGCAGCTACCCTAACCGCAGCTCATCTTCAACAGGCAGCAGCGCAGGCGGCCAAAGCCGTCCAACAGGTGGCTACCAGGGCTCACAAGGAAATCGCAGCAGTAGCAGCACAGGAGGAACTAGCGGTGGCAGCAGCCGCCCAGCTACAGGGACTAGTAGTCCAAGCAGCCGTCCTGGCGATCGTACTGCACGTCCGGCAGCATCGTCTGCCGATAGAAAGCCTTTTGAGAACCGCAGCTCAGGCGCTCCGAATTCATTTAATAAATCAGCTGGATCTCCGCGACCTTCCGTGGATAGTGATGACGCCAGAAACAAAGTAGTAAAGAAACCAGCAGCTGGTGGAGCCAAACGGTTTGACGATAATAATAACAGCAGATCGGGCGGAACAAGAAGCGCCCAAAACAGCCGCGGTAACAACCGCTCGCAACAACGTGGCAGATTCCAAGAAGTGAAAAAGGAAAAGGTGGATAACACACCGAAAAAGATCATCGTTCGCGGTAATATGACGGTCGGCGAAATGGCCAAATCGTTGCATAAGGATGCATCTGAAGTTATCAAAAAGCTATTATTTCTTGGTGTAATGGCAACCATTAACCAAGAGCTGGATCTAGATGCGATCCAATTGCTTGCCAGTGATTATAATGTGGAAGTCGAACTGAAAATTCCAGTTGCGGAAGACAGATTCGAAACCTTTGAAGAGGTTGATGATGAGGCTGATCTGATTGAACGTCCACCTGTTGTAACCATCATGGGACACGTTGACCATGGTAAAACAACTTTGCTTGATGCAATTAGAAAAACAAGTGTTACTGAAGGCGAAGCCGGTGGTATCACTCAGCATATTGGTGCATATCAAGTAGAAACCCATAACAAAAAAATTACGTTTTTGGATACTCCGGGTCATGAAGCTTTCACTTCGATGCGCTCCCGTGGTGCGCAAGTAACGGATATTACGATCATCGTAGTAGCAGCAGATGATGGCGTTATGCCACAAACAGTTGAAGCTATTGCCCATGCGAAAGCAGCGAAAGTTCCGATCATTGTAGCTGTTAACAAAATCGATAAAGATGGTGCAGATCCTGAGAAAATTAAGCAGGAGCTAACCAAATACGAGCTGGTACCGGAAGAATGGGGCGGAGATACGATATTCTGCAATATCTCGGCTAAGCAACGTATTGGACTTGACGAGCTGCTTGAGAACATTTTACTAGTAGCGGAAGTTCAGGAACTGAAAGCTAATCCCGACAAGCGTGCCAGAGGTACGGTTATTGAGGCCGAACTGGATAAAGGTAAAGGTCCTGTTGTGCGCGTGCTAATCCAGCATGGAACATTAAGAGTTGGCGATAGCTTTGTAGCTGGCGTCCACTTCGGTCGTGTTCGTGCAATGGTTAATGATAAAGGAAAACGATTAAAAGAAGCCGGTCCATCGACACCAGTGGAAATAACTGGCTTGGTAGAAGTGCCACAAGCAGGCGATCCGTTTATCTGCTTCGAGGATGAGCGCAAAGCAAGAATTATCGCTGAGAAGCGTTCAGTTTCTTTGAGACAGCAGGAAATGGGCGCGAATGTTCGTGTAACCCTAGATGATCTGTATAAACATATCAAAGACGGGGAAATTAAAGATCTTAATGTCATTATCAAAGGCGACGTGCAAGGTTCCGTTGAGGCACTTCGTGGCTCGCTTGCGAAAATCGAAGTTGAAGGTGTACGTGTCAAAATCCTGCATCATGGCGTAGGGGCGATAACCGAATCCGATGTTATTCTGGCATCTGCATCCAACGCAATTGTTATTGGTTTTAACGTGCGTCCAGAGCCGCAAGCTAAAAACACAGCAGATTCAGAGAAAGTCGATATTCGCCTTCACAGCATCATCTACAAAATTATTGAGGAAATTGAGTATGCTATGAAGGGCAAGCTGGATCCAATCTTTAAAGAAGTAGTGCTGGGACAAGCAGAAGTGCGTAATATTTTCAAAGTTACCAAAATCGGTGTTATTGCTGGATGCATGGTCACTTCCGGTAAAATTGCCCGTAATGCGAAAATGCGCTTAATTCGCAGTGGAATTGTTGTTTTTGAAGGTAACATAGATTCGTTGAAACGCTTCAAAGACGATGCCAAGGAAGTTGCACAAGGCTATGAGTGCGGTATTTCTCTTGAAAAATTCAACGATCTTAAAGAAGGCGACATTATTGAAGCCTTCATCATGGAATCAGTTGAGAGGTGATCTGAATGGCGCGAGTTAGAGTAGGCAGGGTAGGCGAACAAATTAAGAAGGAACTAAGCCAAATTATTCAATCTGAATTAAAAGATCCGCGGATTGGGTTTATAACGGTCACAGGTGTGGAATTGACCAATGATTTATCCCAAGCCAAAGTATTTCTAAGTGTCCTTGGCACGGATGAGCAAAAGGTTGAAACCTTAAAGGTATTAAGCCGCAGCAGTGGCTTCATCCGCTCCGAGATCGCCAAGCGCGTTCGTTTGCGCAAAGTACCAGATCTAATATTTGGCTTGGATTCTTCGATTGATTACGGCAGCCATATTGAAAAGATATTGGGGCAGCTCAATACGGAGAACTCCACATCATGAACGGTGTTACACATGCAGAGGGTTATTCCAAGCAATTGGAAGCAGCGGCACGATTTATTCAAACCAATGATGATTTCCTAGTAGTATCCCATATCCAACCGGATGGGGATGCTGCTGGGTCAACCTTTGCCATGGCTTGGATGCTATCATCTTTGGGTAAAAAGTTCACCCTTGTGAATGAGGGGGAAATGCCCGGCAAGTATATGTACATGGCGGCTTCCCAGCATACCATCCTTAATTATGAAACCGTTACTTCTGACGGTTCCATGCCGGTTTCAGCTTTATCATTCCAGCATGTGATCAGTGTGGATTGCGCAGATTATTCAAGAATGGGCAAGGTTTGTGAGCTTTTCTCTGAAGATGTTGCTTTACTTAATATTGACCACCATGCAACGAATGACCTCTTTGGTTCGGTGAATCTGGTGCAGTCTGAAGCAGCGGCAACCGTAGAGATCCTTTATGATTTGGGAAATTACTTGAATCTCCCATTCTCCGATGAGTTAAATATTTGCATCTATTCAGGGTTGCTGACCGATACGGGTGGGTTCAGGTATGCGAGTACATCACCTAAAGTCATGCAAATTGCTGCTGATCTATTGCAAAGAGGCGTTAAAGGGCATGAGCTGGCTGAGCATTTATTAGAGAAGCTGACTTATCCGCAAATATCGTTACTTAAAAAAAGTTTGAACACGTTAACATTCGATAAAAGTACACGGATTGGCTGGTTAGCTGTCTCGATCGAGGATTTATCATCCAGCGGCGCTTCCAATGATGATTTGGACGGACTCGTTAATTATCCGCGAAATGTAGAGGGTGTTGAGGTCGGCTTACTATTTAAAGAACGAGCAGGCGGTATTGTAAAGGTCAGCCTTCGCTCTGGTGGGAATATGGATGTCGCTCGGATAGCTCAGTCATTTGGCGGTGGAGGGCATATGCGTGCTGCTGGCTGTACGATTCATGGGTCCTTGCAGGAAGCTATTGATCAGGTTGTTAGGGAAGTAGGGAAGGCACTGGCATGACAGAGCAATTATTGGAAGGCATCTTGCCTGTATGGAAGCCACAGGGCTTTACGTCCCATGATGTAGTGGCCAAAATACGGGGGATTCTGAGAATTAAACGAATTGGCCATACCGGAACCTTAGATCCACAAGTAACGGGTGTGCTGCCTTTATGTATTGGACGAGCTACACGTCTTGTTGAATATATCCAAGAGCTTCCTAAAGAGTATGAAGCTACATTAAAGATTGGCATCGCTACAGATACCGAGGATGCCGGAGGGCAAATTATCGACCAAGTTGATAAGGTACAACTGACCTCAGAGCAAGTGAGCGAAGCAATCCATGCCTTTGTCGGTGATATTGATCAGGTGCCTCCGATGTATTCCGCCGTTAAGGTAGATGGAAAACGGCTTTATGAGCTGGCACGCCAGGGGATTGAGATTGAACGTAAATCGCGTACCGTTACCATCTATGAAATAGAAATATTAAATATGGAGCTTACGCTTGCCCATCCGGAGATACGGTTTCGTGTGAGATGCTCCAAGGGAACGTATATTCGGACATTATGTGTGGATATAGGAAGGAAGCTTGGGTTTCCTTCTGTTATGTCGCATCTGGTTCGTACTTCGACTGGCAGTATCGAGCAGAAGCAGTGCTTGACCATTGAACAGATTGAGCAGCTACACAAGCAAGGTTTACTTATCGATCAGCTAATCCCTGTCGAAAAAGCGCTTGCCCATATGCAATCCGTCCATTTGAATGAAGCGCAAACCCGCAAAGCTCTAATTGGACAAAAACTATCTTTTGAAATTGATAACCATTCATTAAGTGCCGCACATGCACAACAACTAGTTACAGCTTATTCTGCTGATTCCCGATTTTTAGGTATTTTTCAATGGGACAAGGATGCATTAGAGCTCCAGCCAGTCAAAGTATTCTCTTAGGGACAAGCGAATAGTAACTGGCGATAATTCGGTTGTTCCTTGGTGTGTCGCCGTAATGATAGAATGTAGGTGAACTTGTATTTATGCAGTCTACAGAATTAAATTATCCCATTACTGCTCCAAGCAGCTCCTCAGCTATGAAACCTCAGGTTCTGGCCATTGGTGAGTTTGATGGTGTTCATAGGGGTCATCAAGAGGTAATTAAGCGTGCCAGAGAGCGAGCGGACAGCCTGCATATTTCTGCATCCATCATGACCTTTCATCCGCATCCGCGTGAGGTACTGGGACAATGTAAATATACGAACCTGCTTACACCTGTAATGGCCAAAATGCAGCTGCTGGAGCAATTAGGTGTTGATGATACCTATTTGGTCTCTTTTAATCCTGCGTTCATGCAGGTGACACCCGAGGAGTTTGTAGAGAATATGCTGATTCCTATGCAGGTAAATACCGTCATTGTCGGCTTTGACTTTACCTTTGGATACCGTGGTGCAGGTACACCAGATGATCTTTGCGAGCTTGCGCAAGGACGGTTCGCTGTTGAGGTCATCCGCCCCTTCCACCAGAATGGCTATAAGGTCAGTAGCACCATGGTTAGGCATCATCTAAATTCTGGAGAAATCGAACAGGCGAATGCTTTGCTGGGCCGTCCCTATTCGATCATTGGCAAAGTGGTCACAGGTGATGGCAGAGGCAGGACGATTGGTTTTCCTACCGCCAACATCGATCTGTCCGCAGCTTTTGTGATTCCTGAATTGGGTGTGTACGCGATCCAGTGCCATGTGAATGGCCAAGCCTATAATGGCGTGATGAACGTAGGGAAAAAGCCGACCTTTGTAGAAAATCTAGAAAAACCTACACTTGAAGCCCATTTATTTGATTTCTCTGAATCGATTTATGGCAGCGAGGTTTCGGTCGACTTTATTTCTTATATTCGTCCTGAGCGTAAATTCAGTGGAGTGGCTGAACTGGTCGCACAAATTTCCCGAGATGTCGAGCAAGCCAAACAATTATTTACTTCATTTGTTGTTTTGGATTAATACTATTTTACTTTATATAGTGAACTGTGATATAATAAAAAAGTTGTGAATTGACAACACTTTAGAACCTTGGCATGGATTATCGAGTACTCCGGCGTTTCTCTGGGCCAATGGTGATATACAAATTATGGAGGTGTAAGAACGATGGCATTGACACAAGAACGTAAACAAGAGTTGATCCAAACTCACAAAACACATGAATCCGATACAGGTTCTCCTGAGGTACAAGTCGCGATTCTGACAGAAAACATTTTGAATCTTACTAGTCATCTGAAGATGCACAAGAAAGATCACCATTCTCGCCGCGGTCTTTTGAAGATGGTAGGTCAACGTCGTAAACTATTAGCTTATTTGAAAAACAAAGAAGTTAAACGTTATACAGCATTGATCGCAACACTTGGACTTCGTCGTTAATAAGATGGCTTACAAAGCAACCATGGTTGTCTGCTGTTCACGTCCGGTTAGGGCTTGGACAGAGATGGCGAGGTTGTTTTTTCATAATGTCAGGATGTTTCTAAACATGATGCATGAAATCTTTTGCTTTTCTCATTTAGTCCTGAGATTTATTTCATAAAAGAAGGAAATACTAGGCAACATGCAGAAATGATAAGTAGATAACTAGCAGAGGTATGGCATTAGATAAATAGGTAAACATGAATTTATGAAATGGTACAGGAGGATTTTATGGAAAAAAGAGTACAGATGGACTTGGGTGGACGTCCGTTCATTCTTGAAACGGGTCGTTTGGCCAAGCAAGCAAATGCTGCAGTAACAGTGCGTTATGGAGATACAGTCGTTCTTTGTACGGTAACCGCTTCTTCGGAGCCTAAGGATCTTGATTTTTTTCCTTTGACCGTTAACTACGAGGAGCGTTTATATGCCGTAGGTAAAATACCCGGTGGCTTTATTAAAAGAGAAGGGCGTCCTAGCCAAAAAGCAATCTTGGCTTGCCGTCTGATTGACCGCCCGATTCGCCCTTTATTCCCGGAAGGCTTCCGTAATGACATTCAAGTTGTTGCCATTGTCATGAGCGTGGATCAAGAATGCTCGCCAGAAATCGCAGCGATGATTGGGGTTTCCGCGGCACTGAGTATTTCAGATGTTCCTTTTAGTGGTCCCATTGGCGGCGTTATTGTTGGCCGTGTGGATGGTCAGTTTTTGATCAATCCAACCTTGGAACAAACCGAGAAAAGCGATATTCATCTGGTTGTGGCCGGAACGAAGGACGCCATCATGATGGTTGAAGCTGGCGCCGATGAAGTGCCTGAAGAAGTAATGCTTGAAGCCATTATGTTCGGGCATGATGAAATCAAGAAGATCGTCGCTATTCAGGAGCAATTGGTTCAAGAAAGCGGCAAAGCCAAAATGGACGTAAAACTGCACAGTATCAATGAAGCTGTAAACAGTGAAGTTCGTGCTTTCGCACAATCCGGCTTAGTAGAGGCTGTCAAGATAGCTGAAAAGCATGCAAGACAAGAAGCTATTGATTTAGTAAATGCCAATACCGTCACTCACTTCAAAACCGAATATGCAGAAACCCCAGAGAGAATGGGTGATGTGAAAGAAACGTTGTATGACATCGTTAAAGATGAAGTACGCCGCCTTATTACCGTAGACAAAATTCGTCCCGATGGTCGTGGACTGGATGAAATCCGCCCGATTGAATGCGATATTGACCTATTGCCGCGCACGCATGGTTCTGGATTGTTTACACGTGGTCAAACGCAAGCATTAAGCATTTGTACACTTGGACCGCTTGGCGATGTGCAAATATTGGACGGGCTGGATCTGGAAGAAACAAAACGGTTTATGCATCATTACAATTTTCCGCCTTTCAGCGTTGGTGAAGCAAGACCGCTTCGTCCACCAGGTCGCCGCGAAATCGGGCATGGAGCATTGGGTGAACGGGCATTAGAGCCAATTCTTCCTTCGGAAGTCGATTTCCCTTATACCATTCGTCTAGTATCCGAGGTTTTGGAATCCAACGGTTCGACTTCACAAGCAAGCATTTGCGCTAGTACCTTAGCGATGATGGATGCAGGTGTGCCGATCAAGGCACCGGTAGCTGGCGTTGCGATGGGTTTAATCATGGAAGGTGCCCACTTCTCCATCTTGAGTGACATTCAAGGAATGGAAGACCATCTGGGCGATATGGATTTTAAGGTTGCTGGAACCGCTAAGGGAGTTACCGCTTTGCAAATGGATATTAAAATTAACGGGATCGACCGTGACATTTTGAACCAAGCATTAGAGCAAGCCAAAGTAGGCCGGATGCATATCCTAAGCAAAATGATGGAGCGTATTCAAGAGCCGAAAAAACAGCTTTCGCAATATGCGCCGAAAATTCTTACTATGCATATCAATCCGGATAAGATTCGTGATGTTATTGGTGCCGGTGGTAAAATCATCAACAAAATTATCGAGGAAACTGGCGTGAAAATCGATATTGAGCAGGATGGACGCGTATTTATCGCATCATCTAACCAAGAAATGAACGATAAAGCCCGCATGATTATCGAAGGTATTGTTAAAGAGGTAGTCATCGGTGAAATTTACCTAGGTACTGTAAAAAGAGTTGAGAAGTTCGGCGCTTTTGTCGAAATTTTACCGGGTAAAGAAGGCTTGGTACATATTTCCCAATTATCTGCAGAACGGGTTAACAAAACGGAGGATGTTGTCGCGATTGGCGATACCATTACGGTGAAAGTAACCGAAATTGACCAACAAGGCCGCATCAATCTATCCCGCAAAGCTGTATTATCCGTAGAAGCACCAGCACAGTCGTAAATGACTAGGATCTAGCTACACAAATAGGAGGCAGATATATCTGTCTCTTTTTTTGTTAGGGTCTAATTTATGCCCAATTAGCATATTTATGGACAAATGATAGAGGAGCTATAACGAAATCAAGTGCAGTCGTATGGCTCCATAGGAGTTAATAACGAGCCAACTTATCGTTAAGGCTCACTAATGACAGGAGCGGGCGTATGGAACGTTTACAAATGATGATTTTGTCCGGACTTTTCGTAAGCGCGACACTGATGCTGCAGCAATCGGAAAGCATCGGTGCTTTCGTATTGCATGGAGAGCAGCAAGCAATCTCAGCTTCAGCCGCCCGCTCAACAGTTCATGAACCGCCTGCGATGAGCAGCATGAATGAAGAAGAACGTAAGCAGCTTCATGATGAGCTGCTGCAGCAAATCCAAGCTGAAGCTGTGTCCCGGAAAGTAGAACCGATTGATGCCCGGGTAGACCAGGTATGGAAAGCGATTCCCGGTTATAATGGGCAAGAGGTCGATATTGAGCAATCACTTGCCCTCAATGAACAAACGCTTTTTCGTAACAAGTTGAAGCTGGTTATGAAGGAAGTGGAGCCAGCTATTAAGCTCGATCAGCTAGGTTCTTATCCGGTTTACAAAGGGAATCCGATGAAACCGATGGTGGCTCTGATGATTAATGTAGCTTGGGGCAATGAATTTTTGCCTAAAATATTAGAAGTGTTGGAAGAGGAGCAGGTTCATGCTACCTTTTTTTTCGATGGAAGCTGGTTAAAGGGCAATATACCTACGGCACTGCTAATCAAAGAAAAGGGGCATGAATTATCCAACCATGCTTATTCCCACAAAGATATGAGCAAGCTTTCCCGGGCACAGGCTTATGCGGAGATTAGCAAAACCGAAAAGCTCCTGAAAGAGGAGCTTGGTGTGGACAACAAGCTGTTTGCTCCGCCATCGGGTGATTTTAATCAAGCCACTGTCGATATAGCTGGCGAAATGAACCTGACTACGATACTTTGGACCCTAGACACCGTAGATTGGCGCAAGCCTGAGCCTGCTTCCATCGTTAATAAAGTGGCTACCCGAGTAGAGCCGGGCACGCTTATTTTAATGCATCCGACTTATTCCTCAAGCGAGGCATTAGAGCGGATGATTCATGCGATCAAGAATAAAAAGCTGGTGTTAGGCACGGTCAGTCAGTTAATCTCCACGAATCGTGTACCGGAAGTTGAGTCTGCTAACCAATAATGGTAAAATCATAAAGCTACTAAGGAACAAACAAGGAACAAACGAATTTTATCCGTAATAGGATTCGCCTGTTTCTAAACGAAGATTTTACAAGGAGGCTCCTTTATTGAATAAACATATATTAAGCAACGGGCTACGTGTTGTCGTGGAGCCTATACCTACATGCCGTTCTGTATCTTTTGGAATTTGGGTCAAAACGGGATCGCGTAATGAACTTTTGGACAATAACGGGATTTCACATTTTATTGAGCATATGCTATTCAAAGGCACAGGCAAATATACGGCGAAGGACATTGCCGAGCTGTTCGATGGGATTGGTGGTAATGTTAATGCGTTTACTTCCAAAGAATATACCTGTTACTATGCCAAGGTGTTGGATGAGCATTTACCGATTGCCGTAGAAGCGTTAGCGGATATGTTTTTTCGTTCAGCCTTTGACCAAACCGAATTGGAAAAAGAAAAAAACGTCATCTTTGAAGAAATATCGATGTATGAAGATACACCAGATGATATGGTGCATGATTTAATAGCGAGTGCGGCTTATGAGGACCATTCCCTCGGCTATACGATTATCGGTACGGAGCAGACATTAACTCCAATGAATTCGGACACTCTAAAGCAATTTATGAAGGAACAATATACGATTGAAAATACAGTTATTGCCGTAGCGGGCAATATTGATGATTCGATTCTTGTTTTGATGGAGGAGCATTTCGGTGGATTTCAAAACCACGGCACAGAAATGCCGCTAAGCCCGCCTAACTTCTTCAGTAATTTGAAATATTACGAGAAAAAAACAGAGCAAAACCATATTTGCTTGTCGCTTCCTGGTCTTTCCGCGAAGGATGAGCGCATATACGCGATGGTTCTTCTAAATAATGCGATTGGTGGAGGCATGAGCTCCCGCTTATTTCAAGAAATTAGAGAAAAGCGTGGTATGGCGTATTCCGTCTATTCTTATCATACTTCTTATCAGGATGACGGAATGTTTACCATTTATACAGGTACAGCCCCTAAGCAAACCGAAGATGTATTGAAGGTGACCATGGAGCTGCTAAGTGAGCTGAAGGAGCATGGACTGACGGCTGCTGAGCTTAGAAAAGGCAAGGAGCAAATGAAGGGCAGCTTAATTCTCAGCTTGGAGAGCACGAGCAGCAGGATGAACCGCATTGGTAAAAATGAGCTAATGCTAGGCCGCCATTACAGTATGGACGAAATTATCGAGCGCATTGAAAGTGTACAGCTCGACCAAATTCAAGCACTTACGCTTGAAATGTTATCGACACCATTTGCATTATCGATGGTTGGGCAAACCGATAGCGTGATTGAAGGCTTCAGGAGGGATCAGCTTGTATAACGTGCAATTCAAAAGGCTTCCTGGCAATGAAGATATACAAATCCCCCAAAAGATGTCGGCTGCCGCGAGTGGCTTTGATCTTTATGCGGCGATAACGGAGCCTATCAAGGTATTGCCTGGAGAGCGGCTATTGGTGCCTACAGGATTAACCTTGGCTATGCCGAATGGGCTTGAAGCGCAAATTCGGCCGCGTAGTGGCTTGGCCTTAAAACATGGAATTACAGCATTGAATTCGCCAGGGACCATAGATGCGGATTACCGGGGAGAGATTAAGGTGCTACTGATCAATCATGGATCAGAAGACTTTATGATACATAGGAATGAGCGGGTAGCCCAAATGGTATTCCAGATCGTGCCCCATGTCGAGCTTATGGAAGTAGAGGAGCTTACCGAAACAGAGCGTGGCTCAGGAGGCTTTGGACATACCGGAACCCAATAATTGCAACCCAGCCATTGCGCTTAAGAGTAAAACACTTTTTTGTCTTGATCTTTCTTCAAGCAAAGAAGTGTTTTTTGCTTTTTCTGACGAGCTTCAGCGAGGACTCTTTCTTATTCCGTTTAGTAACCCATCCATAGGCGAGCGCATAACATAACTTAAAGATTCGATTAGGAAGAGGGGAGAATGAATGCTCACAGGAATTCAAGTGGCTCTGATCGGTGGAGATGCTAGACAGCTTGAAGTCATTAATAAATGTATGGAGCTGGACGCTTCCGTTATTTTAATTGGTTTTGATAATTTGCAGAACGGGCTAAGTGGCACTACTAAAGCTGAGCTGACCCCTGAAGCTCTGGAAGCAGTAGATGCGGTCATTTTACCGGCAGTAGGTACAGACGATACAGGTCATGTGGAAAGTATATTTTCGACATCTGAGCTGCAATTAACCGAGCAGCATATTCAGGCTCTCCAAAAGCATGCCAAAGTTTTTACAGGGATGGCCAAACCGTATTTGAGGAATTTATGCAACCAATCCTCAATCGAGCTTGTGGAGCTATTTGATATGAATGAAGTGGCTATTTACAACTCTATTCCGACGGCAGAAGGAGCCATTATGATGGCGATCCAAAACACCGATTTTACCATCCACGGTTCCAATGCGATGGTGCTTGGCTTTGGCAGAACCGGCATTACATTAGCCAGAACTCTTTATGGGCTAGGTGCAAAGGTAAAGGTAGGCGTGAATAAACCGGAGTATTTTGCTAGAGCTTTGGAGATGGGTTTTGCGCCATTTTATACGCAGGATTTGTACCATGAGGTGGCTAATATTGACTTGCTTTTTAACACAATTCCGTCTATGATAGTCACAGCACAAATTATTGCCAATATTCCACATCGAGCTGTGATCATTGATTTAGCTTCCAAACCCGGAGGAACGGACTTTCGTTTTGCTGAGAAAAGAGGCATAAAAGCAATGCTCGCACCTGGACTCCCCGGAATTGTTGCACCGCGAACAGCAGGTCGCATCATTGCTGACACCTTAAGCCGCATAATACTTGAGGATGCAGGAAAAGGGAGGAAAGCGGAATGAATTGGCAAGGGAAAACTGTAGGCTTTGCACTAACCGGCTCACACTGCACATTTGATGAGGTCATGCCACAAATTCAGCGGTTTATCGATGCTGGAGCCCGCGTAATTCCAATTGTTTCTTATACTATCCTTACTACGGATACGCGGTTTGGCAAGTCTGAGAATTGGCAAAAGCAGTTGAAAGAGATTACAGGAAATGATATTATTTCTTCAATTGTAGACGCAGAGCCATTGGGTCCGTCTAAGCTATTGGATGTATTGGTAATCGCACCTTGCACAGGGAATACCACGAGTAAGCTTGCCAATGCGATGACGGAAAGTCCAGTACTGATGGCGGCCAAAGCACAAATGCGTAATCTCCGTCCGCTTGTATTGGCGATTTCAACCAATGATGGATTGGGATTAAATGCGATGAATATTAGTAAATTATTAATTACCAAAAACATATACTTTGTTCCGTTTGGCCAGGATGCTCCAACATTGAAGCCCAATTCACTGGTTGCCCGTATGGATTTAATTATGGAAGCCTGCGAGAACGCACTTGAAGGAAAGCAGCTCCAGCCTATGGTGATTGAGCGGTTCAATTATTAATGGTTCAGCTTATAAGTTAAGGGAGAGACAAACAGATGTCGAATCAGAAATTATTCAATGTTGCCGTTGTAGGTGCAACAGGTGCCGTAGGAGAACAAATCATTCGTTTGTTGGAAGAACGCAATTTTCCCATCCAGAATCTGAAATTATTGTCTTCAGCACGTTCTGCTGGAAGCAAGCTGAAGTTTAAGGGCAATGAGGTAGAAGTGGAGCTGGCAACATCGGATAGCTTTGCAGGGGTGGATATCGCTTTGTTTAGTGCTGGGGGCAGCGTTAGCCTAGAGCTAATTCCGCAAGCGATTAAGCATGGCGCAGTTTGTATCGACAACACTAGTGCATATCGGATGGACGCGGAAACTCCTCTTGTCGTTCCGGAAGTTAACATAGATAAAATCAACGAGCATAAGGGAGTTATCGCCAACCCCAACTGTTCAACGATTCAATTGGTAGTCGCATTAAAGCCGCTCTATGACCGCTATGGAATGTCCCGCATAATCGTTTCCACCTACCAGGCCGTTTCTGGAGCTGGGGCTCTTGCCATTGATGAAACGCTTCGCCAAACGAAAGCAGTTCTAGCTGGAGAGGCAATCGATCCTAAGATTTTGCCAGCCTCTTCTTTACCAGTTAAACATCAAATTGCTTTTAACGCGATTCCACAAATCGATAAATTTACGGAAAATGGCTTTACTTATGAAGAAATGAAAATGATCAACGAAACGAAAAAAATTATGGGCGACGATACCTTGCAGGTCACAACAACTTGTGTACGTATTCCCGTTATTTATGGACACTCGGAGTCGGTTTATGTAGAATTAAACGAAGACTTTGATGTAGAGGAAGTAAAGCAATTACTGGCTGATGCTCCAGGGATAGTATTAATCGACAACCCAGCCGAACAACAGTACCCTTTGGCAACGGATGCGGCAGGCAAGCTGGATACGTTTGTTGGCCGTATTCGCCGCGACCTGAGCAATCCTCGTGCGTTAAACATGTGGATTGTATCAGATAATTTGTTGAAGGGCGCTGCATGGAATGCCGTCCAGATCGCTGAATATATAGCGATTGAACAAAAACAATAGTTGTGGATTCTTATGTGGAAGGAAATGGAAACGGGCTTCTTAAAGGAAGCCTATTTTCATATATATAAGCTAAAACGCTATGTTTAACTTTAAAAAATGAATGCGTTTAGAAAGTGGGACCTCATGAAAATTCTCGTGCAGAAATTCGGAGGCACGTCCCTTTCTACCGTCGAGGCCAGAACACATGTTATCGCACATATCCAAGATGCCTTAGCACAAAACTTCAAACTAGTAGTCGTTGTATCGGCGATGGGGAGAAAAGGCGAGCCCTATGCTACGGATACTTTGCTGGACTGGATTCAAAATAACGGCAACCAGCTGCCACCCCGCGAAAAAGATATGCTACTTTGCTGCGGTGAAATCATCTCTGCTACCACCCTGTGCAGCTTGCTGCTATCCGAGGGGATTCAGGCATCTGTACTTACGGGTGCACAAGCGGGAATTACGACGAACAACCAGTTTGGCAACGCAAAGATTATAGCTGTCCACCCTTGGCGGATTTTGGAAATGCTTGAACACAACCAAGTAGCTATTGTAGCTGGTTTTCAAGGGCAAACCTCCAAGCAGGAGCTTACTACGCTAGGCAGAGGTGGCAGTGACACTACGGCTACAGCGTTGGGTGTAGCTTTAAAAGCAAATTTTATAGATATTTTTACAGATGTGGACGGAATTTTGACTGCAGACCCGCGTATTGTGGAAGATGCCAAGCCATTAAAACATGTTTCTTATTTGGAAATTTGCAATATGGCACATAATGGAGCGAAGGTTATTCATCCTAGAGCGGTAGAAATAGCGATGAATGGACAAATTCCTATTCGAGTCCGGTCAACTTTTAGCAAATCGCTCGGGACGTTAGTTACGAGTCCAGAAGCGGCTTTTTCCGAGAAGGATTCAACAACGGAACGATCAGTGACAGGCATCGCTAACTTTGGGCAGCTAACCCAAATTCAAGTATCTGCTGAAGAGGGCAAATATGATTTGCAGCTAACGGTATTCAAAACGATGGCCAAGCAGCACATCAGCATTGATTTTATTAATGTGAACCCATCTGGTGTTAGTTATACCGTGTTTGACCATGAAGCTCCAAGAGCTTATATGCTTCTTAAAGAGCTGGGTTATGAACCGGTGCTGACCTCTAATTGCGCCAAGGTTTCCATTATTGGCGGCGGCATGAATGGCGTGCCGGGAATTATGGCGCAGATCGTTGAAGCTTTAACGGAGGCTGATATTCAAATCCTTCAGTCGGCGGATTCCAACACGACGATATGGGTACTTGTCCAAGGAACGGATATGGTAAAAGCGATACAAGCACTTCATAAAAAATTTCAACTGCACCTATAAGTAAGGATAAGAAGCAACCGAACTATAGCTATTTTATATTCGGTTACCCTTAAAATAAGATGAGGAGGATTTGCCGTGGATTTCGGAAGATTAATCGTAGCGATGGTAACACCCTTTGATGAAAACCTGCAAATTAATTGGGATCAAACAGGGGCTTTAATCGATTATTTAATAGAAGAGCAAGGTAACGAAAGCATAGTAGTTAGCGGAACAACAGGCGAGTCACCTACAATTACTGAAGAGGAAAAGCTGCAGCTTTTTGAATACGCGCTTAAACATGCCAATGGCCGTTGTAAAATTATCGCCGGTACGGGCAGCAATGATACAGCACATTCCATCCATCTGTCCCAAGCAGCAGAAAAATTGGGTGTAGACGCTCTTTTACTTGTAGCCCCTTATTATAATCGTCCTTCTCAGGAAGGCTTATATCAGCATTTCAAAGCGATTGCCGAATCCGTATCGATCCCTTGCATTTTGTATAATGTGGAGGGCCGGACAGGTGTTAATATTAGTGCAGAAACGACGATACGTTTGTCGCAAATCTCTAATATTGTAGCTACTAAAGATTGCGCTAATTTGGACCAATTAACGCAAATCGTCAGCGGGGCTGCCCCGGAGTTCCTAGTTTACAGCGGCGATGACAGTATGGCCTTGCCTGTGTTGTCCATTGGTGGGCACGGTATTGTAAGTGTAGCCAGCCATGTTGTTGGTAAAGAAATGAAAAATATGATAAACTGTTACTTACAAGGCGAGACTCGTGAAGCGGCAAAAATTCATGCAAGGATACATCCTGTATTATTGGGTATGTTTAATTGTCCTCATCGAGTTCCCAATCCTGCTCCCGTTAAATATGCTCTAAATCGCAAAGGGATTCAGGTGGGTGGTGTTCGTCTGCCGCTAATACCGGTAACCGAAGAAGAAGGAAGATTCATTGATGCTTTATTTAATTAAGGCACAGTTGAATAATTAGTTAGTGATAGCTAGTATTCGATTGCTCCCAAATGAGATTTCTGGAAATCGGTGCTTCTCTTTAAGCATCGATTTTATTTTTTTAAAGCTGAAATAACCATTCGCGAGAGTGGACCCATTCGTCTAGGCTCGCGAATAATGTAAAGGCACAACACGAGGTAGCTTGTATTTGTAGTTTTTGTTCATGTATAATGGTGGCAAGTGACTGGTGCGGTTTTGGAATAGGTTTTACGTTCATACAAATTCGTCGTTAATCTAAAATAGGAGGTATTTTTAATTGTCTAAGAAAAATGTAGATAAGCTCTCGATCTTTGCCCTGGGCGGCGTGGGTGAAATCGGTAAAAATATGTATGTTGTCCAATATGCTAATGACATTGTTGTTATTGACTGCGGTTTGAAATTTCCTGAAGAGGACATGCTCGGCATTGATATCGTTATACCGGATATCAGTTATTTGTTAGATAACCGTGATAAAGTTAGGGGCATTATTATTACACACGGACACGAGGATCACATTGGTGGTTTGTCCTATGTACTAAGACAGCTTAACGTTCCTATCTACGCTACTAAACTGACCCTTGGACTTATCGAAACCAAGCTAAGGGAAGCGGGTTTATTAGGGGATACGAAACGGAACCTGATTTCATCAGAGTCGGAACTAGTTCTAGGCTGCATGACGGCTACATTCTTCAAGACGAATCATAGTATTCCTGATTCCGTTGGTGTGTGCTTGGCGACACCAGAAGGCAATGTAGTCCATACAGGAGACTTCAAGTTCGACCAGACTCCGGTTAATGACCAATATGCGGATATCCATCGTATGGCTGAGCTTGGCAGTAAGGGAGTGCTCGCACTTTTATCTGACAGTACGAACGCGGAACGCCCGGGTTATACAGGTTCAGAAAGAGGCGTAGGGACTGAGATTGAGGATGTATTCCGTAAAGCGAAGCAACGGGTTATTATAGCTACTTTCGCTTCCAACATCCATCGGATTCAACAGGTTATCGATGCAGCTGAAGCAACGAAGAGAAAAGTAACTGTGATCGGCCGCAGTATGGTAAATGTGGTGTCGATTGCTGGTGATCTTGGCTACTTGCGGATTCCTGATGGGATGCTGATCGAACCTGAAGAAATCAATAAGATGGCTGCAGACCGTGTAGTTGTATTGTCAACAGGCTCTCAAGGCGAGCCGATGTCCGCATTAACGCGTATGGCAAGATCAACACATCGTAAGGTTGATATTATGCCAGGTGATACCGTTGTTATTGCAGCTACCCCAATTCCTGGGAATGAACGTTATGTCGGTAGAACCGTAGATGAGCTAATGCGCATTGGCGCACACGTTATTTATGGACCGGGTTCGATTACGGGAGTCCACGTATCAGGTCATGGTTCGCAAGAAGAGCTGAAGCTAATGCTGAACCTGATGAAGCCTAAGTACTTCATTCCTATCCATGGTGAATACAGAATGCTACGGCAGCATGCTAATCTTGCAGAAGCTGTAGGCATTCCGAAGGAAAATATTTTCGTTGTTGACAACGGTGAAGTCGTGGAAGTTCTAGATGGAGCGGCACGCAAAGGATCGAAAGTTACAGCGGGTAATATTTTGATCGATGGATTAGGTGTAGGGGACGTTGGTAATATTGTGCTTCGCGACCGCAAGCTACTCTCTCAGGATGGCATCTTGGTCGTTGTTGTAACATTAAGCAAGCAAGACGGCGCAATTTTGTCTGGACCTGATATTATTTCCAGGGGTTTTGTTTATGTTAGAGAATCCGAAGGATTGTTGGATGAGGCTAACCGTATTGTGGCTAGTACCTTGAAACGGTTAATGAATGAAAACGTGAACGAATGGGCTTCATTGAAGACCCATGTGAAAGATGCGCTTGGACGCTTTTTGTATGAACAAACCAAAAGAAGACCTATGATCCTTCCTATTATTATGGAAGTTTGATCCAAAACCACCAGTCTAAACTTGATACCTTTCACAATAAACCAATTATCGAACTAACTTGTATCTTTCGAAAAATAAGGAACCATCCAAGACAGCCTTCATAGCTGCTTGGGTGGTTTTTTTTGTATGTTTTTAGGTGTATTTATCCATACTAAGGGGGATAAAACGGTAGAAAAGGGGAAAATGAACCATGGTGAATACGAAGCAACAAGAGCAGCCCGTCAATCCGAATCCATCGGAGGAGCTCAAAAAAGCGTCGGTGTTAGACACGATTCAGCAATTAGGGCAAACGATGACGCCAGCCGGTGAATCGAATATATTTTGTATGACGATTATCGGGCAGGTTGAAGGGCATTTGGTACTTCCGCCGCAAAATAAGACAACGAAATACGAGCATATTATTCCCCAGCTTGTTGCCGTGGAGCAGAATCCGAAAATTGAGGGTGTTTTTATCGTACTCAATACTGTAGGGGGGGACGTCGAGGCGGGGCTAGCCATTGCCGAAATGATCGCTACCTTGTCCAAGCCTACGGTTACCTTAGTTCTTGGAGGCGGGCACTCCATAGGGGTGCCGATTGCGGTATCGTCTAGCTTTTCAATCATTGCGGCTACGGCAACAATGACGATCCACCCCATCCGGTTAAATGGGCTCGTTATAGGGGTTCCCCAGACCTTTGAATATTTGGATAAAATGCAGGAACGGGTGATCCGGTTTATAACGAGTCACTCACAAATTACGGAGGAAAAGATTAAGGAATTGATGTTTAAAACGGGAGAACTAACTCGTGATATTGGCACGACGGTTATTGGTGCTGATGCCGTGAAGTACGGATTGATCAACGCGGTTGGCGGCATTGCTGATGGCATTCGTGAATTAAACCAACGCATTGAACAAAATCGCAAGCAAAGCTCAGGAGGAATCGTACAATGACCCAATATACCATTATGCCTATGGAGGTTGTGATGAGCGGGTGGGAGCAGCCGCAACCACCAAGCATCGAAATTAATTGGCAGGGTATTACCATGGAAGTCCAGCCATTGAATGCTACACAAGCAGCGATAGTTAGAATCCGCAGCGGCAATGCTCAGGATTATCTCAATCCCAACTACAGTCCGGGGAGAATCGTGGAATTTCGACCTGTCGGCTAGTTCGGAAGTCCGAATTTTATAAGTTGATTAAGCTTGCCCCTAAAGTATGGTATAATTTGATCTTGGGGGTGAGCGGTATTGGCCAGGCCAAAGAAGAAAAAGAAAGTCATTCAATCCAATATTAGATATGAGCTTTATGGCATTATTATTTTGACATTATCCATCATTGCGCTTTCCCAAATAGGTTCTGTAGGTCGCTCCTTTACCTATATATTCCGTTTTCTTATTGGATCATGGGATTTCATCATACCGCTTATTTTTATTTATGCGGGTTTGTATGTCATGGTGAAACGCAGCTGGCCGACTTGGCGCACATCACGTAAAACGGGGATATGGCTAATCGTATTGGCATTAATGGTGATGAAGCATATCAGTTGGTTTGAACAGCTGTATCCTAAAGGTGATATCCAGGCGGGGCTGGTTTTATCCCAATCATGGCTGCACATAACCGATTGGTTTAAAGCCTCGTACAAGGCTCAATCGATCCTTTCCCATGAGGTGGGAGGAGGTATGCTTGGAGCCTCTATGTATAGTCTGCTCTATTTGTTGTTTGACCAAATTGGAGCCAAGCTTATCCAATATATTCTTTTTATTATAGGCTTTCTTTTAATCACTGGCCTTTCTATCGTGGATATCATAGGCAAGCTAAAAGGCAAGCAAACGTTTGCGGGTTCGCTGTTAGGTCAGTACATACGTCGTGTAGCGATGGAACGTAAGCAGAAGGCAGCGGTTGCCGCTACAATCATTCCGCTCAAAAAGAAAGCAGCTAGCCCAGAATTTATGGCAAATGATGAATTCGATGAGGAAACCTTAAAGCCTGAACGCAAAGCGAAAAAGCCAAGCAAAGCTCGCTCCTTGTTGATGGAGTTGGTGCAGCCGAAGTCCAAGCAGGCTTCCGCTACTACATCTGCCAACCAAGCAGGTGCTATGGAGGAGACTCAATCTGCAGATGATAGCAGCGTAGAGGTAGAACAAACCGTTTACCAAAGAGTAGTGGAGCAGGAATCGCCTATCCCTGTTATCCGTGATTTCCAAGAGCGTGTACAGCAAGAAATCGCACAAATTCCTTTAGTACGCCCAGAGTCCGTAGCTCCCATGCATGCTTCTGCCGTTACTTCATCGATTCCAGATGCAGCTAGCCCTGCCTCGGTTGGTGGTTTAGAAGAAGGAAACGGGGAGCCCGTATCCTTTCAAATTAATGATAAGCCGCCGGCGCGAATTCCTTACATGCTGCCCTCCTTTGATTTGATATCCAAGCCTAGCTTGGGTAAAGGGACGGACTCCTTGGATTACAAGGCGGTTGCAAGGAAATTGGAGGCTACGCTGGAGAGCTTTGGTGTGAAAGCTAAAGTGCTAGAGGTTGTTCGTGGTCCTTCTGTGACACGGTATGAGATTCAACCGGATGTAGGCGTGAAGGTCAGCCGTATTGTGAGCCTGACCGATGATATCGCCTTGGCGCTAGCAGCCAAGGATATCCGTATGGAAGCGCCCATTCCAGGCAAAGCGGCAATTGGCATTGAGGTGCCAAACGCGGAGGTATCGATTGTAACGATGCGTGAGGTGATGGAAACGGCTGCGTTCCAGGATTCCAGCTCCAAGCTATCGATCGTGCTAGGACGTGACATCTCTGGCCAGCCTATCGTTGGCAACCTGGCACGGATGCCCCATTTGCTTGTTGCAGGTGCTACAGGTTCGGGTAAATCGGTTTGTATTAACGGGATCATTACCAGTATTTTATACAAAGCTAAGCCTGATGAGGTACGCTTTCTGATGGTTGACCCGAAGATGGTTGAACTGAATGTGTATAATGGTATTCCTCATTTATTGGCTCCTGTAGTCACCGATCCACGCAGAGCTTCACTGGCCTTGAAAAAGGTAGTTGTGGAAATGGAGAAGCGGTACGAGCTATTTTCCAAAAGCGGAACGAGAAATTTGGAAGGCTATAATGCGATGCTGCTGGATACAAAATCAGGAGCACCACTGCCGTACATCGTAGTTATCGTCGATGAATTAGCGGATCTGATGATGGTGGCCGCGAATGATGTGGAGGATGCCATTTGCCGATTAGCCCAAATGGCTCGTGCAGCAGGCATCCATCTGATCATCGCTACCCAAAGGCCTTCAGTAGATGTAATTACCGGCGTTATTAAAGCGAATATCCCTTCAAGGATTGCGTTTGGTGTTTCATCGAACGTCGATTCACGGACGATCCTGGATATGGCGGGTGCTGAGAAGCTGCTAGGACGGGGGGACATGCTGTACCTTCCAATGGGCGCCTCAAAGCCTGTACGTGTGCAAGGAGCCTTTTTATCTGATGGCGAGGTAGAAGCAGTCGTCAACTTCGTCAGGACGCAGGAGCAGGCGAATTATGTGGAGGATATGGTGCCAATGGTGGAAGAGCAGCCGGATGGGCCTGTCCAGGTTGAGGATGAGCTTTACGATCAAGCTGTACAAATCATCTTGGAAGCGAAGCAGGCCTCGGTCTCTTTGCTGCAACGCCGGATGCGTGTAGGCTACACGCGTGCTGCAAGGCTGATTGACTCCATGGAAGCCAAAGGGGTGGTTGGTCCCTATGAAGGAAGCAAGCCTCGCGAGGTGCTTGTTTCACTGGAGCAATACCAAGGTCGATTGAGTTCATAGCAGGCTATGGGATAAAGAGCAGGTTGGCATTTATGCCGGACTGCTCTTTTTTTGTGGTAAATTTGTAGACAAAGTGCATATTAGCGTGTTCCCTTCCTCATAATAACCCTTAATAAGTTATCAATATGAAGTGGGAGTGTGCTTACATGCTATTAAACAAGCGATTAGTGCTCATTACCTTGGCGCTGCTATTGGTTTTGTTTACAGGATATCAATTTAAGCAAAAATTCGAGACTACGCAAACCTTCGGCAAGAGTGATATTGAATACGGCGCAACAGGCAAAGACGTATATGAAATGCAGGGCAGATTAAAATTTTTAGGGTTTTATTATGATGAGGTGGATGGCGATTTTGGATATAATACTTTGCGCTCTCTTAAATGGTTCCAGTCCGAGTTCGGCATTAAGGTGGACGGGGTCGCGGGAGATATAACGAAGCTAAAGCTATGGGAGGCCACTAAGGAATATCGCCCGACGGCTGCCGATTTACCTTCTGTGAATCCACCAGCAACGGGTGGCGGCGGCGGTGGCGGAACAACTGAAGCGCCGGCAGCACCTGATAAAAATGCCAATTTAGCGCCGACTAACCATTTGGGGCTGTCAACCCAAGACTTAAACCTGATGGCCAATGCGGTATACGGCGAAGCGCGTGGAGAGCCCTATACCGGACAAATTGCTGTTGCCGCTGTTATCTTAAACCGGGTAAAGTCAGCCAGCTTTCCTGATACGGTATCGGGTGTTATTTTTCAGCCTGGCGCGTTCACAGCTGTAGCTGATGGGCAGATTTGGCTGACCCCTAATGAGAACGCCAAAAAGGCGGTGCTGGATGCGTTGAATGGCATGGATCCTTCGGGAGGCTGCATCTATTATTTTAATCCAGTAACCGCGACATCGAAGTGGATATGGTCACGACCGCAGGTGAAAACGATTGGCAAGCATATTTTTTGCAAATGACCTGTGGTAGATACACGGAAGTAACCCTTGAGGTTGCTTCTTCGGTTTGTGAAGGAATATAATGGTAGTTGAATAAAAGCTTAAAGTGAAAGGAGCGACCCCATTTGAAAAACGTCCATTTTGAACGTGGCACTGTACGTAATATTCGTGTGCATGTGCTGCCTACGGATCAATTTAAAACCTATGCAATCTCGGTTTACATCGGCAGCCGCTTGCAGGAAGATACGGTAACACCGACAGCTTTTATTCCTTTCGTATTGCGCCGCGGCACACAAACCTATCCAGAGACGAAGCAGTTTCGCGAACGGCTGGACGATTTGTACGGAGCCGGTTTTGGCTTTGATATTTACAAGCGCGGCGATTACCAGATGTTGCAATTCCGGATGGATTTGATTCAGGATGACTTTGTGAATAGCCCCGAGTCTTTGCTGGAGCAAGGCATTCAATTCATTGGAGAAGCGATCACAAAGCCCTTTTTGGAGGATGGACATTTTGCTTCCAAATATGTGGAATCAGAGAAGCTCACCTTGCAGAAACGGATCGAATCGATCGTAAACGATAAAGTGAAATATGCGGCCGAGCGTTGTATAGAGGAAATGTGTAAGGAGGAGCCGTACCGACTGCACCCGTTAGGAACCATTGAAGCCCTGAAGCAGCTTACCAGCGCAGGACTTTATACCTACTATAAGGAGTTGCTGCTAGCTTCACCAATCGACATTTATGTGGTAGGGCAGACCACATTGGCGCAAGTCCTTCCTTTGGTTGAGAGCAGCTTTGGCTTACAAAGAGACACGGTGGGCAGCTATAATACCGATATCGGCCATACTGCCGCCAGGCAGGTTAAAGAAATTGTTGAGGAGCTTGATGTAAACCAAGGCAAGCTGAACATGGGGCTGCGAACATATACTACTTATGCGGATCCGCTGTACCCAACGATGCTCATGTATAGCGGTGTATTGGGGGGATATCCCCACTCCAAGCTGTTTACGAATGTTCGGGAGAAGGAGAGCCTGGCCTATTACGCTTCTTCAAGACTAGATGGGCATAAGGGCATCCTTACGATCCAATCCGGCATAGAGCTTGCCAATTATGAGAAGGCCGTAACGATCATTAAGGAGCAGCTGGCCGCGATGGTTGCTGGCGATATTAGCGACACGGAGATGCAGCAGACGAAAGCGATGATTACCAACAATTTGCGCCAGCTTCAGGATTCGGCATTTGAATTGGTCTCATTTGACTTTAACAATATATTATCGGGTGTGGAACGTACAGTCCCTTCATTAATCGAAGCTGTAGAGGCTGTGAGTAAATCCGATATACAAGCAGCAGCCAACAAGGTTAAGCTGGATACGATTTACTTTTTGCGAGACCGAAAGGAAGGGGTGTAGACGATGAAAGCAATCCCGTACCCTCATGTCAAAGAAACGATCTATACGGAGAAATTGGCTAACGGATTGTCCGTATACATATTGCCCAAAGAAGGATTTTCCAAAACCTATGCTACGTTTTCGACCCATTATGGCTCCATTGACAATCATTTTCGGGTGGAAGGCGCTCCTGAAATTAAAGTGCCGGATGGAATCGCCCATTTTTTGGAGCATAAAATGTTTGAGGAGCCTACAGGGGATATTTTCTCCGTGTTTGCCTCCAAAGGAGCTTCTGCCAATGCATTCACCAGCTTTGACAGGACTGCTTACTTGTTTTCAGCTACTGACCATATCCAAGAAAATTTGCAAACCTTATTAAATTTTGTGCAAAATCCTTATTTTACCGAAGAAAATGTCGAGAAAGAAAAAGGCATCATCGGCCAGGAAATTAATATGTATAAGGATAATCCGGATTGGCGCTCCTACTTTGGCTTGATTGAAACGATGTACCACAAGCATCCGGTTCATATCGATATCGCAGGAACGATTGAATCGATTGCTGATATTACTAAGGATTTACTGTATGACTGCTACCATACCTTTTATCATCCCAGCAATATGAGCTTGTTCGTAGTTGGTGGGGTGGACCCTGAAGAAATTATGGCTTTGGTCAAACGCAATCAGGCTGCCAAGGATTACAAGCCTCAAGGCACGATTCATCGTTTATTTGAGGCAGAGCCGCCGCAGGTCAAAAACAAAGAAAAAGTGACGATACTTCCTGTATCATTGCCCAAATGCTTGTTTGGGTGCAAGGAGCCGGAGCAAACAGCACTAGGAATCGACCTGCTCAAGCGGGAGCTATGTATGAAGGTATTAATGGATATTCTGCTAAGCCCAAGCTCCGCTATCTACCAGAAGCTTTATGAGGAGCAACTGATATCAGATAGCTTTGGCAGCGAATATAATATTGATGAACATTATGCGTTTTCGGTTATTGGCGGTGATACGCCGAACCCTGAGCAACTCATCGCCAGGGTTCGTGAAGAAATCGACCAGGTTAAGGAGCAAGGCATTAAGCAGGCTGATTTTGAACGAAGCCGCAAGAAAAAAATCGGAGGCTTTCTTCGCCAATTGAATTCACCCGAATCGATTGCGAATGAATTTACCAAATATCGTTTCAAGGAAATTGATTTATTCGAAATCTTGCCAGTATACGAGCAAATGACTATTGAAGATGTCAACAAATTACTTAAACAGCACTTTGACTGGAACCAATTGGCTGTATCCATTGTGAGAAGTGAAGTGAAATGAGCCAGGTGGGGAGCCGGCCGTTTAACGAACAAACCGTGCTTATTACGGGAGGTAGCGGCGGCATCGGAGCCGCTATATCGGAGCGGTTCGCTTCTGTGGGGATGAATGTCGTTATTCATTACATGCAGTCGCATGAATCAGCGAATGAGACGGCACGTAAATGTATGAAGCATGGATCCCAAGTATTGACAGCGATGGCTGACCTGCGAAGTAAGGAGCAAATCTTGAGGATGCAGGAGAAGCTGGATAACCATGGCATGATGCCGGATATTATCGTCAATAATGCCGGAGTGTCGCATTTTGGATTGCTTTCGGATGTGAGCGAGGAACTCTGGGATGATGTCATGAGCATTAATTTGAAGGGCACCTTTATGGTTACCCAGCAATTTATGCAATCGATGATCCATCAAAAGTATGGGAGAATTATTAATGTTTCCTCCATCTGGGGGATATCGGGCGCTTCCTGTGAGGTCTTGTATTCCACCACCAAGGGCGGGATTAATGCTTTTACTAAGGCGTTGGCGAAGGAGCTGGCGCCTTCGGGCATAACGGTTAATGCAGTTGCACCTGGAGCTGTGAACACCTCGATGATGGCGAATTTCGATGCACAGGAGCAGACAGCCATTGCCAATGAAATTCCGGCAGGGCGCTTTGCCCATCCTGATGAAATTGCATCCTTGGTCTATTTCCTGGCTTTACCAGAATCGGGCTATATCACTGGGCAGATTATTAGCCCGAATGGTGGTTGGCTTACCTGATCTTAGCAGCATGTATAGTTGGCTTTCGTTTGGCGAATAGTAAAGGTGGCAACACATACTAGGACTCCAAGGAGGCAGACAACATGGCGACTGTTTTAAAGGTGTTTGATCGGTGGAAGCAATTTCTGAACGAGCGAATCAATCAAGCTGAGCATGCGGGTATGAAGGAAGAGACGATCAATAAGCTGGCTTTCCAAATCGGTGAGTTTTTATCGGACAAGATCGATCCGGAAAACAAGGAAGAACGAGTACTGAAAGAGCTTTGGGATGTAGCCGATGAGCAAGAAAAAAGAACGATTGCCAAGCTCATGGTCAAGCTAGTTACACCTGGAATTTAATCGCAATTGTTAGCAGCCTCCTTCTAAGGGGGCTTTTCGTTGCCTTTCATGGTATACTTAATTTTAAATGATTTAGAAAGGCGGCTAATTATAGTTTGAGTACGATAAGATACAAATGGATAATCCTTGTTGTGTGTTTGTTGTTAGTGCTGGGAGGCTGTGGTAAAAGTATACCCGCGATTAACCCCGCTTTATTGGATTCGAAAATGTCAGTATTGCTCATTTCTAAACCAAATTTAGCGGAAGCGACGGTATCGACGCTGACAGCTACCCTCCTTTCTTGGCGAGATACCCACCATATTTCTTTTGATTGGATGGCCAATACCGAAGCTTTGCAGGAACAGCAACTAACTCAAATTAAATCAATGCCCTACAATTATATTATTGTGATTGGCAATGACCTTAATCGACAAATTTTACCGCTTGCAACCACATTAACTGAAAAAAAATGGTTTTTTCTTGATGATGCCATTGCAACCGTAGATCCATCCCTTCAAGCAACCAATGTATCGTGGAAGCAGACGGACGAAGGCTTTATGGAAAAGCAATGGAACGAATGGGTGAAGCAGCAGCAAGTATTAGGAAAATCGATAGAATGGGTCACGATGTCCAGTAAGCCCATTCCTTCGCTATGGGCCCCCTCAGAAGAGGCAGAAACCATTTCATTGACCGATGCACAGGGCTGGTTCCCCCAATTTCAAAATCAGGTTAAGCAGCACGGTCCCAGCTGGATTGCTTTATATGCTCCTGTTGATGCGGCTTCCCTTCAGCGAATCAAAGCATTAAAGGTACCCATTATGGACATGGCCTCGACATCTATTGAAGTGCAATGGTCTATTATTTTACCTGCACTGCAGCAGACTATGTCAAACAATCTATGGGCTGCCGGTATACAAAGCTATACACCGACGGAAATTCAGATTGTAAATCCATAAGTCTCGATTTTCATTAGGCATTTAGGAGGATTTTATCAAAAATTGTAGAATATTTTCGTAAGCTATCCCAAAAAAATGAATTGATGAACATTCATCGATATGAGGTGCCCTACATGGAAACAAAGCAGTGGTATATGGAATATAAAATTCATAAAAATCGTCCGGGCTTGCTGGGTGATGTTGCATCATTAATGGGTATGCTGGATATTAATATTGTCACCATTAATGGAGTCGAGGATCGGACACGTGGTATGCTGCTGCAAACCAATGATGATGAAAAAATCGACTTGATGGGTAAAATGCTGAGAAAAGTGGATAATATAACTATTACGGCGCTTAGAGAGCCCAAATTGGTGGATATCCTTGCTGTACGCCATGGCCGATATATTGAAAGGGATTCTGATGACCGCAAAACCTTCCGCTTTACTCGTGATGAGCTGGGCCTTTTGGTTGATTTTTTAGGTGAAATCTTCAAACGCGATGGTAACCAAGTGGTAGGCTTAAGGGGGATGCCGCGGGTGGGCAAAACCGAATCGATTATTGCTGGGAGTGTTTGTTCTAATAAGCGTTGGAATTTTGTTTCTTCCACGTTGCTGCGCCAGACGGTGCGAAGCCAATTATCGGAGGAGGAAATGAACCCGAATAATATTTTTATTATAGACGGGATTGTTTCTACGATTCGTTCCAATGAGAAGCATCATGCGCTGCTCCAGCAAATTATGGATATGCCATCTACTAAAGTTATTGAGCATCCCGATATTTTTGTGCGTGATTCCGAATATACCTATGACCATTTTAATTATATTGTGGAGCTGCGAAATACACCGGATGAAGAAATTAATTACGAGGCTATAACCAATGGTATCAATGATTATTAATCCTTGTAACCTATCTGTAAAAATGATCCGAAAGGGGTGAGAACATGTCTGATCTTGGTCAATTGCTGCGAAAAGCAAGAATGGAACAAAAAATTTCCATAGAAGATTTGCAGGAAACCACGAAAATACGTAAGCGTTATTTGGAAGCAATTGAAGAGGGCAATTACAAAGTATTACCCGGTAACTTTTATGTCAGAGCCTTTATTAAAAGCTATGCGGAAGCCGTAGGCTTGGATCCTAATGAAGTGCTAAACATGTATCAAAATGTGATTCCTGCGGCAGAGCCTGACCATATTGAACCCATTCGTTCTAAGCGAACAGGACGAAATACGGAAAAAATCGGTAAATGGGTATCCAATGTGATGATGATTTCCTTTGTGATTCTCATCCTGGGGATTATTTATTACTTTGTGAATATTAATTATAACAGTAAGCAACAAGAAGCGAATCCAGTGACGGAGCCCAATCGCGTAACCGATAAAGTGGATCCTAATGTCAATAGCGGCACGCCAGCCGTTCCTGTAACCGATATAAAAACGGAGCCTGTACCAACCCCACCACCTCCAGTTCCAGTTCCTGTAAACAAGAGCGACGTTAAGCTGGTAAAAAGCCAGAATGGTACGGATTATTATACCGTTTCGAATACGGATAAGCTGACGATTCTTATGAATATTACTGGGGAAGCTTGCTGGATTCAAATCGATTCCATAGGGGATACCCGTGAAATGCTGGAGCAAGGCACCTATACCAAAGGCAAATCACAAACATGGGAGCTGACCAACTCCGCTTTTATGATCTTCGGCCGCTCCAATGCAGTGGAATTAAATGTGAATGGAACCATTATTGCACTGGGCGACACGCCTAATGCCAAAAGGGTACAAATTGATTTACAGAAAATTTAATTTGTGATGAAGGAAGTGCGAGTATGGCTGACGAAAGTTTTTTTGATATTGCCTCGAAGATGGATATGCAGGAATTAAACAATGCGATTAACCAAGCTGAACGGGAGATCACGACCCGTTTTGATTTCAAGAACAGTAAAAGCAGCATTGCTATTGAAAAGGATGAAATGGTTATCATTTCTGATGATGAATTCAAGTTGCAAAATGTACTGGATATTTTATATTCCAAAATGGCGAAGCGCGGCATCTCTTTGAAAAACCTGGAGTATGAGAAAGTCCAGCCTGCCTCTTCCTCAACAGTAAGGCAGAAGATCAAGCTGAAATCAGGCATCGATCAGGATAATGCCAAAAAAATCAATATTCTTATTCGTGACGCCAAACTTAAGGTAAAAAGCCAGATTCAAGGTGACCAAATTCGAGTGACAGGTAAAAGTAAAGATGATTTACAGCAGGTTATTCAACTGTTGCGTAAAGCGGATTTGCCGCTTGAACTTCAGTTTTTGAATTTCCGGTAACGATAGCTTTTTGACACATTTCCTTACCTTGTATTATACTTGACTAAATAGGCTGGAATCATTATTGGAGGATATTACATGACAGAGAAAGTGAAAGTAGTTACATTAGGCTGCGAGAAGAATCTCGTTGACTCCGAAATCATGTCAGGCTTGGTTTTTGGACGTGGCTACGAATTGGTAGAGGATAAAGAGGAAGCAACCGTTATTATTGTAAATACATGTGGATTTATCGATGCGGCTAAGGAAGAGTCTGTGAACACAATATTGGATATGGCTGAACTCAAACAGACGGCTAATCTGAAAGCTCTTATTGTATCTGGTTGTTTAACACAGCGCTACAAAAAAGAGTTAATGGATGAAATGCCTGAAATTGATGGCATCGTGGGAACGGGCGATTTTGACAAAATTAATGATATTATTGCAGACGCGCTTGCGGGTAGGAAGCCGATACTGGTGGGCAACCCGATATTTAATTATGAAAAGCCATTACCACGGCGTGTGACTACCCCTCGTTATACCGCTTATGTAAAAATAGCAGAGGGTTGTGATAATGCCTGTACATTCTGTAGTATTCCGATTATGCGTGGCAAATTCCGCAGTAGAAGCATGGAATCGGTTGTAGCAGAAATTGAGCTTTTGGCTGGCCAGGGAGTTAGGGAAATTAGCCTGATCGCCCAGGATTCTACAAATTATGGTACCGATTTGTATGACGGCTTTATGCTGCCTGCTTTACTTAACAAGGTTACCGAGGTTGCAGGCATTGAATGGGTAAGATTGCATTATGCATATCCGGGATTTTTTACGGATGAATTAATCGAAACCATTGCTAACAATCCAAAGGTATGCAAATACGTCGATATGCCTCTTCAGCATAGCGAAGATTCCATCCTGAAGCGGATGAGAAGACCAGGGCGCCAGCAGGATGCAAGAATCTTAATTGACAAAATTCGTTCGAGGATACCTAATGTATCCCTGCGGACTTCACTTATTGTTGGGTTTCCTGGTGAAACCGAGCAGGACTTTGAGAATCTGAAGAAGTTCGTAAGTGAAGTTGAATTTGATCGATTGGGTGTATTCGCTTATTCGAAAGAGAAGGACACGCCAGCAGCACGGTTGCCGGATCAAATTAAAGATGATGTAAAAGAATTCCGTGCTAATACGCTGATGGAAATGCAACGTGGGATTTCTAATATCCGTAACGGAAATCGGGTAGGCCAAACGGTTGATGTATTGATTGAAAAGTATGATGGTCGAAATGACGTTTATATCGGGCGCACTCAGTACGATGCTCCTGAGATTGATGGTGAAGTTTTCGTTAAAGGAACACAGCTGAAGATAGGAGAGTTAGCTAAGGTCCATATTACCCATTCATTCGAATTTGATTTGTCTGGGGAGGTTGTGGCATGAACCTGGCCAATCGGATTACCTTGGCGAGGATTTTCCTAGTACCTATTATCATGTTCTTCTTGCTCGTCAATTTGAAATTTCCACAAATTAAAATTGACGAGTTTAGTATTACATACAACCAGATTTTTGCCGCGCTTATTTTCATTATCGCGGCATGGACTGACGGTCTAGACGGATATATCGCCAGGAAGCGCAAATTAGTTACCAATCTAGGCAAGCTGTTGGATCCCCTAGCCGACAAGCTGCTCGTTTCAGCCGTGCTTGTATCTTTGGTAGAGATGGATAAAGTAGGTGCTTGGATCGTTATTGTCATTATTAGCCGTGAGTTTGCAGTTACCGGACTTAGGCAAATCGCCCTGCTTGAGGGGCATGTTATTGCAGCCAGCAAGTGGGGAAAATGGAAAACAGCGGCGCAAATTACCGCGATTATCGCGCTTTTGATCAACAATTTCCCATTTGCTTTTATCAATCTACGCTTCGACCTGTTCGCTAGCTGGATTGCTGCTATTATTACTTTGTATTCGGGCTTTGACTATTTTATTAAAAATAAACATGTGATTAATTTTAACGAATAAACAGTAGGGGTTCCTATTGTTTTTTTTGTTCATTTGGAGGGGAATTCATTGAGAGCAGAAATTATTGCCGTAGGTACTGAATTATTATTGGGGCAAATATTAAATACAAATGCACAATTTTTGGCGCGTGCATGTGCCGATTTAGGAGTGAGTGTATACTTCCAGACGGTTGTAGGCGATAATACAACCCGTTTGATTGAAGCGCTGCAAATTGCCAAAACACGTGCGGATTTAGTCATTTGTACAGGTGGTCTCGGACCTACTCAGGATGATCTAACCAAAGATGCCCTTGCTGCTTTATTAGGACAGCAGCTTATTATCCACCAGCCGTCAATGGATCAAATTGAGCGTGTATTCAGCTCGCGTGGTATTCATATGGTGCAAAGCAATAAGAGGCAAGCGCTTATGCTTGAACATAGCGATCCGCTAACTAACGATGCAGGTATGGCGGTTGGGATTGCTTTAACCGAGGATGCAACCCATTATGTGCTGCTACCCGGCCCTCCCAAGGAAATGAAGCCGATGTTTGAAAGGTACGCGGCTCCTTGGATCGCTTCCAAGCTGCAGGGTGTTCGCCCTTTGTACTCCCGCATGCTGAAGTTTGCCGGCATTGGGGAATCGACGCTGGAGCATGAGCTGCTGGATTTAATCCAAGCCCAGACCGACCCGACAATTGCTCCTTATGCCAAGGACTCAGAGGTGACAATCCGCTTAACCACACGGGCAGCCTCACAGGATGAAGCCGATAGCAAGCTAGATCCAACGGAGCATGAAATCAGGCAAAGGCTTGGAGCGCATATATATGCCGTTTCAGACATTCCAATTGAACGGGAGGTCATACGTATACTAAACGAGCGTAAGCTGCTTCTAGCGGCTGCTGAGAGCTGCACAGGGGGATTGTTCAGTGATTTGGTCACGGCAGTGCCAGGTAGCTCGTCTGTATATCGTGGCGGCATTGTCTGTTATTCAAATATGCTAAAAAATAAGCTGCTTGATGTACCCATGCATATTCTAGAAGGCGCAGGCTCGCCAGGTGCTGTCAGTGCCGAAACTGCTGAACGACTGGCCGAAAACATGCGGCGGCTTGCAGACGCGGATTACGCTGTGGCGATTACAGGGGTAGCGGGGCCGGATGAATCGGAAGGAAAGCCGGTTGGGCTGGTTTATATCGCCATTGCATGCAAGAATGGAGCAGCGATTCTGGAGAAGCTTCAGCTTTCCGGGAATCGTGACCATATTAAATTGCGGGCAGCTAAAGCAGCTTTTTATCAATTATGGAAGCGTCTAGCCTTATAAATACTTTAGCGGACTCTAGTAGACTCTAGTAAATTAGAACTTGAAAGCACTTAAATAATGTAATATAATAAAGGAACGGAAGAACCGTAACAATTCGCTAAGATTTTGTTACGGTTTTTCTTTGGACAATTAAACGAATGTATGTTCGTAAAAAAGCTTGGCAAGGGCAGTGAAATGAGTTATTATGGACTTATAACTAATAAGAACAGAAGGAAGTGGTAGTTTTGGCAGATCGGCGTGCAGCATTAGAGAGTGCCCTTCGACAAATTGAAAAACAATTTGGTAAAGGCTCCATCATGAAGTTGGGTGAATCCACCCATATGCAGATAGAAACTATATCCAGTGGATCTTTGGCTCTTGATATTGCCCTTGGCATTGGGGGATTTCCGCGTGGTAGAATTATAGAAGTATTCGGACCTGAATCTTCAGGTAAAACGACGGTAGCGCTTCATGCGATTGCTGAAGTCCAACGGGTAGGCGGAACAGCAGCTTTCATAGATGCTGAGCATGCGCTTGATCCAGCTTATGCAGGCAAGCTTGGAATTAATATAGACGAATTGCTACTGTCTCAGCCAGATACAGGCGAACAGGCATTGGAAATTGCAGAAGCGCTTGTACGTAGCGGTGCTGTTGATATTATCGTTATTGACTCGGTAGCAGCATTGGTTCCTAAAGCGGAAATTGAAGGCGAGATGGGCGATTCCCACGTGGGCTTGCAGGCTCGTTTAATGTCACAAGCACTTCGTAAGCTATCCGGTGCTATTAACAAATCGAATACCATTGCTATTTTCATTAACCAGCTTCGTGAGAAGATTGGTGTGATGTTCGGTAATCCAGAAACAACGCCAGGAGGAAGAGCCCTTAAGTTTTATTCCTCCGTTCGATTAGATGTTCGGCGTGTTGAGAGTATCAAGCAAGGTAATGATATGGTCGGTAACCGCACACGTATCAAGGTTGTGAAGAATAAAGTAGCCCCTCCGTTTAAGCAAGCGGACATTGACATTATGTATGGAGAAGGTATCTCCAGAGAAGGTAGCATTATCGATATTGGGGCTGAAATGGACATCGTCCAAAAAAGCGGTGCCTGGTACTCCTTCAATGGCGATCGTTTAGGGCAAGGACGCGAAAATTCCAAGCAATTTTTGAAAGATAATCCGCAAACCGCTGAAGTCATCGAAAAGAAGATTCGTGAAAACAGCAATTTGACTGCAACTCCAGGAGATCTGCATGATGATGAGGACGAGGATGATTTGGAAGAATTGGAATAAACAGCAAGATCAAATATAATTGAATATGCAGGCTAAAGGCACCTTACATTGGTATAAGGTGCCTTTGTCTTGCTTGTGGGGTGTTAAGGAAATGGATGATAACGATATTCTCATAGATTTGCCTATAGATCATGGAACCATTACGAAGATAGAACGACAAAAACGCGCTAAAGACCGGTACAATTTATTTATCGATGAGCAATTTGTGTTTTCCATCCATGAGGATGTATTGATTAAATACAGGCTGGCAAAAGGTTCGGTAATTAATGGCGAAGAGATGCTGCTCATTGTCCAGGCACAGGACCGGCAGCAGGCCTACTTGGATGCGATCCGCTTATTATCTTTCCGGCTGCGTTCAGAGTACGAGCTTAAAGTGCGCCTCAAACAAAAAAACTACGAGCCACCAACGATTGAAGACACCATAGATCGTTTAAGGCGCGAGCAATATATCGATGATTCCTTATTTGCCGAGCAATTAACGGAGCAGCGGATTCATTCCCATAAGAAGGGGCGTAACTGGATCAAGCAGGAGCTCCAGCAAAAAGGGCTCAGGAAAGAGCATATTACAAAAGCACTGGAGCAGATCGATGAGGTAACTGAGTATACCAATGCCTTTACCTTGATCCACAAGAAATACGGAGCCAGCTTAAGCCCAGACACCGATGTAAGGAATATACAAAGAAAAGCCATCTCACTCTTACAGCGTAGGGGCTATAGCTTCAGTGTGGTTTCGCGTGTCATGCGGAAATTCTCTCAAATTATAGGAAGCGATCAAGATATGGAAGAAATAGAGTTGGATTTTGGGGAGCAATAAATTAACGATAATAATAGTTAATTGTGTTACAATAGTAGGCAGGTGGATGAATTGATAAAAATATAGGCAAAGGAAATCAATTCATACGTCGTACACCTTGACAAGCTTCTTCGACAAACGATAAAATAAGCATGTATAAATTTGTACATTAACCTCTCTGTTATGCCTAAACAGAAAGGTTGGACAAGTAAAATCGCCAATTTTACTTTTTTTACACGCTAGTTAAACGGATTAAAAACCATACTACCTCCCAAGCTTAACCTTGGAGAAACAACGAGGAGGTGAACTGGATAATGCATCCAGCCATCTGGATCTTAATCGTTCTCGTTGTTGGTGCACTGTGCTTAGGGATTGGTTATGTTATCCGCAAGTCTATTGCAGAAGCGAAAATTTCAAGTGCCGAACAAGCCGCCGAGGTAATCAAGGATGGCGCAAAGAAAGAGGCGGAGGCACTGAGGAAAGAAGCGGTTGTGGAGGCAAAGGATGAGATTCACAAGCTCCGCACCGAAGCTGAAAAAGACATTCGTGATCGTCGAAATGAAACTCAACGACAAGAGAGACGTTTGTTGCAAAAAGAGGAATCGCTGGATAAAAAATTAGAATCTCTTGAAAGAAAAGAAGAGCAGGTTGCCAACAAAGAGAAACGCATTGAAGAAACCCAAACACATATTGACGAGATTTATAAGAGCCAGGTTACGGAGCTGGAACGAATATCAGCCCTGACCACAGAAGATGCGAAACAAATTATTCTCACAAACGTGGAGCAAGAAGTTCGTCATGAAACCGCACAATTGATTAAAGAGATCGAACAGCAAGCCAAAGAAGAAGCCGACAAGAAAGCCCGCGAAATTATTACGATAGCCATCCAACGATGTGCAGCGGATCACGTAGCGGAAACCACAGTATCGGTAGTTACATTGCCGAATGAGGAAATGAAGGGACGTATTATCGGTCGCGAAGGCAGGAATATTCGCGCACTGGAAACATTAACAGGGATTGATCTTATTATTGATGATACCCCTGAAGCTGTTATATTGTCCGGTTTTGATCCTATTCGTCGTGAAATTGCACGTACTGCCCTCGAAAAACTGGTTGCTGATGGTCGTATCCATCCAGCCCGTATAGAAGAAATGGTTGAAAAGTCACGAAAAGAAGTTGATGAACGCATCCGTGAATACGGAGAGCAAGCTACTTTTGAAACTGGGGTTCACGGACTGCATCCGGATCTGATCAAGATATTGGGCAGATTGCGATTTAGAACCAGCTACGGACAGAACGTACTCAAGCATTCAATGGAAGTTGCTTATTTAACAGGATTGATGGCTGGAGAACTTGGAGTGGACGTGACATTGGCAAAGCGTGCCGGTCTCCTGCATGATATTGGTAAAGCACTGGATCATGAAGTTGAAGGCTCCCATGTTGAAATTGGCGTTGAGATTGGCAAAAAGTACAAGGAGCATCCTGTTGTTATTAACAGTATTGCTTCCCACCATGGTGACTGTGAGGCTACATCGGTTATCGCCATGCTTGTTGGTGCAGCCGATGCCTTATCCGCAGCTCGTCCAGGTGCGCGCCGCGAAACGCTGGAAACGTATATCAGGCGTCTTGAAAAGCTTGAAGAAATTTCAGAGTCCTTCGAAGGTGTTGAGAAATCGTACGCGATCCAAGCGGGTCGTGAGGTTCGGGTTATGGTACAGCCAGAGAAGGTTGATGACACTGAAGCATTCCGCTTAGCTCGTGATATCACGAAGAAAATTGAGAGTGAACTGGATTATCCAGGTCACATCAAGGTTACGGTTATTCGCGAAACACGCGCTGTAGAATATGCTAAATAATAAGTTCATAGGCAATTTGAGAAAAGTGGCTGAATAAGCCACTTTTCTTTTAGCTTACAGCATCAGATCCTGTTGGGCCGATAGACTCCAGTTGAACGGGGCTTGAAGGGATACGGGGTCTGATGGTTCAAGAAAAGGGGAGTTTCATTTATATGAGAATATTATTTATCGGGGATATTGTGGGAGCTGTGGGGCGGAAGGCTTTAAAGGCTAGCTTGCCAGGGCTAAAAACGAAATATAACCCGACCTTTATTATCGCTAATGGCGAGAATGCTGCAGCAGGAAGAGGTATTACTTTAGCAATTACCAAGGAATTGTTTGAAATGGGTGTCCATGGGATTACGATGGGCAATCATACTTGGGACCAAAAAGAAATATTTGACTTTATTGATCGTGAAGCTCGGATGGTTAGGCCGGCGAATTTTCCTAAAGGCACCCCAGGAAGAGGTTTTACGACGATTAAAGTAAAAAATGAGGAGTTAGTCATTGTTAATTTACAGGGGCGAACCTTCCTTCCTCCTCTGGATTGTCCCTTCGAGAAGGTCGATGAAATCCTAGAGGAAATCAAAGACAAGCATAAGTACATTCTTGTCGATTTCCATGCAGAAGCAACCTCAGAGAAATTGGCAATGGGCTGGCATTTGGACGGCAAGGTATCCGCAGTGGTCGGGACGCATACACATGTGCAAACACATGATGAACGAGTTCTTCCCTTAGGGACAGCCTATGTGACGGATGTAGGGATGACGGGACCGCGTGATGGGATCCTCGGTATGGAGAAAGTATCCGTGATGCAGAAGTTTGTTACACAGCTGCCAGTAAGATTTGTGGTCGATGAAGGCAAATGGCATTTCCATGCGGTTTGTATCGATTTGGATCCAAATACAGGCTTGGCAAAAAAAATTCAGTTAGTCCGCAAGGATGAGGACCAGATCCTTTTTGATTAGTTGTCAGGTAAGCAGGAATTAACATGAAATGCTGGGAATATGAATAAGGAAGGAAGCCATTCATCATTCCCGAGGAGGTACTTTCATGGATGTATTAAAAGTTTCAGCAAAGTCCAATCCAAATTCCGTAGCAGGCGCATTAGCAGGGGTGTTGCGTGAGCGCGGCGTAGCAGAGCTGCAGGCTATTGGTGCCGGTGCCCTTAACCAAGCAGTCAAAGCCGTAGCGATTGCCCGTGGATTTGTGGCTCCTAGTGGGGTTGACCTGATTTGCATTCCGGCATTTACGGATATTGTCATTGATGGAGAAGATCGAACAGCGATAAAGCTGATTGTTGAACCCCGGTAACAAAGCTGGGATGACTAGAGTAGAAGTAATAATGCCTGTTTACTTCGTAGACAGGTTTTTTTGCATGTGAAAACCAATGAAGCTAACAAGAAAGGGCGGCTGCTAAGTGTATATAATTGACGGACACTGTGATGTGTTGTGGAAAATGTTTGAAGATCATGAAATCGATTTTTACCAGTCCGTCGATGGTAAGCTTGATGTAACTTATGCAAATATGGTGAAATCCGATATAAAAATTCAATTTTTTGCCATTTACTTGGCACAGAGACTGGAGCACCCCAATTTCGAACATTATCTCACCTATATAAATATTTTTTATCAGAAGATAATTAAACCTGGCTATATGAAGCTTATTAAAAATCAAGCAGATTTAAACCTTGTAATAAACGGCCATGAACGAGGTGCGCTCCTTACATTAGAAGGGGCGGCGGCTATTCAGGGCAACAGCTTGTATACCCATACCCTTTATCATTTAGGCGTACGAATGATCGGGATTACCTGGAACTATGCCAATTGGGCGGCTGATGGCGTTTTAGAGCCACGACAAGGCGGTTTTTCATTAAAAGGGAAAAATTTTGTTAAAGAATGTAATAAATTGGGCATCCTATTAGATGTGTCTCATCTATCGGAACGTGCCTTCTGGGATCTGGCTGAAACATCGTCCCAGCCGTTTGTAGCTTCACATTCCAATGCTAAAGCGATTTGTGCCCATCCCAGAAATTTGGACGATGACCAAATACGAGCGATTATTGAGAAGGATGGACGAATAGGGATTACGTTTGTTCCCTTTTTTGTTGGCGAGCCCCATAACGAAACCATCGAGCAGCTACTGAAGCATATTGAACATATATGTGCACTCGGTGGCCAGAAGCAAATTGTATTGGGCTCTGATTTTGATGGAATTGACGAAAGGATACCGGGACTTGAGCATGCCGGTCAATTTGGTGGGCTCGTACAACATTTAAGCAAATATTACAAGGATGAGTGGATTAAGGATTTGCTGCACAATAACTGGAATCGGTATTTACAAACGAATCTACCCGCTTATTAAACGTTTACATCTTTCTTAGATATAGTTAAACGGTGAATTGATCTTATATAGGTATGAGTTTCATCTAATATAGCTATCTTTCAATTCAACTAATTTACTTGCATTTTAACTCTCAACGGCATAATATTTATATGTTAAGTGAAAGAAAATTTTTATCTAAGAACGGTTTTAGTGACATTTAAAGGAGTGGACAACGGTGATTAGCCAATTATCTTGGAAAATCGGAGGACAACAAGGGGAAGGTGTGGAAAGTACCGACAAAATTTTCTCCACAGCGCTTAATCGGCTTGGATACTATTTGTATGGGTACCGTCATTTCTCCTCGCGTATAAAGGGGGGGCATACCAATAACAAGATCAGGATCAGTACGAAGCCTATTCGTGCCATTTCTGATGATTTGGACATCCTTGTTGCATTTGACCAAGAAACAATTGATTTAAATGCTTATGAGCTTCGTGACAACGGTGTGATTGTGGCGGATGCGAAATTTAATCCAGTCGTACCAGAGGGCATTAAAGCACGTTTGTTTCCTGTGCCTATTACAGCAATTGCAGAGGATCTGGGAACATCCTTATTTAAGAATATGGCTGCTTCTGGTGCATCATGGGCATTGCTCGGATTGCCTTTGGAAGTATTTAATAAAGCGGTAGAAGAAGAGTTTGGACGTAAAGGCGCTGCGGTTGTAGCGAAAAATATAGAAGCGGTTCGAATCGCGGCTGAATTTATTTTAGAGCAAAATGGCGGACCGATGCTTGAATTCCAATTAGAGCCTGCTGATGGTACTCAAAAGCTGTTTATGATCGGTAATGATGCCATTGGTTTAGGTGCGCTTACTGGCGGCTGTCGTTTTATGCCTGCTTACCCAATTACACCAGCTTCGGAAATCATGGAGTATTTAATTAAAACGCTTCCTAAGTTCGGCGGAACAGTTATCCAAACCGAAGATGAGATAGCGGCAGTAACGATGGCTATTGGCGGAAGCTATGCTGGTGTACGTACGATGACGGCATCAGCGGGTCCTGGGCTTTCTCTGATGATGGAAGCGATTGGCCTTGCTGGAATGACGGAAACTCCTGTAGTGATCGTGGATACTCAACGTGGTGGTCCAAGTACAGGCTTGCCAACCAAGCAAGAGCAATCCGACTTAAATGCAATGATCTATGGAACGCATGGCGAGATTCCAAAGATTGTGCTTTCCCCTTCTTCGATTGAAGAATGCTTCTACGATACGATTGAGGCTTTCAATTTGGCTGAGATTTACCAATGCCCGGTTATTTTGTTAACGGATCTACAGCTTTCCTTAGGTAAACAATCCTGTGAGCTGTTGGATTTCAATAAAGTGAAAATTGACCGTGGACGGTTAATGACAGGTGAACTGCCTCCAACCGAAGCTAACCAGTTGTTCAAGCGTTATGAATATGCCGAAGAAGGTGTTTCGCCTCGCGTAGTGCCTGGACAAAAATATGGGATTCACCATGTTACGGGCGTTGAGCATGATCAAGAAGGGCGTCCTTCTGAAAGCACGGAAAACCGTAAAAGCATGATGGACAAACGTATGGATAAGCTGAAGTATGTGAAGGTAACGAATCCTATTTTGGTCGATGCTCCACATGAAGAGCCGGAACTATTGATTATTGGTATGGGTTCAACAGGCGGTACGATAGACGAAGCCAGAGAACGCCTCACGCAAAAAGGCATTTCAACTAACCATGTTACCGTTCGTCTGATGCATCCGTTCCCGGCTGATGAATTGCGTCCCTACTTGGAAAAAGCGAAAACCGTAGTTGTTCTGGAAAATAATGCTACTGGACAATTGGCTTCCTTGATCAAGCTAAACGTAGGTCATGCTGATAAAATTAAAAGCTTGTTAAAATACAACGGTAATCCATTTTTGCCGGCAGAAATTACTACATTTTGTCAGGAGCTGAACCTAGTATGGCAACATTAAAAGACTTCCGTAACAATATTAAACCTAACTGGTGTCCAGGGTGTGGCGACTTTTCCATTCAGGCCGCCATACAAAGAGCCGCTGCCAATGTCGGGTTAGAGCCTGAAAATTTAGCTGTTGTCTCCGGTATCGGCTGTTCCGGTCGTATTTCCGGTTATATTAATGCCTATGGCTTCCACGGTGTACATGGCCGTTCGCTACCGATCGCCCAAGGCGTGAAGATGGCAAACCGTGAATTAACCGTGTTAGCCGCTGGTGGTGACGGTGACGGTTTTGCAATCGGAATGGGACATACGGTACATGCGATCCGCCGAAATATCGACATTACTTACATCGTTATGGATAACCAAATTTATGGCTTGACTAAGGGCCAAACTTCACCGCGTAGCGCTGAAGGCTTCAAAACGAAAAGCACGCCTGCCGGGTCGATCGAATCCGCACTTTCTCCTTTGGAAGTGGCGTTGGCGGCTGGCGCAACCTTTATTGCCCAATCGTTTTCTAGCAACCTGAAGCAGTTGACTTCTTTAATAGAGCAAGGTATGAACCATAAGGGGTTTTCATTTATTAACGTGTTCAGTCCCTGTGTTACCTTTAACAAAGTTAATACGTATGACTGGTTTAAGGAAAACATTGTAAACTTGGAAGAAACGCCGGATTATGATCCATCCAACCGGGTTATGGCAATGACGAAGATTATGGAAACAGGCAGTATGCTGACAGGCCTGATTTATCAAAATACAGCCAAAACCAGCTATGAAAACCATGTACCTGGATTTAAAGAGCAAGGTCTAGCTAACCAAAATATACAAATTAGTGAAGAAGAATTTAACAAATTGGTGGCAGAATTCAAATAACATTGATATTAGCCTTACAAATTTGATAAGATCTATTCAAGCATATGGCGATGCCGTATGCTTTTTTTCTTAATATGGAGAAGCGGGTGGTAACTCAATGAAACAAGTACCGATAGGCGTATCAGCAAGACATATCCATTTATCGGACTGGCATATTGAACAGTTGTTTGGGCACAGATACTATTTGAAGGTGCTTAAGGAGTTATCGCAGCCGGGGCAATTTGCCGCTACTGAGACTGTTGCTGTTGTAGGGCCCAAAGGTCGTTTTGACAAGGTGCGCATATTAGGACCTGCCCGCAGCAAAACGCAGCTGGAAATTTCGCGTACGGATGCTTTTGCATTGGGACTGAATCCTCCAGTACGCGAGTCCGGAGACACTGAAGGAACACCAGGTATTACCTTGATTGGGCCTGTGGGTGAGATCGTCATTGCCGAGGGTGTCATTGTAGCTGCCAGACATATCCACTTCCATACCCATGATGCGATTAATTGGGGCATAGCAGATAAGCAACTGCTATCGGTAAAAATAGAGGGAGAGCGTCCGCTTATTTTTGAAGGCGTCGTTGCCCGTGTCTCCGACAATTATGCGTTGGACATGCATATCGATACCGATGAAGCGAACGCTGCGGGAGCCAAAACCGGTGATAACGCAATTATTTTGTCCTAGCTCAACAATCGTGATATAATATATTGTCAAGGATTCGAATTTTATATAGAGTCAGGATAGCAGGATAGCAGGATAGAAGGAAGGTGCACCATTGCCTAAAGATACGGATTTGAAGGACAGCAAATATTTCGAGAAGTTTTTTCAGCCTCCTTCTTTAATGGACGCGAAGAAACGCGGTAAGGAAGATATTAAGGTTTTATACAACTTTGCGATACCCGAAGACATGCAGCAGTTTGGGCAAGACAAATATTATTTGATCCAAACCTATGGCTGTCAAATGAATGAGCATGACACGGAAACCATTATGGGGCTTCTAGAGCAAATGGGCTACAAGATGACAGAAGACCGCCGCCAAGCGGATGTGATCTTATTAAATACATGTGCGGTTCGTGAGAACGCTGAGGACAAAGTATTTGGTGAATTGGGCCATCTCAAGCATTTGAAGGCAGAAAAGCCTTCATTGGTTCTGGGTGTTTCCGGTTGTATGTCGCAGGAAGAAGCGGTTGTCAACCGTATTTTGCAAAAGCATCCATTCGTTGATCTAATATTTGGCACACACAATATTCACCGGTTGCCGGTCTTGTTGAAGGAGGCTTTTTTCAGCAAGGAGATGGTGATCGAGGTTTGGTCGAAGGAAGGGGATATTGTTGAGAACCTCCCTAAGAAGCGTGAAGGCATTAAGGCATCCGTGAATATTATGTACGGATGTGATAAATTCTGTACGTACTGTATCGTCCCTTACACACGTGGTAAGGAGCGAAGTCGGCTTCCACAGGATGTACTGGCAGAAGTGCGTGATTTGGCGCGTCAGGGCTTCCAAGAAGTGATGCTGCTTGGCCAGAATGTAAATGCCTACGGCAAGGACTTCGAGGACAGGGAATATCGCTTCGCCGATTTGATGAATGATATTTCCAAAATCGACATCCCACGCGTTCGGTTTACGACCTCACATCCGCGTGATTTTGACGACCAACTAATCGAAGTTCTAGCAAAAAAAGGAAATCTTGTAGAGCAAATTCATCTTCCGGTGCAATCGGGAAGCAATGAAATTTTGAAAAGAATGAGCCGCAAATATACACGCGAGCATTATTTGACGCTAATCGATAAAATTAAACAGGCCATTCCCAATGTGGGCCTTACCTCTGATTTTATTGTGGGATTCCCAGGTGAAACGGAAGAGCAATTCCAAGAAACGCTTTCTCTGGTGCGCGACGTTCAGTTCGACGGGGCGTATACGTTTATTTATTCACCGCGTGAAGGCACACCTGCTGCGTCGATGGTCGATGATGTGCCAATGGAGGTTAAGAAAAACCGCTTATACCGGTTAAATGACCAACTGGCTCAATATAGTAAAGAGAGCAATGAAGGCTCCGTAGGTGAAGTGCTTGATGTATTAGTCGAAGGCGAGAGCAAAAACAATGCGGATGTACTAGCAGGCCGCACTCGCAAAAACAAATTGGTGCATCTAGTCGGACCCAAAGAGCTGGTCGGCAAAATTGTTCCGGTGAAAATTACCGGATCGCAGACATGGTATATGAAAGGCGAATGGTTGCCCCAAGCGGTAATGGTCGCAGAATAATAGATCAATTTGAGAGTAAGGAGCGTGACTGGCAATGGCCGCACAAGATAATCACGATCATAACCACGACCATGACGATCACATTCATTGTGATGATATGGCGAAATACACGAATACAGAGCTAATTGTACGTGAAGATATATTGGCTAAAGCGAAGGAATTGGCAGAGCTTATTTCCACTTCAAATGAGGTGCAATTTTTCCAAAAAGCTGAGGTGCAAATTTCCTCAAACGACCAGATCCAAGTATTAATCAGTGCGATCAAAAAGAAGCAAAAAGAGATTGTTGCCTTTGAATCTTTCAACAATGCCAAAATGGTAGAGAAAATTGAGAAAGAAATCGTAGATCTTCAGGATCAACTGGATTCGATCCCGATTGTAAATGAATTTCGCCAATCCCAAGAGGATATTAATTACTTGCTCCAGCTTGTGATGTCGATCATTCGTGATACCGTTTCTGACAAGGTTGCAGTGGAATCCAAATAAAGCTTAATTTCCTTAAATAAAAAAGACTATCTGGGCGAAATTTATTCGCAGGATGGTCTTTTTCTTGTTTCTTGGTATGGATACATGCATGCATGAATAGGGCTTCGCTACTTCCTTATCGCAACTGGTGTGCCTATAGCGACCAATGAAGAGAGCGCCAGCACATCCTGGTTATACATACGGACACAACCATGGGAAGCCAACGTCCCGATCGAGGCAGGGTTATTCGTTCCGTGGATGCCATAATGTGGACGTGAGAGCCCCATCCAGAAAGCGCCAAAGGGACCCCCAGGATGGGGGACCTTGTTAATAATCGTATAATTGCCAATGGGCGTTTCCGTTAATACCTTACCGATCCCGATCGGAAAACCGCGGGTGACCACATTATTGTTCAGCACATACAGCATTTTATCCGATAAATCGATAATGATTCGGTACATGTTGATCACTCCCTTGCTAATTCACGAACCTATAAATACCGGACTTGGATTTCGTGAACCGTTTTGTTTAGTTTTCTTTTACGGAGCTTGATTTGCAAAATACCATCCTTATGGGAAGCGCGGCTATGATGGGGCAGCACTAAACAAGGCAGCCGAACCGATTGCTTTTTTAATTGGGGGCTATCCTCGATTGTGACACGGTCTGCTCTGACATGGATAATCGGATGATTGGGCTGGGACAGCTTTAGCTTAATGATCACATAATGGTGGGTCTCAAAAACCTCCGGAAGCCCCTTTATTCCCAAGGTATGTGGTATTTTGCTATTGGACATCGTTTTTTGGAGCATTTGCTGAACATAACCCTCCACCCAGGACATATCCTGCCAAGGCTCCATATCCTGGGCTGTTGGCAATGCAGGTAGCTTTGTTCCAAGCATAGCTTCTAATTGGTTCCAACGGGATTGTTGGCTAGGCCTATCGTTTGGGCTCATATCGCCACACTCCTCATCTACCTTAAGGTTTAGCGTTATTCTTATCAGTATATGAGGAGGGCTGGGCAGATGACACTGTGGATTGGGATTGCCGCCAAGGTGGAATTAAGTATCCGAAAAGTGAAGTGCCCGCTAGGCGAATGGTCGCATACAATAAAGCATTATCAGCGAAGGAGCCTGCCCAATGCCAGCGATTGTGGGAAGTTTTAAAATCGTTAATGTCGGCCCCAGTTCGATTGTCCAGATTGGGGATGCCGTCCAGCTTTCACCGAATAGCTCATCGAAAACTTTTGCTGGAGCAGGATCTTTTCTTACAGGGGATTTTGCTAATACGAATAATGCCATTAGCAATACGAATACGTTTGATCCAGATGTCAATGATACGAACCAAGTGAGTGAAGGCAACCAGGGGGTCGTGTAAAATGAATGTGGTCGTGAATCAGCATATTATCATCCACCAGCTAAGGGTTGACGCTGTTACCAACTCATCTGTATTGCAAATTGGCAGCGCTGGATTGATCAAGCCTTTATCCAACTTATACAACACAGGAGGATTTACCGAGCCAGCCCAAGAATTAGGGGAAGCTAATACCGAGATTTCCTTGGTGCCCTTGCCCAGTCCGACCTGATCCCGACTCATCTCCTGGATAGCAGGGAAATAGGCATACACCCATAAAGAAGCTGCTGCATAGGATAGATGGGAGGTGTTGAGGATGCAGATGGGGCAGCAGTGGCAATGGGTTCCCTATGTAAAGCAAATGCAGGCACAGCTTAAGCAACAAATGGATAAAATAGAGCGCATCGAGCAAGCAATGGAATTATTAAAGGCTGAGCTTAAAATGTGCAGAGAGCAAAAGCGGATCCATATCGATAAAATAGAGTATAAGTTTGACCAGCTCAAGGTAGAAAAGCTGGATGGTACGATGAATATCGGACTCACACCTGGAGCCCTTGAGGATATAGCTGTTAATGGCAGTCCGAATGCGAATAATAACGATATCGATCCCTTTATTATGAAAGCGATGGCTGAGCAGCAGGATCAAACTGTCCCCTTTCCCGCAAGACTAAGGGAGGAAATAGGCAAGGAGCTGCATAGTTATGTGAATGATCAGGTGCCCAAGCAATTGGAGCAGCTGCAGAAAAATAAAGGTGAGCAGCTAGATGAATGGCATCAAAAAATGATCACAGCAGATTTATCGAAGCAGATCGAAGCACGGATGGATTATTACTTGAAGCAGATGAACCCAAGTGTAGGTGTGAGCGTAGACCAGCTTTCTTCCATTAAAGACTCGGTCATTTTTCGTACCCAAAATGATATTCAGTCAGCGCTCCGTCTTTATTTTGAAAAAATGCCAAAAAAGGGTGGGATAAGCGGATGAATTTTCATGTGACGAACAAAGCTTTATGTGTGGGGGATATACGGATCATAGGGGTATCAAGCTCCTCGGTATTTCTAATAGGGGACACGCAGACCATTCTTTGCTCCTCGATATTTGATACACCGCCTGAATCGGTAATGATCGGACCTTTAACACCACTGGCCGCGGAGGAAGAAGTGAAGGAAGAAACGCAATGAAGCGCTGGTCAGTCGTCCAGGAAATGAAAATAAATGGTATAACACTAGCATCCATATTTCAAATCGGGGATAATACATCTATAAAACCTGTGTCCAAAGCTATGGCAGTGCAGCGGCAGATCGCTAGCTTCAATGAAAATGAAGGCAATTTTGCCGATTTCCCGCTTTTTAAACGGGAAATCCCTATTCCAGATGCCTATGAAGATGTCCATATGTCCGTCGACAATAGCGGCTGCGATAGCATTCAGGTCCGTTACATTCGGATACTTGCAATTTCTTCATCCTCTGTAGTACAGGTCGGCTCCAATTGCCAAATTGAAAGCGAAACACGGATTAAGCATTTTCGGCAATTTGTAAAATAAAAGTTGGGGAGTGAGCCTGATGAACATTTTGCTTGAAAGTCATTCACACCGTCCTTATCCGCTGCCTAAAGGACCTTGGGTGATGAGGCAAACATGGCTTGATTTATTGTTTGCCCATTGGCCTGTTCCTTATGAGCAGCTAAGGGCTTTAGTCCCTCCACAGCTCCAATTGGATACATATGATGGATATGCTTGGATAGGTATCGTACCCTTTCGAATGGAGGGCATTAGACCACGTGGTATGCCGGGCATCCCGTATACAAGCGAATTTGCCGAGCTTAATGTAAGAACTTATGTAACAGCCGGGGACAAGCCTGGCGTCTATTTTTTTAGTCTGGATGCTGCAAGCAAGATGGCCGTTGAAGCGGCAAGGCTTCTGTTTTATTTACCCTATTTTCACGCGATGATGAACTGTGAGCAAATTGGAGAGTATATCACTTATACAAGCCGACGTAATGATCAGAGGGGAGCGGAGGTTTCTTTTGAAGGCAGCTATAAACCTGTGTCGATGCCTTTTTTAAGTAGCAGCGGTTCTTTTGAGTATTGGCTGACGGAGCGGTATTGCCTTTACAGCATGAATGGCAGCCATACATTATTTCGGGGAGATATTCACCATTTACCTTGGAGGCTGCAGGTGGCTGAAGCGGATATCGAAGTGAATACAATGGCGGTAGGGCAAGGTATTCATGTTGTGGAGAAAGAACCAGTTCTCCATTTTGCCAAGCAGCTGGACGTATTAATTTGGCCGCTTGCAAGGGTTAAATAAATTTTTTGTCGTAAAACATTGCATGCAATGCATACATTGGTATACAATATAAGTATATCTTATATATCGAAAAAGAGAGGAAGTCGATGAATGAACGATACAACATTGGGGCAAGAACAACAACGCCATACTAAATTAAGTAAAACAAAGCTTCTTATTAAATTGCTTCTGATGACGCTAGGGGCTTCCTTGGTGGCTGTAGGTCTTGAGATTTTCTTGGTGCCCAACAAAATCATTGATGGCGGAATTGTAGGTATTTCCATTATCTCCTCGGCTTTATCCAGTTTGCCGTTAGGGGTCTATCTAGTCATTCTGAATTTGCCGTTTCTTTATTTGGGTTATAAACAAATCGGTAAAACCTTTGCATTTTCGACACTTTTTTCCGTAATTGTAATGTCTATAGGCACTTCGCTTTTACATCCGGTTTCTCCGCTTACCATTGATCCCTTGTTAGCTTCCGTATTCGGGGGTATTATTATTGGTGTTGGAGTAGGATTGGTTATTCGCGCAGGTGGCTCCTTGGATGGAACCGAAATTGTGGCTATTCTGGTCAGCAAAAAAAGCCCTTTCTCCGTTGGCGAGATCGTCATGTTCTTCAATCTTTTTATTCTGGCGAGTGCGGGTTTCGTATTCGGCTGGGATCATGCGATGTATTCTCTGATGGCCTATTTTATCGCATTTAAAGTGATGGATCTAATTATTGAAGGCTTTGACGAATCCAAATCCGTTTGGATTATTAGTGATAACAATCAGGAAATTGGCGATATGATAACAGCGCGGCTAGGTCGTGGTGTCACCTTCTTGCAAGGTGAAGGCGGATTTACGGGTAATAGCAAACGAGTGATCTTCTGCGTGATCAACCGTCTGGAGGAAGCAAAACTGAAAACTATTGTGGAGGAAGTTGATCCCTTAGCTTTCCTGGCCATAGGTAATATCCATGATGTAAAAGGTGGCAGGTTTAATAAAAAAGATATCCACTAAAAGAGCAACTCTTTTATGTTGAAGAAACCCTTCTGGCGATTAAGCCAGGAGGGTTTTGCTGTTGGGTGTTATACAGTATTTTCATCCCAAAATTGTGCCAAATCTCGAATTAGCAATCAGGATTCGTAACGAATGGAAAATTTTATACAGTGTCCTTGGGCATGGCTCATGTTAGAATGAAACTCTCTTAAGAGAACTGCCAGTCACCTTGTAGGCCTAAAAAAGAGAGGATGTTTTTGATGAATATGAAAAAATCCCTATTAAGCAGCATACTTGTACTCGGTACGTTAATCGGAGCCACAGCAGCTTCAGCAGCTCCCTATTCAGTAACAGGTACGGATACCATGTGGACGATTGCGAAGCAGCACGGAATCAGCTTAAGCTCTCTCGTTCAAGCTAATCCACAGGTTACAAATGCCGATAATATTTGGCCAGGACTAATATTGAATCTCCCCGATACAGGCACAGGTTCCTCCGTTCAGCAGGAAACAGGCGATTCAGCAGCAACATCAACCTTCGCCAGTCAAGTCGTTATGATGGTGAATCAAGAGCGTGTGAAAGCAGGCCTGCATGTTCTGGTAAGTGATAGCTCCTTATCGGCTATGGCACTGGATAAGGCAAAGGATATGTACAACAATCAGTATTTTGATCATACTTCACCTACCTACGGTTCTCCGTTTGACATGATGAGCACCTATGGCATTCGATATACTTACGCTGGTGAGAATATTGCGATGGGACAGCGGACTCCACAGGAGGTAATGACCGCTTGGATGAACAGTGCCGGGCATCGCCAAAATATTATGAGCCCTAATTTCACGAAAATTGGCGTGTCTTATTATAATGGAGAATGGGTTCAGGAATTTATTGCGGATTGAGCAGACAAGCCGATCTTGCCAAAAAGTTAGGAGATTAAAAATGATAAATAATTGGAAAATAATGGTTGCAGGAATCGTATTATTGATTATGAGTATGGGTGCTATGCCTTCCAACCAGGCTCAAGCGGCACCGTTGTTAACAAAGGGGATTTCAAGCGGAGATGTTTGGGATCTGCAATTTCGTTTAAGAACTTTGGGTTATGATCAACTGGTGCTGGATGGACAATTTGGTTCACAAACCTTATCAACAGTTCGCCAGTTTCAAAAAGATTACGGCTTGCCTTCAGACGGAATAGTAGGCGAGAAAACATGGAAAGTGTTAAAAACTTATTCATTAAATCAGAGTGAGTTGGACATTATGGCCAAAGTTATTTATAGTGAAGCCCGTGGAGAGCCTTATGAAGGTCAGGTTGCTGTCGGGGCTGTGATCATGAATCGCATTGGATCCAGTCAGTTTCCCGGTAATATTCAAGATGTCGTTTTTCAACAAGGGGCATTCACGGCTGTCGCTGATGGTCAATATACGCTAACGCCTAACCAATCAGCCTATTTGTCAGCCCAGGATGCTTTGCGTGGCTGGGATCCGACGAATCAGTCGCTCTATTATTTCAATCCACAAACGGCTACTAGCAAGTGGATTTGGACCCGACCACAAACCGTAACCATCGGTCGTCATATTTTTGCCAAATAGTATGAAAAGACAGTAGTCCATACCAAGATAGACAGATCCCTTCAAGGGACTGTCTATTTCTTTTTTTCAAAATAAGTAAGCAAGGATGACAGACAGATGGGTGGATGCTATGCTTGAGCTAGCTATAAAATTAGGGGGTATACAATGACGATATATATCGCTTTGTTACGAGGTATTAATGTGGGAGGCAACAATAAAATCAAAATGAGCGAATTAAAGACTTGCTTTGAGGCATTAGGCTTTGGACGGGTTAAAACCTATATTAATAGCGGAAACATTTTGTTTGAATCTGAGGAAGGGGAAGCGGCGCTGCGCCAACAAATCGAGCAGATGATCCATAAGGATTTCCGGATTTCACTAACCGTTGTTTTGAGATCAGCTGCTGAGCTGGAGCAGCTTATTGCAAGCTGCCCTTATGATGCAGCAGCACTATCGGAGGGAGAAAGTATTCACGCTTCTTTGCTGACGGAGCCGCTGGCTAAGGAAAAAATTAACCATTTATCAGATATTAAAAGCGAGCAAGATCAATTCCAAATCAAGGGGCGGGACATCTATATGTGGCTTCGCCAAAGTATGCGGGATTCCAAGCTAGCGGGCAGCCTTACCAAGCTGGGTAATACGGTGACCACCCGCAATTGGAATACGATCATTAAGCTTGATGCATTGGCGAAAGAAATGCACGCTTAGTGAGAGGCTAAACCCTCTTTAAGCTACGCGGATTTTGGCAATAATCGCAATATCCATTTGAATGAGGAGCCTTTTTTTTCGCCGTCTTGTATCGGATTCTGTATTCCCTAAACTTCACTTATGCCCTATAATCGGTATAGCTATATCCGACTTGCACATAAAGGGGAATACACCGTGAACGAACGGAAAAGAAATTATGTTTTATTGTTTGCTGATAGCGTTTTATTTACCAATGCGATGACTTTTTTATCGGTTAATGCGGTTATGACTTATTTTCTATCCTATCTGGGAGCAAGCACCTTTCAGATTGGGTTAGCCAATTCCTTGGTGTCACTCGGAGCTTTTATTTCCCAACCGATATTTGCCAAGCAAGCGATGAACCTCTCCTCCAAGCTGAAAACCTTCACTACGCTTTTGTTTATACAACGGCTCTTTTTTCTGCTTTTTATATTGTCCCTCCCTTTGTATGCGGTATCACATCCGCAGGCAACGGTTATTTTATTTCTCATCTGCTGGACCATATTTAGCTTCTTCGTGGGTTCGTATTCCACATTTTATATGAGCTTATTTGCCAAAATGATTTCCGAAAAGCAGCGGGGAAGGCTCAAAGGGTATAGCGGCGGGATTGGCAATTTATTAGCGTTGGGCTCTGCCGTAGCTATTGCTTACATATTAGAAAACGTCGCGTTTCCTTACAACTATACGCTGCTCTTTTCAATCGGGATGGTTTTCCTGCTATTGGATGTGTTGACGTTTGTTTTTATGCGCGAGGAGCCCGATCAAATTACCCCTTTAAATATTAATTATTTTCAATATTTTAAATTGATTCCCGATATTCTTTCCCAGAACAAAAAGTTTAGGCGTATCGTTATTGCCTATTCGTTGATGGTCGTTTCCCAGGTCAGCCTCGCTTATTATGCGTTGTATGCGATTCGTGATTTTAATGCGGCAGGCGCACAGATTGCTTTATTTGCAGCGATAACTGGCATCGTCAATGTATTGGGCAATCTTATTTTTGGCGTTTTATCCGATAAATTGGGTCATCGTATGATCTTGATAGTTTCCGCGATTTGCGGCTGTGTAGCTGCTTTACTCGTGGTTGTGATCCCGCAGCTCTGGGTCGTTTACGTAGCTTTTGCCTTATCGAATCTAAGCTTATGTGGCTATAACCTGAGCAGTGGGATCCTGATTATTGATAATGTGCAAAGAGAAAAGCTGCCCATGTACATTAGTGTGAACACTGTATTTACGTTGGTTTGCTCGGCATTGATTACCATTGGCGGGAGCTTTTTGGTCGATTATATTTCGTTTGATGCCGTTTTCCTAATTGCCGGAATGACGGGGTTCATTAGTAGCTGGGTGCTTTATCGCTTGGAGGCGAAAGGAAGGTCATAGCGCTGCGATTTGAATTGAAGCTATAATGGGGGAACTCTAACTGGAAGCTCATCCTGCTGCCTGCTAATACCTGGATGAGAGTAAAGGAGTGATTGACATGCAAATTGGCATGAACAAAAAGGTGACATGGTTGGAGCTATTTTACGATCTTATTTATGTAGTGGCTATAGCCGCAACGACACATGTGCTTGCCCATTCGCATCATGGAACGATTCCATGGGACATTGTAGTCAAATATTTGCTGATTTTTATCCCCGTGTGGTGGGCATGGGTTGGATTTACGATGTATGTGAACCGCTATGGCGAGGAGTGCATACCCCAACGGATTATTTATTTTGTGCAGATGGTATTTGTAATCATTTTGACGGCAAGCATTAATACCGATTTCGAATCGTATTATCTTACATTTATGCTTAGCTATGTCGGGATTCGACTAAGTATCGTATTTATGTATACGCGGTTATGGATGCGAAGCCCTAGGCATGCCCCTATTCAGAAATATTTAAGTATTGGATTTTTTATTGGTGCTATGATCAGCCTCAATTCGATATGGATTACGGGGAATTGGAAATTCGTCCTGCTGTTTGCCGGTATTGGCTTTGATATGCTATTACCCATTGTTGCCCATAAGCTGTTTATGAAGCATCCAATCCATAATCATCATTTGAGCGAAAGATTTGGGCTTGTTACCCTGATCGTGCTGGGGGAAAGCATAGTTAGTATCATAGATACGATTCGTGTTACCCCATTTAGCCTGCCAATGGCTGTAGCTGCATTATGTGGATTTTTGATCACCGTGTTTGTCTGGTGGCATTATTTTGAAACCTCAGAGCGGGTGATTGACCCCAACCGGGTTAACGCAGGCCATGCGATTCTCTATATGCATTTGTTTATCTTTATTTCATTGGGCATTCTTGCCAACGTTATCCGGTATGGTATTAATCTTGAGCTTGCGCTCGATAGCTATAAAGCCTTAGCGACCGTTGGCGTCGCAACCTACGCGCTTTCGACCTATTTCCTCTTTCATTACCAATCGCACAAGAAGCACCAAAAAGGAATCGCATGGTTTATGGCTTATCTGGTTTTTCTAATGATGTTTAGCTTTTTTCTGTGGCTGATGCCTACGGTTGTATCGGTTATGATCGTTATGACGCTTTTTATAGGAGGGTTCTCGTTATTTCTTGTCCATCATGTTAAGCAATCGCATAAGGATACGCATAAAGAATTGCATATAGAAATGAATAATGAATTGCAAAAAGACTGAATGCTACAGAAAAGAGAATGGAGTTTAGGGTGGGAAATCCAGGGAACGCAGCTTTAGGAACGACTGAAAACCCATAAGGTTATACTCGCGAAAGCAAGCACAACCTTATGGGTTTAGACAAGAACTGACCTTTGGTCGGTTTCTCTTTAATGGCTATTGCAGTAAACATGTTTATAAATTGAAGGGGAAGGGCCATTTTTTCTTTTTGCGATGGCGTTTAGCTCTAGGCATGAACATGTGCTTGATCATTTCCAATGCATCCAAACTATCCGATTGCTTCTTGGAGAGAAGAAGTTCAAGCTCTTCCTTTGTGACACCATCATTTTTCACGGATATCAGTCCTTTTTTCGATGCGATTCGACATCATCTTAACAGAAACCGAGCCATGATTCTGTGTAAATTTTAACATTTCACAGTTATTTCACCTTTACCTGACCTTGACTTGGACCTTGGGGTTTACAGGTACTGTCGTTTTAGCAGAAAGCTCGTTGCCTAATACCGTAGCGGCTTGCTTGACCGTATTGGTAACACTATGCAAGGCTTCTCCAACTTCCTGGGCGGATTCGAACAACGGCTCGACTGTTTTTATTTTACCTTTCACATCGCGGGAAATTTGGTTGGCGGTATGAATAAATTGCTGGGCCTCGTTCGTTAAATCATGGACGGCTGACCGCACTTCCGTTAAAGTCCGGTTGGTTTCGTCGAGCGAAGTCATCCCCTTTTGCAAAATTCGAATCAAATAAACGGTTAATGTAGCAAATGCAGCAGAAGCTGTGGCCACGCTGAGCTCAATAATCATATCGCCACTCCTTTCTTTTAGTTCCATGAAGTCACTCCTTTCCTTTTGTTTCATCCTATGTCCCAATGGTTGGAATTATTCGAAAGGGCTTGAATAAGGCGCTAAATGGCTTAATCGCAGCTTTCTACAATATTTTCCTTGAAAACAAGGTGAGGGTTCGATAAAATATAAGGAATAAGGTTTTTAGGCGTTAAGGAGATGTGGAATTGGCAAAAGCAAAGCAGAAAAGACCGACGCGCGACGAATTCGAGCTTGAAGATTTGGGAAACCAAATTGTAGAGGCAAAAGATAATAAAGAACAGGTTTTGTTGACAGTATGGGGTTTTGCGGAGCCTGTTTTGGGTGTGATCGTAGAGCTGGATCCGAGGAAGCGGCAAATTCGCGTGGACACGGAGGAGGGCGTACGATGGATTCCTTTTCTGGATGTCATGAGGCTGGACAATCCAAGGTATTAACAGCACGGGTTATGGCTAGCCAATCACATACAAAAAAACCTTCCTTTCGCAGATGCGAGTTTGGAAGGTTTTTTTGTATTTTTTGTAAGCTTCGCAAACGAACCAGCAATTAAAGCGCTGCACCTTTGCCGCCATCGACATTAACCGCAGTACCGGTTACATAAGAAGCGGCTTCAGATACAAGGAAAGTGATCACTTTAGCTGCCTCTTCGGTATTACCTACACGCCCCAAAGGAATTTCGTGGCTAGGGTCTTGGGCAAATTGCTCCCAGGTCAACTCGGGGAAATGGCTTTTCCATCTTTTTTCAATTTGGTCGCTACGGATAACGCCAATGCATACGGCATTCACGCGAATATGGTCAGCGGCCAAATCCTTGCTCATCGCTTTGGTTAAAGCCATGCCTGCTGCGCGGCTAACTGTTGTAGGCAGCGAGGACGCTGGTGGAGTCTTGGCACCTGAGGTCGAGATATTGACAATCGCCCCTTTGCCAGATTTGCGCATATGGGGAAGTGCTGCCTTGGAGCAGTGGATCGCACCAAACAATTTCAAATCAAGATCATATGCCCAGCCTTCCGTCTCCACTTGCTCAAACGGCTTTGCTGCTGAGGTTCCGGCATTATTGACCAATATATCCAACCCGCCAAAATGCAGGGCGGTTTGATCAACGGCATTCTTGCAATCCGCCTCTGAGGTGATATCGGCTTGAACAATGAAAGCTTCCGACCCTGTGGCCTGTTTGATCTGCTCGGCCGCTGTACGCAAATCCTCCAGACTGCGAGCGCATATGGCCACCTTGGCTCCCTCAGCAGCCAGAGCAATAGCAGTTCCAAGCCCAATTCCTTTACTTCCGCCTGTAATTAACGCTACTTTTCCTTGTAATCCCAAATCCATGGTCCGTTCCTCCTGACTGTTATACGTACAACACGAATTATCGTTCATCCAAAAAGTAGCACGTTCGCGATGGGCCTGTCAATGTTTGGATTGATTTATGACAGGAAGTCGGTATATAATAGTGTATAGGAACAAATGTTCCTATCATCAGGATTTTCGAACGGGATAATAGGAGGACTGGAAAATGAACCGCACAATTTTCGAAGAACTCAGAACTTTGAAGCGTAATAATGAATTTAGGGAAGTCTTGCTGATGCATGCAGCTAAGAAAATATTGGCTGACAAGAAAAAAATGAGCAGGCTGCAGAAAATTTTTGGAGGAAAGAAAAGGGTGAAAATCATACCTAAGGTTTGGGATTAGCACCTTGCCTATATATTAAGCCGATGGAATTCCTAGTAGACTTTGGAATTATCGGTTTTTTGATGAATTTGCTAGCAAATAATTGTATCCAATGCTTATTAGCGTGCCGTATTTTGTGTTTTTGCTTTTTAAGGGCAGAGCTTAGCATTAGGGTCGGCAGCAATCTGCGGTTACTCTTGACATCTGAATGTGGTTAAGGTATAAATATCTTTAAATATTGATGAACGAGAGAGTAGTTCAAGGTCAAGAGCCACAGTGAGCCGGTAAAGGTGAGAGCCGGTGCATAGGTCTGGAATGAAGCGGACTCGGGAAATGGTTATCCGAAAATGAGTAGGGTAATCCGGTAGCTGCCGTTATCAGCATAGAGTGGCTACTCCATCGTAGGGGCTAGCACTTAGAGTGGTACCACGGGAAGCTTATTAGCTCTCGTCTCTTAGCAGAGGCGGGGGCTTTTTGTGTATGTATTCTACTTTAGGGAGATGAGCTGCGGATGATCCATCTAATACTAAGTGAGCAAATTAAACAGCAGATTACAGCGATGCTGCATGAACAGGGAATCCAGCCGGATATGGATATTGCCGTTCAAATCGAGCATCCAACCCATCCTGAGCATGGCGACTTTAGTACGAATATTGCGATGCTGCTGGCTAAGGTTTTCAGGCAATCCCCGATCCAGCTTGCGGGCCGACTGCAACAAAAGCTTGAACAGCAAGGGAGCGTTGAAGGCTTATTTGCGCAAATTAAGGTGGCGCCGCCAGGATTCTTGAATTTTTATATCGATTGGCAAGCATGGGCTACACGAAAATTTGCTGCTCCTAAGGCTAGCCAAACTAAGGTCTTAATTGAACACACCTCCATTAACCCTAATAAATCGGCTCATATCGGCCATTTAAGAAACTCATGTATTGGTGATGCACTAGCCCACATGCTGGAAATGGCAGGCCACCAAGTTGAAGTGCACAATTATATTGATGATCTGGGCAATCAACTGGCGGATACCGTCGTAGGCATGCTGAATACTCATGCTGAACAGCCTCATACCCGCTTCGGCGATTATTGCTGGGATACGTATGCTGGGATCAATCAAGCCTACAAAGTGAACCCGGAGCTGCAGGCGCAACGTACGGCTGTTCTGGAGGCACTGGAGCAAGGGAATTCCAATCTCGCTTGGATGGGTTCCTTGGTTGCAGAGCGAATCGTAGCTGAGCAGCTGGAAGAAATGAAGCAATTTGGCATCCGCTATGATGTGCTGGTATGGGAAAGCAATATTGTTAGAGAAGGCTTCTGGGCTGCTGCTTTCGAGCTACTACAGCAAACGGATGTTTTTCAAAAGGTTACCATGGGAAAGCATGAGGGCTGTTGGGTGCTTAAGCAACAGGATGAGCCTGCAGAGGGCTTTGAGCATAGCGACTACCAAATCGATAAAGTATTAGTCAGGTCAAATGGGATTTTAACCTATACAGCCAAGGATATTGCCTACCATTTGTGGAAATTTGGGCTGCTCGACAACGATTTCACCTACAAAAAGTTCGCGGGTGAAGTATGGTCAACCCATCCCCAGGGTGTTAAGAGAAAGATAGGCCATGCAGATATGGTAATTAACGTGATAGACCAAAGGCAGCAGTATCCCCAACAAATGGTAAAGCTTGCTCTCGAGGTGTTAGGTTTTACGAAGCAGGCAGCGCAGCTCAAGCATGTAAGTTATGGTGTGGTTTCCTTAAGCCCAATAACAGCAAATGGGTTAGGAGTTGACACGACGGAGGGGAAAGCGGCTTACGCGATGTCAGGTCGCCAAGGCATCGGGATTAAAGTAGCCGACCTGTTGGATCGAATGGAGCAAACAATCTATACTAAGCGTAAAAGAAAGCAGGGATTAGCCAGCCGTACTATTGCCGCAGCGGCGATCCGCTACTATCTCTTGAAGTATCATTTGCAGACCGAGGTTATTTTTGATTTGGAGCAGGCTACTGAGGTATCCGGTAATTCGGGTGTTTATTTACTATATGCTTACGCAAGAGCGAATAGCATTCTGGAAAAAGCAACAGATGGCCCATCCACAACAACGAAAACAACGGAAATGCCGAGGGAGTCGGTTCGAATAAATTCAGAGCCATTAATGCCTCAAGAGCTCCAATTGCTGAGACAGCTTGCCTATTGGCCAGAAACCTTTCAACTTGCCGTCGACCAATTGGCTCCAAATTTGATTTGCAATTATGCGTTTGAGCTTGCCGCTTTGTTCAATAACTTTTATAGTGTTTGCCCAATCTTGAAGGCACCAGAGGATAAGGTCGCGCTCCGTCTATGGATCACCCAGCAGTTCAAAGAAACACTCCACCAAGCCTTGCAGGCCCTAGGCATGCCAACGCCCAAAAGGATGTAGAGTGACCTTATATGTTAGCCTGGCTGCCGTAAGCTTTAGACTATTCCAATGCTGGATATATGCGTATAATTAAAGCTAGTATTGCATCAATTTAGCTAAGGAGGATGATTCCAATATCTATACACCCAGGAAATGACAGCCTCATTGATGATGCGCTTATTTATACGCATATTTACAAGCATTCACCTATTGGAATCGCCGTTATTGAGCTGCAAGAAGGGCTGTTTGTGAAAATTAATCCACATTTCTGCCAACTGCTAGGGTATTCCGAGCAAGAGCTATACGGAAAATCCTATTTGGATTTTACCTATAGCAGTGACCACAAGAAATCAGATCACCACGAAGTTGTGAGGCGTTTAACTGCTGATCCATCCAACCTGATTCAGCTCGATAAGAGGTATATTCGTAAAAACGGCGATATGCTTTGGGCGTCCCTGCAGGTTTCTATGGTGCGCGATCCACTAACGGATCAGCCGCTTTATTTGGTATCGCATCTTACAGATATAAGCGATGAAACCATTCTTAAATATGTCACTGAAAACAACCATGACCTCGTATCCCTTAGCACGCCTGACGGGATGCTACGTTATGTTTCTCCTTCCTGCCGCAAAATCCTCGGGATGGAGCCAAAGGAGCTGACCGGTAAAAACCGCACGGACTTTTACCATCCTGATGATGCTTTGGATATGCAGCAGCGGATGAAGCTGTTCTCCGAATCTGAGGTATTTACCAGGCGAATCAGGCATAAGCAGGGGCATTATTTATGGTTTGAGACTTCATTTCAAGTGATCCGCGACGAGCAAGGCGAGGTTGAAATGGTATGCTCAATTGGGCGGAATGTTACAGAACGCATGCAGAATATGCAGCAAATCGAGAAATTGAATAATGAGCGGTCACTCATCCTTAATGCCGTCACGGAGGGAATTATTGGGCTTGATGCCAATGGGAAAGTTATCTTCATTAACCAGGCAGGGGTCTCAAAGCTTGGTTTTCAAGATGAGAAAGTGGATATTGATCTTATTAGCATGTTGCAGGAGACAAGGTCAGATGGATCACAATACCTCCGCGCTGAGTCTCCGATTGGCAAAGCGATTAGCGATGGAGTACCAAGGAGAAATGTGGAAGCGGTATTTTGGCGGAAGGATGGCAGCAGCTTTTTTGTCAATTACCAGGTGGCGCCAATATTTGATAGGGAGCAGCAAAAAGGGATTGTTGTTGTTTTCCGTGATGTGACGGAGGAAAGGGAGATCATTCAAGCCAAAGAGTCAGCGGAGCGGGCAGACCAGGCAAAATCTGAATTTTTGGCGATTATGAGCCATGAGCTTCGTACGCCAATGAATGGAATCATTGGAATGGCCGAGCTGATCTCGGACACGGTGCTGGATGAGGAGCAACGAAGCTGTATCGATATTATTATTCATAGCAGCCACGCCTTGCTGGATATTTTGAATGAAATTCTTGATTTCAGTAAAATTGAGGCGGGTAAAATGGTGCTGGTTCATGAGCCGTTTGCCATCCAAGCGATCATAGATGAGGTCACGGATTTATTTTACATACGAGCGATCCAGAAAAATTTGCTGCTTTCGTTCCAGATAGACCCTGATCTTCCAAAGCTGTTGGTTGGCGATGAGGCCAGGCTACGGCAAGTGCTGATCAATTTGGTTGGCAATGCCATCAAGTTTACTAACGAAGGCAGCATCCTTATAAAAGCACAGCTGAACATATGCCCCAACCAGCAACAATCGATTTTGGAAATCGCAGTAGTGGATACAGGGATTGGCATTCCTGCGCATAAATTGGACTTGTTGTTTCTATCCTTTTCCCAGCTTCACCCGATGATTAACCGTAAATATGGCGGGACTGGGCTCGGCCTTGCGATCTGCAAAAAATTAGTGGAGCTTATGGAAGGCACCATTCAAGTGGAAAGTGAAGAGGGACGGGGCTCGACCTTTTCATTCGCGATTCCACTCAGGCTGGTCTAACTAGTACTTGAAAGTAGCTAACATATAAGCTATGATAGTAACAGAGCATAATATCAACCGCTGTTTTACATTATAGAACAAAGTAAAGCTAAGGTTGAACCATTAAGGGAGTCGTCATGCCAATTATTCAATCGCTGGATCGTGCGTTAAACATCCTGGATTTATTCGATGAGCACACAACCGAGCTGAAAATCACCGAGATTAGTACAAGGATGGATCTCCACAAAAGCACCGTGCATTCTTTACTCAAAACCTTGCAGATGCATGGTTACATTGACCAGGATCCAGAAAACGGCAAATATCGGCTTGGCATGAGGCTGCTGGAAAAAGGGCAGTTGCTGCTGCAAAGGCTCGATATTCGCACCGTTGCGCGCAAGCATCTTGCTGCTTTAACTGAGCAAACGGGACAAACTACACATTTGGTTATTTTGGATGGCAAAGAAGGCGTCTACATCGACAAGGTGGAAGGCGAAAAGGCTGCTATCCGTTATTCGCGGATTGGTCGCCGTGTTCCTTTGCATAGCAGTGCTGTCGGTAAAGCATTAATCGCTTTTCGCAAACAAGAAGAAATTGAAGCATTATTGAACAATTACCGTTATGTGGTGCAGACAGCTTCAACGATTAAGGATAAAGAAGCCCTATTGCTAGAGCTAGCCCAATGCAGGGAGCAAGGTTTTGCTGTCGACATCCAGGAGAATGAAGCGGGAGTGCGCTGCGCCGCTGCTCCGATTTATGACCATAATGGCCAAGTATGCGCGGCAATGAGTATTTCCACACTGATTACAGCCGTGGATGACATCCAGTTTCAACAATATATTTCCATGCTGCAGCAAGAAACAGAGTCGATATCCAAGCTGTTAGGCTTTCGTTCTGTAGGGTAAGCTGGTTTAACGAATGCCTGAATAGGCATTTCATTTTAAAGGTATTTATAAACCTCGTTTTATAATATCAAACAAAATCTTTTTTAACAGTAAACTATCCTAAGGAAGAAGGTACTAAACATGAGAATTATTCGTTATGTAAATGAGCAATCCTTGCCCCAGCTTGCCGCAGTAAATGAAGAAGACAGCGTATTTCCGCTTCAACAAACTGATTTTATCGCGTTGGTGGATCAAGCGAAAGCCGAAGGCCAATCCATACTGGCGCTAGTGCAATCGCTTACTTCCACTTCTTCTGCTATTTCTGCTAAGCTTACGGAGCTTAATCTGCTGGTTCCCATCGAGGCACCCGAGGTATGGGCTGCTGGCGTAACCTACGAGCGCAGCCGTGAGGCACGCAATTTTGAAGCAACGGGCGGAAGAATGGACGCTTCAACCTTTTATGATAAAGTGTATGATGCTGAGCGCCCAGAAATCTTTTTTAAATCGACGGCTGCACGTACCGTGGGTCCTGGCGATTATGTGATGCTGCGCAGTGATTCCGAGTGGCAGGTGCCCGAGCCGGAGTTAGGCTTGGTACTGGATAGCCAAGGCCATATATTGGGCTATACGATTGGTAATGATATGAGCTGCCGAGATATTGAGGGCGAGAACCCGCTGTATTTGCCGCAAGCCAAGATGTGGAAGCGCTCATGCTCGATTGGACCGGCGATTTTGTTAGCAGAGGCTGTGGCTGATCCTTACCAGTTCCAGATTACCAGCACGATTTATCGGGATGGGGAGAAGGTAGCGGAGGGCACGGCGAGCACAGGGCAGCTGAAGCGCAAGTTCGAGGAGCTAACTTCTTTTCTCGTAAGAGATAACGAGTTGTTTGCAGGCACGGTGTTATTGACTGGAACTTGCATTGTACCTCCGAATGATTTTACACTTGCAGATGGGGATCAAATTGTGATGGAAATTTCCAATATTGGTATATTGATCAATCCGGTCAGAAGTGCGAGCTAGTTCGAACAAACAACAAAACTTAGGAGGAATTATTATGGGAGCATTTGTAGGCGAGCAAACGTATTTGAACTATATCAACGGAGAATGGGTAGCTTCAACCTCAGGCAAGACAATTAAGAGCATCAATCCAGCTAACCGTAATGAAATTGTAGGTCTTGTACAAGCATCATCCGCTGACGATTTGGATCAAGTCGTAGCCGCAGCAAAGGCTGCTGCCAAAGCTTGGAGAAAGCTTTCCGGTTCGGCACGCGGCGATTTCTTATTCAAAGCAGCGAACATTTTGGAGCGCCGCTTGGACGAGGTGGCTGAGTCGATGACGAGGGAAATGGGCAAAACCTTGCCTGAAGCCAAAGGCGAAACCGCGCGCGGCGTAGCGATTTTGCGCTATTATGCCGGAGAAGGCATGCGCAAGGTCGGCGATGTGATCCCTTCCACAGATAGCGAAGCACTGATGTTCACGACTCGTGTACCCTTGGGTGTGGTTGGTGTGATTTCACCTTGGAATTTCCCGGTGGCGATTCCGATCTGGAAAATGGCGCCTGCGTTGATCTATGGCAATACCGTGGTCCTGAAGCCGGCTACGGAAACGGCTGTTACAGCGGCTAAAATCATCGAGTGCTTTGCTGAGGCGGGCCTGCCTGCCGGCGTGATCAATTTAATTACAGGCAGCGGCTCTATCATTGGCCAAGGCTTGGCTGAGCATAAGGACATCAACGGGATTACCTTTACAGGCTCCAACCAAGTAGGCAAGGCTGTAGGACAAGCGGCTTTAGCTAGAGGCGCCAAGTACCAGCTGGAGATGGGCGGCAAAAATCCGGTCATTATTGCTGACGATGCCAATCTTGATTTGGCGGTAGACGGTACAATCAGCGGCGGGCTAAAATCTACAGGGCAAAAATGCACAGCGACCTCAAGAGTCATCGTTATGCGTGGCGTCTATGAGGCGTTTAAGGAAAAGCTGGTTGCCAAGGTACAGGATTTGAAGGTCGGCCATGGCTTGGAGCAAGGAACCTGGTTAGGGCCCTGCGCAAATGAGAACCAATTAAATACGGTGGTTTCCTACATTGCCAAAGGGATCGAAGAGGGAGCCGAGCTGCTTGTTGGTGGAGCGCGTCCGGAGCAAGCCGATTTGGCGGATGGCTTTTATATCCAACCGACGGTATTTGATAAAGTAACGGCAGATATGACGATTGCCCGCGAAGAAATTTTTGGACCTGTGCTTGCCCTTATCCAAGTAGATACAATAGAAGAAGCGATTGAATTGGCCAATGATTCCGATTATGGGCTGAGCGCTTCCATTTATACACAAAACATTGGCAACATCCTATCATTCATTCAGGACATGGATGCAGGCCTGGTAAGAATTAATGCGGAAACAGCGGGTGTTGAGCTGCAAGCACCGTTTGGCGGGATGAAGCAATCCAGCTCCCATTCACGTGAACAAGGCCAAGCGGCGATTGAGTTTTACACAGCGATTAAAACCGTGTTTTTAAAAGGTTAAGCTCGATAAACCCTGCATGCCAGGAAAGAAGGAATCGACAGTGAGTGAACAGATCAACCAGATTATGGGCACCAATCGTTCAGAGATTTATGATATTCATACACATGCTGCTGGACCCGAGGGCTCACTTCCTTTAACCCCGGAGATGCTGTTGAATGCGCCGAGTGGTGATTTATTCGGGCTTTCGCAGAATGTCGGTATGGGCTGGAAGCCTTCCCGTCTTGGCGGTAAGCAATTCCTGCTGTTAAGCACGCAGGGCGGTATCCGCAAGGACGATGGAACACCGGTGGCGCTGGGCTACCATACCGGCCATTGGGAAATAGGGCTGCTGATGGAAGCTGCTGCCAATGAAATCTCGGAGAGTGGCGGCGTTCCGTTCGCCGGCTATGTCAGCGACCCATGCGACGGCCGCTCCCAAGGCACGACCGGCATGTTCGATTCGCTGCCCTTTCGTAATGACGCCGCTATCGTCTTTCGGCGGCTGGTTCGCTCCCTCCCGACACGCAAAGGCGTGATCGGGGTGGCGACCTGCGACAAGGGGCTGCCGGCGATGATGATCGCGCTAGCGGGTATCCATGATCTGCCCTGCATCATCGTACCAGGCGGCGTAACGCTGCCTCCGACCAAGGGTGAGGATGCTGGCAAGATCCAGACGATCGGCGCCCGCTATGCCAGCGGCGAGCTTTCACTCGAGGATGCAGCTGATTTGGGCTGCCGCGCTTGTGCAACCCCGGGAGGCGGCTGCCAGTTTCTGGGTACAGCAGCGACCGCCCAGGTCGTCGCCGAGGCACTGGGCATCACCGTGCCCCATTCGGCGCTCTCTCCATCGGGGCAGCCGATCTGGCATGAAATGGCCAGGCAATCGGCACGTGCAATGATGGCGATGGAAGCAAAAGGCATCAAGATGAAGGACATTTTGACAGAGTCGGCAATCCGCAATGCGATGGCTGTCCATGCCGCATTTGGCGGATCTACCAATCTGTTGCTGCATATTCCTGCGATTGCCCATGCTGCAGGATTGCCGATTCCGACAGTTCAAGACTGGATCGATATTAATAAAAAGGTGCCGCGGCTAGTAAGCGTGCTCCCGAATGGCCCAGACTACCACCCGACTGTCCGTGTGTTTCTGGCCGGTGGTGTGCCTGAGGTTATGCTGCATCTAAGAAAGCTGGGCGTGCTGGACGTGGATGTCATGACCGTTTCAGGAGAAAAGCTATCTACGGTTCTTGATTGGTGGGAAACTAGCGAACGCCGCCAGCGCCTTAAACAAATGCTGCTGGATATGGATGGTGTTGATGCTGACACCGTTATTATGACACCGGAGCAGTCCAAGCTGAGAGGTCTCACTTCTACTGTAACCTTTCCGATGGGCAACCTGGCTCCTGAAGGCTCGGTTATTAAATCGACCTCCATTGATCCGTCTGTTGTGGGCGCTGATGGGATTTATCGACATCGCGGTCAAGCAAAGGTGTTCACTACGGAACGTGCAGCGATCTTTGCGATCAAAAGCGGCGGTGTCGAAGCTGGTGATATTATGGTGCTCATGGGACGAGGACCCTCAGGGACAGGCATGGAGGAAACGTACCAGTTGACCTCCTCCTTAAAGCATCTTCCCTTTGGAAAGTATGTATCCCTAATTACGGATGCACGCTTCTCAGGCGTATCCACAGGCGCCTGCATCGGCCATGTCGGTCCGGAAGCATTGGCTGGCGGACCAATTGGCAAGCTGCGTGATGGCGATACGATCGACATTGTCGTCAATCGTAATACACTTGAGGGTAGTATCCATTTTATCGGGCATGGTGATGAGCTTGTAACCCCGGAAGAGGGAGCACTAATTCTGCAAGCCCGTGATCCTCATCCCGATCTGGCTCCCGATCCGAAGCTGCCGGATGACACCAGGCTCTGGGCTGCCCTGCAGGCGGTTAGCGGCGGGACATGGCGGGGTAGCATCTATGATGTCGACCGGATCATAACGGCGCTTGAAGCGGGCAAGAAGACACTTGGGTGGTAAAGGGTAAAATAGGCTAATGAGTAAACCGATATTGGCAATCGCTCCATATAAAAAGCTAAGCGACCACTTTATTGTGGTAGCTTAGCTTTTTATTCGGAGTAAAGAGCAAACAAGAGCCTACATCGGCTAGATAGCCTTATTGATGCAAAATTGCCTGCTATCACTGCAAACGCGGACACAGAGAATTGCGATCTCATTAGTTTATATATGGCGCCCGGCATAGTATGATAGAAGATGAAATATGAAGCCAAAGGAGAACTGGTCTATGAGCATAGGCAGCGAATATTTGAAGAATGCTACTAAGATTTTTCATAGCGTAAAAAAGCTGGGTGATGGCACTTTAGCGCAGCTAACGGAGGAAGAGCTTCATTGGAAGCCCAGTTTAGAATCCAACCACATAGCGATAATCGTTAAACATCTTCATGGCAATATGGTTTCGAGATGGACAGACCTGCTCACAACGGATGGGGAGAAGCCTAGCCGCGACAGGGACGGTGAGTTCGAAGGAGGCTATGCATCGCGGGAGGCTTTGTTGGAGGCGTGGAATGTGGGCTGGCACACCGTATTTGAAACGATGGCAGCTTTATCCGAGGATGACTTGATGAAGACGGTGATGATACGTAATAGCCCGCTTACCGTTATAGATTCCATTTCAAGGCAGCTCCAGCATTATGGGTATCATGTAGGTCAAATCGTATTTCTCGGCAAACAAATAAAAGATGGAGAATGGAAGCAGCTCAGTGTCCCTAGAGGCGAATCCAGCTCCTTATAATGGTGAAGAAGGTAGGTAGTCAAGGTGAAATTTCGTCCATGTATCGATTTGCACCAAGGGAAGGTCAAACAAATTGTTGGAGAAACTTTAAATGTAAGCAACAAACAGGTTGTCGAAAATTTCGTGTCTGAATATGACTCCGCTCATTATGCAGCCATGTTCAAGGAGGATCAACTGCGTGGAGGCCATGTTATTATGCTCGGTGGCGGCAACGAGGCAGCAGCCCAACAAGCGCTCCGCACCTATCCAGGTGGCTTACAGATCGGTGGGGGAATTACGGCTGACAATGCAGCCGCCTATCTAGAAGCTGGAGCCTCGCATGTTATCGTAACCTCTTATATATTTCGCGATGGCGAGCTGGATATGGGCAATCTACGTAAAATTGTCGAAGCTGTTGGCAAGGAGCGGCTAGTTATCGATTTGAGCTGCAAGGAAAAGGATGGGACGTGGTTTGTTGTAACGAACCAGTGGAAAACGTTCAGCAGCTTTGAAGTTAGCGAAGCGAATATTAGGGAGCTTGAGGGCTATTGTGATGAGTTTCTTGTTCATGCTGTTGACGTAGAAGGCAAGCGGACAGGCATTCATGAAAGCCTGGTGAGCCATTTGGCGGGTTGGGTCACGATACCGACCACCTATGCCGGCGGCGCTAGGTCGCTCGAAGATATGCAGCTATTTAGGGAAATTAGTAAGGGCAATATGGATATTACGATTGGCAGCGCCTTGGATATTTTTGGAGGTAATCTGTCCTACAAAGATGTAGTTTCCTATTGCAAAGATATTTAGGCAGGCAGCACATCCAACTATGAACGCCAAGCTTTACATAAAGGGAGGCGAAGCGTATGAGCAGAGTAACCGAAATTGACAGCTCGCGTTTGAAAATATTTTTGGCTTTTCAAAACGACCCGCTCCAATTTGTATCGAGCCTTTTGTATGATGGCGATATGGTTTCCTTACGAAGCAGCCGCAAGCGGCCAGCCTATGTTGTCAACTCCCCAGAGTTTGTCCAGGAAATTCTGGTGGGCAAGGATGACTTCTTTATCAAAGGCCGCTCGTCTTCTGTGCTAAGCAGGACCATTGGGGATGGATTACTGACATCGGAGCATGAGAAACACCAGCAGCAACGGAACTATATGCAGCCTGTCTTTTATAAAGAGCGGATACAGGCTTATGCTGAAACGGTGATCGGCGAGGCGCGAGCGTTTGCTGACCGTTTAACCGATGGGCAAACACTTTCGGTAAGTGACGAGATGATGAAGCTCACGTTAACGGTAATTGCCCAAACGATGTTTGCCACCAACTTAGAGGAGCGCAAGTCGGAGCTTGCTGCAGCTGTCAATGATACGATAGAGCGCTCGGCACGAACGCTGTTCCTGCCTTTTATTTTGCCATTAGGTGTGCCGACACCTGGCAATCTTGTACATAGGCGGGCTATTCGTACCTTGGAGACTATGATCTATGAGGTCATTGACGACGCGTTTAACCACCCTGAGCCCTATCGGTTGAGCTTACTTGGTCTGCTGATGGATACGAAGGATGCGCAAGGTCAAGGAATCCCCTCCGATGAAATGCGTAACCAGATGATGACGATGCTACTGGCTGGACATGAAACCACTGCCAATTTATTGACCTGGATTTGGTTTTCGTTAGCGGAAAACCCCGAGGTAGAGGCGAAATTCCATCAGGAGTTAGACCATATGGATCTCACAACCGGCTCCGCTATGGAAAATTACCGTAAGCTTTCTTATACGAGCCTGATCATCCAGGAAGCGCTCCGCTTGTATCCGCCTGCATGGGTGATCCTGAGGGAATCCGAGCGTGAGGTCAGCTTGTTAGGTGAAACTTTTCCGCCCCAAAGCACTTTTTTGATTAGTCCGTATGCTTTGCACCGAAATAAGCATGTATTTAAAGATCCGGATGTGTTTCGCCCAGAACGATTTGCAGATGGAATTTCCAAGTGGCCACGATTTGCTTATTTCCCTTTTGGTGGCGGCTCCAGAAGCTGCATCGGCTCCAACTTTGCGATGATGGAGGCGACACTTATACTTGCTGTGATTGGCAAGCAGTTTCGATTTCGGCGCGTAGACACGTCATCGGTTGTGCCTGAGCCTTTAATATCCCTGCGCATTAAAGGCGGTTTAACGATGGCAGCATATAAGCATGGATAGATGGAATGTAGCTGTTTGAAGCCTGAATTCATAGATGCTTCCAGATCCTTTATTTCCCTACGTAAAAAGTTACCTCCGTGCCTACAGCCACTTGCTGGTCTGCTGGGAGTTCTTGTTTAAATATTAGGCCTGCAGACTGCTCATTCGCTTCAATCGTATATTTGTACCTCAAGCGAAGGCTTTTCAATAGCGTATCGGCTTCGGCGACCGACAGACCCTTGAGATTGGGAACAATCGCTGTTTCTGAGTCCGTAGTAGGTTTAGGCACAACCGGAGCAGGCGTCGTTGGAGCCGGAACGACCGGCTGCGGGACTGGATTTTGTACAACTGGCGGCTCGGTGACGGTTGATGACTTAGGTGTTGAATCTGGGTTGCGAAGCAGCTCTACAGCGAAAATTTCGGTAACCAGCAAAGCACCTAACACGGCACCAGCGATGATCCACTTTTTCTTTTTGCTCATTTTTTTATCAGGCTCGATTTCTGCTGCTGCAGGTGCTGGCTTAGGCTCTTTCTTTATGGTCGGACGCCGTGGTGCAAGCTCCTGCACAAGAGGCGCATATTTTTTCTCGGGAACGATGGCGGGAAGAATGATCGTATCCTCATATTGGTCAGGGTCATCTTGAATTTCTTGCCCATCTTTGCTAGTTTCTTCGTCTTCAACTTCCTGCTGACCTCGCTCTTGATGGGTTAATAACAGCTGGTCAAGCCCTTGAAGCAGAAGCGTCAAGCTTTTTCGATCCTGCAAGGCGGCGCGCATCCATCGGGAAATCGCTTCTTTTTTGGCATTAGGCAGTCCGCTCAATGCTTGTAGCAAAGATGCATCCAAAGCATCGATATCCGTAGGCAGCTTCTTGGTGCGTACAGCCAATTGGTAAAGCAATCGGCCCAAACCGCCAGCGCCGCTCCATAAGGGTTCATCATGATTCCAATAATTAATAATAATCGGTTGGTTAAGCCCCTGAATCCATATATTATTAGCGTAAACCGAATAGCCATAAATGCCATCCTTGGCCGATTCCTGCATACTTTGGCCGATCTGGCGGACAATTGCTAAAATTTCGTCTATGTTAAGAGAGTGGCTCGTAAGCTCATCTGCCAGGAAGTAGCCAAGCTCAGGCTTAAGTACAATCATAATTGACAGGGCATCAACCTCGATATCCCATACATGCATAAAGCGGTCCTCGGGCAACTGGGAGCCGTTTTTGACAGCTTGGATGACGGAAGGTCCAGAATCGACGCTCACATCAAATTCGGATATATAGAGCATGACATCACGATGCAAGACGGAATCGTGGCCTTTATATAAATTGCCGGAGCTTTGGGTTTGTAGGACTTGCTCGGCAGTATAACGTTTATATGTGTGTGTATCCATAACTTCAGCCTCCTCTTATTCACAATATTCGTAAGTAATCTCCATTTTGTGAATGATTTCTTTCACTGAGGGTTAATAGTAGTAATAATAGTATAACATGGTTAGTGATTTCAAACAGGAGGGACTTACAATGGCATTTTGGTCGATTAACACGTATAGCCTTAAAAGGCAGTTGGGACCCTTAACGACAACGAAATGGGACGATGAAAAAAAACAGCACTTCCAACAGGTAGAGCCGCAGCCGGAAGAGACCTCCTTGCTACAGCTACCCGGCTTGATGAAGGAGAAAGGGTTCACAGCGGCAGAGGTCAGCTATAGCCAATTCCCGCAGACAGACCATGCTTATGCTGAGCAAGTGAGAAATGCGTTTCAAGCAGCGGGAGTAGATTTCGCATCTTTGCTGCTGGATTATGCAGACCTCTCCTCGAATGACCCGGCTCGTCGTGCAGCAGACTTAGAGTGGTGCAGAAGCTGGATTGATCTTGCAGCCAAGGCAGGAGCCCATCGGGTAAGGATTACAGCAGGAAAATCGGCCTCAGCTGATAAAGACGCCTTAAAGCGGTCAACTGAAGCCTTCATAGAGCTATCCAATTATTCAGCAGGGCTTGGCATTCGCATGATGACCGAAAATTTGGGTAAGCTGTTGGCCACCTCGGTCTATTGTCGCGAGTTTCTTGAATTGTGTGATTCCAAGGTAGGCTTTACTGCTGATTTCGGCAACTTTGAGCAGGATAAGTACCGCCAGCTCGCTGAGGTGCTGCCGCTTGCCGAAACCGTCCATGTCAAAGCCGAAACGGATGAGTCTGGCGAGATTGATATTGAAGATTTCCAGCATTGCATGAAGCTATTGGTAGAAGCTGGGTTTCGTGGCCCGTTATCATTGACCTATTTGGGCGTAGGCGAGCCTTGGAGCCATCTGGAGCAAATGCGCAGTTTGGCGCAGGACGTGATCCATCCCATGGTTCAAGCAGGCGAATAAACAACCAAGGGCTGCTAGTCCCATCCAAGTCCCATCTCTGCTATAATAGATTTCAGCACATAGAATGAGGTGGCAGAGATGATTAAGCTAGTAGCATTTGACGTGGATGGGACATTAAGGGACCGGGATTTTTTGCCTGAATCTACCCGCCTGGCTCTGCAGCGTTTGAAGGACCAAGGCATTATGCTTGCTTTATGCACAGGGCGCAGTGAATTTGAAATGACCTCGCTCCGCGAGGAGCTGGATATCGATTGGGCGATAACCTGCAATGGCTGCCATATTGGTTACCGGGGTAAAACAGTGTTTGGCACGGCATTCCATGCGGGCACGATCCAGGAATGGCTGCAGCACGCCGACCAATTGAAGCATACTTTACTGTTATATGGCGCTGAGGGGATGTTCACCAACCAGCAGCATGCCCCTTATTTTCTGCAAGCGCAGCAGGAAATTGGCTTTATGGATCCGATCCTGCTGGAAAAGACGGATAAGGTTCCCGATATTTATCAATGTATCGTATTTTGCGACGGCGAGCAGGAGCAATTGTATGTTGGCGAGGAGCGCAACCAATATTATATGCATCGCTGGCGTACCTGGGCCTTGGACATCAATCCTAGCGGCATGAACAAAGCGGTCGGCTTGCAGAAGCTGATTGACCACCTTGGCATCACAACCGACGAGGTTGCGGCTTTTGGAGACGGCCTTAATGATTTGGAAATGCTCCAATCTGTTGGTATGGGCATCGCCATGGGCAATGCCGACGAAAGCTTGAAGCCCAAAGCGCGCTATGTAACCCGTTCCTTGAGGGAAGACGGGATTGCTTATGCGGTCGATACCTGGATTTTGTAACCTAAAGCCGCCAAGCTAGCTATGCTTCCGGTACATAAGCGGTGCAACGCCAACATATTGTTTAAAAAGACGCGAGAAATAAAAAGCATCCTCATAACCTAATGTAAGCGCTATGTCCTTTATAGGCAATTCTGTGTTTAATAAAATATTTTTGGCTTCGGCTATTTTCAGCCTATGTACATATTCGTTAAAAGGATAACCTGTATATTCTGAAACCTGGCGGCGCAGCGTCGAAACAGAAATATGGTGGCGTTTAGCTATTTTCTCGGCATCAATAGATTCATTCAGAAAGCTCGAAATGTCCTCCATAATTTGGGTCATTTTGAGCGTTTTGTTGTTTTCCGGTTGCTCGTTGATATTCATCATAAACTCATATAGCAGCGATTCCAACAGCAAAGCGGCACGGTCAATACTGGTTGGGGCGCCACTTTCCATCAGCATGAAAATCCGGTCGATTTTATTTTGCAAGCCATCATCGATCCCTACCTGCACAACACGACCCGGCAACAGGCTCCAGTGCGTGAGCCATTCCTGAAGGCGTGGACCCTCTATACTGAAGTAATATTCATCCCAATACCCATGAGACTCCGGTCCATAATGAAAGGTAACGCCCGGGTAAAACCAGAACAGGCTGCCCTTCTCAACACGTTGTTTAACCCCGCCGCTCACCTGATAGCTTCCCTGGCCCCCTGAAATATAAACAAGCGCCCATTTGCTAAATGTGGCATTTTTCCTATGCTGTGTTCTTCCTGGTAAATGCCCAACATGGGCAATTCGTAAGGACTGGACCATTAGCTTGCTGGCATCCACCTTGCAATCAATGATCCGAATCGGGTAAGGACTGATCATATAATCCATGAACCTTGTCATCTTGTGCATTCACTCCATATGCCTAGCATGGTATCGTTAGATTGCCTGTATCTATTGTAACGGGTAAATGCTTATATTTAAAGGGAATCTACATATTCAGCATGCAGAGGAGGAATTTATTCACATGCCCAAATTGAAAATAGCTGTCATTGGTGCCGGGTCGATTTCGGAAGCGCATTTGAACGCATATTCCGTACATCCGGAAGTGGAGTTAACCGCCATTTGTGACCTTAACGAAGCAAGAGCACAGGAAAAGGCAGAACGGTTCCACGCGGCAAGCTTTTATACGGATTATAAGGCACTACTGGCGAGCCCTGAGGTGGATGCGGTCAGTATATGTACCTGGAACCAATCGCATGCAGAAATCGCTATTGCGGCGCTTGCGGCGGGAAAGCATGTGTTATGCGAGAAGCCTTTATGCAAAACGGTAGAAGAGGCGCTCAAGGTGCAAGAAGCGGTGAAGCTTTCCGGCAAAGTGCTGCAGGTCGGCTATGTAAGGCGCCATGGAATGAATGTACAGATTCTGCGCAAATTTATAGATGCGGGTGAGCTAGGCGAAATCTATTATGCGAAAGCATCCAGCTTGCGGCGCTTAGGCAATCCCGGTGGCTGGTTTTCCGACAGTGAGCGTTCGGGTGGTGGCCCGTTAATTGACTTAGGTGTCCACAGCATAGACTTATGCTGGTATTTGATGGGCAAGCCGAAGGTCAAGTCCGTCAGCGGCAATACGTACCGCAAGCTTGGCAACCGTTCGCATATTGAGAATCTTTCCTATTACAAAGCGGCCGACTATAATGCAGACAAAAATGACGTTGAGGATTTGGCGAATGCGCTTATCCGTTTTGAGAACGGAGCCTCGATTCTGTTTGATGCCAGCTTCACGCTGCATGCCAGCAAGGATGAGCTATCAATCAAGCTATATGGCGACAAAGGCGGTGCTGAGGTTGAGCCGGAGCTTAAGATCATTGCTGAAAAACATGCGACGATCCTGAATATGACGCCACAGGTTGACCATCCATCGTTCCAATTCCAGCCGGGCTTTGATGCGGAGATTAGCCATTTTGTCGATTGCTGCCGCGGCAGGCTGGAAACGATATGCCCAGTCGAGGATGGCGTAGAGATGATCCGAATATTAACGGCGATTTATGAATCGGCGGCAAGCGGGCAAGAGATCTATTTATAACATAAGAAATCTAATTATAAAATGTAAAGGTAAAGGAGCCATCATCATATGAAGCTTACCAATAAAATCGGTGTCATTGTAGATAGTTTCGGAATTGGTGTTCATGCTGGACTCAAGAAAGCGCAGGAGGTCGGAGCGGACGGGGTGCAAATCTATGCCGTGTCCGGCGAGATGGATCCGGCTGTGCTTACACCGCAGGCGCGTAAGGATTTAAAGCAATATATCGCTTCATTAGGCTTGGACATCTCGGCATTATGCGGCGATCTGGGCGGCCATGGCTTTCAGGACCGATTAGCGAATCCGCAGAAGATAGAGCAATCCAAACGGATACTCGATTTGGCGCTGGAGATGGGCACGAATATCGTGACGACGCATATAGGGATTGTCCCCGAGGACCCGCATGATCCGATTTATGAGGCGATGCAGGCTGCTTGTGAAGAGCTGAGTAATTACGCCCACAGCATGAATGCGTATTTCGCGATCGAAACAGGTCCAGAGCCAGCGGCGAGATTAAAAGGCTTCTTAGATTCACTCACAACAAGTGGCGTTTCTGTAAACTTTGATCCGGCCAATATGGTTATGGTTACAGGGGACGATCCTGCGAAGGGGGTTTTGCTGCTTAAGGATTATATCGTGCATACGCATGTGAAGGATGGAGTCAAGCTGCGAGAGGTTAATCCGAAAAATGTATATGGCTATTTGGGCTACCAGAAAATGACCCATGAGCATATTGCTTCGATGGCATCAGCAGGACGGGATTTTGAAGAAGTGCCGCTGGGGGAAGGTAAGGTCGATTTCCAAGCGTATTTTAGTGCCTTGCAGCAAATCGGATATACGGGGTATTTGACCATAGAGCGCGAGGTGGGAGACCAGCCGGAGGTGGATATCCGTAAAGCAGTTTCTTTCATCCGCAATTATTGCGGTTAGGAGCTCTGTGCATACGGGCGCCTTATGGTATAATGATGAGATTATAGTCTGCGGATGCTCGCAGATCTTTCATCGTTAAGGGGGAAAAGGCGTTGCGCAAGTGTTTTGTAATTGAAGCGGTAATGATTACGGTATACGGGGAAATGCTGGTTCCCAAACAGCCTGTGGAGTACCTGGTGCCCTATACAACCATAAGTGAGCTGTATGAAATGATAGAAAGCAAGGAGCCCGTAATGCCGTTTTCGGTGGACGAGGCCCATGTGCGGGCGAAGATCAGCGAGCTGATTGCTATGCTTGAGGAGCCATTTAACAAGAAAAAGCTCGAGCGCGCACTGGCAACTCCTTGGGGAAAAAGCCCGCCATTGCCATTTAACGATCATGTAACCTTTATTGTTGTTAATGCCTATGAAAATGCCGAATATGGGGAAGAATTCGACCCCATCGAGACCGAGATGATCTTAACGGCTCTTCGTGAAAAAGCACCAATTATGACAGACCAACCGGATTTGGTGGACAGGATTATCGAAGCCACCATTCCGGTGCAAATTTTTGATATGGATGATTTTGAATTTGCCGTGGAGGAAGACCGTAACCCTGTTTAACCATCAGGTGAGTATTCTTAGCGGGAAATAACGCTCCAAGAGGATAGCAATCGTCTTGATTTTAATCGGTTTTATGACAAAATCGACCATTCCCAAGCTTAAACAAAACTCTTTATCGATCTGTGAAGAGCTTGAGGTCACAGCAATGATACGCGGTCTTATCTGCTCAGGCATGCTGCCGAGGATCGTTTGTACCGTTTCAAAGCCGTCCATTTCGGGCATTTGCAGATCCATAAAGATAACATCATAGGTGGTTTTACCCAATAGCTCCAGCACTTCATAGCCATTTTTTGCAGAGTCAAACGTATGCCCTAGCTTTTGTAAAATACGTTCCATGAGCATCTGGTTAATTGGATGGTCTTCGGCTACCAATACGTGCAATTTGGCCGTCTTAGTGATGGGGTGAGGGTGGAACATTTCCGTTGCCGCTATTTCCCGCAGGGGAGCAGGCTCTGTAAAGTAAAAGGGTTTCGTAAGAATCGTAAAAACAAAAATCGCCCCGTGCTCCACATGCTCTTGGGCATGAATATGTCCACCCATCAATTCTACCAAGGTTTTACAAATCGCTAGTCCAAGCCCCGTACCGCCATATTTTCGTGCCATAGACGAATCCAATTGAGAAAAAGGCTTGAATAAGTCCACCATCTTCAGTGGAGGAATGCCAATGCCACTATCCTTTATCGTAAATTCGATCTCCAAAATCTCCCCTTGATGCGATATTTGGTTGACCAGAATATAAATTCCACCGCTTTTTGTAAATTTTACAGCATTGCCGATGAGATTGATTAAAACTTGGCGAAGCCTTGTGGGGTCGCTGGCAATAAGCTGGGGAAGCTCTTCATCGATATAAAATTCCATCTTCAGATCGCGTTCCAAGGCAGAGGCTGTAAACAAGTCGAAGCTTTCTTGAACCAATGATTTTAATTCAATCGGTTCCTCCTCAAGCTCCATTTTACCTGATTCAATCTTCGAATAATCCAAAATGTCATTGATAACGGACATCAAAGCATCTGCACTATTGCGGATAATCTCCGCATATTTCCGTTGCTCCGCTTCCAGCTCCAATTCCAGAAGCAATTCGGCCATTCCGATCACCCCATTCATCGGGGTGCGGATTTCATGGCTCATCATCGCCAGAAATTCCGATTTGACACGCAACGCATCCTCGGCTTCTTCCTTGGCTTGCAATAGCTCCAGATCTAGGCTTTTGCGATGTGTAATGTCTCTGGCAATAACGTAGACGCCAACCACATTCGATTCCAGTAAAATGGGAATAGTAATGACATCATAAATTAAGACATCGCCATTGCTGTTTTTTTCCTTCATTTCATAACGCTGCACGATACCGCTTACCGATTGCTTGAAATAGTGCTCGATACTAAGCAAGTTTTCTGGGCTTGTAAAGGTGCGGAAATGCAGTTTTTTTTGCTGGATCTCTTCATTTTTTACACCCGTAATTTTCTCGAAGGCTGGATTGATCGAGATGTAATTGCCCAACAAATCCAAGGAGTAAATAAGATCCGGATGATGCTCAAATAAGGTGACGGCTTCTCGGAAGCGTTCCAGGCCCTTGTTGCTTCTCTCCAGCTCCGCCTTGACGGATTCCAGCGCCTTTTTTTGCAGGTCTAATTCTATAAATACCTTGACCTTGCTGAGGAGGATATCCGTGTTAACCGGTTTGAACAAGAAATCGACAGCCCCGGTTTCATAGCCTTTATAAACACTAGCATCTTCCTTATGGATAGCCGTCACGAATATAATGGGGATACGCTTTGTCGTTTTATTGCCGTGTAAAATTTCGGCCAGCTCAAAGCCATTCATTTCAGGCATATTCACATCGAGTAAAATCAACGCAAAATCATGGCGCAGCGTGTAGGAGAGGGCTTCATTCCCGGAATGTGCTTTGAAAATTGCGCAGCCTAATGTTTTTAATATTTTCTCCATCGCATACAAATTTTCTTCGCGATCATCAACCACCAGTATTTTGGCGACGAGCTCTTCTTTTGTCGTATTCATATGTGTCCTCCTTATAAAGCATAATCCTAATTAAACAGCCATACCCTGAGCAAGGAGAGAAGGTTGTCGGTGTCGATAGGCTTGGTCATATAATCGTTGGCGCCGCCTTCAATACACTTCTTCCGGTCACCTACCATTGCATTAGCGGTTAGTGCAATAATTGGCAGCTTCTTAAATTTGGGGTTTTCACGAATGATTCGCATCGCTTCATAGCCGTCCATAATCGGCATCATAATATCCATAATGACCAATTCAATCGCATTGTCATGGTCCAGCATTTCCAGAGCTAGCTTGCCATTATCAGCCATAATCACGTCCATCTCGTAATGCTGTAGCATTTTGGAAAGTGCAAATGTGTTGCGCAAGTCATCATCGACCAATAAAATTTTCCGGCCTTTAAGCGTTTGGTCGCCATCATGCAGCATACCCACGCCTTGGCGTTGTTCAAAGGGCAGTGATTTATTCACGTTATGCAGGAAAAGAGAAACTTCCTCCAACAAACGTTCGGGAGGCTGAGAGCCTTTAATGACGATATTATCTGTAAATTGATTCAATTCTTTATAATCAGCTTCAGATAATTCTTTGCCAGTATTGATAATAATCGGCGGCACTTTCATATCTTTAAATTCGCCCAGCCGAGCCAGAAATTCAAACCCTGTCATATCGGGCAGCTTTAAATCGAGAATCATACAATTGTATTCCTGCGACTGTAGCTTTTGCAAGCCTTCTATGCCTGTATAGGCACTATGGATCTCGATTTTTTTATGTTTAAGCATGTCATAAATCGCTTTTTGGTTATTGACATCATCCTCAATGACGAGTATGTGTTGGATGCGTTCGTTTAACGTCGTTTCAATTCTGGAAAAAATAATGTCAAGGTCGGTAATGCTGATCGGCTTAGAAAGGAAGCCTACGGCACCTTTATCCAGCGAGATTTGTCTTTCTTCGTTACCTGTAATGATGTGGACGGGAATATGTCTAGTTTCGCTGTCGTGCTTGAGCAAGTCGAGCATTTTCAGTCCATTGATATCAGGAAGCCCCAGATCGAGCAAGATGGCATTAGGCACATATTTTTTGATTAGCTGGAGCCCGCTGAAGCCATCCTCGGCAGCGATACATTTAAAGCCCTTTGTCTTGGATATATCGAGGAGAACCTTGGCAAAACTTTTGTCATCCTCAACAATGACAATCACTTTATCATTTGGCTGAACATCGTCGCGGTCATCCGGAATAAAAGGCTTAATGGTTAGGGGAGTCATTGTCGTTTCCATAGCTTCACTGAGTAAGGCTTGCATGTCATGCTCCTTTTGTCGAAGCCCTCCAAACACCTCTGCAGAAACAATATCTTTAGAGGAGGCCATACCGTTCTCTGGATCGCCGATTGAAGAAATATTTTCCATATCCAGTGGCAATATTAAGGTAAAGGTACTGCCTAATCCTTCCTGGCTTACCAGGTGAATTTCCCCACCCAGCAGCTTGGCGAGCTCACGGGAAATTGTTAAGCCGAGACCAGTGCCCCCGTATTTACGGTTGGTGGAGCCATCGGCTTGCTGGAAGGATTCGAAGATTTCCTTTTGCTTATTCGGCACAATCCCAATGCCCGTATCGGTTACGATAAAGGACACCGTGTTGCTGGTGTTAAGTGCCTTATTAATAAAATGAACATCGGCATTTGGCCGGCAGATGCGTAAAGAAACGGTGCCTTTGGAAGTAAATTTGAAGGCATTGGACAAAAAGTTTTTCAGGATTTGTTCGGTTCGTTGGCCATCCGTTATTAGTGTCCATGGAATTCCTGCTTCTATAAGCATTTCGAACTGCACACCTTTATCCTGCGCTATAATATTAAATTGATATTTAAGGTTGTGGACAATCGTTTCCAGCTTGACTTCTTCGGGGATCACATTTAATTTGCCGGCTTCCACTTTGGACAAGTCCAAAATATCATTGATCAAGGTTAACAAATTCAAACCACCGCTATAAATGATTTGCGCGGACTCGGTCTGGTCCTCCGTCAAATTCCCCTCCACATTATTGGCAAGCAGCTTGGCCAGTATTAACAGACTGTTAAGCGGAGTCCTAAGCTCATGCGACATGTTTGCCAAAAACTCCGATTTGTAATTGCTTGCCAGCTCAAGCTCGTTGGCTTTCACTTCAAGGTCATCCTTGGACAATTGGATCATTTCGTTTTGCTTGACGATATCCATCGTTTGGATTTCCAAACGCTTTGTTTTATCGGCCATCTCGCCATTAATGATTTGGAGCTCTTCGCTTTGCAGCTTAAGCTTCTCCTCAGAGCGTTTGAGCATTTCGGTTTGCTCTTCCAGCTCTTCATTCGAGGTGCGTAATTCCTCCTGCTGGAGCTGTGCTCCCTCAGCCAGTCGTAATGCCTCAACAGCAAGCAGCTGCGATTCCAGCAAAGATTCCTCTGTACGCTGACGGCTGGCTGCACTGTTAATAATAACCCCTAACGGTGTCGACAATAATTCAAGCAAATTTTGCTGTGTAGCTGTAAAAGCTTTGAAGGAAGCGAGCTCAATGACTGCGACCACCTCTTCCTCAAACAGGATGGGCATGACGAATATAGTCAATGGATTGCCTTTTCCAAGGCCAGAGCTGATTTGTATATATTCATCAGGCACCTGGGTCAACAAAATCGGCTTCTTTTCCAAGGCACATTGGCCAATCAAGCCTTCTCCCAATTGAAAGCGATGCGAGATGTTTTTTCGCTCCGTATAAGCATAGCTGCCGAGTAATAAAAAATCGCCTGTGTGCTCGGAGTTTTTTCCGGTCTCTTTCACATAAAAGGCACCTTGTCCGACTTCAATCAATTTCGATATTTCAGAAATTAGCATTTTCACAAGCTCCTGCAGGTCTGTCATGCCCAAAGAAAGCTCGGTTAATCGGGCGAATTCAGCCTTTAGCCAATATTGCCGTTCTTTTTCCGCCATCATTTCCTTGAAGGTAAAATAAACCTGGATCAGTAGAGAGAGCGATATTAAACTAATCAGTACAATAAAGATGAGCATAAAAACAAGCCATATTAAAGCTTGATCCCGGCCTTTCTCCATCAACCCGATAAGTCCGGCTGCATATTGATCCTCGGCTTGCTTCATTAGATCTAGCACATCTGTAGATTGGAGATACCAATATTGCGCATCCACATTGGGCTTCGCTGTAGCAACTCCATTGAGTACTAGTTGTCTTATACGGTTTACCTCTTCTACCACTTGGCCTTTTACAATCGATCGGTATAAATGAAGCCAGTCTGGTGCTGCCAAAGTTGTAAAGCTATTGAGATAGAGCTCCCGCTCCTTATCGACCAAGCCTAATTGATACAAATCTGCGGACTGTATTTGGCTACCCTTAAGCATATTACTAATGAGCATGCGTTCCTGGTTTAGGGCGGATTTGCTTTTGGAAAAGCTATTGAACGCATACAGCATATTACCGATTTCCGTATTGGAGCTGCCTAGCTTCATTTGGTCGATTAAATTAAAAAACGACCCAAACGTATCCTCATAGTCCGTAAGGATCCTCGTCTGATCTGCTATGGATTTGTTGGTTAGCTCCCGCTCTTGAACAAGCTTATCCAACTTACCCATGGCCATCGTCAAGTTATCGTCTAATATCGTATCCCACTGGTCTTTAGAAAAGGTTTGTACAAATTGCTTCAGATTATCGATGCTTTGATTAGCTTTTTTTCGTTGCTCCAGTATAGGGCTTGGTACGCTTGGTGCTGGTCCAGTGTAGTGGCTGGCTTCCAGACCTTGCTCCTTCTGAAGCTCGTGGATGACATCTAGAGCCATGACTGCAAGCTTGCTTTTACTTTCTAATAGCGCTAGCTCCGACCGCTCGTTTAATTTAACGAAAATAGCAGCAGCTGAAAAATAAAGCAAACCTATCAGAGGAATTAACACCATCACCATCAGCTTGCTGTTAATTTTCAAATTATTAATCCATTGCATGTGAACATCCTCATTTCTGAATCTCGCCAAGCAACCGGCCTCCATTATTCTTGAAATTTCAGCCTGGCCTCAACTAATTAATGATACCATAATTAGTAATAAAGAGATATGGTATTCACGTAGATATATCTTGCTGCCGCAGGTCTCAGCCAGCAGTCGCGGTTTATTTTGTGTGCAAGTTTCAGAAATATTTCAAAAAGGCCGTTTATAGTAATAGGATCGTCAGATTCTATGAGATTTGTTGAAAATTAGGGAGGATGAGTTAAAATTGATGCAAAATAAGAGAAATAGTTTTATGCTAGAGATAGCGGGGCTAGAGATGTTTGGATTGCTGCCCTTCGGCGGATTTTTGAACGCTTTTCTGCTTGATGTTTGCCCAGGTTGAACAGTTTACATAGGCTGCACAGGCTGGAATTAAATTACATACAGGAGTTGGAGTGAAATGGAGCATATTCATGGCTCGCATGATAGTCTATTGGTCGTTTTTTCGTATATAGTTGCGGTAGCAGCGTCTTACACAGTACTTGATTTGTCAGGAAAAATCAGTACGACAACAGGTATAAACCGCTGGCTATGGCTTTTATTTGGTGCCGTGGCAATGGGCATGGGGATCTGGTCGATGCATTTTGTCGGCATGCTTGCTTTTTCGCTGGCTGTACCTGTGGCTTATGATCTTGGGTTTGTAGTGCTGTCCGTACTAGTGGCGATCCTCGCTTCCTTTATTGCTTTATACATTGTCGGTCGGCAACACTTAACACTTCGTCTATTAATCAGTGGCGGGCTGTTGCTTGCTTCCGGAATTTCGGCGATGCATTATATCGGGATGGCAGCGATGATGATCGACGTCACCTATGATCCATTCTACTTTGTGCTTTCTATCATTATCGCAATTGTTGCGTCAATCGCTGCGCTGCTGTTGTCGTTTTATTTCAATAAAGCTGGCGAGCGCGGAGAGGTTTGGAAAAAGCTGGGCAGTGGGTTGATTATGGGAGCCGCTGTCGTTGGTATGCATTATACAGGGATGCTGGCAGCCAATTTTCAATTAAGCGCCAAATCGGAATTAACGACAGGTATGCTGCTGGATCAAAAATGGCTGGCTTATTTTATATCCGGAGGCACGCTCTTTACGCTTGGATTGTCATTGATCGGAATCTTCATTTCCAAAAGATTTTCATATAAAGATTCAGAAATTAAAGAAAAAACAGATGAAAATGTTCGGATCAATCAGGAGCTGCGCAAGCTCAACGAGCATTTGGAGCAATTAGTTAAGGAGCGAACAGCACAGCTGGAGAAAGCTCATGATGAAGCGATCCAGGCCAATCAAATTAAAAGCCAGTTTCTGGCCAATATGAGCCATGAGTTAAGGACGCCGCTTAATGCCATTATTGGATATAGTGAAATGCTCAAGGAAGATGCAGAGGAGCTTGGCGATCCGATGTTTGTGGATGATCTTGGTAAAATCAGCAAGGCAGGAAACCACTTATTGTCGCTGATTAATGATATTCTGGATATATCGAAGATAGAAGCCGGGAAAATGGAGCTGTACTTCGAGAGCTGCGATGTGGCTGGACTCGTCCACGATGTGTCAATGACGCTTAATCCACTAATGGAAGCCAATCAGAATCAATTGGAAATTCGCTGCGAACCAGACGATATGACGATCGATGTGACTAAGCTTCGACAAATATTGATCAATTTACTGAGCAATGCGAGCAAATTCACGAAAGAAGGTACGATTTTTTTTAATGGTTACCGCCAAACAAGAAATAACCGGGAAGGCTATTGCTTCAGCGTGAAGGATACGGGAATTGGCATGACGCCCGAACAGGTAAGCATACTATTTCAGCCCTTCACTCAGGCCGATTCATCCACTACACGCAAGTATGGAGGAACGGGTCTTGGACTTGCGATCAGCCAAAGATTTTGTCATATTATGGGTGGCGAAATTGATGTGGACAGTGAGCTTGGGTCTGGAAGCACCTTTACGTGCTGGCTGCCGGTCGCTCCGTTGGAGCCGGAGCCGGTCAAGGAATTGCCAGCCATCTATTTGGAGGATGTAGACGCAGCGAGCAAAGTCAGTATTCTTTTGATTGATGACGAGACTTTCAATCAGGAGCTGATGACGCGGTATCTGGCTAAAGAAGGCTGGACCTTAGCTTTTGCCGAAACGGGGCTGGAGGGGATTGCGATGGCGAAGCAGCTTCGACCCAAAGTGATCTGTCTCGATATCCTTATGCCGAATATGGATGGGTGGAGCGTATTAACGACACTGAAGAGTGACCCGGAGCTGATGGATATTCCCGTAGTGATCTGGTCCATGACCAGCGACAAGTATCTTGGTTATTCGCTGGGTGCATCCGAGTTTCTTATGAAGCCGGTGCAGCGTGACCGGCTTATTGATGTGATGAACAAATATGTCTCAAACCTTGCCGAGCATACGATACTAGTGATCGAGGATGACCAGCCAACAAGTGAACTCATGACAAGATTGCTCCATAAAGAGGGCTACTCTGTGACTCAAGCCCAAAATGGGCGGATCGCCTTGGAATATATGGAGCGGGCTATCCCAGAACTGATCCTGCTTGACTTGATGATGCCAGAGATGGATGGGTTTCAATTTGTTGTCGAGCTGCGTAAAAGGGAAGCTTGGAAAGCCATACCCATTGTTGTATTAACTGCCAAGTCGATAACGTCGGAGGATCGGTTGAAGCTTAATGGTTATGTCGCGAGTATTATTCAAAAAGGCTCGTATGGCCATAAATCGTTATTGGAGGAAATTCGCCAGTTTATAACGGTAGATTTGAAGGTATAGAGCTGCCCTGTACAGTGCTGACATTATAAGTAATATTGGAGGAATTATGGCTATGCATACTATTCTTTTAGTTGAGGACAACGAAATGAACCGCGATATGCTGTCTCGGCGACTAACCCGCAAAGGCTTTCGGGTTCTTACTGCTGAAGATGGTAGACAAGGTGTTGATCTGGCGATACAGGAGGCTCCAGATTTGATCCTTATGGATATGAGTCTGCCTGTTCTGGATGGCTGGGGTGCGACGCGACTGCTAAAAGCTACTCTTGAAACCCAGCAGATCCCGGTTATTGCATTGACAGCCCATGCAATGGCAGGTGATAAGGAGGAAGCGTACCAAGCGGGGTGCGATGATTTTGATACAAAGCCAATCGTGATGGAGCGGCTGCTGGAAAAAATATACGTAGGATTGGCAAAGCGTGAGAAAGAGCTACCCCTTAGTTTTGACCCATCGAATGGAGACCATCAATGAATGATATAGAGCTCTCAAAAATTTTAATTGTAGATGATCAAGAATATAATATCAGTCTTTTGGAGCGTATATTGGGTCGTGCCGGCTTTAAGCATATACACAGCACCATGGATCCCCAGCAGGTTCTGCTGATGCTTGAAGAGGTTAAACCGGATATTGTTCTGCTTGATTTACATATGCCGGGCTTGGATGGCCTGCAGGTTCTGAGGATGATCCGTGAGCAGACCGCGATGGATAGCTATTTGCCAGTGCTGATGCTTACTGCGGATGTTACATCCGAGGCCAAGCAGCGGGGCCTGCAAGCAGGAGTCAATGACTTTTTGACCAAACCGTATGACCGGACAGAGGTTATACTACGGATTAATAATTTGCTGAGAACCCGCAACCTCCATTTGCAGCTTCAGCAGCATAATAGTACGCTGGAGGAGAGGGTGCAGCAGCGCACGGAGGAGCTGCAGCAGGCCAAGGTCGAAATGCTTCAGCTTCTAGGGCGCGCAGCGGAATATAGAGATGATCTAACCGGACAGCATACGCAAAGGGTGGGATGGCTGTCAGGCTTGATCGCAGTCCGCTTGGGGCTGTCGGAGCAGCAGGTCAACCTGATCAAGAAAGCGGCTCCGCTTCATGATATCGGAAAAATCGGTATTCCTGACGAGATATTACTTAAACCTGGGCGCTTTGAGCCCCACGAATTTGAACGAATGAAGGCGCATACGTCCATTGGTGCCAGCATTTTGGAAGGGAGCTACTTCACGATCTTGAAGCTGGCCGGAATTATAGCACGTTCGCATCATGAGAAATGGGATGGCTCCGGCTATCCTGAAGGGCTGCAGGGAGAAGCGATTCCTCTAGAGGCGCGCATCGTCGCTCTAGCCGATTTCTATGATGCTTTAACCCATGAGCGACCTTATAAAAAAGCTTGGACACCGGAGGAAACCTTGGCCGAGGTGGAGAAGCAAAGCGGCCTCCATTTTGATCCGTATATTGTGGACGCGTTTATCCATGTGTTTCACGAATTTAATCTTGCCAGCATGGAAGTCTTGCCGATTGAAGGGCTTGATATATAACCGGTACTGAGCAGCGACGCTAAGCAAATGGATGCCTATTAAGGCTTATTATACAAAAAAAGCTTATAAAACCGTTACTGGTTTTATAAGCTTTTGTAATTATAGTTAAAATACCTTCGTCGTCCAGGATTCACAATTCCACGTTTCTGTAACGACATCGCGATAAAATTCCGGCTCATGAGAAATGAGCAGGATGCTGCCCTTATAAGCCTTTAGGGCACGTTTCAGCTCTTCCTTGGCATCAACATCCAAATGGTTGGTGGGCTCATCGAGCACTAGCAGGTTCGTTTCACGGTTAATCAGCTTGCATAGCCGCACTTTTGCTTTTTCGCCGCCGCTTAGCACCACAATTTTACTCTCGATATGTTGAGTCGTAAGTCCACATTTGGCTAGTGCTGCTCGCACCTCGAATTGGGAATAGGATGGAAACTCCTTCCAAACCTCCTCGATGCAGGTGTTATAGTTGGCCTCCTTTATTTCTTGCTCGAAGTAGCCGATACTGAGATGTTCTCCTCGTCGAACGGAGCCAGACAAAGCTTGAATTTCCCCAAGGATGCTCCGCAGCAACGTCGTTTTACCAATCCCATTTGCACCCACCAAGGCAATTTTTTGGCCACGTTCCATACGCAGATCCAGCGATCTGGATAAGGGCTCCTCATAGCCAATAACGAGATTCGTTGCTTCAAAGATCAGCTTGCCTGACGTTCTAGCATCCTTGAAGTTGAACTGAGGCTTTGGTTTCTCTCTGGCAAGCTCAATCACATCCATTTTATCGAGCTTCTTTTGTCTGGACATGGCCATATTTCGTGTAGCCACGCTTGCTTTATTGCGTGCTACAAAGTCTTTTAAATCAGCAATTTCCTGCTGCTGGCGCTTATAAGAGGATTCCAGCTGTTGTTTTTTCATTTCATGGACCTGCTGGAAATAGTCGTAGTCACCCGTATAACGGCTCAGCCCTTGATTTTCCATATGGTAGATTAGGTTAATGACGCTGTTTAAAAACGGAATATCATGAGAGATTAGAATAAACGCATTTTCATATTCCTGCAAATAACGTCTTAGCCAATTGATATGCTGTTCATCCAAATAGTTCGTAGGCTCATCCAGCAGGAGAATGTCCGGCTTTTCCAGCAGCAGCTTTGCTAATAATACCTTGGTACGCTGTCCACCACTAAGATCATGGACATCCTTGTCCAATCCGATATCGGTAAGTCCCAGACCGCGGGCGGTTTCATCGACCTTGGCATCGACCATATAAAAATCCTGGTTCGTCAATGTATCCTGAATCGTTCCTACATCCTCCAGCAGTTGCTCAAGCTCTTCAGGCGTTACCTCGCCCATCCTGAGGTACATATCGTTCATCTCTTGCTCCATATCGAATAGATATTGGAAGGCTCCTTTAAGGACATCGCGCATCGTCATGCCCTTGCTCAGCACCGCATGCTGGTCAAGATAGCCAACTCGCATACGTTTGGACCATTCGACCTTGCCTTCATCCGGCTGGAGCTTGCCTGTAATGATATTCATGAAGGTGGACTTCCCTTCACCATTGGCACCAATAAGTCCAATGTGCTCGCCTTTAAGCAGGCGAAACGATACATCCTTGAAGATAGCACGATCTCCAAAGCCATGGCTTAGCTTCTCTACATTTAATATGCTCATCATTAACACCTTTTCTTGTAAACTTTTTTCTCGCTTTATTATAAGCGTTAACGGGTGAACAACTCAATATAGGATTTATGAAAAAGTTGAAAATGGGGCTGTGAGCAGCTTTTTAATGAAGAATGTAACAGGTTCATGTAGAATGGGATAAAGTGAGGGAGGGGGCCATGGAAGATATAAATGAAGGAGTGGAAGTATAAGGATTGGGAAAAAGCTAGGAGGACTAAGGGATGGAAGTCGAGAAATTTCAGGCATTGGTTATTGATAAAAATCAAGAGGGTTTTCATATAGGCTTGAAGCAGATGGCTTTGGATAATCTGCCAGAGGGAGAAGTCTTGATCCGCGTCCAATATTCAAGCTTAAACTATAAAGACGGCCTGGCTTGCACGCCAAACGGCGGTATTGTACGCAGCTATCCGCACGTTCCGGGCGTTGATCTCGCTGGAGTGGTGATAACCTCGACGGATGTACGCTTCGAGCCGGGGCAGCAGGTCATCGTGACCGGCTTTGGGCTTGGCGTGTCGCACTTTGGCGGCTTTAGCCAGGTGGCCCGAGTGCCGGCCAAGTGGGTTGTGCCGCTGCCAGCCGGCTTACAGCCGCAGGAAGCGATGCTAATCGGGACAGCGGGCTTGACCGCTGCGATCAGCATCGAGCTGCTGGAGCATAACGGGCTGAGCCCCGAGCAGGGCTCAGTATTAGTGAGCGGCGCGACTGGAGGCGTCGGCAGCTTTGCCGTGGCGATGCTTGCCGCCAGGGGCTACAAGGTTGTCGCGGCAACGGGCAAAGCCAGCGAGCATGCTTATTTGCACGCGCTGGGTGCGCGGGAAATTATAGGCCGCGAGCAGCTAAACCCCGAAGTGCGCAAGCCTTTGGAAAAACAACAATGGGCGGCAGCTATCGACCCAGTTGGCGGCAGCTCGCTCGCCTTTATATTGGCGTCATTGCAAGCTGGCGGTGCGGCGGCTGTTAGTGGATTAACGGGAGGTGTGGACGTTCCAACAACCGTCCATCCTTTTATCTTGCGGGGCGTTCACTTGTTGGGTGTGGATTCTGTGAACTACCCGATAGACCGCCGCTCTTCATTGTGGGAGCAAATAGCCCGCGATTTAAAGCAACAAGGCCATTTGGAACACATAGCCAGATTAACTATACCTCTGCGGGAAGTGGCACATTATGCTGAAGAAATACGACAAGGGCGAATTCGCGGCAGAGTCGTCATTGAGGTTTAAATGTTGAAGGCTAGATCGCTTTATATATTTTCGATTGTTACATTAATCCTTCTTGGCATGGGCTCACGGCAATTTCCCGAAGCATTGCCTGCTTTTATTGTCCATCATGCTGGAGATGTTTGCTGGGCAAGCATGATCTATTATGTTTTCCGGTTTATTTATTTGGATAAGCCACGCTTATTTGCTCTGTTGATCAGTATGCTTTTTTGCAGTGCCATTGAATTTAGCCAATTATACCAGGCTGTATGGATCAATGATATTAGGCAGACGATACTGGGAGCCTTGATATTAGGAAAAGGGTTTTTAACTATAGATTTAATTCGTTATGCTGTAGGATTAATGATTGCTGTGTGGATTGACTATTATGGGTATAAACGAATAATGAATCGTACTTAAATGAAAGGAAGCCTTCGTATCCGCAGTTCTATGCGGCAGAGGGTTTTCTTTTTTATGCCCAAATGGCTTGACTCACTAAAATGAGTAGTGGTAAGACAAGAACGAATAAAAGGATATTAACAAAAAGGATGTTTCCATCTTGTTTTAGGATTCTTTCTAATCAAAACCCTAAACCGTTGTTAATTGAGTTCCAAACCCAACAACTCACTAAACCCAGAAGCGTTCGAACCAAAGCCGTCGCATGATCGGCCTCAAATAAATGTAAACAAAAAGGATGTTTCCATCTATTTGAGGCCGATCATAAAAATAAACCCGTTGTTAATTGATTTTTCCAATTTCCCTATTTCGAAGGCTCCTACAATTAGAGCGAATTAATAAACTAGAGGTTTGTTGGAGATGAGCTATGTAGGGAGAAGGCGTAGCGCTTTGAGCCTTCTGAGAATTAGAAGGTGCATACCTTAAAATTATTCTGGGCACGATAAAGGTGACTAATCTATGGGAGTGATTAGCTTTGAATGATCAAACATATTGGTACCTAGCATTAGCGTTAGCCAGTATTGCTCTTCTTATGTACATATCCGTTAAAACAAAGGATGTCAGATCATTTTGGTTATTTTTAGCGATAGTGGGTCTGGGTTATACAATCGAAGCTGTCATTTATTTCTTTGGAGGAAGCTATCAATACGATCCCGCAATCATCAAATATGATAGCTATTTTGATAGCAATTTAGGTGCAGTAGTATCTAATACCTTATCTTTACCTGTATCCGCAACCTTTATAGCGGTATTCCGCTTAAACTGGAAGTGGGTGCTTTTTATTATAGGCACCATTGTCGGGATAGAGTGGTTGTTTACAACGCTTCAAATATATAGTCATAATTGGTGGCGCTTGGAATATACAGCACTCGGCTTACCTGTCTATTATTTGATGGCAAAACTATTTTACCGGCACCTACTCAAGCCTATAAACAAATGGTTGGATGCGCTGGTGCTAGTTCTTATGACCGTGGCAATTACGGGTACGTTACATTTCATACCTATCCTTTTTTTAGCCAGCCGTTATTATCATCCAAATTGGTTTGCGTATACAGCACGAGATACATCAGCTTTCGCTGCAGTTCTCTATTCCGCAGAAAGCTTGTTTTATGTGTTTATGGCCAAGCTTCGTTGGATAAAACTTTGGATAAAGGCATTGATTAGCGTAGCTGTTATTTATGCTGCACAAAGGATTCTAAGCCTCGTAGGTATCTTGGAAAGTCATGTATGGTGGGATAGCTGGTACTACTTATTTGTATCGATAATCGTATTGTGGATCATTCAAAGAATAAGTAACCGCTTGGATATGAAAAGGGATAGCAGCTAAAATCCAGCCGCTATCCCTTGTTCAGTTTATTCATTGTCCTTATTTGCCAAAGTTAAAGTACGTGTCGGCATTGTTGTAGCAGATGCCACTCACCATATTGCCCAGCAGCTCGAAATCATCTGGTGCTTCGCCAAGCTCGACCCATTCTCCGATCATATCGCAGAGGATTCTTCTGAAATATTCATGTCTAGTATAAGACAAGAAGCTTCTCGAATCCGTCAGCATGCCCACGAAGCGGCTTAGCAGACCAAGATTGGCCAAAGCGCGCATTTGCTCCAGCATGCCGTCTTTGGTATCCAGGAACCACCAAGCTGCTCCTAATTGTACCTTGCCAGGAATGCCGCCGCCTTGAAAGCTGCCAATAATGGAGCCCAACACATAATGATCTTTAGGGTTCAACGAGTACAGAATTGTTCTAGGAAGAGCATCATCACTATCGAGTGCATCTAACAAGCGGACAATCGGCTGTGCCAAGGAGCTATCATTGATCGAGTCAAAGCCTGTGTCCGGTCCCAAGGTGTTGAACATCCGAATGCTATTGTTACGGTGAGCATTGATATGGAATTGCATAGCCCATCCCAGCTCTGCATAAAGCTTGCCCATGAATACAAGCGTATACGTCTTGTACTGCTTTTCTTCATCAAGGCTTACTGCAGACCCTTGAAGCGCCTTGGCAAATATAGCCGCGGCTTGCTCCTTAGTTGTTTCCGCATAAGCGACATAATCCAAAGCATGGTCGGATACACGTCCGCCAACAGAATGGAAGAAGCGGATTCTGGCTTCAAGAGCGCTTAACAATTGATCATAGCTACCGATCGCTTGTCCAGCAACCTCACCCAGCTTTTGTACCCATGGCACAAAGGTAGGACGATTAATTTCCAGCCCTTTATCAGGACGGAAGGAAGGGAGGACGGCCACATCAAAATCAGGCAATTCTTTAATTTTGATATGGTATTCCAAGGAATCCGTAGGATCATCTGTCGTGCAGATGACTCTGACATTAGATTTCTTGATTAAATCTCTGGCTCCAAAGCCTTCGCTATTCAATTGGGCGTTTACCGTTTCCCAGATGGCAGGCGCATTTTTTTCATTGATCAAATCATACACCCCAAAGAAGCGTTGCAGCTCCAAGTGGGACCAATGGTATAGCGGATTACCGATCGTCATCGGAACTGTCTTTGCCCATTCCAGATAGCGGTCATAATCGCTAACGCCTTCGCCACCCGTGACGAAAGGCTCTTTAACACCGTTGGCACGCATAGCTTTCCACTTGTAGTGGTCGCCGTACAACCAAGCCTCAGTCAAGTTTTTGAAGGTTTTATTTTCAAAAATTTCCTGTGGGCTTAAGTGGCAATGGTAGTCGATAATGGGTTGATCCTTCGCATAATCGTTATACAAACGGACTGCCGTCTCATTGGTAAGTAAAAAGTTGTCGTCGAGAAATTTTTTCATTATTACTCTACACCACCTGTATGATTATGGATTGACTATTTACCTAACAAATCCAAATGCTTGCCGATATGCTTGATCAAGGATTGCTCGAAGGCTTCCTCTTGGTCGTTAAGTGTGCTGAAGAACTCGTCCGCGAACAGCGACTTGCCTTGCTCGTCTTTGGCTTGTAGCAAAATCCCATAAGTGATATGAATCACTTGGCGGGCGTTATTTTCTTCCATATACGTTTCGTTCAAGTCTTCATCTTTAACTTGGTTAAGCGGTAAGATTTTGCTTAAATCAGTAGTAACATGGTAGTAAACAGTCGCTTCTTCAAAATGGTCTAACGCATATTGGTGCATACGGCGGTACAAATCCGGTTTCACCTTGGCAACCGTCCTTACAGCTTCCAGCCAATTCGTTCCGGCTGTTTTCACATGGAAACGACCTTTGGTGTGCTTGCCGATAATGGAGAACACGCTAAACTTATCGCTGCCGGAATGGATGCTAAGCTTGTAGCCAAAATCATCGGCAATATTGGAATGGATGATCAATTCTTCTTCGAATTTGGCGATATCTCCGATATAATCGATCCCTTTTTGGAACTCACCGATAAAACGTGGCGCCATACTATAAATCGTTAGGCCGCGCGAATAAAGCTCTTTGGCAACCAGAAAATGGGATTCTGGATCTGTAGGTGTTGCCGTTTCATCAATCGAAATCTCAAAATCGATTTCACGTCCAACGTTTTTAATATAAGTATTGTAAACATGCTCCATAAAGTCCACGGCAGGACCATAGATCAATACGTTTTTGATTATTGTAGCCTTATCGAAGGAGAAGGTGGAGCCGCCGCAGTCAAAGCTTTGGTCTAGATAACGCTGCTCATAATGGCTGCGGGTTGCTTCTGGAAGCTCGGCATACTTGGCTGCTTGGGCTTCAGCGGACAAGGCTTCAACGGAGTTGTCAATATATTCGGAGCAATCAAGCGTCAGCATTGTGAAGCCAAGGCCAAGCGCCAATTCAATGTCGGCCTCAACCTTAAGATGGTCGCCGTCAGCGCCATAGCCGTCTTTGTAGCCTTCTTGGAATACAGCGTAAGCAGCGGCATCCATAACTTGCTTGTAGTCACGTCCGGTTAAATTAAGCTCACGGATACTTTGTTGGGCGAGAACCGGTTGAACGCCTCTGCCTTTGATCGTTTTCAAGTGTCCAGGGGAAGCAATGCCCAGGCGGTCGCCTAGACCAATGGTTGAGCCTTGTGTACCGAAAGCGCGTGGAACTGTATAATCAAAGTATTTGTTCAATACTAGACGGTTCTCATGGGTTAAAGGGCAGATTTTGGTGCTGCCTTCAGCTTCGCCTTGCAGGTCATCAAATAAAGGACCTTTACCTGTTGCTACCAAATATTTGATGCCTTTGTTTTTGATCATAACTAGCTTGACATCACCGGACTCAGACAATGAATGCGGATACACTTTAATACTGCTTGAATTTTCAATACCAGTAACGCTGCCGTTATGCATAGCGTCTGTAATAGATTGATACGTGCTCATGAATGGAGCCTCCTTCAATATTTGAGTAACTCGATCATAACGCAAAAACCTATTATAATCTTTACCTATTTTGTCTATTTTGCTAACAAGTATGCGTATCTTGCTATGATGAAAGCGCTGATTCTGCTACAATGGACGGAGTAGCCAGAATAATGGAAGGCGGTGAATGGTAATGAGCGAGACGGTTTCACTTACCTACGGATCCGAAGAAGGTGATTTCTATATGCATCATATTAAAAGAACCGAGTTGTTTGAACGAAATAACCACTTCCACGGGACTTATGAAATTTATTATTTGCTTTCAGGGCAACGAAACTACTTTATAAAGGATCGCTCTTACTTGATTTCCCCAGGAGATCTCGTGTTTATTAATAAATATGATGTGCATAAAACGTCAGATGTGGGTGAACCGGGCCATGAACGGATTGTGATCAATTTCAGCGATAAATTCATCGATAAGGATCAACCCCTTTTTCATCCCTCGTTATTTAATGTGTTCGACCTGCCTGCCCATGTACTCAGCTTGAAGCTGCAGGAACAACTTTTTACACAGACGTTGATGGATAAGATGGATAAGGAGCTGAAAGAGAAGGCGGCAGGCTACGAGACTTACATTAAGCTGCTGCTTGTAGAATTGCTGCTATTCTCGAGCCGTTATGCGGAACGCAATGAAGCAGCTCCGTTCGAGCATGCAAGCCCTTTACATCGGAAAATATCCGAAATCGTCCAATACATTAACAGCAACTATGCGCTAACAATGACCTTAACCGGGATGTCTGAGCAGTTTTTCATGAGCCCTTATTATATGAGCCGTACATTTAAGGAGATTACCGGCTTCACCTTTATTGAATACGTCAATATGACACGTATTCGCGAAGCGCAGCTGCTGTTGCGCGAATCCGGCCGTAAAATTATCGATATTGCGGATGCTGTTGGTTTCGAGAACATTGCCCATTTCGGGCGGATGTTCAAAAAGCTGACAAAGCTGACGCCGCATGAATACCGCAAGCTGCAGCGGCAATCATGAAAGCGAATAGGAAGACTAAAGCGAATTAAGCCTTTTCTTGCGTTTATCGATCTCCTCAGTGACGATAAAAGCCAGATCCTCATTGCCGAATAGCTCCAGTACACCTAATAAGGTATGATCGGGAATATCGCCGGCTTCCTCCTTGGGCACGATCAGGTCAAGCGCATACTGTAACGACGCATTGGCTCCTTGCTCGGGATAGGCACGAAGATACAATTCGGCGGGGTCGAGATCGTGGTTCACACACCACTGGGCGAAGATATGTACCATTAATGATTCGTCACGCTGGTAATTACGGATCATCTCTTCATCGATTTCTTTTTGGCTCATGCTTAATCTCCTTTCACAATAGTTTACTATTCATTATAACGAAAGTTCAGGTGGATGCCTAATGATCATGAATGAAAAAATTAAAGCCCTGGAGGTTCAACTAACAGGGGTGGATGGCGAGGATCTGGGGGTAGTGTCCACCACGGCTGCGCTCGCACTAGCGAAAAAGCTTAAGGTTGACCTTGTTTGCACATCCATGATGAGCAGCCCGCCACCATGCAGGCTGATCAGAGCAGGAGCAGCTAAGCAAGCAGCCCAACAGGAGCGTAAACGCGAACAGGCCCCTAAATTGAAGGAGCTCCGTTTCACTCCACAGATCGAAGACCATGATTATGAAACGAAAAAGCAGCAGGCAGAGCGGATGCTCATCGCTGGGGATGCTGTCTTGCTGGTGGTTCGCATTCAAGGCAAGGAAGGTCCACAGGCTAAAGCCTTGCTGGAGAGGTTAGTGGGAGATTTAAAAACGGTTGGCAACCGAAAAACGGCCGTTCAAATAAGCGGCAAGCAAGCTGCGGTGCAAATCGATCCATTATTATGAAGCGGAATAACTGCTAGCCCTTCGTCTAAAGAACCCCGCTGGCCATGCTAGAAGGAAAGTTTCTTAAAGCTGCATAGACAAAAAAGCCCTCGATCCCGAAGAAAAAGGGCTATTCTATGCTTATATTCACTAATGGTTTGGAAGACAACACCTGTGGTTGCACTATCCTTATAAGGTTCCTTTTATGCGGTCTCTAAAAGTTCTACCAAAAAGATATTAGTCTTAATGGTTTGGTCGTTTCTATCGAGTTTCACAAAAATCCATTCATTCATTCTATTAGTAATAGTGCCTTTTCCATCGCGTGTTACAACTCTTGTTTCATTTAATTCGACTGTAAATGGATACTGTACGGATTGACTACGAAGTATTTTTCGCGGCATATAGACCATCCCTTTTCTCGTTATTTTCAAATAAAAAGCCTAATATCAAAATTGTCTATCTAACTGTTAAAAAGTCAGAGATTCAATGATGAAAAGGTAAATACTGAAATAACATACAAAGATGCTGACGGTGTTAACTAAAGGTTGGCGGATATAATAACGAATATTTAAGTAAGATACTTCTGTAAGATGTGTTACAGCTCAAAACAGTAATTCAGGTACAATCTACCATCTGAACGTTGAATGCTGGCAGTACCTGTAAAGTGTCTATGTTACCTTATAACCCATTATTGGTATTATCAATCAATTTATTGCTTAAAATTGATTGATAAGTATTTTTCTTAAAGGGTGCAGCGCCCGAAATGAAGAATATTGTTTAAGCGGATTCAGCTTGAGGAATGGGCCAACCTACGGATAAAGGAGGAAGCTTGAAAACTAATACATCTGGAAGCCGAGGCTGTCATAGCTCGGCTTCTTTGCGTTTTTTAAACCTATTCGGAGTGCATTTTAAAGGATATATCACTATCTAAAGTATTCTTTAGAAGATTCTCCAAATTAATCTAATTTCGACACCCTATTATTACATTATATTTAAATAATTTAAAATATTATGTAATTATGTCTTAAAAAATTACTAAAATACCTCATTTTATGTATTAATTTTAATGAACATGTCGTAACTCGGTGCTGGCATATCGATCAATTTCGAGACATTTTTTACAAAGTGGAGGGAAATTTAATGAAAAACAAAATGGCTAAAATTTTATTGTTCAGTATACTACATTACTTTATTTTAAGTTTATTTGGGGTGCCTTACTCCCTAGCTTCAGATGACCTCATGCCGCCAAATTCTCCATCCAATCTAGCAGTTCCTTCATTTACAGATACAACAGCTAATCTAACATGGAATTCTTCCACTGATCAAATAGGTGTTGTCAGTTATGATGTATATAAAAATTCGAATTATTTCACAACTGTCAGCGGAACTACCTACACGATCGCCAGTCTATCTCCGAACACACCCTACATGTTTAATATAAAAGCAAGAGATGGTTCAGGAAATATATCCATACCGAGTAATACCGCTACGATAACAACCCTCCCAATCATCATCTTGGATACGCTTACACCTAGTCCACCCACAAATCTATTGCTAACGAACAAAACAGACAAGAGTGCCCGATTAGCATGGACAAGCTCCACGGACAACATTGGGATAGCCGGATATGAGGTCTTTAGTGGTGACACCCTAATTGGCTCAGCTGGAACTACGGATTACACAGTTTCAGGGCTGCAGGCCGATACGACCTACAGCTTCACCGTAAAGGCGAAAGATGAAGCGGCCAACAAATCGGCATCAAGTGCGCCAGTTTCAGTCACGACACTGACGACCAATTTACTGTCTAATGGGGGCTTTGAAACCTATACCGGAAGCGATGGGGTTGCGGATAACTGGACGGCCTACCATGATCCGGGCACAACCATGGTCTCTGAGATAGCCAATTCGCCTGTTTATGAGGGTCTGAAAGCGCAGAAAATAACAGGGAGCTCGCTTGGTGAAGGCAACCCCGCTACTATTTTTCAACAAGTAGCGGCGACCCCTAATATGCCTTACCATGCTAGTGCTCAATACGAAGTCCAAAGCCTGGCCAATGCGGTGGTTCGCCTCTCAATCCAGCACTACGACGCGGCAAACAGTCTGCTCGCCTCCCACATTCAAGAACAAACAACGACCACTGTTGGGTACACTTTGGTAGAGAAGAACGGGGTTACGCCAGCCGGTACAGCTTATTCGCGGGTTTTTGCCTCTTTAAGGGGGACATCCACAAACGGATCGGGTACGGTGTTTGTCGATTCCATGTATTTTGCGGCAGACCCTGAGGTTGATACGCTAGCCCCATCGGTGCCTGCGAGTATTGTGGCAAGTGCAACTACAGATATCGCGATGAAACTATCTTGGGCAAACTCTACGGATAATGTAGGAGTGGCCGGGTACGAGGTCTATAGGGGTAGCACCCTTCTGGGGACGACAGCGACCCCCGACTATACCGTTACAGGGCTGGCAGCCAATACGGCTTACAGCTTCACCGTAAAAGCAAAAGATACAGCAGATAACAAGTCGGCATCAAGTGTGCCACTTTCAGTCACGACGCGAATGGCCAATATACTGGCCAATGGGGGCTTTGAGATATATACCGGAAGCGAAGGGGTCGCGGATAACTGGACGGCCTACCATGATCCGGGCACAGCTATGATTACTGAAGTCGCCACCGCACCCGTATATGAAGGGCTGAAAGCACAAAAAATAACCGGCAGTTCACTTGGCGAGGGAAACCCCGCTACCATTTTCCAACAGGTTGCAATCGGCCCTAACCAGCCTTATCACGCGAGTGGCCAATACCAAGTGCAGAGCCTAGCAAACAGTCTGGTACGCCTGTCCATCCAGTATTATGACTCAGGGAATAATTTACTTTATTCCCACATACAGGAACAAACCACCATCACTGTTGGGTACGCTTTGGTGGAAAAGGATGGGGTCACGCCAGCCGGTACGGCTTATGCCCGTGTCTTTGCTTCCTTAAGGGGGACCTCCACAAACGGGTCGGGCACTATTTATGTCGATTCCATGTACTATGGATCGGGTCAAGCTGTGGATGCCCAAGCCCCAACAGTACCGACAGGTATGACGGCAAGTGCTACTACGGATACATCCTTGAAGCTGACTTGGGCAAGCTCCACGGATAATGTGGGGGTGGCCGGGTACGAGATCTACAATGGAAGCAGCCTGCTGGGGACGGTGGCAATCACTGAATATACCGTTTCAGGTTTGGCAGCCGATACAGCTTACAGCTTCACCGTAAAAGCGAAAGATGCGGCAAATAATAAATCTGCAGCTAGTACGCTTGTTACGGCGTCGACACGCACTGCCAATTTGTTAGTGAACGGGGGATTTGAGGCATATACAGGAAGCAACGGGGTGGCGGACAATTGGATCGCCTATAAGGACTCGGGTACTACCATGGTCACGGAGGTTGTCAGTAACCCGGTATATGAAGGGCTAAAAGCCCAAAAAATAACCGGTAGTTCGCTTGGTGATGGGAACCCCGCTACGGTTTTCCAACAAGTGACGGTAGGCTCTAGTGTATATTACCATGCGAGTGCTCAATACCAAGTGCACAATCTTTTGGGCGGCGTAGTCCGCCTATCCATCCAGTACTACGATGCGGGGAACAGTTTGCTCGACTCCCACATCCATGAGCAAACAACAGACACTGTTGGCTACGTCCTGATGGAAATGAATGGGGTAACGCCCGGGGAAACGGCTTATGCTAGGGTCTTTGCCTCCTTAAGGGGGACTTCCACAAACGGGTCGGGCACGTTGTATGCCGATTCCATATACTTTGCACCAGGCCAAGGAGGAGATACCCAAGCCCCAACGGTTCCGGCGGGTATAGCGGCGTCAACACTCACCAATGAATCTATGCTACTAGCTTGGACTTCCTCTACAGATAATGTGGGGGTATCCGAATATGGCATTTATACCAACGGGATTTTATTGGGTACATCGAATGTAAACAGCTACTTAGTAACCGGTTTATCTCCCAACACAACCTACAATTTAACTATAAATGCAATAGATAGTGCTGGGAATGTTTCAAGCTTTAGTGGCAATTATACGGTTAGGACAGCACTTAACATTATGCCACTCGGTGCTTCCATGACAGATGGATATAACCTCCCAGGTGGATACCGAATTGGTTTATGGAACCAACTGCTGGCGGACGGTTACAACGTGAATTTTGTGGGTTCCCAGTCCAATGGCCCCATTACTTTAGGAGACCATGACCATGAAGGCCATTCGGGGTGGAGGATCGACCAAATTGATGCTAATGTCGAAGCGTGGATGGACCAATATAAACCTGATGTTATCCTGCTGATAATTGGCCATAATGACATGATTCAAAACTATTCGATTGGCACGGCACCCGGTAGGTTAGACGCATTGATTACAAAGATCGTTACTAGTAAACCCAATGTCCAGATCATTGCGTCATCATTGACACCGATGGAAGACCCGGTATATAACCAAAGGTCTTTAGATCATTACAACCCTTTTATTCCTGGTATTATAAAAAACCATAAGCAAAATGGAGAAAACATCAAATTTGTAAATATGTACAACGTTATCCAAGTCAATGAGTTGGCTGACGGCATACACCCCAATGAAGCCGGATATAGCAAAATTGCGGACGCATGGTATAAAAATCTCAGTAGCCTCTATGTCCCTGATACCGTATCCCCATCTGTACCTGTCTCTTTTAGAGGGCAAGTGGAAGGAAGCTCCATTCTCTTGCATTGGATAGCCTCAACAGATAACGTAGGCGTTACCGAATATGACATTTTTAATGGAGGTGTATATATAGGGTCATCAACCACAACTAATTATACGGCTTTAGGGTTGGCCCCAAATATGTACTCTTTGACAGTAAAAGCAAAAGACGATGCGGGGAATAGTTCACCTGCCAGCAATTCGGTTGAAATTTCAACAAATTAGGGATAAAATCCAGCGGCAACCAATGCTTCGATATCGGAATGGCCAAAGCTACTTATGGCACAAGAACCTCCGGGATGATGAATATAGAATGCTACCATGAAGGGAATATTAACCATAGCTGGGGCAACATTACGGGTGAAGAAATGATTTGCCGTTTCTGGTAGGGCTATTCAAAAAGCCCTACCCAAAGGAGTTATTTTTTTCATGTGTTTATTTACCTTCTTTTTTTCGGATTAGTTGTTCAACTACTTTCTTCATGGTGAGTCCTGCTCGATCCCATGAGTGGTTAAGCATATCCTTACGACCCTGCAACCCCTTCTTTCTACAAAGATCCGGATGATTGTAGGCGTATCTCATTTGTTTTTTTAAATGGCTCAAACTCGGTTCAGCCCACCACTGTCCCTTTTGGGCGAACAAATAATCGAATTTGCGGGATATGGAGTGTTTCATACTGGATGTTGTTGGCTTCAATTCGTAATTAATAAGAAAGGAATTACGTTCTTTAAGAAAGTCCATGTGGCCACCCCAACGTGTGGCAATAACTGGAATGCCACTGGATAAAGCTTCGAGGAAGGGAAGACCCACACCTTCACCTCTTGTAGGAAGTACAAATACATCCCCGGCAGTATAGATTCCTTTTAGCTTTTGTTGACTTGTATGATTGGTTAGCAGATGAATAGGTGCTGTATCGACGCGGAATCCCCGCTTCTTTTTGTAGGCATTGATGCGATTTTTAATCCATTGCCCCGTCTCATACCCGCCAAATCCTTTTGTTTTAATTACTAGAGCTACTCTATCTTTAGAAGAAAATTCTTCCCAGTAGGCTCGTAATAGCGTTTCAGGATTTTTTCGATGCTGAAAAGTAAATACCGAGACAAATACGAAAGAATTTTTAGGGATGGGCAAAGATAATTTTTTATTAGTAGGTGAAAACGTTTGGGTATTCACTCCGTGGGGTACGATGAATACAGGGATTTTTACACCACTGTTTTTCAATGCAGTCCAATTTTGCATAGAAGGTACGCATACAGCATCATACCGATTGATATGGGGAAACCAATTATTAGGTATTTGGGTAGTCTCCCAAACCGTGTTAAGAAGGATATATTTATATTGCTTCCTCGCCTTATTGAAGTCAAGTGACTGGGGTGAGCCGTGATAAATGAGAACTTTGGTTTGGATTTTTGAATTTGATTGTGTGCCCCGGCTTAAACGAAGTGGATTTGAGAATCGTTTTACTAACCGATCCTGTGGAGTTATCACCTCGAGGTTAACTCCTTGGCGGTGCAGTGCAAGAGCGTACTCCCTGCTCGCAGTACCAATTCCGGATTTGGTTAGTACGGGACCTTTCCATACCACTTGATAATTAGTCACGGGCAACCGTCCTTTCAATGTAGTCTTTGTATGGTAGGAGTCAATGTTTCTTCACTGTATGCTATGCTTCTATGTAAAAATTGGTTATTGCAAAAGATTACTGGCTGGGGGGCGGCAGGTGTTCGTGCCCACAGACGAGAACGGATTGCCCGAATATCGAATACACACATAGTTACTTAAAGGAAAATGGAGCAGCAGTAGAGGAATTACATACACTTGGGGGTATCCCTTCCCATAACACCGTATCTACGCGGAGGATCTACGGTCCTTGGTCTGCAAGAGGAGTTTCGGAGAAGACGATTCAGCAAATAACCCTGCACTGCCTAACCGCGTCGCGGCCACCCTTCAGGCTTAAGGCAGTGAGGTTCATAGATACCCAAACGTTACGTTCAATGCTTTGCAAGACATAATATGTGGGATTCAGACTAAGGACACAAGGAAACGAGCTGTGCCAGTTGTGCGGATTGTTAATCTAAAGCCAGTGTCGGACAAGAAATCGGGCGAAGGCTGAACACGTTCAGCTTGAACGCTTACAAGACGGGCGGAGCTGATCTTCTCACGAACAATGGCGGTGAGAGATGGATTATTGAGAGCATTTACTGCTCTTACGATACGCGCAGCATAAGCTCTGTCCTGTACGATAGCACGGTAGAGAGGAATGACAACCCGGGCGATGATCGTTAAATCTCCAGCGTTTGCTCTGCGGGTCTGAATCGTAGCAGGAAGTACACCGAATGAATCGGTTGGCTGCGGATTACGGAAACGAATATTAAAGCCATCTAATCCAAGAACATCGATCCTTGCCTGATAGAGCGGCTGAACGAGTCGCCTCACCTGCTCGTGGCCTGCTGCGTTTGCTCTTCCCAATGCAAGTGCAAAAGCCCGATCCGAAGCGGTTTTTTGAAACAATCGAAGCGCTCTGCCGGTTGTAATCCGAAGCGAGGAGACTGTTGCGGGAGGACCTTCGGGTATGGCCATTTTGCGCAAGCGTAATCCCTTTCTTTTTAGCATCGTCAACATAACCTCCTTAACACACAGAATAGATGGATAGAATAAGTAAGTCATACTCCATCTTATTCAAAGTGAAAAAAAGTGTTTGGATCCGTACCAGTCTACTTTGAGTCTGATCCCTCTATTTAGCATCATGAAAAATAATCCCCAGACTATACCTTGTCCCCGACGTAACCGTACTAACGCCGTGTCGGAGCGTGGTTTTATAATAGCCGCGCGTTCCCAATACCGGTCGATGATTGGTTGGGAATATAAGACCTTCTCCTTGTTCCAGCGTGAGGACGTGACCTTGGCTTTGCGCCCGTGGCCTCTGCTCAACTAGTAGAAACTCTCCACCCGTAAAATCATCTTCTTTTTGATTGAGGGCAATAACGATCTGAAAGGGGAAATATACGTTCCCATACAAATCTTGATGCAAACAGTTATATCCACCTGTCTCATATTTCAAAATCAATGGGGTTGAACGAGCCTGTTCCTCTTCGTGGCAATGATCCAGAAACTCCTTCAGATTTGCCGGATATGCGGCAGCATAGCCCAATTGTTCAAGCCAACAGTTGGCAGTTTTGGCAAGACCAGGGTAAAACCCTTCACGCAGTTGTTGCAGTAGATCCGGAAGGGGAGCGTTGTAATATTTGTACTCTCCGATCCCGAATCGGTATCTAGCCATATCGATGGTGCTTCGGAAATGGTCTTGAACTTCGTAGGTGGCGATAATTTCATTACATTCTGGTTTATTTAACAAGGTGGGAATTTTGGCATACCCGTGCATGTCCAATGATTGCTGGAGCGAATCCCAATCCAGATCAGCTATGCGTTCAGATAGACGGTACGACATGCTGAAAACCTCCCTTAACTAGAACGTGCCCATGAAAATCGTAAGGGAAGATAAAGCATTTGCTTGTACCCTGCAAATAATCGATGAGCTCGTCGACGTATGTCCAATAGATCGGAAAATTAGTTTTGTTTCTCATTTTCGTTCACCTCCACCCATAATATAACCACAGAAATAAATGTTTGTACGCATTCTAGAATGTAACAGCAAGAAAACGAAATATAAAAACGTTTGTGTTGTAGGAAAATGAATAGGAGCCAGTCTTGATGATAATGCTGCAATATAATCACCAAACATGTCTGGTTGTTCAAGACATGTTTTTTTCTATAAGCAACTATTGGAGGCTAGCCGTCCAAGACCAAAGTCTAGTACAAAACTAAACCTTAGCCAGTTCTGGGCATTGATTATTTAAGCTAAGCTAGACTAGGTTGAGTAAATAAAGGTACATAGTGGCTATTGAGGAGCTTAAGAAATGGAATGGATTAGCACTCTTTTTGAACAATATGGGTATTTTGTTTTATTTCTTGGATTATTTGCTGAATCTATGGCCTTGCCTTTTCCGGGAGAACTGGCCATGGCTGTATCCGGTCACATGAATAATCTGGGGAGTCTTAGTATCCCGTTAATCATCTTTTACTCCTATTTTGGAGCCATAGTTGGTACAACTCTCACATATTATTTAGGATATAAGCTTGGCACACCGTTCTTTGAAAAATACGGAAGGTTTTTTCTTCTAAACCCAGAACGGCTAGTTAAAATTACTAAATGGTTCGATAAATATGGTGACAAATTGATACTTGTTAGTTACTTTATTCCTGGATTACGACACTTCACAGGCTATGTATCTGGAATTCTAAGAATTCGGTTACGCACTTTTTTCTTTTATAACTACATGGGTGGAATGCTGTGGGTGTTGACTTATGTAATGATAGGGAAAATTTTTGGCCAAAAAATAGAAGAATGGCTTCACATTATTTCTCAATATTCTCTAGCAGTTGTTATTGTCTTGGTGGTTGGAGTGGTGATAGGATGCCTCATTAAACAAAATAAAACAGCAATTATTAATTGGATACGACGAACTAAATCTGTTAAATAGTCTGGGCTAGAGCATGGTGCAAGGATCATTAGAAGGGAGCTTGATAATGGCTAAAAGAGAAAAGATGCTAATACTTACAGGCTCACTGGGGGATGGTCATAATAAAGCGGCACAAGCCATAATTGAAGCAGCAAGGTTCTATCGTCCTGATGTGGAAGTGGAGGTGGTTGATTTTTTGGAATGGACACATCCATACCTGCATTCGGTTGGCAAATATTGCTACATCCAATGGGTAAAAAGTCTTCCATCGGTTTATGGTTATCTTTACAGCAAAACTCGCGATGTTAATACATTATCAAATTGGTTCAAACGTATGAGATCGTTTAGTACCAACAGGATGTTAGAGCTTCTTCACGAACACAATCCGACAGAGGTAGTCAGCACATTCCCAGGCGCTGCAGCGGCTATGTCATACCTGAAATCTAACGGCTTGACTTCGGTTCCGACGGTTACTGTCTTGACAGATTATACAGACCACAGCTACTGGATTCATCCGAGCACGGACCGATATTTGGTTGGTGCCGAGCACGTGAAGCAAAAGCTGCTGCGGTACCGCATTCCCGAGCATCGGATTGTGGTGACTGGCATTCCAATCAGGCTGCCGTTCACCCTAACGTATGACCGCCTCGTGCTTCGTGATAAACATCATCTGGATCGAATGATGCCAACGGTACTTGTGATGGGGGGTGGGCATGGCCTGATCGGTAAGCAGCTAATGTCCGTTCTGCAAGAGAAAGTGCTTTCTGCACCTGTGCAATTTATTTTTGTGTGCGGGCGCAATAAGAAGCTGAAGCAATGGCTTGAAGACGAGCTGCAAGGAACAAACATTCCTCATCGCGTAATTATCACTGGATTTGTGGATCATGTACATGAGCTTATGGCCTTATCCGATTTGATCGTAACGAAACCGGGAGGCCTTACGGTATCAGAGGCATTAGCGTTAGAGCTGCCAATGATGTTATATAAACCGATTCCCGGTCAAGAGCAGGATAATGCAGCATACCTTGTCGGTCTTGGGGCAGCGATGGAAGCCAAAAACGCCGCTGACTTGAAAAATCAGCTTCTACAGGTAATTCAGAATCAGTCTCTTCTTTTGAAATTAAAAAGAAATGCACGGTTGAGCCATTTGAAAGAAAGAGCACTTCACACGCTCAATGCCATACTGGAGACGAAGAGTCGATACAAGGTGGTAAGAGAAAAAAATCAACTCACCTATGCTAATGCAACAGTCGCTTTGTCATCTGTTGACTGAAAAGAAAAGCGGTTAGTATAATGAGTCTATGACTATTCCAATTATATCCACTAAACTCTATATGCCCCCGCCTCGTTCGAACGTTGTAATCCGCCCTCGCCTGAGCGAGCGGCTTAACGAGGGGCTTCACCGCAAACTGACCCTCATCTCTGCCTCCGCCGGCTTTGGTAAAACGACGCTGGTCAGTGAATGGCTCGCCGGTTGCGGACAACCGGCCGCCTGGCTGTCGCTGGACGAAGGGGATAACGACCCAACTCGTTTTCTGACATACCTCGTTGCTGCTCTGCAGACGATTGCAGCGAATATTGGAAAAGGTGTGTTTGCTGTGCTCCAATCTCCTCTATCACCGCCAACAGAAACGATTCTGACGGTCTTGCTCAATGAAATCAATACCATTCCGGACCATTTCACTCTCGTCCTTGACGATTACCACGTTATTGAGACCAAATCAATTGACGATGTCCTCACCTTTCTGCTCGAGCACCTGCCACCACGGATGCACCTGGTCATCACCACCCGTGAGGATCCATCTATACCCTTAGCCCGCTTACGCGTCCGGGGTGAATTGACCGAACTACGCAGCACAGACTTGCGTTTTACCCCCTCCGAAGCCGCCGGATTTCTCAACCAAGCGATGGGCCTAAACCTTTCACCAGTAGACATCGCCCTGCTTGAAAGCCGCACGGAAGGCTGGATTGCAGGTCTGCAATTAGTAGCGATTTCATTACAGGGACATAAAGACGCCACCAGCTTCATTAAATCTTTCAATGGTAACCACCATTTCGTGCTGGACTATCTGGTTGAAGAAGTTCTGCAACAGCAATCCGAAAGCGTTCATGCATTTTTGTTGTGCACATCTATCCTCGACCGTCTGTGCGGATCCCTTGCTGATGCCGTTCTGCTCGATCCTTCAACTTCCGGGCTAGAAACCCTTGCATATCTCGAACGCGCTAACCTGTTCATTGTCTCCCTGGACAACGATAGGCATTGGTACCGCTATCACCATCTCTTTGCTGATTTGCTGCGGCAGCGACTGCACCAGGCCACTGCTTCGTCTAAAGGGGATGAGGGGAGAGGTGTAGCTGAATTACACAAACGTGCCAGCATATGGTATGAAAACCATGATCTAGAGATTGAAGCTTTTCACCATGCTGCTGTTGCCAATGATGTGGATCGGGCCACGAGACTGATTGAAGGAAAGGGGATGCCCCTGCACTTTCGCGGTGCAGCGGCTCCTGTGCTGAACTGGCTGGAGTCGCTGCAGACGGCGGTACTGGATGCTAGGCCCTCGTTGTGGGTGGCGTATGCCTCGGCGTTAGTATTTGCCGGTAAACTGAACGGCGTCGAACAGAAACTAAGAGCTGCTGAAGCAGCTCTTCAAGGTGCTGAGTTAAACGACAAGACACGAGACCATGTAGGACATATTGCCCTCATAAGGGCCACTTTGGCAGTTAGTCAGCATCAGGTAGAAACCATCATTACCCAGTCGCGCCGTGCCCTGGAGTATTTGCATACCGACAACCTGCCCGTCCGCACTGCCACGATCTGGACGCTGGGGTATGCCTACCATCTCCAAGGTGACCGTGCCGCAGCAAGCCAGGCCTATACCGAAGCTATAGGTATCAGCCAAGCGATTGGGCATAACATCATCACCATAATGGCTACAATCGGTCTGGGCAACTTACAGGAAGCAGATAACCAACTCGATCTGGCGGTCGATACGTACCGGCTCGTCTTACAGCTGGCAGGGGATCCGCCGCTGCCGGTTGCCTGTGAAGCGCATCTGGGCCTCGCCCGTATAAGCTACGAAAGGAACGAGATGGATGCGGCTTTACAGCACGGGCAACAAAGCGCCCAACTGGCGCGCCAGATAGAGAACACGGACAGATTCATTTCCTGTGAGGTAGTTCTCGCCCGTCTGAAGCTTGCCCAGGGTGATGTGGCCGACGCGGCCGCTTCTCTGGCTAAGACCAGTCAGCTCGTGCGCCAGCATAACTTCAGGCATCAGATGCCTGAGGTTGCTGCCACACAAGTGCTTGTTTTGCTTCGCCAGGGCAATCTGGCGGCCGCCGCTCAGCTGGCTCAGACGCACGAGCTCCCGGGCAGCCTGGCTCGGGTACATCTGGCTCAAGGAGACACGGCGGCGGCACTTGCGGTGCTAGAGCCAATGCGCCGGCAAGCGGAGGCAAAGGGCTGGGAGGATGCACGGCTCAAGGTTATAGTTCTGCAGGCGGTAGCTCTCCATGAGCATGGCGATATGGACAGGGCTGTTCAACTGCTAGGTGAGGCGCTGTTGTTGGCAGAGCCGGGTGGCTTCATCCGTATATTTGTCGATGAAGGTATTCGGATGGTGGGGCTATTGTCTGAAGCAGCTGCTCATGGGAGGATGCCAGACTATATAAGTAAGCTGCTGGCTGAATGCGAATCTGGTCTGCGCCCGGCCCCACCTGCCAAGACCCTTATCGCGCCATTGAGTGAGCGCGAGTTAACCGTGCTCCAGCTCATTGCCCAAGGGCTCTCGAATCGTGAGATTAGTGAGCGGCTTTTCCTCGCGTTGAGCTCGGTCAAAGGGCACAATCAGAATATCTTTGGCAAACTACAGGTCCAGAGGCGCACCGAAGCTGTAGCGCGTGCACGTGAGTTGGGTCTGTTGTAGCCTACCCTCTTAATAACCCCACAGCAATACCCCCAAACAACCTAAAACAATACTTTAGTAGCTATACGCTAAAACCGTATTGCTGATATGATTCTTGTAAATTGAGCATGTGGCACAGACGGTTATGCCATCTGGGGCCTCAATGGACAGATTGGTTCGGGGGTCTGACCATCACGCTGGAAGATAACGGTGACACGTTACTAACCGGCCTGGTAGTCGATCAGGCTGGATTGCATGGATTGCTCAAAAAAGTGCGTGATTTAGGAATGCCACTGCTCTCGGTCAATTGTGTTAAACCAAAACAGACGCAATAGCTACAGAGCAAGATCTCCAATCAAATAAAGGAGGATACACAGATGAAAGCAATCGTATGCCAGAAGTACGGACCACCCGAAGTTCTTGAATTAAAAGAGGTAGCCAAACCTACTCCCAAGGACAATGAGGTTCTGGTTCAGATCCATGCGACAACCGTAACATCAGGGGATTGTAGAGTTCGAGGCTTCGAGTGTCCTGCTTTGTTCTGGATCCCGATGCGAATCATTATAGGCTTCAGAAAACCAAGAAAGCCTATATTTGGTGTGGAGTTAACCGGAGAAATTGAAGCAATAGGCAAAGCTGTAAAACGATTTAAAAAGGGTGACAAGGTTTTTGCTTTTACTGGGATGCGTTTTGGTGCTCATGCCGAGTATATATGTTTGCCAGAAGACGGATTGGTGGCCATGAAACCGGCCAATGTGACCTACGAAGAAGCCGCTGCCGTTCTTTTTGGGGGAACCTCAGCATTGTATTATCTTAGAAAAGGCAAAATCCAGAACGGACTTAAGGTTCTTGTCTATGGAGCTTCTGGAGCGATAGGGACTTCCGCGGTACAGCTTGCCAAGCACTATGGGGCAGAGGTTACCGGGGTTTGCAGTTCCACAAATTTAGAATTGGTGAAATCGCTGGGAGCCGATAAAGTCATTGATTACACGAAAGAAGATTTTAGGAGAAGAGATGAGCTATATGATATCATCTTCGATGCGGTAGGGAAAATCTCGAAATCAAGCTGCAAAAAAGCACTAGCTCCGAACGGGACATACGTATCAGTCACACAAGGGATTGTAAAGGTGCGTACGGAAGATTTAATTCTTCTCAAAGAACTCACTGAGACGGGGAAAATCAAATCGGTCATAGATAGGAGCTATCCGCTGGAACAAATTTCAGAGGCTCATCGTTATGTGGATAAAGGTCACAAAAAGGGGAATGTAGTCATCACAGTGGAACATGCTAACCATATCTAACAAAGCACTGCACTCATGGTTAGAATTATTCGGATGTAAGCATTTTACCTTGAATGAAACGAGGGGGTTTGCTATAATGCACTCACAATCGCTTTATGATAGGAGTATCATACCCATGACAAAGATCAAGCACACTTACCCCCCCAATTGCAAAACGTTCGGATTGGCACTGCAGGCATTGGTCGTAATGGCCAAGAATCCGAACCGTTGTCCAAGCGGTGATATCGCCGATTACTTGTGCTCTGAAGCAACGCTGATTCGTCGTATTATGGCTAAGCTGGCGCAAGAACATATATTGGAGGCTAGAGAGGGACGTGACGGAGGGTACCGACTCAAGCTGCCACCAGAGTCAATTACCTTTGCCGATATTTTTCTAGCACTTCAGGTAGGAGAGTCTATGTGCGAGGGTATGCTGGAGTCGACGGGAGACCATCCGTTGGGCCTTCAAATGCATGATGTTTTTTCCGATATGGTGACAGAAATGAAACAGAGTATGTTGGATATATTGAAACAGCACACGATTGCGGAATTGGCCAATGGACTAATGATTAAAAGAGATTGACACGGAGGATAACATAATTTATACTGTGGTTAATATCGCACAGTTAAATTTATGTCTTCATTTTTTTTGGCTTAAACTGTGCGTATTTTAACTCAGAATAGCGTTCATACATGATTTAAAAAGAGAATCGGAGGTAGAGAGGTATGGAAACTAATATCAAGGAAGTCCAAGATTTTTATGGAGTTATTAAAGAGAGGCGTTCCGTGCGGCATTATGACCCCACATTTAAGATTTCAGAGCAGGAGCTGAAAGATATATTGACGGAAGCGACCCTTGCACCGTCTGGCGCTAACCTTCAGCCTTGGAAGTTTATTGTATTCAATGATGAGGCTGTGAAAGAAAAACTGCTTCCGATTGCGAATAATCAGAAACAAGTGGTTGAGGCTTCGGCTGTAATTGCGGTTTTGGGCGATTTGGAAGGGTATATGCAGGCGGAGAAAATCTACGCTTCAGCCGTAGAAGCAGGTAACATGACCGAGGAAATTAAAAAGAACCTGGTAGCCAATATTATGGGTGTTTTATCAAAAATGGACTCGGATAGCCTCAGAAATGGCGTGCTTATTGATTGCGGATTGGTCTCGATGCAGCTTATGCTTGTTGCCAAGGCTCGTGGTTATGATACCGTTCCGATGGCTGGGTTCCACGCGGGCAAGCTCAAAGAAGCGTTCAGTATTTCGGATCGCTACGTTCCTGTCATGCTGATCGCCATAGGAAAGGCAGTGCAGGCAGGACATCCAACTGGACGTTTGCCGATTGAAGATATTACGTTCTGGAACGGAATCGCCTAACGCTAACTCCTCCTGTCAAAATATAGAACCAACTCACCAGCCAAATTTCAAAGCATTATTGCGGCCGCCAAGCTGGTGGATGAAGCTATGCTAGCTCTTGAATAGGGGAGCGTCATCGCATGTCGGAGATAAGCACCATATTTTATAAACTGTCGCGTAAATCGCGGCTTTTTTGTTTTGTATGCCTACCATTCAAACCGATTTGAATGACCAGAGAGTGTCCTACGAATAGGTAGGGAGGCTTCTGGCAACTGAAACCAGCCGCAACAATGGTTATGAAACTCCCAAGGATATCCCTATTATTGGGATTTTTGATAAGTTAATGGAGACGAGTACATACTAATAGTGATGATGACATGACAAGCACAGATGCCAAACTATGGTATGGAAGTCTATATACGGAGGGGTTTTTCGGTGTCAGAATGCTCTGAGATTAAAAAAACGGAAGTTATTATTGTCGGGGCAGGATTTGCTGGTATCACTGCAGCCTTAAAGCTGGTAGAAGAGGGAATCGAAGTTATCGTGCTGGAGGCTAGGAACCGTGTCGGAGGGCGCGTTTTCAGTATCGAGAACGAGCAGGGAATTCAGGTTGATTTGGGAGCACAATGGATCGGACCCTCCATGAAACGTATGCATAGACTTATTGAGCAAGAAGGATTGACTAAGGTTAAAACCTATCATAAAGGGAAATCCAATTTCTTTTTAGCGGATAAAGTAAGGTTTGGACATGGTGATCTGCCGCCGCTGTCCCCCTTGTATTTAGCAGATGTGTGGCAATTCATAAATAAAGTGTCCAGAAAATTTCGCCATATCGATCCTGTTGCTCCTTGGAATTTCTTAAATGCAAATCATGTTGATGCTGAAAATATGGCATCCTTTATAGAAAATAACGTTTATACTCAAATGGGAAAAGCGTATTGGCGTATTTTCCTTCAGGAAGCGCTTTGTATGGAGCCCTCTGAGGTCTCTCTCCTCGATGTCCTTTGGGGATGGCAGACAAATGGAACAATGGGAAACACTTTTGCAGCGGAGAAGGAATGGATCAAGGAGAGTGCTTATTCGCTTATCGTGAAACTTGCCAGTAAGTTAAGAGAGCGTGTATTGCTTCAGAGCCCAGTGAGATCAATTGAATATAATGATGATACCGTTTGTATAAAAACCGATAAAGATTGTTGGGTGGCGAAGCGGGTAATCGTAGCCGTTCCGCCTGAGTTGGCTGGAAGAATAACCTATATACCACCTATGCCACCCAGAAGAGAAAAGCTAACTCAAGTGTTCAAGCAGGGTGCCGTCTTTAAATGTATAATTAGCTACGACTGTCCATTTTGGCGTCAACAAGGGCACAGTGGCATTGGCTATTACGAGCATGGACCCGTAAAAGCAACTTTAGATAGCTCTCCCCCAGATCGTGACGAAGGCGTGCTAATCGCGCTTGTTAGTGGCAATGATGCGAAATACTTTAGTCGAATTACTGGGGAACAGCGTAAAAAAAGCGTTCTATCGTGCTTAGAGAAGGCATTTGGCATAAAGGCTCAAAACCCTTTATCTTATATTGATAAGGATTGGTCAGCAGATGAATGGTCCATGGGTGGGTATGGAGCGCACTTTAAATCAGGGATGCTGACTGCATATGGACCTTCATTATACGAACCCATAGGTGCCATCCATTGGGCAGGCAGTGAGACAGCTACGGAGTATCGGCTTTTCATGGAGGGCGCTATACAATCGGGTGAACGGGCAGCAACTGAAGTCTTACATGTCCTCGACTGTCCAGGATTTATTTGTTGAAATTAAAAAATGGGTATGATAAGATCCTTTTAATATGATGATTGGAGTTGAAAAGTATAATGTAATTTTTCTTGCTGATATTATAAAAAAATAAAACAACAATAAAAGCGGTATTTTCCGCATGTTTTATTATTTATATGCAAGAGAGTTACTCATTCTTTTCACTCAAACAATATATCCTTATCTAACTCAAAATTGGGTTGGATTAACTGTATCTATTTGAGCTACAAGAAAGTAACTTTCTTGTAGCTTTTATTTTTATCATACAGGAGGATTACTTCATGTCATTAATAAATGTTACAAACCTGACGTTTGCCTATGATGGCAGTTACGATAACATATTTGAAAACGTAAATTTTCAAATCGATACCGATTGGAAATTAGCATTTACGGGAAGAAACGGTAGAGGTAAGACAACATTTCTGAGCTTGTTGCTTGGTAAATATGAATACAGTGGAAATATATCTGCTAATGTCAGTTTTGAATACTTCCCTTTCCATGTCGAAAACAAGGAAAATAATACCCTTGATGTAATCAGCGACATTTTTCCAGACTATCTACACTGGAAATTAATACGTGAACTTTCATTGCTAAAGGTATCTGAAGATGTTTTATATCGGCCCTTTGCTTCATTGTCTAACGGAGAGCAAACGAAAGTGTTACTGGCTACTCTATTTATTAAGGAAAATAGTTTTCTGTTGATTGATGAACCAACCAATCATCTTGACATGAATGCAAGAAAGCTTGTCAGTGATTATCTTAATTCCAAAAGTGGATTTATTTTGGTGTCTCACGACCGATCATTTCTTGATAACTGTGTAGACCACATACTTTCAATCAATAAGACCAACATAGAAATTCAAAAAGGTAATTTTTCCGGTTGGTGGGAAAATAAAAAGAGACAAGATAACTTTGAGCTCGCAGAGAACGAAAAACTTAGAAAAGACATTAAACGCTTGTCGGATTCTGCTAAACGGACGGGCAACTGGTCACACGAAGTGGAAAAAACAAAAAACGGAACAAGAAATTCTGGTTCGAAGGTAGATAAAGGATATATTGGCCACAAGGCTGCTAAAATGATGAAACGCTCTAAAGCAATTGAGCAAAGACAGCAATCGGCTATTGATGAAAAGTCTAAACTCCTTAAAAATATCGAAAGCTCTGACAGCCTAGAGATTTCGCAACTTGCTTTTCATAAAAGCCGACTTGCTGAGCTTGAAGATGTTTCGATTTTTTACGGTGAGAAGATGGTTTGTGCAGATATAAGTTTTACTATTGAGCAAGGTGAGCGAGTTGCTCTTTTGGGTAAAAACGGCTCCGGAAAATCAAGTATCATCAAACTTATTTACGGTGAGGATATAAACTATACAGGCACCTTCAGGAAGGATAGTCAGTTGGAAATATCCTACGTATCGCAGGACACATCCCATCTTCAAGGCAATTTATCTGACTATGCTGCAAACAACGGAATTGACGAAAGCCTTTTTAAATCGATTTTAAGAAAGCTTGATTTTTCCAGAGTTCAATTTGAAAAGGATATTTCAGCTTTTAGCGGAGGGCAAAAGAAGAAAGTGCTGATTGCCAAAAGTCTTAGCGAGAACGTTCATTTGCACATTTGGGATGAACCGCTTAATTTTATTGATATTATTTCTCGTATGCAAATTGAAGAGTTACTGCTTGAATATTCACCAACCATTCTATTTGTAGAGCATGATAGGGAATTTTGCAAAAATATTGCTACAAAAATTATTGAACTCTAATAGATCAGTTGGACATGATCTTTCAAACGTTTGAACAAGTAGTCGAATTCCGGACATCAGCTGGACGGGTTCGCTGCGGTTCTCTCCCAGCAGGCCGGGGTTCCTTGATAGATAAGGAGTCCCAGTCTAATACTTTATTATCACTTAACTACACGGCATCAATCGCAAGCTGCTTCAGCAATTGCACGCCCGCATCCGTGAAGGTAGCGGATTCATGCTCTACGAAGCCTAAATAGCGAAGGCTCAATAAAGCTTGCTTATACTCATTTTTGAAGAAATCTTCACCAGCCTTCTTAAGCGCTTGATCGTTCAATGTCGCTAATCGCTCTGGGCCGATTTGCTGAATAAGCGCATGTAGAGTGGATTTACGGAAGTGATAGAGGAAATCTAAGGTTTTATTTTAGATGGGTTACTTGAGCTAGTGTAGAGAATTACATTGTTTCCTCTGTTATTAAAACATAGATAGCCAGATTAAAGTTTTTTGATTTGAATAAAGTTCGGTATGCCAAGGCTTTTAGAACAAAAATGACTCTCCAGTGTGGAGAGTCATTTTTCATAAAAAAACGTCCATTTGAATGCAAGTAATAACCATTGTGTTTAATCTTTTGCTTTATGAAGTTGTATCTGTATAGCTTCTAAACAATACGGATACAACTTTTTTTTGTTAAAGATAAAAAAAGTATTTACAAAAAATGAACTGCAGCTTATAGTTACTTTTATAAGTTTCCCTCGGGAAACAAAATGGCGTTAGACTAAATAATTTGGTACTGGCATAAACTTATTCAACTGTGAATAAGTTGCCTAACTTGGGATGGAGGGTCCATTATGAAGGATAGTAAAAATTGGTCCAGAAGGGCGATTGTAAAAGCAGGAGTGGCTGGAGCTGCTGCTTTTATTGGATCTACGTGGCTATCTCCGAACTTCTGGGCTGCGAAATCGGCATTGGCAACGGGCACCCATGAGAATCATTTATTGCCCAATTCACCGAATTCGCAACTGCATAAGGGAATGAAGCACGGGTACGATCCTGGGACAGAAGTAACAGATGGACTTAAAGCTGCAAGAAATGCCCTTACTTCTTTTGACTATGGCAAGGTGAGCACATCTGCTGATGGAAAAACGATTCGCGATTATGAAATGATTGCAGTTGAGCAAGAAGTGGAAATTGCTAAGGGCATCAAGTTTCCGGGTTGGACCTATAATGGAACGATCCCAGGCCCAACGCTAAGGTGCACAGAAGGTGATATCATACGGGTGAAATTTTACAACAATTCGACGCACCCACATTCCATACATTTCCATGGAATCCACCCAACGGGGATGGATGGTTTGGAGTCCGTAATGCCTGGTGAGACCTTTGTATATGAGTTCGCAGCAAAACCAGCAGGCATGCAAGTCTATCATTGCCATGTCGCACCCCTGCGCAGGCATATCCATAAAGGGTTATACGGTAATTTGATTATCGATCCAAAGAAACCACGAATTGCTGCTAAAGAGTTTAATATGGTTATGAATGGCTATGATCTCGATTTGGATGGCGAGAACGAGGTATACACAGTGAATGGGTATGCATTTGCCTACCAACAGGAGCCAATCCGGGTAAAGGCAGGGGAATTAGTCCGTATTTATTTAAGCAATCTTACAGAGTTTGATTTAATTAATTCTTTTCATTTACATGCGAACTATTTTAATTATTATGCTACAGGCGCAGATCCGGAAGCTCGGCCACAATTTACAGACACGATCATGCAGTGCCAAGGGGAACGTGGTATTTTAGAAATTACTTTTCCTGAGCCAGGCCGTTATATGTTTCATGCGCATCAAAGTGAATTTGCTGAGCTGGGCTGGATGGGCTTTTTCTTAGCTGAATAGTGGAAGGAGGACAACGTATGAATCCTATTGAAACTCATACCCAAGGTTCTCGAATGGGTGGTGGATGGAGTTTTAAAACAATAGTATTGGGGCTATTGCCGCTTATCCTATTGGCAGCAATTGTTGGTTTTATTGCTAAAGTAGGAACGGGAATAGAAGGAGAAGCAGCAGCGCCGATCGAACAATTGAATGTGGAACGGATTAAAATGAATACAGACGGATTCGTAGTTACGGTACTTAACTCCGGTCCGGAAGCCCTTACCATTGCACAGACTATCGTTGATGACTCTTTTTGGAACGCTTCCTATGAACCAGGACCTACCTTGGATCGTTTTAGCAGGGGCACGATAACCATACCCTATCCTTGGGTTTATGGAGACCCTCATCAAATCAAGTTTATTACTACCAAAGGGTTGATTTTTATTGGAGAAGTTGCTGTTGCTGCACCCACTCCTGAGCCGGACTCGGAACGTTTTTCCCAGTATGCTTTAATTGGTTTTTACGTGGGCATCATCCCAGTTGGATTGGGGCTTCTATGGTATCCTTTCATGAGGAGGTTTTCAGTTAGAGGGACGCAAGCGGTATTAGCTTTTACGGTTGGATTATTAGTTTTTCTTGTTGTAGATACATTCGAAGAAGGGTTTGAACTTGCTGCAAAAAGTCCTGGTATATTTCAGGGAAGTGGTCTTGTCTGGTTCGGAGCACTGCTGAGTTTGCTGTTCCTCCTGGCTGTAGACCAAATGAATGAAAGACGAATGGATCGTGGACTACGGGAAGGACGCAGCGTTTCATATAAGCTGGCAACCGGCATTGGATTGCATAATTTTGGCGAAGGCTTAGCGATTGGGGCGGCTTTTGCGGCAGGAGAGGCTGCGCTGGGGACATTTTTAATCATCGGCTTTACACTTCATAATATCACTGAAGGGGTTGGGATTGCTGCTCCATTGCTCAAGGATAAGCCGACCTTGAAAACATTTGTGTTTCTTGCCCTGATCGCAGGCGGACCGGCGATTCTTGGAACATGGACAGGAGGATTTTTGTTTAATGACACGCTGGCTGCTTTATTCTTTGGAATTGGCGCAGGTGCTATTTTACAAGTCATTTTGGTTATCTCCAGGATGATTTGGAAAGAGTCTATTGAACATCGCATGGCATCTGTCTCGTGGTCTAATTTCATGGGTTTAACCTTAGGAATAGCCCTTATGTATGTTACAGCAATGCTCGTTAAATTCTAATGTGAATAGAGGAGGATGGGAAAATGATTGGGAATTTAGGGGTTGGAGGCGTTTTGCTTATAGTTACTACGGCATTGGTTATGTTTGGTCCATCTAAGCTTCCCCAGCTTGGCAGGGCTGTCGGCACTACAATTAGAGAATTCCGCCAAGGAACTCAGGATCTTTTAGAAGATAAAGCTTCATCTGGCGACGATAAAAAATAATTGGCTAAAATGGCAATTATACTTGAACAATGACTGGAATTAATATTCCGGTCTTTTTCCTGTTTCATGATATTGTCATTATTAAACTATGCATCATAGTGTTTTATGTCGCAATTTGTGGTATTTTATAATTGAGGTAAGAAAGAAGAAAATAGTGTGGAATTGAGGTGTAGGGGAGGTTTATAAATTAGTCATACATTAGCAATTGAGTTGAAATTATATGCAGTTGTCTGATAGCGCCCATATTTGGGTTCAACTGGATATTTATTTAGGGTGGTTACAAGAAAATGCAAAGGGGGAGTAGCGGTGTATATAGAGGTTATTGCTAAAATTATAGGAGCCGCTGCTCCGGGTATAAGTCTCCTTGCTTACTTTTATTTAAAAGGCCAACACCAAACGGAACCGCTTTCCCGTCTGATTAAAATATTTATTGCAGGAGGGCTGGTCGTCTTTCCATTGTTGGTCATTCAAAGGGTGTTAGCTCCTCTTGGGGACGGGTTTTGGTTGGAATCGGTTCTATACTCTGGATTACTCGAAGAATTTGTGAAATGGTCCTTAATGTATGGGCTCATCTGTCATCATGTTGAATTCAAACAGCTCTTTGACGGAATCGTATACGCAGTCGCGGTTTCTGCTGGATTTGCGACAGTCGAAAACCTTTTTTACGTATTCCTGATGAATGGAAATACGGTTTCTATCATTTGGACAAGGGCGTTGCTTCCTGTTTCAGCCCATGTTTTATTCGGGGTTACGATGGGATACTATTTGGCTAAGTTAAAAACAAATCCTAGACCCCATTTTCTTCTCCTGTCTTTGTTCTTGCCGGCTTTATTTCATGGGGCTTATAACAGTATAAATAGTATGTTAACTCCTGCAGGTGATATTTGGTTAATTGCTTTTATGGTTTTTCTTTGGTGGTTCAATATTAGAAAAATGAAAGTCCGTATCCGTACCATGATTTGAGCGGGCGGCTAGTATTAGCGTGCTAAGGAATTTATACCGTTGCCATCAATTCCCTCGAGGATAAAGCATCTGTTTCGAAAGGGACTGATATTTCAACGCGAATAAACAAACTGCTACAGGGACAATAACTCTTTGCACTTAATGTTCGCAGGAAGAAAAGCTTTCTGTATTAAACTACAAAACGTTTGTGAAAAGGTGTGAGGAATAGTGGATATGGGAACTATGAATAATTTCGACCATGCTTCGTTTTCAGATCTTTGGAGCCCAGGGGTATTTGTTATAGCTATACTTATAGCCGTTTTATATTTTTATAAGTTAAGGAAGTACGAAAGCCAAGTAAATAATACTGGAAGTATCCCCATGCGGCAAAAAACCTGTTTCATCGCAGGCCTGGGCGTATTTTATTTGGCACAAGGGAGCCCATTGAATTTCCTTTCCCACCATTATTTATTTAGTGCGCATATGATGCAACAATCACTTATCCTATTTGTTATGCCGCCGCTTATCTTGTTTGGCCTACCTGCAGGGCTTATTAAAGGAATGTTGGATGTGCCTTGGATGAAGAAAATACTGCCCATCGCACTCCATCCTATCCTTGCAGTTGTTGTGTTCAATTCACTCCTTTCCTTTTATCATTTCCCTTTCATTTATGACTGGCTGATGTCAGACCGAGCCATGGTTTTTGGTACCTTGTACCATTTCATTCTAATACTCTCTGCTTTTCAAATGTGGTGGGTTATCATATGCCCATTACCAGAACTGGACCGTTTATCTGAATTGTTGAAATCGACTTATATTGTCATTAACGGCCTGTTATTGTATCCTGCATGTGCGTTAATCATATTTGCTAACGACCTGATATACAAAACCTATGCCCATGCCCCCCAGATAACTGAGTTACTAAATTCGATGGAGGACCAGCAATTGGGCGGTGTCATTATGAAAATTATGCAGGAGGGTGTATTTGCTGTTTTACTAGCCATTCTATTCAAACGCTGGTACCGCCGTGAAAACGTTGAGGAGGCTATTTAATGATAGGAACCTGCTTATTGCTGCAAAGGAAGCCCTGAACTCGTTGGAAAATAAAGAGGAGGCATTAGTGGGAATTTCCGAAGAACAGGAGCGTAAGTTGATGGAACTAGCCGGCAAGGAAGCCGCTTTATTAAGAAAAAAGAGTGCTGCCACCCCTGCTAAGGCGATTACGTCCAGTTATGGCACACGGGTGGACCCGATTACCCGTAAGCCGGGAGCGTTTCACTCTGGGTTAGATATCGGAGCTCCGTCAGGAACCTCCATTTTGGCGGTCATTGTGGCCCAGTTTTGGAGTGGGCATGGAAACACGGATATGGTTGACCATGGCAACGGGCTTTGGACCTTGTATCCGCATATCCGGATGGATGGCTTCAAAGTTGAAAAAGGAGACCTTGTTAAAAAGGGGCAGCTATTAGCTGAAGTCGGGTTTACCGGCCGCTCTACAGGCTCCCATCTACATTTCGAAGTCAGGTTAAATGAGCGTGCGGTAAATCCTTCATCCTATCTCAATTAAACAGTTCCGCATTTCCAACGGGTTACGGCTATGGTTCTAACAGTTGTTCTTTGCAGCTTTCCTTATATGATTCAAAAGCCTGTTTGGAAAGGGATGGATACAATGGTCGTGGTTTATATCAGCGAAGCCTTCTTATACCTATGTTTTTCATTATTGCTTGGGGGCCTGCTGTCCTATGTGATTCCACGTACCTACCAACCAGGTATCGAGTTTCCACAAAAGCACATGGTTTTATGCATACTGGGAATCGCCTTATTTTCTTTTATGCCAGTGATTCGAATTGTCATGGTTTTTGCCCCAGATATTGGATTTTGGCTCACTTTTAAAAGTGTGATGACTACGTTTGAAGAGGGAAAAGCTTATGTATTAACACTCGTCCTTTCTGTATTGATTTTGCTGGTTATCCTTAATAATGACATCAGAACCCATGTCCATTTAGCTGTTACAAGCCTATTCATCGTCCTTGGCATGATTGTTGCATTGGGATTCTCAAGCCACGTATATTCCTTGGCAGCAGGAGTTGTAGGTGGGGTGGTCCATAGCGTCCATTTTCTAGCCGTATCTGTGTGGACGGGTTTATTATTTATGGGCGGTTGGTACGCTAAAGACCGTACACGTTGGCTTCCTTTCCTGAAATGGTTTACCCCCTTATCAGTTGCTTGCATGGCCACTATTGGTGTGTCAGGGCTGATTATTATGCAATATACAGTCCCCCAGTATATCAATTCATGGATTTTGACATACGGACAAGCATTATTGCTCAAACACATTCTCATCATTCCGTTGGTCACATTTGCTTTTATTAATGGATTTGTGGTGAGAAGGAGGATCACCCAATCCCCTGGTTACAATGGGTTAGCTTGGATACAAGCAGAAAGTGCCATAGTATTCTGTATATTTGCAGTTACCGGGTTTATGGGCCAACAATCTCCGCCCCACGATGTATCATTGACGCTGCTAGAGAATAAGCCATCCGTATTATTTAATGCCTTGTACCAAGGTGGCAGCCCGTTTCAACTTCCACTAAGCATCGCTGTGAATATGCCCAGCTTGTTGTTAGGCGTACTTGCCCTTGCACTACTATGTATGGTCGTATTCACCTTTATTAACAAACAAAAAATGTCTGCCGCCCTTGTGTATAGTGGTTCTTTTATACTAGCGGCTTATCTTTCCTTGATGCTTGCAGTTAAATAAGGGTGTTTTCTGGTATACTGTAAGCAGAAGTATTCTTGTATGGGATAAAGATTACGACGTTATGGTGAAATTATTTCAAGACCAGTGCGATGTAACCTGTGAAGGAACCTCAGATAGTGAGGAAATGAAGCAAATGGCTCTCGGATATTTTTAAGCTCTGGGTGACCAAACCCGTGTGAAATTATTGCAAAAGGAGCTTTGTGTACACGACCTGACTGTGGCTGTCCAGATGGGCAATCGGTCATTTCCCACCAGCTCCGTTACTTGCGGAATTTGCGGATCGTAAAACGACGCAAGGCAGGCAAAACGGTTTTCTATTCTTTGGATGATGGACATATCGAACAAATTTTTGTGCAAATGCTGTAGCATGTGAAGCATGATTGAATCCTATGAATACGGAGAGAGTGTTAAACAAATGAAGATTAATAAATATATGTTCCAAGAAGAAGGGCTGCACCGTTTTTTGGGCTCTTTGGAAGCCAAGATCATGGAAGTATTTTGGGTTTCTGAAGAACTAAGCATTAAACAAATGCACCATAAGTTAAATGAAGAAAGTCCGTGTTCGATTAATAGCATCATGACGGTCATGAACCGGCTTTATGACAAGGGGCTGCTGCACAGGCATACGGAGGGCAAAGGCCGGACGAAGCTTACCCATTTCAAGGCAGCGTCGACGAAAGAACAGTTTTTGGCCGAACAGACGAAAAACGTGACCCGTGGTTTGATAGGAGATTTTGGCGAATTGATGGTGACCCATATCGTGGATGCCATTGATGAAGCAGACCCGAAACTTATCCAAACGCTGGAGATTAAGCTCCAAGAATTAAAAAAGAGGAACCATTAAATGGGGAGATTGTTAAAGCCCAGCTTTGCCATTTGGTTTATCTATGTTGTCGCCGCTTGGATTGTATTGCAGATGTGCCTGGCATTGTCCCACCAATTGGGCGATGTTGATTTACAATCCGATATGCTGTTGCTTATAAAAATCGTGTTGTTAGATTTATTGACAGGGCATTCATTCTTTGAAACGCTTTTTGTTTTATTAATAGCCCTTACTTGTTTTCGGATGTTTGCCTATTTAGGCAGGCAAATCTTTGTCTCCCAAAATTGGAACCGTTATGTACAGAACCGGATCCACCCCCAATTGACCAAAAGATGGACTAGAAAATATAAAATGTGGCACATAAGTATTGATGTGATCCGTGAACGGCAACCGGTAGCTTTAGCGTCCGGCTTGCTTTACCCCAGGATTGTGGTCTCCACAGGTCTATTGGAGATACTCTCCGCGGAGGAGGTACATGCAGTTTTGCTCCATGAACGTTACCATTGCTTACAGCGCGACCCTTTAAAAAAGTGGCTGGTTAGAATGATTATCAAAGGCATGCCTTATGTATCGGCCTTGAAAGGGTTGGGCCAATACTACGAGATTTGGATGGAGTTGCTGGCTGACCGTTATGCCATCACACAGACAAACTCAACCTTCCCAATCGGCACGGCATTATTAAAACTTGTCCAAACCCCTAAATTCGATACCTCTTACCAGGGGGTGGGCTTTTCCGAATCTGCGATCAACTATCGATTGTCCCAGCTCATAAATCCAGATGAACCGGTCCATGTACCCGCTGTTTCTGTGTTATCGGCATGTTCTTCATGTGTGGTTCTTATCATTATCTCGTTAGTCATTTTATTTCAGTGTATATAAAAAGGCAAATAAAGTAGGAGAGATATTCTCCTGCTTTTTTGTGCATACGCCCAGCGCCCAGTATGGGCGCGATCTTAAGGTGATAGTCTCGAAGCGGGCTGGAGAGCGTCCGATTGAAGCAATAATTAGCATCCCGGTGCTCAAAACTTGAGGCGATTGTGATAACCGTAGGTATGATTCCCAGAATATGTATAAAGAAATTGACATTAAGGTAAGGCCATTAATAAATGCAGCTAAAACCTCAAAACCGCCAATCGCTTCGACAATCATATAAATTGAGATGATAATAAAGGAAAGCTTTAATGCCTGTTTATTGGCGCTCTTTCCATGGTTATGCGAATGAGCGGAACCATGTGGTTGAAATATATGAATAAATATTGAATTATTCATTTGTTTATTGACATTTGATCACATGTTTAATAAAGTTGGGTAATAAATAGACTACGAAGGATAGTTTAAAAATTTTAAAATTGTTGAGTTTCATACTAAAGTTGTAGGTCGGATTTTTCTACAAATAGTAAAGAGAGGAATGTTATTTGTGCATTTTCATTTTAGCTCCCTACTGGACTATAAAACTGTGAGGAAGAGCGCAACCTTACTCGTTCTCATTCTGGTTGCCATGCTCGCAATGGATTATTTCATCCGGTTTAATGACAATTTAAGAATTTATTTTTACGCCGCACCGTTCTTCACGCACGCAATTGTTTCCGCTTTTCTAAAGAAAAAAGAGTCATGGCTGGTTGGCGCCATAGTGGGGACATTACTAACCCTTGTTTTAGTAGTCCTTGCGTTTTTTCTATTCATCAATTAAATCTCATTCATAGGATGGCCATATTAAACTATGGTGAGTAGTTTATTCATGTGAAAAAATGTGTTACTTTTAGAAGAGGCGCATGGGCATTATACACTAACAGGTGGGATCGGAGGCAGATGTGAATTTTTCTCTAGGGTATTTGGCAACTGGAAGATTCCGATGGGTGGTTTATGCAACGATTTTTTCCCTGGTTATCACCATCATCTTTTGGGGACAAGGATACGTTAAAGATCATATGGTGGAGCGATATCTCGTTTACAAAAACGGTGAAAAATTGGGAGCTGTCAGCAACCCGGAAGTGATCAATATCTGGTTGGAGCAAAAACAAAAGGAACTAAGCACGAAGAACCCACAAGTCATTTTGGTGGCTGATGCTGGTGGGCTCACCTATTCGTATGAAAAGGCGTTTCGAGCGAAAATTGACAATTCGAGTGTGATCCATAGGTTGGAAAACGGACTGCTCCTAAAAGCAACTGGGGTAGAAATCCAGATTGATGGAAAACCGGTGGGTACTGTCAAGGATACGGATACAGCACAAGGGATACTGGACCAAATTAAAAGTAAATATACCCCTGAAAGAAAAGTACTGGCTTTGTCCTTGAACGAATCACAAAAGGCTGGGAAGCCCATGGTTGAAACCAATGACTTTTTGCAAAAAGTGTCCATGGTAAAGGTGAACACGAATCCGGAAAACATCACTACGCCTGAGAAAGTGGCAAGCATGCTGGAGTCTGGCAATGCCCAGCCTGTAACCTACACAGTACAAGCTGGCGATTGTGTGTCATGCATTGCCAAAAAATTCAATATATCCAGTGATGTGATCTACCAAAACAATTCATGGATCGAGAATGATTTTATCAAAATTGGCGAGCAATTGGATTTAACCGTTCTCCAGCCTATGCTATCTGTGAAAACCGTGGAGACAAGGACGGATGCGTTGGAAATACCGCTTGGGGTCATTTATGAGAAAGATGATGCTATGAGAGCGGGCACTTCAGAAATCGTGGCGGAAGGTAAAAATGGGCTGAAAAAAGTGGTGTACCGAGTTACTAAGATTAACGGCCGGCTAGTTGAAGAGGTTCCTATTGATGAAACTTTAGTGGAAGCCCCTATAGACAAGATCGTGAAGCAAGGAACCAAAGTGGTTAAAGGGAATGGGACGGGTTCATTTGCTTGGCCTATTTATGGGGCAAAGCTGACAAGTGAATTCGGTAAACGCTGGGGTAAATTGCATGCAGGGACTGACACGGTGTCGAGTAACCGGACGATTATGTCAGCGGACCATGGCAAGGTCATTTTTGCTGGGGAGAAGTCGGGTTATGGCAATTGTATTATGATTGACCACCAAAACGGGTATACAACCTTGTATGCACACTTAAGCAAAATTGAAGTCACAGATGGGCAATTGATCGAAAAAGGAGAGAAAATAGGTGTTATGGGCAGTACGGGTGATTCAACCGGTGTCCACCTTCACTTTGAAATCCAAAAAGATGGCCAACAGGAAAATCCTTTAAAATATTTAAGCAAATGACCGATTGGATGACATCCAACTTATAACCGGTTATTGGGGCCATGGAAAAAAGGGACAGAGGAGTTTATGGAATGAATATGTGGATAGGGTTTAGATGGTTTAAAAAGAAAACGATATTACCGCTGATAGCCTTTATATGGATCCTTATTCTTCCTGGAATGGCTTTAGCGCATACTGGATTAGAAAGCTCAAGCCCAAAGGAAGGGGAAGTAGTTACTGCAGAGCTTACGAAAATCAGCTTGGTTTTTAAATCAAAAGTAGAAAGCTTAAGTACTTTTCAACTATTCAATAAAGAAAACCAGAAAATAGACGTGTTGGATTTACAAATTAATGAGACAACGATGACAGGCACGTTGGCTAAGCCAGCAGCCAATGGAGGATACCAGGTCCAATGGAATATCGTAGGGACAGACGGCCACCCGATTAAAGGCCAGTTCTCCTTTCAAGTGGACCGGCCTGCCAGCGATAGCGCAAAAATAGAAATACCTGAGCAAACGGCCAGCAAGCCAGGCACAGACCTAAAACCGGAGGCGCCAAAGGTAGAACCTTCGGTTCCAGCCACTCCTAGCCAACCAGCAGAAATCATGGCCAACCCACCAGAGAAAAATACAGATAATTCCATGCTCCTCTACATTCTCATTGTATTAGCTGTTCTTTTGGGGCTTACTATTTACAGCCTAAAAAAACGGAGGAAATGAAATGTACGTAGTTAGTGAAGCCATACTCTATATCTGTTTTGCCCTATTGGTGGGCGGGTCTTTAATTAACCTTATTCCAGAATCAAAAAAGCCCTCTATCATCATCCATAACCATGTCATATTGGGGGCAATCGTTGGGATCGTTATTTTTTCATTTGTGCAGATCATCCAGCTTATTATTTTCTTTAGGGTCAATTTAGGCTATGAAATCGGGTTTATTACCTACAAGGTCATTACGGATTATAAAATCGGGAATGCTTGGGTTTTGACGCTATTAATAGCCATCGCCCTTTTATACCTGCACAAATTAGGCGACACCTCAAGCATCTATAGATTTAAATGGAAAGGAATCTTTGCCCTATCTATTCTCTTGGTAGGCTGTTTTGGATGGGCAAGCCATTCAGCTACGGTTTATGAATGGCAAGGTTTCATGGCGCAGTCGATCCATTTTCTTGCTGTCACGATTTGGGTCGGGGTGATGATGGTTGTAGGTTGGTTTGCCAAGGGCAGCCAGAACTGGCCGGCATTCCTGAGGTGGTTCTCACCGCTATCGATCAGTTGTGTGGTTGTTGCCATTTCAGCTGGATTCTTTTTGATGAGCAAGTTAACCCCCCAGTATATAGACTCATGGATGACCTCATATGGCCAAGCTTTATTGGTCAAGCATCTTCTCATTATCCCCTTGTTAGGCATAGCTTGGATTAACGGTTTTTTGCTAAAAAGGTGGGTCATTAAAAATCCAACTTACAGCCCATTGCCATGGCTAAGGGCGGAAAGCATTGTCGTTTTGATGGTTTTGGTGGCAACTGCCTATATGGCAAAACAATCACCCCCACATGATGATCTCCAGGCCTTTTTAAAAGAAGAAGCGCCTTCATCTCTATTTGTATGGTTGACTGGTTTTGACCACGGCCAAGGCAATAGCATCCTATTGGGTTATAATCCGGTTAGCCTAGTTTTTGGTGGGGTATCGGCCTTAGCACTTTTGCTAGGCATGCCATTATCATGGAAAAGAAAATCCTATGGACTGGCCGTGGGGGCTGGACTGCTATTTGTTGGTACCGGCTATTTATCTTTAATGTTTGCAGTCAGGTAAAACCAAACTATCCACACCGTAATTGGATACTGGAAAGGATCTTGTACATGCTCGCACTAGTCGCAATGATTACCATTACAGGTTCTTTTTTTAGTGGAGCCTTTGTCCTATTTTTTCAACATAAACCCAAAAGGGGTACGGTGTCACTTATCCTTGGTTTCATCAGCCTCTATGTATTTTATTATGGTATCTATAACGGATGGATGGCCATTCCAGAGCAAAAATGAGGAGTTACGGATGAATGAAGAAACCAACCCGATTTTTGGATAAATGGAAATCCAAACGCCAATTAGGCAAAAAAAGTTCTCCATTATCTTCTTGCTTATACGATTGGGTTTACGGCCCCTTTTTCTCTTGTTATATACGGACCAAATGACAAAAATTACGATAGTGCTGATCCGCTTATATGGAGGATTTACCGGTTTCTAAAGTGCGGAGAATCCTTGTTAATGGAAAGACGATAACATTCAAAAGAGGTGCATGATGGCTAAAAGCAAAAGTGGCTCGAAAACGATGGTTCTCCTTACGCTCGCCGTTCTAGTTGTATTATTTTCATTATTCCTGGTTACAAGAATGAGCGGAAAAGTAGACCAAACGGAGGCTTTAAAAAATCAACCTTCCTTAGAAAACCAGCCGACCATGGGCAATCCAAGCGCAGGCATTAATATTGTGGAGTTTGGTGATTATAAATGCCCATCCTGTAAAGCTTGGGGAGAGCAGGTATTCCCGCAATTAAAGAAAGAGTATATGGATACCGGCAAAGCCAAATTTTCTTATATTAACGTGCTTTTCCATGGTGAAGAGTCTAAACTGGGTGCGCTCGCGGCAGAATCTGTGTTTGCACAGGACAACGATGCCTATTGGAAATTCCATAAACAATTATTCGATACCCAGCCTCGTGAAAACCACGATGCACCTTGGATTACTGTAGATGTCCTTTTGAATATCGCAAAAGCTTATGCACCCCAAGTGGATGCCAAGAAAGTAGGAGACGATATCAAAAACCAGATCACGATGCCCCAAGTAAATATAGATGAACAATTAGTGAAAACTTATAATATCCAACAAACACCAAGTTTAATGATCAATGGGGTGATGGTTAAAAATCCCTTTGATTACAATGAAATCACTTCAATCATCAATAAGAGGTGAGAAGATGCAGACGGTGAAACAAAAGTTGAACTTATTGGATTACACGTTATATTTGGCTTGGGTTGTTTCTGTAGTAGCCACTTTGGGAAGCCTATATTTTAGCGAAATCATGGGCTATATCCCTTGCGAGCTTTGCTGGTACCAACGGATCATGATGTACCCCCTAAGCCTTATTTTGGGGATAGCAGCCTACACCAATGAGAAGAATCTTAAAAAATATATCTTGCCGATGTCTGTTGTAGGGGGATGTATTTCGTTATTCCATTACCTGGAGCAAAAGGTCCCTTATTTAGCGACGATAAAACCTTGTACGCGAGGTGTGCCTTGCAATGTGGACTATATCAATTGGTTTGGGTTTGTAACGATTCCGTTCCTTGCCTTGATTGCATTTATCCTGATCACGTTGTTGATGGCATGGACACGCCCAAATGGCGCCCGGAGTGACGGATAATAATAGAAAACATTGACATCCATGCAATAGGGGGAATATAATAGGCCTATCTCACAAACGCATGAATATATGTTCATGTGTTTTAGACTAGGGGGTGTCATTTATGGAAGCCGCTAAAGAATTAGTTAAAAAGGAGTTTCTGTTAGAGGGTTTGGATTGTGCAAACTGTGCAATGAAGATCGAAAATGGAGTCAAGAAAATTTCAGGGATATCCTCTTGCTCCGTGAATTTTATGACGAAAACATTAACATTGGAAACGGAACATGAGCAGGAAGAAACGGTCGTTGAAGAAACCAAGAAGAAAGTTAAACAATTGGAGCCACATATACATGTAAAAGAAAAAGGTGCTAATGGAAATACGCTAAAGAAAACAAGTTTGGATGCTCACGGTCATGACCATGGCAAAGAAGGTCAAAAGCACGACCGTCCGGGGCATGACCAACATGATGAAGAAGAGGGGCATAGCCATGGGGATGAAGCACATAACCACGGCCATGAAGGGCACAGCCACGACCATGGGGGCAAAAACACATCGCGTATGATCCTGCGATTGGCGATCGGCTCCATCTTGGGTGGAATTGCACTATTAGCCCCAGTTAACGGTTATGTGGAGTTGGGCCTGTTCTTTCTAGCTTATATCATCATTGGCGGAGATATTGTTCTCCAAGCTATTAAAAATATAGGCAGAGGGCAAGTATTTGATGAGTATTTCCTGATGTCACTAGCAACGATTGGTGCATTTGCTGTCCAACAATATCCTGAAGGCGTTGCGGTTATGTTGTTTTATCAGGTAGGTGAATTATTCCAAAGCATAGCGGTTAATAAGTCCCGTAAATCGATTACCGCATTGATGGATATCCGTCCTGATTTTGCAAACGTCAAGTCTGGAAATGACATCAAACGGGTGTCGCCGGAAGAAGTCCAAATTGGCGAGCATATCGTTATAAAGCCGGGAGAAAAAGTCCCGTTGGATGGGAAAGTTATCGAAGGGCAATCGATGGTGGATACCTCAGCTTTAACAGGGGAGTCCATTCCCCGTGAAGTCGAAGTGGGCAACGATGTATTAAGCGGGTTCATCAACAAAAATGGGGTATTAACCGTCGAAGTCACCAAAGTTTTCGGGGAATCTACCGTCTCCAAAATTTTAGATTTAGTACAAAATGCTAGCAATAAAAAAGCACCCACAGAAAATTTTATAACCAAGTTTGCACGCTACTATACACCTGTCGTAGTCATTGGTGCATTGTTGTTAGCCATTGTCCCTCCTTTACTCATTCCAGGCGCAACCTTTTCAGATTGGATCTATCGGGCTTTAGTATTTTTGGTCATCTCTTGTCCATGTGCCCTTGTGATCTCGATCCCTCTTGGATTTTTTGGAGGCATAGGCGCTGCTTCAAAGTCGGGCATTCTGGTGAAAGGCAGCAATTACTTAGAAGCATTAAACCATGTTAAATATGTCGTATTTGATAAAACGGGAACCTTAACTAAAGGTGCATTCAAGGTAACAGCTATACAGCCGTCAGGTGCATTATCCAAGGATGAGCTATTGGAAGTTGCGGCAATGGCAGAAATGCATTCCAACCACCCGATTGCAGAGTCGATACGGACTGCATATGGCAAAGATATCAACAAAGAGAGTATAGTAGGATACAATGAAATTTCCGGCCATGGCATCCAGGTTACGGTCAATGGCAAAGAGGTACTGGCAGGTAATGTAAAGTTGATGCAGAAAGAAAACATTGCCTTCCAGAAGCCCAATGAAGTCGGCACTACGGTCCATATCGCGATAGATAAGCAATATGCGGGCTACCTTGTCATCGCAGATGAGATCAAAGAGGACGCATTGAAAGCAATCCAGTCGTTGAAAGCACTGGGCATCAAAAAGACCATTATGCTCACAGGTGATGTCAAATCTGTTGGGGAGGCAGTTGGCCGCCAGCTTGGCTTGGATGAAGTCCACTCCGAATTGCTTCCGCAGGACAAGGTCGAGGAAATTGAAAAGCTGGATAGGCTGAAGTCGCCCAAAGAAAAGATCTTGTTTGTCGGGGATGGCATCAATGACACACCTGTACTGGCTAGGGCGGACGTAGGGATGGCGATGGGTGGTTTAGGGTCTGACGCAGCCATTGAAGCCGCGGACATCGTGATCATGACGGATGAGCCTTCCAAGATAGCTACAGCCATCCATATAGCCAAACGGACACGCAATATCGTATGGCAAAACATCTTTTTTGCCCTCGGAGTTAAAGGTGTGTTTCTTATATTAGGTGCTTTTGGAATAGCCACGATGTGGGAAGCCGTATTTTCAGATGTCGGTGTCACTTTACTTGCTGTATTAAATGCCATGCGGGTGCTGCGAACGCAGGCATGATTCAATGACACAAAAGTTCTATATAGTTTAATACACTCCTGCTGTCCATTGAGATGGCAGGATTTTTGTATTCTTTAAGTTTTATGCAACATACGAAAACCTGTTCTGAAAATTGGATTATAGAAGGTGCCCATAATCATGATTGGGTATTCAAAAGTTTCCAGAATGCCGATTTAATTATTTTTTTGGATACACCTTATACAAAATTAAGCGTCAAATCGAGCACACATGGAAGTGAGCCCAGTACGATGAGAATATGAGTATAGCGGCCGCGCGAGGCATAGATAGGGAATAGAGAAGGCAAGGTAAGCCAAATAGCCCTCCACTGTACATGGAGAGCCATACGTTTGCCTTATTTTGAGAATAGGCGGCAGGTCAGCGGCAAGGATGGCGACCAGGGCGCCAGTTTGCTCAAAGCATCTGGATCTTTCGGATCTGCAAGCTGTGGCAACTGCTCAAACAGATGCTGGAGGTACAGCTGTGGCTTCAGCCCATTAGCCTTTGCCGTTTCCGCGATGCTATAGATCATAGCGCTGGCCGAAGTGCGCAAGGACCTGCTGGGAACGCTGCGGAATCGGGAACTGGCGCAGGCCCGCCAAGGACATTGCCGCCGAAACCGGCTTGGAGCACCGCCCAACGGCGGACGGGCAGCGCGTGGCCGGGATCTACCGGCGCTCCGTCATGCTCGCCAGCGGGCGAGGATCACGCGCTGCCCGCGCCGGGCGCTACGCGATACTGGACGACGGCATGGGATTCAGACTGGTGCCGTGGCGGCCAGTGATCGAGCAGCGGCTGGGGCAGCAGATCGCCGCGACGGTACGCGGCGGTGGCGTGTCGTGGGAAATCGGGAGGCAACGCAGCATATCAATTTGAGCCATCCACGATTAGGTCAAAATTTATTTTTCCTGTTTGTTGGGCGTTGCCTGGACATGATTTGAGTTTCTGGAACCGTCACCGCACGCTGATGCCGTCGAGGAACAAGCTGACCAAATGAGCAATGCGAGATTTCGGCGAGCCATCTCGTTCAACAGCAAGGGAGATCGCGGTTACGACGTACACCAGATCATCGAAGGTGATATCGGAACGAATAACCCCGGCCTTCTGCGCATGGTCCAGCAACCGCACCCCCTCCTCGATTGTCGCATGGCAACCCGGCGTACCGACTTGAAGAACAGTTCCTAGTGAGGCAGTAAGGCCACGATAAACGCTCGTGTGCAGGACGAGTTCTTCAAGATAGGCACGTACCGCACTTGCTGGATCAAGCCCGGCAGCTCTTTCCCGACTGGCTTGTGCGAATGACAAGAAGCGGTCGTTGTAGGATGCAGCCAAGAGTGCGTCGCGCGTAGGAAAGCGCCGGTAGAGCGTTCCGATTCCAACACCCGCCCGCTTTGCAACGTCTTCCAGCGAAACACCAGCACCTCGCTCCAGGAAGACATCTTCAGCCGCAGCAAGGATACGTTCGCGGTTTCGTTGGGCGTCTGCCCGCAGTGGATTTACTTCAGTCAATGCGGTTCAACCCCCTAACCTTGGACAGTTTCGTCCTAATGCTTTCGTGCCGTAAAAACGTCTTTTCACCGACATTTCCTCCGCTCTCTTTAGTGTAATGGAAGTCGGAGAAAGTGTCAAAAGGGATTAGGGGGCTAAAAAGCAATGGTGTTTTTCTCGTTGTCACTTGCAAAGTGGAGGGTGACTCCGTATAATAAGTGGAGTAATCATCCACTTTAAGAGAAAGAGGGTAGAAGAAATGACGAAGCGATTTGAAAACAAGGTCGTGGTGATCACGGGCGGTAGTGATGGCATCGGCTTGATGACGGCAAAACTCTTCGCGACAGAAGGCGCGCATGTGTACATCACAGGGCGTCAGCAAGAACGACTGGACGAGGCCGTGAAGGGGATCGGCCGCGGTGCCGTCGGCGTCCAGGGAGACGTCAGCAACTTCGCCGACCTCGATCGACTCTACGAGCGCATCCAGCGTGACCACGGCAAGGTTGACGTCGTGTTTGCTAACGCAGGAATTTCCGAGTCCGCACCACTCGGCGGCATCGAGGAAGCGCACTTCGATCGTGTGTTCACCACGAACGTAAAGGGTTTGGTCTTCACCGTACAGAAGGCGTTGCCACTAATGAAGGCTGGAGGCACGGTGATCCTTACAGGATCGGCGTCGGGCAGTAAAGGGCTTCCCAATTTGTCGATCTATAGTGCCACGAAGGCCGCGATCCGCTCGCTCGCGCGCACGTGGACGACCGACCTTAAAAGCCAGGGCATCCGCGTGAATGTGGTTTCCCCTGGAGTGATCCTCACGCCGGCACTCCAGACGTATCTTCGAGACAACGAGGGGGCCGAGGAGGCGCTGAAGCAGATGACGCCATTCGGGAGACTCGGCCAGGCAGATGAGGTCGCCAAAGCGGTGCTATTCCTGGCATCGAACGAGAGCAGTTTCATCGCGGGCGAAGAACTGTTTGTGGATGGCGGTTTCATGGCGGTCTGACGACCCCTCAGCAATATCGAATGTGAGACACGAAGGAGGCGGGGAATAACAAATGGAACTTCGTCACCTTCGTTGTTTCTTGGCTGTTGCCGAAGAACTCCACTTCGCCCGTGCAGCGGAGAAGCTGCATATCGAGCAATCGCCTCTGTCGCGCACCATCAAGGAACTGGAAGAAGACCTTGGCGAACAATCGTTCGTCCACACCAACCTTAGCACGCGCCTGTCACAAGCGGGTAGGCTTTCTGGGTAAGCGTAAAATAGCCCCCACCTTGAAACAAAGTGAGGACTAGAATATGCTTATTTCTTGGGGATTTTGCATATCTCCGGCAGCATAGCTGACCAAGGAAGTAATGCATCAATATTCTCAAGATGTTTTGTATCTAAATTGGGCAATTGCTCAAAGAGATATTTAAGGTATTCAAAAGGATTCAGCCCATTTTCTTTAGCGGTTTCCATTAGATACATGCCGGATATCGCGTTCAATGGCCGGCCAAAAACCGACAAGGATGCTTGCCCGCCCGCGTTGTCTGATAATCGTACAGAATAATCGGCGGAACCCCTCGCCCCGTACGGTACAACCACATATATGATTTTTGGCTTGCCGTTCGCCCAGGCTCATGAAGCACCTGTAATGGCGTTTCATCCGCTTGCAGTACTTCCTGTTTCAAAAGAAGCTAATGCATGCGCTCATAGACCAAGTTTAGCCATGGGTCTGCACCATGCAGCATCCAGTTGGCCAGGGTTTGACGAGACAATTCAATCCCTAATCGTTCGAATTGCTTTTCCTAGCGATACAAAGGCATGCTCTCCACATATTTTTGGCTCATGACATAGGCCATAATGGAAGGAGATACGAGACTTTTAGGAAGTATGGGTGCAGGCATAGAAGCACGCAAGATGGTGGGATGAATTTCGGTACGCTCACAAAGCCTACATAACTCCGTCCTGACCTCCGTGCTCATCTCATGCAGAGGTCCATTGCAGCAAGGACACACTTGTTCCGCCTCAGACAGCCGATATTCAATGACTTCCGTAGGCAGATCTTTAAGCATGTTTTCGCGGTGACCGACTTGCTTACGGCGTTTGTACGTAATGGATTCTAGCGTGGGCTCTGCTAAAGCCAGTTGAGCTTCCTTCTCCGCTTCATCAAACAGATCTAACTGGTCTGGAGGCGTTTTTTCGCTGGATGCACCGAAGAGTCTATGCTGGCTTAAGCGAAACTGCTCTTCAAACCATTTCACTTTGGCTGCCAATTCAGCATTTTGCTTCTCGAGCTTCATGCCAGCATTGGGCGAAGGCAGCGGTGAACGACATGGGCTCGCGCATGGTCGTAAGCGGCAGCGGTACTGAAGGGTTCAATCCTGATCAAGAAATTACACGCGCGGAGTTTGCAGCGATTATGGTTCGGGGATTGGGACTGAAGCTAGAGGGCGGTTCAAGTCCATTTGCGGATGTGAAGACTACGGATTGGTATAACAGCGTGATCCAAACCGCTAATGCGCACAGGCTGATCAGCGGGTTTGAAGACGGCAGCTTCCGTCCGATGGACAAGATTACGCGGGAACAAGCGATGGCGATCATCACGAGAGCGATGGCGATAACCGGTCTTGCGGCGAGCCTTCCAGCTCAAGCTGCAGGAGAGCAGCTGAGCCCCTTCGCGGATGCGGGCAGCGCATCAGAGTGGGCGAAGGACAGTATCGCCGACTGCTTGCAAGCAGGAATTGTTACTGGCAGAAACAGCACGGAGCTTGCGCCCAAAGCGTATATCTCAAGAGCGGAGGTCGCAGCCATCGTGCAGAGGCTTCTGCAAAAGTCTGAATTGATTTAACTTATTCGGAAAGATTTCAAGGTTATTCTACAAGCGGGGAAAAAACTGCTTGCAGAATAACCTTTTTTCATTCCCGTGGCGGAACATATAATGACACCTAAGAAAAGAGTGTCCACCCTATGGTATAAACTAAAAAAGCTAATTTGTTTTTAGGCAGGTTGTAAAGAAATACCGTTACAATCCTGCAAGGCGTAAAGTAATTTTAACGACAGAAACACATTGACACATACTGTAGGGTGGTATAGTATATGAATTAAGTCGCGCTTTCAATCGAATCGATTAAAGCTGATACGATCTATGATCAGGGACGATGCATCAATGGAGAACTGCGCCCCAATCAATTGATTCCGTTTGCAATTACGTACTATAAAAACTGAGATATACTGTACTGGGGTACACTACAATAATAAAGGGGAATACCTATGATTGTAAGACTACTTGGAATGGGTCTGTTATCGGCGGTTTTGTTATCATCTTGTACAGCCAAGCAGCCTGAGGACCACAACCAGCATAATGCTGCAAGCAGCGGTAATGAACAAGGGCAACATGCAGGACATGGGACAGCCGAGCCCGCTCCCAGCATGAATGTAAAAGCAACATGGAAACTTTCTGCTGACAACCCCCCATCCAACCAGAAGGCCAACATTTCGATACAAATTGATGATTCTAAGGGCGTGCCTGTCGAGAAGTTTGAAGTGAACCATGAAAAACAATTGCATCTTATTTTAGTTAGTAAAGACCTCAGCTATTTTGATCACATTCATCCGGAGTACATGGGCAAAGGGTTATTTGAGATCAGCACCATATTTCCTAAGGATGGGGATTATAAATTAATCGCTGATTTTGTCCCTACCGGCACCCAGCAAAAGACAGAAAGCCACTGGATACAAGTTGGAAACGATAAAGCTCCTATAGAAAGCATAACTCCCGATTCAAGCCTAACTAAAACAGTCGATAATAAAGAGATTACGCTCCAATTTGATAAACTGCAGGCAGGCAAGGAAGTTCAAATGAATTTTTCCTTTACAGACAGCAAGACAAAATCTCCGATTACGAACCTTCAACCTTATCTAGGCGCTGTAGGGCATGTCGTTATCATTAGCAGCGATGTGGAACAGTATATTCACAATCATCCTCTGGAAGAGAAAGCAACAGGACCTGATGCCAAGTTTGCTACTTCTTTCCCCAAAAGCGGCGTCTACAAAATATGGGGGCAATTTCAACAAAACGGGCAATTGTTTATCGTTCCCTTCGTCGTTCAAGTGCCGTAAATTGCATTCTGTTATAAAAGCAAGACTCTACCGCTCGTACCGGCTTTGCCGAGATCAATCTTCCCCTCTGCGAATATCCCCATCCGTTAAAGCTAAATCGAATGTAATGAGTTAATCCTGAATGACGGAAATGTTGTTTTCCCCGCCTACATATATGCGGTTCGTTCGCGGGTTTAGCGCCAAATTACCTGACCTTTTACTAGTACGAAGAGATGCGATACGCTTCAGGCTGCTGCCATTATAGACGGACAAGGGAGCTGTCCCGGTCTCTGGAAATTCCGAAATGAACAAATGGTTCGTATTTGGATTAATCAGCACACTAGTAAAAGTAGGAATAGTTAAGGTTTTGATCACTCGGTTTGTGTTGCCATTTATGACAAACAGTCGCCCCTTTACTGAAACTTGCGCACTTGTTACATAAAGCCGATTCATTACTGGGTTAAGAATGATGTCACTTTGCAGTCTGCCGAGTTGAATGTTGCGAACCGTATTCGTTCGGAGGTCTAAAACGGAGCAGAAACGGCTTAGGTTGTTAGCGATATAGAGACGGTTCGTCTTCGTATTTAAGGCCGGTGTTGTTACCGGATTCCGCCCCACTTTTACTGTCGTCAGGATGGTATTATTACTTCCATCAATCACGGATACTGTATCTTTGACCGTATTGGTCACATAAATACGGTTGGTCAATTCATTAATTGTAATTTGGGAGGGTCGGCCAGGGAATTTGATTCTTTTTTGTACCTTGTTGGTATTTCCGTTCAGGACAGCGACATAGGCGTTATTAGACGATAAGGATATTGTCGCCGTATAAATTAAATTTGTACGGGTATTGACCGCAATGTTATCGCAGCGTTCGCCCACTTTGATCGTAGTGATGACCCGGTTCGTTCGGCCATTAATAACGGAAACGGTACCGTCACGGAAGTTTGTAAGATAGATACGGTTTGTTCGCGGATTGACAACCATGTGGAAAGGCAATCGACCCGTTTTCAGCGTGGTTATGATTTTGTTCGTTTTCCCGTCAAGAATGCCTAGTTCGTTTTCACCTTGAACAAAATATATGCGGTTTGTCACTGGATTTATGGCTATATTTGCGACCGGGCTGCTTACAGAAATAGATGCAATAATGCGAGGTAATGATTGTTTTACTTGTAGCTTCGAGACGCGCAAAGCTATACGTTTCATGCTTGCCCCCCTTCCAATAATAGGCTCATGCTCCATGCATTATATTCATGCCATTACGGTAGGGAACTGAATCGATATTTGAACCTGGGGAAATATGCCAAGGTAGTACAGGGAATGGAGGGGAAGCCGCAATACCGCAAACGGGTTCCCTTTTTTTTACGGATGAAAATAAGCAATCGATAAGAAATATAGTAGCTGGTTCATGTTATAATCTAGATAACAATCATGCAATTACAACAATATGTGTTTAACCAATAATGAATGGGAGGAATGGGCTTGAGCAAGCAAATCAAACTGCTAGTTGGCACAAACAAGGGGGTATTTGTATACACATCGAGTACGGATAGGGTTCATTGGAAGTTAAATGGTCCCTATTTGTCTGGATGGGAATCTTACAGTGTTTATGGAGATAGCACCAACGGCGATCGGCTATTTGTTGGTACTTCCCACGCGGCTTATGGCACTACGATTCGCGTAAGTGAAGATTTCGGGCTAACCTGGACCCAGATTGAGAACGGCCCCAAATATTCAGAAGCAAGCGGCTTTCATCTAAACCGCATTTGGCAAATCACATCTGGAGCACCTTCCGAGCCTAATACGCTATATGCCGGAGTTGAGGAGGCAGGTATATTTGTTAGTCGTGATGCAGGACGAGCCTGGACGGAATTGAATGCGCTTACTAAGCATCCCACCCGACCGGGATGGTTCCCAGGTGCAGGTGGAATGTGCTTGCATACAATTCTGGTGCATCCGGAAAACCCCAAGCGGATTTGGGTTGCTATCTCAGCAGTTGGTGTATTCCGTTCTGACGATGGCGGGGAATCATGGAATTCCTGTAATACAGGATTGGCAAGGGTTCCTACAGGCCAGCCATATCCTGAAGTGGGCTATTGCATTCATAAAATGGTGCTTGACCCCGACAACCCCGATATTCTGTATATGCAGGAGCATAAAGGCGTATTTAAATCCGAGAACGGAGGGGATTCATGGTATCCAATCGAGGAGGGTCTTTCGATGCAGGATGGCGAAAGTCCGTTCGGATTTCCGATTTGTATATCCCATACGGGAGACGTGTTCCTGATTCCGCTGGAAAGCTCCGAGCAGCGTACGATGAAGGACGGTAAAATGCTTGTATACAGGCGTAATCGGGATGAGGCAGCATGGCTCCCTATTGGTGATGTTGTTCCTGAGGAGCAGCGGCATGTAAGTGTGCTTCGGGATGCGATGGATGTTGATACATTAGATCCATACGGTTTGTATTTTGGCACAACATCCGGCGAATTGTATGGCTCGCTGGACAGAGGGGTCAACTGGCAGCGACTGCCTGGGCAACTTTCGCGTATTTTATCTGTTAAGGTGTGGGAGGTTGATGTCGAAGATGGAATTAGCAGTTAGCGTCCCATCCTTGCTAAGGGACTGTACCGGCGGCAAAAGCCATTTTACATTAGAAGCCGATACGTTGGATCATGCTATGAAACGTCTGTTGGCTGACTATCCGCTCCTTAACCACCATATCTTCGATGAGGCTGGTAAGTTGCGCCAGCATGTGCTCATTTATTACAATGAGGATAATATTGAATGGCTTGAGCATCGGCAGATTCCATTGCAGGTCGGTGACAAGCTAATGGTACTGCAGGCAGTATCTGGCGGCTAAGATTAGTAATCTCTTCCCAACCCAACAAAGCTGTAAATTAAAAGAGCCTAAGGAATTAAACTAGACCCTTAGTCAAGGACACTTAAAAAAAAGAGTGCTAGGCCACACATAAGAGATGATTCCTGTACTGAACAGGAGTCATCTTTTTTAGTCCCCACTGATATCTGTGATGATTATAATAAC